>NZ_JAAKGB010000001.1 GCF_011039275.1 Streptococcus hyointestinalis
ATGACCGAAAATGAACAGTTATTTTGGAATCGAGTACTGGAGTTGGCTCGAGACGAATTAAAACAAGCTGCCTATGATTATTTTGTTGCTGACGCTCGCTTGATTAGTATTGATAACCAAATTGCAACCATCTACCTAGACGAGGTCAAACAAATGTTTTGGCGGCAAAATCTCAAATCCGTCATTCTGACGGCAGGCTTTGAAATTTTTAACGTTGAAATCAAATGCCACTTTACCTTTGAAGAACCAAAAACACCTACCACTTTTGAAGAACAAGGTGAGGGATTGGTAGAGGAAGTGTTAGAAACACCGCATTTAGCGCCTGTTGTCTCTAATATTGACGACAAATACAGTTTTGACAACTTCGTTCAAGGAGAGGGCAATAAATGGGCTAAAGCGGCTGCTATAGCGGTCGCTAGCTCTCCTGGGACTATTTATAACCCGCTCTTTATCTACGGAGGTCCTGGGCTTGGTAAGACGCATCTGCTTAATGCCATTGGTAATGAAATTTTAAAAGACCGTCCCAACGCTAGAATCCGCTACATCTCTGCTGAAACCTTTATCAATGAATTTCTAAAGAGCTTGCAGACAGGGAAAAAAGAGGAGATGAAAGAGAGCTTTCGGACACTTGATGTGCTCCTCATTGACGATATCCAGTCCATGGGCACTTCAAAAATGAAAGCAACTCAAGAGGAATTTTTCAATACCTTTAATGTCCTGCACAGCAATAACAAGCAAATTGTGCTAACGAGTGACCGTATCCCTGATCAATTAAATGGACTTGAAAAGCGCTTGGTTACACGCTTTAGCTGGGGATTGACCGTTGACATCACCCCGCCAGATTATGAGACACGTGTTGCCATTCTCACCAATAAAATCCAAGAATTGCCTTATGACTTTGAGCAAAATACCATTGAATATTTGGCGAACCAGTTTAGTGCTAATGTCCGTGATTTAGAAGGTGCTCTCAAGGACATTGACCTTGTGGCACGCTTTAAGCACGTTGATACCGTGACCGTGGAGATTGCAGCAGAAGCCATTCGAGCCCGTAAAAACGACAGCCCTAAAATGAATGTCATCTCTATTGATGATATTCAAGAGCAGGTTGGAAAATTTTACGGTGTCACGGTCAAGGAAATCAAGGCGACTAAGCGCACGCAGGACATTGTTCTCGCTCGTCAAGTAGCTATGTATCTTGCCCGTGAGATGACCGACAACAGTCTGCCTAAAATTGGCAAATCTTTTGGAGGGCGTGACCACTCAACCGTTCTTCACGCTTACAATAAAATCAAAAATATGCTGGCTCAGGATGATAATCTGCGCATTGAGCTTGAAACCATTAAAACGAAAATTCGTTAACATGTGGATAAGTTCTCTCTAAAAGACAGAGTTTTCCACAACTTGTGCACAAGTCTTTTGCCTTGGCACGCACTCGTTTGATCTGATTTTCCACCTTATCCACAGTCCCTACTACTACTACTACCTATACTATTTATAAATAAAGGAGTTGTTATGCTAAAATTTTCCATCAATAAATCTCTTTTTCTCCAAGCTCTACTAGCCACAAAACGAGCTATCGCTTCTAAAAATGCTATTCCTATTTTGTCTAGTCTCAAACTTGAAGTAAGCTCATCAGCTATTACACTGACAGGTTCTAATGGACAAATCTCTATTGAAAATACCATCCCTACTAGTAATGAAAATGCAGGGCTTCTCATCAGCTCAACAGGCTCTATTCTTCTTGAAGCCAGTTTCTTTATCAATGTTGTCTCTAGTCTTCCAGATGTCAGTGTTGATTTAGAAGAAATTGACCATCATCAAATTGTGCTAAGAAGTGGCAAGTCAGAAATCACGCTTAAAGGAAAAGATGTTGATCAATACCCTCGTCTGCAAGAAGTGGGAACAAGCAATCCTCTAGTTTTAGAAACCAAGTTACTGAAAACCTTGATTGCTGAGACAGCTTTTGCAGCTAGTCAGCAAGAGAGCCGTCCGATTTTGACTGGTGTGCATATGGTTCTAGCTAATCAAGAGTTCAAGGCTGTGGCGACTGACTCACACCGTATGAGCCAACGTAAGCTCCACCTAGAAGATAGCACAACAGAGTTTGATGTTGTGCTTCCAAGCCGCTCTCTTCGTGAATTTTCAGCTGTTTTTAGCGATGATATCAAAACAGTTGAGATTTATCTATCCGATAGTCAAGTCTTGTTTAAGAGCGAGCATATCAGTTTTTACACCCGTATGCTAGAAGGGACTTATCCAGATACAGATCGTCTGTTGACCAACCAATTTGAGACAGAGGTTGTCTTTAAAACGGAATCGCTTCGCCATGCTATGGAGCGTGCTTTCTTGATTTCTAATGCCACACAAAACGGTACAGTGCGCTTAGAGATTGAAGCTGACAAAGTATCTGCTCACGTCAACTCGCCAGAAGTTGGTAAGGTTAATGAAGAGCTAGAGACGCTCAGTCAGTCTGGAAGTGACTTGACCATTAGCTTTAACCCAACTTATCTGATTGAAGCCCTCAAAGCACTTAAGAGCGAGTCTGTGACGGTGCGTTTCATCTCACCAGTTCGTCCTTTCACTCTGACCCCTGCTGATGACGCAGAAAACTTTATTCAATTGATTACCCCTGTTCGTACCAACTAATTGTGGATAAGTAAAAGGCTGAGTTCCTCAGCCTTTTTGAGTATCATTTGTTAGAAGAAGGGGCTTTCTTGTGCTATAATACATGGTATGACACTACTTATCATTGCCAATCCCCATGCAGGAAATCGCCAAGCCCTAACGGTTACTAAAGCTATCAAACACACTTATCATAAACCTGTCCTTGTTTTTCTCACACGCTATCCAGATGATGAGAAACGTCAGGTCAAGCGTTTGCTATCGCAGTATCAAGAGGGTGATAAGGTTTTGATTATCGGTGGAGACGGGACGCTATCAAAAACGCTCTATCACCTGCCAAAAACGATTCCTTTTGGCTATTATCCTGTAGGTTCTGGCAATGACTTTGCACATGCTTTGCATCTGCCAAGACTCGAAGTGACCCTAGACAGGCTGGATAAAGGGCAAGAAACGGAAATCACAGTCTTTACTTACCAAGGTGGGCTTGTGCTAAACAGCCTAGACTTAGGTTTTGCGGCTTATGTGGTCAAAGAAGCGTCGCAGTCTCGTCTCAAATATTGGTTTAACAAGTGTCATCTAGGTAAACTCACTTATATTTTGATTGCGATTAAGTGTTTATTTAAACAGCCAAGGGCTGATGTGACGCTTACTTATGAGGATGGCGAGAAACTGTCTTTATCGGATTTGTTTTTGTGTTCACTAGCTAATAACCGCACTTTTGGTGGTGGTGTTGTCATTTGGCCAGAAGCAAGTGCAACTACCTCACGTTTAGAAATCGTCACAGCACAGGGAAGCTCTTTTTGGGGACGCTTAGCTATTTTATTGACTTTGGTTTTAAAAAGGCACCACAAGTCGTCTCGTCTCTCGCATAGAAGTGTTCGGAGACTTTCTGTTGACTTTGAGGACGACGCTATTATTGAGATTGATGGGGAGATTGTCGCACTAAAACATGTCGATTTGACCCCAGAAAAGCGCTATATTTATCTTTAGGGAGAATGCTATGTATACTTTAGGTTCGATTGTCGAAATGAAAAAACCTCATGCCTGTACGATTAAAGCAACAGGTAAAAAAGCGAACGCTTGGGAAGTGGTGCGTCTGGGTGCTGATATCAAGATTCGCTGCACTAATTGTGAGCATGTTGTGATGATGAGCCGTCATGACTTTGAGCGTAAGCTTAAAAAGGTTTTGCAACCAGCAAAAGACTAATAAAACAGCTTTTTGACGCAGGGTGCAACGCCTAGTTGCAGCTAAAAGTGCTTGCTAGAACAGGTCATCACCTGTTATTTTAAAGCTAGAAAATCAGGGGGTTCCTTTATGACAACATTCTCAACGCAACTGAAAAAACTTCGCCAAGAGCGCTACTTATCCCAAGATGAACTCGCCAAAGACCTCTTTATCTCAAGGCAGGCAATCTCCAAATGGGAAAATGCAGAAGCGACACCAGACTTGGAGCATACGATAAAGCTTGCTGAGGTCTTGCAAGTGTCTCTAGACGAGCTTATCCTTGCCAAAGCACCAGAGGTCAAAATAGAGCGGGTCGTTGAAAAAGACAGATCGATGAACATCTGGGAGTTTTTTGCCAATTATTGGTGGACCGTTTTTCCAGTTGGAGGTCTTTTGGTGTGGTTTTTGTCACAGCTGCGCTCCATTTTTGGCTAAACTGGCTCTAGGGCGAGTTTTTTTGCGTAAACTATGCTATAATGGTTGTGATTGAAAAAATGAACGGAGAAAGATGCAACTATGGCTTTAACAGCAGGTATTGTTGGATTACCAAACGTTGGTAAGTCGACACTTTTTAATGCAATTACCAAGGCAGGTGCGGAGGCTGCCAATTACCCTTTTGCAACCATTGACCCAAACGTTGGTATGGTGGAAGTGCCAGACGAGCGCTTGCAAAAGTTAACTGAACTTATCACACCGAAAAAAACGGTACCTACGACCTTTGAATTTACAGATATTGCTGGTATCGTAAAGGGAGCGTCAAAAGGTGAGGGCCTTGGAAATAAATTCCTAGCCAATATCCGTGAGGTGGATGCTATTGTCCATGTTGTGCGTGCCTTTGATGATGAGAATGTCATGCGTGAGCAAGGGCGTGAGGATGCCTTTGTTGACCCTCTAGCCGATATTGATACCATTAACCTTGAGTTGATTTTAGCAGACCTTGAGTCTATCAATAAACGCTACGCTCGTGTTGAGAAGATGGCACGAACACAAAAGGACAAAGATTCTGTTGCTGAGTTTAACGTGCTTCAAAAAATCAAACCTGTCCTTGAAGATGGCAAGTCAGCGCGTACCATTGACTTTACAGACGAGGAAAAACAAATCGTCAAAGGGCTCTTCTTACTGACAACTAAGCCTGTTTTATACGTGGCAAATGTCGATGAGGACAAGGTAGCAGATCCAGATAGTATCGACTATGTGCAGCAAATTCGTGACTTTGCTGCAACGGAAAATGCTGAGGTTGTTGTTATCTCAGCGCGTGCCGAGGAGGAAATTTCTGAGTTGGACGATGAGGACAAGGCAGAGTTTCTTGAGGCGATGGGTCTTAGTGAGTCTGGTGTCGATAAATTGACACGTGCTGCTTATCATTTGCTAGGGCTTGGCACTTACTTCACCGCTGGTGAAAAAGAGGTGCGTGCTTGGACCTTTAAGCGTGGTATTAAGGCGCCTCAAGCAGCAGGTATCATTCACTCAGACTTTGAGCGTGGCTTTATCCGAGCGGTTACCATGTCTTATGATGATTTGATTAAGTACGGAAGCGAAAAAGCAGTCAAAGAAGCTGGACGCTTGCGTGAAGAAGGTAAAGATTACGTCGTTCAAGACGGCGATATCATGGAATTTAGATTTAACGTCTAAGCACAAATGAATGAAGCAAAAGGTTAGGAAACTTAAAAACGTTTCTTAACCGTTTTTGTATTTTGAAAGTGAGAAGAAATATGGTAAAAATGATTGTTGGTCTGGGAAATCCAGGCAGTAAATACGATGGTACACGTCATAATGTTGGCTTTATAGCTGTTGACAAGATTGTCAAAAATCTTGACGTGACCTTTACAGAGGATAAAACCTTCAAAGCAGAAGTAGGCAGTGCCTTTATCAATGGTGAGAAGGTTTATTTTGTGAAGCCGACCACTTTTATGAACAACAGTGGTATTGCTGTTAAGGCGCTTTTGACCTACTACAATATTGACCTTTCTGATATGGTGGTTATCTATGATGACCTAGATATGGTTGTAGGCAAATTGCGCCTTCGCCAGAAAGGCTCAGCAGGTGGTCATAATGGGATTAAGAGCATTATCGCCCACCTCAATACGCAGGACTTTAATCGTATCAAGATTGGCATTGGGCGTCCTAAAGAGGGGATGAGCGTTATCAATCACGTGCTAGGAACATTTGATACAGAAGAGCGTATCACGATTGACAATAGCCTTGACAAGGTTGATAGTGCTGTCAACTTTTATTTACAATCGAATGATTTCGAACAAACAACAAAACGTTTTAACGGGTGATTAAAATGGATATAATTGATTTATTCAGTCGCAACAAGACGATACAAGAGTGGCATAGTCATGTGTCACTACAAAGCAGACAATTAGTGACAGGTTTATCTGGAAGTAGTAAGGCAGTGGCGATAGCTTCTGTCTACCGCTCACAAGGGAAAAAAATCGTTGTGGTAACTGCTAGTCAACACGAAGCTGAGCAATTATCGGCTAACTTGATTGACTTAGTAGGAGAGGACAAGGTTTATTCTTTTTTCACAGATGATGTCCTTGCAGCAGAGTTTATTTTTTCTTCTCTTGATAAGGCGGCTTCTCGCTTAGCAGCCCTAGATTTTCTAAGGGATGACAGTCAGTCAGGTATACTTGTGGTGAGTCTGATGGGCTTGCGGGTCTTGCTTCCTTCGCCTGAGGTTTATGATAGCAGCAGGTACACCTTTAAGGTTGGAGTTGAGCTGGACCTTGACACACTTGTCAAGCACATGTCTACAATCGGCTATGAAAAGGTATCTCAAGTGACTTCACCAGGAGAATTTAGCCGTCGTGGGGATATTTTAGATATTTTTGAGATGACGCAGGAGAAGCCCTATCGTCTAGAGTTTTTTGGAGATGAACTTGACGGGATTCGCTTGTTTGATGTAGAGTCGCAAAAATCTCTAGAACAATTGGATGAGGTTAGTGTGTCACCAGCTAGCGATATGATTTTGCAGGAGCCTGATTTTGAGCGAGCAAGTAGCCATCTAGAGCGCCAGATAGAGCTTTCTGATGAGCCACTCAAAAGCAATTTGTCTGAAATCTTATCGTCTTGTCAGAAAAAGATGGTGCATCAAGAGACACGTAAGTTTCTCAGTCTCTTCTACGAAAAAGAATGGACGTTACTTGATTATCTGCCAGAAGGCACACCGCTTTTCTTTGATGATTTTCAAAAGCTGACAGACAAAAATGCCAAGGTAGACTTAGAAGCAGCTAATCTCTTGACAGAAGATTTACAGAGGGGTAAAGCTTTCTCAAGTCTAACCTATCTAGCAGACAGTTATCAAAAGCTAAGAGCTTACCAGCCAGCCACTTTCTTTTCAACCTTTCACAAGGGTCTGGGCAATTTACGCTTTTCGCATAGCTATCAGTTGACACAGTATGCCATGCAGGAATTTTTCAATCAATTTCCTCTCTTGGTCGATGAGATTAACCGTTATCATAAGCTTAAAGCTACTGTTTTATTGCAGGTCTCTTCTTCGCAAAGTTTAGAGCGTCTACAAAAAACCTTGGAAGAGTATGATTTAGAGGTCGCTATATCAAACAGCGAGGAACTTCTGCCACATCAAGTGCAGTTGATGATTGGTCAGTTATCCAGTGGTTTTTACTTTGCGGATGAAAAGCTGGTCTTGATAACAGAGCGTGAGATTTTTCATAAGCGTATCAAGCGTAGAAGACGACGTACCAATATCAGCAATGCTGAGCGTTTAAAAGATTATAATGAGCTGTCAGTGGGCGACTATGTGGTGCACAATGTGCATGGTATTGGTCGCTATCTTGGCATTGAAACCATGGAAATCGGTGGGGTTCACAGAGACTACCTAACCGTTCAATACCAAAACGCCGACCGTATCTCGATTCCCGTTGAGCAGATTGAGTTATTATCCAAATACGTCTCTGCTGATGGTAAAGAACCTAAGCTCAATACGCTAAATGATGGTCGCTTTAAAAAGACCAAGCAACATGTGGCTAAGCAGGTTGAGGATATCGCAGACGACCTCATCAAGCTCTACGCTGAGCGCAGTCAGCAAAAAGGCTTTGCCTTTTCAAAAGACGATGACCTTCAACATGATTTTGACAGTGACTTTGCCTACGTGGAGACAGAGGACCAATTGCGCTCCATCAAGGAAATCAAACAGGATATGGAAAGTTCTCATCCTATGGATCGTCTGTTAGTTGGTGATGTCGGCTTTGGTAAGACGGAAGTCGCTATGCGTGCAGCCTTTAAGGCGGTCAAAGACCACAAGCAAGTGGCTATCTTAGTGCCGACAACAGTCCTAGCACAGCAGCATTATGAAAACTTCAGTCAACGTTTTGCTAACTTCCCTGTAACGGTTGATGTTTTGAGTCGTTTTAGGAGTAAAAAAGAGCAAAATGAAACACTTGAAAAGCTTAGAAAAGGGCAGATTGACATTATCATTGGAACACATCGTCTGCTCTCAAAAGACGTGACTTTTTCAGATTTGGGCTTGATTGTTATTGATGAGGAGCAGCGTTTTGGCGTTAAGCACAAGGAAACGCTCAAAGAGCTGAAAACCAAGGTGGATGTGCTGACCTTAACAGCGACCCCTATCCCAAGAACGCTTCACATGTCTATGCTTGGTATAAGGGACTTGTCGGTCATTGAAACACCGCCAACCAACCGCTATCCTGTCCAAACCTACGTCATGGAGACCAATCTTGGTACGGTGCGTGAGGCATTGCTTCGTGAGATGGATCGTGGCGGGCAGGCTTTCTATATCTACAATCAAGTTGAGACCATGGAGCAAAAGGTGACTGAACTTCGAGAGCTAGTGCCTGAGGCTAATATCGGATTTGTTCATGGTCAGATGAGCGAGATTCAGCTGGAAAACACCCTTCTAGACTTTATCAATGGAGAGTATGACCTGCTGGTTGCAACGACCATCGTTGAGACAGGTGTCGACATTTCAAATGTCAATACGCTCTTCATCGAAAATGCTGACCACATGGGTCTCTCTACACTCTATCAGTTGCGTGGACGTGTTGGGCGCTCAAACCGCATTGCTTATGCTTATCTCATGTATCGCCCAGACAAGATTTTGACTGAGGTTTCTGAAAAGAGACTAGACGCTATCAAAGGCTTTACAGAGCTGGGTTCTGGTTTTAAGATTGCCATGCGGGACTTAGCGATTCGAGGTGCGGGTAATATCCTAGGCGCTTCACAGAGTGGTTTTATCGACTCTGTTGGATTTGAGATGTATTCGCAATTACTCGAGCAAGCAATCGCTCACAAACAAGGCAAATCTACAGCTAGACAAAAGAGCAATACGGAGATTATGCTCCAAATTGACGCTTACATTCCGAAGGACTACATCACAGATGAGCGTCAAAAGATTGATATCTACAAACGTATCCGTGAGATAGAGAGTCAGGCAGACTATGAGGAGCTGCAGCAAGATTTGATGGATCGCTTCGGCGATTATCCAGATGAGGTTGCTTATCTTTTAGAGATTGGCTTACTAAAAGCCTATCTTGATAGCTGTTTTGCTGAGCGTGTCACCCGCAAACAAAATCAAGTAGTCGTTGCCTTTGAAAAAGTATCGCTTCAGCATTTCTTGACGCAAGATTATTTTGAAGCTCTCTCAAAAACCAAGCTAAAATCCCGTATCAGTGACAATCAAGGTAAGGTCGAGCTTATCTTTGACGTTAGAAATCAAAAAGATTATACGATTTTAGAAGAGCTGATTACTTTTGCAAAGACACTTGCCGCACGAAAAGAAGAGAAAGAAAATCAAGCCAATACATAAAATATAGCCATAAAAGCTCAAAAAATGTTAGAATATAAGCCAAGAGTGAGGTGAAATCATGCGCTTAGATAAATATTTAAAAGTTTCTAGAATTATTAAACGTCGTCCTGTCGCAAAAGAAGTCGCTGACAAGGGACGTATTAAGGTCAATGGTATCCTAGCCAAATCTTCTACAGACTTGAAAGTAGGAGATGAGATTGAGATTCGCTTTGGCAATAAGCTTTTAACGGTTCGTGTCTTAGAGATGAAAGACAGTACCAAAAAAGAAGACGCTGCTAAAATGTATGAAATCGTAAGCGAAACAAGGATTGAAGGCGATGAGTAAAAAAAATATCGTTCAGCTAAATAATCAATACATACAAGACGAAAACCAAAAAACACGATACGAGGAGGCAGAAGCCAGTAAACGTCACCGTTTGATGGGGATTATCATGCTCTTTGTGATTTTGCTTTTTATCCTTCCCACCTTTAATTTGGTGGAGAGCTACCGCAGCATTCAGTCAAATAAAAAAGAAATCGCAAAGCTCAATAAAGAGTATAAAGCTCTGTCTGAAAAGACAACAAAAGAGCAGGCTCTAGCAAAGAGTTTGCAGGATACAACCTACATTGAGAAGTATGCACGTGCTAAGTACTATCTCTCAAAGGACGGTGAGACCATTTATCTGGTTCCAGGTTTATTACCAAAATAACAATATGGAAAATATAGTAACAATCATTGAGCGTTTTCTTGAGCATTCAGATGACAAATTAGAAGAACTCTCACAAATGAATCAAGAGCTTTTAGAAACGGTCTATGGCAAAGAGGAGGAGAGATGAAAAAGCTAGCGATTATCCTGCTGTCTACTTTTCTCTTTTTGCCTAGGACGGTGGATAGTACAGAGCGTGACGGAGAGCTCTCAGAAGCTCAAAAAGAGACTTTTTCAAACTCAACAGCGACACAATTACTATACTTTACAGATGTTCCCAAAGCACCTCGTCTTGCAGTTGCTAGCATGACCTATAGCGACCCTGAGCTAACGAGCGCCTCTAGTATGCTTCCAAAAGAAACGCTTTTAGACGTAGAGACTATTTTGACAAACAGCAAAGGTGTCAAGGTATTTCAGTTAGCTGATGGGACTTACATTGAGGCAAGTCGTAATCTTATCTTTGACGACAGCATTATCAGTAGTGAGAGTATTGACGAGACGAGATGGCTAAAAAACAGCAGTAGCTTATACAGTGCTCCTTACACTTATGGTGTTGCTAAGCAGGCTAGCACTCTAAGTGCTGGCGATAAGCTTCATCTGGTGGAAAAGGCAGTGACTTACTACGGTACCTACTATAAGCTTGAAAATGGTGGCTGGATTTCTGAGGAAGATACCTCAACGACAGATACACGCATGCTAAAAGTGCAGGCATTACTCAACAGCAAGTACAATAAATCCAACTACAGTATCTATGTCAAGCAGCTAACCACTCAGTCTATCGCTGGTATCAATATGGACCAAAACATGTACGCTGCCAGTGTTGCTAAGCTAGCAACGCTTTATGTCACTCAGGAAAAAATCAATACAGGAGAGCTGTCCTATTCTCAAAAATGGACTTATGTCGATGCGGTCAATCATTTTAATGGTTCTTATGATCCAAGTGGGAGTGGTAAGCTGAATAAGGAAGCAGACAACAAAGACTATTCTGTTGATGAGCTTTTGCAGCTAACGGCCAAGCACTCTGACAATGTCGCTGCTAACATGCTAGGCTATTACGCTGCGAATCAATTTGATAGCTCTTTTTATCAAACGGTGCGTACTATAGCTGGTCAAAGTTGGGATATGACAGGGCGTCAATTGTCCGCTCATAGTGCAGGTAATCTCATGGAGGCTATTTATTACCAAAATGGTCGCATTATTGATTACCTCTCTCAGACGGACTTTGATACGGAGCGTATCTCAAAGAATATCCCTGTGAAGGTAGCTCACAAAATTGGAGATGCTTACGACTACAAGCATGACGTTGCTATTGTCTATACGGACTCGCCGTTCATCTTGTCTATCTTTACAGACAAGGCGTCCTATGATGACATTAGCCAAATTGCAGATGATATTTACAATATATTGAAATGACCCAGTATAATGATTTATTAGCCTATATTCAAAAAAAGCGCCTCTTTGACAAACACCAAAAGGTTTTGGTGGCGGTGTCTTCTGGCATTGACTCGATGAATTTGCTGCAGTTTCTCTATAAGCATAGAGAAACTTTAGGCATTGAGCTTGCGATTGCTCATGTCAATCACCAGCAGCGCCCTGAGTCAACAACAGAAGAAGCGTATTTGCGTCAATGGGCAAGAGAACACGACCTTCCCATTTATGTAGCTCATTTTGAGGGGCTTTTTTCAGAAAAGCGTGCGCGTGATTTTCGCTATGACTTTTTCAAAAAGTGCATGCAAAAGTACAACTACACTGCGCTGACAACGGCTCATCATGCCGATGATCAGGCGGAGACGGTTCTTATGCGGATTATCCGTGGCAGCCGTTTGCGTCACTTAGCAGCCATCAAGGAAGTGCAAAATTTTGCAACTGGTGAGCTGATACGACCTTTTCTGACGCTAAAAAAGGCAGAGCTTCCTGATACAGTGCACTTTGTGGATACGTCCAACCAGTCAGAGCACTATTTTAGAAATCGTGTGAGAAATCGCTATTTGCCGCTCCTTGAGCGTGAAAATGCCCAGTTAAAAACAGCCTTATGCCACTTAGCAGATGACAGTCGTCTAGCTTATCAAGCTTTTCGGGATTTGATAGCGTCTCTCGATATAACCCAGAACGCTGTCTTTCTTAGTCAGTCTGATGCGGTGCAGGCTCTAGCTTTGGAGGAGTATTTCTCGCAATTTTCAGACTTAGAGCTGAGTCGTCGTCAGTTTGAGACGGTGCTTGACTTGCTCCGAAGCCACAAACAGCTTACCTATTCCTTGAAAAGTAATTATATCTTGCATAAGGACGAGGAGCGCTTTTGGGTGGATAAAAAAGAAACCATCTCTTTCTTGTCATCTCCTTGTCTACTAGCAGCTGGTGAGGCGCTGGTTTATGATGGCTATCGCTTTTCCTATGACAAGGAGCAGCTTTCATTAGCCATTCCTCTGTATGACACTAGTCCCATAACACTACGTCACAGACAGGCAGGAGACAAGATTTCTTTTGGGCATTTTACAAAGAAAGTGCGTCGTTTATTTATTGATGACAAATTGTCCCAAAAAGAGCGAGAAGAAGCGATTATTGGTGAGCAGAAAGGTGAGATTATTTTTATTCTCACAAGTCGTAAAACTTATTTGAGAAAAGCCTCTAAACATGATATAATGATAGGCAAATTATACTATCAAAGCGTAAATAAGGGAGATCATATGCTCGAAAACGATATCAAAAAAGTCCTCTACACCGAGGAAGACATTATTCGTAAAACAAAAGAGTTGGGAGCACAGTTGACAGAGGACTACAAAGACAAAAATCCACTGTTAGTCGGTGTTTTAAAAGGCTCCGTTCCATTTATGGCAGAGTTGATGAAGCATATTGATACGCATGTTGAGATTGACTTTATGG
This sequence comes from Streptococcus hyointestinalis, assembly GCF_011039275.1. GTDB lineage: Bacteria > Bacillota > Bacilli > Lactobacillales > Streptococcaceae > Streptococcus > Streptococcus hyointestinalis_A. The sequence goes on from NZ_JAAKGB010000001.1 coordinate 13,205, forward strand.
TGGTCTCAAGCTATCATGGTGGAACAACCAGTAGTGGTGAAGTAAAAATCTTGAAAGACGTTGATACAAACGTTGAAGGACGAGATATTATCTTCATTGAGGACATTATCGATACTGGACGTACACTCAAGTATCTACGTGATATGTTTAAGTACCGTCAAGCAAAATCCGTTAAAATCGCAACTCTTTTTGACAAACCAGAAGGTCGAGTTGTCGAGATTGACGCAGATTATGTCTGCTATGATGTACCAAATGAATTTATCGTTGGTTTTGGCTTAGACTACGCTGAAAACTATCGCAATCTTCCCTACGTTGGTGTCTTAAAAGAAGAAATTTATTCTAATTAGTAAAGGTTAACAAACTCTATGAAAAACAATAAAAATAATGGCTTCATCCGAAGTTCCTTTATTTACATTCTTGTTATTGTGGCTCTGGTAACCTCTATTCAGTATTATTTTAGAGGTAACAATACACAGAGTCAGCAGATTAGCTACTCAACTTTAGTGAAGCAGCTAAAAAACGGTGAAATCAAGTCTCTGACCTACCAACCTAGCGGTAGTGTCATCGAAATCAGTGGTAAATACAATAAAGCTAAAACAGTCAAAAATACAACTGGGCTTTCTTTTTTAGGTAATTCTACCTCCACAAAAGTAACTTCTTTCACAGCAGTTGCTCTTCCAAGTGATACTTCTATCAAGGATATTACAGACGCAGCTGACAGTGCTGATACAGAAGTAACTGTTAAACCTGAGAGTTCAAGTGGCGCATGGATTTCATTTTTAGCAAGCTTCGTTCCTATCGTCATTATGATCGTCTTTTTCATGATGATGATGAATCAAAGTGGTGGCGGTGCCCGTGGTGCCATGAGTTTTGGCAAAAACAAAGCCCGCTCTGCCAATAAGGGTGAAGTCAAAGTCCGTTTTTCTGACGTTGCCGGTGCAGAAGAGGAAAAACAAGAATTGGTTGAAGTCGTTGACTTCTTGAAAGACCCACAACGCTATAAAGCCCTTGGAGCACGCATTCCTGCCGGTGTTCTTCTTGAAGGACCTCCAGGAACAGGTAAAACCCTTCTTGCCAAAGCCGTTGCTGGTGAGGCTGGTGTGCCATTCTTTAGCATTTCCGGTTCAGACTTTGTTGAAATGTTTGTTGGTGTCGGTGCCAGCCGTGTGCGCTCTCTTTTTGAGGACGCTAAAAAAGCAGGGCGTGCCATCATTTTCATCGATGAAATCGATGCTGTCGGTCGTCGCCGTGGCGCTGGTATGGGTGGCGGAAACGACGAGCGTGAGCAAACCCTTAACCAGCTCTTGATTGAGATGGATGGTTTTGAGGGCAATGAAAATATTATTGTTATCGCTGCAACAAACCGTAGTGATGTTCTTGACCCTGCTCTCTTGCGTCCAGGACGCTTTGACCGTAAGGTCTTAGTTGGTCGTCCCGACGTGAAAGGCCGTGAGGCTATTCTTCGTGTCCATGCTAAAAACAAACCTTTGGCAGATGATGTTGACTTGAAGGTGGTAGCTCAGCAAACCCCAGGTTTTGTTGGTGCTGACCTTGAAAATGTCCTTAACGAAGCAGCACTTGTTGCTGCTCGTCGCAACAAAAAAATTATTGATGCTAGTGATATTGATGAAGCGGAAGACCGTGTTATTGCAGGACCTTCTAAGAAAGACCGCACTGTTTCAGAGCATGAGCGCCAAATGGTGGCTTACCACGAAGCAGGACATACTATTGTTGGTCTAACGCTTTCAAACGCCCGTGTTGTCCATAAAGTAACTATTGTTCCTCGTGGACGTGCAGGCGGTTATATGATTGCCCTTCCTAAAGAAGATCAAATGCTTCTGTCTAAAGAAGATCTTAAAGAACAACTTGCAGGTCTCATGGGTGGGCGTGTTGCAGAAGAGATTGTCTTTAATGCCCAAACTTCAGGGGCTTCAAACGACTTTGAACAAGCGACACAAATGGCTCGTGCTATGGTTACAGAGTACGGTATGAGTGATAAGCTTGGTCCTGTTCAGTACGAAGGTAGCCATGCTATGCAACCAGGACAATTTACACCAGAACACTCTTATTCAGACCAAACAGCACAGCTTATTGATGATGAAGTACGCAATCTCCTTAACGAAGCACGCAACACAGCAGCAGATATCATCAACAATAATCGTGAAACACACCGTCTGATTGCAGAGGCACTTCTGAAATACGAAACCCTCGATGCCGCTCAGATTAAGTCTATCTACGAGACAGGAAAAATGCCAGAAGAAAAAGAAGATAACGAAGAACATGCTCTTTCTTATGACGAAGTCAAAGAAAAAATGGCTCAAGAAAATTCTTCTGACGAAGACTAATCCCCAAAAAGCCAACCTAAGTTGGCTTTTTTATGTGTTTTCCTTTATGTTTCCTATTCCTTTTCGAATAAGTAATACGAGGAGGATATATGAAAGCAAAATACAAAAGCCTATTATTACTAAGCCTGCTAGGCGGTAGCCTAGCCCTAAACACTACTAGCGAAGCCGCAGTGCTGGGTGATAACTACCCGAACCAGTGGAAGAGTGGCTACGGCGCCGATAGCTGGGGCATGTACCTAAGACAGTGTACATCCTTCGTCGCCTTCAGACTAAGCAGCGCTAATGGCTTTAGCCTCCCTGGCGGGTATGGCAATGCCATCAGTTGGGGCAGTGTGGCTAGAAGCCAAGGCTACCGCGTAGACATGACTCCCGCTGTCGGTTCCGTCGCTTGGTTCTCAGCTGGCGTTAACGGCGCAGGAGGCTATGGACATGTGGCCTGGGTGGCAGAAGTCAATGGCGATACTGTCACCATTGAGGAGTACAACTACGATTGCGGCCAAGGTCCCGAGAAATACTACCGCCGCAGCTTCCATAAAAGCCAAGTGTCCGGCTACATCCACTTCAAGGACCTGGGGGCAAGCACCGTAACCTCATCCCCATCTGTGCAGTCAACCCCATCACCATCAAGTACACTCTCAACCAGCGGCACCTACACCTTCACTAGCCGCCACGGGATCAAGAACGCACCCCAACAATCCAGCAGCGATATCGCCTATTACGATGCCGGCAGCAGTGTCCGCTATGATAAAACGGTCATCTCAGACGGCTATGAGTGGCTTTCCTATATCAGTTATTCTGGGGCTCGCCGCTATATCGCGATAGACTAAGAGAAAAGACCTTAGGGCCTTTTTTCATTTTTTTATAAAAAAGATTAAAAAAGTTATTGACAGTGTAGATGAAGTTTGATAAACTAATATAGCTGTCAAACGAGAGGACGTTAACACGAGAGGTTGAAAAAACTTCAAAAAAAGTGTTGACAAGCTATTAAAAGTTTGATAGAATATAGAAGTTGTCTCTTGAGAGACAAAGACCTTTGAGAACTGAACAAGACGATGTGCAGGGCTTCTTAAAGAAGTCAAAAATAAATCTGTCAGAGAACAGAATGAGTGAAGACTCAAACAAATCATGATTTAAATGAGAGTTTGATCCTGGCTCAGGACGAACGCTGGCGGCGTGCCTAATACATGCAAGTAGAACGCTGAAGGGAGAAGCTTGCTTCTTCTGGATGAGTTGCGAACGGGTGAGTAACGCGTAGGTAACCTGCCTGATAGCGGGGGATAACTATTGGAAACGATAGCTAATACCGCATAAGAGGTAATAACACATGTTATTAGTTTAAAAGGGGCAATTGCTCCACTATCAGATGGACCTGCGTTGTATTAGCTAGTTGGTAAGGTAACGGCTTACCAAGGCGACGATACATAGCCGACCTGAGAGGGTGATCGGCCACACTGGGACTGAGACACGGCCCAGACTCCTACGGGAGGCAGCAGTAGGGAATCTTCGGCAATGGGGGCAACCCTGACCGAGCAACGCCGCGTGAGTGAAGAAGGTTTTCGGATCGTAAAGCTCTGTTGTAAGAGAAGAACGGATGTGGGAGTGGAAAATCCATGTCGTGACGGTATCTTACCAGAAAGGGACGGCTAACTACGTGCCAGCAGCCGCGGTAATACGTAGGTCCCGAGCGTTGTCCGGATTTATTGGGCGTAAAGCGAGCGCAGGCGGTTTCATAAGTCTGAAGTTAAAGGCAGTGGCTTAACCATTGTACGCTTTGGAAACTGTGAGACTTGAGTGCAGAAGGGGAGAGTGGAATTCCATGTGTAGCGGTGAAATGCGTAGATATATGGAGGAACACCGGTGGCGAAAGCGGCTCTCTGGTCTGTAACTGACGCTGAGGCTCGAAAGCGTGGGGAGCAAACAGGATTAGATACCCTGGTAGTCCACGCCGTAAACGATGAGTGCTAGGTGTTGGGTCCTTTCCGGGACTCAGTGCCGCAGCTAACGCATTAAGCACTCCGCCTGGGGAGTACGACCGCAAGGTTGAAACTCAAAGGAATTGACGGGGGCCCGCACAAGCGGTGGAGCATGTGGTTTAATTCGAAGCAACGCGAAGAACCTTACCAGGTCTTGACATCCCGGTGCCCGTCCTAGAGATAGGATTTTGCTTCGGCACACCGGTGACAGGTGGTGCATGGTTGTCGTCAGCTCGTGTCGTGAGATGTTGGGTTAAGTCCCGCAACGAGCGCAACCCTTATTGTTAGTTGCCATCATTCAGTTGGGCACTCTAGCGAGACTGCCGGTAATAAACCGGAGGAAGGTGGGGATGACGTCAAATCATCATGCCCCTTATGACCTGGGCTACACACGTGCTACAATGGCTGGTACAACGAGTCGCAAGTCGGTGACGGCAAGCTAATCTCTTAAAGCCAGTCTCAGTTCGGATTGTAGGCTGCAACTCGCCTACATGAAGTCGGAATCGCTAGTAATCGCGGATCAGCACGCCGCGGTGAATACGTTCCCGGGCCTTGTACACACCGCCCGTCACACCACGAGAGTTTGTAACACCCGAAGTCGGTGAGGTAACCTTTTAGGAGCCAGCCGCCTAAGGTGGGATAGATGATTGGGGTGAAGTCGTAACAAGGTAGCCGTATCGGAAGGTGCGGCTGGATCACCTCCTTTCTAAGGAAAAAACGGAACTGTACATTGTCTTGTTTAGTTTTGAGAGGTCTTGTGGGGCCTTAGCTCAGCTGGGAGAGCGCCTGCTTTGCACGCAGGAGGTCAGCGGTTCGATCCCGCTAGGCTCCATAGAATCGTAAGATTCTAGATTGTCCATTGAAAATTGAATAACTATCAAATAGCAACAAGAAAATAAACCGAAACGCTGTGATTTAATGAGTTTAAGGTCAATAGACCAAATAAGGTTAAGTTAATAAGGGCGCACGGTGGATGCCTTGGCACTAGAAGCCGATGAAGGACGTGACTAACGACGAAATGCTTTGGGGAGCTGTAAGTAAGCGCTGATCCAGGGATGTCCGAATGGGGGAACCCACTAACTAATGGTTAGTATCCTACACTGTTAAGGTGTAGGAGGGAAGACGCAGTGAACTGAAACATCTAAGTAGCTGCAGGAAGAGAAAGCAAAAGCGATTGCCTTAGTAGCGGCGAGCGAAACGGTAAGAGGGCAAACCAAAGAGTTTACTCTTTGGGGTTGTAGGACTGCAATGTGGACTTAATGATTATAGACGAGTCATCTGGAAAGATGAGCCAAAGAGAGTAAAAGCCTCGTAGTCGAAATAGTGATTATACCTAGCAGTATCCTGAGTACGGCGGGACACGAGAAATCCCGTCGGAATCTGGGAGGACCATCTCCTAACCCTAAATACTCTCTAGTGACCGATAGTGAACCAGTACCGTGAGGGAAAGGTGAAAAGTACCCCGGAAGGGGAGTGAAATAGAACCTGAAACCGTGTGCCTACAACAAGTTCGAGCCCGTTAATGGGTGAGAGCGTGCCTTTTGTAGAATGAACCGGCGAGTTACGATATGATGCGAGGTTAAGTTGAAGAGACGGAGCCGTAGGGAAACCGAGTCTTAATAGGGCGACTTAGTATCATGTCGTAGACCCGAAACCATGTGACCTACCCATGAGCAGGGTGAAGGTGAGGTAAAACTCACTGGAGGCCCGAACCAGGGCACGTTGAAAAGTGCTTGGATGACTTGTGGGTAGCGGAGAAATTCCAAACGAACTTGGAGATAGCTGGTTCTCTCCGAAATAGCTTTAGGGCTAGCGTCGATGTTAAGTCTCTTGGAGGTAGAGCACTGTTTGGGTGAGGGGTCCATCCCGGATTACCAATCTCAGATAAACTCCGAATGCCAATGAGATATAATCGGCAGTCAGACTGCGAGTGCTAAGATCCGTAGTCGAAAGGGAAACAGCCCAGACCACCAGCTAAGGTCCCAAAATAATTGTTAAGTGGAAAAGGATGTGGGGTTGCACAGACAACTAGGATGTTAGCTTAGAAGCAGCTATTCATTCAAAGAGTGCGTAATAGCTCACTAGTCGAGTGACCCTGCGCCGAAAATGTACCGGGGCTAAAACAATTTACCGAAGCTGTGGATCCCTTAGGGGATGGTAGGAGAGCGTTCTATGTGTGTTGAAGGTGTACCGTGAGGAGCGCTGGAACGCATAGAAGTGAGAATGCCGGTATGAGTAGCGAAAGATGGGTGAGAATCCCATCCACCGTAAGACTAAGGTTTCCAGGGGAAGGCTCGTCCGCCCTGGGTTAGTCGGGACCTAAGGAGAGACCGAAAGGTGTATCCGATGGCCAACAGGTTGATATTCCTGTACTAGTGTATGAAGTGATGGAGGGACGCAGTAGGCTAACTTGTCCCAGCGATTGGAAGTGCTGGGCTAAGCAGTGAGGTGTGATATGAGTCAAATGCTTATATCTATAACACCAAGCTGTGATGGGGAGCGAAGTTTAGTAGCGAAGTGAGTGATGTCACACTGCCAAGAAAAGCTTCTAGCGTTAATCATACACTACCCGTACCGCAAACCGACACAGGTAGTCGAGGCGAGTAGCCTCAGGTGAGCGAGAGAACTCTCGTTAAGGAACTCGGCAAAATGGCCCCGTAACTTCGGGAGAAGGGGCGCTGGCTTTAAGTCAGCCGCAGTGAATAGGCCCAAGCAACTGTTTATCAAAAACACAGCTCTCTGCTAAATCGTAAGATGATGTATAGGGGGTGACGCCTGCCCGGTGCTGGAAGGTTAAGAGGAGGGTTTAGCTTTTAGCGAAGATCTGAATTGAAGCCCCAGTAAACGGCGGCCGTAACTATAACGGTCCTAAGGTAGCGAAATTCCTTGTCGGGTAAGTTCCGACCCGCACGAAAGGCGTAATGATTTGGGCACTGTCTCAACGAGAGACTCGGTGAAATTTTAGTACCTGTGAAGATGCAGGTTACCCGCGACAGGACGGAAAGACCCCATGGAGCTTTACTGCAGTTTGATATTGAGTATCTGTACCACATGTACAGGATAGGTAGGAGCCTATGAAATTGGGACGCCAGTCTCAATGGAGGCGTTGTTGGGATACTACCCTTGTGTTATGGCTACTCTAACCTAGATAGGTTATCCCTATCGGAGACAGTGTCTGACGGGCAGTTTGACTGGGGCGGTCGCCTCCTAAAAGGTAACGGAGGCGCCCAAAGGTTCCCTCAGAATGGTTGGAAATCATTCGCAGAGTGTAAAGGTATAAGGGAGCTTGACTGCGAGAGCTACAACTCGAGCAGGGACGAAAGTCGGGCTTAGTGATCCGGTGGTTCCGTATGGAAGGGCCATCGCTCAACGGATAAAAGCTACCCTGGGGATAACAGGCTTATCTCCCCCAAGAGTTCACATCGACGGGGAGGTTTGGCACCTCGATGTCGGCTCGTCGCATCCTGGGGCTGTAGTCGGTCCCAAGGGTTGGGCTGTTCGCCCATTAAAGCGGCACGCGAGCTGGGTTCAGAACGTCGTGAGACAGTTCGGTCCCTATCCGTCGCGGGCGTAGGAAATTTGAGAGGATCTGCTCCTAGTACGAGAGGACCAGAGTGGACTTACCGCTGGTGTACCAGTTGTCCTGCCAAGGGCATCGCTGGGTAGCTATGTAGGGAAGGGATAAACGCTGAAAGCATCTAAGTGTGAAGCCCACCTCAAGATGAGATTTCCCATGATTTTATATCAGTAAGAGCCCTGAGAGATGATCAGGTAGATAGGTTAGGAGTGTAAGTGTGGTGACACATGTAGCGGACTAATACTAATAGCTCGAGGACTTATCCAAAGAGTCATAAAGAAGTAGCGTAAGGTTAACTTGTTTAGATAGTTATTCAATTTTGAGTAGACAAGAGATCTATTCAATAGTTAAGTGACGATAGCCTAGGAGATACACCTGTTCCCATGCCGAACACAGTAGTTAAGCCCTAGAACGCCTGATGTAGTTGGGGGTTGCCCCCTGTTAGATATGGTAGTCGCTTGGCTATAGGGAGTTTAGCTCAGCTGGGAGAGCATCTGCCTTACAAGCAGAGGGTCAGCGGTTCGATCCCGTTAACTCCCATATATGCGGGTGTAGTTTAGTGGTAAAACTACAGCCTTCCAAGCTGTTGTCGCGAGTTCGATTCTCGTCACCCGCTTTATAGAATTCCAGATTTCTATAATCTGGGCGCATAGCTCAGCTGGTTAGAGCGCACGCCTGATAAGCGTGAGGTCGGTGGTTCGAGTCCACTTGTGCCCATCATTATATGGTCCGTTGGTCAAGGGGTTAAGACACCGCCTTTTCACGGCGGTAACACGGGTTCGAATCCCGTACGGACTATTATTTGGAGGATTACCCAAGTCTGGCTGAAGGGAACGGTCTTGAAAACCGTCAGGCGTGTAAAAGCGTGCGTGGGTTCGAATCCCACATCCTCCTTAAGATTATCGCGGGATGGAGCAGCTAGGTAGCTCGTCGGGCTCATAACCCGAAGGTCGTAGGTTCAAATCCTGCTCCCGCAATAAAGTTGGCTCGGTAGCTCAGTTGGTAGAGCAATGGATTGAAGCTCCATGTGTCGGCGGTTCGATTCCGTCTCGCGCCATTAAATTTATATTTTGGAAGGGTAGCGAAGAGGCTAAACGCGGCGGACTGTAAATCCGCTCCTTCGGGTTCGGGGGTTCGAATCCCTCCCCTTCCATATTGAACGGGCATAGTTTAAAGGTAGAACTAAGGTCTCCAAAACCTTCAGTGTGGGTTCAATTCCTACTGCCCGTGTTTTGAATATGGCGAATGTGGTGAAGTGGTTAACACACCAGATTGTGGCTCTGGCATTCGTGGGTTCGATTCCCATCATTCGCCCTTTTTATTGGGGTATAGCCAAGCGGTAAGGCAAGGGACTTTGACTCCCTCATGCGTTGGTTCGAATCCAGCTACCCCAGTTTTTGCCGGCGTGGCGGAATTGGCAGACGCGCTGGACTCAAAATCCAGTGTCCTCACGGACGTGCCGGTTCGACCCCGGCCGCCGGTATAGAATTTTCCCAGTAGAGTGCTATTACTACTGGGATTTTTTGACGTCTTTTTAAAATTCTATACCCATTTCTTTCCAAGATTGATTTGTTGCATAGAAGGTAGTTTCTACTTTTTTAAACTTCTTATTAATTAGCATTGAGTAGCTTTATATCTCACAATTTTGAAAATAACTTCCGTATTAATTCCTTTATGCAGTAAGTAAGAATCATAAGTAAGGGAGTGCCTAAATTTCTTAAACAAAAAATGACATGAAATCTTTATCTCTAAACGATTGATTTCGTGTCATTTTTATATTATTTTAAAGGTTTGTAGTAACTGTTTACTAAAGCTACTATAGTCATTGATTTTTAGAAATATAATCTACAATATCTTGTACTTGCTTGTCGTAGGTATCCAATGTTGAGTAACCATGGTTTGAGAGATAAGTGTTGAGTTTAGCGCGACCGTTACCCGTTTCGACCCCTGAAGTCTCTGTGATAACATAGGAATCATCCTCTGCATTATAAGAAACAGTAAGCCCTGAAGAAGTAAATGTCAGAGCGTAGGTTCCATTGGCCTCTTTAGCGATAGTTGTTCCGTCAGCTTTATTAATAGCATAGGTACCATCAGCACTACGGCTGATTTTGGTATTATCCGTAAGGGTTACTGTAAATTCTCCCTCATCACTAACGTATATTTTAGAGCCGTCTGTATATGTTAGAGTACCTTCTGAAATCTTACTTGTTGTAGAAGACGATGAAGTGCTGTCCGCTGTCGAACTAGAGCTAGATGTGCTGCTTGTTTTTGTTGTAGAACTACTTGAGGAATGTGACTCCGTTGTTTGTGTATTGTTGCTACAGCCTACTAGTAAAACAGTGCCAGTAAGAATAAGGGTTAAGGTTATTAGTTTTTTATTCATAAGAAATCTCCTAAAATTTATTTTTTATTGTGTGCTACATTAAGTGATCTTGATGTCAAAAAAGCAGTGATTTCCTCCAAAGCTGGCTTAATATCATCAATTTGGCAATGTAGGGCACCGCCTGTTTTTTCAGTAAAAAGCTTTGTGACTACTCTTTTAGCCTGTATTAGCTCTTTTGTCATGTCTTTTAAGCGTTTTTGAGGAACATATCTATCTTTGCTACCAGCTAGTAGGAGACATTCTTGGGTGATTAAGGGAAGAGCACTCCTTAAATGGTGATGAGCGATATTTTTGATGAAATCATAACCATTTTTCTCTCCTGTAATGTCAAGCCCGTGTTGTAACATCCATTTTAAGTCCACATTGTTTTGTGCCCGATTGGTGATCACCCAGTTGATAAACTTTTTTTGTTTAAGAAACAATATCATTCTTAAAAATAAATATTCTGGCGGTCTTACCTGTAGCTGTAAAGCGTCGTTTCCCGAATAGAAAATATCAAAACAAATACACCGCTTAATGCGCTTTTCAAAGGCTGCTGACCGAAGGACAAAATAGCCACCCCACGAAATGCCAATGGCGTCTACCTCATCTAAGTGAGTATAGTCTAGAATTGTCGTTACCACCTTTTCATAATCAGATTCGAAATAAAGGTGTTGAAAAGGGACAGAACCTTGACCAGGTCCGTCAAAGAGGAGAAGATTCATTTTTATTTGAGATTGTAAAGGATAAAACCAATTGACTAATTCTTCCATAAAAGAATCAAATCCTCCAATGACAAGCAGTGTTTTTGTCGCACCAGTATATGGAATAGAGACAGCAGGTAGTTTAGCTGATTTATAGGGGATAGAAAGATAAATAAGGTTTTTATCTTGATAATATCTGTTAAAGCACCTTTTGAAGCACTGATAAGCGTCCTGTTTACGGCTATCAGAGAAACTTAGGTAAAACAAAGATGCTCTATAGTAGGTCATAGCAAGTTCTAAGAGGTTACTTTTCTCGTATTCTTGTGCCTTTTTATACCACCATTGATACCACGATTCAAAGTCATAAATGCTGTAGCTGATAACTTTTAAATCTTCCCTCACCTCAGAGTATTGATGTTTGAGTTGATTGGTGAATCGTAAAATTTGAAAATCAAATTGTCCGACACCTGTATAATTTTCCATTGTTATCACCTCCTTATAAATGTGTTATAATAAGGGCACATTTAGAGAGTACCAAAATATGGGATAAAAACAAGCTTTATCCCTAATGTGCTATAAATTTATTAAAAAGTGGCACATTTGAAAGGGGACTAATATGAATGGCAAAAAAGAACAAATTCGTCAGTCGAAGGACAAAATTGTAGAAGCGATGTTCCGACTTTTAGAAAAAGATAGCTTTGATGAGATAACTTTGAATGAAATTTTAGACGAAGCTGGTGTATCAAGGCGTACGTTTTACCGTTATTTTCAAAATAAGCAGGCAATTTTAAAATTTTACATTCATACATTTATTGAAAACTACCGTTTATTGAATGAGACTATCCTAAAACAGACCACTTTTGAAGGTCTGATACTTGTAACTCTGAATTATTTTAAAGCTGAACAAAGTAAATTACGGCTGCTGATAATCAATCAAAAATTTCCTCTTCTTTTATTAAGATTTAATAATGTCGCTGTAACCCTTTATAAATCGTTTGATGCACCATGGCATGTCAGAGAGGTCTCAAGTCAAAAATTGGATGATGTACTTCACTTTATAGTAGGAGGCTATTCCAATATTATCAGCCACTGGTTAATGGAAACACCTCCTAGAGAGGCGCAAGAGGTGGCACAAAATATCCAAGAGCTATTTAGCCAAATTGTAAAAACATTTGATTTTTAAAGAGTGTAAGATAGAAATTTCGACACTATTTTTAGCTGTAGGATCACATTTGCTATATTGCTTTACTTGTAATTTTCCCAACTGGTGATTATATTCACCATTTCATTGTCACGTGTCCTTTTTTATGATATAATTAACTGGTTAATTAAAAGGAGGTTCTTATGGCTATAAAAGATGAATTGGATCGCCTTATCAACCAAATCGTGATGAGTTCTGAAAATCAACATGAGTTTTTATTGGGTGCTTGTCAAAGTGGTGTTGAGTTGACAAATACGCAAGAGCATATTTTGATGTTATTGCTTGACGGTGGTCGTATGACCAACTCGAGCTTGTCTAAGGAGCTAGTGGTCAGTCAAGCAGCAGTCACAAAGGCGGTTAAGCAATTGTTGCAAAAACAGTTGATTGAGTCGGTGAAAGATGAGCGTGACGGTCGTATTGTGCTCTTTGAATTGACAGAGGCAGGAATTCCAATTGCGAAAGAACATCGTCATCATCATGAGTTGACGTTGATGGCTTATGATAGATTGTTTAGTGATTTCTCAGAAGAGGAACAAGCGGTGATTGAACGCTTTATGGGACGTGTGTCTGAGATAATTAAGGAGTGAGTATGCGCTATATTACAGTGGAAAATCTGAGTTTTCAATATGATAATGAGCCTGTTTTAGAGGGAATCAATTACCATGTTGATAGTGGTGAGTTTGTCACTTTAACGGGGGAAAATGGTGCTGCAAAATCAACGCTGATTAAAGCGACTTTGGGCATTTTGAAACCTAAGATTGGCTCGGTAACGATTAGTGAGGTTAATAAGGATGGTAAGAAACTGCGTTTAGCTTACCTTCCGCAGCAGATTGCCAGTTTTAATGCTGGTTTTCCCTCTACCGTTCATGAGTTTGTCAAATCGGGGCGTTATCCAAGAAATGGATGGTTCAGACGACTCGACAAGCACGATGAAGAACATGTGAAAATCAGTTTGGAGTCTGTTGGTATGTGGGATTATCGTCATCGTCGTATTGGAAGTTTATCAGGCGGGCAAAAGCAGCGGGCTGTTATTGCTAGGATGTTTGCGTCTGACCCTGATATTTTCGTACTAGATGAGCCGACAACGGGTATGGATAGCGGTACGACAAAAACATTTTATGAGTTGATGCATCACAGCGCTCACCGTCATGGTAAGGCGGTCCTTATGATTACACATGACCCTGAAGAGGTCAAGGAGTTTGTAGACCGTAACATTCACCTTGTGCGTAATAATAGCCTGCCTTGGCGTTGCTTTAATGTTCACGAAAGTGATGAGAAGGAGAGTTTGTGATGTTTGAGATTTTATCCTATACCTTTATGCAACGTGCTTTGCTTGCTGTGATTTGCATTAGTATCTTTGCACCTATTTTGGGAATATTTCTGATTTTGCGCCGGCAAAGTTTGATGAGTGACACGCTTAGTCACGTCTCTCTAGCAGGTGTGGCTTTTGGGCTATTGTTAGGTATTTCAACGACTTGGTCGACCATTATCGTTGTGGTCATTGCTGCTGTTTTACTAGAGTATCTACGGACGGTCTATAAGCACTATATGGAAATTGCGACAGCTATTATCATGTCCTTTGGGCTAGCGATTTCTTTGATTGTGATGAGTAAAGCAAAGGCTGGTAGCATGAGCCTAGAACAATATCTGTTTGGTTCTATTATCACTATTAGTAGCAGTCAGGTTATCTTTTTAGCGATTATTGCTGCTATTGTCTTGTTGTTGACGCTTTTATTTATACGTCCTATGTATGTCTTGACCTTTGATGAGGATACGGCTTTTGTTGACGGTTTGCCTGTGAGAACCATGTCTATTTTGTTCAATATCGTGACAGGTGTCGCTATTGCGCTGACGATTCCAGCTGCAGGAGCCCTGCTTGTATCGACCATCATGGTCTTGCCGGCAAGTATTGCCATGCGTCTTGGGCGAAACTTTAAGTCTGTCGTCTGGTTAGGTATGCTTATTGGCTTTATCGGTATGGTTTCGGGAATTTTTCTTTCTTATTATTGGGAAACGCCCGCCAGTGCGACGATTACCATTATCTTTATCGGTATCTTTATATTAGTCAGTATCCTTGGTGCTGTTCGAAAATCAGGTTAAAAAGTGCTCCTAGATTTAGGGGCACTTTTTGTATTTTTAGTTATTATCTTTTTGCCACTCATCATCTAACTGCTGGATGAGATGATTGTCATTCAACATTTTTGAAAACATCACGGCTTGATTGTAGTAATCCACTGCCTCTGTTTGATTACCTTGAAGAAGGGCGTATTTCCAACGATACATGTTATAAATCGGCATCTTTTGAAAATCTTGAATCAAGACCATGGTTTTATGGCTAAGCTCTAGCATAGGTTGGATATTGTCAGCCAACTTTAGATTTAAAGCGATATTGGCACAATTTAACAAGAGATTGTTAAGGAGAAAACGATCTTCCACGGCTAATTCTTCACCTTGGATAAGTAAAGTATCACAAATGATTTTAAAATCTTCTTCTTGAAAATGCTGTTCATCAAATTGGGATATGGCAGCTATTAGCAAATACAAATCAATAATCGCAAGGTCATTTAAGGTATAAGACTTTTTCTTTTTAACTTGATGAAAATACTCCGCTATCATGTCCGTTCCAAAATGAATATTGCCACTTTGGTACACTTCAAACTTAGACTGAAGCCCATCGATAATCAGTTGCTCTTCCTCTGGCAAATTATCGTAATAGTCTTCAAAGATTTCCTCAAATTGCTGTTCTCGCTCTTTTAAACGCTCCTTATCAGAATAAGTCGGAATGCGTAAGATAAGGTACTTGAGCTCATTGTAGCGCTTAGAAATCTCTAAACTCTCTTTATCCGTTATAGCACCCAATGTGACATTCAGTTTTTTAGCGATATAGTAAGCCTTGGCTAAGTTTGGAATACTGCTCCCGCTTTCAATGCGGGCTAGCTGTCGTACAGAAAGCTCCGACTCGTCATCACAAAACTCTTCACGTGTGATCCCTTTTTCCTCCCTCAGTTCACGCACTTTTTGACCAAATGTATTCATGGAAATCTCCTTTCTCTAAACATTATCAATATCACTTTGCCATTCTTGGGATAGTTGCTTTTCAAGGTAATCATCACCGATGAGTTTGGCAAATAAAATAGCATTTTGATAAGACTGTGTGGCTGAAGTCGTATCTTGCTTAGCATAGAGCTGATACTTCCATTCAATGAGGCTGAGGATAGGACGTTTTTGGAAATCGTGAATCTCTGTCATCAACTGATTACTTTTGCTGACGATATTTTCAATAATATTCCATTTTTCAAGACCAAAAGCTAGCTTGATGTTGTTGAGGAGCACATTGTTTAGTTGAAATTTTTCCTCTGCTAGAGGTGGGTTGGAGTTTAGCAGTTTTGCCATGACTAAGTCATATTGCTCTTCCTCATAAAAAGGCTCTTGATTTTTCTTGTAAGCAAAGCAGACGAGATATAGGTCAAAAAAGACAAAGTCATTGATCGTGTAGGTGCTTTTTTTGAAGGTTTGCTCAAAGTAATCTTGCAGGATGCCTAAGCCAAAGCTGTCATTATCACTAAAGTGAATATCCAGTTTGGACTGTAAGCAATCAATAATGAGTTGCTCATCCTCAGGAAGTTGGTCATAAAAGCGTTCGTAAATAGAGGTGAAGCATTGCTCACGTTCTTTGAGTCTAGCCTGATCCCCGTAAGTAGGAATGCGAAGGAGCTTTTGTTTTAGCTCTAAGTAATCCGCCGACAAGCTAAGGTCTTGACCATCCACTAACTCGCCAACAGTCATGCCAAGACGATTGGCGATATACTTGACACTCACCACATTGGGGTTGTTATTGCCCCCTTCAATGCGTGCTAATTGCCTAACCGACAACTCAGACTCATCCCCGCAGAATTCCTCTCGTGTCAGCCCTCGATCTTCTCTAAGTTGTCTTACTTTTATTCCTAACTTTTTCATTCAATGTTGTCCTCAATGAGTCATAATAAAACAATTTGTTATAAAGTGTTATGATATAATTTTTTGTTATATTTGTCAATATGTAAACCTTTTAATAAGGTTGTAGAAGTTAAGATACATTTATCCTAAAAAGAACATGACAAAAATGTCATGTTCTTTTTAAAGGCGATAGAGTATACTAGATTCATCAAACGCAAGGAGAAGAGAAATGAAAAAAATTCAAATGATTAACTTGGTGATGGCTATTATTGCAACAGGCTTAGGTTGGTGGGGATTGTAAAAGTATCCTTTGAACTGACAAAGTGATTTGAAAATAGTAAAATAACTATATGACAAGATTTTTAGATAGTGATGTGATGGGGGATGAGGAGCTTGTTGAGCGTACGCTTCGCCCTCAGTTGTTAAGAGAATATATTGGTCAAGATAAGATCAAGGAGCAGTTAAAGATTTTTATAGAGGCAGCGAAGTTGCGTGATGAGTCGCTGGATCACGTGCTGTTATTTGGACCGCCAGGTCTTGGGAAAACCACCATGGCTTTTGTAATCGCAAATGAGCTGGGTGTCAATCTCAAGCAAACTTCTGGACCTGCCATTGAAAAGGCAGGCGATTTGGTGGCGATTTTAAATGACCTTGAGCCAGGGGATGTTTTATTCATTGATGAGATCCACCGTATGCCTATGGCAGTTGAGGAGGTGCTCTATAGTGCTATGGAGGATTTCTATATTGACATTATGATTGGCTCAGGTGACTCTAGCCGTAGTGTCCATTTGGAGTTGCCGCCTTTTACGCTGATAGGGGCAACGACACGAGCTGGTATGCTGTCAAATCCCTTGCGGGCTCGCTTTGGAATTACAGGGCACATGGAGTACTACGAGGTGGCTGATTTGTGTGATATTGTCGAGCGGACATCTGCCATTTTTGAGATGGAAATTACGCACGAGGCAGCGATTGAACTAGCTCGTCGTAGTCGTGGAACGCCACGTATTGCCAATCGTTTGTTAAAGCGTGTGCGTGATTATGCTCAGATTATGGGGGATGGTATCATTGATGAGCTGATGACAGACAAGGCGCTGACCATGCTAGATGTTGATAGTGAGGGGCTTGACTATGTCGATCAGAAGATTTTGCGAACCATGATTGAGATGTATCAGGGTGGTCCTGTTGGGCTTGGGACTTTGTCGGTCAATATCGCTGAGGAACGTGAGACGGTAGAAGATATGTATGAGCCTTACCTCATTCAAAAAGGCTTTATCATGCGTACACGTAGCGGAAGGGTAGCTACTCCAAAAGCTTATGAGCACCTGCATTACCCTCTTTCTCAAGATAATCTATAAAAAGGCTAGAGTTTTCTAGTCTTTTTTCTTGTAGCATTTCCTTAAACATAGCAGAAATGTAATGAACGTGTTATAATAAGTAGAATAACAAATGTAGAGGAAAATGGACATGAAGAGGATTTGTTTCGTTTGTCTGGGCAATATCTGCCGCAGTCCGATGGCAGAGTTTGTGATGAAGAAACTAGATACAAAACACCAACTAGAAGTAGAAAGCCGTGCGACATCCAATTGGGAACACGGCAATCCCATCCATAAAGGCACACGAGCTATTTTTGATAAATACGCCATTCCTTATGATAGCAAGAAACGCTCACAAATGATTACACAAAAGGACTTGGAAAACTTTGATATCATCATCGGGATGGATGAGCAAAATGTTCGTGATTTGTTGGATTTGTCAGCAGGGCGTTTTGATGACAAGATCGCTCTTTTTAGAGAAGGTGGTGTGCCCGATCCTTGGTACACTGGTGATTTTGAAGAAACCTACACTTTGGTTAAGGCTGGGTGTTTGGATTGGTTGAACAAGTTGGGATCCTAAGATGAAAGAACAAGCAAAAAAACAAAAAAGGCAGTTTCCCAAGCTATCACGTGGTAGGTGGGAGCTGCTTGTTGTGTTCCTTATTCTCATCTGTGGTTTGACAGCTTTTAGTGTGAGCTGGTGCTCAAAAGGCACTTTGGTCTACAATAGTAGCAATGGTCAGATTACCTATACAGGGACCATTGTCAATCACAGAATGAATGGGCAAGGAAAACTCACTTATCCTAACGGTGATGTCTATGAAGGCAACTTTGCTAACGGCGTGTTTAGTGGTCAAGGCACTTTTACAGCAAAAAGTGGCTGGTCCTATACTGGTGAATTTAAAAATGGAAAGCCAGACGGTCAAGGCACGCTAAAGGCTAAAAACGGCAAGGTTTATAAGGGAACATTTAAGCAGGGGATTTACCAAAAATGAGGATAAAATGGTTTTCATTGGTAAGGATTACGGGTTTGTTGCTCGTTTTGCTCTACCATTTTTTTAAAAATACCTACCCAGGTGGTTTTATCGGCGTTGACGTCTTTTTCACCTTTTCAGGTTATTTGATTACAGCGTTGTTAATTGATGAATATGCTAGAAACCAAAAAATTGACCTTTTAGGCTTTTACAAACGGCGGTTTTACCGCATTGTGCCACCCTTGGTCTTGATGATTTTGGTGACTATTCCATTTGTTTTTCTGGTTCGCAGTGACTTTAGAGCGGGAATCGGTCAGCAGATTCTAGCGGCTTTTGGTTTCACGACAAACTTTTATGAGATTTTGACAGGCAGTAGCTATGAGTCGCAGTTCATCCCACATCTATTTGTGCATACGTGGAGCCTTGCCATCGAGGTGCATTTTTACTTGCTGTGGGGATTTGGTGTTTGGTATTTAGCTAAAAAATCAAGCAGTCAACAGCGCTTGCGTGGGCAGATTTTTCTCATTTCGCTAGGGATTTTCCTAGTGAGTTACTTGAGTATGTTTATACGCTCTTTCTTTGTTGGTAATTTATCAAGCATTTATTTTTCAACGCTGTCTCATATTTTCCCATTCTTTTTGGGAGCCATTCTTGCGACACTGTCTGGTGTCACAGAAACGATGGGACAGTTCAAGAAAACGGTCAGCAGATGGAGTCTTAGACGGACTCTAATCACGCTAGTTATAGGCTTTTTAGGGCTGTTGTTACTCACTTTTGTGTTGAATTTTGAGGGTCAAATGACCTATCTCTTTGGCTTTTTCCTAGCTAGCGTCTTTGCTTCTGTTATGATTTATGCGGCGCGTGTCTTGCATGAAAAGACACCAAATGTAGCAGAGCCAGCACTGGTTACCTATATTGCAGATATTAGCTATGGTTTATATTTATTCCATTGGCCATTCTACATTATCTTCAGTCAGATGGTTGCCAACTGGGCGGCGGTTCTGTTGACGCTTCTCTTTTCAACGATTTTTGCAACGCTGTCCTTCTATATCATCGAGCCTTACATCGCAGGAAAAATGCCAAAAATCTTGTCTGTCGAGGTGGACTTGTCTCCTTACCGTAAGTGGTTTGTAGGGCTTGTAACAGCTCTTAGCGCTATCACGCTTATCACCATGGCAACAGCGCCATCGGTAGGGAATTTTGAGTCAGAGTTGCAGGCAAATGCCCTGACACAGGCGCAAAGCTCGCTCAATCGCACGCATACTTTGCTGGCAGGAGATGCCAATGCTTTGAGTGATGTCACCATTATCGGGGACTCTGTCGCTCTGAGATCTAGCGCAGCATTTTCAAAAGACATGCCAGATGCGCAACTAGATGCAGCTGTCAGCCGAAACTTTGAAGGGGCTTATGACATTTTTGAAAATAGTATCAAAAACAATAGCCTATCGCAGACTGTAGTCCTTGCTGTCGGCGTCAACTCTCTAGGCAATTATCAAGCAGAGCTGCAGAAATTCATCAATGCGCTACCAAAGGGGCACCGTCTTGTGCTTGTGACACCTTATAATGGCAAGAATATTGCAGGTGTCAAGGAAGTTCGTGACTATGAGCTGACACTGGCTAAGAAATACAGCTATGTGACCGTTGCCGACTGGTACAAAACAGCCGTTGATAATCCCGATATTTGGGCGGGAACAGACGGCGTTCACTATAGTGACGCCAATACGACGGGCGCAACGCTCTATGTCCAAACCATTGAAAAGGCTGTTCAAAAAGCAGCTAAAGGTGCTGCCAAGTCTTAATTTATCATATGCTAAAGGAAACCTAGCACGGTTTTCCTTTTCTTTTGGGAAAAGAGCAAAATATGCTCAAATTTTCAGAAAATTTATGGTATAATGCTAGCTATAGACTATCTTTACGAGTGAGGACAGACAATGACACTATTCTACCAATCAACACGAGATGCCAACAATAAAGTAACGGCTAGTCAGGCGATTTTGCAAGGATTAGCGACTGATGGCGGTCTTTTTACGCCGCTAGAATTTCCAAAAGTTGACCTCGACTTTGACCAGCTCAAGGATGCAAGTTATCAAGAAGTGGCAAAGCTGGTTTTAGGCGCTTTCTTGGATGACTTTACAGAAGAAGAGCTAGATTATTGCATTAGCCATGCTTATGATGAAAAGTTTGATACGAAAGCGATTGCACCACTAGTCAAGCTTGGCAATCAATACAATTTGGAGCTTTTCCACGGCTCAACGATTGCCTTTAAGGATATGGCTTTGTCGATTTTGCCTTATCTTCTAACCACATCAGCTAAAAAACAAGGAGTGGACAATAAGATTGTCATCTTGACAGCGACTTCTGGCGATACTGGAAAGGCTGCCATGGCAGGTTTTGCGGATGTTCCTGGCACAGAGATTATCGTCTTTTATCCTAAAGATGGTGTCAGCAAGATTCAAGAGCTGCAAATGACCACTCAAGAGGGGGAAAATACCCATGTCATCGCTATTGACGGTAATTTTGATGATGCGCAAACCAATGTCAAAGCTATGTTTAATGACGCTGACTTGCGTGAACGTCTGCTGGCTCAAAAGACACAGTTTTCTTCAGCCAACTCCATGAATATCGGGCGTTTGGTACCACAAATCGTCTACTATGTCTACGCCTATGCGCAGTTAGTCAAGACAAACCAAATCACTGCTGGTGACAAGGTCAACTTTACTGTGCCGACAGGGAATTTTGGTAATATCCTTGCTGCTTACTATGCCAGCCAGATTGGTCTGCCTGTCGGTAAGCTCATCTGCGCTTCTAATGAAAACAATGTCCTAACGGATTTCTTTACCACAAAAACCTATGACAAGAAACGTCCGTTCAAAGTGACGACAAGCCCATCTATGGATATCCTTGTGTCTTCTAACTTGGAGCGCTTGATTTTCCACCTTGTTGGAAATGATGCAGAAAAGACCAAGGCTTTGATGACTGCTCTAGCTACAGACGGTCAATACACGCTTGATGTTGTTAAGCCTGAGATTTTCGAGCTGTTTGCTGCTGGCTTTGCTACAGAGGCTGAGACAGAAGCTGAGATTAAGCGTGTTTATGAGGAGGACGGCTACATCGAGGACCCTCATACAGCTGTGGCGTCAAGTGTCTACCAACGCTATAGAGAGCAGACACAAGACACAAGACCAACCGTTATCGCCTCTACAGCTAGCCCTTATAAATTCCCACGAGTGGCAGTCAAGGCGGTCAGCAATCAAGACAGCGGAGATGACTTTAAGGCAGTTGCTGAATTACACGACTTATCAAAAGTCGCTATTCCAAAGGCTGTCGCTAACCTAGACACAGCACCAATCAGACACACAAAGGTCGTTGCTAGCCAAGATATGCAGGCAGCAGTGGAAGCTTATCTAGGACTTTAAACCACGACAAAAAAGGTTGAGACAAGTGCTCAGCCTTTTATGATACAATAGAAACATGATAGAAAAATCTCATACTTATCGAAAACAACTGTTCGACCTAGCGCTTCCAGCTATGGCGGAAAATATCTTGCAGATTTTGATGGGGATAACAGATAGTTATCTGGTGGCTCAGCTTGGGCTTCTTGCTATATCGGGAGTCTCGGTTGCTAATAACATCATTACAGTTTATCAAGCGATTTTTATCGCCCTTGGCTCAGCTGTGTCAAGCTTAGTTGCTAAGTATTTCGGTCAGCATGACCATAAAAAAGAGCTGCAATTGCAGGCAGATAGCTTGGTGCTCACGCTTTTAGTGAGTCTGGTCTTGGGGTTCTTGTCCATTTTCTGTGGGCGCTTGTTCTTGAGCGCTCTAGGGACGACCCAAGAGGTCACACAGCTTGGTGGGCTTTATCTGGCTTTAGTCGGTGGCGGTATCTTTAGCTTGGGCTTGCTGACGACGCTTGGTGCCATTCATAGAGCGCAAGGCAGACCACGCCTGCCCATGTATGTCAGCGTCTTGACTAATGTCTTAAATGCTGTGCTCTCAGCACTTTCCATCACTGTTTTTGACTTTGGCTTGGTGGGGATTGCCCTATCAACGGTCTTTTCTCGCTTGGTTGGTGTCCTTATCTTAGCAAGCATGCTAGACTTTTGGTCTATTTTAAAGCACGTCCGCTTATCCATTAGTAAAAATCTCATTACCATGGCGCTGCCTATTGCTGGTGAGCGTTTGATGATGCGAGTCGGTGACGTGGCTATCGTTGCGATTATTGTCAGTTTTGGTGTCAAGGTGGTGGCGGGAAATGCCATCGGTGAGACCATTACTCAGTTTAATTACATGCCAGGCATGGGAATGGCGACGGCGGTTCTGATTTTGGTGGCGCAGGCATTTGGTGAGAGGGATTATGAAGTCATTCACACCATTTTGAAAAAAGCCTATGGCTATTCTGTGGTCATGATGTTTCTCGTGGGTGGCTCTGTCTACTTTTTATCTCCTTATCTGCTGCCATTTTTCACCAATGACCCCACTGCTCAAGAAGCCAGTCGTGTTGTTATGTTGTCCTCCTTTTTAGGCGGTCCTGCGACTGCTGGGACATTGATTTTTACAGCACTTTGGCAAGGATTAGGAAAACCTAAATTTCCTTTTTACGCAACGACCATTGGTATGTGGGGCATTCGTATCTTCTTAGGGTATTTTTTAGGGGTGCTGCTAGATTTAGGGCTTGCTGGTGTCTGGCTAGCAACCGTCACAGACAATCTCTTTCGCTGGGCAATTCTGTCTTGGCGCTACTATGTCTACAAAAAAAGATGAGAAACATCTCATCTTTTTGTCTTACTGCGGAGAAAGGGATTTGAACCCTCACGCCCTAATGGGCACATGCGCCTGAAGCATGCGTGTCTGCCGTTCCACCATCCCCGCAAACACATTTATTATAACGCTTTTTTCATGGAAAGAAAAGACCAAGTTTCTATTTTTTTAAGAAAGGTGACAGATGTTCTCTAAATCAATTCTCATGTAAGCCTTTTTATAGAATTTTATGGTATAATAAAACTATTCACAAAACTAAAGAAGGAGTTCGTTTGCAAGGAAGAATTGTAAAGTCTCTAGCTGGCTTTTACTATGTAGAGTCGCAGGGACAAGTGTATCAGACGCGTGCGCGTGGGAATTTTAGACAAAAGGGCAAGACCCCTTATGTGGGGGACTGGGTTGATTTTAGTGCTGATGAGCAGTCAGAGGGCTATATCCTCGCTATTCATGAGCGTAAAAATAGCCTAGTGCGTCCGCCGATTGTTAATATTGACCAAGCGGTTGTCATCATGTCCGCTAAAGAACCTGATTTTAATCTGAATTTGTTGGATCGTTTTTTGGTTCTCTTGGAGCACAAGCAAATCACGCCTGTCATTTATATTTCTAAGATGGATTTATTGGACGATAGAACTGAGATGCTTGCTTTAAAAGAGCGCTATCAAGCGATTGGCTATGCATTTTGCTTAGATTTGTCGGAGTTGTTACCGCTTTTAGCGCAAAAGGTGACGGTCTTTATGGGGCAGACAGGTGTTGGCAAGTCAACGCTTTTAAATAAAATCGCTCCAGAGCTCGCGCTAGAGACGTCAGCTATTTCAGAGAGTCTAGGGCGTGGGCGCCACACGACACGAGCGGTTAGTCTCTATGATGTCGCTGGTGGTAAGATTGCTGATACGCCAGGTTTTTCTTCGCTCGATTACGAGGTGGACTCCGCTCAAGATTTAAGTGAAGCCTTTCCAGAGATACGGCATTTTAGCCATGCCTGCAAGTTCCGCTCTTGCACGCATACGCATGAGCCAGACTGTGCAGTCAAGTCAGCACTAGAGGCTGGTGAGATTATGCCATCTCGATATGAAAACTACCTTCAATTTCTTAGTGAAATTGAAAACCGTCGTGAAACCTATAAAAAAACACTCAAAAGAAAGTAGGAAAAGTTTATGTACCCAGTCAAAATCGCTCCCTCTATCCTCGCTGCAGATTATGCTAACTTTGCTAGCGAGTTAAAACGTATCGAAGAAACAGGTGCCGAGTATGTGCACATTGACATTATGGACGGACAGTTTGTACCAAACATCAGCTTTGGTGCAGATGTCGTTGCAAGCATGCGCAAACACAGCAAGCTCGTTTTTGATTGTCACCTCATGGTGGTCAATCCTGAGCGTTATGTGGACGCTTTTGCGCAAGCTGGCGCTGATATTATGACCATTCATGTGGAGGTAACTAAGCACATTCACGGTGCCCTTCAAAAAATCAAAGCTGCAGGCATGAAAGCCAGCGTCGTTATCAATCCAGGTACACCTCTTGAGGCGCTTTTACCTGTTTTAAACTTGGTCGATCAAGTCTTGATCATGACCGTCAACCCTGGCTTTGGCGGACAAGCCTTTATCCCAGAAATGTTGGATAAAGTGGCGCAGCTAGCACAAATCCGCAAGGAAAAAGGCTATCACTTTGACATTGAAGTGGACGGCGGTATTGACAACACGACGATTAAAGCAGCAGCAGAAGCTGGAGCCAATGTCTTTGTGGCGGGTTCTTATCTCTTTAAGGCAGACGATTTGACCGCTCAAGTAGCCACTTTACGTAATGCACTCAATGACTAATATAGCTGTTTTAGCCGGAGGAGCGCCTAGCTTTATTCCAAAAGTCTATGACTATTATGTTGGAGTAGATCGAGGTGCCCTTCGTCTTTTAGAAGAAGATTATCCCTTGCACCTTGCGATTGGTGATTTTGATTCGGTGAGTCAAGCAGAGCTTGAGACCATCAAGACAAAAGCCCAGTTTTTTGTCCAAGCACTAGCTGAAAAGGATGACACAGATACCGAACTCGCCCTCAAAGAGGTCTTTTCACGCTATCCAAAAGCGCAAGTTACCGTTTACGGAGCCTTTGGCGGACGAATTGATCATTTTTTGAGCAATGTCTTTTTGCCCAGTCTTCCTGACTTGACAGCCTACATGCAGCAGATAAGATTGTGCGATGCTTACAACACCATCCGTTATTGCCCTGCTGGCACGCATACCATAGCGCCTTCTGAGAACGGGGGCTACCTAGCCTTTTTAGTGGAGGGGGATGGCATTTTGAACATTCGAGGTGCCAAGTATGAGCTCACTGAGGACAATTACTTTATCCAAAAGGTCTACACCAGCAATGAATTTATCAACCAGCCGGTCACTGTTACTTTAGACAAGGGCTATGTGATTGTGATTGAGAGTAGAGATTGGAGGTAGCATGCAGTTTTTACTTTTACTTGTCGCTCTTGTGACTTTAGTGGCTGTTTTCTTATTATTTAAAAAAATAGCAGAGCTGCAAAGCCAGCTCCAAAAAAATCTGGAGGACTACGCTGACAATCTCTCAGAGCAGCTGTCTTATCAGACCGACTTGGCACAAAAAGAGCAGATATTAGCCATCAATCAGCAGCTCTCTCAGGTGCAAAATGAGATTTATGCGCAGCTTTCTGACATTCGAGATGTCCTGCACCAAAATCTCCTAGACAATCGTGACCGCACCGATCAGCGCTTGCAGCAGATGACGGAAAACCTCAACCGCTCAGTCAAGGACATGCAAGTCTCAAATGAAGAGCGACTTGAGCAAATGCGCCAAACGGTGGAAGAAAAACTGGAGAAAACCTTGCAAACACGCTTGCAGGCTTCCTTTGAGACTGTCTCAAAACAACTAGAAAGCGTTAATCAAGGGCTCGGTGAGATGAAGTCGGTCGCAAAAGACGTCGGCAGTCTCAATAAAGTTCTATCCAACACCAAAACAAGAGGTATCATGGGTGAGTTGCAGCTGGGGCAAATCATCGAGGACATTCTGACAGAAAGTCAGTATGAGCGAGAGTTTGCAACGGTTAAGGGCTCTAGTGAGCATGTGGAGTATGCCATTAAGCTCCCTGGCAATCATAACGACCATGTCTATCTTCCTATCGACTCTAAGTTTCCGCTGGAGGATTACTATCGCTTAGAGGATGCTTATGAGTCAGGCGACAAGGAGGCGATTGAGCAGCACCGCAAAGCGCTATTAGCCAGTATCAAGCGCTTTGCCAAAGATATTCAAAAGAAATATCTGCATCCGCCAGAAACGACCAATTTTGGGATTTTGTTTTTGCCGACAGAAGGGCTCTATGCTGAAGTGGTGCGCAACGCTGCTTTCTTTGACCAGCTTCGCCGTGAGGAAAATATCATTGTGGCGGGGCCTACGACCCTATCGGCTCTGCTCAATTCGCTTCAGGTCGGCTTTAAGACTCTTACTATCCAGAAAAATGCTGACGATATCAGCAAAGTCCTTGGCAATGTCAAGGTGGAGTTTGGCAAATTTGGCGCTATGCTACAAAAAGCACAAAAACAGCTCAACACAGCTAGCAAAAGCATTGATAGTCTGCTTACGACACGGACAAATGCCATCACACGGGCGCTTCACACCATTGAAAATTACCAAGACCAAGATACCCAGCGTTTACTTGCGATTTCACCATTAGAAGAGGAACAAGATGAAGATTAAAGACATGAAAAAAGACGAACTCTTTGACGGTTTCTATCTGATTAAGAGAGCTGAAGTGCGTAAAACACGTGCTGGAAAAGACTACATTTCATTGACTTTTCAGGATGACAGTGGCGAGATTTCGGGCAATCTCTGGGATGCCCAACCCCACAATGTCAAGGAATTTACCGCTGGTAAGGTTGTTCACATGACCGGCAGACGTGAGGTTTATAACGGCATGCCTCAAGTCAACCAGCTCACTCTTCGCTTGCCGAGAGACGGTGAGCCAAATGACCCGGCAGCCTTTAAGGAAAAATCCCCTGTCAATGTCACAGAAATCCGTGATTATCTGGAGCACACCATGTTTCGCATTGAAAACGCCACTTGGCAGCGCGTGGTGAGAAACCTTTACCGCAAATACGACAAGGAGTTCTACCATTATCCAGCGGCAAAGAGCAATCACCATGCCTTTGAGTCGGGGCTTGCCTATCACACCGCCACTATGGTGCAGCTGGCTGATAGCATTGGTGACATTTATCCTCAGCTCAATAAAAGCTTGCTCTTTGCTGGGATCATGCTGCATGACCTTGCCAAGGTCATTGAGTTATCAGGACCTGACAGCACTGAGTACACCATCCGAGGCAATCTCATTGGTCACATTGCTTTGATTGATGAGGAAATTACAAAAACCTTGATAGAGCTTGGCATTGCTGATGACAAGGAGGACGTCGTTGTGCTTCGCCATGTTGTCCTTAGCCATCACGGCTTGCTTGAGTATGGAAGCCCTGTTCGCCCTCGTATCATGGAGGCAGAGATTATCCATATCATTGACAACCTAGACGCTAACATGATGATGATGTCAACAGCCCTCAGCCGTATCGATAAGGGCGAGATGACCTCACGTATCTTTGCCATGGACAACCGCAGTTTCTATAAACCAAAACTTTAAACACTAATCAAAGCGAACATTTCTAGCAGAATGTTCGCCTTTTTTGTAAAATATGATATAATAGAGTTAAAAACGATAAGCAATGGAGACTATCAAATGAAATTAAGACGTAGCGAACGTATGGTTGTCATCTCCAACTACCTGATTAACAACCCTTATCAACTCACAAGCCTCAATACATTTGCCACCCAATATGAAGCCGCTAAATCTTCTATTTCAGAAGATATTGCCATTATCAAAAAAGCCTTTGAAGAAGCTGGCATTGGGCTTATTGATACCTTGACAGGCGCTAGTGGTGGCGTCATTTTTACCCCTAGTATACACTTAGATGAGGCAAAGACCATCATTGAGGAGTTGCGTGACCGCTTGTCAGAGAGCGACCGTATCTTGCCTGGTGGTTATATCTATTTGTCAGATTTGTTGAGCACACCTCATATTTTGAAAAATGTCGGACGTATTATTGCTAATCAATTTAAAGACCAAAAAATTGATGCCGTCATGACCGTTGCCACAAAAGGAGTACCTCTAGCAAATGCTGTTGCCAACGTTTTAAACGTTCCTTTTGTTATTGTGCGCCGTGATTTGAAAATCACAGAAGGTTCTACTGTGTCGGTCAATTACGTATCTGGCTCAAGTGACCGCATTGAAAAAATGTTCCTCTCAAAACGTAGCTTGCAGCGCAATAGCCGTGTTTTGATTGTGGATGATTTTCTAAAAGGTGGCGGAACGATTTCAGGGATGATTAGTCTTCTAAAAGAGTTTGAAAGCGAGCTGGCTGGGGTCGCTGTTTTTGCAGAAAATGCCCAAGAACAGCGTGAGCGCCCCTTCGCTTACACCTCTTTGCTCAAAGTCGATAACATCGATGTCGCCAATAACCAAGTCCAAGTTGAAATTGGAAATGTCTTTGATTAGCCACCCTCTTGGTTGGCTTTTTTTATGTGTTTTCCTCTATTTTCTTTTTCATTTCCGAATAAGTAATACGAGGAGGATATATGAAACTAAAATACAAAAGCCTATTATTACTAAGCCTGCTAGGCGGTAGCCTAGCCCTAAACACTACTAGCGAAGCCGCAGTGCTGGGTGATAACTACCCGAACCAGTGGAAGAGTGGCTACGGCGCCGATAGCTGGGGCATGTACCTAAGACAGTGTACATCCTTCGTCGCCTTCAGACTAAGCAGCGCTAATGGCTTTAGCCTCCCTGGCGGGTATGGCAATGCCATCAGTTGGGGCAGTGTGGCTAGAAGCCAAGGCTACCGCGTAGACATGACTCCCGCTGTCGGTTCCGTCGCTTGGTTCTCAGCTGGCGTTAACGGCGCAGGAGGCTATGGACATGTGGCCTGGGTGGCAGAAGTCAATGGCGATAGCGTCACCATTGAGGAGTACAACTACGATTGCGGCCAAGGTCTCGAGAAATACTACCGCCGCAGCTTCCATAAAAGCCAAGTGTCCGGCTACATCCACTTCAAGGACCTGGGGGCAAGCACCGTAACCTCATCCCCATCTGTGCAGTCAACCCCATCACCATCAAGTACACTCTCAACCAGCGGCACCTACACCTTCACTAGCCGCCACGGGATCAAGAACGCACCCCAACAATCCAGCAGCGATATCGCCTATTACGATGCCGGCAGCAGTGTCCGCTATGATAAAACGGTCATCTCAGACGGCTATGAGTGGCTTTCCTATATCAGTTATTCTGGGGCTCGCCGCTATATCGCGATAGACTAAGAGAAAAGACCTTAGGGCCTTTTTTCATTTTTTTATAAAAAAGATTAAAGTAAGTGTCTCAAATTGTGAGAATTGATAAAAAGTCCCTAAGGAAGCGGAATTGTCCGCTTCCTTTTTTCGTGTTTAAAAAAACAAGAGAGGTTTGAGAAATGGTTGAAATTGTTATGGATCTGGACACTGGTGATATCTATGAAGTTCCAGTTGTTGATGAGCAGGATAATATTAATGCAACTGTAGAATGTACTTCTAAAGACAAACAATCAAATCCATGTAATGGCTTAGTTCAAGTTTGGCTTAGAAATGGCTATTATAGTTCCTCTACCCTTTTATGGAAAGTTGCTAAGGATGGTATCGTCCAAACTTTAAGCCTTAAAAATAAACATGGGACTTATTCCTATCACAAACATGCTAGAGATGGTACCTTAAGTTACTGAAATATTTATAATCTGTCGACACCACTTATTCAAAAGATGATAATTATAATCAAGATTCAGTGACCATCAATATGTATTTTCAAATGAAAGGTTAAAACAAAATGTTTCTCTTATATGATACGGACACAAAGTTAGTTAATGGTTTTAAAATTTTAAAAATTGTAGTAGAACCGGATGATAAGTTGTCTTATCAACTAAGTATTGATGAAACAAATACTCTTTGGGTTGATGAGCTCACTCTTGCAGGACTATTAGATAAAAAAGCTGTTTTACCAGGTTATGTTGCTGATTGGCTCGATAAAGCTAAAGCGCTTGACTTAACTCTTCTGGATGCGATGACTAAAAAAGATTTATTGCCGTTAGAGATTGAAAATTGGCTTTTAGACTATGGTATGAGACACACAGAACTATTCTCAAGGGCATGGCTCGATGGTTATGAAGTGGAGAAATAAATGATGACACGAAAAGAAAAACAATCACGTAAGGCAATCATTAACTTTTTAATCTCAGAAATGGGTATTTCATATAACGAAGCTCAGGCATCACTTGAAGAACTTGTGTCGGTTGGTCTTGTTAATATTAATTCGTCAGGTCAGTTTAGCCTAAAGGTGGTGTAAAAAATGAAACCATTTAAAGCAATTACTGCTAGTCAGTATGAAACGTTTGAAAGACATTTTAAACTTCCTAAATTGTTGTTCGAAAGTTCTCGCTATAAGGATATGCGCTTAGACACGAAAGTTGCTTATTCTATTCTTAGAGATCGTTTAGACCTTTCTTTTAAAAACAATTGGATTGATGAAGAAGGCTCTATTTATCTAGTTTATTCTAATGCTAATTTAGCTGAAATTCTAGGTTGCTCAAAATCTACTTTATTGCGAATAAAAAAGGAACTAGCTAAATATGGCTTAATCAAGGAAGTCCAACAATCAAATGACAAAAATGGAAGTCTTGCTAATCGTATTTATCTTGCTAATTTGATTGTTGACGATAAGTTAGAAATGCCCTCCAAGACCCCCGTGTCAAATTCAAACAGGGGGGGTACCAAAAAAACACCCCCCCGGTGTCAAAATGAAGCGGGGCGGGTGTCAGAGTTACGCACTAATGAGACTGAATATAGTGAGACTGAATATAGTGATTATTATAGTTCTAGAAAGGCTGAGAAAATTTCTGACGAAATTTCTCAACCAGCTGGGGCTGATTCATCATCATCTTTCAATAATTCTAATTCTTACATTGCACCTAAGTATTACTCTTTGCTACAAGTTATAGCTGATCAATACAATGGCAAGTTTACTCAAATGGACTTATTTACAGGTGAGTTTCAGAACTACTCTCTGACACATCGACAAAAAATGCTAATTGGTCAATATTTATCCGAAGGTTATGTAACGAGTCAAGAAGTGCTAAATATGATTGATCGCATACCTATTGATTGTGAACATCCTCTAGCTTATCTTTTGAAAATGCTTGAAAATCTAAAAGAAGAACGTCGCTTAGAAGCCAAAGCGATGGCGCATGCTCAAGCAAAGTTACGTTATGGAAATCACGACAATGAAGAAAGAAAATAAATCTAGGGAGTTAGGATTATGATTAAGGTTATTTTGTTAGTTTTATTTGCTTTAACAATGATATTGTTTGGGCTCATCTTCTGGTGTGCTTGTAAGGTCTCTGCAATGGCTGATCGAGAGTTGGAGGAGCAAGCTTTTCGCAAACAACTAAAAGGAGATGTAAATAATGGCTAAGGAATATGCTTTTAAACATGAAATCTTAGGGAATGATGAACAACTCAAGCGGAATATGTCAGAAGTCATTGTATCAACGATTGAAACAATACGAACAGAGAATCTGGCGTCACTTGTCATTATGACGGCTACTGATACCGACAAGACAGAACTTGTTGCTGTCAATAGTCAGCCATCCTTTATCTTACTGACGCAGTTACTCCATCAAGTAACAATTTGCATGGATCAAGAAGGTGCAGCACTCTTATCACATGATTTGGCGCTTCCTCTATTAAGGGAAGAAGTGAACCGCTTATCCACCTTACTTAATTGCCTTCAAGTTTCAGTTGATGAAGCTTAAATGTTTTTTGACCTAAGCAGGTCGTAAAAAGGCTTGGGTTCTTTGACAACTAGATACAACCACCGTCCTAATCAGCGAGTCTATGAATAACAATCAATGGGGGCGGTGTCGTTTGCTAGCAACTATGCGTTAGTCTAGCTCAGACTCAAGTCATACTAAAAGCACATAACGATGTTATGTAAATAGCTTCACAGGAAGCAGCTGAAGGAGTTTGCGGTCAACCAAGCTATAAACCGTGCGTCAAAAAAGCGGATGGTATTGTGCCACATAAGCTACAGGAGGTTTTATGGTTCCTATAAACCCAACAGATAATTTTATTTTAACATTATCTGATCTACGCCGTCTCGGTCGTCAAGGAGGGGCAACGCTCATTCTTGATGATGGTAGACAGGCTATTGTCAAAGCTAAGTTTGCTCTCTTTGTTCATAAGAAATGGCAATCAGGGCACTTGGTTGAAGAAAAAGAAGTTGTTTCTTTTCACACGATTTATCCTGCGATAATTCTCGTCAAACGAAAACACTTTGTTATTGCAAGACGAGTCAGGCGAAAGAAACAACAGATTCTAACACTCACAGGACAGGGCTACCATCGCCCGTCCATCTCTAAAAGCAAAAGGAGTAAACAATGAAGAAAGTTAAATTTGTAACCTTACTATCAAGCGCTCTTTTAGCCAGTAGCGCATCTGGTGTTTTTGCGGATGACCTTATTTCTGATGGAACAAGTTTACCCTCAACAGAACAAACACAGCCTAGTACAATCCCAACCGTACCAAGTACCGGCACAGAGGTAACGCCCCCATCTAGTAGTGAGGGGACATCAGACATTCCAACGGTTCCAGTAGATCCAACAACGCCTTCGACAGATCAAGGTAAAGATAATGCTGGTGAGAATGTCACTGTCCCAGGCTCTGAAAGCCAAGGCAAAGATAACGCTGGTAAAAACGTTGATCCACAACCAACACCAGACAATCAAGGTAAGGATAATGCGGGTAAACAGGTTGATCCTAATGTAGGCAATACCACTGTCCCAACCACAGACGGCGGTACATCACAAGTTACCCCAGATAAGACAATGCCAACCAATAACCCAAGTGTATCAGCTGACACAGCTACTAAAGCAGGAGCTTCTCAGGTAGGCACAACCTCAACGGTGACTGGTCAAGTCGTCCAAAACGTGACAGCACAAGCTCCAGTAGTGACGAACACAGGTGCTACTATCGTGAGCACTAAAGACGGTCAACTTGTTCTTTCTGATGGTTCAACAGTGACTCCAGAGACAGTTGGGGCAACAACGAACAGTGATAAAACAATCACCGTGACTAAAGCTGACGGGACAAAGACAACTCTCCCAGAGACAGGCGATAAAGCTCGTAGCTTACTTTCTATTTTAGGTGCAGGACTGCTAGTTGTTGCAAGATTCTTAGCTCAAAAAGCGTGGTCTCGAAAAGAAGCAAAAAATTAGTCAACATTCAAAACAAAAATAAAATAATTTAGGAGAACGTATTCATGACACAGAAAACTAAACAAATTTTTTCAATCCGCAAATTCAAAACAGGCACCCACTCAGCTTTGATTGCTAAGTATGGTATTGTCCTAGCTACTACTGCAGCTCTTATGGGAGTAGGTGCTGTCTCGGCCGATGAAGTGACAAGCACACAAGCCCAAGCAACAACTGAGCAAGTTAGCCCAGCTACGCCTACAGAAATCTCATCTCAAGCACAAACAGCTGTTACTAGTGACATTCCAACGTCAGTTCCAGCTAATACGACCCAAGACCAAGCTGTAACAGCGGTCGATAAGGCACAAGAAACTCTTAAGGATAACGTGGCAACGGCACAAGAGACAGGAGTTGTGGTCAAAGAAGGTGAAACGCAGGAAGTTGTCATCAATGATAACAACGCAGCTGATAAAACTTCTGAAGTGCTAGCTGACCTCAATAAACAAGACCAAGCTGTTAAAGAAGCGACCGCTAAACAAGCGGATAATCAAAAAGCTTACGAAGAAACTACTAAAGAACGTGAGCAAGTAGTCACAGAAGGGCAAGCGAGCTTAGATAAGTCAACAGCTGAGGTGGATAAACTTGTGGACCAAGCCAAGAAAGCGGGACTTCTCGTCACTGAAAGCACTAGTGATAAAACGCCAACCTATACGGAAACGAAAGGTTTAACAGGTGATGAGCTACGTCAAGCGATGGCTGACAACCTCAAGCTCTACAAGGAAGCTATTGCAGCAGGACTCGCTATCCAAGGAAAATCCGTTGAGGAATTGAAACAAGCTCTTGCTCTCTATCAAGTCAATCGAAAGGCTTATACCGAAACGAAGACAAGTCGTGATTTAGCTGTTTCAGAAGGTCAGTCTACTCTCAAAAAAGCAACGGCAGCTTTAGACGAACAACTTGCTATTGCGAAGAAATATGAGTTAGCTGTAACAACAGCCACTTCTGATAAGACACCAAGTTATAAAAATCTTAAGGGTTTGACAGGAAACGCTTTACGAGCAGCGATGGCTGAGAATCTCAAACTGTATACAGCAGCCGTCAAAGCAGCTGCAGATGCTATGAATCTCTCAACGTCTGATATGAAAAAACAAATTGATGCTTATGCAGCAGCTCTTGCCGATTATCAAAAAGGTATTGGCACAAACACAGGTCTTAAATGGCAAAGTGGTGTCATCTTAGAAGCAGGTTCTGGTGCTACTAAGATGACAGGGGCTGAGAATGTGATTAGCTTTGCGGATGGTAGCCTTAAAGCTGCAGCCATGTATGCGACGCAAGGTAATAATCTAGACCAAAATACAGATGCAAACTTCGAGAACATCTTTAAAATTGATGGGACAGGTACTATCCTTGTCAAGAACACCACTAATGGGGATGTGACCTTAACCTTCTCAGAAATCAATAGCCCTTACAACACAGGAACCTATGTGGCTATTTGGGGTGATGATAATGGTGGTATTGCCTGGTCTGTCTTTGCCCTCTATAGTGGGGCTGCGCAAGGAGGCACTGGTGAGTCTGCTTCTGGTAGTGGTTCTGGTTTCGTGGGACGTATCTTAAACTATGTTTATGCTTATAAAGTCAAAGTTGTCACTTCTAATGACGTCTCTGTTGTGACGTTTAATGATATTGATAACAAGCAAACCATTGATGTCTCAGGACTGGATGGTGCTTCTATTGAAAAAGGGAAAAATGTGACCGGTTCTGGTACACGCTATAGCTCAGGAGCGGGGGATAAGTCCCAAGCTTCTGCAGGTGTCCTAGACTCTAATGGTGTGGGGTGGACTTTTGACACTGCTAAGAAACAAGATTTTACGGTTGTTCACTCTGTAGATGGTAAGAATAGTTCTATCGTTGGGGGCGTTTTTGGGGTAGCCAGTGAAAAGCCAAAAGAGCCTAAGAAACCATCACTTACCGCAACTAAAGCGACGGTCAATGCTCCAGCAGTACCAGAGGCACCAAAACCAATTACTGTAGCTGTACAAAAAGCAACAGTAACAGCACCAGAGGCACCAGAAGCCCCTGCACCAATTGAGGTAGAGGTTCACTATTACAAGATGACAACGACTCCAACGCCTGAAACGCCAACACCAGCTAAACCACAAGCTCAAGCGCCAGTGGCTAAACAAGCTGCTCTCCCAACCACTGGGGAAGCTAATAGTGGTTTAGCAGTTCTAGGAGGTCTAATTCTATCAGGAATGGGGCTTATCGGTATTCGTAAACGTAAAGAAGACTAAGTCACAAGACTAATGTGATATAATAGTCTTGAGCAATGCTTTAACACGCTGGGAGCCTAGACACTGTGCTAGGCTTTTAGTGTTTTTGAAATAATCAGGTTGCAAGAAACTAAAACTAACGATAAGACGCTTGCAGCCTTATTTTTGTGTAAAAAAGGAGGAATATCAATTATGCAGATTGCAACAAAAGTTATTATTGCTATGGGGGCAGTGTTAGCTGTCATTGGACTTGGCTGGCTCTTAACAGGTGCCTTCGATTATTTTGCAGGACGTAAAAACGGTAATCCACAAATGATGGACCAGGGAATGACTTCCATGATCTCTGGTGGAGCGATCGCAGTTATTTCAGGTGGGGTCGCTACAGCGATTGTGGCTGCAATGAATGCTATTAATTTCTAGTAATATCAGGTAAATGTGGATAACCACTTGTTTTTTAGGTATTTTAGAGGTATACTAACAGTAGCTTAAGAATATTTTAAGGTGGTGAGGAAGATGACAAAAGCTTTTGATGAAATGACATATAGACAAGATTTTGAAGCAATTAATGGACGTCAACCTTTAGATGAGGAAATCGAACAGGCTCGGGGACTGGTAGAACGTTACACTGTCGGTAAGGACGATGATAATGGTGTCGCTACTTATCATCCAAGCAAGAGGTCTCGTTTTAAAGATTTTATGACATCTGTCTTTGGTTGGATCATGCGGGGCGGATCGCTTCTCGTCATGATTCCTGTCTTTCTCACGTTACTCTTTTTCAACCTCATCAAGTCCACCATTGGGGTGTTTGTAATGTGGTTTGTCTCTAAGTTCATGCTTTTTTTTATCTTTGGGGGAATTCTTTTTCTCTGTGATCAAGCAGCTTTTAATGAACCTGAAAGAACATCCGGTCTACTACGAGATGTTGGCACTTTTTTCTTTGGAGAGAGTTTCTTTACTGATGATATACCAAACTTTTTTCCTCATCCAACAGTGGATGCGTGGATTATTGGGATTGCTATCGTAGTTTGTGCCTTTGGCATGACCTTTTCTCGCTATGATGCCTAAATAAAACAACTAGAGCCTTACTGTGTAAGGTTCTTTTTTGATGGAAAGGAGCACTATGAAAGATATTGTACTAGAGCTGACAAAGACTCTGGGGAGTTACAATAAATCTGCTAATCGAACGGTCAATGGTATTAATAAATCATTGATGACAGTCGGTTATATCATCGTATCTGTCATGTTTCTTATAGAGATGTTGTCATGGTACCGTTTTATTCGTAATCAAGGGGGTGAGATGACTTGGAAACTCTTTGCGGAGGTAGCTTTTAAATACTTTATTGCTTATTTTTTAGTGGCTGAGTCTGGTGCCATTTTAAATGCTATTTTATGGTTTTCAAATGGTGTAACGAAACTAGTTGGAACAGATATTACAGGTAAGGGTTTAACGGGTTTATTTCAATATACGAAGCTAAAGGGTGGAAATTTCATCATTCGGGGTGCTATCGACATTTTAGCTTTTCTGATTGGTGCTGCGGCGATATTATCTCTAAAAGTGCTTATTCTGTTACGTTTTATAGAGCTATACCTTTTAAAAGCTATTGCACCTATTATTGTCGCTTTTTGGATGAGTGATCAAACACGAACTATAGCTACCAACCTTTTAAAAACATTTGGTGCAATTGCCTTACAGGGGGTCATTATTGTCGTGCTTCTTCTTATTTGGCAAGGTTTTAAAGTGGGTGATATACTCGTTTTCTCAAGAGATTCTTGGTTAGGACAATTTGCGACAGGTCTGTCTTATCTAGGCAAATGTATTGTCTTTCTCATCTTGCTTTTTGGCTCACAACGAAAAGCGAAGAGTTTACTACAAACAACATAATAAGTTCTTACAGTCAGAGTAATAATCTGACTGTTTTTTATTAAAAAAGAAAGGAGCCACCGCTCAATGAACAAACTAGGTTCTGAATTTTTTAAACCGATTGATGGGTTTGAACGTGGGGTGGTTGGGGGTGCCACTTGGCGCCAAGTGCTGATGATGTTAGGTATCTTTCTAGGGGCTGGCTTATCGACACTGATTATAGTCCTAGGGCTACCTGATATTCTCATGTATGTGATGCTTCTTGTTACCATCCCCCCAAGCGCCATTTATGGCTTGAAAAAAGATGAAACATTGAAAGAACTGCTACGCTTTAAGTTGACCCAACAGGAGCGTAGCTATATGACCGATAATGAAATGGAGGAAAATCGTGGGAATTTTACGCAGGCAAAAGGCGTTCACGAATGGAACAATGAAACGCTCTAAAGCAGATAAAGAACGCTCAAAACAACTACGACAAGCCCTAAAGCCCAGTACCCAAAACACCATCCGCTATACCTCACTTTTTGAGGATGGCTTGATGCATATCACAGATGAAGAATACTCAAAGACCTGGTCTTTAGGCGACGCCAACTATATCACTAGTAGCGAAGATGAAAAGCTAGACATTATTGACTACTATGTCGAAGCGCTCAACGGACTAGACAGTGAGAATACTTACCAATTGACCATTCTTAATCGCCCAGTCCCCTCGACGCTGCTTGATCAAGTGACCTATGAATTACAGGGAGATGCTAACGACCGTTTTCGTGAGGAATACAATGATATGATTCGCTCTCGCTTTGCGACCGATCAGAACAACTTTAAAGTGGTGAAATACATCACCGTCAGCACCCAAGCCAAAGACCGTAAGCAAGCCTATCGGAAGTTAAACGATATTGAGAACCACTTTGCGACCCAATTTCAGATTGTGGATGTGCCTATTAAAGCACTAGACGGCAGTCAACGGCTCAATATCTTTAATGATCTGTTGAGGGGCAATCCTTACTTAAATGTTAGCTACCGTGATGTGGCTCTCTCGGGGCTTACAACCAAGTCCTTTATAGCGCCTAGTCGTATCTTCTTTCAACCGGATCAAATGCGCCTGGACAAGAAATATGCCAAGGTGCTGTTTATTCGCAACTATCCCTCTTTTCTCAATGACCGCTTGATTAAGTCACTGACAGATATTGGGATTGAATTAGCCATTACCATTCACGCTAATCCTTATGACATCAGCGAGTCCATCAAAAAGATTAACAATGCTGAAGCGCAGGTGAAGATGGACATGATTAAGTCTCAAAAAGGCGCTGCTCGAGATGGGATAACTGGTGACCTTGCCGTCTCTGGTGTGGCAAAGGCAATTGCGGATGAAGCGACCAAATGGAAAGATGAGGTGGAAGATCGTGATCAAAAGATTTTCTCAGGTGTCTTTTGTGTCATGGTCAAAGCCGATAGTGAGGAAGAACTCATTGACTATACCAACCGTATCCAACAAGCAGGGCGTAAACACGTGGTAGAGTTTGAAGAAGTCTACTACCATCAAGAAGAAGCGCTCAACACCATGCTTCCCATTGGTAAGACCTATCTGAATGTCAAGAGTCGTTTCATGCGAGACATGACAACGACAAATATTGCCACACAGATACCGTTTACCAATACAGATCTCCAAAGCGATAGCCCAAACGCCATCTACTACGGGCAAAATCAGATTTCCAATAACATCATCACCCTTGATCGCCAACGTGACCTCAATACGGCTTCAGGGGTGATTTTGGGTTCTTCAGGTTCTGGTAAGTCCGTCTTTACTAAGACCAGTGAGGTGATTCCAACGATTCTGCGTTATCCTGATGACCGAGTGATTGTCGTTGATCCCGAAGATGAATACTCCGATATTGGTCGAGCCTTTGATGCCCAGCTCATTACCATCTCACCAGGCTCTCCCACCCATCTCAACTTGATGGATTTGCCAGATGAGGATAGTCTAGCAGCTGAGGATGCTGATCCTGTTGGGCAAAAGGCTTCGCTGATTATGGGGCTGTTTGAAAATATCCTAAAAGAGGTCACCGATGAGGACTTCTCCATTATTGACCGAGTGACACGGCTCTGTTATGAGCGGATCACAGACCGCACACCAACGCTATCTGATTGGCACGATATCCTCCTAGAACAACCTGAGGACGTGGCGCAACAGTTAGCGCTCAAATCAGAGTCTTACACGAAAGGATCGCAAAATATCTTTGCGCATGAGACCAATGTGGACTTAACCCATCAAGTGGTCATTTTCAACCTCAAACAGCTAGACGGTAAACTCAAACCCTTTGCGCTTATGGTGGTGCAGGATTATATCTGGAATCAAGTGGTCAATAATCAAGGCAAACTCACCACTCGCATCTACTTTGATGAAATGCAGAACCAATTCCTAACAGACGATCAAGCCCAGTTCTTCACCAACCTCTATGCCCGTGTCCGTAAATACGGGGCTATTCCAACAGGGATTACCCAAAACGTGGAGACCTTGCTCGCTCGAACAGAAGGACGGAAACTCTTGGCAAATAGTGAGTTTATCGTTCTGCTTAAGCAAAAGAAAACAGATATTAGACTCCTAGCGGAAACCATCAACTTAACCGATGCTTTGATTCGCTATATTGAAAAGCCAAAGGCAAAAGGAACAGGGCTTATTGTTGCAGGACAGACCACCGTGCCCTTTGAGAACCCCATTCCTAAACACACGGAACTTTTCCGTTTGGTGGCAACCGATGCCTATCGGACAGTAGCGTCTCAATCACAATAAGAGAATAAGGAGGTTTTTGTGGATAAGGAGGATTTACGCAAACGTACCGTACGAAACCGTAAGATAAAAGAAAGTGTGCAGCGCCACAGTCAACTCTCAGGGCGTAGTGCGCAAAAAGCCACTAAAGCAGCCCATAAGGCTGCTAAGCGACAGGTCGCAAACGCTAAAGCCGACTATCAAGCCCTTAAGGGTAAGGCAAAAGCAGGGCAAGATGTCACTGCTTCTTTAGCGGATGCCAAAGAAAGCTTGAGCCAAGCAAAAGCTGCTCAAAAGACCACACGAAAAATCCATAAGGCAGTTAAGAAAAGCAATCCCACCATTCCTCAAAAAGCAAGAAACGTTGCTAAACAGACGACAAAACAAAGCTTAGGGGAGTTTGTCGAGACCGCCTTTTCTCAAGACGATACGCTCTCTAGTGTAGCGAGAGCTCGCCAAAAGGCACGAGAACTCCGCTACACGGGGCGCTTAGCACGAAAAACAGGCGCTAAGGGGGCTAAGGTCACCTATAAACTGGCTCGTTCCAGTCTTGAAAAAGACATCAAGATGAGTAAGTACGTCTATAAAGGCGCTAGACGGGGCTTAAAAACCACCAAAGATACCGCTAGGACTGCGCAAAAAACCTTAACCACTAAGGTTAAAACCAAGTGGTTACAAGCAAGTACTGAGAGCCTTAGGCTAGCCACCAGCAGGGCTGTGGCTGCTCTAGCAAGTGTCCTCGCTAACCCCATCACATGGATAGTGGCTACAGTAGTTGGTTTTCTTTTCTTTATTGTTATTATCGTCTCCTCTATCTTCTCCAGTAACATTGTGCAACAAACCGAGTTTACGCTCAACCAGTCCTGGCTTTATCTCTCCCAAAAAGACCGGGAAAAGTCTAATGACAAGGTAGCGTATTACACCAACATTGATGATATCTTGTTGTACATGAATTACCGTTACGGGGGAGAATGGGAGCCTGATGCTCCTTGGGACGATGGACTGACAGGGAAAATTGGCAGTTTCTTAGGTTTCAGTCATTTTTCGGATGCTCTTAATGACATTTGGGAAACCGAAAATGGGGATATCACACAACTGAAGACAATGGCAGAGCTCTATAGCAGCTCTAAAGGTAAGGCTTGGATGTGGTTGTCTAAGGATGAGCTAGCCGAGTACAAGGACATCCTAGACGCTCAAAAAGAAAACGGGCGTTATGCAGCGACTCAAGAACTCACCAATCCCTTTTACGCTAAAGACGATGACAAAGGAGACAGTGCGACGCTAACCATCATCAAGCGCTACGGCTTTACCAGTCAAAATAAGGTGGATACGACAACGACCTTAGAAGCTAGTGCAGGACAAACCCTCTATGCCCCAATGGATGGTAAGGTGACTATTACCAAGAAAGATCTCCAAGGGAAAAAGACGAAAACCACTAATCTCATTATCAAAGCTAGTGATGCTCGTTTCATCTTTTACAATGTCAAATCCCCAAGGGTGAAGACAGGTGATAAGGTAGAAACGTCTCAAGAGATCGCTCAAGTCAAGCGCTCGGGACAAAAAATTGCTTATGCCAAGCGTTATGGCAAGACAGAACTGTCTTCTTACGGCATTTCAGATAGTGACCTTGCTTTAGTAAAAAACTATTGTTATAAAAAGAATACCATTGGCTTTTTAACAGGAAAAGGCAAAAAAGGCTATCTTTGGACACTCGTTAACCCTGGGTTTTACTTTCCCTTTGTGACCTACTCCCAAACCACAACGGTCACCACAACTTCTTCTGAAATGAGTGGACGAGCCAAACAGTTCTATGATTATATCAAGAAATATTACCCCAGCGCTAAGGACAATGGCATTGCGGCAGCGGCTGGTTGTTTCGGTGTGGAGTCTAGTATCAACCCTAAGCGTGCTGAAGGGGACTATTTGAGTCCTCCAGTTGGCGCTAGTGAAGGCTCTTGGGATGATGATGCTTGGTTGAGTCTAGGGGGACCCGCTATCTATGGGGGTGGTTACGCTAACATCCTACACCGAGGTCTTGGTCTGGGACAATGGACAGATACCGCTGATGGTGCCACACGCCATACCTTACTCAGGAACTTTGCCAAATCTAAGGACAAGAAGTGGTATGATTTAGAACTTCAAGTCCAGTTCATGTTAGAAGGGGATAACCCTTACTACATTAATATCCTCAAGAGAATTTTAGATAGCAGTGGGGACGTGGATAGCTTAACTGCTGAGTTTCTCTCCAAGTGGGAGGGCGTTCCAGGCAATAAACTAGCAGAACGTCAAAAGATAGCACGTCAAGCCCTCCTGTGGTTCCATCAACCAACCTTGGCAGGTGGTGGAAGCCTAGCTTCATCTTGGAACTTCCCAGAAGCTTATCGCTCTAAAGTTAAAAGTATGCCAACCGCTAAAGCCATGACCACCCAACCAGGAAGCGGCTATCCCGTTGGTCAGTGCACCTGGTATGCTTACAACCGTTTAGTCGAGCTCGGGGAGATTACAGACTTGTCTGGCTCTTATGCTCGCTTAGGAAATGGCGGGCACTGGGTGTCCTCTCTAGTAGCTAAGGGCTGGCGGTTTAGTAGCACGCCAAAAGAAGGTGCAGTAGTCTCGACTGCCGGTGGCTTTGACGGAACCTTTGCCCTTTATGGACATGTGGGCATTGTAGAAGCGGTTAATGACGACGGCACTTTCCTAGTGTCTGAATGTAACTTTGATGGTGTGCAAGATAAAATCCACTGGCGAGTGTGTCGCCCTGCCAGTTACTATACCTTTGCGACACCCAATTAAACCATAGAAGCAGTTCCTTGAGGGGCTGTTTTTTTGAGAAGGGAGAACTATGATTGATACACAAAAAGTCAGCTTTTTAAAGCGAGTGGTGATGGGGGTTATCCTCCTTTTAGTCTTTTTGGTCGGTCTTGGCTTTGGACAGATGGGACACCACAAAGAGGTGACCCCAAAGAGCCAACAAACCACTAAAACAGCTAAAGAAGGTACAGCGCTCACCAACAAGTGGGTAACCTCCTTTTTAGTGGCTTACTATACTAAAAAAGATCTCGGTGAAAACCGCAATCGCTACAAGGAGTATATGACTGAAGGCTTGTATACAGCGACCGT
This sequence comes from Streptococcus hyointestinalis, assembly GCF_011039275.1. Lineage (GTDB taxonomy): Bacteria > Bacillota > Bacilli > Lactobacillales > Streptococcaceae > Streptococcus > Streptococcus hyointestinalis_A. Next base: position 56,692 of record NZ_JAAKGB010000001.1, read on the forward strand.
TTCAGAAGAAAACGAAGCGCAAAACCAAGCCTACAAGGGCTATGTGGTGAACTTCACCTTTAGCTCCGCTAAGCTCTACATCAACACTAAAGATAAGGAGGTCATTGCCCAGGTGCATTACACCAATGACCTGCTTCAAAAGAAAAACAGCTCTAGTGGTGCCCAGACCAATGTTGATAATAGCACCACACTTAAGCTGAGCTACACAGAGGTTAATGGCAAATACTTAGTCAATCAGATGACAACGCTTTTAGTGACCTCAAGTGATAGTAACGTGGCAGATCAGGCGTATGGAGATGTGACGGCTAACAATACGACAACAAATACGCAGCTATCTTCAGAGGAAGTAGCGGATACCAATGAGTAAAGGAGACGATTATGCAAAATCAAGCGATTATTACAGGACGTTTAACTAAGGAAAGTGACCTCGAGAGTGTTAACGATCACTCTCTGGTACGCTTCACCTTAGCAAGCAGCAGGGACTATAAGGCAGCTGATAACACCTACCCGACAGACTTTATTGACGCTTGTCTTTGGGGCACGCCAGCGGAACGTTTTGTCAGTCTGGTTCACAAAGGCGATGTGGTTCAAATCACAGGTAGGCTCCAAACCAGAACCTATCAAGACGCAAACGGCAGCCACCACAAGCGTACAGAAATTTTGGTGGACAAGTGGTACCGTCTCATGCCTAAACAAGAACCCCCAAAGGTTGTGGATCGTGAGACGGGCGAAGTTTCTGCCTTAGAAGATTTAGACGTATAACGTATAGGAGGATCGCATGAACGAAGAACAACACTTTCCAGAAAATAAGGAAAAAACCAAACGCCACCGCCAACCCAAAAGCCTTAGTCAACGCTTGCGGGATAAACAAGCGTCTCTTCAAAAGGCGGAGGCTAGTTTAGCGCAAGCACAAAGCCGGGTAGACAAATTACAGGCAGAGCTAGAAGCCCTTGAAAATCAACGGTTACGTGAGATGATGCTGGAGCACGGCAATCTCGCAGACTTTGAGGACTTTGTGGCAGGCAGACAAGGAGGTGAAGGCTGATGTTTCAGCTAGACAATCAAGTAACAGGTGAGCGGAGCGAGTTTGATAATCGCTCTAGCTTTCTCTACGCCGTTGAAACCTTAGAAAAGCGCTTATTAGCAACCAACCAGAGTGCTCCTTATGTGTTAAAGCACCTGGACAAGGACGGTAGGGTGCTAGAGTCCAGGGAATTGATTATCCCACAGCGAGATGGTACCGATAGTGTCGAAGTGCTGGCTGATTTTGGCTTCCAAAAGGCGAGTAAAAAGCCTAAACAGCGTGGTAAGGACAAGTCCCAAATGGTGCCACCGCCTAAAGCTTTCAAAGGTGAAAAAGAAACTTCTTTGACCAATCCGACCTCTCGAAGACGCTTGAAATGGGTTGTGGGACTGTATATCTTTTTTATGCTTACGACTATTCTAGTATCAATTATTTCCCTGTTTGGAGTTTCAAAACAAGCTCATAAAACACAGGCGACAAACACGGTGGTATCAACGACGACTCGTTACGATCACAGTGCCGATGTCTTTTGTCGTTACTTTATCAGTGCTTACTATGCCAAATCCTCAAACCTAAGTAGTTTTGTGGCAAGCAGTGTCGCTAGCAAAAAACTAGAACCTACCACATCAAGCCCTAACAGCGTTTTACTCGAAAGTGAGAAAACAGCAGGAAAGACAAAGACATTGACTTATGTTCTCAGTAGTCGGGAGAGTGATGGGCAGGTGCAAAGTAACCGCTTGACCTTGACCCTAAAACAGGCAAAAGAGGCAACTTATGGCTATCTCTTAGTCAAAGCCCCACAGTTAAGCCTTTATCCGCATTAAAAGGAGAATACTATGGAACAAGAACACATTATGGATCGTAGTCAGCGTGTAGCGCTTCAAACAGGCAAGCAGCTCTTACAGTTGCTGGCTTTTGTCATCCATCAAAGCTATAAAAAGTACAAAGAACACAGCAATCACGGTGAACAAAATTGGCGACAGTTTAATGATAGTGGCTACTCTAAAGACATGAGAGAGTTTCTTGAGGGGGAGGTTAATCTGGATAAAGTCAAAAAGGAACTCAAAAAATCTGGTGTGCGTTTTCATTTTAAAAAGGAAACAGATGGCAAGTATCAGATTTGGTTTGAAAGTAAGGATCATGTGGTCTTAGAAAATGCCATTAATAAAGCTATCAATGCCATCATTAAAGACCCCAAAAAGGCAAAGGACGAGCTTCTTAAAAAGCCCTATGAAAAAACACCCAAGGAACAAATGGCAGCTATCGTCAAAGACCAAAAAGCAAAAGGAGTAGAAGCCGTCACCAAGAAAACGAAAGGCAAGGCGATTTCATGACCATTAAGCGTAAACCTTTTTTGCCTTACTTTCTTCTAGGCGTTTTGCTGGCTTTTTGTTGCCATCGTGCCTATGCCCTCTACGCTCTAGCCCCTGCTCCCAGCATGACCGAGCCCTTTTCGCCCTATGTCTATGTGCTTGACCACTACATAGAAGCCCCCTATTTTTATAGTGACCATTCGCCTTTGGCGTTGCTTTTTGCCCTCCTAGGCTTTCTGATAGGGATGTTGGCTTACCTCAAAATCAAGCCAGATGGTACCTATCGGCATGGGGAAGAGTCTGGTTCTGCTCGCTTTGCGACACCACAAGACTTAGTGGGTTTTCAAGATAAGGAAGCTAAAAACAACATGATTTTCACTAAGAACGCCCAAATGGGATTATTGAATAAACGTCTCCCTTTTGAATGGCAGCTCAATAAAAATGTCTTGGTCGTTGGTTTACCAGGGGATGGGAAAACCTTCACCTACGTCAAACCTAATCTCATGCAGATGAACAGCTCTTTTGTCGTCACTGACCCTAAGGGACTATTGGTTCATGAAGTGGGCACCATGCTTGAAAACCACGGCTATCAGATTAAGGTCTTTGATCTGGTCACCCTCACCAACTCAGACACCTTTAACCCTTTTCATTACATGCACTCTGAGTTGGATATTGATCGCATCACAGAAGCTATTGTCGAAGGGACAAAAAAAGGCGACCGTGAAGGGGAGGATTTCTGGACGCAAGCAAAGCTCCTCTTAAATCGTGCCCTTATCGGTTACCTCTATTTTGACAGCTCCTGGCGAAACTATGACCCTAATCTCTCTATGGTCGCCGATATGCTTCGGCATATGAAACGGGTAGATGATGAGACCCCAAGCCCTGTGGAGATTATGTTTGAACAGCTCGAGGAAAAATTCCCCAATAACTACGCTGGCAAGCAGTGGCAGCTCTTCAACGCTAACTTTGAGGCAGAGACTAGAACCAGTGTTCTAGCTATTGTCTCAGCCCAATACTCCATCTTTGACCATGAAGCGGTCACTAATCTCATCAGTAACGATTCCATGCAGATGGAGCGGTGGAATACGGAAAAGACAGCGGTCTTTGTGGCGATTTCAGAAACCAATAAAGCCTATAACTTTCTCGCTTCCACCCTCTTTACGGTCATGTTTGACCAGCTGACCCACAATGCGGATGCTATTTTACAAGGTGACCGTGAGGGCTACACGGCTGATGACTTGGTACATGTGCAGTTTTACTTGGATGAGTTTGCTAATGTCGGTAAAATCCCGCATTTGAATGAGACCTTGGCTTCTGTTCGTAGTCGTGAAATGTCCATTAAGATTATTGTCCAAGCTATTAACCAACTGCGCAGTCTCTATGGTAATGATTGGAAAACCATTTTGAATAACTGTGCTACTCTCTTATTTCTTGGGACAAATGATGAAGATACCATGAAGTATTTCTCCATGCGCTCAGGGAAACAAACCATTACCCAAAGAAGCTACTCGGAACAAAGGGGACAGCGGGTGTCAGGCTCTACCAGCTACCAAACCCATCAACGGGACTTGATGACGCCCGATGAAATTGCTCGTATCGGAGTGGATGAAGCTCTGGTCTTTATCTCGAAACAAAATGTTTTGCGGGATAAAAAGGCATCTGTCCTGGACCACCCCCTAAAAGATGAGTTAGCCAATAACTACCAAGATGACAAGTGGTACCACTACAAACGCTACATGACCGATATTGATGACTTTTTAGACAGTGTCTCTGATGCCGAGGTCTTTCAACCAGACCTTAGCGATTACCAAGATTTTTTAGAAAAGAATGGTTTTGAACCAACGTCTGACACGGCGATTCTACAACCAGTTAGTGACCAATTACCCAAAGGCCAAATAAACAAAGCCACAGAAACGCCCTCTCAAACATCAGAAGATGAAGCCCTCTCCTTTACCTTACCGGATGATGAGGAGGATTATTATGGTGAAGTTTAAAGAATAGGAGGTAAAAACTATGCCAATGTTATCAGTAGAATGTTTTTCTTGTCATAATATGTTTGCTTTACGGGGTTGGGTTGAACCAGAAGATTTGATAGGGACGAAGTGGGAAGGTTATACTCAGACAATGATAGAGGAAGCAGAGCGAGAAGATCCTTTCATTTTTCAAGATTTGGATCCTTGGTCACAATTCGACCAAAATCTAGTTTGTCCCAATTGTGGGTCAGCCAATGTTATTTCGTATTGAATATAGAGGAGGGCTAAAGAGTTGACTATTTATGAATTAGATCTAGATCCTAAGTTTTTTGTAAACTTAGGTAAAACAGCACCTTATAAGGTAACGGAAATAATCGGAAAAAATTATCCAGATAATTTTTTAACGCCTGGTGAGGAAAAAAGCTTTCTTATCTTGAACCAAGAAAAAGCATGGATTGTCCATGCAGATTCATTGGTATCCGTAGCTGAGGAATTAGAAGGCTATCTAGAAATGTCTATAGATGATTTCATTATGATTTCTCTTGGAACACAATATCATGAACGTTTTTGTTTTAATAACGATTATGACATTTGGGAAAAATATTTTGCGAAACTAAGGGAAGCCTATTACTCTGACCAGTCTTCCAAGTAGAGATTTCCTAACAATATGTGATCAGATTTATCTGTTTTATAAACTCTAATTTTCGAATTAGATGTTACAAAAAAACTTCCCCAAACATAAAGATGAAAAGGCTCTCCAGACTGACAATATTTCAATAGTTTTCGATGTTGAGAGTTATTTGATAAAGCATCGGCTTCAATAAAAACAGCCGGTTTTTCAAAATAAGTGTTTTCAAGTTGGCACTTTTGATTGAACTCTAAAAATATTAACCCTTTTCCATTTTTATTCTTAACTTTTTTGGCAAAAGCTTTACCGTGATAAATCTTTTGGTCTAATGATAACTTATAGTGTCCATATCGTAACTCTTGAAAAAAAGTATTTAGTGGTGCGGTTGTACCATTGAAATTAACAATATCATTTGGATGAGAGTGAAAGTGATTAACGGTTGATGATAGTTTTGAAAGGCGTTTAGAACGTTGCTTAATTGATGGAAACTCAGGTTCAGATGAACTAGATCGTGTGGCTTTTCCAGCTAAAGATATTTTCTGAAAAGTCCCAATATCTTCATAAAGCGTTGGAGCGCTCGCAGATAATTCAATGATAATGTCTTTAGATGGTTTGTAACTTTCCTTGATTCCATTTTTAGTAGAATGTTTAGTAGATTTCGTTATCTTTGAAATGTTTGGGCATCGTTCAGAATGTTTATCATCATATCCGCTACGAAATTTGAAATAGGGAGGCACTTTCCACTTATCAGGAGTATTTCTCACATTGACTAAGGTGACAGGAACTGAACAATATTTATCACATCTAAATTCATCTGGGGCAAGTGGGTGAGAGTGAAAATAACTGTAAGCATTCTCAGGTGAAATATCATCTTGAAAATGTTTTGAATAAGCGTGATCATGTTTCATATTGCTTACCTCGTTTTTTATTTTGACAATATTCTAACATATACTTCGTTAACTAGAAATTATTTTCATGATATAGGTAGTCCCTCAAAAAAATAAATGCGACCAAACCACAGTACTAGCAGTTAATTTTATCAATTAGCTGTTTTTTTATTTCTAGAAAGGATGATGATTTTATTGAAATACTTATTACTAGCTGAAAAACCAGACCAAGCCCGCAAATATGCGCATGCTCTTGGGACTCCTAAAGAAGAAAAAGGCATTTTTAGGGTGACTTCTGCGCTTTTAGGAGCAGAGGTTCTCGTAGCCCCTGCTGTTGGGCATTTGGTTGAGCGAGTTAACCCTTACCCCAACTTTGAAAATTGGGAACTGGCTAATCTTCCTGTCCTGCCTGATGGCTTTCAGTATGCCCCTAAAAAGGAAACCCTGAAAGCCTTTAAGGCAATTCAAAAAGCGATTAAAGAAGTGGATGGCATTATCATTGGCACAGACCCTGACCGTGAGGGCGAGGCAATTGCCTACCGTATATTGGAATTGATTCCGCAAGGACTGGCAAAAGTGCGCTACAGACTTTGGGCAAACTCTTTAACAACTAAGGGCTTACAGGAAGCCTTTGGGCGCTTGCGTGACCCTGCTTTATCGGTTAACTACTTCCATGAAGCAGCTGCGAGAAGTGATGCTGATTGGCTAGTGGGCTTTAACCTCAGTCCTTTTGTGACGCTTAAGATGAAAGCAGAAGGGCTACTAGGCAAAAAAGAAAAAGCCATGTCCGTGGGGCGAGTACAGACTCCAATCGTTTCTTTGATTGTCCGAAATGATGAGGCTATTGCTCATTTTGAACCTCAACCCTATTGGCAGTTGGCTTTACTTTCTGAAGATGGGACAGTCTTTATCAACGATACCAAGTACCAAATAGAACAAGAGGCCCAGGAGGCTTTTGCTTTGTTGGAGAGTAGTGCTCAAGTAAGTGAGGTGGTCACTGAACATAAAAGCCAATCCGCCCCTAAACTCTATAATCTCACTCAATTACAGTCTGAGATGAGTCAGAACTATCAGTTTGAAGCCACCAAAACCAAAGACCTTGTTCAAAGCCTGTATCAAAAAGGCTTTTTGTCTTACCCACGAACGGATGCGACAGCCATTACAACTAATGAGTACGCCTATCTTCTCAAACATATAGAAGCCTATCAAGCGGCACTCAATCTGTCTTTTGACCTGCCAAACCGCAAGGCTAGAAAGCCTTATGTCAATGATGACAAAGTGCTAGAGCACTATGCCATTATTCCAACTGAGCTAGTCCCTAACCTAGATGACCTCTCAACCGATGAAGAGCTGATTTATACCACCGTTACTAAGCGGACGCTTTTGATGTTTAGTAGCGATTATCATTATCAGTCTACCCAAGTCTTGATCACGAATGGCAATCAGACCTTTAAAGCAACTGGAACGGTAACGCAAAGTTTAGGTTGGCGCAGCTACGTGCCCACAAAGACGGAAGATAAGGAAATGCCTGCTTACCAAGAAGGGCAGGTGGTGATAGTATCGCCTAAACAGGTCAAGCGTATGACCAAGCCCCCCACACGTATCAGCGAGTCTATTCTGTTAAAGAAGCTGCTGCCTAAGTACAATCTCGGTACCTCAGCGACACGAGACGGCATGATTGATTTGATTCAAAGGAAAGGCTATGTGACCAAGGATAAGAAGACAGGGCAGTTTTTCCCAACTGAACGTGGCAGACAGTTGATTCACTACCTAGATACCTTGGAAGTGAGCTACACTAACCCAGAGACCACAGGAAAATGGGAGGCGGTACTGGCTAAAATTGGACAAGGAGAGGTTAACCCAGAGGCTTTTGTCCAAAAGATAAAGTGGGCAATCACCAAACAAATCGAAAAAGGAGATACACATGGCAAATAGTCAACACTTAGTGAAAAAGCGCTCCCAAGAACAACTGGCTAAGATTGCCAGCAAGGATATTGTGGCGGTTGCCACAGCCCTTGGCATGTCACTCAAAAGAGAGAGCGATCACTTTTATTGGGAGGAGCATGATAGCTTTAAAATTAACCCTAAAACCAACCGCTTTATGTGGTGGTCACGTGGCAAAGGTGGCAACCCCATTGATCTCGTCCGTGTTGTTAGAGAAGAGTGGACAGGGCATCCAACGCCTTTTAAGGAGGCAGTGCAGTTTGTCGAAACAGGCGAGTTTCCTAAAGTCACTGTAACACCCGAAAAGAAGGAACCTTTTAAAAATTACCTAGCCCCTTATGAACACAAGGATTTTGAACTTGGCAGGCATTATCTTAAGGAAGAGAGGGGACTCTCAGATGATACCATTGATACCGTTCTTGCTTCAGGCAATATGGTCTCTGCCACGCTTAAAAAGGGCGATTACTTTGAACCCGTTATCCTTTTTAAAAGTCGGGATAGCGATGGAATGATGATAGGTGGCAGCCTACAAGGGATTATTGAAAATAAAGTCCAGCACCCTGAGCGAGGGCGCTTAAAGAAAATCATGCGACACTCGGATGGTCTTGCTGGTTTCCACTTAGACATTGGGACTCCCAAACGCCTAGTCTTTACAGAAGCTCCGATTGATCTCATGTCTTATTATGAGCTCCATAAAGACAGCTTATCTAACGTGCGTTTAGTGGCTATGGATGGGCTTAAAAAAGGGGTGATTAGCCGTTACACAGCCGATTTATTGACAGATGGGCAGTATTCCAAAACTATGCCTAGAGAGTCTATCAGAGGGGCACTAGATAACATTCATCAAACAACTAGGATTCTTAAAGACACCCCAAATCTCATAACTCTAGCCGTTGATAATGATGAGGCTGGACGGGGCTTTATTAAGGACTTACAAGCTGACGGTATCCCAATGACGGTTGATATACCACCACTTAAGGAAGAACAGAACAAAATGGATTGGAATGATTACCTGAAACAAATGAAAAGTGAGGAAAGTCAGATGACAACTGAAGTAGAAAAAGGTGAAGGGAAAGACAAAGTGTCTGATGTTCATCAAGCACAAGAAACGTCTCCGAATAATAGCCGTTTAGCCCAAGCCAAACGGAAGAAACAGCGCTTGGAGGAAGAGTACAATACGGCGGTCGAGGCTGTTTTTGCCCACCAGAGGCTCACAAACGGGCAACCGATGAACGATAAGCGAGGTGGTGAGGCTTGGTTTAAGCGTCAGGAAAAGCTTGAAAATCGGGCAAGAAACCTCCTAGATGAAATCTCTAAACAAGAAGAACGCATCCAGTCCCTAGAGTATCAAGATGAGGGGCTTAACCGCTGGGGCACTGGTCTTGCCTTAACGATCGATAATATCCCACGCATTCGTGAAGAGATTGAAAAAGCCAAGCGTGGGGAGTCCGTCTACACCAAGGCAACACTGAGAACCTATGCCAAGCGTTTAAAGGTTCTTGAGGATCAAGTGAAGCGCCTGGACACAATCACCATTAGTCCCCAAGCGCAAGCGTTGATTGACCAAGGACAGGTTCGTCAATGGAAAAAACAGCCAGACACTTATTTTGTCAAAGGCTTACGTCGTGTAGCCTTGACTTTAAAGGATGATGGTAGCTTTGAGGTTGCCAAGCGCTACGCCCCAAAAACACCTGAAGAAATAGAACACGTAACTGCCCTGTTAAAACAACCAATAGAAAGTGAGGCAATCATGGAAACGAACACACCACAAAAAAACGCCCAAGAACTGTTGGACGAATACAACCTGTTAGACGACCGCTATACTGAGGTCTTTAATCAGACAATGGGGGCTTATACCAAAGGAGAAGAGGTCTTTTCTGATGCGTTGGCATACGTTAGCCAAGAGTTAGAACATAAATTTGAGGAATACCAAGCCCAATTGTCGCTAGAAGAAGAACAAAATCGCAAGGTTGAAGCTGCGGAAGAGCCTAGCTATCACGTCCGTTTTTATTGGTCAGAAAGTCCCATTTTTCAAAATATGGAAGAAGGCACCATTCTTTCTTATGAGGACTTTACCACACCACTCTATCAGGAAAATCAAAAACAGTTTGACCGACTCAAAAAGCGCACGACAGACTCTCCGTTAGAGGCGGGCTATGAAGTATTGCCTTATGCCAAAACCAAGTTTGACCTCTTAAGTCCAGAGGGTGAGGTCTTGGAGGAAGGGCTACGCTATAACATTGGTGAGGAGACACAGACCATAAGTGAGCACTTATCCGATGCTCCTTATCATCAAGACCTCAAAGAACTGGATGACACTGTTTTAGCAGGCTTAGCTCAAAGAGAGAGCTTAGAGGCTCTAGCAGATAGTGTTGTTCCACGAGATTTTACCGCTGCTCTTAGCTTAGCCTATGACAAGGGCGAAGAAGCTATTCTTGATAATGTTGTTTTTCAGGAACGTCACCCACAAGAATATGCCCTCTTTGTCCAATTAGGTGCTAGCTCAACGAGTTTAGACGACCTTGTGCAGAAAGCTATTAACCTATCTGTCGTAGATCAGGAGTCTCGTTTTTATGCTCAGTGGTTGGAGGGAAAAATAAAAACAGCTTCTGAAGAAACTGCTCAAGGGCATAATAAAAAGGTTGAGAACCCAATCGGGGATTTCCCTGAGCGGACTCAGGAGGCAGCACCTCTACCTAACGTTCCAAAAGAACGTTCTTTGAAGGAGTCGTCACCGACTCCAACTCAGTCTCAACCTTTCTTTCATTTTACCATTTCAGACCCTGAGCAGTCAATGTATAAGATGGGGTATCACCCCATAAAACCTGAGGAATTAAAGAAACTAAACCGCTACGCTTCACAGATTCAAGACAATGCCACTTGGTATCAAAAAGAGCTGGCAGACAGTCAAGTAACCTATTTTTACAAGCATAAGGAGGCTGTTGAAGCCCTCACCATTCGTTTTAAGGCGGAGCACTATCCGCATTTGATTGGACTCTATGCGATTGGCGAACAACAAACGGCAGCTAAAACCTTGGAGGATATTGTCAAGGGCAAAGCGGACTATCAAAACATCATGATTGCCAATCGTGGAGCGACTTTTAGTAAGATTCAGGTGCTGCCTGATTTTAAAGCAATCATTGATGCCAATAGTTTCCTCTTTGATGACCTGTCGCAAGTGGAGCGCATGCAGCGTTTAGACTTAGCCAGTGCCATTAAAACAGAAGATGAAGATGTCCTGGTGGCATTTAGAAATGTGGACGGAGAGTTGTTCCCTGCTTCTTTAATGAAAGTGAACCACAAACTCGCTACTGAGTTAGAAGCAGCCACTGACAAAACGATTCTAGGTGTTTTCCGTCAAAAAGACAATCAGGTCACAACTCTATCCATCAACGAGGCTATTGTCACAGATGGTGGTAAGGAACTACAAGCTATTGTGGAAGCGGGAGATTTTGAACCCTTGCAGGTCTCAAAGGAAAACGACAAAACTATTTTTCCTAAGGACTCTGATGGCGATGGCTTAACCGATGATGAAGAAGCAGCACTTGGAACAAATCCTTTTAGTGCTGATAGCGATGGAGACGGAACACCAGATGGTATTGAAAAAGGCAGTGGCACAGACCCTAACAATGCTTCTGACAATCCAGCAGAGCGCCAACAGCACAACTTAGAACTCAGTGAGTTGATTAAAAAGGGGGATGTCAAAGCCATCAACCAACACTTACAAGAAAGGAACAAGGACTATTTTGACCAAGATAATTACCTCAACTATTTAGATGGGCTGGTAGATTTTAGTCACTATTCGAGTCGCAATGCTCGATTGCTTAAGAGTCAACTGGGAACAGCGACGATGGTAGCTTCTTTCAAGGAATGGCGAAACCGTGGGGGTCGAGTGAAAAAAGGAGAAAAAGCCCTTTATGTCCAAGCTCCTAAAACCGTCACCCTAACCGATAAAAAGGGGCAGACGCTTCTTGATGACCAAGGACAAGAAAAAACACGAATCTATTTTAAAGCTGTTCCTGTCTTTGATGTTTCTCAAGTCGAAGCGCAGGAAGGTAAAACGCTAGATTTACCACAAGACAAGACTATTGTTCCTGAAGTGATGGATAAGACCTACTTCCAAAATATTTACCGCACCTTGCGAGACATTTCGGAAAAACAAAATGGCGTTCCCATTCGTTTTTTGAAGTATGTGGAGGATGAAGGCTTGTATCACGACAAACAAAACTACATTGCCATTCAAAAAGACATGAGCTACGAACAAACCTTGACGACCTTGATTCAAAAGATTGCCGAGTCTGAATTGCACAATTCTAAAAGACTAGAAGAACTCAACCCACACTTTAAGGTTGGCTTTATGACCAAGCCGGATAGAGACTTTCAAATAGAATCTGTCACTTATGTAGTGTGCCGTCATCTTGGACTACCGACTAAACATTCTTTTGATTATTTAGCAACATGGCAGAATTGGATGCATCCTGAACAAGGGCTAGAGCAGCTGACGCAACACTTAGAGGTCATTCAAAACGAAGCCAAAAGTTTGATGGAGCGTATGGATAAGACGCTTACTATTTATCAAGAGCGCACACAAGTAAAACACAAAGAAGAGGACACGCCAAAAAAAGCCCAACGAGCTACGAAAAGGTAGTGCATCGTAGCTCAAGGACTAAAACAGTAAACCTAACAGAAGGAGACTTTGACCATGATAAAGACAACCAGTGAGATGATTTTACGGTCGCTTTTCGTTGACCTTGACACTTACCTTAAGGGGCAAGAAATTCTACAAGCCCCATTTAGCACTTACACAAGAAGCGATATGCTTCTTTACTTAAAGCAGGAAGCACAGGAACTAGAAGCGAGTGATTGTCCCTTAGCAGATGATTATCATGTGACCATCGCCTATTTGAAACAGCTCACCGATACGGAATACGCTCTTTTTAAAAAGGAGATGTTTTCACATCAGAAAATTAGCCAAATGGACGAACCGTCATAAGATACATTTCCCTAAACAGCCATCAAGCCTTAAGTGATTTTTGAAAAAAGACAGGGTTGCTACTTGGCACTTTGTCTTAAAGACCTTAGTGTCCTTTTTGAAAAGGGAGCACTGACCTAAAGGTATGAGTTGCTTAACGGCTTGAGCGCTAAAGGGGGATTGGGGTTCTCCCCAAAATAAAAAAGTTCAAAAGTCCGAGGCAGCCTTAGCGCCAATCGGGCTTTTGGGGCTTTTTTTCGAGGCACGTGGATAAACACGTGCTAATCTTGCAAGAGCAGAAAGTGGCGAAATAGCCTAAAAAGGAGAAAAAAGACAATGGTAAAAAGTAATCGTACGCGAGACAACCTTTTTGTCTTACGTGCCACCGATCAAGAAGCCCATCGCATTAAAAGACGCATGGCACAAGCCCACCAAAAAACATTTCAGGGCTTTGCCTTAGAGATGTTGCTTCAAGGGCAGGTAGCGACTTATGACTATTCAGAGTTACAAGCACTGCGGCTCGAAGTCAACCGCATCGGACAAAACATCAACCAACTAGTCCGTTACGTCAATACTTTTGAAGATTTGGATAGCGAACTTATGGAGGCGTTACTCCATGACATCAAAACTTTAAAAGACGTCATCGGTAAAGAGTTTAAAGTTAAGGAGTTGGCAAAAGCACATGGTCATCACCAAAGTTCATCAGATCAAAGAAAGTCGTAAACTTAGACGTTCCCTCAATTACATCTTGCGAGATGATGCCAATCTAAAACTGGTCACAAAGAACGATTGCCATTCAGACTTTCCTTATGTCTTGAAAGACGGACAAGTTTATCAACGGTTGGTGTCAGGACATGATGTGATAGATGCTTCAGATGCTGAGGCTGTTTTTGACGATTTCTTTTTGGTCAAAGACTCGGCGGCAGCTTTTAATCACGGTAGACGCAATAAAGAAATGTCGGACCTGTCCAACCCAAATCAAGTTATGGCACATCATATCATCCAATCTTTTGCACCAGAGGATAAGTTAAGCCCTGAAGAAGTCAACCGACTGGGTTATCAAACGGCTCTGGAGTTGACGGGTGGGGATTATCAGTTTATCGTTGCCACCCATATGGACAAAGGGCATTTGCATAACCACATCATTTTTAACACGACCAATCAAGTCACGCTTAAAAAGTTTCGCTGGCAAAAACAAACGGCACGTAGTCTTTTTCAAATTTCAAGCAGACAAGCAGAACTTGCAGGAGCTATGGTACTTGAACCTAAACTCAAAACATCTTATACTGTCTATTCTGCTTGGCGCCAAAAAAATAGTTTTCGTTTTGAGATTAAGCAGCGTTTGGACTTTTTACTTAAGCACTCGCTTGACTTAGAGGATTTTCTCCAAAAAGCCCAGGCACTTAACCTGCAAGTCAACACCAGCGGTCAGTATATAACCTATCGTTTAAGCGACCAGCCACAAGAACGTGTGGTTCGTGACCGCAGTCTGTCTAAAAAAGGACGTTACAGCCTTGAAGGCATCACCAAACGTTTAGCAACAAATGCAGTTGTCTTTGACAAAGATAGTATTAAGGCGGAGTATGACAAGGTTATGGAAAAAGAAGCAGAGGACTTTGAGATGAAGCTGACCATTGAGCCATGGCAGGTGGAGACCATTACCCCTCGTTCTTTACACGTGCCCATCCGTTTTGGTTTAGATCGAAAAGGTACGGTTGCCATTCCTGCACGCTTGTTAGACCAAAATGCGGATGGCAGTTTTACGGCTTATCTAAAACGGAAAGACTTCTTTTATTTTTTAAACCCAGACCATTCGGAACAAAACCGCTTCATTACAGGGACAACACTGATCAAACAATTGTCTAGTCAAAATGGTGAAACCATTCTTTATAAGAACCGTTACCTCTCAAAACTTGACCGCTTAGTAGATGAATTAAACTTCTTATCTGTTAATCATGTCACGAACTCTGAGCAGTTTAGAGATTTAGAAAAAAACTTTTTGGAGCAATTGGACAAAACAGATCAGGAGTTAGAGCGGTTAAGTGACAAAATAGCGGAGCTCAATAAACTGTATGGCGCTTTAGTCCAGTATCAAAGCACCCTTGTTCCATCAGAAACAACACTGGCACTTTTAGAGAAAGCTCGTCTAGACAAAAACATAAACCCCGACCTTCTCAAAAAAGAACTCAAGGAGTATCAGATTGAGCGAGAGGCACTAGCAACACATCGGGATAAGATTGTAGCTGACTATGACTTTAGCCAAAAACTTAAAGAAGAACGTCAGGATAAACACCATAAGCACCTTTAGAAAGGATTTGATATGAACATTGAAACCATTCCACTAGCAGACCTAACCTTATATGAACATAATGTCAAAAAGCACCCTCAGTATCAAGTTGACCAAATTAAGCAGTCCATTGTGCAGTTCGGCAATAACGATCCTATTGCCATTGACGAACACAACACCATTATTGAAGGGCATGGACGCTATCTGGCTTTGAGTCAACTGGGATACGAAGAAGTGCCCGTTATTCGTTTAAAGCACTTGAGTGCTGAACAAAAACAAGCTTATATCCTAGCGCACAACAAGATTACCATGAACACGGATTTTGACATGGGTTTGTTAAAACAGGAGTTGACGACCATCTTAGACATTGACATGTCTGACTTTGGCTTTTCCACGTCACTGCTCTCCAAACCTCTAGGGGAGGAGACAAGTGAAGCAGTAGAAGAAGAGATTGAACCCGTTAAGGCTAATGAAGAAGGCTTGTCTGTTCAGTTAGGTGATATCTTTCAACTAGGCGACCACTTTCTCATGTGTGGTGATAGCACTAACCCTGAGCATTTAAAGCGTCTCTTAGGAGATAAACAAGTGGATCTTTATGTCACCGATCCACCTTACAATGTGGACTACAAAGGCAAGACAAGCGAAGGCTTGAGCATTCAAAACGATGCTCTACCTCAGGAAGCTTTTCGTCAATTTTTGGAGGATAGCTTTCGAGCAGTAGATGCTCACTTAAAGGCAGGAGCTGGTTTTTACATCTGGCATGCGGACAGTCAACGTTTCGCTTTTTCAGAAGCTGTGGCGGCTGTCGGCTGGTTAGAAAAACAAACACTCGTCTGGGTGAAAAATCGCTTTGTTCTTGGACCCCAAGATTATCAGTGGCAACATGAACCGTGTCTTTATGGCTGGAAAGCAGGAGCACCTCACTATTTTGTTCGTGATTTTACGCTTTCCACTGTTTTAGAAAGCGATTTGGAGCATAAAAGTAAGGCAGAATTAATGGATTTAATTCGTAGTTATCAAGAGCAACAGCCCACAACCATTTTGCGCATCAATCAACCAGAACGTAATGGTGACCACCCCACCATGAAGCCCTTAGCTTTGATTGAACGCTTGGTGCGCAATTCTAGCCGTAGGGGTGATTGTGTTTTAGATAGCTTTGCAGGATCAGGGACAACGCTTTTAGTCTGTGAGCAGTTGGGACGCATCAATTATTCGATGGAACTTGACCCCTTTTATGTTGAGCGGATTATTCGTCGCTTTGAAAGAGAAACAGGAAAAACAGCTATAAAACTCAAGGAAAAGTGTCAGAAAATTAAAAAGGGAAACTATGACTGATAACACCTAAAATGTTTTTTTGAAGATGAACAACGAGCGAACAACGAGAAAATTTTCAAGTAAGGTCTAAAATTATATTGTGAATAGATAAAAAATTAGAAAGTAGAGAATAAAAAATGGCAAATGAACACAATTTGATTTCTCTTGGTCAGCGACCAGAGAGTGAACGAAGAAAAATACAAAGACAGGCAGGAATTACCTCTGGAAGAACGAGACGTCAAAAAGCAGAACTTCGTCAAGCCTTTCAGACTCTTTTGACTGCAGAGGTCAATAATGAACAAATGAAGGAGTTATTGATTAATTTAGGTTATGAACCAACCAATGAAATGGCGTTAGCTTTGGTGGTATTACAAAAAGCTTTGAATGGGGACATTAGAGCCTTTGGTCAGATTAAAGAAATTATTGATAAAGACGACGATTGACGAAGATTTGCTGCTGCAGACAAAAAATAAAGTTGAGGTTATGTACGAAAATTTCTAAACTAGAGAGTATATTAGTTTATTTAGTTTAGGAGACCTTATGGATCAACAACCAATTGATGAGCGCTTGCTTGTTGGGCAGTTTAGACGTGATAATTTAATAGGTTTTTACCAGTTTATTGAGCGCTATGAGAGTTTTATTGCACCTATCATGCGAGCTAGGGGCTACAAAAGGATTAATAAAGTAAAGCGTACAGTCCTATTTACGTTTGGCGAGGTCACTTTTGAGCGTTCTCGCTGGTCTAATGGGAAGCGTGTCCGAATTCCAGTTGATGAAAAGCTGGGACTTGCTAAACGTATCAGTATTTCTAAAGAATTAATGTTTCAAATTACCCATCTTGCCACTCTTGTGCCTTATAGAAAAGTAGTAGAAATTGTAGAATTGATGTACGGTATCTATATTAGTAAGGATACTGTGATTAGATGTCTAAATCATGCTGAAAAATTGTT
Organism: Streptococcus hyointestinalis; assembly: GCF_011039275.1. Taxonomy (GTDB): domain Bacteria; phylum Bacillota; class Bacilli; order Lactobacillales; family Streptococcaceae; genus Streptococcus; species Streptococcus hyointestinalis_A. The sequence goes on from NZ_JAAKGB010000001.1 coordinate 73,984, forward strand.
AAAAGAACGGGAAGATTATCGTTTTTTTGAGGAGTCGGAGGAAGTGGTAAAAGAAAAAGCTCCTGTCATTTTTCTTGAAGGAGATGGTGTCATGATTAAAGTAGCCGATTCTGATATTGATAACCACCGCTATGATTTATCGCATTTTGTTATTCATACAGGCAGCCGCAAAATTCGCAAAAATCGCTTTGAATTGCAAAATAAAAAGGAATTTGTTGGCATTAAAAATGCTCCGACTCGTGAAAAAGTGATTGACTACCTTTATAATCATTTCGAGATAACTCCTCAAACGCTGCTTATCACGAATTCAGATAACGGGCATGGTTATACCCCTTATGTATTTGATGAAATTGCGAAAGCCCTAGGTGTAAAACATCATTACCACTTTTGGGATAGTTATCATCTAAATCAAAAGCTAAGAACTTATTATAAAAATTTTCCTGACGAATTGCTGGATGGAGCTTTTGAAGCTATAAAGAAACATAGTAAAAAAGATTTAAAGATGATTTTAGACACCACTGAGTCTTTACTTGTAACTAAGGAAGATGAGGCTACTTTTAGTAAACTTCGCTTAAAGCTCCTCCAAAATTTCAAATATACCGCTCATCCCAACTATTACGGGCTTCCACATGCTGGGATTGGTATTATGGAAAGTCAGCACCGTAAATTAACTTATCGCATGAAAAAACGGGGAATGTATTGGAGTGTTCATGGGCTTGATCGTATGAGTCAATTGATTTTACTAAATACTGAAGGGCAGATCCGTGATTTGTTTTTTGGTGAATGGCGGGAACAGTATCAATTTTTTACGCCACTTGAAAGTGCAGATGTTTATCTTCAAGATAATAGTAATAAAGATTATGGGGAACGTTTGAAAGGAACGATTACCCAAACTAAGGATAGAAAATCAATAAAAAAACGTCTGCTTTAAAATAAAAAACACTGTCATAGACAGTTCCATTTTATAGCAATGAAAATTGCTTGAAATCCGCATGATTTCTAGGAAAACAGCGAAAATAAATAAGCTTAAATTTGGCTAAAAACCTTGACAAATGTAGTGAAATTGGTTATAATATAGACAAGTTAAACATAAGAAAAGAGGCACGGCGGCAACCGTACCTCGCCGAGTAAAAAGAGTAGTAGTCTTTATTACTCAGTTAAGATAATCATACTCCATGTAGGGTAACTTGTCAAGACTGAGCAAATAAATTATGCTCCGTCTTTTTTGCTAGACTCCGCTACTGTCAAGGGATTTGCGCAATCTCACAAAATAAGACACATACAAGATTAAAAAAGTTATTGACAGTGTAGATGAAGTTTGATAAACTAATATAGCTGTCAAACGAGAGGACGTTAACACGAGAGGTTGAAAAAACTTCAAAAAAAGTGTTGACAAGCTATTAAAAGTTTGATAGAATATAGAAGTTGTCTCTTGAGAGACAAAGACCTTTGAGAACTGAACAAGACGATGTGCAGGGCTTCTTAAAGAAGTCAAAAATAAATCTGTCAGAGAACAGAATGAGTGAAGACTCAAACAAATCATGATTTAAATGAGAGTTTGATCCTGGCTCAGGACGAACGCTGGCGGCGTGCCTAATACATGCAAGTAGAACGCTGAAGGGAGAAGCTTGCTTCTTCTGGATGAGTTGCGAACGGGTGAGTAACGCGTAGGTAACCTGCCTGATAGCGGGGGATAACTATTGGAAACGATAGCTAATACCGCATAAGAGGTAATAACACATGTTATTAGTTTAAAAGGGGCAATTGCTCCACTATCAGATGGACCTGCGTTGTATTAGCTAGTTGGTAAGGTAACGGCTTACCAAGGCGACGATACATAGCCGACCTGAGAGGGTGATCGGCCACACTGGGACTGAGACACGGCCCAGACTCCTACGGGAGGCAGCAGTAGGGAATCTTCGGCAATGGGGGCAACCCTGACCGAGCAACGCCGCGTGAGTGAAGAAGGTTTTCGGATCGTAAAGCTCTGTTGTAAGAGAAGAACGGATGTGGGAGTGGAAAATCCATGTCGTGACGGTATCTTACCAGAAAGGGACGGCTAACTACGTGCCAGCAGCCGCGGTAATACGTAGGTCCCGAGCGTTGTCCGGATTTATTGGGCGTAAAGCGAGCGCAGGCGGTTTCATAAGTCTGAAGTTAAAGGCAGTGGCTTAACCATTGTACGCTTTGGAAACTGTGAGACTTGAGTGCAGAAGGGGAGAGTGGAATTCCATGTGTAGCGGTGAAATGCGTAGATATATGGAGGAACACCGGTGGCGAAAGCGGCTCTCTGGTCTGTAACTGACGCTGAGGCTCGAAAGCGTGGGGAGCAAACAGGATTAGATACCCTGGTAGTCCACGCCGTAAACGATGAGTGCTAGGTGTTGGGTCCTTTCCGGGACTCAGTGCCGCAGCTAACGCATTAAGCACTCCGCCTGGGGAGTACGACCGCAAGGTTGAAACTCAAAGGAATTGACGGGGGCCCGCACAAGCGGTGGAGCATGTGGTTTAATTCGAAGCAACGCGAAGAACCTTACCAGGTCTTGACATCCCGGTGCCCGTCCTAGAGATAGGATTTTGCTTCGGCACACCGGTGACAGGTGGTGCATGGTTGTCGTCAGCTCGTGTCGTGAGATGTTGGGTTAAGTCCCGCAACGAGCGCAACCCTTATTGTTAGTTGCCATCATTCAGTTGGGCACTCTAGCGAGACTGCCGGTAATAAACCGGAGGAAGGTGGGGATGACGTCAAATCATCATGCCCCTTATGACCTGGGCTACACACGTGCTACAATGGCTGGTACAACGAGTCGCAAGTCGGTGACGGCAAGCTAATCTCTTAAAGCCAGTCTCAGTTCGGATTGTAGGCTGCAACTCGCCTACATGAAGTCGGAATCGCTAGTAATCGCGGATCAGCACGCCGCGGTGAATACGTTCCCGGGCCTTGTACACACCGCCCGTCACACCACGAGAGTTTGTAACACCCGAAGTCGGTGAGGTAACCTTTTAGGAGCCAGCCGCCTAAGGTGGGATAGATGATTGGGGTGAAGTCGTAACAAGGTAGCCGTATCGGAAGGTGCGGCTGGATCACCTCCTTTCTAAGGAAAAAACGGAACTGTACATTGTCTTGTTTAGTTTTGAGAGGTCTTGTGGGGCCTTAGCTCAGCTGGGAGAGCGCCTGCTTTGCACGCAGGAGGTCAGCGGTTCGATCCCGCTAGGCTCCATAGAATCGTAAGATTCTAGATTGTCCATTGAAAATTGAATAACTATCAAATAGCAACAAGAAAATAAACCGAAACGCTGTGATTTAATGAGTTTAAGGTCAATAGACCAAATAAGGTTAAGTTAATAAGGGCGCACGGTGGATGCCTTGGCACTAGAAGCCGATGAAGGACGTGACTAACGACGAAATGCTTTGGGGAGCTGTAAGTAAGCGCTGATCCAGGGATGTCCGAATGGGGGAACCCACTAACTAATGGTTAGTATCCTACACTGTTAAGGTGTAGGAGGGAAGACGCAGTGAACTGAAACATCTAAGTAGCTGCAGGAAGAGAAAGCAAAAGCGATTGCCTTAGTAGCGGCGAGCGAAACGGTAAGAGGGCAAACCAAAGAGTTTACTCTTTGGGGTTGTAGGACTGCAATGTGGACTTAATGATTATAGACGAGTCATCTGGAAAGATGAGCCAAAGAGAGTAAAAGCCTCGTAGTCGAAATAGTGATTATACCTAGCAGTATCCTGAGTACGGCGGGACACGAGAAATCCCGTCGGAATCTGGGAGGACCATCTCCTAACCCTAAATACTCTCTAGTGACCGATAGTGAACCAGTACCGTGAGGGAAAGGTGAAAAGTACCCCGGAAGGGGAGTGAAATAGAACCTGAAACCGTGTGCCTACAACAAGTTCGAGCCCGTTAATGGGTGAGAGCGTGCCTTTTGTAGAATGAACCGGCGAGTTACGATATGATGCGAGGTTAAGTTGAAGAGACGGAGCCGTAGGGAAACCGAGTCTTAATAGGGCGACTTAGTATCATGTCGTAGACCCGAAACCATGTGACCTACCCATGAGCAGGGTGAAGGTGAGGTAAAACTCACTGGAGGCCCGAACCAGGGCACGTTGAAAAGTGCTTGGATGACTTGTGGGTAGCGGAGAAATTCCAAACGAACTTGGAGATAGCTGGTTCTCTCCGAAATAGCTTTAGGGCTAGCGTCGATGTTAAGTCTCTTGGAGGTAGAGCACTGTTTGGGTGAGGGGTCCATCCCGGATTACCAATCTCAGATAAACTCCGAATGCCAATGAGATATAATCGGCAGTCAGACTGCGAGTGCTAAGATCCGTAGTCGAAAGGGAAACAGCCCAGACCACCAGCTAAGGTCCCAAAATAATTGTTAAGTGGAAAAGGATGTGGGGTTGCACAGACAACTAGGATGTTAGCTTAGAAGCAGCTATTCATTCAAAGAGTGCGTAATAGCTCACTAGTCGAGTGACCCTGCGCCGAAAATGTACCGGGGCTAAAACAATTTACCGAAGCTGTGGATCCCTTAGGGGATGGTAGGAGAGCGTTCTATGTGTGTTGAAGGTGTACCGTGAGGAGCGCTGGAACGCATAGAAGTGAGAATGCCGGTATGAGTAGCGAAAGATGGGTGAGAATCCCATCCACCGTAAGACTAAGGTTTCCAGGGGAAGGCTCGTCCGCCCTGGGTTAGTCGGGACCTAAGGAGAGACCGAAAGGTGTATCCGATGGCCAACAGGTTGATATTCCTGTACTAGTGTATGAAGTGATGGAGGGACGCAGTAGGCTAACTTGTCCCAGCGATTGGAAGTGCTGGGCTAAGCAGTGAGGTGTGATATGAGTCAAATGCTTATATCTATAACACCAAGCTGTGATGGGGAGCGAAGTTTAGTAGCGAAGTGAGTGATGTCACACTGCCAAGAAAAGCTTCTAGCGTTAATCATACACTACCCGTACCGCAAACCGACACAGGTAGTCGAGGCGAGTAGCCTCAGGTGAGCGAGAGAACTCTCGTTAAGGAACTCGGCAAAATGGCCCCGTAACTTCGGGAGAAGGGGCGCTGGCTTTAAGTCAGCCGCAGTGAATAGGCCCAAGCAACTGTTTATCAAAAACACAGCTCTCTGCTAAATCGTAAGATGATGTATAGGGGGTGACGCCTGCCCGGTGCTGGAAGGTTAAGAGGAGGGTTTAGCTTTTAGCGAAGATCTGAATTGAAGCCCCAGTAAACGGCGGCCGTAACTATAACGGTCCTAAGGTAGCGAAATTCCTTGTCGGGTAAGTTCCGACCCGCACGAAAGGCGTAATGATTTGGGCACTGTCTCAACGAGAGACTCGGTGAAATTTTAGTACCTGTGAAGATGCAGGTTACCCGCGACAGGACGGAAAGACCCCATGGAGCTTTACTGCAGTTTGATATTGAGTATCTGTACCACATGTACAGGATAGGTAGGAGCCTATGAAATTGGGACGCCAGTCTCAATGGAGGCGTTGTTGGGATACTACCCTTGTGTTATGGCTACTCTAACCTAGATAGGTTATCCCTATCGGAGACAGTGTCTGACGGGCAGTTTGACTGGGGCGGTCGCCTCCTAAAAGGTAACGGAGGCGCCCAAAGGTTCCCTCAGAATGGTTGGAAATCATTCGCAGAGTGTAAAGGTATAAGGGAGCTTGACTGCGAGAGCTACAACTCGAGCAGGGACGAAAGTCGGGCTTAGTGATCCGGTGGTTCCGTATGGAAGGGCCATCGCTCAACGGATAAAAGCTACCCTGGGGATAACAGGCTTATCTCCCCCAAGAGTTCACATCGACGGGGAGGTTTGGCACCTCGATGTCGGCTCGTCGCATCCTGGGGCTGTAGTCGGTCCCAAGGGTTGGGCTGTTCGCCCATTAAAGCGGCACGCGAGCTGGGTTCAGAACGTCGTGAGACAGTTCGGTCCCTATCCGTCGCGGGCGTAGGAAATTTGAGAGGATCTGCTCCTAGTACGAGAGGACCAGAGTGGACTTACCGCTGGTGTACCAGTTGTCCTGCCAAGGGCATCGCTGGGTAGCTATGTAGGGAAGGGATAAACGCTGAAAGCATCTAAGTGTGAAGCCCACCTCAAGATGAGATTTCCCATGATTTTATATCAGTAAGAGCCCTGAGAGATGATCAGGTAGATAGGTTAGGAGTGTAAGTGTGGTGACACATGTAGCGGACTAATACTAATAGCTCGAGGACTTATCCAAAGAGTCATAAAGAAGTAGCGTAAGGTTAACTTGTTTAGATAGTTATTCAATTTTGAGTAGACAAGAGATCTATTCAATAGTTAAGTGACGATAGCCTAGGAGATACACCTGTTCCCATGCCGAACACAGTAGTTAAGCCCTAGAACGCCTGATGTAGTTGGGGGTTGCCCCCTGTTAGATATGGTAGTCGCTTGGCTATAGGGAGTTTAGCTCAGCTGGGAGAGCATCTGCCTTACAAGCAGAGGGTCAGCGGTTCGATCCCGTTAACTCCCATAAGTAGGTCCCGTGGTGTAGCGGTTATCACGTCGCCCTGTCACGGCGAAGATCGCGGGTTCGATTCCCGTCGGGACCGTAGAGAAAAGACTCGTTAGCTCAGTTGGTAGAGCATCTGACTTTTAATCAGAGGGTCACTGGTTCGAGCCCAGTACGGGTCATGATATGCGGGTGTGGCGGAATTGGCAGACGCACCAGATTTAGGATCTGGCGCTTAACGGCGTGGGGGTTCAAGTCCCTTCACCCGCATTAGAAAGAGTAGCCGGCTTAGCTCAGTTGGTAGAGCATCTGATTTGTAATCAGAGGGTCGCGTGTTCAAGTCATGTAGCCGGCATTTGCGAACGTAGTTCAGTGGTAGAACATCACCTTGCCAAGGTGGGGGTCGCGGGTTCGAACCCCGTCGTTCGCTTTAGCTTAAGAGGCCGGGGTGGCGGAACTGGCAGACGCACAGGACTTAAAATCCTGCGATGGTTAACATCGTACCGGTTCGATTCCGGTCCTCGGCATATACTAATGAGCACCCTTGGCTCAACTGGATAGAGTACCTGACTACGAATCAGGCGGTTAGAGGTTCGAATCCTCTAGGGTGCATAGAAAATGTGAATACGGGAAGTAGCTCAGCTTGGTAGAGTACTTGGTTTGGGACCAAGGTGTCGCAGGTTCGAATCCTGTCTTCCCGATTTAGATGGCGGTGTAGCTCAGCTGGCTAGAGCGTCCGGTTCATACCCGGGAGGTCGGGGGTTCGATCCCCTTCGCCGCTATTGCTATTTATGGATGACTTTGGACCTTTAGCTCAACTGGTTAGAGCACTCGGCTCATAACCGAGCGGTCGTAGGTTCGAGTCCTACAAGGTCCATGTTTTTCTTGGAGGATTACCCAAGTCTGGCTGAAGGGAACGGTCTTGAAAACCGTCAGGCGTGTAAAAGCGTGCGTGGGTTCGAATCCCACATCCTCCTTAAGATTATCGCGGGATGGAGCAGCTAGGTAGCTCGTCGGGCTCATAACCCGAAGGTCGTAGGTTCAAATCCTGCTCCCGCAATAAAGTTGGCTCGGTAGCTCAGTTGGTAGAGCAATGGATTGAAGCTCCATGTGTCGGCGGTTCGAGTCCGTCTCGCGCCATTTTTATGCGGGTGTAGTTTAGTGGTAAAACTACAGCCTTCCAAGCTGTTGTCGCGAGTTCGATTCTCGTCACCCGCTTTATAGAATTCCAGATTTCTATAATCTGGGCGCATAGCTCAGCTGGTTAGAGCGCACGCCTGATAAGCGTGAGGTCGGTGGTTCGAGTCCACTTGTGCCCATTGGAGAATTACTCAAGAGGCTGAAGAGGACGGTTTGCTAAATCGTTAGGTCGGGTAACTGGCGCGGGGGTTCGAATCCCCCATTCTCCGTCGTCTGTGCAATAATAATAGAAAGAGGAGCTTTGCTCCTTTTTTTGTGATGAGTAAGATGTAACAGCTAGAATCAGAATGAAAAAACTTTGAATCACTATTTTTGATTTTTGAACATGACATTTTTGTCATGTTGTTTTTTTATCTCCTTTATTATAATAATAACAACATTGCTAAAGGAGAATATCTTATGGAAAATTCAGTACATTTCGAGAGTTTATTTATTTCAGTGAAACCTATTGTTTTTAAGTTGCAAAGAACTTACTATATTAAATTATGGGATAGGGATGACTGGTTGCAAGAAGGAAGAGTGATTTTATATCGTTTATTGCAGGACAATCCTGATTTAGTAGATGATCAGTTGACGTTTTATCGTTATTTTAAAACCAAATTTTCGAGTCATTTAAAGGATGTTATACGAAAACAGGAAAGTCAAAAACGTCGTTTTGACAAGATGCCTTATGAAGAGGTGAGTGAATTTGGTCATTCTATCAAGGATAGAGGGCTAGGTTTGGATGATTATGTGGCATATAAAGAGCTTTTGGAAAGAGTGGAAAAGAGTTTATCGCAAGACGGTAAAGATAAGTTGTCAAAAGTGATTGCAGGTCAACGTTTTAGCGGAAAGGCAAAATTTATCAAAGAGTTGCGAGTTAATTTTCAAGAATTTAGCCAGCATGTCTTGGGCTGATGGATAGCAAAAGCTTGATTTTCTCTAAATCAAATGAAATTGTAATTAAGACGTAACATATAACAGGTGTTTTTTTGGTAAAATAAATATGTCTTATAGAAAAAGGAGTTATTGTATTAACATGAAAAAAAGAATTCTATCTGCAGTACTTGTAAGTGGTGTGACACTTGGTACTGCTACTGTAAATGCTAATGCGGATGATTACGATTCGCAAATTGCTGCTAAAGATGCAGTTATCAACAACCTAACAAGTGAGCAAGCAGCTGCTCAAAGTAAAGTTTCTGCTATTCAAAGTCAAGTAAGTACTTTGCAAGCGCAACAAACAGAGCTTGAAAATGAAAACACTCGTTTAGAAGCTGTTTCACAACAGTTGAGTGGTGAAATTCAAGAGCTATCAACAAAGATTGTTGCACGTAACGAAGCGATTAAAAAGCAAGCTCGTAATGCTCAAAAACAAAGTGGTGTTTCAAGCTACCTTGGTTCTATCTTGAACTCTAAATCTGTTTCTGAAGCAATCACACGTCTTGTTGCTATCAATAAAGTGGTTTCTGCTAATGAAAAACTTTTGGAACAACAAGAAAGCGATAAAGCTGCTCTTGAGTCTAAACAAGCTGAAAACCAAGAAGCTATCAACACAGTAACAGCTAACAAAGCAGCTATTGAAGAAAACAAAAATAGCTTAGCAACACAACAAGCACAACTTGAAGTAGCACAGCTTGAATTGTCTGCTCAATTGACAACTGCTCAAAACGAAAAAGCTGAACTTCAAACACAAAAAGCTGCTGCTGAAGAAGCTGCACGTCAAGCTGCAGAAGCAGAAGCTGCTGCTAAGGCTCAAGCTGAAGCAGAAGCTAAAGCGCAAGCAGAGGCTGAGGCTAATGCTCAATCTCAAGCTCAAGAAGAAATTGCTGCACAACAATCTGCTACAGCAGCTACTTCTGAGTCTGTTGCAACATCTGAAACCGCAAGTACTGAAGTGGCTACAAGTGAAGTTGTCAGCGAGTCTACAGCTCCAGTACAATCAACAGTAGCTACATCTGAAGTTCAAAGCCAATCAGTAGCAACAGTTCAATCTGAAACAGTTACACAAACACAAACTGTAGCAACGACTACACAATCTGCTTCTACAGCAGCTCAACCAGCTGCTTCAACAAGCACAGCAACTTCAACAGCTACAGTAAGCACAGTATCAACCAGCACTTCATCAGCTAACACTTACCCAGTTGGTCAATGTACTTGGGGTGTTAAATCAATGGCATCATGGGTTGGTAACAACTGGGGTAACGCCCGTGATTGGATTGCAAGTGCGCAAGCAGCAGGTCACTCTGTAGGAACAACTCCAGCAGTTGGTGCGGTTGCTGTGTGGCCTAGCGATGGTGGTGGTTACGGTCACGTTGCATACGTAACTGCTGTTAACAGCTCTACATCTATCCAAGTTATGGAATCAAACTACAATGGTAACATGAGTATCGGTAACTACCGTGGAACATTTGATCCAACTAACACTTGGAGCGGAAGTGCGGTTTACTACATCTACCAATAAGATAGATAAACGAGAGTTCGAAGATTTCTTCGAGCTCTTTTCCAATAAGATTGAAAATTTATCCAAAAAACGTTACAATGATATAGGAGAAAATCTTTGGAGGAAATCATGTCTTATTCTAATTTGAAGTTGTTTGCGCTCTCGTCCAATCAGGAGTTGGCACAAAAGGTTGCGGATATCATCGGCATTCCTTTAGGGAAGTCAAGTGTGCGTCAATTTTCTGATGGTGAAATTCAAGTAAACATTGAGGAATCTATCCGTGGGCATCATGTCTTTATCCTGCAGTCAACAAGCTCGCCTGTTAATGACAATTTGATGGAAATTTTGATTATGGTGGACGCTTTGAAACGAGCTAGCGCAGAGACTGTTAGTGTAGTAATGCCATATTACGGCTATGCTCGTCAAGACCGTAAAGCGCGCTCACGTGAGCCTATCACATCTAAACTTGTAGCCAATATGCTGGAGGTTGCAGGCGTTGATCGTTTGTTGACGGTTGATCTCCACGCAGCACAAATCCAAGGATTTTTCGATATTCCTGTCGATCATTTGATGGGGGCACCTCTTATTGCTGAGTATTTTGATCGCAATGGCTTGGTTGGTGATGATGTCGTGGTGGTGAGTCCTGACCACGGTGGTGTGACACGTGCTCGTAAATTGGCACAATATCTCAAAACACCGATTGCCATTATCGATAAACGTCGTAGTGTGACTAAGATGAATACCAGTGAGGTTATGCACATCATCGGTAACGTCAAGGGTAAGAAATGTATCTTGATTGATGATATGATTGATACAGCGGGGACTATTTGCCATGCGGCGGATGCTTTGGCAGAGGCTGGAGCAACGGCTGTTTATGCTTCATGTACCCACCCTGTTCTCTCAGGTCCAGCGCTTGACAATATTGAAAAATCAGCGATTGAGAAATTGGTTGTTTTAGATACCATTTTTCTTCCAGAGGAGCGCTTGATTGACAAGATTGAGCAAATTTCAATTGCAGAATTGATTGGTGAGGCGATTATTCGCATTCACGAAAAACGTCCGTTGTCACCTCTCTTTGAGATGTCACAACGTATTTGTTAATAGCTGAAGGCTGGGAAGACCCAGTCTTTTTCTCTTATCCACATGTGGATAAGTCATTTTAGGGTGCAATCTGTGCAAAATTCTAGTATAATAAGAAAAAAGTCTAGGAGGGTGATTATGGAGCTTTTACACCGTTTTAATAAGAATTTAGAGAAGATTGAGGTGTCTTTGATTCGTCAGTTTGACCAGTCTATCTCGGATGTGCCTGGGATTTTGAAATTGACTTTGGGGGAGCCTGATTTTACAACGCCAGAACATATCAAGGAGGCTGCCAAGACGGCAATTGATGATAACCAATCACACTATACAGGTATGAGTGGGCTTTTGGAGTTGCGCCAAGCAGCCAGCCAGTTTGTCAAGGAAAAGTATAATCTTGATTATCATCCTGACAATGAAATCTTGGTGACTATCGGTGCGACAGAAGCCTTGTCAGCGACACTAACAGCCATTTTAGAGCCAGGTGATACAGTTCTCTTGCCAGCACCTGCTTATCCTGGCTATGAGCCTATCGCTAATCTCGTTGGAGCTGAAATTGTCGAGATTGACACACGAGCTAATAACTTTATCCTAACGCCTGAGATGCTGGAGGAAGCTATCTTGGCGCAAGGCGATAAGCTCAAGGCAGTTTTACTTAATTACCCAACCAATCCAACTGGCGTGACCTATAGCAGAGAGCAAATCAAGGCGTTTGCGGATGTTTTGAAGAAATATCCTGTCTTTGTCGTGAGTGATGAGGTTTACTCGGAGTTGAGCTACACCGAGGAAGGACACGTGTCTATCGCAGAGTATCTGCCAGAGCAGACCATCCTCATCAATGGTTTATCAAAATCACACGCTATGACCGGCTGGCGCCTTGGCTTTATCTTTGCCAAAGCGGCTTTGTGTGCCGAGCTTATCAAGAGCCACCAGTATCTGGTGACAGCAGCCAGCACAATCTCGCAATTTGCAGCGGTAGAAGCCTTGACAGAAGGGAAAGACGATGCCCTGCCGATGTGCGTGGAATACATCAAACGTCGTGACTACATCATTGACAAGATGACAGCGCTTGGTTTTGAGATTATCAAGCCAACAGGTGCCTTTTATATCTTTGCTAAAATCCCAGAGGGCTATAATCAGGATTCCTTCCGTTTTTGTCAAGATTTTGCAAGGCAACAAGCGGTGGCTATCATTCCAGGGATTGCCTTTGGTAAATACGGTGAGGGCTACGTGCGTCTGTCCTATGCAGCAAGTATGGAGACGATTAGCGCTGCCATGGAGCGCTTGGAGCAGTTTCTAGCAACTTATGGACGTTAGAGAAACAAAAGGACTGATTCTCTTTAACCGTGATTACCGTGAGGATGATAAGCTGGTGAAAATCTTCACAGAAACCAGTGGCAAGCGAATGTTTTTCGTGAAACATGCAAGCAAGTCTCCTCTTCAGCCTGTCATTCAGCCGCTGATGATGGCGGACTTTATCCTGCGTATCAATGATAATGGGCTCTCTTATATCATTGACTATAAAAAGGTGCAGCGCTATGATAAGATAACAGCGGATTTGTTTAGGCTATCTTATGCCAGCTATATATTGGCTTTAGCAGATGCTGCTATTGAGGACAATGTGGCGGATGCCAACTTATTTGCTTTTTTACAGAAAGTGCTTGACCTCATGGAGGAAGGGCTGGATTATGAGATTTTGACCAATATCTTTGAGGTGCAGATTTTAGAGCGCTTTGGTGTATCGCTGAATTTTCATAATTGCTGTTTCTGTCACAGGACGGGCTTGCCCTTTGACTTTTCGCACCGCTTTTCAGGCGTTCTCTGCCCAGAGCACTATGACAAGGATGACTATCGCAGTCATGTCGACCCCAATGTGCTTTATTTGCTTGATCGTTTTCAGCAGGTGGCGATTGATGACCTCAAGACCATCTCGCTAAAGCCTGAGATGAAAGCAAAAATCAGGCAATTTTTAGATAGTATCTACGAGGACTATGTCGGTATTCACTTAAAGAGTAAGAAATTCATTGATAGCCTAGCGTCCTGGGGCGACATCATGAAATCTGAAAAAGATTAGGCTGTCCTAATCTTTTTTGAGTTTCCATTATTTTTATAAGATTAAAAATTATCATAATCTTACTGTTAACTTTGTAACATCTATCAAAAAGCGTGAAATCGTGATATAATGGTACTATTCTATTTTAAACTTGAGGTGACTAATCATGAAAACAATTGCTGTGGATGCTATGGGAGGCGACAACGCTCCTAAAGCCATAGTAGAAGGGGTGAATCAAGCCTTAGCAGATTTTTCAGATATTGCCATCCAATTGTATGGTGATGAGGCGAAAATCAAGTCCTATTTGACCGCGACTGAGCGCGTGATGATTATCCACACGGATGAGAAAATCAACTCGGATGATGAGCCTGCAAAAGCGGTTCGTCACAAGAAAAAAGCGTCAATGGTGCTTGGGGCGCAGGCTGTTAGAGAGAAAAAGGCGGATGCAGTGATTTCCGCAGGAAATACAGGAGCGCTGCTTGCTGCTGGGCTATTTGTTGTTGGGCGTATCAAGGGAGTGGACCGTCCAGGTCTGCTGTCTACCATGCCAACACTAGATGGTAAGGGTTATGATATGCTGGACCTTGGTGCCAATGCAGAAAATTCAGCCCACCACCTGCACCAATTTGCCATTTTAGGGTCCTTTTACGCTCAAAATGTCCGCAAGATTAACAACCCCCGTGTCGGGCTTTTAAACAACGGAACAGAAGCGACCAAGGGTGACCCTGTTCACAAGGAAGCCTATGAATTGCTTGCTGCTGATACCAGTCTGAACTTTATCGGAAATGTTGAAGCGCGTGATTTGATGGAAGGTGTCGCAGATGTTGTCGTGACCGATGGCTTCACGGGAAATGCTGTTTTGAAAACCATGGAAGGTACAGGGCTTAGCATTCTCTCTGCTTTGAAATCAAGTATCCAATCAGGCGGTGCTAGAGCTAAGATGGGAGCCCTGCTTCTCAAACCAACGCTTTACAATCTCAAGGGTATCATGGATTACTCAGATGCAGGTGGGGCAGTTCTCTTTGGACTCAAGGCGCCTGTTGTCAAATGCCACGGCTCTAGTGATGCGACTGCTGTTTACAGCACTATCAAGCAAGTGCGCACTATGCTTGAGACAAAGGTGGTCGACCAGTCCGTAGCTGCCTTTACCAAGGTGGAAAAAGAGGATTAAAGGAGTTATGAGATGACAAGAGCTGAGATTTTTGGGAGAATCGTCGCCATGATAAAAGAGCAGATGCATGTGACGGACCTTGAAGTGACTGAGGAGACACGCCTGCAGGATGAGCTTGGTGTAGACTCCATCGCTCTCATGGAGTTCATCATCAATCTAGAAGATGAGTTTCAGCTCGACATCCCAGATGAGGACGTGGACGATATGACCTCTATGGGTGAAATGCTCGATTATCTCGATACACGACTACATAAAAATGAAAACTAAGCATCGTAGATGCTTAGTTTTTTGTGGTTTTCTTACCTAACTTCTCATTCAAAAGCAAGCGTTTACAATATAAAACCCGAACATTAACTTTATATTATCTTTAAAAATCCGTAAAATGTTGAGTTCTATTTTTCTTTGTGGTAAAATTATCTTTAGAAAAGAGCGAAAGGCGAATAACATCATGAAGACGGATTTGATTTATACCGGTAAAGCAAAGGACATCTACGCAACAAGTGATGCAAATGAGATTGTTTCAGTTTACAAAGACCAAGCAACCATGCTAAATGGGGCTAGAAAAGAAACTGTAGCGGGCAAGGGACGCCTCAACAATCAGATTTCATCGCTTATTTTTGAGCGTTTGAATAAAGAGGGTGTGGCGACACACTTCATCAAAAAGCTTTCAGACACGGAGCAGCTCAATAAAAAAGTAGAGATTATTCCGCTTGAAGTGGTTTTGCGTAATTACACGGCTGGGTCTTTTTCAAAGCGTTTTGGCGTGGAAGAAGGGATTAAGCTGGAAGAGGCTATCGTTGAGTTCTACTACAAAAACGATGACCTTGATGATCCTTTCATCAATGATGAGCATGTCAAATTCCTAAAAATTGCAACAGATGAGGAGATTGCTTACCTCAAGGCGGAATGCCGCCGTATCAATGCGCTCTTGCAGGCGATTTTTGCTGACGTTGACCTGACGCTTATCGACTACAAGTTAGAGTTTGGGAAGGATAAGGATGGCAAGATTATCCTAGCGGATGAGTTTTCACCAGACAACTGCCGTCTGTGGGACAAGGATGGCAATCACATGGACAAGGATGTCTTTCGTCGTGACCTTGGTGAGTTGACTTCTGTTTATGAAGTGGTTCTTGAAAAATTGCAGAGTACAGTAGGTAAATAAAATGGATAAACGTATTTTTGTTGAGAAAAAAGCGGACTTTGGGATTAAGGCTGAGGCGCTCAAAAAAGAATTGACGCACAATTTGCAGCTAAAAGGCTTGAGTGATGTGCGCTTGGTGGAAGTGTATGAGGTGTTTGGCTTAGAGGAAGCGCTGTTTGAAAAGGCAGAAGCGCATATCTTTTCTGAGACGGTGACAGACAGACTCTTGTCACAAGCAGAGGTTGACGAAGCACTCTCTAGCTATGCTTTCTTTGCTATCGAGGCTTTGCCTGGTCAATTTGACCAACGTGCAGCGTCAGCGACAGAAGCGCTCTACCTGCTTGGTGCAAAAGACGGTGTCACTGTGTGTGCTAGCCGCCTTTATCTGGTCAATAAAGACCTGCCACAGGAGGAGCTTGAAGCGATTAAAAAATATCTGCTCAACCCTGTAGACTCTCGTTTCAAGGACATGACCTTGCCACTTGCTTTTGAGGAATTTTCAGTGTCTCAAACAGAAATTCCAAGTCTTGATGTCTTTGAGACTTACACAGAAGCGGATTTTGTTGCCTACAAAGCAGAGAAAAACCTCGCTATGGAAGTGGCGGATTTGCTCTACATTCAAGACTATTTCAAGTCTATTGGGCGTGTGCCTACAGAGACTGAGCTACGTGTGCTAGACACTTACTGGAGTGACCACTGCCGTCACACGACCTTTGAGACAGCTTTGAAAACTATTGATTTTTCAGCGTCTAAGTTTGAAAAGCAATTGCAGGCGACTTATGACAAGTATATCGCTATGCGTGATGAGCTAGGGCGCTCTGAAAAGCCACAAACGCTTATGGACATGGCGACTATCTTTGGACGCTATGAGCGTGCTAATGGACGCCTTGATGACATGGAAGTGTCTGATGAGATTAACGCTTGCTCGGTTGAAATCGAAGTGGACGTTGACGGTGTCAAAGAGCCTTGGCTTCTCATGTTTAAGAACGAAACCCACAATCACCCAACAGAAATCGAGCCTTTTGGTGGGGCTGCGACCTGTATTGGTGGTGCTATTCGTGACCCATTATCAGGACGTTCTTACGTTTATCAAGCCATGCGTATCTCTGGTGCGGGCGATATTACTCAACCACTCTCAGCCACTCGTGCTGGAAAATTGCCACAGCAGACTATCTCAAAAACAGCTGCGCACGGCTACTCTTCTTACGGCAATCAAATCGGTCTTGCGACGACCTATGTGCGTGAGTATTTCCATCCAGGCTTTGTAGCGAAACGCATGGAGCTAGGCGCTGTTGTCGGTGCTGCACCAAAATCAAATGTCAAACGTGAAAAGCCAGAAGCGGGCGATGTCATTATCCTACTTGGTGGCAAGACTGGACGTGATGGTATCGGTGGTGCGACAGGTTCGTCTAAAGTGCAGACCGTCAAGTCTGTTGAGACTGCGGGTGCTGAAGTGCAAAAAGGAAACGCCATCGAAGAGCGTAAGATTCAACGTCTTTTCCGTAAACCAGAAGTGACAACCCTCATCAAGAAGGCCAACGACTTTGGTGCAGGTGGTGTCTGTGTGGCGATTGGTGAGCTAGCAGACGGTCTTGAGATTGACCTCAACAAGGTTCCACTCAAGTATGCTGGACTCAACGGTACTGAAATCGCCATCTCTGAAAGTCAAGAGCGTATGTCTGTTGTCGTGCGTAAAGAGGACGTAGATACCTTTATCGCTCTTGCAGCGGAGGAAAATATCGAAGCAGTTGCCGTTGCGGTCGTGACTGAAAAAGCTAATCTGGTCATGACTTGGAACGGTCAGACTATTGTGGACATCGAGCGCAGCTTCCTTGATACCAACGGTGTGCGTGTCGAGGTGGACGCTAAGGTCGTTGACAGCACAGACGAGCTTCCAGGTCAAGTGACGACGGATGAAGCACACCTTGAGACAGATTTGAAAGCAGTGCTTTCTGACCTCAACCATGCTAGTCAAAAAGGTTTGCAGACTATCTTTGACTCGTCTGTTGGTCGCTCAACGGTCAACCATCCTATCGGTGGACGTTACCAAATCACACCGACCGAAAGCTCTGTTCAGAAATTGCCAGTAGAGCATGGTGTGACAGAGACAGTTTCTGTCATGGCGCAGGGCTATCAGCCTTATGTGGCGGCTTGGTCACCTTATCACGGTGCTGCCTATGCGGTGATTGAAGCAACCGCACGCTTGGTGGCAACAGGTAGTGACTGGGACAAGGCACGCTTCTCTTATCAAGAGTACTTTGAGCGTATGGACAAGCAGGCAGAGCGTTTTGGCCAGCCAGTGTCAGCTCTTCTAGGCTCTATCGAAGCCCAAATCCAGCTTGGCTTGCCTTCTATCGGCGGTAAGGACTCTATGAGTGGTACTTTTGAGGAATTGACTGTACCACCAACTTTGGTCGCTTTTGGTGTGACAACATCCACAGCTAGCCGTATCCTCTCACCAGAGTTCAAAAATGCTGGTGAAAATATCTACTATATCGCAGGAAGTCACTTGTCTGAGGACATCGACTTTGCGGCTATCAAGAAAAACTTTGAACAATTCTCTGCTCTTCAAGCACAGCACAAGATTACAGCAGCGTCAGCGGTCAAATACGGCGGTGTGGCAGAAAGCCTAGCCCTTATGAGCTTTGGTAACCGTATCGGTGCTCAAGTGACACTCTCTGACCTTGCTAGCAGCTTAAGAGCGCAGCTTGGTGGTTTCGTCTTTACCTCACCAGAAGAAATTGCAGGCGTTGAGAAGATTGGAATAACGACAGCGGACTTTAGCCTAGAGGTCAACGGTGTGGCTATTTCTGGCGCTGAGCTTCTCTCAGCCTTTGAAGGTACACTGGAGGAAGTTTATCCAACGACCTTTGCTCAATCTGACAAGCTAGTTGATGTGCCAGCGCTTGAGACAGACTTTGTCAAAGCAGCACAAGCCAGCGTTGAAAAACCACTCGTTTACTTGCCAGCCTTCCCTGGAACAAACTCAGAGTACGACTCAGCCAAAGCCTTTGAAGCAGCGGGTGCTAGAACCAAGATTGTGCCATTTGCGACACTGGATATTGAAAAATCTATCGCTGACATGGTGGCAAATATCGAAGAAGCTAACATTCTCTTCTTTGCCGGAGGTTTCTCAGCAGCGGATGAGCCAGATGGATCAGCTAAATTCATCGTCAATATCCTCAAGAATGCGCAAGTGCGCACAGCTATTGACGCCTTTATCGCACGAGGTGGCTTGATTATCGGTATCTGTAATGGTTTCCAAGCGCTTGTCAAGTCTGGTCTCTTGCCATACGGAAACTTTGAGAGCTCAAGCGAAACGAGCCCAACCCTTTTCTACAACGATGCCAACCAGCACGTGGCTAAAATGGTAGAAACACGTATCGCAAACACCAACTCTCCTTGGCTTGCAGGCGTTTCTGTAGGGGACGTGCACGCCATTCCAGTTTCACACGGTGAAGGGAAATTTGTCGTGACAGATGAGGAGTTTGCTGAGCTGCGTGACAATGGTCAAATCTGGAGCCAATACGTTGACTTTGACGGCAAACCAAGCATGGACAGCCGCTACAATCCAAACGGTTCTTACCACGCTATCGAAGGTATCACCAGCAAAAATGGGCAAATCATCGGTAAGATGGGACACTCTGAGCGCTGGGAGGAAGGGCTCTTCCAAAATATCCCAGGCAATAAAGACCAACACCTCTTTGAAAGTGCGGTCAAGTATTTCACTGGCAAATAAGCCTATCGACCATCATAAAATAAGGTAACCTAAATATGACATACGAAGTAAAATCTTTAAATGAAGAATGTGGTATCTTTGGCATTTGGGGGCACCCTCAAGCTGCCCAAGTGACCTACTTTGGTCTCCACAGTCTTCAGCACCGAGGTCAGGAGGGGGCAGGTATCCTCTCCAATGACAACGGTAAACTACTACGTCACCGTGATACGGGGCTTGTGTCAGAGGTCTTTCACAATCCAAGCGACTTGGAAAAGTTAACAGGACAAGCCGCTATTGGGCATGTGCGTTATGCCACAGCAGGTGAGGCTTCTATTGACAATATCCAACCTTTTCACTTTAAATTTTCAGATACCCAGTTTGGCTTAGCGCACAATGGCAATCTGACCAATACAGAAAGTCTCAAGAAAGCACTAGAGAGCCAAGGGGCGATTTTCTCAAGTTCATCGGACACAGAGATTTTGGCGCATTTGATTCGCCGTAGCCATCACCCAGAGTTTATGGGACGTGTCAAGGAAGCGCTCAACACTGTCAAGGGCGGCTTTGCTTATCTCTTGATGTTAGAGGACAAGATTATCGCAGCGCTTGACCCAAATGGCTTTAGACCACTTTCTGTAGGTAAGATGAAAAATGGCGCTTGGGTCATCTCAAGTGAAACCTGTGCTTTTGAGGTGATTGGTGCTGAGTGGGTGCGTGATGTTAAGCCGGGTGAGATTGTTGTCATTGATGACAATGGTATCCACTACGACAGCTACACGACAGATACCCAGCTTGCCATCTGCTCCATGGAGTACATCTACTTTGCACGCCCTGACTCTGTGATCAACGGTGTCAATGTCCATACGGCTCGTAAAAATACAGGACGCCGTTTGGCTCAAGAATTTAAACACGAAGCGGATATCGTCGTTGGTGTGCCCAACTCCTCTTTATCAGCAGCTTCTGGCTTTTCAGAAGAGTCAGGTCTGCCAAACGAGATGGGCTTGATTAAAAACCAATACACCCAGCGTACCTTTATCCAGCCAACGCAAGAATTGCGTGAGCAGGGTGTGCGCATGAAGTTGTCAGCCGTGTCAAGTATCGTCAAGGGCAAGCGTGTGGTCATGGTGGATGACTCTATCGTTCGAGGGACGACCAGCCGCCGTATCGTGCAGCTCTTGCGTGAAGCGGGAGCGTCTGAGGTGCATGTGGCAATTGCTAGTCCACCTCTCAAGTACCCATGTTTCTACGGCATTGACATTCAGACACGTCGTGAGTTGATTGCGGCAAACCACAGTGTGGATGAGATTTGCGAGATTATCGGAGCGGATAGTCTGACTTACCTGTCACTTGACGGTTTGATTGAGTCGGTTGGTTTAGAGACAGATGCGCCAAATGGTGGGCTTTGCGTGGCTTACTTTGACGGCAACTACCCAACACCACTCTATGACTACGAAGAACGCTATCTGCAAAGTTTAGAGGAAAAAACGAGTTTTTATTAGAGCAGCTAGCTTGACAAGCTGTGACAACTCTAAAACTATCTGTAAACGAACTTTACTGAAATAGTAGAACAGTCTGCTCTGCTATTTTCCAAAAACAAAAAAACAAGGAGACAAACTATGTCTAAAAATGCTTACGCCCAGTCAGGCGTTGACGTGGAAGCGGGCTATGAAGTCGTTGAGCGTATCAAAAAGCACGTGGCAAAAACCGAGCGTCTGGGTGTCATGGGGGCACTCGGTGGTTTTGGTGGGATGTTTGACCTGACAGCGCTTGATGTCAAAGAGCCTGTGCTCATCTCTGGGACAGATGGTGTCGGCACTAAGCTCATGCTGGCTATCCAGTACGATAAGCACGATACTATAGGTCAGGACTGTGTGGCTATGTGTGTCAATGACATCGTCGCAGCAGGTGCAGAGCCGCTTTACTTCCTTGACTACATCGCAACGGGTAAGAACGAACCAGCTAAGCTGGAGCAAGTGGTCAAGGGCGTTGCCGACGGCTGTGTGGAGGCTGGCGCTGGTCTTATCGGCGGTGAGACTGCTGAAATGCCTGGTATGTACGGCGAGGACGACTACGACTTGGCTGGTTTTGCGGTCGGCGTGGCAGAGAAATCCCAGATTATCGATGGCAGCAAGGTCAAAGCTGGCGATGTTCTCTTGGGACTTGCTTCAAGCGGTATCCACTCAAACGGCTACTCACTCGTTCGTCGTGTCTTTGCAGACTTTGACGGTGACGCTGTTCTTCCTGATCTGGAAGGAAGAGCGCTCAAGGATGTCTTGCTTGAGCCGACCCGTATCTACGTCAAAGCGCTTTTGCCACTCATTAAGGAAAATCTGGTCAACGGTATCGCCCACATCACAGGTGGCGGTTTCGTGGAAAATGTCCCTCGTATGTTTGCTGACCATTTGGCTGCTGAAATTGAGGAGGACAAGATTCCAGTCCTTCCGATTTTCAAAGCCTTGGAAAAATACGGTGAGATTAAGCACGAGGAAATGTTTGAAATCTTCAATATGGGGCTGGGTATGATTCTAGCGGTTTCTCCTGAAAATGTCGACAAGGTCAAGAGTCTGCTAGACGAAGAAGTCTACCAAGTCGGACGTATCGTGGAAAAAGAAGATAAGAGTGTAATCATCAAATGACCAAGAAAATAGCAGTATTTGCCTCGGGTAATGGCTCTAACTTCCAAGTCATCGCTGAGCAGTTTCTAGTTAGCTTTGTCTTTTCAGACCACCGTGACGCCTATGTGCTTGAGCGTGCCAAAAAGCTGGGTGTGCCTAGCTACGCTTTTGAGCTCAAAGAGTTTGACAACAAAGCCGCTTATGAAGCGGCCATCGTGGACTTGCTGGAAGAACACGAGATTGACCTCGTGGTACTGGCTGGTTACATGAAAATTGTGGCAAGCACCCTCCTTGCCAAATACGAGGGGCGCATGATTAACATCCATCCAGCCTACTTGCCAGAATTTCCTGGTGCGCACGGCATTGAGGACGCTTGGGCTGCAGGTGTGGCAGAGAGCGGCGTGACCATCCACTGGGTGGACTCAGGCGTTGACAGCGGGCAAATCATTCGCCAAGAGCGTGTGCCACGCTTAGAGGGTGACACCATCGACAGCTTTGAAGAGCGTATCCATGCCATGGAATACCGCCTTTACCCAGAGGTTTTGGAGAGTTTGGGTGTGGAGAGACATCAAGAATGAAGAAGTCAGCTTTTAAAAAGCAATTGTTTGAGCTTTATGATTTAGATGTTGAAGGATTATCATTTAGCGAAAAAATAGATTTTATAGAAAATAGTTTTATCCAATACCAAAAAGAGCACTCAGAAGACTTTGATACGAGCCATTTGCGACAACCTTGGTCAGACGAAGAATTGAAGATTATTTTGTCCGATTCAGCGACAAAGGCTAACTGTATCAAGTATGCAAGATTGTTCAAAAGAACCTATGGTAGTATCGAGCAAATCTATCGATGGTCAACAGCAACACATAAAGACATTCAAGCACAGGGCAGAGATTCGGATAAGTTTATTTTACAGATAAAACGTATCTACAAGGAGCTCTCCCTCGTTAACTAAATAGGAGAAATTGATGAAAAGTTCGCACCTTTTAATCTATATGCTGAGTTTTGGCTTGGTGGCTTTTCTCGTGACAGCTCTATCTCCACAGCTTTCTAGTATCTGGGTTGGCTGTTTGGTTGGTGTTTTGGGCTCAGCTATCGCCTACCCTATAGACAAATGGCTGGACAAAAGAGAAAAGACTAAGTAAAGCTCGCTTATAGACAGAGATTATTAGATTACATACAGGAGCTATCATGACAACGTATGATTATCAGCTTTTGAAAGAAAAATTATCTAGCCGTCCCCATCAGCTTGATAGTCTAGAAGACTGGTTGTTGCTAGTTATCAATACAGCTAGGGCGATGATTGACAATGTGAATAAATCAAGATTGACAGATTTGAAAGAGTTCTTAGACTGTGAGACAACAGCACAAATGCAACTGACCTATGACCACTTTCAAGGGAAATTCGGACAAGCTGATTTTTCTTATCGTAGACACCCTAACTATATTTATCTCAGCTCACTTGTTGCCTATTTTCCAGACTATCCCTTACAAGAAAAACATAAAGTTTATATCAAAAAGTGTATGGACATTGACTGCTACTTTTTATATGAACTGACATAGCACGACAGTTTAGCTGATTAAACTAGACATTCTCTACTATCTGAGAGTATAAAAGTAATTTAAGGAGAACCAAATGACAAAAAAAGCACTGATTAGTGTGTCAGATAAAGCTGGCATTATCGCATTTGCACAGGAATTGCGTGCGCTTGGTTGGGATATTATCTCAACTGGTGGGACTAAGACTGCCCTTGACAATGCAGGGGTTGAGACCATTGCTATTGACGATGTGACGGGTTTTCCAGAGATGATGGACGGTCGTGTCAAGACCCTTCATCCAAAGATTCACGGGGGGCTTCTAGCTCGTCGTGACCTTGACAGCCACTTGGACGCAGCTAAGAGCCACGAGATTGACCTCATTGACCTGGTGGTGGTTAACCTCTATCCGTTTAAGGAAACCATTCTCAAGCCAGATGTGACCTATGCGGACGCTGTGGAAAATATCGACATCGGCGGTCCTTCAATGCTTCGTTCAGCCGCTAAAAACCATGCCAGCGTGACTGTGGTCGTTGACCCAGCTGACTACGCTGTGGTCTTGGACGAGTTGAAAAATGCAGGCGAAACCACGCTTGAGACGCGCAAACGCTTGGCAGCCAAAGTCTTCCGCCACACAGCAGCTTATGACGCTTTGATTGCGGACTACTTTACCAAGCAAGTGGGTGAAGAAAAGCCTGAGAAGCTGACCATCACCTATGACCTCAAACAGCCTATGCGCTATGGGGAAAATCCTCAGCAGGACGCTGACTTCTACCAGTCAGCTCTGCCGACAGACTATGCCATCTCATCTGCTAAACAGTTGAACGGAAAAGAGTTGTCCTTCAACAACATTCGTGACGCTGACGCTGCTATCCGCATTATCCGTGACTTCAAGGACAAGCCAACGGTTGTAGCACTCAAGCACATGAACCCATGCGGTATCGGTCAGGCAGATGACATTGAGACGGCTTGGGACTACGCTTATGAGTCAGACCCAGTCTCTATCTTTGGTGGGATTGTTGTGCTTAACCGTGAGGTGGACGCAGCGACAGCTGAGAAGATGCACAGTATTTTCCTTGAAATCATCATCGCACCAAGCTACACAGACGAAGCACTGACTATTTTGACCAATAAAAAGAAAAACTTGCGTATCTTGCAGTTGCCATTTGACAAGCAGGCTGAGAGCGAAATCGAGCCAGAATACACAGGTGTTGTAGGCGGGCTTTTGGTGCAAAACCAAGACGTCATCGCTGAAAATCCAGCCGACTGGCAAGTAGTGACCAAGCGCCAGCCAACAGAGCAAGAGCGTACAGCTCTTGAGTTTGCTTGGAAGTCGATCAAGTACGTCAAGTCAAACGGTATCATCATCACCAACGACCGTATGGTGCTAGGCGTAGGTCCTGGTCAGACCAACCGTGTGGCGTCTGTCAAGATTGCTATCGACCAAGCCAAGGACCGCCTAGAAGGTGCAGCGCTAGCTTCTGACGCTTTCTTCCCATTTGCGGACAATATCGAAGAAATCGCAGCGAGCGGTATCAAGGCTATCATCCAACCAGGTGGGTCTGTGCGTGACCAAGAATCTATTGACGCAGCTGATAAGCATGGTTTAACCATGATTTTCACTGGCGTGAGACATTTCAGACATTAAAATGATTTTAAGTTTTGTTAAAGAAATTTTTTAGGTTTGATTAAGTTAGCCGCTCTATACTATAGTCAATCCAAAATAAACTTTCTTTTTCATAAACTCCTACAAACGCTCGATACTGTCGAGTGTTTTTTTTGCTATTTGTCTAAAATCTGTATTTTTAGATTTTTTTAAGCCTGTCAAGCTATACTATATCTATCCTAAAACTTTTTCATAAAATCTCCTAAGTAAGGACAAGCCTTGGCTTGCCCTTATTTTTTGTGTGTTCTTGAGATGAAACTTGAAAATCTGATTTATTGAGGTAATCATATTTTTTTGTTATCCTATCCAAGGAGGTAAGTCTATGAACGTTTTTGAGATGACCTTTGCCCGTATTTACGAGGCTTATGTCAATAAAGTGGAGCGTAAACAGCGCACAAGAGAAGAGCTTGATGAAGTGATAACTTGGCTGACAGGCTACAGTGAGGAGGAGATAGCCCTTATGTGTGGTAGTCAGCTCACAATGCGTGATTTTTTTGAGCAAGCACCAGCTTACAACACAAAAGGAGACTTGATTACAGGCGTGATTTGTGGGGTAAAGGTGCAGGAGGTCAAAGACCCTTTGATGAAAAAAATCCGCCAACTGGACAAGCTAGTTGACGAATTGGCAAAAGGGAAAGCTATGGACAAGATAAAGCGTGTGTAAACGTGATTGTGACAATAAAGAGATGTCAAACAATCACATAAACTAAAAATATAGTTCTTTTTAAGTTTCGTTTAAGGAAGTCTAGCTATACTATAACCATCCTAAAACTTTTTCTTTTTCAAAATCTCCTGAGAGGGCATCGCTTTGCGGTGCCCTCTCTCCTTGCTTTATAAAAACCAACAGGAAAAATCACACTGATATCAGTGTGATTTTCGCTTAATAAGTCAGAACAAAGTATTTTTTCTTACCACGGCGGATAACGGTTAGCTCACCCTCGAGTTTGTCGGCGTCAGTGAGGGTGTAGCCTGTGTCTTGGATACGCTCACCATTGAGGTAGATAGCACCGTTTTGGACGTCCTCACGGGCTTGGCGCTTAGAGTTGACCACGCCAGCAGTGACAAGGAGGTCAACGATGTTAAGACTATCCTCAGCCTTGACAGCGTAGTTTGGCACGCCACGGAGTCCTTGCTTGAGTTCTGCGACAGAGAGTCCTTTGATGTTGCCGGCAAAGAGTTGCTCTGTGATGTTGAGGGCTTCTTGGTAGGCTTTTTCACCGTGGACAAGAGTCACGACCTCACGAGCCAATGTTTTTTGCGCTAGGCGTTTGTGTGGCTCTTGCTCAAACTGCACACGGATGTCTTCGATTTCCTCAAGAGAGAGGAAGGTAAAGATTTTCAAGAAGCGAACAGCGTCTTCATCCATGACATTGAGCCAGAATTGGTACATTTCGTAAGGGCTGGTTTTGCTAGCGTCAAGCCAGACGGCGTTGCCCTCAGACTTACCAAACTTTTTACCAGTTGAGTCTGTGATGAGAGGCACTGTCATGACGTGACCAGTCTTGTCTGCCTTACGGCGAAGAAGTTCTGTACCAGCTGTCATGTTGCCCCATTGGTCACTTCCTCCGATTTGAAGAGTGACATTGTACTTGTCATTGAGCTCGTAAAAGTCGTAGCCTTGCATGATTTGGTAAGCGAACTCGGTATAAGAAATACCTGTCTCGATACGTTTTTTAACGGACTCTTTACTCATCATGTAGTTGACAGTGAAGTATTTGCCGACATCACGCAAGAAGTCAATAAAGCTCACGTCGCTAAACCAGTCGTAGTTATTGACCATGACAGCCTTGTTGTCGCCATTTTCAAAATCAAGGAAGCGAGAGAGTTGTCCTTGGATTTTTGTCACCCAGCCGTCAACCGTTTCCTTGGTTTGTAGGCTGCGCTCGGCGTCTTTAAAGGATGGGTCACCGATGAGTCCTGTCGCACCACCCACGAGGGCGTAAGGTTTGTGTCCAGCCAACTGCAAGCGGCGTGACGTCAAAATGGCAACCAAATGCCCAAGGTGCAAGCTATCAGCCGTTGGGTCATAACCAGTATAATAGGAGACTTGTCCGTTTTCTAAAGCGTCCTCGAGCGCTTTTTCATCCGTTGTCTGAAAGACAAGCCCACGTTCTTTGAGTTCTTCTAAAATGGTCATAATCTTCTCCTATGTTAGTATATCAAGCCAACTATATCAAAATTCTTTGGGATATGCAAGCCCTATTAAATTTGATATAATGGGAATTGAGGTATTTTCATGTTTAAAAAACCAAGAAATCAAAAGAAACGTCCGAAAAACACCAATCAGCCTATGCCTTTTAGCGAGATCGGAGCTGTTTTTCTAAGGACCCTAAAGTTATTGTCTGACTTTGCTTATATCATCATCCTGCTTTTGGGCATGCTAGGTGGTGGTATGGCGCTGGGGTATTTAGCCAGCCAGATTGATAGTGTCAAGGTGCCTGACAAGGCAACCTTGGTCAAGGAGGTGACTTCTGTATCGCAGGTGTCACAGATGACCTACTCCAATCAAGCGCTGATTTCAGATATTGACTCGGATTTGCTGCGTACGCCTGTTGAGAGCAGTGCCATTTCAGATAATATCAAAAAAGCCATTATTGCGACTGAGGATGACAACTTTGAGACCCACCACGGTGTGGTGCCAAAGGCTGTTTTTCGTGCGGCAGTTGGGTCTATATTGGGACTTGGGGAGTCGAGTGGTGGCTCGACCCTCACGCAGCAGCTGCTCAAACAGCAGGTCTTAGGAGACGACCCTTCCTTTAAACGCAAGTCGCGTGAGATTATCTATGCGCTAGCGCTTGAGCGCTACATGAGTAAGGATGAGATTTTAACGGCTTATCTCAATGTCTCTCCTTTTGGGCGCAATAACAAGGGGCAAAATATTGCAGGTGTCGAGGAAGCAGCACAGGGGATTTTCGGAGTGAGTGCCAAGGACCTTACCATCCCACAGGCAGCCTATATCGCAGGGCTTCCGCAAAGTCCTATCGTCTACTCACCTTACACCGCTAATGCTCAGCTCAAGTCAGACGAGAATCTTCAATATGGTATCAATCGCCAGCAAGATGTGCTCTACAACATGTACCGCACAGGCAGTCTGACAAAGAGCGAGTATGAAACTTATAAGGCCTATGATATCAAGCAAGACTTTATCGCTCCTGAAACCCAGCAGGCAAATACACATGATTATCTCTACTACACGGTGATGAGTGAAGCCCAGCAGGTCATGTATGACTACCTCATCAAGCGTGACGGTGTGTCTGAGCAGGATTTGAAAAACGACGCCACTAAGCAAGCCTACCAAGAGCGTGCACTCGAAGAGTTGCAACAAGGTGGCTACACTATTAAAACCACCATTAACCAAAACATCTACACTGCCATGCAAAATGCCGCTGCGCAGTATGGTAGCCTCCTTGACGACGGTACAGGTACCGTTCAGATGGGAAATGTCCTCATGGACAATAAAACAGGGGCTATCTTAGGCTTCATTGGTGGGCATGATTACAGCACCAACCAAAACAACCATGCCTTTGACACCAAGCGCTCTACAGGATCAAGTATCAAGCCGATTATTCCTTACGGTATCGCCATTGACCAAGGGCTCATGGGAAGTGCAAGTATCCTCTCAAACTATCCAACCACCTTCTCAAATGGTCAGAAAATCATGCACGACACCGAGGAAGGAACAGGTATGATGGATCTTCAAGAAGCGCTCAACAAGTCCTGGAACATCCCAGCCTACTGGACTTATCAACTGCTTCTAAGTAAGAACGTTGATGTCAAAGGTTACATGGACAAGATGAATTACACCATTGACAACTACAATATCGAGAGTCTCCCACTTGGTGGTGGGGTTGAGGTATCCGTTGCCGACCAGACCAACCTCTATCAGATGTTAGCCAATAACGGTGCTTATCAGGAAAAATACATGATTGACTCCATCACAGATAGCACTGGCGAGGTCATCTACAAGCACGAGTCCAAGGCGACACAGGTCTTCTCAAAAGCGACAGCGACCATCATGCAGAGTCTCTTGCGAGGTCCTATCGAGTCAGGCTTGACCACGACCTTCAAGAAAGACTTGCAATCGCTAAACGCAGGGCTAGCAAATGCCGACTGGATCGGAAAAACAGGGACAACCAACAACTACTCAGACGGTTGGCTCATGCTAGCGACACCAAACGTGACTTTGGGTGGCTGGATTGGTCACGATGATAATAGCTCGCTTGCCAACACCACTGGCTACTCCAAGAACTCGCAGTACATGGCAAATCTGGTCAATGCCATCAACCAAGCAGATAGCACGGTCTTTGGCACCTCTAAGTTCACCCTTGATTCCAGCGTGATTAAGGCAAATGTCCTCAAATCAACAGGTTTACTACCTGCGACGGTCTCAGTTGACGGCAAGGACGTCAGTGTCACAGGCGACATGACAACGAGCTACTGGGCAAAAAATGGTCCAGGCAAAACAACTTATAAATTTGCTATCGGTGGTACAGACAGTGACTACCAAAAAGCATGGGCAAGTATTTTGAAAAAATAACTTGCAATCTTTGACGAAATAAGATATAATAGTATAAATTATTTGTCGTCTGCTTTCTTGAAATATTGTCCAAGAGGGCTTACAGCAGTTAAATCAAACTTTTAAGTCGGGTTTAGCTGCTCTTTTTGTGCCTATTTTTAGTAAAAAAGACAAGTGTAACCTATATTTAAAGGTTCTAACAATTCACATTTCTTTATCTAAAATAGCTCAGACGACCGGGTGATGTGAAAGAGCATCACGCTACTTGAGTAAGCTAGCAGCTTACTTAGGAAGTTAGTTCACCCTCAAGGCTACATGCCTCTCATCTTAATAAAAGGAGTAAAATCTTGGCAGGACATGAAGTTCAATACGGTAAACACCGTACACGTCGTAGTTTTTCAAGAATCAAAGAGGTTCTTGATTTACCTAATTTGATTGAAATTCAGACAGATTCGTTTAAAGACTTTTTGGAAAATGGGCTAAAAGAAGTCTTTGAAGACGTGCTCCCAATCTCAAACTTTACAGATACTATGGAGCTTGAATTTGTAGGGTATGAGTTTAAAGAGCCAAAATATACCCTAGAAGAAGCTCGTATCCATGACGCTTCTTACTCTGCACCTATCTTTGTGACCTTCCGTTTGGTCAACAAAGAAACTGGTGAAATCAAGACACAAGAAGTGTTCTTTGGCGACTTCCCACTCATGACTGAAATGGGAACATTCATCATCAATGGTGGTGAGCGCATCATCGTTAGTCAGCTTGTGCGCTCTCCAGGTGTCTACTTTAACGATAAGGTTGACAAAAATGGTAAGGTCGGCTACGGCTCAACTGTCATCCCTAACCGTGGGGCTTGGCTAGAGCTTGAAACTGACTCAAAAGACATCGGATATACAAGGATCGACCGTACACGTAAGATTCCATTTACAACGCTTGTGCGTGCGCTTGGATTCTCTGGTGACGATGAAATCATGGATATCTTTGGGGATAGCGAGCTTGTGCGCAACACCATCGAAAAAGACATCCACAAAAACCCAGCAGACTCACGTACAGACGAAGCCCTCAAGGAAATCTACGAGCGCTTGCGTCCAGGTGAGCCAAAGACAGCGGACAGCTCACGTAGTCTCTTGACAGCTCGCTTCTTTGACCCACGTCGTTATGACTTGGCTGCTGTTGGTCGCTACAAGATTAACAAAAAACTCAACCTCAAGACACGTCTTTTGAACCAAACCATCGCTGAAAACTTGGTTGACCCAGAAACTGGTGAAATCTTGGTTGAAGCTGGTACTGTCATGACACGTGATGTCATCGACTCTATCGCAGACTACATTGACGGCGACCTCAACAAGTTTGTCTACACACCAAACGACTACGCTGTTGTGACTGAGCCTGTGATTTTACAAAAATTCAAGGTCGTTGCACCGACAGATCCAGACCGTGTCGTGACTATCGTTGGTAATGCCAACCCAGATGACAAGACTCGTGCCTTGACACCAGCTGATATCCTCGCTGAGATGAGCTATTTCCTCAACCTAGCAGAAGGTATCGGTAAGGTCGACGATATTGACCACCTCGGAAACCGTCGTATCCGTGCGGTCGGTGAGCTTCTTGCCAACCAATTCCGTATTGGTCTTGCTCGTATGGAGCGTAACGTGCGTGAGCGCATGAGCGTTCAGGACAATGAAGTCCTCACACCACAACAAATCATCAACATCCGTCCTGTGACAGCTGCCGTCAAAGAGTTTTTTGGTTCGTCTCAATTGTCACAGTTCATGGACCAACACAACCCGCTCTCTGAGCTTTCTCACAAACGCCGTCTATCAGCCTTAGGACCTGGTGGTTTGACTCGTGACCGTGCGGGATATGAAGTGCGTGACGTGCACTACACTCACTACGGTCGTATGTGTCCGATTGAAACGCCTGAAGGACCTAACATCGGTTTGATTAACAACTTGTCAAGCTATGG
The DNA here is from genome assembly GCF_011039275.1 of Streptococcus hyointestinalis. Classification (GTDB taxonomy): domain Bacteria; phylum Bacillota; class Bacilli; order Lactobacillales; family Streptococcaceae; genus Streptococcus; species Streptococcus hyointestinalis_A. The sequence goes on from NZ_JAAKGB010000001.1 coordinate 105,538, forward strand.
TCACCTCAACAAATACGGTTTCATCCAAACACCATACCGCAAGGTTGACAGAAAAACAGGTGTCGTGACCAATGAAGTCGAATGGTTGACAGCCGATGAAGAGGACGAGTACACTGTTGCCCAAGCCAACTCTAAGCTCAATCCAGACGGAACCTTTGCGGAAGAAATCGTCATGGGACGTCACCAAGGTAACAACCAAGAGTTCCCAGCAAGTATCGTTGACTACGTGGACGTATCACCTAAGCAGGTAGTTGCGGTAGCGACAGCATGTATTCCTTTCCTTGAAAACGATGACTCCAACCGTGCCCTCATGGGTGCCAACATGCAACGTCAGGCTGTGCCATTGATTGACCCGCATGCGCCTTATGTCGGAACAGGTATGGAATATCAAGCAGCCCACGACTCTGGTGCGGCAGTTATCGCAAAACACGACGGACGTGTCGTCTTCTCAGACGCTGAAAAAGTTGAAGTACGCCGTGAGGACGGTAGCCTTGATGTTTACCACATCACAAAATTCCGCCGTTCAAACTCAGGTACTGCCTACAACCAACGCACTCTTGTCAAGGTCGGCGACTTGGTTGAAAAAGGTGATTTCATCGCAGACGGTCCTTCTATGGAGCGTGGTGAAATGGCGCTTGGACAAAACCCTATCGTTGCCTACATGACATGGGAAGGCTACAACTTCGAGGATGCGGTCATCATGAGTGAGCGCTTGGTTAAAGAGGACGTTTACACCTCTGTCCACCTTGAAGAGTTTGAGTCTGAAACACGTGATACAAAGCTTGGCCCTGAAGAAATCACTCGTGAAATCCCTAACGTCGGTGAAGAAGCCCTCAAAGAGCTTGACGAAATGGGGATTATCCGTATAGGTGCTGAGGTTAAAGAAGGTGATATTCTCGTTGGTAAAGTCACTCCTAAGGGTGAAAAAGACCTTTCAGCTGAAGAGCGTCTCCTTCACGCTATCTTTGGTGACAAGTCTCGTGAAGTCCGTGACACATCTCTACGTGTGCCACACGGTGGTGACGGTGTCGTTCGTGACGTGAAGATCTTTACACGTGCAAACGGTGACGAGCTGCAATCAGGTGTCAACATGCTGGTGCGTGTCTACATCGCTCAAAAACGTAAGATTAAAGTCGGAGATAAGATGGCGGGACGCCACGGAAATAAAGGGGTTGTCTCTCGTATCGTTCCTGTTGAGGACATGCCATATCTTCCAGATGGAACACCAGTTGACATCATGTTGAACCCACTTGGGGTACCATCTCGTATGAATATCGGACAAGTTATGGAGCTTCACCTCGGTATGGCAGCTCGTAACCTTGGCATTCATATCGCAACACCAGTCTTTGACGGAGCAAGCTCAGAAGACCTCTGGGATACCGTTCGTGAGGCTGGTATGGATAGCGACGCTAAGACTGTCCTCTACGATGGACGTACTGGTGAGCCGTTTGATAACCGTGTGTCTGTTGGTGTCATGTACATGATCAAGCTCCACCACATGGTTGATGATAAATTGCACGCGCGTTCAGTCGGACCTTACTCACTCGTTACCCAACAACCGCTTGGTGGTAAAGCCCAGTTTGGTGGACAACGCTTCGGTGAGATGGAGGTTTGGGCGCTTGAAGCTTACGGTGCGTCAAATGTCCTTCAAGAAATCTTGACTTACAAGTCAGATGACGTTGCTGGACGTCTAAAAGCCTATGAAGCCATCACAAAAGGCAAACCAATTCCAAAACCAGGTGTGCCTGAGTCCTTCCGAGTGCTTGTCAAAGAATTGCAATCACTTGGTCTTGACATGCGTGTCCTTGACGAGGATGACAATGAAGTCGAACTTCGTGACCTTGATGAGGGCGAAGACGATGACGTCATGCACGTTGATGAGCTTGAAAAAGCGAGAAAAGAGCAAGAAGCAAAGGCAAAAGCAGAAGCTGAAAATCAAGAAGAAGCACCTGCAACAAATGACTAATGACTAAAACTAGCTAAGTTTCTAGCTAGATTTGAGATAAATTGACAGAAAGGTAAAACTAGTGGTTGACGTAAATCGTTTTAAAAGTATGCAAATCACATTAGCCTCACCAAGTAAGGTCCGTTCATGGTCTTATGGTGAAGTTAAAAAACCTGAAACAATCAACTACCGTACGCTAAAACCAGAGCGTGAAGGACTCTTTGACGAAGTCATCTTTGGTCCTACAAAAGACTGGGAATGTGCGTGTGGTAAATACAAACGTATCCGCTACAAAGGGATTATCTGTGACCGCTGTGGTGTTGAGGTCACTCGTGCCAAGGTGCGTCGTGAACGCATGGGGCATATCGAGCTAAAAGCGCCAGTATCACACATCTGGTACTTCAAAGGGATTCCAAGTCGTATGGGCTTGACCCTTGATATGAGCCCACGTGCCCTTGAAGAGGTCATCTACTTTGCCGCTTACGTGGTGATTGACCCTAAAGACACACCACTTGAGCCTAAGTCTCTCCTCACTGAGCGTGAGTACCGTGAAAAATTACAAGAGTACGGCTATGGCTCTTTCGTAGCCAAGATGGGTGCTGAAGCTATCCAAGACCTCTTAAAACGTGTTGACTTGGATGCTGAAATCGCTGAGCTCAAGGAAGAGCTCAAAACAGCGACCGGTCAAAAACGTGTCAAGGCTGTTCGCCGCTTGGATGTTCTAGACGCCTTCAAAAAATCTGGCAACAAGCCAGAATGGATGGTACTCAACATCTTGCCTGTTATTCCACCAGATCTTCGTCCCATGGTACAGCTTGACGGTGGACGCTTTGCGGCTTCTGACTTAAACGACCTCTACCGTCGTGTTATCAACCGTAACAACCGTTTGGCTCGTCTTTTAGAGTTGCATGCGCCAGGTATCATCGTCCAAAATGAAAAACGTATGCTACAAGAAGCGGTGGATGCGTTGATTGACAATGGTCGTCGTGGTCGTCCTATCACAGGACCAGGTAGCCGTCCGCTCAAGTCTCTTAGCCACATGCTAAAAGGGAAACAAGGACGCTTCCGTCAAAACCTGCTTGGTAAACGTGTTGACTTCTCAGGACGTTCCGTTATCGCCGTTGGTCCGACACTTAAGATGTACCAATGTGGTGTGCCACGTGAGATGGCGATCGAGCTCTTCAAACCATTTGTTATGCGTGAAATCGTAGCTAATGGCTTAGCTGGAAACGTCAAAGCTGCTAAGCGCATGGTTGAGCGTGGGGATGAGCGTATCTGGGACATCCTAGAGGAAGTCATCAAAGAACACCCAGTGCTCCTTAACCGCGCACCGACCCTCCACCGTCTCGGTATCCAAGCCTTTGAGCCTGTGCTTATCGATGGTAAGGCGCTTCGTCTTCACCCACTGGTTTGTGAAGCCTACAATGCCGACTTTGACGGTGACCAAATGGCGATTCACGTGCCTCTCTCTGAAGAAGCACAAGCAGAAGCACGTCTTCTCATGCTAGCTGCTGAGCACATCCTCAACCCTAAAGATGGTAAACCAGTCGTTACCCCATCTCAGGACATGGTACTTGGTAACTACTACCTCACTATGGAAGACGCTGGTCGTGAGGGTGAAGGTATGGTCTTTAAAGACCGTGACGAGGCTGTTATGGCTTACCGCAATGGCTATGTGCACTTGCACACACGTGTTGGTATTGCCGTTGACTCTATGCCAAACAAACCTTGGACACCAGAGCAACAGCACAAAATCATGGTGACAACTGTCGGAAAAATCCTCTTTAACGACATTATGCCTGATGACCTACCTTACCTCATCGAGCCAACTAACAGCAACCTCACTGAAAAGACACCAGACAAGTACTTCCTAGAGCCAGGTCAAGACATTCAAACGGTGATTGACAACTTAGAGATTAACATTCCATTTAAGAAGAAAAATCTCGGAAACATCATCGCTGAAACCTTCAAACGTTTCCGTACAACAGAAACATCAGCCTTTCTTGACCGCTTGAAAGACCTAGGTTACTACCACTCAACACTTGCAGGTTTGACTGTGGGTATCGCTGACATCCCAGTCATTGACAACAAGCAAGAAATCATCGACGCAGCTCACAGCAAGGTTGAGCAAATCAACAAAGCCTTCCGTCGTGGTTTGATGACCGATGATGACCGTTATGTGGCGGTTACAACCACTTGGCGTGAAGCCAAAGAAGAGTTGGAAGCACGCCTGATTGAGACACAAGATCCGAAGAACCCAATCGTTATGATGATGGACTCAGGAGCTCGTGGTAACATCTCCAACTTCTCACAGCTTGCGGGTATGCGTGGTCTGATGGCAGCGCCAAACGGTCGTATCATGGAACTGCCTATCCTGTCTAACTTCCGTGAAGGTCTGTCCGTTTTGGAAATGTTCTTCTCAACTCACGGTGCTCGTAAGGGTATGACCGATACCGCCCTTAAGACTGCCGACTCTGGTTACTTAACACGTCGTTTGGTTGACGTGGCACAGGACGTTATCATTCGTGAGGACGACTGTGGTACTGACCGTGGTCTTACCATCACTGCCATTACAGATGGTAAGGAAGTCACTGAGACTCTTGAAGAGCGTCTCAATGGTCGCTACACCAAGAAAACCGTTAAACATCCTGAGACAGGTGAGGTTATCGTTGGTCCAGATACCTTGATTACTGAGGACTTGGCAGCGAAGATTGTGGCTGCTGGTGTTGAGGAAGTGACTATCCGTTCTGTCTTTACATGTAACACACGTCACGGTGTCTGCCGTCACTGCTATGGTATCAACCTTGCAACTGGTGACGCCGTTGAAGTTGGTGAAGCAGTTGGTACCGTCGCTGCCCAATCTATCGGTGAGCCTGGAACACAGCTTACTATGCGTACCTTCCACACGGGTGGTGTGGCGTCTAATACCGACATCACCCAAGGTCTTCCTCGTATCCAAGAAATCTTTGAAGCCCGTAATCCTAAAGGGGAAGCGGTCATCACTGAGGTCAAAGGGGAAGTCACAGCTATCGAAGAAGACGCAGCAACACGTACCAAGAAAGTCTACGTCAAAGGTCAAACTGGCGAAGGCGAGTACGTGGTACCATTTACCGCTCGTATGAAAGTGGAAGTGGGTGACATGGTGCACCGTGGTGCGGCTCTTACAGAAGGGTCTATCCAACCTAAGCACCTTCTTGAAGTGCGTGATACCTTGTCTGTTGAGACTTACCTCCTTGCTGAGGTGCAAAAAGTTTACCGTAGCCAAGGGGTAGAAATCGGTGACAAGCACGTTGAGGTTATGGTTCGTCAAATGCTTCGTAAAGTTCGTATCATGGATCCAGGAGATACCGATCTTCTCCCAGGTACATTGATGGACATTTCAGACTTTACAGACGCTAACAAAGACATCCTCATCTCTGGAGGTATCCCTGCGACAGCTCGTCCAGTTCTTATGGGTATCACCAAAGCCTCACTTGAGACCAACTCCTTCTTGTCTGCTGCATCCTTCCAAGAAACCACACGTGTGCTTACAGATGCGGCTATCCGTGGTAAGAAAGATCATCTTCTTGGTCTTAAAGAAAATGTTATCATCGGTAAAACCATCCCAGCAGGTACTGGTATGGCACGCTACCGCAATATCGAACCTTTGGCAATCAACGAAGAAGAAGCTGCAGAGGAAGCTCTCGCAGAAGAAATCGTTGCCGAAGAAGTACACTAATAAAAAAACCAAGCCATATGGCTTGGTTTTTTTGCTAGCATAAACTAGTGTGGGTCTTTTCCAGAAAAAGAGAGGTGCAGGCGCTTTCATAGAGTTTCATCTAAATAAGAAAAATGCTGCTATACTAAGTACAGGAGTAGTTGACTGTAAAGTCAACTACTTAGTCCCAAGTGTAAAGGAGAAAGAAAAATGGAAAAGCACAGCTTTTGTATTGACCTACAATTGTCAGAATTATCGCCCTCTTTTGACAAAAGGTTATACCAGCACCGCTACTTCAGTCTTGAGGATAAGCATTATTACGATGATGTTATACTGACGGCTGATAAGATTACCATACGAGGAGAGCGTAGTCATGTGATAGATGCAATGGGACATCTATCAACGCTAAAGAGTAATACCTATCAAGCTTTAGTCAAAGCTTTGTTGGTACTTTATTTTAGCGGTTGTCACTTTCGTTTAGGTGAGTTGACCTTGACAGTGGATGGCAAGAGTCAAAAAGAATCTGTTACCTTTCAGCAACGCTTCACTAAAGCACTTCTTAAGCAGATGAATCTCCCAGAAGAACGGCTAGCCTTGCTTTTTTCTGATGATGAAGAAAAGTCACAGGCGCTTTTGACCTGTTTGATGAATCTTGTCATGAGTTTGTCGAGTAAGCACGCTTTTGACCACGCTTGGCGTGCTTTCAATGCTCTCTATGCCTATCTCTATCAAGATAAGAAAAAAGAGCGTGAGCAACTTCGAGCAGTTGGAGACGCTCTTGGATTTAGCAAACAGCTTGGTCAGCACATGTCTAAAAGTTTCAAGTCCTTGGTTGAAGCGTGGTTTGAGGATAATCGTCTTTATCGCTGTCTTTTAGAAAATATAGGCTACGAATTGGATATCAAAACAGCAGAAGAACGTTATCACGATTTTTATGGAACGAAGGCTTTTTCTGACAAGGCTATACTCAAGCGTTTGTTAGACTACTATGACGCTCGCTTTGTGGCTGAACTTTCAGATGAAACTTTGGATAAGCAAGCGAGGTCACAGCGAAAGTCTTATCGAAATAAGGTTCAAAAGCAAATCGCAGAAGGGAAATTTGTCAATGCGGACTATATTTATCTAGCGATTAGCTATATCTATCACTACCGTAACGCTCAGTTTCATGGGCGTGCCATGGTCAACGACTTTCTTATGGACAATGCCAACAGCCAAGAGCTAGTGAGTTTAGCCCTTATCTTGCAAGAGCTGTGTATCGCTATGATTATGGAATTATTTGAAGAGGAGAAATAAGATGAAAAAGGTTGTATTAATATCTATTACCGTGTTGACTATTTTAGTACTAACAGCTTGTGGTCAAGACAAAGTGATTGGTAAATGGAAACAAATGAATAAAGGAAGTAGAGTTATCCTTATTGAGAAAGATGGTTCATACAGGTATTATCGTTATGGACTTAATGGAAATTACTATTTAGGTTCTTGGAAAAAACAAGGTAAATCAGGTTATGTTTTTACAGGCTCAATTTCTGGTTCTGCAAGTACAGGAGATATTGATAAAGATGGACACCTAGTTGTTAATGTTGATGGTGGTGGAGAAGATACAATAGGTGCATATACTTTTGAAAAATAAACTAAAAGCGCAACATTGTTGCGCTTTTAGTTTGCTCTCCCCATCGCCTCCTCTACAAGCTCTAAAAAGATTTGGGCGGATTTGCTGAGTGGGGTGTCTTTTTTCCAGATGAGGTAGGTGTTGGAGGTGACGGCGGGTTCAAGTGGACAAAAGACGAAGTGGTTGGACTCAGATGGGAAGGTCAAACCTTCAAAGGTCAGGGCATAGCCGCTAGTCGCTTCAATCATGAGCGCTGCGTTTGTGATGAGGTTACAGGTAGCGATGACCTTGGGACTGCCCTCGCTCGCCCAGTTTTTAATCTTTCCAATCTCCTCAATCTCTCGTGAAGCGATGAGAGAAAGCTTTGCAAAGTCAGCTGGAGTGATACTTTTTTGCTGCGCTAGGGGGCTGTCTCGGTGCATGAGGATACCCCAAGTGTCCCTGTGTGGGAGCTGTAGGTGGTGGTACTTGCTTTTGTCTGTTTTTTCGATGACAATGCCAAAGTCCGCTAAGCTATTGTCAAGGCTACGTGTGACATCGACGTAGTTGCCGCTAGTGAGATGATAGCTGATACCAGGATAAGTCTTCCAAGACTTTTGAAAGATAGGAGCAAAAACCGCCATAACTGTCGACTCGGCTGCTCCGATATGGACATGCCCGTTGATGTGGTCTTGAAAAGATTTCAAGGTCGACTCGGTGTGGTCAGCCATCTCCACGATAGAGAGCGCTTGCTTTCTGAGGTACTCGCCCTCCTCCGTCAGCGTCAGCCGTCTTTTCCCACGGATGACAAGCGTTCTTCCGAGCTCGTCCTCTAGCTGCGTGAGCTGGCGTGAGAGGTTGGGCTGGGTGGTGTGTAGGCTCTCAGCTGCTTTTGAGATATTGCCCAGCTCACAGATTTTTAAAAAATAGCGCAAAACACGAATATCCATATTTCTTCTCCTTTTTTGCCTTTATTATAGAAAAGAAATCCTCAAAAAGCAAGCTTATCATAAGAAAAAAGCATGGTAAGGATAGCTTTAAAGTATTTGATTTATAGCGAGATTAGCTATATAATGGCTGTGAAAGTGAGGTACGGACATGAAATATCAGGATAAAACAGCATTTGACACAGCCAATCACTTTGGAAAAGGTCAAACCAATGATGCTTACGCTAAGTACTTTATCGGGCAATCGTATCTAAAAGGTCTAGGTGCTACTAGCGATGGGGCAATCAGTTTAGCCAATGTCACCTTTGAGCCAGGCTGCCGCAACAACTGGCATATTCACAAGGCGAGCCGTGGTGGCGGACAGGTCTTAATCTGCACCGCTGGTGAGGGCTGGTACCAAGAAGAGGGCAAACCCGCAGTGTCTCTACAAGAAGGCAGTGTCATTGTCATCCCAGCAAATGTCAAGCACTGGCACGGCGCTAAATGCGACTCATGGTTTAGCCATATCGCTTTTGCTGTACCGGGCGAAGATACGGAAGATATCTGGCTAGAGGAAGTCTCTGACGAGGACTATCTAGCTTTAGAAGATTAAGGAGGGATTATCATGGTCAAACAAACCGCAGGACGTGACCAACTAGGCGATTTTGCACCGACCTTTGCAGCGCTCAATGACGATGTGCTCTTTGGTCAAGTCTGGTCACGTGAAAAAGAGCTGTCTCCAAAGCTACGCTCTATTGTCACGGTGACAGCACTCATGACACAGGGCGGTTTTGAGCAGTTAGGCTATCATCTAACAACTGCTAAGAAAAATGGCGTCACCAAGGACGAGATAGCTGAAATCATCACCCATGCCGCCTTTTACGTCGGCTGGCCCAAGGCTTGGTCAGCTTTTAGCCAAGCCAAAACTATCTGGACAGATGAGGACTAATCGACTTGCTTTTAGCAAGTCGTTTTTGTCTGCTTGAAAAGCTCCAAAGTGACAAAATGGGCTAAAAACGTTATACTAAAAGCATGGTAGACAAGAAGAAATTATTATTGATTGACGGGTCATCTGTGGCCTATCGTGCGTTTTTTGCGCTTTACAATCAGATCGAGCGCTTTAAAAATCCAAATGGTCTGCACACCAATGCCATCTATGGTTTTCACTTGATGTTAAACCACTTGCTGGAGCGTGTGGAGCCGACCCATGTCCTAGTGGCTTTTGATGCGGGCAAGACTACTTTTAGAACGGAGATGTACAGCGACTACAAGGCAGGTCGGGCGAAGACGCCAGATGAGTTTCGTGAGCAATTGCCTTATATCCGTGAGCTGCTTAGTCATCTGGGCATTTGCTACTACGATTTGGCGCAGTACGAGGCAGATGACATCATCGGTACCGTGGATAAGCTAGCCGAGGATGAGGAGAGCTATGATGTGACCATCGTCTCAGGGGATAAAGACCTCATCCAGCTGACGGACAAGAACACGGTCGTTGAGATTTCCCAAAAAGGTGTGGCAGAGTTTGAGGAGTACACGCCAGACTACCTCATGGAAAAGATGGGGATCACACCGAGTCAGTTTATCGACCTCAAGGCGCTGATGGGCGATAAGTCGGACAATATCCCAGGGGTGACCAAGGTCGGTGAAAAGACAGCCCTCAAACTGCTGCTAAACTACGGCAGTTTAGAAGGGGTCTACGAGCACATCGATGAGATGAAAGCATCTAAGATGAAAGAAAACCTCATCAACGACAAAGAAAAAGCCTTTCTCTCAAAAACTCTAGCGACCATCAACACCCAGGCACCAATCACCATCGGACTTGAGGACATTGTCTATAAGGGCGCTGACGTTGAGAAGCTCTCTGCCTTTTACGACGAGATGGGTTTCAAGCAGTTCAAGGCAAATCTCACCAAAGACACACCAAAAGAAGATTTTGAAGTGGACTATCAAGTGATTGACGATGTGGATAGCTTGTCAGCGGATATGTTTTCACAGGAGACCTACTATTACTTTGAGCTTTTGGGTGAAAACTACCACATGGAGGACATTATCGGCTTTGCTTGGGGCGATAGTCAGCACATCTATGCGTCTGATAATCTGGACTTGCTCACTAGCCCTGCCTTTAGAGAGGCGCTAGCTCAGCCTGTCAAGACCTACGACTTTAAGCGGAGCAAGGTCTTGCTCAGTCATTTGGGGGTTGACCTAGAGGAGCTGGCTTTTGACAGTCGTCTGGCTAAGTATCTGCTATCGACCGTTGAGGACAATACAGTAGCCACCATCGCTAGACTCTACACCGACTACGCCCTAGACACCGACGAAGCAGTCTATGGCAAGGGCGCTAAGCGTGCAGTGCCTGACAAGGCAACGCTTCTTAGTCATTTGGCGAAAAAAGTCAAGGTCTTGCAAGCGTCTGAGTCTGTCATGCTAGAAAAGCTCGATAGCCATGCGCAAAAAGAACTGCTCTTTGACATGGAGCAGCCGCTCGCCAAGGTGCTTGCCAAGATGGAAATCGCAGGGATCAAAGTCCACAAGGAGACCCTGCAAGAGATGGAGCGTGACAACCAAGCGACTATCGACAGTCTGACTCAGGAAATCTATGAGCTAGCTGGTGAGGAGTTCAATATCAACTCGCCCAAACAGCTGGGTATCCTGCTCTTTGAAAAGCTGGGTCTGCCTGTTGAGATGACCAAAAAGACAAAGACAGGCTACTCGACCGCCGTTGATGTGCTAGAGCGTCTAGCGCCAATCTCACCGCTTGTGACCAAGATTTTAGAGTATCGTCAGATTGCCAAATTGCAGTCGACCTACATCGTGGGGCTACAGGACTACATCCTAGAGGATGGCAAGATTCACACCCGCTACATCCAAGACCTAACACAGACTGGTCGTCTCTCAAGTGCTGACCCTAATCTGCAAAATATCCCGATTCGTCTCGAGGCAGGGCGTCTTATCCGCAAGGCATTTGTCCCGTCTGGCGAGGACGAGGTGCTGTTAAGCTCAGACTACTCGCAAATCGAGCTGCGTGTGCTGGCGCATATCTCTGGGGATGAGCATTTGATTCAAGCCTTCAACGAAGGCGCTGATATTCACACCTCGACAGCCATGCGTGTCTTTGGGATTACTAAGGCTGAGGACGTGACGGCAAATGACCGCAGAAACGCTAAGGCGGTCAACTTTGGGATTGTTTACGGCATTTCAGACTTTGGCTTAGCCAATAACCTCGGTATCCCACGCAAGGTGGCAAAACGCTACATTGAGACCTACTTTGAGCGCTATCCGGGGATTAAGGATTATATGGAGCGTGTGGTGCGTGAGGCGAGGGACAAGGGCTATGTGGAGACGCTCTTTCACCGCCGTCGTGAGTTGCCAGACATCAACTCACGCAACTTCAACATCAGAAACTTCGCAGAGCGTACAGCTATCAACTCCCCTATCCAAGGCTCAGCCGCTGATATTTTAAAGATTGCTATGATAAATCTCGATAAGGCTCTTGAGGCGGGCAATTACAAGGCTAAGATGCTACTGCAAGTGCACGATGAAATTGTCCTTGAGGTGCCAAAGGATGAGCTTGCTGACATCAAGCGCCTAGTAACGGAGACTATGGAGTCTGCCATCCACTTGTCAGTGCCTTTAATCGCTGATGAGAGTGACGGCAAGACCTGGTACGAGGCAAAATAAAGGAGTTTTTATGACCTATCATTTTCAAAATCCAGACCAAGAAACCATCAAAAACTACATCACAAGTAGCAAGACCATAGCCGTTGTGGGACTGTCAAACCGCACAGAAACTGCTGCTTACAAGGTGGCAAAGGTCATGCAGGACGCTGGCTACACCATCCTCCCAGTCAATCCAAAACTGGCTGGTGAGCAGATACTGGGTGAGACGGTTTATGCTCGCTTGCAGGACATCACAGAGCCGATTGACATCGTGGATGTCTTTAGACGTAGCGAGTTTCTGCCAGATGTGGCACGTGACTTTGTAGCGACCAAGGCTCGTATCTTTTGGGCGCAGCTGGGGCTTGAAAATGAAGAGGCAGAGGCTATCCTACGTCAGCATGGTGTCGATGACATCGTCATGAATAAATGCCTCAAAATCGAATACCAAGCCCTTAACTAAAAAAGAAGCACATTAGTGCTTCTTTTTATATGTTCTTAAGAAAAACTTGCCACATCTTGAAAGCGCTCCATTTGTCTCTTTTCAGAAAATAGCTTATAATAAAAGTAATATGGAAGAGGTGAAGGAAAATGGTAGATTTAAAAGAGGAAATAGGAAAACGAGTGCGACAAGCTAGGCTTGGTAAAGGTTTGACGCAGGCAGACATCTGTGGCGATGAGTCTGAGTTGACCGTTAGACAGCTAACGAGGATCGAAAATGGGCATACCCTGCTCACTATCCCAAAGGCGCTCTTTTTGGCGTCTAAGCTGGGTGTGGGAGTGCAGGAGCTGGTGGATGTGGAGGCGATAAGCCTGCCCAAGCGCTATCTAGAGCTGAAAAATCGGCTAACAAAAACGCATACTTATGGTGACCCCGAGCGTATCAAGGAGTTGGAAGGCTTTCTTGATGAGATTTATGAGCACTACTATGACGGTCTACCTGAGGAGGAGCAGCTCCTTGTCGAGGTTGTGCAAGCGCAACTAGATGTTTTTACTAGTCGAGACTACCAGTATGGGCTCACGCTTTTAGAGGAGTATTTCCAGCAAATCCTAAAGAAAAGCCACTACAGTTATAACGACCTCTTAATCATCAATCTCTACTTTTTCTGTTGTGCTTTGGGACTAGAGGACAAGAGCCATATGGAGCAGTTGGCGAGTCGTGTCATGGAGGACATTGACTACAGTGACCTTGAGCGGGTCTATGCGACAGAGAGGATTTTAGTAACGCTTTTGATAAACGCTGAGCCAGAGGACTATCTGACCTATACAGCCGTTTTGAGAGACATTATAGAGAGAACAAATAACTTTCAGCATAAGCCAGTCGTCTATGCTTTTGAAGCTAAGTATTACCTGCTTGTCAAAAAAGACAAGGAAAAAGCTAAAGCTCTCTATGATAAAGCCATTTTATTTGCCAATATGCTCAATGACGAAGCCTTGGCAGAGGAGTTCATTCGTGAGTCTGAAAAAGATTTAAAAAACTAAGCAACCCGACATCCGTGTCCTGTTGCTTTTTTGTTTTTCGTGTATAATAGAAGTATAAAGAAAAGGCTTACAAGAAAGGGGAAAGCTATGAAGAGAAGACGCAGCTACCATTTGTTAGAAATCTCTATCTTTTCCATAGGACTCATTTATCTCATCTTTTATATCCTTGATGACTTGGGTGTCCTAGTGCTTCCGAGCTGGCTACTCGCCACTGACTTCACTAGCCTTTCCTTGTTTACCTTTGGCATTATCATCCTTGGGAAAGGAGAGGAGTTATGAAGAGAAAATCACTCACAGCAGTCGATATTATCCTACTTTCCAGTCTGTCCTGTAGTAGCTGTTACTTTTTAGGTGCTTACTGGTCAGGAAAATCCTTTGACAATCTACTAAGCTACGTCATGATGCTTGCCTTTGTGCTTGGCTTTTTACACCTGCTAGATAGGGAGGAGAAAAAATGAAAAAAGTAAACGCTATCATGACACAACATCCGCTAGAATGGTTTGCAAAAGTGCTCTTTGGGCTTGTGTTTTTGGTATGTGCACCGGGCATTTGCATGGCACTTTTTGATATTGGAAAAGAGGTCGGACAGGCACTGGCTAAGCTTTTCTAAACGAAAAAGGAGACGATTATGATAAGAGGACGTTCTATTTTCACATTTTGCTATGTCACCAATCTTTTGATTCAGTCGGTCTTTGTCCTAGCGACACTTTTTAATGGGCAAACCCTGTCGCAGACCTACTTAGTCCTGATGTTAACAACCGTCGGCGCAACGACTCTTATCTATGCTTTGTTGCAAGGTCAAAAAAAGGAGAAAAGCGATGAAAAATGTTAAAGTCACAAGCTTATCCACCATTTTCTTTGTCCTCTGGAGTGTACTCTACATCCTAAACGACATGAAGGTTCTGTCCCTGTCTCTGGTGAATGCCATTCCCATGTCACTCGTCATTATCCTCTATCTCGCTGTTTATGCGACCAGCTATCGTGTGGAAAGAAAAGGAGAATAGTCTATGCTTGCTTTATTTGATTTGAAAATGTTTGCGATTTTTGTTTTAGTGCTGGCGCTTTATCTGCAAACTAAGAAACCTCAGCTCTTGAGCGGTTTTCTGCCTAAGTGTCTAGTGGGACTAGTGGTCGGCTTCACTGTCGTGTCCGAGGTGATTGTCGTCCTGCATGGTTTGCTGGTTTAATATCTCGCCCAGCTGTTCTAGGAGGTGGTTTTGATGTCCAATGCTTCTAAGCTCAATAAACTTATCTTTAAAATCATTCGTTTTACTCTCATTGTGTCCATGCTGATGGTGTTTGGGATGGACTTGCTGATAGAGCACAAGGTCAATCTCCACTATCTGGCTTGGTGCTGCTTTATCCTCTACTTGATCGCAGACGACAAAGAGCCTTGAGAAAACCTCAAGGCTCTTATCTTATACTAAGTGTGCTAGGGTGTCCTCTATCCAGTCCAGCTGGCTTCTCACTCGAGCGATAGCTCGGCTGAGGATGAGGTAGTGACCATACTGTTGCGCAATTTTTTCTTGACTTGGAAAGAGGAGTTCAAGGCGCTTGTTCAAATGCGCCAATTGCTTATCTAGCAGCTCTTTTTCTTCCTCCAAGAGCGACTGGACACGGCTGTCTTTTGCGCTGTGGATGAAAAACATCTTGAGTGAAAAGAGGTCTTTTTGAGTCGGAGCTTCAAGCACAGGCGCAAGCAACCATGCCTTCAAGGTCTCCTCACCAAGCGGGGTGAGCTGGTAGTATTTTTCTTTTAGGTTGTTTGGGTCGGTGGTTTGCTCCAGCCATTTGTCTGTAATCATACGCTTTAGCTCTGGGTAAATCTGACTGTGCGAAGCTTTCCAAAACTCACCGATTTCCGTTTCAAACTGCTGACTGATTGCCTTTCCAGTGAGGGATTGATGTGTTCTTACAATCCCTAAAATAACATAGGGCAGAATACGTTCTTTTGGCATGAGGGTCTCCTTGTGACTTGATTGCTTCTAGTATATCAAGTTTTTGAGCAGAACCCAATTATTTTCTCAAGCGCTTGTAGTTTTCGTCAAAGTATCGCCCGTCTCGGATATCGTCAGGAAGACCATCGTAAGGCGCTTCAGAGATGACGTCTTCGTTATCTACTCCAGCGTCGCCCATATAAGTGATAGTGGCAAATTCTGGCACGACTAGCTTTGGATAAGTGGCGTACTTTTCACGAGATGCTTCCATAAGGTCGATGTGGTCATTTTGAAAGCAGACGGTAATTTCAGGATGTTCATGCACCCAAGCAGGAAAGAAAATGGTGCCGTTTAATTTCTTTTCATTAGGGACAAAGTCCAGCGCCACGTCAGTGCCGGTCGGCTCTGTCCAAGCGACCTTGTAAATGCCCTCTGTCAGCATGACGATATTAGCTTCTTGGTCTTTGACCCAGCGTCCAGCGACCATGCCACCGTGGATACGATAGTCAACGGTGTGGTCATTTTTAGCATACCACTCGTATTCCCAGCCATTGTCATAGGTGTAGATAAAGTGTGTTCCGATAAAGTCTTCTAGTGTTTTAAAGTGTTTTGTCATCTTAGCCTCCTTTTAAAATCAACACCACCATTATATGTCGTTATCGACATAAAGTCAAGTGTCAAGTTTTAATATAGGCGAACCCAGCATTTTTTTGTTATAATAAAGACGATGAGAAAGGAGGAGATCATGGCGAGTCAGGTATCACCACGTTCAACGAGAGCTTATGAGCATGTTCTAGAGCATCTGCGTGCAAAACGTGTGCGAATAACAGAAATACGCAAGGCGATTATTGCTTATATGGTTGATAGCAAGGAGCACCCTAGTGCCGAGAAGATTTATAAAGATCTCCTGCCGCTTTATCCAAGCATGAGTCTTGCGACGGTTTACAATAACCTCAAGGTTCTGGTAGATGAGGGCTTTGTTGAGGAGATAAAAATCACCAATGACAGCACGACCTACTATGACTTCATGGGGCATGATCATATCAATATCGTCTGTGAGTCCTGTGGCAAGATTGTGGATTTTATGGACGTTGAGCTGCTGGATATTTCCAAGGAAGCTTACGAGCAAACCCAGTTTAAAATCACCAAGCTACAGCTGTTGGCTTACGGAATTTGCCCAGAGTGCCAAAAAAAGCAGGAAAATCATAGATAAAAATCCACCTATGCTGAAAGCATAAGTGGATTTTTTGTACTTAGGCACGTAGACTAGCAAAGAGTTCTCGCACCTCGTCAACGGTTTCAGCACGTGAGACAGCGCCACGGATCTTGGCAGCACCAGAAGTGCCACGCAGATAATGCGGAGCTAGCCCACGAAACTCTCTGACAGCGATGACTTCGCCTTTTAGCTGACTCAGGCGGGTCAAGTGGTCCTCTGCGATGTCTAACATCTTGTCAAATGGAAGATCTGGCAACTCCTCACCAGTCTCAAAGTAGTGGTTAATCTGGGTGAAGATATAAGGGTTGCTACGTGCGCCACGTCCAATCATGACCGCATCAGCGCCCACCGTCTCAATCATAAACTTCGCGTCTTGGACAGTGCGGATGTCGCCATTTGCGATAAAAGGCACTTTTGTGATGGCTTTTGCGACCTTGGCTAGGGTCTCGTGGTCGCAGGTCCCTGTGTACATCTGCTCACGAGTGCGTCCGTGCATGGCAAGGGCAGAGACACCAGCAGACTCAGCAGCTAGCGCATTATCAACGGCTAGAGAGCTGTCAGACCAGCCGGTACGCATCTTGACCGTGAGGGGAATATCAAGGACAGACTTCACAGTGCTTACGACTTGATAAATTTTTTCAGGGTCTTTTAGCCACATAGCACCGGCTTCGTTTTTGACGATTTTATTGACAGGGCAGCCCATATTGATGTCGACAAGGTCAGCCTTGGTGTTTTTTTGGATGAACTCAGCAGCTCGTGCTAGGCTATCAGCGTCATTGCCGAAAAGCTGGATAGAGACAGGGTGTTCGCCCTCGTCGATGTGGAGCATGTGCAGGGTCTTTTCGTTATTGTACTGAATCCCTTTATCTGAGACCATTTCCATGACGACAAGCCCAGCGCCAAATTCCTTAGCGATGGTGCGAAAAGCGGAGTTAGTCACACCAGCCATAGGCGCTAAGACCGTGCGGTGAGGGATTTCTACCGACCCGATATGAAAGGAATTATTCAGCTTTGTCATTGATTATCTCCTCGAGGTCTTTTTCTGAAAAGTGATAGTGTTCATTGCAGAACTGGCAGGTAATCTCTGCGCCGTGATCCTCGTCTTTCATAGCGATAAGCTCGTCTTTTGCAAGCGAGAGCAAAGCGAGTTTGAAGCGCTCTTTGGAGCAGTCGCAGTGAAAGCGTACGCTCTCCTCAGACAAACGCTTGTAGTCGTCTTCGCCGTAGATAGCGTCAAGCAGGGCGTCTACGTGATTGTCAGACGCTAGCAGGCTAGAGATAGCAGGCATCTTTTGGATACGCTCTTCATAGCGCTTGATGTCTGCCTCAGACGCTCCAGGCAGTGCTTGGAGCATAAAGCCTCCAGCAACCTTGACCTTGTCCTCCTCGTCAAGCAAAACGTTGAGCCCGACAGCAGAAGGGGTTTGCTCGCTTTCAGTCAGATAGTAAGCAAAGTCTTCGCCGATTTCGCCAGAGATGAGGGGCGTGGTTGAGGTGTAGGGTTTTCCTGTGCCGTAGTCGGTAATGACCACAAAATGCCCCTGCCCCATGAAAGGTCCCACCAAAACTTCACCGGTCGCTGTCTTTTTGATGTCAACACCAGGGTTTTGAATGTAGCCCTTGACATTGCCGTGCGTGTCAGCGACTGAGATGATATGCCCAAAAGAGCTGTTGCCGATAATCTTGAGCGTCACCTTGCTCTCACCCTTTTGATTGGCAGCGAGGATGAGGTTAGCAATGAGCGTTCGCCCCAAAGCGACAGTGGAGCTTGAGAGTGTCTGATGTTTTTCTTGTGCCGTTTTGACGGTCTCGGTGCAATCCAGCACATAAGCCCTGAAAGCACCATTTGTTGCGATTGATTTAATGATTTTATCCATAACTGTTATTATACCACAAAGTCTTGATTTTGCATGGGATAGGGATTAGAGATTGGTCGTAAGAAAGTTGGGTAAAGGATGGATAAAAGCGCTTTCTTTTGCTATACTAAAAGTAGAAAAGTGAGAGAAAGTGGGTGAGTCTATGCTTAACATCCAGCACTTGACGATACGGACGAGACATCCGATTTTGACGGATTTTTCCTATGATTTCAAGGAGGGAAATCTCTACGGCATTGTAGCGACAAATGGTTCTGGCAAGACGACCTTTTTCCGCTCTATCATGGGTTTACTCCCCATCCTATCGGGAAAGGTTGAGCTAGAGAGTGGCTCAGCTTTTTATTATGAGACTAGTGACTGGCTAGATAGCGACCTCTCTGGGCTTGACTATCTCCGCTTTGTCCAAAAGGAATGGCGCTCGCAGGTCGCACTTACAGATGTCATTGCGACTTGGAAGATGGAGGACTACATCCGTCTGCCTATCCGTAAGTACTCCCTTGGGATGAAGCAGCGCCTCTTGATTGCCATGTATATAGTCAGTGATAATCAGTGTCTCCTCATGGATGAGATGACCAATGGTTTGGATGAGGAGAGCCGTCAGATATTCTTTTCGATTTTAAAAGGATTCAAAGAGGCGGGCAAGATCGTCATCCTCTCCTCTCACTACAAGGAGGACATAGAAGCTTACTGTGATTATCTTTTGACCTTGGGGGATGAAAAGATGGAGGTGAGTGCTCTATGACTTATCTATGCTTTCAACTCAAGCGTCTCTTAAAAAGTCGCTTGACCTATGTGCCCTTGCTCCTCATTGTCGCAGCTAGTCTTGTCACACTTTTTCTAAATGCCAAAGCCAATCAAAACAACAATCTTGGCGTGCAGATTAGCGAGAGCCTCCAGCAAACGCAAAAAGCAGTAGCGGACGAAAAGGAACGCTTAAAGACCTTATCAAAAGATAGCGCCGAGTATCCTTATGTGCAAAAAAATATCAGCGGGGGAGAGGCGACCATTAAAAGCGATAGGGCTTTTCTAGCCGCCTATCAAAAGGGCGATTGGAAGACGGTTTATCAAAAACAGATCGCTTACTTAGAGAAGGTCAGACAAACCGCTAAGGACAAGACGATTGATGCCACGATGAAAAGTGTGCTTAACCGTGATCTGCTCATGTATCAAGCGCTTGCTAAAGAAAACTTTGCCTACGAAGACCCTTATTTTCCAACCCAAGCCCTTCCCTTTGTCCTGTCTTTGACCGACTATCTCTTTCCAGCGCTTCTGCCTATAGCTCTTATCTTTATCCTGTCCAATCTCTACACCAGTGCTTTTGCCTCAAAGACCATTGATAAGACACGACTCTTGCCAGAGAGTGCTTGGTGCTTGGCGCTAAAGGACATAGCAGTTGGTTTTGTAGTTAGTCTTGCCCTCCTCATCCTGTCTGTCCTGCCAGTTTTTCTGGTGGCTGCCATCTTTTTTGGTGTGGGGGAGTGGGATTATCCCATATTGCATTATCATCTGTCTGATAAGACACTCTATTTTTCAGCCATAAAGGACAGTGTGCTGCCCAGCCTTTTACTGCAAGTGCTGTCGCTACTTGTGATGAGCGTTGCCATTTACATCATCGCCCAACTGGTTAAAAATAAAGTCGCCACTCTTTTTGTCGCTCTCGTTGTTCTTTTAGGAGCGGTAGTTTTGCCCTTGGTTGTCGTGCCACTAGCGCCTTATGTGCAATGGCTACCAACAGGCTACATCAAGAGCTTTGAAGTGGCAACAGGGCTTTTACAACATCAGCTGGACAACTGGCAGATGAGTGCCACACAAGGTTACGTCATCCTCATCGCTTGGCTGGTTGGGCTTACTTTACTTAGTCTGCTATGGAAGGCATTTTCAGCTAGGAAAATACAGCTTAGCATAGCTTAAAAGGAAACTGCAAAGCAAGTTTCCTTTTTTCTATCTTTACTCATCCTTTGATTCGACTTGTTCTTGGATGTCTTTGCTGTCGTTGAGGAGGGCTTGGACGATTTTTTCGTCTCGGAGTTTGACGGAGTCGTTGATGGTTTCGGCGGACTTGATGATGGCAGTCTCAAGCTCAGCCCGTTTTTTACGCCCATCGTCAATGGCTTTGATGATGCCTTGGTTTTGTGCGACAAGGCTTTCAGCCAGCGCTGTGACAGACTTGGTTGACAGCGTCGGGCTTTGCGCTGTTTTCTCCAGCATAGGAATGGCTTCCTTGCTGGTTTCAGCCAGCATTTCAAGCGCAGCATTGTTGGCATGGACAATAGCGTCCGCTGTCACGCCAGACTTGACTGACTGCTGCATCATACCCAGCTGTGCGATAGAGAGCTTCATGGTTGGGATGGTGTTGCGTCTGAGCATGCCTAGCTTTTGGCGCATGTCCGAGGAGACCTTGACCAGATTGCGCATCTGAGGTGTTGTCGCCCAAGCCACATAGAGGCGGCTCATGTACTCGGTGTGTTGCTGTTCCATGGTGTTGATGACCTCGGTGAGGTGGGCAAGCTCATTACTTTTGATTTGATAATCAGGTGTTGCACTGTCAAGACTCTCTAAATTTTCTTGCAAATCTTTGGCACGCTTGGCAGATTCTTTTTGTGTCGCTTCTAAAAAGGCGATGACCCCAACCAAGTTTTCAATCGACTTGGTATTGTCCTCAATCAAGAGCTCCGCTGAGACGATGTTGCGAGCGAGTGAATCCTCTTGCTTGACCACACTGGCTGCCATAGAGTCCATTTTTTGCTCAATGCTCTGAGCGTCAAAGTAAAACTCCTGTAGGCTATTTTTGCTCTGCCTAAAGAGCTTTTGGAGAAAATTGGGTTTCTTGTCCAGCTCAGCAGGAGTAGCTTCCTTGTACTTGGCGATAAAACCGTTGAGCTCACGGTTAGCGTTTAAAAGCAGCTCATCAACCTGCGGGATTTGCAGTTTCTTTTGCTCAGAAAGGATATGATTGACGGTGTTGTTGACCGCCTCAACGGCAGACTGCCCAAAGTCAAGGAGGGCATTTTGGTCTGCTAGAAAGCTATCGACAAGGGCTGGCGCTTTTTGGGTGATAGCGTTTTGTTGTTCAGGTGTGAGTTTGTCAAAAAAGCTGATTTGTCCAGTCTCACTGGTGTCAGTGCTTGTGATGATGTCAGTGGTTTTATCGGTTGTTGTGATTGCATTTTCAGCGATTTTATCAATATCAAAATTAAAGGTGTCTGCCATAATCTCTCTCCTTTAGTCCTTCTCCAGTTTGTCCTTCATCAAGCGTAGGCTGATGTCAAAGTCTTTCATGTCGCTTTCATTGAGCTGACGTAGGGTCTCGTCCAGATCCTCATCAAACTGCACGAGCGCAAGCCTTGCCGTCTCTAGGCGCTCGTCTGCTTTGTAGTAGTCTTTTGGCGATTGCTTGATTTTGAGATAGCCAGTTAGCACATCCTCAAAGCGATTCATGCTGGCTTGGTGCAGGGCGAGCAGTTCTTCTTTATTGTCCGCCTTTTTGATTTTCTCTAAAATGGTCTCGTGGTCACGCATGATGTTGTCATAGGTCGTCTTAAGCTCTGGAGCGTAAGTGGCAACACTCTCCTCGATAGTCAGCTCATGCTTATCCTCTTCCTTAGTGACAAGGCTAGTTAGGCGCTCTTTGACCTCATCGTAGGACGCTCTAGCATGCGCTTTGACCCGCTGGTAGGTTGTCGCATTGATGTGCTCTTTTAGCTGGTCAAGCTCAGACTCGATATGCTGGATACTAGGTAATATCTTGTCAGCAAGCTGTCGATAAGCGTCAAAGTCCTCGTTCTCCCAGAGTGTGTCCAGTTTTTTTAACTGATAATCCGCTTGGCGAATGTCCTCTTGCAGTCTTTCGATAGCTGCTGTAGAGCTGGTCAGCTGTTCTTGCCTTTTCTTTTGACGCATGTAGCGAATGAGACGGTAAGACCCATAGCCAATACCTACAACTACAGCTAGGGGCAAAAGCACATGCACCAGCACGTAAACTGCAATGAGAACAACAATAATGGTCATGAGTGCCTCGCTAGAGCTTTTTGATTTGGAACGTCTCGCCATAAAACTACCTACTTCTTTGTCAATATACCTTTATTGTAGCTTAAAATAAGCGAATAGACAATTGTTTATTGTGGTCTTATTTCAGGAAAGAGCCCTTCAAGGATTTTGAGCGTGATGACTTGCCCAGGTCCTTCTTGGCAGTAGGTGTGCATGTACATGGATGGGTTAAAGTTAAGCTCAATGCAGGTACAGTGTGGATTTTCTTCTGTCGTATCAGGGATAATCAAGTCCACACCACATACCCAAGCGCCAAGTGTACTTGCCATTTGGCTGGCTAATTGTTTGTAACTGTCATCCATGCTCTCGGTCACATCAATTGAGTCGCCACCTGTTGAGATATTGGAGTTGCGACGCAGCTCCACCTTGACACCTGCTTCTAGGACACTGTCGGGACTGTAGCCTTGCTGTGTCAGCATTAGTCGCTCAATCTCTCCAAGTTCAATGATTTCAAGAGGTGACCTGTGGTCACGTCCTCGCAAAGGATTTTGATTTTTAAGGTCAATGAGCTCTCTAATAGTATGCTTACCATCACCAACGACATTGGCAGCGACCCGAAGGAGCACAGCGAGACACTTTCCATCTAGGATGAAAAAGCGGTATTCGGTGCCAGCCACATAGTCCTCAACCAGCACACTACTATCCTCAGAAAATGCAATGTCAAGCGCTTTTTGGTAAGCCTCAAGACTAGCCCCCTCTTTAAAGATAGAAATCCCCAGTCCAAAGTTAGTGGACTTTGGTTTGACCACGATAGCTTTTTTCTTGATGTGGTGATAGTAGGCTTTGGCGCTTGCTTTATCGGAAAATTCTCTGCCAGCAGGCGTTGGAAAGCCGTGTTCTTGCAGGAGTTTTTTGGTGACGACTTTATTTGCCATGGCCAGTGGCACCACGTAGTTGTCCTTTGATGTCATGTTGCCGTTTTTGACCAGCTCGACATGCCCCTTGTAGCTCAGGCGCAAAAACTGGTCTTCCTCATCTAAAATCTCAATCTGCACTCCCTTTTGGATGGCGTCAAACATGAGCATTTGTGTGGAGAGCTCCATGTTTTCAAAGCCTTTTAAGGCGTAAAAGGCATTCCAAGCGTAGTCGTGGTGGGCTTGTCCCTCTTTTTGCCCAAAGGTTTCAAGCGACTGGCTTGTTATATGCGCTAGCAGCTGTCCAGATAAGGTCAAGCTTGGGTCTGCGACTTGCTCTTTTATCGCCTCAAGCAAGTCCTTATAGTGGTCAGGCAGATGGAAGTGCTGGATGACACTTTCCATAGCGTCTAGGATGTCGGATGTAGGCGCTGCACTTGGTAGCACTTCTAGTGGATGACTAAGAGCAATGGTATTGTTGAGCGCATTTGCTTGTGCGATAGCAGTATCGACATTGTCCACATCATCCAACCAAAGGAGCGCTAGGAAAAAGAGGTGCACGCTGTCCATAGTTTCCTGTGTGATACCAAGAGGAGTGAATGGATTGAGGTCAAAACAGCGCAGCTCCAGATAGCTGATAGGCTGCTCGAGATAGCCACGACAAGCCTTTTGCCCACGCAAGCGCACCGCAGAGTAATGCTCTTTTTCAGCGATGAGCTGCTTATTAGCCACTGCCGTCTCTAGACTAGTGATGTAGTCGTCAAGCGATGCATAGGAGATGACAATATCCTCGTGGTTGACATAGCCAAGCTGACTGGAGCGAATGGAGCGCACGGGATGAGCCAAGTCTTCTCTCAAAAAGCCTTTTTCAGCAATAGGGCTCGCTCCGTAGAGATAGGTTAGTAGCCAACGGTAGCGTAGGAAATTTTGTGCGATTTTGAGATAAAGGTCATTTTGAAACTTGGCTTTATCCTCATAGTCACTTGCTTCAAAGAGCGCCTGAATAACAGTAGCGCTCAATGCCATATTGACATGAATGCCTGACATGGTCTGTAAGGTCTTGCCATAAGCGCTAGCCAGATAGTCACGATAATCACGCTCAAAGCTATCTTCCAGCTGAGCAATGGCAATCTCGTCTTCGGCGACTTTAGGCGGCATGGACAGAGGCCACAAGTACTCATCGGTTAATGTTCGCTCAGCGACATCTGTGATAGCGCCTAACCATCTAAGCGCTTCTTTTGGTGAGCGTGTGACAGGTGTGATGAGCTCAAGCTGTGACTCGCTAAAGTCCGTCTGGATATAAGGGTGAAAGCTGCGTGCGCCAAGCGCCTTTGGATGAGGACTGGTAGCGAGTTTACTTGCGTCTTTTTGGACACGCAAGGACTCACGCTCAATGCCAAAAGTTCCTTCTAAAAGCGGGAGATTAGGGTCTAGTTTTTGCAGTAGCTGTTTGATGGTCATTTTAAGGTCTCCTTCATTGTCATTATTTTCAAAAAATACTGTCTTTAGCTATAGTTTACCCTATCGTTCGGAAAAAGGCAGAGTTTTACTACGATTTCTTGAAAAAAAGTAGGAATTTTCTTATAATAGAGTGTAAGATAAACTTGCAGGTGAGATTCCTGCCGTGGTTTTCTAAGAAAGGATTGAGCGCAAAGCTCAGTGTTTACGATATGACTTCAGTAGTAGTGGTAGGTACCCAGTGGGGGGACGAGGGAAAAGGTAAGATTACAGACTTTCTGTCTGCAGACGCCGAGGTAATCGCACGTTATCAAGGTGGGGACAATGCAGGGCACACCATTGTCATCGATGGTAAAAAGTTCAAACTGCACTTGATTCCATCAGGGATTTTCTTTCCTGAAAAGATTTCTGTTATTGGAAATGGTATGGTGGTCAATCCCAAATCATTGGTAAAAGAGTTGCATTATCTGCATGACGAGGGTGTAACGACAGATAACTTGCGTATCTCAGACCGTGCGCATGTCATCTTGCCTTATCACATTCACCTCGATCGTCTGCAAGAAGAAGCCAAAGGCGACAATAAAATCGGCACAACGATCAAAGGGATTGGTCCAGCTTACATGGACAAGGCAGCTCGTGTTGGTATCCGCATTGCAGATTTGCTTGACCGTGAGATTTTTGCAGAACGCCTCAAGCGCAACCTAGCGGATAAAAACCGCCTCTTTGAGAAAATGTACGAAGCAGACCCAATTCTCTTTGACGACATTTTCGAGGAATACTATGCCTACGGACAAGAAATCAAGAAATACGTCACAGATACTTCTGTCATTCTAAACGACGCGCTTGACAGTGGCAAGCGTGTGCTGTTTGAGGGTGCTCAAGGTGTCATGCTTGATATCGACCAGGGGACATACCCATTTGTAACGTCATCAAACCCAGTTGCGGGTGGTGTGACCATTGGTAGTGGTGTTGGACCAAGCAAGATTAACAAGGTTGTTGGGGTCTGCAAGGCTTACACTAGCCGTGTCGGAGACGGTCCTTTCCCTACTGAGCTTTTTGATGAGGTGGGAGACCGCATTCGTGAGGTTGGTCATGAGTACGGTACAACAACAGGGCGTCCACGCCGTGTCGGATGGTTTGACTCTGTTGTGATGCGCCATAGCCGTCGTGTTTCAGGTATCACCAACCTCTGCCTTAACTCTATTGATGTCCTCTCTGGACTCGATACGGTCAAGATTTGTGTGGCATATGACCTTGATGGTGAGCGTATTGATTACTATCCAGCGAGCCTTGAAGCGCTCAAGCGTTGCAAGCCAATCTACGAAGAGCTCCCAGGTTGGTCTGAAGATATTACAGGCTGCCGTAGCTTAGATGAGCTTCCTGAAAATGCCCGCAATTATGTGCGCCGTGTCAGTGAGCTTGTCGGTGTGCGTATCTCGACTTTCTCTGTCGGACCAGACCGTGACCAGACAAACATCTTAGAAAGTGTTTGGAGCAATATCTAATAACTAAAAAGAAGTGAGAGTGTTCTTGCTTCTTTTGTTGTCGTATGATAAAAGGAGAAACCTTATGTTATTTACAATGGAAAAGGAGCGCCTAGGAGCCTTTATGGACGCTGTCTTAGCCATAATTATGACCATTTTAGTGCTGGATTTAAAAGAGCCAAAAACCTTTGATTTACAAGGGCTTTGGGAATTGCGAGAGAGCTTTTTTGCTTACACTTTGTCCTTTTTCTGGCTGGGGACGATGTGGATTAATCTCCATCGTGAGTACAGTGCTGTTGAGAAAATCAGCCAAAAAACCGTCTGGGCAGCTCTTCTTGTCCTCTTTTTCTCCTCGCTCTTTCCCTATGCGACACGCCTGATTTCGCTGGCTTTTTACAGCTCTAGCATGCAGGTGGTCTACGGTGTGATATCGCTGCTTATCTCCATAAGTGTTCTCTATTATACCTACACACTTGAGGAGGCAAATCCTAATCTAGACGCTGTCCATCGCTATAAAATGAAGCGCCTATCTTGGATGAAGTGGGACATGCCGATAAAACTTATCGGGCTCATCCTGTCTGCTACGCTCTTTCCGCCAGCCATGTCTCTTGCTCTACTGTTTAATCTCTGTATCCTTGTCATTCCCAATCAGCTCAAAAACTAATTTTTTTCTCATTATTTAAATCAAAATAATACAAAAAAAGAACGCTTTAGGTTATAATAAACCAAAAGGGTGAATGTTATGTATCAAGTGATTAAAATGTACGGCGATTGGGAGCCGTGGTGGTTTTTAGACGGTTGGACAGATGATATTGTAGCGCAAAAGCGATTTGCCACTTTTGAGTCAGCAGCTAGCTACTATGAAAAAGAGTGGCAAAAGGGCTGCAGGCACTATAGTTGCTACGATAGCCATCAAGACTTTTTAGCCGCTTTTTGGAATCAAGAAGACGAGCGCTGGTGTGAGGAGTGTAACGAATACCTCCAGCAATACCACTCGCTCCTCCTCCTAAAAGACGGCAAGCCCCTGCCAAGACAATGGCACAGAAAAAGTCTCATCAAAAAAAATAGCCAAACACCTCCCAAAAGCTGTCAAATGAAAGAACTCTAAACTCAGTTGTGTAAAACAACTGAGTTTTTTTCAACTTTTTTACGATTTTCTTCAACTTTTGTGATTTCTTACGAATAGAATAAGTGAGCAAGGCATAGCACCACAGCTAACACCCTTCGTTATATTTCATTACTATTCAAAATCTATCCTTTATCAATGTCGTTGGCTGTGGTGTTATGTCTTGCTCAATAGGAAATTGCTCTTTTAGAAAGGGGTAATCATGGTACAAGAGTTAGCCAAAGACCTCATCAAAACAGCTGTTGCTGCCAATGCACAGGATATTTACATTATTCCAAAATCTAGGCAATACGATGTTTTTATGAGAATTGGTGATGAAAGGCGGTTTATAGATGTTTTTGGGAATGATCGGATGGCTAGTCTTATTGGTCACTTTAAATTTGTTGCAGGAATGAATGTTGGTGAAAAGAGACGTAGCCAACTGGGTTCGTGTGATTATACTTTTGATGACGATGAGATGGTCTCTCTTCGCTTGTCTAGTGTCGGTGACTACCGTGGGCTTGAGAGTCTGGTCATTCGCTTGCTCTACTCGGGTCGCCATGAGCTTTGCTATTGGTTTGACGGACTAGAGCGGCTAAAACCAGCCGTCGCTGGTCGAGGGCTTTATCTCTTTTCAGGACCTGTCGGCAGTGGCAAGACCACGCTTATGCACCAGCTGGTTGCTGACCAGTTTAGCGATAAGCAGGTCATCACCATCGAAGACCCTGTCGAAATCAAGCAAGACAACATGCTTCAGCTCCAGCTCAATGAAAGTATCGGCATGACCTACGACAGTCTCATCAAGCTCTCACTCAGGCACCGCCCTGATATCCTCATCATCGGTGAGATTCGAGACAGCCAAACGGCACGAGCAGTTATCCGTGCCAGTCTGACAGGCGCTATGGTTTTCTCTACTATCCACGCCAAGAGTATCACAGGTGTTTACGCTCGCTTGCTAGAGCTTGGTGTTAGTCTTGAGGAGCTAGATAATAGCCTTCGCATGATTGCTTATCAACGCTTGATTGGGGGAGGAGGTGTGATTGATTTTGCCACAGAAAATTTCCAAGAGCATAGCGCAGACCAGTGGAACGCCCAGATGGATCAGCTGGCTAAAGACGGACATATCACTAGTCAAGAAGCTACCATCGAAAAGATTGTCCGCTAGACAGCAGGCAAAACTCATCCAACTGTTTAACAATCTTTTTGTCAGTGGCTTTACACTCGGCGAGATGGTGACATTTTTAAAACGCAGTCAATTGCTGAATGACAGCTACACCAGCCAGATGGAAGCCTCGCTCTTAGAGGGAGACAGCATGGCAAAGATGATGGCAGCTGTTGGCTTTTCAGATACCATCGTCACCCAGATGTCGCTTGCTGATATTCATGGCAACACTCAAAAGAGTCTGACCAAAATCGAGAGTTATCTGCGCAGCATGGCGACACTCAAGAAAAAACTGGTTGAAGTAGCGACCTATCCGATTATCCTCCTTAGTTTTTTAGTGTTAATCATGATAGGGCTCAAAAACTACCTCATCCCTCAGCTGGACGGTGGCAATCTAGCGACACGTCTCGTAGCTTCCTTTCCTCTTCTCTTTTTCGCCTTTCTTTTTGGCGGTCTCGCCATTTTAGCTGCGTGCTATCTTTGGCTGCGGCAGATGTCTCGTATGATGGCAGCTACGCTCTTAAGTAAACTTCCCTTTATCGGAAATTATGTCAAGCTCTATCTGACGGCTTACTACGCTCGTGAGTGGGGCAATCTCATCGGTCAAGGGGTGGATTTATCTCAGATTGTCCGTCTTATGCAGGAGCAAAAGTCACAACTTTTTAACGAGATTGGCAGTGACTTAGAAGAAAAGTTCCTGTCTGGTCAGACCTTTTGTGAGACGGTGCTAGCTTATCCCTTTTTTCTAAGAGAGCTAGGGCTTATCATCGAGTACGGCGAGGTCAAGGCAAAGCTAGGTGCTGAGCTAGACATCTATGCCGATGAGACTTGGGAGACATTCTTTTTACGTTTGCAAAAGGCAACCCAGCTCATCCAACCCTTAATTTTTATCTTTGTAGCACTCGTTATCGTTATGATTTACGCTGCAATGTTACTACCAATGTATCAAAATATGGAGTTTAATGTATGAAAAAATATCTCAATTTTCTCACCAAAACCAAGGCTAAAGCCTTCACACTTATTGAAATGAACGATAGTAAAATTTGTTATACTTTCCACTGAATGAAAATCTTGTGAGCTTTTACGATTACTTTATGAACCAAGCTACGGACGAGCACTTTTTGTTCTTCGTAATCCATCTCTAAAATGTTTTCACAGCTTAAAAGTTTTATTATGTCCTTTTTTCGTTCCTCTTGTTTTAAAGTTGGGTCATTTTCGAGTTCGGATTGTATTTGTTTTCTTGTGGCTTTAATGTCAGTGGATTTTGCTTTTAGTTCATCAAGTGTAATCATATCATTGATGTATAAATTATTGAATTTTTCTAGTTTAGTGGATAGTGTTTTCAATTGTCTTTTCAAGTTTTCACGGTCTAGTTTTTTTGTGTTGGTGTTGGAAAATAGGTCGTCAATAGCGTCATTATTATTTTGAAATTTGCTAATTTCTTTGAGCACATATTGTTCTAATTCTTGTTTATCGTATGCCCCTGAGTCACATTTTTTATTGTCATTGTAGACTGTGACGCCCAGCGTTGTCCGTGGATGTCTCTGAACGCATTCATATCTGATATATCGTGTACCATCTTTTCTAGGTACTCCCATAATAATTCTAAGCGGTGCGCCACAGTAGCCACATTTCAATAAGCCAGACAACAAATATTTAGCCTGAAATGGTCTAGGATTATTCAATTCAGCAGCTTTTCGTTGTCTGATTTTCAGTTCCTCTTGTGTTTTGTTATAAGTTTCCTCTGAAATAATCGGCGCGTGATTGCCTAAGAAAACTTGTCCTTTGTATTGATTGTAACCACAATAAACTGGATTATCTAGCATGTTTCTGACAGTTCGATAACTCCATGGTGTTTTCTTAGGGTATTTTTGGTTCATATCGTCCCTTAACTTAGTAATCGACCTACCAGCTAAATATGTTTCAAAGGCATATTTAACAGCTTGAGCTTCCAGCTCATTTATGGTCATTTCACCAGTGCCTGCGTGGTAGTTGTAACCATAAGCCACTTTTGACCACATCATAGACTTACCAGCCTTGGCACGTCCTAGTTTTCCAAGTTGCATCCGTTCTTTGATTTGTTCTCTTTCAAGTTGGGCAAAGACTGATAACAGTCCGATCATGGCTTTACCAAAGGGTGTCGAAGTATCAAAGTTTTCTTGCAAACTCAAAAACGCAATATCGTTTTTAATGAATATGTCCTCAATCAAGTACAAAGTATCTTTTTGACTTCGGCTTAGACGATCCAGCTTGTAGACTAGGACTGTATCAAATGACTTGCGTTTGGCGTCTTTAATGAGCTGTTCCAGCGCTGGTCGTTCGGTATTTGAACCTGAAAAGCCACCGTCAACGTAAACATCATAGACTGTCCAGTCCTTGATTTTGCAATAGCTAGTAAGTTTGTCCTTTTGTTCCTCAATCGAGTAGCCTTCTTCGGCTTGGTTAGTCGTTGAAACACGAACGTAAATTGCAACTTTATTTGTAGTAATCATTGTTTTGTACCTCTTTTTTTGGTAAAATGGGTACAAGAAAAAGGGCTTTTGAATGCCTGATTTTCTTATACTTTTGCTTTGCCCTGCGCTCTCCTTGACCAAAATTTGAGCGTGGGGCTTTTTTTGTCTAGTTAGCTAAAATTTTTGCTTTTTGCGCTTCAAATTCGTCTTGTGATAAAACGCCAGCGTCTAAAAGACCTTTTAGTTTTAAAAGTTCATCAGCTACAGTTCCCTCAGCTTGGGCGCTATATCCATGTAACTGTTTTTTGTACTTTTCAGCGTTTTCTTTGATAGCATTTGCCATAATATCAGTTGTTTGTTTTGCAACATTGCCTACCTTGACGGAAGTAGTGCCATTCATTACAGAAATTTCCCCTAAAAGAAGTCCTTTAGAATAAGAAACACCATTTACCATATCAAGAGGAATTTCAGTGGTTCGTACGCCGTAGAAAAATCCTTTATCGATAAAGAGCAATCGTTTTTGAGTGAGCACAACTAAAACAGTATTTCCGTTAACTAATCCAGATGTTGCATATTGAATGACTTCATCATCGTAAAGAATTTCAGGAAGAGATTTAATTTCTTTTTTAGTACCAAAAGTATCATAAACACCAGCGTCTTTTAATTGCTTTAATACTGTTTCAATATTCATCTTTTTTTCTCCTACACAGCTTTTAGTGTGGATCAGTTATTGCACATATTTGTTTTAGTTTTCTCTATAGATGTCTACAACTTCACCAATCGTTCTAATCGAGTCATCTTCAGTCAGGTAGATCTCACTATATTTATTATTGAGACTTTGTAAGTACCATGAGCCATCATAATCACGTTTTAACTTTTTAACAAAGTTTTGATTATTGACTTGGAAAATACCGATTTTATTAACTTCGACTTGACTAGATGCTTTGATAAATAGTAAATCATTATCTTTTATCAGTGGTTCCATTGAGTCACCAGCAACCTTAGCGACAGTGTCATATTTATCTCTTTCAGGAATATCATCCACACGCAACTTAACTTCCATGTGTAAATTGTCGTCCTGAAAGACCCCTTGACCTGCTGATACCAGTCCCTCAACATAGTCTGTGGTATATTCTGGATTTTCCTCCTCAGCTTTCAATTTATCAAAGATCGATGTGACTGTTCCTTTTGGATTGTTTTGTTCTTCTAATTGCTCTTGTGCAAAGTCAAGAACCTTCTTTTGTCGTGGCTCTTCTAACTGTTTATAAACAGTTGCAATTTCAGACTGTTTATTTGAGTCTGAAATTTTTCCATGTGGACTGTCTGTTAATACCAAAAGATAATCGGAAGTAACGCCAAAAATCTCTGATAACTTTTTTAAATCTTTACCTTTTGGGAAGTTTTCGTTTTTTTCCCATTTTGATACAGTTGTATAAGTCTTCATTCCAAGTATTTCAGAAAGTTCAGTTTGCGTCATGTTGCGACTCTCTCTTAACTTTCGTACTCTATCACCTAATTGTTCCATGAGACTCCTCCTTATCTCAAATGTTATATTTTGTTTATTCTTTATCTTTATTTTGATAAGTTTATTATATCAAATACATGATTAAAAATCAACTATATAAGAAAAAAGTTTTATATGACATATGAATTTAAAAAATATTTCAAAAAAAAAGAAAATAAATCATAAAAAATACTTGACATAAGATTTAAAATCATATAAAATAAAATCATCAAAACGAAAGGAGAAAAAAGAAATGGTCACTATTGCAGAGCTAAGAGCTAAAAATAACAAGATGTCTCAACGTGAGTTAGCAAAAAAACTTGGTGTTACTCAAACATCCATCAGCAATTGGGAAAAGGACCAGACTAAAATAGCGGGAGAACATCTTATTAGTTTAGCGTTGTTTTTCAATGTTT
The DNA here is from genome assembly GCF_011039275.1 of Streptococcus hyointestinalis. Lineage (GTDB taxonomy): Bacteria > Bacillota > Bacilli > Lactobacillales > Streptococcaceae > Streptococcus > Streptococcus hyointestinalis_A. Next base: position 138,340 of record NZ_JAAKGB010000001.1, read on the forward strand.
CAACTGATGACATTCTTGGCATTAAGAAAGTCACATAATTTTTTTAAACCATATATGATTTAAAATCATATAGAGACTAGAAAGGGGAAAAATGAAACCACAAAAATATCCGTATAGCGGACAAAGAAAAAAGCCTATCTCAAATGAGATAGACAGCAAGAAGCTTACTGAAGCTATTCTTGAAGCCAATCATGATACAGTTAGCGCTAATGAAGCAACAGACATTGTGCTAAATACTATTGACTCTTGTGTTTTTACACGTCTAGAAGAAAAAGGGACAACAGCAACAGTACCGATGGAAATAATGAAAAACCTACTCAAAAGAGCAGGTTGGTTGAAACCTAGCGAACGTCTAAGCTTGAAGTGGCATTTTGCTAATTCTAAAGATAAGCTAGAAATTTACAAAATACTTGCTGAACTTCCTAACGATATGTTTTAGGAAGAGTAGAGTAGCCAAAGATTGAACTTATTTTTAAAGCTACAATTTCATTGTCTTGTACAAAAACAAGCATCTCACGACTACTATCAAATTCAATCCAATTGTCAATTTTGAAAGAACCGACCGTAGAATGTAAAATTGTTCTTTCATAGTCGTCAATGGAATTGAGACAACCTCTTAGTTCGTCGATGGTCATAAAATCACCTCCTGATTTTATTATATCAGAGATGAGTTTAAATAAAAGTCAAAAAAGGAAAGAGGTAAGCATGGGAGGATTTTTAGTCATCATTTTGCTTTGGGCTATTATTTACTCACCGATTGTCTTCTCTATGTTTAAAGAGTCCCTTGAAGAACACCAAAAATCTTCGGAAAATTTTGAAGAGGAGGAAGATTGATACATGAAAAAACTAAAAAAAGCCTTCGCATATTTAGACGAGGGAGATATTGCATTAGCAATCATAGGTAGTTTAATCGGTGTAGTCATCGGAACAGCTATCTTTTATCTATTTATCGTGAAATTTCTTTGATTCAACTATATCAAAAAAAGCTTCTCACGAACGGCAATTCAATGAGAAGCGCAGCAAAAATATTATAAGGATATTATAACATGAAAACAGCAAAAAAGAAATGGGAACCAGCCATTGTCAATTTACGGAAAGTTGTCGAGGACGGCAAAGAGCAATGGATTAAGTTTGAACCATCGGAGTATGTCATCCCTGCTGGGCATCAGTACTATGACATCATCAGAGATTTAAACAGACAACAGCTAGACAAAGGAGCATAACAATGAAACTATTTAACTTTATTTTTAGTAAAAAACAAGAACAAGTCGAATTGCCACAACGACAATGGCAAAGCTGGGAAAAATCAAAAGAGCTTTACAACAAGGCTCACGACATTGCAGAGGACAGTTTGATTTGAGGTGGCAAGAATGGACTTTACAGAAGAAACAGTCACTTTGAAACGTAGCGAGTGGCAAGAAATCATACGTCAGCGTGACTACTACATCAAGGAAAATGCAGAGTTAAACGCTGTGATTGATAGTATTTTAACGTCGGTTCATAACTGGAAGGGGAAGAAGTGATGACAGTAATTAAAAATTCGTTTGTGAAATTGCGAGACATGCGTGTAGACCAAAAGAAAGCCTACGAATTGGACTTGCAAAATATCGGTTTCAATGAAACGAAGTATTTAACTATCAACGGTTTCAATGCTGCTATTAAGCGTATTGGTAAAAATCATTTATGTGGATATGTCGAAGTTCCAGATAATCTCACAATCAATATTCATGACATTGATTGTCATGGTGGGATTACGTTTGACCAAGAAAATGTGGATTTCTTTTCAATGAAGGGGCGTGTTGTTGGTTTCGATTGTGTCCATGCTTGTGACTGGACGCCAAATATACCAGCGATAACAGGAACAGAAACTTACAAAGATACTGGATTTGTGCTGAATGAAATCTGGAAAATTGTGCAGCAATTGGAGGAGTTACAAGATGAGAATTGCAAATAAGAAAATTGGTTCACAATCAAATGGATATGGTCGTATTGGCTGTGATATGGCTTTGTATGATGAAATTGTTGATATTGCTAATAAGTGTGGCTTTACACTAACGAGCGTGACGAATGCACTTCTAGGTTATGCTTTGGAGCACAGTGAGATTATCACAGAAGAAAAAGTGGTAGAGGTGCACACGTTTAGAATTGGTGCGGAGGAATTTAACGATGACAATGACAATCAATAAACTGGAAATCGAAAACGTCAAGCGGATTAAAGCGGTCAAGATTGAGCCGTCCGCAAAAGGATTGACGATTATTGGTGGTAATAATAACCAAGGTAAGACAAGCGTTTTAGACAGCATTGCGTGGGCGCTAGGTGGCAATAAGTACAAACCAAGTAAAGCTATGCGTGAAGGGTCACAAGTCCCGCCAACGCTAAAAATAACAATGTCAAACGGTCTTATAGTAGAGCGTAAGGGCAAGAATGCTAGTCTAAAAGTCATTGACCCAAACGGTCAAAAAGGCGGACAGCAGTTACTGGATAGCTTTGTGGAGGAGTTAGCTATTAACTTGCCAAAGTTCCTTGAAAGTAGTCCTAAAGACAAGGCAAACACGCTTTTACAAATCATCGGCGTTGGTGATCAGTTGGCTGAGCTGGAACTCAAAGAAAAGGAACTGTACAATCAGCGTCATGCAATTGGTGTGATTGCAGACCAAAAGGAAAAGTTCGCTAAAGAACAGGTCTACTATCCTGAAGCGCCAAAGGAAATGGTATCTATTTCAGAGCTTATCCAGCAACAACAAGACATCTTAGCCAAAAATGGTGAGAATGCTCGTAAGCGTCAGAATGTGGACATCATTAAGCAAAATTATGAGTTCAAACAAGCAGAAGTCAATGATTTCAAGATGAAGTTGAAACAGGCAGAAGAACAGCTTGCCCAACTGGCTAATGACCTTGAAGTGGCGCAAAAAGACGCTATGGACTTGCACGATGAGTCAACAGCAGAGATTGAAAAGAATATCGCTGAAATTGATGACATCAATCGTAAAGTACGTGCGAACCTTGACAAGGAAAAAGCGGAAGATGACGCAAAACTGCAACGTGAGCAGTACAACGCTTTGACGACTGACATCAACAAAGTTCGTCAAGAGAAAACGGACTTGCTGACAAATGCGGATTTGCCACTAGCGGGTCTGACCGTCGAAGATGGACAGTTACTCTATCTTGGTCAGGCTTGGGATAACATGTCAGGCAGTCAGCAGTTGCAAGTAGCGACAGCTATTATCCGCAAGCTCAAGCCAGATTGTGGTTTTGTCCTTATCGACAAGCTGGAACAAATGGACAATCAGACTTTAGAAACCTTTGGGGCTTGGCTAGAGCAGGAGGGCTTACAGGCTATCGCTACTCGTGTCTCTACTGGTGATGAATGTTCTATCATAATCGAAGATGGCTATTCTGTCGAAAACGAAAACCATCAAGCTAAACCAGCACCAGCGACAGCACCAAGCTGGCAAGGTGGATTTTAGAAAGGAAATGCTATGATTTTTGTAAAAGAGTACTGGAGTACTTACGAATTGAACAAAGATATTCGAAATAATCCCAACTGGCTGTTTGAAGTTGTCGGTTATGCGATTGGAGAACGTCGAGAGTGCACTCTAGTTAAATGGTCAGGACTTGCAACAAAAGAATTTAAGCATTATGAAAAAATGAAAGGATTGGAGAGTTAAGTTATGGATTTTACAATCACAAGAGGTAAACGTGCTCGTGCGCAGCGTGTGGTTATCTATGGACCAGAGGGCATTGGGAAGTCTAGCTTTGCAGCACAGTTCCCAGAACCGCTCTTTATTGATACAGAGGGGTCAACGGATAACATGAATGTGGCACGTCTGCCGAAACCAACCGGCTATACCATGCTGAAAAATCAAATTGCATGGGTCAAAGCTAACCCAACGGCATGCAAGACGCTGGTCATTGATACCATTGACTGGGCGGAGGCTTTGGCTATCAATCATATTTGTGCTGAAAATAACCAACCGGGTATTGAAAGTTTCGGTTATGGCAATGGCTATGTCTATTTGTGGGAGGAAATTGGACGTCTCTTAAACCTGTTGCAAGAATTAGTTGAAATTGGGATTAACGTTGTACTCACAGCGCATGCTCAAGTTAAGAAGTTTACCAAGCCTGATGAAATGGGTGGCTATGACCGCTATGAATTGAAGCTAAGTAATAAAAAAACTGAAGCGAATGTGTCTGCTAAAGTTAAAGAGTGGGCTGATATGGTTTTGTTTATTGACTATAAAACGTATATCGTTACAGACGATAAAACCAAGAAACAAAAAGCACAGGGTGGACAGCGTGTTATTCATACGACCCACTCACCAGCTTGGGACGCTAAAAACCGTCACGGCTTGCCAGACGAATTGCCACTAGACTATGCAGGTATTGCTCATATCTTCGCACCAGCACAACCACAACCGCAGCAAGAACCGCAAGCTGGCACAATGGAACCTAATCCAGTTGAGCGAGCAGACCCAACACCACAACAGCCACAGACTCAAAATCCAGCGCAAGACAGTCCACAGGCACAAGAACAGACGAGTCTTGACTTAGATATGAGCGTCGTTGCAGACAAGGCGCAACCAGTACCAACAGCGGAACAATCCCAACAAGCTAATGTTATCAGTCCGCTCATCCCTAAAGCGCTACAAGATTTGATGATTAGTAACCAAGTCACACAAGAAGAAGTGTTACAAGCAACTTATGTCAATAACATTTACCCATTGGGCACACCAGTAGAAAATATCGACCCCGATTATTGGAACTATATGGCTAGTGTCTGGGATAAGGTGATGGTAGTCATCAATGAAAAAGTACGAGCTAATCCAGATATACCCTTTACCGTGGAGGGGGCATAGGTTTTGGATTTTAGAAGCGATTGCGAGGTTTAATAAACAATGGAAAGACGTATTAACTTAGATTTATCAATTTTGGGTGATGGTGGTCTCCAAGAGAAAGTAGACAGAGAGCTTGAAAAAGTCTTTGACAATATCTTAGACCCCAACACAGACCACAAGACCAAACGTAAGCTCGTTATCACACTGACGATGAGCGCTGACGAAAGTCGTGAGGTGGTTGGTACTAGCATGGAAGTTAAGTCGACACTAGCTCCGCAAAATGGAGTCGCTACGACTGTCCTTGTCGGTCAGAAAGACGGACATGTCTACGCCAACGAGCTTAAAAGTAGCGCTCCTGGTCAAATGTATTTTGACGACCAAGCGACATTAAGGACCGATTTGGGAGAGCCAGTCGAAGACTTAGAAAAAGGTATCAATGAAGATGTCATTGATTTTAACAAGCAAAAGAAAGTAGGTAAGTAACATGAGCGAAAACATCAAAGAAGCGCTAGAGTATGCAGTGGAATTAAATCAATATGGTATGGAAATCGTCACAGCTGCTGACGGTACAGAGTATTACGACGCCAACAAAACCAGCATGCGTCGATTAAAACCAACACCTTATCCAACACCGCTGCACTTCAACACACTAGACAGTCTGATTGACTATTTGAAGTCTGGATTAGATAACATTCTGAACTCACAGCTGTTAATCGTTGTGGAAAGTCCCAAAGAGGTCAATGTCTACTCACCTTTGGACCCTGAAGTCAAACGTAGTCACATTGCTACTGTGCAGTCACTTACTCCGCATGTTCCTTTTGGAGAATATGAGAACGCTACTGATTTCAATGTATTCTTGCAATCTCTGTTTGAAGATAGCGATGACCGTGAAACTGTACTTAGCTTTGCGAGTGCCTTGAAAATCGAAAATGGTTCAGAGGTGGTCGACGATGGTATCAGTCAGACAATGACTGTCAAAATGGTGTGGCTAGTCTTGCAAAAGCAAAAGCGCCTAATCCAGTGACTTTGCGCCCATATCGCACCTTTGCAGAGGTGGAGCAACCAGCGAGCCAGTTTGTTTTTCGTATCAATCAAAATGCTCAAATGGCACTCTTTGAAGCCGACGGCGGAAAATGGCGTTTAGAAGCTATCAACAATATCGCAAACTACCTGAAAGAAAGTCTTGTATTGCAAGACAACATCACAATTTTAGCTTAAAAAGGAGACTCAAAAAATGACACAATACAACAACACTAACAACAACTTTGAACACGAGCTTGGCTGGGAAGATGAGATTACTCAAGATGGTGCGCAGTTCGTCAGTCTGACACCGGGGTTCTATCAATTTACTGTGACTAATTTTGAACGTGGACGTCACACGCCTAATCCTACAAATCCCGGTAAATTGCCAGCCTGCAATAAAGCAATTATCACAATTGAAATCGAAACTGAAGAAGGTATCGCACAACTTAAGCACAATCTTTTCTTGCACACGTCGACTGAAGGCATGTTGTCAGCATTCTTTGGTGCTATCGGTCAAAAGAAACATGGTGAACCACTACGCATGAACTGGAACATTCTTGGCGCTGAAGGTGTTTGTCAAATCAATAAACGTAAAGGAACTGGCGAATACGCTGATAGAGAGTTCGACAATATCAAGTCCATGGTCTACGCCGATGAAGTGGACTGGTCTAAGGTGCTTAACGCTCATCAAGGACAAGCACAACCAGCGCAACAAAGTCCACAAAATTATCAACAGCCACAGCAGACTTACCAACAACCTCAAACACAGCAACCGCAGTCACAACAACCACAGCAACCACAACAACAAACCTTTACTGGCTTTTAAGGAGGTCTAAATGGAACTACGACCTTATCAAAAAGAGGCTGTGGTTGCTGTACAGCAGGAATGGGAAAGTGGCAAGAAGAAGACGCTTCTTGTCCTCCCCACTGGCTGTGGTAAGACCATTGTCTTTTCAAAAATCATTGAAGAACGCGTTAGACGTGGTGAGCGTGTCCTGATACTAGCGCACCGTTCAGAACTTTTGGAGCAAGCCAGCGATAAACTCAAGACCGCAACAGGACTTGGCACAGCGCTTGAAAAAGCGGAGAGTAGTGCTATTGGCTCTTGGTATCGTGTGGTGGTTGGGTCTGTGCAGACCTTACAGCGTGAAAAACGGTTGAACCAGTTTTCAAAAGACTACTTTGACACGATTGTCATCGATGAAGCTCATCACGCTTTGTCTACAGGCTATCGGACAGTACTGGACTATTTCAGTGACGCACAGGTCTTAGGTGTGACAGCTACGCCCGACCGTGGAGACAAGCAAAATCTAGGCAAGGTATTTGATAGTTTGGCTTATGAGTATTCATTAGTTGACGCTATCAAGTCTGGCTATCTGTCTAAGATTTCGGCGGTGACTATCCCCTTGACGCTTGACTTATCCAGTGTCAGTCAACAAGCTGGGGACTTTAAAGCGAGTGACATCGGGACAGCATTAGACCCTTACTTAGAGCAAATTGCAGACGAAATGGTCAAGCAATGTAAAGACCGCAAAACAGTCGTCTTCTTACCACTGGTAAAGACCTCACAAAAATTCAGAGACATCTTAAACGCCAAAGGTTTTAAAGCTGCAGAAGTCAATGGCGAGTCCAAAGACCGTGCAGAAGTGCTAGAGGATTTCGACAAGGGCAAGTACAACGTACTGTGCAACTCTATGCTTTTGACAGAGGGCTGGGACTGTCCAAGCGTTGACTGTGTGGTGGTCTTGCGTCCAACAAAGGTGCGTGCGCTTTATAGTCAAATGGTGGGGCGTGGCACACGTCTAGCCGACGGCAAAGAAAATCTTTTATTGCTGGACTTCCTCTGGCACACTGAACGCCATGAGCTGTGTCGTCCTGCTCACCTCGTGACTGACAGTCCAGAAGTCGCTAAAAAGATGATTGAAGAGATGACTGAAGACACTGAAACAGCTTTCGAACTCATCGAAGCTGAAGAAGTCGCCAGTCAAGATGTCGTGGCTGAGCGTGAGGAAGCCCTAGCCAAACAGCTTGAGGAAATGCGCAAACGTAAGCGTAAGCTCGTTGACCCTCTGCAATTTGAAATGTCTATCCAAGCTGAGGACTTGGCGGACTATGTGCCGTCTTTTGGTTGGGAAATGGAACCACCAAGCGACAGTCAGCTAAAAGCTCTTGAAAAGTACGGTATTTTTACGGATGAAATCGGCAACGCTGGAAAAGCTAGCAAACTGCTAGACCGTCTCAACAAGCGCAAAATAAATGGACTGACTACGCCAAAACAAATCAGACTACTGGAGCGCTATGGCTTTAGAAATGTGGGTTTGTGGAAGTTTGAACAAGCAAGCTATATGATCAATCGCATAGCAGCTAGTGGCTGGCGATTGCCGCAAGGCGTCATTGCCAAAGAATATCAACCACAATAAATAGAAAGGTGAAGAATGACAGAAGGTAATTTTGACTTAATCCCTCTGCTAGACTATATCAATCCTTCTGTTCTGTCGTATCAAGAATGGATAAATGTCGGTATGGCTCTCAAACATGAGGGCTATACCGCAATGGATTGGGATAGCTGGTCGCAGGCAGACAGTCGCTACAAAAAGGGTGAGTGTTTTGCTAAATGGGATACTTTCAAAGAAGATGGTCTAGGCACAGTAACGGGTGCGACCATTACTCAAATGGCTAAAGAAAACGGCTGGGTATCAGACTACAGCGCTATGAGCAACGACGCTCACGAGTTGGACTGGAACAGCACGATTGACCGTGATTATCGCATTGTGGATAAAAACTGGGTCGAAGCTAAGGAAATCAGAGAGCCAGTCAACTGGTCGCCAGTGCATGACCTCATCACTTACATCGACACCCTTTTTGAGTCGACGGATAAGGTTGGCTATGTCACAGAGACTTATCCAATCGAGACAGACAAGGGAACAATCTACAAGCCAACAAAAGGGGCGTATGACAGAACAGCAGGCGAACTCATCCAAGCCTTGCAGAAATGCAATGGCGACATCGGAGCTGTCTTTGGAGACTACAAAGAAGAAGCTGGGGCGTGGATACGGTTCAATCCATTGGACGGGAACGGCGTCAAAAATGACAATGTAACTGATTTTCGTTTTGCGCTGGTCGAGTCGGACAGCATGGAACTTGGCAAGCAATACGCTTTGTTTAAAGAGCTAGAATTGCCAATCGCCACATTGGTGCATAGTGGTAAGAAGTCGCTACACGCTATCGTGAAAGTCGACGCTAGAGACTATCAAGAGTATCGTAAGCGTGTAGACTACATCTATCAAATCTGTAAAAAAAATGGCTTAGACATCGACACGCAGAACCGCAATCCAAGCAGGCTGTCTCGCATGCCTGGTGTCATTCGTGACGGACATAAGCAGTTCTTGATTGATACTAACATCGGTAAAGCGAATTATGACGAGTGGTATCAATGGATTGAAGACTTGAACGATGACTTGCCTGACCCTGAAACGCTATCAGAGCAGTGGGACAATCTGCCTGACTTAGCGCCAGAACTTATAAAGGGCGTCTTACGTCAAGGACATAAGCTCTTAATCGCTGGTCCATCCAAGGCTGGTAAGTCCTTTGCCTTGATAGAGCTATCTATCGCCATTGCAGAGGGTAGAGACTGGCTGGGTTGGCAGTGTGAACAAGGGCGTGTGCTCTACGTCAACTTGGAGCTAGACAGACCGTCAGCACTTCATCGTTTCAAGGATGTTTACCAAGCAATGCAGCTAAAACCTGCCAATCTGAAAAACATCGACATTTGGAACTTGCGTGGTAAGACTGTTCCGATGGACAAGTTAGCGCCGAAACTTATCAGGCGTTCACTTAAAAAGAACTATCAAGCAGTTATCATTGACCCGATTTACAAAGTGCTGACTGGTGATGAGAACAGTGCAGACCAGATGGCGCACTTCACCAATCAGTTCGACAAAGTCGCTACAGAGCTTGGCTGTTCTGTGATTTACTGTCATCACCACTCTAAAGGCGCTCAAGGTGGTAAGAAGTCTATGGACCGTGCGAGCGGTTCAGGAGTGTTTGCTCGTGACCCTGACGCATTGATAGACTTAGTTGAGCTTGAGCTGTCAGACGACATCATCAAGACACGCATTGATAAAGTCAAATGCGAACACTACAAGAAAGCTCTGCAAGAGCAAAACTTAGCTTACTATCAACAGCATGTTTCATTAGATGACTTGCAAAGTCGAGCACAAATGCAAAAGCATTTTGAACAAGCTATAGACGATGTGCTAGTTAGAGCGCCTTACGTTGACGCTATGAAAGCAGCGGTACACGCTATCGAGATTAGTACCGCTTGGCGAGTTGAGGGAACGTTGCGTGAGTTTGCGAAGTTTCCACCAGTAAATATGTGGTTTAGCTATCCAGTCCACAGCATTGATGACACAGGCGTGCTGGCTGATATACAGCTAGAAGATAGTAAGCCTGCATGGCAAAAAGCCAAGGACAGTAGAAAGTCCAAAAAAGAAAAACTCAAAGAGCGACAAGAGAAACTAGAGACAGCTTATAGCGCATTGTTCGATGGCACAACGCCAGTAACTCAAAAAGAGCTTGCTGAATATCTGGACACTACTGAGAGAACTGTACTCAATTATGTGAAAGAACATGACGGTTTCATCGCTCAAAAAGGAACAATTTATCAAGTTGCTCAATCAGAAAAAAATGAAAAATAATGTTTTTTTCAAAAGGTGCATTCTACGAAAGAAAGAAAAAAACATGTTGAAAACAACGTGAAAGAGTATGTTATTTTCATTTCGTACCACGAAAAATAATGTTTTTTTCAAAGATTTCTTGCTACGAAAAAAACGAGAAAAAACATGTTATTTTCATGAAGAAAACAGTATTAGACTTAAAAGTCGTAGTAAAATGTTTTTCCTTCGTCAAAAGTCAAAGAGAAAAGGAAAAGGGGCTGTAAGCTCTGCCCCTTTATCCTTTGTCTCATCTTTGACAAAGGCGCACATAAAACATGAATTTTGAAAGGAGAAAAAATGAGACGTAAAAAAGTAAGGTCAGCGAAGTTGGAGATTGGTAAACGCATGCCACCTTTATATCATAAATTGCCCAACCAAATTTATGACGCTCAAAATTCCGAAGTATTGAAATGGATAGCAGAGCAACCACAACTTTTGGAATGGACATTCGCTCAACTAAAAACAGCAGGTTATGTTGAGTACAATTCTGAAACTGGTGTGTGGTCTGGAATAGAGGATTGGGAGTAAAGTCTATGAGTAAATACAATTTTGAAACAGGTCAGCATGATTTACCATTTATGGGAACAGACCCAGTAAAAAGACCATCGCACTATCAAGGTCGTTATGGACTAGAAGCGATTGACGTTGTGACGAACTTTGCAGCTTGTCCTGAATACATTGAGGGGTTCTACTGGGGCAATGCTATCAAGTATATGTTGCGCTGGCATGCAAAAGGTGGCGTTCAAGATTTGAAGAAAGCACGTCAAAACTTGAATTGGTTAATTGAGAGTTTGGAAGGTAAGAACAATGATTGAGTTTTTCTTGCCGATGAAAAAAATTCCAACGATTACCCACCAACAGAAAAAAGTCCGTGTGGTGAAAGGTAGACCACAGTTTTACGAACCAGATGAACTGAAAGCGACACGAGCGCAGTTCGTGGATATGCTAGCCAGTCATCGACCAGATAAGCCAATGGATGGTCCATTGCGACTAACCACAAAATGGATTTTTCCACGAGTGCGTGGAACGTACGACGGTCAACCCAAACACACAAAGCCCGATACAGACAATCTCATCAAGCTACTAAAAGACTGCATGGAACGGACTGGCTACTACGTCAATGATAGTCGTGTGGCGAGTGAGATTACTGAAAAATTTTGGGGTGATACAGTTGGTATCTACGTTCGCTTGGAGGAATTAGTATGAAGATAAACTATATCGAGTTTTTCGAGACTGTTGTGCCAAGCTGGATGAGAGAAAGCAATCAAAAAATGGCTGAACTTGGTTTTGGTTCGTTGGCATATTGGGAATGGTGCAATCAGTCTATCGTAGCGATTTGTGAGCGCTATGAAAATGACGAGTTAGTCAATGGTCAGTTTCATCTTATCTGGGACTGGCTAGACGAAAAAGCGAAAGGAGTACAAGCATGAGTTACACAGTGACAGTGATTTTCGACAACATGGAAGTTGACGAAACACACTACTTTGAAAAAGAGGGCGACGCTAGAAAGTGTCTAGCACAGCTCAAGGCTAAATATCGTGGTAAGCCGATGTATAAAGTGGAATTTGAGGAGGTGAAGTAGACATGTTTAAAATACAAAAAGGAAAATATAATGGTGAGACTAAATTGATTGGTGGACTCGAAATTATAGGAGCAAGTCTTAGCACTGATGAAACTGGAGTAAGATATCTACTTTCTGATGGTAGCGAGGTGTATGAAAAGACTGTTTCGTTATTACTGGAAAAGCCCAAGGTTAAACTACCGAAATCGGTGGCGGATTACTTAGAAGTATGTAAGGAAAATCTTCCTATAAGTATATTTACAGCGATGTCGCCCACTTTTATGCGAAAACATTTTCAGGAACCTGATACGATTTTATGGATGAAGTCCACAAAAAATCAAGAACTCTTCGCTCGAGCATGGCTTGATGGGTATGAGGTGGAGGAAGATAAGCTGTATACAGTAGCTATTAAAAGTACTGGACAATTTTTGCACTTGCATAAAGAGGGTAACTTTGGATTTGCTTATATCAGTGCTGTATTTGAGCGAAAAACGACTTTCACCAAGAAAGAACTCATCGACGCAGGATTTGGTGGTGTGTTTGATAACGAAATGTTTGAAGTGGAGGAGGTAGAGTAATGGAATTACCTAGCAATTTTGAAAATATGTTCAAGGGTATTTATGGTTGGACTACTAGCGGAGACAAGGCGGTTGCACCAGTTCATAAATTTCCTCGTGAAGTTAAAGAACGAGCTGATTATTTCGCAGAAATGGCGGAAGATGGGTTGACTTTCTTAGGGGTTGTTGAATGTATATTTGCAGAGGAAAAGCCAACAGATTATGATTTAGGAGCTACTAAACCATGGCTACCTATGACAGAAACTTTCACAGAATGGGTCGGTTATTTGCATAATATGGCTCAGATGGAGATGATAGTTTATTTACTATATGGATATTCAGGAAGTGTGGGAGCTGAGGAGGTAGTAAATGACTAACAACACAGCGAGCCTCGTTTTGGGTCTACTGATTACTGGCACTGTGCTGGTGCTGGCGTTCATAGATAGGAGGAAATGATGACTAAATACGAGACAATCACAGCAACGTTAATAGTTATTTTGTTATTGATAGTTATAGCTTGTTTTAACGAAAATAATCGTTTACGTCATCAACTAGAGACACAACAGCCCAAAATCATCATTCACAAAGTTGATAACGCTGGCGCTTCGATTGTCGGCAAAGTCACAGACAAGGAAATCATCGAGGGGTGCTATACAGTGACAGTTGGGGCTTATGGTAAGTTCCTTGTCACAAAAGAACAGTATGAGTCAGTGGCTGTTGGTGATAATGTGCCTGATTATTTGAAAGGAAAGGCGAATGACTAAAGTTTTCAAAGAACATAATAACCGCAAAATCGCTAATCAATACGCTGAATATGTGACTGGTGAAGCCTTTAGAAAATATGTGGCGGGCAAGGTCAAGCAGTATGTTGGCGATAATCCAAGTGTTTTTGACGGTGCTGTCGGCTCTGGACAGCTAGAGTGGTTAGTTGAGCCAAGGCATGTCTATGGCGTAGAAATCCAGTCAGCGTCTTGTGAGGTTTTCAAAGAGAACTACGGCGACAAGGCTCATGTCTATAATCAATCGTTCTTTGATTTTGAAGAGGTCGTTTTAGCGGATTGTGTCATCATGAACCCACCGTTTTCATTGATGTTTAAGGACTTGTCAGACCATGAAAAAGCAGTCATTCAAAAAGAATTTCCTTGGAAAAAGTCAGGCAAGATTGATGACATGTTTGTCTTGAAATCGCTCAAACACAGCAAACGTTACGGCTTTTATATCCTCTTTCCGGGTGTCGGCTATCGTGGGACTGAACGGAAGTTTAGAGAGTTGATTGGCAATCAATTAGCTGAATTGAACCTTGTCCAGAATGGCTTTGAGGACACAAGTATTGACGTCTTGTTTATCGTTGTTGATAAAGAAAAGACAGGCAAGACCTGTCAACGTGAAATCTACGATTGCAAGAGTGGTAGTCAACTATTAGTTGACAGTTGGGGAATTGATACGGATAATTGGGAACAGCCGCGGATTGAAGCGGAAAAAGAAGTCATCGACATTGACTTTGTCAATCAAGAACTGGACAGGATAGTCTTAGACCGCTTGCAAAAGCACCTAGAGTCACAATTGCTGGTTATTCGCTATTTTGGGGCGGATATTGATTATCTAGGCTTTATTTCAAAGGCGTACGATATTCTAGCGAACTATGAAGTACAGTACAATCTTGGAGGGTAATAAAAAAGCCGTGATTACTCACAGCATGTTAAAGCATATATTTAATACTATTATAACATGAAAGGGTAATCATGAGCAAAGCGTACGATATTTTAAACGAACTCAAAATGCTGACGCCATACATTCAAAGCTTAGAAGATGAGCGTGAGCAGTTGAGAGCATCACTCTTGACCAGTCCAAAAATCAGTGACATGAAAGTTGCTGGCGGTATTAAACGCAACGTTGATGACTCGTATATTAGTATGCTTGGCATTGATGAGGAACTTGAAGAAGCTCTCAAACGTAAACGAGAGCTGACTGGATTACTTAAGCAACTACCGCACGAGGAAGGGCTGGTCTTGAGAATGGCGTTTATTAACAGGTACAGTGAATATGAAATCCGAGACCGATTGCGAATTGGTCGCAATAGGTACTATCAACTTAAAAAAGGTGGTATCAAAATGTTGGATGAGATTTTACTAGGCGGTACAAATTAACACTAATTAACACAAATTAACACTAATCAACACATTGCAAAGTGTTATTATAGTATTATCAAATAATTGAACGAAGAGCTGTGAGACTATCGCGGCTCTTTTCTTGTGAGGTTAATATGTTATTACTAATCAACTTTATCTGGAATGCTATCGCTATCATCTTTGGCTTAATGGTGCTAGGCTTTCTTATCTTTATCAGTGTAATGCTTATCGCTGCTGCTATTCAAACGTTCAAGGATATGAAGTAATGCCACGAGTGAGACGATGTAGATACGACAACTGTCACGCTCTGGTAGAGTTACCACTGCACTATTGCAGTCAGCACATACACTACGAAGCTAAGTACAAAGAAGAGCGTGAGCGATACAGTCGTTCGAGATACAACAAGTATCAACGCAATCGCAATGACGAGAAGAAAGAACAGTATCAGTTCTATAGGTCAAAGCAATGGGTACATCTAAGACAATCGGTGCTGGACAGTCAGCACTATCTCTGTCAGTACTGTCTAGCAAAGAGCAAGCTAACGCCAAACAGCAAGACTGTGGATCACATTATTCCAATCGAGATCAACAGTCAACTAAAAGCTGACAGTTCAAACTTAGCAACGACTTGCAGAGCCTGTCATAACCTAAAAACCGAATGGGAGCGGTGCTATTACGGCACTGGGGCAGGCAATAAACGAACAAACGCTCCGCAAATCAAAAATATCAAAACTATCGTTCGTTTAATGACAAAATAATTTTACACCCCCCGCCTAGTCAAGCCGTAAGGAGAGCCGCCACAAGGTGTTTTCTTACGTCGCAGACGATTTTTTCAGATTTTTAATGGGTGTCTTAATTAAATTAGGAAGGAGGGGTGGCGAGTGGTAAAGAACCCGTACTTTAAGCAGAATAAAGGGAAGTTACCCAACGACCCTCCAAACTATCTAGGTAAGGTGGCGAGGGCAGTTTGGGTGAAAATCGTTCCGTTTTTAGAACACACAGAGAAAGTCCAGCGTATCGACAGCATGTTGGTTGAGTTGTACTGCACGACTTACGAGGTCTACAGGCTGTCTTACCAAGACGTTAAAGAAAACGGCATACAACAAGCAATCACCAAGCCTATTCAAGCACAGGGCAGTGGTGAGATATTGGGCGAGCAGTTTTTAGGCTTTAAAAAGAACCCAGCAGTCGCCACAATGAAAGACGCTGTGGACACTCTCAATAAGGTTGCTATACAGCTGGGACTGACACCAAAAGGGCGTCAAGAGTTGCTGGCAATCGTGGATGAGGACAAGGATGATAAGAGCGCAGGCGACGCCCTCAAGGATTTCTTTGGAGGTGCTGAATGATTGATCTAACTAAAACCCATGATGTCATCGGCGCTTACAAGAGCATTGATTGGACAGACATCCGCAAAAACTACAAAGACCCCGGCACAGCATACGCCTTTAAAGTTCTTGACGGTGACATCATGGCTAGCTATAAAATCCAGCTGGCTTGTTTTCGCCACCTTCGAGACTTGCAACGGCAGGGGCAGGATGACTTTCCATTTGTCTACTCAATCAGTGCTTTAAACAAGTTTTTGAAGTTTACAAGCATTGTCCCAAATATTGATAACTTGGACGAGCCGTTACATCTTATGGATTGGCAAGTCTTTATTTTCAGTCAGATAATGGCGTGGTTAGATGATAAAGGTCTACCACGCTTTTCTAATATCGTTTTATCTATTGCACGGGCGCAGGGCAAAACGATGATAGCTGGTATTTTGGAATGCTACTCATTTTTGATTGAGACTATAGGGCTATCTAACCAAGACTTTCTGGTTAGCTCTCTGAACTTTGAGCAGACCATGAAGCTCTTTGGATATATCAAGTCAATGATGGCTCGTATTATCGAACGTGAGCCATTCAAGAGCCTAGCCGAAGAAACAGGCGTACAGCTCTACTCTCGTGAAATCAAATCACTAGCAGCTAACAATGTCATCAATACGATTTCTTTCGAGTCCGGCAAATTCGATAGTAAGCACTTTAAGCTGGCTGTGGCGGATGAGGTCGGCGAGCTTAGGGTGGATGACGGTATTTCCAAGATTACATCTGGACAAGTTAACACTGAAGGCTCACGCTTTATTGAGATTTCAACAGCTTACACTGTGCCTGACGTGCCGTTTCATCGAGAACAACAAAAGCTCATTGAGGTCATGGAACGAGACTTTGACCGAGCTGGCGATGACCAGCTGTGCCTTATTTGGTCTCAAGACAGCCTTGAGGAGACTTTTAAGCCCGAAACATGGTATAAGAGCAATCCTTTGCTATATCTTAAAAGCCACCATGACAACTTGATGAAGAGCTTGATTTCAGAGCGAGACAAAAAGATGATGATGGGTAAACTAGCAGACTTTCAAGTCAAAAATATGAATATGTGGCTAAATGCTGATAGCAACTCATTTCTGAACCTTGATGACATTGAGTCAGCTGTTATTCCAAAGTTTGACATTCGCAATCGTCAAGTTTACGTCGGCGTGGACTATTCGCTGTTTAGCGATAATACGGCGATAGCTTTTGTGTACCCCTACGCCGATGATAACAATACGCCAAAATGGCATATTGAACAGCATTCATTCATTCCTTGGCAACAAGCTGGCAGTCTTGAAGCTAAAGAGAAAAAGGACGGTATGAACTATCGTGAGCTGGCAGAGCAGGGCTACTGTACTATCACTAGCCACCCTCAAGGTCTCATCAACGATGATCAGGTCTATCAGTGGCTAGTCAATTACATTGAGGACAATCAGCTAGATGTCATCTTTTTTGGATATGACGCTATGGGTATCACGAAGGTGATTAAAGCCTTGGAGCTTAACACCAGCTATCCATTGCAGCCTATCCGCCAAAGGACTAGTGAACTAAAAGACCCAACAAAGTTCTTACAGACTTTGTTTATTGAGGGCAATGCGACACGGCTTGATGACCCTATCATGCGAAAAGCCTTGTTAAATGCAGTCATCGTTGAGGACAAGGTTGGTATTCAAGTCAGCAAAACCACAGCAAGCTATAAAATTGACGTGGTGGACGCTATTATTAACGCCCTTTATCAAGCTATGTTTCACTTTGAGGACTATGGCTTGCCAAACGACAGGGCTTATATGGTTGACCATATGAGCCAAGAAGCGGTCAGAGAGTGGCTAATGTCGGATGAGTCTGGCTCAATCTCGGATGAAGATTATTGGTGAAAGGAGGAAAAACATGCTATTTAAGTCATTTTTTACAGGAATTTGGGCAATTTTTGACGTTTTAATGTTTATTGCAGCAGCTATCACTATCAACGTGACCATGTATCATGTCGGCTGGCTTGCTTTTGGTATCACGCTCACTGTGACTTTCATTTTAGCTGGTCTAGGGGCTGAATTGATTGCAGGGCATAAACGAGAATAGGAAGGAGAACACTAAACTATGCCGATTTTACACTTTTCAAACACAGCAAACAAAGAACCACCCCAAAACGAGGTGGACGCCTACGGACTAACCTCGTTTGACCTCAACCAGCTTTTGACTGGTGGGGATTGGGTATCTGCTCATGAAGCACTTAAAAATTCGGACTTGTTTGCAATCGTTAATCAGCTGTCCAACGACTTAGCCAACGTCACCTTGACCGTTGAGCGCAGTCGCATGCAAGGGATTGTAAACAATCCAAGCAATATCGTGAGCCGACACAGCTTTTACCAGTCCATTTTTGCCCAGCTCTTACTTGGTGGTGAAGCCTTTGCCTATCGCTGGCGCAATCAAAATGGGTCTGACGTGAAATGGGAGTTTTTGAAGCCCTCACAAGTCACTCAATACCCTTATGATTATGAAAATGGTCTTTACTACAATATCAGCTTTGAAGACCCAAAAGTTAGCCCTAAAATGCACGTCCCGCAAAATGACGTCTTGCATTTCAAGCTACTTTCAATTGACGGTGGTCGGAACGGTGTCAGCCCCCTCACAGCTCTAGTTAATGAGCGTGAAATCCAAAAGGCGTCGCACAAGCTGACATTAGACGCCCTCAAAAACTCACTCAACGCCAATGGTGTGCTCAAGATTAAGAACGGTGGTCTATTGTCCATGAAAGAAAAGGCGGCACGCTCAAGAGCAGTACAACGGCAAATGACAGGCGGACCGTTGGTGCTGGATGACCTAGAAGAATTTCAATCACTGGAAATCAAGTCAAACGTGTCGCAGCTACTTAATCAAGCAAACTGGACAACGACGCAGTTCGCCAAGGTCTACGGTATCCCAGACAGCTACTTAGGCGGTCAAGGTGACCAGCAGTCATCCCTTGACCAAATCAAGGGGCTGTACGCCCATGCTATCAATCGCTATATGCAACCACTAGTTAGCGAGCTATGCTTTAAACTAGGCACAGCGATTGATGTCAATATCTACCCAGCCATTGACCCAGTGGGCGAGAGCTACGCCTCAACTATTGCGAGCATGGTCGCTAAAGGGACGCTGGCGCAAAACCAAGGCGAGTTTCTTTTGAAGCGTGCTGGGTTCTTGCCGGATGACTTGCCTGAAGCAGACCGAACTCTATTGAGCACCCATAAGACAACGAAAGGAGGTGAGGGAAATGGGGACAATTGATATTAAAGGCGATGTCGTTGATAATCTCTACGGCACTTTTTTTGACTATTGGGGAATAGACAGCGTCTATCCCAAAAAAGTGAAAGAAGCGATTGATAACGACGAAGATGATGAGCTTGTCTTGGATATTGCGTCAAACGGCGGTGATGTCTTTGCAGCAAGCGAAATCTACACTATGCTAAAAGCGAGCGGTAAAAAAGTAACCGTGCGTGTCCAAGGTCTAGCAGCAAGCGCAGCTAGTGTGATTGCCATGGCTGGCGATGTGGTCAAGATGAGTCCAACGGCTCAAATGATGATACACAAAGCGAGCAGTGGTCTAGTTGGCAATGCGGACGATATGCGCCACAATGCCGAGACGTTGGACAGCGTGGACAGTGCTATTGTCAATGCTTACAAGCTAAAGACTGGGCGTGATGAAGCGGACATCTTGCAGTTAATGCAGAATGAGACGTGGATGAACGCCCAAAAAGCAGTTGACATGGGCTTTGCTGACGAGATGATGTTCGTCAATGAAGATGAAGACATCATCACCAACAGCATGCACAGCTTGCCAAGCAAGACAGCGCTCAACACTTTTTTGAATATGCTGGCTAAAGACAAAGCAACAACAAATAACTTAAAAGCACAGAAACTTGCGATTTTGCAAGAAAAGGAGATGACAACATGAACAAAACAGTAAACGAACTTAATGAACTCTGGATTTCAGCAGGGCACAAGGTCGAAGACCTCAACGAAAAAATCAACGCAGCACTTAACGATGACTCTTTCTCTGCTGAGTCATTCAAAGAACTTAAAGCAGAGCGTGACAACGCCAAAGCACGCCGTGACGCTTTGCATGAACAAATGATTGAAGCACAAGCGCAGGCAGTAGTAGCTATGTCAGAAGATGACGTGGAAGAACTGACTGACAAAGAAAAAGACATCAAAGACACCTTTGTTAAAAACTTTGTGTCTATGGTCAAAGGTGACCCAACTATCCTAGCACAAGTCGGCTCTGACACTGACGAGTCTGGCAATCAAATTGGCTTGACTATCCCTCAAGACATCCGCACTACTATCAACAAGCTAGTACGTCGTTTTGACAGCCTTGAGCAATACGTCAATAAAGAGTCTGTCACAACCCCAACTGGGTCTCGTGTCTTTGAAAAATGGTCTGACATCACACCACTTGCCAACCTTGACGCTGAAGACGCAGCGATTGGCGACAATGACGACCCTAAACTTACTCTTGTTAAATACGCTATCAAGCGTTATGCAGGTATCACTACAGCAACTAACACATTGCTCAAAGACACCGCTGAAAACATTTTGGCTTGGTTGTCTGACTGGATTGCTAAGAAAGTCGTTGTGACTCGTAACCTCAAAATCATCGAAGCCATGGACGCTGTACCAGCTAAACCAACCATCACCAGCTTTGATGACATCAAGGATTTGGCGCTTAAAGGTGTAGACCCATCCATTCGCTCTACCTCTTTCTTTTTGACAAACACATCAGGTATCACAGAGCTTGCCAAAGTCAAGGACGCCATGGGCAACTACCTCTTGCAGCGTGATGTGACTCAACCAGACCGTTACCTCATCGAAGGCAAACAAGTCGTTGAAATCGCTGATAAATGGCTACCAAGCAAGTCAGGCAACCACCCACTTTACTTTGGTGACCTCAAGCAAGCCGTGACACTCTTTGACCGTGAACACCTATCCTTGCTCACTACTAACATCGGTGCTGGTGCGTTTGAAAAAGACTTGACTAAAATCCGTGTGATTGACCGCTTTGACGTGGTTACAACTGACAAAGAAGCGTTTGTCGCAGGGTCATTTAAGAAAGTCGCTGATCAAGCAGGTAACCTTAAAACCACCGCTGGAGCGTAAGGAGGATAGCGTATGAGTGTCACAGTTGAAGACATTAAAAGCATGATGGCAGTTGATGGCAACGATGATAACACACTCATTGAAAGCTATCTGACAGCTGCTACAGCGTTTGTCAAAAATGCTATTGGGAGCGATGAGACCTTTTACAGTAAAGCTGACGTTGTACCGCTCTTTGATGTTGCGGTCAAGGCACTAGCTGGTAGTTACTATCAGTATCGCATTGCGCTTAGTGACACTCAAACGTACGCTATTGACTTGACGCTAAATAGCATTATTGGACAGCTAAGAGGGCTATATGATAGCCACCTAGAGGAGGTGTAGAATGGTTAAGAAGTTCTTACCATCCGAGTTCAATAAAAAGGCGGAGTTTTGCACGATGACCTCAAGCCCAAACGCCGCTGGGGTCAATGTGCCAAGGCTGACAACGGCTTTTACTTTGCACGTCAAACCGCAAAAGCGCACACTTAATCAGCAATATCAAGCGACACAAGCTGGACTAGACGACACGATAGTTATTGTGTGTAGGCACAATAAAAAGCTAAATGACAGCTATAAGGTGCGTATGGACGGCGTCGCTTATGATATTGTCACTATCAGCTCTGACGGTAGTTTTGGTTTTGGCAAGTATGACTACATTACCTTGCGCAAACAAAAGAAAGTGGGGCGTTGATATGATTGGACTCGATAGCGCTCTTAATGATTGGCTAGATGAAGTCAAGCACTTAACTGACCTCACGCCAAAAGAGCAGGCGCAAGTCACTAAAGCTGGCGCTGACGTGTTCAAAGAAGAACTTGAAAGAGAGACGAAAAAACGACACTACTCAAGGCATAAAAACTCTGTCTATGGGCATATGGCAGACAATCTTGCTGTCCAAGGCAAGGATGTAGACGGACGTGTGACAGGCGTGTCGACGGTAGGCTGGAACAATCCCTATCATGCGTCCAATGCCCGCCGTTTGAATGACGGCACAAAGAAATACAAGGCTGACCACTTTGTGACTAATGTTCAGGACAGCAAAGAGGTGCAAGCCAAAGTCTTACAGGCTGAAAAAGAAGCCTATGAACGTATTGTCAATAAAAAGAGGGGGTGAGTTATGTTAGCGACATTAGAAGCCCAACGCTTGCTGGAAGAGGGTCAGTTTACAGATATAGACTATATCTACACCACGAACATCCCTCAAGAAATGCAAGACAACACCGATAAGACAATCGCTTTAATCACTGACGTTAATACGACTCTTGACCTTGAAGGCAATAACACCTTTTATGGCGTGCGTCATGCGGTGGAAATTCAGTTATTTTACAAGTTTGATTTACCAGATGACTTTGACATGGACGCTTTTGAGTTATCGCTCTATCGCTTTTTCAAAGAAAATCACTGGTCAATCACAGACATTAGAGAGCACACAGTAGACCCCGACACGTTACAAGTGACGGCGGTCTTTTATGTTGCTCAAGAAAAATTAGTATAAGGAGAAAATTAAATGGCAGTAGTTGGTTTAAAAATGGTTACTTTGGCTCTCGTAAATCCAAAGACACAACAACTTTTAAAAGGCGCAGAAGGACTTTCAGAAAGTGGTATCGTTGAAGTTGACAACACCATGCTTGGTACTAAAACAGCGAATATCACAAATTTTGAAGGTAGTATCTCAAAAGTGCCTGGTAATAACCAAGTTCAAGACGTGTTTGTGGGACCTGGTTCACCTCAAGTAGCGTTTGACTTTAATAATCTTGATTTTGAAGTGAAACAAAAAATTCTAGGGCGTGAGTCTGACGGTAAAGGTGGTTTTGTGGACAAAGGCACTAAGCCACACGTCGCAGTGCTGATTGAGACTGAAACACTAGACCGTAAGAACTCAATTTACTTTGGTTTTGGGGCTGGTATTTTCCAAGAAACTGCTCAAAATATCGGTACTGACACAGACACAGCTCAAACACGTAACGATGACAACATGACTTACAATGCATTGTCTACTAAGAATTTTGACGGTGAGCCTATCAAGACTTACTTTTCGGGCGCAACAGGCTTCGACAAGAAGAATATGCTTAAAGAAGTACTTGGTGGCTATGCTGCCCCAGCAAGCGTAGGCGCTTAATTGCTCTAAGGTCGCATATTGCGACCTTTTATTTTTGTAAAGGAGACTATCATGGCAGGAATTAAAACACTTACTATCCCAGAATTGGCTAAAAAGCCTTTTGTTATCGCAACCACTAATCGCAACATGCGACGCATGCAACAATATCAACTTGAAATTGCAAAACTGTCTGATACACCAGACGATGACTTAACAGCGCAAATTGAGGCTGGTATCAATATCATTGACGAAACACTAAAATTCATGCGTTCAATCCTCGACTTGGACGACGCACAAATGGAAGTCCTCGAAAACATGGACTATGAAGAAACTCAAAAGATTGCTCAACGTATCACAGGGCGCATGATGGGCTTATCTGACGAGGAAATTGAAGCGCAGGAGTCAGCCCCAAAGGAACAGTAGATTGGAGCAGGCGTGTCTTTGAGCTTGAGAATGTCATCGCTGACATGGACTTAGCTGAAAAGCACGCATTGATGAACTTTGGCTGGACACTCGATGACTATGAAAATGCGGACTATTTCCGCTTGATGGAAGTCATGACAGCCAAAGAAGTCGAAGAAAGACCTGTAGACCCGATGACATTGCTAGGACTAGGAAGGAGGTAGCATGGCAAAGAAAATTCAAGCCCAGATGTCCACAGAAATCGCCCTAGATTTAGTCAAAGCAAGCCAATCCGTGCGTAATTTGACCAGCGTGGTAAATAGTGCCACCAACGCTTGGAAAGCGCAGGAAGCGCAATTAAAAGCCGTAGGAGACTACACCAAGGCGGCTGAAACCAAATATCAAGGTTTGGGCAATGCGATTGAAGCCCAAAAGGCTAAAATCGAAAACTTAAAACAAAAACAATCAGAACTCAAAGGGAACACCACCGAAACGGCTGGCGAGTACCTCAAATATCAACAACAAATTGACCAAGCTACCACCCGACTGGCTAGCATGGAAGCCCAACAGACCAAGGCTAAGCAGTCTATGGACTACTACAAGTCTGGTCTAGCAGATTTGCAAAAAAGCTACAAAGCGCAAAACGAACTGTCAGAAAGCAACGTCAAGCGCTTGCAAGCTGAAGGCAAGGAAAATGAAGCCCTGCAAGCTAAAGCTACAGGTCTAAAAAGCACTATCTCGAACCTCTCGAAACAATATGAGGTTCAAGAGAGAATGCTCGGAAAGGTCGCTAAAGAAAGCGGCACAGCTAGCGAAGCCTATCAAAAACAAAAGACTAGGCTCAACGAGACTGCCACAGCTATGGCAAATGCCAAGCGTGAGCAAGATAAGCTCAATGATGAGCTGAAAAAACTGAACGAACACCCAACGCTTATCCAACGTCTCAAAGAAAAAATGCAGGGTTTGGGCAAAGAGACCGAAGAAACTGGTGAGAAAGCCAATAAAACAGGCTCTATTTTCAAGAGTGTCTTTAGTGCCAATATCCTCTCTAGTGCCTTGATGAACGGTTTAGGCACTGCAAAAAGTCTCTTTTCAGACCTTTTGCAACAAGGCAATGAGTACATCCGCTACCAAGAAGTCATGACGGCGTCATGGACGACTTTGACTGGATCAGCCAAAGAAGGCAAGGTCATGGTCGACATGACAAACGACATGGCTCAAGCGGCGTCCAACAGCGCCCAAATGGTTGATGAGCTGAACAAGAAAATCTATGCAGTAACGCATAATGCAGATGATACCAAACAGCTTACAAACACCATTCTGACCTTGCAGGACGCTTTTGGGGTAGCGGATGACGCTGTCCAAAACTTTGCCACACAATGGGGGCAAATGTTGGGAAATGGTAAGGTTCAAGCACAGGACATGCTGTCCTTTATGAACGTTTTCCCAACTATTAAGCAGGAAATGATTGGCGTCATTTCAGAGATGAAAGGTGGCGCTGAAATCACCAACGCTGCATTTGCAGAAATGCAAAAGAACGGTGAAGTCACGTCTGAAATCGCTAATAAAGCCCTGCAAAGAATGGGTGAAAAGTATAAGGACGCTACAAAGAACTTTGCGAATACCACAGAGGGGCTAGAGCGGACGATTAAAGGGCGTGGACCAGCGCTGATTGCAGCAGTTGAAGCGCCGTTTATGAAGATGAAAAATCCGCTTTTAGCCAAAGCGTCCGAGTGGATTTCCAGCGATGAGACTAAAAACAAGTTCACTCATCTTGGTGAAGTTGCTTCTAAAGGTCTTGATAAAGTCGTAGACAGTTTCAAGAAGGTCTTTAATCTTGGCGATAAAGGCAATGTCATGAACGACATCATGGACAAGTTTACAGGCTATGTCGAAAAGCTCTCAAATAGCATTGCTGTTCATGCGCCCGAAATCGCCCAGTTCGCAAAGAACGCTGTTTCTGGTGTAGGCTCTGTGGCAAGTATCGCTAAGTCTTTAGGTGAAGGTGTTTGGGCAGTTGCTAAGGACACTATCGGCTTTATCGCTGATGGCTTTGCACTCATGAGTGGCAACAGCAAGAAGTCTAAAAAGTCAGTCACTGGTCTTGCTGGTGGTCTGAAAGAAATCGCTAAGCACAAAGAAGCCTTGAAAGCAGTTGGGATGGTTATTGCGACGTATTTCATCGCTACAAAAGTCATCAATGGTTTTCAATCGCTCTACAAAGGGCTTATGCTTGCAAAGTCTGGCTTTGAAGCCGTTAAGGTTGCTTTTGCGACTAATCCATTTGGGATGATTGCGCTGGCTGTGACGACAGTTGTCGTGGCGCTTGTCGAACTCTACAAGCACAATAAGACCTTTAAAAAGTTTGTCGATAACATCATCAAGGCTTGTGCTGACTTTTTCAAAGGAGTCGGAAAGTGGTTCGGTCAAGCATTCAAGACCATGGGCAACTTTTTCAAAGGTGTTGGCAAGTTCTTTAGTAACTTTGGCAAAGGCATTAGTAAAATGGTCAAGGCAACTACTGACGGTGTCGGCAAGGTTGTGAAGTTCTTTGGCAATATCATCAAGACTGTCGTTAATTTTGGAACGATAGTGATGAAAATTCTAGTCTTTTCAAATCCATTTGTTCTTGGTTTTGCTCTAATGTACAAGCATGTCAAGCCTTTTAGGGACTTTATCAACGGTCTCATCAAGGGTGCAAAAGACTTGTACGACGGTTTCAAGAAGTTCTTTGGTGCAGCAGGCAAGTTCATCGGTGATACCTTCGACGGTATCAAAAAAGGCGTTGGGAAGACCTACAATGCCACAGCTAAAATAATCGGTGATGTGTCTAAGAGCATTTCCAAAGGCTGGAACGACACTTGGAAAGCTGCTAGTGATTTTCTTGGTTCAACATGGGACACCATGAAGAAAAAGGGAAAAGACGGCGTTGAGGGTCTGAAAAAACTCTTAAGTCCAGTTGTGGACAGTATCGGAAAGAAGTTCAGCGATACTTGGGACGCTATTAAAAAGGGCTTTGGGTCAATGTGGGACGGTTTAAAAGACCTCGCAGGCAACGGTATCAACGCCGTTATTAAAATCCCAAACGCTGGTATTGACGGTATCAACAGCTTGATTGAGTCTTTTGGCGGTTCTAAAAATGC
Source organism: Streptococcus hyointestinalis (assembly GCF_011039275.1). Classification (GTDB taxonomy): domain Bacteria; phylum Bacillota; class Bacilli; order Lactobacillales; family Streptococcaceae; genus Streptococcus; species Streptococcus hyointestinalis_A. The sequence continues at coordinate 165,265 of NZ_JAAKGB010000001.1, forward strand.
TATCAAGAAAATTCCTAAAGTGAAGTTTGCTGAAGGTACTGGTGCGTTTGAAGGTATCTCTCGTGTCCGCCGACCAATCACAAGACCAACGCTTGCCCTGCTAAATGACGGTAATGATAGCCCTGAAACAGGCAATCAAGAGACTGTCATTTTCCCTAATGGCAATGTTTGGCAACCGCAAGGGCGCAATGTGTCCGCTATTTTACCAGCTGGCACAGAAGTGCTAAACGCCTTTGAAACACGGCTACTATCAAGCCTTGGCAATCAAGTACCGTTCAAGAGTGGTACTGGTTTCTGGTCTAAGATTTGGAACACAGCGACCGATGTTGCTGGTAACGTTTGGGACGGTATCAAGGATACTGTCACTAAGTTCACGAAAATGCTTGGCTATATCGCTGACGCCGTGAAAGACCCAGTCGGCACACTAGCCAAGAAATTCAATCCAAAAGCGGACAAACTCGATGGACTCTTTAATCCATTAGGTAATGCACTCTTTAAGACCCCAATCAATGAAGCCAAGAATTGGTGGAAAGAGTTGTGGGGTATGGCGCAGTCAGCTGCTGATGAAGGTAGCTCTGTGGCTATGGGCGCAGTTGGTGACGACTATCCTGCCAAATGGAAGAACATGGCTAAGGACGCTATCGCAGACCCTTGGGGCTATTTCATCCGTGAATGTGTGTCCTTTGTTGCCAACCGTCTTAATAACTGGGGCGTCAATCCAGCTAAGTTTTCACACCTTGGAAACGGTGCGGACTGGGTAAGTGCACGAGTACCCCATATGAGTAAACCGAAGGCTGGTAGCGTAGCCGTTTACGCACCGGGTAGCCAATTCCCTAACCACGTCGCTATCGTGTCATCCGTCAACGGTGACAGGTATAGCGGTGAGGAATACAACCAAAGTGGCGATGGTAAGTATCACACGTTTGCCAACCGCTTAGCGTCACAAGCGACGACTTTCTTGGACTTTGGTGTCCGAGGTGGTAGCAGTGACGATGACAACGGTTCAGACAGCGCTAAGAAAGCCAACTCACCACTCCAAAGACTCATTAAGAGTCAGGTCGGTGGCATGTTTGACTGGATTAAAAAATTCTTGGCGCCTGAAACGGACAGCGAGCCGTCTGGTGGTGGTGGCACTGGTGTAGAGCGTTGGCGTAGTACGGTCATCAAAGCCCTCAAAAAGAACGGCTTACCTGCTACTGACCACCAAGTCACATCCATGTTGCAACTTATCCAGCGTGAGTCAAACGGTAATCCGACCGTTATGAATGACTGGGACATCAATGCAAGAAATGGTAATCCGTCCATCGGTCTTACACAGACGACTGTCGGCACGTTCAACGCTCATGCTTTCCCTGGACACAAGAATATTCGTAACGGATATGACAACTTGCTGGCTTCTATCCACTACATCATCAGTCGTTATGGTTCGTCTGACGCAGCCTTTACACGAGTTGCTAAGTATGCTTACGCAAACGGTGGCTTAGTGTCCCAACACGGCATTTATGAGCTGGCTGAAAATAATAAACCAGAGTACGTCATCCCAACGGACATCGCAAGACGTAGCAGAGCTTGGCAACTATTGGCAGAAGTCGTTGGTAATTTCATCGGAGACGATGACAGCAAGTTCAAAAAGACTAGTGATGATGACAGCGCACTATCAAAACTTGAAAATAAGCTAGACACAATGATTACGCTCTTGAGTCAATTAGTAGCGAACGGTCAACAGCCCGTTGAAATTCGCAACATCATTGACGGTCAAGGTGTATCAAACGGTTTAGCGCCTTACATGACAAAAGCACAAGAAGCCTATGATAAACGTATGGCAATCCTACGAGGTGAAAGGGGAGAAATACTATGAGTATCAGCTTTAATTACAACGACATTGACGTGCTTGAAGCCCTCGAAGACCTCGGGGGTATAGCACAGACTAGCGATGTCACTCGAAACATTGGCAGTAGTTTTAGTAACACTTACCAAGACCAAGGCTCACAACGCTACGGTCAGTCTTTCATGTATGGAACACTGGCTTATAAGCCTATCGTTGTGACCTTGAAACTAAGGGGCACACAGCCCTTTTTAGTATCAGCGCAGGAGTGGTTAGGAGGTCTCTTAAATGTGACCGAGCCTAAACCACTCGTTTTTGGTGATGAGCCAAACAAAGAATGGCTTGCAGTGCCGACTGGTTCGCAGTCCTTTGCGATTGATCACTCAACATCACCAGCAACAGCGACTGTGACGATTAACTTTGAAGTACCAAGCGCCTATGCAACCAGCAAAACAACAGCTATGGTCTCAACAGAACTTAACGGTAAGTATGGTTCGCTTGTGAAGCAGTCTGACGGCTCATATAAAGCCGTTCTGAACAATTTAGGGACGGCTGAGGCTTATCCTATCATCACCATCAAAAACAACGCTGAGAACGGCTATGTGGGCTTGGTGAACGCTGGTGGGATATATGAGATTGGCAATCCAGAAGAAGCAGATACAGAGAACATCAAACGTTCTGAACCCTTGCTCGATTATCGCTTTAATTTGTGGAGTGATGGCTTGCAGGCTGCTAAGCAACGTCAAGCTATCTTAAATGACACATCGCAGGCGCTTAATGGTCAAGTTGGGTCTTATGATTTCAATGGCAGGAAGTTTCTCTTTTTGTCCAATTGGTCTACCTCTGGCGGAAATAGTGCAGGCTCTGTTAGCTGGGATATTCCAGCGGACAGCAATGGCACAAAAGGTTCGCTAAACGACTATATCTGGTGGCGTCAACTCTTTTGGGCAGGCGCAGCTAATCAGTACGGCTTTATCAAATTGACGGTATCGGACACGAACGGACAGTTTCTCTATGGGGTTGAAACGTTTAAGCGCTCAAACGGTTTGAGAAGTGAGTATAATTTCCTAGCAAGCGATGGCAAGGGTGGTTATAACATTCTCAAGCGTTGGACGTTTGACGCCACACACCTTGACACACAAAATCCTTTCAATGAGCCTAGGGGGTGGTCAGACCTCAAGCGCAATGATGACAAGGTGCAGGTTTTTTGGTGGGGGTCTTATCCGACTTTCACCATTCCTGAAATCAAGGGGCGCAAGTCCGCTAAAATCCATATCGCTTTTGGAGCTGTTGGCAATAAGCCACTAGTGACAAGGATGTATGTGGAAAAGCTCTATTATCGAAAAGACTTTGTCCCAACGACTAGAGACATCCCCAATCGCTATCCGATGAGTAGCCAATTGGTGATTGACATGTCTACTGGTAAAACAACTTTGGACGGTATGCCAAAAAATAGCGAAGAACTGAACGGTTCTGAACCATTGGCGCTACCAGTCGGCAAAAGTGAGCTTGATTTCCAATTTTCAAGCTGGTTAGCAAAAGACCCAACAATCAAAATCGAATGGAAAGAGAGGTATATCTAATTGCAAATTGTAGTGAGAGACAGTAATTTGAGACGTCTGACAGCTCTGAACAACAAAGTTCAAGGTATGCTATCGTTTACGAACGATACTTGGCATCGTTATCTTGCTGAAGCGACGTCTACTTTTGACCTGACTATTCCTAAATTCTATAATGGCAAGCTGCATGATGACCTCATCTATATCACAGATAGGATCTATCTCTCTTTTCGCTATCAAGGTGAAGACCATCTTTTTTACGTTGCACAAATGGTTGAGGATGATTTCCAAATCCAACTGACATGCAACAATACCAGTCTTGAGCTGATTAACGAGCTAGCCAATCCATTCACCAGTTCCGAAGCCCATACCATGGACTGGTATATCCGACAAATGGAACTTTTGGTCTTTGATGGTGGTGAGATTGGTGTTTTTGAAGTATCAGACACGAAACGCACCTTGACCTTTGAAAATCAAGAGACTAAGCTGGCACGCTTGCTGTCTTTGGCGTCACACTTTGACGCTGAAATTAAGTTCAACGTAGAGCTTAATCGTGACGGCTCTTATAAGCGCATAGTTTTGAACATTTATCACAAAGCCGACGATACCCACCACGGCGTGGGACGGATTAGGGATGATGTCATTTTGCGCTATGGCAAGGATGTTAAGGGCGTGCAGGTCACGACTGACAAAACGGACTTATTCACTATGGGCGTCTTTACTGGCGCTGATGGTGTTAATCTCAACGACTTAGAGCGGTCAGACAAAGACGAGCTTGGCAATGAAGAGTTCTATACACGAAAAGGCACGTCAGAGGTCTACGCACCAAAAGCAGCTGAAATGTACGGTTCAGGCGTGGCGTCCTTGACTGATAAATGGATTAGACGTGACTATCAAACAGAGTACACCAACGCTAATGACTTGTTAGCGTACGCTTTTCGCACTCTGAAACAATACGCCTATCCACAAATGGCATACACAGCGACTATCCAGTCTAACTTCGTCAACAACTACAGTGACTTGGCGCTTGGTGATACTGTTAAGATTCAAGATGAGAACTTTGTCAATGGGTTGATTTTGCAAGCTCGTGTATCTGAACAAGTCATCAGCTTTTCAAATCCAAACAATAACACCTTGACGTTCTCAAACTACGTCAAACTCAAGTCACAGCTATCATCTAGCTTGTCTGCTCGTATGCAAGAGATGATTGACAAGAAAGTGCCTTACACTATCCAAGTCGCAACGACCAACGGCACAGCTTTTAAAAATCATACTGGTGAAAGCACCATTACACCGACTTTGAAAAAGGGTGATAAAATCATCACCGCAGACGTGACATGGCGATTTTCACTAGAAGGCAATGTCATCACAGGTACTTTCTTTGTCGCACAAGGAAGCGATATTGAAGATACAGGTATCTTGACTATGGCTGCTTACATCGGCGATGAAGAAGTGGCTGTGGATGAAGTGACTCTCGTTAATGTCAACGATGGTGTCAACGGTCAAAAAGGTGACAGGGGCGAGAAAGGCGAAAAAGGAGATAGAGGACCTAAAGGTGACAAGGGCGACAGAGGTAGCGACGGTATCGCTGGTAAAGATGGCGTGGGTATTCATGCGACATCAATCAGCTATGCGATTGGTGAAACTGGAACAACCGCCCCAACGTCAAACTGGACAGCACAAGTCCCTAAACTCATCAAGGGCAAGTATCTTTGGACACGCACTATCTGGACTTATACGGACTCAACTAGTGAGACTGGCTATTCTGCTACTTACATTGCCAAAGATGGTAATAACGGTAACGACGGGATAGCTGGTAAGGACGGTGTCGGTATCAGCGATACCACAATCACCTACGCCAAAGCCACCTCTGGCACGACTGCCCCAACCACTGGCTGGACAAGTCAAGTCCCAAGTGTCCCAGCTGGGCAATATCTTTGGACAAAAACAGTCTGGACGTATACAGACAGCACCACTGAAACCAGCTACTCTGTCGCTAAAATGGGCGACACTGGAGCTAAAGGTGAGAAAGGAGATAGGGGTGACGTTGGTCCTCGTGGACCTGCTGGAGCGGACGGCGTTAATGGTCGAGATGGTGCCCAAGGCATACAGGGACCTAAAGGTGACCAAGGTTTGCCCGGTGCCAAGGGCGCAGACGGTCGAACTCAATACACCCATATCGCCTACGCCGACAGCGCCACTGGTGGAGGTTTTAGTCAGACTGATGATACTAAGGTCTACATCGGCATGTATCAAGACTTTACAGCCACTGACAGCAAGAACCCAACGGACTATCGCTGGTCCAAATGGCGAGGGTCCGACGGTGCTCAAGGAGTGCCTGGCAAGGCTGGAGCAGATGGCAAAACGCCTTACATCCATTTTGCCTACGCTGACAGTTCAGACGGTCGTACTGGTTTTAGTGTGACTGACAATGGTCAACGTTATTTTGGCTATTACAGTGACTATGAAAAGTCCGATAGCTCTGACCCTAAGAAATACAAGTGGGTTGACCGCTGGGCAAAAATCGAAGTCGGTGGGCGCAATCTCTTTTTAAACTCACTGTTCAAATTTCCGCTAACGCACAGCTATTCAACTTATGCTATCAGTGCCAATCAAGCTGATACGCAAGGACAGCTTGCAATATCCATTGACAACACCGTTACTTACATGGGTGCAAATAGCTTGAAAATTGTCTCTACTTTCAATGGCAAACAAAACAATCAAAAAGTCACGTTTGCCGTTGGTGGTGATAGTAGACTTGCCACAGCTACCGAGTGGACAGGTAAGACTGTCATGATGAGTTTCTGGGCTAAAGCTAGTGTTAATGGCTTGCCGTTTGTTTCACGGACAGGTTACCAAAGTGAAACAGCCGAGGCTGGACTTAAACTCACCACAGATTGGAAATACTACTCATTTCCACTAGTCAAAAAGCCGACTGGCAACGCTACCTCTGAATGGATTTTCCATGTATGGGGACAAGGCACTGTCTGGGTAAACCATCCCAAAATCGAATACGGAACTATTTCAACAGACTATTCTGAAGCACCCGAAGACATTCAAGCGGACATAAACACCAAAGCAGACCAAGCGCTGACCCAAGAGCAAATCAATGCACTCAATGAACGTGCTGGGCTTATTCAAGCTGAAATGGAAGCCAAGGCAGCCATGGACACTGTGACGAAGTGGTTTGCGGAGTATCAGCAATTTGCCAAAGACCAAAAAGCAGGCATGCAACGTTCAAACAACGACATTGTGACACTGTCTCAACGTGTCAATGCGATTGATACCAATTTAGGCAACATGGCTCAACGCTGGTCTTTCATAGATACTTACATGAAAGCGGGTAATGAGGGACTTGTCATCGGTAAGAATGACGGTTCATCATCGGTTCGGATTTCTGATAATCGTATATCGTTTTACTCAGCTGGTCAAGAAGTGGCTTATATCTCAAATGGTGTCTTGCAGATTGACAATGGTGTATTTACTAAAACTTTGCAGATTGGACGTTTTAGAGAAGAGCAGTATCACTCTAATCCAGACATGAACGTTATGCGGTATGTAGGAGGATAAACATGGCAGAATTTTGGTCAAATAATGACAGGGGCTATCGCATTCGGCTATGGCTAGACCAAGTTTCACAAAACATTGGAAACAACAGCAGTCAAGTCCGAGTGCGACTAGCCCTACTCAACACAAATGTGAGTTTTGCAAGTTATAGCGTGTCTGCTTTCGTGAACGTCAATGGGCAACGGCTCAACTGGTCAGGCAGTCCGTCAGTCGGCTTTAATTCCACAACTTGGCTGATTGACCAGACAATCACCGTGGGGCATAATGCTGACGGTACTAAGTCATTTAACTTTGCAGCACGATTTAATGGTGCTGGTGGCTGGTCACCGAACACGCTCACGATTGGAACAGGGACGTTCACACTGACAACAATCCCACGGATGAGCACAGCAAGCGTTGGGGGTGGTGTGATTGGCAGTAGTGTGAATATCACTATCAATCGTCAAAATGACAGTTTCACGCACACTGTACGGTATGCGTGGGGTGGCAAGTCAGGTACAATCGCTACAAACGTTGGGACGAGCTGTACATGGTCTATCCCTATGGACTTTGCCAACGACATACCAAACGCCACCAGCGGTACAGGGACTATCTACATCGATACTTACAGCGGTAGCACCTTAACTGGTACAAAATCAACGAACTTTACAGCGAGCTTGCCAAGCAATATCAAGCCGTCCTTTACTGGATTGACGTTGACGGACACAAATACGCAGGTCAAGGCGCTTATGTCTGGCAATAACTTTGTACAGGTCTTGTCGAATGTGCAGGTCAATTTCAATGGACAAAAGGGCGCTTATGGCTCAACCATAACAGGCTACAAAGCGGAGCTAGTTGGTAAAAAGCAGGTCACAAATAGCAACGGTGGCACGCTCGGTATTATGAATTTTAACGGTTCAGCGGTCATTCGTGCGTGTGTCTTTGATAGTCGTGGCAGGCAATCAGACACCAAAGACATGACTATCAATGTCTTGGAGTACTTTGCACCAGCTCTTAGTTTTTCTGTGGCACGCTCTGGCTCAACGTCAAGCACATTTACCATTACACGCAACGCTAAAATAGCGCCTTTGATGATTTCAAACAGTCAAAAAAACGTCATGACGTTGACGTTTCGAGTGGCTAAACTAGGCTCTACGAGCTTTAGTTCAGACAGTGGACCAGCATCGGGGTCTTGGACGACCATGGCAAGTCTTACCAACTCTCAAGCTAACTTGTCGAGCACTTACGGCGCTGACTCATCATGGCAAGTCATCGGCACGCTCTCTGATAAATTTACCAACACAGAGTTCACTGTGACTGTACCGACTGAAAGTGTGACGTTCAGTTATGACAAACAAGGTCGTCTTGGTGTTGGGAAGATTGTAGAGCGTGGCATTGCTGGCTCTATTGACGCTAAAGGTGACATTTATGCAAGAGATAAGCCAATTCAACAACATCAAGTCAGCCAAAATAGCGGACAAGCTATTGAGGTTAAAACGGACTGGAACAATATCATCACCACAGGCTTTTACATGGGGTCTAATTTGCCCAACCAGCCGACTGGCGATGGTGTTCACAGCTGGAAATATGTCAGAGTCACACGACATCTGGACAATTATGTCTTGCAAGAAGCCATTGACTTCAATGGTGCTATATCAGCCTATCGTGTTAAAACCAACGGCACATGGAAGCCATGGGTGTATTACGCCAAGGCTGACCACCCGAACCTCGTAAACACTGGCTGGCAATCAGCTGGTTTTGCTGGCACGTACTATAAACGTGTTGGTGACGTGCTGACGGTGCGCTATGAGTGTACAGGGACAGGGAGCAATCTTACCATTGGCTATATACCCAACTGGTCAGCCCCTCAAAACTATATGTTTGTTATTGCTGGATGGAGTATAGGCGGTAGTGATAACAGTCATTTACAAATCAACGCCAACACGAGCGCCCTTACTATCCTCTCTTCTGGTAAAGGTGTTGTGTACAGAGGACAAATTACTATCATGATTTAATATGGAGGAAAACATTATGTTAAGAATTAATAAAACACGTCGCATTACTGCTGAATTTTTCGTTACTGAAAACGGTGAGGAAAAACTAGTTAAACAGACAACAATTGATGTCAATAACGAAGCTGTCTCAACGCTTTATGAAAACTTGCTTTTGCCTGATTTGTACGCTAAAAACCGCACTGCTATGCGTAAAGACGAGCAAAAGTTGCGTGATTTACGCTACGAGATTGAAGACGCTATCCTTGCCGAAGCTGAAGCGGACAAAGCAAAGGAGAGTGACTAATGCCAGAGCGTGAACTAATGCACTGGTTTATGACAGTCGTATTGCCGATTGTGATTTCAGTTGGTGGTGTCGTGGCTGGTCTACGCTCAAACATAGCGAGGTCAGAGCACCGTATCACACGACTTGAAACGGAAAACGACTATCAAGCTAAGACCATTGCAGAACAAAACATCCGACTAAATAAGCACGATGAAGAGCAAAAAACAATGATGGCAATGATTGAACAAATCAAGAACTTGTCTGAAGACGTTAAAGAAGTCCGAACAGACTTGAAAAAAATCAATGAAAAATTACAGGAGGAACATCATGCGCATTAACTGGAAACTACGTTTTACTAACAAAACAACACTTTTAGCAATCATTAGTACAGTGATTTTGTTATTGCAGCAATTAGGGCTGACATTGCCAAGCAATGTGTCCGATATTGTCAATACTATCTTGACACTATTAGTCTTGCTTGGTGTCGTGACTGACCCAACCACGCACGGCATTAGTGACAGTGGGCAAGCACTGGACTATGCTGAACCACGAAAATAATGAGGTATCGCAATGAAGAAATACGATTATTTTATTGATGTATCGGCTTATCAAGCAGCGGACTTACGAGGAACTTGTGCGGCTGCTGGGACTAATAAGACGATCATCAAAGTGTCTGAGGGGACTGGCTGGCTATCGCCTGTCCGTCAACAACAAGCTAACTCCAGCGAGCCTGTGGGATATTACCACTTTGCACGTTTTGGTGGCAATGTCGCTCAAGCACAAGCTGAAGCAAATTTTTTTATCCGCAACTTACCAAACAAGAAAGTGCGCTATCTGGTCTGTGACTATGAGGACAGCCCAAGTAGCAATAAAACAGCCAACACAAACGCTGTGCTGGCTTTCATGGACGTTTGTAAGGCAAACGGCTACGAGCCTATTTACTACAGCTATAAGCCGTTCACATTGGCTAATCTGGACGATTACCACCGCATACTAGCCAAGTACCCCAACAGCTTGTGGATTGCTGCATACGCCAACTACAGCGTTATGCCAACAGTCGACGTGGCAAAAGCGAGCTGGTTTCCATCAATGGACGGTATTCGCTGGTGGCAATTCACCTCAAGCGCTCTACAAGGCGGACTAGACAAGAACATTGTCTTGTTAGACGATGACGCAACAACAACTACTACACAATCAACACAATCTTTAGGAGGACTACCCATGGAATTCACATTTCAAATCTCTGGCGACAAAGCCCACGACCCACGCACTGTCTACTACGCAAATACCTCTCGTGGTATTTATCGAGGACTAACTAATATCGATGAATGGAAAATCATTCAACACATTTACAAAGACTGTACTGGTCGAGACATGCCACACTACAAATGGGATGCAGGAGCGCCTTGGTACGTTCGTGTGATTGCTGGCATGCAATTGAAGAAAATCTGATATAATATAACTAAGAAATTTTGTACACAACGTGAGCTACGCCAAAAATTAAAACAGAATTGAGGAATCTCCTTTTGACCACTTATCGTCAGTGGCTAAAGACGAAGTAGCGAACGTAGTAAAGCCCCTTTGGTTGAGACCAGAGGGCTTTTGTGTGTCTTTGGAGAAGTTTAAATAGCGAAATAGTGAAATAGTGAAATAGCTAAATAGCTATTTAGCGAAATAGATAATTGACAAAAAAACAAAAATATAATACACTTATTTTAGTGTTAACAGAAAATCTGTTCAAAACAGACCATCTGTTAGAAACAAGTGCATATAAGTTGGTAATATAATTTTAAAAATAGCACAGGTGACAGATGTGACACTGTGTTTTTTTGTGTAAGTTAGGGAGGAAAGACTAATGACAATGAGAGAGTTTGCAGACCACATACTGGCTAGAGCGCAAGAAACAAAACATCCCGTCACTAATTTATCCTTGCAAAAAATTATGTACTTTGTTTTACGCAACTCATCACAGATATTGACTCGAGACGAGCAAGAAGAGATATATTCTGAACCATTTTTAGTATGGCGGTATGGTCCAGTAGTTGAATCGGAATATAATCGCTTCAATATCTTTGGGTCCTCTGAGATAGTAGGGGAGTATCAAGCTAATCAACGTTATGAAAAACTAAATCCTTTAATAGATAAATTTCTAGATGTTGCACCATTTAGAATGGTTAGCGCAAGCCATACTCACCACTTTTGGAAAAATAACCAAGAAGCTATTGTCTATGGCCGTAGCGATATAAGTTATCCACTTGATGATGTATTAAGAGATGGAACAACAAACTGATTATTTAGGGGCTTTTTTACAAATTCTTGATAAGGAAAGCAATAATAGTTATAGTTCTGCAAGCCAGTCTAATATTGTAGATGAACTAGATTCTGTAACTCCTCCTGCTGACACTGTTGATTCTGCAGAGTTAGAAGATGATATAAAAGCTTTACTAGATAAAATTCCGACAACTGATACAGTGATTATTGATTATCAGTTTGTAGCAAGAAAAGTTTATACTAGTCAGTATGCTGAATTTACAAGTTTTTTCCAAAAAGTAAAAATTGTATTACAAGACTTGGAAGAAAATTACGATGAAAAGCCTGTTGTCACACTAAAAAAGATGTTAAACCAAGCAGAGTTATCTCAAGTTCAAAAAAGTGAGCTTTATAATTCTTTGCAGAGTGAATTACATAACACTTATATGTCGTTAGAACAAGAAAATCAACGATTAACGCGAGAGATCAATGCGTCTTATGAAAGGTTAGCAGGCTTACAAAATGAACTGAACGAAAATATACCTGAAAAAATCAATAATATGTACGGAGAAATTATTGGTATTCTTGGGGTGTTCTCAGCTTTTGTTTTTGTTATGTTTGGAGGCTTCTCTAGTTTATCAGAGATTTTAGATAATTTAGGTGCTAAAGAAGTGTCTTTAGGTAGGACTTTAATGATAGCTAGTATCCTTATTGGTTTCATTTTTACCATCGTATATGCTTTGTTGTTGTGGACTTCAAAAGTATCTGGAAAATCTATAGTGGACAAAAGTTGTGATTGTCTTGGGCGTTGCAATAATATTTTTCATATCTACGGAAGACATCGATTTTATTTGAGTGTTGTTTTGTTTAGTTTGTTGTGCTCAGCGGTATTAGCGATTCTTATACAGCATTATAATTGGTAAAAGTTTGTTGCCTTGTGACAACATAGAATAGGGTTTAATTGAATCAACATGACATAAATGTCATGTTGGTATTTTTTGTTTTGTGATAGACTAGTGTTGAAAGGTGGTAAATATGAATAATACATTATATAACTTTATCGAAGCTATCGCACTTGGACAGTTGGACTACCAAGGAACAGATAAAGTCGTCCGCAAAGACGGTAAAATTTACGACTTTGTTTTGGACGGTGAGGACGTCCAACCTCATGAGATCGTGACAGTAGAGTGTATGGTTGACGTGATTTCAGAGATTAGCGACTACAAATTTTAGTGTCCTTGATTGAGATGCTCGTCGTCCTTGTTATCATCAGTGTCTTGCTGCTTCTTTTTGTGCCTAATCTGACTAAGCAAAAAGAAAAAGTCACACAGACTGGAAACGCCGCTGTTGTCAAGGTTGTTGAGAGTCAAGCAGAGCTTTACAATCTCAACCACGAGGACAAGGCAACCCTTGCTAAGCTGGTCAAATCTGGCGACATCTCAAGCAAGCAGTCAAAAGCTTACAGCGAATACTATGCACAAAATCCTAAAGAAACGGCTACTGTGGCAAATTAAAGCCTTTACGCTTCTCGAGAGCCTTGTCACTCTCTTTGTCCTCTCCTTTTTAACTCTTCTCTTATCTGGAGCAGTAGGAAAGACTTTTGCCAGTGTCAAGGAAACGCTCTTTTGGCTACAATTTGAGCAAATCTACCGAGATACGCAAAAGCTGAGTGCGACAAGGCAAAGCCAGATGGCTTTAGATGTCACAAGTACCGTTACAAATGGTTACACCAGTCTTGCTCTGCCAGAGACAGTGACAGCGCTAGAGCCTAAGCATATCGTGTTTGATAGCGCAGGTGGCAACTCCTCTCTAGCTAAAATCCAATTTCAAACGGCAGACAAGCTTGTCACCTATCAACTCTATCTAGGAAGTGGTAACTATAAAAAATCAGAAACTAGCCGCCTACATTCTCCTTGAAAGCCTTGTGGCACTGGCTATTTTAGCCTGTATCACAAGTATCCTCCTAGGCGAATTTGACAGACAAAGAAAGATTTTGCAAGAAAGTCAAGACAGACAGGAAGCTTTGCTGTTAGCGACAATGGCGATTAACGCAAAGAAAAAAGAGCTCCGCCTCAACGGAGTGTCTGTCTCAATCAAAGAGCACTCAGGAGGCGTCTTTGTTTATCATGAAAAAGAGGAACTTCTCCATGCGCTTAAAGAGTAAACTTAAAGCTTTTACCCTGCTTGAGTGTTTGATAGCACTCTTAGTTATATCGGGTTCTGTCCTTGTCTATCAAGGGCTAACACGAACGCTCTCAAGTAATATCCATTATTTTTCTAGCAATCATCAAAGTAATTGGCTACTCTTTGCCAAGCAGCTGCAAAGTGAGTGGGAAAACTGCCAGCTAGACCATGTGACAGAGCAAAAAGTCTACGTTAAAAAGGGCAACCAAGACTTGGCTTATGGCTTGTCTACTAGCGATGATTTTCGTAAAACAAATGGCAACAATAAAGGCTATCAGCCCATGCTCTTTGGCTTAAAAGCCTGTCAGGTGCAGGAAATAAATGGGCTTGTCACCCTGCACTTGACCTTTAAAGACGGCTTAGAGAGGACATTTATCTATGATTTTAAAGCGCAAAGTTAAGGCGGGAGTCCTCCTCTATGCTCTCTTGATGGCAGCTATCTTCACTCTTTTGTTACAATTTTACCTAGGGCGTGTAAAAGCCAGTCGTATCCAGCAGTTGGCGCAAGAAGAAGCCAGTAAAGCTTATCTGATTGCGACCTTAGTCAAAGACCAAAAAGACGCTGATCTTACCTTTGAAGGGGCACAGGTCACAGTAGAGCCTAAAGAAGAACGCTTGGATGTAACAGTCACTCTCTCCTCAAAAGGAAGGTATCACTACACTTTTCATACGACACCAAAAACAGATGTGTCGTCCTCATCTCAATCCTCAACCAATGTTTCATATTCCTCAACCCAAGAAGAAACGATACCTTCTACATCCGTGACTGAGCTAAAGACAGACCAAGACACGCCCAATTCATCGAAAAGCTAGGTTCAGCCTAGCTTTTCTTTCTGTTTATTTTTTGGTATGATAAGACACGGAGGAAGACATGAATTTTGAAACCATTGAAAAGGCTTATGCCTTATTACTTGAGAATGTACAGCTCATTCAAAATCAGCTCAAAACGACTTTTTACGATGCGCTGATTGAGCAAAATGCGCTCTACGTGACAAAGGAAGCGCAATATTCTCGTATTGTAGACAATAACCAAGCGCTTGAAAAGCTCAATCTTTCTGCTGAGGAGTGGCGTCGTGCTTTTCAGTTCTTACTGATAAAAGCCTCACAAACAGAGCTGCTGCAGGTCAATCATCAATTGACTCCAGATAGCATTGGCTTTATTCTTTTGTATTTGCTAGAGGAGTTGACGGCAGATAAGAGTCTTGATGTGCTGGAGATTGGCAGTGGTACGGGAAATCTCGCCTACACGCTTTTAAATAACAGCCAAAAAGAACTGCACTACATGGGGATTGAAGTGGATGATTTGCTGATTGACTTGTCTGCAAGTATGGCTGATGTCATGCAGTTAGATGCGCAGTTTATCCAAGAAGACGCTGTGCGCCCGCAATTGATGAAGCCAAGTGATGTGATTATCAGTGATTTGCCAATTGGCTATTATCCAAACGACGCTATTGCAAAACGCTATCAAGTGGCTAGCACGAGCGAGCATACTTATGCCCATCATCTGCTCATGGAGCAATCGCTCAAATACCTAAAGAAGGATGGTCTGGCTATTTTCCTAGCGCCAAACAATCTACTGACCAGCCCGCAAAGCGATTTGTTAAAGGCTTGGCTCCATCAAGCAGCTAGTGTTCTAGCGGTTATTGCCTTGCCAGAAAATCTCTTTGGGCATGAAAAAAATGCCAAGTCCATCTTTGTCCTTAAAAAGCAAACAGACACGCCACAAGAGACCTTTGTCTACCAGCTTGGCGACTTGCAGCAGCAAGAAAGTATGCTTGCTTTTATCGAAAATTTCCAAAAATGGAAAACTGATAATGGTCAATCCTAAAATTTTATGATAGAATAGAGATGTGTTGAAAACGCTTAAATAAAATTAGATGGGGTGACTTATGACAAAGACAATTGCCATTAACGCTGGAAGCTCAAGTCTCAAGTGGCAGTTATATGAGATGCCAGACGAAGTCGTTATCGCTAAAGGATTGATTGAACGTATTGGGCTTAAAGACTCACGCTCGACCGTAAAATTTAACGGGACCTCAGATACACAGACGCTAGATATCGTAGACCACACGCAGGCGGTTACGATTTTGCTAGAGGATTTGAAGCGCCACGGTATCATCGAAGACTACGATGAAATCACAGGTGTGGGTCACCGTGTGGTGGCTGGTGGTGAGTATTTTAAAAAATCGGATCTGGTCACTGAGGAAGTGATTGAGCAGGTGGAGGAGCTGTCGCTTCTTGCGCCTCTACATAATCCTGGTGCGGCAGCTGGTATTCGTGCCTTTCGTGAGATTTTGCCAGATATTGTCAGTGTTGTTGTCTTTGACACCTCTTTTCACACGACCATGCCTAGGCATGCTTATCTCTATCCGATTCCACAGAAATATTATCAAAAATATAAGGTGCGTAAGTACGGAGCGCACGGCACAAGCCATAAGTATGTCGCTCAAGAAGCCGCTAAAATGCTAGGGCGTCCGCTTGAGGAGCTCAAGCTCATCACAGCCCATGTAGGGAACGGCGTTTCTGTCACTGCCAACTATCACGGTGAGTCTATGGATACGTCAATGGGCTTCACACCGCTTGCAGGTCCTATGATGGGGACACGCTCAGGTGATATTGACCCAGCCATCATCCCTTATCTTATCGCTCAAGATCCAGAGCTAAAAGACGCTGCTGATGTTGTGGATATGCTTAACAAGCAGTCTGGGCTTCTTGGAGTGTCGGGTATCTCTAGTGATATGCGTGACATTGAGGATGGATTGCAGCGCCATGACCCAAATGCAGTTCTAGCTTATAATATCTTTATTGACCGTCTGAAGAAGTTTATCGGACAATATCTCGCCGTGCTAAACGGTGCGGATGCTATTGTCTTTACAGCAGGTATGGGTGAAAATGCTCCGATGATGCGTCAGGATATTATCCAAGGGCTTTCTTGGTTTGGTATGGAAATTGACCCAGCAAAGAATGTCTTTGGGCATGTTGGTGAGATCACAACACCAGACTCTCGTGTCAAGGTTCTCGTTGTGCCAACAGATGAAGAACTCATGATTGCGCGTGATGTGGAGTTTTTCAAAAATAATTAACCTTGTTATCAAATATTATGATAAGACCAGAAAAGCTGTTGCAAGCAACAGCTTTTTTGTTATGTGACTTTAGTCCGTCTCGCTCCGAAGGTGCGAGACAAATAAACCACCCGCTATGCGGGTGCGCATCGCAGGTTATACAAAAAAACTCCAAACGCGATACAATAAAGGTGTTCAAGCCTATTGTAAAGCGAAAGGAGAAAAGTATGGCTCAAAAAGCACATAGTTTATCACACACAAAATGGAATTGTAAATATCACATTGTGTTCACCCCTAAGTATAGACGAAAAATTATCTATAATCAATATAGAAGTAGCTTGGGTGAAATATTCCGCCGATTATGTAGTTACAAAGGTGTTGAGATTCTCGAAGGACATCTTATGCCAGATCATGTTCACATGTTGGTGAGTATCCCACCGAGGATAAGCGTTTCGAGTTTTATGGGCTACTTGAAAGGCAAAAGTGCTCTTATGATGTTTGACAAACACGCCAATCTCAAATATAAGTTTGGTAACCGCCATTTTTGGGCAGAGGGTTATTATGTGAGTACGGTGGGACTTAACGAAGCCACCATTAAAAAATATATTCAAGAACAGGAGAATCATGACATTGCACTAGATAAATTGAGTGTGAAAGAGTATGAAGATCCCTTTAGGGATAATGGTAAGTAGTACTAATGCCTCTTTGAGAGGCTAGTGACGAGTCAAGAGCAATAAGGCTTGAACAAAGTGAAAGCCAGCGTCTTTAGGCGCTGGCTAGTGTTATGGGCTTATAGCCCCTGTTCAAACCACCCGTTAGACGGGTGGTTATGATTATAAAAAATGTAAAGGAGGCTTGACATAAAATGTAAAGTGTACTATACTTATAGATGTAAAGCAAACTTTACTAAATGAATGTGAGGTGAAACATGGAAACACGCATTCAAGAATTGCGAAAAACACAAAAGCTCAGTCAAGCTGAGCTGGCGGATGCACTAGGTGTCACCAGACAGACCATTATCTCGCTAGAAAAAGGGCGCTATACTGCGTCACTAGAGTTAGCCTTTAAGATTGCTCGTTTTTTTGGCAAATCAATCGAGGACATTTTCATCTACGAAGAGGTGGACTGAGGTCTGGTGCATGATGAAGGAGGAAAAGATGTTTGTGACCTTTATGACGACAAAAAGTGGCAAGCCATCGGTGGAAAATTATCGTAAGATGACAAAGCGAGTGACGGCTTTGCTGTGTGTCTTAGTCTTGGTCTTTGCCGTGCTACTCTACAAGCTGTCCTTAGATAGCTTTAACAGTGGCTTTGTTCTGGGCTTGATTATAGGGCTGGTCGCATGTATCGGACGAAATATCTACGTGCTAAGAAGCGATAAGCGCTTAAAGGCTAGTTACATCAAGGCAATAGATGAGCGCAACAAGTATCTGACACAGCTGACTGTCAAGATTATCTATAGTTTGCTTGCGACAGCTGTCATGATCTTGCTTTTGTGTCATCATTTGCTGGGGTTTGATATTAGTTATGAAGCCTTGCTCTATAGTTTTTTGGTCTTGATATCTTACGGTTTTATCGGTGTTCGTTTTATTGTGGAGAGGGTTTATTAGGAGGTTATTATGGCTTTAATTGAGGTCAAGCATTTAGCAAAACAATTTGCAGATAAGTTAGCGCTATCAGACGTTTCCTTTGCTGTTGAAAAGGGAGAAATTTTTGGTTTCTTAGGTCCGTCTGGCTCTGGTAAGACAACGACCATTAAGATTTTGACGGGGCAATTGTCCTCTGATAAGGGTGCGATTGCTGTCCTTGGCAAGACTCCAGCGGATCTTAAAAGAGAAGACTATAAAAAGATCGGTATCGTCAGTGACACCAGCGGTTTTTATGAAAAGATGACCCTTTATAAAAATATGCTGGCTTACGCTAAGCTCTACGGTGTTTCAAAAGCGAGAGTTGACGAGCTACTAAAGCGTGTCAATCTCTATGATGACCGCAACAAGGTAGCTGAAAAGCTATCCAACGGTATGAAGCAGCGCATGCTGCTGGCACGAGCGCTCCTCAATGAACCAGCTCTTCTCTTTTTGGATGAGCCAACCAGCGGGCTTGACCCGATGACGACTCGTCTCATCCACCGTCTGCTCTTGGAGTTAAAAGAAAAAGGCACAGCGATTTTTCTGACCACGCATGACATGCACGAAGCAACACTCTTGTGTGATAACCTAGCGCTCCTTGATAAGGGCAGTCTCGTTGAGACAGGTCGTCCAAAAGACCTGATTAAAAAATACCACACAGACAAAAAAGTCGTGGTCACCTATGACGATGACAGCCAAGTCGAGCTGTCCTATAGTGAGCTTAGTCGGCTTGATATGACGGCTGTTGAGTCCATTCATTCGACAGAGCCAACTTTGGAGGATGTTTTCATTGCATTGACAGGAGGAAAGTTAGATGTTTAAACAGTTTAAAGCTTTATTGTGGTTACGGTGGGAGATTATCGCAGCAAATAAAACGCTTTTGGTGCAGCTCTTTCTTCCTGTTGCGATGGTGCTACTTTATCAGTTCATGTTTAGTAAAATGCCATCAGACCAGTCATCTGATATGATTATGGCGACCATGCCTTCGATTATACTCGGTTTTATCGGCACAACCATTACCTATCTCATTGCCGAGGAAAATGAAAAGCACAATCTGACCAGTCTCCAGCTAGCGGGTATGGGGAGCCTAGAGTATCTACTAGCAAATCTCACTCTGCCTTTGGTCATCGAGCTGGTCTATCTCATCGCTTTGCCGCTCTATCTTGGTGTCTCGCTGTCTAGCTTGGGGCTTACCTATGCTGTGGTCAATCTTCTGACGGCTCTTGTGGCGTTAGGTCTCTTTATTTTCATTGGTATCATCTGTAAGACGCAGACGCAAGCAACGATTTTGAGCTTGCCATTTATGTTGGTAGTTGCTTTTATGCCATTTTTTGCCATGATGGATAACAGCCTCAAAAAAGCCATTGACTTTACCTTTATGGGCACAATGACTAACTATCTCCTAGATAGAAAACACTATCAGCTTATGGATAAATCTCTGATTTTCTTACTCTTGTGGCTTGTGCTAACTGGTGCTCTGCTTTTCTGGGGCTTGCGCCACCATCAACTACAATCGGAGAAAAAAGCATGAAAACAGTTATTGAAAAGTTAAAAGTTATCGGCGTGATTATTGGCTTTGCAGCCATTGACCAAGGTTTACTTGCCGTCATGATGGCAACAAGTGTTTATCAGAGCTCGCTTGCCTTTGCTCTAAGGATTCTGTTGGCTCTTGCGATTTTTGCAGGTTTTGTGACCTATGCTCAGAAAAAAGGGTTGTTGGACTTTAAGACCATCAAGCCCAAGTCACTCATCCTGTGGGAACTTCTTGGATATGTCTTGATTATCCTTTGCAATCAAGTGGGTATGACTTTGATAGAAGGTTCTGGTGCGACGACAACCAGCAATCAAGCAACTATTGAACAGTTGTTTACGCTCTTGTCGCCTGCTTTTATGGGACTCTTTGTGGTTCTTATAGCGCCTCTCATTGAGGAGCTGATCTTTCGTTATTTGATTCCAAAAGTTCTCTTTAAAAACTACGAAATTATTGGTTTTATCGTGGGTGTACTTGGCTTTGCTTTAGTTCATGGCGCTGATAGTCTAGGAGATTGGATTATCTATGGTGGTATGGGAGCGGTCATGGCTTTTCTCTACTACAAGACCGAGCGCTTTGAGTACAGTCTCACGCTTCACATTCTAAACAACGCCCTTGCCTTTGCCCTGATGATGGCGCAATAAAAAGCTAGAGCAGGTATTCTTTGATAAAGATAATAGCAATAAAAGGAGAAATGTATGATGACAACAGTTTTAAAATGGTTCGTTTTGCTGGTTTTAGCAGCAATTGTAGGTACTTTTTTCTGTAATGTTTTTGAAGGACTTGTTGCTAACAATGTTTGGTTAGCACGTGGTATTGGCTGTTTAGTGGCAGGGCTAACTGGAGCGGTCTTTTATCATTATGTTATTCAGACTTCAAAAAGCTAGAGCAGATGTTCTAGCTTTTTTAGAGTTCTTTTGCTTTTTGGATAGTAGCGTCAATGCTTGAGACGACGCTGGCTGTCAGCCCTGTTTTTTCAAGGTCAAGTAGTCCGGCAATGGTTGTCCCTCCTGGGCTACAAATCTTATCAATAAGAGCGTGAGGTTGCTCATTTTCTTCTAGGAGGTGCTTGCTACTGGCTAAAACAGTCTGCGTTACAATAGCTAGGGCTTGGTCTTTTGCGAGACCGTGCTTGACCCCAGCCTTAGCTAGCGCTTCGATGAAAAGGTAGATATAAGCTGGGCTTGAGCCTGCTAGAGCGGTAAAGGTATCAAAGTCTTTTTCAGTAATAGCAAAGGTCTCCCCAAAACTGTTGCAAATGGCTTGGCAAGTGGCGAATAGCTCCTCTGAGACAAGCTCATTTGCGCAGATGGCGGTCGTGCTGGCTAGGATTGCGGCATTGATATTTGGCATGATACGAATGAGTGGAAGCTCGCTGGAGGTCAGCTGCGCTAGCCGTGAGAGGGTGATACCTGCTGCCATAGAGAGGACAGGCTTTGTGACGGTTAGTGGTGTTAGCACAGTCTCCATGAGCTGCGGCTTGATACCTAGAATGACCAGATCCACTTGGTCGATGAGTTCTTGGTGCGAATTGGCGTAGGCAAGGTCGAGCTCATTTGCGATTTCCTTGCTGCGCTCTAGAGACGAGCCTGAGATGATGAGTTCATGCTGGGTGGTTTTTAGCCCCTTGATGATAGCGCTAGCCATTTTCCCGACACCGATAAATCCGATTTTCATAGGTCCTCCTAGTAGGCTTTCAGCAAATCAACGGTGCTACGGTCGAGTTTTTTGAGGAGCGCTTGTAAAAAGGCTTGCGCTTCTAAGAAGTCATCCATAGCATAGAGGGTTTGGTGAGAGTGAATGTAGCGGGCGCAGACACCGATAGTTGTAGACGGCACACCACTGTTTTGCAAGTGAGCGGCACCAGCGTCTGTACCGCCCTTTCCAGTGTAGTATTGGTACTTGATACCTGCTTCTTCGGCGGTGGTTAAGAGAAAATCACGCATGTCTTTTAGAAGAATGTGCCCTGGATCGTAGAAACGAATCAAAGTGCCATCACCGATATGCCCTTGGTCACCGTAAACATCACCAGCAGGTGAGCAGTCAACGGCAAAGAAAAGCTCAGGGTCAAACTTAGTTGTGGAGACATGTGCGCCACGTAAACCGACCTCTTCTTGGACATTGGCGCCAGCGATGAGGGTGTTATCAAGCGGTGTGTCTTTGAGTTGCTCGAGCAGCTCAAGCACCATCAAGACGCCATAGCGGTTGTCCCAAGCTTTCGAGATGACATTTTTTTGGTTGGCAGTGAGGATGGCTTCGGATTTTGGGACGATGATGTCCCCAGGTGCGATGCCAAATTGCTCTGCTTCTGCCTTGTCCCTAAAACCTCCGTCAAAGATAATGTCAGAGACACTTGGAAGAGCAGCTCCGCCATTTTTCCCACGTAGGAAGTGAGGAGGCACAGAGCCTGAGATGATAGGGATGGCTTGACCTGTGCGTGTGTAGAGGGTGAAGCGCTGAGAGCTGACAACGAGCGGGTTCCAGCCGCCAATCCCTACGACACGAAAAGTCCCGTCCGCTTGGATGCTAGAAACCATAAAGCCAACCTCGTCCATGTGTGCTGCGACCATGATACGAGGAGCGTTAGCGTCAGCATGTTTTTTGATACCGAAAATACCACCAAGACCATCCGTCTCAATGCTGTCAACCAGCGGTGTCATGTGCTTACGCATGTAGTTACGGACATTGTGCTCATGTCCTGCGATACCGTCCAATTCTGTGACGGCTTTGATTTTGTCAAAAAGTTCAGTCATAATTACCTCGATTCTATAATTCTATTTTACACTATTTTATGGTAAAATAAAAAACGATAGTCCATATTGACCTGTCAAGAGCAGATAGTACAGAAAGGAATGTGCCATGATTAGTCCAAAATCTTATGAAGACATTGCAGATCATATTGAAAAGAGTGAGCGTTTGGTGCTCTTTTTCACAGCAGATTGGTGCCCAGATTGTCAGTTTATCTATCCCGCTTTGCCAGAGATTGAGGAGAAATTTTCAACTTTTACCTTTCTTCGCATTGACAGGGATGATTTCCTTGATTTGGCAAAGACTTGGGACGTTTATGGGATTCCAAGTTTTATCGTCTTAGAAGATGGCAAGGAAATCGGACGATTTGTAAGCAAAGCTCGTAAAACAAAAGCAGAGATTACGGCATTTTTAGCCGATTTAGAAGGGAAAACACAGGCATGATTTTTAGCTACAATAAAGCACACGTCGGAGATGTGCTGATGGTGATTGTCACAGATAGTAAAGACCAAAAGCTCTCTTTTGAGCGCAGAGGAAAGGTGGCACGTGTCTTTTTAGAAGACAGCAATGAAACCGTAGCGTGGAATATTTTTGACGCTTCAAGTCTCATCACACTGGACGGTGCGGGGCAAGTCTTTTTGACAGACGAAGACGTCGCTAGACTTAACCAAGAGCTTGAAGCTGAAGGCTTTAGTGAGCGTTTGGTCAATGACAATGCGCCTAAGTTTGTCGTTGGTGAGATTGTCGAGATGACAGCACACCCAGATAGTGACCACCTCAACATTTGCCAAGTCAAAATCGCAGAGGATAAGACAGTGCAGATTGTCGCTGGAGCACCAAATGCTAAGCTCGGTCTGAAAACCATCGTAGCTCTACCAGGTGCAATGATGCCAAATGGCAGCCTCATTTTCCCTGGAAAATTGCGTGGAGAAGATAGTTTTGGTATGATGTGCAGTCCTCGTGAGTTGGCGCTACCAAACGCCCCTCAAAAACGTGGTGTCATCGAGCTAGACGAGACTAGCGCTGTAAGCGAAGCTTTTGATAGCCAAAAACACTGGACACAAGGTTAAAAATAGACCGTTACCTTAGGTAACGGTCTATTTTGTTAGCGTCACGTATTGTAAAAAGGCGATGTCTTTGTAGGGTTTGAGGTCAGCGACCTGTATCTCAATAGCGAGCATTCGCTCCAGCCAATCTTTTTCCATTTTGACGTTGTTTGGTTGCAGAGAGTAAAAGGTGCGCATGCCTTGATAGCTCTGTAGTTTGAGACGAGTGTTTGCGACTAATTCTTCAAGAGTGTAGCTGTTGCCCTGCGAGAAGCTAGGGCTATCAAAGTCCGTGTCGCCTGCTAGTAGAGCATTTGCTTTTTGTGTGTTGTTTTCAAATACCACCGCCTGCATGACTTTGCCAGTGAGGTTGTGCTTGATGAGCGATAGCTCCCCGTCGTCTGTCAAGAGACGCTCAAACGCTGCGAGGTAGTCGGCGTGCTCTTCCTTTGGGATGTACTCGAGGACATTGTGGCAGAGGATGATATCAAAGCTTTTATCAGGAAATGTCTCGAGCACCTCAAGGCTACCTGCGATTTTGGTAAAGGTCTGATTAGAGTCGGCAAAAAGCAAGTCGCAGTTAGGCTCGACAGCTGTGACTTGATTGTGCTTTGAGAGGTGTTGGCTGGTCAAGCCAAAGCCTGCACCAAAGTCTAGGACTTTTTTGTTTGTGATATGGCGCAGGTGGTAAAAGGTCAACTCGTACTGGATTTTACCCCAAGGTTGCGCCAGCATTTTTTTATAATGGTCAATCGATACGCTCATAGCTTTCTCCTTTTTCAAAAAGTGATTTCATTTTAGCATTTTTTGACGAATAAGTAAGGTGAGGAGGTAAGTTATGTATAATAAAGTAATTCTTATCGGACGTCTAACAGCTACGCCAGAAATGGTCAAAACACCTAATGACAAGTCGGTCACTCGTGTGACCTTGGCGGTCAACCGTCGCTTTAAGCGCCAAGACGGTGAGCGAGAGGCTGACTTTATCAATATCGTTGTTTGGGGGCGCTTAGCAGAGACGCTAGCCAGCTATGGCAGTAAAGGCAGTCTCATCACAGTAGATGGTGAGCTGAGAACACGAAAATACGAAAAAGACGGCAAAAAACACTACATCACAGAAGTTTTGGCATCGTCTTTCCAGCTTCTAGAGAGTCGTGCCCAGCGTGCTATGCGTGAAAACAACACAGGCGCTGACCTTGCTGACCTCGTCTTAGAAGAAGAGGAGCTACCATTTTAAGAAAAGGCTGAGAATTTCTTCTCAGCCTTTTGATTTCCAATAGATTTAGACGAACAAATGTGTTATAATAATCTTGTAAAATTCGTTATTTGAAAGGATGAACCTAAAAAGAGCTGCTAATATCCGTTTATTGGCTCTTTTAAGGCGTTCGTTTGGGTGAGGTTGTGAAACTTTTAGTTGTTGGCTCAGGAGGACGTGAGCATGCTATTGCAAAAAAACTGTTGGACTCAAAAGAGGTGAGTCAGGTTTTTGTCGCACCGGGAAATGACGGAATGACGCTAGATGGTCTGGATTTAGTGGATATCGGAATTTCCGAACATTCGGCACTGATTGCTTTTGCCAAAGAGCAGGACATTGCTTGGACCTTTATCGGTCCAGATGACGCCTTGGCAGCAGGGATTGTAGACGACTTTGAAGCTGCTGGGCTCAAGGCTTTTGGACCTAAAAAAGCAGCAGCAGAGCTGGAGTGGTCCAAGGACTTCGCCAAGTCTATCATGAAAAAATACGGTGTGCCAACGGCACGCTATGAGACCTTCTCAGACTTTGAAGCAGCAAAAGCCTACATCGCAAAAGAAAGTGCACCTATCGTGGTCAAGGCCGACGGCTTAGCGCTTGGTAAGGGTGTGGTCGTTGCCATGACGGTGGAGGAAGCGGTAGTTGCTGCCCACGACATGCTTTTGGACAATAAATTTGGCGACAGCGGTGCGCGCGTGGTCATCGAGGAGTTTCTGGACGGTGAGGAGTTCTCCCTCTTTGCCTTTGTCAATGGCGATAAGTTCTACATCATGCCAACAGCGCAGGACCACAAGCGTGCCTTTGACGGTGATAAGGGACCAAATACAGGTGGCATGGGCGCTTACGCACCTGTGTCACACTTGGCGCCGTCTGTCGTTGAGACGTCTGTTGAGACCATCATCAAGCCTGTGCTTGAGGGCATGATTAAAGAAGGGCGCCCTTATCTAGGTGTGCTCTATGCGGGGCTGATTTTGACAGCGGACGGTCCCAAGGTCATCGAGTTCAACTCGCGCTTTGGCGACCCTGAGACCCAGATTATCCTGCCACGCTTGACCAGTGATTTTGCGCAGAATATCACGGATATTTTGGAACAAAAGACACCTGACATCACTTGGACAGATGAGGGTGTGACCTTAGGTGTGGTTGTAGCGAGCGAAGGTTATCCGCTGGCTTATGAAAAAGGCGTGCGCTTGCCAGAAAAGACGACAGGTGACATCAAGACCTACTATGCAGGCGCTAAGTTGGCAGAAAATGGCAAAGACCTGCTGTCAAACGGCGGACGTGTCTACATGCTGGTCACCACAGCAGATGACGTTGCCACAGCGCAAAAGGTTATCTATGCTAAGCTAAAAGAGCAAGAAACGACAGGACTATTTTACAGATCAGATATCGGGAGCAAGGCACTATGACAGCAATCATTTCTATCATCATGGGGAGCAAGTCCGACTGGGCAACCATGCAAAAAACCGCCGAAGTACTAGACCAATTCGGCGTTCTTTATGAGAAAAAGGTGGTTTCTGCCCACCGCACGCCAGACCTCATGTTTCGCCATGCCGAAGAGGCACGTAGCAGAGGCATCAAGGTCATCATCGCAGGCGCAGGCGGTGCAGCCCACCTACCAGGTATGGTCGCAGCCAAGACCACTCTGCCGGTAATCGGTGTGCCCGTCAAGTCTCGTGCCCTGAGTGGCCTTGACTCGCTCTACTCTATTGTGCAAATGCCAGGCGGTGTGCCTGTTGCCACCATGGCAATCGGCGAAGCTGGTGCCACCAACGCAGCTCTGACGGCTTTACGTATCCTCGCTATTGAGGACGCAGACCTTGCGCAGCAGCTGGCAGACTTTGCAGAGGAACAAGGAAAGATTGCGGAGGCGTCAACCGATGAACTCATCTAAGACCATTGGCATTATTGGCGGCGGTCAGCTGGGGCAGATGATGGCGATTTCTGCCATTTACATGGGTCATAAGGTCATCACTCTTGACCCTGCTGCGGACTGTCCTGCCTCTCGTGTCAGCGAGGTTATCGTCGCTCCCTATGACGATGTGGCAGCTCTTCGTGAGCTGGCAGAGCGTTGCGATGTGCTGACCTACGAGTTTGAAAATGTGGACGCGGACGGTCTGGAACAGGTCATCAAGCCTGGTCAACTGCCGCAGGGCACGGATCTTCTACGTATCTCGCAAAATCGCATTTTTGAAAAAGACTTTCTTGCCAATCAAGCAGGGGTGAAAGTTGCCCCTTACAAGGTCATCAAGTCTGCAAAAGACTTGGACGACATTGACCTCTCCAAAAACTACGTCCTCAAAACAGCCACTGGTGGTTATGATGGACATGGTCAGGTGGTCATTCGTAGTCAAGAGGACTTGCAGGTAGCTCGTGACTTGGCAGACCAAGCCGACTGCGTGCTAGAAGAGTTTGTCGACTTTGACCTTGAAATTTCTGTCATCGTCTCTGGTAACGGGCATGACGTAACCGTCTTTCCCGTGCAGGAAAATATCCACCGCAACAATATCCTCTCAAAAACCATCGTACCAGCCCGCATTTCAGAGGACTTAGCAGAAAAAGCCAAGCAAATGGCGATAAAAATCGCTGAGCAGCTGCACTTATCAGGTACGCTTTGCGTTGAGATGTTTGCGACAGCAGGCGATATCCTCGTCAACGAAATTGCGCCACGCCCGCACAACTCTGGGCACTACAGCATTGAAGCTTGCGACTTTTCGCAGTTTGACACCCATATCCTAGGTGTTCTGGGAGAGACGCTTCCTGCTATTCACCTCCACGCCCCAGCCGTCATGCTCAATGTCCTCGGTCAGCATGTCGAGAAAGCCCAAAACTTTGTCCACGCCCACCCCTCTGCCCACCTCCACCTCTACGGCAAGGCGGAAGCTAAACACAACCGCAAAATGGGGCATGTGACGGTTCTAGAAGAAAATATCGTGTGTTGGGAGGATTAATCAGTAATCAAATGTGTTAGCTTTCAAATTTAGCCAGTGGTTTTTGTTTTTCAGATTTTAGAACTACCTCTGATATAAATCTGATTTCTTTATAAATTAGGGAGAATTAAGTGAAAAACATAGATGAAGCAATTTTGGATATAGATAAAAATTTATGTAGAAATATTGAACAGATTAAAGAACGAGGATTTCTATCTCAAAATATACTATCTCAATTAAGAAATTTTGTAGAATATATTTCTGTGAAATTGTATTGTGTAGACAACAACGCAGAAATTGAATTGAACTACAGTAATATACAGCTTGGAATAAAACATGTATTTCGACATTCTAAATATGTATTTATAAGAGAATTTCATGAGTTGCTACAAATTTCAGTTTCTCACTATACACTAGATGAAGATAATTCAGAAAGGTTAATGTTAAAATACTATAGTTATTTATTGGACATTAGGAACTATTTAAAAAGATATTTAGGATTTGATGTTCTATCTAATTTAGAAGATTTTCCTCGTTATCAAGATTCACAATTAACTGAGTATTATGAAGTAATTTCTGAAGCGATAGATAATCCATATACTAATTTTGAAAGAGTGTCATATAGTGATAGGTATTATATTTATAAAGTAAAGCCATTTTTTGTAAATGATTGTAAATATTATGAAGTAACTTATTTTGCTGCTAATGATTACTCATCCAAATTTGATAGAATGATTGCCTTCACGGATAAACCAATTTTAACCAATTATGCAACCCTACTATGGATAAAAAAGGTGAAAATTAATATCTTTGGAAAAATAATGCCGATTCTTATTATAGATAACTGGAAAGTTTCAATTAGACCGTGTGAGTTTAATAAAATGAGGGATATATTGAAGCTAGATTTTCCAGATATTCAGACGTCTTACCAAGAATATAAAAAATTGATGGAATTTGTTCAGAAATATAGAATGAATTTGCTAACTATTGTTGAACTTGATGATAGTTTATATAAATCTGTAAAAAAGCTAATCTTAGCAGAGAGTAAGCAGTCTAGGTTATTTTTAATTTTAGATACAGCTAGAGAATTAATACAAAACAACTTAGATGGTTCTAGGGTTATAAGATATTTATTATTTTGCATGAATAACAAGGTTCTCAAGTCACAGTATGTTCCTGAAAAGTATCTAGAAGGAGGAAACCCTAAATTATCTAATTTGAGATTAGATTGGAAGTGTGTTCCTTTTGATAGGATGCCTTTTGATTCAAGTCTCAAAAAACATAATCCTAGACTATCAAATCTTCTTATGTGTATACCTTCAGAAGGGAGAGAATATGAATTATTTGCTAGATATATTAAGAATAATTCGGAAATAAGAGGACAGCTTTTCACATCTGTAAAAGAAATTGATAATTTTGAAAATATTCCTGAATTAATACAACTTTATAACTCTAAATTATACCATAAACACCAACATAGACGTCTATGTCTCGAAAAAGGGCATGTGTTTATTGAGGGATATAAAGATGATGTTGTATATATAGTTAAAAAAATGCAAAGTCTCACAAATTCTGGAGTTGAAGGTTATTCTTATTCTGTTCAATCATGGTTGGAGAAAAAAGTAGAAATTATTGATGATGAAATTAAGATTGATTGTTTAGTGAATATGTTTGCTAAGTCTAAAGTAGCAATGATATATGGTGCTGCTGGAACAGGAAAATCGACTTTAATAAATTATATCTCTGATTACTTTTCGGATAAAAATAAATTATTTTTAGCTAACACAAACACTGCTGTAGATAATTTGAGAAGGAAAATTAATATACAAAATTCAGAGTTTAGTACAGTTGCTAAAGCTAAATGTAGAAGTTTAGAATGTGATTTACTTATAGTTGATGAGAGTAGTACAATTAGTAATGCTGATTTCAGAAAAATACTAGATAGTATTAATTTTGAGCTGTTGATTGTTGTAGGGGATACTTATCAAATTGAGTCTATACGATTTGGTAATTGGTTTGATGTTATACAATATTATATAAAAGATAGTAAATATGAATTGTCTACTACATACAGAACTAACAAAAAGGAACTGTTAACCGTATGGAATAAAATTAGAAATAATGAAAAGGATATTTTAGAGCATCTTTCGAAGAGTAACTTTTCTAGAGCGTTGGATGCAAATCTATTTTCCTCATTCAATAAAGATGAGATAATTTTATGTTTGAACTATGGCGGATTGTATGGGATAAACAATATAAATGCTTTCATGCAGGCTCAAAATCCTTCTAAGAGCGTTATATGGGGTACTGCAGAATACAAGGTTGGAGACCCAATTTTGTTTATTGATACACCTAGGTTCTTTCCTCTAAATATACAATAACGTTAAAGGAGTGATTCATAGTATTAAAGTTGAGGACAATTTTATTGTTTTTGATATAGTATTACAAGAGTTAGTGCTTACTTCCTTTGATTTATCTAGTTATCCTGATGTGTGTCTTATCAGTAGTACCCCAGAGGGGCATAGTATAATTCGTTTTTCTGTGAAAAAGTATAGAAGTACGGATTATGATTCGAGTGACTTTGACACAATTGTGCCGTTTCAAGTTGCATATGCTTCATCGATTCATAAAGCGCAAGGTTTAGAATATAAGTCAGTAAAAGTTATTATTGCTAATGAAATTGAAGAGAATATAACACACAGTATTTTTTATACAGCGGTCACTAGAGCAAAGGAACAATTAAATATTTATTGGTCGCCTGAGACAGAAAAACGTATCTTAGATAATATAAAGAAGCGAGATAATTCAAAAGATGGAAACCTGATTAAAATTTTCTTAAAATGATATTTGCTGAATATGATAACTCTACTTAAGGGTATTAGAACTAACAGTGAAAGAGTGGAACAAAATCCAAAAATTTAATAAGGAGCAAAACAAAATGATCGAACGTTATTCACGCCCTGAGATGGCGAACATTTGGAGTGAAGAAAACAAGTACCGTGCATGGTTAGAGGTAGAGATTCTAGCTGATGAGGCATGGGCTGAGCTGGGTGAGATTCCCAAGGAAGATGTGGCGCTGATTCGTGAGAAGGCGACCTTTGACATCGACCGCATTTTAGAAATCGAGCAAGAAACACGCCATGACGTGGTGGCATTCACTCGTGCCGTGTCTGAGAGCCTCGGTCAAGAGCGCAAGTGGGTGCACTACGGCTTGACCTCAACTGACGTGGTGGACACAGCTTACGGCTACCTTTACAAGCAAGCCAACGATATCATCCGTGAAGATTTGAAGCGCTTTACTGAGATTGTGGCGGACAAGGCACGTGAGCACAAGCACACCATCATGATGGGACGTACCCACGGGGTTCACGCAGAGCCAACGACTTTTGGGCTCAAGCTTGCCACTTGGTACAGCGAGATGAAGCGCAACATCGAGCGTTTCGAGCGTGCAGCAGCGGGTGTTGAGGCTGGTAAGATTTCTGGTGCCGTTGGTAACTTTGCTAATATCCCACCTTTTGTGGAAAAATACGTCTGCGACAAGCTAGGCATTCGTCCGCAGGAAATTTCAACGCAGGTCTTGCCACGTGACCTCCATGCTGAATATTTTGCAACGCTTGCCTTGATTGCAACCTCAATTGAGCGTATGGCGACTGAAATCCGTGGTCTGCAAAAGTCTGAGCAGCGTGAAGTGGAGGAATTTTTCGCTAAAGGGCAAAAAGGTAGCTCAGCTATGCCACACAAGCGCAACCCAATTGGATCTGAAAACATGACAGGTCTTGCACGTGTCATCCGTGGTCACATGGTGACAGCTTACGAAAACGTTGCCCTCTGGCACGAACGTGACATCTCTCACTCATCTGCTGAGCGTATCATCGCACCAGATACGACCATTCTCATCGACTACATGCTCAACCGTTTTGGAAATATCGTGAAAAATCTCACAGTATTTCCTGAAAATATGCTGCGCAACATGCAGTCTACTTTCGGCTTGATTTACAGCCAGCGTGTCATGTTGACCCTGATTGAAAAAGGCATGACTCGTGAGGAAGCTTATGACCTCGTGCAGCCAAAAACAGCTTACTCTTGGGACAATCAAGTGGACTTCAAGCCACTGCTAGAAGCTGATGAAAAAGTAACTAGCCGTCTGACCCAAGACGAAATTGACGAACTCTTCAACCCAAGCTACTACGCCAAACGTGTTGATGAAGTTTTCAAACGCATTGGTTTAGATTAAAAATAAAAAAGCGCAGTAGCGCTTTTTTGCTATCGAAATATTCTGATAATAAAGAAAAGTATGGTATAATGTTAAAAAGAAAAAGTGAGAGGTTACCATGACACGTTCAAAGGAATTGCTATACAATCGCTATATCAAGCCGATTAAAACCAATCCCAAAGCCTATATAGGAGTCGAGTTTGAATTTCCTATTGTCAATACACTGGGTGCTGCGACAGATATTGCCGTCTCAAAGGCGCTGCTAGCCTACTTAGTAGAGGAATGCGGCTTTCAATCCGTGCAAAAAGACGCAGACGGCGCCCATGTTCAGGTCAAAGAGCCCGCTTCTGGAGATGCTATCCTTTTTGAAGTGTCTTATAATATCCTAGAGTTCGCTTTTGAAAAAGCATTGACTATCCAAGAAATCGACCAGTGCTTTAATCGCTATCTGGAGCTTATCCAGCCCTATCTCCGTAAGCACCATCACGAGTTGCAAGGCTGGGGCGTTCACCCCCACTGGAAAATCAATGACAATCGCCCAGTTGCCTTGCCACGTTATCAGATGTTGCTAGCTTATCTGGCTTTATCACAAAAAGAGCAGGCGGGTGCCTTTCACGCTTATCCAGACTATGGCGCTTTTATTTGTGGCAATCAAGTGCAACTTGACATTTCAGAGAAAAACCTCATCCCAGTGCTTAACCGCTTCAACCAGCTAGAGCCGATAAAAGCTTACTTATTTGCTAATTCTACCTTTTGGGATAGCAATTGGGATACACGTCTGTCACGGGACATTTTTTGGGAAGAGTCCATGCATGGCAAACATCTCCAAAATAGCGGGCTTTATGACCATACTTTGACAGGGATTGATGATTTGATAAATTATCTTGACCAAACTAGTCTTTTTACCACCATGCGAGAGGGCAAACTGCTCTATTTTTCTCCTATTAGAGCCAAAGATTATCTTGAAAAAGATACCATAAAAGCCTATGATTTAGAGGGTAATACTATCAACATAAAACCTAAAGAGGAGGATTTTGTTTATCATCGGAGCTATAACTACGAAGATGTGACAACAAGGGGCACCGTTGAGTTCCGAAGCACCTGCACGCAAGCCCTAGATAAAAACTTTGCCCCCGTTGCCTTTCATCTTGGCTTATTTAATAACCTTGAAAAACTAGGCGATTATTTGGATAATCTTCCCTTATATGAAAAATACCATCATGATTATAGAAAAATGCGACGTCTTTTTGCAAAAACAACCCTTCCTACAGACGATGAAAAAGAATTAGACGTCATTTGCAGCCACCTAGTAAAGCTTGCAGAAGAAGGATTACAATCACGAGGCTACGGTGAAGAAAGTTATCTCAAAGACCTCTAAAAACTACGATATGAGAAAGAAAGCTAGACTTAGCTTTCTTTTTTAAAGAAAAATTAAAAAACATGTTGACAGTGTCAGTCAAGTTTGATAAACTAATATAGCTGTCAAACGAGAGCACTGTTAACATAAAGACTTGAAAAACTTTTTCAAAAAAGTTATTGACAGTGTAGATGAAGTTTGATAAACTAATATAGCTGTCAAACGAGAGGACGTTAACACGAGAGGTTGAAAAAACTTCAAAAAAAGTGTTGACAAGCTATTAAAAGTTTGATAGAATATAGAAGTTGTCTCTTGAGAGACAAAGACCTTTGAGAACTGAACAAGACGATGTGCAGGGCTTCTTAAAGAAGTCAAAAATAAATCTGTCAGAGAACAGAATGAGTGAAGACTCAAACAAATCATGATTTAAATGAGAGTTTGATCCTGGCTCAGGACGAACGCTGGCGGCGTGCCTAATACATGCAAGTAGAACGCTGAAGGGAGAAGCTTGCTTCTTCTGGATGAGTTGCGAACGGGTGAGTAACGCGTAGGTAACCTGCCTGATAGCGGGGGATAACTATTGGAAACGATAGCTAATACCGCATAAGAGGTAATAACACATGTTATTAGTTTAAAAGGGGCAATTGCTCCACTATCAGATGGACCTGCGTTGTATTAGCTAGTTGGTAAGGTAACGGCTTACCAAGGCGACGATACATAGCCGACCTGAGAGGGTGATCGGCCACACTGGGACTGAGACACGGCCCAGACTCCTACGGGAGGCAGCAGTAGGGAATCTTCGGCAATGGGGGCAACCCTGACCGAGCAACGCCGCGTGAGTGAAGAAGGTTTTCGGATCGTAAAGCTCTGTTGTAAGAGAAGAACGGATGTGGGAGTGGAAAATCCATGTCGTGACGGTATCTTACCAGAAAGGGACGGCTAACTACGTGCCAGCAGCCGCGGTAATACGTAGGTCCCGAGCGTTGTCCGGATTTATTGGGCGTAAAGCGAGCGCAGGCGGTTTCATAAGTCTGAAGTTAAAGGCAGTGGCTTAACCATTGTACGCTTTGGAAACTGTGAGACTTGAGTGCAGAAGGGGAGAGTGGAATTCCATGTGTAGCGGTGAAATGCGTAGATATATGGAGGAACACCGGTGGCGAAAGCGGCTCTCTGGTCTGTAACTGACGCTGAGGCTCGAAAGCGTGGGGAGCAAACAGGATTAGATACCCTGGTAGTCCACGCCGTAAACGATGAGTGCTAGGTGTTGGGTCCTTTCCGGGACTCAGTGCCGCAGCTAACGCATTAAGCACTCCGCCTGGGGAGTACGACCGCAAGGTTGAAACTCAAAGGAATTGACGGGGGCCCGCACAAGCGGTGGAGCATGTGGTTTAATTCGAAGCAACGCGAAGAACCTTACCAGGTCTTGACATCCCGGTGCCCGTCCTAGAGATAGGATTTTGCTTCGGCACACCGGTGACAGGTGGTGCATGGTTGTCGTCAGCTCGTGTCGTGAGATGTTGGGTTAAGTCCCGCAACGAGCGCAACCCTTATTGTTAGTTGCCATCATTCAGTTGGGCACTCTAGCGAGACTGCCGGTAATAAACCGGAGGAAGGTGGGGATGACGTCAAATCATCATGCCCCTTATGACCTGGGCTACACACGTGCTACAATGGCTGGTACAACGAGTCGCAAGTCGGTGACGGCAAGCTAATCTCTTAAAGCCAGTCTCAGTTCGGATTGTAGGCTGCAACTCGCCTACATGAAGTCGGAATCGCTAGTAATCGCGGATCAGCACGCCGCGGTGAATACGTTCCCGGGCCTTGTACACACCGCCCGTCACACCACGAGAGTTTGTAACACCCGAAGTCGGTGAGGTAACCTTTTAGGAGCCAGCCGCCTAAGGTGGGATAGATGATTGGGGTGAAGTCGTAACAAGGTAGCCGTATCGGAAGGTGCGGCTGGATCACCTCCTTTCTAAGGAAAAAACGGAACTGTACATTGTCTTGTTTAGTTTTGAGAGGTCTTGTGGGGCCTTAGCTCAGCTGGGAGAGCGCCTGCTTTGCACGCAGGAGGTCAGCGGTTCGATCCCGCTAGGCTCCATAGAATCGTAAGATTCTAGATTGTCCATTGAAAATTGAATAACTATCAAATAGCAACAAGAAAATAAACCGAAACGCTGTGATTTAATGAGTTTAAGGTCAATAGACCAAATAAGGTTAAGTTAATAAGGGCGCACGGTGGATGCCTTGGCACTAGAAGCCGATGAAGGACGTGACTAACGACGAAATGCTTTGGGGAGCTGTAAGTAAGCGCTGATCCAGGGATGTCCGAATGGGGGAACCCACTAACTAATGGTTAGTATCCTACACTGTTAAGGTGTAGGAGGGAAGACGCAGTGAACTGAAACATCTAAGTAGCTGCAGGAAGAGAAAGCAAAAGCGATTGCCTTAGTAGCGGCGAGCGAAACGGTAAGAGGGCAAACCAAAGAGTTTACTCTTTGGGGTTGTAGGACTGCAATGTGGACTTAATGATTATAGACGAGTCATCTGGAAAGATGAGCCAAAGAGAGTAAAAGCCTCGTAGTCGAAATAGTGATTATACCTAGCAGTATCCTGAGTACGGCGGGACACGAGAAATCCCGTCGGAATCTGGGAGGACCATCTCCTAACCCTAAATACTCTCTAGTGACCGATAGTGAACCAGTACCGTGAGGGAAAGGTGAAAAGTACCCCGGAAGGGGAGTGAAATAGAACCTGAAACCGTGTGCCTACAACAAGTTCGAGCCCGTTAATGGGTGAGAGCGTGCCTTTTGTAGAATGAACCGGCGAGTTACGATATGATGCGAGGTTAAGTTGAAGAGACGGAGCCGTAGGGAAACCGAGTCTTAATAGGGCGACTTAGTATCATGTCGTAGACCCGAAACCATGTGACCTACCCATGAGCAGGGTGAAGGTGAGGTAAAACTCACTGGAGGCCCGAACCAGGGCACGTTGAAAAGTGCTTGGATGACTTGTGGGTAGCGGAGAAATTCCAAACGAACTTGGAGATAGCTGGTTCTCTCCGAAATAGCTTTAGGGCTAGCGTCGATGTTAAGTCTCTTGGAGGTAGAGCACTGTTTGGGTGAGGGGTCCATCCCGGATTACCAATCTCAGATAAACTCCGAATGCCAATGAGATATAATCGGCAGTCAGACTGCGAGTGCTAAGATCCGTAGTCGAAAGGGAAACAGCCCAGACCACCAGCTAAGGTCCCAAAATAATTGTTAAGTGGAAAAGGATGTGGGGTTGCACAGACAACTAGGATGTTAGCTTAGAAGCAGCTATTCATTCAAAGAGTGCGTAATAGCTCACTAGTCGAGTGACCCTGCGCCGAAAATGTACCGGGGCTAAAACAATTTACCGAAGCTGTGGATCCCTTAGGGGATGGTAGGAGAGCGTTCTATGTGTGTTGAAGGTGTACCGTGAGGAGCGCTGGAACGCATAGAAGTGAGAATGCCGGTATGAGTAGCGAAAGATGGGTGAGAATCCCATCCACCGTAAGACTAAGGTTTCCAGGGGAAGGCTCGTCCGCCCTGGGTTAGTCGGGACCTAAGGAGAGACCGAAAGGTGTATCCGATGGCCAACAGGTTGATATTCCTGTACTAGTGTATGAAGTGATGGAGGGACGCAGTAGGCTAACTTGTCCCAGCGATTGGAAGTGCTGGGCTAAGCAGTGAGGTGTGATATGAGTCAAATGCTTATATCTATAACACCAAGCTGTGATGGGGAGCGAAGTTTAGTAGCGAAGTGAGTGATGTCACACTGCCAAGAAAAGCTTCTAGCGTTAATCATACACTACCCGTACCGCAAACCGACACAGGTAGTCGAGGCGAGTAGCCTCAGGTGAGCGAGAGAACTCTCGTTAAGGAACTCGGCAAAATGGCCCCGTAACTTCGGGAGAAGGGGCGCTGGCTTTAAGTCAGCCGCAGTGAATAGGCCCAAGCAACTGTTTATCAAAAACACAGCTCTCTGCTAAATCGTAAGATGATGTATAGGGGGTGACGCCTGCCCGGTGCTGGAAGGTTAAGAGGAGGGTTTAGCTTTTAGCGAAGATCTGAATTGAAGCCCCAGTAAACGGCGGCCGTAACTATAACGGTCCTAAGGTAGCGAAATTCCTTGTCGGGTAAGTTCCGACCCGCACGAAAGGCGTAATGATTTGGGCACTGTCTCAACGAGAGACTCGGTGAAATTTTAGTACCTGTGAAGATGCAGGTTACCCGCGACAGGACGGAAAGACCCCATGGAGCTTTACTGCAGTTTGATATTGAGTATCTGTACCACATGTACAGGATAGGTAGGAGCCTATGAAATTGGGACGCCAGTCTCAATGGAGGCGTTGTTGGGATACTACCCTTGTGTTATGGCTACTCTAACCTAGATAGGTTATCCCTATCGGAGACAGTGTCTGACGGGCAGTTTGACTGGGGCGGTCGCCTCCTAAAAGGTAACGGAGGCGCCCAAAGGTTCCCTCAGAATGGTTGGAAATCATTCGCAGAGTGTAAAGGTATAAGGGAGCTTGACTGCGAGAGCTACAACTCGAGCAGGGACGAAAGTCGGGCTTAGTGATCCGGTGGTTCCGTATGGAAGGGCCATCGCTCAACGGATAAAAGCTACCCTGGGGATAACAGGCTTATCTCCCCCAAGAGTTCACATCGACGGGGAGGTTTGGCACCTCGATGTCGGCTCGTCGCATCCTGGGGCTGTAGTCGGTCCCAAGGGTTGGGCTGTTCGCCCATTAAAGCGGCACGCGAGCTGGGTTCAGAACGTCGTGAGACAGTTCGGTCCCTATCCGTCGCGGGCGTAGGAAATTTGAGAGGATCTGCTCCTAGTACGAGAGGACCAGAGTGGACTTACCGCTGGTGTACCAGTTGTCCTGCCAAGGGCATCGCTGGGTAGCTATGTAGGGAAGGGATAAACGCTGAAAGCATCTAAGTGTGAAGCCCACCTCAAGATGAGATTTCCCATGATTTTATATCAGTAAGAGCCCTGAGAGATGATCAGGTAGATAGGTTAGGAGTGTAAGTGTGGTGACACATGTAGCGGACTAATACTAATAGCTCGAGGACTTATCCAAAGAGTCATAAAGAAGTAGCGTAAGGTTAACTTGTTTAGATAGTTATTCAATTTTGAGTAGACAAGAGATCTATTCAATAGTTAAGTGACGATAGCCTAGGAGATACACCTGTTCCCATGCCGAACACAGTAGTTAAGCCCTAGAACGCCTGATGTAGTTGGGGGTTGCCCCCTGTTAGATATGGTAGTCGCTTGGCTCTTATCCGCCATAGCTCAGTTGGTAGTAGCGCATGACTGTTAATCATGATGTCGTAGGTTCGAGTCCTACTGGCGGAGTTGATAAACAAATGAGAGGTGTTTACCTCTTTTTTTTGTACTATACTTCTGTATCTACACTATTTTCGTTAAAAAGAACATGACAAAAATGTCATGTTCTTTTTTTAGGGGAGACGCTATAATAGATGTATCAAATATAACGAAGGAGTTAGTAATGAATACTTTAGATTTTGATTATTTGTTTTGGGTTGTTAAGCCGCTGATTTGTCAACTGCAGGTGGGGTGTGATGAGGAAAGAAGAGAAGATATCCTGAGAGAGAGCAAGTTGTTGTTCTACCGATTGGTGCAACAATATCCAGAGTTGTTGGAGGATAAGGAATGTTTCTATCGTTATTATATCTGGGCGGTGAAGAGAGAATTTCGGAAATAGCCATACAAATTGGAGGTTTGAGCGAAATTTGTTCGGATATAGTGGTAATTTCTTGTCATTTGTGGTAAACTAAACAAAAAGATTTTTGGAGGCAGATGATGAAAGCAATTATCACAGTTGTTGGTAAAGATAAGTCAGGGATTGTTGCGGCAGTTTCAACAAAAGTGGCAGAATTAGGCTTAAACATTGATGACATTACACAAACGATTTTGGATGAGTATTTTACAATGATGGCGGTGGTGTCTAGTGATGAGAAGAAGGATTTCTCTTATTTGCGAGCTCAGCTGGAAGATTTGGGTGAAGAGCTTCAAGTGAAGATCAATATTCAAAGTTCGGCTATTTTTGATGCCATGCATAATGTATAGGGAGAAAATCAATGGATATTAAGCAGGTTCAAGAAACAATAGAGATGATTGAGGAGCAGAATTTCGATATTCGTACGATTACGATGGGGATTTCGCTTCTTGATTGTATTGATACTGATATTGACCGTGTAGCAGCTAAGGTTTATGACAAGGTTGTTGCAAAAGCAAGTAAGCTTGTTGAGGTAGGAGATGAGATTGCAAGTGAACTTGGTATTCCGATTGTTAACAAGCGTGTATCTGTGACGCCAATTTCATTGATTGGTGCAGCGACGGATGCAACGGATTATGTGCCGATTGCGAAGGCTTTGGATAAGGCAGCGCATGAGATTGGTGTTGACTTTATCGGTGGCTTTTCAGCTTTGGTGCAAAAAGGCTATCAAAAGGGCGATGAGATTTTGATCAATTCGATTCCTCGTGCTTTGGCAGAGACGGAAAAAGTGTGTTCATCTGTCAATATTGGATCGACCAAGTCAGGTATTAACATGACGGCGGTTCGTGATATGGGGCGTATCATCAAGGAAACTTCAGAAGCGTCTGAGATGGGTCCTGCCAAGCTGGTTGTTTTTGCAAATGCGGTTGAAGACAATCCTTTTATGGCGGGTGCTTTTCATGGCGTCGGTGAAGCGGATGTGGTCATCAATGTTGGTGTTTCTGGACCTGGTGTTGTTAAGCGTGCCTTAGAAAAAGTCCGTGGTGAGAGCTTTGATGTGGTCGCTGAAACCGTTAAGAAAACTGCCTTTAAAATCACTCGTATCGGTCAGTTGGTTGGTCAAATGGCAAGCGAGCGTTTAGGTGTGAAGTTTGGAATTGTTGATTTATCTTTAGCACCAACACCTGCTGTTGGGGACTCTGTTGCTCGTGTGCTGGAAGAGATGGGACTTGAAACAGTTGGTACGCACGGAACGACTGCTGCGCTTGCGCTTTTAAATGACCAAGTCAAAAAAGGCGGTGCTATGGCATGTAATCAAGTGGGTGGTTTGTCTGGTGCTTTCATCCCTGTCTCTGAAGATGAGGGGATGATTGCTGCGGTGCAGTCAGGTTCGCTCAATCTTGAAAAACTCGAAGCTATGACGGCTATCTGCTCGGTTGGGCTTGATATGATTGCCATCCCAGAGGATACGCCAGCAGAAACGATTGCAGCTATGATTGCGGATGAGGCGGCAATTGGGGTTATCAATCAAAAAACAACAGCTGTGCGCATTATTCCAAAAGGTCAAGAAGGCGATATGATTGAGTTTGGTGGTTTGCTTGGGACTGCACCAGTCATGTCTGTCAATAAAAATTCTTCGGCGGCCTTTATCGCTCGTGGTGGACAGATTCCAGCGCCGATTCACAGTTTTAAAAACTAACTCCTACTCCAGCTGGTCTGGAGTTTTTTTAGTCTTTGGTATGAAAGCCTTTTAGAATTTGTTATAATAAAAGAAAAGCCTTTTGGAGGTAAGGAAGATGGCTAAGACACGTCTATACATTGTGCGTCACGGCAAGACAATGTTTAATACGATTGGTCGGGCGCAGGGGTGGAGCGACACACCTCTGACAGCAGAAGGAGAACGTGGGATTTATGAGTTGGGGCTTGGTCTTAAAGAAGCGGGGATTTCATTTAAAGAAGCTTTTACAAGCGATAGCAGCAGGACCGTGCAGACGCTTGAGATTATCCTAGAAGCCTGTCAGCAGGACTTTATCCCGCATACACGAGATAAGCGTATTCGTGAGTGGTGTTTTGGTAGTCTTGATGGAGCTTATAACGGCGAGTTATTTGGCGGTGTTTTGCCTCGTATTTTTAAAAAAGACATTAAGGATTTGACTTACCAAGAAATCGCTGAAGGTATCCAACAGGTGGATACAGCAGGCTGGGCTGAGAGTTGGGAGACGATCAAGGAGAGAATCTGGCTGGGCTTTTTAGCAATCGCAGATAAGGTGGAGAGCGATGGCGGGGGCAATGCCATCATTGTCAGTCATGGAATGACCATTGCGACGCTGATGTGGCTGATTGATCCAAAGACGCCTAAAGGGTTAGCGCTGGATAACGGCAGTGTGTCTGTTGTGACCTATGAAGACGGCGCATTTACTATTGAAAAAATAGGCGATATGTCTTATCGTAAGGAAGGACGTCGTCTTTTAGAAGAAGGGGAATATGAAAACTAGTTTTACAAAGCGTTTAGTGGCAGGGATTGTTATTATTGTGTTTGTGCTAGCCATTGTCTATTTTATAGGAGGAAAAAAAGACAATCAGCAGTCCACAGCTACAACTAAAACCAGTCAATCAACGACAACATCATCCAAGAAAAAGACAAGCTCGCTGCCTAATGTTTCTGCTAGCGACTGGGAGCTGGTCTTGGTCAATCGTGACCATATCACAAAAGAGATGAATCCAGAGCTAGCCACTGTCAACGGTATCTCAGTTGATGCTCGTATCGCTGAAAATGTTGAGGCTTTTCTTGCTGCAGCGCAAGCGATTGACGCCAGTGAGCACCTCATCTCGGGCTACCGTAGCGTGGCTTATCAAGAAGGGCTATTTAACAGCTACGTCCAGCAGGAAATGGCAGCAGACCCGAGCTTATCGGAGTCTGAGGCTGAAACCTTGGTTAAGACCTACTCACAGCCAGCGGGTGCTAGTGAGCACCAAACAGGGCTCGCTATTGATATGAGTACGGTGGATGCGCTCAATCAAAGTGACACAACTGTTGCTAAGCAAGTTCAAGCCTTGGCACCTCAATATGGTTTTGTCCTGCGTTTTCCAAAGGGAAAATCCTCTAGCACAGGTGTTGACTACGAGGACTGGCACTTCCGCTATGTGGGTAAAAAGTCAGCAGAGTATATGACCAAGCATAATCTCACTTTAGAAGAATATGTAGCATTGCTGGAGGAAAGAGATGCGTAAGCGTTTTTCATTAGTACAAGCTGTTTTAGGCTTACTCATTTTTGTGTTTGTCTTTGTGACGCCTCTGGTTGTGCACCGTGAGGGACTGTCTGCTCAGGAAAAAGCGGATACTTCTCAGACGAAGACTGCCTTTATCAAGTCCATTGCCCCCGCCAGTCAAGAGCTGGCTAAAGCTTATGGGATAAAACCTTCTATTATCATTGCACAGGCGAGCTTGGAGTCAGATTTTGGTAGAACCTTGCTGGCTAGACGTTATGATAATCTTTTTAACAGCAAAGCGTTGACAGGAGAGGCTTTTATCAAGCTGCGTGACAGCAACGGGCAGCAGGTCTCCTATGCACGCTACAAGTCCTATCAAGAAAGTATCAGCGCTTATCTGGCACAACTAAAAGCAGGGCAAATTGGAAACTCTAACAGTTACAGGCTCTTTGTAGCCAATAAAAATGTCAATACTCTGGCGGATGTTTTGCAGAGTTCAGGCTTTTCAACCAGCAAGACCTATGCTAAGGACTTGAAAAGTATCATCAAAACCTATCAATTAACCGATTACGACAAGTAATTAGCACTCAGAAAAAAGAGTGCTAATTTTTTTGCTTTTTTTCTTGACAATCTTTTTAAAAGAGATATAATAGAAACATAGATTAGCAGTCTAACTATTAGAGTGCTAAAAGAAAGGGTGGATGCGATGATTACACAACGTCAAAATGATATTTTGAATTTAATTGTCGAGATGTTCACTCAAACCCATGAGCCTGTTGGCTCCAAAACGCTAAAGGATGCGATTGACTCTAGTAGCGCCACCATTCGTAATGATATGGCAAAGCTGGAAAAGTTAGGGCTTTTAGAGAAGGCGCATACCTCTAGCGGTAGGATGCCGAGTGCGGCTG
Source organism: Streptococcus hyointestinalis (assembly GCF_011039275.1). Taxonomy (GTDB): domain Bacteria; phylum Bacillota; class Bacilli; order Lactobacillales; family Streptococcaceae; genus Streptococcus; species Streptococcus hyointestinalis_A. Next base: position 208,561 of record NZ_JAAKGB010000001.1, read on the forward strand.
GGTTTAGGTACTTCGTGGAACATTCCCTGACGGAAAGTGCTGATGAGGCTGATGTCTATCAGGTGATTAAAGCCTTTGACTTTGAAGCCTATAAGTTCGAGGATATTTTAAAGCAAGCTGCAAAGCTGTTGAGTGATTTGACAGGCTATAGCGCCGTTGTTTTGGATGTTGAGCCTAGCAATCAACGCTTAACGAGCTTTGATATTGTGCAGTTGAGTAGTCATGATGCGCTAGCAGTTATGACCCTTGACGAATCAAAGTCACTGACAGTGCAGTTTGCCATTCCAAAGAGCTTTTTGGCACGTGACTTGGTGACACTAAAGCAACTCGTAGCAGAGCGTCTGCTAGGCAGTTCGCTGATGACCATTCACTATAAGCTAAGAACAGAAATCCCTCAAGTTATCCAACATTACTTTAAAACGGTTGATGGTGTCTTGGAGTTGATTGATTATCTGTTTCAAAGTTTATTTGACGAGACGGTCTTTATCGCAGGTAAGGTGCACTCGCTCAACTACGCGACGCTTGACACGTATCAGTTTTTAGATGATAAGCAGGCGGTTGCTAGAGTTTTGCGTGATAGCTTATCAGATGAAGAAGTCACATCTGTTCAGGTTGCTGATAGCAAGGTGGCTGCGCTTAGTGATTTAACGGTTCTCAGTCGCAAGTTTTTGATTCCTTACCGAGGAATTGGAAGTTTGACTTTGATTGGTCCGATTGATATGGATTACAAGCGCTCCATTAGTTTGGTCAATGTGATTAGCCGTGTTTTAGCAGCTAAATTGACCGATTACTACCGCTATCTAAATAGCAATCACTACGAGGTCCATTAACTTTGAAATATAAGATAAAGTCTTTAGAGGAGGCGATCCAGTGGCAGAAGAAACAAAAGAAGAAGTGAAAAAAGAAGACGTCGAAGTCGAAGAAGTAAAGGAGCCGGTTGTTGAGGAAGTGGTTGAGGAGGAAACTCCTAAAAAAACAGAACTAGAGTTGGCACAGGAAAAAGCTGAAGAGTTTGAAAACAAGTATCTGCGTGCACACGCCGAGATGCAAAACATTCAGCGCCGTGCCAACGAGGAACGTCAGCAATTGCAACGCTATCGCTCGCAAGATTTGGCAAAAGCTATCTTACCAAGTCTTGACAACTTAGAGCGTGCTTTGTCTGTTGAGGGCTTGACAGATGATGTCAAGAAAGGTCTTGAGATGGTGCAAGCAAGCCTCATCCAAGCACTTAAGGAAGAAGGCGTTGAAGAGGTTGAGGTGGAAAGCTTTGACCACAATCTCCACATGGCGGTACAAACTCTGCCAGCGGATGACGACCATCCAGCAGATAGTATCGCTCAAGTGCTCCAAAAAGGCTATAAATTGCACGAGCGCTTGCTCCGCCCAGCTATGGTAGTTGTCTACAACTAGGATGTGGCGTGTTGAAGACGCAAAGTAAAAATAGAAAACATTCAAGAATATAAAGAGGTAAACATTATGTCTAAAATTATTGGTATTGACTTAGGAACAACAAACTCAGCAGTTGCAGTGCTTGAAGGTACTGAAAGCAAAATCATTGCTAACCCAGAAGGAAACCGTACAACACCTTCTGTTGTCTCATTCAAAAACGGTGAAATCATTGTTGGTGACGCTGCAAAACGTCAAGCAGTGACAAATCCAGAAACTATCATCTCTATCAAATCTAAGATGGGTACTTCTGAAAAAGTTTCTGCAAACGGTAAAGAATACACACCACAAGAAATCTCAGCTATGATTCTTCAATACCTTAAAGGTTATGCTGAAGACTACCTTGGTGAAAAAGTGACAAAAGCCGTTATCACTGTACCTGCTTACTTTAACGACGCACAACGTCAAGCGACTAAAGACGCTGGTAAAATCGCAGGTCTTGAAGTAGAACGTATCGTCAACGAACCAACTGCAGCTGCTCTTGCATATGGTCTTGATAAGACTGATAAAGATGAAAAAATCCTTGTCTTTGACCTTGGTGGTGGTACCTTTGACGTGTCTATCCTAGAACTTGGTGATGGTGTCTTTGACGTTCTTGCAACTGCTGGTGACAACAAACTTGGTGGTGACGACTTTGACCAAAAAATCATTGATTGGTTAGTGGATGAGTTCAAGAAAGAAAATGGTATCGACCTTAGCCAAGATAAAATGGCACTTCAACGTCTTAAAGACGCTGCTGAAAAAGCCAAGAAAGATTTGTCTGGTGTGACATCTACTCAAATCAGCTTGCCATTCATCACTGCTGGTGAAGCTGGACCTCTTCACTTGGAAACAACACTATCTCGTGCTAAATTTGACGATTTGACTCGTGACCTTGTGGAACGTACTAAGACTCCAGTTCGTCAAGCTCTATCAGACGCAGGTCTTTCTATCTCTGACATTGACGAAGTTATCCTCGTTGGTGGATCAACTCGTATCCCTGCCGTTGTTGAAGCGGTTAAATCTGAAACTGGTAAAGAACCAAACAAATCTGTAAACCCTGACGAAGTGGTGGCTATGGGTGCTGCTATCCAAGGTGGTGTTATCACTGGTGATGTCAAAGACGTTGTCCTTCTTGACGTGACACCATTGTCACTTGGTATCGAAACTATGGGTGGAGTCTTTACAAAACTGATCGACCGCAACACAACTATCCCAACGTCTAAATCACAAGTCTTCTCAACTGCAGCAGACAACCAACCAGCTGTTGATATCCACGTGCTTCAAGGGGAACGTCCAATGGCAGCAGACAACAAGACTCTTGGTCGCTTCCAATTGACAGATATTCCTGCAGCTCCTCGTGGTATTCCACAAATCGAAGTAACATTTGACATCGACAAAAACGGTATCGTGTCTGTTAAGGCTAAAGACCTTGGTACTCAAAAAGAACAAACCATCGTCATCCAATCTAACTCAGGCTTGACTGACGAAGAAATTGAAAAAATGATGAAAGATGCTGAAGCTAACGCAGAAGCTGACGCAAAACGTAAGGAAGAAGTAGACCTTCGTAACGAAGTTGACCAAGCTATTTTTGCGACAGAAAAGACCCTCAAAGAAACTGAAGGTAAAGGCTTTGACGCAGAGCGTGACGCTGCTCAATCAGCTCTTGACGACCTCAAGAAAGCGCAAGAAGACAACAATCTTGACGACATGAAGGCAAAACTTGAAGCGCTCAATGAAAAAGCACAAGCCCTTGCTATGAAACTCTACGAACAAGCTGCAGCAGCTCAACAAGCGCAAGCAGGCGCTGAAGGTGCAACTGACGCTAACAATTCTGGAGACGACGTTGTAGACGGCGACTTTACGGAAAAATAAGGCATCAATAATGACTAATCACTAAAGTGATTGTCATTATACGGCAACCGCTATAGAGCGGTTTGCCTAGATGCCTTACTAGCTCGCAAGCAAAATAATATCGATTTTGCTTGCTCACGTCGTAAGTATTTAGCGAGTGTCGTACTCAGTAAAAATAAAAAAACATTCTAGGCGGGGCGCCTCGCTCCGTCTATTTTGTTATAATAGGATAAAGAGATGTGTAGGCAAGGGACTGTGTCTAGCTGACCTTGTCCGTTAAATGCCTTTAGTATCTAAAAGAAAGGAACAGTCGTTTAACGGCTTAATAGCTTAACGTATGAATAATCAAGAATATTATGACCGTCTGGGAGTGTCTAAGGACGCTAGCCAGGAGGAAATCAAAAAAGCTTATCGTAAGATGTCTAAAAAATACCACCCAGACATCAATAAAGAGCCAGAAGCTGAGGAGAAGTACAAAGAAGTCCAAGAAGCTTATGACACCCTAGGAGATGAGCAAAAGCGTGCTGCCTACGACCAATATGGTCCAGCGGGTGCTAATGGCTTTAACGGTGGTGCTGGCGGCTTTGGTGGTTTTGATGGCGCTGGTGGCTTTGGCGGCTTTGAGGACATCTTCTCTAGTTTCTTTGGCGGCGGAGCTGCGCAACGTAATCCCAATGCACCACGTCAAGGGGACGACCTGCAGTACCGTGTGCAACTCAAGTTTGAAGAAGCTGTCTTTGGTACTGAAAAAGAAGTCACTTATAATCGTGAAGCGACTTGTCACACCTGTGGTGGTTCAGGTGCCAAACCTGGCACAAGCCCTGTGACTTGTCACAAGTGTCATGGTCAAGGGGTGATTACCGTTGATACGCAAACACCGCTAGGGACTATGCGCCGTCAAGTAACCTGTGATGTCTGTCATGGTACCGGTCAAGAAATCAAAGACCCATGTCCAACCTGCCACGGTACTGGTCACGAAAAAGAAAAACACACGGTTTCTGTCAAGATTCCAGCAGGTGTAGAAACTGGTCAACAAATCCGTCTTGCGGGTCAAGGTGAGGCTGGCTTTAACGGTGGTCCTTACGGTGACTTGTTTGTCATGATCACCGTTCAGCCAAGTGACAAGTTTGAGCGTGAAGGCTCTACTATTTACTACACGCTTAATCTCAATATCGTCCAAGCCGCTCTTGGGGATGTCGTGGATGTACCAACGGTTCATGGAGACGTAGAGCTCTCTATCCCAGCGGGTACTCAAACCGGCAAGACCTTCCGCTTGCGTGGTAAGGGAGCACCAAAACTGCGTGGTGGCGGTCAGGGGGATGAGCACGTCACTGTCAAAGTGGTCACGCCAACTAAACTAAACAGTGCGCAAAAAGAAGCCCTTCGTGCCTTTGCAGAAGCTAGTGACGACAGTATCTCAAAACCTAAGAAAAAAGGCTTTTTCGATAAAGTCAAAGATGTCTTAGAAGGTGAATAATGAAAATGCTCTGGAAAACCAGAGCTTTTTCTTGTTTTGCCTGTCCCCGTACAGATAGCTTTTTACAGGCTTGAGAGCGGTGAAGTCAGCGTGGTATAATCTATAGAAAAAAGTTACCGATGGAGGTTTTTGATGAGTTCTCATATCTTAGCGATTTCAGGAAATGATATTTTCAGTGGGGGTGGTCTGCACGCTGACTTGACGACCTTTGCAGCTAATAAACTGCATGGTTTCTTGGCGGTGTCCTGTCTGACGGCTCTGACATCTAATGGCTTTGAGGTCATTCCTATTGATGCTACAGTGGCCAAGCAGCAACTGGATAGCTTGGTGGATGTTGACTTTGCAGCCATTAAGCTAGGGCTTTTGCCAAATGTTGAAGTGGCAGAGCAGGCGCTCCGCTTTGTCCAAAATCATAAGGACACGCCTGTCGTGCTAGACCCTGTTCTTGTATGTAAGGAAAAGCACGACCTTGAAGTCAGCTCACTGCGGGATGAATTGGTCAAGTTTTTCCCATATGTGACGATTATCACGCCAAATCTGGTCGAAGCGCAGCTATTAGCCCAGATGGAGATTAAGACCCTTGATGACATGAAAGCAGCAGCCAAGAAACTACACGAGCTTGGTGCACGTTACGTGGTCATCAAAGGGGGAAGCCGGTTTGATGACAAGGAAGCCATCGACCTTTTTTATGACGGCGAAGACTTTACTTTTTTACGTGCTTCAATCCTTGCTGGCAACAACATCGGTGCTGGCTGTACTTTTGCCTCAAGTATCGCTAGCAAAATCGCTAAAGGCGAGCCTGTCAAAGAAGCTGTACGTCAGTCTAAAGACTTTGTGCGTGGCGCTATTAGCCATGCGGACGACTACGGTGTCAATCAGTTGTTTTAGAAGGAAATGCTGTGTAAAGACATTGAAAAAAGCTGAGAATAATCTCAGCTTTTTTAGTCTTCAAGTCCTTGTTTAATGTAGTTAACATAGGCGCTCAGTGCGCAAGCGCCACGTGCACCACGATAATCATCGAAAGGCAGAATTTCGATTTCTAAATCGGTTTTATTTGGAATAAAATTCAGTTGTTCACGAATTTGCTCGAGCAATTTTTCTTTGAAATCGAGATGATTGAGCAAATCGCTATTGATGTACACTTTATTGGCGTCATAAAGGATGAGCGTGTTTGCAATAGAAGTCGCAAGAAGTTTTAGTCCTGTGTCAATCTTGTCTACTAGAAAGCTATCCCCCAACTGATAAGCAGTGATGATTGTCTCTAGAGTTATATCCTCAGGTTTGTCAATGAGGTTTTTAATGGCTGAGCTAGGATTAGACTGATAGAGAAGCTCTGCGTATTGGATAAGCCAAGTGGTTGAGATATAGGTCTGCAAGCACCCTCGCTTGCCACACTCACACTGTGGTCCATTGATATCAACGACCGTGTGCCCAATTTCACCGATGTAGAAATTGCTTTTGCTTGTAATGCGACTGGAATCAAAGAATGAGCAAAAAAGCCCAGGTCCGATGTGCATGAAAAGATAATTATCAGGTGTATTGAGAGGGTTGAAGAGGTATTCACCGAGCGCCATACACTCAATATTGTTATCAATCACAATGGGAAGTGATATTTCTTTTTTTATTTGGGATAAATTAAAGTGCTGCCAAATGTGGTTGTTCGACACAATAGTACCCGTTTCTTGGTCGAAATGCCCAGGAACTGCAAGACCAATACTATGGATATACTTCTCACTGTGTTTATCTAGCATTTGCTTGATGAGTGCAATCAAGGTAGCGTTGATGTCGTCCTTGTGATAATCTCTGTGGGCAATGTGGTTTTGGTCTATCTGTTTTCCGATTACATTTGTAAGTACGCTACTGATACCGTTGCTGTTGATTTCAATGCCTAAAAAGTAGCAGTAGTCACTGTTTAGGGTGAGTACTTTTCGGCTACGACCAGAGCCCTTTTTGATACGAAATTGATCGCCTGTCTCTATGATTTTATTTTCTTCAATAAAATGGCTGGTGAGATGTGTGATAGCAGCAGGTGTCAGCTGCGTGTCACGTGCCAGGTCAATACGAGAACTTTGTTGCTTTCGATAGAGGTATTCGAGCACCTTTGCTTGATTGGTTTTATTGCTATCTGAACGTTTTGCCATGATAGAACTCCTTTTTTACACGAAATCTTTACCTTTTATTATAGCTTATTTTTTGCCTAAAAGTCAATTTATAATATTTTATAAAAATAAATAAAACATATTGACAGGAAAGCGTTTTCGTTATATAATTTATTTAGAAAAAATAAAACGGAGGGCAAAGACATGAACGGATTCATGAATTTCCTTGAAAACAAATTAGCTCCCTTTGGGACTAAGATTGGTAACCAGAGACACATGAAAGCTATCCGTGATGGCTTTATGATGGCAATGCCATTGGTGCTTATTGGTTCTATCTTCTTGCTGCTTATTAGCTGGCCAGATGAGTCGCTTCCTTTTTCAGTGCAAGGTTTCTTGCAAAATATTGGTGTCTATGACATCTTGTCGACTATGAACCAATCCACTATGGCTATCATTTCATTGGTGGCTTGTTTTGGGATAGCTTACAGATTGTCAGAATCTTATGGAACAGATGGTCCTTCAGCAGGGGTCTTGGCCTTGTCATCTTTTATCTTGATGGCGCCACGTTTTTCAGCTGAGACATTTGACGAAAAAGGGAAAGCTGTGACACAACTCTTTGGCGGAGCTATTCCATTTTCCAGTCTCAACTCAAGCACGCTCTTTATGGCGATTGCTATTGGTTTGATTACAGCTGAAATTTACCGTATCTTTATCCAAAAAGGTATCGTTATCAAGATGCCTAAGAATGTGCCGGATGTGGTGAGCAAGTCCTTCTCAGCTTTGCTTCCTGCTCTTACAGCGCTTATCTTTTGGGCATGTGTCTTGAAAGGTCTTGACGCAGCAGGGGTTAAAGGTGGTCTCAATGCTGTTCTTGGGCTTATCATTGGACAACCGCTTCGTCTCATTGCTGGTAATGTCATTGGTATGGTCATTGTCGTTCTTGTTAACTCTCTTTTCTGGTTCTGTGGTGTCAACGGTGGACAAGTGCTCAATGCCTTTGTTGACCCGGTCTGGCTCCAAATGACTGAAGAAAACCAAGCAGCAGCTGCTGCTGGTCATGTGCTTCCGAACATTATCACGCTTCCGTTTAAAGACCTCTTTGTCTTTATCGGTGGAGGTGGTGCAACCATTGGTTTAGCACTCTGTCTCATCCTCTTTAGTAAGAGCCAAACCTACAAACAACTCGGTCGTCTCTCTATCATCCCTTCTTTCTTTAATATCAATACGGCTATCCTCTTTAGCTTCCCGACAGTGCTTAATCCTATTATGATGATTCCATTTGTCCTTACACCAAGTATCAATGCTATCATTACTTATGTGGCTATGTCTACAGGACTTGTGCCGCTCACAACTGGTGTGGTACTGTCTTGGACAACACCTCCTATTATCGGTGGTTTCTTAGCAACGGGTGGTAGTTGGCAAGGCGCTGTCTTGCAGGTGGTTCTTGTCTTGGTTTCCTTTGCTATTTACTATCCATTCTTTAAAGTTGCTGATAAGAAGAACTTGGAACAAGAAATGTTAGGAGAATAGCCATGTTAGTAAAACTTTTTGAAAGTATTGAAAGTGAAACGGTGGATTTTGCCATTAGTGAGCTGAGCTATTATCTTAAGCATGTGTTCGGTGCGGAGGCTATTGTCGCTAAAACAAAAGAAGAAGCGGACTTGGTGCTTGATATAAAGGAAACAAGGGCTAACGATACGATTGCGATTCGGCTTGAAAATGGGAAAGGGCATATCGTTGCCAACAGTAAAGTAGCTCTCTTGATTGGGGTCTATCGTCTCTTAAATGCATTTGGGGTGGTCTTTACCCGTCCAGGACGTAAAAACGAGTATTTGCCAAGTCTATCTGAGGCAGACTGGCAAAAAGCTAGTATCACGATAGAAGAAACGGCTAGCTACAAGCACCGTGGTGTCTGTATCGAGGGGGCTGACTCTTATGAGAACATTGCTGATTTTCTGGATTGGCTACCAAAGATAAGGATGAATGCTTTCTTTGTCCAGTTTGAAAATCCTTATTCCTTCCTCAAGCGCTGGTACGAGCATGAGTTCAACCCTTATGCGGAGAAAGAGCCTTTTAGCAATGACATAGCGCAAGAGATGAGTGACCGCCTGGACGCAGAACTAACCAAACGTGGGCTAGTGCACCACCGTGTTGGGCACGGTTGGACCGGTGAGGTACTGGGCTATTCGTCTAAGTACGGCTGGGAGTCTGGCTTGACCTTACCAGAAGAGAAAAAAGCCTTTGCAGCTGAACTTGATGGCAAACGAGAACTTTATGATACGGCACCTATTTTGACCAGCCTATGCTTTTCCAATCCAGAGGTGGGCGACAAGATGTGCCAGCTCATCGTGGACTATGCCAAGAACCGTCCCGATGTCGACTATCTCCATGTCTGGCTGTCAGACGCTCGCAATAATATCTGTGAGTGCCCAGACTGTCAAAAGGATATTCCAGCGGATCAGTATGTGCGCATTCTCAATCAGCTTGATGAAGCCTTGACGGCAGAAGGGCTTGATACCAAGATTTGCTTCCTGCTCTATCATGAATTACTCTTTGCACCGCAAAAAGAAACCATCAAAAATCCAGATCGCTATACCATGATGTTTGCGCCAATCACACGTACCTTTGAGATGAGCTATGCCGATGTGGACTACGAACATGGCATTCCAGCTCCAAAAGACTATGTGCGTAATCAGATGGTCTTACCAAACTCGCTGGAGGAAAATCTTTCTTATCTCTTTGCTTGGCAAAAAATCTTCAAGGGAGACAGCTTTGTCTATGATTATCCGCTGGGGCGTGCGCACTATGGCGACCTTGGCTATATGAAGATTAGCAAGGTTATCTATCGTGACATTGCTTATCTGTACCATTTAGGGTTGAATGGCTACATCAGCTGCCAAGAATTGCGTTCAGGTTTCCCACACAATTTCCCTAACTTTGTCATGGGACAAATGCTGTGGAACAAGGAGGAAGCTTATGAAGATTTGAAAGCGGTTTATTTCGGGGCGCTCTACGGAAAAAACTGGCAGGCTGTCGTCACCTATCTAGAAAAGCTGTCTGATTACTCGTCCTGTGACTACTTCAACGCCATTGGTGACAGACAAGACGCAGATCTAGCGGCTAAGTATGCTATCTCTAGTCAGCTTGCTTTTCACTTCATCAACACGCTGGAGGAGAATATTGCTGTGACTACAGGGCTTCAAAAAGAAGCTTGGCGACAACTAGCCTATCACCGAGACTATGTGGTCAAGCTGGCACATGCCCTATATCTCATGGCGTCAGGTCAACATCTAGAAGGTCAGATCTACTGGCGTGATGTGCTGGATTATATCCGCAATCATGAAGCGGATTTCCAAGAAAATCTAGATGTTTATCGTGTTATTGAAGTAGCGAAAAATTACGCTGGCTTTACATTATAAAAAGAAAACAAAAACGCTTTCATGATATAATAAAGGTAAGCCTACCTTTGGGAGGAGGTGTATGATTAGATCGACCTTTTTATCGCTGTGCTTTTACTTTTTAGCATCGTTTGGCAATGCGCTAAGTATCAAAGCCAATATGGGAGTTGGTAGTTTTCTCTCACTCAGTGTAGCAGCTTCAGAGGCCTTAGACGTAAGTGTAGGTATGGTCACTATGGTGCTCAATCTCATCTTCTTACTTCTTTGTCTGCTCCTTGATGATAAACGAGGCATTAAGCATTACCTAGCTATCGCTCTTGCTCTAATCTGTCAAGGTAAGGTTATTGATTTCTTTTACTATCAAGTCTTATCTCCAATCGTACTCTCAAACTATGTGGAGCAATGTCTTTGTTTGCTTCTTGGGATAATGGTCACAGGAATCGGCTTAGGGCGAGTGTTGGCTTATCATATACTGGAGTTTCCGATTGAACATTTTTGTCAGCTTGTCGCAGATAAATGGAAGCGTTTTAGATTTGTGCAGCTGCGCTACAGCATTGATGTCTTTTGTGTGCTAGGGTCTCTTGTGATTAGTTTGTTCGGTCATCAAGCGCTTGTTGTGCGTGAGGGAACACTCATCACCATGCTATTAGTATCAGGAGTTATCTCTTGGTCGCAGTCTAAAAAATGGCTACATCGTTAGGATGGTAAAACGAAGGAGGAGTTTATGCGTAGGATTAAGATTGTTTGTTTACTAGCTAGTTTGCTAGCTTTAGGAGTTGTTCTTGGTGCTTGCTCAAGTCAGTCAAAAAGTTCTTCGGGAAAAACAGAGCTGACAGCTTGGGCTTGGGACCCAAACTTTAACATCAAAGCCCTAGAAGTGGCACGTGATGTCTATGAAAAGGAGAATCCCAATAAAATAAAACTCAAAATCACAGAAAACGCTCAAGATGATATTGTCCAAAAGCTCAATACCGCACTGAGTTCAGGTGTGACTAAAGGGCTTCCAAATATCGTTCTCATTGAGGATTATCGTGCCAAGAGCTTTTTAGAAGCCTATCCTGATAGTTTCTTTCCATTGACGGATTTCTTTAAAGCCAGTGATTTTGATAGCTACAAGATTAAAGCCACCACCGTTGGCAAGGTTAATTATGCCATCCCGTTTGATTCTGGGGCAACCGGACTTTATGTTCGTAAGGATTTGCTGGAGCAAGCGGGTCACAGCCTCGATGATGTCACCAATATCACTTGGTCTCAATTGCAGACGGTTGGTAAGGATATTTTAGATAAGACAGGTACCAAATTGTTATCTTCTGATTTAAACTCAGGAACGCTCATTCGAGGGATGTTGCAGTCCAGCGGTACTTGGTACACCAAGTCTGACGGCAAGACCCCATATCTAAAAGACAATGAAGCGCTAAAAGCAGCCTTCAAGCAAATCAAGTCTTTACGTGATGCGGGGCTTGTGAATATCCACAATAACTGGAGCGAGATGCTAAAAGCCTTTAATACAGGTGTTGTTGCGACAGTACCTTCAGGCAACTGGATAACACCATCCATCACAGCTGAGACGAGCCAGTCAGGCAAGTGGGCAGTTGTTCCTTGGCCACGCCAAGACCTAGACAAGTCTGTCAACACTTCAAACCTTGGCGGCGCTTCCCTTTACGTGCTCAATATTGATGGCAAGGAAGCGGCAGCTGATTTTCTAGCCAAAACCTTTGGGTCAAATGTTGACTTTTACAAGAAAATTCTCAAAGAGGCAGGAGCGCTTGGCACCTACAAACCCGTTGCCAAATCAGGTGCTTACGATAGCGAAGTCGAATACTTTGGCAACCAAAAAATCTATCAAGACTTTGCGACTTGGTCTGAAAAAATCCCAGCTGTCAACTATGGCAAAGACACCTATGCACTAGAAGATATCGTTGTTTCTAGTTTGCAAGATTACATTTCAGGCAAGGACTTGGATACTGTATTAGCTTCTGCGCAAAAGCAAGCAGAAACACAAGTGAATAAATAAAGATAAGGGTGGAGGCGGATGCTTTCATCCTTTATGAGATGAGGAGACCGATATGGTACGTCTGAAAAAACGATTAGTAGCTCTGGGGTTTATCACAATTCCTACCTTTTTGATTAGCATTTTCTATTTTTACCCGATGGTGCAGACCTTTATCATGTCGCTAACCTCAGGACCTGGTAATCAGTTGCAGTTTGTGGGTTTTGATAACTATAAGCGCCTGCTGAGTGATCCTGTCTTTTTAGCCTCTCTTGGCAATACGCTTTTGTTTCTGATTGTTCAAGTGCCTGTCATGGTGCTACTTGCTATCTTTTTCTCTGTTGTTCTCAACCAAAAAACGCTGAAATTCAAGGGTATCTTTAGAACCCTCGTCTTTCTCCCAAGCGTGACCTCGCTTGTTGCTTATTCTATCGTTTTTAAATACCTCTTTAGTAACGAAGGGATTATTAACAAGATGCTGATGGGTCTTCATGTGATTGGTGAGCCTATTTTGTGGTTATCAGATCCGTTTTGGGCAAAAGTGTTGATTATTATTGCCATTACTTGGCGCTGGACAGGCTACAACATGATTTTCTTCTTGTCCGCTCTGCAAAATATCGACCCTGAAATCTATGAAGCAGCAGATGTCGATGGAGCAAGTGCCCGTCAGAAATTTTTCCACATTACAGTTCCTCTCTTAAAACCTGTGATTCTCTTTACCTCTGTGACGTCTACGATTGGTACGCTTCAACTCTTTGCAGAACCGATGAATATCACAGGCGGAGGTCCTGGAAATGCGACCATAACCATCTCCCAATACATCTACAATATCAGCTTTAAGTACACACCAGACTTTGGTTATGCGGCAGCGATTTCTTATGTCATCGTTGTGTTGGTTGTTCTCTTTTCAGGCATTCAGTCAAAAATTGGAGGTAAAAAATGAAACGCTCTCATCTTCTCTCCTATCTATTTCTCGTCATGATGTCAATTGTGTTTGCCTTTCCCTTTTATTTCCTGCTTGTCAGTATGACCAACACCAGCATAGACGTGACCAATGGGCGTTTGCTTTTTGGCAGTCATTTTCTAGAAAATCTCAGCCATTTGTTTGAGAGGACAGACATGCTAAAGGCTATTGCCAACTCTAGTATTATCACTCTTATTCAAACCAGCTTAGCGCTTCTTATCGGTTCTGCTGCTGGCTATGGTTTTGAGATTTATCGGAATAAATGGACGGACATGATTTTTAACACGCTCTTGCTGTCTATGATGATTCCCTTTGCGGCGATTATGATTCCTTTGTTTCGTCTGTTTGGGCAGTTGTCACAGGTGAGTGATGTCATTGGTATTGACTCTTATGCGTCTATCTATCTGCCTTATCTCTCAACAGCTTTTCTCGTTTTCTACTTTAGACAAAACACCAAGATGTTCCCACGTGAACTTCTAGAAGCTGGGAAAATAGATGGTTTATCGGACATTGGCTGTTTTTTTAGGATTTATATGCCGACCATGAAAACAACCTACGCTGCAGCAGGGATTATCACCTTCATGAATAGCTGGAATAACTATCTCTGGCCTTTGATTGTCGTACAAACTCCAGAAAAGCAGACGGTTCCTTTGTTGATTTCTAATCTCAGCTCGAGCTATTCGCCTGATTTTGGGCTGATTATGACAGCGGTGCTTCTTGCAACTTTGCCAACCTTACTCATCTTCTTTCTTTTACAAAAACACTTTGTTGCGGGTATGCTTGGTGCATCAAAATAGGAGGTGGCTATGTTATTAGACAGAGTTTTTCACGAGGATATGACACAGTTTCATGTTCATACGCTTCCTAGACGTAATTATTATATCCCATATTCTGACCAAGAAAGCGCTAGGCGAGCGTGCTTGCGGCAAGAGTCCAATCGCTTTGTTAGTCTCAATGGTAGCTGGCAGTTTGCCTATTTTCCCTCTTTAGCAGAGATTATGGATGAGGATATCGCTCAGCTGAGTGCTAGCTTGTCAGAGACTATTTGGGTGCCGTCAGTTTGGCAGTACAACGGTTATGACCAGCTTGCTTATCTCAATGAACGATTTGCCATTCCTTTTGATGTTCCTTACGTTCCTTGCGATAATCCTTGCGCACTTTATCAACGAAACTTTAAGGTTTCTAGTGAGGATAGAGCTCGTTTTGACTATCATTTGACTTTTGAGGGGGTGGATAGCTGTTTTTACCTTTGGGTTAATAGCCAATTTGTCGGCTACAGTCAGATTTCTCATAGCCTATCAGAGTTTGACATCACACCTCACCTCTATGATGGAGACAATATCCTAAATGTTTTGGTTTTGAAGTGGTGTGATGGCACTTACTTAGAAGCACAGGATAAGTTTCGTGTCAGCGGGATTTTCCGAGATGTTTATCTGTTAAAGCGTGACAAAGACAGCTTTTATCAATATCGACTCCATCAAACGACCGACAGCAAGGCAAAGACAGCGCTCCTTTCCTTAGAACTTGACAATTGGGAGTCAGCTGTGCCTTATCTCTGCTACGCTCCGTCTGGTGAGCTGGTCGCAAAAGGAGATGACCTCACGCAAATCGAGCTTACCTCTATCTCGCTCTGGTCGGCTGAGTGCCCAAAGCTCTATACTCTACTTTTACATTTTGGAGATGAATGGGTGTGCGAGCGCATAGGCTTTCGTGAGCTGACCATCACAGATGGTGTTTTTTACCTCAATCAAGCACCCATCAAACTCTACGGCGTTAATCATCATGATAGCAACCCTCTATCTGGACCTTGTGTGACCTTGGAGGAGCAAAAAGAAGACTTGCTCATGATGAAAAAACATCACATCAATGCTATCAGAACGTCTCACTATCCTAAATCACCAGAGTTTTACCAGCTCTGTGATGAACTCGGTTTTTATGTCATGAGTGAAGCAGATATTGAGATGCACGGTATCGTCAGCCTCTATGGACTTGGTGGTTATGACAATTACAATCAGCTTGCTAATGACAGCCGTTTTTTAGCACCTATCCTTGATAGACTAGAGAGTAGCATTGTTCCGCTTGTCAACATGTCCTCTATCTTTTCTTGGTCCCTTGGTAATGAGTCAGGTTTTGGCACTAATTTCGAGGAAGGTCTGCGTTTGGTGAAGGCGCTAGATGCTAGTCGCTTGCGGCATTATGAAGGGTATTTTCATGCGGACAGCACAGCTGATGGCAGTTTACTTGATGTTCATTCTCGCATGTATGCGAGTTTAGAGGATATTGAGTTGCATTATTTGCAAAAGCGTGACAAGCCTTTCCTCTTATGTGAGTATTCCCATGCGATGGGCAATAGCTGTGGCGACCTTTTTGACTATGATGTGCTCATGCAAGCTTATCCTAACTTTCTAGGTGGTTTTGTCTGGGAGTGGTGCGACCATGCCTTTGTCCTTGAAAAAGAGGGAAAACAGGTCCTTCGCTACGGTGGCGATTCTGGTGAAGAGGTACACGATGGGCATTTTTGCGTAGACGGCTTGGTGTCACCAGATAGACTTCCTCATACCAGCCTTGCGCTGTTTAAGCAAATGCACTGTCCTTTTAAAATAGATAAACTAGCAGACGGCACCTTGCTTTTGAAAAATACCTACTTTTTCACGGCAACAAAAAGTGACCTTCGCTTGCTTTATCAGCTGGTGGTGAATGGCGAGGTCGTCAAGGAGCACAACGAAGCTATTGTGGATATGCCAGCACGTAGTGAGCTGAAATTGCTCTCTCCGTTTACCAATTGGCAAGAGTACCATGGGCGTGTTGACCTGCGTGTGCACTTTATTTGGCTTGGTGAGGAGGCTGGTGTGAAAAGTATCTGCCTAAGAGAGGTGACACCTGACTTATCTTCTTTCCAAAAAGAAAACAAACCTCAATCTTGGCAGGCTACAGAGTACGCTGCAAGGATTGAGCTAAAGCGTGGTGAGATGAGTGTCACTTTTGATAAGAGAACTGGCTTTCTCTCACAGGTTAAGCTTGGGGATACAGCCTATTTGACCGAGCCTATGCAGCTTATCATTTGGCGTGCGCCAACCGACAATGATACTAAGCTCCTGCCACTTTGGAAGGCTGCAGGTTACGACCGAGTACGCTCACGTGCCTACGAGACCAGTCTTTTGAAAACGTTAGATAGCATAGTTCTTGAAACCTCTATCAGTCTAGCGGCTGCTGGAGTGCAGTCTGTATTGAGAGCACAACTCACGTGGACTTTTCGCTCTGATGGCGCTATAAGCTTGAGTGCACATTTTATCAAAGATAAGGTCTTTCCTAGTCTACCAAGACTGGGCTTGCAGCTGGTACTTCCAAAAGAGATGGCACAGCTTTCTTACATGGGCAATGGTCCTAAGGAAAATTACAGCGATAAGCGTCAGGCGAGTTACTTTGGGCGTTTTGAGACAAGAGTCTCTGAGATGAGAGAAGCCTACATCTATCCTCAGGAGTCTGGTAATCGTTGTCAGGTTTATGCTGCACGATTGAGGAGTCAGGATTTGGCTTTAAGTGTTGTGTCACAGCGGGCGATATCTTTTAATGCTAGTCCCTATAGTCTAGAGGAATTGACCAGATGTAGCCACATTGACCTTTTGAGAGACAGTCAAGCGACTTATCTCTATCTGGACGTTGCACAGGCTGGCATTGGCTCTCATAGCTGTGGACCAGAATTACCAGAGCGCTATCAGCTAGGGCAAGAACATTATGACTTAGAGGTGACCTTTTGGTTTTAGTAAGGAGACGATATGACAATAGAGACACAGGTTGTTGAAACGATAGAAGAAAAAGCTATTACACAGATAAAATTGACCAATAACAATGGCATTGAAGCCGATTTTCTGACCTTAGGAGCGACTTGGCAAGCCTTTTACGTGCCGAGTGAAACTGGCAGTAAGGAAAATCTCATCATCGGCTTTGACAAGCCAAGCGACTATCTCAGAAATACACTTTGCGCTGGGCAGTCCATTGGTCGTGTAGCAGGTCGGATTGATAAAGGACAAGTCGTTTTAGATGGTCAAAAAAGACAGCTTCCGCAAAACGAACAGGGAAACTGCTTGCACGGTGGTTTTGAGGGATTTCACAAGCACATCTGGGATTATGAGACCAGAGAAAGTGAGAATAAGGTTGAGGTCATTATGACTTATCGGGCATGTGAAGTTGTTGATGGCTTTCCAGGGGACATGACGGTGGAGGCATGCTTTTCGCTTGATGACAATAACCGCTTGACCATCACTTATACCGCAAAAGATGTGACAGCACCCACGCTTTTCAATCCAACGAATCATGTGTACTTTAATCTTGGTTCTAGGCAAGACTTGCTGACGCATGAGCTTAGTATAGCCAGTCACCATTATCTAAAAACTAGAGAAGACCTTGTGCCAACAGGTGATTTGTGTGCTGTAGAACGTACAGGCTATGATTTACGACAAGGACAAAACCTTGGACAAGTTATCCAGCAAACAGGCGGTTTAGACGATACCTTTATCGTTCAGCCGACACTTACGACACCTACAGCGACTCTAGCTGACAAAGAGAGTGGTCACACAATCAAGCTCTACTCTGACCGCACCGCTCTTGTGGTTTACACGATGGGAAGTGTAGAGGAAGGTGTCTATCCTATGCGTGATAAGGGAAAACCTGCCAGAGCCTATGAAGCTGTAGCTCTTGAAGCACAATACCCACCAGATACGCCTAATCATGCAGACTTTGGTGATATTATCATCCGTCCTGATGAAACCAAAACATACACCATTATGTTTGCGCATGAACGGACCACATAAGAAAAACCACTCTTAGACATCTAGATAATATACGGTGTCATAAGAGTGGTTTTTTCTTAGTCCACCTCAAGACAAAAGGCGTCCCAAGGTTCTAGTGTGAGGTTTTCAAGTGTCTGAGGGGTCTTGGTATTTGCGATGATGGTGTCTTTTATCGTGTAGTTGCTAGTGAAGCTTTGTATCTCGTCAGAGAGGTTGACAAGGACCAGGTAGGTTTTATCAGTCGCTTTTCTGAGGTAAGCAAAGATTTTGTCGTTGGTCTCCAGAAGCTCATAGTCTGCGTCCACCAGCCAATCCTCCTCCTTGCGGAGCTTGATAAGGGCTTGGTAGGTGTAAAAGAGACTGTTTTTGTCGGCTAGGGCTTTAGCGACGTTGATGGTTTGGTAGTTAGGATTGACAGGTAGCCACGGTTTAGCGGTTGAAAAGCCTGCTTGAGGGCTATCATCCCACTGCATAGGCGTTCTAGCATTGTCACGGCTGACCTTACGAATGCTCTCGATGATAGTTTCTTCAGATTTACCAGCTTGTCTGGCTTCAGCGATAAAGTTGCGAGATTCGATGTCCTCTATCTCAGAAAAGTCAGCCTTGAAAGGGTAGTTGAGCATGCCGATTTCTTCGCCTTGATAGATGTAAGGTGTCCCACGCAAGAGGTGCAATAGAATGGCAAAGGCTTTGCCGGATTTTTCACGATAGGTCGTCTCATTGCCCCAAATGGAGAGGACACGAGGCAGGTCGTGATTGTTCCAAAAAAGAGAGTTCCAGCCCTCAGTGGGGTCGAGCTCAATCTGCCACTTGCTAAAGATAGCTTTGAGCCTCGGCACATCTAGGCTGGTAAAGTCCCACTTAGGGTGGTTGTCAAGGTGCTGCAGTCCGATGTGCTCAAACTGAAAGACCATGGAAAGCTCGTGATTGTCTGGGTTTGAGTAGGCTTTGGCAATGGCAGGTGTCGCTCCCCAGGTCTCCCCAACGGTCAATAAATCCTTGTCTTTTAAGGTTGCTCGGTGCATTTCCTTCAAATAGTCATGGAGTTTAGGTCCGTTTGTCGTAATCCCCTTATCTGGGACTTTTCCGATCATGTCAATAACGTCCATGCGAAAGCCACCGATACCCTTGTCAATCCAAAAGTTCATCATGTCGTAGACCTTTTGGCGCAGGGCAGGATTTTCCCAGTTGAGGTCAGGCTGTTTCTTGCTAAAGAGGTGGAGATAATACTGCTGTGACTTGTCGTCATATTGCCAAGCAGAGCCACCAAAGAGGGATTCGAGGTCATTGGGCTGGTCACGCCAGATGTAAAAATCACGCTCAGGGCTGTTTGGATTTTCCTTGGCTGTGACAAACCAAGCATGCTCATCAGAGGTGTGGTTGACCACCAAGTCCATAATGATACGAATGTTGCGGCGCTTTGCCTCTAGTAGCAGCTCATCCATATCACTCATATCCCCAAAGCACTCAGCAATCTTCTCATAATCGGAAATGTCATAGCCATTGTCATCCATAGGGCTCTGGTAAACGGGTGATAGCCAAATGGCAGAAATCCCCAGCTCCTCTAGGTAATCCAGCTTTTGGATAATCCCTCGTAAATCACCGATACCATCGCCATTACTGTCCTTAAAACTCTTAGGGTAAATCTGGTAAATCGTCGCTTTTTGCCACCAATGCTTCATGAAATAGCATCCTCCTTTTAATCTTTGCAAACTAGTATAGCGCTTTCACGATAGAAGTCAAGTGATTTATAAAGCTTTTCTGAAAGTTTTTAGCGGAGTGAGTTATAAAAAAATCATCCGAATCGCTCGGATGATTGTCTCTTACCAAATCCCCATCAAGTGCTGCATGATAAGACTAGCTACACTGACAGCAACCCAGCAGCAAGCACCAAGTCCGATAGCAGAGCCACCAGTTTTGATGAGCTTGACGATGTGGGTGTTTAGCCCGATAGCTGTCATTGCCATCACGATGAAGAATTTAGAAAGCAATTGCAAGTAGTGGAAAATGCTCATATCCCAGTTCATGCTACTAAACAAGGTCGTAATCAATGAAGCCACGATGAAGTAGATGATAAAGGTTGGAAAGACTTTAGAGAGTTTAAAGGTTTGGCTTCCGCCTTGCCCTTTGTTGATTTTGTAGTAGCGATAAGTCGATAGGGCAAGGGTGATAGGGATAATAGCCAGTGTTCGTGTCAATTTGACGATAGTCGCTTCTGCTAGCGTGTTACTGTTGTGGATAACGTCCCAAGCAGCAGAAGTTGCCGTTACAGATGAGGTGTCATTGACAGCTGTTCCTGAGAAAATGGCAAAGCCATGATTGCTAAGTCCTAGCCATTCACCAAGACTAGGAAAGACCAGCGCTGCGATAAGGTTGAAAAAGAAAATAACCGAAATCGAAGTCGCCACATCATCATCACTCGCTTCGATAACAGGAGCCGTTGCAGCAATGGCAGACCCCCCACAGATAGAAGACCCCACTCCAATCAGAGTCGCACTGTCAGATGGCAATTTAAAGGCTTTGGCTAAGAGATAAGCCACAATCAAAGCAACGCTGATGGTTACGATAATAATAGGTAGAGATTGCGCTCCTACACGCAAAACCTGTGTCATGTTTAGCCCAAACCCTAAAAAGACAACTGCTGTTTGCAGTAGGTATTTAGACGTAAAGGCAATTCCTTCAGCCGTTTTGTCTCGGTTAGTGTAACCCATACCAATGGCAATCCCCATCAATAAACCAAAAACAGGGGCACCGATAACTGGGAAATAATTTCCCAAAATCCAAGCAACGACTGAGATTAAAAGGCAAACGCCGATTCCTGGCGCATAACGACGAACCATGAATACCTCCTAAATAAATGAGAAATTTATGATAAACAAAACACTACTATTATAATCCCTTTTGCAAGGAAAGTAAACAAAAAAGCGATATCTTTTTTCAAAGTGTGCTGCCACGTTTGATTAGTCTCGTGGAAAGTCTTGTCATGCTAGAGATGTCATCGTTTTCGTGGATTTGCCTGCATAGAATATCAAGGGCACAAGCGCCCATTTTTTCCGTGTGAACTCGCACGCTTGAGAGCGTTGGAAAGACCTGCTGTGTGAGACTCGTATCGTTAAAGGAGATGAGCTCAACATCATTTGGGACGGATAGCTTGTGCTCTTGCAGCGCTCTGAGGCTTCCGACAGCCAGTGTATCGTTAGCGATAAAAAACGCCTTTGGCAGTTTGTCGCCTAGTGTTGTGATAGCTTGTGTCATCAGCGTGTAGCCTGCTTGGCTGGAAAATTCGCCAGTGAAAATCGCCTCAGGATTGTAGCAGCCTTTTTCCTTAGTATAGCGCTCAAAGGTAGCCAGTCTAGGGTCAGGAACAAGCTCTTCTTGGTCGGTTGTCATCTCTTTTCCAGCTATCATGCCAATGGTCTTAGAGTGTGTCAGCAGACAATCAATGGCTTGACGCACACCATTATCAAAGTCAGAGGTCACACAGGAATAGCCAAGAGACAAGGTATCGCTATCAATAAAGACAAGCTGCTTGGTAAAGCTTTCAAGCTCTCTAATCTGCTCACGACTGAACTTGCCAATAGCGATAATACCGTCAATATCATCAGGAATCTCTGAAAAATCATTGTGAAAGTAGCGCAGCAGCTGATGTTGCATCTCCTGTGCTCGCTTTTCAAGACCCAGACGAATGGCATAGTAGTAAAGGTCATTGAGTTCTTCTTGCTTGCTGTACCACTGTACAAGAGCGATTTTAAGTGTAGCTGGGGAGTCGTTTTGTATTTTACGGTGCTTGTTGTAGCCAAGCTCCTTTGTTGCTTGCAGGATATTTTGCCTGGTTTGTTGACTGACAGATAGGGTCTTGTCTTGGTTAAGAACACGTGAGACGGTGGCAGGTGAGACACCAACACGCTTTGCAATATCTTTTAAGGTTACCATCATATTCTCTTTTCTACTTAGTCTCTACTATTATAGCATGCTCATAATAGAGAAAGCAAAAAAAGTTTACTAAAATTTTACTAAAATAAAATTGACTTTTACTAACTGAAGGTATACAATACAAGTGAAGAAACAAATAAAGGGCTTTCATTTTAGAAAGTAGAGGTGACCAGAATGAAAACAGAAGAGTTAAAACACGCTTTTTATGCGACTTTTGGTGAAGAAGCTGACGCTCTCTTTTTCTCGCCAGGGCGTATCAATCTCATTGGTGAACACACAGACTATAACGGCGGGCATGTTTTTCCAGCAGCTATTACCCTAGGGACTTATGGCGCTGCTAAAAAGCGCTCTGATAGAACGCTACGCTTTTACTCAGCCAACTTTGAGGAGGCTGGTATCATTGAGGTGTCACTAGACCATTTGACCTTTGATAAGGCAGATGGCTGGACCAATTACGCCAAAGGCGTCTTGAAGTTTTTGCAGGAAGCTGGGCATAGGATTGACAGTGGTATGGATGTCTTTATTTATGGCAATATCCCTAACGGCTCAGGCTTGTCGTCCTCTGCTTCTTTGGAGCTTTTGATTGGTATCATAGCTGAAGAGTTGTTTGACCTTGAGGTGACTCGTCTTGATTTGGTCAAGATTGGCAAGCAAACAGAAAATGACTTTATCGGTGTCAATTCTGGCATCATGGATCAATTTGCTATCGGCATGGGAGCTGATAATAAAGCCATCTATCTAGATACCAACACCCTAGACTATGACCTTGTTCCCCTTGATTTGGGTGACAATGTCATTGTCATCATGAATACCAATAAACGCCGTGAGTTGGCTGACTCCAAGTACAATGAGCGTCGAAGTGAATGCGAAACAGCTCTAGGTGAGTTGCAAACCAAACTTGCGATTAAGACTCTAGGTGACTTGGACCTTGAAACTTTTGATGAGTACAGCTATTTGATTAAGGAGGAAAACCGTATCAAACGTGCTCGTCACGCTGTCTCTGAAAATCAGCGCACGCTTGAAGCACGCAAGGCTTTAGAAGCTGGCAATCTCGAGCGGTTCGGTCGCTTGATGAATGCTTCACATGTGTCTTTAGAGCATGATTATGAGGTGACAGGACTTGAGCTTGATACCTTGGTGCATACGGCTTGGCAGCAAGAAGGTGTCCTCGGTGCTCGTATGACCGGTGCAGGATTTGGAGGATGTGGTATTGCCATCGTTGAAAAAGATAAGGTAGAAGACTTTAAAACAGCAGTTGGCAAGCGCTACGTTGAGGTTGTCGGCTACACTCCAGACTTCTATGTCGCTGAAATCGCAAGTGGCTCTAAGGTTTTATCTCATAAATAGAGGTGATTAGATGAAAACTGTTTTACAAGCTTTTGTAGACCAAGTCATTGCAAATAGTCGTTTTGATGAGCTAGATCGTATCTATCTAAATAATCGTATCATGTCTTTGGTAGGTGAAGAGGGCGTGGCAGCAGAAGCGAAAAGTAGTGAGTTGATTGCCCTTAAGGAACAGCTAGTAGCTATTGCTTATCACAATGGTAAGGTAGGTGACAGTTTCGCTGAGCAGGACTGTCTAGGGGCTAGTCTCATGGACTTTATCACCCCCTGTCCGAGCCAACTCAATCATGACTTTTGGAAGACCTATGAAAGCTCCCCAAAGCAAGCAATCGCTGACTTCTATCAACTCAGCAAGCGTAATGACTATATCAAAACAAAAGCAATCGCTAAAAATATCGCCTACAGCACAAAAACAGCCTATGGGGACTTAGAGATTACCATCAATCTCTCAAAACCTGAAAAAGATCCTAAGGCAATCGCTAAAGCTAGAGAACTCCCCCAATCAGACTACCCTAAGTGTCAGCTCTGCATGGAAAACGAGGGCTATCAAGGAAGAATCAATCACCCAGCTAGAGCCAATCATCGCATTATTCGTTTTGACCTAGAGGGAGAGACTTGGGGCTTTCAGTATTCTCCTTATGCTTACTTTAATGAGCATGCGATTTTTCTCTGCGGCAAGCACACACCAATGCAGATCAGCCAAGTGACCTTTGAGCGCTTGCTGGCAATTGTCGAGCGTTTTCCTGATTATTTTGCAGGAAGCAATGCAGATTTGCCTATTGTCGGTGGCTCGATTTTGACACACGAGCATTATCAGGGCGGACGTCACACCTTTCCCATGGAAAAGGCAGAGATAGAGCATTCTTTTGTTGTGAAGGGATTTGACAAGGTAAAGGCGGGTGTAGTAAAATGGCCTATGACCGTTATTCGTCTCAAAAGTCGACAAAAAGAGGAAATCATCACTTTAGCAACCAAGATTTTTTTAGCGTGGCAATCTTACTCAGATGAGAGCGTTGGCGTTTTAGCTAGGTCACACGGTGAATCTCATCACACAGTGACACCCATTGCTAGAAAAAAAGGAGATGTTTTTGAACTGGACTTGGTGCTACGTGATAACCAAACGTCAGAGCAATACCCAGACGGTATCTACCACCCACATCCAGATGTTCAGCACATCAAAAAGGAAAATATCGGACTGATTGAGGTCATGGGCTTAGCCATATTGCCGCCACGTCTCAAAGAAGAGCTAGAAGAGGTGGAAAAGTATCTCTTAGATGAGCCACACCAGATGGCAGACTACCACAGAGAGTGGGCAAAAGCCATCAAAGAGGCTCACCCTGATGTGACAAGAGATAAGGTAGCAGATCTTGTCCATGAAGCTGTTGGTTTGGTCTTTGCTCGTGTGCTTGAGGATGCAGGTGTCTATAAGCGTGATACTAAAGGGCAAAAAGCTTTGCTGCGTTTTATTGACAGCTTAGGCTTAGAATAAGGGTTGAAAGATAGAAAGGATAAGCGCTACAGGTAGCGCAAGGGATGCTTATGGCAATTTTAGTCTTAGGTGGTGCGGGCTATATCGGCTCACACATGGTGGATCGTTTGATTGAAAAGGGAGATGAAGAGGTGGTTGTCGTTGACAACCTTGTGACTGGTCACAGACAGGCTGTTCATCAAAAGGCGCGTTTTTACGAGGGAGACATCGCTGATAAGGACTTTATGCGCAAGGTCTTTAGCGAAAATCCAGAGATTGATGCCATTATCCACTTTGCTGCTTTTTCCCTTGTGGCTGAGTCTGTCGCAGAGCCACTCAAGTACTTTGACAATAACACAGCAGGTATGATTAGCCTGCTTGAGGTTATGCGTGAGTTTGACGTGAAAAAGATTGTCTTTTCATCAACTGCAGCGACTTATGGTATCCCAGAGGAGAGTCCAATCCTTGAGACAACTCCGCAAAAACCAATCAACCCTTACGGTGAGAGCAAGCTCATGATGGAAACCATCATGAAATGGACAGACCAAGCCTACGGTATCAAGTTTGTAGCGTTGCGCTACTTTAACGTAGCAGGAGCTAAGCCAGACGGCTCTATCGGTGAGGATCATGGACCAGAGACACACTTACTTCCTATCGTTTTACAGGTAGCGCAAGGCAAGCGTGACAAGCTCATGATTTTTGGCGATGACTATCAGACACCAGATGGGACAAATGTCCGTGACTACGTGCACCCATTTGACCTTGCTGACGCTCATCTTCTTGCTGTCGACTATCTAAGAGCTGGTAAGCCCTCAACGGCTTTCAACCTTGGCTCATCGACTGGTTTTTCAAATCTCCAAATCGTTGAGGCAGCTCGCCGTGTGACAGGAGCAGCCATTCCTATGGAAATCGCAGAGCGCCGCCCTGGAGACCCAGATACCCTCGTTGCTTCTTCGCAAAAAGCAAGAGAAGTTCTCGGATGGAAACCTGTTTTTGACGACATTGACAAAATCATCGAAACCGCTTGGGCATGGCACTCTAGCCACCCAAATGGCTATGAGGACTGATTTACTAATGACAGAAGCTAGGAACTCCCTAGCTTCTTTTTGCGTAGCGATTAGTTGCCTTTTAAGGCTAAAAAAGGTATCATGAAAGCACTAAAAACCAAAGGAGAACAATTATGACATTTGATGAAGCTATTAAACAGATGACAGAAGTGCGCATTGCTGATTTAGAAGGAGCGCTTACAAAAGGTGAGGATGTGATTGCCTTTATCGGGCGTCCAACCTGTCCATACTGCCAACTTTTTGCTCCAAAACTTGCCCAAGTTATCAGTGAAACAGGGGCTAAAGTCAGCTACCTAGAGAGTGATAACGTCGAGGACGCCAATGCTATTGCTGCCTTTCGTGACGCTAACACTATCCCAACAGTACCAGCTCTTTTAGTGGCTAAAGCTGGTCAGGTGCGTGTGGTGTGCGACTCATCACTTAGCCCAGAAGCGATCAAAGATTTTATCGGCGAATAGCTGTTAGAACTTGCTAGAAGCCAAGATTTTTGATATAGTATAATGGCTCTTAGAAAACGAAGGTTCGTTTTTTAGTAAATGACAGATTAGAGGAGACATTATGCCAGCAATAATTATGATTGTGCTGATGGTGGCTATGATTTGGTTCATGCAACGTAGCCAGAAAAAGCAAGCACAACAACGTCAAGAACAATTAAACGCTATCCAACCAGGTGATGAGGTTGTCACTATCGGTGGGCTTTATGGTAAAATTGACGAAGTTGATCGTGACGCTCAAAAGATGGTTCTTGACATCGAAGGTGTTTACCTTACTTTTGAGATTGCAGCGATTAAGCGTGTCGTTTCAAAAAATGAAACAGCAAGTGAAGAAGCAACAAGCACACCTGCTATCGAGACAACGGACTCTGCTGTGTCAAGTGATGATGACAAGACAGACGAAGCTGTAGACACGAAAGACTAAGCTTTTTAGAGCGATGACATAAAAAGAGACTAGATATTCTAGTCTCTTTTTTGTAAGTAAACAGCTAAACACGCTAAAAACGTTTAATATTGTGCCTAAATATGGTAAAATAAAGGAATAAGAAATTTTGTCTTTTTAGAATAAAGCTAAAAAGACCGGTTAAGGATTATGATGTTTACGTTTAAGAAAAAACAAACAGCGACGACGCTGGAAAAAATTCCCAACCATATCGGTATCATCATGGATGGTAACGGTCGTTGGGCTAAAAAACGCTTACAACCACGTGTCTTTGGGCACAAAGCTGGTATGGATGCGCTGCAGGATGTCACTATCGCAGCGTCTGACCTTGGTGTCAAAGTACTCACGGTCTACGCCTTTTCAACGGAAAATTGGTCACGACCTAGAGATGAGGTGTTTTTTATCATGAATCTCCCTGTCGAGTTTTTTGATAAATACGTGCCAAAGCTCCATGAAAATAATGTGCGTGTCCAAGTGATTGGCGAGCTGGAGCGTTTGCCTGAGGCAACACTTGATGCCATGAACCGAGCTATTGCAAAGACCAAGCACAACTCTGGTTTGGTGCTTAACTTTGCCCTCAACTACGGTGGACGAAGTGAGCTAGTTGAGGCGACTAAACAAATCGCTCAAGCAGTACAAAAGGGCGAGCTCGATCCAGCTGCTATCAATGAAGACACGATTGCCAGTCATCTCATGACTAGCGAGCTACCTTACCTGTACCGAGATCCTGATCTCATCATCAGAACAAGCGGTGAGTTGCGTCTTAGCAATTTCTTGCCTTGGCAGTCTGCTTACAGTGAATTTTACTTTACAAAGACCTTGTGGCCTGATTTCAAACGAGACGGGCTTTATGAGGCAATCAAAGAATACAACCAACGCCAACGCCGATTTGGTGGTGTTTAAGGAGTTATTTTATGAAAGAACGCATTATCTGGGGTGCGATAGCACTGGCTATTTTTCTACCTTTTCTCTATTTTGGTGGTTTGCCGTTTCAGCTCTTAATCGGTATTCTTGCCATGATTGGAGTGTCTGAAATGCTCAAAATGCGCCGTTTAGAAATCTTTTCATTTGAAGGGGTTCTAGCCATGTTAGCAGCCTTTGTGCTGACGGTGCCGCTGGACAACTACCTTGGCTTTTTGCCAGTGGACGCTAGCTTTTCAGCTTACAGTATCCTTGTCCTCTTGATATTGGCAGGCACGGTCCTTAATAGCAGTCGCTACTCTTTTGAGGAGGCAGCTTTTCCGATTGCAGCGAGTCTCTATGTGGGGATTGGTTTTCAAAACCTCATCAATGCCCGTATCGCAGGCTTTGACAAGGTGCTCTTAGCCCTCTTTATCGTCTGGGCAACAGATAGCGGTGCTTACTTTATCGGACGCCAGTTTGGTCAGCACAAGCTTTTGCCTGCCGTGTCGCCTAATAAAACGATTGAAGGCAGTCTAGGTGGTATCTTGTCTGCTGTGGTGGTGGCTTTTGTCTTTATGCTGGTGGACAAGTCGGTCTACGCTCCACACAATTTTATCGTCATGCTGTTTTTAGTGGTTCTCTTTAGTATCTTTGGGCAGTTTGGGGATTTGGTGGAGAGCAGTATTAAGCGCCGCTACGGTGTCAAGGACTCTGGCAAGCTCATTCCTGGGCACGGCGGTATCTTAGACCGCTTTGATAGCATGATTTTTGTCTTTCCGATTATGCACTTCTTTGGTTTATTCTAGTCTTTGAAGGGAAGTCTATAAAGAAAGGAATGCTATGTTAGGAATTATCACTTTCATCATCATCTTTGGGATTATCGTCATTGTACACGAGTTTGGGCATTTCTATTTTGCTAAAAAATCTGGTATCCTAGTGCGTGAGTTTTCTATCGGCATGGGACCAAAGATTTTTGCCCATCGTGGTCAAGACGGAACGACCTACACGCTACGTATCTTGCCGCTAGGTGGTTATGTACGTATGGCAGGTTGGGGTGATGATACAACTGAGATTAAGACAGGAAGCCCAGCTAGTCTCACGCTAAATAGCGAGGGCGTTGTGACTTGTATCGACCTCTCTCAAAAAACGTCCAATATGAATAGTCTCCCGATGAATGTCACAAGCTATGACTTGGAGGATAAGCTTGTCATTACTGGGCTTGTCATGGATGAGACCAAGACCTATCCTGTCGACCATGACGCTACTATCATCGAGGAGGACGGCACAGAGCTGAGGATTGCTCCGCTTGATGTGCAGTATCAAAATGCTAGCGTCTGGGGGCGTCTCATCACCAACTTTGCTGGTCCCATGAACAACTTCATCCTAGGGGCTGTGGTTTTTGTCCTACTAGCCTTTGTCGCTGGTGGTGTGTCTGACTACTCGAGCAATCACTTCCGTGTGACCTCAGACGGTGCCATGTATCAAGCAGGTGTGCGTGACAATGATCAGATTTTAAAAATCGGAAGTCAAAAGGTCACCAACTGGGAAAGTTTGGTTGAGGCAGTGGACAGCTCAACAGATGGACTCAAAGAAGGTCAGACCATCGCAGTCACTGTCAAGTCTCACAATAAAACAAAGACCCTCAACATCACACCTAAAAAGCAAAATGGCTCTTATATGATTGGTGTTCAGCCAGCTCTCAAAACCAGCCTGACCGATAAAATCTTTGGTGGGCTCAAGCAGGCTTGGGACAGTGCCTTTCTCATCCTCAACAGTCTAAGAGGCTTGATTACAAACTTTAGCCTCAATAAGCTAGGAGGTCCTGTCGCTATGTATCAGATGAGCAATCAAGCGGCTAGCGCAGGCTTTGAGACTGTCCTGCAGCTCCTTGGTATGCTCTCTATCAACCTTGGGATTATGAACCTCATTCCGATACCTGCCCTTGACGGTGGTAAGATTGTCATCAATATCTTAGAAGCCATCAGACGTAAGCCCCTTCGTCAGGAGACAGAGACTTACATCACTCTAGCAGGTGCGGCTTTCATGGTTATCCTCATGATAGCTGTCACATGGAATGACATCATGCGTGCCTTTTTCTAGAAAGATATCAAACGAACAAGCTAATCTAGCTTGTTCCTATTTTGAAAAAAAGAAAGGAAGTCGCTTTTGCGACTAGTGTAGACAATGAAACAATCAAAAATGCTTATTCCAACCCTTCGTGAGATGCCAAGCGATGCACAGGTCATCAGCCACGCTCTCATGCTAAGAGCAGGTTATGTCCGTCAAGTGTCTGCGGGGATTTACGCTTACCTGCCATTAGCACAGCGTACTCTTGAGAAGTTCAAGGCAATCATGCGTGAAGAGTTTGAAAAGATCGGTGCGGTTGAAATGCTAGCACCAGCGCTTTTGACAGCTGACCTTTGGCGTGAGTCAGGGCGTTATGAGACCTATGGTGAGGACCTCTACAAGCTCAAAAACCGTGACGGTTCAGACTTTATCCTAGGTCCTACACATGAGGAGACCTTTACCAGCCTTATCCGTGACGCCATCACGTCTTATAAGCAATTGCCGATGAATGTCTATCAAATCCAGCCAAAATACCGTGATGAAAAGCGCCCACGTAACGGTTTACTGCGTACACGTGAGTTCATCATGAAAGACGGCTATAGCTTCCACCAAAGCTATGAGGATTTGGATGTGACTTACGAGGACTATCGTAAGGCTTATGAAAATATCTTTACCCGTGCTGGGCTTGATTTCCGTGGCATTATCGGCGATGGTGGTGCTATGGGTGGTAAGGACAGCCAAGAGTTCATGGCGATTACACCAGACCGCACAGACCTTAACCACTGGTTAGTGCTTGACAAGTCTATCACGTCTATCGAGGACATTCCAGAGGATGTGCTAGAGGAGATTAAGGCGGAGCTATCGTCATGGCTAGTCTCTGGTGAGGACACGATCGCCTACTCTACAGAGTCTGGCTACGCTGCCAACCTCGAGATGGCGACAAATACCTTTGAAGTATCTACCAAAGTTCAAGCCCAAGATGATGTCGTAAAAGTGGAAACACCAAACTGCAAGAGCATTGACGATGTGGCTGCTTTCTTACAAGTTGAGGAAGAGCAGACAGTCAAAACCCTGCTCTTTATGGCAGATGGTGAGCCCGTTGTTGTGCTACTTGTCGGCAATGACCAAGTCAACGACGTCAAACTGAAAAACCATCTCGGAGCCAACTTCCTTGAGCCAGCGACAGAAGCCGACGCCAACCGTGTCTTTGGTGCCAACTTTGGCTCACTTGGTCCTGTCGGCTTAGCGGATGATGTGCGTATCATCGCAGACCGCAAGGTGCAAAATGTAGCAAATGTCGTTGTCGGCGCCAACGAAGACGGCTATCACTTGACAGGTGTCAACCCAGAGCGTGACTTCACAGCTGAGTACGTGGACGTTCGTGAGGTGAGAGAAGGCGAGGTCGCACCAGACGGCAAGGGTGTCCTCAAGTTTGCACGAGGCATTGAGATTGGACACATCTTTAAACTTGGTACACGCTACTCTGAGAGCATGGGTGCTACGATTTTGGATGAAAATGGTCGCTCTATCCCTATCATCATGGGAAGCTACGGTATCGGTGTCAGCCGTATCCTATCAGCAGTCATTGAGCAGCACGCTCGCCTCTTTGTCACTAAGACCCCTAAAGGCGCTTACCGCTACTCATGGGGGATTAACTTCCCAGAAGAGCTGGCACCGTTTGATATTCACTTGATTACGGTCAATGTCAAGGACGAAGAAGCCGTTGCTTTGACAGATAAACTCGAAGCTGAGCTCATGGCAAAAGGTTATGAAGTCCTCACAGACGACCGCAATGAACGTGTCGGCTCAAAATTCTCAGACAGCGACTTGATTGGTCTGCCTATCCGTGTGACGGTCGGTAAGAAAGCTTCTGAAGGCATTGTCGAGGTCAAGCTAAAAGCCACAGGTGACACCATTGAGGTCAATAGTGAAAACCTCATTGAAACCCTTGAAATCTTAACCAAAAAAGACTAATAAACCCATCTCCCAAGATATTTCTTGGGAGATTTTGAGTTATGAGACTTTTTTATCTCAATCCTCTAACACTTTGATGACAAGCTTCTTTATTCTTGAGTTGTTCTATTTTACTATGCTATAATGGCAGTAGTATTAGTAGGTAGAAGGAAAGTTCAATGCGAAAATCATTTGTGGTACGTCTGGTCAGTGCTGTAGCTATTTTAGGGGTGGGTGCAGCCTTGATCAAATCTTATAGTTCAAGTGGCACTCAAGCAAAGGCAGAGACAGGAACGACTGTGTCTAGCACTCGCAGTTTTATTGACGCTATTGCGCCAACAGCACGGCAGATTGGGCAAGAATACGACTTGTATGCGTCTGTTTTGATTGCGCAAGCTGTTTTAGAGTCTAGTAATGGGCAGTCTGCTCTTTCTCAAAGCCCTTATTACAACCTTTTTGGCATTAAGGGCAGTTATAATGGCTCTCAAGTGACCATGACGACTTGGGAGGATGATGGCAGTGGCAACGCTTATCAGGTTAATGCAGCCTTTCGGGCTTATCCTAGCTATGCGGCGTCCCTTTACGACTATGCAAGTGTCCTCAACTCAGACTACTATGCAGGCGTCCACAAGTCTAATACCTCATCGTATCTCGATGCGACAGCCTCTCTGACTGGCACCTATGCGACTGACACCAGCTATGCTACAAAGCTCAATCAAATCATCGCAACCTATGGCTTGACGGCTTATGATACGGTGGACCTTGGCACAGGTAGCTATGCTAGTGGTCAAGTCTGGAACAGCTATCGAGGCAGCTATACTGACCAAGCCACCCTAGATGAGGATACCGCTTGGGCAAATCGTTAAAGAAGTTAGGACAAAAGTTCCTAGCTTCTTTTTCCTCTATCGCCTTTTCATCGAAAAAGCTCAGCATTTATGTTAAAATAGGGAAGAGAAAGACCAAGGAGAGTGTCATGTCGGAATTATTTAAGCAACTAATGGAACAGATAGAGATGCCACTTGAGATGAGACAGTCAAGTGCTTTTTCATCTGCTGATATTCGTGAGGTCAAGGTGCATGCTATCTCACGTTTGTGGGAGTTTCACTTTGTCTTTGATGGGATTTTGCCTATTGAGATCTATCGTGAGTTGCATGAGCGCTTGACGTCAACCTTTAAAAAGGCGGACATCACAGCGACCTTTGATATTGCAGCACGACATATTGAACTGTCTGATGAGCTGTTAGCGGCTTATTATGAGGAGGCATTTGCACACTCTCTTTGCGATAGTGCAAACTTTAGAAGCTCTTTTTCGGGTTTGTCTATCCATTATGATGGGCAGAAGGTTCAGATTTTTTGCCCAGACTTTGTCAATAACGACCATTTTCGTAAAAATCATATCCCCAATCTCACAAAACAGTTTGCTTTGTTTGGCTTTGGTGAGTTGACTTTTGAGTTGATTTCGGATGACGAAAAGACCAAGGAACTGCAGATGTCTTATGAGACAAATCGTGAGCAGTTGATGGAAAAAGCGACACAAGAAGTCACAAAAGCGTTAGAATCGCAAAAGTCATTGGAGGCGTCTATGCCGCCTGATGATGCGCAAAAGCCAGCTTATGATTTCAAAGAACGTGCCCAAAAACGTCAGGCACAGTTTGACAAAGCAGATATCACACCGATGATTGAGGTGACGACTGAGGAAAATCGGATTGTCTTTGAGGGTCTGGTCTTTGATGTGGAGCGCAGGACGACCCGCACAGGACGTCATATCATTAGCTTTAAGATGACCGACTACACCTCCTCTTTTGCCATGCAACGTTGGGCAAAGGACGATGAGGAGCTCGCCAAGTACGATATGATTGCTAAAGGTGCTTGGCTACGTGTGCGTGGTAATATCGAGCACAATCAATGGACTAAGGCTCTGACCATGAATGTTCAAGACGTCAAGACTATTGTGCACAATGAGCGTAAGGACTTGATGCCAGAGGGCAAGAAGCGTGTGGAGTTTCACGCCCACACCAATATGTCCACTATGGACGCTCTGCCTACGGTTGAGGACTTGATTGACAAGGCAGCCAAATGGGGACATCCAGCCATTGCTATCACTGACCATGCCAATGTCCAGTCCTTCCCGCACGGCTATCACAAGGCGAAAAAGGCTGGTATCAAGGCGATTTTTGGCTTAGAAGCTAACATCGTTGAAGCTATGGTGCCTATTGCTTACAATGAAGTGCCTATGGATCTTCACGAGGCGACCTATGTGGTCTTTGACGTGGAGACGACAGGGCTCTCTGCGGTCAATAACGACCTCATCCAAATTGCCGCCTCAAAGATGTACAAGGGCAATATCATCGAGCAGTTTGATGAGTTTATCGACCCAGGGCACCCTCTGTCTGCCTTTACGACAGAGCTGACAGGGATTACGGACAATCATGTCAAGGGTTCAAAGCCTCTACTTCAAGTTC
Source organism: Streptococcus hyointestinalis (assembly GCF_011039275.1). GTDB lineage: Bacteria > Bacillota > Bacilli > Lactobacillales > Streptococcaceae > Streptococcus > Streptococcus hyointestinalis_A. Next base: position 242,691 of record NZ_JAAKGB010000001.1, read on the forward strand.
TTCAAGAGTTTCAAGACTTTTGCCGTGACACAGTGCTTGTCGCCCACAATGCCACCTTTGACGTTGGCTTTATGAATGCCAACTATGAGCGTCAGGGATTGCCTACTATCACGCAGCCAGTGATTGATACCTTGGAGTTTGCACGTAACCTCTATCCTGAGTACAAGCGCCACGGTCTAGGACCTTTGACCAAGCGTTTTCAAGTGTCGCTGGAGCACCACCACATGGCAAACTACGATGCCGAAGCCACTGGGCGCCTGCTCTTTATCTTCCTCAAGGAAGCCAGAGAAAACCGTGGGGTTAATGACCTTTCTGAGCTGAACACAAAGCTCGTCTCTAAGGACTCTTACAAAAAAGCACGGGTCAAGCATGCGACCATCTACGTGCAAAATCAGACGGGCTTAAAAAATATCTTTAAGCTGGTCAGCCTCTCCAATGTCAAGTATTTTGAAGGGGTGGCTCGTATTCCACGTCCTGTGCTGGATGAGTACCGTGAGGGGCTCTTAATCGGCAGTGCCTGCTCAGAAGGAGAGGTCTTTGACACTGTTCTCTCGCAAGGTGTGGACGCTGCGGTTGAGGTGGCTCGCTATTATGACATGATTGAGGTTATGCCGCCAGCTATTTATCAGCCCTTGGTGGCACGTGAGCTGATCAAGGACGAGGAGGGCATTCATCAGGTTATCCGTGATGTCATCGAAGTGGCAAGGCGAGCTGGAAAGCCTGTTCTTGCGACGGGAAATGTCCACTACCTAGAGCCTGAGGATGAGATTTACCGTGAGATTATCGTCAGAAGTCTCGGTCAAGGGGCAATGATTAACCGCAATATCGGACGTGGTGAGCATGCTAAGCCCGCACCGCTACCAAAAGCCCACTTTAGAACGACCAATGAAATGTTGGATGATTTTGCTTTCCTCGGTGAGGAGTTGGCTTATGAGATTGTCGTGACCAATACACAAGCTTTTGCTGAGCGCTTTGAGGAGGTTGAGGTGGTCAAAAAAGACCTCTACACACCTTTTATCCCACGGGCTGAGGAGCAGGTCGCTGAGATGACCTATCAGCGTGCCTTTGAGCTTTACGGCAATCCACTTCCAGATATTATTGACCTGCGGATTGAAAAAGAGCTGGCGTCTATTTTGGGAAATGGCTTTGCTGTGATTTATCTAGCGTCGCAGATGTTGGTGCAGCGTTCCAATGAGCGTGGCTATCTGGTAGGCTCTCGGGGGTCTGTCGGCTCAAGCTTTGTGGCGACCATGATTGGTATCACCGAGGTCAATCCTATGCCACCGCACTATGTCTGCCCGTCTTGTAGACACTCTGAGTTCATCACAGACGGTTCTGTCGGCTCAGGCTTTGACTTGCCCAATAAAAACTGCCCAGAGTGCGGTACGCTCTATAAAAAAGATGGACAGGACATTCCTTTTGAGACCTTCCTTGGCTTTGATGGTGACAAGGTGCCTGATATCGACCTTAACTTCTCTGGAGATGACCAACCGCATGCGCACTTGGATGTGCGTGACATTTTCGGAGAAGAGTATGCCTTTCGAGCTGGTACCGTTGGTACGGTTGCGGACAGGACGGCTTACGGTTTTGTCAAGGGTTATGAGCGTGACTATGGCAAGTTCTACCCAGAAGCAGAAGTGGACCGTCTAGCTCTAGGGGCGTCTGGTGTCAAGCGCAGCACTGGTCAGCACCCAGGGGGAATCGTTGTTATCCCTAACTACATGGATGTTTATGACTTTACACCAGTGCAGTACCCAGCCGATGACCTTTCTGCTGAGTGGCAGACGACCCACTTTAACTTCCACGATATTGATGAAAATGTCCTCAAGCTTGATATTCTGGGGCATGATGACCCGACTATGATTCGTAAATTGCAGGACTTGTCAGGCATTGACCCACAGACTATCCCAGCCGATGACCCTGAGGTCATGAAGCTCTTTTCAGGGACAGAGGTGCTTGGAGTGACTGAGGAGCAGATTGGCACCTCAACGGGCATGCTTGGTATCCCAGAATTTGGGACAAACTTTGTCCGTGGCATGGTGGATGAGACCCATCCGACCACCTTTGCGGAGCTTTTGCAGCTATCAGGTCTTTCTCACGGGACAGACGTCTGGCTGGGCAATGCCCAAGATTTGATTAAAGACGGCATTGCGACCTTGTCGACTGTGATTGGCTGTCGTGACGACATCATGGTTTATCTCATGCACGCAGGGCTTGAGCCCAAGATGGCTTTTACCATTATGGAGCGTGTACGTAAAGGGCTTTGGCTCAAAATCTCTGAAGAAGAGCGCAACGGCTATATTGCAGCCATGCGGGAAAATAATGTTCCTGACTGGTACATCGAGTCTTGTGGAAAGATTAAGTACATGTTTCCAAAAGCCCATGCAGCAGCCTATGTTATGATGGCGCTTCGTGTGGCTTACTTCAAGGTACACCACCCGATTTTCTACTACTGTGCTTACTTCTCTATTCGTGCTAAAGCTTTTGAGCTCAAGACTATGAGTGCAGGGCTTGATGCGGTGAAGCGCCGTATGGAGGACATCAAGGAAAAGAAACGCAACAACGAAGCTTCAAATGTTGAAAATGATTTGTTTACCACCTTGGAGCTGGTCAATGAAATGCTGGAGCGTGGCTACAAGTTTGGTCAGCTGGACCTCTACCGCAGCGACGCCACCGAGTTTATCATTGACGGTGATACTCTTATCCCGCCTTTTGTTGCCCTCGATGGACTGGGTGAAAACGTTGCAAAACAGCTGGTCGCAGCTAGAAGTGAAGGCGAGTTTCTCTCCAAGATGGAACTCAGAAAACGAGGCGGTCTGTCCTCTACACTCGTTGACAAGATGGACGAGATGGGTATCCTAGGCAATCTCCCCGAAGATAACCAGCTCAGTCTATTTGATGATTTCTTTTAAGGAGGCAAGACATGAAATTAAGCATTCAAACAGACAACAACCACACAGACAAACACTTTAGCTATAGCTTAGAGCTATCTAGTATCAATATCGCAGCTATAACGCTAACGGCGTGCGCTTCGATGTTGACCGCACACTGGGTATCTACACACTATGCCAAAATTAAAAAATAATGCCGTCAAGGCTATGGTCGTCATGCGAAAAGCTTTTCGGACAGTTGATAGCAAGACCTCAGAGACCTTTAGAAGTCTTGGCTTGACGCCGACACAATTTTCCGTTCTAGATGTCCTCTATGCTAAGGGTGAGATGACCATCGGTCAGCTGGTGGATAATATCCTAGCCACCTCTGGCAATATGACCCTTGTCCTCAACAACATGGAGAAAAACGGCTGGATTAAGCGGCAAAAGAGCTCTTGTGATGGGCGTGCCTTTACCATCAGTCTGACAGATAAAGGGATTGAGCTTATCGAGAAAGCTCTGCCCGCCCACATCGAGCGTGTCGAGGAAGTTTTTGCTGTCCTTAGCGAGGACGAGCAGGAGCAGCTCATCACGCTGCTCAAGAAATTTCGTCAAGCACGCTGAAAACCTCTTTATCTTGCATAATTTTTCATATCTGCTATACTAAAGATAAATGAAAAAGGAGGACAGAATCATGTGGACCATTAAGCCATTTGAAGAGTTGACGACCAAAGAACTATTTGATATTTATTATCTGAGGACTGCTGTTTTTGTGGTAGAGCAGGAGTGCTACTACCAAGAAGTGGACGAAGCAGACTTAAAGAGCTTTCACGTTTGCTTGACCAAGGACAGTGAGCTGGTTGCTTATTGCCGTCTCATCCCAGACCAAGAGTCCATTCACCTTGGACGTGTGGTCGTGCCAAAGGCACATCGTAAGGACGGTTACGGACGAGACTTGGTGCAGACAGCCCTTGACTATTGCAAGGAACACTTCCCAAATCTTCCTGTCCACGCCCAAGCGCAAAGCTACCTCCAAAACTTCTACGCCTCCTTTGGCTTTGAGCCAATCTCAGACGTCTACCTCGAAGACGGCATTCCTCACCTAGACATGATTAAAAAGTAACAACCACAAGGTTGTTGCTTTTTTTGAGTATATAATCAAAAAAGAATATATAAATAAAAAAAGTAATTTTTGTATTGACAAAATGGTTTTGAAAGCAGTATAATAGATGTCGTATAGGGAGATTATAGGTGGAAAAGTTATCGAGAAATAATAGCAGAGAGTGCTTATAATGCTGATAAGTGATAATTTTGTATATCTCAAGCAGAATTATCGCTTTTTGTTTTGTCAGTTAGTCATAAGGAGAAGATAAAGGGTGTTATTAAGAAAGTATAAGGATTTTTGTCAGTTGTTTTTGGGACGCTTGATTAGTAATTGTGGGGATTCTATCTATACTATCGTCTTGTCGTGGTATGTGCTGGAGATGACAAATAGTGCTTGGTATGTAGGGGTGTTAAATTTTCTCATCTTTATCCCCAATACCTTTTCTTTTCTATTTGGCAAAAAGATTGACGCTTTACCTAAAAAGCGTTTACTCATCTTTCTAGAGTTAGCACAGTTAGTGGCAGTAGTAGGTATCATACTAGGAATAATCTTAAACAGTATCAATACTAATTTGAGCCTAATTCTTATATTTACATGTGTTTTTCTAGCGTCTACTGTAGGATTAAATACTTATACTGTCCAAGACGCTCTTGTCCCTAAAATTGTTCCCTCTAAAGACTTAGCTAAAGCGGAGATGTATATGTCCGTAGCTTACAATGGAACGGAGTATGTCTTTACGGCTATCAGTGGTTTCTTACTTTCTGTCATAAGTTACATCCCTTTGCTTTTACTTGATGTTTTGACATTTTTAGCGTCTATTTTACTGTTTAGAAAAATAGAGTTTGAAGAAACGATTAAAAAGACAGATGAATCAACAGATTTCTTAAGCGGTCTACGCTTTATTTGGCAAAATAAAGTGGTTTTGTTGATTACTTTAGGCGGAGCAGCTGCTAATTTTCTCTTTGCTGGTTTAAATGTTTATCAACTCTTGATTGCAAAAGATGTTGGAAATGCTGCTTTTTATGGGTTTTTAGTGTCTGCGAGTGCTATTGGTACTTTATTAGGGACAACAGTTGTGGCTAACTTTGTTTTACAAAAGATGAGTGTTGGACAAGCCTTTTGGTTGGCGACGGTTCTTTTTGGTCTTGGTATAGGCTTGACCAGCTTGGCGCAGAATAGTTTTGTTTTATTAGGCATTTGGTTTATCTCCTGCTTGTTTCTTGGCATTACACACGTGGCTCAAAAGCCTATCCTACAAACAGAGATTCCAGATGACTGTCTGGGTGAAGTTTTCAGTGCTTTCTACACGGTAACCATTCCAACTCTTGCTGTCGGTTCTCTTGTGTTTGGGTTTGTCGCTAAGTTTCTTTCGTGGCGCTTATTTGTTCTTGTGTTTGCTATTTCTTTTCTCATGATTGGTTTTCTTTATTTTTCAAATAAAAAACTAAGACAGTATGATATTTCCTAAATCTCTATTAGCTGTTATAATAGTGATAATCGGGAGGAAAAATGATAACGGATATTGCAACATTGATTAAGGTTAAACGTAAAGAAAAAGGGCTTACTCAAAAAGAGTTAGCCGAAGGAATTTGTGTCCAAGCTGTCATCAGCAAGATTGAAAAAGGGGAGACGACTCCTTCAGTAGACCTTTTTTTCAAATTAGCTAAAAAGCTAGATATTGATATGTCAGTCATTTCTAGTATGTTTGACTTGAATAACACTGCTCATCATAACGGTGTCTACTCGGACAAGGTCAAGCAGTTACTTTATATGAGGGATTATGATAATCTTGCTTATGTGTTAAAGACCTTAAATCCTGCTGAGATGACTGAAGAAGAGCTGCTTTATTACGAGTGGTTGAGGGCTATTGCTGGCTATATGACCAAGCAAATCTCTTTTACCAAAACGATAGAACGTTTAAACGCACTTTTACCCAAAACAAAGACTACCTATCAACAACTATATCTTAAGATAGTTTCTGCTATCGGTAGCATTTATAGCGACAATCAAGAAAACGCACTTGCTCTTTCTGCCTTTGAGTCCATTGTCAATGATTATCAAGTTAGTCATGACTTTCGAGACCGTGTTACTTTTTTATACAGTATTTCCAGAGCTTACTTTGTAGAGGGAGACATTGATAAGTCCTTGACTTACATTTCAAAAGCTATTGATGAGTTACTCGAAGAAAAATCGATGTATTTGCTAGGTGATTCTCTATTGATGAGGGCTTACATTTTAGAGAGCATGAAGTTGTATGATGAAGCTAAAAAGTATTGCCATCAAGCCATTACTCTTTTTGAATTGGAAAATAAGGAGCTTCTTAAAAATATGGCTCAAAAATTAGGGATAGATATTGAGGAGAAGGATAAATGAAGCGATTACACTTATTATCACTTGTAGCATTATTTTTGCTAATGATTCCACCAATCATTTTTTAAGACATGATTAAAAAGTAACAACCACTTGGTTGTTGCTTTTTTGCTATGTGTGAGCTAGATATTTTACAAGCAGCATTTTTTGTCCTATAATTACTACATAGTAATAAATGATTAAGGGGAATAAAGATGAAAAATATTTTATTTGTTGTTGGTTCACTTAGGGAAGGGTCTTTTAACGGGCAGTTGGCTAAAGAAGCGGAAAAAATGCTAGAAGGCAAGGCAAATGTCACTTATCTGGACTGGAAGGATGTGCCTATGTTTAACCAAGAGTTGGAGGCACCTGTTCTTCCTGCTGTGCAAGCCGTGCGTGATGAAGTGGCAAAGGCTGACGCTATCTGGATTTTCTCACCAGTTTACAACTTCTCTATCCCAGGTCCTGTGAAAAACCTCTTGGACTGGTTGAGTCGTGCCATTGATTTGTCTGATACGACAGGTATTTCAGCCATTCATGACAAGGTTACGACCGTTTCTTTGGTGGCAAATGGTGGTCATGAGCAAGCCGCAGAGATTTACCGCAACTTGATGCCATTTATCCGCACCCAGTTTGTCGATGAAATCACCTACTCACGTGTCAATGACTCTGCATGGGCAGATGGCAATTACCAAGCCACACCAGAAGTTTTAGCTGACCTCAAAAAGCAAGCAACAGCACTGCTAAGAGAAATGGGTGCTTAATTTATAAATAGGTTAAGAGATTGATGACTTTTGTTGCAATCTCTTTTCTTTTTCAAACTATAGCTAGCTCTAGTTATTAGGAAGTTTAAAAAGTCAGAAACTTGTGATACAATAATTCAACACCCAATTTTTTGTTTTTTGAGAGGAGTTTATATGAGCAATCATTTATTGGTGTTGCAATCGGATTTTGGCTTAGTGGATGGGGCTGTGTCAGCTATGATAGGGGTGGCACTCCAAGAGGCACGAGATCTTGATATTCATCACCTGACGCACGATATTACCCCTTATAATATCTTTGAGGCGTCTTATCGTCTTTTCCAGACGATTGAGTATTGGCCAAGCGGGACGACTTTTGTGTCCGTCGTTGACCCAGGTGTTGGCTCAAAGCGTAAGAGTGTTGTCGCTCTGACAGAGACAGGTCAGTATATCGTCACACCAGACAATGGGACCTTGTCTTACATAAAAAAACATGTCGGTATCAAGGCGGTGCGTGAGATTTCCGAGGTAGAAAATCGCAGAAAAAATACCGAGCTGTCTTACACTTTCCATGGGCGTGATGTCTATGCCTACACAGGAGCTAAGCTGGCTAGCGGTCACATCAGCTTTGACGAGGTAGGTCCAGAGCTGTCTGTCGACCATATCGTTGAGCTGCCTGTTGTTGAGACCAAGGTCGAAGACGGTGCGGTGATGGGCGCTATTGACATCCTAGATGTGCGCTTTGGTTCGCTTTGGACTTCTATCACTCGAGAAGAGTTTTACAGCCTCAAGCCAGAGTTTGGGCAACGTTTTGAGGTGACTATCTTTAACAATGACATGCTGGTTTATCAAAACCAAGTCACCTATGGCAAGTCCTTTGCTGATGTGCGTATCGGACAACCTCTTATCTACATCAACTCGCTCTACCGTGTGGGGCTTGCCATTAACCAAGGGTCATTTGCCAAGGCTTACAATGTCGGTGTCGGCTCAAACTGGCGCATTGACATCCGTCGTTTAGAAAATTAGGAGTTATCATGCAAAATCAATCCATCAAAAAAGTTGTTGCTATCGGTATCGGGGCTGCACTCTTTGTCATCATCGGGATGTTGATTAACATTCCAACGCCTATCCCAAACACGAGCATTCAGTTGCAGTACGCTGTTTTAGCGCTCTTTGCTATCATCTATGGACCTAGTGTCGGTTTTTTCACAGGGCTTATCGGGCATGCTCTAAAGGACGCTTTTCAGTATGGAAATCCATGGTGGACATGGGTTTTAGTCAGTGCCTTGATTGGGCTTGCTATCGGGCTTTTGGCAAAGAAAATCAACATCGAAAAAGGCTATCTAACAGCTAAGGACTATCTTTGGTTCAATATCGTCCAAGTTGCCGCTAACATCGTTGGTTGGGGGATTTTAGCGCCGTGGGGTGACGTTGCTATCTACCACGAAGCAAGCAACAAAGTCTATGCTCAAGGATTTTTATCCGCTGGGGTCAACAGCCTAACCATTGCTATTGGCGGCAGTTTACTGCTTGCAGCCTACGCCAAGAGCCGTACCAAGGCAGGTAGTCTCAGCAAAGATTAACAAAAAGGAAGTAGCGTGTGAGTACATTATTGGAGTGGAAGGATTTTAGCTTTCAGTATCATAGTCAAGCCGAAAAGACGCTGACAGATATTAACTTAACCATTGAAAAAGGGGCGAAAGTGCTTATTGTAGGACCTTCTGGTTCTGGTAAGTCAACGCTAGGCAATCTCATCAACGGTCTCATTCCAAACAGCTATCAAGGAACAAAGACTGGCGAGTTCACTATCAGCCAAAAGGACGCCTACAGTCCGTCTATCTATGATAAGTCGCTTCTGGTCTCAACAGTTCTGCAAGACCCAGATGGTCAGTTTATCGGGCTGAGTGTCGCTGAGGACATCGCCTTTGCGCTGGAAAATGACAATGTCGCAAAAGACGAGATGACTAGACGTGTCCATGACTGGGCAAAGCGTCTGCAGCTAGAGCCGCTTCTTGACAAGCGTCCGCAGGATTTGTCTGGTGGGCAAAAGCAGCGGGTCAGCCTAGCAGGTGTCCTCATTGATGAGAGTCCGATTTTACTCTTTGATGAGCCGCTTGCCAATCTCGACCCCAAGTCTGGTCAGGACGCTATTGATTTGATTGATCGCCTGCACCGTGAGCAAAATGCCACGACTATCATCATCGAGCACCGTCTAGAAGATGTCTTGTACCGTCAGGTGGATCAGATTGTCGTCGTGGATGAGGGGAAAATCGTCTTTGACGGCACGCCAGATACGCTGTTGAAGACCAACATCCTAGAAGAACACGGCATTCGTGAGCCCTTGTACATTACAGAGCTTAGGCATTTGAGCTATTCTTTTGAGGGGGACAAGCCGTTCAGTAACCTTGATAAGCTGGATCTGAGTCAAGTGCAGTTTGAAAAAGCTTACACTGAGACCAAGCCTGAAGCCAAAGAGGTTATCTTATCTGCTGAAAATCTAGAGTTTGGCTATGATGAGAATCATCTGATTTTAAAGGGCATTAGCTTTGATTTGCACAAGGGTGAGAAGATTGCCATTGTCGGCAAAAATGGTGCTGGTAAGTCAACGCTGGCAAAAAGCCTCTGCCAATTTGTCACACCAAGTGGTAAGCTTTATTTCAAGGGGCAAGAAATCAGCGCTGACTCCATCAAGCAGCGTGCAGACAGGATTGGCTACGTCCTGCAAAATCCTAATCAGATGATTAGTCAGACCATGATTTTTGATGAGGTGGCGCTGGGGCTTCGCTTGCGTGGTGTCGCTGAAGAAGAGGTAGCTAAGCGTGTGGAGGCGACACTCAAAGTGTGTGGGCTTTATCCATTTCGCAAGTGGCCTATCTCTGCGCTGTCCTTTGGGCAGAAAAAACGGGTCACTATCGCTTCTATCCTCGTGCTAAATCCCGAGGTTATCCTGCTGGATGAGCCAACGGCTGGTCAGGATAAGCGCCACTATGAGGAGATGATGTCCTTTTTAGAGGAGCTTAGCCAAAAGGGGCATACCATCATCATGATTACCCATGACATGCAGCTCATGCTAGAGTATGCGGACCGCACGCTTGTCATTACAGATGGGGAGCTTTTGGCTGACTGTACGCCAATCGAGCTCTTTTCAGATGAGGCAGTACTTGAGAAAGCCTATCTCAAAAAGACCAGTCTCTATCAGCTAGCAGAAAAAATCGGTGCTGACTCAAGAGCGCTGACCAAGGACTATATCGCTAAAAAGGAGGATGTGCATGGCTAATTCACTACTGGGCTATCAAGAAGGTCAAGGCTTTTTCTACCAGCTCTCAGGAGCAAGTAAGCTTTTAGCCTTTATCTTCATTTCGGTGGCGTGTATGATCAGCTACGACACCCGCCTGCTCCTTTTTGTGGGGATTGCGTCTAGCGTTTTGCTCTATTTTTCCAATATCAAGTGGCGTCAGATTTCCTTTGTCGTGACCGTTATCGCCATTTTTGCGCTTCTAAATGTCCTCATGGTCTATCTGTTTTCGCCAAACTATGGAGCGACTATTTATGGCAAGTCAACGGTGCTGATTAAAGGTATTGGCTGGTATCAGCTGACTAGTCAAGAGCTTTTTTACCTCTTTAATCTGGTACTCAAGTATCTGTGTACAACACCGCTAGCGCTTCTCTTTTTAGTGACAACACAGCCAAGCCAGTTTGCCTCAAGTCTCAATCGCCTTGGTGTGTCTTACAAGATTTCCTATGCGGTTAGTCTGACGCTTCGCTACATCCCAGATGTGCAAGAGGAGTTTCAGATGATTAAGCAATCTCAGCAGGCACGTGGCTTGGAGTTGTCCTCAAAAGGCAAACTCTACGAGCGCATTAAGGGTAATCTCAGAATCATCATCCCTTTGATTTTTAGCTCGCTTGAGCGCATTGACACGGTCTCAACGGCTATGGAATTGAGACGCTTTGGGAAAGAAAAAAAGCGCACTTGGTACCGTGCGCAAGCCATGACCACAAAAGATTACTTGGTCATTGGCATTTCTGTTCTTATCCTAGCTGTGAGCATTTGGCTGATTGTGGTCAATCAAGGGCGTTTTTACAATCCTTGGAACTAAAACAAAAGAAGCTGGGACAAAAGTTCCCAGCTTTTATTTTATAGACTGATGTACGAGACGCAGTGGTTTGGAGAAACTCTAGTGACTTTAGTCACTTAAGAGTTTCCCATGCACAATTGATTAGGTACTTTAGTACCAATCAATCCCTGTGAGTGTGCTCTAATGCGTCGATAAATCAACTATTATAGCCCTTTTTGATATCAAGTTTCACTTGATTTTATTTCCAACCTCAAAAGGTTTTGTGAACCTTTTGAGCTGTATGCGGAGGTGGGTTAAAAAGGTTCGGGAGAACCTTTTTAATTGGGAAATAACACTTACGAAGTAAGTGCCTAGACTTTACATCACATTTCTACGAAATGGCCGATTTTTGTCCCACTCTCTTTTCTTTTGTCGGAAATATTGTCATATAATTTTAAATAGACTATAAATAACGATTTTGTTATAATATTATGAGTAAATGATGGTGAGTGCTTTGATGCTGTGCTCGTGATGTAGCATGGCTTTGGGGTACTTTTTGTGTGAATAAGGAGGATTTCTCTTGGAATTTCTTGCCAATCTTGTATTGATTTTGCTGGCGACGACCTTGGCAGGGCACTACTGTGCACGCATTGGTTTGCCTGCGGTTTTGGGGCAGTTGCTGGTTGGTGTGATTATCGGACCTGCTATTTTGGGTTGGGTGACCATGACAGATTTCATTCATGATATGTCAGAGTTAGGGGTCATTATCCTTATGTTTTTAGCGGGACTTGAGAGTGATTTGGACCTTTTGAAGCGCTATCTAAAGCCAAGTGTTTTAGTGGCTGCTCTAGGTATCTTGGTGCCTGCTGCTTCTAGCACGGCTGTTGCGTTCGCTTTTGGCTTATCCATGATGGAGAGTATCTTTATTGGGGTCTTGTTTGCAGCGACTTCGGTTTCTATCTCGGTAGCCGTCATGAAGGAGCTTGGCGTGCTCTCGGGTAAGGGCGGTGCGACCATTCTAGGGGCTGCGGTCATTGATGATGTGGTGGCAGTTATTCTCTTGAGTGTCATGGTGAGCATGATTGGAGGTAGCAGCGAAGGCTCGGCTTCTCTTGGATTGACGCTTCTTGAGCAGCTCTTGTACTTTATCAGCATTTTCTTTGTGGTTCGCTACATTGCACCATTCCTAGCTAGACTGGGCAAGCGTCTCTTGCTACCAGTTGGTGCGACCCTTCTTGCCATGATTTTGTGTTTGGGAATGGCTTACATCGCAGACCTTGCGGGCTTGAGTGCGGTGGTTGGTGCTTTCTTTGCAGGAATCGCTATCGGTCAAACCTCTGTACGTCACGAGGTCAATCAATCCATCGAGCCTATCGGCTATGCTGTTTTCATCCCAGTCTTTTTCGTCAGTATCGGCTTAAACATGCGCTTTGATGGGATTTCAAGTCAGCTTTGGTTGATTGTCATCATGAGTGTCGTCGCTGTGCTTAGTAAGCTTCTTGGAGCTGGATGTGGGGCTAAGCTGGCTAAGTTTTCAATGGGCGAGTCCGCCTTTGTCGGAGCGGGGATGATTTCTCGTGGCGAGATGGCGCTTATCATCGCCCAAGTCGGCTATCAAAGCCAGTTGATAAAGACTGACACTTACTCGGCTTTGGTGACGGTTATCATCATCACAACGCTGGTCGCTCCTTTCCTACTTAAAGCGACAGCGCAGTATGTGCCAAAGGACAATGAAAAGGTTTAGAGCTTTGCTCTAAACCTTTTTGTGATTATTCGATAATAAGCAGTCCTTCTTTGACGGCAAATGGATTGTCCTTGTTGATGTGGTCGTAGAACATGATACCGTTGGTGTGGTCGATTTCGTGTTGGACAACGATAGAGTTGTAGCCACGCAGTTTAATGCGTTTTTTCTCGCCGTTTTTGTCCACATACTCGACAGTGACACGAGAGTGGCGCACGACATAGCCTGGCACTTCACGGTCAACAGAGAGGCAACCTTCACCCTCAGCAAGCGCTGCGTCTTGGACAGAGTGAGCGACGACTTTGGGGTTGTACATGACTTCAGCTAGGCTGTAGGCGTCTTTAGGTGGATTGCCATCAGCATCCTCTGGATTTGGGACAAGGACAGCAATGATACGTTTTGAGATGTCAAGCTGCGGTGCAGCAAGACCCACACCTCCACGCAGTCCCATCTTTTCAGCGATGACAGGGTCTTGTGAGTTTTTCAAGAACTGCATCATTTTCTCACCAAGGATGATGTCTTGGTCAGAAAGGGGAAAGGTCACATCCTCTGCGACAGCACGAAGAGTTGGATTGCCCTCACGGATGATGTCAGACATGTTGATTAAATGGCTAGGTTTAGTGAGTTTGTCTATTGTAGGCATAGGGTCTCCTTTTATGTTTTCTTTGTTTTTGTGTCCACTTTTTTCTTTTCCTCTATCATATCATAAGGTCACAAGAAAGTCATCTAGTCTGTTATCTGTAGCTTTTTGAGGGCTTTCTTGTCCTTGATAGAGTAGTAGGGCTTGTCTTTTTCGAGGATACCATCCTTGGTCAGTTGCTGTAGGACACGGCTGACATGGCGGTAGCTAACACCAAAGGACTCGGCAAGGCGTGTGCGCTCTGGGCGAAAGCGGTCGCCCTCAGCGTGCTTTAGGATGTGAGTGGCTAGGCGCTCTTTTAGGGTGTAGGTGATGTTGGTGGTACTGCGGATATTTTGCTGATAGAGAGCTTGTGCCAGCTCTTTTCCGATATTGAGTAGAAAGCTAGCGTCGTTTAGGAGGTCATCCTCGAGGTGGGCTAGGGGCAGTTTTGCAATGGTGACTTTTGTCAGCGTGACGACCGAGGAGACATTTTTTTGCTGGGTGAGCAGCTCAATCTCCCCAATAAGAGCTGGTGCAGTCTTGGTATCAAGGATGTGCTCACGTCCATTGTAGAGCCTGCGTACGACCTTGATTTGCCCCTCAAGGATGTAGCAGAGGGCACCAAGTTTGTCGCCTTGGTGGCAAATGACCTCGCCAGCCTCAAGCTCATAGAGTCTGAGGTGTTTTTGGTATCTCTCTGGAAAAATCGCTGCCAAGTCAGCTCTGTAGTCTGTCATTTACTCTGTTACTTGCTCCTTACTTTGTTAAATGGGACCAATGTCCTATTTTTATCATCTGATATTGATTATACTCTAATTATGCTAAAAAACAAGTAGGAAGGTCTCTATGAAGAAACATTTAGAAAAGCTCAGTATTTTGTCTCTGTCTTTGATGTTGGTGTCGACATTTTCACCATCGTCAGCTCTGCCACAGATGATTGCTTTTTTTAAGACGCAGGGTATCGCAGCTAGTCGTGTGGAGTTTTTATTTTCCCTCTCGTCCTTTGCGGTTCTTGCCATGCTTCTTGTGACGTCTTGGTTGAGTCGCTTTATGTCAGAAAAGGCGATGATTATCACAGGGCTTCTCTTGGTGGCTTTTGGTGGGAGCTTGCCCGTGCTTGTGCAGGACTACGCCCTAGTCTATCTGTCACGGATTATCCTTGGCTTGGGACTTGGCTTTATCAATGCACGTGCCATTAGTATCATTAGTGAAAATTACCGTGGCGCTGAGCGCATGCAGATGTTAGGTATCAGAGGTTCTGTAGAGATTTTGGGAAATGCAGTGCTGACAGCTATCGTGGGACTCGTCCTTGGCTTTGGATGGTCAACTGCCTTTGCCATCTATCTCTTTGCTCTGCCTATCCTCATCTTTTACCTTTTGTGCTCACCTGCGAGTCAAGCAAAAGAAACTCCCAAAGTCACGCAAAAGTCTAAGGTGCGCTTTACCAAAAGAGAGCTGTCTATCATCATCGCTCTGGCTTTACTGGCAGGCTTTGCTATCAATATCAATAGCGCAAACACCCTACGTATCCCTATCCTTATCACCAGTCTAGGCTTGGGAAGCGCTAGTCAGGCGAGCTTTATCCTCAGTATCATGATGTTGATGGGGATTGTCGCTGGTCTCTTTTTTGGAGGGCTACTAAAGCGCTTTGGCGTTTACCTCATCGTGCTCTCATTGCTTTTCCTAGCTTGCGGTTTAACACTCATCTCTCTAGCGCAAAATCTACTGGTCATGTCGCTAGGGGCTATGATTTCAGGCTTTTTATACAGCATTATCGTCACGACCACTTTTAGTCTAGCGTCAGAAGTGGTGGAGGAGTCAAAGATTGCTAGCGCAACGACCTTGATTTTGGTCTTTTGCCTACTGGGCGGAGCAAGTGCTTCTTATGTCTTGGAGCTCTTTGCTACTATCAGCCCATCCTACCCTGCTCAGCTGGTCTATGCCATGATGAGCCTGCTACTTGCCATGGTCGTCTTTATCGGACAAGCTCTCCTTACCTACCGCAGACGTGCTACTGGAAAATAAAAACAGCAAGGATATTTCCTTGCTGTTTTTGTGTGTGCTTGAACACAATATAAAAGTAAATACCATTTATTGACATAAAAAAAGAAAACGAGCACTTTCTTTGCTAAAGTATTTTCTTAGAGATATAATATAATTGGGAAATTAGACATTTTTTAAAGATATATTATCTGTACTAGGAATTTGGAGGAATAGGAAAATATGAAAGGCAAAAAAGTTGGCAACAACTTTGGTGAGACATCTCACAAGTCTCGTGTTAAGATGCACAAGTCCGGTAAGCGCTGGGTGAGTGTCCTCATGTCACAGCTTGGCTTGCTACGTCTCACTAAAGGAGCTAAAATAAACGACGTGACTATTAGTCAAGTTGAAGAAACACTTGATGATGTTTCGGTCTCACGTCATATCTTAAAAGGAGCAGCAGCCCTTGGAGCTATTGCAGCAAGTGGTGTTGCTAGTCAGACGGCTCTGGCTGAGGAGACACCAGCTATTGAGACTGAAACCTCAACAGATACGCTAGTGGGGACTGATGTTGTTGCTATGTCATCAAGTAGCACAACTGCAGACGACACAGCAGCTCAGCCAGTGACAGTCACAGAAGCAACAACGACAACAACTGCTGTTGATGAAGCTTCATTGTCACTATCAACTTCTGAGTCATTGAGCGTATCAAACTCTTTGTCTGAGTCTCAATCACTCAGCGAGTCAGTATCTGGGTCTATCTCCGAATCCGTCAGTGAGTCAGTGTCTGAATCTGCTTCAGAATCAGAGTCTGTAAGTAGCTCAGAATCGCAAAGCCAGTCTGAGTCAACCTCAGAGTCAGTAAGCGCTTCAGAATCACAAAGTACATCTGAAACATCAGAAACAAGCACAAGCAGTGAGATGACCACTACAGTAGCAACAGGTAGTTTGCGTGTTGCTAAAGACGCTCTAACAAAGGCAATCACTTCAAGCGAGTCTGTTGATTTGTCACAAATGACAACAGAAGAGCGTCAAGCTTACGAAGAAAAAGTAGCTGAAGCTAAGACAGTGCTTAGCACAGCAGAAGATTTGCTTGCGTCAGCCTCTGCTACACAAATGCAAATTGACTCTCTAACACAAAGAGCAAATGCACTTGCCAAAAGTTTACAAGCTACTAGTGCTACAGAAAGCAGCACAACTGTCAGAATACGCCGTGCGACAACGACAAGTACCGATGTTTCTTCATGGGATGAGTTGACAGCAGCACTGCAAGACAGCACTATCACAGAAATCAATCTAAAAAATGATATCACTGCGACGACAGTATCAACTGCTGTCAGTCCAACAACCACTACAGGATATAACTACGATGGTCATACCGTGACTATTAACGGTAATGGCTATACCATTACTTTTGGTAATAACGCCATTAAGAGTACGTCAAGTGTTGA
Organism: Streptococcus hyointestinalis; assembly: GCF_011039275.1. GTDB lineage: Bacteria > Bacillota > Bacilli > Lactobacillales > Streptococcaceae > Streptococcus > Streptococcus hyointestinalis_A. The sequence continues at coordinate 259,607 of NZ_JAAKGB010000001.1, forward strand.
CTTAACGTTCAACAATGTCAATTTGTCAACGACAAATGCTAACGGTACTGTATTGACCAAGAGCAGTGGTAGTCTGACCTTCAAAGATACAACGTCAACAGGTGTTCTGTTTAACGGTAGTTCATCAACAGGTGTTGCTATCACTCTTGATGGTACTGTATCAAGTAGTCTAACAACAACTGGAACAGCTATCATCACTGAAGCTGGCTCTGTAACGACAACTACAGCTAGTGCGGTTACACTCTCTCGTACAACAGATGGTGATGGTATCACCTTGAAAGCTGATGGCAGCTTGACAGTCGGTACCTTGAGTAATCTTACAATCACATTAAAAGATGGTACGGCTACAAACCTCGTTGCAACTGAAAAAACAGCAAATGCTGAAAATAATAATACAGCTATCCGTATTGTAAATGGTGGCGGTGGTTCTATCACTGTTGGTGACTCTTCAACACTGAACCTTAATGTCGGTCATGGTCGAGGTGTCCTAATGGGACAAACCTACACAAGTACCGCTGTTGATGCTAATCAAGAAAGCCTTAAAAAAAATAACGCTACGACCTTTACAGTAGGGGACAATGCAACCTTTAACTTCTACGGTCGTGACGGTGTTTACATGGGTAACAACTCATCATTTGTTGCTAGCGCAAACAGTAAGGTTAATTTCCAAAACTACGGAAATGGTATTGCCTTTGACATGGGTAACTCCAGTCTCTTCCAGGTGCTTTCAAATGCGGTTGTCAACTTGCAGTCAGACGGTAAGAGCAGTAGTGGTAGCTACGCTTATGGTAACTACGTTGGTTTGAACGAAAATGGTCAAATCCGTGTTGAGAAAAACGGTACCCTCATCGTCAAAATGCAAAACCGTGGCGCTAACTACTACAATGATACGGTTGCTATTAATAGTACAGGTTCAAGCAGTCAAGCGATTTTCTACGTTGGTGAAAATGCGACACTTGATATCCAAGATGACAATACAGACTACTATGCCGAGTTGATTTCTGTACCATTGGGTAGTGGTACAACCCACAAGTATGTCTTTGATAATGTCCGCTATGTCAACTTGCAGCGCTACAATCCTATCACAGGACATAAAAATGCTGAAGGGAAATCACAAGGAAATCTGATTTACTTTGGTGCTAACGGTACTGTAGAAGGAACAGGGAACTATCGTATTTCTAAGTGGGAAAATGAATCTGATACCACTGGTACGCCACTAAATGTCTGGTATGGTGTGCAAAGTTTCACAGTTCCTTATAAGAGCTTTAATCCATCTGGAAAAACAACGTCTATCAGTATCAATGGCGAGAACGATCCAACAAGTATTAGTGGTGATGGTGCCGGTACTGAATCTGGCGTCGCTTTCTCAGACCGTTATTCTGGATTTAACCCAGCTGAGTCACAGCGTTTGACCATTGAATCTCTTGATCGAGAAGGTGAAGAAACAACTGTTGCAACTAAAGTTGTTGACTATAATGTTGTTTATCGCTACAATGCCGACTTAGCGCCAAATACAGCTGTTATTGTCCAACAAGGTAAGGACTCTGTAACACGTACGACAACAACGACGTACTATAAATACCATACCAACCAAGATGGTACGGTAACACAAACCATTGATACCACTAAAGGAACAAATGGCGTTACTACAGAGACAACAACCTTGATTTCTGGTCAAGATCTCATCATCGAGTATGGACCACAAACCGCTACAGTCCGCTATATTGATGTAACAGATGCTAACAATCCAGTACAAATTGGTAGCGATGAGACATTTACAGGAGCTGTTGGGGATAAACTTACAGATAGTTCTGGTGAGACCTACAGTCCTGAAAAAGTAGTTAGTCAATGGCCTAACTATGAAATCACCAATGATGACGGGTACTCAACAGATGGTGGTGTCATCAAACAAGGGACTTATAACTTTGATAATCTGACAAATCCAAATATTATTACCGAAGATGGTGTTACTTATAAGATTAGCCCAGAAGTCGGCACGACAATCACTAGAACAGATAGTCAAGAGTATGACATTGAGGTTGTCAACCATTCATCAGAGTCTATTTCTGAGTCAGAAAGTAGATCTCAATCGCAAAGCGAGAGTGAGAGCCGCTCACAATCATTATCTGAAAGTCAGTCTCAGTCACAAAGTCAATCCCTATCGAACTCTATCTCAGAATCTATCTCTGAGTCAACGAGAGAATCCGTTTCAGAATCTACTTCAGAGTCAACGAGAGAGTCAGTATCAGAATCCGTTTCAGAATCTGTCAGTGAGTCAGTCTCTAACTCTGTCTCAGAATCAATTCGTGAGTCTGTAAGTGAATCTATTTCAGAATCCGTGAGCGAGTCAGTCTCAGAGTCTATCTCAGAATCAGTGAGTGAATCCGTTTCAGAGTCCATCTCCGAATCCGTGAGCGAGTCAGTATCTGAGTCTATTTCCGAGTCTGTGAGTGAATCCGTGTCTGAGTCTATCTCAGAATCCGTCAGCGAATCTGTATCAGAGTCCATCTCAGAATCCGTAAGTGAATCTGTTTCAGAATCAATCTCAGAATCAGTGAGCGAGTCAGTTTCAGAATCTATCTCAGAGTCCGTAAGTGAATCCGTCTCAGAATCTATTTCAGAGTCCTTGAGCGAGTCAGTCTCAGAGTCAATCAGTGAATCTGTGTCTGAGTCTATCTCAGAATCAATCAGCGAATCAGTATCAGAGTCTATCTCAGAATCCGTGAGCGAATCCGTCTCAGAATCTATTTCAGAGTCCTTGAGCGAATCTGTCTCAGAGTCTATCTCCGAGTCAGTGAGCGAATCCGTATCAGAGTCCATCTCAGAGTCCATCTCAGAATCAATCTCCGAGTCAGTGAGCGAGTCAGTTTCAGAATCTATTTCAGAGTCAATCAGTGAATCAGTCTCCAAATCTATCTCTGAGTCAGTAAGCGAATCCGTCTCAGAATCTATTTCAGAGTCAATCAGCGAATCCATCTCCGAGTCCTTGAGCGAATCCGTCTCCGAATCTATCTCCGAGTCAGTGAGTGAATCCGTATCTGAGTCAATTTCAGAATCAGTGAGCGAGTCTGTATCCGAATCTATCTCTGAGTCCTTGAGTGAATCCGTCTCAGAATCTATTTCAGAGTCAATCAGCGAATCCATCTCCGAGTCCTTGAGCGAATCCGTCTCCGAATCCATCTCCGAGTCAGTGAGTGAATCCGTATCTGAGTCAATTTCAGAATCAGTGAGCGAGTCTGTATCCGAATCTATCTCTGAGTCCTTGAGTGAATCCGTCTCAGAGTCCATCTCAGAATCGTTGAGCGAGTCAGTATCTGAGTCCATTTCAGAATCAGTGAGTGAATCTGTATCAGAGTCAATTTCAGAGTCAGTGAGCGAGTCCGTCTCCGAATCTATCTCCGAGTCAATCAGTGAATCTGTTTCAGAATCCATCTCTGAGTCAATTAGCGAATCTGTATCAGAGTCAATCTCCGAGTCAGTTTCTGAATCTATCTCTGAGTCAGTAAGCGAGTCAGTCTCAGAATCCATCTCCGAGTCTGTGAGTGAATCCGTCTCCGAATCTATTTCAGAGTCAATCAGCGAATCTGTATCTGAGTCTATCTCAGAGTCAGTAAGTGAATCTGTATCTGAGTCAATTTCAGAATCAGTGAGTGAGTCAGTATCTGAGTCAATCTCAGAATCCGTCAGCGAATCCGTCTCCGAATCTATCTCTGAGTCAGTGAGCGAATCCGTCTCCGAATCCATCTCTGAGTCAGTATCAGAATCTATTTCTGAGTCAGTGAGCGAGTCAGTATCAGAATCTATCTCAGAGTCCTTGAGCGAGTCAGTATCAGAATCTATCTCTGAGTCAGTGAGCGAATCAGTCTCAGAGTCCATCTCAGAATCAGTAAGCGAATCTGTGTCTGAGTCTATTTCAGAATCAGTGAGCGAATCAGTCTCAGAGTCTATCTCAGAATCAGTGAGCGAATCAGTCTCAGAATCTATCTCTGAGTCCTTGAGTGAATCAGTCTCAGAGTCCATCTCAGAATCCTTGAGCGAGTCTGTTTCAGAATCTATCTCTGAGTCAGTGAGCGAATCAGTCTCCGAATCCATCTCTGAGTCAGTATCAGAATCTATTTCTGAGTCAGTGAGCGAGTCAGTATCAGAATCTATCTCAGAGTCCTTGAGCGAGTCAGTATCAGAATCTATCTCAGAGTCCGTGAGCGAATCAGTCTCAGAGTCCATCTCAGAATCAGTAAGCGAATCTGTGTCTGAGTCTATTTCAGAATCCTTGAGCGAATCAGTCTCAGAGTCTATCTCAGAATCCTTGAGCGAATCAGTCTCAGAATCTATCTCTGAGTCCTTGAGTGAATCCGTATCAGAGTCCATCTCCGAATCCTTGAGCGAGTCAGTTTCTGAATCTATTTCTGAGTCAGTAAGTGAATCAGTCTCAGAATCTATCTCCGAGTCCGTGAGCGAATCTGTGTCTGAGTCAATTTCAGAATCAGTTAGCGAATCCGTATCAGAGTCTATCTCCGAGTCAGTAAGTGAATCAGTCTCAGAATCCATCTCGGAGTCAGTTAGCGAATCTGTGTCTGAGTCAATTTCCGAGTCAGTTAGCGAATCCGTATCAGAGTCAATCTCCGAGTCAGTAAGTGAATCAGTCTCAGAATCCATCTCGGAATCAGTGAGCGAATCCGTATCAGAGTCCATCTCAGAATCCGTGAGTGAATCCGTATCAGAGTCTATCTCAGAGTCCTTGAGCGAATCTGTATCAGAATCTATCTCTGAATCAGTGAGCGAGTCCGTCTCAGAGTCCATCTCAGAATCAGTGAGCGAATCCGTATCAGAGTCCATCTCAGAGTCAGTGAGCGAATCCGTCTCCGAATCTATTTCAGAGTCAATCAGTGAATCTGTTTCAGAATCTATCTCAGAGTCAGTGAGCGAATCTGTTTCAGAATCCATCTCAGAATCCTTGAGCGAATCCGTTTCAGAATCCATCTCAGAGTCCTTGAGCGAATCCGTATCAGAGTCAATTTCAGAATCAGTGAGCGAATCTGTATCAGAATCTATCTCTGAGTCAGTAAGTGAATCCGTCTCAGAATCTATCTCCGAGTCCATCAGCGAATCTGTATCAGAGTCAATCTCAGAATCAGTAAGTGAGTCAGTCTCAGAATCTATCTCTGAGTCAGTTAGCGAATCTGTATCAGAATCCATCTCAGAATCCTTGAGCGAATCCGTTTCAGAATCCATCTCTGAGTCCTTGAGCGAATCCGTATCAGAGTCAATTTCAGAATCAGTCAGCGAATCTGTATCAGAATCTATCTCTGAGTCAGTAAGTGAATCCGTCTCAGAATCTATCTCCGAGTCCATCAGCGAATCTGTATCAGAGTCAATCTCAGAATCAGTAAGTGAGTCAGTCTCAGAATCTATCTCTGAGTCAGTTAGCGAATCTGTTTCAGAATCTATCTCTGAGTCATTGAGTGAGTCAGTTTCAGAATCTATCTCCGAATCATTAAGCGAATCCGTCTCAGAATCTATCTCTGAGTCCGTAAGCGAATCTGTATCGGAATCAATTTCAGAATCCGTAAGTGAATCAGTTTCTGAGTCTATCTCCGAATCCGTCAGCGAGTCAGTGTCTGAGTCTATCTCCGAGTCCGTGAGTGAATCTGTCTCTGAGTCAATCAGCGAGTCCTTGAGCGAGTCTGTATCAGAGTCAATTTCAGAATCAGTGAGCGAGTCGGTCTCAGAATCTATCTCTGAGTCCTTGAGTGAGTCAGTCTCCGAATCTATCTCTGAGTCAGTGAGCGAATCTGTATCAGAGTCTATCTCAGAATCCGTTAGCGAATCTGTTTCTGAATCCATCTCAGAATCAGTGAGCGAGTCAGTCTCCGAATCTATTTCTGAGTCAATCAGCGAGTCAGTATCAGAGTCAGTCTCCGAGTCTATCTCTGAGTCAATCAGCGAATCAGTGTCTGAATCTATCTCAGAATCAGTGAGCGAATCTGTGTCTGAGTCCATCTCCGAGTCCGTAAGCGAATCCGTCTCAGAATCCATCTCCGAGTCAGTGAGCGAGTCAGTATCAGAGTCAATCTCAGAATCAGTGAGCGAATCTGTATCAGAGTCCATCTCAGAATCAGTAAGTGAATCAGTCTCCGAATCTATTTCTGAGTCAATCAACGAATCTGTGTCTGAGTCCATCTCAGAATCAATCAGTGAATCTGTATCAGAATCTATTTCTGAGTCCTTGAGCGAGTCCGTCTCAGAGTCTATCTCAGAATCAATCAGTGAATCTGTGTCTGAATCTATCTCAGAATCAGTAAGTGAATCCGTCTCAGAGTCCATCTCAGAATCAGTAAGTGAATCTGTATCAGAGTCTATTTCAGAGTCAATCAGTGAGTCTGTATCAGAATCTATCTCAGAATCATTAAGCGAATCCGTCTCAGAATCTATCTCCGAGTCCTTGAGCGAGTCCGTCTCAGAATCTATTTCAGAGTCAATCAGCGAATCTGTCTCAGAGTCTATCTCAGAATCCTTGAGCGAGTCCGTCTCAGAGTCAATTTCAGAATCAGTGAGCGAATCTGTTTCCGAGTCAATCAGCGAGTCCGTCTCCGAATCTATTTCAGAGTCAATCAGTGAATTCGTGTCTGAATCCATCTCAGAGTCCGTGAGTGAATCCGTCTCAGAGTCCATCTCAGAATCCTTGAGCGAGTCAGTATCAGAATCTATTTCAGAGTCCTTGAGCGAGTCCGTCTCAGAGTCCATCTCAGAATCGGTCAGCGAATCCGTCTCAGAGTCTATCTCTGAGTCCGTAAGCGAATCCGTCTCCGAATCTATCTCTGAGTCCGTAAGCGAGTCCGTCTCCGAATCTATTTCAGAGTCCATCTCTGAGTCAGTGAGCGAATCCGTCTCAGAGTCCATTTCTGAGTCCATCAGCGAATCTGTATCCGAATCCATCTCCGAGTCAGTGAGCGAATCAGTATCAGAGTCAATTTCAGAGTCCGTGAGTGAATCTGTATCTGAGTCCATTTCAGAATCCTTGAGCGAATCCGTCTCAGAGTCCATCTCAGAATCAGTAAGTGAGTCCGTCTCAGAATCTATCTCTGAGTCCGTAAGCGAGTCAGTCTCCGAATCTATTTCAGAGTCCATCAGCGAATCTGTATCCGAATCCATCTCCGAGTCAGTGAGTGAATCTGTATCAGAGTCCATTTCAGAATCAGTGAGTGAATCCGTATCAGAGTCTATCTCAGAATCCGTAAGCGAATCCGTCTCAGAATCTATCTCAGAGTCAGTAAGTGAATCCGTCTCAGAATCAATCTCAGAATCAGTGAGCGAGTCAGTCTCTGAGTCAATCTCCGAGTCAGTAAGTGAATCCGTCTCAGAATCCATCTCTGAGTCCTTGAGCGAATTCGTATCAGAGTCTATCTCAGAATCCGTAAGCGAGTCTGTATCAGAGTCTATCTCAGAGTCAGTAAGTGAGTCTGTTTCAGAATCAATCTCCGAGTCCTTGAGCGAATCCGTTTCTGAATCCATCTCCGAGTCAATTTCAGAATCAGTGAGCGAGTCAGTCTCTGAGTCAATCAGCGAATCCGTCTCAGAATCCATTTCAGAATCCGTAAGCGAGTCAGTATCAGAGTCTATCTCAGAATCAGTGAGTGAATCAGTATCAGAGTCTATCTCCGAGTCCTTGAGCGAATCCGTCTCTGAATCCATCTCTGAGTCCTTGAGCGAGTCTGTATCAGAGTCTATCTCAGAATCCGTAAGTGAATCAGTATCAGAGTCTATCTCTGAGTCCTTGAGTGAGTCAGTATCTGAGTCAATTTCAGAATCAGTGAGTGAATCTGTTTCCGAATCTATCTCCGAGTCCTTGAGCGAATCCGTCTCAGAGTCTATCTCAGAATCCATCTCCGAGTCCTTGAGCGAGTCAGTATCTGAGTCAATCTCAAAATCCTTGAGCGAGTCAGTTTCCGAATCTATCTCTGAGTCAATCAGTGAATCCGTCTCAGAATCTATTTCAGAATCAGTAAGTGAATCTGTATCAGAGTCCATCTCAGAATCAGTTAGCGAGTCTGTTTCTGAATCTATTTCAGAGTCAGTGAGCGAGTCAGTCTCCGAATCCATCTCCGAGTCCGTAAGCGAATCTGTATCAGAATCCATCTCTGAGTCCTTGAGCGAGTCAGTCTCAGAATCTATCTCTGAGTCCGTAAGCGAATCTGTCTCCGAATCTATTTCAGAGTCCGTAAGCGAATCAGTCTCAGAGTCCATCTCAGAATCAGTGAGCGAATCCGTCTCAGAATCTATCTCTGAGTCCGTGAGCGAATCAGTCTCAGAGTCTATCTCTGAGTCAGTGAGCGAGTCTGTATCAGAATCTATTTCTGAGTCCGTGAGCGAATCAGTTTCCGAATCTATCTCTGAGTCCGTGAGCGAATCTGTATCAGAATCTATCTCTGAGTCCGTGAGTGAATCCGTATCAGAGTCAATCTCCGAGTCCGTAAGCGAATCTGTGTCTGAATCCATCTCAGAATCAGTAAGCGAATCTGTATCAGAGTCAATCTCAGAATCAGTGAGCGAGTCGGTATCAGAGTCCATCTCAGAATCAGTGAGTGAATCCGTGTCTGAGTCAATCTCCGGGTCAGTAAGTGAATCCGTCTCCGAATCTATCTCAGAATCAATCAGCGAATCTGTGTCTGAGTCTATTTCCGAGTCCGTGAGCGAGTCTGTTTCTGAATCTATTTCAGAGTCAGTGAGCGAATCCGTTTCTGAGTCCATCTCAGAATCCGTAAGTGAATCTGTTTCAGAATCTATCTCTGAATCAACAAGTAACTCTAACAGTGAGTTTATCTGGTCAATGGGTGATCCAGAAGTTCATTCATTATCAGAGTTCCCACTTGAGTCTTACAGCGAGTCCTTGAGCACTTCAGAGTCAGAGTCTATTTCACAATCCGAATCTGTCTCAATGTCTGAGTCTATCTCAACATCTATCTCTGTTTCCGTTTCAGAGTCAGTAAGTGCCTCAGAATCAGTCTCAGCATCTGAATCAGAGTCTATCTCAACATCCATCTCTGCTTCCTTATCAGAGTCTATCTCTGAGTCCGTAAGTGAATCTGTTTCAGAATCTATCTCTGAATCAACAAGTGAATCTTCTCACCAGTCTACATCAGAAAACCACAGCACAAGCGAAGCACCACGTCAAATGCCAGTGAACTTTGCGCAAAAACCAGCACATGCTAAATTGCCAAGCACAGGTGACGAAACTTCTAGTGCAGCTCTCCTAGGAAGTGGCGCTCTATTTGGAGCCTTCCTCCTTGGTAAGAAGAAAAAGAAAAAAGCAGATGATGAAGCTTAATCGCTCTACTCATCTTGAGTAACCAAAAACACCTCCCTTAGGGAGGTGTTTTTGGTTAGCGCCAGATAAGTTCCGAAGTAAAGGGACGTTCTTGCTTAGCTGAAGAGATGGCTTGTCTAAAGGCGCATTTTCCCAGCTCATAAGCGTGGTGATCAATGGTTGGAAAGTCTAAAATCTGGCTGATACTTTGATTTTCCTGACCGATGATAAGAGGAGCTTCTTTATCTTGATAGCACTTTATCAGATAAGCCGCCACCTCATCACTGGTGGCTAAAATCGCCTGTGGTTTTGCCTTTTCGAGGCTTTCTCTAAGCCCCTCGCTGACCTCATGAGGGCTATCCACATGCCCCATGCTAAGCACTGGCTTCTCCTCATAGACCTGCTCAAACGCCGACAAGGTCATCTGATAGGTAGCAGAAGCCTTGCTATTTCTGGAAAATAGCAGAGCTATGCGCTTGAGTCCCATCTCTTTTAAGCGGGTAAAAAGCGCCACATAAGCGCTAGAGCGCTGGCTGTAGGTAGAAGATAGCGGACTAGTGCTGTCCACAGGTTCCAAAAGGACAATAGGTGCATAGTCGGCATAAGGCTCAATTTTAGAAATCGAAAGAGCCCGTGAGCTAAAGATAAGCCCGTCGATAGCTCGCCCAGCCAACATCTCAAGATAAGCCTTTTCTTTCTGGTCATCATAATCATCAGACGGAAGCAGGAGAAGCTGATAGCTGCTCTCCTTTGCTGCGTCCATCATCCCCTCTAGCATCTTGGTAAAGTAAGGGTGGCGAGTATGTGGCACGACCACACCGATACGGTGGGTCTGTCCAAAGCTCAAGTCCCGAGCCATCTGACTGGGTCTGTAGTCTAGCTTCCTAATCGCCTGTAAAATCACCTCTCTGGTCTCTTCTGCCACATGCGGGTGGTTGTTAAGCACACGAGAGATAGTCGCTGCGGAAAATCCTGTATAATCCGCCAAATCCCTGATACTGGTCATAAGCTCTCCTTTTGTAAAAACTGTTTGATACCATAGCTGACACCGTCTTGGTCATTTGATTGTGTGATGTAGTGGGCATAGTCCTTGATAGCTTTCATAGCATTGTCCATAGCGATAGCATAGCCTACCTGCTCAAACATAGGAAGGTCATTGTGCCCATCGCCAAAGGCAGCGGTGTCTCGTTTTTTGAGCTGTTCCTCTCGCATAATGCGACCAATCCCCTGTGATTTCTTCGCTAAATGATGTGTGATTTCCAGATAAGCTTTCCCCGAGCGCTGATAAGTGATGTCGCTTCTATCAAGCTTAGCAAGATAAGATAAAAGCGCCTGCATGATTGTCTCATCAAAGGTGATGAGCATAAGCTTGAAAATAGCTGTTTGCGGAGCTAAAAAACGCTCACGGCTGAGCTTAGTTGGTTGACAGCCTGTCAACTTTTTCTCATAGCGTATGCCTTGGTCTATTGTATCACAATACCAGTGCTTGAGGTCATAATAAGACAAGCTGACCTGCGGAAAGTCTGTCGACAAGCGCAAAAGCAGCTCTTTGACCGTATCCTTTTTGATGGCTTGAGCGTAGAGAGGTTTGATGTGCCCCTTTTCCATCTGATAAATCAAGCCACCGTTAAAAGCGACTTGAGGTCCTGTCAGCTCTAGCGCACAAATAGCCTCAAGCATTTCCATAGGAGCTCTGGCAGAGACCAAAGTCAGAGGAATGTCCGCCTCCCTGATACCCTTAGCGTTGCTCTCAGCCAGTTTTCCCTTGCTGTTTAAAAGAGTGCCGTCCATGTCTGAAAAAATCCGTTTAATCATTGTTTTTTCCTCGTTTCATCTTTTATTGCCTTTATTGTAAAGTCTGAAACGCGTTCCATGTCAAGCCTTTTTTTGAAAAAAATAAATGCTAAAATAGACAGATGTCAAGGGTTTGTTTTTGACGTTGTGTCCAAAAAGTGCTATCCTAGTAAAAACGAAAAAGGAGCTTTTCATGTCAACGATTAAGATACACATCATGCATACTGGTCAGGTGCGAGTAGCACCAGACCTTCCCTTTGGTGGGGAGCACACCAATCTTCTAAAGGCGTCTGGTCTCTTGATGCCAGCTAGCAAAAAGCTGTGGCTACCTGTTTCGGCTTATCTGATTGAGCACCCTAAGGGCTTGATTTTGGTGGATACAGGCTGGAGTCGTGAGATGAGTCCAGATGGTAGCTTTGACAAAAAAGCGCAAATCAAGCACCTCGGCAGTCACATCCTCTACCATGTCAACCAAGGCGTCGTGCCAAAAGGTGAGGCTGTTGTTGAGCAGTTGGCTGCACTTGGCTATGCGCCTGAGGACTTGGATTATGTCTTGATGACGCACTTGGACTGTGACCACGCTTCAGGGCTTCACTCCGTCGCTGCTGCTAAAAACATCCTCGTCTCACGAGATGAGCTGTTATCAGCGCCACATCACAAGCCTCGCTACCAAGAAAAATGGTGGAAAGACATCCCTCTAACTGCCTTTGATTGGACGGAAAATGAAGGTCCTTTTCAGCATTCCTACGACCTTTTTGGCGATGGGTCTATTCAGATGATTCATATCCCAGGGCATGCAGATGGTCTCTTTGCGGTCAAGGTGACAAATGGCGATGGCAACTTTGTCCTTTTGGCGTCAGACGCTGGCTACGCTGAAAAGTCATGGAAAGAGCTGATTTTACCAGGCATTTCGCTAGATAAGGACAAGCAGATGACTTCTCTCAAATGGGTCAAAGCACAAAGCGAGCTAGCAAATTGTATCCAGGTTATTGCCAACCACGACACAGCTATCAAACCACAGGTGATAGAACTCTAGTTTTTGAGTGAATCTTTTTGACAAATCCCAAAAGGTCTGATACAATTGAAATGTCTATAAGACGCACTCTTTCTTGGTTTTAGGAACTGCCAGACCTAGGACTCGGATAGAGCATTAAGATCAAAGGAGACTAACAATGGCAATCTCAAAAGAGAAAAAAAATGAAATCATCGCACAATACGCACGTCACGAAGGTGACACAGGTTCAGTTGAAGTTCAAGTAGCTGTACTTACTTGGGAAATCAACCACCTTAACGACCACATCAAACAACATAAAAAAGACCACGCAACTTACCGTGGATTGATGAAAAAAATCGGTCACCGTCGTAACTTGTTAGCATACCTTCGTCGTAAAGACGTTAACCGCTACCGTGAATTGATTCAATCACTTGGACTTCGTCGTTAATTCAAAAGCGAAGTCAAAAGCTCTAGCCAAACGGCTAGAGCTTTTTTGTGTAACTGCCTTTAGCTGTAACTAAAAGCTCACAAAGTAAATATAGACACTTTGGCCAAAAATGTCTACAAAATAGTTGTGTCATGATATAATAGGTTTATAGGAGGGAGATTTTGATGAAGAAAATATACTGGTCTGTCTTGGTGACTTTTTTGCTGTCCTTGTTTTTCTATATGGGGCAGGTCATCACAGAAGTGTACAATTTAACCTTGCCAGAGGCTAGGGCAACTATAGAAGTGGTTGATTGGGATAAGTCAAAGTCTGCAACTCAAATCTATCAGACCTTGGAGGAGTTTTCAAAAAAACACAAGCTCCCACTTTACAAGGTCACCTTTGGGACGTCTGACGATGGCAGTATGGTCAAGAATGTCTATTATTACCCATCAAACAAGCCTTATCACTACGATGACAGTTTCTTTGAGGACAAGGTTCAGTTTAAAAAGAGTAGCGACCTAACGGTTGAAAATCCCTTGGGCAGTTACTATCTGACAAGTTCCCTTCCTAAGGAGTTGGTGTCCGTCTTTAAGGATTTAGGGCTAGAGGTTACGACGTCGTCGGGCTTTATGGCGTCCGTTTTGGCGCAGTTTTTCGCCAATGATTTGGGCGGGCTCTTGATTTTCCTCGGGCTTATCCTCTTTGTGATTGATGTTTTTGTTTTCATTTCCCAATCCAAAAAACTGGGCATACTTGCCTTACATGGGCACACGGCTTTGCCTTTGGCTGTTCTTCCTTTACGTTTTGAATTGCCCTTGGTCATAGGTGTCGTGGCCATCTTGATTTGGCGTTTTCCGCTGGGGCTGTCTTATTTTTTAGTTTTAGCGGCTATCGTTTGTTTGTGGTTATGTCTGAGTCATATCCTTAGCTTGGCGCTTGCAAGTCATCTCACGACTATCGTGGAGAAGATAAAGGCGAAAAAGCCCTACAAAAAACTCCTCTTTTTCAATGTCATCATCAAGCTACTAGCTATTCTTGTCTGTGCCCTATCGCTCTCTCAGGGCTTATCGGATATCGATAGACTAGGTAAAATGGAAAAAGCTATTGCCGTCTGGCAAAAACTGCCTGATTATCTGGTACTAAATTTTAGTAGCGATACCAGCCTTTTTCCAACAGCTCACAGTAGCCAAAAGGAGATAGAAGCACGAGATGAAAAAGCCAGAAAAGTGGTGTCAGACTTGCTTGCTATCGGTGAAGAGACAGGAGCAGTTCTCGCTGAAAGTCAGTCTGCTGAGCAGACAAGCTTTTCCTACATGGTGGTCAATCATCAGTTTTTAAAGGACGTTGCTGTCTATAGACCAGATGGCAAGGCGATGGGTGATTTAGCTAAGGACAAATTTCAGCTCATCATACCCGAAAATCTAAGAAAGCAGCAGGCAGCTATTGAGAAGACTATGAGAGAAGTTATCGCTTTTCATCAGAATGTCTCAGCAGATGAAAATGAAGCCTATGCTGGTGAACTAGACGTGACCTTCTTACGTTCAGGGCAAAAAGTTTTTAACTTTAATACCAGTGACTTTACGCAGACAGAAGTGGATAATCCTGTCATTTTAGTGGCAAATCCAGCTTTGTTTGGCGACAAGGTCGACGCCTTAGTTGGCGAGATGTCGCAAGGGCGCTATCTTTTCCAAAAGAAGGAGCCTGTCATGAACTATCTTGAGACGCATCAGTTGACAGAGGATTTTGCAAGGCTGACGTCTGGGCGTGAGCTAGGTCTGTCAAAACTAAGACAGGTGCGTTCGCAGTTTTATCTGAGACTTGTCGGCGTGGTCATGAGTATCCTTGTCTTTGTGGTTATCAATTATTTTTTAATCATGACTTATCTGGAAAGTCAAAAGAAAAAGCTGGTCATCTGGTATCTATTTGGGAAGTCGTATCTCACACGTCACAAACCTTTCTTGATAGCCATGTTTTGCTTGCCACTGCTACCACTTGTGGTCGTGCTGGCGCTAGGTTTAGTGAACTTGCCGATAGTAGTGGGCATTTTAGTGATGGATGTTGTGATGTATAGTAGCTTGTTGCTGTTATTTGAAAAGCGTGAGCGTTTGGCAATGTTAAAACAAGGAGAGTGAGTATGGCGCAAATAGAGGTTAAGCATATTTCAAAAGCTTATAAGGATAAGGTGATTTTTAAGGATTTTTCGCTCAGTATTCATAAAGGTGAGATGGTTGCCATTATCGGTGAGAGTGGGCGAGGTAAGACCACGCTTCTCAACTGCCTAGGACAGCTCGATGATGTCGATACCGGTGAGATTGTGATTGAGGGCGAGCGTGTCACCAAAAGAAATCGCAAGAAGTATTTTCGAGAGGTGTTTGGGTTTTTATTTCAAAATTTTGCCCTAGTTGACAATGAAACGGTTTATCAAAATCTGAGCTTTATCTCTAAGGATAAAGAGCGTATCACAGAATATCTAGACATGTTTGGCTTAGGTGAGGATTCTCTTTATAAAAAAGTGTATCAGCTGAGTGGCGGTGAGCAGCAGCGTGTCTCGCTCATCAGGGTGCTACTCAAAGAACCCAAGATTCTCTTTGCAGATGAGCCAACGGCTTCGCTGGATGAGAAAAACAGCCTTTTTGTGATGGACACATTAAAAGAACTGCGTGATGATGGCGTGACGATTATTGTAGTGACGCACGATAAGGCGCTTCTACCTCATTTTGACCGTGTGATTGACTTAGGTGGGGATTAGTTCGTTGCTAAATAGCAATTGTTTACTTGGGGATTTAAAGATATGGGAGAGAACATTTGTCTTTCTTCCCTTTTTATTGAAAGCCCTTTCTTGCTTTGGTATAATAATGATGAAAGAGGTGGAAAATATGGAAAAGGATTTGTATACTCCTGTAGTAGAAAAGCTCAATGAACTCAATATTGGATTTGAAATAGTGGAACACGAACCAGCATTGACCACAGAACAAGCAGATAGTTTTATTGAAGGTATTGAAGGTGTACGTACGAAAACAATGTTTTTAACGAACAAAAAGAAGACACAATACTACCTACTCGTAATGGATGATAAAAAAAGGCTAGACATGGAAAAGTTTAAAGAGCTAACGAACGCTAATCGAATCCGTATGGCTTCAAGTGATAGTCTTTATGATAAAATGCTTTTACCACCTGGCGTTGTGTCGCCATTTGGATTATTAAATAACAAAGATAAAGATATTTTAGTTTATATTGATAACGAAATTACTACCGAACAAAGAATGAGCTTTCACCCTAATACAAATGAAAAAACAATTTTTATAAAGACAACTGATTTAATGCTATTTATTGAATCCATTGGTTATCAAGTAAATATAATTGACTTATAAAAAGGACCTGAGAAGGTCTTTTTACTATTTTTGGATGTTGCAATTTATTGCTGATAGTGGTTTGGTATATATTTAGCGTATTTTCTCATTATAATCAAGAACAAGCCACAGTGTAAGCTAGTGGTTACGATTGTCCCCACAAAAGATAATTGGTTTCAATAGCTGAAATTTGCTGTCAAATATGATAAAATAAGCGTGATACATTGTTTTATGCAAAGTTGAGGAAATAGCACTTCTTTTCTTGAGCTTTGTAGAAAACATGGTATCAAACGCAAAAATTTTAATCTTTGGAGAATCTTATGACAAAACAAGTCTTTGAAACGACCTTTTTTGGACGACCTTTGAGCGTAGAAATTGGACAAGTGGCAAAACAAGCTAACGGTGCAGCGCTTATCCGCTACGGTGAGACAACGGTCTTATCAGCTGCTGTCATGTCTAAAAAAATGGCAAGTGGCGACTTTTTCCCACTGCAAGTCAACTATGAGGAAAAAATGTATGCAGCAGGTAAGTTCCCAGGAGGCTTTAACAAGCGTGAGGGACGTCCTTCGCTAGATGCGACCTTGACGGCGAGACTGATTGACCGCCCGATTCGTCCTATGTTTGCGGAAGGTTTTCGCAATGAAGTGCAAATCATCAATACCGTTCTCTCCTATGACGAGGACGCTTCAGCACCGATGGCAGCTATGTTTGGCTCATCGCTTGCCCTAGCCATTTCTGATATTCCTTTTGACGGACCTATCGCAGGGGTGCAGGTGGGCTACCTAGATGGTGAGCTTATCATCAACCCAAGTCAAGCGCAAAAAGAAAGCTCTCTTTTAGAGCTGACAGTTGCTGGTAGCCGTGACGCTATCAACATGGTCGAGTCAGGTGCCAAGGAATTATCTGAAGAGGTCATGCTAGAAGCGCTCCTTAAAGGGCATGAAGCGGTGCGTGACTTGATTGCCTTCCAAGATGAGATTGTAAAAGCTGTCGGCAAGGAAAAGGCAGAAGTTGAGCTCTTGCAGGTAGACGCTGACCTCCAAGCCGAAATCATCCAAAACTACAACAGCCAACTGCAAGCAGCCGTGCAGGTCGAGGAAAAGAAAGCCCGTGAAGCGGCAACCGAAGCTATCAAGGAAGAAGTCATCGCAGCTTATGAGGAAAAACACGCTGAGCACGAAGAGTTTGAGCGTATCATGCGTGACGTGGCAGAGATTCTCGAGCAGATGGAGCACGCTGAGGTGCGCCGTCTCATCACCGAGGACAAAATCCGCCCTGACGGACGTCGTGTGGACGAGATTCGTCCTTTGGAAGCAGAGATTGATTTCTTGCCAAAAGTGCACGGCTCTGGGCTCTTTACCCGTGGGCAAACGCAGGCTCTCTCTGTTCTGACTTTAGCGCCTATGGGTGAGACGCAGATTGTAGACGGGCTTGACCCAGAATACAAAAAGCGTTTTCTTCACCACTATAATTTCCCACAGTACTCTGTCGGAGAGACAGGACGCTACGGTGCGCCAGGGCGTCGTGAGTTGGGGCATGGTGCGCTGGGTGAACGTGCGCTTGCACAAGTCTTGCCAAGTTTAGAAGAGTTCCCTTATGCCATTCGTTTGGTGGCTGAGGTCTTGGAGTCTAATGGTTCGTCTTCACAAGCCTCTATCTGTGCAGGAACCTTAGCTTTGATGGCTGGTGGTGTGCCAATCAAAGCGCCGGTTGCTGGGATTGCTATGGGGTTGATTTCAGATGGTAGCAACTACACCATTTTGACCGATATTCAAGGGCTTGAGGACCACTTTGGTGACATGGACTTTAAGGTTGCTGGGACTCGTGCGGGCATTACAGCGCTTCAGATGGACATCAAGATTAAAGGGATTACCCCACAAATCTTACAAGAAGCGCTTGCGCAAGCCAAGAAAGCACGCTTTGAGATTTTGGACTTGATTGAGGCAACCATCCCAGAACCACGTAAAGAGTTGGCACCGACAGCGCCTAAGATTGACACCATCAAGATTGACGTGGATAAGATTAAGGTCGTTATCGGAAAAGGTGGCGAGACCATTGACAAGATTATCGACGAGACAGGTGTCAAGATTGACATCGATGAAGAGGGTAATGTCTCTATCTACTCAAGCGACCAAGACGCTATTAACCGAGCTAAGGAAATCATCGCAAGCCTCGTGCGTGAAGCCAAGGTCGGTGAGGTTTATCACAATGCCAAGGTCGTGCGTATCGAGAAATTCGGAGCCTTTGTCAATCTCTTTGACAAGACCGACGCTTTGGTGCACATCTCTGAGATTGCTTGGACACGTACCGAAAAAGTCTCTGACGTCCTAGAGGTCGGCGAAGAGGTCGATGTCAAGGTCATCAAGATTGACGACAAAGGACGTATTGATGCGTCTATGAAGGCGTTACTACCAAGACCAAAACCAGCTAAACCTGCTAAAGGAGAGGACAACCATGAGTAAATTTACAGAGTTTGATTTTCGCTTACGTGCCTTTTTAAAAGAGCCTGACCATTTTCTAAATGGTATCGCTCTTGTGGATGCTTTTCATACTATGTCAATCCTAGCGCCAAAAGAGCCTTATGCGATTGAAGTTGATGGGCAAAAGGTTGTGCCTGTCTTTACAACAGCAGCGGACTTAGAGGCTTTTAAAGCCGTTCAAGAAAGCAGTCACAAGCAAAAATGGGTTGAGCGTATTGCTTTTGATGTCATGGAAGAGGAAATCTCCCAGTCGCTTGACGGGCTGGCTTTCAACCTCAAACCCGAAGAAAACAGCGATAACAGTGTCGTCTTTACCAATAGCGAGCTAGTGCCTTACATCAACCAGTTGACAAGTGTTGTCAACACTCTTATGACTGAGGAAAATACAGACGCTGACATCATGGACAAGGTCTACTTGGTGCCTGTCTTTGTCTTTCCTAAGGGGGATGAGCAGTTTGAGCGTCTTTTCCCGACAATGGCAACGCCAGAAGGCAAGAGCTATGTGCCTGCCTTTACAACGCTTGACAGCTTTGCCAAGTGGTATAATAACCCAGAGTTTGGTGTTCCTTTTAGGGAAAATCAAGGTGTCGTTGTCACATGGACCATCAACGACATTTACCGTCCACGTAACGGCGAAGAGGATTTAGAAGAAACCTTTGGCGTAGCCATCAATCCTTTTGATGAACAGCAGATTTTAGTGGATTGGTCCGATATTGAAAGTGAATGAGGTAGTTTATGGGCTGGTGGAGAGAAACCATACAAGTTGTAAAAGAAAATGACCCTGCGGCAAGGAGCTCGCTTGAGGTGCTTTTGACCTATCCTGGTGTCAAGGCTCTGGCTGCGCACCGCCTATCGCACTTTCTTTGGAGACATGGTTTCAAACTCTTAGCTCGTATGCACAGCCAGTTTTGGCGCTTCTGGACACAGATTGAGATTCACCCAGGAGCACAAATAGAACAAGGTGTCTTTATTGACCACGGCTCAGGGCTTGTGATAGGTGAGACGGCTGTCGTTGAGAGCGGAGCCATGCTCTATCACGGTGTGACCTTGGGAGGTACTGGCAAGGACGTTGGTAAACGCCACCCAACTGTTCGCCGTGGTGCTCTCATCTCGGCGCATGCTCAGGTGATTGGACCTGTCGAGATTGGAGAAAACGCCAAGGTGGGGGCAGCCGCAGTCGTTGTCTCAGACGTGCCAAGTGATGTGACGGTCGTTGGCATTCCTGCTAAGGTCGTGCGTGTGCATGGCAAAAAGGATAAGGACGCCATTCACCAAATAGAAGAAGAGCGTGAGTCCAAATACTACACCTCAAAGCTAGACCAACTCCGCCATGAAAGTCTCCACTCCTCAAACCTCTAAAAGGTGAGATAGCAAAGGAATGAAAAGATGATAAAAATTTACGATACAATGACGAGAAACTTGCGAGACTTTGTCCCGCTTGAAGAAGGAAAAGTCAAGATGTATGTCTGCGGTCCGACGGTCTACAACTACATCCACGTGGGCAATGCCAGAAGTGTTGTGGCTTTTGATACTATTCGTCGCTACTTTGAGTACAAGGGCTATGACGTGACTTACGTGTCCAACTTTACCGATGTGGATGACAAGATTATTAGAGGTGCGCTTGACGCTGGCATGACCACCAAGGCTTTTTCGGACAAGTTTATCGCTGCCTTTATGGAGGATGTCAAGGCGCTTGGTGTCAAGCCTGCTAGTAAAAACCCTCGTGTCATCGATTATATGAGTGACATCATGGACTTCATTGAGGTCTTGATTGACAAGGGCTACGCCTACGCTTCAGAGGGTGATGTGTATTTTCGTGTGGAAAAAGCGCCCAACTACGGCAAATTAGCCAATAAAACCCTAGAAGAGCTCGAGGTAGGGGCTTCAGGTCGTGTTGATGAGGAAACCAGTCGCAAGGAAAATCCGCTGGACTTTGCCCTCTGGAAGAAAGCCAAGGCAGGAGAAGTGTCTTGGGAAAGCCCTTGGGGCTTGGGGCGTCCTGGTTGGCACATCGAGTGCTCTGTCATGGCGACAGAGATTTTAGGTGACACCATTGACATTCACGGTGGTGGGTCTGACCTTGAGTTCCCTCATCACACCAATGAAATCGCTCAATCTGAAGCCAAAACTGGCAAGACCTTTGCCAACTACTGGATGCACAATGGCTTTGTCAATGTGGACGATGAAAAAATGTCCAAGTCGCTAGGGAATTTCGTGACTGTGCATGATCTGCTAGAGAGCGTGGACGGGCAGATTTTACGCTTCTTCCTCTCAACGCAGCACTACAGAAAGCCGATTAACTTCACCGAAAAAGCACTCCATGACGCTAAAGCCAACCTTAAGTATCTCAAAAATACTTATTTGCTCCCTGTCAAGGAAGATATGGATACGACAGACTTAGCGCAGTTTGTGGCAGACTTTGAGGCAGCTATGGATGATGATTTCAATACTGCAAACGGTATCACCGTCATCTTTGAGCTTGCCAAGTGGATTAACTCTGGGCACTATAGCGAAGAGGTCAAAGAGACTTTTGCACAACTGCTGTCTATTTTTGGTATCGTCTTTGAAGAAGAGGTGCTTGATTCTGACATTGAAGCTTTGATTGAAAAGCGTCAGCTGGCACGCCAAAACCGTGATTTTGCCACAGCAGATAAAATTCGAGACGAGCTGGCTGAAAAAGGCATTAAACTCCTTGATACCAAGGACGGTGTGAGGTGGACACGTGACTAATTTGGATGTCAATCTTATCAATGGTATTGCTCTCGCCTTTGAGGGGGATGCGGTTTATGCCATGTATATCCGCCGTCATCTCATCTTTCAAGGTATGACAAAGCCGCAAAAGCTCCACCAAAAAGCGACACGCTACGTTTCAGCAAAAGCCCAAGCCATGCTGATTAGTCGCATGATAGAGGACAATCTCCTCAGTGATAAAGAGCTTGAGATTTACAAGCGTGGAAGAAACGCTCACAGCCACACCAAGGCTAAAAATGCTGATGTCGTGACCTACCGCATGTCAACAGGCTTTGAAGCGCTGCTGGGCTATCTCCACATGACTGAAAATATAGAGCGCCTTGAGGAGCTGATTGCTTGGTGCATTGAAACTGTCGAAAGAAAAGAGAACTAATGCGTATGGAAACAAATGATATCGTCTACGGACTGCACGCTGTAACAGAAAGCCTGCAAGCCAATACCGGCAATAAACTCTACATCCAAGAAGACCTCCGTGGCAAAAATGTTGACAAAATCAAGCTCCTTGCCAAGGAGAAAAAGGTCTCTATCTCTTGGACACCTAAAAAAACGCTGTCTGACATGTGTGATGGCGGTGTCCACCAAGGTTTTGTCCTCAAGGTGGCAGCCTTTAGCTATACAGAGCTTGATTTTCTCCTCAAAAAAGCAGAGCAAGAGGACAATCCCCTCATTCTCATCCTAGATGGGCTGACCGATCCGCACAATCTCGGCTCTATTTTGCGAACGGCAGATGCGACCAATGTCTGCGGGGTCATTATTCCTAAGCACCGCTCTGTGGGGATCACTCCTGTTGTGGCAAAGACCGCAACAGGTGCGCTTGAGCATGTGCCTATTTGTCGTGTGACCAATCTCAGCCAGACCCTAGATAAGCTAAAAGCGGCTGGCTTTTGGATTTTTGGAACGGACATGAACGGCACCCCTTCTCACAAGTGGAACACCCAAGGCAAGCTAGCGCTTATCATTGGTAACGAAGGTAAGGGTATCTCTAAAAATATTAAAAAGCAAGTGGATGAGATGATTACTATCCCGATGAATGGGCATGTGCAGAGCTTAAACGCCAGTGTCGCTGCCGCCCTTCTCATGTATGAAGTGTTTCGCAATCGCCTATGAGAAAGAAGAATATCCTACTTGTTGACGGCTACAACATGATTGCCTTTTGGGAGTCTACCCGTCAACTCTTTAAGACCAATCGCTTGGACGAAGCACGTGAAGTGCTTCTTAGAAAGCTCAATCACTATGCGCATTTTGAGCATATAGAGATTATCTGTGTTTTTGACGCCCAGCATGTGCCGGGGCATCGCCAGCAATACGATAGCTACCAGATTAGTGTCGTCTTTACCAAGGAAGATGAGACCGCTGACAGCTATATTGAGCGCTTAGCGGCTGAGCTCAATCAGTCCGCACGCTATCTAGTCTCTGTCGCTACTAGCGACCTCAATGAGCAGTGGACCGTGTTTTCCCAAGGCGCTCTGCGAGTGTCTGCTCGTGAGCTTGAGCAGCGAGTGGAGACGGTCAAGTCTGACCTTGATAAGATGTCAGCCCACATTGACCTCACCACACCACGCCTAGGCTCGCTTGATGACACCCAACTCAACCAACTAAAGCAACTGCTAGATGATATGGAGTAAGAGAAAACCCCGCAAGGACATAATCCTTGCGGGGCTTTTTGTTGACTTGCCTGCCGAAACCAAGAGAAGACACCTCATCTTCCTGTTTTGTAGATGTAATGCCATAACCGAGGTCGTTTATTTTTGAAAAACTTTAAGGTTCCATAGTAAGGTAATCGTATAAAGGAGATTTAACGAGCTGCAAAAAGTCTTCCTTAAACAGTCCCGGCGGTGTCGGTTTCTCTTGTGTAATCCAATCTTTAATAATCATCGTCGTCTGTTCCACGATGAGTTGGATGAGAACTTCGTCAGGCAAGTGAAAAATCTCACTCTTAGGGCGGATATTTCTCATGCCCCATTTAGTGTAGGTTGACACGATAAATCCTTCAAATGAGGGATCAATAGCAGAAGTGTATAAACAACTAATCCACTTTCTATTTTTATAAATAGTCGGAAGGACATTTTCTGCTACGTAGTCAAACGGGTTGACGTTGCTCGTCATATCATAATTATCGTAAATCTGATAGATCTGCTCGTCAATGAGATTATGGACATAGTCTATAATCTCTTGGAAATTTTTAAAATGTTTTTGATAGATGGCTTGCCGAGAAATACCAGCTTGTTCAGCGATTTCCACCATTGTGAAACTCGTCTTTTCAGGATGGTTGATAGCTAATTCAAAAAAAGCTTCAATAATTTTTTCACGTGTGTATTTTGCCATGATCACTCCTTAACAAATATTAAAACGTTTCCATGAAAAGTATAACTCTTTTTTGAAAACAAGACAAATAAATCAAAGAGAAAACCCTTACTTTATATTTACACTGTGTAAATATAAAAAGATTGCCTTCCCTTGAATATATGCTAGAATGAAACTGTGGGCGTTTAAGCTTATTTTAAGAAGGAGGAAAATAATGACGAAGCTAAGTAAAGTGATCGTCACCTTGTTATTACTTTTGGGTAGTATCTTTTCTGTAAAGACAGCGCTTGCAGATACAGTGGATATTACCGTTAGTAATCCTAGGTTGACGCAGAACAGTTTGAGAGGGGCGGACTCAACCGAATTTGCTTTTGATTTTGGGGTTCCTAACTCCGCAAAGTCAGGAGATAAAACGGTTATTTCATTGCCAGAGGAGCTGAATTTTCAGCGTAATCAAGAATTCAACGTCTATGCTCCTGATGGGCAAACCGTTGTAGCATCAGCGGTTATTGATACAGCAACGAAGACCTTGACCATGATCTATACCGACTACGTGGATACTCACGATGAGGTCACTGGATCTTTGTCAATGATCGTTAGGGCAGATACGACAAAGGTAACGACCAACAGAAAGATTCCTGCCTCAATCACAGTCAATGGTAATACCTTTACCATCGATAGTGGCGGTATTGACTACAATATCGGTGGTGATGAGGACAATGTCGATTTCTGGAAATATGGTTATGTTGATTACGACACGAACGAAATCACTTACCTCATCAACTTCAACACCAGAGGTGCTAGTGTATCAGATGTTGTTATTAAAGACCAGATCAACTCAGCAGGTTTGACTTATGTTGAAGGTAGCTTTAGAATCTCTGAAGGAACATGGCGTAAGAACGCTCAAAACTACTGGGCATTAGACAATGCGACAGATGTAACAAATAATTACAATATCGTACGCTCTGCCGATAACAATGCTTTTAGTATTAACTTTGGGAACATTTCAAAAGGTTACTCTATCAAGTATAAGGTGAAAGCTTCATACGATTTGGTAAACGGTGAACAGCTTAAAAATGCTGCCACTTACAATTCAAACAGCATTCAGATCAATGAATCTAAAAACACGGTTTACTATCAATCAGCTAACGGACAAGCCAACGGTTACAACTACGATTTGACGATTAAAAAGGTAAATGAAGCTAATGAACCTCTTGCGGGAGCAGAGTTTACGGTTACTCGTAAGTCAAATGGTCAAGTTGTTGGTACTCTCACAACTGGTGCTGATGGTACAGCAACGCTTAGCGGGCTCTTAAAGGATGAGTATGTCATCACAGAAACAAAAGCACCAGATGGCTATACGATTGCAGACCCTGTCACAGCAGTAGCTGACAATTCTACTGTGACCATCACAGATAAACGCTCAACGATTGACATTGCAGGAACTAAGACTTGGGACGATAATAATGACCAAGATGGTCTTCGTCCAAAATCTGTTAAAATCAACCTTTTAGCGAATGGAGAGGTTGTTGATAGTCGGACAGTAACAGCAGACGATAATTGGTCTTATAGCTTCACTGGTCTAAAACAATACGACGATAATGGTAATCAAATCGTCTATACGGTTGCAGAAGATCCTGTAACAGGCTATACATCAACGGTTGATGGCTATAACATTACCAACACACATACCCCAGAAACCACAGAAGTTTCTGGCAAGAAGACATGGAGTGATAACGAAGACCAAGACGGTAAACGTCCAAGCGTTATCACCGTTAACCTTCTAGCAAATGGCAAGAAAGTTGACTCACAACAAGTGAGCGCAGACAATAACTGGGCATACTCTTTCACTAACTTACCAAAATACGCAGATGGTAAGGAAATTGTCTACACTGTCACAGAGGACGCTGTTGACGGCTATACAACAACTATCAATGGCTACAACATCACCAATAGCTACACCCCAGGAAAGACTAGCTTCACTGTAACCAAGGCTTGGGACGACAACAATGACCAAGACGGCAAACGTCCAAAGACTATTGACGTGCAATTGTACGCAAATGGTGAAAAATCTGGCGATGTGGTTACCTTGAGTGCGGCTAACAACTGGACTTACACTTGGACTGGTCTTGCTCAAAAGGCGAAGAAGAAGGACATCGTCTACACTGTTAAGGAAGTCACAAAAGTAGATAACTACACTACAACAGTCGGCAATGTGGAAAACGGCAATGTGACGATCACCAACACACATACACCAGAAACCACAGAAGTTTCAGGACAAAAGACGTGGAGTGATAACGAAGACCAAGATGGCAAACGACCAAACTCTGTCACTGTTAACCTCTTGGCTAATGGTAAGCAAGTCGACTCACAACAAGTGAGCGCAGACAATAACTGGGCATACTCATTTACTAATCTGCCAAAATACGCAGATGGTAAAGAAATTGTCTACACTGTCACAGAGGACGCTGTTGACGGCTATACAACAGCTATCAACGGCTACAACATCACCAACAGCTACACCCCAGGAAAAACCAGTTTCACCGTAACTAAAGCTTGGGATGACAACAACGACCAAGACGGCAAACGACCAAAGACTATTGACGTTCAACTCTATGCGAACGGTGAAAAATCTGGTGACGTGGTTACCTTGAGTGCAGCTAACAACTGGACCTATACATGGACAGGTCTTGCTCAAAAGGCTAAGAAGAAAGACATCGTCTACACTGTCAAAGAAGTCACTAAAGTGGATGGATACACCACCACAGTCGGCAATGTGGAAAACGGCAACGTGACGATTACCAACACACACTCTCCAGAAACGACAGAAGTTTCTGGTAAGAAGACATGGAAAGATAGCGACGACCAAGATGGCAAACGTCCAAGCGCTATCACCGTTAATCTTCTAGCAAATGGCAAGAAAGTTGACTCACAACAAGTGAGCGCAGATAATAACTGGGCATACTCATTTACTAATCTGCCAAAATACGCAGATGGTAAGGAAATTGTTTACACTGTCACAGAGGACGCTGTTGACGGCTATACAACAGTTATCAACGGCTACAACATCACCAACAGCTACACCCCAGGTAAGACCAGCTTCACTGTAACCAAGGCTTGGGACGATAACAACGACCAAGACGGCAAACGACCAAAGACTATTGACGTGCAACTCTATGCGAACGGTGAAAAATCTGGCGACGTGGTTACTTTGAGTGCAGCTAACAACTGGACTTACACCTGGACTGGTCTTGCTCAAAAGGCGAAGAAGAAAGACATCGTCTACACTGTTAAGGAAGTCACAAAGGTAGATAACTACACTACAACAGTCGGCAATGTGGAAAACGGCAATGTGACGATTACCAACACACATACCCCAGAAACCACAAAAGTTTCTGGCAAGAAGACATGGAAAGATAGCGACGACCAAGACGGCAAACGACCAAGCGCTATCACCGTTAACCTTCTAGCAAATGGCAAGAAAGTTGACTCACAACAAGTGAGTGCAGACAATAACTGGGCATACTCATTTACCAATCTACCAAAATATGCAGATGGAAAAGAAATTGTCTACACAGTCACAGAAGATACCGTTTCTGGTTATGCGACAACAATTGATGGTTATAACATCACCAACAGCTATACCCCAGGAAAGACCAGCTTCACTGTAACCAAGGCTTGGGACGACAACAACGACCAAGATGGTCTTCGTCCAAAGACTATTGACGTGCAATTGTACGCAAATGGTGAAAAATCTGGTGACGTGGTTACCCTGAGCGCAGCCAACAACTGGACCTATACTTGGACCGGTCTTGCTCAAAAGGCGAAGAAGAAAGACATCGTCTATACTGTCAAAGAAGTCACAAAGGTGGATGGATACACCACTACAGTCGGCAATGTGGAAAACGGCAACGTGACGATTACCAACACACACACTCCGAAGAAACCAACAACACCACCAAAATCATCAAATAAAAAGTCAGGATTCCTTCCATCATCAGGAAGTCGTAGCGGCATTGTCCTATCTATTTTAGGAGCTATCATTGTCGTAGGCGCTCTTGCTGGTTTGGCTTATTACAAGGTGAATAAGTAGTCTTGTGAGGAAGTTGGTTAACACTTAGAGAGGACAAGTAGTCCTCTCTTTTTTGTGTTGATGAATCTATCATGTAGCTAAACGAAGCTAACACTATCTCTAAGCGTCTATTTTTGAGAAAGATAGCTCATTTGCTATACTAATGTAGTATACGTTTTCATGAATAGGAGCTAATCCATGCCAAAACCTGTTAGATACTTTTTGTACATCTGCTCTACTGTGACTCTCTCTAGGCCATGAGGTTTAGAGAGCTAGTTTTTCTTCTCTTTTTTTGCTATAATGAAGAGATTAAGATGACAAGGGAGAGACTTATGAGCTTTAAGGTTATCACGGATTCTACTGCAGACCTCAATGAAGAATGGGCAAAAAAGCATGCCGTTACCATTATGGGCTTGACCATTGAGCTGGATGGGAAAAGCTATGACACGACTGGGGACAATCGTATCAAGGTAGAAACCCTTCTTGAGCAAATGAAAAATGGCGCACAGCCAAAGACCAGTCAGGTCAATGTCGGTCAGTTTGAGGAGATCTTTAGACAAGCAGCCAAGGATGAGCAAGAGGTGCTGTATATTGCTTTTTCGTCTGTGCTGTCTGGGACTTATCAGAGTGCTGTCATGGCACGAGATTTGGTGTTGGCGGATTATCCTAAGGCTACCATTGAGATTATCGATACGCTGGCTGCTGCAGGTGGTGAGGGCTATCTTTCCATGCTAGCTGTAGAGGCTAGAAATCAAGGCAAGTCTCTTCTTGAGACCAAAGCCATGATAGAGGATATCCTACCTCGTCTTAGGACCTATTTCTTGGTGGATGATTTGCACCATTTGGTACGTGGAGGGCGTTTATCAAAAACAACGGCGGTTGTGGGTAGCCTAGCGAATATCAAGCCTCTTCTTTGGATTGATACTAAAGGGCGCCTAGTGCCATTAGCCAAAGTGCGTGGGCGCAAAAAAGGCATGAAAAAGATGGTTGAGTGCGCTACAGAAGATCTTGGACATAGCACAGCTGTTGTCGCTTATGCCAATGACCGTGAGGCAGCTGAGAATCTAAAAGCCAGCCTTCTTGAAAATGAAACCATCACAGAAGTCATTATCCTGCCACTAGGTCCTGTCATCTCGGCTCATGTCGGTCCAAATACTCTGGCAATTTTTACTATTGGCAAAAATGCGAGATAAAAATACTGAAAAAGCTTGCTAAATTGCGCAAAAAGGATTAGAATAATAGTGTTTGACTAAAAAGTCCTCCTGACATCCTAGGTGATGTTGTGTTGAGTGTGCTTTTTTCCGTATCAAAGAACCTCTAAGCTGTTTAGAGGGGGTGCTTTTGTCTCACGGCACCCTATCAAAACCATCTCTTGGAGATAAGCCAAAACATGCGATTTTGGTATGATGAAGAAAAAGTCGGTTAGAAATGACAGAAAAAAGAGTTCGGTATTCTTTTTTCGAGAAAGCATTTTTAACCGATTTTACTTTGGTAAAATGGGAAGTGCATCAATTTTCTGACAATTGATTGCAATTTACGATTGGCTTTGATATAATTGAGACGAATACAATCAAAAGGAATGAATAGATAATGGCGGATTTACTACAAAAAACACGAAAGATTACCTCTATTTTGCAACGCTCAGTAGAGAGTTTAGACGAGACTCTACCTTACAATACCATCGCAGCGCAGCTAGCTGACATCATTGACTGCAATGCCTGCATTATCAATGGCGGTGGGACACTTTTAGGCTATGCCATGAAGTACAAGACCAACAACGACCGTGTTGAGGATTTCTTTGAGGCAAAGCAATTTCCAGACTATTATGTCAAGGCAGCTAGCCGTGTCTACGATACAGAGGCAAACTTGCCGATTGATAGCGACTTGTCTGTCTTTCCAGTGGAGTCAAAAGACATCTACCCAGACGGTTTGACAACAATTGCGCCGATTTACGGTGGCGGTATGCGTCTTGGTTCTCTCATCATCTGGCGCAATGACAAAGCCTTTAGCGATGACGCTTTGATTTTGGTTGAGATTGCAAGTACCGTTGTTGGGATTCAATTGTTGAACTTGCAAACGGAAAATCTAGAAGAAACCATTCGTCAGCAGACAGCAGTCAACATGGCGATTAACACCCTTTCTTACTCTGAAATGAAGGCTGTTGCGGCTATTTTGGGTGAGCTTGATGGGCGTGAAGGACGCTTGACAGCTTCTGTTATCGCAGACCGTATCGGTATCACCCGCTCTGTCATTGTCAATGCCCTGCGTAAGCTTGAGAGTGCTGGTATCATCGAGTCACGCTCTCTAGGGATGAAAGGGACTTACCTCAAAGTGATTAACGAAGGGATTTACGACAAGATTAAGGATTATCAATAATGACCAAAGCACTGATTTCGATTGACTACACCTATGATTTTGTAGCCGATGATGGCAAGCTGACAGCAGGAAAGCCTGCACAGACGATTGAGTCTGCCCTAGTGGATGCGACGAAAAAAGCCTACGAGGCTGGGGATTACATCTTTTTTGCCATTGACGCCCATGATGAAAATGATCCTTTTCATCCAGAAAGCAAGCTCTTTCCCCCTCACAATATCAAGGGAACCAGCGGACGTCATCTCTATGGTGAGCTAGCTTCTCTTTATGACGCTATCAAGGAGGACAGCCGTGTCTTTTGGATGGACAAGCGCCACTACTCCGCTTTTTCAGGAACTGACCTTGACATCAGACTACGTGAGAGAAAAGTGGATACTGTCGTCTTGACGGGTGTGCTGTCTGACATTTGTGTCCTGCACACAGCTATTGACGCTTATAATCTAGGCTATCAGATCGAAATTGTTGAGAGTGCTATCGCTGCTCTGACAGATGAGGCGCACCAGTTTGCCCTCAATCATTTTCAACATGTCCTTGGAGCAAAAATCATATAAAAGCTAGGAAGTTCCTAGCTTTTTTGCTTAGCGTGGTTAGGAGAGATTTCCACAATAAGCTAAAATGTGATAAAATAGGAGAGACTAACATAGAGGAGAACGAACATGAAAATCTCAGAAGCAGAAGTGCGTCATGTTGCCAATCTGTCGAAGTTGTCTTTTTCTGAGGAAGAGACAACAGAGTTTGCAACGACTCTTTCAAAGATTGTGGACATGGTTGAGCTTTTAAATGAAGTAGACACCACAGGTGTGCCAGTGACCACGACCATGGCAGACCAAAAAACAGTTGTGCGTGCGGACATTGCCCAAAAAGGAGAGGACCGTGACCAGCTCTTTAAAAATGTCCCTGAGCAAGAAAACTACTATATTAAAGTACCAGCGATTTTAGAGGATGGAGGTGACGCTTGATGAGTTTGACACACAAGTCAATTGATGAATTACATGAGCTTTTGGTCAATAAAGACATCTCAGCGGTGGAGTTGACCAAGGACACGCTTGAGAGTATCAAAGCGCGTGAGGACAAGGTGGATTCTTTTATCACGGTGGCTGAGGACGCTGCGCTTGCGCAAGCACAGGCAATTGATGAGCGTGGGATTGATGCGGAAAATCCTTTGAGCGGTATCCCTCTTGCTATTAAAGATAATATCTCAACAAAAGGTATCCTCACCACAGCAGCCTCTAAAATGCTCTACAACTATGAGCCGATTTTTGATGCGACAGCGGTGGAGAAGGCTTATAGCAAGGATATGATTGTCATCGGAAAGACCAACATGGACGAGTTTGCCATGGGGGGCTCTACTGAAACATCCTACTTCAAAAAGACCAAGAACGCTTGGGACCACAGCAAGGTGCCTGGTGGCTCATCTGGTGGTTCTGCGACAGCAGTTGCCTCTGGTCAGGTGCGTCTCTCTCTTGGTTCTGATACTGGTGGGTCTATTCGCCAGCCAGCTGCCTTTAACGGTGTTGTCGGCTTGAAGCCTACCTATGGTCGTGTTTCTCGCTTTGGGCTTATCGCTTTTGGCTCATCGCTCGACCAAATCGGACCTTTTGCTCAAACGGTTAAGGAAAATGCGCAATTGCTCACAGCTATCTCTGGGCATGACGTTAAAGACTCAACCTCAGCGAACTGTGACTTTGAGGACTTTACCGCTAAGATTGGTCAAGACATCAAGGGCATGAAGATTGCCTTGCCAAAAGAATATCTAGGCGAAGGTATCGCACCAGAAGTCAAAGAAACTATCCTCAAAGCAGCTAAGCACTTTGAAAAATTGGGTGCTGTCGTTGAGGAAGTGTCTCTGCCTCACTCTAAATACGGTGTCGCTGTTTACTACATTATCGCTTCATCTGAAGCGTCATCCAACTTGCAGCGTTTTGACGGTATCCGCTACGGCTATCGTACAGAAAACTACCAAAACCTTGAGGACATCTATGTCAATACCCGCTCAGAAGGTTTTGGCGATGAGGTGAAGCGCCGTATCATGCTTGGGACATTCAGTTTGTCATCTGGTTATTACGACGCTTACTTCAAAAAAGCAGGGCAAGTGCGTACGCTTATCATCCAAGATTTTGAGAAAGTCTTTGCGGACTACGATTTGATTTTGGGACCAACAGCGCCTAGCGTGGCTTACGATCTTGACTCGCTCAATCATGACCCAGTTGCTATGTACCTAGCAGACATCTTGACTATTCCGGTCAATCTAGCTGGGTTACCAGGGATTTCAATCCCAGCAGGCTTTGTAGAAGGCTTGCCAGTAGGGCTACAATTGATTGGACCAAAATACTCAGAAAGCACCATCTACCAAGCAGCTAGTGCTTTTGAGGCGACAACGGACTACCACAAGCAACAACCGATTCTTTTTGGAGGTGAGAACTAATGAACTTTGAAACCATTATCGGACTAGAAGTCCATGTTGAGTTAAATACCGCATCAAAGATTTTCTCACCATCTTCAGCCCACTTTGGTGAAGATCCAAATGCCAATACCAATGTCATTGACTGGTCCTTCCCTGGTGTGCTACCTGTGATGAACAAGGGTGTCATCGACTACGGTATCAAAGCAGCGCTTGCGCTCAATATGGACATTCACCAGCACATGCACTTTGACCGCAAGAACTATTTCTACCCAGACAATCCAAAGGCTTATCAAATTTCGCAGTTTGACGAGCCAATCGGCTACAATGGCTGGATTGAGATTGAGCTTGAGGACGGCACGACCAAGAAAATTCGTATCGAGCGTGCCCACCTCGAGGAGGACGCTGGGAAAAACACCCATGGTACAGACGGTTATTCTTATGTTGACCTCAACCGCCAAGGCGTGCCTTTGATTGAGATTGTATCTGAGGCGGACATGCGTAGCCCAGAGGAGGCTTATGCTTATCTGACAGCTCTCAAGGAAATCATCCAGTACACAGGTATCTCAGACGTCAAGATGGAAGAGGGCTCTATGCGTGTGGACGCTAACATCTCGCTACGTCCTTACGGTCAAGAGGAATTTGGTGTCAAGACCGAGCTTAAAAACCTCAACTCCTTTAACAATGTCCGTAAAGGGCTGGCTTACGAGGTTGAGCGTCAAGCTAAAATCTTGCGCAGCGGTGGGCAAATCCGTCAAGAAACACGCCGCTATGACGAGGCAAATAAAGCTACTATCCTCATGCGTGTCAAGGAAGGCGCAGCTGATTACCGCTACTTCCCAGAGCCTGATCTTCCGCTTTTTGAGATTTCTAACGAGTGGATTGACGAGGTTCAAAAGACCTTGCCAGAGTTTCCAAAAGAGCGTCGTGCCAAGTATGTGTCTAGCTATGGTCTAAGCGCCTACGATGCGGCGCAATTGACAGCGACTAAGGCGACCTCTGACTTCTTTGAACAAGCAGTGGCACTTGGCGGTGACGCTAAGCAAATCTCCAACTGGCTGCAAGGTGAGGTGGCACAGTACCTCAACGCACAGGCTAAGACCTTGCCAGAAATCGCCCTCACACCAGACAATCTGGTTGAGATGATTGGCTTGATTGAGGACGGCACGATTTCGTCTAAGATTGCCAAGAAAGTCTTTGTGCATTTGGCGAAAAACGGTGGCTCTGCACGTGAATATGTCGAGTCATCAGGTTTGGTACAGATTTCTGACCCAGCCGTCTTGATTCCAATCATTCACCAAGTCTTTGAGGACAATCCAGCAGCCGTCGCTGACTTCAAGTCTGGCAAACGTAATGCCGACAAAGCTTTTACAGGCTTCCTCATGAAAGCAACTAAAGGACAAGCCAACCCACAAGTTGCCCTAAAACTTTTAGCTCAAGAATTGGCTAAGTTGAAAGAAGATTAAAACATAAAAAACAGCAAGAAGTTCTCTTGCTGTTTTTTAATTTTGTGCGACTTTACATAGATTTTACATAAGCTAGTACTTGCATTTGATAATAGCGGGATAAAATAAGCTTGTAACAAACATCAATCACTGCTCTTTAGAGAGTACAAGAAGAAAGGATTTCTTATGTCAAAGAAGACAATGTTTTCAGTTGCTGTTTTAGCGAGCTGCTTTTTCTTGCCAGCCTTGGCTGCTTGTGGTAAAAGTGCGTCGAGCGCACAAACCATTAGTGTCGTCTCTCGTGAGGAGGGCTCAGGGACACGTGGCGCTTTTGTGGAGCTGTTTGGCATTGAAGAAGAAAAAGATGGTGAAAAAGTGGATTTGACAACGTCTAGCGCCATTGTCACAAACTCCACAGCTGTCATGTTGACGACAGTTGCTGGAGATGAGCAGGCGGTTGGCTATACTTCGCTTGGAGCTCTTGACGATTCGGTCAAAGCGGTGTCTATCGATGGTGTCAAGCCAAGTGTGGCAAATGTCGAAAACGACAGCTACAAGATTTCACGTCCCTTTAACATCGTAACAAAAGCTAAAGTGAGCGACGCTGCACAAGATTTCATTAACTTTATCATGAGTAGTGATGGTCAAAAAGTGGTGGAAAAAGATGGCTACATCCCAGTTGAGGCAAGCAGCACTTACACATCAACTGTAGATTCTGGCAAGGTTGTTGTCTCTGGCTCAAGCTCGGTAGCTCCTGTCATGGAGAAATTAAAAGAAGCTTACGCTAAGGTGAACGCTAATATCAAAGTCGAAGTGCAACAAAGCGATTCCTCAACAGGAGTGACCGCAACTATTGACGGCACAGCTGACATCGGTATGGCGTCTCGTGAGCTCAAAGACTCTGAAACCAGCCAGGGCGTGACAGCGACTGTCATTGCAAAAGACGGTATCGCCGTTATTGTCAATAAAGAAAATGACGCCAAGAGCCTGACCAGTAAGCAAGTCAAGTCTATCTTTACAGGCGACACCACCAAGTGGAGTGACGTCTCTAAATAGGGAGTAACATGAATCAATTGAGAGAAAAGGGAATGCAGGTCGTGTTTTTGCTGACTGCCTGCATTTCTGTTTTAGCTGTTGTTTTAATCTGTATCTTTTTATTTGCTAGTGGTGTGCCAGCCATCAAGGAGATTGGTCTTTCAGATTTTCTTTTTGGGACAGTGTGGCGACCAGCCAACAATCTTTATGGTATTTTGCCCATGATTTTGGGTTCCCTCTATGTGACGGCAGGGGCTTTGGTTATTGGTGTACCTCTAGGTGTTTTGAGTGCGGTTTTCCTCGCTCAATTTTGCCCTAAGCCCCTCTATAAGCCACTAAGAGCGGCAATCAATCTGATGGCAGGTATCCCGTCAGTTGTCTATGGTTTCTTTGGTTTAGTGGTGTTGGTGCCATTTGTTAGAAATAATTTTGGTGGCTACGGTATGGGGGTCTTAACAGCGTCTATACTACTTGGTATCATGATTTTGCCGACCATTATCACCGTGTCAGAGTCAGCCCTGCAGGCAGTGCCCTCTAGCTACTATGACGGAGCTGTGGCGCTTGGGGCTAGTCATGAGAGAAGTGTTTTCTTTGTCATGGTGCCTGCGGCAAAGCGTGGGATTTTAGCAGGGATTGTACTTGGAATTGGACGTGCTATCGGTGAGACTATGGCGGTGATTATGGTGGCGGGAAATCAAGCCATCATCCCAGACTCGCTGACCTCTGGTGTCAGAACCCTAACAACCAATATCGTTATGGAAATGGGCTATTCGACTGACCTACACCGTGAGGCGCTGATAGCAACAGCCGTTGTGCTCTTTGTCTTTATCCTGCTCATCAACCTGACCTTTTCAGTCTTGAGCAGAGGAAAGGAATAGTCTATGAAAAAAACACGTCAAAAAGACCCGTTGTCTCTGCTATTAGCTGCTCTGGTATATGCGGCTATTATGCTAGTTGGTACCGCTATTTGCTTGATTATTGGCTATATCCTAGTCAAGGGCATTCCACACTTGACCCCAAGCCTGTTTTCTCTGACTTATACCAGTGAGAACGTCTCGCTGCTTCCTGCCCTTATCAACACGCTTTTTATGGTGCTTTTATCGCTCATCCTTGCCATTCCTCTAGGTGTGGGAGCTGCTATTTATCTGGTGGAGTATGCTAGGCGTGGTCACTTCTTTGTGTCTGTCATCCGCACAGCAGCAGAGACCCTATCAGGGATTCCCTCTATCATCTACGGTTTGTTTGGTTCTTTGTTTTTTGTCAAATACATGCAGCTGGGGCTGTCCCTTTTGGCAGGAGCACTGACCCTTAGTATCATGGTGCTGCCGCTCATTATCAGAACGACGGAAGAAGCCCTTTTGTCTGTGCCAGACAGCTACCGTGAGGGCTGTTTTGCCCTAGGCGCTGGAAAATTACGCACGATTTTTAGGATTGTGCTACCAAGTGCCAGCTCCAGTATCTTTTCTGGTGTCATCCTTGCTATCGGAAGAATCGTTGGGGAGTCTGCTGCCTTGATTTTCACGGCAGGGACAGTTGCTGAGGTGGCAAAGAGCGTCTTTAGCTCCTCACGCACCTTGGCAGTGCACATGTACGCCATATCAGGCGAGGGTATCTACCTCAATCAGACCTATGCAACAGCCGTTGTTCTCTTGGTTGTTGTCATTATCATCAATCTCTTGTCAGCTTTTATTTCACGAAAATTAGGAGGAGACGCTCATGAGTAACATCAGTGTCCGTCATTTGGATTTGTATTATGGCGATTTTCACGCCTTAAAGGACATTCAACTAGACATCAAGGAAAGGGAAATCACAGCTTTTATCGGACCGTCAGGCTGCGGCAAATCAACGCTTCTAAAAAGCCTCAACCGCATGAATGACCTCGTTGCCAACTGCCGTATCACAGGCAACGTCCTGCTTGACGATGAGGACATCTACCAAGATTTGGACGTCAATATCTTGCGCAAGAAAGTCGGCATGGTCTTTCAAAAGCCCAATCCCTTCCCCATGAGTATCTATGACAATATCGCCTTTGGTCCTAGAACGCACGGCATTCATTCAAAGGCAAAGCTAGATGAGATTGTCGAGATATCGCTAAAAAATGCGGCTATCTGGGATGAGGTCAAAGACCGTCTAGGCAAGTCCGCTCTTGGCATGTCAGGTGGTCAACAGCAGCGCCTTTGTATCGCAAGAGCGCTGGCTATTGAACCTGATATTCTCCTCATGGATGAGCCAACCAGTGCGCTTGATCCGATTTCAACGGCTAAGATTGAGGATTTGGTTATTGAGCTGAAAAAGAAATACACCATTGCCATTGTCACGCACAATATGCAACAAGCTGTGCGGATTTCAGACCAGACCGCCTTCTTTTTGATGGGTGAGGTGGTCGAAAAAGGAGCGACCAGCCAGATTTTTTCCATGCCAAAGGACGAGCGAACAGAAAAGTACATTACAGGGAGATTTGGATAATGCGTGCAAGATTTGAAAAGCAACTACTGACCCTACATCAAGAGCTTATCGAGATGGGCTCGCTGTGTGAGGAGATTATACTAAAGACTTTTAAGGCTATCGAAAAAGAACAGTTACCAAACACCAAGACAATAGCCACTCTAGCCGAAGAAATCGAGCAAATGGAGCAAGACATCGAAAGCAGGTGCCTAAAGCTCTTACTGCGTCAGCAGCCTGTGGCTAAGGACTTGCGCACGGTCTCGTCTGCTCTCAAGATGGTCTATGATCTTAAACGTATCGGCACACAAGCTTACGAGGTCTCAGAGATTGTGGCGCAGGGGCACATTGTCAAGAGCAAGGAGCTTCATGTCCTCCAGCACATGGTGGATAGTGTGCGTGAAATGGTGACCATGAGTATTGACGCTTTTGTGCATGAGGATGAAGCGCTAGCCCTAAAAGTCATTGCAAAAGATGAGGAAGTTGATGAAAATTTTGATACAATAAAAGTATTATTAGTAGAGCGCTTTGCTAGCAAAAGCCTTGACATCGAACACGCTATTGACCTTCTCATGGTCTCAAAATACATCGAGCGTATCGGCGATCATGCGGTCAATATCGCTAAGTGGGTGCTCTATGCGATCACAGGTCAATTGGACATAGACGGAGGAGAATGATGCTATTTTGTGTTGAGGATGATGACAACATCAGAGAGTTGATGGTTTACACCCTAAAATCAACAGGTTTTGACAGTGTGGGCTTTCCAAGCAGTCAAGCCTTTTGGAGCCGACTGGATGATGAACTGCCTGAGCTTATCATCCTTGACATTATGCTGCCAGATGAGGACGGCATTACCATTTTAGAAAAGCTACGTAAAAACCCTAGAACCCAGGCAATCCCTGTCATCATGGCGACTGCTAAAGGTACAGAGTATGACAAGGTCAAGGGGCTTGACTTGGGGGCTGATGATTATCTGGTCAAGCCGTTTGGGATGATGGAGATGATTTCACGTATCAAGGCAGTCCTTAGACGTAGCCAAGGCACAGAAACCTCTCTTTTACAAATCGGTGATTTGGCGGTCAATACACAGACCTACGCTGTCTATGTCAAAAACAGCAAGGTTCAGCTGACGCTCAAGGAGTTTGACTTGCTTCATCTCCTCATCAAGTACCCGCAAAGGGTTTTTACACGGCAGGAGTTGCTAGATAAGGTCTGGGGAGCGGATTATTTTGGAGAGACCCGCACGGTGGATGTGCATATCGGGACACTACGCACCAAGCTGGGGGATTGTGGCAAATACATCAAAACCCTTAGAGGTGTTGGTTATCACTTGGAGGTACCCAAATGACCAAAAAGATTTTTCGCTCGATTTTGCTTGCGACCATGAGCGTATTTGTGGTGTCGCTGGTGCTGAGTCTGGGCGCTCTTTACCGCTATTTTAGTCAAGTGCAGCTCGACCAGCTCAAAACGGAGGCAACACTAGTAGCGCATGGAGTTACAGAGGAGGGAAAAACCTACTTTGATGACCTCAAGCTAGCAAATGTCCGCATTACTTGGGTGGATAATCGAGGCGATGTCCTCTATGACACCAAGTCAGAAGCCTCGCAGATGGAAAACCACCTGCACCGAGAAGAAATCAAAGAAGCACTAAGCACAGGCTACGGCAAGAGCATGCGTTATTCACAAACCCTGACGCAAAAATACGTTTACTACGCCAAGCGCTTAGACAATGGCACCATTGTCCGTCTGTCTGTCAGTCAAGACAGTATCATCCGTCTTTTGATGGGCATGTTGCCTTACATTGTGGTGATTATCGTGATTACGCTGAGTCTTTCCATCTGGATGGCAAGGTCTATTGCTAAAAAGCTGATTTTTCCCCTAAATCATCTCAATCTCGACCATCCCTTGGACAATGACCTTGCCTACGAAGAGCTGACGCCCTTGCTTAGAAAAATTGACCACAATCAAAAAGAAATCGCTCAAAAAGAAAGTCTGCTGGATCGCAAGATTAGCGAGTTTGATACCATTATCGCAAAGATCAAGGAAGGCATGATTTTGCTGGACAATCAGAGACAGATTGTCAGTATCAATCCAGCCGCAAAAGCTCTCTTTGGACTAGAGGGCGACTGTGTTGGGAAAAATATGCTGGACATCAGCCGAGATAGCAAGCTCAATGCTCTGCTAGATACAGGCTTTCAAAATCACAAGGCAGAGCGCCTGCTGCATTTTCAGGATAAAACCTATCAAACCTTGGTGCGACCTGTCACCTCAGACGGTCAGCTGACAGGAGTGGTGCTTCTCTTGTTTGATGCGAGCGAAGAGTTTAAAAACGAGCAAATGCGTAGAGAGTTCACTGCCAATATCTCGCACGAGCTCAAAACGCCTCTCCAGTCTATCTTGGGCTACTCAGAGATTATGAAAAATAATCTGGCTTCCCCAAGCGATATTCAAACTTTTTCGGAGAAGATTTACGCTGAGTCCCAGCGCACTGTCCAGCTGGTTGAGGACATCATCTATCTCTCCCAGCTAGATGAGTCCGCCTATACAGCCTCAGACAAGGTGGATCTGTATCAAGTGACGGAGAATGTCGTTGACAGCCTTTCTTTCAAGGCAGACCAACAGCAGATTGGGCTTATCTTAACGGGAAGTAGCGCTAGCCTTTACGGAGATGCTTCTCTTTTGCACTCTCTTGTCTACAATCTCTGTGACAATGCCATTAAGTACAATCAAGCAGGCGGTCAAGTCTTTGTCGAGGTCATGCCTGATAGCGACAAGGTCATCCTTCAAGTCCGAGACACAGGTATTGGCATTTCAAAGGAAAACCAAGAGCGTATCTTTGAGCGCTTTTACCGAGTGGACAAGAGCAGATCAAAACAGGTCGGAGGCACTGGCTTAGGGCTCTCTATCGTCAAACACATCGCAAAACTCCATCACGCCAGTATCTTTATTGATAGCCAAGAAGGGCAAGGAACCCGTATCACCCTCTATTTTCCGCTAGATAAAGAGTAAGTGCTACTCTAACTATCCTGTCCTATAAATTTTCCAAAAAAACTGGCAAAGGGCTTGACTTACCTCGTCTATTTTTGATATGATTATAAGCGGTATTGTTTACCCCATTTGTAAGGCCCCGGAACCTTTCAAATAACTCGTGGACCGGAACATCCACATCTGTAAACAAAAACGAATTCGTATAGGAGAAATCATGAACAAAACAACATTCATGGCTAAGCCAGGTCAAGTTGAACGCAAATGGTATGTCGTTGATGCGACTGATGTCCCTCTTGGACGCCTTTCTGCAGTAGTTGCTAGCGTACTTCGCGGAAAGAACAAACCAACTTTCACACCACACACTGATACAGGTGACTTTGTTATCGTCATCAACGCTGAAAAAGTGAAATTGACTGGTAAAAAAGCAACAGACAAAATCTACTACACTCACTCAATGTATCCAGGTGGTTTGAAACAAATCTCAGCTGGTGAATTGCGCTCTAAAAACGCTGTTCGCTTGATCGAAAAGTCTGTAAAAGGCATGCTCCCACACAATACTCTTGGACGTGCACAAGGCATGAAATTGAAAGTATTTGTCGGTAGTGAACATACACATGCTGCACAACAACCAGAAGTCCTTGATATTAAAGGTCTTATCTAAGAGAGAAAGGAGTATATAAATGGCACAAGCTCAATACACAGGTACTGGTCGTCGTAAAAACGCTGTTGCACGCGTTCGTTTGATACCAGGTACAGGTAAAATCACTGTTAACAAAAAAGATGTTGAAGAGTACATCCCACACGCTGACCTTCGCTTGGTCATCAACCAACCATTTGCTGTGACATCTACTCAAGGTAGCTATGATGTCTTTGTAAACGTTGTTGGTGGTGGATACGCTGGTCAATCAGGTGCAATCCGTCACGGTATCGCACGCGCACTTCTTCAAGTAGACCCAGACTTCCGCGATTCACTTAAACGTGCAGGTCTTCTTACTCGTGACGCTCGTATGGTTGAACGTAAAAAACCAGGTCTTAAGAAAGCACGTAAAGCTTCACAATTCTCAAAACGTTAATTCGAAAGAATTACAGTTTTATATGGAACACCCTTTTGGGTGTTCTTTTTTGTGGAGTCAGTGAATGGAGTTGCAAAAGTATTCTAATGGATTTAAAAATCTGATATAATAAAACCAATAAACACAAGAGAGGTAAGAAATGACAAGTCAAGCGCAAAGGCAGGCATTGCATAATAAGATTTGGAAGATAGCAGATGATGTGCGTGGTGCGGTAGATGGTTGGGATTTTAAGCAGTATATTTTAGGGATTTTGTTTTACCGCTTTATTAGCGAGAACTTCACTGATTACATCGAGGGCGGCGATCCTGAGGTCAATTATGCACAGGTGCCAAAGGACATGATCACGCCTGAGGTCATTGAGGATGGTGTTAAGACCAAGGGTTATTTCATCATGCCTGATGAGCTTTTTGTCAATGTCGTCAAAAAAGCTCGCACAAACGATAATCTCAACACTGACCTCAAGACCATTTTTGACAATATCCAGTCTAGTGCTATGGGTTATGCTAGTGAGGATGACATCAGGGGTCTTTTTGATGATGTGGACACGACCAGCAACCGTCTGGGCAATACTGTGCCAGAGCGTAATAAGCGTTTGGCTGATATTTTAGAAGGCATAGCAGAGCTGGATTTTGGTGACTTTGAGGACAGTCAGATTGACCTTTTTGGGGATGCTTATGAGTTCTTGATTTCTAAGTATGCTTCGAATGCCGGAAAATCCGGAGGTGAGTTTTTCACTCCTCAAAGTGTGTCTAAGTTGCTAGCGCAAATCGTCATGGTGGGGCGTAATGAGGACAATAAAATCAACAAAATATACGATCCTGCCTGCGGTTCGGGCTCTCTCTTGCTCCAAGCTAAGAAACAGTTTACAGAGCATATCATCGAAGATGGTTTTTACGGTCAAGAAATAAACATGACCACCTATAATCTAGCTCGTATGAATATGTTTCTTCACAATATCAACTATGACAAGTTTAGTATCGAGCGTGGAGATACGCTCCTTGACCCTAAGCATGGCAATGATAAGCCCTTTGATGCTATCGTCTCAAATCCGCCTTACTCTATCAAGTGGGTAGGCTCTGGCGATCCAACGCTCATCAATGATGACCGTTTTGCCCCTGCCGGGGTTTTGGCGCCTAAGTCCAAGGCTGACTTTGCCTTTATCATGCATAGTCTCAGCTATCTGTCTTCACAAGGGCGAGCTGCTATTGTCACTTTCCCTGGGATTTTTTACCGTGGTGGTGCGGAGCAAAAGATTCGCAAGTACTTGGTTGATGGCAACTTTGTCGAGGCGGTTATCCAGTTGCCAGACAATCTCTTTTACGGCACCAGCATTGCGACGTGTATCCTTGTTTTGGCTAAGAATAAGCCCAATACAGATGTTTTCTTCATTGACGCTAGCAAGTGCTTTAAAAAGGAGACTAATAATAATGTCCTGACTGAAGACAACATTGCGACCATTCTCTCTAGCTTTGAGAATAAGGAGAGTAAGGACTACTTTGCGCAGGCAGTGGCTTATGACAAGATTGTCGAGGAGGACTACAAACTCTCAGTCTCTACCTATGTGGAAAGGGAAGAAACACGTGAGAAGATTGACATTGATGTCTTGAACAAGGAAATCGCAGAGACGGTGGTAAAGATTGACCGCTTGCGTGCTGAGATTGACGAGATTGTCAAGGAGCTTAGCTGATGGTGTTAGATAATAAGCTGGGACTCACCAGCAGTGCTGACTTGGCACGTGAAGAGGAGCGCTTAACAAAGTCAAGAGCCAAAGAGCTGATAGAGACAGGGCAGTTGTTTCGCTTTGAAGTGGGAACCTTTAAGGGCTTAGCGGACATACATCGTGCTTTGTTTGCGGATATTTACGATTTTGCAGGCAAGTTGCGAGATGTCAATATCGCTAAGGATAATTTTCAGTTTGCGCCGAGGATGTTTCTAGCGTCATC
The DNA here is from genome assembly GCF_011039275.1 of Streptococcus hyointestinalis. Lineage (GTDB taxonomy): Bacteria > Bacillota > Bacilli > Lactobacillales > Streptococcaceae > Streptococcus > Streptococcus hyointestinalis_A. Next base: position 302,786 of record NZ_JAAKGB010000001.1, read on the forward strand.
GCTAGACTATCTGGATAAGCTGCCGCATACGACCTTTGACGAGATTGTGGATAAGTATGCGGAGATGAATGTTGCGCACCCTTTTCGTGAGGGCAATGGGCGTGCCATGCGTATCTGGCTAGACTGCATGTTGCGAATTCAGCTAGGGCATGTCGTAGACTGGAACAGTGTGGATAAAGAGGCTTATCTCATGGCGATGAAGCGTAGCCCTATCGCAACAGGAGAACTCAAGTATCTTCTCTTAAACCACTTGACAGATGACCTGAGCCAAGCCACCTTCTTTAAAGGTGTCGATGCTTCCTACTATTATGAGGGCTATCAGCTGTATAAGACGGAGGAGTTGTAGGAGGAATGCCTGAACAATATGGTTCTACCAACTGTCAACCACTTAGCTGGCGAAGAAAGGGAAAAAATGACTAAAATAGATGAGATGTTAAAAGAACTCTGTCCAAATGGGGTGGAGTGGAAGGAGTTGGGAGAAGTCTTGGATTATGAACAACCGACCAAGTATATTGTTTCATCAAAAGAATATAGTGATAGATTTAGTATTCCTGTTTTGACAGCCGGTCAAACATTTATTTTAGGATATACAGATGAGGTAGAAGGAATATATAAAGCCTCGCAAGATGAACCAGTTATAATTTTTGATGACTTTACAACAGCTAAAAAATGGGTTGATTTTGATTTTAAAGTTAAGTCTTCTGCTATGAAAATATTGAGAATTAAAGATAATAGAGAAGATGTAATGATAAGATATATTTGGCACTGCTTAGGTACTATACATTATAAACCAGAGCAGCATGGTAGGCAGTGGATTGGAATATACTCTAAAATCAAAATCCCTCTCCCACCTCTAAAAATTCAAGAAGAAATCGTAAAAATACTTGACAAATTCACAGAATATGTTATGGAACTTACGGCGGAACTTACGGCGGAACTTACGTTCCGTAAAAAGCAATATTCTTTTTATAGGGATAAATTACTCTCTTTTGAGGATGAGGTTTATCAAGTCGAGTGGAAGACTTTGGGAGATATTTTACAAAAAGGTCGGGGCACCAAAATTACAGCAAGTCAAATGAAGAGTTTGCATAAAGAAGGTGCGCCAATTCGTATCTTTGCTGGTGGAAAAACTTACGCAGATGTAGATTATGGTGATATACCTGATAAAGATATACACAATGAAAAAGCTATCGTTGTAAAATCAAGGGGAATAATTGATTTTGAATACTATACTAAACCGTTTAGTTTTAAAAATGAATTTTGGTCGTATAGTTCTGAAAATGAAACGGTTAATCTGAAATATGTTTATTATTATTTGAAACATAACAAAGCTCACTTTCAGAACATAGCTGATGATATGCAAATGCCTCAGATTTCTAGTAGAGATACTGAAAACTTCAAACTCCCCGTCCCTCCTCTTGCTATCCAAGAACGTATCGTTTACGTTCTCGACCATTTTGATACGGTTTGTCACGACCTCAATATCGGGCTGCCCAAGGAGATTGAGCTACGTCAAAAACAGTATGCATTTTTTAGAGATAAGCTCTTGACATTCACCGCCGAAGGCGTGTACACTGACAGTACAGTACAGTACAGTACAGTACAGTACAGTAACTGGGTAATTGCGCTCTTACAGTGGGTGTTTGGTACGATACGGGTCGAGTTGGGGGCTGTTTGCAACTTCACACGAGGAATTGGTTTGCAAAAGAAAGATTTTACAGAAACAGGTTATCCTGTTATTCACTATGGTCAAATTTATACGAAGTATGGCTTTTCGACGGATAGCACAGTATCGTTTGCTAATAAAGCTGTTTTTGATAAGCTAAAAAAAGCCAAGCCGTTTGATATTATAATGGCAACAACTTCTGAAAACGTAGAAGATGTAGGTAAAGCTCTTGTCTGGGAGGGTCAGGAGGATGTAGGTATCTCAGGAGATGCCTATGTCATCAGCACTTCACAGAATGCTAGATTTATCAATTACTACTTTAAATCTATTCATTTTCAAATGCAAAAAGAAAGAAAGGTGACAGGGACAAAGGTCATCCGTATCAATGCAAAAGATATGGAGAGATTTCTGATTACTTTACCCTCTCTCTCCGACCAAGCCCATATCGTCTCTATTCTTGACCGCTTTGATACCTTGACCAATAGCCTAACGCAAGGTCTGCCAAGAGAAATTGAGCTTCGAGAGAAGCAGTATGCTTACTTTAGAGATAAGCTATTAACTTTTGTTTAAAAATTGAAGAGGAAGTAAGATGGGAAAAGAATTATCTGATATAGCTAAGGAATTACAAAAATCTAATAAAACAGTACATCTGATTTATGCATTTAATGGTACGGGGAAAACTAGGCTATCTAAGGAGTTTGCAAATCTAGTTTCACAAAATGGGGATGACTCATTAACACGAGAGAAGATTTTGTATTATAATGCCTTTACGGAAGATTTATTTTATTGGGACAATGACTTAGCTGATGATAAGGAATTTTCTCTGAAGATTCAGGCAAACTCCTTTATTAGATGGATTATTGACGAGCAGGGACAAGACCAAAACATTATTTTTAATTTTCAACATTACACAGATGATAAGCTAACACCGAGCTTTGACTTAGATAATCATCAAATAACTTTTTCTTTTCAGAGAGGAAATGATGAAACGCCTGAGCAAGTAAAGTTGTCAAAAGGGGAGGAGAGTAATTTTATTTGGTCAATTTTCTATACTTTACTAGAACTAGTCATTAGCGAATTGAGGATTCCAGAAGTTGGAGATAGAAGTACAAATGATTTTGATAGATTAGAATATGTTTTTATTGATGACCCAGTATCTTCATTGGACGAAAATCATCTTATTGAAGTCGCTTCAAACTTAGCCTATCTCATCAAGGAAAGTAATAGAGAAAAATTAGGTTTAAAATTTATTGTAACAACGCACAATCCTCTTTTTTATAATGTTTTGCATAATGAGTTGTCTAATGCAGATAAACGTAGATTAGAGAAGCTAGAAGATGGAACTTATGAACTACATAAACAATGGAAAGATTCTCCATTTGCTTATCATTTATTTTTAAGGCATGAATTGCAAAGAGCGATTGATGAGAATAATATTCAAAAATATCATTTTAATTTTTTAAGAAATCTTTATGAAAAAACATCAACATTTTTAGGATATAAAGACTGGAAAGAACTTTTTCCCGATGAGGCAAATGAATCCGTTAGAAACAGTTATAAAAAGCGGATTCTTGATATTTCTAGTCATTCAAAGCATTCAAGCGAAGAAATATCTATTTTGAACGAACAACATAAGCAGATGTTGATTTACCTTTTTGAAGATTTTGATAAGAGATATAATTTTTATAGGGAGTGAGACAATGACAGACATTACCCAAACAGCGCCTATCGCTGAATCCGACAACTTTATCATCCTAGACACTTACACCAAAAAGGAGCAGGCAGGAAGCTACCAGTCCGAGGCGGACTTGGAGCGTGAGTTGATTTCTGACCTTGTTAAGCAGGGCTACGATTATCGTAAGGACATCACGACACCAGAAGCTTTGCTAGCTAACCTCAAGGCTCAGCTAGAGAGTCTCAATGCTGTGACCTTTTCAGACAGCGAGTGGCGTCGTTTTTTGTCCGAATATCTCAACAAACCCAGCGATACCCTCATCGACTGCACCCGCAGGCTCCATGACGACTATATCTATGACTTTATCTTTGATGATGGGCATATTGAAAATATCTACTTGCTAGATAAGAAAAATATCAACCGCAACAGCCTGCAGGTCATCAACCAAATGCAGCAAACAGGTAGCAGTTCTAACCGCTATGACGTGACCATTTTGGTCAATGGTCTGCCCTTGGTGCAGATTGAGCTGAAAAAGCGAGGCGTAGCCATTCGTGAAGCCTTTAACCAGATTCACCGCTACAGCAAGGAAAGTTTCAACGAGGACTTGTCTCTCTTTAAGTACCTGCAAATCTTTGTCATCTCAAACGGCACAGATAGTCGCTATTTTGCCAATACCACCAAGCGTGAGAAGAACTCCTTTGACTTTACCATGAACTGGGCACTGAAAAATAACGACCCTATCAAGGACTTGAAGGACTTTACAGCGACTTTCTTGAGCAAGATGACCCTGCTCAATGTCCTCATCAACTATTCGGTCTTTGATACTAGTAATACCCTACTCATCATGCGCCCTTATCAGATTGCAGCGACGGAGCGGATTATCTGGAAGATTAAGTCAGCTATTGCCAGCAAGCAAAAAAGTGGACCAGATACTGGTGGTTACATCTGGCACACCACAGGGTCGGGTAAGACCCTGACTTCCTTTAAGGCAGCGAGACTAGCTACCGAGATGGACGAGGTGGACAAGGTTTTCTTTGTCGTGGATAGAAAAGACCTAGACTATCAGACCATGAAAGAATACCAGCGTTTTTCTCCTGACTCCGTCAATGGCTCTGAAAATACCGCAGGGCTCAAGCGCAACATCGAAAAAGACGACCAAAAGATTATCGTTACCACCATCCAAAAGCTCAATAACTTTATGAAAAAGGAAAAGGCGCACCCTATCTACAATCAGCAGGTGGTCTTTATCTTTGACGAGTGCCACCGCTCACAGTTTGGTGAGGCTCAGAAAAATCTGCGCCAAAAGTTCAAGCGCTACAGCCAGTTTGGCTTTACAGGGACACCTATCAAGGTGGAGAATGCTCTGGGTTCTGAAACGACAGCCAGTGTCTTTGGTAAAGAACTGCATGCCTATGTCATCACCGACGCCATCCGAGATGAGAAGGTGCTCAAGTTCATGGTGGACTATAATGACGTGCGCCCTAACTTCTCCCAGCTTGAGCGTGAGCAAGATGTGGATAAGCTGAGTGCTTACGAGACTAAAAAAGCACTGCTTCACGAGGAACGCATTCGTGAGATTTCCCGCTATATCCTGGATAATTTTGACCACAAGACCCACCGCACAGCAGGTAAAGACAAGGGCTTTAATGCCATGTTTGCAGTCTCTAGTGTCGAGGCAGCAAAACTCTACTATACTGAGCTCAACCACCAGCAAGAAGGACGAGACAAACCGCTCAAGATTGCGACTATCTTTTCCTATGCGGCAAATGAAGAACAGTCGGCAAAAGGAGATATTGTGGATGAGACTTTTTCGCCAGAAACTATGGCTGACCAGTCCAGCAAGGAGTTTTTGAGTCGCTGCATCGCAAACTATAACAGCCAGTTTGGCACCAACTTCACCATCAATGGCAATGATTTTCAAAATTATTACCGAGATTTGGCAAAGCGGGTCAAGAGTGGTGAGGTTGACCTTTTGATTGTGGTGGGCATGTTTCTAACAGGTTTTGACGCACCGACCTTGAACACGCTCTTTGTGGATAAGAATCTGCGTTATCATGGTCTTATTCAAGCATTTTCTCGTACCAATCGGATTTATGATGCGACTAAGTCTTTTGGCAATATCGTGACTTTCCGTGATTTGGAGCAGGCGACTATTGACGCTATTAAGCTTTTTGGAAAGACTGAGACAGCTCAAGTGCTCTTAGAACGCAAGTACAGCGACTACATGGAGGGCTTTGTCGAAGGTGGCGAGACCAGAAAAGGTTATCTGGATGTGGTCGCAGAGTTGCAGGAGAAATTTCCAGACCCGACGCAGATTAACAAAGAGTCGGATAAGAAAGCTTTTGTCAAGCTCTTTGGGCAGTTTCTAAAGTTGGACAATATCTTGCAAAACTACGATGACTTTACTCGCTTGCAGGCTTTACAAAGTATTGACTTTGAGGACGAGACGGTAGTAGCTGATTTTCAAGCTCAGTATCAAGTGAGTGATGAGCAGTTAGAAGAGCTAGCAGGGCTAGATATCCCAACGGATCGTGAAGTCCAAGACTATCGCTCTGCTTACGACGACATCAGAGAGTGGCGCAGACGTGAAGAGCGGGAAAATAGAGAAGATAAGGAAAGTCAGATTGACTGGAATGACGTGACCTTTGAGGTGGAGTTGCTCAAGTCACAGGAGATTAACTTGGACTATATTCTGGAGTTGATTTTTGAGCAACACCAAAAAGGATCCGATAAAGAGGCTTTGATTGCGGATATTACACGTACCATTCGCTCAAGCCTTGGCAATCGTGCCAAAGAAGGTTTGATTGTGGACTTTATCAATCAGACCGACCTTGACACGATTAAGGACAAGGCGGACATCATGGAGCGTTTCTACACTTATGCGCAAGAAGTTCAAAAAGATGAGGCGGAAAATCTCATTGCTGAGGAAAATCTTAATGAAGACCATGCTAAACGCTACATCATGACCTCTCTTAGGCATGAGTACGCCAGCGAAAATGGTACCGACCTGAACGCTATCCTGCCAAAGATGAGCCCGCTCAACCCTAAATACCGCACCAAAAAACAAACGGTTTTTGAAAAAATCAGCCGTTTCGTTGAAAAGTTTAAAGGCATTGGTGGTAAGGTCTAAAAGGAGAAGCTGGGGTAAGTTTAATTTCTATTATTTTTATAGACTAAAATACAAGACGCAGTGGTTGAGTGGGCTCTAATGCGTTGATAAATCAACTGTTATAGCCCTACTCAACTGGTGCGGAGGTGGGACGACAAAATCGCATTTCTGAGAAATGACCGATTTTTGTCCCACTCTCTTTTTTCCTTTGTGTCATTGTTTTGGCACTAGCTTTTTGCTATAATGAAGAAAAATGATTAAGGAGGGGTTATGTCTAAACAAGGAGTTGGTGTGCTGTTGACGCTGATTGCAGGTGTTGCTTGGGGGATTTCGGGCATTAGTGGGCAGTATCTGATGTCTCATGGTCTTAATATCAATGCTTTATCGTCTATTCGGCTATTGATTTCGGGGATTTGTTTATTAGGAGTGGTTGCGATAAGTGATTTTACTAAGGTAAGAGCAGCGCTTAGGGACAAGGAGTTTCTAGTGACAGTGCTTATCTTTTCCTGCTTTGGTTTGGTAGCTAATCAATACGCTTATCTAAAAGCCATTTCTTACACCAATGCTGGGACAGCTACGGTCTTACAGTACATGGCGCCAGTTATTATCATCGTTTTAGCCAGTATCAAAAAACGGCAGTTGCCGAGATGGGTTGAGGTCATCTCTATTTTTTTGGCTGTGTTTGGGACTTTTATCATGGCAACGCACGGTCAGCTAGGTAGCCTTGCGCTGACGCCAGCAGGGCTTTTCTGGGGGATTTTATCCGCCTTTACCTACGTGGCTTATATCTTGATTCCGGTCAATGCCATTCGCAAATGGGGGAGTCTCTTGGTGCTTGGGGTGAGCATGCTCTTTGGTGGTGTGCTCTTTAGTCTTTTGACGCAGGCGTGGACTTATCACTATCCAGTAGACGTCCGCTCTTTATTAGCATACATTGGTATTATTGGTATTGGGACGCTCTTTGCCTACACGGCTTTTTTAAAGGGAACAACTATTATCGGAGCGGTCAAAGGCAGCCTTTTAGCGTCGGTTGAGCCGATTTCGTCTGTACTTCTGACCGTGCTGATTTTTGGAGAGCATTTTTACGCTAGTGACCTGTTTGGTATGGTGCTTATCATCTTAGCAGTCATGCTGATTTCCATTCAAGATTTGCTCTTAGAAAAGCTTAGAAAGAAAGGAGCTACGCTGTAATGTCCGAAGAAACTTTATCTGCAAAAGTCATCAGAGCAGTGATTGCTGTTGGCTTACTGTCATTTTGTGGTGTTGTCGTTGAGACCGCTATGAATATTACCTTTCCCATTTTGATGAGAACGTTTCATATCAACACTTCCACCGTGCAGTGGATGACCACCATTTATCTTTTGGTTGTGGCTCTGGTAGTGCCTTTATCAGCCTATCTCAAGCGCTCTTTTAAGACCAAGACACTCTTTTGCGCAGCTAATATTCTCTTTATCATCGGGCTGTTGGTGGATATTGTCGCACCAAGCTTTGGGTTGCTGCTTTTTGGGCGTGTCATTCAAGGGATAGGTGTCGGGATTGCGCTGCCTTTGATGTTTAATATCATCCTAGATCAGGTGCCTATGAGTAAGATTGGAACCATGATGGGGGTCGGAACTTTGATTACTGCGGTTGCGCCTGCGGTCGGTCCTACCTTTGGTGGCTTTGTGGCTTCTAGCCTTGGCTGGCGCTACATTTTTATCTTGCTGCTTCCTATACTCATCATCTCCTTTATCTTAGGCGTGACAGCGATTGAGCAAAAGACAAAGGTTGCCTTTGAAATGCTTGATATCATCAGCTTTTTAGCTATCTTAGCACTTTTTATCGGCTTGATTTTAGCGCTTAATAATCTAGCGGAGTACGCTGTTTACCAGCCTGAGGTCTGGGCTTGGTTCTTGCTGGGTGTTTGTGGGCTTGTCCTTCTCATCAAGCGCAGCCAAAAGCTCACGCAGCCCATCATCGCTCTTGATGTCTTGAAAAATCCGATTTTTGCAGGGCATGTGCTTGCCTTTTTCCTCTTTCAGACGGTTAATCTTGGTATGTCCTTCTTGATTCCAAACTACATCCAGCTGGTCAATCACTCAAGTGCGACTATCGCAGGGCTTTTAGTCTTTCCAGCAGCCTTTCTGGGAGCGTCTTGCTCGCCATTTAGTGGTTATTTGCTAGATAGGCTGGGCGCTAAAAAACCGATTTTGTTTGGGACGAGCTTGATTGTGATTGCTCTTGCGCTCTTTTCTGTCCTTGGGCGTCACTTGCCAAATGGCTATTTGACCGCTATTTACATCATCTTTATGTGCGGGATGGGGATTGCTTTTGGCAATATCATGACCAGCGGGCAAAAGGGTGTCCCTGAGAAAAATCGCTCAGACGCCAATGCTATCTTTAACACCCTGCAGCAGTTTGCAGGAGCAGTTGGAACAACGCTAGCGTCACTCATCGTTGCTATTAGCCAGTCTGCGTCTAATATCAGTCAGAGCCAAGCCACCGCAAAAGGCAGCCAGATGGCATTTATATGCTTACTAGTGCTTGCTGTTATCGAATGGCTTGTCCTTTACAAAGTGGTGGATAACACACCCAAATCATCTCAGTAAAATGTTTTGCCTTTGGCAAGGCATTTTCAATTCGCCTTATAAGCTAAAATATGGTAAAATAAAAGCTAAACTAACCTTTTGGAGTAACATGTGAGTATAGACGATTATAGGCCGACCTTTATGGTTGAGGCAGTATATGATTTAAAAGCAGAAGACCTGCTTAAGCACGGCATTCATGCCGTTTTAGTAGATTTAGACAACACCTTGATTGCTTGGGACAATCCAGACGGCACTGCTGAAGTGCGTGCTTGGATTGATGAGATGACAACAGCAGATATTGCCATTGTCGTGGTTTCAAATAACAAGCATTCACGTGTCGAGCGTGCGGTGTCTTTATTTGGTGTGGACTTTGTCAGTCGTGCCATGAAGCCTTTCACACGGGGTATCAAGATTGCCATGGAGCGCTATGGTTTCTCGCCAGATGAGGTCATCATGGTAGGCGATCAGCTCATGACCGATATCCGTGCTAGCCACAGGGCTGGCATTCGCTCGGTTTTGGTCAAGCCATTAGTGACATCAGACGCTTGGAATACCAAGTTCAATCGCTTTCGTGAGCGCCGCATTTGGCGTAAACTTGAGAAAAAATACGGAAAACTAACCTATCAAAAAGGAATTTAATGAACGAAACATTATCTTGCATCGGTTGCGGTGCACCCATTCAAACAGAAGACCCAAAGGCGCTTGGCTACACCCCAAAGGCTGCTCTTGAAAAGGGCTTAGAGACGGGACAACTCTATTGTCAGCGCTGCTTTAGACTGCGTCATTACAATGACATCACGGATGTGCAGATGAGTGATGATGACTTTTTAAAATTGCTTCACGAAGTTGGCGACAGCAATGCGCTTGTAGTCAACGTGATTGACATTTTTGATGTCAATGGCTCGCTCATCCCAGGGCTTGCCCGCTTTGTTTCTGGCAATGATATCCTCCTTGTCGGCAATAAAAAAGACATCCTACCAAAGTCTGTCAAGGACAGTAAAATCAAAAATTGGCTCCTAGAGCGTGCGCATGAAGAGGGCTTACGTCCACTTGATGTGGTGCTGACCTCTGCGCAAAACCACCAAGCCATCAAAGACTTGATAGCGACCATTGAGCGCCTGAGAAAGGGACGTGATGTCTACATCGTTGGGGTGACCAATGTCGGCAAGTCAACGCTTATCAACGCTATTATCCGTGAGATTACAGGGGACAAGGACACTATCACCACGTCACGTTTTCCAGGCACGACGCTTGATAAGATTGAGATTCCGCTGGATGACGGAAGCTTCCTCTTTGACACACCGGGGATTATCCACCGCCACCAGATGGCTCATTACCTTTCAGCCAAGGATTTGAAATACGTCAGCCCTAAGAAAGAAATCAAGCCCAAGACCTACCAGCTCAATCCAGAGCAGACGCTCTTTTTAGGCGGTCTTGCTCGTTTTGACTTTGTAGAAGGGCAAAAGCAGGGCTTCACTGTCTATATGGACAATAACCTAAACATCCACAGGACAAAATTAGCTGGCGCAGATGCTTTTTATGACAAGCACGTCGGGCAACTCTTGCAACCACCAAGTGCTAAGACGCTTGAGAACTTCCCAGAACTTGTCCGCCATGAATTTACCATTAAGGACAAGACGGACGTGGTCTACTCTGGTCTTGGCTGGGTGCGTGTCAATGCCAGTCAAGATAAGCCAGTTGTGCTAGCCGCTTGGGCACCAAAGGGTGTCGCTGTTGTGCTGAGAAAAGCGATTATTTAAAGACGAGGAAAACATATGGCATTAACATCAAAACAACGTGCTTATTTAAAGTCAGAAGCACATAGCATGAAGCCAATTGTACAGATTGGCAAAAATGGTCTCAACGACCAGATTAAGACAAGTGTTAGAAATGCACTTGACGCTCGTGAGTTGATTAAGGTACAGCTCTTGCAAAATACAGATGAGGACATCCACGACGTAGCTGACATCTTAGAAGAGGAGATTGGCTGCGATACCGTGCTTAAAATTGGGCGCATTCTCATTCTCTACAAGCAGTCAGCCCGCAAGGAAAACCGCAAACTATCGGTCAAAGTCAAGGCGCTATAAGCGCTTCTTTTAGGAGGAATTTATGGCATTAGAATTATTAACACCTTTTACCAAGGTGGAGTTAGAGGAAGAAAAAGTCACAAGCAACCGTAAGCAAATTGGGCTTTTGGGTGGGAATTTCAATCCTGTCCATAATGCGCATTTGACCATTGCTGACCAAGTGCGCCAGCAGCTAGGGCTTGATGAGGTTCTTCTGATGCCTGAATACCAACCTCCGCATGTGGATAAAAAGACAACCATTAGCGAAAAACATCGCTTGAAGATGCTTGAGCTGGCTGTGCGTGACATTGATGGACTTGGTATTGAGACCATTGAGCTTGAGAGAAAGGGCATTAGCTACACCTATGACACCATGAAGCTTTTGACCGAGAAAAATCCAGATGTGGATTATTACTTTATCATCGGAGCGGACATGGTAGCTTATCTGCCCAAGTGGCACCGCATTTCAGAGCTTATCCAGATGGTGCAGTTTGTCGGCGTGCAACGCCCTAAGTACAAGGCGGGGACGTCTTACCCCGTCATCTGGGTGGATGTGCCACTACTCGACATCTCATCCAGTCTGATTCGACGCCAGCTTGAAGAAGGCAAAAAACCAAACTTTCTCCTACCTCAAGCTGTGCTAGACTATATCGAGAAAGAAGGTCTATACCGATGAGCTATGAAGCGTATCTTGCTATTAGTCGAGAGGGTTTGCTAGAAAAAATGGCAGAGCAGATGTCAACAAAACGCTTGGAGCACTCTTTGGGCGTTGAAGCGGCAGCTATTCAGCTAGCTAAGCGCTACGGTGCAGACGAGATAAAGGCTGGTCTGGCTGGGCTTCTACATGACTATGCCAAGGAAGTGTCTGATGAGGACTTTTTGGCTTTGATTGACAAATATCAGCTAGATAGTGACCTCAAAAACTGGGGCAATAACATCTGGCATGGCGTGGTCGGTATCTACAAAATCAAAGAGGATTTGGGGCTTAGTGACGCTGAAATTTTACACAGCATTGAGACCCATACGGTGGGCTCAAAAGAGATGAGCTTGCTGGATAAAATCATCTACGTTGCCGACTATATCGAGGATGGCAGAGACTTTCCTGGAGTCGGTGAGGCAAGAGAGATTGCCGCAACTTCGCTTGATAGGGCAGTCGCTTACGAGACAGCAAGAACCGTTGCCTTTCTCGCTCAAAAAGCACAGCCTATCTACCCACAGACTATTGAGACTTATAATGCTTACATAAGCTATTTAAAATAGACACATTCTACTTTTATTAAAAACGAAATCACAGAAAGGAACCTATGAAAGAACAAGAATTGTTAACAGTAGTCCTGAAGGCTGCTGATGAGAAGCGTGCTGAGGACATGCTTGTTTTAGATGTGACAAAGCTAACCAGTATCACGGATTATTTTGTCATTGCTTCTGCTATGAACAGCCGTCAGTTAGAGGCGATAGCCGACAATATCCGTGAGAAGGTCAAGGAAGCTGGAGGCGATAGTAGCCACCATGAGGGCGATAGCAAGACAGGCTGGGTCTTGCTTGACCTTGGCCGTGTTGTTGTGCATATCTTCTCTCAAGATGAGCGTGAACACTACAACCTTGAAAAGCTCTGGCATGAGGCAGAGAGTCTTGATGTCACAGCACTTTTAGAAGATTAACCAAGCTAGACTGTGGCGGATGTTGCAGTCTCTTTTGTTAGAAATGAGGATAAAATGGCAAGTTATGAAACCTTTGCGGCAGTCTATGACGAGATTATGGATGATAGTCTTTATGACGATTGGACAGCCTTTAGCTTACGGCATTTTCCAGAAAAGACGCACTCTATCCTAGAGATGGCTTGCGGTACGGGTATCCAAGCGGTGCGCTTTGCTAAGGCTGGCTTTGAGGTGACAGGTCTTGATTTGAGCTATGAGATGTTGGAGGTGGCTAGGAAGCGTGCTGAGCGTGAGCAGGCGCAGCTGGATTTGGTGCAGGCAGACATGCTGGATATGGCAGGTGTTGGCACTTTTGATGTGGTGACCTGCTACTCAGACAGTCTCTGCTACATGCCTGATGAAAAAGCTGTTGCTCAGGTCTTTTCACAGGCGGCAAGTGTCCTAAAAACAGGTGGTCGATTTTTGTTTGACGTGCATTCTGTTCATCAGATGGACGATATATTCCCAGGCTATGCTTATCATGAAAATTACGAGGACTTTGCCTTTGTCTGGGACACTTATGAGGGAGAAGAGCCGCACTCGATTGCTCACGAGCTGACTTTCTTTGTCAAGGAAGAGGATGGTCGCTTCACTAGACGTGATGAGCTGCACGAGGAGCGCACCTATCCGATAGCGACTTTTGAAAAATTACTAAAAGAAGCTGGCTTTAGCAAGGTCCAAGTCTATGCTGACTTTAGTGACCAAGCACCGACAGACGAGAGCTTACGCTGGTTTTTCGTAGCGGAGAAGTGAGATGACCACAACAGGAATCATCGCAGAGTTTAATCCGCTGCACAATGGACACAAATATCTGCTGGAGCAGGCACAGGGGCTTACGATTGTCGCTATGAGTGGCAATTTTGTCCAGCGTGGTGAGCCAGCTCTTGTGGACAAGTGGACACGCACACAGATGGCGCTTGAGTGTGGGGCTGATTTGGTGGTGGAGCTGCCTTTTATGGTAGCGGTGCAGGCGGCAGATTACTTTGCGCAGGGAGCGGTTGATATTCTCTCTAAACTGGGTGTGGATAACTTGACTTTTGGCACGGAGGAAATGCTGGATTACAATGCTATTGGTGATCGCTACATAGCGCACAAAGAGGAGATGGCTGCTTACCTTGAGAGTCTGCCCGAGGCGCTCTCCTATCCGCAAAAGACCCAAGCCATGTGGGAGAAGTTCACAGGAAGTCCCTTTTCTGGAGCGACGCCCAATCATATCCTAGCGCTGAGCTATGCTAAGGTAGCAAGACCTCATGGTATTTCACTCAACCCTATCAAGCGTCTAGGGGCTGGCTATCATTCGCAGGAAAAAAGAGAGCAGTTCGCTTCAGCGACCAGTATCCGTAAGCACAGAGGAGACGACGCTTTTGTCGATAGTGTCATGCCAAATGCTGCGCTTCTACGCAGTCAGCCTCAGGTCAGCTGGGCGGATTATTTTACCTTTTTGCGTTACCAGATTATCACACATCAGGATTTGACCGAGGTTTATCAGGTCAATCACGAGCTTGCGCACCGCATTCAGTCCGCTATCAAGACGGCAACTAGTGTGGAAGACTTGGTGGATACGGTCAGCACTAAACGCTACACCAAGGCACGCATTAGACGTATCCTCACCTACATCCTAGTCAATGCTAGAGAAGCTCCCTTGCCAGAAGCCGTGCATGTGCTGGGCTTTTCTAAAGCTGGGCAAAAACATCTCGCCAGCCTAAAAGGGCAGGTGGACTTTGTGACACGGATTGGTAAACTCCCTTGGGACGCTATGACCCAGCAGGCAGACACCGTCTATCAGCTAGGCAATAGCCAAGTCCTTGAGCAAAACTGGGGGCGGATTCCAAAAATGTTGCGCTAAAAGCTTGACTCTCCCCTTAGGGAATCCTTTATACTAGCTGTAGAGAGGAAAAATCATGAAAACGGTAAAAGAAGTGAGTCGCCTATCAGATGTTAGTATCAAGACGCTGCATTATTACGATAAGATTGTTTTGTTAAAGCCAACGATTGTCTCTGAAAATGGCTATCGCTATTATGATGGGACGGCTCTTAGTCGATTGCAGATGATTTTATATTTTCGTGACCTGTCTTTTCCTCTTGAGACGATCAAAACACTCTTGATGTGCTCAAGGGACGATAGATATATCCTGTTAGGGCAGCAGCTTGCTTATCTGCAGCAAGAGAGCAGAGCGCTAACACAGAAAATCAATCGTCTCAAGCATTTGCAGGAGAAAAAAGGAGGGCTTACTATGCTGAGTTACATAAAAGAGGAAGTCCTAGCTTTTCAAAAAGAAGCTAAGGAAAAATTGGGAGATACCGAGCGAGGCTTATCAAGACTTTACCGAGCACACGCAAGAAGAGCTGCCGTCTGCTGTAGATGACTTGCCTTTATTGTTTGCTAGTTTTGGACGCATGCAGGATTTACCAGCAGATACTGAGGAAGTCCAAGCCCAAGTCAAGGCGCTAAAAGACTACATCAGCGAGCATTTTTACGAGTGCACAGATGACATTCTAAAGGGTCTGGGTGAGCTTTATGTCACAGATCAGCGCTTTACAGATTTTATTGATCAAGCAGGTGGTCGTGGCACAGCCAACTACGTCAACAAAGCCATCGCCATCTATGTCAAGTAGAAAAGAAGAACAGTCCTTTTGGGCTGTTTTTTGAATTGTCGAAAAATAATGTAAAAAACACAGAAAACGGTTGCATTTATTTGTGAAATAATGTACAATACTAGGTGAAGAAAATCACAAAGATATTTTTTCGTTATTATTGACATAAGACTATGGAGGAAGAGAAATGGTTAAGAAAGCACAAACAGCAGAATTATCTGTAGAGGAGCAGGCGATTGCCTACACAGATAGCTTGGTTGAAAAAGCGCTAGCCGCAGAGGCACTTTATGCCACTTACTCACAAGAGCAAGTGGATAAAATCGTAGCCGCTATGGCGCTTGCGGGGTCTGAGCATTCCTTAGAGCTTGCCCAAGAAGCAGTCGCTGAAACCAAACGTGGTGTGGTTGAGGATAAGGATACCAAAAACCACTTTGCGACTGAAAATATCTACAATTCTATCAAAGATGAGAAAACTGTTGGTATCATCGGCGAGGACAAGATTTCAGGACAAGTCCAAATCGCAGCACCGCTTGGTGTTTTAGCAGGGATTGTTCCAACGACCAACCCAACATCAACGACCATGTTCAAGATTTTGGTGGCGCTAAAAACACGCAATGCTATTGTTTTTGCTTTCCACCCACAGGCGCAAAACTGTTCAGCACACGCTGCGAAAATCCTCTATGAGGCTGCTCTTGAAGCTGGCGCACCAGAAAACATCATCCAGTGGATTGAAGTGCCATCTATTGCCAATACATCAGCACTCATACAAAACAAAAAGATTGCTTCTATCCTAGCGACTGGTGGACCTGGTATGGTCAATGCCGCTCTTAAATCTGGGAACCCATCTATGGGTGTTGGTGCCGGAAATGGTGCGGTTTATGTTGACCACACAGCTTATCTTGACCGTGCGGTTGAGGATTTACTCATGTCAAAACGTTTTGACAATGGTATGATCTGTGCGACAGAAAACTCTGCTGTCGTTGAAGCGCCGATTTACAAAGAATGGCTGACGAAGATGCAGGAAAAAGGCGCTTACTTGGTACCTAAAAAAGACTACAAGAAGTTTGAGGACTTTGTCTTTAACGACCACCACGGTGTCAACGGTCCTGTTGCTGGACGCAATGCCGCTTGGATTTGTGAGCAGGCAGGTGTCGAGCTTCCTGAAGGCAAAGACGTGCTTCTCTTTGAGCTTGATAAGAAAAATATCGGCGAAAAACTCTCATCTGAAAAGCTCTCTCCACTCCTTTCTGTTTATAAAGCAAAAGACCGTACAGACGGTGTTGAGATTGTCTCTGCCCTTCTAGACTACCAAGGTGCTGGGCACAATGCGGCTATCCAAATCGGCTCACAAGCAGACCCATTTGTTTCTGAATTTGGCGACAAGGTCAAAGCTTCTCGTGTACTTGTCAATCAGCCAGACTCTATCGGTGGTATCGGTGATATCTACACAGATGCCCTTAAAGCCAGCCTAACACTTGGAACAGGATCATGGGGGAAAAATTCATTGTCACACAATCTATCAACTGGCGACCTCTTGAACATCAAAACTGTCGCTAAACGTCGTAACCGTCCACAATGGGTACGCTTACCAGAAAAAATCTACTACGAAAAAAATGCCATCTCTTACCTTCAAGACGAGTCAGAAGTTATCACACGTGCTTTGGTTGTTGCTGACCCAGGTATGGTGCAGTTTGGCTTTGTTGACACTGTGCTTGCTCAGCTAGCCCTTCGTGAGGAAAAAGTCGTGACCTCACTTTACGGCACTATCAAGCCAGACCCAACACTTGGGCAAACTATAGAGATTGCTAAACAAATGGCAAGCTTCAAGCCAGACACAATCATCGCTGTCGGTGGTGGTTCTGCTATGGACGCAGCGAAAATTGCCCGCTACATCTACGAGTACTCTCTTGACCAAGAAGAAGGCTTCCTTGAAAGCTATGAAGCTGTTAGCGAGCTCTTCCTTCGTCTCCAACAAAAATTCATCGATATTCGTAAACGTATCGTCAAGTTCAAACACCAAGCTGAAACACGTCTCTTCTGTATTCCAACAACATCTGGTACAGGCTCAGAAGTGACACCATACGCTGTTATCACAGACGATCATACCCATGTCAAATACCCACTGACAGACTATGAATTGACACCACAGGTTGCTATTGTCGACCCAGAGTTTGTCATGACAGTACCAAAACGCACTTGTGCTTGGTCAGGGCTTGATACTTTGTCACACGCTCTTGAGTCTTATGTGTCTGTCATGGCGTCAGACTTTACACGTCCTTGGTCACTAGAGGCGATTAAGCTGGTTCTTGAAAACTTAGAAGCGTCTTACAAGTACGACCCACAACACCCAACGCTTGAGGGTGAGTTGGCGCGTGAAAACATGCACTACGCAGCAACACTTGCTGGTATGGCTTTCTCAAATGCCTTCCTTGGTATCAACCACTCTATCGCCCACAAGCTAGGTGGTGAGTTTGAGTTGCCACATGGTCTTGCTATCTCTATTGCTATGCAGCACGTTATCCGCTACAACGGTGTCTCTGGTAATGTCAAACGCAGTGTCTACCCACGTTACGAAGTTTACCGTGGTCAAAAAGACTACGCTGATATTGCCCGTGCTGTCGGACTCAAAGGCAAGACAGACGCTGACCTTGTCGAAGCGCTCTGCCAGCGTATCAATGATTTGATGACAGCCGTTGACGTCACACCAACCCTTTCAGCTAACGGTGTCACAAAAGAAGCCTTTGACGCTGCTGTGGATGAGTTGGCTGTCCTTGCCTATGACGACCAATGCACACCAGCAAACCCACGCCAACCATACATCGAAGAACTCAAACAACTCTTGATTGACATGTTTTAATCACAAGACAATTCCTGCGACTAGCAGGAATTGTTTTTTAAAAGCTCTAGTCAAGTGTCTGTATTGGTGGTACAATTAAGAGGAATGATTATTTAGGAGGAAGTTATGCGTCGTCGCAGAAAAAGAAAGTCATCTTATAAAGTTATATTAGCGCTTGGTTTTGTTTTTGTAGGTTTTTGTTTGCTGGGGGCTTTTGCGCTCTCAAAAGCTTTTCTCTCTGAGGATAAAACAGCTGAAAAGACCACAATCAGCTCAAGTACAGCAAGCACTAGCACATCAACGGTACAGAGTGAAGAAAAAGCAGAAGAAGTGAGCTGGCAAAAGCAGGATGAGCCCGTCCGCATTCCGATTTTGATGTATCATGCCATTCATGACATGGATCCGTCAGAAGCAGCGAGTGCCAATCTCATCGTCTCACCCAGCGTTTTTGAAACGCACATCAAGCGCTTAAAGGAAGAGGGCTATTATTTCCTCTCGCCAGAGGAGGCTTATAAGGCGCTGACTGAAAACAGCTTGCCCAGCCAAAAAGTGGTTTGGTTAACCTTTGATGATGGGAATGAGGACTTTTACACGCAGGCTTACCCTATTCTCAAAAAATACGGTGCTAAAGCCACCAACAATGTCATTACAAGCTTTGTGGAAAATGGCAATGCTGCTAATCTCACCCTTGAGCAGATGCAGGAAATGAAGCAAAACGGTATGTCCTTTCAGGCGCACACCGTCACACACCCAGACTTGTCAGTACAGACACCAGAGCGCCAAAGTAGCGAGATGACAGGCAGCAAGAGCTTTTTAGACAGCAATCTCTCTCAAGACACTATCGCCCTTGCTTATCCGTCTGGGCGCTATAACGACACGACCTTGCAAACGGCAGGGCAAAGTTATAAACTGGCTGTCACGACCAATGAAGGCTTGGCAGAGTACAGTGATGGGCTGCTGTCTCTTGATCGGGTGCGGGTGCTGCCAAGCATGACAGCAGATGATTTACTAGCCAGTATGCGAGCGAGTTAGTAAAAGAGATTAACATTTTAGATGAAACGTGCTATAATAAAGAAGATTTGACTGTTTTTTAACAGCCGTGTTTATCATTATTAGACAAAAAGGAGACCAGAATGGGACGTAAATGGGCCAATATTGTTGCCAAGAAAACTGCCAAAGATGGTGCAAACTCAAAAATTTATGCTAAATTTGGTGTTGAAATCTATGTTGCTGCCAAAAAAGGTGAGCCAGACCCAGAGTCAAACTCAGCTTTGAAGTTTGTTTTGGAGCGTGCTAAGCAAGCGCAAGTACCAAAACACGTTATTGATAAAGCCATTGACAAGGCTAAAGGAAATACAGACGAAACCTTTGTTGAAGGGCGCTATGAGGGCTTTGGACCAAACGGTTCAATGATTATCGTAGATACCCTCACTTCAAACGTCAACCGTACTGCTGCCAACGTGCGTTCAGCCTACGGTAAAAACGGCGGTAACATGGGAGCGTCAGGCTCTGTATCTTACCTCTTTGACAAAAAAGGCGTTATCGTCTTTGCTGGAGATGACGCAGACAGTATCTTTGAGCAATTGCTTGAAGCAGACGTTGATGTAGATGACGTTGAAGCAGAAGACGGCGTTATTACTGTCTACACAGCACCAACTGACTTGCACAAAGGAATTGAAGCTCTTCGTGCTAATGGTATCGAAGAGTTCCAAGTGACTGAACTTGAGATGATTCCACAATCTGAGGTCACTCTTGAGGGCGAAGACCTCGAAGTTTTTGAAAAACTCATCGACGCCCTTGAAGCCGATGACGACGTGCAAAAAGTTTACCACAACGTTGCAGATTTCTAAAAAACAAAGCACTCACTGCCACATCAAGCAGTGAGTTTTTTGATACCCTATACAGACCTCTTGTCGTGTGGTATAATTTTGTCAGAATATTAAGTCAATAACGAGTGGAGATTAGAAATATGACTGTTATAGAGGTAAATCATCTGGTGTGCAGCTTTCATGAAAAGACTGCTTTGGAGGACATTAGTTTTGAGGTGGATGAGGGCGAGATTTTTGGTTTTCTAGGTCCGTCTGGTGCGGGAAAGACAACGACCATCAATATTTTGACAGGTCAGCTGCCGCCTAAGAGCGGAACAGCTCTTGTGCTTGGAAAGGCGTCGAGCAAGCTCGTCGCAGATGATATGGTCAACTTAGGCATTATGAGTGATACGGTTGGTTTTTATGAAAAGATGAGCTTGTATCAAAACCTCGCTTTTTTTGCTCGTTTTCATAAGGTGCCAATGGAGCACTTGGAGGCTTTGCTTAGACGTCTGGACTTGTGGGAGAGTCGAAAGACCAGAGCAGAGAAGTTATCCACAGGAATGCGGCAGCGCATGTTTCTCATCCGAGCGATTTTACATGAGCCAAAGATTGTCTTTTTAGATGAGCCAACGTCAGGCTTAGACCCTGTCATGTCTCAAAAGGTGCATGAGCTGCTCCTTGAGCTTAAAGAAAGTGGCATGACAATTTTTTTAACCACTCATGATATGCAAGAAGCGACAAGACTCTGTGATAAGCTGGCGCTGCTGCACCGTGCACCGTGGGCGTATCTGTGAGTATGGCAGCCCTCGTGACATTTTAGATCGCTATCGTGATGATGATAGAGTGGAGGTGCGCATGCTCTCTGGTGAGGTTAAGCTGGTTCCTCAAGAAGATGTCGGGCTTTATCTTGGGAAAGCCGCTAGCATTCATAGCTTAGAGCCAACCCTTGAGAGTGTTTTCATTCAGGTGACAGGAGAGAGATTCGATGACAAATAGTATGCGTAGTTTATTGTGGTTAAAGTGGCAGTACATTGTGACCAATAAAGTGCTTTTAGTGGTGGTGTTGAGCCCGATTGTAGATGTTTACTTGATGTCGCTTTTAGGTCCTAGTGCTGACGCCATGCTACTGTCTTTTGGGACAGGGCTTGTCTATAGCGTGACAGCAGGTTCTTTTGTGACGCTGATAGTCGCTGAGGAAAAGGAGAAAAAGAATATCAGAACCTTGATTTTGACAGGGGTACATCAGCTGGATTATGCTATCTCCGTCATCGCCTATCCTCTCATCCTATCGGTTTTGTCGCTTATTCTTCTTCCCTTTCTTTTTCAAAGACCTGTTGCCAATTGGCTGGTGTACAGCCTTGTCACCATTTTGACGGCGTTAGCTTATATTGCCATTAACTTTGTCATTGCGCTGGTGTGTCAAACGCAGGTGCAGGCAGCCATGTGCAGCATGCTGGTTATGGCTCTAGGCAGTTTCCTGCCCATGCTAATGTTCACAAATGATATGGTCAAAACAATCGTTTCCTTTAGCTTTTTTGGCGCCAGCAGCAACTACCTCTATGCTAGTACTGGCTACCAGCTAACAGACACCTCCTTTATAGCCTTGCTGGTTTGGCTCGTCCTTCTTTTTTATCTTTTAGGACTTGCCTCTCGCTTCAACCGTTCCCACTAATCAACAAGCTGTTTTTAGCTTGTTTTTTTGTCTTAATTTTATGGTATAATTAAGAAAAAGGAGGAGCGCCATGAAAAAAGGGATTGTTTATTTAGTGAGCGCTATGTTGCTGTTTATCATGCCTAGTGTTTTGGCAGATGATGTGGAGTATAGTATTCCAGATTATAAGGGAGAGTTGCGCATTCATCAGGACAATAGCGCAGACTTTAAGCAGCAAATCAGCTATCAGTTTGATACCGACTATAACGGTCAAATTGTCACCCTAGGAACAGGCAGAATGCCAGAAGGCTTTAGTGTTGATAAAGAACCAAAAGTGTCTGCTGTTATTGTCAGAAATGGCAAGAAAAGGTCTGCCAAACTCCGCTGGGACTTGACAAAGGAGGCGGCTGGCTACAAGCTCAAAATCTACAATAAAGGCTATGAGGACGACAAGGTCACAGTCACAGTGAGCTGGCATTTAAAGAACATGCTCTACGCTTATCAGGACGTTGCGGAGCTTAGGTGGCTACCGATTACAGACTGGAGTGTGCCTTTAGAGCAAGTAAAGTTTAGCGTCTCAACGGACAAAGTGGTCAAAGACAGCAAGCTCTGGGGGCATTTAGGTGCGTTTACACCAAGTTTACAGGCAAGCTTGAGCGATAAGACCTACACTCTTACACGAAAAAATGTTGATGACAAGCTAGAGTTGCATGGGTATTGGGATAGGAGCTACTTGACAAGTGTGGCTCATCCGATTGCAAGTAAGCGTAAAACCATTATCCTAAAGCAAGAGAAACTGCTAGTCAAGCAGTACCAAGAAAAGTTGACACGTTTTGGAAAAGAGATTCCAGTGATTATCCTTATAGCAGGCGCTGTGGGTCTTATCTTTCTTGTGGTCTTTGTCTGGTGTATTAACCGCTTTGCTCGCTTTGAAAAGCATGACAGGCTCTATGAGGTGCCTGAAGACCTCTCGCCATTGCTTGTGGCAAATAGTGTCTATGCAACGACACTTGAGGATGCCCAAAACGGCAATTCCAGTGACATCAGCTTTACCAACCTTGCTCAAGCGACCATACTAGATTTGATTGACCGCAAGGTGTTAAGCTATGATGGGCATGAGCTTTCCTTTGATAAGCTAGAGCGTGCGACGGATTCCGAGCTTGACTTTCTCACGCTTGCCTTTGGCGACGCCGAGGTCAAGACGGTTAAGGCTCTCTTTTCAGACTATGCTTATGACTATGACAAGACCCTAGCTCGCCTAGAAAAACGCTACAGTGGCAGTCAGCTGGAGGATGAGATGAAAAAAAGCTCACGCTCTATTTCTCGTTTGCTCAATGAGCGCACAGCGGCTGTTGACAGGGATGTTGAGTCTGAGCTTGTGGCTAAAGGCATTGACTCGCCTTATCGTGATTTGACTAATCGTGAGACCCTAGCGAGCTACCTCATCTACATCTGGGCTTTTAGCTTTGGCTTAGTTAGTCTTTGCCTCTTTGCTTATATTTTGATGACGCTGCCACAGCTTTGGCCAGCTTATGCTTATTTAGTGGTCTTGGCGCTTGGTTATGCGGGGCTTGTGTACCACTTGATGAAGCCGCTTCAGACTAAAGGTGTAGTGACCAAAGAGGGCGCTTATAGGCTCTATCAATGGCACAGCTTTAAGCAAATGCTCTTAGCGGTCAAGACCTTTGAGCGGGCAGAGCTCGAGAGTATCGTTGTCTGGAACCGTATCTTGGTCTATGCGACTCTGTTTGGCTACGCTGACAAGGTCGAAAAGGCACTGCGTGTGCATGGTATGCACTTGCCAGACAATTTTGTTACTGTTACATTTTCAGATTTCAACTATGCCTTTGCCTTATCAGCCAGCCACTATATATCAAGCGTCACAGGTGTTGCGTCCGCTTCAAGCTTTAGTTTGCCAGCAAGTTCAGGAACTGGGGTTTCTGGTGGCTTTACCGGCGGAGGTGGCGGTGGAGGCGGAGGCGCCTTCTAGTCAAAAAGAGCCCGTCAATCGTATTGGCGGTGCTTGTGACAATATGGTATAATGAAAGCACTAAAACTAAGGAGACATTATGTTACTGCTTGAATTATTGAAAGCTATCCTCTTTGGGATTGTTGAGGGGATTACGGAGTGGTTGCCAGTATCAAGTACAGGGCACTTGTTACTGCTGCAGGAGTTCGTCAACCTCAAACAATCGGCTAGCTTTATGGAGATGTTCAATATCGTTATCCAGCTGGGAGCCATTCTAGCGGTTATGGTCATTTACTTTGAACGTCTCAATCCCTTTCAGCCCGGCAAGTCAGCAAAGGAAATTCGTCTGACTTGGCAACTCTGGCTCAAGGTGGTGATTGCCTGCATTCCATCCATTGTGATTGCAGTTCCCTTTGACAATTGGTTTGAAGAGCACTTTACATCGCTGTTTACCATTGCTCTTGCATTGATTGTCTATGGGATTGCTTTTATCTGGATTGAAAAGCGCAATCAAGATGTCGTCCCAGAGGTGACGTCACTTGCTCGTATGCCCTATAAGATAGCCTTTTGGATTGGCTGTTTTCAGGTTTTGAGTATCATCCCTGGGACCAGCCGTTCAGGAGCTACGATTTTAGGGGCGATTATCGTAGGCACTAGTCGTTCTGTGGCTGCTGACTTCACCTTTTTCCTTGCCATTCCGACCATGTTTGGCTACAGTGGTCTTAAAATGGTCAAGTTTTTCATTGACGGCAATCACCTGACTTTCAACCAAGTCTTGATTTTACTAGCTGCAAGTATCACAGCCTTTATCGTCAGCTTGTACGCTATTCGTTTCTTGACAAGCTATGTCAAAAAGCACGATTTCACCGTTTTTGGGAAATACCGTATCATCCTAGGAACACTTATCATCCTCTACCTAATCCTTAAAATGGTAGTAGCCTAAAAAACTAAAAAGAGCCAAGGTTTTCTTGTTTCCTTGCCTCTTTTTTTCTTGTGGATTGCACAAAGCGGACTTTTTCTGTATAATACATTAGAGCGAGAGATTGATAACAGTTGATTTCTCAAGACGACTCGTACGAGGTAGATTAGTATGGAAATGAAACAAATTAGTGAAACAACACTGAAAATTACAATCAGTATGGAAGATTTAGCAGATCGTGGCATGGAGTTGAAGGACTTTCTTTTGCCGCAGGAAAAGACAGAGGAGTTTTTCTACAGTGTCATGGATGAGCTAGACTTGCCAGATAACTTTAAAAACAGCGGTATGCTTAGTTTTCGTGTAACTCCACGAAAAGACCGCATTGATGTCTTTGTGACCAAGTCTGAGATTGACAAGGACTTAAACTTTGATGATCTAGCAGATTTTGGCGATGTATCACAGATGTCACCAGAGGAATTTTTCAAAACGCTTGAGAAAACCATGCAATCAAAAGGCGATACGCAAGCGCATGAAAAGCTTGAACAGCTCGAGCAGATGATGGAAGATGCCTTGGAGGGCGAGGCAACTAGTGAGCCAGAAACGCTTGATGAGCCAGAAACAGACTATGTGCATTACGTTTTCTTCTTTCCAAAACTTGAAGATGCCATTAGCTTTTCAAAAGCTGTGGACTTTGAGACAGAAGCGTCTGAGCTCTACAAGGAGCAAGATGGCTACTACATGACGGTTTTATTGGACATCAAAGACCAGCCGAGCTACTATGCCAATCTCATGTATGCAAGGTTACTTGAGCATGCCAGTCAGTCCAAGAAAACACGTGCTTACTTGCAAGAGCACGGTGTGCAGTTGATTGTTGATGACGCTATTAGCCGTTTACAGTTGATTAAGATGGGATAAATCAATGACAATAAATCTTTTTTTGGTGCTCCTTGGGACTTGTCTCCTCTCAGCTATTCTAACGCCACTTGTGAGACGTTTTTCACTGAAAGTAGGAGCAGTAGACCATCCCAATGCACGTCGCATCAACAAGGTGGATATGCCTAGTGGTGGTGGTTTAGCTATCTTTTTAACCTTCGTCATTGCTACCTTGGTGATTTTACCGTTAATCTCAAAGGACTACACCTATCCTTGGTGGCGTGAGCCTTATCAGGTTTACATCTTACCAGTTGTCATTGGGGCTTTGGTGATTGTGGTGACGGGTTATTTAGACGATATCTTTGAGCTAAAACCTCTACCTAAACTCCTTGGGATTGTCATTGCAGCGACCATTGTCTGGGCATTTACAGATTTTCGCTTTGACAGTTTTAAGATTCCTTTTGGAGGACCGCTCATCCACTTTAATCCGCTTGTGACCTGCTTTTTGACCATTTTGTGGATTGTTGCGATTACCAATGCTATCAATCTCATTGATGGTTTAGATGGCTTAGTGAGTGGGGTGTCTATCATTAGCCTTGTGACCATGGCTATTGTGTCCTACTTTTTCCTGCCTAAGGCGGATTTGTTTTTGACCTTGACTATCTTGGTCATGGTAGCGGCTATTGCAGGATTTTTCCCTTACAATTATCATCCTGCAAGTATCTATCTAGGAGATACTGGAGCGCTTTTTATTGGCTTTATGATTGGGGTTTTGTCTCTACAAGGTTTGAAAAATTCAACAGCCGTTGCGGTGGTCACACCTGTTATCATCCTTGGCGTGCCTATCCTTGATACGGTTGTTGCCATCATCAGACGGACGCTATCTGGTCAAAAGTTTTATGAGCCAGATAAATTGCACCTGCACCACAGACTCCTTTCGATGGGCTTTAGCCATAGAGGTGCGGTCTGGATGGTTTATGCCATTGCCTTTATCTTTTCTTTGATTGCTCTCTTATTAAATGTCTCTAGCCGCTTTGGTGGTGTGCTTTTGATATTTGGGCTCTTATTTGCCCTTGAGATTTTTATCGAAGGGCTTGGTATTTGGGGTGAAAATCGCACACCTCTCTTTAATGCCTTTAAGTTCATCGGCAATAAAGCTTACCGCAAACGTAAACAAGACGAGTACCGCCGTAAATAAACAAAAATGACTGAAACTCTTTCAGTCATTTTCTTAAATCCAAAACGCCAAAATAGAAAGCCTAGCGCTTTTTTGTTATAATAATCATTGTAAACACTTAGTCTAGAGCAAGATTTGCCCTTAGTAATAATGGAAAAAGGAGTAACATAGATGTCTGTACTTGAAATCAAAAATCTTCATGTGTCTATTGAAGACAAGGAAATCTTAAAAGGCTTGAATTTGACCTTGAAAACAGGTGAAATCGCAGCAATCATGGGTCCAAACGGGACAGGTAAGTCTACCTTGTCAGCTGCTATCATGGGAAATCCAAACTATGAAGTCACAGAAGGCGAGATTTTATTTGACGGGGAAAATATTCTCGAGCTTGAAGTGGATGAGCGTGCAAGACTAGGTCTGTTTCTTGCTATGCAATACCCATCTGAAATCCCAGGTATCACTAATGCTGAGTTTATCCGTGCAGCTATGAATGCAGGAAAAGCAGATGAGGACAAGATTTCAGTCATTGACTTTATCACAAAGCTGGATGAAAAAATGGCGCTGCTTGGCATGAAAGAGGAAATGGCAGAGCGCTACCTCAACGAAGGCTTCTCAGGTGGTGAGAAAAAACGTAACGAAATTTTACAGCTCTTGATGTTAGAGCCTAAGTTTGCGCTGCTTGATGAGATTGACTCTGGGCTTGATATTGACGCTCTTAAGGTCGTCTCAAAAGGGGTCAATGCTATGCGTGGCGAAGGCTTTGGTGCCATGATTATCACTCACTATCAGCGCTTGCTCAACTACATCACACCAGACGTGGTGCATGTCATGATGGACGGACGTGTCGTTCTCTCTGGTGGGGCTGACCTAGCTGCTCGCCTTGAAAAAGAAGGCTACGCTAAAATCGCAGAAGAACTCGGCATTGAGTACAAAGAAGAAGTGTAAGCACGTCGCTTGCTACTTACCATACTAGAAGGAGGAAATGATGACAAAAGAAGCTATTTTAGACTTCTCAAGGGCACATGCAGAGCCTGACTGGCTGAGAGAACGCCGCCTAAAAGCTTATGATGTGATAGAAGAGTTGGCATTGCCAAAGATTGAGCGTGTTAAGTTTCATCGCTGGAACCTTGGAGACGGTACCATCTCAGACAGCCCACTCTCAGCTAATGTTCCTGACTTTACAGCACTTGGGGACAATCCAAAGCTGGTGCAAGTAGGGACACAGACTATCCTTGAGCAAATGCCAAGTGAGCTTGTGGAAAAGGGCGTCGTCTTTACAGACCTAGCAAGCGCTCTTGATGAGATTCCAGAGGTGATTGAGGCAGCTTTTGGTAGCGCAGCCAGCTACGACGAGGACAAGCTAGCAGCCTATCACACGGCTTATTTTAACAGCGCAGCGGTTCTATATGTGCCAGACAATGTCGAAGTGGAGACAGTTGTTGAGGGGATTTTCTACCAAGACAGCGATAGCGATACCCCTTTTAACAAGCACGTCCTTGTCATCGTAGGAAAAAACAGCAGTGTTAGCTACCTTGAGCGCTTTGAAAGTATCGGACAAGGAAGTACAAAAGCGACTGCTAATATCAGTGTTGAGGTCATCGCTGCTGACGGTGCGCAGGTCAAGTTTTCAGCCATTGACCGTTTGGGTGAGCATGTGACGACCTACATTAGCCGCCGTGGGCGTCACGGACGTGATGCGACTATTGACTGGGCGCTCGGTGTGATGAATGAGGGAGATGTCATCGCAGACTTTGACTCTGACTTGATGGGTGACGGCAGTCACGCTAATCTCAAGGTGGTAGCTGTCTCATCAGGACGTCAAGTCCAAGGGATTGACACACGTGTCACCAACTACGGTTGCAACTCTGTTGGGCATATCCTGCAGCACGGTGTTATCCTAGAGCGTGGGACATTGACCTTTAACGGTATCGGACATATCATCAAAGGCGCAAAAGGTGCCGACGCTCAGCAGGAGAGCCGTGTCTTGATGTTATCCGACAAGGCAAGAAGCGACGCCAATCCCATTCTTCTCATCGATGAAAATGATGTCACCGCTGGACACGCCGCCTCTATCGGTCAGGTGGATCCAGAGGACTTGTATTATCTCATGAGCCGTGGCTTGGATCAAAAAACAGCTGAACAGCTGGTCATTCGTGGATTCTTAGGCACGGTTATCACCGAGATTCCGATAAAAGCTGTGCGTGATGAGATGATTGACGTTGTTGATAGCAAGCTGGAAAAGAGATAGTCATGACAGAAGAACTCGCAAAAAAAGCAGCAGATTTTCCCATTTTAGACCAAATCGTCAATGATGAACCTTTGGTTTATCTGGACAATGCTGCCACCACACAAAAACCAAAAGCAGTTTTAGACGTCTTAGAGCGCTATTATCAAGAGGACAATGCCAATGTGCACCGAGGTGTACACACCCTAGCAGAGCGTGCAACTAGTAAGTATGAAGCGGCACGTGAGAAAGTGCGTGCCTTTATCGGAGCAAAAACGACCAAGGAAATCCTCTTTACACGAGGGACAACGACAGGACTCAACTGGGTCGGACGCTTTGCTGAGGAGGTCTTGCAGCCAGGAGACGAGGTGCTCATCTCTATCATGGAGCACCACTCCAATGTCATTCCTTGGCAGCAAGCGTGCCAAAAGACCGGTGCAAAGCTGGTCTATGCTTACCTAAAGGACGGTGAGCTCGATCTTGACGACCTTTACAGCAAGCTATCTCCTAAGACCAAGTTTGTCAGTCTCGCTCATGTCTCAAATGTCCTAGGAGCATTGACGCCGATCAAGGAAATCGCAGAGCGAGCGCACGCTGTGGGTGCTTATATGGTGGTTGACGGAGCGCAGTCTGTGCCCCACATGCCAGTGGATGTGCGTGATTTGGACTGCGACTTTCTCGCCTTTTCAGGGCACAAGATGTTAGCCCCAACGGGTATTGGTGTCCTTTATGGCAAGGAGGAAATCCTAGAGCGCATGTCGCCTGTTGAGTTTGGCGGTGAGATGATTGACTTTGTCTATGAGGAGACGGCGACTTGGAAAGAATTGCCGTGGAAGTTTGAAGCAGGAACGCCAAACATCGCTGGGGCTATCGGGCTTGGTGCAGCTATTGATTATTTAGAAGCGATTGGTATGGAGCGTGTCTATGAGCATGAGCGTGAGCTAATGCGCTATACTCTGCCAAAACTGCAAGCTATTTCTGGTCTTACGGTCTATGGACCCAAGGACGCAGACAAGCATGTCGGTGTCATTGCCTTTAATCTAGACGGGCTTCACCCGCATGATGTCGCAACAGCTCTTGACTACGAGGGTGTGGCTGTGCGAGCAGGGCACCACTGTGCACAACCTTTGATCAATCACCTTGGGCTCAACTCTGCTGTGCGGGCAAGCTTTTACCTCTACAATAGTAAAGAGGACTGTGACAAGCTGATTGAGGCAATTATCAAAACAAAGGAGTTTTTCAATGGCACTCTCTAGATTAGATAGTCTTTATATGGCTGTGGTTGCTGACCACTCTAAAAATCCCCACCATCACGGGACACTTGAGGATGTCGAGCAATTTGTGCTCAACAATCCCACCTGTGGTGATGTGATTAGCTTATCTGTCCAGTTTGACGGTGATGTCATCTCAGATATTGCCTTCTCAGGAGATGGCTGTACCATCTCAACAGCCTCTTCAAGCATGATGACAGACGCTGTTATTGGAAAAACCAAGGAAGAAGCGCTTGCCCTAGCAGATAGCTTTTCAAAAATGGTTCAAGGACAAAAAGAGGACAGCCAAAAAGCACTCGGAGAAGCCCAGTATCTAGCAGGTGTTTCAAAATTTCCCCAAAGGATAAAATGTGCGACCCTCTCTTGGAATGCCCTCAAAAAAGCAATCGAGAGAACAGATGACAAATGAAAGAGAGAAACCTATGTCTGAAGTAAATGAAAAAGTAGAACCTAAGCCCATCGACTTAGGAGAATATAAATTTGGCTTTCACGACGATGTCGAGCCTATCTACTCTACAGGTAAAGGGCTTAGTGAAGCCGTTGTAAGAGAGCTCTCAAGCGCTAAAGGCGAGCCAGAGTGGATGCTTGATTTTCGTCTCAAGTCGCTAGAAGTTTTCAACAAAATGCCCATGCAAGAGTGGGGACCAGACTTGTCTGAGATTGACTTTGACGATCTCATCTACTATCAAAAGCCGTCTGACAAGCCTGCTCGCTCTTGGGATGAAGTGCCAGACAAGATCAAGGAAACCTTTGAGCGTATCGGTATTCCAGAGGCAGAGCGTGCTTATCTAGCGGGAGCTTCTGCTCAGTATGAGTCAGAAGTCGTCTACCACAACATGAAAGACGAGTTTGAAAAGCTAGGTATCATCTTTACCGATACCGACTCTGCTCTAAAGGAATACCCAGACCTTTTCAAGCAGTATTTTGCGAAGCTCGTTCCTCCAACGGACAATAAACTGGCTGCGCTCAACTCTGCTGTCTGGTCAGGAGGTACCTTTATCTATGTGCCAAAGGGTGTCAAGGTGGACATTCCCTTGCAAACTTATTTCCGTATCAATAACGAAAATACAGGGCAGTTTGAACGTACCCTGATTATCGTTGATGAGGGCGCTAGCGTCCACTATGTCGAGGGCTGTACCGCACCGACCTACTCAAGCAACAGCTTGCATGCTGCTATCGTTGAGATTTTTGCACTAGACGGTGCTTACATGCGCTACACCACTATCCAAAACTGGTCTGACAATGTTTACAACCTTGTCACCAAGCGTGCTACAGCAAAGAAATACGCTACTGTTGAGTGGATTGATGGAAACTTGGGCGCTAAGACGACCATGAAGTACCCATCTGTCTACCTAGACGGTGAGGGTGCTCGTGGGACTATGCTCTCTATCGCCTTTGCCAATAAAGGACAGCACCAAGACACAGGGGCTAAGATGATTCACAACGCTCCACACACAAGCTCCTCTATCGTCTCTAAGTCTATCGCAAAAGGTGGCGGTAAGGTAGACTATCGTGGACAGGTGACCTTTGCCAAGAACTCGAAAAAATCCGTCAGCCATATCGAGTGTGACACCATCATCATGGATGACTTGTCAGCTTCAGACACCATTCCATTTAACGAAATTCACAACTCGCAAGTGGCTCTTGAGCATGAAGCCAAGGTCTCCAAAATTTCAGAAGAACAGCTCTACTATCTCATGAGCCGTGGGCTTTCTGAGAGCGAAGCGACCGAGATGATTGTCATGGGATTTGTCGAGCCCTTTACAAAAGAACTCCCAATGGAGTACGCCGTTGAGCTCAACCGTCTCATCTCCTACGAGATGGAAGGTTCCGTTGGATAAGAAAAAAAGATTGGAAACATCGTTTCCAATCTTTTTATAGTTTCTCATTGACGTAGCGAACGAAGTGGTTCCACCAGACTTTGAGGAAGAAGCTGCGCTTGACATCAGTTTTAGCGACCATCTGGACACTAGGCTCACCGTCTAGGTAGCCAGAACCGACTAAGCTCTTGTCCTTGTAGGTCAGGGTGGCTACCGTCTGCCCTTTTGTTACAGGAGCGGTTGGTGTTTCTTTCTTGAGGTCAAAGGTGAGGGCAGTAGAAGCTGTCGTGCGTGGTGTGATGACCTTGAAGGTGTCTTTGGCAACGGCAGTTACGTCAGGCTTTTTCCCGTCGAGCACCTCTACGGTGCTGTTTTTGTAGGCTTGCCCTTTTTCAAGAACGGTCTGCACAGTGTAGGTCGTGTAGATATAGTTCATGAGGTTGTTGGTGGCAGTGAAGCGAGCAGTGCTGTCTGTATCGCCATTATCAGCGTTTAGGATAACCGTGATAATGCGCATGCCATTCTCCTCGGTCGTGCCGACAAAGCAAGCGCCAGCAAGGTCAGTTGTACCAGTCTTGAGCCCATCAACGCCGTCACGATAGCTGGTCATGTACTTGAGCATGAGGTTTGAGCTGGTCATGGTCACCCCGTCAAAGTCGCTGGTCGATTGGCTCGTGATATCCAGCACCTCTGGAAAGTCCAAAATCAGATGTCTCGCCACGATAGCGACATCCTTAGCGCTCATCATGTTTTCAGCGTCACTGCTAGAGCCTGGATAGATATTGTCGCCCAGCATGCTGTTGTTGAGCCCAGAGCTATTGACCAGACTAGCGTCACTTATCCCCCACTCTTTGAGTTGAGCGCTCATCATATCGACAAACTTGGACTCGCTGCCTCCGACTTTTTCGGCAAGGGCAATGGCTGCGCTGTTAGCACTAGCGACAAGAGAAGCATTAACCAGCTCTTTGACCGTGTACTGGCGCTTTTCCATAGGGACGTTACTAGCCAGTGAGTCGGTCGTCAGGTCATAGGCATAGTCTGAAATGTCGACCTTGGTGTTCCAAGAGAGCTTTCCCTCTTTGATGTCCTTATAAACCAGATAAATGGTCAAAAGTTTTGTGATGGAGGCGATACCGTCTGGTGTATCAGCGTCTTTTTCATATAAAATCTTGCCTGTGCTTGCCTCGACAGCGATAGCATGCTCAGCCGCAGCGTCAAAATCCTGCGCCAAAGCAGAGCTTGTCGCCAATACAAAGCAGAGCAAAACAGACAGAAAAATAGCCTTTAAGGCAAAAGAAAATCGAGTATTTTTCATACACACATTATACCATAGAAATCAAAAGAAGAAAAAAGACTTTCTCACTTAAAAAAGGCAAATGCCTTGAAAATAAAGGATTTAAAGCGTTTTGTTGCACAAATATTCAGAAAATAACGACAAAAAGACTTCCTTTTTAGAAAAATTTAAGGTAAAATAGAGGTACTTCTTACGAGAGATCGATAAGGGATGTCAAAAGAAAAAGAGGTAGTTTATATGAAGAAGTCAAAATGGTTTATAACAGCAGGTGTGACTTTGCTTGCAGTAAGCGCTTTAGCAGCATGTGGCAACAAATCATCATCCAGTAAGAGCGTAGACCAAAGCTCGCTCCCTACAACAGTGAAAAACAAAGGGACAGCTAAAGCTAACGCAACTTTGAATGCTGCCATTGTAGATTCATCAGGCGGTACGGGAATCTTTATGGATGAGATAGCAGAACGAAATATTGACCTTAATTTCGCTGGTTATGTGGATGAGTCTATGTTTGGTAGTGATAAAAATCTACAAATTGACGATTCAGGTCTAGCTTCTGTTAAGTTTGATAATGACGCAAAGACAGTTACGGTCACATTAACAGGTAAAGACTACAAATGGTCAGATGGTCAACCCTTTACCATTGACGACTATATCTTTACCATCTATCAAATTGGAAGTAAAGACTACGCAGGTATTCGTTACTCCGATGGTTTTGCTGGTATTGTCGGTATGGCAGACTACCACGAAGGCAAGACCGACACCATCTCAGGTGTGGAAAAGAAAGACGACTATACCGTTGTTCTCCACTACAGCGAGATGAACCCATCAATGACTTATGTGAGCTACCTGCCTAACTTTGTCGCTCCACAACATATCTTTAAAGACATCCCTGTCCAAGATTGGGAAAAGAGCGACTATGCTAGAACGGCTAAGTTTGTCGGCATGGGACCTTACAAGATTAAAAGCGTTGTCTCAGGGGAGTCAGTCGTCTACGAAGCAAACCCTTACTACTACAAGGGCGAGCCAAAGACTAAAAACCTCAAGGTGGATGTGGTATCACCAGACACTATCGCCCAAGAGGTCAAGGCAGGACACTACGACATCACAACTGTGCCAAGCGACCAATATGACCAGTTCAAAGATTTGAGCAATGTCACTTTGCTAGGCTCAAAAGAAAACACGCTTCACTATCTTGGCTTTAAGCTTGGTAAGATTGAAAATGACAAGCGTGTCATGAACTCAAGTGCTAAAGCAAGCAATGTCAAACTTCGTCAAGCCCTCGCTTACGCCCTTGACAACAAGAAAATCGGAGACTCTGTCTACAATGGACTCTGGTTCCCAGCGACAACGCTTGAGATTAGTTTCTTTGGAGACCTTCACTCTGATGATGTCAAGAGCTACAGCTTTAACCAAGATAAGGCGAAAAAACTGCTCAAAGAAGCAGGCTACAAGGATACGAATAACGACGGCTACGTTGAAGACCCTAAAGGTAAATCCTTCAAGCTCACTCTTGCAGCACCCCAGCGTGGTGACGCCTTTGAGTCTATGATTCAGCAGTACATCGCATGGTGGAAAGAAATCGGTGTCAAGGTAGAGCTCTATGGTGGACGTACCATGGAAAAGAACGCCTTCTATGAAGAAGTGCAAAAGAGTGACAGTTCAGTAGATATGTTCTTAGGTGCTTTTGGTACAGGATTTGACCCATCACCGCTCGGACTCTGGGGACCAGATACAACCAACCTGAACTACACAGGCTTTGTCTCTGAAAAACAAAACAAGCTCTTTAAGAAACTTGTCTCTGAAAAAGCCATGGACAAAGACTACCGTATCAAAGCCTACAAAGAATGGCAAGAATACTCTAACGAACAACTCTACGCTGTCCCACTCTTTGAGACAAACGCTGTTGTAGCAGTCAATAAACGTGTCAAAGCTTACGATACTGAAATCGGAGCAAAGGACGGTCAAACGAACAACATCGAAGTTGTCTCAGACAAAGGTGTAGCTGATAAATAGTCTTGATGACATTGAGGAGGTAGGAGGTATCAAACAAAACGTTTGATACAAGCCTTCTCCTCTTTTTCTATACACGAAGAAAGGAAAAACAATGACAAGTGATACGCTATTAGATATAAAGGACTTGCATGTTGGCTTTAGGATACGAGATGATTTCTATGACGCCGTTGATGATGTCTCACTAGCGGTCAAGGAAAATGAAATCATAGCCATCGTCGGTGAGTCTGGCTGTGGTAAGTCTACTCTAGCAACTGCCATCATGGGACTACACAACCCGCACAACACCAAAATCACAGGCGAGATTAACTACAAAGGGCAAAATCTCGTTGGCTTATCCGAAGAAGCCTTTAATGCCATCCGTGGCAATGACATCGGCATGATTTTCCAAGATCCACTGGCTTCGCTCAATCCTTTGATGACTGTTGGGGCACAGATTGATGAGGCACTCTATTTCCACAAGAAAATGACGGATAAAGAGCGTGAGGCACGTGTGCTTGAGCTCTTAGACCAAGTCGGTATCCCAAATCCAAAGCGTACCTACAACCAATACCCTCATGAGCTCTCTGGAGGTATGCGCCAACGTGTGGGTATTGCTATGGCGCTGTCTTGTAAACCTGCGGTTATCATCGCAGACGAGCCGACAACAGCCCTTGATGTAACCATTCAAGCGCAAATCTTGGACTTGCTAAAGGATATCCAAGAAGAAACCAAGTCAGGGATTATCTTGATTACACACGACCTTGGGGTCGTTGCTGAGACGGCAGACCGTGTGGCGGTCATGTATGCTGGCGAGTTTGTCGAGATTGCTCCAGTAGAAGAGCTCTTCTTACATCCAAAACACCCCTACACACGCTCGCTTCTGCGCTCCAACCCACAGGTTGACCGTGACGACGAGGAGCTTTATGTCATCGCAGGTGCCGTTCCGTCTATTGCTAATATCAAGCGAGAAGGTTGCCGCTTTGCACCACGTATCAAATGGATAGCAGATGATAAACACGAGGCTCATCCAAGCTTACACGAAGTGTCACCAGGACATTTTGTCCGCTGCACCTGCTATAAATATTTTGACTTTGAAAGTGAGAGATAGCTATGGGATTTATTGAAGTGAAAGATTTAAAGGTTCATTATCCGATTCGCAGTGGCTTTTTCAATCGTGTGACAGACTATGTCTATGCTGTGGATGGTGTTGACTTGCACATCGAAGCTGGTAAGACCTATGGTCTCGTCGGAGAGTCTGGCTCTGGCAAGTCAACGATTGGAAAAACTATTATCGGTCTTGAAAAAGCGACTTCTGGTAAGGTCTTTTATGAGGGCAAGGACGTCACCAACAAGCAACGCCGTGACAAGGAGCACTTTAGCAAAAACGTGCAGATGATTTTCCAAGACTCGCTCTCTAGTTTTAATCCTAAAAAGCGTATTCTAGATATCATCGCAGAGCCTATTCGCAATTTTGAGCGCTTGTCAGCAGGCGAAGAACGCCAAAAAGTGCTGTCTTTGCTGGACACGATTGGTCTCGGTGAGGAAGCGCTCTACAAGTACCCGCATGAGTTTTCAGGAGGGCAACGTCAGCGTATCGGTGTTGCACGTGCTCTAGCCAGTAACCCTCGTCTCATCATCGCAGATGAGCCTGTCTCAGCCCTTGACTTGTCCGTGCAAGCGCAAATCCTCAACTACATGAAGCGTATCCAAGAGGAGTTTAACGTCAGCTATCTCTTTATCTCCCATGACCTAGGGGTTGTCCGTCATATGTGTGATGAGCTTTATATCATGTATCGTGGACGTTTCGTAGAGACAGGAAAAAAAGCTGAAATCTATAGCGATCCTCGTCATATCTACACCAAGCGACTCTTATCTGCTGTTCCAACCCTTGACCCTGTCAATCGTGACGCTAATAAAGCTAAAAGACGAGAGACCGAAAAAGCCTTTCGTGAGCAGCAGGCGCAGTATTTTGATGCCAATGGCAGAGTGTTTGACCTTCAGGACATCACACCAAGCCATAAGGTAGCTCTTGATAGCAAAGGAGGTCGCTAATATGTGGAAGACAATTTTAAGGCGCTTACTGCTGATGATACCTCAGTTGATTATCCTTAGTATTATCGCCTTCTTTATTTCAAAAATGATGCCAGGGGATGCCTATACAGCACTTGAGCAAGACCCTAAAATCAGCCCAGAAGTCGTTGAGCAGCTGCGCATAAAAGCTGGTTATTATGACCCTGTCTATATCCAGTATTTCAAATGGTTGGGTAACATCTTACATGGTGATTTTGGACAAAGTATCACTTTCAAGCAACCTGTTTTGACGGTTATTGGTCAACGGTTAAATAACACGGTTTGGTTGTCACTCTTGACCCTTATCTTGACCTATCTCATCGCTTTGCCACTGGGGATGATAGCAGGGCGCTATCAAAACTCCCTTGCAGATAAGCTCATCACCATCTATAACTTTTTGACCTACTCTACACCAACCTTTGTCTTTGCGATTTTGCTCTTATGGTTGTTTGGTTATGTTTTGGGCTGGTTCCCAACGAGGGGTTCTGTCGAGGCAGGATTGACAGGTGTGAGTGCTCTCTTTAGCAGGCTTTATCATATGATTTTGCCGGCGATTACGCTAGCTATTTTGTCCACAACAGGGACTATCCAGTACCTAAGGACAGGTATCATTGACGCCAAGTCACAGGACTATGTCCGTACAGCTAGGGCAAAGGGTGTGCCAGAGCGTGTGGTTTACAATCGTCATATTTTTAGAAACTCATTGCTACCAATTGCGTCCTTCTTAGGTTATGAATTGACAGGATTGATTGGTGGGTCAGTGTTTATTGAAAGTATCTTTACCTATCCAGGGATTGGTCAGCTCTTTTTGACCTCTATCTCTCAGCGGGATTATGCTGTCATCTTGGCACTGCTGTTGATGTTTGGACTAGCGACACTACTAGGAACGCTTTTATCAGATATTATCATGAGTATTGTCGATCCTCGTATTCGGATTAAGTAGAAGGGGGTTCTCTTTTGAGTAAGGAAAATACACAAACTAAAACTCTCAATCCAACAGGATTTAGCGTTATTAGTCGCGAATTTTTAAAAGACAAGGTAGCCTTGGTTTCGCTGACTTTGTTGGTTTTGATTTTGGCATTTGTTTTTATCGGCTCACTCTTTATCGACCAAGAGCAGGTTATGGGTGTAAACATCATCTCTAAAAACTTGCCACCAGGCTATGAAGGACACCTTTTGGGAACGGACTCTTATGGACGTGATGTCCTTGGGCAATTGATTATCGGTGCTAGAAATTCAATTTTGATTGGTTTTTCCATCACGATTATCACCAGTGTCATCGGTGTGTCTGTCGGTCTGATTTCAGGTTACTATGGTGGTCGTATTGATGGTATCTTGATGCGGATTGTGGACTTTATCATGATTTTGCCAATTTTGCTCCTCATCATCGTGTTTGTAACGGTCATCAAGTCTTACACCATTTATCACTTTATCCTCATTATGAGCGCCTTTTATTGGACGGCAAAGGCAAGGCTCTTTAGGACACGGGTTCTATCTGAAGCCAGCCTTGACTATGTCAGTGCTTCTAAGACACTGGGAACGAGTGATATTGTCATCATGTTGCGTGAGATTTTGCCCAATATCAGCTCGCTTGTCATTGTCAACTTGACACTGAACTTTGCGGGTAACATCGGGATTGAAACGTCACTGACTTATCTTGGCTTTGGTTTGCCAGCGACATCACCGAGTCTAGGAACCTTGATTGCTTATGCTCGTAATCAGGATATTTTGCAAAATAAAGCTTGGATTTGGCTGCCAGCGACTGTTTTCATCCTTGTGATGATGTTAAGTATCAACTATGTTGGACAAGCCTTTCAACGTGTAGCAGACGCTAGACAACGTCTTGGATAATTAAAAATAAGTAAAAAGGATTTAGCTTGCCTGCTAGGTCCTTTTTACTGTAAAAATATGCCAAAAACACGCATATTTTAAGGATTTTTTAGACAATGCTTGTACAAATATTCAGAATATAACACAATAAAACTTTTCTTTTAGGAACTTTTAAGGTATAATAAGGGTGTTCGTTATAACGTCTTTTTGAGACATTAAGAAAAAATTAACTATGAGGTGAAATGTTTATGGCGAAAAAAACAAAATGGCTCGTCGCAGCAGGAACTGCCTTAGTGGCAGCTGCTACTTTGGCAGCCTGCGGTAACAGCTCTAGTAGCACAAGCTCATCAAAAGACATCAATTGGTACTTGCCAACTGAGATTTTGACACTGGACAACTCTAAAGTGACAGATACTTACTCTAGTACTGCTATCGGTAACTCTGGAAGTAACATCTATCGCATGGGTAACAATAACAAGCTTGAGCTTGACCTTGCTAAAAAAGTGGACGTCTCTGATGACGGTAAAACTTACACAGTTACCCTTCGTGACAACCTAAAATGGTCAGACGGTAGCAAACTAACTGCCAAAGACTTTGTCTACTCTTGGCAACGTATGGTTGACCCATCAACAGCGTCTGAGTACGCTTACCTTGTCAGTGAAGCACACGTGGCAAACGCTGCTGAGATCAACTCTGGTCAAATCACAGACCTTAGCCAACTTGGTGTTAAGGCTGAAAGTGACACGAAACTTGTCTTTACCTTGACAAGCGCATCACCTCAGTTCAAATACTTCCTAGCTTTCCCTAACTTCATGCCACAAAAAGAATCAGTTGTTAAAAAATATGGTAAAAACTATGCGACTGCTTCTAAATACCAAGTCTACTCTGGTCCTTACACTGTGACAGGCTGGAACGGCTCAAACGGTACCTTCAAGTTGAAGAAAAACAAATACTACTGGGATGCGAAGAATGTTAAGACTGACACTGTCAACATCCAAACCGTTAAAAAACCAGATACAGCCGTTCAAATGTACAAACGTGGCGAGCTTGATACTGCAGATATTTCAGGAACAACAGCTATCTACAATGCTAACAAGAGCAACAAAGACGTTGTAGACGTTCTTGAAGCAACAACAGCTTACATGGCTTACAACATGTCAGGCTCAACAAAAGGTCTTGACAACAAGAAAATCCGTCAAGCCCTCAACTTGGCAACTGACCGTGACGCTGTCGTAAAAGCCTCTGTTGATACAGGTTCAACTGCTGCAACTGCCCTTGTCCCTTACAAGCTTGAAACCCTATCAGACGGTAAAGACTTGACAGATATCGTTGCACCAGGCTACAAGTACGACGCTAAAGAAGCCGCTAAGCTCTTCAAGGAAGGTCTTGCTGAAGCAGGTTTAACAAGCCTTAAGATTGCTATCACAGCAGACGCAGATAGCCCAGCTGCTAAGAACCTTGTAGACTATATCAAGTCTGCTTGGGAATCAACACTTCCAGGTCTTACTGTTGAGGAAAAATTCGTTACCTTCAAGCAACGTCTTGAAGACTCTAAGAACCAAAACTTTGACGTTGTTGTGACACTTTGGGGTGGTGACTATCCAGAAGGTTCTACTTTCTATGGACTCTTCCAATCAACAGCAGCTTACAACTACGGTAAGTTTAACAGTGAAGCTTACGATGCTGCTTACACTAAAGCCATCACAACAGACGCTACAGACCAAGACGCTGGCGCTCAAGACTACAAAGAAGCTGAAAAGATTCTTTATGACGAAGCAGCTTACAACCCACTTTACTTCCGTAACAAAAAATATCTTCGCAATCCAAAACTTACTGGACTTGTCGAAAACACAACAGGTCTGAAAACAGACTTCACTCACGCTTATAAAAAATAATCAATAGACATTGTCGTTTAACCGTTAAAGCAGGAATTGGCAAGCCCCAATTCTTGCTTTTGTTAATGGTCTATTTCAGGAGAAAAAAGAAGAAGGCTAAGGGGTTTTATCATCAAAACTGCTTTAGCTTTTTTCACAATATTTCAAAAGAACTTTGCTATTTTGACAGAAAGCTGATAATATAGTAATGAGTTTTTTGAGATTGTTTTTTGGAAATAGCTGAAACAGCGACAAACAAACTAGTGAAAAAAGGAATGGTATAATGGTCAAGTATATTTTAAAACGCCTTGCTATTTTATTAGTAACACTGTGGGTCGTGGTAACTTTCTCATTCTTTCTGATGCAGATTTTGCCAGGAACCCCTTATAACAATCCTAAACTTAGCGATGAGATGATTGCTTTGTTGAACAAACAGTATGGACTAGACAAGCCTGTCTGGCAACAATACCTAAGCTACCTTTGGAATGTTCTCCACGGTGACTTTGGGACAAGTTATCAGTCTGTCAACCAACCTGTAGGACGTATGATTGCCCAACGTCTTGGTATTTCCGTTCAGCTGGGTATCCAAGCCTTGATTGTTGGTTTGGTCGGCGGTATCATTGTTGGTGGGATTTCTGCTAGTCACAAAAATGACAAGATTGATGCAACACTTAGTGTGCTTGCGACCTTGGCGATTTCAATGCCTTCATTCATTATTGGTCTTTTCTTGTTAGATTATTTTGGTTTCAAGTGGAACCTTCTTCCGCTATCAGGTTGGGGAACTTTTGCACAGTCCGTGCTTCCAACGCTCTCACTTGGTCTTCCAACACTTGCGACAGTATCACGTTTCTTTAGAAGCGAGATGATTGAAACGCTCAACTCAGACTACATCCAGCTGGCTCGCTCTAAAGGTCTCAATGGACGTCAAGTTGCCATTAAGCACGCTTACCGCAACTCGATGATTCCCGTTTTGACCCTTATCGGTCCAACAACCGCTGGTCTGTTGACGGGTTCTGCTTTGATTGAGCAAATCTTCTCAATCCCTGGGATCGGACAACTCTTTGTCACCTCTATCCCAGCCAAGGACTATCCCGTTATCATGGGAACAACGATTGTCTACGCAGCCATGCTCATGGTCGCTATCTTGATTACTGACGTTATTACAAGTATCGTTGACCCACGTGTGCGTTTGCAATAAGGAGGATACATGGACACAACAAAATCATTTAAACTGGTTGGGGTTAGTTCAACCAGTGAACAGGAAAAAATTGAAAAACCAGCCTTATCATTCTTGCAGGATGCTTGGCGTCGTCTCAAGAAAAACAAGCTTGCCGTTATTTCCATGTGGTTTTTGA
Organism: Streptococcus hyointestinalis; assembly: GCF_011039275.1. GTDB lineage: Bacteria > Bacillota > Bacilli > Lactobacillales > Streptococcaceae > Streptococcus > Streptococcus hyointestinalis_A. The sequence continues at coordinate 345,121 of NZ_JAAKGB010000001.1, forward strand.
TTTTCTTGATTATCTTTTCGTTAGCGTCAAACTTATTTGTCTCAAGTAAGTCCGCAAATACCCTTATCAACAACAAAGAAGTTGAAGTTTACCGTAACTTGCCACCAAAACTAAGTGGTAATCTGCCATTTTGGAATGGTACCATGAAGTACGCTGGAGCGACAGAGCGCACTAATGTCTACAAAGACCAAGGTGTGCCAGACAATCAAAGCTTTATTTTTGGTACAGATAGTGTCGGACGTAGTCTTGGAAAACGTCTGATTGTAGGGATTCGTATCTCTCTATTGGTTGCTATTTCAGCGACGATTATCGACTTGATTATCGGGGTGACTTATGGTCTGGTTTCAGGTTATGTCGGAGGTAAGGTCGATACGGTCATGCAGCGTATCGTTGAGGTCGTCTCTTCTATTCCGAACCTTGTTATCGTGACCATGCTTGGGCTTTTGCTAGGAAATGGTATTACCGCTATTGTCATCTCCATCGCCTTTACAGGCTGGACCAGTATGTCACGGCAGGTGCGTAACATGACGCTGTCCTATCGTGAGCGGGACTTTGTCTTAGCTGCACGCTCTCTAGGTGAGAGTGGTCCAAAGATTGCCTTTAAGCATATCTTGCCAAATATCTCTGGGATTATCATCGTGCAAATCATGATGACCATTCCAAGTGCCATCATGTACGAAGCGGTGCTTTCTGCCATCAACCTTGGGGTAAAACCACCAACGGCGTCTCTAGGTTCATTGATTGCGGATGCGCAAGAAAATCTGCAATACTACCCTTACCAAGTGGTGCTACCAGCCCTAGCTCTTGTGGTTATCTCACTTGCCTTTATCCTTTTAGGTGATGGTTTGCGTGATGCCTTTGACCCTAAATCAAGTAACGACTAAGGAGAAGAAACATGTCTAAAGAAACACTTTTAAACGTCAAAAATCTCCACGTTGATTTTCATACTTATGCTGGGGAAGTAAAGGCGATTCGTGATGTCAATTTTGACCTTAAAAAGGGCGAAACGCTGGCTATCGTTGGGGAGTCTGGTTCTGGTAAATCTGTTACCACAAAGACTCTTATCGGCTTAAACGCTAAAAATGCTGAAATCTCTGGGGAAATCCTCTATCAAGGACGTGACTTGACACAGCTGACTGAGAGTGAGTGGACAAAGGTGCGTGGAAATGATATTGCCATGATTTTCCAAGACCCGATGACCAGCCTTGACCCTACTATGCGTATTGGTATGCAGATTGCAGAGCCTATCTTGATTCACGAGAAGATTTCGAAAAAAGAAGCGCTTGATAGAGCTCTCCAATTGATGAAGGACGTTGGTATTCCAAATGCGGAAGAGCATATCAACGACTACCCTCACCAATGGTCAGGTGGGATGCGTCAACGTGCTGTTATCGCTATTGCATTGGCTGCGAATCCGCAAGTCTTGATTGCCGATGAGCCAACTACAGCGCTTGATGTGACTATCCAAGCACAGATTTTACAATTGATGAAAAAAATCCAAAAAGAGCGTGAGTCGTCTATCATCTTTATCACGCACGATTTGGGTGTGGTTGCAGGTATGGCTGACCGTGTGGCGGTTATGTATGCTGGTAAAATCGTTGAGTACGGAACGGTTGATGAGGTCTTTTATTACCCACAACACCCATACACTTGGGGCTTGTTGAACTCTATGCCAACGACAGATACCGAGTCTGGTAGTCTCCAGTCTATCCCAGGAACGCCGCCAGACCTTCTTCATCCGCCAAAAGGAGATGCCTTTGCGGCACGTAATGCCTTTGCGCTTGATATTGACCACGAGGAACAACCGCCATTTTTCAAGGTTTCAGATACCCATTATGCGGCGACTTGGCTTTTAGATGAGCGTGCACCAAAAGTGGACGTCCCTGAAAAAATCAAAGCACGCTGGGCGAGATGGGAAAAAATGAAAGGAGCTAACTAGACATGGTGAACCACTCTAAAAAGTTAGTGGAATTGAAAAATGTTTCCCTGACATTTAACAAAGGAAAATCAAACGAAGTTAAAGCAATCAACAATGTCAGCTTTGACATCTATGAGGGAGAGGTTTTTGGACTCGTTGGTGAGTCTGGGTCTGGTAAGACGACTGTCGGACGTACGATTTTAAAACTGTACGACATTGACGGTGGTGAGATGATTTTCAACGGTGAAAACATCTCAAACCTCAGAGGAAAAGCGCTCCATGGCTTCCGCAAGGATGCGCAGATGATTTTCCAAGACCCGCAAGCCAGTCTTAACGGTCGTATGAAAATCCGTGACATCGTGGCTGAGGGGCTTGACATTCACAATCTCGTTCACAGCAAGGCAGAGCGTGACCAGCGAGTGGAGGAGTTGCTAGAGCTTGTAGGGCTCAATAAAGACCACCTAACACGCTACCCGCATGAGTTCTCTGGTGGACAACGTCAACGTATCGGTATCGCTCGTGCTTTGGCAGTTGAGCCAAAATTCATCATCGCTGATGAGCCGATTTCAGCGCTTGACGTGTCTATCCAAGCGCAAGTTGTTAACTTGATGCAAAAACTGCAACATGAGCAAGGGTTGACTTATCTCTTTATCGCCCATGACCTGTCTATGGTCAAGTACATCTCAGACCGTATCGGTGTTATGCACTGGGGTAAACTCCTTGAGATTGGAACGTCAGATGATGTCTACAATCATCCTATCCACCCATATACAAAGAGCCTGCTCTCTGCTATTCCAGAGCCAGATCCGATTAAGGAACGCAAACGTGTTCATACCCTGTATGACCCAAGTGCTGAGCTTGATGGGCAAGAGCGTGAAATGCGTGAAATCACACCAGGGCACTTCGTCTGGTCAACAGAAGAAGAAGCCGAAAACTTCAAAAAAGAACATCAAGAATAGAAAAAAGAACTTGGATAAGTCCAAGTTCTTTTGTATTAAAGCGGAAATGCTATACCCATATCGCTTTTTTTCTGCTATAATAGTACTAACTACGCCGTGCTAGAGGGAGTGATTTAAATGACAAAATTATCCGAGCGTGTTTTATCCATGGAAGAGAGTGTTACCTTAAAGGCAGCCGCAAAAGCGAAGCAATTAGCCAGTCAAGGACGTGATATCCTGCCCTTGACTTTGGGACAGCCTGACTTTGTAACACCACAAAATATCCAAGAAGCAGCCATTTCTGCTATCACAGACGGGCGTGCGAGCTTTTATACGCAAGCGAGCGGTCTGCCTGAGCTAAAAGAGGCTGTTGGGACTTACTTTGAGCAGTTTTACGGCTACACGATTTCGCCCAATCAAGTCGTTGCAGGGACTGGTGCCAAGTTTATCCTGTATGCCTTTTTCATGACGGTCATCAATCCGCTTGATGAAGTCATCATTCCAACGCCATACTGGGTGTCTTATGCTGACCAGATTAAGATGGCAGAGGGTGTGCCTGTCTTTGTGGATGCCACGCAGGAAAATCACTTCAAAGTCACTGTTGACCAGCTAGAGGCTGCCAGAACTACTAAGACAAAAGTGCTTCTACTTAACAGCCCGTCAAATCCGACAGGCATGGTCTACACGAGAGAAGAACTACAGGCTATCGGAGACTGGGCGGTAGCGCATGATATTCTCATCCTAGCTGATGATATCTACGGACGCTTGGTCTACAATGGCACGACCTTCACACCGATCTCAAGCTTGTCTGAAGCCATTAAAAAACAAACCATTGTCATCAATGGTGTGTCAAAAACTTACGCTATGACTGGCTGGCGTGTTGGTTTTGCAGTTGGGGATAGCGAGATTATCGCAGGGATGAGTAAGATCATCAGCCAGACGACATCAAATCTAACGACCGTCTCTCAATACGCAGCCATCGAAGCGCTGACTGGCACTCAAGATACGGTTGAGACCATGCGCCAAGCCTTTGAAGAAAGACTAAATACCATCTATCCGCTACTGTGTGAAGTGCCAGGTTTTGAAGTGGTCAAACCACAAGGTGCCTTTTATTTCTTCCCAAATGTCACAAAAGCCATGGAGATGAAAGGCTACACCAACGTCACAGACTTCACCGACGCTATCCTAGAAGAAACAGGTGTTGCGCTGGTGACAGGTGAGGGCTTTGGTGCACCTGAAAATGTGCGCTTGTCTTATGCCACTGACCTTGATACGCTAAAAGAAGCGGTCTCTCGCCTCAAAGCTTTTATGGAAGCCGAATAAAAATAGAAAAGAGAATCTTATGTCAAAAGAACTAGTATCCATTATTGATGTGCCTAAGCACCTTGGTCAAGAAGTGACTATCGGCGCTTGGGTTGCCAATAAATCAGGAAAAGGAAAATTAGCCTTCTTGCAATTGCGTGACGGGACAGCTTACTTCCAAGCTGTTGCCTTCAAGCCAAATCTCATCGAAAAGTACGGTGAAGAGCTAGGACTTGAAAAGTTTGACACCATCAAACACCTCAGCCAAGAAACTTCTGTCTACGTGACAGGTATCGTCAAAGAGGACGAGCGTTCAAAATTTGGCTACGAACTTGATGTGACAGACCTTGAGGTTATTGGCGAGTCTGTTGACTACCCTATCACACCAAAAGAGCACGGTACAGACTTTTTGATGGACCACCGTCATTTGTGGTTGCGTTCACGCCGTCAAATGGCAATCATGCAAATCCGCAACGCCATCATCTATGCTTCAGCTGATTTCTTTGACAAGAATGGCTTTATCAAGTTTGATAGTCCGATTTTGTCTGGAAATGCCGCTGAAAACACAACGGAGCTCTTTGAGACAGACTACTTTGGCAACCCTGCCTTTCTCAGCCAATCAGGTCAACTTTACCTAGAAGCGGGTGCCATGGCGCTTGGTCGTGTCTATGACTTTGGACCTGTTTTCCGTGCGGAAAAATCAAAAACACGCCGTCACTTGACTGAGTTTTGGATGATGGATGCGGAGTATCCATTCCTTAGCCATGACCAATCGCTTGATTTGCAAGAGGCTTATGTCAAAGCGCTCATCCAAGGTGTGCTTGATCGTGCACCGCAAGCTCTTGACATCTTAGAGCGTGATGTGACTCTGCTTGAAAAATACATCAAAGAGCCGTTCAAGCGTATCAGCTATGACGATGCTATCACGTTGCTGCAAGAGCATGAGGGTGAAGAGGGGGCTGACTATGAGCACTTAGAGCATGGCGATGACTTTGGCTCACCACATGAAACATGGATTTCAAACTACTTTGGTGTGCCAACCTTTATCGTCAACTACCCAGCAAGCTTTAAAGCCTTTTACATGAAGCCTGTCCCAGGCAACCCAGAGCGTGTCTTGTGTGCTGACCTATTAGCTCCAGAAGGGTATGGTGAGATCATCGGTGGTTCAGAGCGTGAGACTGACTATGACAAGCTACTTGAGAAAATCAAAGAAAACGGTCTGAACCCAGACGACTACGCTTTCTATCTTGACTTGCGTAAGTATGGCTCTGTCCCACACTGTGGTTTTGGACTTGGTTTAGAGCGTATGGTGACCTTTGTGGCAGGTACTAAGCACATCCGTGAAGCCATCCCATTCCCACGTATGCTTCACCGTATTAAACCTTAATAAAAAAGAGAAAAAACGTTATCGTTTTTTCTTTTTGAATACCTTTCTTCACCAAAATAGTTGAAATTAAAGCTGAAAATAGAGTATAATCAACCTATGACAAGATATAAAGCTATCATCTCCTATGATGGGACTTTGTTTGCTGGCTTTCAACGCCAGCCAAGCATGCGCTCTGTCCAAGGAGAGCTAGAAAAGACATTACAGCGCTTAAATAGTGGTGAGCCGGTGCAGGTGCATGGAGCTGGCAGGACAGACAGTGGGGTGCATGCTTATGGACAGGTGATCCACTTTGACTTACCGCAGGATAGGGACCTAGAAAAGCTACGCTTTGCCTTTGATACTCAGACGCCAGATGATATTGACGTGGTCAGTGTGGAAAAAGTGTCTAGCGACTTTCATGCTCGCTACAACAAGCACCTCAAAACCTATGAGTTTTTGGTGGACAATGGTCGCCCTAAAAATCCCATGATGCGCCACTACGCAACGCCATTTCCCTATGAACTTGATATAGAGAAGATGGCAGAAGCGATAAAAGACTTGGTGGGGGAGCATGACTTTACAGGCTTTACCGCCTCAGGCACCAGCGTTGTCAATAAGGTGCGCACCATTACAAGAGCAGAGCTGAGCTATGATGAGAAGAGTCACCTCATCACCTTTACCTTTACAGGGACAGGCTTTCTCTATAAGCAGGTGCGTAATATGGTGGGAACGCTGCTCAAAATCGGCAATAACCGCATGCCAGTCAGCCAGATAAAAACCGTCCTTGAGACAAAGGATAGACAGCTAGCAGGTCCAACAGCTGCTGGGCAAGGGCTTTATCTGAGAGAGATTAGCTATGATGATGAGATGACAAAAGGAGATTAGATGGATTTACAGCTTCTTAAAGAGCAAACGCAGGAGATTGTTTGCGATATTTTAGACAAAAGTGCCTTAAGAGCAGGGAGTATCTTTGTTTTAGGGCTATCAAGCAGTGAAGTGCTTGGTTCTGTCATTGGGCAAAATTCTAGTGTCGAGGTTGGCGAAGTCATCGTTAAAACCATCCTTGATGAGCTGGATAAGCGAGGTTTGTTTCTAGCAGTTCAGGGCTGTGAGCACCTGAACCGTGCCTTGGTTGTGGAGCGCAGTCTGGCAGAAGAAAAGGACCTAGAGATTGTCAATGTCTTACCAAGTCTCCATGCAGGTGGTAGCGGGCAGTTAGCAGCCTTTAAGTTCATGGATGACCCTGTTGAGGTGGAGGAAATTACAGCACATGCTGGGATTGATATTGGTGATACCAGCATTGGCATGCACATTAAGCGTGTGCAGGTGCCTCTTGTCCCTTTGCAGAGAGAACTTGGTGGCGCTCACGTGACAGCGCTCGCCAGCCGTCCAAAGCTAATCGGTGGCAGCCGTGCGCAGTATCTAGCAGATCCAATCCGAAAATACTAAAAAAGAGCTGATAATCAGCTCTTTTTGCTTGTTGATGAATTTGTTTTTGAAGTGGTTAGGATGGGTGTTGGCAGCTCCACACCAGCATCTATCAGCGCTGTTTGATAAAGCCCATAAAAGGTGGAGTACATGCTATTTTGTTGCCCACTATCCACAAACAAATCAATCCGAAAGACCAGCTGCCCACCGCTGGTATAGACGGGTCCTAGGATGTTTGGTGTCTCAACGACTTGTGGGTATTTTGGAAGTTCCTCTTTATTGACCGCCTTGATCACTTCAGTGACCTTTTCTAAGTCTGTATGGGCGTAGATAGGCAGGTCAACTCGAGCCCGCATATCGCCACGTGATTGATTGCTAACGACAGTAATGCTGCGGTTAGGAATAAAATGCAGTGTCCCATCAAAATCTCTGACTTGCGTTGTGCGTAATCCTAAGCTTGTAATGGTACCTGTGACACTGCCGATAACGACAGAATCACCGACTTCGTATTGATTTTCAAGCAGAATGAAAAAGCCGTTGACCACATCGGATAAAAAGCCCTGCGCTCCAAGCCCAATGGCTAGCCCTGCAATCCCAGCCCCAGCTAAAAGGCTTGAGATAGGCACTCCGATGATATTTAAAATGGAGTAAATCAAAAAGAAATAAAGCGTGTAGTTGAGGCAGTTGTGCAGTAGCCTTGCGATGGTCTTTTTTCGAGCGTCAGATTGGGTCGTGAGTGCTAGAGACTTGACGACCATCTTGTTAAAGAAAAACTCTGCCACACGCTTTAAAATGAGAAAGAGGATAAAAAGATTGATGAGAGCAACTGTCTTTGAAATGAGCGTCACTCCAATTTGGTCAAGATGTAGTTGATCCCAGTATTTTTCTAAAATAGTCATAAGATAAGTTTAGTAAAAAATAAAAAAGAGAGCAAGTCTTAATTGAAAATTGGCAAAAAAGCCTGCAAAGCATAAAAAAGCTATAAAAAACTTTTAAAAGCCGCCAAAATATGATAAACTAAACTGTATCTAATATTATTTAAGGAGAAATGACGTCATGTCTACATCATTTGAAAATACAGCCACAAACCGTGGTGTCGTTACATTTACAATTAGTCAAGACCAAATCCAGCCAGCACTTGACAACAGCTTTAATAAAATTAAGAAAGATTTGACTGTTCCAGGTTTCCGTAAAGGTCATATCACACGTGCTGTTTTCAATCAAAAATTTGGTGAAGAAGCGCTTTACGAAGACGCTTTGAACGCTCTTTTACCAGCAGCATACGAAGCAGCAGTTGCTGAGCTTAGCTTGGATGTTGTTGCACAACCAAAATTTGACGTGACTTCTATGGAAAAAGGTCAAGAATGGGTTATCACTGCTGAAGTTGTGACAAAACCTGAAGTTAAACTTGGTGACTACAAAGACCTTGAAGTGTCAGTAGAAGCTAGCAAAGAAGTGACTGACGAAGAAGTAGACGCTAAGATTGAGCGTGAACGCAACAACCTTGCTGAACTTGCTATCAAAGACGGCGCAGCAGAAAAAGGTGACACTGTTGTGATCGACTTTGTTGGTTCTGTTGACGGTGTTGAATTTGACGGTGGTAAAGGTGATGACTTCTCACTTGAACTTGGTTCAGGTCAATTCATCCCAGGTTTTGAGGACCAATTGGTTGGTAGCAAAGCTGGTGACACAGTAGATGTCAATGTTACTTTCCCAGAAGACTACCAAGCAGCAGACCTTGCTGGTAAAGACGCTAAGTTTGTGACAACTGTTCACGAAGTCAAAGCAAAAGAAATTCCAGCGCTTGACGATGAGTTGGCTAAAGACATCGACGAAGAAGTGGACACACTTGATGAGTTGAAAGCAAAATACCGCAAAGAACTTGAAGCTGCCAAAGAAATTGCCTTTGATGACGCTGTTGAAAATGCAGCTATCGAGCTTGCAGTAGCTAACGCTGAAATCATCGACCTTCCAGAAGAAATGGTTCACGACGAAGTTCACCGTGCGATGAACGAATTCCTTGGTAACCTTCAACGTCAAGGTATCTCACCAGACCTTTACTTCCAAATGACTGGAACAAGCCAAGAAGACCTTCACAAACAATACGAAGCAGACGCTGACAAACGTGTGAAAACAAACCTTGTCATCGAAGCTATTGCTAAAGCAGAAGGTTTTGAAGCAAGTGATGAAGAAGTCGAAAAAGAAATCAACGACCTTGCTACAGAGTACAGCATGGAAGCTGAACAAGTACGCAACCTCCTTTCACCAGAAATGCTTAAACACGACATCGCAATGAAAAAAGCGATCGAAGCTGTGACAAGCTCTGCAAAAGTCAAATAATGTTTACCAAAACAAGTTTGGAGATGTTCAAGCTTGTTTTTTCTTGATTTTGTTCAAATTTCTTGAATTCCCTTTGACGAAACCGCAAAAATAGCGTACAATAGAGAGTAATGACAATTAGGGGACTGTTTATACAGGATGCTAATTTAACATCGATAAGGAGAACTGCTTTGGAATTAGATGTATTTAAAGGGCAAGAAAAAAGCGAATTGTCAATGATTGAAGTGGCACGTGCCATCCTAGAAGAGCGTGGACGTGACCATGAGATGTATTTCAGTGACCTTGTCAATGAAATTCAAGTCTACCTTGAAAAATCAGATGCGACTATTCGTGAAGCACTACCAGGATTTTACTCTGACCTAAACACTGACGGTAGCTTTATTCCTCTCGGGGACAACCGTTGGGGACTGCGTTCTTGGTACGCTATTGATGAGATTGACGAAGAAGTCATCACCCTTGAAGAAGAGGATGACAATGCACCAAAACGCAAGCACAAACGTGTCAATGCCTTTATGGATGGTGACGAAGACGCTATTGACTACAACGACGATGATCCAGAAGATGAGGATTACTCAGCTAATGCTAATAGCGAATATGACGATGAAAATCCAGACGATGAAAAATCAGAAGTCGAATCTTACGACTCTGAAATCAATGAAATCATCCCAGACGCTGACTTAGATGAAGAAGTTGACATCAACGAAGAAGATGAAGACGACGAGGATGAGGAAGAATAAGATTTTCTGTTGATTTTTAATTGACAAAAGCCCACATATAGTTTATAGTAAATATCGGGCACCTCATTTTGAGGTCGTGCTCCCTAGTACCATAGGGAGCTATTTTTGTTTTATGGTCAATAACGGTTGCTTAGCAATCGGTTTTCTCTTTTGCAATCGTCAGAATATGACGACTAATTTTATTTTTAGGGGAGTGCTTTAATGACAAAGTATATTTTTGTAACTGGTGGTGTCGTTTCTTCTATTGGTAAAGGGATTGTTGCTGCAAGTCTTGGTCGCTTGTTGAAAAATCGTGGGTTAAAAGTGACGATTCAAAAGTTTGATCCTTATATCAATATTGACCCAGGGACTATGAGTCCTTATCAGCACGGTGAGGTTTACGTGACCGATGATGGGGCGGAAACAGACCTTGACCTTGGTCACTACGAGCGTTTCATTGATATTAACCTCAACAAATACTCTAATGTCACAACGGGTAAGATTTATAGCGAAGTCTTGAAAAAAGAACGCCGTGGTGAGTATCTGGGAGCAACTGTGCAGGTTATTCCACACATCACAGATGCGCTCAAAGAAAAAATCAAACGTGCTGCGACCACAACAGACTCAGACGTGATTATCACTGAGGTTGGTGGAACTGTTGGTGATATTGAGAGCCTGCCTTTCCTTGAAGCGCTTCGCCAAATGAAAGCGGATGTCGGCTCTGACAATGTCATGTACATCCACACAACGCTTTTGCCTTACCTAAAGGCTGCTGGTGAGATGAAGACAAAACCAACTCAACACTCTGTTAAAGAGTTGCGTGGTCTTGGGATTCAACCGAACATGCTGGTTATTCGTACAGAACAGCCAGCTGGTCAAAACATCAAAAACAAACTAGCACAGTTCTGTGACGTGGCACCAGAAGCCGTTATTGAGTCACTAGACGTTGATCACATCTACCAAATTCCGCTTAATATGCAAGCACAAAACATGGATCAGATTGTTTGTGACCATCTGAAAATCGATGCGCCTAAGGCTGATATGACCGAGTGGACAGCTATGGTAGACAAGGTGATGAACCTTGAGAAGAAAGTCAAAATCGCCTTGGTTGGTAAGTATGTGGAATTGCCAGACGCTTATCTCTCTGTCGTAGAAGCCCTCAAGCACTCAGGTTATGTCAATGATGTGGCTATTGACCTCAAATGGGTCAATGCCAATGATGTGACAAGTGAGAATATCGCTGAGCTTGTCGGTGACGCAGATGGTATCATTGTGCCTGGTGGATTTGGTCATCGTGGGACAGAAGGTAAGATTGAAGCCATTCGTTATGCACGTGAAAATGATGTGCCAATGCTAGGGATCTGTCTTGGTATGCAGTTGACCTGTGTCGAGTTTGCTCGTAACGTCCTTAACCTTAAAGGGGCAAACTCTGCTGAGCTAGACCCAGAAACACCATATCCAATCATTGATATCATGCGTGACCAAATTGACATCGAAGATATGGGTGGAACGCTTCGCCTAGGGCTTTACCCATGTAAGCTAAAAGTCGGCTCTAAAGCGGCTGAAGCCTATAACAACCAAGAAGTGGTGCAACGCCGTCACCGTCACCGCTATGAGTTTAACACAGATTTCCGTGAACAGTTTGAAGAAGCAGGCTTTGTCTTCTCTGGTGTCTCTCCAGACAACCGCCTCATGGAAATTGTCGAATTACCAGACAAGAAATTCTTCGTCGCTGCTCAATATCACCCAGAGTTGCAATCACGTCCAAACCGTGCCGAAGAACTCTACACAGCCTTTGTGACAGCTGCGGTTGAAAACATGAATGACTAATAAGTGATTAAAGTGAGAGAACTTGGTTTTCTCACTTTTTCTCATGTTGCCAATCTGCTAAATTAGTGTATAATAGGTGTTATGAAAAAATTAAGGAAACGACGCTTAGCTGCGATTATAGTAGGTATTCTTTTTTTAGGGACGGTTTTAGCCAGTTTTTACTTTTTCCACGTCGCTCAAGTGCGTGGGGAGAAGTCCTTTGTCGGCAGTGGCGGTATCGCAAAGACCAGCCCTCTGTACGCTTATGAGAAGGCTTTTGATAAGCTGACTTATGAGACAGATACCATGGAAAATCAAGGCATTAAGCAAGAAGCATGGTATGTGCCAGCGGAAAAGAAAACGGATAAAACGGTCATCGTAGTACATGGTTTTACCAGCAGTAAAAAATACATGAAAGCCTATGGCTATATGTTTCATGAGCTGGGTTACAATGTGCTCATGCCAGATAATATCGCTCACGGCAACAGCAAGGGGCAGATTATCGGCTACGGTTGGAACGACCGCTTAAATGTCCTCAAGTGGGCAGATATCCTCATCAGTCAAAATCCTTCGGTTGAAATCACCTTGTTTGGGGTTTCCATGGGTGGGGCTACCGTCATGATGGCAAGTGGTGAAGAACTGCCGAGCCAGATTACAACCATTATCGAGGACTGTGGCTACACTAGCGTTTGGGATGAGCTCGCCTATCAAGCCAAGCAGCTCTATCATCTGCCAGCCTTTCCACTGCTTTACGAGGTCTCTGCTTTGTCTAAGATTCGTGCAGGCTTTAGCTACGGTGAGGCAAGCAGTGTCAAACAGTTAGCCAAAAACCATTTGCCGACGCTCTTTATCCACGGTGGCAATGACACCTTTGTGCCGACAGAAATGGTCTATGAAAACTACGCTGCCACACAAGGACCAAAAGAGCTCTATATCGCAAAAGGAGCTGGTCATGCCAAGTCATTTGAAAAAGACCCGCAAACCTATAAAGAAAAAATTTCACTTTTTTTGAAAAAATATGGAAAATAGTGTTGACATCAACAAGGTAAATTGATATAATTTATTATGTTGATGAGCGGAAATGGCGGAATTGGCAGACGCGCAGGACTAAGGATCCTGTGACCGCTTTAGGTCGTGAGGGTTCAAGTCCCTCTTTCCGCAGATTGGTCGAGCAAGAAGCTCGGCTTTTTTGTTTCTCTAAAGTAGGAATGAGCGTAGCAAAAAAGCCACAGAAAGTGGCTTTTCATTTACTTAAAGAAAGCGTCGTAAAGGGCACGAACGGCTTTTTTCTCATCTTCGCTGTTGATAACGAACATGATAGATACTTCGCTTGAGCCTTGTGAAATCATGGTCAAGTTGATGTGGTTGTCAGAGAGCGCCTTGGTGGCCGTTGACATGACACCAACTTGGCTCTTCATGTTTTCGCCGACAATCATGATGATAGAGAGGTCGTGCTGGATATCAACGTGATCCACTTCGAGTTTGCGAGTGAGTTGCGTAATGATTTCTTGCTCTTTGATTGGAGTCAACTCACGGTCACGAAGAACGATAGACATGTCATCAATACCCGTTGGCATGTGCTCAAAGCGGATGTTGAGGTCTTCGAGGATTTGAAGGACCTTACGTCCAAAGCCGACCTCTCTATTCATGAGGTATTTGGACATATTGATGCTGACAAAGTGGTCATCTCCAGCAATACCAATGACCGGGATATCCTTTCCAGTGTGCTCGATGACAATCTTGGTTCCTGGGTGGTCTGGGTTGTTGGTGTTTTTGATGACAAGAGGGACTTTCCCACGGTAAGCAGGGATAAGCGCTTCATCGTGAAGCACTGAAAAGCCAGCATAAGCAAGCTCACGCATTTCCTTATAAGTCAACTCAGGGATAGAGTGTGGATTGTCGATGACCCCAGGGTGAGCGGCAAAGATACCGTTGACATCTGTGAAGTTTTCGTAGAGGTCTGCTTTGACACCAGCTGCTACGATAGAGCCTGTAATATCAGAACCGCCACGAGAGAAGGTACAAATCTCATCGTCAACAGTCACTCCGAAAAATCCAGGAATGACAAGCACGTCATTGTATTCACGCAGGTTTTCCAGTTTATCATAGCTGCTAGGGAGAATGCGAGCATTGCCAGGTTCGCTAGAGACGATGATACCCGCTTCTTTAGGGTGAATGTACTGAGCAGGCACGTCATTTTGGCTGAAAAATTCAGCGATCAACTTGGCATTATTGTCCTCGCCAGCTGCTAAGAAAGTATCGTACAAAAAGCGATTATTTTCGATAGGAAGCGTAGCAAGATTTTTGATAGCTTTTGCGATTTTGTCTAAAATAGCAGAGCCAAGGCTCAATTCCTCGATAATAGCACGGTAGCGCTCGATAATCCACTCTTGATCAGCAGTGACGTCGTTACCTGCCTTATAGTTTTGATAATATTTAATCAAAGCATCTGTGACCTTGGTATCTTCAGACGTGCGCTTTCCAGGGGCTGAGACGATGACAAAGCGGCGTTCATAGTCGGCTTTGATGATATCTAAGACTTTACAGAGTTGTGCTGCGGAGGCGAGTGAGCTGCCTCCAAATTTTGTAACTTTCATGAAAACATCCTTTATTGCGTTTTGTCTAAATTATAGCAAAATTCAGACAATGTGTCAGTAGTTTTTCAAAGAAAATGATAGTATAATAGAGCTATGATGAATTTTAAAGCGATAATTTTTGATATGGATGGCGTTTTGTTTGACACCGAGAGTTTTTATTATCGGCGTCGTGAGGTCTTTTTAAATGACCGAGGGATTTCTATCAAGCACCTGCCACCAAGTTTCTTTATTGGTGGCAATATGAAGCAGGTTTGGCAGCATATACTGCGTGATGACTATGACAAATGGGATGTTGACAAGCTGCAAAAAGACTATACTGCCTACAAGGATAAGCACCCTCTGCCTTATCCAAGTCTGGTCTTTGATGACACGGTTTCTGTGATTGAGGCTTTAGATAAAAAAGGCATTGCGCTTGGTCTTGCGTCCAGCTCAACCAAATCAGATATCCTAAAAGCGCTGGATTCGATGAATATCAGGTCTTACTTTAAGGTTATTTTATCTGGGGAGGAATTTGTAGAAAGTAAGCCTGATCCAACCATCTATGAGGAGGCAGCACGCCAAATTGGTTGTCCAAAAGAGGACATTTTAGTGGTTGAGGATAGCGAAAAAGGTATCGCAGCGGGAGTGGCTGCTGGGCTGACCACTTGGGCAGTCAAGGATACACGCTTTGGTATGGATCAGTCACAAGCAGCAGGTTTTATTCAGCGTTTGAGTGATTTGTTGGAAAAAGATTAGACGTATTGTCTAATCTTTTTTACTTTGCTTTATAAAATAGCTTGAATCATCAAATTAAAAAATTCTTAAAATAACTTGATTTTAAGCCGTAGTTTATGCTAGAATAGTTTTGTTTTTGAATAGTTTGATTATCAAATTAAAAGTATAGAGAAAAGGAGACATGATGTCTTTTAAACACATTACCTATGATGTGGAGGATGAGGTCGCTAGACTAACGCTTAATCGTCCAGAAGTGTCAAACGGCTTTAATATCCCCATTTGCGAAGAAATCTTATCTGCTCTTGATATGGCAGCAAAGGACGAGGCAGTGCGTATCCTTACGTTTGCTGCCAATGGAAAAGTTTTCTCAGTAGGGGGCGACTTGGTTGAGATGGAGCGTGCTGTTGCAGCAGACGATGTTCAATCACTTGTTCGAATCGCTGAGTTGGTCAATGACATTTCCTTTGCTATCAAGAAATTGCCAAAGCCTGTTATTATGCTAACAGACGGTGCTGTTGCAGGTGCTGCAGCTAATATGGCAGTGGCTTGTGATTTTGTCATTGCTTCTGACAAGACTAAGTTCATCCAAGCTTTTGTGGGCGTTGGTTTGGCGCCTGATGCAGGTGGTTTGTACCTCTTAGCAAAAGCTATTGGCGTTAATCGTGCCACTCATCTTGCCATGACAGGAGAAGGGCTAAAAGCTGATAAAGCTCTTGAATACGGCATTGTCTACAAGGTTTGTGAGTCTGAAAAGTTAGAAAAAACGGCGCAACAACTCATCAAAAAGTTGAAGCGCAGCTCAGTCAACTCCTTTAAAGCCATCAAAGAAATGGTTTGGCAAAGTTCCTTTACCGACTGGGAGGCTTATGCGAAGTTAGAGCTTGATTTGCAAAAATCCTTAGCCTTTACCGACGACTTTAAAGAGGGTGTGCGTGCCTACACTGAAAAACGTCGTCCTCAGTTTAAGGGAAAATAAAAGAAAGCCATTCTTTGAAAGACTTGCAAAAAAGCGTGACTTTTGTTAAACTTTGATAGTCAAAGTTTTATGTAAAGGAGTGAGGGAACTTGGATTATAGTCAAATCAATGCTTATCTCGTAGATATTTTCAATAAGGTTTTAGTCATCGAGGAAATGAGCTTGAAAACAAGCCAGTTTAGTGACATTTCGCTAAAAGAGATGCACACGATTGAAATTATTGGTAAGGATGATAAAGTGACTCCAAGTGACATCGCTCGTGCGCAGATGATCACACTAGGAACAGTAACAGCAAGTCTGAATAAGCTTGAAGCTAAAGGCTATATTGAGCGCAGGCGTTCACAGTCTGATCGTAGGGTTGTTTATCTGAGTTTGACGAAAAAAGGGCGTTTGGTTGATCGGTTGCATAGCAAATTCCATAAGCGTTTGGTTGATCAAATTGTCGAGGATTTTGACGAAACAGATGTTGAAGCTCTGACCAAGGGGTTGAGCAATTTACATCAATTTTTAGAGGAGCTCGTCTAATGAGATATGCAAAGATTAGTCAAGTGGCGCATTATGTGCCCTCACAAGTCATTACAAATGATGATTTATCACAGATAATGGATACGAGTGATGAGTGGATTTCAAGCCGTACAGGTATTAAAAATCGCCATATCACAAAAGATGAATCAACAGCTGATTTAGCGAGTCAAGTAGCCAAACAATTACTTGAGAAAGCTTCTCTTGAGGCTGGTAGCATTGATTTTATTATCGTAGCGACAGTGACGCCAGACAGTATGATGCCGTCAACCGCAGCCAAGGTTCAAGCAGCTATCGGTGCGACAAATGCTTTTGTCTTTGATTTGACAGCGGCGTGTAGTGGCTTTGTATTTGCCTTATCAACGGCTGAAAAGTTTATCCAGTCTGGGCTTTACCAAAAGGGTTTGGTGATTGGAGCTGAAACCTTTTCTAAGACCATTGACTGGAGCGACCGCAGAACGGCAGTGCTGTTTGGTGATGGTGCTGGTGGGGTTTTGCTTGAAGCGTCCGATAAAGCACACTTTTTAGCAGAGTCTCTGCATGCAGACGGTAGTAGAGGAGATGGGCTCATCTCGGGTGTTGTCGGTCTTAACTCACCATTTTCAGTGGTTGAGGACAATCTTCCTTATGTGACTATGGATGGGCGTGCTATTTTTGACTTTACCATCCGTGATGTGTCAAAAAGTATTGCAGAGCTCATTGAGAGCTCAAACTTTACAGCAGATAGCATTGACTATCTCTTGCTTCATCAGGCTAATATCCGTATCCTAGACAAGATGGCTAAGAAAATCGGTGTTGATAGAGAGAAGTTTTTAGCCAATATGATGGAGTATGGCAACACCTGTGCCGCAAGTATTCCGATATTATTATCCGAGTCGGTAGACAATGGCACTATTAGATTAGACGGCAGCCAAACAATTTTACTATCAGGTTTTGGTGGAGGATTGACATGGGGCAGTCTAATTGTTAAAATTTAGGTATATTGTGCATAAGCACAGTTATATAGACTTTAGCTAGTTGTTAGCTAATCAATCACATTATTTATTTAAAAGGAGCTATATCATGGCAGTATTTGAAAAAGTACAAGAAATTATCGTTGAAGAACTTGGTAAAGAGACAGATGAAGTGACAATGGAAACAACTTTTGATGATCTTGACGCAGACTCACTTGATGTTTTCCAAGTAATCTCTGAAATCGAAGATGAATTCGACATCCAAATCGAAACTGAAGAAGGTCTTAACACAGTTGGTGACTTGGTTGCTTACGTTGAAGAAAAAACAAAATAAAGACTAGCAACTAACGCAGATGCTTTTTTAGCGCATGGTGGTTGCAATAGCATAAAAACCATGCAGGAGTGGACAGCAAGCACAAAGGCTTGTGTTCGCTCCTTATTAGTAGCTAGATAGTTTGACCTTCAAATTATAAAGGTCACATCTTTATCAAATTCTATTGACAAGCGCTTTAGTAATATAGAGCTAGATAAGCGATTAAAGGTGGAATAGAACGCTTCTAGCGTTTTGTTTCCGCTTTAGTCGCTTAGCCAAGATTTAGAAAGTGTAGATATGAAAAGTCGTATTACAGAATTATTAAACATTAAATATCCTATTTTTCAAGGTGGTATGGCATGGGTTGCTGATGGTGATTTGGCAGCTGCCGTATCAAAAGCAGGTGGTTTAGGTATTATCGGTGGTGGTAACGCTCCTAAAGAAGTCGTCAAGGCTAATATTGATAAGATTAAAGCCGTGACAGACAAACCTTTCGGGGTTAATATCATGCTCCTCTCACCATTTGTCGAAGACATTGTTGATCTTGTCATTGAAGAAGGGGTCAAGGTTGTCACAACTGGTGCTGGTAATCCAGGGAAATACATGGATCGTTTTCACGAAGCAGGGATTACTGTTATCCCAGTGGTTCCAAGTGTAGCTCTTGCCCGTCGTATGGAAAAAATGGGAGCTGACGCTGTCATTGCTGAAGGTATGGAAGCAGGAGGTCACATTGGTAAGTTGACCACTATGACACTTGTGCGCCAAGTGGTGGATGCGGTGTCTATTCCTGTTATTGCAGCTGGTGGTATTGCTGATGGACGAGGTGCTGCAGCAGGCTTTATGTTGGGAGCTGAAGCTATCCAAGTCGGTACTCGCTTTGTTGTCGCTAAAGAGTCTAATGCTCACCCTAACTTTAAGGCAAAAATCTTAAAAGCAAAAGACATCGATACGGTAGTGTCTGCACAAGTTGTGGGACACCCTGTACGTGCCCTTAAAAATAAATTGGCAACAGCCTATGCTAAGGCTGAAAAAGATTTCTTAGCTGGAAAAATCACCCAAGCAGAAATCGAAGAACTCGGCGCTGGTGCACTCCGTAATGCCGTTGTTGATGGTGATGTCGACTATGGTTCTGTGATGGCAGGTCAAATTGCAGGTTTTGTTAGCAAAGAAGAAACCTGTGAAGAGATTTTAAAAGACCTCTACTACGGCGCCCGTGATGTTATCCTAGAAGAAGCTAAACGCTGGGAAGAAGATTAACACTTCTTTTGAGCTAAACAAAAAACACTCTCTAACTGATCTTAGAGAATGGAGGACAAAATGACGAAAACCGCATTCTTATTTGCAGGTCAAGGTGCCCAAAGTCTTGGAATGGCGCGTGATCTCTATGAGACCTACCCGATTGTACAAGAAACTTTTAATCAAGCAAGTCAGGTTTTAGGCTATGATGTGCGCAAGTTGATTGACGAAGATGAGGAAAAACTCAATCAAACCCGCTACACCCAACCTGCTATTTTAACAACTTCTGTTGCGATTTATCGCTTGCTTTTTGAAAAAGGAATTACCGCAGATATGGTTGCAGGTCTTTCCTTGGGCGAGTACTCAGCTCTAGTAGCTTCTGGAGCACTTGATTTTGAGAGTGCTTTGGCACTTGTCGTAAAGCGTGGTGAATACATGGAGTCAGCTGCTCCGTGTGGTAGTGGTAAGATGGTCGCTGTCCTCAATACACCGGTGGACACGATTGAGGAGGCATGTAAGAAAGCCTCTAGAGAGGGTATCGTCTCTCTAGCTAACTACAATACACCGACACAAATCGTTATCGGTGGCGAAGTTGCAGCAGTTGATGCGGCTGTGGATTACCTCAAAGAAGCTGGCGCTAAGCGCCTTGTCCCACTAAAAGTATCTGGTCCCTTCCACACGGCTTTATTGAAGCCTGCCAGTGACAAGTTAGCTAAAGAGCTTGAGGCAGTTACTTTTGAGGACTTTAAGTTGCCACTCATTGGCAATACAAAAGCACGTGTCATGGAAAAAAGTGAGATTAAGACTCTACTAGCTCGTCAAGTCATGGAGCCGGTGCGTTTTTATGAGTCGATTGACACAATGGTTTCACTGGGTATGACAGATGTGATTGAGATTGGTCCAGGTAAGGTGTTGGCTGGTTTCTTGAAAAAAATTGATAAGACAATTCCAAGTGTTTCTGTCTACGACAAGGCTAGCTTGGAAGAACTACTTGCGAGATAGGAGGCAATAATTTGGAACTTCATGGAAAAACGGTTTTTGTAACAGGTTCAACACGTGGTATCGGCTTAGCGATTGCTCATAAATTTGCGCAACTAGGTGCCAATGTTGTCCTCAATGGACGTCGTGCGGTGCCTGAGAGCCTACTTGAGACATTTTCACACTACAATGGCGAGGTTCTAGCTGTTAGTGGCGATGTGTCTGATGAGGCTGATAGCAAACGCATGGTAGCTGAAGCAACTAAGATTTTAGGTAACATTGATGTCCTAGTCAATAATGCAGGTATCACAAACGATAAGCTCATGCTCAAAATGACACAAGAGGACTTTGAAAAAGTCTTGAAAGTCAACTTGACAGGTGCCTTTAACATGACACAGGCAGTTCTAAAGCCTATGAGTAAGGCACGTTCTGGTGCTATTATCAACATCTCAAGTGTTGTTGGCTTGGTTGGAAATGTCGGACAAGCCAATTATGCAGCTTCAAAAGCAGGTTTGATTGGCTTTAGCAAGTCAGTAGCACGTGAGGTTGCTGGTCGTGGTGTCCGTGTCAATGTAGTAGCGCCAGGATTTATCGAGTCTGATATGACAGATGCTATTCCTGATAAGCTAAAGGATGCCATGCTAGCGCAAATCCCGATGAAGCGTATCGGAAAACCTGAAGAGGTTGCTGAAGTGGTCGCATTTTTAGCAAAACAAGAATATCTAACAGGTCAAGTGCTTGCCATTGATGGTGGCATGACCATGCAATAAGAAGAGGGTAGGTTAATGACTGAAAATAGAGTAGTTGTAACAGGTTATGGTGTCACATCACCAATCGGAAATACTCCAGAAGAATTTTGGAACAGTTTAAAAACAGGAAAAATTGGAATTGGTCCGATCACAAAGTTTGACACAACAGATTTTAGTGTTTACAATGCCGGTGAAATCCAAGATTTCCCATTTGATAAATACTTTGTACGTAAAGACAAAAATAGAATGGACATGTACTCTCTTTATGCGATTTATGCAGCGCTAGAGGCTGTAGAAATGGCACAATTAGAGACAGACAATCTCGATCACGACCGTGTTGGTGTTATCGTTTCAAGCGGTATCGGTGGTCTACAAGAGCTAGAAGATCAGATTACACGCTTAAATGCCCGTGGTCCAAAGCGTGTACAGCCGATGTTTATCCCTAAAGCCTTGTCTAATATGGCTGCTGGAAATATCGCTATGCGCTTAAATGCTCAAGGGGTATGTAAGTCTGTCACAACAGCCTGTGCGTCTGCTAATGACGCTATCGGCGAAGCCTTTCGTGAAATCAAATTTGGGCTTCAAGATGTGGTCATCTGTGGTGGTTCTGAAAGTTCTATCACAAAAATCGGTATCGCAGGTTTCCAAAACCTAACAGCTCTTTCTCAAACAGAAGATCCAGCACGTTCTTCTATCCCATTTGACAAGGATAGAAATGGCTTTGTCATGGGTGAGGGAGCAGGTATCCTTATTTTAGAGAGCCTAGAGCACGCTCAAAAACGTGGCGCTACTATTCTAGCAGAAGTTGTTGGTTATGGAAATACCTGTGATGCTTATCACATGACAACACCAACACCAGACGGCTCAGGTGCAGCAAAAGCTATGAAACTAGCGATGAATGAAGCAGGTATCGACGCTAGTCAAGTTGGCTATGTCAATGCCCATGGAACATCTACACAAGCCAATGAACACAGTGAAAGCCAAGCTATTGTCGCTGTTCTTGGAAAAGATGTGCCAGTATCTTCTACAAAATCCTTTACAGGACACCTTCTAGGGGCTGCAGGTGGTGTTGAAGCTATTGCTACTATCGAAGCTATTCGTCACCAGTATGTGCCAATGACAGCTGGTACCAAGGAATTATCAGAAGATATCGAAGCTAACGTCATCTATGGTCAAGGTGTGGATGCTCCAATTGAGTACGCTCTTTCTAACACTTTTGGCTTTGGTGGACACAATGCCGTGACAGCTTTCAAACGTTGGGAGGATTAGTGTGAATATCTCAGAAATCAAAGAATTGATGGCGCAGTTTGACAGCTCTAGCTTGCGTGAGTTTTCTTACCGCAATGCTAGTGATGAATTGCACTTCAGCAAAAACAGCTTAGTGTCTGCTGAAAAGACAGCTGAGCCTATCTTAGAAGTTCCGCTAACACCTATTGAAGCGCAGCCTGCTAGTGTTAATTCTGCACCAGTAGAGGTAGAAGTAAGCACAGAAGTTGTTGCAGAGGGCGACCTTGTAGAGAGTCCTTTGGTTGGTGTGGCTTACTTAGCACCAGCACCTGACAAGCCAAACTTTGTCTCTGTTGGCGATACTGTCAAAAAAGGACAAACGCTTCTTATCATCGAAGCGATGAAAGTCATGAACGAAGTACCGGCACCTAAAGACGGTGTGGTCACTGAAGTTCTGGTTGAAAATGAAGAAGTTGTAGAATTTGGTAAAGGATTGGTACGTATTAAATGATTGATATTACAAAAATTCGTGAAGCACTTCCTCATCGTTATCCCATGCTTTTGGTTGATAGAGTCCTAGAAGTATCTGAGGACGAAATCACAGCTATTAAAAATGTGACCATCAACGAACCTTTCTTTAATGGGCATTTTCCAGAATACCCTGTTATGCCAGGAGTGCTCATCATGGAAGCTCTTGCGCAGACAGCAGGTGTCTTGGAATTGTCAAAAGAAGAAAACCAAGGAAAACTCGTCTTTTACGCTGGTATGGACAAGGTTCGCTTCAAAAAGCAAGTTGTTCCTGGCGATCAGCTTGTCATGACGGCAAAATTTGTCAAACGCCGTGGCACAATCGCTGTAGTAGAAGCTAAGGCAGAAGTAGACGGACAATTAGCCGCTAGTGGAACCTTAACCTTTGCGCTTGGTAAAAACTAGAGAGTAACTAGAAGGGAAGAATGGGATGTTCAAAAAACTATTGATTGCAAACCGTGGGGAAATTGCGGTGCGGATTATCCGTGCGGCACGTGAACTGGGAATTGCAACGGTTGCGGTTTATTCAGAAGCTGATAAAGAGGCGCTTCATACCATTCTAGCAGATGAAGCTATTTGCATTGGCCCTAGTAAATCAAGCGACTCTTATCTCAATATGAATACTGTGCTTTCTGCAGCCATTGTCACAGGAGCGCAAGCTATTCACCCAGGCTTTGGTTTTTTGAGTGAAAACTCAAAATTTGCCACCATGTGCGAGGAATTGCACATTAAATTCATCGGACCATCTGGACTTGTCATGGACAAGATGGGTGACAAGATCAATGCACGTGCTGAGATGATAAAAGCTAATGTCCCTGTTATTCCAGGCTCAAAAGGTGAGGTCACAACGACTCAAGAAGCGCTTGAAGTGGCAGACGCTATTGGCTATCCAGTCATGCTTAAAGCTTCAGCAGGTGGCGGTGGTAAAGGTATCCGCAAGGTTGAGCGCCAAGAAGACTTGGTGGCAGCTTTTGAGTCTGCCTCACAGGAAGCTCTTGCAGCCTTTGGTAATGGTGCTATGTACATTGAAAAGGTCATCTACCCTGCCCGCCACATTGAGGTTCAGGTTTTAGGCGATCATTTTGGCAATATCGTCCATCTAGGTGAGCGTGATTGCTCATTGCAGCGTAACAACCAAAAGGTCTTGGAAGAAAGCCCATCTATTGCGATTGGGGCGACTCTTCGTCAAAAGATTGGTGAGGCTGCTGTTCGAGCTGCCAAAGCTGTTTCCTATGAAAATGCAGGAACGATTGAGTTTCTCCTTGATGAAAAAACAGGCGAGTTCTACTTTATGGAGATGAATACACGTGTTCAAGTAGAGCACCCTGTGACTGAGTTTGTGACAGGCGTTGATATCGTCAAAGAGCAAATTCGTATCGCAGCTGGGCAGCCATTGTCTGTTTCTCAAGAGGATATTTGCTTAAAAGGGCACGCTATTGAGTGCCGTATCAATGCTGAAAATCCTAAGTTTAACTTTGCACCAAGTCCAGGTAAGATTACTGAACTTTACTTGCCATCGGGTGGTGTTGGCTTGCGTGTGGACTCTGCTGTTTACCAAGGCTACACCATCCCGCCTTACTATGACAGTATGATTGCTAAAATCATCGTTCATGGCAGCAACCGTTTTGATGCGCTGATGAAAATGCAGCGTGCGCTGTATGAGCTTGAAATTGAAGGTGTGGTAACCAATAGCGAGTTTCAGATGGACTTGATTTCTGACGCTCGTGTTATTGCAGGTGATTATGATACTGCCTTTTTGATGGAAACCTTTTTACCCGAGTACGAACAAACTGAGGACTAGGAGGACTTATGGCACTTTTTAGTAAAAAAGATAAATATATCCGTATCAATCCCAACCGTTCGGTGCGCCGTCAAGAAGAGCTAGAGTTACCAGAAGTTCCTGATGAGCTCTTTGCCAAGTGCCCAGCATGTCGGCACATGATTTACCAAAAGGACCTAGGGCTTGCCAAAATCTGTCCACAGTGTCACTATAATTTTCGCATTAGCGCCAAAGAGCGTCTCTTGCTGACGGTGGATGAGGGCAGTTTTGAAGAGCTGTTTACTGGTATTGCTAGCAAAAATCCACTGCAATTTCCAGGCTATGAGGAAAAACTCGAAAAAGCAAAAGAGACAACGGGTCTTGATGAGGCAGTGCTTACTGGTTTAGCGACTATTTGCGACCAAAAAGTAGCACTTGCTATCATGGATGCACACTTTATCATGGCAAGTATGGGAACGGTTGTCGGTGAGAAAATCACTCGCCTCTTTGAGCTAGCGACAAAAGAAAAGCTCCCTGTTGTCATTTTCACCGCTTCTGGTGGTGCCAGAATGCAAGAGGGTATCATGAGTCTGATGCAGATGGCAAAGATTTCTGCAGCTGTTAAGCGTCACTCAAACGCTGGTCTCTTTTATCTGACTGTTCTAACTGACCCAACGACGGGCGGGGTGACAGCTAGCTTTGCTATGGAAGGGGACATTATCCTTGCTGAGCCGCAAGCTCTTATTGGTTTTGCTGGGCGTCGTGTCATTGAGACAACGGTGCGTGAGGATTTGCCAGACCGTTTCCAAAAGGCAGAGTTTCTCTTGGAGCATGGCTTTGTGGACAAGATTGTGGAGCGTACAGACTTACGTCAGACCATCGCTCAGCTATTAGCATTGCACGGAGGTGAGTTATGAGTGATGTATCCCGCATTTTAAAAGAAGCTCGGGACCAAAATCGTCTGACGACTCTGGATTATGCCGAGAAAGTGTTTGACGATTTTATCGAGCTACATGGTGATAGACACTATGGTGATGATGGTGCTGTTGTCGGAGGTATCGCACGCCTAGATGGTCGTCCTGTCACTGTCATTGGTATCCAAAAAGGTAAAAACCTACAAGACAACCTCAAGCGTAACTTCGGACAGCCTAATCCAGAAGGCTACCGTAAGGCATGCCGCTTGATGAAGCAGGCAGAAAAATTTGGTCGTCCAGTTATTACCTTTATCAATACCGCTGGCGCTTATCCCGGTGTTGGTGCTGAGGAGCGTGGACAGGGTGAGGCGATTGCTCGCAATCTCCTTGAGATGAGTGACCTCAAGGTGCCTATCATTGCCGTTATCATCGGTGAGGGTGGCTCTGGTGGGGCGCTTGCCTTGGCGCTAGCTGATAAGGTATGGATGCTTGAAAATACCATGTATGCTATTTTGAGTCCTGAAGGTTTTGCCTCTATCTTGTGGAAAGATGGCAGCAGAGCACCTGAGGCGGCAGAATTGATGAAGTTAACAGCAGGCGAGCTGCTACAGATGGGTGTGATTGACCGTATCATCCCAGAGCACGGCTATTTCTCTAGTGAAATTGTCGATATGCTAAAAGCAGCACTCATTGAAGAGATCGACTCGCTTAGCCAGTTACCTTTAGAAAAATTGCTAGAAGAGCGTTATCAACGCTTTCGAAAATACTAAAAAGATTGCTCGTCAAAGACGGAGTCGTCTTTTTAGTCGTTCTAAGAGATTGTAAGGAGATTGAAAATGTACCAAGCACTAAACCACTACCTCTCTTATCAAGGGATGAAGTATATCAAGCCTGAAAAAGCAGGTGCGCTAGAGAAGGAAATGCTGACCTTTAAAGCTGCAGGCCAAGAAGCGAGAAAGGCTTTTACCGCTATTTCAAAGGCGCTAGAAGAAAAGGTGGCTCCTTTTCAGATGGAGCGTGTCAGCAATTGGGCGAGTCAAGCCCAGCTTGGGCGACCGCATTTTTGGTGCTATTTTAAACGCCCAGAAGATGGAGAGGACGAGGTGGCGCTAGCTATTAGACTTTATGGCAAGACGGACGCTTTTGGGATTAGCTGCGAGGTGAGTTTTATTGAGCGTAAAAAGTCAGAAACGACCTTAACTAGGCAGGAGCGTGTCTTGGATGTGCCCATTGCTGCTCCTCTTTATTATCAAGTGCAAAAAGATGGGGAGAGCTATCCTGTTTCAGGAAGTGAATCTAACCGCCAAATGCTAAAAGAGCAGGTGCGAGATAAGTTAGTTCGGAAAGTGCTGGTCAAGTATGACGTGCCTCTTTCTAAGGAGCAGACTTTAGAGGACTTGACGGATAAGCTGGCAGATGGTTTTCAAAAGGTTCTGCCTTATTATTGGGCGACAAAGGAGGCGTAGATGGACACAGCATTGGTTATGATTGATTTTCAGCAGGCTTTTGACAATGGCACTTGGGGTGAGCGCAATAACCCTTTTGCTGAAGAAAATGCCAAGCGTTTATTGGCCTTTTTTAGGGAGCGAGAGTTACCGATTGTGCATATCCAGCACGTGAGTTCGATACCAGAGTCGCAGTTTTATGAAAAGAAAGACGGCTGTGCTTTCAAGGCTGGTTTTGAACCTCTAGCAGGTGAGGTTCTTTTTCAAAAGGCGGTCAACAGTGCTTTCATCGGGACAGCGTTAGAAGCGTATCTGCACAAGGAAAAGCTAGAGACGCTGGTGATTTGTGGATTGACCTTGCCACACTGTGTATCAACGACCACTCGTATGGCAGATAATTTTGGCTTTTCAACCTATCTCATCAGCGATGCGACAGCTAGCTTTGCTCTTTCTGATGTGGATAATCATCTTCTCTCAGCGGAGCTTATCCACAGGATCAATCTCGCTAGTCTCAAGGACGAGTTTGCCACTATCTTGTCAACAGATGAGATACTAGCTCATTTGACAAAAAAATCCCAGACTTAGTCTGGGAAGCTAGGAGTTGTAGCCAAACATGAGGATAAAAAGGACGGGGTAAAGAAGCGCACCAAGCCCGAGACAAATGAGGATGAAGGTGACGAGTTGCCAAAAGGGTGATAAACGCTTAGCGACAAAGCGCATGACAGCGATAGCCAAAAAGAGGAAAAAGCCAAAAACGACTAGAGCAAATAATTTGATGACAATAAATAGCATAGAATACTCCTCCTTTTCACTATCAGACTAGCAGATTAGACTGAGAAAGACAAGTCTATTTTTGAAAGCGTTTTTATGGTATAATGAAAGATAGAGATAAACTTATTGTGGAGGTTGTGATGTTAGTATTAGCAGATGTTTCAGAAGCAAAAAAATTGTTAGACTTGCAGCACAGTGCTTTTGCTGCACTCTATGAGACCTACCATGACCAGTACAATCCGGCTATAGAAAGCTTGGAGGATTTTTGTTCACGCTTTTCTAGACCCAATTGTCGCTACTATAAAATCGTTGAGGAGAAGAGGACTGTCGGTCTCATTCGGACGACTGTGGCTGAAAATGCCGATGAAGGCTGGATTGGTCTGATTGGTCTAGCTCCTAGTGCCAGGAAAAAAGGCTATGCCAGCAAGGCCATGTTGGACTTGGAGAGGCTTTATCCTTCTGTCAAGCGCTGGGTTTTATGCACAGTTTTACAAGAAAAAGAGCTGGTCGCTTTTTATGAAAAGTTAGGCTACAAGCCTATCAAGGTCGAACCAGAGCAGGCAGGCATGGATATGGTTTACATGGAAAAATGGCTATAGTATAAGAAAAAGACGATTCCTTTTGGAGTCGTCTTTTAGTATTTATTAGGGCTTAATCACATCAACGCCACCCATGTATGGACGAAGCACTTCTGGGATAGTGACAGAGCCGTCTTCGTTTTGGTAGTTTTCAAGGATAGCAGCGACAGTACGTCCAACAGCGAGACCAGAACCGTTTAGGGTGTGGAGTAATTTCACCTTGCCGTCAGCTTCGTCACGGTAGCGGATTTGCGCACGGCGAGCTTGGAAGTCCTCGGTGTTAGAGCATGATGAGATTTCACGGTAAGTGTTTTGCGCTGGAATCCACACTTCAAGGTCATAAGTCTTAGCAGCTGAGAAGCCCATGTCTCCAGTACACAAGGTAATCACACGGTAAGGGAGTTCTAGTTTTTGAAGGATGTTTTCAGCGTTAGCTACCATTTTTTCCAACTCATCGTAGGACTCTTCTGGCTTAGCGAATTTGACCATTTCAACCTTGTGGAATTGGTGCAAGCGGATAAGCCCACGTGTGTCACGTCCAGCAGAACCAGCTTCAGAGCGGAAAGAAGGGCTCATAGCTGTGAAGTAAATTGGCAACTCTTGACCGTCAATGATTTCACCACGGTAGTAGTTAGTGAGTGGTACTTCAGCAGTTGGGATGAGCACGTAGTCGCTATCTGCTAACTCAAAAGTATCTTCTTTAAATTTAGGATATTGCCCTGTACCAAACATAGAGTCGTGGTTGACCATGTAAGGTGGGATCACTTCGGTATAGCCTTCTTTAGAGTGCTCGTCTAGCATAAAGTTGTAAAGTGCACGCTCAAGTCTAGCGCCTAAGCCCTTGTAGAAAAGAAAACGTGAACCAGTGACCTTAGCGCCACGCTCCCAGTCAAGAATACCAAGGTCTTCACCCAAGTCCCAGTGTGCTTTGACGTCAAAGTCAAAGTTTCGAGGTGTGCCCCAACGGCGCACTTCAACATTTTCGTCTTCATCAGCACCGACTGGCACATCTTTTGCTGGGATATTTGGAAGAGTTGTGATGATAGAGTGAACGGTCTCATCAAGCTCTGCCAGTTCTTTGTCAATGCCTTTGATAGTCGCAGACAATTCTTGCATGGCTGCGATTTGTTGGCTAGCGTCCTCTTTGTTACGCTTTGCTTGTGCAATGGCAGCTGACGCAGTGTTGCGTTTTGCTTTTGCCTCTTCGGATGTCACGAGCAAGTCACGGCGTTTTTGGTCAAGCGCTTTGAGTTCTTCAAGCGTTTCTTTTTTGACACCACGTGTCGCCAGCTGGTCTGAGACTGCTTCAAAGTCTGTTCGGATACGTTTCAAATCTAACATCAGTTTCCTCCAAAAAAAGCACCCAAGCAAAGCCGCTGGAGCGCATAATGCGCGGTTCCATCCAGCTTCACCTGAGTGCACTTGATTTATTGATTACGATAAAGATAGTCACGGTAGATTTCACGCTGACTCTTATCTGCTCACACCACACGCAGACTCTCTAAAAAGGGCGATAGCGTTACTTATCCGTTGTTGTCATTATATCGTATTTTTCAAAAAGTGTAAACCATAAGCTATAAGAAAAGTTTTTCAAGCTCTTTTGCGACACCGTCTTCTTCGTTGGTGTAGTCTGTCTGCTTATCAGCGTATGGCAGAAGTGTCTCGCTAGCGTTTTTCATAGCGTAGCCAGTACTTGCAAAGGCAAGCATTTCAGTATCGTTGTGCTCATCTCCAAAGGCGATAAGCTGATCTTTGGTCATATTGAGAGCAGACAGGAGATAGCTTAGAGCAAAGGCTTTGTTGACTCCTTTTGGGGAGAATTCGAGGATATTGAGCGGACCACCCCATGAGTCGACTTCGACATTGTAATCAAAGTGCTTGCGCAGCTCTTTAGCCAGCTGATACTTGTCTTTATGGCGTGTCTGCATGAGAAGGGCATTGGGGTCTCTTGTGATTTTATCCACATCCATGCGCATGTTTTCTGTGATTTTATGGACACCAAAAAGAGCGGGATTGATACTGTTTGGGTAGTTAAGGGTAATGTAAAAGTTTTTGCGGTACTCACTAGCGATAAAGTCAGCTTGGATGGTCTCGCTCATCTGGAGCGTGCCAAGGAGATATTTCTTATCCAAGGTGACGTTTTGCTCTTTACTCCATTTTTTCTCTGGCAAATGGGTCAAAGAGCCGTTAAAGCTAATCATGGGCGTGTCTAACTGCAGACGTTTGTAGTGCTCAAGCGCCATGCGATAAGGACGCCCTGTTGCAATGACGACTTTGTGTCCTTGCTTACTGATACGGTTAATCACATCCACCGTGTAATCTGAGATGGTATTGTCAGAGCGCAGCAAAGTACCGTCTAAATCTAGTGCAATTATTTTTTTAGTCATGTTAAGATTATAGCACAAAAGCTTATCTTTGACTGTAAAAATCCATTTCAGTCCGATTTTTAGACAGTCTTTTTTGGGTCTTAGTCGCTTTTTTTGATATAATAAAAAACACTCACCAAAAGAAGGAGGGACTCATGAAGAAAAAAATTATCCTCATTCACTTGTTTTTTGCTGTGATTTCATTAGGGATTAAGTATTATCAGGTTAGCGGTCCAGATTTGGTTTGGAATATGTTTTTAGCGCTGGTGGCTTTTGATTTTGCAGCCTTGGTTTATTTTGTAAAACAGCCGATTATTAAGCTTTTTCTCGCACTTTTTTGGTTCT
Organism: Streptococcus hyointestinalis; assembly: GCF_011039275.1. Lineage (GTDB taxonomy): Bacteria > Bacillota > Bacilli > Lactobacillales > Streptococcaceae > Streptococcus > Streptococcus hyointestinalis_A. The sequence goes on from NZ_JAAKGB010000001.1 coordinate 375,908, forward strand.
TTTTCTATCCCAATACCTTTTACATGCTAACAGACATCGTGCACATGAACTTTACAAGCACAGTCTTGTGGGAAAAGACTAGCTTGATTTTGTACATGCTCTTTGTCTCCAGTATCCTTTTTGGCGTTTTATCAGGCACTGAGAGTGTCAAGGTCATGTTCAAATCGTTTAAGGTGACCTCTTATCCTTTGCGTCTCGCTTTGATTTGCGCTTTATCTGTGATTTCTAGTTTTGCCATTCATATTGGACGCTACGCAAGGCTCAACAGCTGGGATATTCTCACCCGACCAAAAGTTGTTATTGATGAGTTGGCTAGCGTGTGGTCGACAGGAACAGCTGCTTATTTTGTGCTGGGCTTTACTTTTTTACAAATCTTGACACTTGTCTTTCTAGAAGATGAAACCTTAAATAAAGCTTGAAATAGAAACGTTTATTTGATAATATAGAAGTATCGTTCGGTATTTATAAGAGACGATGCTATTATCAAAAGGAGTATCCGTATATTATCATGGATAAGTTTTTTAAATTAACAGAGCATGGTACTGATGTCAAAACAGAAGTGACTGCTGGTTTGACAACTTTCTTTGCAATGAGCTACATTCTCTTTGTCAATCCTGCCATGCTATCTCAAACTGGTATGCCAGCACAAGGTGTCTTTTTAGCGACTATCATTGGAGCAATCGCAGGAACCTTGATGATGGCTTTTTATGCCAATATGCCTTATGCGCAAGCGCCTGGGATGGGGCTTAACGCTTTCTTTACCTACACCGTTTGTGGGTCGCTAGGCTACACTTGGCAAGAAGCGCTTGCTATGGTGTTCTTGTGTGGTGTCATTTCGGTTATCATCACCGTTACCAAGGTGCGCAAGATGATTATTGAGTGCATTCCTGCTTTTATGAAATCAGCCATTTCAGCTGGTATCGGTATCTTTTTAGCCTATGTTGGGATTAAAAACGCTGGTTTCTTGCAGTTTGCTATTGACCCAGGCAAGTACACGGTTCTTGGAAAAGGTGCAGACGCTGCTAAAGCCTCTATCACAGCAAATGCTTCTGCAACACCGTCTCTAGTTGCCTTTACAGAGCCATCTGTGATTGTCGCTATTATTGGTCTTGTGATTACAGCTTTCTTTGTTATCAAGAACATCAAGGGTGGGGTTATCATCTCGATTGCCCTAACAACTGTTGTTGCGATTTTAGCAGGTGTGGTGAATCTCTCAGACATTAACTTTGCCTCAACCAATATCACAGCAGCTTTCAAGGATTTTAAATCTATCTTTGGTGTTGCGCTTGGTCATGAGGGGCTAGGCTCGCTCTTTTCAGACGTGTCTCGTATCCCAAGTGTCTTGATGGCCATTCTTGCCTTTTCTCTGACAGATATCTTTGATACCATTGGGACACTTATCGGAACAGGGCAAAAGGTTGGTATTGTAGCACAAACAGGGGAAAACAATGAGTCTAAAGGACTTGACCGTGCCCTCTTTTCAGACCTTGTCGGCACAACCGTTGGGGCTATTGCGGGTACGTCAAATGTGACGACTTACGTTGAGTCTGCAGCAGGGATTGGCGCTGGTGGACGTACAGGATTGACAGCTCTTGTTGTGGCTATTCTCTTTGCTATCTCAAGTTTCTTTAGTCCACTACTTGCTATTGTGCCAAATGCAGCGACAGCTCCTGTTCTTATCATCGTTGGGGTTATGATGTTGTCTAATCTGAAAAACATCGAGTGGGATGATTTGAGTGTTGCGATTCCTGCATTTTTCACCTCTATTTTCATGGGATTTGCTTACAGTATCACACACGGTATTGCTGTTGGATTCCTCTTTTACACCTTGGCAAAAATCTTTAAGGGCGAAGCAAGAGAAGTGCATGGACTTATCTGGGTTCTTGATATTCTCTTTATCCTAAACTTTGTCAGTCTTGCTTTATTATAATGAGGTCAGAAATAGCGCTTACTTAGGTAGGTGCTATTTCTTTTTGACTTTTCTCTTAATTTTAATTTGGAAGTCTCTTTAAATTTTGGTATAATGGTGTCATGTTGTATAGTCATAATGAAACAGAGCTTGAGGCTTATGGCGAAGCTTTCGCTAAAAGTCTGCGGGCTGGTGATATTATCGTTTTGACAGGTGATTTGGGAGCTGGAAAGACCACGCTAACAAAAGGCATAGCTAGAGGGCTAGGTGTTAGGCAGATGGTGAAAAGTCCGACTTATACCATTGTTCGTGAGTATGAGGGCAGGTTTCCGCTCTATCACTTGGATGTTTACCGTATCGGTGACGATCCAGATTCGATTGACCTTGATACCTTTTTGTATGGAGAGGGTGTCACTGTTATCGAGTGGGGTGAGCTGTTAGATGATGCGCTTTTAGGCGATTATTTAGAAATTATCCTTGAGCGTAAAGACGATGGACGCACGCTTAGATTTAAAGCACACGGCGAGCGTTCTCAAGCGATTATAGACGATATCCATGAAAGAAGCTAAAGAAGTTATTGTAAAAGTGGCTGAGCCAAGTGATGCTGATGCACTTGTTAAATTGCTAGAGTGCGTGCGTCTTGAGTCTGACTTTATCACAGAAGATAGTCAAGACCAGCTGACTAAAAATGAGATGGAAGCATTTATCAGCTCAAGTCAGCTTCACGACAATTGTTTGTGTTTACTGGTGATGTTGGAGGATGAAGCGATAGCAGTGCTCAATGTCGCAGGAAAGCAAGACTACAGCGTCAGCCATATCGGCGATATTTTTCTAGCGGTGAAAAAGTCCTACTGGGGCTGTGGTCTGGGGCAGCTACTTTTAGCAGAAGCGATTGACTGGGCAGAGCACAGCGGTGTGATAAGGCGCTTAGAGTTGACCGTGCAAAAGCGTAATCAAGCGGCGCTTCACATCTACCAAAAGCATGGCTTTTTGCTAGAAGGTATAAAAAAACGTGGGGCAAGAGCCCAGACAGGTGACTTTTTAGACGTCTGTATGATGAGTAAAATGATCGAAGGTAACTAAAGAAACGAAGATGAGTATCGGAAAGAAGATTTTAATAATGCTTGTCACGATTTTTGTGACAACGGTGATTGCGATTGGGGCTTATGCCACCTCTGCTTACTTTTTCTCAGCCAATGAGTTTTCAAAAACCTTTAAAAACTACAAAAATATCAAGTCTGACAATACGACCATCAAGGAAAACAAACCCATTTCGATTCTCCTTATGGGGGTAGATACAGGGACTTATAACCGTACAGACACTTGGTCGGGAAATAGTGATACCATGATTGTTGTCACCATTAATCCTAAGACCAAAAAGACGACTATGACCAGTCTTGAGCGTGATATTTATGTCAATCTGACTGGTCCAGAAGACAATGACATGAACGGTGTTGCTGCAAAACTCAACGCTGCCTACGCTTCTGGTGGCGCTGAGATGGCACTGATGACGGTCAATAAACTTCTCAATATGAATATTGACTACTACATGCAGATGAACATGCAAGGGCTTGTTGACTTGGTCAATGCCGTTGGTGGTATCACCGTAACCAATAACTTTGATTTCCCAATCTCTATTGCTGAAAATGAGCCCGATTATACGGCGACAGTAGAGCCTGGAACTCATAAAATCAATGGTGACCAAGCCCTTGTCTACGCTCGTATGCGCTACGACGACCCAGAGGGTGACTATGGACGTCAGAAGCGTCAGCGTGAGGTTATCCAAAAAGTGATGAAGAAGATTTTGTCACTCGATAGTGTCGCTTCTTATCGTAAGATTTTATCAGCGGTCAGCAAGAACATGCAGACCAATATCGAGATTAACTCCAGCACCATTCCAAGTCTCTTAGGCTATTCGGACGCTCTTTCAAACATCAAGTCTTATCAGCTAAAAGGTGACGGTCAAGAGATCAACGGTGTGTCTTATCAGATTGTAAGTAATGACCACCTGCTCAAGATTCAAAATAACATCAAAAAAGCGCTTGGTAAGAAAACATCCAAGACTCTTACCACAACGGCGATTACCTATGAAGATTACTATGGTCTGTCATCGTCAGGTGATAGCACGGATTACAATCAATCTTATGGTTCTTACTCAGGTTATGATACAGGTGGAGGAGCTTCGACCTATAGTAACTACAGTAGTCAAAACACCTACGGTACCTATTCAGATACAGGAACGGCAAGCAGTGCCTACTCTGGTCAGACCTATGATACCGGCACACAAAACTCTTATTACAATTATGGGCAGTAAAAAAATTCTGAGGATTTCCTCAGAGTTTTTCTTGTTATTGAGTGAGTTCTTTAATGTGATCAAGTCTTGTGTTGATTTCTGTTAATCTTGGTGCGGTTTCTTGCTGGAAGAGACGCCATTTTTCTTTGCTCTCTTGGCTCAGCTGTTTGATGAGCTCTGTTTGGTTTTGGATGATTTGGATGTTTTTTTGGATATTATCCATAGAAGCGGCTGCTGTTGTTATCTCATCTTTACCAAATTGGAGCAGTGCTCGGATACGGTAGCGGTTTTTGTAAGTCAGATAAGTCGCAAGACCAGCCGTTGCGACGAGTCCTAAGGTGATGGCTTGACGTTTTTTCATACGCTCATCTCCTTTTGGATGGTTTCAGCGAGCTTAGCTAATGCTTCAAAGTCAGGCTCATGCTCTGTGTAGGAAATAGCGAGCCCGTCATTGTCACCGTAGCGTGGGACAAGATGGATATGAGCGTGAAAGACTGTTTGTCCAGCGATTTCTTCGTTATTAGCGATGATGTTCATGCCAGCAGCGCCAGTTGCTTTTTTGAGGGCACGTGCAATCTTAGGGACACGTGAGAAGACAGTGCTTGCAGCGTCTTCGTCCATCTCAAGGACATTTCGCACATGCTGTTTTGGAATGACTAGTGTGTGTCCTTTGGTGGTTTGAGAAATATCTAAAAAGGCTAAAACCTCATCGTCTTCATACACTTTAGAAGAAGGAATGTCTCCAGAGACAATACGACAAAAAATACAATTATCCATAAAAGTACCCTTTCTATCCGTCTTTTTGTTATAATACTTACTATAAGTATAACAAAGTTAGAGAGAAATCGCATGTTAAAACTCGAAAATGTTACTGGCGGATATGTCAATATCCCCGTGTTAAAAAAGGTCTCTTTTGAGGTCGCTAACGGTGAGTTGGTAGGTCTCATTGGGCTAAATGGTGCTGGAAAGTCAACGACGATTAAGGAAATTATCGGTCTTTTGACGCCTTATCAAGGCAAGATTAGGATTGATGGTGAGACGATTGAGGCAAACCAAGCGAGCTACCGCAAAAAGATTGGCTACATCCCTGAGACGCCTAGTCTCTATGAGGAGTTGACCCTTCGTGAGCATATTGAGACGGTGGCTATGGCTTATGATATTCCCGTCAAAGGAGCCCTGGAGCGTAGCGAGAAGCTATTAGAGCTCTTTCGTCTTAAGGACAAGCTTGATTGGTTTCCAACGCATTTTTCAAAGGGGATGAAGCAAAAGGTCATGATTATTTGTGCCTTTATCATCCAGCCGAGTTTGCTGATTGTGGATGAGCCCTTCTTAGGGCTTGACCCGCTGGCGATTACAGACTTGATTGCTCTTTTGGAGGAGGAAAAGCAGAAGGGGACGTCGATTCTTATGAGTACGCATGTGCTGGATTCGGCAGAGAAGATGTGTGATCGCTTTGTCATTTTGCACCATGGCGAGGTTTTAGCAGATGGGACACTGGCTGATTTGCGTCAGCAATTTCACATGGAAAACGCTAGTCTCAATGACATTTACATGCTACTAACAAAAGAGGTCTAGGATGAGAGAACTATTTGATAAGAGGCGACGCACCTTTACCAATCAGGTGCTGAAGTATTTGCGCTATGTTTTTAATGACCATTTTGTCCTAGCTCTCATGTTCTTGCTTGGGTTTGTTTTGCTACAATACAGCCAATTGCTAGCGCATTTTCCAAAAGACACCTGGGTCGTGTGGCTAGTTATGATTTTGGTGATACTCGTCCTTTTAGGTTTTGGAAGCATTGCGACTTATTTGGAGAGTGCTGACCAGCAGTTTTTATTGCCAAAAGAAGAGGCAGTCCTTGCGCAAATCAAGCGTGCAAAGACCAGAGCTTACAGTGTATGGGTGAGTGTGCAGACTATTGTTCTTATTATCTTAGCACCGATTTTTCTAAAGCTCGGTTTTGCGCCTTTGAGTTTTGTGCTCATGCTTGTGATTCTAGCTTTTGTCAAGTGGTTTATCATGGACTATAAAGCAAAAAAATGGGTGCAAGCTGGCAAGTTAGACTGGGAGCGTGCTATTTTTGATGAGGAGAGACGCAAGCAATCTCTCTTGAAGTTCTTTGCCCTGTTTACAACAGTCAAGGGTATCTCCACCTCGGTTAAGCGCCGTAAATTCTTAGACGGTGTACTCAAGCTCCTACAAAAGAAAAAACTCTGGTCCAACCTCTATGTGAGGGCGTTCCTACGCAGTGGTGACTATTTTTCCCTTTTTGTGCGTCTATTTGCGCTAGCTGTGTTGTCTCTGCTCTTTATTAGCAACCGCTTTTTAGCAGCAGGTCTGGCTCTCGTTTTTAACTATCTCTTGCTCTTTCAGCTCTTAGCACTCTATAGCCATTATGATTACCAATACCTCATCAAACTCTATCCGATTGGAAATCAAGAAAAAAAGCAGGATCTCAAGCAGTTTTTACGTGTGCTTGCTTATCTTATGACAGCTGTCGAGCTGGTATTGACCTTTAATCTTCAAGCTAGCCTCTTACTTGTGCTTGTGATGGTTGTCTTAGTTGAGGGCTATCTTTCTTACAAGATACGGAAGATGATTGACTAAGTGCTTAAAAACAAGTAAAATGGTGATAGAAATCAAGTCATCTAGAAAGGAGAAGCCTGTGGCTAATTCAGAACAAGAGCTTACCCTCACGCCTTTACGTGGCAAGAGTGGCAAGGCTTATATTGGACAATATCCTAATGGAGAGCGTATCTTTGTCAAGTTAAATACCACTCCGATTTTACCTGCCCTTGCAAAAGAACAAATCGCTCCGCAACTTTTGTGGGCAAGACGTACCGCAAATGGTGATATGATGAGTGCGCAGGAGTGGTTGGATGGACGGATTTTGACACGTGAGGACATGACCAGTAAACAAGTCATGCAAATCCTAGTGCGCCTGCACAAGTCAAGACCCTTAGTCAACCAACTCTTACAGTTGGACTATAAAATTGAAAATCCCTATGATTTATTAGTGTCTTGGGAGAAAAATGCTGCGCTGCAAATCCGTGAAAATACTTATCTGCAAAGCGTTGTCAAGGATCTTCGCCGTAGTCTCCCTGAGTTCAATTCAGATATTGCAACCATTGTCCACGGTGACATTAAAAACAGCAACTGGATTATCACAACGAGTGGGCTGATTTATCTGGTGGATTGGGATTCTGTACGCTTGACCGATCGGATGTATGATGTGGCCTATCTCCTTAGTCACTACATCCCTAGAAATCGTTGGCATGAGTGGCTAAAAGGCTATGGCTACAAGGATAATGAGAAGGTCCGCCGTAAAATCAATTGGTTTGGGCAGTTCTCTTATCTCAATCAGATTACCACATGTTTTGACCAACGTGATATGGAGTATGTCAACCAAGAAATCTATGGTTTACGTAAATTTAGAGAAATGATGACAAAAGAAGATGCGAGTTAGACGACGTAAAGGTGCCGAGGAACACCTAGCAAACCATCCTCAGTTTGTAGTTTCAAAACCAGAAGACGCCAAAGGACATTGGCAGGAGCTTTTTGGTAATAACAACCCCATCCACATCGAGGTTGGCTCAGGAAAAGGTGCTTTTATCACAGGAATGGCAAAGCAAAACCCTGATATCAACTATATCGGCATTGACCTGCAGCCGTCTGTGCTTAGCTATGCGCTTGATAAAGTGATTGCAAGTGATTGTCCCAATGTCAAGCTGCTCTTAGTAGACGGCTCTAGCTTGACTGATTATTTTGAAAATGGCGAAGTGGATCTGATGTATCTGAACTTTAGCGACCCTTGGCCTAAAAAACGTCATGAAAAACGTCGCTTGACCTACAAGACTTTTTTGGACACTTATCAGCAGATTTTGCCTGAAAAGGGTGAGATTCACTTTAAGACGGATAATCGTGGTCTGTTTGAGTACAGTCTTGCTAGCATGTCCCAGTACGGCATGACCATCAAGCAGGTTTGGCTAGATTTGCATGCTAGTGACTTTGAGGGAAATGTCATGACAGAGTACGAAGAGAAATTTTCAAACAAAGGTCAGGTGATCTACAGGGTTGAAGTTTCTTTCAATTCATGATACAATAAATGGAGTTTATGTCTACCATAGACTTCTTATGTGGAGAGGTCGCATAGAGGCCGAGTGCGCACGCTTGGAAAGCGTGTAGTCCTTAACGGGGCTCGGGGGTTCGAATCCCCTCCTCTCCTTTTAATGTGTTGATATATCAAGGGTTTAGAGTGTTTCACCCGCTTTTCATCCGTTAAATTTCAAGTTTTTGAAAAATCTCTTTGACTATATAAGAGTGATTGGTACAGTTTTACCAGTCACTCTTTTTATGACGTTATGTTCAAGCTAATTATCTAATAGAGCTTCCTCTCCTTTGAGTTTAGGACTTGTCTTATAGTCAAGTCTGTGGTATAATGACTATAAAGTAGTACTAGAATAGGAGGGGCGGAGTTGATGACTTCGCCTCTTATCTTGTACGAAAAGTGCCAAAGCACAAGTTGAATAAATAGCTTAGAAAGCTCTGTCTTTCTAAGGCTAGAGAGTAAGGAGGGGATGAGTATCGCAGCAGCAGATATTATTGCCATTGTCACAGAGACTGTGAGTCCTGTGATCAAGGCACCATTTGAGTTGGTGGATGTCGAGTATGGAAAGCTTGGCGGTGATTATGTGTTAAGTATTTTGGTGGATAAGCCAGAAGGGATCACCGTTGAGGATACGGCGGATTTGACTGAGGTCATCAGCCCACTACTTGATACTATAAAGCCAGATCCATTTCCAGAGCAGTACATGCTAGAGATTTCAAGTCCTGGTTTAGAGCGTCCGTTAAAGACCAAAGAAAGCTTACAAAATGCTGTTGGCTCTTATGTCAATATCAGCCTTTATCAAGCTATTGATAAGGTCAAGGTGTTTGAGGGAGACTTGGTTGCTTTTGATGGGGATGAGCTGACGCTAAACTATAAGGACAAGACACGTACAAAAACCGTTACGATTCCCTATCAGACGGTAGCCAAAGCCCGCTTAGCTGTTAAACTTTAAGAAAGGAAATTTCTTGTTAAGCAAGAAGAAGACATTATGAGCAAAGAAATGCTAGAAGCCTTCCGCGTTTTGGAAGAAGAAAAACACATCAATAAAGCTGACATCATCGATGCTGTGACTGAGTCCCTAAAAGCGGCTTATAAGCGTCGTTATGGACAGTCTGAAAGCTGTGCCATTGAGTTTGATGAAAAGACAGGTGACTTTAAAGTCTTTACCGTTCGTGAGGTTGTAGACGAAGTTTTTGATAGTCGCTTGGAAATTAGCTTAAAAGATGCTCTTAAGATTAGCTCAGCTTATGAGTTGGGAGACAAGATTCGCTTTGAAGAGTCTGTCAATGAATTTGGGCGTGTCGCAGCACAATCCGCTAAACAGACCATCATGGAAAAAATGCGCCGTCAAATGCGTGAAATTACCTACAATGAATACAAAGAGCATGAAGGTGAAATCATGACAGGAACGGTTGAACGTTTTGACCAACGCTTTATCTATGTCAATCTCGGCTCACTTGAGGCGCAATTGTCTCACCAAGACCAAATTGCTGGTGAGCGCTTCAAATCGCATGACATGATTGATGTTTATGTCTACAAGGTTGAAAACAACCCTAAAGGGGTCAATGTTTTTGTAAGCCGTAGCCACCCAGAGTTCATCAAGCGCATTATGGAGCGTGAAATTCCAGAAGTGTTTGATGGCACAGTTGAGATTATGAGTGTGGCTCGTGAGGCTGGAGACCGTACAAAGGTTGCTGTTCGTAGCCACAATCCAAATGTTGACGCTATCGGGACAATCGTTGGTCGTGGTGGCAGCAACATCAAAAAAGTGGTCAGCAACTTCCATCCAAAACGCATCGATCCAAAGACAGGCGTTGAAATTCCTGTTGAGGAAAATATCGATGTCATCCAGTGGGTAGAAGATCCAGCTGAATTCATCTACAATGCCATTGCACCAGCTGAGGTGGATATGGTCTTGTTTGATGACGAGGATAGCAAGCGTGCTACTGTTGTCGTTCCAGACAACAAACTTTCTCTTGCTATTGGACGCCGTGGGCAAAATGTCCGCTTGGCAGCACATCTGACAGGCTATCGTATCGACATCAAGTCAGCTAGTGAATACGAAAAGATTGAAGCTGAAAAAGCTAAAGCCATCGAAGAAGCAGCTCTTGAAGCTAGCGATAGCTTAGCAGAGGATTTGGCTGAAAATATCGCAGAATTGGCAGAAGATTTGACCAGTCAAGAAGCTCAAGAAACAAGTGATGAGCAAGAGACTGCAGCAGAATAAAACAGAAATAGAGGTGTTTCATGGCTAAAACAAGAAAAATACCTTTACGCAAGTCAGTTGTGTCAGGGGAGGTCATTGACAAGCGTGACCTTCTGCGTATCGTCAAAAACAAAGACGGTGAGGTTTTCATTGACCCGACTGGCAAACAAAATGGTCGTGGAGCTTATATCAAGTTAGATAATAGCGAGGCTGCTTTGGCTAAGAAAAACAAGGTCTTTAATCGCAGTTTTTCCATGGATGTACCAGATAGTTTTTATGATGAATTGATTGCTTATGTCGATCATAAAGTCAAAAGAAGAGAGCTCGGTCTTGACTAGTGTAGAAAAATTGTGCAATCTGATTGGTCTAGCGCAGCGTGCAGGCTGTCTTGTCTCTGGCGAAGAGCAGGTGATTAAAGCCATCCAAACACAAAAAGCGCAGCTTGTCTTTTTAGCGAGTGACGCTAAGAGCAATCTGACCAAGAAGATAACAGATAAAGGTAAATATTATCAAATAGAAGTCTCCACAGTGTTAACAACATTGCAATTAAGCGCTTCTGTTGGCAAGGCTCGCAAGGTTCTTGCCATTACAGACGCTGGATTTTCAAAGAAAATGAGGACTCTTATGAACGAATAGAATAGGAGGACATAATTTGTCAAAGAAGAGATTATACGAAATCGCAAAAGAAGTCGGCAAGCCTAGTAAGGAAATTGTCGCTTATGCTCAATCACTGGGGTTAGAGGTGAAAAGCCACTCCTCTAGTGTCGAAGAGAGCGATGCTAAACGTATTGTAGCGAATTTTTCAGCTCCTAAAAAAGTTGAAAAAGCTCCACAAAAGACAAATGACAAGAACGTCGTAGCAAAACCAGCTGCTGAGCGTAAGGAAGCGCCTAAGGCGCAAAAAGTACAGTCAGCACCAGCTACGCAAGCAAAACCGCAAAGCCGTAACTTTAAGGCTGAGCGTGAAGCAAAGGCACGTGAGCAAGAGCAACGTCGCCAAAATAATCGCAGAAACGTCCGCAAGGCTGATAGAGGTGAGCGTCGTGATAATCGCAACCAAAAATCATCTCAAAACCGCAACAATCGTCCGCAAAACGGACAAAATCGCTTTGCAAACAACCGTCAAGCGGATAATCGTGCCAATAAACAGTCTGGTGGTCGCATTGACTTTAAGGCAAGAGCTGCGGCGCTCAAGGCAGAGCAAAATGCAGAGTATTCTCGTATGAGCGAGGAGCGTTTCCACAAGGAACAAGAAGCCAAAGCCAACCGCCAAAAAGAAGAAGCTCTGGCTAAAAAAGCTAAGAGCGAAGCTAAAGTTCAAGAAGAAGCGAAAAAAGCCAAACAAGCCCCAGCGGCTAAAGTGGCTGTTGCTCAAGAGCCAGCCAAAGAAGCGGTTGACACAAGACGTAAAAAACAAAACCGTCCCGATAAAAGTCGTGATTACAATCGTGACAACGAGGACGGACCAAAACAAACAAAAAATAAGAGAAGTTGGAATAGTCAGAACCAAGTGAGAAATCAACGAAATAGTAACTGGAATCCTAAGAAAAACAAAAAAGGCAAGAACAATCGTAATAGCGCTCCAAAACCAGTCACAGAGCGTAAGTTCCATGAATTGCCAAAAGAATTTGAGTACACAGAAGGCATGACTGTTGCCGAAATCGCAAAACGTATCAAACGTGAACCTGCTGAGATTGTTAAAAAACTCTTTATGATGGGTGTGATGGCAACGCAAAACCAATCACTAGATGGTGATACCATTGAGCTTTTGATGGTGGATTATGGTATTGAGGCACATGCCAAGGTAGAAGTGGATGAAGCCGATATCGAGCGCTTCTTTGTTGATGACGATTACCTCAACAAAGATAAACTCGAGGAGCGTCCACCAGTTGTTACCATCATGGGTCACGTCGACCACGGTAAGACAACTCTTCTAGATACGCTGCGTAATTCACGTGTGGCAACAGGTGAAGCTGGTGGTATCACTCAGCATATCGGAGCTTATCAGATCGAAGCAGATGGCAAGAAGATTACCTTCCTTGATACACCAGGGCATGCTGCCTTTACAAGTATGCGTGCACGTGGTGCTTCTGTCACTGATATTACTATCTTGATTGTTGCAGCAGACGACGGTGTTATGCCACAAACCATCGAAGCCATCAACCACTCAAAAGCAGCTGGTGTCCCAATCATCGTTGCTATCAATAAAATTGATAAGCCAGGAGCTAATCCTGAGCGTGTTATCGGTGAATTGGCAGAGCACGGTGTCATCTCAACAGCTTGGGGTGGCGATAGCGAGTTTGTCGAAATCTCTGCTAAATTTGGACAAAACATCGATGAGCTTTTAGAGACCGTTCTTTTGGTTGCTGAGATGGAAGAGCTAAAAGCAGACCCTACGGTTCGTGCTATCGGTACTGTTATCGAAGCACGCCTTGACAAAGGAAAAGGGGCTGTTGCGACCCTTCTTGTACAGCAAGGTACCTTGCATGTCCAAGACCCAATCGTTGTCGGCAATACCTTTGGTCGTGTCCGTGCCATGGTCAATGACCTTGGACGTCGTGTTAAGGTCGCTGGACCATCAACACCAGTCTCTATCACAGGGCTCAATGAAGCGCCTATGGCAGGAGACCACTTTGCGGTTTATGCAGATGAAAAAGCTGCTCGTGCTGCCGGTGAAGAACGTGCTAAACGTGCCCTTCTCAAACAACGTCAAATGACACACCGTGTCAGCCTTGAAAACCTCTTTGATACCCTCAAAGCTGGTGAAGTCAAGTCTGTTAACGTCATCATCAAAGCAGATGTGCAAGGTTCTGTCGAAGCCTTGGCTGCGTCTCTTCTTAAGATTGATGTTGAAGGTGTCAAGGTCAATGTCGTTCACTCTGCCGTTGGTGCCATCAACGAATCAGACGTGACACTTGCGGAAGCCTCTAACGCTGTCATCATCGGATTTAACGTCCGTCCGACACCGCAAGCTCGCCAGCAAGCAGATAGCGACGATGTTGAGATTCGCTTGCACTCTATCATCTACAAGGTCATCGAAGAAGTCGAAGACGCTATGAAGGGTATGCTTGACCCTGAATTTGAAGAAAAAATCATCGGTGAAGCAATTGTCCGTGAAACCTTCAAAGTCTCTAAAGTGGGTACTATCGGAGGCTTCATGGTGACAAGTGGTAAGGTAACTAGAGATTCTAGCGTTCGTGTCATCCGTGATGGTGTCGTTATCTACGATGGTAAACTGGCTAGTCTGAAACACTTCAAAGACGACGTTAAAGAAATCGGCAATGCCCAAGAGGGTGGTCTTATGATTGAAGGCTACAACGACATCAAGGTTGATGACGTGATTGAAGCCTACATCATGGAAGAAATCGACCGTCGCTAATTCCATAAGCTAGTTTTTTAGAAGATAGAGAGGACTATTATGGCAAATTCATTTCGTGTTGATCGTGTCGGTATGGAAATTAAGCGTGAAGTGAACGAGATTTTGCAGAAAAAAGTCCGTGATCCACGTGTGCAAAATGTCACGATAACAGACGTTCAAATGCTGGGGGATTTGTCCATGGCTAAGGTGTTCTACACCGTCATGAGCGACCTGGCATCTGACAATGAAAAAGCCCAAATCGGACTTGAAAAAGCAACAGGTACTATCAAACGTGAGCTTGGAAAGAACTTATCCATGTATAAGATTCCAGACTTGACCTTTATCAAGGACGAGTCTATCGCTTACGGCAATAAGATTGACCAGATGTTGCGTGATTTGGACGCTAAAAAATAAAGCAAAAACCAGTTTGACTTGTCAAACTGGTTTTTTGATGACCTTTTAGGACGAAAATGCGACCATTTAGGAAATCGGATTAACATGTAACCGTTTTTGTGATATACTTAAACTAACAAAAAGGTACAATTATTTGGTTTTTAAAAAGGAAAAGAGGTGTTTCTTATGCGTAACATGCTAAGATTTATAGGAATTGTCGTTCTTTCTGCCCTGCTTATGTTTGCTCTTGGGAGCTTTTATCACTTTTCTGTGACGAAAAATCTGCTTCTTATAGCATGGAGTCTGATGTTTTATCTAACAGCCTTTTTAGCCGTCTATAAGCACTCAAAAGAAGTGCTATCAGCAAAAGAATACGCTAGACAGTTTTGGCTCTTTGCCAAGTACACCAGCCTAGTGCCTATCATGATTGTCCTTGTCCTTTTGTATGACCTTTTGACAAGTGGCGTGTCATCTTTCATGGTTTATTTTTATGGCTATATTGTCATTACCTACTATGCCATTGGTGCGATTTTGTCACTAGGTAGACTCGTGTCTGTTGAAAAATCAATCAACCATAAACTCAAAATGCTATTTATGAAAAAGGGTCATTCTTAATGGTCTAGAGAGGAGATTACTATGAAAAATCCAAGAAATCTTACCATATCCTTACTTGTTTCCATTGGTTTTGTCATTGCTGCTATCCATAATTACTACTCAAAACCTTTGAGTCCGTTCTTATTTGTTTGCAACACCATTGGCTTTGTAGGCTTTTCAACACTTATAGTAGTGTTTATCAAGCAGCTGATTGACATCAAAAGAAAAAGTTGAGGTGTGTCATGAAAGGTATCAAAAGCTTTATTCTGCCTCTTTGTTTCTTCGTTGGCTTTGTTTTGGTAATTGTGTGGAGTTGCATGAGGCATTTTCATCCGCTATTGATTGCTTTTAATGGCTGTGTTTTTCTGGTCTTTTCCCTCCTTATAGTTGTTCACACACGGAGGATGTTGGACAGTGATAGAAAGAGTTGAGGTGTGTTATGAAAACGAAAAAGGAAAGAGAACTTCTCCTCACAGAGAGCTATAACGTGATACTGGATGAGAGGACAAGCGAGAAAGAGCGCAAGCTCCTTCTGGCGTTTAACCATAGTGTCGAGTCTGGGAAGGACTTTGAAGTCGCTTGTCGTGAGCTGAAGTCAGCTCTTGAGAGATTAGCTCTTCAACAGCTGGCTCAAAAAGAAAAGCTGAGCGTTGGAGTCAGTCAGCTCTATCACAAGCTGTCGTCTTCTTCCTTGAGAGAAAATCTGGAAAAGGGCTTTGCCATGAGCACCATGTCTATACGTGATTGGTATTAGAAAGGAATAGTTTGTGGATTTAGATCATTTATTTACCAGTGATGAGGAGTTGATGGTGATTTTGTCCATCATTGCTGACTTGGGACTAAAGGATGCTTGGCTGGCTGCTGGGACGCTTCGCAACTATGTCTGGAACTCCCTCTCTGGTAAAAATGGGTTAGAGGAAATGTCTGATGTTGACGTGGTCTTTTTTGACCCAGAGCTGTCCTACGAGGCGTCTTGTCAGATAGAGCATGACTTGCAGAAATGCTTTCCAAACTATCAGTGGGAGCTGAAAAATCAAGTCTACATGCACATCCACAGTCCAAACACACTTCCTTACACCAGTGCTTGCGATGCTGTTTCTAAGTACCCAGAGCGTTGCACAGCCATTGCTGCAAGGCTCAAAGAGGATAAAATGGAGCTGTTTCTTCCCTATGGAGATGAGGACATTGTGAATTTTATCGTTCGTCCAACGCCACACTTTACAGAAGATAGCGCTCGGATGGAGACTTACCGCAAGCGACAGCAGAAAAAAGACTGGCAAACTAAGTGGAAAACCCTGCAGATTATGGACATATAGATAACTTCTTGTCAAAAGAAGCTATTTTTTTAGATTTTATTGTTGACAAATGTAGACGAATGATTTATAATAAATCTACAAACGTAAACGAAAGGAGTCAGTGATGACCATATCAAATGCCGAATGGGACATTATGCGAGTGGTTTGGGCACAAGAGCGTGTCACAAGCTCTGCTATTCTCACTATTTTAAACCAAAAGTTGCAATGGACGTCCTCTACCATCAAGACGCTGCTCAAGCGCCTAGTGGATAAGGGTTATCTAGCGACAGAGAAAGTCGGCAAGGGCTTTGTTTACTCAGCCTTAATTTCTGAGCAGGAAGCCATTTATCATCAGGTCGATGAGCTTTTTGATAAGTTTTGTCCGACCAAGCACTTGGATATTATCCGTCATGTCATCACACGAACTGATATGACACTAGACGATATAGAGCAGTTGCAAGAGCTTCTTGAAGCCAAAAAAGCAACTGCAGTTGATGAGGTGACTTGTACCTGTATTCCTGGGCAATGCACCTGTAAAGAACACTTAGAACTGGAGGCATCACATGGCTGAAAAAGAAGATGTATTTTTGATTGAAGGGATGACTTGTGCGTCTTGTGCACTAACGATAGAAAAAGCGGTTAATAAACTGGACAATGTGGACAATGCCGTCGTCAACCTTACTACAGAAAAGATGACCGTTGACTACCAAGGTGGCGAAGCAACTGAAGAAGCCATCAAAAAGGCAGTCGCAGACGCAGGTTACTCTGCTAGTATCTTTGACCCTGAGACGAGTAGCTCGCAGGCTGAGCGCCAAGACAAGGCAACCAGCAACATGTGGCACCAGTTTCTCTGGTCGGCGGTCTTTGCAGTACCGCTTCTCTACATCTCTATGGGGAGCATGATGGGGCTTTGGGTGCCAGATTTTCTATCTCCACACCACGCTCCGATGACCTTTGCGGTGGTGCAGTTGATTTTGACACTTCCTGTTATGTACTTTGGTCGTCGCTTTTATGTCAATGGGCTTCGCTCCCTCTTTAAGGGACATCCGAACATGGATTCGTTGGTTGCGATTGCTACCTTGGCAGCCTTTATCTACAGCCTTTATGGCATGTATCATATCGGACTTGGTCACGCCCACCACGCTCACGACCTCTACTTTGAGTCTGTGGCGGTTATCCTAACCCTCATCACTCTTGGGAAATATTTTGAAACCTTATCGAAAGGGCGCACCTCTGACGCCATTAAAAAACTCTTAACCTTGTCTGCTAAGGAAGCAACGGTTATCCGTGATGGTGTGGAAGCGTCTATCCCGATTGACCAAGTAGTTGTTGGTGACATCATCCTTGTCAAACCTGGGGAAAAAATCCCTGTTGACGGTGTGGTTATCTCTGGGCATTCTGCCATTGATGAGTCTATGCTGACAGGTGAGTCTATCCCTGTTGAAAAGACTGTGGACAGCCAAGTCTACGGCGCTTCCATCAATGGACAAGGCTCTCTGAAAATCCGTGCTGAAAAAGTTGGAGACGAAACCCTCCTCTCACAAATCATCAAACTGGTTGAGGATGCGCAACAAACCAAGGCGCCAATCGCTAAGATTGCGGACCGTGTGTCTGGTGTCTTTGTACCGATTGTTATTGGGATTGCTCTTGTGACAGGTATCTTCTGGTACTTTGCTATGGGTGAGAGCTTTGTCTTTGCCCTCAAGACTGCCATTGCTGTCCTTGTTATTGCCTGCCCATGTGCGCTAGGTCTTGCCACTCCGACAGCTATCATGGTTGGTACTGGACGTGCCGCTGAAAATGGTATCCTCTTCAAACGTGGTGATACGCTTGAAAATGCCCACCACGTGGACACTATCGTCTTTGACAAGACAGGTACTATCACTCAAGGAAAACCAGAAGTTGTTAATATGACAACCTTTGGTGTGGATGCGGATGACTTGCTAGCTCAAGTGGCTTCTATCGAGAAACTCTCAGAGCACCCACTCAGCCAAGCCATTGTGGAAAAAGCGTCTGAAAAAGGACTTGACCTCCACACTGTGGATAACTTCATGTCTCTGACAGGTCTTGGCTTGCAAGCGGATATTGCAGGACGCACCCTCTATGTCGGCAATGATAAACTCATGGCGGACAAAGCGATTGATGTCGCACCAGCCACAGAAGCTGTGCACACAGCAGCTGAGCTTGGTCAAACCCCTATCTATGTGGGACAAGACGGCAAGGTTCTTGCTGTGATTGCTCTAGCTGACCAAGTCAAGGCAGACAGTAAAGAAACTGTGGATAAACTCCACAGCCTAGGACTCAATGTTGTTATGTTAACAGGTGATAACAGCAAGACCGCAAAAGCCATTGCCAAACAAGTCGGTATCGACCAAGTCATCAGTGATGTGCTTCCTGACCAAAAGGCGCAAGCTATTCTTGACCTCAAAGACAAAGGACGCAATGTCGCTATGGTCGGGGACGGTATCAATGACGCCCCTGCCCTTGCAAGTAGTGACGTCGGTATTGCCATGGGGTCTGGGACTGATATTGCTATCGAGTCTGCGGACATTATCCTCATGAAGCCTGAGCTCTCTGATGTGGTAAAAAGTTTGACAATTAGTCGTTTGACGATTAAAATTATTAAAGAGAATCTCTTTTGGGCATTTATCTATAACGTCCTTGCTATCCCAGTAGCTATGGGTGTGCTTCACTTGTTTGGTGGACCACTCCTCAATCCAATGCTAGCAGGACTTGCTATGGGCTTTAGCTCTGTGTCTGTTATCCTAAATGCTCTACGTCTAAAGGTCATGAAATTATCATAAAGGAGTATTTATGGAGACAACAACGAAGTCACAGAAAAGTTCTAGCCGACCGATATTTATCGCATTTATCTCAAATTTAGGCTTTGCCATTGTCGAGTTGCTCTTTGGTACACTCTTTAACTCCAGTGCTATCGTAGCGGACTCGGTGCATGATTTGGGAGATGCGCTAGCCATTGGTCTATCTTACTACTTTGAGCGGTTCTCTAAGCGTGAGAGCGATGGTAACTACACGCTTGGTTACCTGCGCTTTAGCCTTCTAGGCGCCATGCTGACCTCAGTTATCCTCATTGTAGGTTCGCTCTTTGTTTTGATTGAAAATGTCGGCAAGCTCTTTAACCCGCAGCCAGTCAACTATGATGGTATGCTGGTTTTGGGGATTCTAGCCGTTGTGGTCAATGTGCTTGCTAGTCGTGTTTTAGACGGTGAGCACTCAGAGCAGGAGTCGATTTTGAGCCTGCATTTCTTGGAGGACACGCTGGGTTGGTTGGCTGTGATTGTTGTTTCTATCATCTTACGCTTTACCGATTGGTACTTCCTTGATCCTTTATTGTCCCTTGTTATCGCAGTCTTTATCCTCTATAAAGCACTGCCAAAATTTATCTCTAATCTTCAAATCTTTTTAGAAAAACGCCCAGCGAGCTTGGCTATTGAACCGCTAAAGAGAGAAATGATGACGATTGACGGTCTAAAGGCGATCAATCAACTCAATGTCTGGTCGATTGATGGCAGACATCACATCGCCATGGTGCATATCGAGTGCCAAAAGGGCGCTGATATGGACTTGGTGCGAGACCAGATTCATCATATTTTTCAAGCGCACAATATCATCGAGTCAGCTGTCGAGTGTGACCGGAGTTCTTTTGAACACCATCACCATTGTTCGCCTATGTATTTTGAATAACCGTGTATCATAGAAAGAAGGTATTCTTATGGAAAAAACATATCAAGTATCAGGTATGAAATGTGAAGGGTGTGCAAACACCGTAACCGAAAAATTGAGCGCTGTTCGTGGCGTTGAAAAAGTAGACGTCAACCTTGAAAAAGGGCAAGTCACAGTGACAGGTAAACCCTTCAAACTCTCCCTCAAGCGTGCTCTAAAAGACACCAAGTATGAGCTTGGCGATGAAGTCTAAAACAAAAAAGCGACCTAGTCGCTTTTTTTGCTTATAGTGTAATTCCTGCTGCTTCTCTAGCTCGTCTGCGCTGCAAAAAGCCGACACGAGTCATGATATAGCCAAAGACAGCATAGGCAATGCTGAGAAAGACAAGGTCGTGACGTAGGGCATAAAAGAGAAAACTATAGATAAGTAACCAGGAAGCATACTCAAATAGCACACGCTTATTGATACGATAGGTTTCACGGTTGTAGACCGACGTTGACAGCAGCCCGACATAGTAGATATAAAGGGCTGTTAGGAAAAGGACAAAGCCAGTTTCCACATGGTGATGATTAGCAAAAAACTCGATACCCACTGTCATGAGATTGACCCCAATGACGAGAAGGACATGAGAGACGACAAGCCCACGCGCCCGAGTAATTTGATGATGGTCGATATTGAGATAAGTTTGTGAGATATAGGCGATAAACATCATGGACATACCGACAAAGAAAGCAAAGCCAGCTATCGGATAGTCTGCTAGTGGATAGGTCTGGATGATACCAAGCACCGTCTCGCCAAAGCTGATAATGGTAATCAACTGACAACGCTCCACAAGGTGTGGGAAATTAATTAAGGTCTCATCAAAACGCTTGTAAAAGAAAAAGGGAAAAATAACCGGCAAGAGCCAAGCCACATAGAAATACTGACTCAGAAAATAAGCTAGCCCAGCGTCTGCCACCTGTTTTAGGATGAGCCAGATACCTGTCAAAAGTGCAAAGCCTAGGATTGAGCCCGTCAAAGTCCACATGCTGACCTTGATGTTTTGCGTGAAGCCGTGCTGGCGCCCTCGCATGTAGTACTGGTAGACGATGAGCGCATAAGCCAGTATCAAGAGCCCATTGTAGACGAGGACATCAACTGTCGTGTAGTTGAGCTTGCCGATATTAAGTGCAAAGTTCCCAATGACAAACATAGCGGCGATGTTGGTGTAAATATCAAGGCGGTCACGCTCACCGTATTTATTGAGGTAAAAGGTCTGCTGCATCCAAATGAAAAGCACCAAGACACTTGAGATGATGAAGTTGAGAAAAACACCAAAAGTCACATGGTCTTGATGGAGCAAGGTCGTTAGGCGACTGGTCGCATAGACAAAGACCAAATCATAAAACAATTCATAGTTTGAAACACGCTTAGCAACGATAGTAGGCATAACATCTCCTTATGTGTAGTTACTGGTTTTATTGTACTAAAAGTCACTTTGTTTGACAAGATTGTTTTCAGACGGCACTAAAAATGGTAAACTGAAAGTATAGTCACAAGAACGCTAGAAATGAGGAGAAGAGATGAGTGTAAAATTGATTGCCATTGACATGGACGGGACGCTTTTAAACAGCCAAAAGAAAATCCCTGCTGAAAATATCGCTGCCATCCAAAAAGCCAGCCAAGCAGGTATCAAAATTGTCCTGTGTACAGGGCGTCCAAAATCTGGGATTGTGCCCTATTTTGAGCAGCTTGGGTTGACAGATGAGGAGTATATCATCATGAACAATGGCTGTAGTGTTTACAACACTAAAAATTGGGACTTGATGGTTGCTGAGGAGTTGACCTATGACGAGATTGAGCGCTTGGCGCAGGTTTGTGCCAGCTATCCTGAGGTCTGCTTGACGCTTACTGGAGATAAGAGTTACTATGCCTTGGCAGATGAGGTGCCTGACTTGGTGCAGTATGACGCTAGTCTTGTCTTTGATACGGCTAGAGCTATTGATATGGCAGGCTTAAAGGCAGAGGGTGAGCTGATTTTCCAAGCCATGTACATGGCAAAAAAAGAGTATCTGGATATTTTCCAAGCGGCGGTAGATGGAGACTTGTCACAGGACTTTAGCACGGTAAGAAGTCAAGAATACATCTACGAGGTCTTGCCACAAGGTGCTACCAAAGCTAGCGGGCTGAGACAGTTGGCGGAGAAACTGGACGTCCTGCCAGCAGAGATTATGGCGCTTGGGGATGCGGCAAATGATATTGAAATGCTTGATTTTGCAGGTGTCAGTGTCGCTATGGGCAATGCCTCAGACGACATCAAAAAAAGATGTCGCTACACGACAAGCTCAAACGATGACTGTGGCGTCGCAAAAGCCATCTACGACTACGCTTTATAGAATGGAGAGGTTAGTATGAAAAAACTAAGCCCTCGTTTTCTAGCAGTCCTTATCCTGTCTATCATTATGCTAGCAGGCTTTGCCTTTAACCAATACTATCTAGGACTGGCTGCCCTTGTCGTTATCGCAGCTGTTGTCGGGGTCAAATAATAGGTATTGCGATTTGATTGAGAAAGCTTAGCAATAAAGGATTTTAAGTTGTTCAGGGAGATTAAAAATTGGGAGAATGATTTTATTTCCGACCAACCCCTACCAAGAATTTTCTTGGTAGGGGTTAATTTTTTACTTAAATCCATGATATAATTAGAGCATAGAAATTTCTAACCTAGGTTAGTCTTTTGCTTACACAAAAGACTAATAACTATCAGTTAAAGAAAAAGATTTTTATTGGAGTTGTGTATGGCAGTAAAACATACTAAGATTAGTAGTGAGGAAATCTCCGACGGGAGAATTCTTCACTACTTTTTATGTTAAAGTAGAGGTGTCTTGTTAAGTCGCTAAGTCCTTAGGCGCTAGACGTCGTATCTAAAACTGGCAAGACATCTGTTTTAGTTAAAATCTGTTCAAAGTATGTGGGACGTTTAACGTCGTGTATTGAAAATGAGATGACTAAAACCAGAAATAATTCAAGACGAAAGAGGTAAGATTATGCGAACAGTGTTTGGAATTGATGTGAGTAAGGCGAGTTCGGAAGTAGCTATTTTAGTTAATGGAGAAAAGGTTCACGGCTACACGATGCCCAATGATTGTATTGGCTTTTCACGTCTCCTCAGCGACCTTGACTCTGTCTATCAACCAGAGGTCATCTTTGAGGCAACAGGTGTTTATTCGCGTCGCCTTCAAACCTTTCTTGAAAATAATGACTACACTTATACTCGGCTGAATCCCT
This sequence comes from Streptococcus hyointestinalis, assembly GCF_011039275.1. Lineage (GTDB taxonomy): Bacteria > Bacillota > Bacilli > Lactobacillales > Streptococcaceae > Streptococcus > Streptococcus hyointestinalis_A. The sequence goes on from NZ_JAAKGB010000001.1 coordinate 399,011, forward strand.
TAGAAGCAAAAAAGCAGCTAGATAGCCTACGTGTTCGTAAAACCGACAAGATTGACGCTGAGAAACTCGCACTATCACAATTTAGTCTCAATCGTAAGCCATCTTATGTTCAAAAGAGTGTTTATCAAGAGTTGCGTGATTTAAGTCGTTTCTATCAAAACCTGACTGAAGACATTGTCCGTACCAAAAATCGACTTCATAAGGCCTTACAGGTCACTTTTCCAGAGCTGGAAACACTTTTGTCAGCACCAACAGGTAAACAATATTGGTCCCTAGTGACTGCTTTTCCAAGTAAAGACTTTATCTTGGATTGGAGCGAAGCTGACTTAACTAAAGTTATTCGTCAATCAACAGCTAAACGTATGTCAGACAAGCGTGTATCTTATTTGGTAACCAAATTACTTGAGCTAGCTAAACAATCTTATTGTGCGGTTAAGATAGCCTCTCCGATGATTGAAGAGGTTAGATACTATGCACAAGAGTTGCTTAGACTTACAGAACGCCGACAAGTTACTTTAGATAACATGATAGAACTAGCTCAGCCTTTACCAGAATATGATATTCTGCTTTCTATTCCTGGTATTGCAGAGACTACTGCAACAAGCATTATTGGCGAATTGGGAGACGTTCGTCGGTTTCAGTCTGCCAATCAAATCAATGCTTTTATCGGTATTGATTTGAGACATTACGAATCTGGGATTTATCTGGCTCAGGAACACATTACCAAACGGGGTAACCCTTATGCCAGAAAGATTTTGTTCAAGACAATTCACAATATCACCACGGCTGGACATTACCATCCTTGTCACATTGCCGAATTTTACGAGAAAAGAAAACGACAATCGCAAGTGATTTCAACTAAATCAGCTACGATTGCCGCTATGCACCGTCTCATTCGGACGATACATTACCTCATTGTGCACAACAAACTTTATGACTATGATTTAGCTAAAAGTTACTAAAAGTTTTATGCACTATCATTTTAGCACCTTATTAAAAATATAGCTAGATAGGGTGTTGTTTTGTTGTGCACTGTTTCCTGTTAAATAAAGGAAATTACTCCTATACCAGTTAAATAGAGTAGCTTCTGGTAATAATTTCTTCTAAAAATCGTTGATATACTTGACAAATAGTAGAAAAGGACTTAGTTTGAAGGAAAGCATGAATAAGTTTGTACAAGCTATCATGCCATTAGATGATGAAAAATTACATTTTGAAAAACACTTAACAGAGTATCTGGCTCATCTTAAAAATAATGAAACTGAAAGTGAAGAGTATCAAAAAAATTTGCTTAAACATTTTCTAGAGCAAGTTTTACCTCATAATTTTATAAATACTTCTAATCGCATTGATTTAGCCATTTATAACGGTAAGACAGCAGATTCAAAAGTGGGTGTTATTTTTGAGTGTAAAAGTTTAACTAACAAGCCAGAAATGATGACTAAGGAAAACTTAAATACTAAAGCATTTCAAGAAATTGTTGCATACTATTTATCTGAGCGTTTATTTGCCCAAAATCTTGAAATTAAAAAATGTATTATAACAAACGGTTTATCTTGGTTTGTGATAGAAGCCAAAGAGTTTGAAAAGTATTTTTTCAAGAATAGGCATTTAATTGATCTTGTAACAAAATTTAGTAAAAATCAGCTTTCGAGTAATACAACAGACTTTCTTTACTCAGAAGTCATCGCCCCAGCAATTGATAAAGCGATTGAAAAAGGAATTGCAATTGCTCATTTTGACCTTAGTCAAGCTCTAGTAAAAAAGAGTAAATCCATTGAAATTAAGAAAAATAATCTGACTCAGCTTTATCGATTTTTCACTGCTGAAAACTTATTGAACAAAGAAATTTTCACAGACTCCAATAAACTGAATAAGAACTTTTATGATGAATTGCTCTACTTAATGGGACTAGAAGAGACCAAACAGGGAACAAGTAAAATCATTTCAAGGCTTAAACCAGCTAAACGTCAACAATATGCTTTTGTGGAAAATGTTATTGATAAACTAGAAATGAAGGATGTTCCCAAAGAGAAGCAGGAAGAGATTGCTATTCAATTAACTGTTGTTTGGATGAATCGTATTTTATTCTTAAAACTGTTAGAATCTCAGTTGATACTATTTAATAAAAGTGAAGACTTTAGGTTCTTAACCTACAATAAATTAAATAGTTTTGAAGAAATTTACAGTCTTTTCTTTGCGGTGCTTGCTAAAAGGGAAGAGGACAGAAATCAGCGTGTTCAAGAAAAATTTGGTTACGTTCCTTATCTTAACTCATCACTATTTGAAGAAACAGAGCTTGAAACCTCAAGAGACGGAATTGGAATCGACCGTTTACCAGAGGGGGACATTGAGATTTTTTCAAAAACAGCACTTAAAGGGACTGATAAAAAACGTAAATCAGGTAAATTAAATGTCATTGCTTATCTATTTGAATTTTTAGATGCCTATGACTTTTCTACTACTATTTCCCATCGTCAAAAGTCTAAGAATGACCTTATCAATGCTTCCGTACTAGGTTTGATTTTCGAGAAAATCAACGGCTATAAAGATGGCTCTTTCTATACACCTGGTCACATTACTATGTATATGTCCAAGAAAGCTATTAGAACGGTAGTTGTCGATAAGGTAAATGAGGAATTAAATTGGCAATGTGAAACAATTGAAGATATTAAATTTGCAATGGGACACAGTCTCGACAACGCTAAGAAAGTTAGTCAGGCTATTGATAATCTAAAAATCTGTGACCCTGCTGTTGGTTCAGGGCACTTTCTAGTTTCGACTTTAAATGAAATCATCGCTCTAAAAAGTGAATTAAATGTACTTTTTGATGAAGAAGGTCATTTCATAGGAAATCTTATCCAGTGTTATGTTATCAATGATGAACTTGTCATCCAAGATAGGGCTGGTAATAATTTTGTTTACCAAGTTAATAATCTAGAATCTGAAAAAATTCAGAAAGCCATTTTCAATCAAAAGCGTCATATTTTGGAAAATTCTCTCTTTGCAGTGGACATCAATCCAAGTTCGGTCAATATTTGTCGTTTGCGTCTGTGGATTGAGCTATTGAAGTCCTCTTACTACTATCAGGAAGCCTCAGGTCATCACGTTTTAACGACCCTACCGAATATAGACATCAATATTAAAGTTGGGGACAGTCTCTTACATAAGTTTGACTTTGACTATGAGTTTGATATGCGTAGGACAGATTTTAAAGAATATTTGTCTTTAGTAAGGGATTATAAAGAAACAAACAACAAGCGAACTAAGGCAGAGATTTGGGATAAAATTTCTGGATTAAAACGGTCATTTGATGATACCGCTTCTAGTCCTGAGTTGAAAAAGCTTAGTAAATTACTAGCTAAGCGCAATCAAGCAGGGGTATTAAGTCTCTTTGAAGAAGAAAATAAAAATGTTGCGAAAGAAGTTGAGTCTCTCAATAAGCAGCTGAAAGAAGCAGAAGCAAAATTGCAGGCTCGTCTGAACAATCCACTTTATGCTGGTGGTATGGAGTGGCGAATGGAGTTCCCAGAAATTCTGGGAGAAGACGGTCACTTTGTCGGCTTTGACCTCGTTATTGGTAATCCGCCTTATATATTTTCTCAGAATAACCATTTCACGAGTGAGATGAAGAAATACTATGCACAAACGTATCCTCAAAATACCTATCAAGCCAATACTTTCGGACTATTTCTTGAACTCGCTTTTTCTCTAATACGATATGGCGGAGGAATATCATTTATCATCCCCAATACGTTTTTGACAATTAATCAATATCAATCTATGAGGCGCTTTATATTGAAGAATTATGATGAGGTAACCATTATTAATTCTACGGATAAAATTTTCGATGAAGCCTCGGTCGACGTCTGTATTATCGATATGTTTACTAGTCGTCCTCAAAAAGTTTCTTTAGGAATTATTGAAAATGGTGAAATTCAGATAATTACTGAAAAATCAGCTATAGATATGTTAAATGATGATGTTATTAAGATTGCATCTAATAATAATTTAAGTGACTCTATACTATCAAAGATGGAAGAACACTCTAAACCAATTGAAAATAATTATGGAACAGTAAAAGATGGACTAAAGGCATATGAAAGAGGTAAGGGCAAACCAAAACAACCTGCTGATAAAGAAGAATTTAAAATTTTTAAGGGTTCAAAAACATATTTTGCCCAAAGTAGGCTCGAACCATCATATAGAAAATTTTTAAATGGTAGTGATGTACAAAGATATAGTATATTCTGGTCTGGAGAATATTTAAAATATGGAAGTAACTTAGCAGCACCAAGGAATTCAAAAATTTTTGAAGGAGATAGAATTTTAATTGCCAGAATTCCAGTGAAATCAAGATATGCCTTTAGAGCTACAATCACTGATGATGAATACGTGCATGAGCAGAGTATTGAAAGTATCTCTGAACTGAAAGTTTCTCCGTTGTTCCTTTTAGGAGTGTTAAATTCTGGAGTCGTTTCATATTATGCTATCCAAAAATTTGATTTCTTACAGCGCAGTACATTTCCACAGATGAGGTTGGGGCAAATTAAACAATTTCCAATTCCAAATGCTACTGAACAGCAACAAGAAGAAATAGCTCAGCTTGTTCAAAGCATCATGAGTGAAATGTCAAAGGATGACAGAGAGGATTCAAAAGTAGAGAAGTTGAATGTCGCCATTGATGAGTCGGTTATGGACTTGTTCAATTTAACTGAAGAAGAGAAGCAAACAGTTAGAGATTTTGAAGTTTAATTTTTGGGGATAACACATATAGAGGATGTTCAGGGCAAAAGCGGCAACCCTATGCCAGCTAGCTCTTCCTCAGAAACACTCATGTCCTCGGCTACCCATTTCTCAAGAACAGAGATGATGGCATTACTCCAAAAGGAGATGATGTACTGAGAGAGCTGTTTGCCGGTTAGTTTTTGGTAGGCGCGCAGGCGCTTAGCTACGATAGCAATGAGAAGCTTTTCGCTATTTTGCCGAAAGAGAATAGCAAGAAGCTGCCCCTCTTTTTTAGCTTCGCTAAAGAGATAGAGCCAAGCTTGGTAGGTCTGGGTCTTTAGATTAAAGGGCTTGAGCCCAGCAAATATCCGCTTGACACTGCCTTCTAAGATACTCTCGAAAATAGCCTCCTTACTCTTATAATTGCGATAATAAGCATTGCGAGAAACGCCAGCTCTTTTGACCAGCTCGGAGATAGAAATACTAGCAAGCTCCTTACTCTCAAGCAGAGCCAGAAGAGCTGTCTCCAAAGCTTCACGGGTCAATCGTCTGTGTTCCTTGTTATACTGGCTAAGATTTTGCAGTGATTTTTGAGAGATACTACTTTCCGACAAGACACTTTCCCCTTTCTTGTAACATCCGAATGTTTTTTTGCTACCTAAACGGCAAAGTAGTGATATACTTTAATTAAGTAACGAATTCAGAATGAGTTTTACTAACTTGTTCTTATTTTAATCAACTATACTTTGTTTGTCAAACTAATTGAGATTGAGGAGGAAATGTTATGACTTGGAAAATTGTAGTCGATTCGGCTTGTGATATAATGACGCTACCAACAGATGATGTGGCTATTGCTTATGAGCGTGTGCCTTTTATCATCCAGATTGGAAATGAAATGTATGTCGATGACGAAGGCCTTGATGTCGAGCAACTGATGAGGGCTATGGACGCCTCAGACAGCGCAGCGGCTTCTGCTTGTCCTAGTCCAGACCGCTTTTTAGAAGCCTATAAGGGCGCTGACAATGTGATTGCCATCACCATTACCAGCCAGATGTCAGGTAGCCACAACAGTGCTTTTCTAGCCAAAAAGATGTTAGAGGAAGACTATCCCAAAACCAATATTCACTTGATTGACTCTTTGTCTGCAGGTGGTGAGATTGATTTGTTGGTTTTAGAGCTTGTGCGCTTGATTAAGCAAGGACTGACCTTTGAGGAAGTGGTTGACAAAATCACGGCTTATCAACAGCATAGTAAGCTCCTTTTTGCCCTATCAAAAGTGGATAATCTGGTCAAAAATGGACGTCTGTCAAAACTTGTCGGTAAAGTCGTTGGGCTCTTAAACATTCGCTTGGTCGGTGAAGCAAGTCCAGAGGGTACGCTAGAAGTGCTTGAAAAACCACGTGGGCAAAAGAAAACCCTACAAAGAATCTATCAAGAACTGAAACAACATGGTTACGCAGGTGGACGTCTCGTTATTGCCCATCAGGACAACGCTAAGTTCTGTAAGCAGCTAACGGCACTGATTGAGAGTGATTTTCCTAAAGCTGCTATTTCTATTTTCCCGACATCGGGCTTGTGCAGTTTTTACGCTGAGCAGGGCGGTGTCATGATTGGTTATGAAACGCAAAAAATCTGAGCTTAGCTCAGATTTTTATAATGGTTTTAAGAGGTTTTCTTTTGGTAAAAACGCCAAATCGATACAGCACTTAATAGCGTAATCACGATGTCCATGATAGCAGCAGGATAAGCACGAATGGTGACGTCATAGATAAACCACAAGAGCATATTTTCAATGATGACAAAACGTAAAATCTGTGTGGATGAGGTCATTTGGATAGCAATCGTGTAGGAAACACTAGCCACGATAGGCAAAAAGCCGATATAGCCCAGACGATTGAAGTAATAGCCCAACACGATTTGAAGGATGACTAGGATAAGCGTCGTCAAGCGATTGTCACGCTTTGTGATAGCAAGCGTATTTCTCACGATGGATACAGCGATAGTAAGCGCACCTGTGAGCCCACCTAAGAGGAGGTTTGCAATCAAGGTAAAGACATAATCACTCACTTGCCAGAGCAGCATGTGCTTTTTAGACGGATTGAAGGTTGAGATGGCTAGGCAGATAGCTCCGATACTGGAGAAGACGAGCCCGATACTTGTATTATTGAGCATAATCTGTTGTTAGAGCTGCTGAGCCAGTTTCATCCTCGTAGGTGTCTGTATAGCTTTGCGTAGCCGTAGCAGCTGCTGAGACGGCTTGGCTGATAGGATCAAGCTCTGCCTGTAAGTTGGCTTTAGAGGTTTCGTCGCTAACTTTGTTAATCGCTTCTTGAGCGGCATTGACACTATCTGCTGTTCTTAGGCTATCTGCTGTTGTGATAGCGAGATTGGCTGCGATGACGTTGAGCTCTTCTTGCAGTTGAGCCTTTTTAGTGCCGTCACTGACCTTGTCAATCTCCGCTTGAAGAGAGCTGATACCGTCTTGTGTTGGATTGGCTTTGAGGCTTGCTAGGCTTTGCTCAATGTTAGTGGTGTCTTCCTCGCTAGTGGAGCTAGAAGTGGTAGTAGACTGGCTTGTCGTTTGATAGTCAATCTTTTCAGCCTTGCTTTCACTATCTCTAAAGATGAAAAAAGCTGCTCCTAAAAAGATAACCAAAATAATACTCAAAATAAAGAAGAAAAATTCACTCTTTGACTGTTTCATGGAAACTCCTTAAAAAGATATTCACCTCATTATACCCTTAATTGCGCCAAAAGAAAAGCTAAAATTAAGAATAAATTAAGCCAAACGCCAAATAAGTACACACTTTCTGTGGTAGCGGTTTATTTTTGGAGATTAAATCTGTTGACGTGCCAGACAAAAAGGGATAAACTAAGTAAAAAAAGGAGGGCTATTATGACAAAGACCTACACATTAAACAACGGAAAAACGATCTCTGCTATTGGTTTTGGAACCTTTAAAGCAAAAGACGGTGAGGAAGCTTATCAGTCTACTCTAGCTGCTCTCAAAGCAGGCTATCGTCATATTGATACAGCGGCTGTCTATGGCAATGAAGAAAGTGTCGGACGTGCGATCAAAGACTCAGGGCTAGATCGAGAAGAGCTTTTCATTACGACAAAACTCTGGAACACAGCCCACACCAAGGAAGAAGCCCATCAAGCCTTGAATGAATCACTAGCCAAACTAGGGCTTGACTATGTTGACTTGTACTTGGTGCATTGGCCAAATCCAAAACCGCTTCGTGACGGCGCTTGGAAAAAGCGTAATGCTGACGTTTGGCAAGCGCTTGAAGAGGAAGTGGCACTCGGTCGTGTGCGCTCTATTGGTGTCAGCAACTTCATGGTGCACCACTTAGAAGCGCTGCTTGAGACAGCAACTATCACTCCTGCGGTCAATCAAATCCGCCTAGCACCTGGTGTCTTACAAGAAGAGGTTGTCGCTTATTGTCAGGATAAAAACATCTTGTTAGAAGCTTGGGGACCATTTGGTCAAGGGGAGCTCTTTAGCCACCCAGTAGCTAAAAGCTTGGCTGAAAAATATCAAGTCACCATTGCTCAACTAGCTCTTATTTGGAGTCTTGCTCACGGCTTTTTGCCACTGCCTAAGTCTGTAACACCTGAGCGTATCACATCAAACCTAGATGTCCCAGATATGACTTTAAGCGCCGAGGATATGAAAGCACTCGATACACTCTCTGGTGTCTCAGGAGCGTCTGACCCAGACCAAGTTGACTTTTAGTAGGTAAGTGGTAAGAGTTTTTAGATTTAATCAAATATAGCCCTATGAGGGAGAACAGAAAGCTGTTCTCCCTTTTTTGTTTGCTCAAAATGATAGGGAGGTTTCAAATTGGATCAGTTTGTTTATCAGAAACTAATGGAAAGTGAACCACTAGGCTTTATTGACCCTTTTAAGGACTTGGGAACATTTGACAGTGTTCTCATGAAATTTGTTGAACCTGTTGAGAAATTAGTCAATAAATACTCTGGAAATCCCTACAGTCCTTACTGGCAGGAAAGAATTAAGGAAATGAGAAAACTCTATATAGAATATCTAGAATGTTCTCAAAGCCATAATGAGTCATTAGATTACCGCTTACGAAATGATGAAGCGAAAAAACACGCTGATGAGATTGTAACGACCTACTTGAAATTAGGCTTTCGATTTAAAGAAATTGAAGGGAAGATTAAACTTCCGACCAAACGTTTAAGGCGTAACTGGAGACGCTCTGATTATGTGGAGACTGCTAAACCTCGATTTTACCTAAAAGAAAAATTGAGAAATGGAAATAGTTATCCTAAGCATAACTTGCCAAGTAGTTTAGCGTTAAACAAGGAGATAGATAAGCAATGGATATTAAACAAGTTATTTGCTCAATAGGTCTCATCATCTCGATTTCAGTTTTGTTGTGGCTAGATATAAAGAAAATACAGTCTGGAAAGATAAAGCTCAGTGTTGAAGATTGGGTTTCTGTAATAGTTATCTATTTACTTCTGTATTTTATTGCTGGTACTACTCTTTATTTTGAACTATCGAAACTATTTTAAAAAAATTTATGACGACAAAAAACATCTATTCCTTAATCCTCAAAGATGGGTTAAGACAAACCAAATTTAAGAACAGTCACCTAAAACTAATCTCTTCGGCTGAAGAAAGGAAACGTGGTGCTATATTTGCCTATCGTTCTAAGGCTAATATGGTAAAGGCACGTGGAGTTGTTCTGACATCGATGGAAGCTATTTTTGAGAACCAGAACAACTTTACCCACTGGACACCAAACGTCTATCGCTACGGCTCTTATAGTGATGATAAACGCACAATTACACGTGGACACGCTGAAGAGAATCTCAGACAGATTAACACTTTCTACATTGATTTTGATATTACGTCTTCCGCTGAAGAGATGACCTCTGGAGATATTTTAACAGCTGCGATTGACCTGGGCTTTATGCCGACTTTAATTTTGAAGTCTGATAAGGGCTATCAAGCTTACTTTGTTCTGTCAGAACCTGCCTATGTCACAGCTCATTCTAATTTTAAAGTGATTAAAGTCGCAAAAGCCATTTCTCAAAATTTGAGACAGTATTTTGCCCAAACCTTGCCAGTTGATCTCACGTGTAACCATTTTGGGATTGCACGTATGCCACGAACAGACAATGTAGAGTTCTTTCATAAAGACTATACGTATTCTTTTCAAGAGTGGTTAGATTGGTCAATGAAGCAGTCTGACTTGCCATTCCCGAGTAAGCAACCAAATTTAACAGTTATTTCAGGGACAAAAGGGGTAAAACAGATTGACGAGCCCTGGTATGGTTTGCTGATGAAGAGGGCGAGTATCAAGGGGGCTAAAGCTCTAATGGGGAGAAACAATGTTCTATTTACCCTTGCTTTAGCCAACTTTTCATCTGGTGTCTCTCAGGGCGATTGTGAGGTCATTTTAAATGAGTTCAATCTACAACTAGACGAACCAGTCTCTACAGGTGAACTCTTAAAGCTAATTGCTAGTGCCTACTCAGGTAAATATGAGGCGGCTAGCCGTGATTATATCACACTACTGTGCAAAGCTTGGGTCAATAAAGACCTCAAAAGTTCAGAACTTTTTATTAAACAGGGGTGGTACAAATTTAAAAAGAAACGTGCTGATCGAGTATATAGCCACTATACTGAATGGGAAACGGACATTATGGGCTATATCACGGATCAAACAGATACTGACAAGGTTGTTCTAAAAGTCACTCAAAAAGATCTGCAGAAAGCTCTTGGTATTGCTAGCTCTAGTCTTAAGATTGTCTTACGTCGATTGGCAGACCATAATAAAATCTTCCTCCAGGTGAAGAAAGGACGGGGAGGAGGTTTAATCCTCGCTTCTGTTAAAACGGTTCTTCTGTCTATCATGCAAAAGACACAAGAAACTAAAACGGCTTATTTTGCGTCTCTCGCAAGTTTTCTAGAGATACCAGGACAAATAATCAAACAAACTATTATTAAAGCTCAGGAGGGTTTAAAACATGCCATACAAGGACAATTATTTGAGGAAGATGTGGGATAAAAGTAAGAAAAAATAAAATAGCCAGACTGCCATTACATTATATCTATGATACTGAAGGGGGAAATAATGGACAGAAAAAATAAAGCATGGTCAACTGAGGAATTAGATTATCTTAGGACATTTTCAGAATTTCCTGATGGGGATAACTGTATTATGGTTGCTCAATATCTAAATAGGACTCCTGGCGCTATTAGAACACAAGTTCATAAACTAAGGCAAGAAGGAGTTCACACCAAATTACTGGATAAATGGACAGATTGGGAAATCAATGCCTTGAAAAATATGAATGGGAAAATAACTGTCAAAGAACAAGCAGAATTATTAGGGCGTTCTTATAGTTCAGTCTCACACAAAAGAGGGGAATTGGGATTAAGGACAGTCCGAAAAACAACACCAGCCAGTAAAGGAAAAGAGATACGAAAGATGGCTCATCAGGGTCTGTTTCGGAGAGAGATTGCAGACAAATTAGGACTAAGCTACTCTTCACTTTGTAAATATATCAGACGTGAAAATATTTGTTGTGTAGATGATGAAGAGGGGCGCTTGGAAGGTTTTAGGAAACGTATTAAATTCCATAATCAAGAAATGGCTTGGGCATTTCACAGGGAGAAACAACATGGCTAGATGGGTAATTTTTAATTTTTATGATGGAGAGTTTATCCGCCAAAATGATGCGATAATCGTATTTGAAACAAAGGGCTTGGCTAGGCAATTTTTAGAGCGTTACCGAAAGCCTAAACCACTTCAAATAACAAAAGATGTTACTGTTAATTACAGCTACTATGACGCACCATTTCGCTTTGTAAAGGAGGAAGATTATGAAGCACTATAAAATCATTCGAGGTTATTATTTAACAGGACTAGGACAAGAGGAACTGGTCTATCATTTCAAACTATCAGAAGACCAAGTAGAATTTAAAACGATTCAGGTTGGAGATATTGCAGTGACCTTTTATCAAAACCAGGAGGCTATTACTTACCTGCCTGCTTTGATACGAGTTGATGGGATTGTCACATCTGAAAGAGCAGTTGAAGAGTATTTATTGGCAGAACAAAAAGACGGTTTTCCTATGTTACCGATTTTTGAAATCTACCAACATTTTGACCCACTCTTGTTTAAAAATGTGATGGAAAGCTGTCAAGACATGCACGAGGAAATCAAAGTTTTGGCCAGACAAAAACGTCAAAAAGGAGAGAATCAATGACACTTATTTTTAGAATTTGGGAAGCCCTTTTACATGGTTTTATCGTAGCCATTTTACTCATGTTAGCTTTCTATCCAGTCTGCTTTTTAGAGATAAGAGTAGGCTCAAAAACAGATAAAAAAATCACCCTTCCTTCTTCTGTTGCTCTAGCTTGTTTTTGTATGATGGTTGTACCGAAACGGCTAAACATTCTTTCCAAAAAAGAGAGAAAACAGACCAAAAAGAAGGAGAAAAACTAGTGTGTTTAGGTGTGTTATTCCTAAATATCATGAGTGTGTGGCAGTGTGTTTTTGAAGAGAGGTGGTAAAAACTAGTGTGTGTTTTAGGTAGGCGTAGCCGAGAAAATTGGGGACAGCGGAAACGTTGATACTATCAACTTACCACGACATGTGGTAACAGTTTCCCTTATGCTCTTTTCTGGAGTTTAGGGGAATAATAAGGTAGTCAAATTACCTAGTCAAAAAAATGGTTAATTTACCTCCCTATTTTTTACCTCTCAAAAATTGACGAGAAAGTGAGGTCGTATATGGACGATTGGAAAACCATGTTAGAGGTCGCTAAAGAGTTGAATATTACAAAAAGTTTAGTCAGGTATCATCGACAAAAACTGACAAACAGCGATGTTAAAATGAAAAACGGTGTGACCTATATTTCACCCCAAGGGATTGTCAAAATCAAAAGCTTTTTACGGTCATCAGACTACAGTGATGACTTTGAAACGATTGTTAAAAATCAACTCAACTTGATTCAAGATTTGCTGGTCACTTCCAAAAATTTACCTGAAAAAAATACCAAAGAAACGATTGAGTCTTTTCGAGAATTTCTAATCCGTACGCCAGATAGTTTGGTAGTCTTGCAAGAACTGGAAAGACAGTCACATGGGACAATAGATAGTGAATTTTATTTTTCACTCATAGATTATCTTGAGAGAAAAAATGGAACTATTGATAACTTTTTTAGCTGAATAGAAATGGAGAAAATATGGTAGTAGACAAACGAACAGAGTTAAAAATTAGAGGATTAACCCCTCTTGAAATTGATTATCTGAAGGCTGAAGCTAAAAGAGTAAAAGCAAAATCACTAAATGAATTTTTAGTCCAGGTCTTGCGTGAAAAAATTGAACTAGGAAAATTTAATAGGGTGGAAGCCAACTACTTGGCTCATCTGGAAAATATGAAATTGACATCTGACCATGTCCTATTTTTAACCCAAAAACAGACAGATCTATTGGCTGAGAATGAAGAAAAAATGGCCCGCTATGCGGACCACATTTCACGCTGGTTAGAATACGAAGGGGAGGTAGAAAGCAGTGACTAAAGATTTTATTATTCGTGGTGTTCCAGATAGCTTATTTGTGCAATTACACATGATGGCTAAGGAACAGGGGTATCGCTCGTTTAATGCTTTTATGGTGGCACAGATGGAGCGTATTGTAAAAGCTGGAGGGTTAGACTTATATGATAATCACTTTGCGGAGACTTTGGCTGACATTAAAGAACAACAAGCGCAAATTTTGGAATTACTGCTCAAAAATGAAATCAAGCTACAGTATGCCAATGTCAAGCAAGATACGGTAGAAGAGCTCACCACAATGTGGCTTAATCGCTTTATGAAGTAGTGATTTTCGGCTGGAAATTTGGTATAATAGAACAAATATATGGAGGGAAGTCAATGACTCAAAAACAAGAACTCGTTGCTGAAATAGAGGAGTTAACAACCAAACGAAATCGTTTGTTAGCCCAGATAAAAGAGGCTGAACAGTGGGAATCAGTTGCCTGGGATAGTTTTCATGCTCTCGCAGACCATGTTAATGCCATGGAGAAAAAGCGAAAGATTGCACAAAATTATTGGGACAGTTCCCAAAGTGAGATTACTCATCAATTTGGCTTTGTGGCAAATCAAGCCAATAAAGTGAAAAAAGTCCTAGCAAAAAAACGCTTTGATCTTTTGGAGCATGAGATTGAAACACTTATGGAGGAGGTTCGAGAATTAGCAGATGTTCTTGGTATAGAGTTTGACGAACTCCCTCTACACTTTCCTTTCTTTGCCCTACCAGCAGAGACACTTGAAAAATAAGGAGATTACCTATGATGAAAAGAAAAATGATATTTATTTTAGGGCTTCTGGGGCTCTGTGTGGCTGTTTTAACAGCTTGTTCGAGTCAACCGTCCAAGAATGCGGACGGCACGCCTAGCACGCTGAAAAACCGTTATTTGGGGTATTATCGTTCTGATACAGATAACGCCTATTATTTCCAAGAAAGTACCAACGAATTTGATTTTAATGTGAAAAAAAGCACGATTTCAGATGGTTCTGGTGATGATTACTACTCCAAAAAATACATTGTAGTCGAAGAAGATGAGCTAAATTCTAAACTTCAAGGGCAAGCACAAAAATATAAAGCCCAAGTCACAGATAAGGATACCGTATTTTATCTTGTTTTAAAAGATAATGACGTTAATATGGACGGGAAAGTAACAAAATCTGAACAACAGGCTGTTTATCAGGTTGTTTTAAGTAACGGTGGAAAAGACATCAAAATTATTGCTTTAGGTTCTATCTATGGCTATGGTGATGATTTTGTCTTCACTGGTACAGCTAAAGAATAAGCAGTTTAGGAGCTAATACAAGCTCCTTTTTGTTTTTTCCTGTGATTTGTCCCCTTACTGCAAGAATTGTCATTATCTCTTATGGTAGAAATAACAATACTATAAGGAGTAGATAATGAAATACGATACGTTTTCAGACTTAATGTCAAATTTCAAGGATTTACATAGAGAAATTCCAGCAACAGACCCAAGGTCTGCACCCTTGGTTGAATTTTACAAGTATTGGAGTAACTATTTAGAGCCTACACCAGCCTACCTTGCTTTCATGTCTAACATTTGGGGAACACTTGCTAAGGGACTATATTTTATCACAGCTAGCCTAGAACATGTTTTTAATAACATGTTCAAGCTCTTTGGACTCTTTGGTTACCTAGGCAATCAAGATACAATTATTGGGCAGTTCTTTTATTGGTTTCAGCTGATAGGGGTAACCCTCTTCACCTTAATTCTAGTTGTAAGTGCAATTACTGGTGTTTTTACAAAACCTGTCAAATACAAGGGAGTTATTACCAACTTCTTACTAGTGACCTTTGTCACGTCCGTTTTTCCGATGGCACTGACAGCTATTTCCACCTCCATCGCTCAAGATGCCCAAAATATCCAAACAGTGAAGAGCGCAACAGAAGATGATTCTTCTTACTTCTCCTCCTTGGCGGTTCAACCCATGAAAAATAATGTGGTAGATCTTAAGGTACTGATTGATAAAGACTTTTCAACGGAACTTTTCCCATTGGATGACCAAGGCTTTATTAAACCACCTAAAGAAGGCTCAACTCCTGTCAATAACATCACAGATAGTCCTGATAAACGAGATACTTCTGATTTTGCCTCTCGCATTGATTTCAGTGCTACCTTTGGAGCGACAGACTCTGAGCTTCTTGATGCTTTAGAGAAGAAACAAAAGGGACTAAAAGGATTGTTCCTACATCAATTAAATGCCACACAAGACGGTATTCTAGCGATGAACGAACATAAATTTATAGGACAATTGAACTCTTTTGAACCTGTCTATAAGCGTTATAAGGTCAACTGGATAGGGATGTTCGCCCAGTACATCATCTTGATTGTTCTTTTGGCAAGTATGGCTATTAAATTGGTTAAATCTATCTTTGATATTGTTATACAAGCCTTAATTTCCCCTCTTGTAGGTTATACCTCTCTGTCATCATCTAAGAAGTATAAAGAGCTGTTACGAACAGCTGGAGGAGCTCTGGCGGGTATTTTCTTTGAAGTGGTGATTGTGCGAGTGACCATGGAAATTTTAAGGGACTTACCGACGCTTGCTGTTTCAGCGGTTACAAAATTATCTGGAGGCTTCTTTGACGGTCTCAATAGTTGGGAACAGATGATTGCGGCTTGCGTGGTCTATATCGGTGTTTTCTTAGCAGCCATGCAAGGGGTGACCATGATTGAGCGTTGGCTTGGTGTCTCAACGGGTCATAGTGATACTGCTCAACAATTGATTGGAGCGATGATGGCAGGACAAGCCTTTGCGACTGGCGCAGGTGCTGTTGGAAATGGTGCAATGGCTATGGGCAGTTTAGGATTAAATGTAGCTAAGAAAACGCCTGGGGTGGTTGCTTCAGGAAGTAAAATCCTCGGCAATAGCCTAGCTACAACTGGCGGTGGTATTCGAGGTACTTTTAACTCTGTGAAAGACCAAGGTTTAGCCAATACAGCTAAAGGAGGACTAAGCAATATGTATAGTGCAGCCGATCTCGCAGCACGAGAAGCCGTCGGTAAAGTCAAAGACTTTGCAGGTGGAGTGAGTGACCACCTTAGCCAAAAAGAACAAGCTGGTCACGATGCCGTGTATCGTGGTTTGAAGGACAATAGTTTTAAAGACCAACCACAACCTGTTTCTCCTTATGACCCTGATGCGAACTTTGCCCCTTCAGGTTCATCTAGCATTGACCCTATGTTCTCAGATGATGCTGGACCAAGTGGTGGAGGTATTACAGACCCAACGATAGCACCAACTGATTCCTCTGGAGAAGATTTTGGCGGTATCAGTGAACCAACACCAGTTTCTCCACAAGAAGCAGCAACGCAACCAAAAGCACAAGCTCCTCTTCCAAATGTTGCCTCTAGTGCTCCTAAAAAGCCAAAAGTAAGTTCTTCACCAAAGCATCATTTTCAACAATCCATGCATCAAATGAACCAGATGAACCAACAAATGAAACAAGCTAGTCAACGGATGCAGGGACAATCTCATATTAAAGGGGCTGAAATTGAGGAGGACGATAGCTAGTGTTGACGTTTTTTCTCAAAAAAGGTAAAGTGTTAACATTGTATCAGTGAGTTGATATGCATTAAGCTCTTGGCATTAGCCAGGAGCTTTTTTACGTAGAATTAAAATAAATTTGCCTACTCCTCTACCTGCTTTGTACAATAGCTTTATTGCTTTTGGAGGTGGCGGGTATGATAGACGAGAGAGAACTCAAGGAACAATTACTAGAAAACACTAATAAGGACTTTTTAAGTTGGGTGAAGGCCTATGATGAATCACTAGTGCCAATCATGAAGCAAAAAGGCTATACCTGCATTCATTCTATGGAACGTACGGTCGCTTTTACCTTTGGAGAATTTACCTTCAGGCGACGTCGCTGGAAGAAAGGGGATAGCTGGGTTGTGCCAGTGGACGAAAAACTAGGACTAGAGAAAAATACCAGGTATTCAAGAGAATTTATGTATCAAGTGGCCAGATTGTCAACCATGATGTCTTATGCCAAGGTCGTCCGTGTAATAGAACTGACCTATCATATTGTCATCACAAAACCAACGGTTGTCAAAGCCGTTAAACTATGCGCTGACTTACTGGAAGAACAAAAGGATTATCAAGCTTATCAGGAAGATAATATCACTAAAGAAAAAGCAAATACCATTTATGTCGAGGGGGACGGGGTCATGGTCAAATCCAGCGAGAAAGACCTGGAGAATCGTCGTATTGACCTCTCCCATTTTGTAGTGCATACAGGCAGTCAGAAAGTGGGTAACAACCGATTTGAGCTCCAAAACAAGAAAGAGTTTGTATCGCTCAATAATCGTCAAGCACGTGACCAAGTATTAGATTACCTTTACCACCATTTCGAGATGACCAAAGATACCCTTCTTATCACAAATTCAGACGGGGGACATGGCTATACTCCCTACGTTTTTAAAGAAATGGCTAAAGCGCTCAAAGTGAGTCGTCATGAACATTTCTGGGACGAATACCATCTCAATCAAAAGCTAAAAACCTTTTTTAAACCCTATCCAGCTGAACTCCTGGATAAGGCTTTTCAGGCTATTCACGAGCATAATAAAAGCTTTCTGCGTACGGTATTAGATACCACAGAAGGCTTAATAGAGACAGCGGATGAATGGGAACAGTTTGACAACTTTAAACGTAAACTCCTTCAAAATTTTCAGTATACTAAGCCAGCTACCTTAAGAGGATTTCGTCATGCAGGAATTGGTATCATGGAAAGCCAACACCGGAAAATCACTTATCGCATGAAGAAAGGGGGTAAATATTGGACATTAAGAGGGGCAGAAGCCATGAGCCAGATGATACTACTAACTGATAAAGACGAGCTTAGGGAACTCATGTTAGGCTCATGGCGGGAAGACTATCAGAAAATTCAAGCACTGAAAGGTCTGTCTGGAGGTGAAATCAAACGTTTGGAATCTAAAAAATCCAGTCAATCCATGCCGACTGCGAGAATTACCTGGAAACAATTTAAGCCCTAAGCTAGCAGAAAAACTTGCATGGTGAACTAAAACCTGTTATAATGATATCAAATTAAGCGAATAAAAAAGCCGTAAGGATTGCAGTCCTTACGGCACCGAGTGAGACACTATAAGGAACACAACTCACTCAGTCTTAAACCTATGATAAAGCATAATGCGTAGGAAGTCAAGACTGGGACAAGAGAATCCTGGTCTTTTTTCTTACTCGGTGGGAGCTCTCTCATGGGGTTTGAGGACTTCTAAAAAATTCTACCACTTACTTTTAGTAGATAAGCATGGACAAAAGTCACTAGTTTTGCTATAATTACCCTTGTAAAAAGAGAAAATGACACCTTGAGGGTTTCAAAAGCGAGCTTGGAGTTGGTGTGAGCCAAGTGGAGCCTAGTGTGATTGGCGCTCTTTTGCTATGTTTGATAAACCAATGAAGTTATAAATTAGGGTGGAACCGCGTACCAACGCCCCTATGTTTTGCATAGGTGTGTGGGCGGTTCTTTTTATTTATCGCTTACATTAGGCTAATAGGAGGATACCGATAAGATGTCACAAAAATTAACCTTCCAAGAAATCATTTTGACGCTCCAGCAGTATTGGAACGACCAAGGCTGTATGCTCATGCAGGCTTATGACAATGAAAAAGGAGCAGGAACCATGAGTCCATACACTTTCCTGCGTGCTATTGGACCTGAGCCTTGGAATGCAGCTTACGTAGAGCCTAGTCGTCGTCCTGCAGACGGACGCTACGGGGAAAACCCAAACCGTCTCTACCAACACCACCAATTCCAAGTGGTCATGAAACCAAGCCCAAGCAACATCCAAGAGCTCTACCTCAAGTCACTAGAGCTTTTGGGGATCAATCCGATTGAGCACGACATTCGCTTTGTAGAGGACAACTGGGAAAACCCATCAACAGGTTCAGCTGGTCTTGGTTGGGAAGTTTGGCTTGACGGTATGGAAATCACTCAGTTTACTTACTTCCAACAAGTCGGAGGTCTTGCGACACAACCTGTCACTGCTGAGGTGACTTACGGTTTGGAGCGCTTGGCGTCTTATATCCAAGAGGTCGACTCTGTCTATGATATTGAGTGGGCTCCTGGCGTTAAGTACGGTGAAATCTTTAAACAACCTGAGTACGAACACTCAAAATACAGCTTTGAAGTGTCAGACCAAGACATGTTGCTTGAAAACTTTGACAAGTTTGAAGCAGAAGCAAAGCGTGCGCTTGAAGATAATCTGGTACACCCAGCTTATGACTATGTACTCAAGTGCTCACATACCTTTAACTTGCTTGACGCCCGTGGTGCGGTGTCTGTAACAGAGCGTGCTGGCTATATCGCTCGCATTCGTAATCTGGCTCGTGTGGTCGCAAAGACCTTTGTCGCTGAGCGTAAGCGTCTAGGCTATCCGCTTCTTGACGAAGAGACACGCCGTGAATTATTAGCAAAAGAAGACTAAGAAAGGAGCTATCATGACTCATAATTTACTTGTCGAACTTGGACTTGAAGAGATGCCAGCCTACGTGGTGACACCTGCCATGAAGCAACTTGGGGAAAAGATGACGGCTTTCCTAGCGGACAATCGTCTTACCTTTGAGGACATCGAAGTATTCTCCACACCACGTCGCCTCGCTGTGCGTGTCAAGGGCTTGGCTGATAAACAGTCTGACTTGGAAGAAGATTTCAAAGGACCTGCAAAGAAAATCGCACTGGACGCTGATGGCAATTTCACCAAAGCAGCAGAAGGTTTTGTCCGTGGTAAGGGCTTGAGCGTTGACGACATCACATTTCGTGAGGTCAAGGGTGAAGAGTACGTCTATGTGACCAAGCACGAGGAAGGAAAACCAGCCCGTGAGGTTCTTGAAACGGTCACAAGTGTCCTCAAAGACTTGACCTTCCCTGTCAACATGCACTGGGCAAACAACACTTTTGAGTACATCCGCCCTGTCCATACCTTGATTGTGCTGCTTGATGATGAGGCGCTTGACCTTGATTTTCTTGACATCACCTCAGGTCGCACCAGTCGTGGACATCGCTTTTTAGGGACAGAGGTTGAGGTAGCGTCAGCAGATTCTTACGAGGAGGACTTGCGCCACAGCTTTGTTATCGCAGATAGCAAGGAACGTAAGGACTTGATTGTTTCTCAAATCAAAGCTATCGAAGAAGAACATGACGTTGTCGTTGAGATTGACGATGAGCTTCTGGATGAAGTGCTCAATCTCGTCGAGTATCCAACAGCCTTTATGGGTGCTTTTGATGAGAAATATCTGGCGGTTCCAGAGGAAGTTTTGGTGACGTCTATGAAAAATCACCAGCGCTACTTTGTCGTACGTGACAAGTCTGGTAAACTCCTTCCGCACTTTATCTCAGTGCGTAATGGCGATAGCCACTTCATTGAAAATGTCATCAAAGGAAATGAAAAAGTTTTAGTGGCAAGGCTTGAAGACGGTGCTTTCTTCTGGCGTGAGGACCAAAAATTAGTGATTGCTGACTTGGTTGAAAAACTCAAACACGTCACTTTCCATGAAAAGATCGGCTCTCTCTTTGCTCACATGGAACGTACCAAAGTCATTGCTGGCTATCTAGCTGACAAGGCAGGCTTGAGCGCTGATGAGAAAGAAGCTGTTTTACGAGCAGCGTCTATCTATAAGTTTGACCTATTGACTGGCATGGTTGGTGAGTTTGATGAGTTGCAAGGTATCATGGGTGAAAAATACGCTACTCTCGCTGGCGAGTCTGAAATGGTTGCGACTGCCATCCGTGAACACTACTTGCCAAACTCAGCAGACGGAGACCTACCTGAGACTAAGGTCGGAGCAATCTTAGCTATTGCTGACAAACTAGACACAGTGCTTTCTTTCTTTTCTGTTGGACTTATCCCAAGCGGCTCTAACGACCCTTATGCGCTTCGTCGTGCCACTCAAGGGATTGTCCGCGTTTTAGACGCCTTTGGTTGGGATATTCCGCTGGATGAGCTGATTAGTGACCTCTATGCGCTTAGCTTTGACAGCCTAGACTATGCTAATCAAGACCAAGTCATGGACTTTGTCGTAGCTCGTATCGAAAAAATGATGGACAGCGCTATCGCAAAAGACATCAAAGAAGCGACACTTGCTTCATCAACTTATGTCGTTGGCACCATGCTAGAAGCCAGCCAAGCGCTTGCTAGAAAGAGTAAGGACGCAGGTTACAAGGCAGCTGTTGAGAGCCTCTCACGTGTCTTTAACCTAGCTGAGAAAGCAGATACTAGTGCTACAGTCAACCCTAGCCTTTTTGAAAATGACGAGGAGAAAGCGCTACACGACGCTATTGAGACGCTAGAGCTCTCAGCTGACATGACTGAAAATCTAGACAAACTCTTTGCACTTAGCCCAGTCATTGACGCATTCTTTGACAATACCATGGTCATGGCAGAAGACGAAGCCCTCAAAAACAACCGCCTCGCTCTGCTTTCTAGCCTTGTCGCAAAAGCCAGCCAAGTCGCAGCCTTTAATAAACTCAATACCAAGTAAACTTTAAAGGAGGACACTATGGATCCTAAGAAAATCGCTCGTATTAACGAGCTTGCTAAAAAGAAAAAAGAAGAAGGCTTGACACCAGAAGAAAAGGTGGAGCAAGCTGAACTTCGTGAAGAATACATCGAAGGCTATCGCCGTGCCGTTCGCCATCACATCGAAGGTATCAAGATTGTCGATGAAGAAGGCAACGACGTTACACCTGAAAAACTACGCCAAGTCCAACGTGAAAAAGGACTTCACGGACGTAGCTTAGATGACCCAAATTCTTAATAAGAAGGTCTTAAAAAGGTCTTGCTCAGGCAAGACCTTTTTATTGACAATTTTTTTGGAAGCGCTTGACAAGGGTTTTCATGAGGAGTATAATGAAGCCAAAGGAAAATTGTATTTGTTTGATAGAACAAACAAATACCTGCTTAGCAGGATAAAGGAGGAGAACTATGATAAGGTTTGAGCATGTGTCAAAAGTGTATGAGGGAAAAGAAGCGCTGAGTGACCTCAATCTCACCATCAATGACGGGGAAATATTTGGTCTCATAGGGCACAATGGTGCAGGGAAAACAACGACCATCAGCATTTTGACCTCCATCATCGAGGCGACTTATGGTGAGGTTTATGTGGATGATTTGCTGCTTTCTGAGCATAGGGATGAGATTAAGCGCAAGATTGGCTATGTGCCAGACTCTCCTGATATTTTCTTAAATCTGACAGCGCAGGAGTACTGGCAGTTTTTAGCGACCATCTACGGCGTGCCAAAGGAAGAAGCGAGTGCACGCATTGACCAGCTGGTTACTCTGTTTGAGCTAGGTGAGCGTCGCTACGAGGTCATTGATGGCTTTTCGCATGGGATGCGCCAGAAGGTGATTGTCATTGGGGCTTTGGTGTCCAATCCCGATATTTGGATTTTGGATGAGCCTTTGACAGGGCTTGACCCACAGGCGTCTTATGATTTGAAAGAAATGATGAAAACGCATGCTAAAGAGGGAAATAGCGTTATCTTTTCAACGCATGTCCTTGCCGTAGCTGAGCAGCTGTGTGACCGCATTGCCATTCTCAAAAAAGGAAAGCTCATCTATGTCGGCAGCATCGATGAGCTCAAGAAAAGCTATCCAAATAAAGATTTGGAGACGATTTATCTGGAATTGGCAGGCAGAAAAGCGCAAGAGGACTAGCACATGAGGAGGTTATTATGAAATGGTCAACGATTTGGGAGTTAGTAAAGGTCAATATCCTCTACTCAAACAGTAATTACTTAGCCAATATCCGAAAAAGGCAGGAAAAAAAGCAAAAGGATCGCTTTTCTATCGCCAAGGAGATGATTAAAAATCAAGTCATTCTTCTAGTCGTGATGATGGTTTGCTTTAGTTATTTTCTACTGATGGTGGACTATAGGCACTATCCTTACTACTTAGGTCAGCAGACGATCGTCTTTGCTGTTATGGCGCTGATGACGTCCTTTTCAGCCATGTATAGCGTCTTTTATGAGAGTGGCGACACGAAGAACTATGTTTATCTGCCCATTGAGCCAAGGGAGCTCTTTGTTGCAAAGGTCATCGCCTCTTTAGGGATGAGTCTCTTGTACTTAGCGCCTACCTTGACACTCTTTGCTTTTGCTTATTGGCAAATTACGGGAAATCCATTCACGATTCTACTAGGTATTGTCAATTTTGCTGTTTTGTCGGTGACGGTGCTTTCTTTGTCGCTTCTTGTGACTGGCTTGATTGGGCGCTATATCGTCAAGAGTCGTCATCAAAAGGCGATTTCAACAGCCTTGACGGCTATTGCTAGCTTTGGAGCCTTTGTTCCTATTCTTTATATCAATATGACCAGTTCCCAGCTAGATGATGAGCAAGCGCTCGCCCACATCACGCCACTGCCTTACTTTAGAGGTTTTGTGGATATTGTACGTGCTCCTTTTTCAAAGGAGAGCCTTCTCAACTATTGGTTGCCTATCGCTATGACGGTACTTGTCATCTTAGGTGTTATCGTTTTCATCGTGCCAAACTACTACAGAGATACGCTCTATGCCAAGGTCGCACCGAGCAAAAAACAACCAAAAAAGGCGATAAAAACACGGAGTCTAGGTCGTCTGGTGCGACGCCATCACCTCTCTACTCTAGGACATGCTTCGCTCT
Source organism: Streptococcus hyointestinalis (assembly GCF_011039275.1). Lineage (GTDB taxonomy): Bacteria > Bacillota > Bacilli > Lactobacillales > Streptococcaceae > Streptococcus > Streptococcus hyointestinalis_A. The sequence continues at coordinate 422,975 of NZ_JAAKGB010000001.1, forward strand.
TGGTACAAACCTATAGTGTGCCTGTTATTTTAGGGATTTCCTTTTCAGGAGCTATGATTAGGTTTAGCAGCTTCTTTGACAGTAAGCATTTTGGTGTGACTTTTCTAGTAGGCGCCTTGCTGGGGCTTTTTATGACGCAGTCTGCTTCCATCTTGGGCGTTGGTTTGTCTTTGGAAAAGGACAATTACACTTATCTCAAGACCCTGCCTTTTTCTTTCAAAGGCTTTATCAAGCAGAAGTTTTGGGTCTTGTATGGCGTTCAGGTCTTGCCACCAGCTCTTCTCATGTCTATTGCCACACTTTTCTTTGGCATGCACCCTGTTCTAGTGGTGAGTCTCTTTGTTGGTATGTTGCTCTCAGCTCTTATACAAGGGCAATTCATCTACCGCAGCGACTACCGTCATCTCAATCTCAACTGGCAAAATATCAACCAGCTCTTCAACCGTGGTAATAGCCAAATGCTATCGGCTCTTATCTTCTTTGTTGAATTGATTGTCGGTGTGGTGCTCCTTTGCCTAGCTATCTTTGCCTCCTTCAAAATCAATCCAACGATTGTGAGTGGCGTCATCCTTGTCATGTCAGCACTTGTCATAGCTGTCCTGCAGCTTTTCCTCAACCGTCTGTTTTGGAAGACATTAGTATAAAGAAAGTAGCTGTAGGTCGCTTCGTTTGACCTACAGTTTTTAGGAAAAATGATACCTTCAAAAGAAATCAACAGTTTTGCTTTTCCGCTCATTGTGACACAGATTGGTCAGATTCTCATTGGGCAGTTGGCTTTGCATTTTGCTGTGGCAAATTCATCTCTTGCTCTGTCAAGCATTGCGATTATTCAAAATCTGCTCTTTGCTTTTGGTGGGCTGTTAGGTGCTTTTAGCTTGGCTTTTAATATCAAAAGCGCCAGAAGCTTTGCCAATCAAGAAAGAAGCCGATTTAGTGATTTGCTCAAGTCAAACCTCATCCTAGATGGGATAATCGGACTTGGCTTTGCCGTCTTTGTACTTGTCTTTGGAAAAATACTGCTAAGGCAAGTCTACGGCTTTAGTGGGCAGCTATTAGACTTATCAACAGCCTATCTCCTTCTCATGGCACCTTACATAGGCTTGACCTTACTGAACTTTTCGTTGACCAGTTTACTACGAGTGCAAAAGAAAACAAAACCTATCATGTGGGTGGGGCTAGCGAGTTCCTTGTTAGATGTGGGGCTGAACTATCTCTTTGTACCAGTATTTGGTATCAAAGGTGCAGCTTTAGCGACCATTTTATCGCTAGCCTTTATATCGCTGAGTTACTTGTGGCTGGTCTACCCGCTGGTTTTTGAGGCTTTAGCGTCTCGCTCGACGAGTAAGTGTGAGCTGATTCGGTTTGGTATGCCTTTGATGGGGCAGGAAATCTTAGAGAGTGTCTTGTTTATCATGGTGTTTGATGCCTTGATGGCAAGACTTGGGGTTGAGATACTGGCTATCTATGCGGTTACTAGTCAGCTGCTAGCTATCGTGCGTGTGCCTGCTTTTGTCTATGCGACAGCAGTTTCTGTCTATCTACCGCAAGCAGAAAAAACAGGACAGGTGAGTACCTTTTTGAAAACTATTTGTAAAAATGCCTACGCTGTGAGTCTGGTCTTGTCTGTTCTTCTTGTTTGCTTGTCAAACAGCCTAGCGCATTTTCTCTCAAGCGAAATCACGCAAAATATTATCCCTATCACCTTGTTTACTGTTATCGCTATGTGCGTATCGCCTCTCTATGAGAGTACAAAGATGGTTCTGCAAAGTCTAGAAGATGAGAAATTTGTCTTACGCATTTCTATCTTAGTCAATCTTTTGTGTGTCTGCGCCATGCTTTTCTTGCAGTTTTTACAGCTACAGACTTACTTTTCGCTGTACTTTATCTACGGAGTGAGTCTAGCGGTTTTGTCTGTTTTCTTTTTACGTCGAGCTTTTGTGCCTAGATAATCCTATCTAGGTTTTTTGCTGGCTTTGTGTTATAATTTTGGATATGAAACGAAATTTTGAGAGTATAAAGCGTTTGGTGATTAAGGTGGGGACAAGCACGCTTATTTTGCCAAATGGAAAAATCAATTTAGAGAGTATTGACGGCTTAGCCTTTGTCATCTCAACCTTGATGAATCGTGGGGTAGATGTGATTTTGGTCTCGTCTGGAGCCATGGGCTTTGGCTTAAATGTCCTTGATATGGACAAGCGTCCTAAGGAAATCGACCAGCAACAAGCCATCTCAAGCGTTGGGCAGGTTGCTATGATGAGTCTTTACACGCAGATGTTTAACCACTATAGAACCACTGTTTCACAGGTTTTATTGACCCGTGATGTTGTGGAGTATCCAGAGAGCTTGAGAAATGTGACCAACTCTATCGAGAGTCTGCTCAAGATGAGGATTGTGCCTATCATCAATGAAAATGACGCCATCAGTGTGGATGAGATGGACCACCAGACCAAGTTTGGGGACAATGACCGTCTGTCTGCCGTTGTCGCAGGCTTTACACAGGCTGATTTGCTGATTATGCTATCAGATATTGATGGGCTTTATGATAAAAATCCTAATATCTACGACGACGCTGTTTTGCGTAGCTATGTGCCAGAGATTACAGAGGAGATTTGGCAGTCAGCAGGCGGCGCTGGAAGCAAGTTTGGTACAGGCGGTATGCGTAGCAAGATTAAGAGTGCTCAGATGATGTTTGACGTGGGCGGTCAGATGATTTTGATGAACGGCAAAGACCCAAGACAAATGCTAAAGGCACTCTCTGGGGAGACAATCGGAACGTATTTTGCAAGTGAGGTGACACGAGATGACAATCATTGATAGACTGGGACAGCAGGCAAAAGCAGCCAGCAGCGACCTAGCAAACCTAGCAACTAGCACTAAAAACAAGGCGCTCTACCAGATTGCTAAGGATTTGCTGGAGAGTGAAGATTATATCCTAGCTGAAAATGCCCGTGATGTCGACAAAGCAGAGGAAAACGGCATTTCAGAGATTATGGTTGACCGTTTGTTGTTGACAAGAGAGCGCCTAGAAGCTATCGCCACAGGGCTTCGTCAGGTGGCGGACTTGGCAGACCCGATTGGACAAGTGGTGCGTGGCTACACCAACATGGATGGGCTCAAAATCGTTCAAAAGCGAGTGCCGCTTGGTGTTATTGCCATGATTTTTGAGAGTCGTCCCAATGTCTCTGTTGACGCTTTTAGCCTTGCCTTTAAGACTGGAAATGCTATTATTTTGCGTGGTGGGCGTGACGCTATCAACTCAAACAAAGCGCTGGTTGATGTGGTGCAAAAGAGTTTAGAAGCTCAAGGCATTACACCAAATGCGGTGCAACTTGTCGAGGACACCAGCCACGCTGTAGCGAGAGAGCTCATGCAGGCGGTGGATTATGTCGATGTGCTCATCCCACGTGGTGGGGCTAAGCTCATTCAGACGGTCAAGGAAACTTCAAAAGTGCCTGTCATTGAGACTGGTGTCGGCAATGTTCATATCTATGTGGATGAGTATGCTGACCTTGAGATGGCAACACGTATTGTCATCAATGCCAAAACACAACGCCCAAGCGTCTGCAATGCCTGCGAGAGCCTAGTGGTTCACAAAAGTGTGGCAAAAGACTTCCTTCCTCGCTTGGAGGAGGCTATTCAAAAAGTCCATGCTGTCGAGTTTCGTGCGGATGAGATAGCGGCGTCTTACCTGAAGTCGGCAGTTCCAGCCAGTGATGTGGACTATGCGACAGAGTTTTTAGACTATATCTTGTCTGTCAAGGTTGTTGACAGCCTAGACGATGCGATTAACTGGGTCAATCGCTATAGCACACGCCATTCAGAAGCGATTGTAACGACCAATATCAATCACGCAGAGCGCTTCCAAGATGAAGTAGATGCGGCAGCGGTTTATGTCAATGCCTCTACACGCTTTACAGACGGTTTTGTCTTTGGTTTGGGTGCTGAGATTGGTATTTCTACTCAAAAGATGCACGCTAGAGGTCCTATGGGGCTAGAAGCTCTAACCAGCACCAAATTTTACATCAACGGTTCTGGTCAGATAAGAGAATAAAAATCTTGCGATTTTACAAGTTACTAGGAGTAAAATCGCTTTTTCGTTTATCCTTTGCCTAAATTATGGTAAAATAGAAATTATGACTAACGAATTTAAACACGTCACTGTTTTATTGCATGAGACAGTGGATATGCTAGACATCAAGCCAGATGGTGTCTATGTAGATGCGACTCTTGGTGGCGCTGGGCATAGCAGCTATCTTTTGTCGCAGTTAAATGACAAGGGGCACCTTTATGCTTTTGATCAGGATCAAAAAGCGATTGACAACGCTCAAATTCGCCTAGCTGACTACATCCAAAAGGGGCAGGTTACTTTTATCAAGTCCAATTTTCGCCATTTGAGAGAAGAGCTAGCTAAGCGTGGTGTCCATAAAATAGACGGTATCCTGTATGACTTAGGAGTGTCTAGTCCGCAGTTAGATGAGAGAGAGCGTGGCTTTTCCTACAAGCAGGATGCGCCACTTGATATGCGGATGAACCGTGAGCAGTCTTTGACAGCTTATGATGTGGTCAATAACTATGACTATCACGATTTGGTGCGTATCTTTTTTAGATATGGTGAGGATAAGTTCTCAAAGCAAATTGCTAGAAAGATTGAGACTTACCGCAAAAACAAGCCTATCGAGACGACAACAGAGCTAGCTGACATCATCAAGTCAGCAAAGCCAGCTCGTGAGCTCAAGAAAAAAGGGCACCCAGCCAAGCAGATTTTTCAGGCGATTCGTATCGAGGTCAATGACGAGCTAGGAGCAGCAGATGAGTCGATACAGGCAGCTATTGATTTGTTGGCAGTGGATGGGCGTATCTCTGTGATTACCTTTCACTCGCTAGAAGATAGACTAACCAAGCAGCTTTTTAAAGAGGCTTCAGAACTGCATGCGCCAAAAGGGCTTCCTTTTATCCCAGAGGATATGCAGCCAAAATTAAAACTAGTCAATCGCAAACCCATATTACCAAGTGAAGAAGAATTAAGAGCTAATAACCGTGCGCACTCAGCTAAGCTACGTGTGGCACAAAAGGTTCGTGACTAAGAGAAGATATGATGACAGATGACACTAAACAAACCGAGGCTAAAAGTACAGCCTTACAACGTCGTATGCGTAAGCTTTCCCGTATCGAAAAGGCATTTTATGCGAGTATCATCATCACTGCTATTGTCATGGCGGTGGGGATTATTTTCTTGCAGAGCCGTAATTTACAGCAAAAGCAGGAAATATCGCACTTAAATAGTCAAATTACGCAAAAGCAAACCGAGTATGATGACGCCAAGCAAGAGGTCAATGAGCTCACGACTAGAGACCGAGTGACTGAAATTGCTAATAATGCGGGCTTGTCCAATAAGACTGGAAATATTCAAAAGGTGGATTAGACGATGAAACGCAATCGCTTTTTAAAGTATGTGATTAAGGATAGAAAAAGCCCAGAGAAAAATAGAGAGCGTGTAGGGCAGAATCTTATGATTTTAGCCATCGCTCTATTTTTCATTTTTGTGGTGAATTTTATCGTAATTGTTGGCACAGATAAAAAGTTTGGGCAGAACTTGTCCGCAGAAGCTAAGAAAGTTTATCAAACAACCGTTAAGGTGCAGGCAAAGCGTGGGACTATTTACGACCGTGACGGTAATGCCATTGCTGAGGACGCAACGACCTATACCATTTACGCCATTATCTCAAAGAGTTACAAGGATAGTAGCGGTAAAAAGCTCTATGTCCAGCCCTCGCAGTACAATACGGTTGCAAAGATTTTAAATGAGCAGCTGGGTATCGAGAAAAAAGAAGTCCTCAAGCAGCTCAAGCAAAAAAATCTTTTCCAAGTTTCCTTTGGAACGAAAGGTAAAGGGATTTCCTACACGACCATGACGGCTATTCAAGAGGCGATGAAAAAAGCTAATATCAATGGAATTGGCTTTGAGACCAGCCCAGGGAGAACCTATCCAAATGGTATCTTTGCTTCCCAGTTTGTCGGCTACGCTCAGCTAGAGGATGACGACTCTGGTAGCCAGCTAGTCGGAAAAACCGGCTTAGAAGCGTCGCTCAATACCCTCCTTTCTGGAACGGATGGCTATATCACCTACGAAAGAGACAGCAATGGAAATACTCTTCTTGGTTCTGTTATCAAGTCAAAACCAGCTGTCAATGGTAAGGACGTCTACACGACTCTCTCTGAGCCATTACAGACCTTGCTTGAAGGGCAACTGGACGCCTTTCAAAGTCAGGTCGAAGCTAAAAACATCACTGCAACGCTGGTCAACGCCAAAACCGGTGAGATTCTCGCCACAGCACAGCGTCCGACCTACAACCCAACTGACCCTCAAACCTATAATGACCTTTCAAATAAAAATGACCTCCTCTATCAAACTTACTTTGAACCCGGCTCGACCATGAAAGTCATGACCCTAGCGTCAGCCATTGACAGTGGCGTCTTTAACACGACAGAGTACTACTACAGTAACCAGTATGAGGTTGGTGACGTGACGGTGCGTGACTGGGATGTCAACGAAGGTAAAACCGAAGGCTTGTACATGAACTTTGCCCAAGGTTTTGCCCACTCAAGTAACGTCGGCATGTCTATCTTAGAGGAAAAAATGGGAGACAACACTTGGTTTAGCTATCTCTCTAAGTTCCGTTTTGGCTATCCGACCCGCTTTGGTATGCTCAATGAAGATGGCGGGCTCTTTCCTAGCCTAACACGTGTCAACGGTACTATGACCTCCTTTGGTCAAGCTATCGGTGTGACCCGTGTGCAAATGCTAAGAGCCTTCTCAGCCATCTCAAACGATGGCGTCATGCTTGAGCCACAGTTTATCAGAAGCGTCTATGACCCAAATACAGACACTAGCAGAACCGCAACGACCGAAGTTGTCGGCAAACCCATCTCGAAAAAGGCAGCCAGTCAGACCCGTGACTACATGGTCACTGTCGGAACTGACTCTACCTACGGGACACTTATCTCAAACGGTCAGCCTATCATCCAAGTCGGCAATCAAAGTGTCGCCGTCAAGTCTGGTACAGCCCAAATCGCTGAAAACGGCTCTTACTTGACTGGACAAAATGACACGATTAACTCTGTTATCGCTATGGTGCCGTCTGATGATCCTGACTTTATGATGTACGTCACTGTCCAACAACCAACAAAATGGACAGGTACAGAGTGGTCTACCATTTTCAATCCTGTGCTTGAGCAAGCCATGGCAATGAAAGATACCTTGACAACCTCAACGGTCAAAGAAGCGACAGCTTCTAAGTACACCTTGCCAAATATCGTCGGAGAAAGCCCAGGATCTACGGCTGTTGTACTACGTCAAAACATCATTCAGCCGATTATCCTAGGCAATGGTAGCAAGATTAGTAAAGTGTCTAAAGCAGCAGGCAGCAAGCTCTCAGAAAACGAGCAAATCTTGCTCCTTACTGATAAGCTCACAGAGCTGCCTGATATGTATGGCTGGACCAAGAAAAATGTCGAGACCTTTGCCAAGTGGACAGGCATTGACATCACCATAAAAGGCAAGAAGTCAGGGACTGTCACCAAGCAAAGTGTCGACTCAGGTAAGGCTATCAAAAAAGTGAAGAAATTAACAATAACATTAGGAGACTAACATGACAATCAGTTTATTGGCAGGTGCTATTGCGTTTATACTAACCGTTCTTGCAATGCCAAGGTTTATCCGTTATTACCAATTAAAGAAAATTGGTGGTCAACAAATGCACGAAGATGTTAAGCAGCACCTAGCAAAGGCTGGGACACCTACGATGGGAGGGACAGTCTTTCTAGCAGTTGCTATCATTGTAGGATTTGTCTTTAGCTTGTTTGACAAAGCTCCTCTAGGCGCTCCGCTTGGTATTTTACTGGTCGTTTTGATTTATGGGATTATCGGCTTTTTAGATGATTTCTTGAAAATTTTCAAACAAATCAACGAAGGGCTTACGCCTTGGCAGAAGATGAGCTTGCAGATTATTGCAGGGCTGCTTTTCTACTTTATCCATGTGCGTCCAAGTGGGACAGACTCGATTAACATCTTTGGCTATCATCTGCATCTAGGTGTCTTTTATCTGCTCTTTGTGCTTTTCTGGGTTGTAGGCTTTTCAAATGCGGTCAACCTGACAGATGGTATTGATGGGCTAGCGTCTATCTCTGTTGTTATCAGTTTAGTCGCTTACGCTGTTATCGCTATTATGCAAAAGCAGTTTGATATTTTGACCATTATTGTGACTATGATTGGGGCATTGTTAGGTTTCTTTGTCTTTAATCACAAGCCAGCCAAGGTCTTTATGGGAGATGTCGGCAGTCTCGCTCTCGGTGCTATGCTGGCTGCCATCTCCATTGCCCTGCGTCAAGAGTGGACACTACTTCTCATTGGTTTTGTCTATGTCTTTGAGACAGCCTCTGTCATGCTACAGGTGACTTACTTTAAATACACCAAGAAAAAAACAGGAGAAGGCAAGCGTATCTTTAGGATGACACCTTTTCATCACCACCTAGAGTTAGGTGGTTTGACTGGGAAGGGGTCAACTTGGAGTGAGTGGAGAGTTGACGCTTTCTTGTGGTGCGTTGGGATTGTCATGTCAGCCATCACCCTAGCCATTCTCTATTTATAAGGCGATAGACTGAGAATTTTCTCAGTCTTTTGCTTTTTAAAGGGCAATCATGCTATAATAAAAAGAACGAAAACAAAGAGAGAGAAGATATGACTTTTAGAGATTTTAACTTTAAACCCTACATTCAAGAAGCGCTTGATGAGCTTCGCTTTGTCGATCCAACACCCGTTCAGCAAAAGCTGATTCCCATTGTGCGCTCTGGGCGTGACTTGGTCGGTGAGTCAAAGACGGGCTCAGGAAAGACCCACACTTTCTTGCTCCCTATTTTTGAGAAACTAGATGAAGCTAAAAACGAAACACAAGTGGTAATCACAGCACCTAGCCGTGAGCTAGCAACGCAGATTTACCAAGCGACTAAGCAAATCGCAAGCCATGCCAAGAATCCTATTCGCATTGGGCACTATGTGGGCGGTACGGACAAGAAGCGCCAGATTGAAAAGCTCAAGGCAAACCAGCCACATATCGTTATCGGCACACCTGGGCGTATCTATGACTTAGTTGCGTCTGGTGACCTTGATATTCACAAGGCGCATACTTTTGTTGTGGATGAAGCGGACATGACTCTGGACATGGGCTTTTTGGGGACTGTGGATAAGATTGCAGCTAGTCTACCAAAAGATGTGCAGATTTTGGTCTTTTCAGCCACCATTCCGCAAAAATTGCAACCTTTCTTGAAGAAATACCTGACCAATCCTGTCATGGAAACTATCAAGACAGAGACGGTCATCGCAGACACTATCGACAACTGGTTGATTTCTACTAAAGGACGTGATAAAAATGCGCAAATTCTAGAAATCTCAAAACTCTTGCAGCCATTTCTTGCCATGATTTTTGTCAATACCAAGGAACGTGCTAATGATTTGCATGCTTATCTGTACAGCAATGGGCTCAAGGTGGCAAAGATTCACGGAGGGATTTCGCCACGTGAGCGTAAGCGTATCATGAACCAAGTCAAGCAGCTAGACTATGAGTACATTGTCGCAACCGACCTTGCAGCACGTGGGATTGATATTGAGGGCGTGAGCCATGTCATCAACGACAGCATTCCTCAAGACCTATCTTTCTTTGTCCACCGTGTTGGGCGTACAGGGCGTAATGGGCTTTCTGGTATTGCCATTACCCTTTATCAGCCAAGCGACGACTCTGATATTCGTGAGCTGGAGAAGATGGGCATTCGCTTTGTGCCAAAGGTCATCAAAAATGGTGAATTTCAGGACACTTATGACCGTGACCGCAGGGCAAATCGTGAAAAAGCTTATCAAAAACTAGATACTGAAATGATTGGTTTGGTTAAAAAGAAAAAGAAAAAAATCAAGCCAGGCTACAAGAAAAAAATCCAGTGGAAAGTGGATGAAAAGCGCCGCAAAGAACGCCGTGCCGCCAATCGTGCTAAAGGACGTGCAGAGCGTAAAGCCAAGCGCCAAAGTTTTTAAAACCGAACAAGCACCTCAATCGAGGTGCTTTTGTGATAGCTTTTTCTTATAGCTTGATAGAAAAGAGGTATTAGTCAAGTCTGCCAATTGGTGTTAGACTAGTCTTACATCAAACTTAAACAGAAAGATTGGTATGTCTATGAAACGGATGAAGATTCTTTTTCTAGCTCTAGCTGTTTTATTAGCTGGTGCAAGCCTTAGCGCTCATGCTGACAGCAAGGAGACGCTTGTCGTTGCGACAGACTCTGATACAGCTCCCTTTACCTATAAAAAAGGCAATAGCTTTAAAGGCTATGACATCGAGGTGGTCAAGGCGATTTTTAAGGGGTCTAAGTACAAGGTCACCTTTAAGACCGTTCCTTTTGATAGTATCACTGTAGGTGTGGACGCTGGCAAGTACGATCTTGCAGCTAATGACTACAACTACAACGAGGAGCGTGCGCAAAAGTACCTTTTCTCAGACCCTATCTCACGCTCCAACTACGCTATCACCTCTGCCAAGGGCAAAAAATACACCTCTCTCAGCCAGCTCTCAGGTAAAACCACAGAAGCTATTGCAGGCTCTAACTATGCACAGATTTTAGAAAATTGGAACGCTGAACACCCAGACAAGACACCAATCACTATCAACTATGTCGAAGGTACAACAGGTATCTCCAGCCGTTTGAAAAATATCGAGAGTGGTAAGATTGACTTTATTCTCTACGACGCCATCTCATCAAACTACATCGTCAAAGACCAAGGCATGGACTTGACAGTCTCAAGCGTCAAGGACAAGGTCGAAAAATCAACCGAAGGTCTTGAGTACCTGCTCCTTCCTAAAAACGATAAAGGAAAAACACTCAAAACCTTCATTGATAAGCGTATCAAAGCCTTGAAAAAAGATGGTACCCTAGCCAAACTCAGCCAGACCTATTTTGGTGGGGATTATGTGAGTGACATTGATTGAGTCTTATAAAAAAGCTATCACTGTGATAGCTTTTTCTTATCACGGGATGAGGTTTAAATCATTTACAAAATCGCTCTTGTGGTGTTACAATGGTAAAATAGAAAAACGATAGAAAAGGAAAATAGCAGATGAATTTAGTCTTAGCATCATGGGCTTGGTACGATCGCTTAATGGAGTACATCCCATCTGGGCAGACTTTTAGTCTACGCGCCGTCTTTAACGGCATTCCAGAGATTTTGAGCCGCCTGCCGATTACTCTTAGTTTAACTTTTTTTGGCGCTTTGTTTGGCTTACTTCTAGCACTGTTGTTTGCCATTGTCAAAATCAATAAAACCAAAATCATCTACCCTATCCAAGCTGTTTTTGTAAGTTTCTTGCGTGGGACACCGATTTTGGTGCAATTGATGCTGACTTACTACGGTATTCCGCTCTTTCTCAATTACCTGAATAAGCGCTACGGTTTCAACTGGAATGTCAATGCCATTCCTGCTGAGGTCTTTGCCATTGCAGCTTTTGCCTTTAACGAAGCTGCCTACACCAGCGAAACCTTGCGTGCTGCTATTTTAGCGGTTAATGATGGCGAGATTGAGGCAGCTAAGAGTCTGGGGATGACAACGGCTCAGATTTATCGTCGTGTCATCATTCCAAATGCTGCGGTCATTGCGACTCCAACCTTGATTAACAGCTTGATTGGCTTGACCAAGGGAACCTCACTCGCCTTTAACGCAGGGATTGTCGAGATGTTTGCTGAAGCCAAGATTTTAGGTGGTTCAGACTATCGCTACTTTGAGCGCTTTATCTCGGTTGCCCTTGTCTACTGGGTGATTAGTATCATCATCGAGCAGATTGGAAACTTCGTTGAGCGCCGTATGGCGATAAAGACTCCAGAGACGATTACCAATGTGATTACGGAAGGAGAACATTGATGATTACAGTTGAACATTTATCAAAATCTTTTTCTGGCAATAAGGTGCTGGATGATTTGAGCCTCACCATTGAGCGAGGAGAGGTCGTTGCGCTTATCGGTGCTTCTGGTGCTGGGAAGTCTACTTTCTTGCGTAGCTTAAACTACCTTGAAGAGCCAGATTCAGGCATTATCACCATTGATGACTTCAAGGTGGATTTTAAAACCATCACTAAAGAGCAGATTTTGGCCTTACGCAGAAAGCTTGCTATGGTGTTTCAGCAGTTCAATCTCTTTGAGCGTCGCACAGCCCTTGACAATGTCAAAGAGGGTCTAAAAGTGGTCAAAAAAATGTCTGACCAAGAAGCGACAGCTATTGCCAAGGAAGAGCTAGCTAAGGTCGGACTGTCTGACCGTGAAAACCACTATCCAAGACACCTCTCAGGTGGGCAAAAGCAACGTGTGGCACTGGCTCGTGCGCTAGCTATGAAGCCAGATGTGCTCTTGCTTGATGAGCCAACCAGTGCCCTTGACCCCGAGCTTGTCGGTGAGGTTGAAAAATCCATCGCCAACGCAGCTAAGCAAGGACAGACCATGGTGCTTGTCAGCCACGATATGAACTTTGTTTATCAAGTGGCAGATAAAGTCCTCTTTTTGGAAAACGGGCGTATCCTTGAGCAGGGCACACCAGAAGAAATCTTTAAGCACCCTAAAAAAGAGCGTACCAAAGAATTTTTTGCGAATTATAGTAAAACCTATGTTTAAGGCGGAACTTTTGTTATAATGAAAAGTGATTATCACTAAAAAGGTGATATATAAGCGCATTAAACAGTCTTAGAAGTTATGTTTATAGCGAGGTTGAGGCTTAGTCCCAACCTTTTTCGTATGATAATCTAAGGATAAGAGGTTTTGGTATGTTTTTTCAAATGGTGCAATTTTACGGCTCTGGCTTGTTGACAGCTTTGATAGTGACTCTAGTGGTGAGTGGGATATGGCTCTTGTGGCGGATGTCTAGACATAAGGATAAAACAGCCAAAGAACGTCAGGCGTTTTTATATGATATGATTATCATCACTTTGATTACTGTCCCTATACTTGCCTTTGCCTTCACCACGCTGATTGTCATGTTGAGAGCATAACAGTTGGCTTTTTTGACCTTTTGCTATACAATATAGGCTACAAACAGCAGTTGACGTTTTATCAGTTAAGGAGGATATGTGATGTACGATACATTGATTATTGGTTCAGGACCAGCAGGGATGACAGCAGCTCTCTATGCTGCTAGGTCAAATCTTAAGGTGGGGATTATTGAGCAAGGTGCTCCTGGTGGTCAGATGAACAACACCTTTGAGATTGAAAATTATCCAGGATATGATAACATCTCAGGACCAGAGCTTTCGATGAAAATGTACGAGCCGCTTGAGAAATTCAAAGTTGAAAACATCTACGGTATCGTCCAAAAAGTAGAAGTTGACGGTGACATCAAGCGTGTCATCACTGAGGACGCTAGCTATGAAGCAAAGACCATCGTCCTTGCCACAGGTGCTAAATATCGTCTTTTGGGCGTACCTGGTGAGGAAGAGTATACTAGCCGTGGGGTTTCTTACTGTGCGGTGTGTGACGGTGCCTTCTTTAGAGACCAAGATTTGCTGGTTGTTGGTGGTGGTGACTCTGCGGTAGAAGAGGCTATCTACCTCACGCAGTTTGCCAAGTCAGTGACAATTATCCACCGTCGTGATGAGTTGCGTGCGCAAAAGATTATCCAAGATAGAGCCTTTGCCAATGACAAAATCCACTTTATCTGGGATTCAGTTGTCAAGGAAATCAAGGGCGATGAGACAAAGGTGAGCGGTGTCCTTGTGGAAAATGTCAAGACAGGTGAGCTGTCTGAGCATGCCTTTGGAGGCATTTTCATCTATGTCGGTATGAATCCAGCCTCACACATGGTGTCTGACCTTGGTATCACAGATGAGAATGGCTGGGTCATCACAGATACAGACATGACAACAAAGGTTCCTGGTGTCTTTGCCATTGGGGACGTCAGACAAAAAGACCTCCGTCAGATTGCTACAGCTGTTGGTGAGGGGGCTATCGCAGGACAGGGCGTCTACCACTACATCACAGAACATTACTAAAATAGAAAGTCTAGGCAAAGCCCTAGGCTTTTTTGCTGTGATATGTTCTAAAAATCACAATGTTTTAACCTTATTTTTAAAATATGTTATAATGTTAACTAATGATGAAAGCGGGCGAGCCCGCCTGGAGGAGTATCTATGTTTCAAGACGACAGTTTAACCTTGCACACCGATCTCTATCAGATCAATATGATGCAGGTCTATTTCGAGCAGGGCATTCATGATAAAAATGCGGTCTTTGAAGTTTATTTTCGAAAAGAGCCCTTTAAAAATGGCTACGCTGTTTTTGCAGGTTTAGAGCGTATCGTGCGGTATCTGGAAAATCTCAAGTTTTCTGAAAGCGATCTAGCTTACCTAGAGACGCTAGGTTATGACGAGCCTTTTTTAGATTATCTTCGTCATTTGGAGATGACCTTGTCTGTGCGCTCAGCAAGAGAAGGTGATTTGGTCTTTGCCAATGAACCCATCGTGCAAATCGAAGGGCCACTGGCTCAGTGTCAGTTGGTGGAGACAGCGATTTTAAATATTGTCAATTTTCAAACCTTGGTGGCGACCAAGGCAGCTCGCATTCGCTCGGTGATTGATGATGAGCCGCTCTTAGAGTTTGGCACACGCCGTGCCCAAGAGATGGACGCTGCTATCTGGGGGACACGTGCAGCGGTTATTGGTGGCGCCAATGCAACGTCTAATGTGCGTGCTGGCAAGCTCTTTGGCATTCCTGTCTCAGGGACGCATGCGCATGCGCTTGTGCAGGCTTATGGCAATGACTATGAGGCTTTCAAGGCTTATGCTAAGACTCACAAGGACTGTGTTTTTCTAGTGGACACCTTTGACACGCTCCGAAGCGGTGTGCCAACGGCTATTCGTGTCGCAAAGGAGCTGGGAGACAGTATCAATTTCTTGGGCGTGCGCTTAGACTCTGGTGACCTTGCCTATCTGTCTAAAAAAGTCCGCCAGCAGCTGGACGAGGCAGGATTTCCAGACGCTAAGATCTACGCTTCAAACGACCTTGATGAAAATACCATCCTCAACCTCAAAATGCAAAAGGCTAAGATAGATGTCTGGGGTGTTGGGACTAAGCTGATTACAGCCTATGACCAGCCAGCGCTCGGTGCGGTCTATAAGATTGTCTCTATCGAAGATGATAATGGGCAAATGGTTGACCGTATCAAGCTCTCAAACAACGCTGAAAAAGTCTCAACCCCAGGCAAAAAGCAGGTCTGGCGCATTACCAGTCGTGAAAAAGGCAAGTCTGAGGGGGACTATATCACCTTCGCTGACAGCGATGTGACCAGCCTTGATGAGATTGAGATGTTCCATCCGACCTATACTTATATCAACAAAACCGTGCGTGATTTTGACGCTGTGCCGCTTTTAGTAGACATCTTTGACAAGGGAGAGCTGGTCTACAGTCTACCAAGTCTTGAAGACATCCAAGTCTATGCCAGAAAAGAGTTTGACAAGCTCTGGGATGAGTACAAGCGGGTGCTCAATCCACAAGATTATCCTGTGGACTTGGCACGTGATGTTTGGCAGCACAAGATGAACTTAATTGACCGTATCCGCCGTGATACCTACGCCAAAGGAGAAGTAAAATGACCTTACAAGAAGATATTATCAGCCAATTAGGCGTTAAACCGACAATCAACCCAGAAGAAGAAGTCAGAAAATCCATTGATTTTCTAAAAGCCTACATGCTAAAACACCCATTCCTTAAGACTTATGTCTTGGGTATTTCAGGTGGACAGGACTCCAGTTTGTCAGGGCGTCTTGCTCAGCTAGCTGTTGAGGAATTGCGAGCTGAAACAAAGGAAAATTATAAGTTTATCGCTATTCGTCTGCCTTATGGCGTGCAGGCTGATGAGGACGATGCGCAAGCGGCGCTTTCCTTTATCAAACCTGATAAAACCATGACCATCAACATCAAAGGCGCTGTTGATGCGCAGGTAGCTGCCCTAGAAGAGGCTGGACTTGCTATTTCAGACTTCAATAAAGGCAACATCAAGGCACGTCAGCGCATGATTAGCCAGTATGCTGTGGCTGGTGAGACTTCTGGTGCTGTCATCGGGACAGACCACGCTGCAGAAAACCTCACAGGCTTTTTCACCAAGTTTGGCGATGGTGGTGCGGATATTTTACCGATTTTCCGTCTCAATAAACGCCAAGGTAAGCAGTTGCTCGAGTATCTGGGAGCTGACAAAGCGCTTTATGAAAAAGTGCCAACAGCCGACCTTGAAGAGGAAAAACCAGGTATCGCTGATGAGGTAGCGCTCGGTGTCACTTATAATGAGATTGACGACTACCTAGAAGGTAAGACCATCTCTAAATCTGCCCAAGACATTATCGAAAACTGGTGGAAAAAGGGAGAGCACAAGCGCCACTTGCCGATTACGATATTTGATGATTTTTGGAAAGCCTAAGCCATTACGACTTGAAAAAATCTAAGAAAGGTCTATAATGGTAAGTGTTATCACATATAAATGCAAACAAAGGAGGCACTATGTCAGAATTAACACAAAACTTTACAGACAAACTCTACCAAGCATTTGAAGAAAATGCCAAGTACCGTGCTATTGAAAATGCCGTCACTCACAACGGGCTTTTGAAATCTCTTGAAACCCGCCAAAGTGCTGTGGACAACGACTATGCTTTTTCTATTGATTTGACAAAAGATGAAGTGGCTAACCAAAAAGCGTCTGGACGCTGCTGGATGTTTGCTGCTCTAAACACTTTCCGCCACAAACTCATCAGCGAGTTCAAGCTTGAAAACTTTGAGCTGTCACAGGCTCACACCTTTTTCTGGGACAAGTATGAAAAATCAAACTGGTTCTTAGAGCAAATCATCGCAACGGCTTCTGAGTCAACAGAGAGCCGCAAGGTTAAGTTTCTCCTTGACACTCCTCAACAAGACGGTGGTCAATGGGACATGGTCGTTTCCCTTTTTGAAAAATACGGTGTTGTACCAAAATCTGTCTACCCAGAGTCTGTCGCTTCAAGCAACAGCCGTGAGTTGAACCAATACTTAAACAAACTCCTTCGCCAAGATGCGCAAATCTTGCGTGACTTGATTAAGAGTGGAGCAGACGAAGCTACTGTTCAAGCTAAGAAAGAAGAGCTTCTGCAAGAAATCTTTAACTTCTTAGCTATGACACTTGGCTTGCCACCACGTCAATTTGACTTTGCTTTCCGTGACAAAGACAATGCTTATCACGTGGAAAAAGACATCACACCGCAAGCTTTCTTTGAAAAGTATGTTGGCTTAAAACTCTCTGACTACGTTTCTGTTATCAACGCCCCAACAGCTGACAAACCTTTTGGCAAATCTTATACTGTTGAGTTACTCGGAAATGTCGTGGGTAGCCGCCCAGTTAAATACATCAACCTTGAGATGGATCGCTTTAAAGAGCTTGCTATCGCTCAATTACAATCTGGAGAAACTGTTTGGTTTGGTTCTGATGTCGGTCAATCAAGCGACCGTCAAGCTGGTATCATGGCGACAAACACTTACGATTTCGCCTCAAGCATGGACATCCACTTGACTCAAGACAAGGCAGGACGTCTAGATTACAGCGAGAGTCTCATGACACATGCTATGGTCTTGACAGGTGTGGATTTGGATGCCGATGGCAGATCCCTCAAATGGAAAGTTGAAAACTCATGGGGTGACAAGGTCGGACAAAAAGGTTACTTTGTCGCATCTGATAGCTGGATGGACGAGTACACTTACCAAATCGTTGTCCGTAAAGACTTGTTAACTGAAGAAGAACTCAAAGCCTACGAAGCAGAGCCACAAGTGCTGGCACCGTGGGATCCAATGGGAGCACTTGCAAGTCACTAATCTTGTTTTTTCAGACCAAAGGTGCTACAATAAAAGTATCATAAAGTTATTTCATAAAGATAAGGCGTAAAAGAAATCAGCCCAGTGGCTGGTTTCTTTTTGTCTTTTAGGAGGAAAAATGGAATTTTACATGAAGTTACCCCGCAACAAGCGTGAATTTGCCTTGTTTTTGCTGATTGTGTCCCTTATCTCGGTCAATCTTATTGCGCCCTTGATTTCTTGCTTGACGCAGGGCTTTTCGCTTGAGACCTATCAGCACACTCTCACGCTTCTACCTAGGATTTGGCTGATTATCGTCATTCTCGTTCTTTTGACACATTCACCAGCAGAAAAGCTCATGAATCGCTTTACAGCAGAGACAGATAGTTTTAATGCCAAAATCACCATCACTATCTTGTTTAATGTCTGCATGATAGCTATTGTCATGACACTTGTTGGTACTTGGATTGGTAGTGGTCACGTTTATTGGATGGGGCTTTCTACCTATATAGCAAGTCTTGCTCGCAACATGACGATTGCCTTTCTTGTAGAAGCCGTGATTGCCCAGCCTGTGGCTCGAGCTGTTCTCTATCGTATACACAGGTCTATTGATAGCAAATAAAAACCAACCCTAAGGTTGGTTTTTATTATGGGTTGTTAAAATGATTACCGTTGTTTACGGTACTGTTGTCCTCGCTGTCGTCATCTTCTGTATCTGTTTGTTGAGAGTTTGTGTCAGAAGAGCTTTCAGTGCTTGACTCATCCTCTTCATCTTGGCTTTCGCTCTCATCAGTAGAGGACGTGCTAGTAGACGTGCTTGAGCTGCTACTATAGGTAGTTGCTGTGCTCAAATAGCTTGGTGTTGTGCCGCTAAGATAGAGGTAGCCACCACTGCGATAGAGTCCGCTTGGCATTGTGAAGTCTGAGCTGTAACCGTTTGTCAGATAGGTCATCATCGCCTTGTAGACGTCGGTTGCAACGTAAAGACCGTTACCATAGATTGGTGTGAGACGGTTCTTGTAACCTGTCCAGACAGCCATAGCGTATTTGTTGGTGTAGCCGACAAAGTTTTCATCTGGCGCCATGGTACCTACGACACTGTTGTAGATACCTGTAGACGCTTCGATTTGAGCAAGCTCATCATCGCTGTAGTTGGATGTACCAGTCTTACCAGCTTGAATAACGCCTGAGATGCTAGCACGTGTCCCTGTACCGTAAGTCAGTACAGTTTTCATCATGTCAGTCATCATATAGGCGGTTGTCTCGCTCATCGCCTTGCTACCTTTAGCGTCATAGGTTTCAGTTGTTCCATCGCTAAATTCAATCTTATTGACATACTGTGGTTCGTAGTATGTACCACCATTAGCAAAGGCAGCGTAAGCAGCAGCCATTTTTTCAGAGCTAGCACCGTATTTTTGGTCGGAGCTGCTGGTGTTACTTGAGATAGCATTTGAGTAGAGCAACTCTGGATAG
The DNA here is from genome assembly GCF_011039275.1 of Streptococcus hyointestinalis. Taxonomy (GTDB): domain Bacteria; phylum Bacillota; class Bacilli; order Lactobacillales; family Streptococcaceae; genus Streptococcus; species Streptococcus hyointestinalis_A. Next base: position 442,334 of record NZ_JAAKGB010000001.1, read on the forward strand.
TCAATACCAAGTCCATTGAGGAACTTGAGGGCATAATCAAGTCCAGTTGCTTCAAGGGCACGCACAGCAGGGACGTTACGAGATTGTTGGATAGCGGTTTGCATGGTCATCCAACCAAGGTATTGTCTATCCCAGTCGTAAATCTGCGTGCTTGTTCCTGGCCAGTAGTAAATCGAGTCGTTCAGACGCTGAGCTGTCGAGGTGTATTTACCACTCTCAATAGCTGGTGCATAGTCTGTGATAGGTTTCATGGTTGAACCCCAGTCACGGTCTGTCAGCACCGCTTGGTTGGTACCAAAGGAGACGTTGGTGTCTTGATTACGTCCACCTAATTGAGCGATAACCTTACCGTTTGTGACGTCAACAACTGTTGAAGCCACTTGCAAATCGTCATCTGGATAGTTGACATAAAGCCCAGTGTTGTAGATATCGTAGAGTTGTTGTTGCGCTTCTGGGATGATATTGGTGTAGACCTTGAGTCCAGCTGTAAAGATGTCCTGTCCTGTCTTATCCTTGACTTGCTCGATAACTTGCTTAAGGTAGTTATCCATGTATTTAGGATAGCTTGTAGACTCTTTGAGTTCTTGCAGTCCATCTGTGACAGGTGTTGCAATAGCTGTGTTGTACTCTGACTTTGTGATATTGCCGTCTTTGTACATTTCACGAAGAACGGTATCACGTCTTGTTTTCGCAGCTTCTGGCTGGTCATAAGGATTGTACTGGCTTGGGGCTTGTGGGATACCAGCAAGCAGTGCCAGCTGAGCAATGGAGAGGTCTTTTAGGTCTTTGCCGTAGTAAGACTTGGCAGCTGTTAGCATACCGTAGTTCCCATTTCCCATGTAGACCTTATTGATGTAGAAGGTGAGGATTTCTTCTTTGGTGTATTTACGCTCCATCTGAATAGCCATCCAAACCTCTTGCGCTTTACGTTTTAGGGTTTGGTCGGATTCTTTTGTGGAGAAGTAAGCAAGCTTAATCAACTGTTGGTCAAGGGTAGACCCCCCTTGGGTACTCGAGCTGGTCAGATTGTGAAAAGCTGCACCCAAGATACGGTAAACATCGACACCACGGTGTTTAAAGAAACGCTTGTCCTCAATGGAAGTAATGGCATTGACCAAGTTGAGAGGAATGTCGCTAGTCTTTGCGCTCTCACGTTTTTCAGAACCAAGGTCAGCAATCAAGTTGTTATTGGCATCGTAGACCAAGCTGGAGTTTGCTGATTTGAGTGATTTTTCGGATAATTTTGGTGCTGTTGCTGCGTAGTAAGCAAATAAAGAAGCACCGGCAATAACTGCAACAATGAAGAGGCTGATAGCAATACCAATACCATATTTCAGCCATTTAAATACTGTCTTTTTTATGATAATCACCGCCTAAAATAAATGATCGTCCACAACTTCCAAGTAAGGAACTTGCGGATAAGCGCCCAAACTAATTTCAAATCCATTTTTTTTGATATAATCAAGAGGCATGGATTTGGCACCTAAATCAACTTGATAAAAGTCAATCAAGAGTTTGGCAGGTAAGAGATAGGTTTCTTTTAAGGTTGAAAAATGCAAAAGTACAAAGCAAATCCCGTCTTGTTCGACAACATTGGCCATGTGCGTAATTTGATGCTGATGAAAATTTTTCATAGGCATGGCTGTCTTTTGCTGGGTCTCTTTGGCTTCAAAGTCAATGTAGCGTCCCTTGTAAACACCAGAGTAGTCTGTTGTAGAAGCTTGTCTAAAGTAAGCCTCGACAATCTTAGCACGGCTGCGCTTTGGATAGTCAACCTTGACAATCTGGATAGGGGTTGGCTTTTTATGGATGACTGCAATCTTACGTGAGAGGTAATAAGCATTGGTTGCATTGATTGCAGCCTCAAAGCTCATCCCACGGTTAGCAAAATCCACCGTTTTACGCTTAGACTTGTTAGAACGAAGAGGGGTGCTTTTACGAATAAGTCCATGAGGATAGTTTACCATTGTTGAAAACTCCTAACACCATTTTCCTTATAAGTTATAAGCCATACTATTATACCATATTTTCAGAAAGGATTACATAAAATGACTGCAGTTTTAATTTCGGGCTATAAAAGTTTTGAGTTGGGAATCTTTACAGATAGTGACCCTAAGCTTGCGATTATTAAGCAAGCGATACGAAAAGACCTCATTCATTTTTTGGATGAGGGGACAGACTGGTTCATTTTTATGGGCAATCTCGGCTTTGAGTATTGGGCACTTGAGGTGGCAAAGGACTTAAAAGAAGAAGGATATGAGTTTAGTATGGCAACACTATTTCCTTTTGAAAATCACGGTAGCAACTGGAATGAAGCTAATCAAGAAAAGTTACAAGCTTTCAAAAACGTTGATTTTGTTAAGTTTTCGTATCCTAGCTATGACAACCCAAGCCAATTTGCCAACCACAATCGCTTTGTTATTAGCAACACCGACGAGGCTTATCTTTTTTACGATGAGGAGCTAGAGACTAATCTCAAGTACCTTTTAGGGCTTATGAGAAGTGAGAGCCATTATCCCATAACCTATCTGACCTTTGATCGCTTAAATGAAATCGCACAAGAAGAATAGAGGTAATATTTTAGTGTAATGACCTTATTTAGCTTGATTTTTAGCGTAAATTTAGGTATCATTAAGAAGCGCTTAGTATACTTAGTGCGCTAACGATTTGAATGTAAGGGAGATTAGAGCCGTATGAATGTGAAATATATCCCCAAGGATATCTTTGAAAAAGACTTTAAGGTTGCCATGCGTGGTTATGACCGCAGCGAAGTAGATGAATTTTTAGATGATGTCATCAAGGACTATGAAGCCTTTATGGCAGAGATTGAGCGCTTGAAGGCAGAAAATGCAAACCTTAAAAAAGCCAATGCCGAACAACCAAAAGACATGGCTTCAGCTTATCGCAAGACCAATTCTTTCTATGCGGAGCAGCCGCAGGCTGTTAAAAGCTCGCAAACTGCGACTAACCTAGATATTTTAAAACGTATTAGTCGCCTTGAAAAGGAAGTCTTTGGCAAACAAATCAGAGAATAATAAAAACTGTGCAATTTTTGGATAATCGCGTGGTGTTTAGATACCATGAGGAAAGTCCATGCTAGCACTGGCTGTGATGCCGGTAGTGTTTGTGCTAGGCGAAAAAATAAGCCTAGGGAGGTAGCGATACCTTACGGCGATCAAAAGAGCTAAGTCTTTGATATGCTCAAGTAGATCTGAAAAGTGCCACAGTGACGTAGTTTTTAGGGAAACCTAAAAAGTGGAACGCGGTAAACCCCTCAAGCTAGCAACCCAAACTTTGGTAGGGGCATGGGATAGTTGGAAACGAACGATCTATCCTGACTGCTTTTGCAGTAGACAGATGATTATCGAAGGTGGCAAGACCTAGTTGCCGCCGGAACAAAACATGGCTTATAGAAAATTGCATAATAGGTTTTTAGGAGCTGGGCTATGGGTTCAGCTCCTATCTTTTTGAAAGTAAGGGTAGGATATGAAAGAACATTTTAATTTAGTAGCAACAGCAGCAGCTGGTTTAGAGGCAGTGGTTGGGCGTGAGGTGAGAGCGCTTGGGATTGATTGCCAAGTGGATAATGGTAAGGTTTACTTTGACGGTGATATTAAGACAATCGCAAAGACCAATCTCTGGCTGCGCTCAGCTGACCGTATCAAGATTATTGTTGGGCGTTTTCCAGCGAAAACTTTTGAGGAGTTGTTCCAAGGCGTCTTTAAGCTAGACTGGGAGAACTACCTGCCATTAGGTGCGACTTTTCCCATAGCTAAGGCTAAGTGTGTCAAGTCAAAACTGCACAATGAACCTAGTGTGCAAGCTATCACGAAAAAAGCAGTTGTCAAAAAACTGCAAAAGGTTTACCATCGACCTGAAGGCGTGCCTTTGCAGGAAATTGGAGCAGAGTATAAAATCGAAGTGTCTATTCTAAAAGACCAAGCGACTATTATGATTGACACGACTGGCTCTAGTCTCTTTAAGCGTGGCTATCGTGTGGATAAGGGTGGTGCTCCAATCAAGGAAAATATGGCAGCGGCTATCCTAGAACTGTCCAACTGGTATCCAGACAAACCTTTGGTGGATCCGACTTGTGGTTCTGGGACTTTCTGCATTGAGGCAGCTCTTATGGGCAAGAATATCGCACCAGGGCTCAAGCGCAGCTTTGCTTTTGAACAGTGGGAATGGGTTGATAAAGCTGTCCTGGCTAGTGTGCGTGCTGAAGCTAAAAAAGCTATCAATGAGACGATTGAGCTTGATATTTCAGGCTTTGATATTGACACACGCATGGTTGAGATTGCCAAGGAAAATGCCAAGGCAGCTGGTGTTGATGATATTGTCACTTTCAAGCAAATGCGTCTGCAGGACTTTAGGACTGATAAGATTGGTGGTGTCATCATCTCTAATCCGCCGTACGGTGAGCGCTTACTTGATGACAAAGCAGTGGATATTTTGTATAATGAAATGGGTGAAACCTTTGCCCCATTGAAGACTTGGAGTCTGTTTATTTTGACTAGCGATGAGCAGTTTGAGTCAAAATTTGGACGCCAAGCGGATAAGAAACGCAAACTCTACAATGGAACCTTGAGAGTAGATTTGTACCAATTCTTTGGGCAACGGGTTAAGCGACAAAGCAAAACGAACTAGGAGAGCTTATTGTGACAAAAGACACTGATAAACAACCAGAAAGCAAGCAACCTGATGGTATTGACTTTGAAAAAGCACAGCAGATGACGGTCGGCGAGGCAGCTAGAGCAGAGGCAGACATGAAAGCAGGTATCACCGAAGAAGATGGTGTGTTAGACCGCTATATCAAACAGCACCGTGATGAGGTAACTGCAGAAAAGTTTGATACCAAAGTGGCAGAGCTTGAGCAGTTAGATACAGCTTCACTTGATGAGTTTATCGAAAAGAAAAAACAAGAATTGCAAGAACTCGAAGAGATTGAAGCGCAAAGCCAAAAAGAAGAGACTGCTTCTAGCGATGAAGTGCCCCAAACACCTGTTGAGGAGGCGCCTGTCATTGACGAGATAGAAGTCACACCGCTTGTGAAAAACGAAGCACAAGAAGAAGTGGCTCAAGAGGAAGAAGCGCCGTCACTTGAGGAGAACTTTGTTGAAGAGGACAATCAAAAACGCTCTCGCCGTATTGTCTGGGGAAGTTTGATTGTCTTGGTTTTAGCGATTATCGCTTTTTGCTTCACATGGTTTAGTAATAATAAAGACCAAACAACAAGTACTAGCACGTCATTAACGACCAAAACCAGCACAAGTACATCAAGCTCAACAAGTACCAAGGCAGCTAAAGAAGCCAACAGCGCCTTTACAAAAGCTTATGACGCTTTCTTTACAGACAGTACGCAAACAGCTCTCAAAAACAGCCAGTTTGACCAATTGTCAGATTTAAAGACCAAGCTGGACGCTTTGAAAAATACTAGCTATTACAAGGCTGCTAAGAGCAAGTACGACAGCTTAGAAGCACAAATCAAGGCTATCCAAGCGGTGAATGCTAAGTTTGACTCTGCTAGAGTCGTTGATGGTAGTCAGACAGACGCTACTGTCAAGTCAGATGCGAACTTTGATGATTTGGCTAGCAGCACACTAAATACAGGCAACAGCACGCTTGACAAACTCTTGCAGGCAGCCGTTACCGACGGACGTGCGCAATTAACCAGCGCTCAAGAAGCAGCAGCGCAGGCAGCGTCATCAGCTGATACGACAGCACAAAGTGCAGCCGCAACAGATACAACGCAAGCACAGTCTTCAACAGACAGCACTCAAGCAACAAGTGGACAAACGGTATCTGCAGCGTCAAGCTATGGTATCACTAACTATGACCCTGCTATCTTGCAACGTGATCGCAGTCGTGTGCCATACGACTTTAGCAAGATTGCTGATAGCTCAAACTCTGCTTGGACATTTAATCCAGGTGTGCTTGAGAAGATTTTGGAGATTTCACGTCAACGTGGCTATATCACAGGTAATAACTTTATCTTAGAGCGTGTCAATATCATCAACGGCAACGGTTATTACAACATGTTTAAACCTGATGGAACTTATCTCTTCTCTATCAATGATAAGACAGGTTACTTTGTCGGAAATGCCGCTGGTCACTCTGATGCACTCGATTATTAAGAAAAAAATCAGACGCATGCGTCTGATTTTTTTTAAACCACGTGGCGATTAAATGGGTCGTCTGAAATGCCTTCTGAAAGGATGAGTTTTGCCCATTCTTTAGCAGAAAAGAGGCTGTGGTCTTTGTAGTTACCACAAGACTCAATGGTTGTGCCTGGGACATCCTCCCAAGAAGTGACATTAGCAATTTCTTCTAGGCTTGAAGTGATGACTTTTGCGATGTCTGTGCTGGTGTGTCGTCCCCACATAATCATGTGAAAACCAGTACGGCAACCAAAGGGTGAGCAGTCAATCATCCCATCAATGCGTGTGCGAATGAGTTTTGCTAGCAAGTGCTCAATGGTATGAAGCCCAGCCGTAGGGATGGCATTTTCATTTGGCTGAACGAGGCGAATATCAAAGTTTGTGATAACGTCTCCTTTTGGTCCCACTTCCTCAGAAATCAAACGCACATAAGGCGCTTTAACGGCAGTATGATCTAGCTCAAAACTCTCAACGATAACGTCTTTTGACATGTTTTCCTCCTGTAAATTGTACTCATAAAGTAGATTATGTGTTCCTTATAACAAGGTCATCTTTTAGTTATCATATCATAAAATCTTGAAAAATGCTTGTTATTTTAAATTGAGAATTGTTACAAATTATGATAGAATTTTAGGTGGTCTTTCCTTAATGAAAGCTAGTAAAATTTAGATTGAGGTATAAACATGCTTAATGTTATCATTGCTGTTGTTTGTGCCCTCATTGGTTTGATTATTGGTTATGCGGTGATGACGATGCGTCTTAAAGCATCGCAAGACGCCGCAGAGCAAACTCTTTTAAATGCTGAACAAGAAGCTGTCAATGTTCGTAGTAAAGCTGAGCTGGAAGCAGAGCACATTCGCCAGTCAGCAGAGCGTGACAGCAGAGCCCAAAAGAAAGAATATCTCTTAGAAGCAAAAGAAGAGGCTAGGAAGTATCGTGAAGACGTTGATAGGGAGTTCAAGTCTGAAAGACAGGAGTTAAAGCAAATGGAGACACGCTTAACAGAGCGTGCAACAACTCTTGATCGAAAAGATGAAAAGCTCTCCGATCGTGAAAAGCTCCTTGGAAGCAAGGAGCAGAGTCTAACGGATCGTACTAGACATATTGATGAGCGTGAAAAACAAGTCGCAACATTAGAAGAACAAAAGCATCAAGAACTGGAACGCTTGGCAGAACTCACACAGGACGAGGCTCGTCAGCTTATTTTAGATAGGACTGAGGAGGGGTTGACGCATGAGATTGCGGGGCGTATTCGTGAGGCAGAGCGTGACATTAAGGAGCGCTCAACAAAGATTGCTAAAAATCTGCTAGCGCAAGCCATGCAACGTCTAGCCGGCAACTTTGTGCCTGAGCAGACGGTCACTACAGTGCACTTGCCTGATGATAGCATGAAAGGGCGTATCATTGGGCGTGAGGGGCGCAATATCAGAACGCTTGAGAGCTTGACGGGTATTGATATCATCATTGATGACACGCCTGAGGTGGTTGTTTTATCTGGATTTGACCCGATTCGTCGTGAGATTGCTCGCATGACACTTGAGATGCTTATTCAGGATGGGCGCATTCACCCAGCTCGTATCGAGGAGTTGGTGGAGAAAAATCGCTTGGAGATGGATGAGCGCATTCGTGAGTACGGTGAGTCAGCTGCCTTTGAGGTTGGCGCTCCCAACTTGCACCCAGACTTGATTAAGATTATGGGGCGTCTGCAATTTCGTACCAGCTATGGGCAAAATGTCCTTCGTCACTCTGTTGAAGTCGCAAAGCTTGCTGGTTTACTCGCAGGTGAGCTCGGTGAAAATGTAGATCTTGCCAGACGAGCTGGTTTTCTACATGATATGGGAAAAGCTGTTGATAAAGAAATCGAAGGCAGTCACGTGGAGATTGGTGCAGAGATGGCACGCAAGTACAAGGAACACCCTGTTGTGGTCAATGCTATCGCCAGCCACCATGGTGATGTTGAGCCTGAGACGGTGATTGCTGTCCTTGTCGCAGTAGCAGACTCGCTCAGCTCAGCCCGTCCAGGTGCTAGGAATGAGTCTATCGAAAACTACATCAAGCGTCTGCGTGACCTTGAGGACATTGCCAATAGTTTTGATGGGGTTCAAAACAGCTTTGCCCTTCAAGCTGGGCGTGAAATTCGTATCATGGTGCGTCCAGATAAGATTTCCGATGATGAGATGGTGATTTTGTCGCATAAAGTGCGCAAGAAAATCGAAAATAATCTCGACTATCCAGGTAATATCAAAGTCACCCTCATCCGTGAGGCACGTGCCATTACTTATGCAAAATAAAACGTTTAGAACTAGGTTCTAAACGTTTTTTTGATGAAGTGACAAAAGTCATCTCATGTCATGACAAACTGGTCTATGAGCATGTTTTACTTCCTGCTATACTAAGAGTGTCTTAAGAAAGGAGTTTGACATGATTCGTGTAGAAAATTTAAACAAATCAGTAGCAGATAAGAGCATTTTAAAAGACATCAGTTTTCAGATTGAAGACGGTGAGTGTGTAGCGCTCATTGGACCAAATGGGGCTGGTAAGACCACTCTTATGTCATGTCTTTTAGGCGATGTCAAGACGACAGGTGGCAAGATTCGTATCCTCGGGCAGTCGCCACAGGCAAAGGACTTAAAGTCAAAAGTGACCGTCCTTTTTCAGGAAAATCTGGTCCAAGAAAAGATGAAAGTACGTGAGCTTATTGCTTTTCAAAAAGCTATTTACAAGGACACTCTCTCTGATGAGGAGATAAAAGCCTTGCTGCGTTTTTCAGATAAGCAGTATGATAGTTTTGCAAGTACCCTGTCTGGTGGGCAAAAGCGCTTGTTACAGTTTGTTTTGATTTTGATTGGAAAGCCTGACATTCTCTTTTTAGATGAGCCGACAGCGGGCATGGATACAGCGACACGTCAGTATTTTTGGCGTTTGATTGACGACTTAAAAGCGCAAGATAAAACCATTATCTACTCTTCTCACTATATCGAGGAGGTGGAGCAGACAGCAGATAGAGTGCTGGTTCTAAAAGAGGGACAGTTGCTTCGTGACACGACACCGTATGCCCTCAAAAAAGAAAAGCGTCAGAAAATCTTTACGGTGCCCATTAGCTACCGCTATTTGCTAGAGAGGATAGCCGACGCCTCAGCTATTGAGGAAAAAAGGGACAATATCAGCTTTACAAGCAACAACGTTGAAGAAGTCTGGCATTTGCTTGAAGAAGTAAAATGTCCGATTGCTGATATCGAGATGACCAATCGCAGTTTGATGGATAATATTTTTAATGATGGGAGTGTGAAATGACGATGTTTAAAGCTTTGATGTGGAATGAATGGTTGTTAACCAAACGTAACCTTATCTCTTTTGTAACGGCAATTATCTTGCCCTCTTGTTTCTTTCTCTTTTTCTCGCAGGGTGTTGGGACAACCCCAGCTGAGCAAACCATTTTAAGAGACTATCTGATGACGATGACAGCCTTTGCGAGTCTCAGTCTTGTTTTTTTCACTCTGCCTTTCTCTCTAGTAGAGGATAGAAAAACCAACCGCTTGCGTCTCTTAAAGCACACGCCAGTTCCTATGCCGCTTTATTACCTTGCTAAGGTGTTGCGGATTGTTCTCTTTTACCTTGTAGCGATTGTGGTGAGTTTTTCAGTGGGGCACTTTGTGCGTGGGGTTGACCTGCCTACGTCAGAGTGGTTGATGTCAGCGGTTTTACTTATGTTTGCCATGCTGTGCTTTTTGCCTTTTGGTCTGCTGCTGTCTACCATAAAATCCAGCGAAGCCCTATCGACTGCTGGCAACCTCCTCTACATAGGCTTAGCCATGCTTGGTGGCATGTGGATGCCTCTATCCATGTTTCCTGACTGGTTGCAGGCAATCAGTAAGTGCACACCAACCTATCACTTTTATCACTTAGTTACAAGCTACCTCAAAAATGGTACAATAATAAACACATCATTTTTCGTCCTCATTGCTTATGCACTTGGTGCCTTGCTGCTGCTATTTTGGACGAGTCAGAAAAAGGAGTTTGGAGACCGTTGAAAAAACACCCCTTGTCGTTTATTCGCTACGATGTCGCTTTGTTGTTTCTTGTTTTTGCGCTGAGTTCCATTTATAACTGGAAGAGCGCTATCCTTGTGATTCCTGCGACCGTTTTGTTTGCCATAGCTTACCTCTTTTTGGTGCGAGGGATTTTAGCGAAATGCAACTGGCTGTTTTGGCTTTTTATCCTTGCTTACATCTATGGCATGGTAGTTTTTGGCGATGTCAACTTTGTCTGGTACTTTTTCTTTGCGACGAACCTTTTGGTTTACAAGTTCAACGCTAGCTGGTTTTCTTGGCAATTCATTCTCTTTTATTTGACCCTTTTTGGTGCTGTTGCGACGGTGGTTGTGAGAGACGGCATGAGCGCGGTAAATGCCATGCAGCTTTTGGTTGTGCTGGTCTTTATCATGGGGATTACAGTAGCCTCTAAAAAAGACCATCAGGCACGTCTCATCAAGCAGGAGTTGGTGGAGAAGAACCGCACCATAAACATCCTGTCTGCTGAAAATGAGCGCAATCGTATCGGACGTGATTTGCATGATACACTTGGGCACACCTTTGCCATGATGACACTAAAGACCGAGCTTGCCCTAAAGCAGTTAGAAAACAAGCAATATGACAGCGCCAAGCAGCAAATCGAGGACATCAATCGTATCAGCCACGAGTCCATGTATGAAGTCAGAGAGATTGTCAATAATCTCAAGTACCGTACGGTAGCTGAGGAGTTGCAGGAGATTGAGCGTTTGTTTGACCTGTCTGGGATTAGTCTGCAATTGACAAATAAGCTAGAGCTTGAGAGCTTGTCGCCTGTGCTCCAGTCAACTATCACCATGGTTTTACGTGAGCTGACTAATAACGTTGTCAAGCATAGTGAGGCTAGGCATTGTCGCTTGACCTTAGGACGTGACAGTGACAGCAAGCTCTTTATTGAGTGCGAGGATGATGGCGTCGGTTTTATGGAGTTGACTGGGCAGGAGCTTAAAAGCATTCGCGAGCGCCTGCAGTTGGTCAATGGAGCTAGTCAAGTTGTTTCTTTGAAACACCCGACTATTGTCCGTATCGAGTTACAAGAGGGAGATAGAGTATGAGATTATTAGTGGCTGAGGATCAGTCTATGCTGCGTGATGCGCTGTGCCAATTGCTCCTCATGGAAGAAAGTGTAGAGACGGTCTATCAAGCCAGCAACGGCTTAGAAGCGATAGCGCTTTTAGAAAAAGAGCCAGTTGATGTGGCGATTTTAGATGTCGAAATGCCAGAAAAGTCTGGGCTAGAAGTGCTGGAGTGGGTGCGTGAGCATAAGGACACTAAGGTCATCATCGTTACGACCTTTAGACGAAAAGGCTATTTTAAGCGAGCCTTAGCCGCAAAAGTAGACGCCTATGTCCTAAAAGACCGCTCCACGTCAGAACTCATGGCAACTATCAACACTGTCCTTGCTGGTGGCAAAGAATACTCGCCAGAGCTTGTTGAAGGCATTGCCTACGATGACAATCCCTTAACTGCACAAGAGCGCTTGATACTAAAGCATATCGAACAAGGTCTCACCAGCAAGGAAATCGCAAAAGCACTTTATCTGTCTGACGGGACTGTGCGCAACTACACTTCTCGTATCTTTAGTAAACTCGGTGTCTCTAATCGCATGGAAGCTATACAAAAAGCTCGCCAAAAAGATTGGCTGTAAATGCGCTCTAAAGTATGCTATACTAGTATCCTAAAGGAAAAAAGGAGAAAGTTTTATGCAGAAATTTAAGGAGCGTTTTGACGCTCTTGGAGATGCTATCGTAGCGATTGCTATGACCATTTTGGTCTTAGAAATCAGCGCACCAACCAACAGCAAAGAGCTTGGTAGCTTCATCAATCACATCGGGCTTTTTGCGCTGAGTTTTACCATGATTTTCAATTTCTGGTATGAGCGGACGCTAAATGAGGTCAGCACGGACAATACCAACGATGAAATCATCGCTCTAGATGCGATTAACCATCTCTTGGTCTGTCTGATTCCGCTGATGACCAAGTTTATGATGGTCTATGAAGAACGCTCTATCGCTGTTGTGGCTTATGGTTTGTTGAACTTTTTCATTAGCTTGCTTCAAGACATCATCAGGCTCCGCTATATCAACTACGGCTTTATTAAAAACCTGCCAGACTCGATTTCAAAAGAAACCTTAGAGAATCGTATCAGACAGTTTACCGTTCGGACAAATGGTTGGATTCTTGTCTTTGCCATTTTTGCTTACTTTAACCCAAATGTCGGGGTTTACACTTACTTGATTTTACCAGTGGTGACCTTTGTCAGACGCTATAGAGTGGGACGTGCTCTAGCCAAGCAAGGACGGACACTGCCGTCCATGATGGTTTTATATGCTAGACCCGACCGTAAAAATAAAGATGAACTGTTTGGCAGACAAAGGAGGAGATAGGACTATCTTCTCCTTATCTTTTTAGTAAAGGCTTTCAAAGATAGAAAGGAAAAAGAACATGCAGAAATTTAAGGAACGCCTTGACGCTCTTAGTGACGCCATTATTGCCATTGCTATGACTATTTTGGTCTTAGAAATTGAGGCGCCAACAAACAGTGGTGAGCTTAGCGCCTTTATCAATCACATCGGGCTTTTTGCGCTGAGTTTTACTATTATTTTTAACTTTTGGTACGAGCGCACTCAAAACGGTGTTGGCACCGACAATACCAACGATGAAATTATCGCTTTAGATACCATTAACCACCTTTTGGTTTGTCTGGTTCCATTGATGACAAAATTCATGATGCACTATGACAATCGCTCGATTGCTGTTGTGGTGTATGGGATATTGACCTTGTTTATTAGCTTACTACAAGATACCACAAGGATACTCTATATCCGATATGGCTTTGTCAAAAACTTGCCAGAGACCATTTCTAAGGAAGATTTAGAAAGACGTATCAGACAGTACGCTGTTCGGACAAATGGTTGGCTCCTTATTTTTGTCCTCATTGCTTACTTTTCACCAATCGCTGGTATCTATACGTATTTTATTTTGCCAATAGTTACCTTTGTTAGACGCTATAGAGTGGGACGTCTTCTTGCTAAGCAAGGTCGCACTCTCCCGTCTATGATGGTCTTATATGCTAGAGTTGACCGTAAAAATAAAGATGATCTCTTTGGTAGACAAAGGAGGAGATAGAGTTATCTTCTCCTTTTTAGCAAAGCGAGCTTGAAATCCCCTATGTTTTTTGGTAAACTAAAGAGAATGAATGTGGAGGTTTGACATGTCTGAACGTGGTTTGTTAATCGTCTTTTCAGGTCCATCTGGTGTTGGCAAAGGAACTGTGAGACAAGAGATTTTTTCAACACCCAACCATAAATTTGAATATTCGGTATCAATGACGACACGCCCACAACGTCCTGGTGAGGTTGATGGCGTTGACTATCATTTTAGAAGCCGTGAGGAGTTTGAAGATCTCATCAAAAAAGGTGAGATGCTGGAGTATGCTGAGTATGTCGGCAACTATTACGGCACACCTTTGACCTATGTCAATGAAACACTTGACAAGGGCGTTGATGTCTTTTTGGAAATTGAAGTACAAGGGGCTCTTCAGGTCAAGTCTAAAGTACCAGATGGTGTTTTTATTTTCCTAACACCGCCTGACCTTGACGAACTTCAAGACCGCTTGGTGGGTCGTGGGACAGATAGTCAAGAAGTCATCAAAAAACGCATTGAGCGTGCCAAAGAAGAGATTGCGCTCATGAGTGAGTATGATTACGCTGTTGTCAATGACGAGGTTGCCCTTGCTGCTGAGCGTGTTAAGCATATCATTGAGACAGAGCATTACCGTGTAGAGCGTGTTATCGGTCACTACCGTGACATGGTCAAATCAACACCCAAACTGTAAAAAAGATAGAAAGAGATAAAAGCTTATGATGTTAAAACCATCGATTGATACTTTGCTAGACAAGGTACCATCAAAATATTCCTTGGTTGTTCTCCAAGCCAAACGTGCTCACGAGCTAGAAGCTGGCGCAAAACCAACTCAAGAGTTCACCTCAGTCAAGTCAACACTTCGTGCGCTTGAAGAAATCGAGTCTGGCAATGTTATTATCCACCCAGATCCAGAGGCTAAGCGTGCAGCAGTGCGTGCTAAAATCGAAGAAGAGCGCTTGCTTAAAGAAGAAGAAGAGCGCAAAATCAAAGAGCGTATCGCAAAAGAAAAAGAAGACGGCGAAAAAATCTAAGGTTTTTAATCTTAGATTTTTCATATTCTTTGATATAATGAATAAAACAGCTAAGCCAAAAAGTAGGAGGTGGAGACGTGAAAGTTGCACAAGTCATTGTGGATGCTGCACTTATGCAGACAGATAAACCTTTTTCTTATGCTATTTCAAAGGACTTAGAAGAGGACGTTGCGCTTGGTAGTCGGGTTCACGTGCCCTTTGGGGCTAGTAATCGGCTCTTGCAGGGCTTTGTCGTTGGCTTTAAGGAGCAGCTAGACAGTTCACAGTCACTCAAAGAAATCGCAGAAGTGCTTGACCCAGAGCCGGTTCTCAATGAAGAACAGCTAGCGCTTGCGGACGCCATGCGAAAAACAGTCTTTTCCTACAAGATTTCTATCCTCAAGTCTATGCTACCAAGTCTTTTGAACTCACAGTATGACAAGCTTTTTTCCGTGACGGATGAGACGCCACAAGATGTCGTTGACAGTGTTTTTTCAGGACAAGCGAGCATGCGCTATTCAGAAGTATCAGACGCCCAAAAACAGCTTCTTACTAAGTTGGCTAGGCAAAAAAAGGTTGCCCTTGATTACCTCGCCAAGGACAAAAAGACGGTTAAAACGCAGAAATACTATCAAGTCAATTCTAGCACTCTAGCTTCTCTAGAGATTAGCCAGAGAGCCAAGAAACGTCAGGCGTTGAAAGAGTACCTAGAGACGTCTTCAAAGGGCAAGCTTAGTGATTTGCGAGAAAGGTACTCACGAGACGTAGTCCAGTTTTTCATCGAAGCGCAGGCAATCACGCTGTCTGAGCGTCTTGTTAATCGAGCGGACAGTTATTTTGAGACGGTGGAAAAGACGGATTTTCTGACCTTAAATGACGAACAGCAGACTATCGTTGAGACGGTGAGTGCAGCGATTGGCAAGGATAGCACCCCCTTTTTACTAGAAGGCGTGACAGGTTCTGGAAAGACCGAGGTTTACCTGCATATCATTGACAAGGTCTTAAAGCAAGGTAAAACGGCGATTGTCCTCGTGCCTGAGATTTCCTTGACTCCTCAGATGACTCACCGCTTTATCTCCCGCTTTGGCAAGCAAGTGGCTATCATGCACTCTGGTCTATCTGATGGGGAGAAGTACGACGAGTGGCGCAAGATAAAGTCAGGTAAAGCTCGTGTGGTCGTTGGCGCACGCTCAGCTATCTTTTCTCCGCTTGATAATATCGGAGCCATTATCATCGATGAGGAGCATGAAGCAAGCTATAAGCAAGAGTCCAATCCTCGCTACCATGCTAGAGACGTTGCTATTCTTCGTGCCAAATACCACAAGGCTGTTGTGGTGCTGGGCTCTGCAACGCCTAGTATCGAGAGTAGAGCACGAGCTAGTCGCAAGGTCTACCATTTTCTGCAGTTGACTAATCGAGCTAACCCCAAAGCTAGCCTGCCTCAAGTAGAGATTGCAGATTTTAGAGATTATCTGGGGCAAAAAAGCCCAAGCAACTACACACCACTGCTCTTAGAGAAGATTGCCAATCGTCTCGAGAGGGGTGAGCAGAGTGTTCTTATGCTCAACCGCAGGGGCTATTCCAGCTTTATCATGTGTCGGGAGTGTGCTTATGTGGATAACTGTCCCAACTGTGATATTTCTCTGACGCTGCACATGGATACAAAGACCATGAATTGCCATTACTGTGGCTTTACAAAGGCGATTCCAAGGACCTGTCCTAATTGTAATAGTCGCAGCATTGCCTACTATGGAACAGGGACGCAGAAGGCTTATGATGAGTTGCAGGAGGTGTTTCCACAGGCTCGGATTTTGCGGATGGATGTGGACACGACACGTAAAAAAGGCGCACATGAAAAGATTTTAAGGGCTTTTGGTAATGGCGAAGCTGACATATTGCTTGGCACTCAGATGATTGCCAAGGGGCTTGATTTTCCAAATGTGACCTTGGTTGGTGTCTTGAATGCGGACACGTCGCTCAATCTCCCAGACTTTCGCAGCTCAGAGCGCACCTTTCAATTGCTGACGCAAGTGGCAGGGCGTGCAGGGCGAGGAGACAAGTCTGGTGAGGTGGTCATCCAGACCTACAACCCAGACCACTACGCCATTCAGCTAGCTAAAAAGCAGGACTACGAGACCTTTTACCGCTATGAGATGAATGTGCGTAAGCAGATGTCTTATCCGCCTTATTATTACACGGTGGGCATTACACTTTCGCTAGCAGATGAGCTTGAGCTGACCAGAAAAGCCTATCAGGTCTTAGCCATGCTAAAAGAAACGCTGAGCCCTGAAGCAAAACTCCTTGGTCCAACACCAAAACCAATTGCCAGAACACATAACTTATACCACTATCACATCATTATCAAATACCGCTTTGAGGACAATCTAGAGACGGTTCTCAATCGTATCCTTGATTGGACGCAGGAAAAGGACAACAAAAAACTGCGGGTGCAGATTGATAATGAACCACAAAACATATAGAAAAGAGAGATTATGACAAAACTGATTTTTATGGGAACACCAGACTTTTCAGCGACGGTGCTTAAGGGCTTATTAGCGGATAATCGCTACGAAGTGATAGCTGTTGTCACGCAGCCAGACCGAGCGGTTGGACGTAAAAAAGAAATCCGCATGACACCAGTCAAGGAAGTAGCGCTTGAACATAACTTGCCTATCTACCAGCCTGAAAAACTCTCAGGCAGTCAGGAGCTAGCGGAAATTATGGCACTAGGTGCAGATGGTATCATCACAGCAGCCTTTGGGCAATTCTTGCCAAGTAAGCTCTTAGACAGTGTTGACTTTGCGCTCAACGTTCATGCTTCGCTGCTGCCAAAATACCGTGGCGGAGCACCGATTCATTATGCTATTATCAATGGGGATGAGGAGGCTGGCGTGACCTTGATGGAGATGGTCAAGGAGATGGACGCTGGTGATATGGTAGCAACTCGCAAAACAGCGATTACAGATGAGGACAATGTCGGCACCATGTTTGAAAAGTTAGCCGTTATTGGACGTGATTTATTGCTTGATAGCCTGCCAGATTATCTCTCTGGTCAATTAAAACCTGTCCCACAGGACGCTAGCCAAGCGACTTTCTCACCCAATATCACACCAGAAGAAGAGCGTATCGACTGGACAAAGTCCGCTCGCGCGATTTTCAATCATGTGCGTGGGATGAACCCTTGGCCTGTAGCGCATACACTGCTTGATGGAGAACGCTTCAAACTCTATCAAGTTCACGAGGTTGCAGGCAGCGGAAAACCTGGTGAGATTATCCAAAAAGGCAAGAAAGAGCTGATCGTAGCAACAGGAGACGGTGCTCTAGCACTTGATGTCGTTCAGCCAGCAGGCAAGCCGAAAATGGCAATTGCTGACTTTCTAAACGGTGTCGGTCGCAATTTACAAGTAGGAGATTACTTTGGAAACTAAAACAAAACAGGCACGCTTGGTGGCACTTGAAACCTTGGAAGATGTCTTTACCGAGGGGGCTTACTCAAACATCGCTCTTGATAAACAGCTCAGAAAAAACCAGCTCACTGCAAAAGACAAGGGGCTGGTCACAGAAATTGTCTACGGTACGGTGGCAAGAAAGCTAACGCTTGAGTGGTATCTGTCTCACTACATCGCAGACCGTGAGACGCTTGATAAAAAGATTTATTTGCTTTTGATGATGAGCCTTTATCAGCTAGTCTATCTGGATAAGATTCCAGAGCATGCGGTGGTCAATGAAGCGGTCAATCTTGCTAAACAAGTGGCACACCCTAAAAGCAGTAAGCTAGTCAATGCCGTGCTACGTCGCATTCTTAGAGAGGGCTTACCAGACCTGGCTAGCATTAAGCGTAAAAATAAACGCTTGTCTATCACCTACTCCACACCAGTCTGGCTAGTCAAAAAACTGATAGATGAGTACGGAGAGAAGCGTGCTGAGGCGATTTTAGCTAGCCTTTTTGTCCGCAATAAAGCCAGTGTGCGTGTCACAAACTTAGAGGACAAAGAGGCAATCAAAGAGGCTCTTGGTCTTGAGGACTCGCTTGTTGCAGAGTCTGCTTTGGTGTCTGCGACAGGGCACTTTTCAGCGTCACGCTATTTCCAAGAAGGACAAATCACCATTCAAGATGAGTCTAGTCAGTTGGTAGCACCGACATTAGACATAGAAGGAGATGAGACTATTCTTGACGCTTGTAGCGCCCCTGGTGGCAAGACCAGCCACATGGCGTCTTATCTTGACACAGGACATATCACAGCGCTTGACCTTTACGACCACAAGCTAGCACTTGTAGAGGGAAATGCTAAACGCTTACATGTTGCCGATAAAATCACAACCAAAAAGCTAGACGCCACAAAAGTCCACCAAGTCTTTCCAAAAAACAGTTTTGATAAAGCCTTGGTTGATGCTCCCTGTTCAGGGATTGGGCTTATCAGACGTAAACCAGACATCAAATACAACAAAGCCAACCAAGATTTTGAAGCTTTAGCCAAAGTCCAGCTCGAAATCTTAGATAGTGTTTGTCAAACCATACGTAAAGGTGGTATAATAACATATAGTACTTGCACGATTTTTGAGACTGAAAACCGTCAAGTCATTAAACAGTTCCTAAAAGAACATCCTCATTTTACACAAGTAAAATTGACACACCCTTGCCAGGAGCTTGTCGAAGATGGTTGTATCACCATCACTCCAGAGCAATATGGCTGCGATGGCTTTTTCATTGCGCAGCTCAAACGCATGGCATGAGTGTTTAGAAAGAATAGACAACAGTCGGAAGAAAAAACTATGGAATTATCACTGTTAACGGACGTTGGGCAACGTCGATCAAGCAATCAAGATTATGTGAGCCATTTTGAAAATCAAAATGGGATTACTCTTGTGGTCTTAGCTGATGGCATGGGAGGACACCGTGCTGGAAATGTTGCTAGCGAAATGACAGTCCTAGACCTTGGTAGACTTTGGGAGGAGACTAGCTTTACGGAGCTAGTGGACATCCGTGATTGGCTGCTTCATGTCATCGAAGAGGAAAATCAAAAGATTCATGACATGGGACAGCAAGAAGAATATCGTGGTATGGGGACAACTGTTGAAGCCGTAGCTATTGTTGACAATAATATTATTTTTGCCCATGTTGGTGACTCTAGGATTGGTCTTGTTCGAGGAAATGACTATCAGCTATTAACCAGCGACCACTCTTTGGTCAATGCCTTGGTACAAGCTGGTGAAATCACCGAAGAAGAAGCAGAAATGCATCCAAAGAAAAATATCATCACCCAGTCTATCGGACAAGCAAACCCTGTAGAGCCAGACTTAGCGGCTCATGTCCTTGAAGCAGGTGATTATCTGGTCATCAATAGTGATGGTCTTACCAACATGATTTCAAAAGAGGATATCACAGCTATTTTAGCAGAGGATATGTCCTTAGATGATAAGAGTAGAGCTTTGATTGCACTTGCAAATGAGCGTGGGGGGCTAGATAATATTTCTGTCGCTTTGGTTCATTTTGAAAGTGAGGCAAGCACATGATACAAATTGGAAAGTTGTTTGCTGGTCGTTATCGGATTTTAAAATCCATTGGACGAGGCGGCATGGCAGATGTCTATCTGGCACGTGACTTAATCTTAGACAATGAAGAAGTCGCTATCAAAGTGCTGCGTACCAATTACCAGACAGACCAGATTGCGGTGGCACGTTTTCAGCGTGAAGCACGTGCCATGGCAGAGCTTAACCATCCCAATATCGTTGCCATTCGTGACATCGGTGAGGAGGATGGGCAGCAGTTCTTGGTCATGGAGTATATTGATGGTCCTGACCTCAAGCGCTATATTCAAGCGCATGCTCCACTGCCAAATCCACTTGTGGTGCGTATTATGGAGGAAGTCCTCTCTGCTATGACACTCGCTCACCAGCAGGGGATTATCCACCGTGACTTGAAGCCGCAAAACATTCTTCTAACCCGTGACGGGACGGTCAAGGTGACGGACTTTGGGATTGCTGTCGCCTTTGCTGAGACTAGTCTCACGCAGACCAACTCCATGTTAGGGTCTGTACATTATCTCTCACCAGAGCAGGCTCGTGGCTCAAAAGCGACGGTGCAGAGTGATATCTACGCTATGGGGATTATGCTCTTTGAGATGTTGACAGGGCACATTCCTTATGATGGCGATAGCGCCGTTACGATTGCCCTGCAGCATTTTCAGCAGCCCTTGCCTTCTATCATTGCAGAAAATAAGGCTGTTCCGCAGGCTTTAGAGAATGTTGTCATCAAGGCGACAGCTAAAAAGTTGACCGACCGCTACACTTCAACTATTGAGATGAGTCGTGACTTGGCGACAGCTCTTAGCGATAGCCGAAAAAATGAACCAAAGCTCGTCTTTGGAGACAATGAGACAACTAAAACCTTGCCAAAGGTCTCTCAAACGCAGACCAATCTCTCAACAGCACAGCTTTTAGAAAAGCAAAAAGCTGCCAGAGAGCGTGAGGAGCAGACCTCATCACAAGCAGCAAGCAAGGCTACGCAGACCAAGTCAGCTGGCAAGAGCAAAAAGAAAAAGTCCTTGCGTAGGCGTTGGTTAGGTGGAGCGGTGAAGGCTTTCATTGCTTTATTAGCTGTTATCATCGTAGTGATTGCTTATCTCACATTCACCTCCCCAACTAATGTCGAAGTGCCTAATGTCGCAGGAATGAGCTTAGCGCAAGCTAAGACTGCCATTACGGATAAGGAGCTTAAAGTAGGTGACGTCAAGGAGATAGAAAGCTCAGATGTTGATAGTGGTCAGGTGGTCAGAACCGACCCAGTCGCAGGTACCACTAGAAAGCAAGGCTCAAAGATTAACATCTATGTTGCCTCAGCGACCAAGACCATTACTATGCAAGACTTTGTAGGTGATAGCTATTCTTCTGCTGTCGCTACGCTAAAGAGTAGTTACGGTATCAAGAGCTCGCAAATTACAAAGAAAACAGTGTCTACCACCGAGTATGAAAATGGCACCATTATCAGCCAAACTCCTAGCTCGGGTGAGAGCTTCACTGTCGGCAGTACAAGCAAGATTACCTTTACTGTCGCTAAAAATAACAGCGTTGAGATGCCTAATCTCTATCAGATGACCTATGCAGATGCGCTTGCTCAGTTGAAGAGCCTAGGGGTAAAGACTAGCCGTATTAGGACATACATCTACAATAGCAGTACAGCTAGCTATGTGTCAGGCAGCGTCAGCCAATCTGATATTGTCATGGCACAAGAGCCGTATGCAGGTAGTCGTATCGATCTTTCTTCTGACGAGATTATCCTCTACTTTGGTAGCGCAAGTAGCCGTGAGTCAAGCACGCAAAGCTCATCCTCACAAGAGTCTACACAAAGCAGTCAAAGTAGTACGCAAACAAGCTCAACTAGCGATAGCAGTGAGTCTGAAGCCTCAACAGAAGCAAGCAGTAGCACAGAGTCACAAGATTCTTCTGACTAGAAAGTTAGAAAGCAGAAATAGGATGAATGAGGCTGGGACATTTGTCTCATCCTCATTTTTAGTTTAGAAAAGAAAGGCAGGCTATGCGAAAGTTTCAATTTTTTGTGATTGTCGAGGTCGTTTTGCTGACACTGGGTTTGCTGACGATTTTAAAAGAGGATTTATCCCGTTTTATTCTCATCGTTGCAGCGCTTTTGATGGTGGTACGCTTTTACAATCAAGATAACCGAGGGGATTTTCTCTTGAGCGCAAGCCTTTTGCTCTTGCTCTTTATCTTTATGCTCAATCCCTACATTGTCCTCATGGTGGTATTTGCAGTGATTTATGTGGTTATCAATCATTTTTCTCAAGTCAAAAAGAAAAACCGCTACGCTCTTGTGCAATTTCAGGATGCCTTTCTCACAGCCAAACATGAGCGCAATCAGTGGATTGGCAGTAACGTGCATGAGAGTGACAGCTATGCCTTTGATGACATCAATATCATCCGAATGGTGGGCAGTGATACGATTGATTTGACACAGGTCATTGTCGAGGGACGAGATAATGTCATTCTCATCCGCAAGGTGTTTGGTCCAACGACCATTATCGTTCCTATTGACGTGGCGATCAAGGCAGAGGTGAGCTCGATTTACGGTAGCATTCGTTATCTGGACTTTGACCAGTATGATTTGCGCAATGAAACCATTAGCCTTTTTAAAGACAGTGATAGCAAAAAGGTCAAGCGGGTTAAGCTAGTGGTCAATACCTTGGCAGGAGATGTGGAGGTGAGACGCCAATGAAAAAGCAATATTATCTGCTTCTACTCTTCTACGCCCTTCTGACGGTGTCTGCCATTGTCTTTGTGACGCTGGATAGTCTCAAGATTGACTTGTTGCATTCCTTTAAAAATATCTGGCTAGCGGAGCGCTTTGTCTTTTCAGTCTTTTTCATCACGGTGTCTCTGACGGTTTTACTCCTCTTGTTTTGGGTGATTTTGGATGATTTGAGTAAGCGTCAGATTAATCGCAATCTGCGCCGTATCCTTACCAATACACCGCTAAAACTTGAGGAAGACACAGAACTCAACACCAATTTGAAGCGCTTGTCTAAAAAAATGGCACAGCTGACAACGAGCCTGCAAAACACAGAAAACACAGGTCTTTTAAACGGTGAGGAAATCGTCAAAAAAGAACGAGGACGTATTGCCCGTGATTTGCATGACACGGTGAGTCAAGATTTGTTTGCAGCGACCATGATTTTATCAGGGCTCATCCAAAACGCCAGCCATATTGACAGCGAAAAGATGACCAAGCAACTCCAAGTGGTCGAAGATACGCTTGAGAAAGCGCAGAATGATTTGCGGATTTTGCTTTTGCACCTGCGCCCTATTGAGCTTGAAAATCGCACGCTGTCTGAAGGTTTTGACCTTATCTTAAAAGAGCTGACCGACAAGAGCAACATCCAAGTAGTCTATGAAAATAACGTGACCACGCTGCCTAAAAAGGTCGAGGACAATGTCTTTCGGATTGGTCAGGAATTTATCAGCAACACCCTAAAACATGCCAAAGCTACACGGCTTGAGGTTTACCTCCACCAGACAGACAACAGCCTGCAGCTCAAAATGGTGGATAACGGTGTTGGTTTTGATATTGACGAGCACCATGAGCTGAGCTATGGGCTAAAAAATATCAGAGACCGAGTGGATGATTTGGCAGGAACCATTCAATTGCTCAGTCAAGCAGGAAAGGGCACGAGTCTTGATATTCGCTTGCCCTTGATAGCTGAGGATGTAGAAGAGACGCAAGAAAGTGAGAACGATGATGATTAAGGTGATTTTAGTAGATGACCACGAGATGGTCAGACTTGGCTTAAAGAGTTTTTTAGATTTGCAAGAGGACGTCGAGGTCGTTGGCGAGGCGGTCAATGGAGAAGAAGGCATTCGCCTTGCTCTTGAGAAGCGTCCAGATGTGGTGGTGATGGATCTGGTCATGCCTGAGATGGACGGCGTTGAAGCGACACTAGCGCTACTAAAGGAATGGGAAGATGTGAAAATCTTGGTCTTGACCTCCTATCTAGATAACAGCAAGATTTATCCAGTTATCAAGGCTGGGGCTAAAGGCTATATGCTCAAAACGTCTAGTGCTTCTGAGATTTTACATGCCATTCGCAAGGTTGCAAGAAATGAACTAGCCATTGAAACCGAGGTGGACAAAAAGATAAAAGCCCACGACAGCCAGCCAGAGCTCTATGAGGAATTGACGGCTAGAGAGCGTGACATCTTAGCGCTGCTTGCAAAAGGCTATGACAATCAAACCATTGCTGACGAACTTTTTATTTCGCTAAAGACTGTCAAGACCCACGTGTCTAATATCCTTGCTAAGTTAGAAGTCGCTGACCGCACACAAGCTGTTGTTTATGCCTTTCAACATCATCTGGTTCCACAAGATGACTATTAAATGGTATAATAAAGAGTATATAAACAATTTAAGAACTAAAGGAGTCTATCATGGATGCCAAAGTAAAGTATAAAGCTAAAAAAATCAAGGCTGTTTTGTTCGATATTGACGACACACTTCGTAGAAAAGCGACAGGTCTCATACCAGACAGCATTCCGTCTGTCTTTGCTGAGCTCAAGAAAAAAGGCATCACCGTTGGGATTGCTTCTGGGCGTGCCTACTACGGTGTTGTGCCAGAGATTCGTGACCTCAAGCCAGATTATTTTGTGACTATCAACGGTGCTTATATTCTTGATAAGAATGCAAAGCCAATTCAAAAACACCCGATTTCAAAAGAAGTCATCGAAGAGTATATCGCATGGACAGAGGAAAATAAGATTGCTTACGGTTTTTGTGGCGCTGATAAGCCAGTTGTCTCAGAACGCTCAGAATTGATTGACAATGCTATGGTGCCAGTTTATGGCGTCTGTGATGTTGAGCCAGACTACTACAAGACTAACGATGTCTATCAAATGTGGACTTTTGAGGAAGTTGGAGACAGCTTGCAATTGTCAAAAGAATTGCAAGAAAATCTTCGTTTGGTACGCTGGCATGAAAATTCTTCAGATGTCGTTCAAGCGCACATCTCAAAAGCTACTGGTGTCAAAGAAGTGGCTGACAAACTCGGTATTAGCGCTGAAAACATCCTTGTCTTTGGTGATGGACCAAATGACATGGAACTCTTTGACTATGCTGGGCTTTCTGTGGCTATGGGAGACGGTGTGCCTGAGCTCAAAGAAAAAGCAGACTACGTGACGACTTCGCTTGAAGAGCACGGTATCCGAGATGCTCTTGTGGCTCTTGGTTTGATTGACAAACAATTATCCTTCCCACAAGTAGATATTGAAAACTTTGACGGACCAGTTGCGACCATCAAGACCAATCTTGGGGATATGAGCGTCAAGCTTTTCCCAGATCATGCGCCAAAAACAGTGGCAAACTTCCTAGGTCTTGCTAAACAAGGCTACTACGATGGTATCATTTTCCACCGTGTGATTGAAGAGTTCATGATTCAAGGGGGTGACCCAACAGGTACAGGTATGGGTGGTGAGTCCATCTATGGCGATAGCTTTGAGGATGAGTTCTCTGAAGAACTCTACAATGTCCGTGGGGCACTCTCTATGGCAAATGCCGGTCCAAACACCAACGGCAGTCAGTTCTTCATTGTCCAAAATAGCAAGATTCCTTATGCCAAAAAAGAGCTGGTGCGTGGTGGCTGGCCAGAGGAAATCGCAGAAATCTATGCTGCAAATGGCGGTACACCCCACCTAGACCGCAGACACACTGTCTTTGGTCAGCTGGTTGGTGAAGAGTCTTACAAGACACTTGATAAGATTGCTACTGTTGAGACAGGAGCGCAAGACCGACCAGTTGAGGATGTCGTTATTGAGACAATCGAGGTTAGTGAATAGATGAAAATTGGTGAAAAATACAAAGGAACCATCACAGGCATTAAGCCTTATGGCGCCTTTGTTTTACTCGAAAATGGCACGACGGGGCTTATCCATATCTCTGAGATTAAGACGGGCTATATTGACAATATCTATAAAACCTTGTCTGTCGGTGAGGAGGTTTTGGTGCAGGTGGTGGACTATGATGAGTTTAGCCAAAAGGCAAGCCTATCTATGCGCACCTTGGAGGAAGAAAAACACCACTTCCCACATCGCCACCGTTTCTCAAACAGCCGCTACAAAATTGGCTTTAAACCTTTTGTCGAGGAATTACCCATCTGGATAAGAGAAGCAAAAGTCTTTTTGAAACAACAAAAACATAACTAAAAAGAAGTCTCATTGAGACTTCTTTTTAGTTTTAATTATCAAAATCATAGAGGCTAGTTGAGAGGTAACGCTCACCGTTGTCAGGCAGGAGCGCTAGCACTTTTTTGCCTTGACCGAGTTCTTTTGCGACCTCGATCGCAGCTGTGATAGCAGCTGAAGCAGAGATACCAGCGAGGAAACCTTCCTTGACACCGATAGTGCGCCCAGTGGCTAAGGCATCATCAGACTTAATGCGGATGATTTGGTCGTAAGCCTTGGTATCAAGTGTGTTTGGGATGAAACCAGCAGAGATACCTTGGATTTTGTGTGGTCCAGGTTGCTCGCCAGAGAGGACAGCTGACTCATCTGCTTCAACAGCGTAGACTTTGACGTTTGGATTTGCTTTTTTGAGAGCACGTGAAACCCCTGTTATCGTTCCACCTGTACCGACACCTGCTACAAAAGCGTCTAAGCCGTCTTCGCCAAATGCTTTGAGAATTTCTTGACCTGTTGTTTTTTCGTGGATAGCAGGATTGGCTTGGTTTTCAAATTGGCTTGGGATAAAGCCGTTACGCTCTTTAGCGATTTCTTGAGCTTTGATGATAGCGCCTTTTGTGCCTTCATTTCCTGGTGTCAAGACAAGTTCTGCGCCGTAAGCTTGGATGATTTTACGGCGTTCAATAGACATGGTATCAGGCATGGTGATGACAACCTTGTAGCCTTTGGCGCTTCCGACCCAAGAAAGTCCAATGCCGGTATTTCCAGAAGTCGCCTCAACAATGGTGTCACCAGGCTTGATGATACCACGTTCTTCAGCGTCTTCAATCATGGCAAGAGCGATACGGTCTTTGACAGAAGAGCCAGGGTTGAAAGCTTCGACCTTGACATAAACATCAGCTGCGCCTTCAGGGACGATACGGTTGAGTTTGATAATCGGTGTATTTCCAATCAATTCGGTAATAGAGTTGTAAATCGTTGACATAGGGTTTACCTCGCTTTTTAGGTTTGTAGTCTTAGTATAAACGCCCTTTTCCTGATTGTAAAATACACATTTTTTATCACCGTGATAGCTCTTCTTTATCACTTAGCTCAAGTGGCACTTCGATAATTTGTGGGTCGATTTTAGTCATGGTGATTTTGCCTTGGTAAAAGTCAACGAGGTGTTCTTGTATCACATCAAGAACCTCAGGATCCATATAAAGTTCAGTCGTCACCTGCTCTAAAAACTGTGTGTTTTGCTCAGTGAGATTTTCCTGCTCTAGGAAGTTTGAAAAGACCTGGTATTGGGGATAAGTTAGCGTTAATCGAAGTCCAGCCTGCTCTTTGACGTGCACCAGTCCGATTTCTTTGGTAGCGTGAGCGACACTGCCAGCATAAGCACGAATAAGCCCGCCAGCACCGAGCTTGATACCGCCAAAATAACGTGTCACGACAGCAACGACATTGGTCAGTTCTTGCTTTTCAAGTACAGTCAGCATAGGCACACCAGCTGTTCCGCTAGGCTCACCATCGTCACTAGAGCGCTTAATCTCTCCACGTTCGCCAATAATCATAGCAGAGCAGGAGTGGTTGGCTTTGTAGTGTTCCTTTTTGATGGCAGCGATGTAGTTTCGCCCCTCTTCTTCGCTTGTGATACGCTTTAGATGACAAATAAAGCGTGATTTTTTGATAATTTCCTCGACAATACCGTCTTCTTTGATTGTTTTATAGTCCATATCAAAATTGTACCAAAAACTCCTCGTTTAGCAAAGATTTTCGGATAGATAGGTATGGAGACATTAGAAGATTTTTACGGGCGACGCTTGCCCAAGGAAAGAGTACCAGAAATGTTTGTCCAGCAAGCTCAAGTCGTGCCAGTCTTTAAAAAGCAGGGAAGTAACGACATCTGCCTGCGCTGTGGACAAAAGGTTGATAAGGCGACAGTGCTCCCAACAGGAAATTTTTATTGTAGGACTTGCATCGTTTTTGGGCGTCTGTCTAGCGCCAGCCAGCTCTGCTATTTTCCACAAGCGGCTTTTCCTAAGACCCAGTGCCTCAACTGGCCTGGTCAGCTAACGCCTTTTCAAAAAGAGGTGTCAGATGGTTTGGTGGATGGCATTGCTAAGGGGCAAAATCTGCTCGTGCATGCGGTGACGGGTGCCGGAAAGACTGAGATGATTTATCAGGCTATTGCGAGTGTCATTGACAAGGGCGGTGCTGTTTGTGTGGCGAGTCCTAGGGTGGATGTCTGTATAGAGCTTGATAAGCGCTTGAGACGGGATTTTTCCTGTCCGATTAGTCTCTTGCACGGTGAGTCAGAAGCCTACCAGCGTTCGCCCTTGGTTATTGCAACGACACATCAGCTGATGACTTTCTATAGGGCTTTTGATTTGCTGATTATTGATGAGGTGGACGCTTTTCCCTTTGTGGACAATTCTAGCCTCTATCATGCGGCTAAGCAGGCCGTAACAGCAGACGGAGTGACTGTCTACCTAACTGCAACCTCGACAGATGCTCTGGAGAGAATGGTCAAAAAAGGAGAGCTGCAAAAACTTCACTTGGCACGGCGTTTCCATGCCAATCCACTTGTCGTCCCAAAGCCCATTTGGCAGGAAAATGTCCTTAAAAATATGGCTAAACAGCGCTTGCCAAGAACCTTACACCATCATATCAAAAAACAACGACAAACAGGCTTTCCCCTCTTGCTCTTTTATCCTAATATCAAAGAAGGTCAGCAGTTTGCCAAGTGTCTAGAACGTCATTTTCCAGACGAAAAGATAGGATTTGTCTCTAGCCAGACGGAAAATAGATTAGAGATAGTCGAAGCTTTTCGCAAGCAGGAGATTAGCATGCTTGTCTCGACGACTATCTTAGAGCGTGGTGTGACCTTTCCTTGTGTGGATGTTTTTGTGATTGAAGCCCACCACAGGCTCTATACCAGAAGCGCTCTGGTGCAGATTGCAGGAAGGGTTGGCAGAAGTATGGAGCGGCCAACAGGCGAGCTTCTCTTTTTCCACGCTGGTCTCACCAAAGCCATCAAACAATCCATAGCCGAAATCAAAGATATGAACAAAAAAGGAGGTTTTTAATGACCTGTTTGCTCTGTGGAAGTTACTGTGAAGAACCTTTGCGTTTTTCAGATATTCTAAGTCTAAAACCTAGCCAACATCGCCTTTGCCCAGACTGCTATCAAGGCTTTGATAAAGTTTCAAAAAGTCACTGCCCGACCTGTTTTAAATCACACATAGACAAGCAGTGTCAAGACTGCAAGGAGTGGGCAGAAAAAGGTTACACCGTCCATCATCAAGCGCTCTATCAGTACAACGATAGCATGAAAGCTTATTTTTCTGCCTTTAAGTTTGAGGGAGACTATCTCTTACGCCATGCTTTTGCAAATGAATTGAAAGCGCATTTACGCTTCTTTAAAGGCTACACGATAGTGCCAGTACCTGTTAGCCCTGAGCGCTACCAAGAGCGTCAGTTCAATCAAGTCACCGCTTTACTAGACGCTGCTAAAGTGTCTTATCAAGAAATTCTTCAAAAAGCCCATATCACCAAGCAATCAAGCCTCTCAAGGCAGGAGCGTCTCTCCCATGACAATCCTTTTTCTGTGGTAGCAGGGGCGTTATTACCAGACAAGATAGTAGTGGTTGATGACATCTACACCACAGGCGCCACACTAGCTGATATCGTCTCTTTGCTAAAGGAAAATGGTGTCAAGCAGATAAGAACTTTTTCATTAGTGCGTTAAAAACTTGCAAACTTTCATGAAAGCGGTTATAATGATAATAAAGAAAGCGTGATGAGCGCAAGAAAGAGGTACTTTATGATTAAATTTAGTATTCGCGGAGAAAACATCGAAGTTACAGATGCCCTTCGTTCTTATGTTGAAAACAAACTTGCTAAAATTGAAAAATATTTTAATGAAGATCAAACACTAGACACACGTGTCAACTTGAAAGTTTACCGTGAAAAATCTTCAAAAGTTGAAGTGACTATCTTAGTGGATGCCGTTGTACTTCGTGCTGAGGATGTTTCTCAAGACATGTATGGCTCTATTGACTTGGTTGTTGACAAAATCGAGCGCCAAATCCGCAAAAATAAAACAAAAATCGCTAAAAAACACCGTGAAAAAGTACCAGCTGGACAAGTTTTCACAGATGAATTTGAAGCAGAAGCTATTGAGCAAGTTCCAGAAACAAAGGTTGTTCGTACTAAGCACGTCAGCCTAAAACCAATGGATGTTGAAGAAGCTATCCTACAAATGGAACTTCTAGGACATGATTTCTTCATCTACACAGACGCAGAAGACGCTACAACAAACGTTCTTTATCGTCGTGAAGACGGTGAGTTAGGACTTATCGAAGCCAAATAAGAAAGACATGAGGTTGCCAAAAGCAACCTCATATTTTTTATCAGCGATTAAGTGACGAAGGGGCAAACTTATGCTACAATAACTACAGAATACACTATCAAGGGGGATATTATGAAAGCAACGGTTTTTATAGAGCCAGGAAGAGTAGAGGTCAAGGAGGTTGACAAACCACAACTGCAGAGTACAACAGACGTTATCGTTCGTGTCTTGCGCACTTGCGTTTGCGGCTCTGACTTGTGGTGGTATCGTGGGATTTCTAAGAGAGATAGCGATACACTAGCAGGACACGAGGCAATCGGTATTGTCGATGAGGTAGGAAGTGAAGTGACTTCTGTTGCGGTCGGTGACTTTGTCGTGGTTCCTTTTACGCATGGTTGTGGCTATTGTGTGGCTTGTCGTTCGGGCTTTGATGGCAATTGTCAAAATAATCCCGGCGCTCATGATATAGGCTATCAGGCGGAGTATGTCCGCTATTACAATGCCAATGGCGGTCTTGTCAAAATCCCTGGTCAGCCTAGTGACTATAGCGAAGACATGCTAAACTCGCTTTTAACGCTCTCAGACGTGATGGCGACAGGTTATCACGCTGCTATAACTGCCGAGGTCAAAAAAGGCGATACCGTTCTGGTTTTAGGAGATGGTGCTGTAGGGCTTTGTGGTATCCTATCAGCTAAGTTACTTGGTGCTAAGCGTATCATCGCTACCAGTCGTCATCACAATCGTCAGTCACTTGCGCTTGCTTTTGGAGCAACAGACATCATCGAAGAGCGCGGCAATGAAGCTGTCAAGCACCTTTTAGATTTGACAGATGGCTCTGGTGTGGACGCTGTTTTGGAATGTGTGGGCACCGAGCAGTCTGTAGCGACTGCCATTCAGGCAACACGCCCTGGGGCTATCATCGGTCGTGTCGGTGTTCCTCAAAAGTCAGAGACCAACACCACCCAGCTCTTTGTCAAAAATATTGGATTGCGTGGCGGTATCGCAGCTGTTACCACACACGTCAAATCACGCTTACTTAACGCTGTTTTAAGGGGAGATATTCAACCTGGAAAGGTCTTTACGCATGCTTACAGCTTAGATGAGATTGCAAAAGCTTATGAAGCGATGGATACACGAACAGCTATTAAGTCGTTGGTGATTGTTGACTAAAAAGCTAGGACTTAGTCCTAGCTTTTTTGCGAGCTTTTACAAGTGTGCTTGGCTTTTGACATGATATAATAGAGAAAAACAAAGGAGTTGACCATGCTATCAAAAGCTAAATCAAGATATGTTATTCGTGAGATTATCAAACTCTTTCCCGACGCCAAGCCAAGTTTAGATTTTAACTCTGTTTTTGAACTTTTAGTGGCAGTAATGCTGTCGGCACAGACGACGGACGCTGCGGTCAATAAAGTCACACCTGCCTTGTTTGAGCGTTTTCCAGATCCAGAAAGCTTTGCCAAGGCAACACCAACAGAGATTGAGCCCTACATCTCAAGACTGGGGCTTTACCGCAACAAAGCCCGTTTTCTCCACAAGTGTGCTATTCAACTGCTCGAAAATTTTGATGGTCAGGTGCCAAAAACACGGGAGGAATTGGAGAGTTTAGCGGGTGTTGGTAGAAAGACTGCAAATGTCGTGCTTAGTGTTGGCTACGGCATTCCTGCTTTTGCCGTTGACACACACGTGACACGTATTTGCAAACACCACCAGATTTGTAAGCAAGATGCGACACCGCTTGAGATTGAAAAGCGTGTCATGGATGTTCTGCCAAAAGAAGAGTGGCTAAAAGCCCACCAAGCGATGATTTCCTTTGGACGAGCGATTTGCCATCCTAAAAATCCTGAGTGTTACAAGTATCCACAACTCTATCATTTTCCAAAAGACTTGTCTTAAAGGAACAGCCCGAGCTGTTGCATAAGGAGGACAAGAACAAAACCAGCTGCTAAAAAGGGAACAAAAGCGATAGGGTTTCGTTTTTGTTTACGACTTAAAATAGTGATAATCCCTAGCCAAGAGCCAATCTGGATAATCCATAGAATGCTCATCTTGTCCATGATAAGACTAAGTGTGGCGAGATAGAAAAAGTCGCCACTGCCGATTTTAAGCGGAAACATATAAGCTAAAATGCCAAAGAGACACAAAACCAAAAAAAGGCTGTAGCTGTGAGCAAAAGGCAACAAAAGGCTAGTAAAGACCAACCAGACAAAAACAGGATACTCCTGCTGGTCAAGGTCATAAAGGGCTAACGTCAAACTCATCAAAAGGAGAAGAAGTGTCGTCAACTGCATTTGCCCAAGCCCAAAAAGAACAAATAAAATGCCGCAAATGGCTTCGATAACCATGTAGCGCTTTGGAATAGCGTGCTTGCAATGTTTGCAGCGACTCCCGTAGTAAACTTGCGATAAAATAGGAATCATCTCACTAATGTCAAGCTTGCTTTGACAATGGTCGCAATGACTGGCAGGAAGGACAATGGAGTGTTCGGGAAAACGGTCAACAACAAGACCTAAAAAAGAGGCGATAGAAGCACCAAGGCTAAAATATAATAGAATGTTCATACCTTTTTATTCGCAAAAAAGTGCTAAATTCTTGCAATTCAGCGCTAAAAAGTTATAATAGTAATATAAACAAATGATAATCATTCTAAATAAGAAACGATTAGCATAACTTATGACCATCTCACGCAGGAGGACGAGAACATGACTCAAATTTTAGACAAAGAAGCTATTTACACTGCTGTTACACATAATGTCACTGCACCAGGTGCAAAAAATGCCAAAACAAAAGCTGTTTTAAACCAAGCTGTTGCTGATCTATCAAAAGCTTACTCTATCGTGCACCAAGTACACTGGTACATGCGTGGCGCTGGTTTTTACTACCTCCATCCAAAAATGGATGAATTGATGGACAGTCTAAATGCCACTCTTGATGAAATGAGCGAGCGTTTGATTACCATTGGTGGTGCGCCTTACTCAACCCTCAAAGAGTTTGATGAAAATTCTCGCTTGAGTGAAACAAAAGGTTCTTTTGACAAACCAATGGCTGAGCACTTGGCACGTTTGGTAGAAGTTTACACTTACCTTTCAAACCTTTACCAAGTAGGTCTTGACGTGACTGATGAAGAAGGCGATAACCCAAGTAACGACCTCTTCTCAGATGCGCAAGCTGATGTTGAAAAGACTATCTGGATGCTTCAAGCTGAGCTTGGTCAAGCACCAGGTCTTCGTAAATAAGATGAAAAGCTAGAGTGACTCTAGCTTTTTTGCTTGCAAAAACAAAGAAAGTGCAAACGATTGCATAAAGCTATTGAAAAGCCTCTCTATTTTTGATAAAATAACAGAATGAAAACACTTTATGATGTGCAGCAGTTATTGAAACGTTTTGGTATTTATGTCTACGTGGGCAAGCGTCTTTACGACATTGAGATGATGAAAATAGAGCTTGAAAAGCTTTATGAAAATCAGCTCATCACAAAGGACGACTACCTCAAAGCGGAATTGATATTAAGGCGCGAACATCGTATAGAAGAGGAGAAAGCAAATGACTAAAAAACTTCTGGGTATTGACCTTGGTGGAACAACGATCAAGTTTGGTATTCTCACGCAAGATGGCACCATTCAGGAAAAATGGGCGATTGATACCAACATCTTAGAAGACGGAAAACACATCGTTCCTGACATCGTTGCTTCCCTGAAACATCGCATGGGTCTTTACGGTTTGACAAAGGATGACTTTATCGGTATCGGGATGGGGTCTCCTGGTTCTGTTGACCGTGACAAGAAAACGGTAACAGGTGCCTTTAACCTAAACTGGGCAGAGACTCAAGAGGTCGGCTCTGTCATCGAAGCGGAATTGGGCATTCCATTTGCTATTGATAATGACGCCAATGTAGCAACACTTGGTGAGCGTTGGGTTGGTGCTGGTGCTAACAATCCAGACGTTGTCTTTGTGACACTAGGTACTGGTGTTGGAGGTGGAGTGATTGCTGATGGCAATCTTATCCACGGTGTTGCTGGTGCTGGTGGTGAGATTGGGCATATCGTTATCGAGCCTGAGGATGGTTTTGAGTGTACATGTGGCAATATCGGCTGCCTTGAGACAGTGGCTTCAGCAACAGGTGTTGTGCGTGTGGCACGCCGCATTGCAGAAGAGTACGAGGGAGACTCACCTATCAAGGCTGCGATTGACAATGGAGAAGCAGTGACAAGTAAAGACATCTTTGACGCTGCAAAAGATGGCGATGCTTTTTCATTGATTGTTGTTGATAAAGTATCACAATACCTCGGTTTAGCAACAGCTAACATCTCAAATATCCTAAACCCTGATTCTATCGTTATCGGTGGTGGAGTGTCTGCTGCGGGTGAGTTCTTGCGTAGCCGTGTGGAAAAATACTTCACACGCTATACTTTCCCACAAGTTCGTAAGTCAACTAAGGTTAAAATTGCAGAGCTTGGAAATGACGCAGGTATTATCGGAGCAGCTAGCCTTGCTAGCAAGTTTATGGCAGACTAGGAGGTAGGCATGCTCATTTGGGTTTTAGTTGCCATTATGGTCTGTGTCATGCTCTATACCGCATGGAACTATTTTCGAGTGCGTCGTGCAGCGACCTTTCTAGACAATCCTAGCTTTGAAGAAAAGATACATACGGGTCAGCTGATTGATATTCGTGAGCCAAGTAGCTTTCAGACAAAGCATATCTTAGGAGCTCGTAATCTACCAGCGAGCCAGCTAAAAAATAGCCTTTCTGCTATCCGTAAGGACAAGCCAGTACTTATCTATGATAGCACTCGCAGTCAATCGCTACCACGCACCATCATCATGCTCAAAAAAGCAGGTTATCAAGACCTCTACGTTCTAAAAGACGGACTTGACTATTGGAATGGGAAGATAAAGGAAAAAAAGCAATAGAAAAACTTTAGTATGAAGTAGATGATTAAGTACGATCATCTACTTTTTTACTGCCCTTTTTTGACCACTTACTATGTGTTACCTAACCACTTGCTTAAAAGACCTTGTTTTTCAAAGGGAAATTCCTATAATAAAGCTAAATATAAGGTCTAGTCAATCTTGTGCTCGACCTTGTCAGTGAAAGGAGTTTTTTTGATGAAAAAATTGTTGTCCAACCGTTTGTATATGTCCCTGATGGGGGCTGACCTTTTGTCTAATTTTGGAGACATGGTTTATTATTTGGCGCTGATGAACTATGTTTTGCAATTGCCAGATACCAAGCTAGCCCTGTCTGTTGTCAATTTCTCTGAGATTTTTCCTGTTTTTCTCTCTCTTTTGACGGGTTATTTATCTGATCGGACTAGAAATAAGCTAGCTACGATTAAACTCACCCAGCTTTTTCGGGTACTCTTGTATGTAGGAATCGGCTGTGCCATGACTTTTGAGCCAGCCTTGTGGATTGTGATTTTGGCTAGTGTGTTCAATGTTTTCGGTGATTTTGCAGGTCAGTACGAAAACGGTCTCTACATTCCAATCAGTCTCAGAGTCGTTTCAGATGAGGATAGAGCTGACTCCATGGCGCTTAGTCAGTCTGTCTTTGCAGTTTCTAGCATACTTTTTCAGACTACCTCAGCAGCGCTGATTAGCTTTTTTACTTACAGTCAGTTGGCTTTTTTGAATGCTGCTACCTTTCTAATGTCCTTTCTCATCCTAGTGCTTTTGACACCTTCTATTAAGAAATTATTAGCAAAAAATCCTTTAAAAATGACAGAAAATAGAGAGGATGGAGACGAAAAAGGTGGATTTGGTCGCTTGTGGTCAAGTCTTTCACTAGCTGTCAGAGAGCTCACAAGCGTTCCAGAATTGCGCCTGTCTATGGTGATTGTTCCTGTTATCAATAGTATCTTCGTTGTTCTTCCCTCTTTGCTTGTGTTGATGATAGCTCAAGATACGGCTTTTATGCTGGGGAATGCTTCTGTCACACTTGCTGCGGTTAATATTGCAATGACAGTGGGGATGATTGTGGGGAGCGTCTTGGTGATGAATCTGTTGAAAAAGATGAGTATTTTATCTCTTTTACGCATGGGAACACTGGGTGTTTTTCTCATGTTTGTCAGCCTTTTTCTTCATCAGCCTTATCTCCTGTTATTGTCCTTAGTTTTTACAGGCATCGCTACAGGAGCAGTCAATCCTAAATACAATGCTTTGATTTATAATCGCCTGCCTGAAGAGCAGTTAGCTACGATTGAGGGCGGTTTAATGACTTATTTTCAGCTAGGGACTGTTTTTTCTCGTCTGCTGGTTTCTGTTTTGATTCTCGTGTTAACGGTGAATCAGTTAGCACTTATTTTTCTGCTCGCTGCCTCTTTCTTACTCCTTTATAGTTTGAAAAGAGTGCCTCTTATGACTGTTGATGAAGATAATAAAAACATTTAGGTTTTTATACTTCCTGATTGAGAATGGGTAAAGAAACGGTTTACAAAGGTTGAAAACATTTACAATTGCTCCTGTTCTGTTTTTTGCCGCAATTTATGGTATAATTCATAAGTTGAATACTTTAAGATTACAGAGGAAATCATGACAAAACTAAGAGAAGACATTCGTAATGTCGCTATTATTGCCCACGTTGACCACGGTAAAACAACCTTGGTTGATGAGTTGTTAAAACAATCCCACACGCTTGATGAGCGTAAAGAGCTCGAAGAGCGTGCTATGGACTCAAACGACCTTGAAAAAGAGCGTGGTATCACGATTTTGGCGAAAAATACTGCCGTAGCTTACAACGGCACACGTATCAATATCATGGACACACCAGGACACGCAGACTTCGGTGGTGAGGTTGAGCGTATCATGAAAATGGTAGACGGTGTTGTCCTCGTCGTCGATGCCTACGAAGGTACTATGCCACAAACACGCTTCGTCTTGAAAAAAGCCCTTGAGCAAAACTTGACACCTATCGTTGTGGTCAATAAAATCGACAAACCATCTGCTCGCCCAGAAGAAGTCGTTGACGAAGTGCTTGAGCTCTTTATCGAGCTTGGTGCTGATGATGACCAGCTAGAGTTCCCAGTTGTTTACGCTTCAGCTATCAACGGAACATCATCCCTATCAGACAATCCAGCTGATCAAGAGCACACAATGGCACCTATCTTTGATACCATCATCGAGCACATTCCGGCACCAGTGGATAACTCAGATGAGCCATTACAGTTCCAAGTGTCTCTTCTTGACTACAATGACTTTGTGGGACGTATCGGTATCGGACGTGTCTTCCGTGGGACAGTTAAGGTCGGTGACCAAGTAACCCTCTCAAAACTTGATGGCACAACCAAAAACTTCCGTGTGACAAAACTCTTTGGTTTCTTTGGTCTTGAGCGTCGTGAAATCCAAGAAGCAAAAGCAGGTGACTTGATTGCGGTCTCTGGTATGGAGGACATCTTTGTCGGTGAGACGATTACCCCAACAGACGCTATCGAGCCACTACCAGTGCTTCGTATTGATGAGCCTACGCTTCAGATGACCTTCCTTGCCAACAACTCTCCATTTGCAGGGCGTGAAGGAAAATACGTGACATCACGTAAAGTTGAAGAGCGCTTGCTTGCTGAGCTTCAAACAGACGTTTCCCTTCGTGTTGAAGCGACTGATTCACCAGATAAATGGACAGTTTCAGGTCGTGGTGAGTTGCACTTGTCTATCCTCATTGAGACTATGCGTCGTGAAGGCTATGAGCTTCAAGTGTCTCGTCCAGAAGTTATCATCAAAGAGATTGATGGTGTGAAGATGGAGCCGTTTGAGCGTGTCCAAATCGACACTCCTGAAGAATATCAAGGGGCGGTCATCCAATCGCTTTCTGAGCGTAAGGGTGAGATGCTTGATATGCAATCAACTGGTAATGGGCAGACACGTTTGATTTTCCTAGCGCCAGCACGTGGTTTGATTGGATACCCAACTGAGTTTCTTTCTATGACACGTGGTTACGGGATTATGAACCACACCTTTGACCAGTACATGCCAGTTATCAATGCTGAAATTGGTGGACGTCACCGTGGTGCTCTTGTCTCTATCGATACTGGTAAGGCAACCACTTACTCTATCATGTCTATCGAAGAACGTGGAACAATCTTTGTCAACCCAGGTACAGAAGTTTACGAAGGGATGATTATCGGGGAAAACTCTCGTGAAAACGACCTTACTGTAAACATCACCAAGGCAAAACAAATGACCAATGTCCGCTCTGCAACAAAAGACCAGACAGCTGTCATTAAAACACCACGTATCTTGACACTGGAAGAATCGCTTGAGTTCCTAAACGATGACGAGTACATGGAAGTAACACCAGAGTCTATCCGCTTGCGTAAGCAAATCTTGGATAAAAATGCACGTGCTAAAGCGGCTAAAAAGAAAAAAATGGCTGCCGAAGACTAATAGCATGAGCGTGCTAATCCCCTAGTAAAGGAATGGCTATGATATTTTACCTGATCGTCTTGATTTTGATTTTGCTGTATTACTTTTTTATGGCTCCAAAGACAATCAAAAATACGCTCAATCCGCTTGTGATGGTAGGGATTGTCGTGTGTTTGATGATTGCGCTTGTTTTTGGGGTTGTGACTTTCTTTGACATGTCGGGTGAATTTTACGTCAGTCTTGCCATGACCTTGCTCGGTTTTTGGGCGGTACGAGATATGCTCAAAATGCCAACGAAAAAGCAAAAACAATCAAAAGACTTTATAGAGTGAAAAAGCTAGGATTTCCTAGCTTTTCATGCAAGCAAAAAAGTCAAGATTTTATAAAAAATACTTGACAAATAT
The DNA here is from genome assembly GCF_011039275.1 of Streptococcus hyointestinalis. Classification (GTDB taxonomy): domain Bacteria; phylum Bacillota; class Bacilli; order Lactobacillales; family Streptococcaceae; genus Streptococcus; species Streptococcus hyointestinalis_A. The sequence goes on from NZ_JAAKGB010000001.1 coordinate 481,490, forward strand.
ATATATATATATATATAATTATAATACAAATGAGCATGAACACAGAAGCTAGTTGCGGGGCATTTTGAAAGGTTATCTTGAAACTTTTTTGGAGCAACGACAAGTCATAGCTCTTGGTATGACGAGCCTATAACTCATCTTATTATTTTCCATTTCCTAAAAAATTCCTATTGCGCTGCTTCTCTCACGGGATTGAGCCAAAAGGTGTAGGAGTTGCGCTTACAACAAAAGAGCTTATAGTAATCGTTTATAAATGCCTCAAAAGGGAACCGCAAGGTTCTCTTTTTTGCTTACGGCAATACCTTGAAAATCCTAGCAATTAACGGTACAATAAAAGATATTATAGAATGAATTGGAATGACTAATGAAAAAAATAACGCAGTTTGAAAATCAAAAAGTTCTTGTCCTAGGCTTGGCACGCTCTGGTGAAGCGGCAGCTCGTCTTTTGAGTCAGCTAGGAGCTATTGTCACTGTGAATGACAGTAAGCCTTTTGATGAAAACCCAATGGCGCAGTCCTTGCTCGAAGAAGGTATCAAGGTCATCTGTGGCAATCACCCGCTAGAATTGTTAGATGAAAATTTTGCCCTCATGGTGAAAAATCCGGGTATCCGCTATGATAACCCGATGGTTGAAAAAGCTTTGGATAAAGGGATTCCTGTTATTACTGAGGTTGAGCTGGCTTACCTAGTGTCAGAGGCACCTATTATCGGTATCACTGGCTCTAATGGCAAAACCACCACAACGACTATGATTGCCGATGTGCTTAATGCTGGTGGCAAACACGCCCTTCTCTCTGGCAATATCGGCTTTCCAGCCAGCGAAGTGGTTAAGACTGCTACAAAAGACGATACGCTGGTTATGGAGTTGTCAAGCTTTCAGCTGATGGGCGTTCGCGCCTTTCATCCTCGTATGGCAGTGATTACTAATCTTATGCCAACACACATTGACTATCATGGTAGTTTTGAGGACTACGTTGCTGCTAAGTGGCACATTCAAGACCAGATGACAGCAGATGATTACTTGATTTTAAATGCCAATCAAGACTTAGCTAAGACTTTGGCTCAAAAAACACAAGCCACCGTTGTTTTCTTCTCAACGAAGGAAAAGGTTGACGGAGCTTATCTTGAGGATGGTTTTCTTTGCTTCAAAGGTGAGAAAATCATGGAAGCTAGTCATCTAGGTGTTCCAGGTAGCCACAATATTGAAAATGCTTTAGCGACTATCGCTGTTGCTAAACTATCAGGTATTGAAAATAACGTTATTGCAGATACTCTCAGCGCTTTTGGTGGTGTCAAACACCGTCTGCAAAAGCTGGGTAGCGTTGATGGTGTTCTCTTTTACAACGACAGCAAGTCAACCAATATCCTTGCCACTCAAAAAGCTTTGTCTGGTTTTGATAACAGCAAGGTCATCTTGATTGCTGGTGGTCTTGACCGTGGCAATGAATTTGACGACTTGGTGGAGGACATCAAAGGGCTTAAACATATGGTTATCCTCGGTGAGTCTGCGCCACGTGTCAAAAGAGCAGCAGACAAGGCAGGCGTTGATTATTGTGACGCTAGTGATGTCAAAGAAGCAGCAGTTCGTGCCTTTGAATTGGCTAGTGAAGGAGATGTTGTCCTTCTCAGTCCAGCCAATGCCAGCTGGGATATGTATCCAAACTTTGAGGTGCGTGGAGATGAGTTCATCGCAGCTTTTGAAGGATTAAAGGGAGCGCAGCATGACTAAAAAAATTGTCTTTACTGGTGGAGGAACTGTTGGTCATGTGACCTTGAATCTCATTCTCATCCCGAAGTTTATCAAAGATGGCTGGGAAGTGCACTATATCGGTGCTAAGGGTGGTATTGAGCATGAGCAGATTAAGCAGTCTGGGCTTGATGTGACCTTTCATGCCATAGCGACTGGAAAATTACGCCGTTATTTCTCTTGGCAAAATATGTCAGATGTCTTTAAAGTGAGCTTTGGGATTGCTCAGTCTATTGGGATTTTAGCGAAAATCAGACCGCAAGCACTCTTTTCAAAGGGTGGCTTTGTGGCAGTTCCGCCTGTTATTGCAGCTAAAACGCTGGGTATCCCCGTCTTTGTGCATGAGTCTGACTTGTCTATGGGCTTAGCTAATAGAATTGCCTACAAATTTGCTACGACCATGTACAGCACTTTTGAGCAAAATGAAGCCTTAACCAAGGTTAAACACGTCGGTGCCGTTACAAAGGTCTCCGCAACTAAAAATGAAACCTCACCTCAACTAGAGGAGATTAAAGCGCACTTCAATCCAGACTTAAAGACCATTTTGTTTATCGGTGGTTCAGCTGGTGCCAAGGTGTTTAATGACTTTGTTAGCAGTGAAGATACCTTAACTCAGCATTTTAATGTCATCAACATAACGGGAGACTCAAGTCTCAATGCTTTAGGTGAAAACTGCTACCGTGTGGATTATGTAACTGACCTCTACCAGCCCTTGATGGATATGGCAGATGTCGTTATCACACGAGGTGGCTCCAACACGATTTTTGAACTGTTAGCCATGCAGAAACTGCATATCATTGTGCCACTAGGGCGTGAAGCTAGTCGTGGTGACCAGCTGGAAAACGCTGCTTACTTTGAGAAAAAAGGTTACGCCAAGCAATTGCTGGAGGAGGATTTTACCTTGGAAAATCTTGAGCAGGCAATAGCTGATGTGCTAGAGCACAAGGAAGATTATATTGCTCACATGCAGGCAAGCCATGAGCTGAAAACCCCAGATGATTTTTACCAACTGCTGACAGATGACATTTCAAAAACAATAAAGGAAAGCTAATGTCTGATAAAAAACATGAACAGGAAAAAAAAGCAAAAGAGCAAAAAAGCGCTGAAAATGCTGAGAGTAAAGAGCAAAAAGCTCCTCTGACAGAATGGCAGCAGCGCAATCTAGAGTTTTTAGCTAAAAAAAAGCAAGAAAAAGAAGCGAAAGAGCAACAGAAAAAAGAAGAACGCTTAGAAAAGCTAGCACGCTACGGCAAGGTCCCAAAGGAAGAGGAGCAAGAAGAAGCGGCTAAGCAAGAGAGTGACACAGACAAACCTAAAAAGAAAGCCAAGAAAGCTAAGGTTAAAAAGGTCAAAGAAAAAAAAGAGTTGACCAAACGTCAAAAGGCACTCATCAAGGCTCTGCCTGTTCTGATTGTTTCGGTTCTTTTGATTGCTATTTCTCTTTTTGTGATTTCGCCTTATAGTAAGGAAAAAACAGTTACTGTCAAAGGGAGTGCTCATACAGCGTCTGAGACAGTTATCAAAGAGGCAAATATCAAATCGTCCGATTATATTTTCTCGCTTTTGTTACATCCTAAAAGATATGAAACCCGCTTAAAAGCAGCTAATCCTTGGGTGTCGTCAGCAAAACTTAGCTATCAATTTCCCAATCACTTTACCCTAACGGTTAAGGAATACTCGGTGGTTGGTTATGTGCAGACAGACGCAGGTTATCAGCCACTTCTCTCAAGTGGCGAGACTGCTTCTGTCGTTGCAGCAACGGACCTGCCAACGACTTATATCACGATTACCTTGACAGACAAGACAATGTTAAAAGAGTTAGCTAAGGACTTGATGGCGCTTGATAAAACGCTTCGTGATAGCATTGAGACGATTGCTTTAGCAGGCTCAAGCTCAACCAGTGATTTATTGACCTTGACCATGCGTGATGGCAATACGGTGCGTGTACCGTTGTCTGAGATGACGACTAAATTACCATATTATAGTAAGATTAAAGACAAGCTCACTGCACCAGCTATTGTTGATATGGAAGTGGGCATTTACACGACGACAGCTGACATTGAGGCAAATAATACAGCAACAACTGCAGAAGCAACCGCAGAAAGTTCAGAAACAACGACTGAAAACTCAGAAGCAGCTGCTGAAACACAGCAAACAGAAAGTCCAGAGAGTACAACGGCTGAAAATCAGGAAGACACAACAAGTCAGACAGAAACAGCCCAAACAACAGAAGGACAGTAGCTTTCTTTTGCTTGATTTGTAGGAAATTGAGAGTATTTTTGCAAAAAGATAAAATAAAGAACGTAAAAAAAGAACTTTTTACGTTCTTTTATGGTATAATATTCTCTGAATAATTCTGTTTAGAGGCAGATTTTTTGATAATTGTATAGAATGTAGAGAATAGAGAGGTCGAGTGAATGGCTAGAAATGGCTTTTTTACTGGTTTGGATATAGGGACAAGCTCGATAAAAGTCTTAGTAGCAGAGTTAATTTCCGGTGAGATGAATGTTATCGGTGTTAGCAATGTCACAAGCACTGGAGTGAAAGATGGCATTATTGTTGACATTGAAGCTGCAGCAGAAGCGATTAAGACAGCAGTTGAGCAAGCAGAAGAAAAAGCAGGTATCAAGATTGAAAAGGTCAATGTTGGCTTACCGGCAAATCTTTTGCAAATCGAACCCACTCAAGGGATGATTCCTGTACCAAGCGAGTCAAAAGAAATTAAAGATGAAGATGTTGAGAGTGTTGTCAAGTCAGCCTTGACAAAGAGTATCACGCCTGAGCGTGAGGTTATCTCTTTGATTCCAGAGGAATTCATCGTTGATGGTTTCCAAGGCATACGAGACCCACGAGGTATGATGGGGATTCGCCTTGAGATGAGAGGACTTATCTATACCGGTCCAACAACTATTTTACATAACCTACGTAAAACAGTAGAGCGTGCTGGTATCGAAACTGAAAACATCATCATTACGCCATTAGCTATGGCAAAATCTGTTCTTAATGAAGGGGAACGTGAGTTTGGTACGACAGTGATTGACATGGGTGGTGGACAGACAACTGTCGCTTCCATGCGTGCCCAAGAACTCCAATATACCAACACCTATCCAGAAGGTGGCGAGTATGTCACAAAAGACATCTCAAAAGTGTTAAAGACCTCTATGCAAACAGCTGAATCGCTCAAGTTCAACTTTGGTCAAGCAGACGTCTCAGAATCAAGCGAAAGCGAGACGGTTATGGTTGATGTTGTCGGAAGCGACGAGCCTATTGAGGTCAGTGAGCGCTTCTTATCAGAGGTTATCTCAGCACGCATTCGCCACATTCTTGACCGTGTAAAGCAAGATTTAGAGCGTGGTCGCTTGCTTGATTTACCGGGTGGTATTATATTGGTTGGCGGTGGCGCTATTATGCCTGGAGTCGTTGAAGTGGCTCAAGAAGTTTTAGGCGTATCTGTCAAACTTCACGTCCCAAATCAAGTCGGAATTCGTAACCCAATGTTTGCCAATGTTATCAGCATTGTCGAGTATGTACGTACCATGTCAGAGGTTGATGTGATTGCTCAAGCAGCTGTATTTGGCGAAGAGCTACTACGTCGTAAACCAGTTGACTTTAATCCAAGGCTTGATAATAGCCGTCCAAGCTATACAACGACAGCGCCTCTACCAACTTTTGGTAATGAAGAGCCTATCACAAATGCTATGGAACCTCTACCAACCGTAGAGAGACCACAAGAAGAGCAACAACCACGTGAGGCTCGTCCAAAATTATCAGAGCGTGTTCGTAATATTTTTGGAAGTATGTTTGACTAATTGATTAAGTGAGGGAGAAAAATGGCATTTTCATTTGATTCAGCATCTGTTCAGGGTGCGGTGATAAAAGTAATTGGTGTCGGCGGTGGTGGCGGAAACGCCATCAATCGCATGATTGACGAAGGTGTGGCAGGCGTTGAGTTCATCGCTGCAAATACAGATATTCAAGCACTTTCAAGTTCTAAAGCAGAAACTGTTATTCAGCTTGGACCAAAATTAACACGTGGTCTAGGTGCTGGAGGTCAACCTGAGGTTGGTCGTAAAGCTGCAGAAGAAAGTGAAGAAGCATTGACAGAAGCCTTAACTGGCGCTGATATGGTCTTTATCACAGCAGGTATGGGAGGCGGATCTGGTACTGGTGCAGCTCCTGTTATCGCTCGTATCGCTAAAAGCCTTGGTGCTTTGACAGTGGCTGTTGTGACACGACCATTTGGCTTTGAAGGAAATAAACGCAGTTCCTTTGCTATGGAAGGAATCGATGAGCTTCGTGAACAAGTGGACACCTTGTTGATTATCTCAAACAATAATCTTCTTGAGATTGTTGATAAAAAGACACCGCTTCTTGAAGCGCTTAGCGAAGCGGATAATGTCCTTCGTCAAGGTGTCCAAGGGATTACAGACTTGATTACAAATCCAGGGCTTATCAATCTTGACTTTGCAGACGTTAAGACTGTTATGGCAAACAAAGGGAACGCCCTTATGGGTATTGGTATCGGCTCTGGTGAAGAGCGTATCACAGAAGCAGCCCGTAAAGCGATCTACTCACCACTTCTTGAGACAACTATTGATGGTGCGGAGGATGTTATCGTTAACGTCACAGGTGGTATGGACATGACGCTTACTGAAGCTGAAGAAGCATCTGAAATTGTCGGACAAGCAGCAGGTAAAGGTGTTAATATCTGGCTTGGTACGTCTATTGATATGGACATGAAAGATGAAATTCGTGTTACTGTAGTTGCTACTGGTGTTCGTAAAGATAAGGCAAAAGCACCGCAAAGTGCTAGTCGCCAAAATCCTCAACAAGCAGCAGGTGCAAAGTATGCACAGGAGACACGTCAAAATTCAACCTTTGACCGTCAACAAAACTTTGATATGCCAATGCAACGTGAGATGCCAACACCTCAGCAAGCAACTCCCCAAAATCAACAAACAAATGCTTTTGGTAACTGGGATTTGCGCCGCAACGATATTTCACGTCCAACAGAAGGTGAACTCGATAGTCAGCTGTCTATGTCAACATTCTCTGATACAGACGACGCTGATGATGAGCTTGAAACACCACCATTCTTTAAAAACCGTTAATGATGATTCTAAAAAAGAACAAAGAAGCTGTATTTGAGCATGTTAGACAAGCTACAAAAGCAGCACATCGACCTGAAGATAGTGTTCATATTATTGCTGTGACCAAGTATGTGGATGCTCAAGTTGCTAAGGAACTTTGTGAGACAGGGATTGAGCATATCGCTGAAAACCGTGTCGATAAATTCTTGGATAAGTACCAAGCTCTCAAAGAAGAAAATCTGACTTGGCATCTGATTGGAACGCTTCAACGCCGTAAGGTGAAGGATGTTATCAACTATGTCGATTATTTTCATGCATTAGATTCTGTAAAATTAGCTGCTGAAATTCAAAAGCGTGCAGAGCATCCCATAAAGTGTTTTTTACAAGTTAATATCTCAGAAGAAGAAACGAAGCATGGCTTCAAGGCAAGCGAAGTTGAGGCTGCTCTTTCTGAGATAGCTGCTTTTGATAAGATTGAGCTTGTGGGTCTGATGACGATGGCGCCGCTAGCTGCTACAAAAGAGGAGATAGCGGACATCTTTAATCAAACACAAGAGCTTAATCACCACTTACATCACTTGCATTTGCCACGTATGCCTTTTACAGAGTTAAGTATGGGCATGAGTGGTGACTATGATATAGCCATTCAAAAGGGTGCAACTTTTGTAAGAATAGGTTCAGCATTTTTTGAAGAATAGGAGGACTTATGGCGTTTAGAGATCGCATTGATAAGCTTGTTGCTTATTTTGATACAGATGATGTGACAGATGTTGAAGAAACTGTTGAATCATCTCATCAAGTAGAAGAAAAACCAGTTCAAACTCAAAAAGAACCAAGGGTTACTCCGCAAGTAGCTCCTAGTCAAGAAAGAGTGAGACAAACTCAGGTACAAAGCCGTCAAACACGTCAGCAAAGACCAGAGCGCACGCAGTCTCACCAGTCTAGTCAACCAAGTGCAACACAGCGTAGAGAGTCAACTATGGCAGGTTATCACAATACACAACAGCAATATAGTGGCAGCCAGCCAGTTCCACAATTGACTATCTCACTAAAATATCCAAAGCAATACGATGATGCACAAGATATTGTTGATTTGCTAAACAAAGATGTTTGTGTCTTGATTGATTTCCAATACATGTTGGACGCACAAGCAAGACGTTGTTTAGATTTTATTGATGGAGCAAGTAAAGTTCTTGGAGGTTCTCTCCAAAAAGTAGGAAGTTCTATTTATCTATTAGCTCCTGCGATTGTTTCTGTTAATCTTGAAGAGGCTATTCATGCCATTCCTCAAGAAGCCAATTTTGATTTTGATATGAAGAGACGTTGAGATGTTGCTGTTAATTATTGATATTTTATTGAGAGTCATTCAAGTTTATTCTTATCTTTTACTTGTTTATGCTTTATTATCATGGTTTCCTGGAGCCTATAACAGCGGACTTGGTCGTTTAATTGCCTATTTTGTAGAGCCAGTCATCCAACCTTTTAGACGTTTTCACTTACAGATTGGTGGTTTGGATTTTACCATATGGGCAGTGATGATTGCTCTTAACGTACTGAGTGGGCTTTTGTTGAGGCTAGTAGGGTTGGTTCTCTAATGGTTTCTAAAGCCGTTTTACAGCATTTTCACAAGGATGAGTTTGTCTTTGTGGAAAAGATGATGGACATCATCAACCGTGTCGAAGATACTTACACTATCTTTGTAACCGATTTTTTAAATCCTAGAGAGCTAGCGATAGTTGAGAGCTTGGTTGCGAATCACAATCTTCTCTTCTACTCGTCCAATGATTACTTTGATACAGAGTATGGAAAAGCAATCATTGCTCCTGACTATTATCAGTTTGATGAAGCGGATTTTGAACTTTCACTTTTAGAAATTCACTACAATAGTAAGTTCAACCATCTCACACATGCGCAGATTTTAGGGGCTTTTCTCAACCAACTAGGCATTGAACGCCATTTGATTGGTGATATTCGCCTAAACAAAGAAAAAGCACAGCTTTTTTTAACAAGTACCATGGCAGACCAAGCCATACAGCAGATGACCAAGATTGGACGAGCTGGCGTGACGCTAGAGGAGATTCCCTTTAGTCAATTGATGAAACGTCAAGAAGAGGTTACGAGTCTTTTTCTTCAGGTGTCTAGCCTTAGGCTAGATAAGATTTTAGCCAGTAGTTTTAAATTGTCACGCCTTCAAGCCGTTAAGCTCATTGAAGCTGGGAAAGTAAAGGTCAACTACAGGACTGTTGAAAAGACATCTGAACAGCTAGAGCTGGGTGATATGGTGAGTGTTCGTGGCTTTGGGCGCATTAGGCTAGTCGATGAACAAGGGTTTACAAAATCTGGTAAACATAAACTGACTATTGAAAAGTTAAAGCATAAATAGTATTATAAAGAACAAACGAATTGAATTTTATTTAAGGAGGCTAATATGGCGCTGACTGCATTAGACATTAAGGACAAGACATTTAAGAGTGGTTTTCGTGGCTACAATGAAGAAGAAGTAGATGAGTTTTTGGATATTATCGTTGATGATTATGAAAGTCTCATTCGTCAAAACCGTGACTTGGAAGAAAAGGTTAAAGCCTTAGAAGAAAAAGTAGCGTATTTTGATGAAATGAAAGAGTCACTTAGTCAGTCTGTTATTCTTGCTCAAGAAACAGCTGAAAAGGTTAAAACATCAGCCAATGACGAAGCAAGTAATCTCTTAGCACGCGCTAATATTGAATCACAACAACTTTTAGATGAAGCTAAAATCAAAGCAAACCAAATCATTCGTGATGCTTCAGATGATGCCAAACGTGTGGCTGTTGAGACAGAAGATTTGAAACGTCAAGCTCGTGTCTTCCATCAACGTTTGGTGGCTTCTATCGAAGGACAATTGAGCCTTGCTAATTCACCTGATTGGGATGAATTGTTGAAACCAACAGCTGTCTATGTGCAAGATTCTGATGAAACTTTCAAAGAAGTTGTGGAAAAAGTTTTAGACGAGCACTTGCCAGCAACAAGTGAGGCAGCAACTTTTGATGTGACACGCCAGTTCACACCAGAAGAAATGGATGAATTGCAACGTCGTGTTGAAGAAAGCAATAAAATGGTTGATGAGTTAGAGTCTGTTAAGCAAAAAATGGAATCAACTTCAGAGCCAGAGTCTATCTCTCCAGCAGACATGTTGGCACAATCAAGTGAAGAAGACTCATTAAACGAAACCCAAACATTCAAATTGAATATCAGCGAATAAGAAAAACAAGGCATGGTACTTGATAGTTCCAGCGAGTAGGCGATGGTGAGAGGTCTATATTTTCTCAGTTCCATGTTATCATTTTCTTTGATTTCATCTGAATCAAGTAAGATGAAAGGCTTGACTAACCTTATCAGTCGTCAAGGGAGTAGGAGGACTCTATCTGTTTTCCTATTCTAAATTAAGGTGGTACCACGAGCTTTCGTCCTTTTGCGATGAAAGCTTTTTATATTATAAAGGAGTTAGCAATGAAACTTAAAGATACCCTCAATCTTGGAAAAACAGCTTTTCCGATGCGTGCCGGGCTTCCTAACAAAGAGCCCAAATGGCAGGCTGAATGGGAAAAAGCAGAGATTTATAAAAAACGTCAAGAACTAAACGAAGGCAAGCCTTCTTTCAACCTCCACGATGGACCTCCCTATGCTAACGGGAATATCCACGTTGGGCATGCCATGAACAAAATCTCAAAAGACATCATCGTACGTTCCAAATCTATGTCTGGTTTTCGTGCACCTTATGTACCTGGTTGGGACACACATGGTTTGCCAATCGAGCAAGTCCTGGCCAAACAAGGTGTCAAACGTAAGGAGATGGACATCGTTGACTATCTCAAACTCTGTCGTGACTACGCTTTGACACAGGTTGATAAACAACGCGAAGACTTCAAGCGTCTAGGTGTTTCAGCAGATTGGGAAAATCCATACATCACACTTGTGCCAGCTTATGAAGCCGCACAAATCCGTGTCTTTGGTGCAATGGCAGACAAGGGCTATATCTACCGTGGGGCAAAACCAGTTTACTGGTCATGGTCATCTGAGTCAGCTCTTGCTGAAGCCGAAATTGAGTATCACGATATCGACTCAACATCTCTCTACTACGCCAACAAAGTCAAGGATGGCAAAGGTATCCTTGATGAAGATACTTATATTGTTGTCTGGACGACAACTCCATTTACCGTTACTGCTTCACGTGGTTTGACAGTAGGACCTGATATGGATTATGTTGTCGTGAAACCAGAAGGCAGCGAGCGTAAATACCTTGTTGCAGAAGGACTTTTTGACAGTCTTAGTGAGAAATTTGGTTGGGACAATCCAGAGGTTATCTCTCGTCATAAAGGTGCTGAGCTTGAGATGATCGTCACAGAGCACCCATGGGATAGCGAAGTAGATGAGCTTGTTATCCTTGGTGACCACGTAACACTAGACTCTGGTACAGGTATCGTCCACACCGCTCCAGGTTTTGGTGAGGATGACTACAATGTTGGTATCAAATACGGTCTTGAAGTTGCTGTTACGGTCAATGAGCGTGGTCTCATGATGGAAAACGCTGGTAGCGACTTTGAAGGACAATTTTATGACAAGGTAACACCACTGGTTCAAGAAAAACTAGGTGATTTACTACTTGCTAGCGAAGTCATCAACCACTCTTACCCATTTGACTGGCGTACTAAAAAACCAATCATCTGGCGTGCCGTTCCACAATGGTTTGCTTCTGTTTCTAAATTCCGCCAAGATATTTTGGATGAGATTGAAAAGACAAGCTTTAATCCAGCATGGGGACAAAAACGTCTCTACAACATGATTCGTGACCGTGGTGACTGGGTCATTTCACGTCAACGTGCTTGGGGTGTGCCACTTCCTATCTTCTACGCTGAGGATGGCACAGCTATCATGACTAAAGAAGTAACAGACCATGTCGCAGACCTCTTTGAAGAACACGGCTCAATCATCTGGTGGGAACGTGAGGCAAAAGACCTCTTGCCGGAAGGCTTCACGCATCCAGGTTCACCAAACGGTCTCTTTACTAAAGAAACAGATATCATGGACGTTTGGTTTGACTCAGGATCTTCTTGGAATGGTGTCATGAACGCTCGTGAGGAACTTTCTTACCCAGCTGATCTCTATCTGGAAGGAAGCGACCAATACCGTGGTTGGTTTAACTCATCACTGATTACTTCTGTCGCTGTCAACGGTCATGCTCCTTACAAGGCTATCTTATCTCAAGGCTTCACGCTTGATGGTAAAGGTGAGAAGATGTCTAAGTCACTAGGAAATACGATTTTACCAAGCGATGTGGAAAAACAATTTGGTGCTGAAATTCTACGTCTCTGGGTGACAAGTGTCGATACAAGTAATGACGTGCGTATCTCTATGGACATCCTCAAGCAAACCTCTGAAACCTACCGTAAAATCAGAAACACCCTTCGCTTCTTGATTGCAAATACTTCTGATTTCAAACCTGAGTGTGATACGGTGGCTTACGAAGACCTTCGTCCTGTTGATAAATACATGACCATCAGATTTAACCAATTGGTTAAAACAATTCGTGACGCTTATGAAGCTTATGACTTTATGGGCATTTACAAAGCAGTCATCAATTTTATCACGGTTGACCTGTCTGCCTTTTATCTTGATTTTGCCAAAGATGTCGTCTATATTGAAGCTGCAAACAGCTTAGAACGCCGTCAAATGCAAACAGTCTTTTATGACATCCTTGTCAAATTGACAAAATTATTAACACCAATCCTTCCACACACAGCTGAGGAAATCTGGTCTTACCTTGAACATGAAGCAGAAGAATTTGTACAATTAGCCGAGTTGCCAAATTATCAAAACTTTGCTGGTCAAGAAGCGATTTTAGAAGAGTGGGAAGCCTTCATGACCTTCCGTACGCAAGCTCAAAAAGCTTTAGAAGAAGCCCGTAATGCTAAAATCATCGGAAAATCTCTAGAAGCTCATCTCACTGTTTATGCTTCTGAAGAAATCAAAATGCTGCTCTCTGCTCTTGATAGCGATATTGCACAACTGTTGATTGTGTCAGAATTGACCATCACAGACGAGGCTGCACCTAGTGATGTGATTCGCTTTGATGATGTTGCCTTTAGCGTGGCGCATGCTTCTGGTGAGGTGTGTGACCGTTGCCGTCGTGTGGACGAAACAGTCAAAGAACGCTCTTACAAGGCCACTATCTGTGACCACTGTGCAGAGATTGTCGAAGCGAACTTTGCAGAAGCTCTTCAAGAAGGTTTTGAATAATAGAAGACAAACAAGTGGGCATTTGCCTGCTTGTTTTTTAGAATGGTAAAAAGTTGTGTTAATTTTCTGAAAAATATGCTAAACTATTAGTATCTTTTGGAGGTATATTATGGTAAAAACAATTCAAACTAAGCAAGCGCCAAAGGCTATCGGACCTTACGTTCAAGGCAAAGTTGTCGGTGATTTCTTATTTGCAAGTGGACAAGTTCCTCTCTCACCAGAGACAGGCGACATTGTCGGAGAGACGATTGAGGAACAAACAAAGCAAGTGCTATCAAACGTCAAAGCCATTTTAAAAGAAGCTGGTGCTGACTTTGATAAAGTGGTTAAGACAACCTGTTTTCTAAGTGATATCAATGACTTTGCAGTCTTTAATGCTGTCTATGAGACAGCTTTTAAAGAAACTTTTCCAGCACGTTCTTGTGTAGAAGTGGCACGTCTTCCTAAGGATGTCAAGGTAGAAATCGAAGTCATTGCTTATCTAGCGGACTAAAAAGGGCTATGCCCTTTTTCTTTAGCTTTCAAGTGTCGCTTAGAGGTGGATGTGGTATAATAATCTAAAGGAGTGATACAGTGAGTAATAATGCAATCTATCAAGATGCAATAACAGGTGACGACTTCTCAAAAGATCAAGGTGTTTTTTTGAAAGATTTAGAGCGTCCCTTAATCAACTTAATTCAAGAAGACCATCCCAATCTAAGCCCAGATGCTTTTATCAGTAATGAAACCTTAGCCAACTATCGCTTGCGCTACCTAAATGCTATTATTGACAATGCCAACACTAAAAATGATAATATCCGTGAGCTAGTGGTCAATGTCAGTAAAAACCAACTCTCAGACAAGATGGACGTTGGTGAGCAGTGGAATGCTAAGGTGACCTTTGGTCAAAAAATCGCAGATGCTGTGGCTCGCTTTGGTGGTTCTTGGACCTTTATCATCTGCTTTGTGCTCTTGATGATTATCTGGATGGCGTTAAATGTTATCAAACCGTTTGGCATTGTTTTTGATGCTTATCCCTTTATTTTGTTGAATTTAGCTTTATCTACCATTGCAGCGATTCAAGCGCCTTTGATTATGATGAGTCAAAACCGTGCTTCAGATTATGACCGCTTGCAGGCTCGAAATGACTTTTTGGTCAATCAAAAATCTGAAGAAGAAATCAGGCTTTTACATGAAAAGCTTGACCACTTGGTGCAGCAAGACCAGTCAGATTTATTGGCTATTCAAAAATTACAAACCGAAATGCTTTTGTCAATGACAGAGCAGTTGGATGATTTGCAAAAGAGAAATCAAGAACTCTTAACTCGCCTAGAGCTGCTTGAGAGAAAGGATGATGAAAATGACAAAACCAATTGAGTTAGTGATCGTGACAGGAATGAGTGGAGCTGGGAAAACCGTTGCCATTCAGTCCTTTGAGGATTTAGGTTATTTTACCATTGATAATATGCCACCGACCTTGTTGCCAAAATTTATCAAGCTGGTTGAGCAGTCGGGCGAGACAAACAAGGTCGCTTTGGTTGTGGACATGCGTAGTCGTCTTTTTTTCAATGAAATCAATGCGATTTTGGACAAGATTGAGACAAATGAACGTGTCAAGGTGAAGATTCTCTTTTTGGATGCGACTGATGGCGAGCTGGTGTCACGCTACAAAGAGACCAGACGTAGCCACCCATTGGCTTCAGACGGGCGTGTTCTTGATGGCATTACTTTAGAGCGTGAATTGCTAGCGCCGCTAAAGAGTTTGAGTCAAAATGTCGTAGACACGACAGAACTGACGCCACGTCAATTGCGCCAAGTCTTGTCAGAACAGTTTTCATCGGATGACAATAAAAGTTCTTTCCGCATTGAAGTGGTGAGCTTTGGTTTCAAGTACGGCTTGCCGCTGGATGCTGACTTGGTCTTTGATGTGCGTTTTCTGCCAAATCCCTACTACAAGCCAGAACTAAGAGATAAAACAGGATTAGACAAGGATGTTTATGACTATGTCATGGGCTTTGAGGAGTCAGAAAGCTTTTATCAGCACCTCCTTGATTTGATTGAGCCGATTTTACCAGGTTATCAAAAGGAAGGTAAGGCTATTTTGACTATTGCTGTGGGCTGCACAGGTGGTCAGCATCGAAGTACAGCTTTTGCCCATCGTTTAGCAGAGGATTTGAAAGCCCACTGGTCTGTGAATGAAAGTCATCGTGACAAAGACCGTAGGAAGGAGACGGTAAACCGTTCATGAGAAAACCCAAAATTACAGTGATTGGTGGAGGAACTGGTATTCCTGTCATCTTGAACAGCCTGCGGTTAGAGGATGCGGACATTACAGCAGTGGTGACAGTTGCTGACGATGGTGGCTCTTCTGGTAAATTGCGAGGCAGCATGCGCCTGACTCCACCAGGTGATTTGCGCAATGTGCTTGTTGCTATGAGTGATATGCCACGTTTCTATGAAAAGATTTTTCAATACCGCTTTGCAGATGGAGATGGTGATTTTGCTGGACACCCACTTGGTAATCTCATTATTGCTGGCATTTCAGAAATGCAGGGTTCTACTTATAACGCCATGCAGATTTTAACCAAGTTTTTCCACATTTCTGGCAAAATTTACCCCTCAAGTGAGCAACCTTTGACGCTTCACGCTATTTTCCAAGATGGGCATGAGGTGGTTGGTGAGAGTCGCATTGCTGATTATCAAGGCATGATTGACCATGTTTTTGTCACCAATACCTACAATAATGAGCGTCCTAAAGCCAGCCGTAAGGTGGTCAAAGCCATCATGGAAAGTGATATGATTGTCCTTGGACCAGGGTCGCTATTTACCTCGATTTTACCTAATCTCGTCATCCCAGAAATTAAGGAAGCACTTCTTGCGACACCTGCTGAGGTGGCTTATGTTTGTAATATCATGACCCAAAGAGGTGAGACAGAGCATTTCACAGATGCCAATCACGTTGAGGTGCTCAATCGTCATTTGGGGCGTGATGTGATTGACACTGTTTTGGTTAATATCGAAAAAGTACCAGAAGCCTATATGGTTTCAAACAGTTTTGATGAGTACTTGGTTCAAGTAGACCATGATTTTGCAGGGCTTCAAAAACAGGCAAAGCGCATTATCTCTTCTAACTTCTTGCGGTTAGAAAAGGGCGGAGCCTTTCACCACGGAGACTTGGTGGTTGAAGAATTGATGAGTTTGGTAGGGAAAAAGCTATGAGTTTTACAACGACAGTCAAAGAAGAATTGCTCAGCCTTCCTATCCAAGATAAAAGTGAACTTTCAGCCATTATCAAGCTTTCAGGAAGCCTTGGCTTGACTAGCAAGGGCTTGACCTTATCCATCACCAGTGAAAATGCTAAAATTGCAAGACATATTTATCAGCTACTAGAGCATTATTACACCAGCCAGCCAGAGATTAAGTACCACTACAAGACCAATTTGCGTAAGAATCGTGTCTACACGGTTTTTGTGGATAAGGATGTGGAGACGATTTTGGCGGATTTGCAGCTGGCGGATTCTTTCTTTGGCTTAGAGACTGGGATTGAGGCGCATATTTTAGAGGATGATGATAGCGGTCGGAGTTATTTGAAAGGTGCTTTTCTAGCGACAGGAACAGTGCGTGACCCCGACTCGGGAAAATATCAGCTGGAGATTTTCTCCGTTTACCAAGACCATGCGGAGGATTTAGCCTCTCTCATGCAAAAGTTCATGCTCGACGCCAAGGTCATTGCCCATAAAAGCGGAGCTGTGACTTATCTTCAAAAAGCTGAGGACATTATGGATTTTTTCTTGGTAGTTGGCGCCCTTCAGGCAAAGGAATCTTTTGAGGAAGTCAAAATTTTACGTGAAACACGAAATGACCTCAACCGTGCCAATAATGCTGAAACTGCCAATATCGCTAGAACGGTGACAGCTAGTATGAAAACCATCAATAACATCATCAAAATCATGGATACGATTGGTTTTGATAGCTTGCCTAGTGATTTGCGTCAAGTCGCACAAGTGCGGGTGGCGCATCCAGATTACTCCATCCAGCAGATTGCAGATAGCTTGGACATAGCGATTACCAAGAGTGGTGTCAATCACCGCTTGCGTAAAATCAACAAAATTGCAGAAGAATTGTAGAACAGAAAGGATATATGTATGGCTTGTACGACGATTTTAGTTGGGAAAAAAGCGTCTTATGACGGCTCAACCCTTATCGCTAGAACAGAAGATTCGCAAAACGGCGAATTTACGCCTAAAAAATTTATTGTAGTCAATCCAGAGGACCAACCTCGCCACTACAAATCAGTCTTATCCACTTTTGAGATGGATTTACCAGACAATCCTATGCGCTATACCTCCGTACCAGACGCCCTAGGCAAAGACGGTATTTGGGGAGAAGCAGGGATTAACGCTGTGAATGTTGCTATGAGTGCCACTGAGACCATCACGACAAATGCTAGAGTGCTTGGCGCTGACCCCTTGGTGCCATCAGGAATTGGTGAGGAAGATATGCTGACACTGGTTCTTCCATATATTCATAGTGCACGTGAGGGCGTTGAGCTTCTTGGTTCTATTTTGGAAAAATATGGAACCTATGAGAGTAATGGGATTGCCTTTTCAGATTGTGATGAGATTTGGTGGCTTGAGACGATTGGTGGACATCACTGGATTGCTAGACGTGTCCCAGATGACGCCTATGTGACCAACTCTAACCAACTCGGCATAGACTATTTTGAGTTTAATAATCCTAACGACTACCTTCATTCTAGTGATCTTCGTGATTTTATTGCCAAACATCACTTAGACTTGACCTATTCAAATGAGCACTTTAATCCACGCTACGCTTTTGGTAGCCAACGTGACAAAGACAGACATTACAATACCCCAAGAAGCTGGGCAATTCAGCGCTTTTTGAACCCAGAAATAGAGCAAGATCCTAAGAGCTTTTTCATTCCTTGGTGTCAAAAACCGTATCGTAAGGTGACCGTTGAAGATGTCAAGTATGTGCTCAGCAACCACTATCAAGACACGATTTTTGATCCTTATGGACCAGAAGGAGATACTGTTAGTCAAAAAGCTTTTCGTCCAATTGGTATCAATCGTACCAGCCAGACAGCGATTTTACAGCTGCGTCCCAATCAACCTCACGAAACAACAGGTATCCAATGGCTTTCCTACGGATCAATGCCATTTGCGACCTCAGTTCCTTTCTTCACGCAGGTCACTAAAACGCCAGATTACTTTGCCAATACAAGTGAAAATGTCTCAACAGATAGCTTTTACTGGACAAGCCGTTTGATTGCAGGTCTAGCAGACGCTCACTTCCATCAGCATGAAGGGCAGCTTGACGACTATATTGAAAAGACTATGGCACAAGGTCATGCTATGATTGGTAAAGTAGATGCTGCGCTAGCTGCAGGTGAAACAGTTGACTTTGAAGCAGAAAACCAAGCAATGAGCGACTATATTCAAGAAGAAACGCAAAAGCTGTTAAATAAAGTCTTGTTTGACTCTAGCAACCTAATGACAAATCGTTTCACTGTTAGCGACTAACCCCCAAAAGCCACCCTCTAGGTTGGCTTTTTTATGTGTTTTCCTTTATGTTTCCTATTCCTTTTCGAATAAGTAATACGAGGAGGATATATGAAAGCAAAATACAAAAGCCTATTATTACTAAGCCTGCTAGGCAGTAGCCTAGCCCTAAACACTACTAGCGAAGCCGCAGTACTTGGTGATAACTACCCGAACCAGTGGAAGAGTGGCTACGGCGCCGATAGCTGGGGCATGTACCTAAGACAGTGTACATCCTTCGTCGCCTTCAGACTAAGCAGCGCTAATGGCTTTAGCCTCCCTGGCGGGTATGGCAATGCCATCAGTTGGGGCAGTGTGGCTAGAAGCCAAGGCTACCGCGTAGACATGACTCCCGCTGTCGGTTCCGTCGCTTGGTTCTCAGCTGGCGTTAACGGCGCAGGAGGCTATGGACATGTGGCCTGGGTGGCAGAAGTCAATGGCGATACTGTCACCATTGAGGAGTACAACTACGATTGCGGCCAAGGTCCCGAGAAATACTACCGCCGCAGCTTCCATAAAAGCCAAGTGTCCGGCTACATCCACTTCAAGGACCTGGGGGCAAGCACCGTAACCTCATCCCCATCTGTGCAGTCAACCCCATCACCATCAAGTACACTCTCAACCAGCGGCACCTACACCTTCACTAGCCGCCACGGGATCAAGAACGCACCCCAACAATCCAGCAGCGATATCGCCTATTACGATGCCGGCAGCAGTGTCCGCTA
Source organism: Streptococcus hyointestinalis (assembly GCF_011039275.1). Classification (GTDB taxonomy): domain Bacteria; phylum Bacillota; class Bacilli; order Lactobacillales; family Streptococcaceae; genus Streptococcus; species Streptococcus hyointestinalis_A. The sequence goes on from NZ_JAAKGB010000001.1 coordinate 500,865, forward strand.
TGATAAAACGGTCATCTCAGACGGCTATGAGTGGCTTTCCTATATCAGTTATTCTGGGGCTCGCCGCTATATCGCGATAGACTAAGAGAAAAGACCTTAGGGCCTTTTTTCATTTTTTTATAAAAAAGATTAAAAAAGTTATTGACAGTGTAGATGAAGTTTGATAAACTAATATAGCTGTCAAACGAGAGGACGTTAACACGAGAGGTTGAAAAAACTTCAAAAAAAGTGTTGACAAGCTATTAAAAGTTTGATAGAATATAGAAGTTGTCTCTTGAGAGACAAAGACCTTTGAGAACTGAACAAGACGATGTGCAGGGCTTCTTAAAGAAGTCAAAAATAAATCTGTCAGAGAACAGAATGAGTGAAGACTCAAACAAATCATGATTTAAATGAGAGTTTGATCCTGGCTCAGGACGAACGCTGGCGGCGTGCCTAATACATGCAAGTAGAACGCTGAAGGGAGAAGCTTGCTTCTTCTGGATGAGTTGCGAACGGGTGAGTAACGCGTAGGTAACCTGCCTGATAGCGGGGGATAACTATTGGAAACGATAGCTAATACCGCATAAGAGGTAATAACACATGTTATTAGTTTAAAAGGGGCAATTGCTCCACTATCAGATGGACCTGCGTTGTATTAGCTAGTTGGTAAGGTAACGGCTTACCAAGGCGACGATACATAGCCGACCTGAGAGGGTGATCGGCCACACTGGGACTGAGACACGGCCCAGACTCCTACGGGAGGCAGCAGTAGGGAATCTTCGGCAATGGGGGCAACCCTGACCGAGCAACGCCGCGTGAGTGAAGAAGGTTTTCGGATCGTAAAGCTCTGTTGTAAGAGAAGAACGGATGTGGGAGTGGAAAATCCATGTCGTGACGGTATCTTACCAGAAAGGGACGGCTAACTACGTGCCAGCAGCCGCGGTAATACGTAGGTCCCGAGCGTTGTCCGGATTTATTGGGCGTAAAGCGAGCGCAGGCGGTTTCATAAGTCTGAAGTTAAAGGCAGTGGCTTAACCATTGTACGCTTTGGAAACTGTGAGACTTGAGTGCAGAAGGGGAGAGTGGAATTCCATGTGTAGCGGTGAAATGCGTAGATATATGGAGGAACACCGGTGGCGAAAGCGGCTCTCTGGTCTGTAACTGACGCTGAGGCTCGAAAGCGTGGGGAGCAAACAGGATTAGATACCCTGGTAGTCCACGCCGTAAACGATGAGTGCTAGGTGTTGGGTCCTTTCCGGGACTCAGTGCCGCAGCTAACGCATTAAGCACTCCGCCTGGGGAGTACGACCGCAAGGTTGAAACTCAAAGGAATTGACGGGGGCCCGCACAAGCGGTGGAGCATGTGGTTTAATTCGAAGCAACGCGAAGAACCTTACCAGGTCTTGACATCCCGGTGCCCGTCCTAGAGATAGGATTTTGCTTCGGCACACCGGTGACAGGTGGTGCATGGTTGTCGTCAGCTCGTGTCGTGAGATGTTGGGTTAAGTCCCGCAACGAGCGCAACCCTTATTGTTAGTTGCCATCATTCAGTTGGGCACTCTAGCGAGACTGCCGGTAATAAACCGGAGGAAGGTGGGGATGACGTCAAATCATCATGCCCCTTATGACCTGGGCTACACACGTGCTACAATGGCTGGTACAACGAGTCGCAAGTCGGTGACGGCAAGCTAATCTCTTAAAGCCAGTCTCAGTTCGGATTGTAGGCTGCAACTCGCCTACATGAAGTCGGAATCGCTAGTAATCGCGGATCAGCACGCCGCGGTGAATACGTTCCCGGGCCTTGTACACACCGCCCGTCACACCACGAGAGTTTGTAACACCCGAAGTCGGTGAGGTAACCTTTTAGGAGCCAGCCGCCTAAGGTGGGATAGATGATTGGGGTGAAGTCGTAACAAGGTAGCCGTATCGGAAGGTGCGGCTGGATCACCTCCTTTCTAAGGAAAAAACGGAACTGTACATTGTCTTGTTTAGTTTTGAGAGGTCTTGTGGGGCCTTAGCTCAGCTGGGAGAGCGCCTGCTTTGCACGCAGGAGGTCAGCGGTTCGATCCCGCTAGGCTCCATAGAATCGTAAGATTCTAGATTGTCCATTGAAAATTGAATAACTATCAAATAGCAACAAGAAAATAAACCGAAACGCTGTGATTTAATGAGTTTAAGGTCAATAGACCAAATAAGGTTAAGTTAATAAGGGCGCACGGTGGATGCCTTGGCACTAGAAGCCGATGAAGGACGTGACTAACGACGAAATGCTTTGGGGAGCTGTAAGTAAGCGCTGATCCAGGGATGTCCGAATGGGGGAACCCACTAACTAATGGTTAGTATCCTACACTGTTAAGGTGTAGGAGGGAAGACGCAGTGAACTGAAACATCTAAGTAGCTGCAGGAAGAGAAAGCAAAAGCGATTGCCTTAGTAGCGGCGAGCGAAACGGTAAGAGGGCAAACCAAAGAGTTTACTCTTTGGGGTTGTAGGACTGCAATGTGGACTTAATGATTATAGACGAGTCATCTGGAAAGATGAGCCAAAGAGAGTAAAAGCCTCGTAGTCGAAATAGTGATTATACCTAGCAGTATCCTGAGTACGGCGGGACACGAGAAATCCCGTCGGAATCTGGGAGGACCATCTCCTAACCCTAAATACTCTCTAGTGACCGATAGTGAACCAGTACCGTGAGGGAAAGGTGAAAAGTACCCCGGAAGGGGAGTGAAATAGAACCTGAAACCGTGTGCCTACAACAAGTTCGAGCCCGTTAATGGGTGAGAGCGTGCCTTTTGTAGAATGAACCGGCGAGTTACGATATGATGCGAGGTTAAGTTGAAGAGACGGAGCCGTAGGGAAACCGAGTCTTAATAGGGCGACTTAGTATCATGTCGTAGACCCGAAACCATGTGACCTACCCATGAGCAGGGTGAAGGTGAGGTAAAACTCACTGGAGGCCCGAACCAGGGCACGTTGAAAAGTGCTTGGATGACTTGTGGGTAGCGGAGAAATTCCAAACGAACTTGGAGATAGCTGGTTCTCTCCGAAATAGCTTTAGGGCTAGCGTCGATGTTAAGTCTCTTGGAGGTAGAGCACTGTTTGGGTGAGGGGTCCATCCCGGATTACCAATCTCAGATAAACTCCGAATGCCAATGAGATATAATCGGCAGTCAGACTGCGAGTGCTAAGATCCGTAGTCGAAAGGGAAACAGCCCAGACCACCAGCTAAGGTCCCAAAATAATTGTTAAGTGGAAAAGGATGTGGGGTTGCACAGACAACTAGGATGTTAGCTTAGAAGCAGCTATTCATTCAAAGAGTGCGTAATAGCTCACTAGTCGAGTGACCCTGCGCCGAAAATGTACCGGGGCTAAAACAATTTACCGAAGCTGTGGATCCCTTAGGGGATGGTAGGAGAGCGTTCTATGTGTGTTGAAGGTGTACCGTGAGGAGCGCTGGAACGCATAGAAGTGAGAATGCCGGTATGAGTAGCGAAAGATGGGTGAGAATCCCATCCACCGTAAGACTAAGGTTTCCAGGGGAAGGCTCGTCCGCCCTGGGTTAGTCGGGACCTAAGGAGAGACCGAAAGGTGTATCCGATGGCCAACAGGTTGATATTCCTGTACTAGTGTATGAAGTGATGGAGGGACGCAGTAGGCTAACTTGTCCCAGCGATTGGAAGTGCTGGGCTAAGCAGTGAGGTGTGATATGAGTCAAATGCTTATATCTATAACACCAAGCTGTGATGGGGAGCGAAGTTTAGTAGCGAAGTGAGTGATGTCACACTGCCAAGAAAAGCTTCTAGCGTTAATCATACACTACCCGTACCGCAAACCGACACAGGTAGTCGAGGCGAGTAGCCTCAGGTGAGCGAGAGAACTCTCGTTAAGGAACTCGGCAAAATGGCCCCGTAACTTCGGGAGAAGGGGCGCTGGCTTTAAGTCAGCCGCAGTGAATAGGCCCAAGCAACTGTTTATCAAAAACACAGCTCTCTGCTAAATCGTAAGATGATGTATAGGGGGTGACGCCTGCCCGGTGCTGGAAGGTTAAGAGGAGGGTTTAGCTTTTAGCGAAGATCTGAATTGAAGCCCCAGTAAACGGCGGCCGTAACTATAACGGTCCTAAGGTAGCGAAATTCCTTGTCGGGTAAGTTCCGACCCGCACGAAAGGCGTAATGATTTGGGCACTGTCTCAACGAGAGACTCGGTGAAATTTTAGTACCTGTGAAGATGCAGGTTACCCGCGACAGGACGGAAAGACCCCATGGAGCTTTACTGCAGTTTGATATTGAGTATCTGTACCACATGTACAGGATAGGTAGGAGCCTATGAAATTGGGACGCCAGTCTCAATGGAGGCGTTGTTGGGATACTACCCTTGTGTTATGGCTACTCTAACCTAGATAGGTTATCCCTATCGGAGACAGTGTCTGACGGGCAGTTTGACTGGGGCGGTCGCCTCCTAAAAGGTAACGGAGGCGCCCAAAGGTTCCCTCAGAATGGTTGGAAATCATTCGCAGAGTGTAAAGGTATAAGGGAGCTTGACTGCGAGAGCTACAACTCGAGCAGGGACGAAAGTCGGGCTTAGTGATCCGGTGGTTCCGTATGGAAGGGCCATCGCTCAACGGATAAAAGCTACCCTGGGGATAACAGGCTTATCTCCCCCAAGAGTTCACATCGACGGGGAGGTTTGGCACCTCGATGTCGGCTCGTCGCATCCTGGGGCTGTAGTCGGTCCCAAGGGTTGGGCTGTTCGCCCATTAAAGCGGCACGCGAGCTGGGTTCAGAACGTCGTGAGACAGTTCGGTCCCTATCCGTCGCGGGCGTAGGAAATTTGAGAGGATCTGCTCCTAGTACGAGAGGACCAGAGTGGACTTACCGCTGGTGTACCAGTTGTCCTGCCAAGGGCATCGCTGGGTAGCTATGTAGGGAAGGGATAAACGCTGAAAGCATCTAAGTGTGAAGCCCACCTCAAGATGAGATTTCCCATGATTTTATATCAGTAAGAGCCCTGAGAGATGATCAGGTAGATAGGTTAGGAGTGTAAGTGTGGTGACACATGTAGCGGACTAATACTAATAGCTCGAGGACTTATCCAAAGAGTCATAAAGAAGTAGCGTAAGGTTAACTTGTTTAGATAGTTATTCAATTTTGAGTAGACAAGAGATCTATTCAATAGTTAAGTGACGATAGCCTAGGAGATACACCTGTTCCCATGCCGAACACAGTAGTTAAGCCCTAGAACGCCTGATGTAGTTGGGGGTTGCCCCCTGTTAGATATGGTAGTCGCTTGGCTATAGGGAGTTTAGCTCAGCTGGGAGAGCATCTGCCTTACAAGCAGAGGGTCAGCGGTTCGATCCCGTTAACTCCCATAAGTAGGTCCCGTGGTGTAGCGGTTATCACGTCGCCCTGTCACGGCGAAGATCGCGGGTTCGATTCCCGTCGGGACCGTAGAGAAAAGACTCGTTAGCTCAGTTGGTAGAGCATCTGACTTTTAATCAGAGGGTCACTGGTTCGAGCCCAGTACGGGTCATGATATGCGGGTGTGGCGGAATTGGCAGACGCACCAGATTTAGGATCTGGCGCTTAACGGCGTGGGGGTTCAAGTCCCTTCACCCGCATTAGAAAGAGTAGCCGGCTTAGCTCAGTTGGTAGAGCATCTGATTTGTAATCAGAGGGTCGCGTGTTCAAGTCATGTAGCCGGCATTTGCGAACGTAGTTCAGTGGTAGAACATCACCTTGCGTTCGATGTTATTGTGGTCCGTTGGTCAAGGGGTTAAGACACCGCCTTTTCACGGCGGTAACACGGGTTCGAATCCCGTACGGACTATATAGAGGAAAAAACGAAGTCACATTGGCTTCGTTTTTTGTGTATTGATGATTTTATGTTATTATGGAGAGAGTAAGGTAGGACAAGTAAATGATAGAAGATATAGTTTTTGCAAAAAAGAAGGTTTGCTTTGATAAACTTGTGGATAAAGGGTTTGTGAAAATGGATGAAGGAGACTTTATTTATAGCGAACGCTTTATGGATGACATGTTTGAGGCTCAGGTTATAGTAGATAGGAGTGGGCATGTTAGTGGGCGGGTGTTTGACTTAGAATTAGGTGAGGACTATCTTCCTTTGCGTGTGGCTAGTGAGAATACGACATTTGTCGGTCAGGTACGTCAAGATTATCAAGGTATTTTACAAAAGATTGCGGATACTTGCTTTGTGGATGAGTTATTTATGAGCGCACAGGCAAATCGTATTTTAGATTATTTAAGTTCTACTTATGGTGATGTATTTGATTGTCCTTTTGAGAAATATCCAGATTACATTTCGTTTCGTGTTGGTGGGAAATGGTATGCCTTGTTCTTGCCTTTAGCATTTAGCAAATTAGATAGTGAAGGAGGAGATAAACTGGTCGAGGTTGTGAACATCAAGGTCCCTACTAATCAGATGTCGCACCTCCTCAATAAAAATGGCGTTTATCCTGCTTATCATATGTCTAAGAAAAGTTGGGTTTCCATTGTTTTGGATGATAGTTTAGAAGATGATGTGCTTTTTGAGCTTCTAGATGCTAGTCGTCAATTGGTAATGCCTAGGCACGGGGAGGATTGTGGAAACGATAGATTTTGGCTTATTCCAGCTAATCCTAAAGTGTATGACATTGATTCTGATTTTTCAAAAACGGGTCAAATTGACTGGACTGTAAAAAACAAGCTTGATGTTGGTGATATTGTTGGGATTTATATGACTGCTCCTATAAAGTCGCTGCGCTATCTTTGCCGTGTTGTTGCTAGAGAAGAGATGGATAATCATCTTTCTTGTCTGACTTTGAAATTGGTAAAACAATTTTCTGATGATGAGTATAGTTTAGCTTTTTTACAAAGTAAAGGTGTCAAGAGTGTGCGCAGCATTCGGCATATGACAGGGGATTTGGCAGCTGTTTTCAAAGGTTTTCTTGAGTAGTGACAACTAGGATGTTAGAGAATATTCGCTAGTTTTTGCGTCATTTTCAAAAAAATTCCAAAAATAGCTTTTCATTTTATGCAAATAGGTGTATAATAGCTTTATCTTATTTTAGTAATACTTTAAGAATCTTGATAGAAAAGGAGCAGAAAGCATGAAAAAAAGTTTCATTCATCAACAACAGGAGATTTCTTTTGTCAAAAATACGTTCACGCAGTATTTGATTGATAAGCTTGAGTTGGTCGAAGTTCAAGGACCAATTCTCAGCCAAGTCGGGGATGGTATGCAAGATAATCTTTCAGGTGTTGAACATCCAGTATCTGTCAAGGTTTTACAAATCCCAGATGCTGAGTTTGAAGTCGTGCATTCACTAGCAAAGTGGAAACGTCATACCTTAGCTCGTTTTGGTTTTAATGAGGGAGAAGGGCTCTTTGTACACATGAAGGCGCTTCGTCCAGATGAGGATTCTCTTGACCAAACGCACTCTGTCTATGTTGATCAATGGGATTGGGAAAAGGTTATTCCTGATGGTAGACGTGATATTACTTACTTGAAAGAAACGGTTGAAAAGATTTACAAAGCTATTCGTTTGACAGAGTTGGCTGTGGAAGCCCGCTTTGATATTGAGTCTGTATTGCCAAAACAAATCACTTTTATCCACACTGAGGAGCTTGTAGAGCGCTATCCTGAGCTTACTCCTAAAGAGCGTGAAAATGCTATTTGTAAAGAGTACGGAGCTGTCTTCTTGATTGGTATCGGTGGTGAGCTTGCTGATGGCAAACCTCATGACGGTCGTGCACCGGACTACGATGACTGGACCAGTGAATCTGAAAATGGTTATAAAGGGTTGAACGGTGATATTCTTGTATGGAATGATGCCTTAGGAGCTGCTTTTGAGATTTCTTCAATGGGAATCCGTGTTGATGAGGACGCACTTCGTCGTCAAGTCGCTATAACAGGTGATGAGGACAGACTAGAGTTGGAATGGCACCGTACACTCCTTAGAGGGTTCTTCCCGCTAACTATCGGTGGTGGTATCGGTCAATCTCGTTTGGCGATGTTCTTACTCCGTAAAAAACACATTGGTGAAGTGCAATCAAGTGTGTGGCCAAAAGATGTTGTTGAGAAATTTAGCAATATTCTCTAAAGAAAAGATAGGCAAACCAGGACTTTCGTAGTCTTGGTTTTTTAGTTACGCATTTGTTAAATATAATATTTTTTGAGAAAATTCTGTTTTTAGCTTGCATTTTTCAGAAATTTCGGTAAAATATTATCTAAATCAAAGCGAAGAGAGAAAAACGTCTGAGACGATTTGGACAGAGAGTGCATGGTTGCTGAGAGTGCATGTGAGTCTTAGATACACATTCTTGAGTGCAGATGCGAAAGAATACGAGTAGTGTTTGACGGTTGGCGGTCGTTATCACGCTAGAAGTTGATAGACTTCCAGAGGGTCAGCTGGTGACAGTTGGCTAAATCGAGGTGGGACCACGTGGAAACGTCCTTGCAAAAGTTTTTTTGCGAGGGCGTTTTTGTTTGTTTTTTCAAACTATCGCTGAATGAAGAGAAGAAAGAGGAGCTGGCTATGACAGAGATAAGAGGATTACGACAGATAGCGCCTTACGTGGCGGGAAAACAACCTGCTGACCAAAAGATGATAAAGCTGAATACCAATGAAAATGCCTATCCCCCTAGCCCAAGGGTAATAGAGAGCTTGCAGGCTTTTGACGCTAAGTCTTTAGCTCGCTATTCTAGTTTAGATCAGGCAGAGCTTAAGGGGGCTTTAGCACAGCAGTTGGGGGTGTCAAGCGAGCAACTCATCGTGGGAAATGGCTCTGATGATATCTTGTCGCAAGCTTTCCTGTCTTTTTTCAATAGTAGCCTGCCTGTCAAATTTCCAGACTTGACCTATGGTTTTTACAAGGTTTGGGGGGAGCTCTATCATGTGCCTTATGAAGAAGTGCCGTTGACGGATGACTTTGAGATTGATTTTTCAGACTATGTTGGAGAATGTGGCGGTGTTATCATTGCTAATCCCAATGCTCCGACTGGACGGTTTAAAGGTCTTGATGAGCTAGAGAGTTTGCTAAGAGCGCACCCAGATGTGGTGGTGATTGTGGATGAGGCTTATATCAACTTTGGTGGGCAGACAGCGATTTCCTTACTGGATAAGTACGACAATCTCTTTATCACACGGACGTTTTCAAAGGACGCTAGTCTAGCAGGGCTTCGTGTGGGCTATGGTATTGGGAGTCGTCGATTGATAGCCGTCATGGAGGCGGTCAAAAATTCGGTTAATCCTTATGCGGTGGATAGTTTGGCAGAAGCTTTGGCAACAGCTGCGGTGGAGGACTGGGGCTACTATGAAAAGACTTGTCAACAGATAGCAAGAACTAGGGACTGGTTTAGCAGAAGTTTAGCGGACTTGGGCTGGAAAGTGGTGCCTAGTCAAGCAAATTTTGTCCTCGCAAAGCCAAGGCAAGTCGCAAAAGAAGTTTTTGAAGCGCTAGAGCGTAAGCATATCTATGTGCGCTATTTTCCAAAAGTGGAGCGTATCAGGGATTACTTGCGGATTTCTATCGGGACGGACAAGGAGATGAAGCAGGTGCTTGCGGTACTTAATGCGCTAGAAGGAGGACGGAATGAATAAGACAACTTTGCCGATAGGCATGCATGATAAGCTTTTCAAGCGGGCACGAGCGTCTTATGAGATTGAGCGAACCATTAGTGATTTGCTGATTGGTCGTGGGTTCAATCGGATTGAGACGCCGACGATTGAGCATTTTGAGGTGTTTTCTGACCGTGTGGCGACAGACCAGTACAACTTTTTTGGTGCAGATGGGGCGCTTCTAACGCTTCGTCCTGATGTGACCAGTCAGATTGGGCGCCTCATTGCTTCGACACAGGTTAAGCCACCGATTAAGTTTTCTTATTCGGGCAAGGTTTTCAGACGTCATGAGGATTTGCGTGGGCTTGAAAATGAAAGCACGCAGGCAGGGATTGAGCTTGTGGGCTACGAGGCGAGCTTAGCGGTGCGTGAGGCGATTGAGACCGCCAACGCAGCTCTGCGTGCTACAGGTGTCACTAACTACACATTTGAATTTTCACATGCTAAGATTTTACAACACCTTTTTACCACTTTGCAATTAGATGAGGTAAAGACGGCTGAACTAAAAAACTTGATTGCCAATAAAAATATCACAGGGCTTTATGGTTTTACAGTGGACAATCCTAGTCCTTTTGACGCTTTTATCCGTGAGTTGCCTTATCTGTTTGGAAAAGGCCATGTGGTGCTTGAGACGGCACGACAGTTGACAGACGATGAGACCTTGCTTGCTGTCTTTGATGAGCTGGAGCAGGTTTTAAGGCAGGAGGACGACTTAGCAAGTGTGGCGCTTGATTTGGCGCAGGTGGCTAGCATGCCTTACTATAATGGCTTGATGTTTCGGGTCTTTGACGCTCATGTGCCCCATGCTTTTTTGTCTGGTGGGAGGTATGACCATCTCTTTGAGCGCTTTGGGGCGACAGAGCTAACAGCGGTGGGCTGGGCGATTGACATTGACGCTGTTTATCAAGCCATTCATGACCAGCTGACTTTTGAGAAAGGAGATTGAGATGACGATTACGATTGCTCTGACGAAAGGGCGGATTGAAAAAAGTACGGTGGATTTGCTGACTCAGGTGGGCTTTGACATGTCTTTTATGCAAGATAAGGGACGGCACCTCATCTTTGAAAGCCCTGATCAAGCCTTTCGCTTTCTTTTGGTCAAAGCGCCTGATGTGGCGACTTATGTGCGCCACGGGGTGGCGGATTTGGGCATTGTGGGCAAGGACTTGCTGATTGAGTATGCGACAGGGGTGCTAGAAGTGCTGGATCTCAACTTTGGATTGTGTAAATTTGCAGTAGCTTCAGTGCCTAGCTACAATCCGCAAGACCATAAGCGCAAGCGCATTGCTACCAAATATCCACAGGTGGCGCGCCAGCATTTCCATAAAAAAGGAGAAGATGTGGAAATCATCGCCATTCAAGGGTCGGTGGAAATTGCCCCTGTTCTAGGTCTTGCAGATGCTATTGTGGATATTGTGGAGACGGGCTCGACCCTTGTGGCAAATGGCTTGGTGGAGTTTGAGGACATTTGCCGTATCTCCGCACGGTTGATTGCCAATCAAGCGGCTATCAAAAACAAGCCAGAAGTGATTGCATTTATCAAGAAGATTGAAAGTATCGTTGGCAGAAAGGAGCAAGCATTTGATGAAACGTTTAGTCGGAAAACAAGATGACATTGTAGCGCAGTTGGTAGCAGACCGCCTCAAAAGTCAAGAAAATCAGACAAAAGTGGATGAAGCTGTGGCAGACATCCTTGCCTCTGTGCGTGAAAAGGGAGATGAGGCGCTCTATGCCTACAGCCAGCAGTTTGACAAGATGACTTTGACCAGTCTTGAGGTAGGAGAAAAGCAAATCCAACAAGCTTTTGACGAAGTTGCCCCAGCGGTTCTAGGCGCTCTCAAAAACGCCAAAGCTAATATCGAAAGCTATCACAGACAGCAGCTTGAGACAGGCTTTGAGGACCGCCCAAGTGACGGTGTTATCCGTGGTCAGCTGGTGCGTCCACTATCACGTGTGGGTGTTTACGTCCCAGGTGGTACGGCTGCCTATCCATCGTCTGTCCTCATGAATGTCCTGCCAGCCAAGATTGCAGGTGTCAAGGAGATTATCATGATTACACCACCGCAAAAGCACTTTAATCCTGCTATCTTGGTGGCAGCGAGTCTAGCTGGTGTGGACAAGATTTTCCAAGTCGGTGGGGCGCAAGGTATCGCAGCGCTTGCCTTTGGGACGGAGACGATTCCCAAGGTTGATAAAATCACAGGTCCTGGAAATATCTTTGTAGCGACCGCTAAAAAGCAGGTCTTTGGTCTGGTCGGGATTGACATGATTGCTGGTCCGTCTGAGATTGGCGTTATTGCGGACGATTCAGCCAATGCTCGATTTGTCGCAGCAGACTTGCTGTCTCAAGCGGAGCATGATGTGCTAGCGCGTGCCATTTTAGTGACCAATTCTGAAACCTTTGCGGATGCGGTGGAAAAAGAGCTGGAGAGGCAGCTAGCCACTCTGCCACGCAGGGACATTGCCCAAAAAGCGCTGGACAATCACGGCTGTATCATCATCACAGAAACGGTAGAGGAGATGTTTGCCCTCATGAATGAGGTGGCGCCAGAGCACTTGGAGGTGGCACTGGACGATGCTTACGATTATCTGGACTTGATTGAGCATGCGGGTTCCATTTTCCTTGGTCACTACACCAGTGAGCCGATTGGGGACTACTATGCGGGGACCAATCATGTCCTGCCGACATCAGGCACCGCTCGCTTCTACTCAGCGCTTGGAGTGCATGACTTTGTCAAGCGCATGCAATACACCCAGTACAGTAAGGAAGCTGTCAGAAAAGCCAGCACCGACATCACCCTACTAGCCTACGCTGAGGGCTTAGCCGCTCATGCACGAGCCATTGAAATCAGACAAGAAAAGGAGACATCATGAGACAAGCCAGTATCGAACGCAACACTGCAGAAACTAAAATCAAACTCAAGGTCAATCTAGACAGCCAAGAGCCTGTGGATATTCAGACAGGTGTCGGTTTTTTTGACCATATGCTGACGCTGTTTGCCCGTCATGGGCGTCTGAGCCTGGAGGTGGCAGTGGATGGCGACCTTTGGGTGGACAGTCACCACACTGTTGAGGATGTGGGCATTGTCCTAGGGCAGGCGCTAAGAGAAGCGCTGGGCGACAAGGCAGGCATTAACCGCTATGGTACCAGTTTTGTACCGATGGATGAGACCTTGGGCATGACAAGTCTTGACCTGTCTGGGCGCAGCTATCTGGTCTTTGACTGTGAGTTTACCAATCCACGGCTGGGTAATTTTGATACTGAGCTGGTGGAGGAATTTTTCCAAGCGCTAGCCTTTAATCTGCAAATGAACCTGCACTTGAAAATCTTGCACGGTAAGAACAACCACCACAAGTCAGAAAGCCTTTTTAAAGCCACAGGGCGTGCGCTAAGAGAAGCCGTCACGATCAACCCAGAGATACATGGGGTCAACTCAACGAAAGGAATGCTGTGATGATTGTCATTGACTACGATGCGGGCAATACCGCAAATGTCCTGCGAGCTTTAGATAAGGTGGGTGTTTCAGCCAAGCTCTCAAGAGACAAAGAAGACATTTTGCAGGCGGATGGTTTGATTTTACCAGGGGTTGGTGCTTTTCCAGCGGCAATGGAGCGCTTGAGTGACTGGGTCTTGGTGGAGGTCATCAAGCAGGCTGTCGCACAAGGCACACCGCTTCTGGGCATTTGTCTAGGCATGCAGTTGCTACTAGATGAGAGCTTGGAGCACAGACCAACTAAGGGCTTGGGCTTGATTGCGGGCACTTGCCGCCTCATTCCTGAAAAAGCAGGCTATCCTGTTCCTCACATGGGCTGGAACCAGCTGGCTATTCAGCAGGATAATGCATTGACTAGAGATTTGGACGGTCAGTCGGTTTACTTTGTCCACAGTTACTATACTGATGTGGCGCCCGAGTTTTTAAATGCCACTAGCCAGTACAGCATGGAAGTACCAGCCATGATTTCACGTGGTAAGGTTTACGGGGCACAATTTCACCCAGAAAAATCTGGCGAGGTTGGCTTGATGATTTTGAAGCGATTTAAGGAGGTTGTGGATGCAAATTTTACCAGCGATTGATATTAGAGGAGGGCGTGCGGTGCGCTTGGTCAAGGGAGACTTCGCCCAAGAAACCGTGGTCAATCAAGATGTTTTAGCGCAGGCACAGACCTTTAAGGAAGCAGGTATCCAGTTTATCCATATGGTGGACTTGGACGGTGCTGTGGACGGTCGTGCGACTAATCGTGACTTGATTGCGCAAATCAAGCGTGAGACGGGGCTAGGTATCGAGGTTGGCGGTGGCATTCGCACGCTGTCGCAGATTGAGGATTATCTGGCGGTGGGGATTGATCGTGTCATCATTGGTTCTATGGCGGTGAAAAGCCCAGATTTTGTCAAGCAGGCGCTTGAGACCTTTGGTGCTGACAAGATTGTGGTGGGCATTGACGCTAAAGCTGGTCGTGTGGCAACGGAAGGCTGGCTTGAGACCAGTCAAGTGCATTTTATTGACCTTGCCCTTGAGATGGAAAAGCTGGGCGTGACCTTGTTTGTCTACACAGATGTGGATAGAGATGGCACGCTGACAGGTCCAAACTTTGAACACTACACGCAGCTTGTGGATAAGTTGACGACAGCTCGTGTCATAGCTTCAGGTGGCATTCATGCCAAGAGCGACTTGGATAAGCTGGCGCAGCTAGGTGTCGCTGGGACTATTGTCGGCAAAGCTTACTATAACGGCAATATCAGCCTTGACGAGCTTAAGGAGGTGACGTCATGTTAGCCAAGCGGATCATTCCCTGCCTTGATGTCAAGGACGGTCGTGTGGTCAAGGGGGTTAATTTTGTCAATCTGACCGACGTTGGTGACCCTGTGGACAGCGCTCGTGCTTATTACGAAGCGGGCTGTGATGAGCTGGTTTTCCTTGATATTACAGCAACCAGTGATAATCGAGCTACGATGGTGGATGTGGTGGAGCGTGTGGCGAGTCAAGTCTTTATCCCTTTTACAGTGGGCGGCGGCATTCGCAGTGTGGCGGATATGCAAGCTATGCTGAGGGCTGGCGCTGACAAGGTCGCTATCAACTCTTCAGCTGTCTACAATCCTCAGCTCATCGCTGACTGTGCGCAAAAGTTTGGCAATCAGTGCGTGGTCGTTGCTATTGACGGCAAACGTCAGCCAGATGGCACTTGGCATGTCTATGTGGCTGGCGGTCGCAAGGACACAGGGCTAGATCTGATTGACTGGGTCAAAGAAGTGACTGCTCTAGGAGCGGGTGAGCTTCTCATCACCTCCATGGACAAGGACGGCACCAAGTCAGGATTTGACTTAGAGCTCTACCAAGCAGTAAGTAAAGTCACACAACTGCCTATTATCGCCTCAGGTGGCGTCGGGAGCGTTGCCGACTTCACGGATGTTTTTGAAAAGACCAGTGTGACAGGTGCGCTTGCTGCCTCTGTCTTTCATTACGGAGAGATTGAGATTCCACGTCTCAAAGAAGCTCTAGCGCAGGCAGGTGTGGAGGTGAGACGATGATAAAACTTGACTTTGATAAGCAAGCTGGCTTGATTCCAGCTATTATCCTTGACCATGAGACCAAGGACGTTTTGATGTTGGCTTATCTCAATGAGGAGAGTTACCAAAAGACCCTAGAGACTGGGCAAATGTGGTACTACAGTCGCAGTCGTGATGAGCTTTGGCACAAGGGGGCGACCAGCGGGCATTTCCAAAATGTCAAGTCTATCAAGACCGACTGTGATTGTGACACCTTGTTGATTGAGGTGGAGCAGGTGGGCGGTTCTGCCTGCCATACTGGTGCTACTTCATGCTTTTTCAACCAGATTTTATAAGGAGAGATTATGCTAGAAAATCTTTATCAAGAAGCTAAAAATCGCAAAAACAAGCCCAAGGAAGGCTCTTACACCAACTATTTGTTTGACAAGGGCTTGGACAAGATTTTAAAAAAAGTGGGCGAAGAAAGTAGCGAGGTTATCATCGCTGCTAAAAATGCCGACAAGGATGAGATTGCAAATGAAACTGCTGACCTGCTCTATCATTTGGCGGTCATGCTAGTTGAGACTGACGTTACACCAGAAGACGTCGCAGATGTCCTCAAGAGCCGTCAGGGCAAGCAAAGCTGTATCCACGACCGAGCAGAGATTACGGATTATTAAAAGTTATCAAACAGTAAGTCAAAACGATTTGCTGTTTTTTGCATTTTGTTTCCACAGGATAAATCTCACTTGAGATAGGAAACGCTCTAACATTGTGTTATAATAGATAGCATGAGAGTAGTAGCAGGAACATTTGGTGGTCGTCCGCTAAAGACCTTGGCGGGTCAGACGACACGCCCAACGACGGATAAGGTCAAGGGCGCTATTTTTAATATGATTGGTCCTTACTTTGAGGGGGGTCGTGTTTTGGATTTGTACGCAGGCAGTGGCAGCCTTGCCATAGAGGCGATTTCTCGGGGCATGACAGAGGCTGTACTTGTAGAGCGTAATCGCAAAGCGCAAGCTATTATCCTGGAAAATATCAAGATGACAAAAGCGTCCAGTCAGTTTCAGTTTCTGAAAATGGAGGCAAATAAAGCCTTGGATTTGTTGGATGGAGTGTTTGACTTGGTCTTACTTGACCCACCCTATGCCAAGGAAGAAATTGTAAAGACCATTGAACACTTAGAGGAGAGAGGACTTCTTGCCAAAGAGGCTATGATTGTCTGTGAGACGGATAAGGCGGTTGAGCTTCCAAAGACGATTGCTTCAGTTGAGCTATGGAAGCAAAAGACCTACGGTATCAGTAAAGTCAGTGTCTATGTGAGCTAGGAGAGCGTTATGGATATGAGGGGGCTTGTTTTTATAGTGATTGTGATGGTGATAGTGCTGATTTACCTTTTGTATCGGCTCAATCGCTTGGAGCAATATCTAAAACATTTTCATTTGAAAAATCAAGAGGGAACAGGTGCTCTGTCTCGTAGCAAAGACCCGATCTATCTATTGATGGCTGTGCTTTTAAGCTTACCTTTTTTCTTGGACTTTGTAGCCAATGGTTTGAAGCCTAGTCAGTTGACTGGTCTTTTCATCATTGTCATGGTGTTATGGTTTTACTTTAGTGGAGATGATAAATGACTGAAAAAATAGGTCTCTTTACAGGGTCTTTTGACCCTGTGACTCTGGGGCACATCGATCTGCTGACACGCAGCAGTAAGCTGTTTGACAAGCTCTATGTTGGGCTTTTTGCTAATCTGGCAAAGACCGGTCTTTTTACCATGGAGGAGCGTATGCACATGCTCAAAGAAGCGCTAGCGCCTTTGCCAAATGTCGAGGTGATTATGGCACGAGATGAGCTGGCTGTTGATGTGGCAAGAAGGCTAGGTGTGACACATCTGGTGCGTGGTTTACGTAGCAGCAAGGACTTGGATTATGAGGCTGAGCTCGCTTTTTTCAACCATCACTTAGAAGACAGCATTGAGAGTGTTTTTTTATTGGCAAAGCCAGAGCTTTCTCATGTGAGTTCTAGTCGTGTTCGGGAGTTGATACATTTTGGTGCGGATATTACGCCCTTTGTGCCAAAGAGTGTCCTAGTAGAAATGGAGAATAATAAAAGCTATGACAAGTAAGCAAGAAAAAAAGAAGTCCTTTTGGCAGCGATTTAAGTGGTGGCTAGTTGGTATTATCGCAGTCGTTTTTGTCCTCTTTAGCCTTTTTGTGCCACTTCCTTATTATGTTGAAATGCCTGGTGGTGCTTTTGACATCAAGTCCGTCTTGACCGTCAATGGCAAAGAAGATAGCCAAAAAGGGTCTTATAACTTTGTGGCAGTTGGTGTCAGTCAAGCCACTCTAGCCCAGCTCCTCTACGCTCTAGCGACACCAGATACGGTTATCGAGACAGAGCAGGACACGACAGGCGGCTACAGCAACGAGGACTATATCCGTATCAACCAGTTTTACATGGAGAGCTCGCAAAACACAGCTATTTACCAAGCTCTAAAACTCGCTGGTAAAGAAGTCACCATGGACTACAAGGGCGTTTATGTGCTCAATGTCGCAGACAACTCGACCTTTAAAGATGTCTTGCAGATTGCAGATACAGTGACAGGTGTCAATGGTAAGATCTTTGAGAGTTCAAAAGAGTTGATTGACTATGTGGGTGGCTTGAAGCTGGGCGATAAAGTGAGCGTCAGCTATACATCAGACGGCAAGAGTAAGACCGCAGAAGGTAAAATCGTCAAACTCAGCAACGGTAAAAACGGGATTGGTATTGGGCTAACGGACCACACAGAGGTCAACTCTCCTGTCAAAGTCGCCTTTTCAACAGAAGGTGTCGGAGGACCTAGCGCTGGCTTGATGTTTACTTTAGCCATTTATGACCAGGTGTCTGGGGAAAATCTGCGCAATGGACGTGTGATTGCAGGAACGGGAACTATTGAGTCTGATGGTTCTGTTGGTGATATCGGCGGAGCAGGGCTCAAGGTCATCTCAGCGGCGCAGGCTGGTGCGGAGATTTTCTTTGTGCCAAATAATCCAGTAGACAAAGCAGTCAAAAAGAAAGACCCAAGCGCTAAAACTAACTACGAAGAAGCCAAAGAAGCAGCCAAAAAGATTGGAACAGACATGAAGATTGTCCCTGTCACAACGCTTCAAGAAGCAATTGATTATCTAAAAAATACAAAATAAGGACGAGAGATGATGAAAGGACTAAGTGGGCTAGAAGGTTCAGCCATGATTAACGTGACTGAGGTTCTGTCAAAGATGAACCCCAATCAAAAGATAAACTACGACCGTGTCATGCAGCAGATGGTTAAGGTCTGGCAAAGAGAGACCGTACGACCAAAGATTTTGATGCATGTCTGCTGTGCTCCTTGCTCGACCTATACTTTAGAGTATTTGACGCAGTATGCGGATGTGACCATTTACTTTGCCAACTCAAATATTCATCCAAAAGCAGAGTATGAAAAGCGTGAGTATGTCACTAAGAAGTTTGTCAGTGATTTTAATGAGCGCACAGGCAATCACGTGCAGTTTTTAGCGGAGAGCTATCAGCCAAATGAATTTGTCAAGATTGTGCGTGGGCTAGAGGCTGAGCCAGAAGGGGGCGACCGTTGTAAGGTCTGCTTTGACTATCGTTTAGATAAAACGGCGCAAAAAGCGGTGGAGCTTAGTTTTGACTACTTTGGCTCAGCACTGACCATCAGCCCGCACAAAAATGCGCAGACCATCAACTCGATTGGTATTGATGTCCAAAAAGTCTATGCGACGAAGTACTTGCCCAGCGATTTTAAGAAAAACAAGGGCTATCTGCGCTCAGTTGAGATGTGTGAAGAGTATGACATCTACCGCCAGTGCTACTGTGGCTGCGTCTACGGTGCGACAGCGCAAGGCATTGACCTTGTCCAGGTCAAAAAAGAAGCGGCAGCCTTTATGGCGGACAAGCAGGAGGATAGCGATTTTTCACATATTCGTTTTGTTTATAAAGGAAAAGAAGTCTAGCTTTTACAGCAGTGCTAGAGGAAGGGAGGCGTCATGAGCGAGCATATCCGTTTATTACATATCAATGATTTGCATTCCCATTTTGAGGCTTACCCGAAAATCAAGCGCTTTTTTGAGGAGAAGCGCTCTAGTGAGCAAGTAGAGACCCTAACGCTGGACCTTGGGGACAATATCGACAGAAGCCATCCGCTGACAGACGCGACGCTAGGTAGAGCAAATGTCAGTTTGATGAATGACCTTGGCATTCAACTAGCGACTATCGGCAACAATGAAGGCATCGGCTTATCTAAAGATGTACTCAACCATGTCTATGACACAGCGCAGTTTCAGCTCATTTTAGGAAACCTAGAAAGTCAAGGGCAAAGACCTAGTTGGGCGCAGCCTTATCATCTTTACAAGACCAAGAAGAGCACGACTATTGCTTTTCTCGCTTACACCTTTCCCTACACGGCGACTTATGAGCCAAATGGCTGGCAGGTGCTTGACCCGCTGGCTTGTTTGGCACAAGACCTCGAACGTCCTGAGGTAAAGGCAGCTGATTTTCGCATTGTCATGAGTCATTTGGGCATTCGCTATGATGAGAAGATTGCTGAGAGCTTTGGGGCGGTTGACCTTATCATTGGTGCTCATACGCACCATGTTTTTGAAGAGGGCAAACAGCTGGGTACGACTTATCTAGCTGCGGCTGGCAAGTACGGGCAGTATGTCGGTGAGATTAACCTCTTTTTTGACGACCACAAACTAGAGGATATCGACATCACAGCGCATGAGACTAGGTGTTTGTCTAGTCAGACTGGAGATGACGCATTTGTTTCTCACTTAGAGGATGAAGGGCACCGACTGCTGCAAAAATATCCGATAAAGACCTTTACAGAGGATTTTGACCTTGAGAAGAGTTGTCAGCTGGTTATGGCTGCTATGCTTGACTATGCTAAGGCTGATGTGGTGATTATCAATTCTGGCTTGGTGGTGACACCTTTTGTCAAGGAGTTGAGTCGAGATAGCTTGCAAAAGAGCCTGCCTCACCAGATGAGACTCGCTGTTGTCGAGATCGACAAGGCAGCTCTTTTAGAGATTTGTCAGGATATTTACAGCGAAGCCCTTTTTCTCAAAAATGAAAAAATCCGTGGCATGGGCTTTCGAGGGCGTGTTTTTGGCGATATTGTCCAAAAAGGTTTTACTTACAAAAATCATGAAATAGTGTATAATAGTCATATTGCCAAAAAGGAGAAGCTGCGCTTGGTGCTTGTGGATCAGTATGTCTTTGCACGCTACTTTGAGGCACTCAAAGCCTATCCAGCACAGCTCCTTTTTCCCGACTTGCTACGAGAGGTCATCGAAAAATACATCGTCAAAACGTTTTAAAATCTAGTGACTAGAGAGGAGTCTTATGCGTAAGGAAATCTCAGAAGAGATGTATAACTACAACAAGTTTCCTGGACCGCAGTTTGTGCTTGTCGGTGACAAGGTAAAAAGTGACAGTTATGAGTTTAGCTTGATTGACAATGAAAAATCAGCTTTTGATGCCACTGCCTTTACGCAACGCTTTTCAGAAGTGCTCCTCAAGTATGACTATATCGTCGGTGATTGGGGCAATGAACAGCTGCGCCTAAGAGGTTTTTACAAAAAAACACCTAAAGGCAAGGAAAACAAAAACATCACAAGACTAGAAGACTACCTCAATGAATATTGTAACTTTGGCTGTGCTTACTTTGTACTTGAGAACCATGAGCCAGAGGAAATCTTCTTTGAGGAAGAGCTTGTCACCAAAAGAAAGAAAAAAAGTAACAAAAAAGAGCGCCAAAACTATCCATTCAAAGACAAAAAACGAAAAGATAGCGTGCGCCGAGACAACAAGCGTAGACGTCGCCAAGAAGAACGTGCGATTAAGGATGCTAGAGCGCAGTTTGTCATCAGAAAGAAAGAAAAATAACAGAGGAGGAAGGCAGCAAGAAGCTGTTTGAGAGTGATATGAAACCATCGATTTATAGTTTAACCCGAGATGAGCTGATTGAGTGGGCGATAGCGCACGGGGAGAAGAAATTTAGAGCAACGCAGATCTGGGATTGGCTCTACCGCAAGCGTGTCCAATCGTTTGAGGAGATGACCAACATCTCAAAAGATTTTATCGCCCTTTTAAATGAAAACTTCTGTGTCAATCCGCTCAAGCAACGTATCGTTCAAGAGTCAGCAGACGGCACGGTCAAGTATCTCTTTGAATTGCCAGATGGGATGTTGATTGAGACTGTCTTGATGCGTCAGCACTACGGGCTTTCTGTCTGTGTGACGACCCAAGTTGGCTGTAACATCGGCTGTACTTTCTGTGCCAGTGGTTTGATTAAAAAGCAACGTGACCTAAACAGCGGTGAAATCACTGCCCAAATCATGCTGGTGCAAAAGTATTTTGACGAGCGTGGACAGGATGAGCGTGTCAGCCACGTCGTGGTCATGGGAATTGGTGAGCCTTTTGATAATTACGACAATGTCATGAAGTTCTTGCGCACGATCAACGACGACAATGGACTGGCTATCGGTGCTCGTCACATCACCGTCTCAACATCAGGACTTGCTCACAAGATTCGTGACTTCGCCAACGAAGGCGTTCAAGTCAACTTGGCAGTCTCTCTACACGCACCAAACAACGACCTGCGCTCAAGTATCATGCGTATCAACCGCTCTTTCCCGCTGGAAAAACTCTTTGACGCTATTGAATATTACATCGAAAAAACCAACCGTCGTGTGACCTTTGAGTACATCATGCTCAACGAAGTCAATGACGGCGTGGAGCAGGCACAAGAACTCGCTGACTTGACCAAAAACATCAGAAAGCTGTCTTATGTCAACCTCATTCCGTATAACCCTGTCAGTGAGCACGACCAGTACAGCCGTAGTCCTAAGGAACGTGTGGCAGCTTTCTACGACGTGCTCAAGAAAAATGGCGTCAACTGCGTCGTGCGTCAAGAGCACGGAACAGATATTGATGCAGCTTGTGGACAATTACGCTCAAACACCATGAAGCGTGACCGTCAAAAGGCAGCGGCAGCGCTAGGAGCTAAGAAGTGAGTCGCTTCTTTAAACAGCTCGGCTTGTGGGATGATACACTGACACTAACTACAAAGGGCAGACGCTTGGTTTGGATTTTGATTGGGCTATACAGCTTGATGATTGCCTACATGTGCTTTGGTCCTCAGCATGTTGTTGCTGGCGTGGAGACACCAAACATCCAGCATGTGGGACGTCTGGTCTTTTTGCTGGTTCCCTTCAACTCGCTGGTCAGTCTAGGCGAGATAGAGAGCGCTTGGCAGTTGTTTTGGGTGATTGGGCAAAATGTGGTCAACTGCTTTTTGCTCTATCCCTTGATGTTGGGCTTGCTAGCGCTCTTTGAGGAGCTTCGCACCCCAAAGCGCAGTCTTCTTGTCACTTTTGGCTGTAGCCTCTTTATCGAGTGCACACAGCTTCTTATCGACGCTCTCTTTGACGCCAATCGTGTCTTTGAGGTTGATGACCTCTGGACCAATAGTCTAGGAGGGCTCTTTGCTCTATGGACTTATCGTTTTTTAGTGAAATGGCTCAGCCACTCTTAAATGTCAAACAGCTTGTTTTTCAAACGGCTGTTTTTGTCGTGTTGAGAAATAAAATAATTGTCAAATGCCCTTGAAACCTGTATGATAGGATAGATGAAAATGAGGAGGAAAACATGTCTATTATTAGGAGACTGTGGTGGTTTTTCAGACTGGAAAAACGGCGCTATCTGATTGGGATTTTCTCACTCAGTCTCGTTGCCGTGCTCAATCTCATTCCACCAAAAATTATGGGAGCTGTGATTGACAGTATCACAGAGAAAAAACTGACGACAGATAAACTGCTGCTCAGCCTGCTTTGGCTGGTACTGGCCGCGCTTGCTATGTATGTGCTGCGCTACATTTGGCGCATGTATATCCTAGGCACGTCCTACCGCTTAGGGCAAATCATGCGCTACCGTTTGTTTGAGCATTTTACCAAAATGCCACCCAGCTTTTACGAAAAATACCGTACGGGTGATTTGATGGCGCATGCAACCAATGACATCAACTCACTGACACGCTTGGCTGGTGGTGGGGTTATGTCGGCTGTCGATGCTTCTATCACAGCGCTGGTGACACTGTTTACCATGTTTTTTACCATCTCATGGCAGATGACTCTGATAGCAGTGCTGCCTTTGCCTTTTATGGCGTATGCGACCAGTCGTCTTGGGCGCAAGACCCACGAGAGCTTCAAGTACTCGCAAGCCGCCTTTTCAGAGCTCAATAACAAGGTTCAAGAAAGTGTCTCAGGTATCAAAGTCACCAAGTCCTTTGGCTACCAAGAAGCGGAACTAGCGGATTTTCAGCGGGTAAATGCCATGACTTATCAGAAAAACATGACAACCATGAAGTACGATGTCATGTTTGACCCCTTGGTCTTGCTCTTTATCGGAGCGTCTTATGTCTTGACGCTTCTAATGGGGTCTGTTATGGTGGTCAAAGGTCAAGTCACAGTGGGGAGTCTTGTGACTTTTGTGACTTATCTTGATATGCTGGTGTGGCCTTTGATGGCGATTGGCTTTTTGTTTAATATGATACAGCGTGGTAGCGTGTCTTACAGTCGGATTGAGGAGCTGCTCAGTCAAGAGTCTGATGTCAAAGATCCAGAACACCCTATTGTGCCTGCTGAAAATGGTGACCTTGTTTATCATATCGACGCCTTTCACTATGACCACGAGGCAACGCTCAATAACATCCACTTCACGTTGAAAAAAGGACAGACCTTGGGAATTGTCGGGCAGACTGGATCTGGTAAGACTACCTTGCTGCGCTTGCTGTTGCGTCAGCACGATGTCACACAAGGCAGCATTACCCTCAATGGACACAATCTCAAAGATTATCGCCTAGAGGATTTGCGCAAACTCATCGGCTATGTGCCCCAAGACCAATTTCTCTTTGCCACAACTATCCTAGAAAATGTCCGCTTTGGTAATCCTGAACTCAGCAGAAATGCTGTTGCAGAAGCGACCAAGCTCTCGCAGGTCTACGAGGATATCATGGCAATGCCAGAGGGTTTTGACACGGTTGTCGGTGAAAAAGGTGTCAGCCTGTCAGGTGGGCAAAAGCAAAGGATTGCCATGAGCCGTGCTATGATTTTAGACCCAGAGATTTTACTGCTGGATGACTCTCTGTCAGCTGTGGACGCAAAGACCGAGCATGCTATTATCGATAATCTGCGAGAGACACGGCAACATCAAACCACGATTATCACAGCGCACCGCCTGTCAGCTGTAGTGCATGCTGACCTTATCTTGGTCTTACAGGATGGCACTATTATCGAGCAGGGGCGTCATGAGGACTTGCTAAAAGCAGACGGCTGGTATGCCAAGACCTACGCCTCTCAGCAGTTAGAAATGGAGGAGACGCTATGATAAATACTAGTCAATGGGCTGTTTTTAAGCGCTTGATGACCTACCTCAAACGCTACAAATGGTTGACCGCACTGGCGCTGGCTTTATTGCTGCTAACGACCGTTATCAAAAGTGTCATCCCGCTTTTAGCCTCGCACTTTATCGACCACTATCTGCACGCCCTCAATCAGCCCGCTATGCTGCTTTTACTGGGCTATTATGGGCTTTATGTCCTGCAGAGTATCATCCAGTATTTTGGTAATCTCTTTTTTGCTAAGGTGTCTTACCGTATCGTGCGTGATATTCGCTATGATGCCTTTGCCAATATGGAGCGCCTAGGCATGGCTTACTTTGACAAGACACCTGCAGGCTCTATCGTCTCTCGTATCACCAATGATACCGAGGCTATCAGTGATATGTTTTCAGGTATTCTCTCAAGCTTTATCACGGCGATTTTTATCTTTTCTGTGACACTCTACACCATGCTGCTTTTGGATTGGCGGGTGACGCTTTTGATTATCCTCTTTTTGCCCTTTATCTTTATCTTAGTTAATCTCTATCGCAAGCTGTCAGTGAGCGTGATTGAAAAGACTAGAAGTCTGCTCAGTGACATCAATAGCAAGCTATCTGAGAGTATCGAGGGGATTAAGATTATACAGGCATTTGGGCAGGAGAAGCGCCTGCAAGAGGAGTTTGAGGACATCAACGCCGAGCATGTCGTCTATGCCAATCGCTCCATGCAGCTGGACTCTCTCTTTTTGCGCCCAGCTATGTCGCTTTTAAAACTGCTAGCTTATGCGGTACTCATGGCTTACTTTGGCTTTCGTGGCATGCAGTTAGGGATTTCTGCTGGGGTCATGTACGCTTTTATCCAGTATATCAACCGTCTCTTTGACCCTTTGATTGAGGTGACGCAGAACTTTTCAACCTTGCAGACCTCCATGGTGTCGGCTAGTCGTGTTTTTGATTTGATTGATGAGCGTGGCTATGAGCCTGAGCAAGAAGAGGGCACAGACACGATTAGTCAGGGTAATATCGCCTTTAAAAACGTCAGCTTTAGCTATGATGGTAAGCGTCAGATTTTGGATAATATCTCCTTTGAGGTGAAAAAAGGCGAAACCATTGCCTTTGTCGGCTCAACAGGCTCTGGTAAGTCCTCTATTATCAATGTCTTTATGCGTTTTTACGAGTTTCAAGCTGGCGAGATTCTCATTGACGGTGTAGATATCAGACGCTACAGTAAGGATGAGCTGCGCAAGAACATCGGTTTAGTCCTGCAAGAGCCTTTTCTCTATCACGGTACCATTAGCTCCAATATCAAGATGTATCAGGATATCAATGAGGAAGAGGTGAGAGCAGCAGCTGAGTTTGTGGATGCTAGCCACTTTATTGATAAGCTAGAGAAGGGCTATGGCCAACCCGTTAGCGAGCGTGGCGGTAGCTTTTCAACAGGGCAACGCCAGCTCCTAGCCTTTGCTAGAACCGTCGCTAGCAAGCCAAAGATTCTCATCCTTGATGAGGCGACTGCTAACATCGACTCAGAGACCGAAGCGACGGTGCAAGCCTCGCTTGAGAAAATGCGAAAAGGGCGCACTACTATCGCCATTGCCCACAGGCTATCCACTATCCAAGACGCTGACTGTATCTACGTGCTAGATAAGGGGCGTATCATCGAGCAAGGACGCCACGAAGAACTCCTCGCTCAAAAAGGCACCTACTACCGCATGTATAGCCTGCAAGCAGGGATGATGAACTAACAATATAATAGATAGAAAAAATAAACTAAGGAGAACAAAATGACATTCGAAGAAATCCTACCGGGCTTAAAAGCCAAGAAAAAATACGTGCGCACGGGTTGGGGTGGCGCTGAAAATTATGTACAGCTCTTTGATACCCTAGAGGTAAATGGCGAGATGTTAGAGGTGACGCCTTACTTTCTCATCAATGTCTCTAGTGAGGGCGAGGGCTTTTCCATGTGGAGCCCAACGCCTTGTGACGTTTTAGCTTCGGACTGGGTGGCTGTCGATGACTAAGCGTGTGCTGGTGACAGGTGCGGCTAGCGGTATCGGACAGGCGCAAATGCGTGCCTTTTGTCGTGCCGGCTATGAGGTCTTTGCAGTGGACAAGGCTGCTATTTACAATCAGCAGGACAATCTCACGACTTTGCAGCTGGATGTGACGTCTGACTTAGAGACTCTATTTAGGGAGGTTTCGGATGTGGACATCATCTGCAACACCGCAGGTATCCTAGATGGCTACAAGCCACTCCTTGAGCAAACTATGGAGGAGATGGAGCAACTCTTTGCGATCAATCTCTATGCGCCTGCTCAGATTATGCGCCATTATCTGCCAAAAATGCTTTTACGCCAAGAAGGCATTATCATCAATATGTGCTCTATCGCTTCTTTCTTAGCGGGCGGTGGTGGCGCAAGCTACACTGCTAGTAAGCACGCTCTGGCTGGTCTGACCAAGCAGGTGGCGCTTGATTACGCTGACAAGGGCATTCAGGTATTTGGGATTGCGCCTGGGGCGGTCAAGACCGGCATGACAGCTAGCGACTTTGAGCCTGGAGGATTAGCTGACTGGGTGGCGCAAGAAACACCTATTAAGCGCTGGAGTTTGCCAGAGGAAATCGCAGAGCTGACTCTCTTTTTAGCGTCTGGAAAGGCAAGCTCTATGCAGGGCGAAATTGTCAAAATAGACGGTGGTTGGAGTCTGAAATAAAACAATATTTAAAAAATGGGAAAAAGATGTATTTTTTAAGGTTTGTTTAAGCTTTCGTCTGTAAAAGTCAATCTCTTTGTTAATAATGTTACACAAAGCCAATACGTTTGTCACCTTAAGCGTGTATGATAGATAACGTTGTTGATTGAGTCAACAAGTAGTGCACTTACTTATTTTGAGGTAAGTAGAGTAATATCATATTCTTAAGGAGAAGATACATGACAAACAAAATGAAATTACAATTATTGACAGTTGCAGGTGTACTTGGTTTGGCTACAGCGGGTGTTGCAGCAAGCGCAGATAGCTACACTGTTCAATCTGGAGATACATTGTCAGCTATCGCAGCAAACCACAACACAACTGTTGATAAATTGGTGAGCCTAAACAACATTGCAAACAGCCACCTTATCT
Organism: Streptococcus hyointestinalis; assembly: GCF_011039275.1. GTDB lineage: Bacteria > Bacillota > Bacilli > Lactobacillales > Streptococcaceae > Streptococcus > Streptococcus hyointestinalis_A. Next base: position 528,489 of record NZ_JAAKGB010000001.1, read on the forward strand.
ACGCTGGTCAAGTGTTGGAACTTGACGAAGCAAGTGCTGCTGCAACTACAGCAACTACAACAGAAGCGACAACAACAGCTTCAGCAGCAACTACTGCTGATACATCAAGCTACCAATCAAGCGTTGTCTTGTCAAACGGTAACACAGCTGGTAGCGTCGGTGCTTACGCCGCTGCTCAAGTAGCTGCTGCAACAGGTACAAGCGCAAGCACATGGGAATACATCATCGCTAAAGAATCAAACGGTAACGTCAACGCCTACAACCCATCAGGTGCGTCTGGTCTTTTCCAAACAATGCCAATCTGGGGTGACACATCAACCGTTGACGCACAAATCCAAGCCGCTATCCGTGCTTACCAATCATCAGGTTTTGGTGCGTGGGGCTTGTAATAGACTAAAAGGAGTTGGGAAAAATCTCAACTTCTTTTTTTGTATAGATTTATGTACGAGACGCAGTGGTTTGGAGAAACTCTAGTGACTTTAGTCGCTTTAGAGTTTCCCATGCACAATTGATTAGGCACTTTGGTGCCAATCAATCCCTGCTAGTGGGCTCTAGGACGCTATAAATCAACTTTTAGAAGCCTTTTTGACATCAAGTTTCACTTGACTTTATTTCCAACCTCAAAAGGTTTTGATAACCTTTTGAGCTATGCGGAGGTGGAACGACAAAATCGCATTTCTGCGAAATGACCGATTTTTGTTCCACTCTCTTTTTAGTGCTTTAAACTTGGTCAAGTTTTGTCAAAGTCTTTTAATCATGCTATAATCAGACTAGTACACAGGAAAAAGGAGAATATCTATGATTTGGTCACTAATAGTCGGTGCATTTATCGGATGGTTAGCGAGTCTTGTGACAGGTAAAGACCGCTCAATGGGCTGTATCTGGAATACCGTGGCAGGATTACTCGGTGCCTTTGTCGGACAACGTCTGTTTGGTGCGTGGGGAACGCACCTAGCTGGTATGGCTGTCTTTCCCTCCATACTCGGTGCCATCATCGTCATCGCTGTTGCTTCCCTCTTTTTCGGGGATAATTGAGGAAAGAGGTGGTAAGCATGGTAAAAGCAGAAAGTATGTGGCAAGATTTTCTTGCCACTCGTCCTGACATCACTCAAGGCATGGATGCTTGGGCTTTTGGTGTGGAGGCAGATACACTAGCGGACTTGGTTTTAAAAGGCGTCAAAACAGCGACCGCTTCCGCCTATGACCTGTACGAGCTAGATAAGGAAGCTCTGCCCCAAGAGGGGACTTATGATGTCGTTTTGGATAGCAAGGACGAGGCGGTTTGTATCATTGAAATCACAAAAGTCAGCCTGGTACCTTTTTCTCAAGTATCAGCCCAGCATGCTTACAAGGAGGGCGAAGGCGATAGAAGCCTTGCCTACTGGCAAAAGGTGCATGAAAATATTTTCAGTAAGTGGTTTGATGAGTGCGGATTGACCTTTAGTCAGGATAGTGTCATTGTCCTAGAAGAGTTTGAAGTGGTTTATCCAGAGAAAGAGGACGCAAAATGAAGTTAGCCTTGTTAGGGACGGGAAAAATCGTTGAGGAAGTCTTGCCTGTTTTAGAAAGAGTTACTGGCATTGAACTGGTGGGGATTTTGTCCACACCACGTAGCCTAGAAAAAGCAGAGAAGCTAGCCCAGCGCTACGCTATGATGATAGCGACGAGCAACTATGAGGACTTGTTAAAGAGCGATGCTATTGATACGATTTACATCGGGATACCCAATAACACTCACTATGATTATGCCAAGAAAGCCCTGCTTGCCGGCAAGAATGTCATCTGTGAAAAGCCCTTTACGCTAAAAAAAGCAGACTTAGAAGATTTGGTTGCTACCGCTAAAAAAGAAAAGGTCTTTTTACTAGAAGCTATCACCAACCAATACCTGCCAAACTTTGCTGTTATCAAGGAAGAGCTGGCACATATAGGGGAGGTCAAGATTGTAGAGTGCAACTACTCGCAATATTCCTCACGCTATGACGCCTTTAAGCGTGGTGAGATTGCGCCAGCCTTTGATCCCAAGATGGGCGGTGGGGCGCTCTATGACCTCAATATCTACAATATCCACCTTGTGGTGGGGCTCTTTGGCAAGCCAAAGTCAGTGACTTATCTGGCAAATAAAGAGCGTGGCGTGGATACCTCGGGGATTTTGGTCATGGACTTTGGAGCCTTTAAGTGCGTTTGTATCGCCGCCAAAGACTGTGCTGCCGAGGTGCGCTCGACTATTCAGGGCAATAAAGGCTCTATCGCTATATTAGGTCCGACAAATAGTCTGCCAACTGTCCAAGTGACTTTGGATGGAGAAAAGGCTCAAGTCATTGATGTCAATGCTGGCAGACACCGCATGCAGGCTGAGTTTGAAGCGTTTGAGCGTATCTTAGCTACTAAAGATACCAAGGCAGCCCAAAAAGCACTAGAGCATAGCCTAGATGTGATGGACGTGTTGGAGCGTGCGGCTCAGTCCACAGACGAGACTAGGTCTCATGTGTGATTTTATGCTATAATAGTAGCAGTTTATTTATAGAAAATGAAGGATTGGTATTATGTCGAATTATGCAATTATTTTAGCTGCGGGTAAGGGTACTCGTATGAAGTCAGATTTGCCTAAGGTCATGCACAAGGTTGCTGGTATCACCATGCTCGAGCACGTTTTTCGCAGTGTTCAGGCGATTAACCCTAAAAAGACGGTGACCGTTATCGGACACAAGGCAGAGCTTGTGCGTCAGGTGCTAGGCGATGCGACGAGCTTTGTCCTCCAAGAGGAACAACTTGGCACTGGGCATGCGGTCATGATGGCAGAAAAAGATTTAGCTAATCTTGACGGACAGACCTTGGTTATCGCTGGCGACACGCCTTTGATTACTGGTGAGAGCTTGAAGAACTTGATTGATTACCATGTCAATCACAAAAATATCGCAACTATCCTCACTGCTGATGCCAAAAATCCATTTGGCTACGGGCGTATCATCCGTAACTCTGATGAGGAAGTGACCAAGATTGTCGAAGAAAAAGACGCCACAGACTTTGAAAAGCAAGTCACTGAAATCAACACAGGTACTTACGTCTTTGACAATAAACGCCTCTTTGAAGCGCTCAAAAATATCAATACCAACAATGCCCAAGGCGAGTATTACTTGACAGACGTTATCGGTATCTTTAAAGCAGCTGGTGAAAAGGTGGGAGCTTACAAACTGCGTGATTTCAATGAAAGTCTGGGTGTCAATGACCGAGCAGCCCTGTCTGTTGCTGAAGAGGTCATGAGAGAGCGTATCAATCGCAGGCACATGCTAAATGGCGTCACCTTTACCAATCCTAAAGCGACTTACATTGACATTGACGTGGAGATTGGCGCAGACGCCCTCATCGAAGCTAATGTCACCCTCAAAGGGCACACTAAGATTGGTGAGGAGGTCACACTCACTAACGGCACTGCTATTATCGACTCAATTGTTGGAGCTAAAAGCGTCATTACCAACTCAACCATTGAGCACTCTACGCTCGCTGATAGCGTAACGGTGGGTCCTTACGCTCATATCAGACCAGACTCCACTCTTGAGGCAGACGTCCACATCGGAAACTTTGTCGAGGTCAAGGGTTCTCATATCGGTGCGGATACCAAGGCAGGGCACCTCACTTATATCGGCAATGCCCAAGTGGGGAGCAAAGTAAACTTTGGTGCAGGCACTATCACGGTCAATTACGACGGCAAGTCTAAGTACAAGACCGTTATCGGAGACAATGTCTTTGTCGGCAGCAACTCAACCTTGATTGCCCCTGTGACCATTGGAGACAATGCGCTGACAGCTGCGGGCTCTAGTATCGTTGAGGACGTGCCAGCAGATAGTATCGCTATTGGACGTGCCCGTCAGGTCAACAAAGAAGGCTACGCTAAAAACAAACCCCACCATCCATCTCAAAAGTGAGGTAAGCTATGGACTTTGAAGAAAAAACACTGAAGCGTACAGAGATTTTTGACGGTCAGATTTTTAAGGTTTGCCTGGATGAGGTCGAGCTGCCAAACAACCTTGGTACCTCAAAGCGTGAGCTGGTCTTTCACAAGGGTGCTGTCGCTGTTCTAGCTGTGACAGATGAGGGCAAGATTATCCTTGTCAAACAATATCGCAAGGCTATTGAGAGCGTGTCCTACGAGATTCCAGCTGGAAAGCTTGAAGAGGGAGAAGCAGGTCTTGAGCAAGAAGCAGCAAGCCGTGAACTCGAGGAGGAGACAGGCTATCAAGGTCAGCTCACGCCCCTCTATACTTTTTACACAGCCATTGGTTTTTCCAATGAAAAAATCACGCTCTATCTAGCGGACAAGCTCCAAAAAGTGGACAATCCTCGCCCACAAGATGAGGATGAGGTCATTGAGCTGTTTGAGCTTAGCTATGAGGAGTGTATGGAGCTGGTTGCGTCTGGGCAGATCTGTGATGCCAAGACTCTGATTGCTCTACAATATTATGCGCTGAATTACGGAGGTGATGCCTAGTGGGAAAGCCCCTTCTTACAGATGACATCATTGAAAAAGCAAAGCGTGGCGAGCTGCGTGATGAGGACTTGTATGGAGAGGATTTTCAGTCTGATGATGGTGTTCCTCATATTTACAAGAGCCGAAGAATCGAGCAGGAGAAGCGCAAAGCTTTTAGGCGAAAGTTAAATGTGATACTAGGGATTGTGCTGCTCTTGATTGCCGCCCTAGTCTATGCTGTTTTTTATTTGTGAGGTAAGATGAAGATTGGAATTATTGCTGCCATGGAGCAGGAACTGCGCCTATTGGTAGATAGATTAGAAGACATAAAAACAACGACCCGCTTAGGAAATACTTACTATAGCGGAACGTTGGGTAAGCATGATGTGGTGCTAGTGCAGTCTGGTGTCGGCAAGGTCATGTCAGCCATGAGTGTGGCTGTTTTGGTGGGTGATTTTGAGGTGGAAGCTGTTATCAACACGGGCTCTGCTGGTGCGGTGGCAGAGGGCATTGCCATTGGTGATGTCGTTGTTGCTAGTCGCTTGGTTTACCACGACGTGGACTTGACTGCCTTTGGCTACGCTTACGGGCAAATGTCTATGCAGCCGCTCTATTTTGAGTCAGATGAGCGCTTTGTGGCGGTCTTTGAGGAGACGCTAAGAGAGCAGAAAGTCGCAAGCCATATCGGCTTAATCGCAACGGGAGATAGCTTTATCGCTGGTCAGGACAAGATTGACCGCATTAAAACAGCTTTTCCAGAGGTGCTAGCCGTTGAGATGGAGGGAGCTGCTATTGCGCAAGCTGCGCACGCTACAAACTGCCCCTTCATCGTTATCAGAGCCATGAGCGACACCGCAAGCCACGATGCCAACATCACCTTCGATGAGTTCATCATAGAAGCCGGCAAACGCTCTGCAAAGACGCTAATCGCCTTTTTGGAGAAATTATAAAAAACGAGTATAAAATAAATAGCAAGCTAGAAAAGTTAGCTTGCTATTTGTTTTGCAATGATAACATACGACTTGTGATATAATATGTTTATGGAAACAAAGATTGTAAATAAAGAGCTACAACCTTTCACAAAGTGGACAGGCGGCAAACGCAAATTATTACCAATTATCAAATCGCTAATGCCAGATAATTATAATAATTATTTTGAACCGTTTGTTGGTGGGGGAGCTTTATTTTTTGAACTTGCCCCTAAACAAGCTCTCATCAATGATTTTAATACAGAGCTGATCAATTGTTATCAGCAGATAAAAGAAAACCCAGACCAGCTTATAACGCTCTTACAACATCATCAAGAGAAGAATACGAAAGACTATTATTTAGACCTGCGTTCAGTCGATCGAGATGGTCGTATTGAGCAAATGACAGACGTTGAAAAAGCAGCACGTATCATGTATATGCTAAGGGTTGATTTTAATGGACTTTATCGTGTCAATGCCAAAAATCAATTTAATGTACCTTACGGTCGTTATAAAAATCCTAAGATTGTAGATAGTGAACTTATTTATGCTATTTCAAACTACCTCAATAAAAATAGTATTCAGATAGTATCTGGTGATTTTGAAAAAGCAGTTGAGAGAGCTAAGGAAGGTGATTTTGTCTATTTTGATCCTCCTTATATCCCTATTTCAGAGACAAGTGCCTTTACTTCTTATACACACGAGGGATTTTCTTATGACGATCAGGTACGTCTCAGAGATACATTTAAAAAATTGTCAGAAAGAGGTGTACACGTGATGTTGTCAAATTCTTCTAGTTCTTTGGTCTATGAATTGTATAAAGATTTTACTATCCACAGTATAGAAGTTACAAGAGCGAACGGCGCAAAGGCTTCTAGTCGTGGTAAAGTATCAGAGGTTATTGTAACGAATGATGTCAAATAACGAATATAAGTATGGAGGTGTTTTAATGACAAAACCATACTATCAAAAAGATAAAGCAATATTAGTTCACGCAGACACTTTTGACTTTTTAGAAAAAGTAAAGCCAGAAAGTATGGATATGATTTTTGCTGATCCCCCTTATTTTTTGAGTAATGGCGGTATATCCAATTCTGGTGGACAGGTCGTGTCCGTTGATAAAGGTGATTGGGATAAAATTTCGTCACTTGAAGAAAAACATGATTTTAACCGTCGCTGGATAAGATTGGCTAAAAAAGTGCTAAAACCAAACGGTACTATTTGGATTTCGGGGAGTTTTCATAACATTTACTCAGTGGGTATGGCTTTGGAGCAAGAAGGATTCAAAATTCTTAACAATATCACTTGGCAAAAGACAAATCCAGCGCCAAACTTATCTTGTCGCTATTTTACTCACTCGACAGAAACTATTCTATGGGCAAGAAAAGATGACAAAAAAGCCCGTCATTACTATAATTATGACTTGATGAAATCTTTAAATGGCGGCAAGCAGATGAAAGATGTCTGGACAGGAGCACTAACGAAGCCGTCTGAAAAGTGGGCGGGTAAGCACCCAACGCAAAAGCCTGAATATTTACTAGAGCGTATTATCTTAGCTTCAACGCAGGAGGGAGATTACATCTTAGATCCTTTTGTAGGCAGCGGTACAACTGGGGTGGTCGCAAAACGATTAGGACGCAGGTTTATAGGTATTGATAGCGAAGAAGACTATTTAAAAATAGCAAAAACAAGATTGGAGAGAGAAGAATGAAAAAAGGTGGTATTGGAGGAGCTAATACTAATAAAACAGGCTTAAAATTTGAAAAAGATACAGATTTTTCAGAGCTTGTAGATAAATTACCTGGTTATAAGGTTGTAGAAATAAACTTTAATGACAAAAAGATTACTCGAGGTTTTGAAGTACGTAGAGGAAATGATTTAGTTGGAAAAATTATGTCACAATACCGATTTTATGATTTCTTAGCTGAGATTGGCTTAGATAATTTTAATTCTAAACAATGGAAGCCAGATGAAGCATTTATAAACTTTGAGAACAATACTGTTTATATTGTCGAAAAGAAATGGCAAGAGACAGAAGGAAGCGTTGATGAAAAATTATTAGGATTTGGAAATAAACGCAGACTTTATCAAAGATTATTAGATAAAGCTGAAAATCCTTTTGCAGTTCAATTTATATTTGTGGGGAATAGTAGCTTTTTTGGCAAGGATAAGTATCGGGATAGCTTTGAAATGTTACGCGGAGATGGTATTAAAATTATGCTTGATGAGTATGATATGGTATACTTTGGTTTATACTAAACAATAAGGAAACGATATGAAATTAGATAAATACTTACAATTATTTTCAGAAGAAAGACTTGACTATTTTTTATCAACTTTGTCTGTTACCAATCGAACGCCATCCTACTATGTCAACTGGGAAAAGGTTGAGCGTGAAACAAAACGCTTTGAACTAGAGCTCAATACGCTTAATTATCTCGTTGGGAAAGAAAATATATACGATGAAGCACTTGCTCTATTTCAAAAGCAACCAGAATTGCTAAAAGCGGTACCTAGTCTTATTGCTAGCCGTGAGAAAGCGCTTGATATTCTGACGATTGACGAAGAAGATACAATGCGTTTTGAACAGATCAATTTTTCAAAGGTTGATACTAATCGTATTGTAGATTATGTGGACTTTATGGAACAAGCTGGTTTACTTCATTTTCTTCAAAATCAAGCTCAACGTTCATTAGTGGACTACGTCTACGGGGTAGAGACTGGTTTAGATAGTAATGCTCGCAAAAATCGTAGTGGAACTACAATGGAAATGATTTTAGAACAACATGTTGCTAAACTAGCTAAGCAATATCAACTAGAGTGGAAAGCACAAGCGACAGCGCAATTTATAAAAGAAAACTGGCAGATAGAAGTTCCTGTTGATAAGTCGAAGCGACGTTTTGATGTGGCCATTTATTCTAAGAAACAGCATAAGGTCTGGTTGATTGAAACCAACTACTACGGAGGTGGCGGCAGTAAGCTAAAGGCAGTAGCGGGTGAGTTTACAGAACTCAGTCAGTTTGTCACAACTTCAAAAGATAATGTTGCATTTATTTGGGTAACTGATGGTCAAGGGTGGAAAACAGCGCATTTGCCCCTATCTGAAGCTTTTGGTCACATGACTAATATCTTTAATCTTCACATGTTAAAAGAAAACTTTTTGTCTGATTTACTCAAAAAATAATAAAAAACGGCTCTTGCCGTTTTTTTATATATCATCCTTTAATCAAACTGATAATCTTTGACGATTTTGATGGATTTGATGGTGACGTCGGTTTTGGGTTTATTGCTGTCGTCTGTTTCGACTTGGGCGATTTTATCCACAACGTCCATACCGCTGATGACTTGTCCAAAGACAGTGTATTGCCCGTCAAGATCAGGGTTTCCGCCTTTTTTATAGGCGTCAATAATCGCTTTGGGATACTTGCTGGTGCTTAGAGAACTAGCGTTATCCGTGCTGTTTTGATTGATGTAGAACTGGCTACCGTTAGTATCCTCGCCTTTATTTGCCATAGCAAGGCTGCCACGGATGTTGTAGAGATAAGGGCTAATCTCGTTTTTAAAGCCATTGCCAGAGTCAATGCTCTTGTCTTTGCCTTTCCAGATGGACTTACCACCGCTGCCGTCCCCATTTGGGTCACCAGATTGGACGATGAAGTTGTTGATAACACGGTGGAAAGTCAGATTGTCATAGTAGCCTTCCTTGGCATGGGTGAGGAAGTTTTCCACAGCAAGCGGAGCATATTTTGGAAAGAGCTTGATGGTAATGTCTCCTAGCGACGTTGTCATGATGACTTCGGCTTCGTCTTTTGCGACGGTATCGCTTAATTGTGGAAAAGCAGAAGCCTTGGCTTTAAGCGCTTTTTGCAATTCTTTTTGGTCTTTTTCTTCAGCCGCTTGGCTGGAGCTTGCAGCGATTTTTTGATCCACGTAATCATCTCCTTTTAAGGCACGCTCAACACTTTCACAACCTGCTAGAGTGAGCAGACCAACTAGCAGTAAGGATAGCACTCCCCATTTTTTCATAAACGTTATTTCCTCCAAGAGCTTTTTTCTTAATTGTAACACAGAAAGCAGGATTTCTCTATGAAAATCCCATTAAAGACTTCTTTTTTGCCATTTTTCTAAGTGTCCAAAATATGGTATAATAAAAGTTACGATTATTTAGATTAACGTAGGAAGGTTATATGGCAAAAGCAAGAAAGTCTGGAAAAAAAGGGCGTAAAACACGGCGTCCAACAAAGGCAGAGCAGGAAAAGCAAAAAGCATTTCGGCGGATGTTGATAGCATTTGGGACAGCTTTTGTCCTCTTTTTTGCGATTATTCGCTTGGGAGCTTTTGGGGTCACGGTGTATAATGTCATCCGATTTGCGGTGGGGAGTCTCGCTTATCTGGTGATGTTTGCGGTCTTGGTTTACCTTTTTGCCTTTCGCTGGGTCAAAAAGCACGAGGGCATTGTCAGCGGTTTTGTGGTGCTGATGATAGGGCTTTTGATTGAATGGCAGGCGTATTTATTTGCCCTTCCAGCCAATCGTGGTAAGGATGTCTTTGTCCAAACCGCACAGCTCTTGACTAGTGACCTTCTAGCATTTAAAGTGACGCATTTCGTTGGTGGTGGCATGCTTGGGGCGCTTATCTATAAGCCGACTGCCTTTCTCTTCTCCAATGTCGGCTCCTTTATGATTGGAGCTCTGTTTATCCTCCTAGGTGCTTTTTTGATGGGACCTTGGGATGTCTATGATGTGGTAGACTTTGCGCAGGCTAGCTACCAAAAATTGGCGCAAAAGCACGAAGCAAACAAGCAAAAACGCTTTGTCAAAAAAGAAGAAAAGGCTGCTAAAAAAGAGGAAGAAAAACGCTTAAAAGAAGAAAAAGCAGCGCAGGAAGCTGAAAAACGCCTCAGTGAATTGGACGTAGACCCTGAGACAGGCGAGATTTTAGCAGATAGCACCGAAAAAGAGGAGACGCCGCAAACTTTCCCAGAAATCCTAGACCATCAAGAGCTAGAGGGATCTGTGGACGAGCCTGAAAAGGCTTCTAGTGAGGAAGAGGTCATCTATGATATGGACGACTTGGAGGACGAGGAGACACTCGCTGTCGACTTTAGCCCTAAGACTTTGCTCCAGTATAAACTGCCGACCATCGACCTCTTTGCGCCAGACAAGCCCAAAAACCAATCCAAGGAAAAAAATATCGTCCGCAAGAACATCGCTGTTTTGGAGGATACTTTCAAGAGTTTTGGGATTGATGTCAAGGTTGAGCGTGCTGAGATTGGTCCATCTGTGACCAAGTACGAGGTCAAGCCTGCCGTTGGTGTTCGGGTCAATCGTATCTCAAACCTAGCAGACGACCTTGCTTTGGCTCTTGCAGCCAAGGATGTTCGCATAGAAGCCCCTATCCCTGGTAAGTCCTTGGTCGGTATTGAAGTGCCAAACTCTGAGATTGCCACCGTTTCCTTTCGTGAATTGTGGGAGCAGGCAAAGACCAATCCCAACCACCTCCTAGAAGTGCCGCTTGGTAAGGCGGTCAATGGTACTGCTCGTAGTTTTGATTTGGCGAAAATGCCCCATCTTCTCGTTGCCGGCTCAACGGGTTCTGGGAAATCTGTGGCGGTTAATGGCATGATTGCCAGTATCCTGATGAAAGCTCGTCCTGATCAGGTCAAGTTTTTGATGATTGACCCCAAGATGGTGGAGCTGTCGGTCTACAATGATATTCCGCACCTTTTGATTCCTGTCGTTACCAATCCTAGAAAAGCCAGCCGAGCACTGCAGAAGGTTGTCGATGAGATGGAGAAGCGCTATGAGCTCTTTAGCCACTTTGGTGTGCGCAATATCGCTGGCTACAATGCCAAGGTTGAAGCTTTTAACCAGCAGTCCGAGCAAAAGCACATCCCGCTTCCGCTCATTGTCGTTATTGTCGATGAGTTGGCGGACTTGATGATGGTGGCTAGCAAGGAAGTCGAAGACGCCATTATCCGTCTAGGGCAAAAGGCGCGTGCTGCAGGGATTCACATGATCTTAGCGACGCAGCGTCCGTCTGTGGATGTTATCTCTGGGCTCATCAAGGCAAATGTCCCTTCTCGTGTCGCCTTTGCGGTTTCTAGCGGGACAGATAGCCGTACCATTTTAGATGAGAATGGCGCTGAAAAGCTCCTTGGTCGAGGCGATATGCTCTTTAAGCCTATTGATGAAAATCACCCAGTGCGCCTGCAAGGTTCCTTCATCTCTGATGACGATGTGGAGCGGATTGTCAGCTTCATCAAAGACCAAGCAGAAGCTGATTATGACGAGAGCTTTGACCCTGGTGAGGTTTCTGAGCAAGACTTTGCCTCTGGGCAAAAAGGTGCGTCTGACGGAGATGGCTTGTTTGAAGAGGCAAAAAAACTTGTCATAGAAAGCCAAAAAGCGAGCGCTTCGATGCTACAACGTAGACTCTCTGTCGGTTTTCCACGGGCAACACGCCTCATGGAAGAGCTGGAAGCAGCTGGTGTCATTGGTCCAGCCGAAGGGACTAAACCACGCAAAGTTCTGATAAACAAGGAAGAATAGCAAGAAAAAAGCGACTATTTCTTTAAATTGTCGCTGAAATGTGATAAAATAAACAAGTAAATAAAAAAAGAAGAGGTATGTGAAATGTCACGTAAACCATTTATCGCTGGTAACTGGAAAATGAACAAAAACCCTCAGGAGGCACAAGCCTTTGTTGAGGCGATTGCAGGTAAATTGCCTGCGGCTGATCAAGTAGAGGCAGCTATTGCAGCGCCAGCCGTTGATTTGAATGCCTTATTGTGGTTCGCAAAAGACTCTGACCTAAAAGTGGCTGCCCAAAACTGCTACTTTGAAGATGCTGGTGCCTTCACCGGTGAAACATCTCCAAAAGTATTGTCTGAAATGGGTGTTCACTATGTGGTAATCGGTCATTCAGAGCGCCGCGATTACTTCCATGAAACAGACGAAGACATCAACAAAAAAGCAAAAGCTATCTTTGCAAACGGTATGACTCCAATCATCTGCTGTGGTGAATCTCTTGAAACTTATGAAGCTGGTAAAGCAGCTGAGTTCGTTGGTAGCCAAGTATCAGCAGCTCTTGCAGGATTGAGCGCTGAACAAGTCGCTGCTACAGTTATCGCATACGAGCCAATCTGGGCTATCGGTACTGGTAAATCAGCGACTCAAGACGACGCTCAAAACATGTGTAAAACAGTTCGTGATGTTGTCGCTAAAGACTTCGGTCAAGACGTTGCTGACAAAGTACGTATCCAATACGGTGGTTCTGTGAAACCTGAAAATGTTGCAGCTTACATGGCTTGCCCAGACGTTGATGGTGCTTTGGTTGGTGGAGCTTCTCTTGAAGCAGAAAGCTTCCTTGCTCTTCTTGACTTCGTCAAATAATACATCAAAAAACACTTGAGTTACTCAAGTGTTTTTTATGTTGTCATAAAATAAAAAAGCTGAAAATCAGCTTTTTAACTTGTAGCAGGGATGGAGATTTCAATCAAATTGGCTGTGTGCAAGGTTTTTATCTTGTCTAAAAGCGCAATGTTATGGTCAATTTTTCGCTTGAGGAAAAACTCACGGATAGCCTCAAGCTCACTGTCCTTGATAGCACGGTATTTGTTTGAAATCAAGATTTCATAGTGGTAAGGGGCTTGGGTAAAGACCACGTCGGTATTGCCAGCTGAGTAAGTTTCGACCAGAGTAGCATCGGTATTTGTGAGTTGCCCTTGAACCAACTCGGCATGGCTACTGGTTGTATTGATGAGCCTCATAGGGAACCTCCTATCGTTTTCTTTGTTCTATTATAGCACTTATTGGATGGAAAATCCGTAAAATTGCGGTTTTAATGATGTTTTTTTTGCCATTCTTCGACCCCGTAGCGGTGACTGCCACGTTTTAATTTTCTTTTGGCTTCCTCAATGTCAAACCAAGCGATATGGTTGAAATCCTCTAAAGGCTTACCTGCTACGGCGTAGTTTGTCACCTCATAGAGGTAGGCTGGGTTATAGAAGTAGGTGTCACGGTGGCTAGAGTAAAAATACTCATCAGCCTGACCGTAGTAGTAGCCAACAGTCGCTGTAAAGCCCAGCTCCTCAATCAACTCACGCTCGAGCGCTTTGAGCTGATTTTCCCCAGCTTCAATCTCACCACCTGGTAAAAACCAAGAGCCGTTAGGAGCTTGGACGAGGACAAGCTGTGTTTTGTCTTCATTTGGGATGATGGCATAGACACCATAGCGGGCTGAGTAAGTGACGTCGTCTTTTTTTTCTCCAAAGGTCGGAATGCTCATAGGGTCTCCTTCTGATTCAAAATAATCCTTAGTGGTATTATACTAAATTTTGAAAGAAAATTCTGTAATTTTGTCTTAAAAAAGCAATCTTCCTAAGAAGATTGCTTTTGGTGATTTAGTTAGCTGCGACTTCTTCGCTGGCTTTTTCGTGTTTTTTAGCAGACTTGATAAAGATGTCGCCCTTGCTGTTGAGGACAGCTTTCAAGTGTTTTTCGCTAGGATGTTCAAGATAGAAGTCAGTGATAGCGTCTTCGATGTAGTCTTGGATGGTACGACGTAGTGGACGAGCACCCATTTTTGGATCGTATCCAAGGTCAACCAGTTTTTCCTTGACCTTGTCTGTGACATCGAGATGGATGTCATTAACCGCAAGGCGGCTATTGACGGTATCAAGCATAAGATCAACGATATGAAGGAGATTGTCCTTGCTAAGTGCCTTAAACTCGATGATACCATCAAAACGGTTCATAAACTCAGGGCTAAAGAAGTTGCCAAGCTCACCAAGCACAGAGTGCGTGCGTCCTTCACGACTAGCGCCAAAACCAACGCTGGCTTCGGTCTTGCCAGTCCCTGCGTTTGAGGTCATGATGATGATGGTGTCCTTAAAGCTGACCGTGCGTCCTTGACCGTCTGTGAGACGTCCATCATCGAGCACTTGAAGGAACATGTGCATTACATCTGGATGTGCTTTTTCGACCTCATCTAGTAAGATGAGCGAGTAAGGATTTCTGCGGACTTTTTCGGTCAATTGCCCCGCTTCGTCGTAGCCGACATATCCTGGAGGCGCTCCGACCAGTTTTGCGACAGCGTGTTTTTCCATGTATTCACTCATGTCAAAGCGAATCATGCTGTCTGCTGAACCAAAGAGCTCAATTGCTAGTTGTTTAGACAGCTCAGTCTTTCCGACACCTGTCGGTCCGACAAAGAGGAAGCTTCCGATTGGGCGGTTTGGTGAGCCAAGTCCTACACGATTTCTGCGGATGGCTTTAGCAATTTTATCAACAGCGTCGTCTTGTCCGATGACGTGTTTTTTCAGGTCATCAGCTAGGTTAATCAATTGAGACTGTTCTTTTTCTTTCAAATCACCAACAGGGATGTTGGTTTTTTCTTCGATGATATGCTCGATTGTTTTTTCGGTGATGATGGGTGTGTCTTGGTCATCGATTTTTTGCTTTTGCATTTCCTTATATTTGGCGATCTGGTCACGGAAGTAAGCAGCACGCTCGAAGTCTTCGTCACGTGTGGCTTGCGCTTTGAGATTTTCTGCCTCAATTAAGCGCTGGTCAATTTCCTTAGGATCGACAAAGTTAAGGGTCAAGTTCATCTTAGAGCCCGCCTCGTCCAAGAGGTCAATCGCCTTGTCGGGCAAGAAACGGTCTTGGATATAGCGGTTAGATAGGATAGCAGAAGCCTTGATAGCTTCGTCGCTGTACTTGACGTGGTGGTAATCTTCGTATTTCTTTTGGATACCTTTTAGGATGGTGATGGTCTCATCAACGCTTGGCTCATCGACCTTGACAGGTTGCATACGACGCTCAAGCGCAGCGTCTTTTTCGATGATACGGTATTCATTGAGCGTGGTTGCACCGACTAGTTGCAATTCGCCACGAGCAAGTGCTGGTTTTAGGATATTTCCAGCGTCCATATTGCCATCGCCTGCTGAGCCTGCTCCGACAATCTCGTGAATTTCATCGATGAAGAGGATAACGTCTTTTCGCTCACGGATTTCTTCCATGAGTTTTTGCATACGCTCTTCAAATTGCCCACGAATGCCGGTACCTTGCACGAGACTCACCACATCAAGGCGGATAACTTGCTTGGCTTGGAGTTTTTGAGGGACATCTCCGTCCACAATCTTTTGCGCTAAGCCTTCCACAACGGCAGTCTTACCAACACCAGGTTCACCGATGAGGACAGGATTGTTTTTGGTTCTGCGGTTCAAAATCTCAATGACACGCACAATCTCGCTGTCACGTCCGATGACAGGGTCAATATCGCCACGGCGAGCAAGGTCAGTGACGTTAATACCAAACTCTTCTAGGAGACCTTGTGGTTGATTGTTTGCTTGCTGACCATTTGGACGGTTGTTGTTGCCGTTGCCACCACGATTACCACCAGACTGTGTCGGAGGTGTATTTGGCAAATCTTGACCGCCAAAGGCACGGAAGTTATTGAGGTCGCCAAAGAAATCGTCAAAGAAAGGATTGATACCACTGGCTTGATTTTGTTGGCGATTGTTGTTTGCGTCATTTAAGCCTGCAAAAAAGGCGTTGTTAGGATCTGTTTTGATAATTTGATAGCAGTTTTGGCAAAGGTCAACCTGCTTTTGTTGACCATTAACATTAGTATAGAGGTGAATAGTTGCTTCGTTTAAGTTACAATTTTGACAGAGCATAGAATACCCCTTTCTTCTCTTAATCACTATTAGCAGTAAAGCTAGACGTGCTCTACCACACTTGACCTAGTTATTAGTCAAAGTTGGTCAAACTTCATAATCTTATTATAGCACCCCTTTTGTAGAATGCAAGTGAAAAGATTGTAAAATTAGCACTCAAAGATAAGAGTGCTAATTCGGCTGTCAAACAAGAGAATGACACTTTTTCTTGTCGTAAGAGCGCTTTTTATGGTAAAATAAGAGTGATTAAAAACTTAGAGGAGAACTAAAATGGAATCACATTTGGTGAGAATCATCAATCGTTTAGAATTGATGGCAACAGATGGTGGTAATCTTAAACGTAATTTTGAGCGTGATGGTGTTGTTGTGGCAGAGGTATCTTTTAGCAACGATGCTGAAAACGGACCTGTTTTCACACTTCGTGACGTCAATGCACGTGAGACCTATTCATTTGATAGCATTGATTTGATTGCGATGGAAATTTACGATTTGTTGTATTAAATCATGATGTCCTGAGCAGTGCTCAGGATTTTTTATTAGAGATAGAAACGTTTGACTTGCTTTTTTTGCAATTTTATGCGATAGAGGAAGTTGTGCTATGTATGACCTAAAAGTACTGGCTTGTTCTGTTATCGGGGGGGATTTGTAGGATGTTTCGCTTATAAAATCAACAAGCCTCGTTGTGATAATAAAAAATAAAAGAAAAATGAAAGTTAGGTATTGTATTTTTATTCAAGATGTAGTATAATATTCTCCATATCATCAAAAAGGAGAAGAAAGCTTTATGGATTTTTCATTCATACCGCAATATCTTGATTATTTTAACTATGGCGTGCTTGTCACGATTATGATTTCAGTCTGCGTGGTCTTTTTTGGGACGATTATCGGGGTTTTAGCCGCTCTTATCAAGCGCAGCCACTGGGTCATCAATGGACATGAAATTAAAATCTTTAAATGGCTTGTGAGTTTCTATGTCTGGGTCTTTCGTGGGACACCGATGTTGGTGCAAATCGCCATCGCCTTTGCCTGGATGAGTTTCTTCAATGGCTTGCCAACCGTTGGCTTTGGTGTGATTGATATGGACTTCTCACGGATTATGCCAGGGATTGTCATCTTGTCACTGAACAGCGGGGCTTACGTTTCTGAGATTGTTCGAGCTGGGATTGACGCTGTGCCAAAAGGGCAGCTAGAAGCAGCTTACTCTCTTGGTATTCGCCCGCTAAAAGCTATGCGTTATGTCATTTTACCGCAAGCGCTGAAAAATATTTTGCCTGCTTTGGGGAATGAATTTATCACAATTGTTAAAGACAGCTCGCTTTTACAAACGATTGGTATCATGGAACTTTGGGGTGGTGCAACAACCATTCAAGCTAAAACTTACATTCCTTTGACACCTTACTTGTTTGCTGCCTTTTACTATTTGATTGTGACGACGGTGCTTACTTGGTTGTTAAAACTCATGGAGAATCGCTTAGGTAAAGGAGAAAGCAAGGCATGACAGAAACCATTCTTTCAATCAAAGATTTACACAAGTCTTTTGGCAAAAATGAAGTGCTAAAAGGCATTGACCTTGATGTGCATAAGGGCGAGGTTATTGCTATTATCGGACCATCTGGTTCTGGGAAATCCACTTTTTTGCGCACCATGAATTTGCTTGAGGTGCCAACAAAAGGGACGATTCACTTTGAAGGTGTGGACATCACCGATAAGTTAAACGACATCTTTAAAATGCGTGAAAAGATGGGTATGGTCTTTCAGCAGTTTAACCTCTTTTTGAACATGTCTGTTTTAGATAACATCACGCTCTCTCCTATCAAGACAAAGGGTATTGATAAGGCAAGCGCTCAAAAGAAAGCTTATGAGTTGCTTGAGAAGGTCGGGCTTCGTGACAAGGCAGACGCCAATCCGCAGAGTTTATCAGGTGGTCAGCAGCAGCGTATTGCTATCGCACGTGGATTAGCTATGGATCCTGATGTGCTCTTGTTTGACGAGCCAACCTCAGCGCTTGACCCAGAGATGGTCGGTGAGGTGCTAGGAGTTATGCAGGATCTTGCCAAGTCTGGGATGACCATGGTTATTGTCACGCACGAGATGGGCTTTGCTCGTGAGGTGGCTGACCGTGTGATTTTCATGGATGGTGGACACATCATCGAAGAAGGCACACCAGAAGAGGTCTTTGAGCATACTAAAGAAGAACGGACAAAAGATTTCCTCAGCAAAGTGCTCTAATGACTGTAGCCGAACCTTGGTTCGGCTTTTTATAATGATTATAATATTGAATTTTCAGTAAATTGAGGGTTTCTTTGTGATATAATAGTCAAAGTAGTTGATAGTCTATGTTTATGGAGGACAAGAAGTTGATTTTACAAGATGCCAAACTTGGGATTGACTACGAAGTTCTAGGCATTGACCTTCCAAAAGAGAGTGTCAAGCACCTCTCGCATTTGGGGCTGACTGTGGGGAGCCGTCTGCGCCTTGTGGCAAAGACAAAAAGCAGCGCCATTATGATGTTAAAAGGGAGTCGCCTAGCCTTTGATAGCTCGATTACAAGTCATATAGATGTTGCTGTTTGTAAAGATGACAAGCAGCAGTCCATTCCATTGTCGGACTTGAGCGTGGGCTCTTATGCTTATGTCGAAGGGATTTATGCGAGCAGCGAGACCAAGCGACGTTTGATGGATATGGGATTGACACGCCACACCAAGATTTATCTGAGAAAAGTGGCACCACTAGGCGACCCACTGGAGTTAACGCTTCGTGGTTACGAGCTGACCCTTAGAAAGTCTGAAGCCCAGCTCATTGCAGTTCTACCAAGTGAAAAAGGAGAAGAACAGTGACAGAAATTGCCTTAATTGGAAATCCAAATAGTGGTAAAACGACCCTTTTCAATCTCCTAACAGGCTCTAATCAGCGTGTGGGAAATTGGCCAGGGGTTACCGTTGAGCGTAAAAGCGGTACAGTTAAAAAGCAGGCGGATGTCCTCGTGCAGGATTTGCCAGGGATTTACTCCATGTCGCCCTATACGCCAGAAGAAAAGGTGGCGAGAGACTATCTGCTTAGCCAGCATGCAGACAGTATCTTAAACGTGGTCGACAGCACCAATCTGGAGCGCAATCTCTATCTGACCACTCAGCTCATCGAGACAGGTATACCTGTGACGCTGGCGCTCAACATGGCAGATGTGCTCAAGCACCAAGGCAAGAGCATTTCAGTGGATAAACTGTCCTATCAGCTGGGTGTGCCTGTTGTGCTCACCAGTGCTACGCAGGGAACTGGTGTCACCAAGGCGCTTGCTAAAGCGAAGCAAACGACAAAAGCCAGTGTGGATGAAGTGGTAATGCCGACCTATGATGACAAGCTTGAGGCAGCACTCTCGCAAATCATCGAGGTACTTGGCAACAGTGTGCCTGAGCGCTCACAGCGTTTTTATGCCATAAAGCTGTTTGAGCGTGACCCACTCATCCAAGAGGAAGTCAATCTCTCAGCTTTTCAGCGTTCTGATATTGATGAGATTATCGCTATCACAGAGGAGATTTTCACCGAGGACGCCGAGTCTATCGTCATCAATGAGCGCTATGCCTTTATCGAGCGTGTCTGTCAGATGGCAATGAGCCAAAAAGGTGCATTTCAGCTGACCTTGTCTGATAAGATTGACAAAGTCGTCACCAATCGTGTGCTGGCGCTTCCGATTTTTGGTATGGTCATGTTTTTGGTTTACTACCTGTCTATCCAGACTGTGGGGACTATGGGGACAGATTGGGTCAATGACGTCCTCTTTGGCGAGTACATCCCAAATGCTGCCAATCAGTTTTTAGAAGCGCTCAAGGTAGCGCCTTGGTTGCAGTCCTTGATTGTGGATGGGATTATCGCTGGGGTGGGGACCGTTCTTGGTTTCTTGCCACAGATTTTTGTGCTCTTTGTCTGTCTCGGCATTTTGGAGGACATCGGCTACATGAGCCGTATCGCCTTTGTCATGGATAGGATTTTTAGACGTTTTGGTCTTTCTGGAAAATCCTTCATCCCCATGTTGATTTCAACAGGATGTGGGGTGCCAGGTATCATGTCCAGCCGTACCATTGAAAATGAACGTGACAGAAGAATCACCATCATGACAGCCACTTTCATGCCCTGCTCGGCAAAACTATCCATTATCGCTTTGATTGCAGGTGCCTTTTTCCCGCACAATCCGCTAGTGGCACCAAGTACCTATTTCCTTGGTATGGTAGCCATTGTGCTGTCAGGGATTGCGCTGAAAAAGACCAGTTTCTTAGGTGGCTACGCTAGTCCTTTTGTCATGGAGTTGCCAAGTTATCACCTGCCTAAGGCTATGGCGGTTTTGCGCTACGCTTTTAGTAAGGTCGTCAGCTTTACCAAGCGAGCTGGGACGGTCATTTTCAGTCTGACCATTTTGATTTGGTTTACAAGCTCTTATAATTTCAGCTTGCAGGCGGTTGAGACGGACCAAAGTATCCTAGCCAGTCTAGGGCGTTCACTGGCTTGGCTCTTTACCCCACTTGGTTTTGGCAATTGGAAGGCGACCGTGGCTGCTATTACAGGTCTAGCTGCCAAGGAAACGGTGGTTGCGACCTTTGGTATCCTCTATCACAATCCTGACGCTACAGAAACCAGCAAGGCGCTCTGGCACAGCCTGCAGGCGGACTACACAGCGCTTGCTGCTTACTCTTTCATGACCTTTAACCTGCTTTGTGCGCCATGTTTTGCGGCTATGGGAGCTATCAAGCGTGAGATGAATGATCTGCGCTGGACGCTAGCTGCGATTGGTTTTCAGACAGGGCTTGCCTATGTAGTCAGTCTCGTCATCTATCAGTTTGGCTTGGTGCTCTTTTATGGCAAACCAGTGACGGCTTGGACAGTGGTTGCGCTAGCTTTAGTCCTTGTCATGACTTACTTTGTCGTAAGAAAACCAAAACAAAACGAAACCGTGATTAGCCTTGATACTTTGGGCTTGGTCAATGAATAGGAGGTCTTATGTCAACGATTATCATTGCGCTCTTGATTGCATCGGCAGCTGTTTTAGGCATTCGCCAATACATCAAGCAAAAAGGGTCTTGCGGAGATTGCAACTGCGCCTGCCCTGTCAAAGAAGAAATGAAACACGCTAAAAAATAAAAGAAACTCCCTCAAAGGCTGGTAACATCTAGCTTTTGAGGGAGTTTTGTTATATAATAAAATTGAAGGGGCGTCTGTTAGAAAGGGAAAAAGACGGAAACGATAGGATAGACAGCCTTTGGTTTAATAGTGATGTAGTTGTTATAGTACAAATTAGTAAATTTCTAAAGTCACAGGAGGAAAGGATGAAGAAAAAGGTTATCTTAGGTCTATCGACGCTAGCTGTTGTGTCTGTTTTTCTAGTCAGCTCGTCTTTTGCAGTTAAGGCGGCTGCGCCGACCTGCACCAAACCACGCCACAAAGAAAACTACACCATTAGTGTCTACAAGAGAGTCATGGCAAACTATAGCAAAGCCGAGATTAGAGAGTATTTTGCTATGCGACAGGTCAATGACAATACCATTATTATCGCTGATAAGGGTGGTGGATTCTTTACTACAAGAGAAGGCTATCCTATGAGCCCTGTCACCGTTTATGTCCCAGGTGGCGGGACTAAGGTCATGCACTTTGACAATCCAGATGAAGCCGCAACCGTTGGTGAGGTCAAAAAAGCCCTCGGGGTTAAGGACTAGCAGACGAAATGTTCGTCATAAAGACTATTTAGAGAAGGCTGGGCAGGTCTTCTCTTTTTTTAAAATTTTTTTCAAAAAAACGCTTGCATTATGTGTAAGCGTTTGCTATAATGGAACCATCAAAAAGGATTGTTACTGATAAGCAGGCAAAACCTAGATAAATATGAAATAAGTGACTTTTTACCGTGGGGTGGAGTGTCTTATTTGATATTTGTTTAGGTTTTTTCGTTTGCTTTTTAGGCAAAATAGTTTTATTTGGAGGCTCTTATGGCTAAGGATTACACAGATTTAGCACAAGATATTGTGGCTCATGTCGGCGGTAAGGATAATATCGCAAAACTCGTTCACTGCGTGACACGCTTGCGCTTTACCCTAAAAGATGAAAGCAAGGCTGACGACGACTATCTCAAACAGCGTGATGGTATCGTGACAGTGGTCAAAGCAGGTGGTCAGTATCAAGTTGTTATTGGCAATCACGTCCCAGATGTTTATGCGGCAGTGCTCAAGGTCGCTGGTATCTCTGGCGATGGTGGTGTCGATGTGGATGAGGGGGATGTCCCTAAAGGCAATCTTCTCGACCAATTCATCTCCTTGGTGTCAGGTATCTTCCAGCCTATGCTTGGTGTGCTGTGTGCGTCAGGTATGATAAAAGGGCTGGTCGCTATCCTAGCAGCATGTGGGGTCAAGGATACAGCAGGTGCCTACATCATCCTCAATGCCGCTGGTGACGGGCTCTTTCAGTTCTTGCCAATCGTTCTAGCCATTACCTCAGCTAAGCGTTTCAAGATGGAGCCTTTTACAGCGATGGCGATGGCTTTTGCGCTTGTCTATCCTAATATCGCAGCCAGCTTTTCAAAAGGCAGTGTTGACTTTCTAGGTATTCCCGTTGTCTTTCCTGCTTCTAGCTATCTGCAAACAGTGCTTCCGATTATCCTTACGGTTTGGGTAGGTGCTAAGCTGGAGCATTTCTTTAAGAAAATCATCCCTGATGTGGTCAAGGTCTTTCTGGTTCCGTTTTGTGTGCTTTTGATTACAGTGCCACTCGCTTTTCTAGCTATTGGTCCAGTCATGAACTACGCCAGTGACCTTGTCGGACTTATCTTTACCTCCCTTTACAAGGTCAGTCCAATCTTGTACGGTCTTATCCTTGGTGGGGCTTGGCAAGTGCTTGTTATGTTTGGTCTTCACTGGGGCTTGGTGCCACTTGTATTTTTAGAACTATCACAAGGACATCAAAGTGTTATTTTGGTAGCGTCATTTACTATCTGCTTTGCGCAAGCAGGCTCTCTTCTGAACATCATGATTCGTACCAAGGAGAAAAAAGTTCGTGAGCTTGCCATTCCAGCTTTTATCTCAGCTCTCTTTGGTGTAACTGAGCCAGCTATTTACGGGATTACCCTTCCTATGCGCACACCGTTTATCATGACCTGTATTTCAGGTGCAATCACAGGTGCTTATCTTGGTTTATTTGATGTCAAAATGTATGTCTGGGGCGGTATGGGACTCTTTGCGATTCCATCATTCTACTCTTCAGCAAACGCTATGAACGCTGTTCACTTTGTCATTGCTATGGCTCTTAACCTTATCATTGGATTTGTGCTCACACAATTCATCACCATTCCAAACCTTTACGGTGAGCCAAAAGAAAGTCAGCCACAAGAAGAAACAACGCCAGAGCTCAAAGAACTGCAACAAGAGCTTATTGCAAGTCCTATGATTGGTGAGGTTGTCGCTCTTGACAATGTCCCTGACGAAGTGTTCGCCTCAGGCGCTATGGGTAAAGGTCTGGCTATCAATCCGTCAGATGGAACCGTTGTCGCACCAAGCAACGGTGAGATTACGCTAGTCTTTCCGACTGGGCACGCTGTCGGCATGCGCACTGAAAACGGCGCTGAAATCCTCATCCATGTCGGTATGGATACTGTTTCTCTGGCTGGTAAGGGCTTTAAGAGCTTTGTTGAGGTGGGACAAAAAGTCACAGCAGGCGACAAACTGCTAGAGTTTGACCTAGCAACCATCCGTGACGCAGGGCTTCCAGTCATCACACCCGTCATTGTGACCAACTCAGCTGACTATGACGATGTCCTATTGACCCAAGAGGTGCGTGTCAATATTGGAGATTACTTGATGACAACCGTCAAATAAGAGAAATACCGCTAGAAAGCGGTATTTTTTGTGATTATGATAGCGTTTTGCAAGGCTTTTCGATATAATGATAAGAAAGAAAAGAGATGATAAGGAGAAGATATGACACTTATAGATGGAAAAGCACTCGCTACTCAAATGCAGGACAAACTAGCAAGCAAGGTGCAACAGATGAAGGACGACTACGGCATAGTACCGGGCTTAGCGGTGATTTTAGTAGGTGACAACCCAGCCAGCCAAGTCTATGTGCGCAATAAAGAGCGCTCAGCGCTAAAGGCAGGCTTTAAGAGCGAAACCAAGCGTGTACCAAGTAGCATTAGCGAAGAGGACTTGATTGCTTTGATTGAGGACTACAATCAAGACGACACTATCCACGGTATCTTGGTGCAGTTGCCCCTTCCAGAGCATATCAATGACAAAAAGGTCATCATGGCAATTGACCCACACAAGGATGTGGATGGCTTTCACCCTATCAATACTGGGCACCTCTGGAGCGGACGCCCTATCATGGTGCCTTGCACGCCAGCTGGTATCATGGAAATGCTAACAGCCTATGATATTGACCTTGAGGGTAAGCACGCTGTTATCATTGGGCGTAGTAATATCGTTGGAAAACCCATGGCGCAGCTCTTGCTGGCTAAAAATGCAACGGTAACACTCACCCACTCTCGTACGCAAAATCTCGCTGACGTTGCCAAATCAGCGGATGTCTTGATTGTAGCCATCGGTCAAGGACACTTTGTGACCAAGGATTTTGTCAAAGAAGGTGCAGTCGTGATTGATGTCGGTATGAACCGTGACACTGATGGTAAGCTCATTGGTGATGTCGCCTTTGATGAGGTCAAGGAGCTGGCAAGCTACATCACGCCAGTGCCAGGTGGCGTGGGTCCCATGACCATTACCATGCTCCTTGAGCAAACCTATCAAGCAGCTCTTAGGAGTTTAGAGTATGCTTAGAGCGAACGAGATAGCTCAAAAAGTCATCACGCCTCGTCCTAGAGATAGCCACAAGGGCAGTTTTGGGCGTGTGCTTTTGATAGGAGGGCACTACCCTTATGGTGGCGCTATCATCATGGCGGCTCTTGCCTGTGTCAATAGCGGAGCGGGCTTAGTCAGTGTCGCTACAGATAGAGACAATATCACAGCTCTGCATACCCATCTGCCAGAGGCAATGGCGTTTGAAATGAGTGATAAAGAACGCTTGACGACTGCTATCGGACAGGCGGATGTCATCCTTATCGGCTCTGGCTTGAGCGAGGACACGCTAGCAAAGAAGGTTTTTGAGACGACTCTGGAAAATATCAACGCTTCCCAAATGCTCATCATTGATGGCTCTGCTCTGAATCTACTAGCTAGGTATAAGCTGGCGCTAAAGACGAACAAGGTCATTCTTACCCCACACCAAAAAGAGTGGGAACGCTTGTCTGGGCTTAGGATAGAGGAGCAAAGTGCGGCAAATAGTCAGTCAGCGCTAGCAGACTTTCCACTAGGAACCATTTTGGTGGCAAAGAGCCAAGCAACGGCAGTTTATACGGTTGATAGTGCTTGTCCACTTGGTGTGGGTGGTCCTTATCAAGCGACAGGAGGCATGGGAGATACGCTAGTTGGGATGATTGCAGGCTTTTGTGCCCAGTTTAGGGACAATCTCTTTGAGACGGTTGTGGCTGCGGCTTACCTGCACTCCTATATCGCTGATAAACTGAGTAAGGACGCTTATGTCGTGCTTCCGACAAGTATCTCTCAAGTGATACCCAAAGTAATGAAAGAGTTTTCGAGCCTGTCTACTAAGGACTCTTGCGACCAAAGCTAAAAGAGGGCTGTCCCTCTTTTTTAGCGTCTTGATTAGCAAAAGCCTGCCAAAATTTGGTATAATAATAGCAGTATGCAAGTATTCATGTTAGAAAGGAGAGCCTCGTGACAGATTATTTATCGGTATCTAGCTTGACCAAGTATCTGAGTTTGAAGTTTAGTAAAGACCCTTACCTAGAGCGGGTTTATCTGACAGGGCAGGTCTCAAACTTTCGTCCTCGAGCTGGTCACCAGTATTTTTCCCTCAAGGATGAAAAAGCGGTTATCAAAGCGACCATGTGGGCAAGGCAGTTTAAAGAGCTGGGCTTTGAGCTTGAAGAGGGCATGAAAATCAACGTCATCGGACGAATTGAGCTCTATGAGCCAAGTGGGTCTTACTCGATTATCATCGAAAAGGCAGAGCCAGACGGGATAGGAGCTTTAGCGGTGCAGTTTGAGCAGTTAAAGGCAAAGCTGACTAAGGCTGGCTATTTTGACGATAAGCACAAGCAGGCACTCCCACGCTTTCCAAAGAAAATCGGTGTGGTTACCAGTCCTAGTGGAGCGGTGATTAGAGACATTATCACCACGGTTTCACGCCGTTTTGCTGGTGTGGACATTGTACTCTTTCCCACCAAGGTGCAAGGTGAAGGCAGCGCTCAAGAGATTGTGGACAATATTCGAAAAGCCAATCAACGTGAGGACTTGGATGTTTTGATTGTTGGACGTGGCGGCGGGACGATTGAGGACCTCTGGGCTTTCAATGAAGAAGCGGTTGTGGAGGCGATTTTTGAGTCTCGTCTGCCTATCATCTCCAGTGTCGGACATGAGACAGACACGACCTTATCAGACTTTGTCGCAGACAAACGTGCAGCAACGCCTACAGCTGCGGCTGAGCTTGCCACGCCTGTGACCAAGGCAGATGTACTCGCCTTTGTAGCTGAGCGCAGGCAACGCAGCTATCAAGCTACCCTTGCGACCATTAAGCGTCTTGAGGAGCGCTTAGCCAAGTCTCGTCAGTCGGTTATATTTCGTCAGCCAGAGCGCTTGTATGACGGCTACATGCAAAAGCTCGACCGCTTGAGCATGGGGCTTTCAAACAGCATGCGCCAGATTTATAGCCACAATCAGCAGCAAGAAGCACTGCTCACGCAACGCTTACTGGGGCTTGATTTATCAAAGAGAATAGAGAGAAACAAAGAAAATCTAGCTCATCTCAAGCGTCTGTTGCTAACGACCATGACCAATCAATACGACAGCAAGTTAGCACGCTTTGAGCGAGCACAGGATGCGCTTTTGTCACTAGATACCTCACGCATTGTGGCACGGGGCTATGCTATTGTCAAACAAAACGATACAGCACTATCCAGTGCTAAAGCGCTAGAAAAGGGCGACCACTTGCAGATTATCATGCGAGATGGTCAGCTAGAAGTTGAGGTAGAAGATGTCAAAAGAACACACATTTGAGGAAAATTTACAGGCACTAGAAGCCATCGTCACCAAGCTTGAGACAGGGGACGTGGCGCTAGAGGATGCTATCAGCGAGTTTCAAAAGGGCATGGCTCTTTCAAAAGAGTTGCAACAAACGCTCAAAGAAGCTGAAAAGACCCTAGTCACAGTCATGCAAGACGACGGCACAGAAGTAGAGATGGACAGCTAATGGATAAAAAGCAATACGTAGACAAGGCGATTCATGCCTACTATGAGCGACATGGCGCTGTTTCAGAGAGACTGATTGATGCGATTTTGTACTCGGTTGATGGTGGAGGTAAACGCTTACGACCGCTGATTTTACTGGATTTGCTGGAGGACTTTGGCGTGAGTCTTGAGTCTAGTCACTATGATGTGGCGGCTGCTCTTGAGATGATTCACACCGCCAGCTTGATTCATGACGATTTGCCTGCCATGGACGATGACGACTATCGCCGTGGGCGCTTGACCAATCACAAGCAGTTTGATGAGGCGACGGCTATTCTAGCAGGGGACAGTCTCTTTTTAGACCCTTTTGGCTTGATTGCCGAAGCAGACTTGGCTGATAGTGTCAAGATTAAGCTGATACAGGCTCTCTCGCAAGCATCAGGAACGTTTGGGATGGTGGCTGGGCAAATGCTGGATATGGCAGCTGAGCATACGCAGCCTTCTCTAGCTGATTTGGCAGCTATTCACCAGCACAAGACAGGCTGTCTTCTGACTTATCCTTTCTTAGCAGCTGGGTTATTAGCAGAAGTGTCGCAGGATGAGCAGGCACTTTTAGAGGAGGTAGGTCAGCTGGTTGGTCTAGCCTTTCAGGTGCGAGATGATATTTTAGATGTGACGGCGGACTTTGAGACCTTGGGCAAGACGCCAAAGAAAGATGTGACTGCACAGAAAGCTACGTATCCGAGCTTACTAGGCTTAGACCAGTCTTATCACATCCTTGAGGACAGTCTTAACCAAGCGCTAGCGCTTGTCCAAAAACTAGAAGCCAAGCAAGCAAGAAACTTTGTAAAACTAAGAACGTTATTAGAAAGGTTACGACTAGATGGCTAAGGAAAGAGTAGATGTTCTTGCCTACAAACAAGGGCTTTTTGAAACCAGAGAGCAAGCCAAGCGTGGTGTCATGGCAGGTCTTGTCATCGCTGTTTTAAACGGTGAGCGCTTTGATAAACCAGGTGAGAAGATTGACAGTAGCACCGAGCTTAAGCTAAAGGGCGAAAAACTGCGCTACGTCAGCCGTGGTGGGCTAAAGTTAGAAAAAGCACTGGACGTGTTTGGCATTTCTGTTGAGGGAGCGACCACGCTTGATATTGGAGCCTCAACAGGTGGCTTCACAGATGTCATGCTGCAGTCTGGGGCAAAACTGGTCTACGCCGTAGATGTGGGGACCAACCAGCTGGTCTGGAAACTCCGCCAAGATGAGCGGGTCATCAGCATGGAGCAGTACAATTTTCGCTATGCTGAACCTAGTGATTTTACACATGGTCAGCCGACCTTTGCTTCCATTGATGTGAGTTTTATCTCGCTGGGTTTGATCTTGCCAGCTCTTGCAAAGGTTCTAGCTGATGGTGGCGAGGTGGTGGCTCTTATCAAGCCGCAGTTTGAAGCAGGGCGAGAATACATCGGCAAAAATGGCATTGTCAAGGACAAAAAAGTTCATGAGATGGTCATCCAGCAAGTGTGTCAGTTTGCGCTAGAGTCTGGCTATACCGTCTGTGGGCTTGATTTTTCACCGATCCAAGGCGGACATGGCAATATCGAATTTTTAGCGCATTTGAAAAAAGAGGGCAATCCGCAAAATCTGGTGATTAACCAGATAGATACCATTATCGAAAAAGCACATGAGGAGTTTAAGAAATGATGAAAAAAAAAGAGCGCTTAGAAGTGATTAAGGAGCTGGTAACGACAGAAGCTATCG
Source organism: Streptococcus hyointestinalis (assembly GCF_011039275.1). GTDB lineage: Bacteria > Bacillota > Bacilli > Lactobacillales > Streptococcaceae > Streptococcus > Streptococcus hyointestinalis_A. The sequence continues at coordinate 557,635 of NZ_JAAKGB010000001.1, forward strand.
AGACCCAGCAAGAACTGTTAGACTTGCTAGATGAGCGTGGCATGCACTTGACGCAGGCGACTATTTCCCGAGATATGAATGAAATCGGCATTATCAAGGTGCCGTCTGGCTCAGGTCACTACATTTACGGCTTTTCTAAGGAAGTCGAAATGCCAGCTAGACCTGATGTGGTCAAGAAAAAGCCGAGTCCTATTTTGACAGTGTCACAGCCTATTTTTGGTGAGGTTTTCTTTTTGTCGGTTGATGTCATCCCAGGCAACAGCCGTGTGCTCAAAACACGTCTGAAAAACCGCTTTACGTCTGATTTATTGGGCATTATCGCAGATGATGATAGCCTGCTGGTTCTAGTGAGAGAAGAAAAAGTAGCAGAGCAGGTGCAAAAGACCTTGACAGAGTGGATGTTTACGGAGTCCTAGAAAGGAGCAGGCATGTTATTAGAAATTTCCATCAAAAACTTTGCCATCATTGAGGAGATTTCCTTGACTTTTGATAATGGCATGACTGTGCTTACTGGAGAGACTGGTGCTGGAAAGTCCATCATCATTGACGCTATGAATATGATGCTTGGGGCACGTGCCAGCGTTGAGGTCATTCGTCACGGTGCGGACAAGGCTGAGATTGAAGGCTTCTTTTCGGTCAATGACAATCCTGTACTGGCTCATATCTTGGAGGAAAATGGCATTGCTTTTTCAGATGAGCTGATTATCCGCAGAGAAATCTTCCACAATGGACGTAGCGTCAGCCGTATCAATGGACGCATGGTCAATCTGACCACGCTACGTGCCGTTGGACAGCACCTAGTTGACATTCACGGGCAACACGACCAAGAAGAGCTTATGCGCCCACAGCTCCATATCCATATGCTTGATGAGTTTGGCGACAGAGACTTTAAAACCATCAAGTCCAGCTATCGCAAGACCTTTGAGGCTTATCGTGAACTACGCAAGCAGGTTGCGCTCAAGCAAAAAAACGAAAAAGAGCACAAAGAGCGCATTGAGATGTTGGAGTTTCAGATTGCAGAGATTGAGGCGGCTAATCTCAAGTCTGGTGAGGACAAAAAACTCACCCAAGAGCGTGACAAGCTCATGAACTACAAAAACATCGCAGACACGCTAAACAATGCCTTTGTCATGCTGGACAATGAAGAGTTTTCTAGCCTCTCAAACGTCCGCTCTGCCATGAACGAGCTGATAACGCTTGAGGAGTTTGACCCTGACTACAAGGAGCTCTCAACCAGCCTGACAGACAGCTATTATGTCCTTGAGGAGGTGGCTAAACGCCTAGAGGACATAATTGACAATCTGGACTTTGACGCAGGCTACCTGCAAAAAATCGAGAGCAGACTAGACACTATCAACGCCATTACGCGCAAGTACGGCGGCAGCGTAGACGATGTGCTAGAGTATTTTGACAATAGTGTCAAAGAGTACAACCTCCTCACAGGCAATACCAGCGCTAGCAATGACTTAGAGTTGGAACTGAAAAAATTGGAAAAAGAACTCATCCAGTCCGCTAAGCTATTGAGCAACAAGCGTCATGAGCTCGCTAAAGTCTTAGAAGCCGAGATTAAGCAGGAGCTGACCGAGTTATACATGGAAAAAGCAGACTTTAAGGTCAACTTTACGAAAGGCAAGTTTGGCAAGGACGGCAATGAAGTCATCGAGTTTTACATCTCAACCAACCCCGGTGAAGGCTTTAAACCGCTGGTCAAGGTAGCGTCTGGCGGTGAAATCTCACGTTTGATGTTAGCCATCAAGTCCGCCTTTTCCCGCAAGGAGGACAAGACTAGCATTGTCTTTGACGAGGTGGACACAGGTGTATCTGGGCGTGTGGCACAGGCTATTGCTCAAAAGATTTACAAGATCGGTAGTCACTCGCAGGTGCTTGCCATATCGCATTTACCGCAGGTCATTGCTATTGCCGATTATCAGTTTTTCATCGAGAAAGTCTCTGACGACAACTCAACGGTCTCAACGGTACGTTTGCTGAATGAAGATGAGCGTGTCGAAGAAATTGCTAAAATGCTAGCAGGCAGCGACGTTACAGAAGCCGCTCGCACACAAGCCAGAGAATTGCTCAAAAAAGCGTAGAAAGATTGGGTTTCCAATCTTTTTGATTTTGTCAATACGGTTTTCCTTAAAATTTGGTATAATAGAGAGGAGAATTATTATATTAGACAGGAAAAGATTATGGCAAATGTAAAAATTGTAACGGATTCCTCCCTTACAATCGAACCCGAACTTATAAAAGAACTTGATATTACGGTGGTGCCACTATCTGTCATGGTTGATGGCGTGCTTTATTCAGATAGTGACCTCAAAGAGGAAGGCAAATTCCTTAACTTAATGCGTAATAGCAAAAATCTCCCAAAAACCAGCCAACCACCCGTTGGTGTTTTTGCCGAGGTCTATGAGCGTTTGTACCAAGAAGGAGCGACAGACATCGTCTCTATTCACCTATCACACACCCTCTCGGGGACCATCGAGGCTGCTCGCCAAGGGGCGAATCTAGCAGGTGTTGAAGTGACAGTCATCGACTCCACCTTCACCGACCAATGCCAGAAGTTCCAAGTGGTAGAGGCTGCAAAACTCGCAAGAACCGGCGCAGATTTAGCTGCTGTTGTGGAGCGTGTTAATGAAGTGCGTGAGAAGTCTGAGCTTTTCATGGGTGTCTCTACTCTTGAAAACCTTGTCAAAGGTGGACGTATCGGACGTGTGACTGGTGTCTTGACATCGCTGTTAAACATCCGTGTCGTCGTTGAGATGAAAGACCATGAGCTAGTGCCGATTGTCAAGGGACGTGGTGCTAAAGCATTTAACAAATGGTTCGACCAGTTTATGGAGCATGTCAAAGGGCGCAAAATCGCAGAGATTGGGATTTCTTACTGCGGAACGGCTGATTTGGCAAATACCTTCAAGGAAAAATTAAAAGTCTTAGGAGCTCCAATTTCTGTGCTTGAGACAGGCTCTATCATCCAGACCCACACGGGTGAAAATGCCTTTGCAGTTATGGTGCGCTATGAGTAAAAAATCAGTAATAACAGGACTTGCTTTCTTTTTAGTGAGTCTTGTTTTATCCATTTTGCTCTTTAACCTACTCATCCCAAAGTCTGACCCCAAACTGACCAAGGCAGACTTTTTAAAGCAAAGCACAAAGACGCTCAATTATGTGGCAATCGGTGACTCGCTGACGCAAGGGGTAGGAGACACGACTGACCAAGGCGGTTTTGTGCCCATTTTAGCGCAAGCACTAGAGAGCAAGTATGGCTACACAGTGCATAGTGAGAATTATGGCATTTCGGGCAATACAAGTGCTCAGATTTTGAGTCGCATGAAAAAGCAGACAAAGATCCAGACTACCCTCAAAAAAGCTGATTTGATGACGCTTACCGTTGGAGGCAATGATGTCATGGCGGTTATCCGTAAAAATCTAACAAAGCTTAGCGTTAATAGCTTTAAACAGCCCGCCAAAGCTTATCAGAAGCGCCTGCGCTCAATCATTGAAGTGGCACGACAAGACAACAGCACGCTCCCTATCTATGTTCTTGGGATTTACAATCCCTTTTACCTCAATTTTCCAGATATGACTCAAATGCAAGAGGTCATTGACAATTGGAATACAGCGACAGAAGAGGTTGTCAAAGAGTACCAAAATGTCTACTTTGTCCCTATCAATGACGCGCTCTACAAGGGCATTGATGGAAAAGAAGGTATCGTTCAGACTTCTGGCACGCAGACCAATGTCCTGAACGATGCCCTCTTTGAGGGAGATCATTTCCATCCCAATAACATCGGCTATCAAATCATGTCAGATCAAGTAATGGAGAAAATCAGTGAAACAAAAGATTCTTGGACGAAAGATTAACTGGTGGAAGTGGGGGCTTTTGCTGCTTCTTGCCATCAATATCGGCTTTATCGGTGTGGTGACTAGCCGTCTGATACAGCCAAGAGAGTCCAGTAGCCAAAAGACGGTTAACCAAACAGCAAGCAGTGTCAAGGTCGGCACCTTTACCACGCATAAGGAAGAGTTAAACGACACCATTGCAGCTTTTTTGAGCGATTATCAGAGCAAGGACTTTTCCTATCAGGTCTATGCTGCCTCGTCTTCCATTTTATTTGAGGGGACCTACACTTTGCTTGGCTACGAGGTGCCGCTTTATGTCTACTTTGAGCCGCTACGCCTCTCAAATGGTGCTGTGCAGCTGAAGGTGACGTCTTTTTCCGTTGGGACGCTCTCTCTTCCTCAAAAGGAAGTCTTGCAATACATCAAATCCAGCTACAAACTGCCTGATATTGTCGTTGTCAACCCTCAAAAAGCCACGATTACTATCAATTTGCAGAACCTCAAAAACGATGCTGGTATCTATCTCAAAGCCACCAGTATCGATCTGGTCAATGACCAATTTACCTTTGATATTTTTAAGAAAAAAAGCGCTTCAAAACGTTAATAACTTGACGTAACAGCGATTTTTAGGTATCATAGTTTTTGTTAAAGCATAAGCTTATAAATTATTGGAGGATTTGTTAAAATGGCTAACAAACAAGATTTGATTGCAAAAGTAGCAGAAGCTACAGACTTAACAAAGAAAGATTCAGCCGCAGCTGTTGACGCAGTTTTTGCAGCAGTAACTGAATTCCTTTCAGAAGGTGAAAAAGTACAACTTATCGGTTTTGGTAACTTTGAAGTACGTGAACGTGCTGCTCGTAAAGGACGCAACCCACAAACTGGTAAAGAAATCGAAATCGCAGCTTCAAAAGTTCCAGCATTCAAAGCTGGTAAAGCTCTTAAAGACGCTGTTAAATAATCTCTTAGAAGGCTGTCGTGATGGCGACGGTCTTTTTTTGCTCTTTTCTCGCCGAAAAGAATAGATTTAAAATATAAAAGACTAGACATTTATCTTTTTGTATGCTATAATCTAAACAAAGATAGTCAAAACGACGAATATCTTTAGTTATTTGATTTTTAGCAGTAAAAGGAGAAAAATTATGTCAAAAGCATTGATTATTTGTGCAGCTGGTATGTCCTCATCTCTTATGGCACAAAAGACAACAGCCTTCTTTGAAAAAGAGGGCAAGGCGATTACAGTAGATGCGATTAGTTCTAGCGAAGGAGCACAGGCTATTGCGGATGCAGAGTATGATGTCTACTTGATTAGCCCGCAAACAAAGATGTACTTTGCACAATTCAAAGAAGCTGGTGAAAAAGTTGGAAAACCTGTGGTACAAATTCCACCACAAGCTTATGTTCCAATTCCTATGGGTGTCGAAAAAATGGCACAGCTGATTGAAAGCAGTCTATAAAGGGGTTGTCATATGGATAAAGAAGAATTACAGATTGCTGCTTTTGAAATTATCTTGCACAGTGGTGAGGCTAGAACGGCTGTTCATGACGCTTTTGCTAGTATGCGTAATGGCGACTATAAAAAAGCTTCCGAACAGCTTGAAATGGCGAATGCTTCACTTTTAGAAGCACACCACGCACAAACCAAGTTGCTTCAAGACTATGCTAAAGGCGTTGAGATGAAAATGGAAATCATCATGGTGCATGCCCAAGACCACCTCATGACAACTATGACTCTAAAAGAGGTTGCTATTGAAATGATGCATTTGTATCAAAAGGTTGATGTCAAGTAATTTTTGTTAGCAATAAATGTAACCGTTTTAGCAAACGCTAGAATAGCTTGCCACGATAACAAAGTCAATAAACGAAGCTGAGTTTGTGCCAGTTTCGTTTTCTTTGAATAGGATTGAAGGAGAGAGTTATGGTACAATCTATTGACATTCGTCAGCTTTCAGATGCTATTTTTGTTGAAAAAGACAATGGAACTAAGGTGCATTATTTCTTATATCCAGAATTTGAAATTCACCAAAATGTTTTACCTGCAAATACAGTTCAGGATTGGCACAAGCACCAAGCTATTGAGGAAATCATCGTACCAACAAAAGGAAGTGTGACCATTCAAGTCTTAGAGGAGGATGTTATAAAAGACTATACAGTTCATTGTGGCGATGTTTTGCGAGTCAAAAAATCCATACATAGAATTATCAGTGATAAACAAGAAGACGTGGCATTCACTGTTTTTCGATTTGTGTCAACTGGTAAGGATCAATCCGAAATAATCAAAAATGATAAAGTGGATTGCGAAGAATGGGTGCAAAAGATGAGCACAAAACCTAAAGGACAATAGTGCTTTACAAAAAGGCATTGGCAACCGCTAAGCTACGTAAATTGGCATAACAATTATTTTGAAGAGGGGAGAGCTATCATTTTGGAACTCTCTCTTTTTTGTCTAATACTAACACAATCCGTTAGGAGTGGAGTCCTAACGGATTGTGTTAGTCTGAAAAGCCATTTTGCTCAGCTAGTGTTTTAAAGAAGTAGCCGGATTTTTTGATGGTGCGTTTGCCTTCTTTATCAAGGTCAACAGCAATCAAGCCGTAGCGATTTTTATAAGCATTTGTCCAAGACCAGTTATCCATGCAAGTCCAGAGGTGATAGCCTAGGCAGTTAGCCCCTTCTTGGATGGCTTGGTGGAGATAGCGGAGATGGTCTTTGATAAAGTCAATACGGTAGTCGTCTTCGATTTGCCCATTAGCATTGATGTAGCGTTCCTCGCCTTCGACCCCCATACCATTTTCAGAGATGTAGCAAGGAATATTACCATAATGGTCACGGACATTGATGAGGATATCGTAAATCCCTTTTTCGTAAATTTCCCAGCCACGGTAAGGGTTCATCTTTTTATTTGGCATATCGTAGTAGTCAAAGTAATCTTCTGGCATAGGACAGTTGGGGTCAATGTCAGCTGGATTTTCCTTAGCTTTGATACGACGTGGTTGATAGTAGTTAATCCCTAGTAGGTCAATGGTATTGTCTTTGATGGTTTTAAGGTCTTCTGATGTATGTTGAGGAATCATATCAAGGTCTTTTACGATAGCAATCAAATCTTCTGGATATTCTCCCTTAATCGCTGGGTCAAGAAAAGAGCGGTTGAAAAATGCGTCAGCAATACGAGCTGCCTTAACATCCTCAGCGTTTTTCTCATCACGAGGATAGCTAGGTGTGAGGTTCAAAATGATACCAATCTGTCCATCTTGACTTTCATGATAGGCTTTGATAGCAAGGCTACTAGCGAGAGCTTCATTAAAGCCTGAACGCAATCCGTGTGGCGACATCCCAAGGTCACATGAGCCAAAACTTGCGAACTTGAAAAGCTCTCTCTCAAGGCATTGGCAACCGCTAAGCTACGTAAATTGGCATAACACAAAATCCTCGAAAATGATCAGTAGATGTCAACTTCAAAGAAAAATCCGCACAGGCGGTGTCACCTATCAAATCATCTGTCTACTGTTTGTGTGATGGAGTCTGAAATTATCACTCGCAAACAAGATCAAAAGGCATTCAAGCTCTTTCGATGATTAGCAACTGGAAAATTTCAATCCTAAGCTATCAAAACATCACAAGTGGAGCACCGGGTGATAAATGGTGGGACGTGGAAAAGCGTGTTTTTTACTAAGTGTCAACTTTTGAGGATCAATACAAAAGAATCAAAAAGAATGAAGTGGAAACTGGGGAATGGGATAAAGATGGTCCCTTTCATTGATAAGGGCATAAGGGCATAAGGGCATAAGGGCATCTCGCCTTCGACCCCCATACCATTTTCAGAGATGTAGCAAGGAATATTACCATAATGGTCACGGACATTGATGAGGATATCGTAAATCCCTTTTTCGTAAATTTCCCAGCCACGGTAAGGGTTCATCTTTTTATTTGGCATATCGTAGTAGTCAAAGTAATCTTCTGGCATAGGACAGTTGGGGTCAATGTCAGCTGGATTTTCCTTAGCTTTGATACGACGTGGTTGATAGTAGTTAATCCCTAGTAGGTCAATGGTATTGTCTTTGATGGTTTTAAGGTCTTCTGATGTATGTTGAGGAATCATATCAAGGTCTTTTACGATAGCAATCAAATCTTCTGGATATTCTCCCTTAATCGCTGGGTCAAGAAAAGAGCGGTTGAAAAATGCGTCAGCAATACGAGCTGCCTTAACATCCTCAGCGTTTTTCTCATCACGAGGATAGCTAGGTGTGAGGTTCAAAATGATACCAATCTGTCCATCTTGACTTTCATGATAGGCTTTGATAGCAAGGCTACTAGCGAGAGCTTCATTAAAGCCTGAACGCAATCCGTGTGGCGACATCCCAAGGTCACATGAGCCAAAACTTGCGAACTTGAAAAGCTCTCTCTCAAGGCATTGGCAACCGCTAAGCTACGTAAATTGGCATAACACAAAATCCTCGAAAATGATCAGTAGATGTCAACTTCAAAGAAAAATCCGCACAGGCGGTGTCACCTATCAAATCATCTGTCTACTGTTTGTGTGATGGAGTCTGAAATTATCACTCGCAAACAAGATCAAAAGGCATTCAAGCTCTTTCGATGATTAGCAACTGGAAAATTTCAATCCTAAGCTATCAAAACATCACAAGTGGAGCACCGGGTGATAAATGGTGGGACGTGGAAAAGCGTGTTTTTTACTAAGTGTCAACTTTTGAGGATCAATACAAAAGAATCAAAAAGAATGAAGTGGAAACTGGGGAATGGGATAAAGATGGTCCCTTTCATTGATAAGGGCATAAGGGCATAAGGGCATAAGGGCATCTCGCCTTCGACCCCCATACCATTTTCAGAGATGTAGCAAGGAATATTACCATAATGGTCACGGACATTGATGAGGATATCGTAAATCCCTTTTTCGTAAATTTCCCAGCCACGGTAAGGGTTCATCTTTTTATTTGGCATATCGTAGTAGTCAAAGTAATCTTCTGGCATAGGACAGTTGGGGTCAATGTCAGCTGGATTTTCCTTAGCTTTGATACGACGTGGTTGATAGTAGTTAATCCCTAGTAGGTCAATGGTATTGTCTCCTTTCGATGACACAATTTTAGGTCACATGAGTTATGTATCTCCCATATGATTAACCCGTTCCCTTTAAATCTTCTCGCTAACAGCTAGGGCATAATAGGTCAACGTTTTCTGGTCCATTCGTATTTTCCGAAGGGCATTAATCCTCGACTGCTAAAGCAGCAATACATTAACATGTCAACTTTCTCCACCACAGGGGACTCTCACGTCTGGACTACCCCATGCAAGATTGCAATCCTAACGGATTATTCCTATCTGGAAAATTGTGGGATTTTCCTTGTGTGATCACTGATATGATAGAACACAATCAGATAATGCGTTGAGCGAGCATTATTAAATTCATAGAGGTCATTTGAAATGCTGCCTTAAAAAGTGGAATAATGGTGAGGTCTACACAGCGATACAACATAGAACGACGGTTCGACAACGGTCTACTTTGCCTGCTATAATATTGGCAACCAACAGCATAACAGGGTGGAAAGGGAATACTAATAGCGGTAGCATTGCGAAAATTTTGACGATAGTAGGAAAACAAAAAGCGACTTTCATTTGCACAATTTGCCACGAGCGTGACCTTCTGTACTAGCGAATTTTGGCACAGCTTTAACCAAACCAAGATCATTTCCTGGGCATTCCTAAAATTCTAAAAGTGGTCATGCCACGTGTTGAGACAAATCACAGCCCTTGCGAAGCTCCTATGGGTCATCTGACAATGTTTGGCTCTCAAATGACACAATAAAAAGCACAAGAGTACGAATCTTCTGTAGCCGTGATAGCGTGTCGTGATTCGCAACTCTTTGTAGAGCGCTGGGACCGGGCTACCGCAGACTGCTGCTCAGCTTCCATCGATACGACTTTACGGTATTTGAAAAGTTGATTATATTGAAAAGACCCGCTAAAACCGCTAAGACAAACCCCATACCGATTTACGTCTACTTGTGGAAGCAGTACCGCTGACTGGTTGATAACAAGGGGCAGATGTCGTGATTAAAACCTGAAAAGAATATGATAACCAAATAGCGTGTGAAAATTATGTCAAATTCCGTGAACGATGCGGGGAGAGGTAGTCGTTGTAACCAAAAGATACCATACTCTTTGAAAAGCGTGTGGCATAGAATCATAAACATCATTTTTTTACTAAGTCTCGCTACACAAAGGATGCGACTGCCTGACAAGCTTGGCATCGATAGTACGTTGTAACGAGAATGAAAGAGCTTCGCCTGCATTCGCAACTTCTGGCAGTCAAAAGGCTACATCATATCGGCTATATGGGTGAGAATCTAAGTCAGTGGAATAATTATTTGAAAAGCTACCAAGCTGATTACCCGCTAACGGAGCTCTGACCTGATAGCGGTCATCTGAGCACGAGGGTGCCGCCATTGATCCTAAGGCTGCTCGTGCATTCAATAAATCCGATTTCTTACTGGATTTAAGCTATTTAGTCGGTTCCAAACCAATTAGTGTTGTAACGCTTTTGCAGATGCGATGGGCTCAAAAGACTAACAGGGTCCACCCACAAAGATAGATAGTTTTCGAGGTCATGACAACAGAGGTGAGAATGAAGCCCACAAAGGTATTGTCTGCATAGGAGTTATCGGAAGCATTGCGGTTTTCTGGCGATTTAGAGAGCTAAGACTAGCTAATAACCGCCATTGTTTATCGCAACGGACGATAGTAGCCTCCTCGCCGTTAGTCAGTTCAAAAATGCGTTATGCCTGTTCGCAACTGACGTGAGAACGAAGCTCCGACAGTGGAACGTAGATGTTGTAACCTTTTCTTTTGTGTCTTTTAGCCTATCTGGGTCCCTAGCGTGACGGACAGAAAACGCAACCTGCTATAATAATAACGTAAATATCATTAACTAGCTAAAGATAGATACTTTGCTTGGTTCAGCGCTCTACCAAATAGGCTAAGTGAAAGACCCAAGCTACCTGATAGTAAGAGCTAGGTCCTACGTGAATGCTCGTGACGGCTGCCACGGGTACTGATATGACTAACACAATGTCGAATTTGGGTCATACTAATTAATCGCTGAATTAATTTATTTAGGTCATCAGACAAAGACAAGGGATTTGTTTTGGGCGATGTTGGGGTCAATGAGGTCCTATCCCTAGCGTTGAGGTACACAATGATTGATGCTGGCGGTAACGCAGAAATCAGAGAAACCGCCAGAGGTCAGCGTAAATCTTTGCAGTTTTTTGAGAACTCTCTACAGTAGTCTGGAGATTTAGATAGGTAGCCCGCAACGACCCCGAGTTTGATAAATGGGACGTGGCTTAAAACCATCGGTAGTATCAAATGTCTGGCATAACAACGCAACATCACATGCGTTAGATTATTTATATGGTAGACGGTTGGCGGTTTAAACAAGATGGAACGGGTCCCTGTCTGACGGGCATCTCCTAAAAAATGTGTTGCTCTTTCGGCAGACAACACAAATGAGGTCTTTGATGATTTAGATGCTGTTGTATTCCTAACATCACACTAGCATTGCACGAATCTTGCACAAGCTGGATTATGTTATAAAAAAATCCCTCTGTCTACAGTAGGCTCTCAATGCCCACGCTAAGCTAAACCAAAGAAAGATGCTTCATTACGCAGACGTTGAGCAAAAGATGTTTAAATGATCCTAGCGGCAAGACCCCGCTAAGAGAAAGCTTGATTTAACAAGATGAACCCAAGCTTTTAAGATGCGTTAGCATAACAGATTAGCAAGTCAATGTCAGCTAAGTTCCAGCTAGATATCGTTTGTCAACATAAGGTGGTGCCGTTACCTGCTTTGAAAGCATAAAAGGGCATTTAAAAGCTGACGGACTCCGAAACCTAGTAACCCCATACACAATGGAGGATCCATAAGGGAAAACTTGGGCATTGGTTCATCGTAGTTAACTGATGAGTTAAAATTAGTCAGGACGGCTTAGATACAACAGATGATTATGCTCGCCATCATTATAATCCCTACGCAACGCGCTGGTTAAGCTACGAGCAAACTGATGAACCCTTCCAAGACCGAGGAGGTAGAGGAGTTACGATAATTGCTTTCTAGTAACGTCATATCACAAGGGATCTGATACGTGTGATGTAGCGCTGGTGTTTTTGGGACGTGGGGATAAGAGATGAGCAAGATGTGATCCATAGTTAGTCTAATGGTTTACTCTTTGACGTGGACAGTAAAAAATCGCATAAGGAGGTAGTCACAGTAAAGATTGCAAACGTAAAGGGCGATGAGCCCAAGGCTACCGGGACAGACAAAACTGGAAAACCTGTGGACGGGCATTCAAAAGTTTCATTCGACATCCCAAAAAAAGACGGCTCGTCTAAATACCGGGTGGGAAATTTATGCTGAACACACCCCCGCTGTGCCCACCATTGTGATAAGGGCTAAGAAAGAGGTAGCCTGTATTCCGTGGACAGTAGACCCTCTTATACACAATACTGGTTTACTGCCACCGCTGATAAATCTTATGTTTGCTGCTCATTGGCATAATTGGCATTCCTGGAAAAAGCTTAGCTTTCAGCAATTCAAAGAATACATTATGATTGTGGTCCCTAATATTACCGGCAATTCAATCAAAATAACGTAGGCAAGTCATAAACCAGTTAGGCGATGGAGCTAGGGGACCTCTTTTTGAGCCCCAAATAACTCTATTCTTTAAATGATCCTTGTAAAGCCTGACTCAATTCTTTGTACCATATCAGCTAAATCATTTCTGTCTACTACGTAAGCCTGCAGCACACTAGACTCTCAGAACGTCATCTGTTTTGCCGACGTGGACCAAAACAAGTGTTTTCCTTAAAGGCTATTCTGGAAACCATTTAATGGCTCGGAAGCCTGACTAACCTGAATGCTCGTTCAGCCTTAACGCTCCTATTCCTGGGAACGGATGATTATGAGGATTGTCATTGACGACCCAAGATGCTGTCGAGCGTCTCACGTTTTCCTGATGTGACCCGCACATAGATTTAGCGAATTTGCCTGAATACTCAGGACGTTCTGCCTTATGAGCCAGATAGCTAGAGGGTCTTGCGAAGTCGTGATGGCCTTTGCAGTGCTTTTTGAAATGTCTGGCGAATTCTCTCAATTTAGCGAACGCAAACAAAACCGCTAGGTGAGAAACTGATAGCGCACTGATATCTCCTGGGATGGTTGGACGGACAAGGACGTTAGCGGGGCTTTGGGTGGATCTACGTGAATTGTTTACATTGTTTTTATTTGGTAACACAAGGGCTGTGCCTGAGGCATAAGGTAGAGCGCTAGCTGCTCTCACGCTATTCGTGCGTAAATCGTGGACAGCACCTGGATGAATACATTGCGCATTGTCATTAGACTGGTCGTTTAAGAATTTGCGCCAGAGATACACAAAGAAAGCTTCCGGTTGGGCATACACCGCAGATTCCTGATCCATACCGACGTTTAAGGATCTATTGCAGTGCGATGCCAATCTATGTATGTTTTCAGAGGCAGATTTGATACATACACAAGGCTGTAGAGATTTGCATCCTGGAAATCTGTCTACCTGTGGAAACTGGATACATTGATTAAAGCGCATTCACGTAAATTTTTGTATTATTAAATAGGCAGTCGGAGGTATTTGAATACTAATTAGACTAATTAGACTAATTAGACTAATTTTTATTTCAATACAAAAAAATGGGACGTTGTCTGACAAAAATGGTAACACAGCCACGGTCTCTTACAATCTTCACGGTTGCGTAAAAAGACTAAGAATAAAGAAAAGGTAAAATAGGCTACACAATGCAAAGAAAGAGTGGTCAGGATCAAGGACGTCGTGACGGCATAGGGCTCTAAATTCCGAGCCACGGTAAAGTGATCCAGACCCGCCTTGGGGTCAAAAGAGCACGCTCAAGACCTGAAAAATCTGAACAGAGGGTCTTCAAAGTAAGCTAGTCTTCAAAAATGGCACGCTCAAACAAGATGCTTGATGACTACAGTAGATTCTTACGTCATTAGTTAAACGTTTATTTGATTCCAAACGGAGATTTTACCCGCGTGTCTTTTCAAAGCTATTTTTTCAATCAGCCTGGATTGCGGATCATCCTAGCGGTCACACCGACGAATCCCTAAGAATGAATGGCAATTAAGGGCACTCATTGGTGACTTTCATCTTTGCACAGATTCATACGACGCGAAGTCGAAAGAGGTCTTTTAGCAGTTGGATGGGCTGTCACGAACGGGGCTTAGCAAGCTTGGGAACAATGGGTCGGATTAATAAGTAACCAAGAGGTGGAACGATCGTTTGTCAAGAGATGTGCGTCACGGATATATGGGTGCGGTTCTAAGGCCTTTAAGTGGAGACAATTATTACCTGCACAAAGAACATTTATGACCATAAAGTCAACTTAGCCATAAAAGATACGTGTAACCCTTCACACCCGGACTCCTAGACTCCAAACCTAGGGTGGTGCCGGAAGAATACCTGGAATTGAAAAGCCGACGACAACTTTCTCATAGAATCTATAGTCACAATGGTAGACAGATGTAGCATTACGACGATCACAGTGGACTAAGTGCGCGGCAGTGCTATCTGGAAAAGTGTCGTATTTTTTGTGTACAACAGCCAGCCATGGGGTCATTACCATCGATGACGCATTCAAGATTTACCATCAAAGAGCGCAACCTGACTGGCAACCAATCATAGATCGGACTTATGATTGGGACGCTCACATTAAAGACCGAGGATCTGGAAAGTTGGACGGCCAAAACTTGACTCAAATGACGTTTCGATGCTAAGGTAAAAGCCGGTAGCGAATGGTAGACCCTTTGCAGTTTTTCTTTAGAGCTATTTTTTCTAGTCAAAGTCAAGGCTACATTCTCTCAAGTACCGTGTACCGTATAACAGCTGCTCGACTAATTAGACGTGGTGTAAAATTTCGACCGGGCCGCTAGAAGTACAATGCCGTTCCCGCTCACAAAAATGGTATCGCAACGGTTCGAGACAGATTCGCGAGAATCATCATAAATCTTCTGTGACTTCTTTCATAAAACGACGAGTCATTAACATTTTAAAAGCGTTAGATGGTCTTCTGAAAGTTAAAGGATCTATATGGATCCTAGTGTACCGCAACTGGAACAAAACAGTAGCTGGGACCGTTGTCAATATTTTTGATAGAGGTAGGTAAGCGTCATGGCCCCCAAGAACAATGCGTTAGCGTGGATCTGTCTTGCAAAGACAACTTCCTTGTGAAATCACTTTCACAAGAATAAAATCGTTCCACCCATTGTAACTAGACTATGATAGTCATGCTGCCATCATCCTAATGATAGAGATGGTCGATGGCCTTTGGGCGAGTTTGGACCCCGACGGAGAAGCGGTAGGCGGAGTAGATCCCTATCTGCCAAGAACTCATCAAGGTTCACCAGCCCTCAAAAGGTCTAATAGGTAAACCTGAAAATGGAACATTACATTCAAGCATTTTTCACAGATTAGCTTCCTAAGTTCCAGTGTCTTTAACAAGTGGTCCCTATTCGACTTTACAGGGGATACAAAGTAAGACGCGAACCCTAGCGATTAAAGAGCATCAAGGGCTGATTGGTAGACCCGCATTGTCAACAACATACACAAAAGTCGAAAATCCCAGTCACAACAGATTATTCATGCTGTCTAATCGTTCACTAGAGTGAAATTTTGCTATCAAAAAGAATCAAAATTCTTCATGTCTGATTTAGGAGTGTACAGCACGGGATTTCGATAGAGCCGAAGTCGAAAATCAACTTTTTTGGGGAAGAGTAATCTGGATGATTGGGCGCCATATCCCGCTCTAGGGATCCCAAGGGTCACATGTGTCGATGTCAATATCTTCTGTGCCGACCGGGAAAGTGTCGTTCCTGGATTCCTGACCTGGAAATGTATATGGTGAAGACCGCGCTAACAGCGTTAGTTGCACAAGCGCTAGTGCGTACCCCATTAGCATCAACTTGCTACCGGATTTAGGATATCCGTGGAAAGTCAATAAAAGATATCTGCCACTTCATTCACGACCGTGTGACAGCCAGCGGCTCTCCCTTAAAGGTGAGTTAAACGATTGTAGATTTATTGTACCGTGGCTTCCCTAGCGGCTCATAGAGGGACCGCCGTTTGTCAGATTGGTCCGTTAAGGGCGTAGAGATTAGACGTAAGAACGATGGACGGTATCGCAGCGCAAAGGGGTAAATGGTGGGAAACAGTTGGGATTGCGGTTGATCAATATTGGAACAGTGCTTGACCATTTGTCAAGCCTGCTGCTGGGGGTAACATTACAATCACTTCGCGCAGTAGGGGCATAGTTCCAAACACAGTTTTTTAACGAAGGTGAACGCAATAAGGCCTTTTTTGACCATTGTGCTCACATGCTCCTACATCATTTATGTTATGTGGTCACGCAACGTAAGAAGAAACAGGAAAGTTCTAAGTACAACAGCCTCCAAACAGAACGCACATTCTTCTACCGGAGATACTATTCACCGCGCAAATGGTACAGATTCATAGGAAACCATACCATTAGTGCTTAACATTTAACCTTTAATCTTCTGGTCACACCCTCGTAGTGTAAGACAAGTGGACCACCGCCGCGTTCCTGATTGCTTGAGATTAGGGCTAATAAAAGGACCGAGGTACAATCGTCCTAGCAATGGTGACTTAACAAGGGATTTCGTTGCTTTGATAGCAGTAGTGTCTGGGTCGGGTGGGGAATTAGACGTCAGGACGTTCTGTCATCATAAGAGGTCCCGCGCACACGTAAGGGTAACACAGCCTGGATTTTCGCAGCAGATCACAGGTAGATGGAGTTACTATGTATACAAATCGTGACATGAGTACCCCGCTAAACGATTCGGCAAGACGCTAGGGGACAAGATGGAGTAGAGATTCATAGATCTGTAGCTTGAAAAGCGTTCATACGGCTGATGAAAAGGCACAGTGGTTGCACAGCCTGGATCGATGCTCTAGCAAAGGGACGTAAAGAATCCGAAAAGCGCAATCCCTAAGGCTACACCCCCAGCAAGTCGCAACATGAGGGTCTTGGGCTGACAACCAATGCACGAAAGAACGGACTTAAACTTGGGCTGATCGTGAACGTCGAAAAGCACCGCACAGATAGCACCCGCTAAAAAGGGCATCAGAATCAAAAGCAGTAAAAGCAAGATGGATAAACGAAGCCTATTGAGGATCTTGAAAATCCCTAGCGGAGTCATTAGCCTCTAAATTAAAACCGTGGACGGGTTGGGCGGTTCCAATAGGGCCCAACCTAGTACGGACTCCTCTAAAAAGCGTCGTGACGACTGGATAGTTAGATGGATTACCGTGCAAAGGGTCGTTCTGCCTGAGTGTCGAAACTTCCACGAGGATATAAGGGATGTCAACCCTTTTTAAGCGCTTATGACGAATTCGGGTCGAGACCTTTAAAATACAACTTGTGAAAATGGACCAAGATGTTTTTCCATCCCTAATGGATCTATATTGAGGAATAGCATCCCTACGTATTTATATACGCAATAGCTGTCATGATTCAAAACGATAGAGCGGGCGCCGAAAGACTAGACCGCCCTTGCGCAATAGCTGCACGAACCGCTGTTGCAAACTGGTATTGGGGAAAACGTTTTCGCCCAGTCGTCGATGGCACTTCTGGTCAAAGATGAAAATCGATGATGGTAGATAGACTTCGTAGTCATCCCTAGTTTGTCTTACAATCTGGATACAAGCATAGTAGGGTAACATTTTTATTCGGTAAAATTTAGGATGTAATAAAACAAAACGCAACAGCCAGCTTCGATGATATCCGCGATTGCGTAGCCTGATAAGGGTGCCGTATCTGTTGATGTAGCTAATTGTGGACGACCTAGCATAGTGAAGCTCCGTGTGTCTGACGTAAGTTTCGACTTCCTCCTTCCTTGTGAAGGTAACATTTTTTCATTACCAAGATTCATGTAACGCTACACATAAGAGGGGGTAACATTCAAAGATCCATACAAAGTGTACGAATCAATTGCTCATTAATCCAATCTCGTCAATGAAGTGTCGTCTTTGATATTCACCGCACTAACCTTTTGCTAGGGTGAGGGGGACATTTTCAGAGACGGACCCGCACAGACTAAGGTATAAGCGTATTAGCATCGGGTGGATAACATTAACCTTTAAAATACTAAAAGCAGTAGGCTCTGTACATGTTTCCACGGGTTAATCCCTACGTAGTTCAAGAGATGGAATAAAGATAACATTATTCCGGGGACCGCAGCCTCTGTTGATGTAGCCCTCACAGTCCTAGTCTTCTGACAACTGGAAACCGTGTAATAAAGAGCATGAGTCATGTAAGAAGTTTGTCAAATTGGGTATTAGCCGAAGGTGCTAGGATAATGGTACGAGGAACTGACAAATCGATGGGGTTCATCATAGATTTCGTCTCTATTCAAAGAATTTCCCATGGTTACTAAACGCCCTAGTTTGTCATATTTTTGTGGTCCTACCGTTAGGAGCTGCTGCCTGAATGCGACGACTGGGCGACCTCTGTTTTTATCAATTGCGTAGCCTGACCCCTTTGCAATTATTGGTGCCGCCGTTCCACGTAACACAAAACTTCTAAATCCCGCGCCAACTGGTTTGACTGCTGGGTCTAAGTCGAAAGCCGCGAAGCTCTCTTCTGGAAGAATCAAGCGTTTGTTGCATTTAACATAAAAAATGGGTCACGGCCCTAGTGTCATGTCGCGGCTCAGATGTGCTAACCAAACTAGGTATACAGTTTTATTCAAACATCATCCTGCTCCTAATAGGATTGACAAATCGTCGTCTGACAATATCTTCTGCTGTTTTCCGTGCTAGGAAAGATAATTCATGCAAAGGGCAGATATCTTATGAGGGTAGTTTCCGCGTTCACCGCTAAAATATAGTAGAGGATTGAAAAGGGCGATTCTGGCAGATATTACTTCATTATTGCGGTAATAAAAGACAAACAACAGCCTAGGGATCGAAGGGAAATCTTGTGTGATAAGTTTACATGCGACGAGTGTTTTCCTTCGAGACGGGTAGGCCTGAATCAGAGGAGAGCGCACAATCGTGATAGAAGCTCCGATGGAGTTCGTCGAGCACCCCACAACATAAGAGACGGCACAAAGGGCCTTTGGCTTTGGCTTTCATGTCACTAGGTTGGTCCCGAACTCAAATATTTAAATACACCATGTGTCGACATACCACAATAGGAGACCCGCAAGCATCAAGATCCCGGCGCCAAGGTCATCGTTCTGTCTATTTAGTAACGAAGTTTGTACGTTTTTTCCGGTAATAAAGCGCACAATCGTTCTTTTCCACGGACTAAGCTAATTTTTTTACATGTAAAGAAATTCCTTTGCCTGAATTCGACTATTGCAACGTAAATTGACTGCTGAAGTCGCATCCTGGAAGCATAGCATTATGATAGATCTGGATAGCTGTGGATTTAATTTTGGGTTGAACAGAGAGGCCTCCGACTGGAGTAACAGCGTCCAGAGGCACTGTCGAGTGGAAGCGCGACTATTGCCCTTTGCCAGTACCCAGACAACTTTTTCATGGAAGCACGTCGAATATTCACACCCTCTCGTTCGCGTACACCCTCAGTAGACCTGAATACTATTCAGTGTACCTGACGACTAACCTTTAATAAACAAGTCGTTCGCTGACGACAATTATCATGTCTGGAAATTTTCATCTCCGACCATTGCACCGAACTCACATAGTGAAACCTTTGGGGTATTTAAGTGCACTAAGTGAAAGTAACACGACGACTAAAGGGCGTGGACGGTAAGAAAATTTACAGAGGGTAACGCAACACAGTACCGTATATGTGAAGAAGAAAGAAATCACTTTAGATGCTGTAAGTTTTGAACAGACACAGTATAGCACGTTGGTAACCTACCTGAAAATCAGCAATCTTCTCGCGCCGAAAAAAGGGCATCAGAGAACGTTAGACGTAGTGAGCACCGAATCGAGACAAAACTGCTGGAGATTGACCCAAATGAAACGTTTAGCTAGGGTGCCTGAACAGAGAACTATTTATCAAACATCTTTATCAAGTTATTTATTTATCAGCCAACAAGGTCAATAGTGAGAGTGTTTAATTTCCATACGGATCCTAATTTTGAAATGATGCTGCTCCATAGGCAGTCTTTTTCAATCTTTCGGTATTCACTGGAAATCCCGACGACGTGTTCGCGGAAAGACGACTGGAACCGTGGATAAACCTTTTTCAACCGTGTTGTCTGGCCGACCATTGGCTGGGTGACAACCAGGGCGTGCTGGGAACGAAGCCCAAACATCGTTAGTCCGTGTGGGAAATTTAAAATGATGGTTTACATGTGCACCTGGATGGTATTAACAATTTGTAGAAAATAATTGAGGGAAAAAAAGACGCTTCCACGGCTGGAAAATCAGCCTAGTCTGTAGGCCATGAAGTCGGATTGGTGGAGACCCGTGGTGATTCTTACTGTCTGGAATTTGAGGACTAATGGATAATATAGCTGGAGAGGATTTAAACACCTACCTGAGCAAAAATATAGCGCGCAAATGAGGGGGCCTGCTTGATTGGGGTGGAGACTTTAAGAGGATTTGAGGTTTGATAGATCAGCTAACCTGACGAGAGGACATGCTGTCAACAAAGATATTTATCAAGTTACTGTGGCCTCCGATGCTAAACGAGAGGGAAAGTTACGTTCCATCGTTAGAAAGCTACGTCGTCGTGCACAAAACATCGGCTCTCTTGAAATGCGGTGCCGTATAAAGAAATCCCGCCGTATCTTGAAATGGAAACCTAAGTTGCAGACGTAATCTTCTGCAACAATTCTTCTGGTAAAATACCATCCCCCGACGACTAGGTTAAAATAAGCCTCACAAGAGAGCGGCCGTATAATTGTAGATGAAAATCAAACAGAGGTAGATGGCTGGGTTTCCAAGGCTACATGCTGACTACCTGATTTAATTTCAGTGCTACGTTCAAGGGCGATTCTAGGTCTTTTAACCTAAATGGTATTATATCTTCTAAAGCCTGACTTAAAATATTATTACATCCTCACAAGGTCAACAACATCACGTCAGTCCAACAACAAGAAACAACAACGTTTTAATAAAATTAACGTAGGCTGAATTATACACATCTGCTTAATGAATTAACAAATCGTCGTCACAAAGAACAAGGCCCCATAAGGGCATCAATAGTGAAGGTACCGTTATTTCGATACAAAGAGAAAAAAAGGGCAAGACAGCTGGATTTAATTTTGGACAACAGTGCTGTTCCATGGGAGGTTTCTCGAATAAGATGGCTAAAAAGAATCAAAATTTGTCGTGAATCTTCGTGAAATGATGGTAGCCGTTCGCTTCTGGACAGATTTGAAATGCCTGTTCGCTGTGATAAATCCATAACCGTGGAAGACAGATTAGGAATACTAAAAATATAATGTAGCCACAACATGAGTCTTTGTGAGGGGATTACCTTTAAGCAACCAAAGCTAGTATGACCCAGTGGAGACCCATAGTCTGTATGTGGATTGTAGCTACGGTATTCTCCTATGGTGCCCAAACCTAGGATGCAATTATGCCGTTAGGCTGGTTTTTTAGGCTTCCTAATTTTTAAGATTTAAATTCTGACGTGTGCTACCCGTATAGCTGCTCCACCGATGGAGATCTATGAGCACCTAAGAAATACTAGACGAGGGGGTAAAGCAAGGATAAGGAATGAACGAAATGACTAAAAGTAGCTGGACTAAAATGACTGTCTTAGATTTGCTTGTTTTTATCTGGTACAGAGATCAAAAAATAAAAGGGTGGACAACTAAAAGCACGAGGATCTAAACGTAAAACTAGACAGAGGTGGAAGCTGCTATTCGAATCAAATGGAAAGTCGGGAATTTGCACGGCTAAACAGTTGGGGTAAAGCCAACAAAGACGTAATTCCTCATTTACCCAGCCTAGTCTATGGCACATTGATGTAGAACACCGTTCTAAATATTAAAGTCGGCCGTGGAATCAAAATGAGTACCGAGTGTTGGAAAATACGAATTAGAGGTGACCGTGGGTAAAGTCCGTGTGACCTAGGAGTTACGAAGAAACGTGGGAATAAGTGATTCCGACCATTGTAACACTAGCGACGACATGAAGAACGAAGAATAAGATATTTATACCTTTACAAAGGGTTTGTGTAATTATGCCGAATCAAGTAGCCTATTTAACAAATGACATTCTTCATTGTAGATATCAAAATCAGGGATCTGAGGGCCTAAGTAATGGTATTATGCCCAACCCGACTAATTATTAAAAGCGTCTAAGCCCTGATTAAGCCCTATTTCGTAACATCACACATTGTTATGTCCTATTTGATCACAGGATTTGCACATGTCCCTACCCGTTCACCGGGCGTTATTGAAAATTAAGCTGCTGCGAGACGGGCCGACGTCGGGAAACGTATTTTAATACATCATCCGATTAGGTAAAAGATAGAAATTCGAGGAACCGTATTTTTTGCTGTCCCGAACTCACGAGTGTGGCCTGACTTAGATCATTTCTGCTGCGATTCGATGTGGTCAGGTACGTTTGATGTGGGTCCCGTCGGGTAACCTTGTGTCTGATTCCAACTAGGGTGGAAAATTTTTTGGAATGCAAATACACTTGTGCTTAATGAAGTGTCCGTGTGATTTTTAAATAGGATTATGAGGATCCCGGAGGATCATGCTCCTCTATTTGCTGCTCTTCAAAAAGCCTTCGACTCTGGAGAAAAGCATTCCATGGCTGAATGCCCCCTCAAGGATTGCAGCTAAATTGGTATTTGTGGTTGCCGACTAATAAATACGATTGTAGATGCGTTGCATAAGCGGCTCTGTACCTTTTATTTGCGGTAAAAGTTCGCTTTCGTAAGTAGTGTAATCTTCAAAGGGGTAGCTAGGGTGGAGTAGATAATATTTACTTAAATAGCCTATGTGTGATAGTGGAGTGCAAAGAAACCTACCCAGCGGGGGCTGATTCAAGTTTCCGTGTCCCTAGACCTGCTGGTTTTTACGTCGGGAAGGTATAGCGGGGACGAAGCATATCTAAGGGGCTCTTCTGAACGCCGTTTTTTTCATGGGAAACAACTAAATAGGAAGAGAAAAAAGGTATTGGTCTAAATTAAAAGGAAAGGCCCCTTCTAGTCTACAAATTGGGGTCTAATTCTAGTCTGTATATATGTAGATAAAGACACAGATCAGAGTCATGACTGTCCCCCGATGTGGTTGGTATACTATTCGTAATTATTAGGAGTTACGTGTGCTGCTACTAAGAGACGGTGCGACGAATTCGGTACAAACACCGGAGTTAGGGTGCCGTCTCTTCGGATTTACCATGGTAAGGCTAACAAAGAAAGCACGTCAGCTATTCGTAATAAAGTATTCACCGGCGTGGGACTTCCTCGTAGGCTTTTTTATTCAATTTCATGGGGACTTGATTTGAAATTTTTTGCAAGGTGACTGGATGCGACGCTGCTCGACGCTTCCGAGGGGTATTTAACAGAGGCTAGACAGACAGATGGTGGCCTGCTATTTCACTTTGTGGATCAAAGCAAGCTATTTGCAAACTACGGTCAGGCATGACCCCTTCGACTAGCCTCTCGATGGAAATGATAACTGGATTCAGCTAATCTGTATATGCGACCATTAAGGGTGACAACATGTTTTAGCAAACAAAAATTTTTAATTAGAAAGAGGGACTAACATTCATCCAATCTTCCTTGTGGTCACGGAGACACTAACACGAAAATTTTGGCGCCGTGGGTAACTAGAAAGCAGGCTAATCCTTGGTCCCGCCCCTAGCAAACTGCAAGATAGCAAACTATTACTGTGACAACAAGGTCAACCGATTAGATTACCGACTGACAAAACGAAGGTACGAAGCTAGGGTAAAGCAAAGATGAAAATTTCCTAAGCCACAAGACCCTTTAATTGACTGGGAATTAAAAGCACACCGCTAGGACCTTTGGCTAGCATATCTGGCCTTTAATACTATTTTATTTCGCTTGACGTTACAGGGGAATAGTAGGTTTTTCACAAAGGGTCAGCTAGGCTCATTATTATAGCAACTGTGCTAAATACGACATCTTGAACTCCGAAGTTGACAAAAAGGGAAAACGGTCGAAGGGCCTTTAAAGCACTGGTCGTCTGTTCCATAGTCTGAATCGTACTATTTAACGCCCCTAAAAATCAGATAGCAACAGAGAACCATTGATATATGATCTGCTTGTACGTCCACCGCCTTGCACATTCCATAGAAGGATCGCACATTAACAGAGGTGAAATCAGTTATTTGCATTTACAGCAACAGCGCCTGACCCATTTAACAAACTTCCCGCGCCAATACTAGAAGGACTTCGCGCCTGACAGGATTCTTCTAGTCCGCGGCTGGAGATATTCAAAGACCAGAGCAGATCATCATGTCCCTACCTTGTGCGGGGTTTTTAGCACCTATTGTTCGCTTGCGTAACTGTTTTCGAATAAAGCACGGTTCACCCAAGAGAGCAAAGATGGAGTCTGTTCCAAAAAAAGGGAGCCAATACGTAGATCGTTAGCTAGGGCCGACTTCCATGGGCGAGTGTTATTTGTGTAATATCCGAAAAAGCCTTAGTCCTGTGGAGCTACGTTGTGCTGTCAGGTACAGCAGAATACCCGTACAACAGTTTAGCATAAAAATGGGATTAACAGCGTAATAACTATCAAAAGGAGTAGCTTAATAAGAAAGAACCTTTGGGTGATTCTCTATTTGTGGGTCTTTACGAATAGGCACTGTAGAAAATTTCACGGAAATTCTGGAGATACCCTAAAATGGGCGGCGTCAAAGATCCAATGTCATGTCTCGAAGCTGGACTAACCTTGGGCTACTCACGCCATGTCAGCGAAGCTATTCTAGTGCCGAATCAGCCGACTTGTGCGTTGTACTTTGTAGGTAGCGGGGTTGTACTTTTGACAGAATAGGTGTACTTTGATCTCTTGTAGGAAAGTCTAAAGAGTGAAGTTGACAATAACGTATAAAACAGAGGTAGGGAGCGAAGGTATAGCTGCTCGAAGCACTGGGCTGATGGCGGCGTAGTCTTTCTGGACAGCCTCTCGTTTAACAGGTTATTCATGGTAAATTTCCGCTTGCGAAAGCAAACTAAATACAGGAAGCGATTCTACTGGAGCTAAACACTGTTAGGGCGCCCTATCAAAGAAGGATTTGTTAGCGAAAATTGGCTTAGTGCCTGCAAGTAAGAGTGAACGCATGAGCAACCGTTTGCGAGACTACGGTACCTGAATTCCAAGCTACCGGTTGGCTAATTTCCTAGTCCTTTCAAAGCGTAAGTTCGTAATTAGAGCACTAAATAGGACACAGAAGCTCCGAAGAGAACTTTGTGCATAAGGGAAACGTCAAGATAGGGTTGTATAGCGAACAGCGCTAGTTCCGGTAAATAATAATGTGCCTACAACAAGAAGTTACGAAGGGTTATGTGGTGATTTGTGGAATCAAAATGGTGATAGTAGTAGCTTTTTACAGGAGCTTGAAAGTAGCTAGGGCAATGCGAGTGCACTAAATCTGGACTACTAGGGTATACCAAAGTTGGTGGAATGGTAAAGAGTCCAAGCCACGAATACCCTATCTAGCTATATCAAACTATACACAGGCATTAATTAATATTCAATTGGGTTTCTTGATTGGACAGCCTAACGCAACACAGTGACGTGATAACGTATTTGTGCACGAGTGCAAGGGTGGTGTCTCTGTATAGAAGGGTTGGTCCCTATGAGCTCGTTTTTTCCGAAAGGTTTTTCGCTTCCTTTGATTAAGTCTGTAACATCTTGTATTCTTTCAATTGGGGAACAGCCTATGAGTGCACGGGTATAATAGGCACTCTATTTGCTGGAGAGATCACACACTCCAATCTAATAGGTGCGTAATTCAAGTATTTACCATCTCTGGTATTATTGATGTGGATTCTACTAAGTCTGTCTTCGGACGTAATTCGTGCTGGTGGTTTTTACGTTCGTAAAAGTTACGAGGTTGGTGAAGGGTAAAGTCTAATGACTAAGGGAAAGGAAAGACCTTGTGCGTTTGCTTTCATGCGGGGGCGTGTAGGTAGAAGGATTATTTAAACGAGGATTTACAACATTCAGAGATCAATTGGGGCCTGAAAGGGTCCCTGTGATAAAATATTCCGTTAAATAAGGCCTGAGGATACTAGGGTTGAATCAACCAAGATGTGGATAAGGCTTAGGGACCTTTCGGGGGCGTTTAACAGGCTGTGAGGTTGGTTCATTATCGTTTGCGATTCTTCTCAATTATCATGTGGGTAAAGAATTCCTCATCTAGACTATGGAGTTTATGAGTGCGACGAAGTTGACAACTAATGGTGCGACGAACTAAATGTCTGTCAAGTTGGTTGGAGTTAAAACATATGATAAGGTAGGCAACGTGGTTCACGGTCGCACCCAAGAGATCAAGGGAAACCCGTTCCTTGAAGATCACACAATTAAAAAAAGCATATCGTACGAATAAGCAGCGATAAACGATAAAGAGACGGTGATCGCACATTACCATGACGAATTGTCATGGGGAACAGCCTAAAATGAGGGAAAAGTTCGGATGTAACGTAAGACCTGGTATTCACTGCTACCAAGCTACAACATGCAACAGCGAGACTTCCGGTTCCTTTTCATGCATTAAAACAGAAGGATTGGATGGTAACTTATGAGGATATTATTTTCACCGATCCAATTGTTAGCGAACGAGGGAAACGCAGTTGACTGTCGAGCTAATGGTGATTGCGCATAAGCGAAAATGGATTGGTGGTGGATTGGTGTAATAGGACAGCCTATACCTAACCCGTTCAGGGGCGACCGTTAATTAAAACTCACGAAAGTTGTCTTTTTAAGAGACGGAAAAAGGCGAGCTAATTGCCCCCTAAGTTGGTAGATAGGCATGGGCATGCATAAGTTCCGCGTTAAGACCTTTGTGGATTTTACAGCACACAAGGCCCCGCTGTCAGAAAGACAAACAAAGCCCTTTTAATTAATCCAAAACGTTAGCTTCCAAGCCATGAAGTGGGTTTTTCGCAGTCCGAGGGGTAATTTCACTGAAGTGACATTCGGTAGCAAAAAAAATTTGCTGTCGACGACTTTGTAGCCCGTGGAATATTTTATGAGTATTCTCACACCGCTATTTAACGCTAGGTTGAGGTTGTGGAGCTGATGGTAAACCTGAAACCATTTAACAGACGAAGAATTCCGCGCAAAGAAGAGAACTGTAGCTTTGTGATTAAGATATAATAAGGAGCAGAGGTGGTTAGCGAACTTCTGGATAAGGGCATGAGTTGGTGTTAAAACTAAAACGAGATGTAAGGTGGAAGGATCGAACGTCAGCATGCAAAGATTTTCACGAACGAAGTGCGACAATGCCGTTGCGAAAATTCGTTAAATTTGAACGCCAATTATGCCGTATATATATCTGTCATTAGCGATCATCACACACGTTCTAGCGAGCGAGAACAAAGGGTATCGTTAAGTGCACATTCAAAAGTGCTACTCACGTTTGCTGGAAATCGTTCGTAAATGAGGTCAATGCCGAAAATTAAAAAAGCATAAACTAGCGAGGGCCTGATGGAATAAAATGCTATACATTAACACATCACGTAAAATGGGCATGAGTATAAATAGAAACTGCAGGTACGAAGACCGTTATTGATAATTACCAAGGTAAAAGTGTAATCTTAGCCCTTTCAAAATGAGTGGTGGGATGATGATACAGATTAAGATGTGACATCATCCACGGTCGTGTAATCTTCGTAATTTCGGGAATAATTCTCTAAAAAAAGGATTGAGTGCCTATCAAATTCCTATGGAGTTGGTTACCGTGGGAAAGGTATAGATAATAAGTGACAATTGGGAAAACAGAAAACTATATCCATTGAAAAAGACCCTATCAAATTTCGAGGAAGGGAGTTTAACAAAACAGCTCGTCCCCCGTGGATTTGTAGATCCAAAATGGACAGATAAGAGACGTTGACATTCCTATGGTACTCACCCTTCGAAACGGAAATTCTTTTGCTGGAGATGACCATGACGGCCTAAGTAATGGTGGTCATTTACTGTTATTACGTGTGATCTAGACTTTCTTTCGACAATAAGATCGGAAACAAGCTTGAAGTGCTACTTCTTCTGAAGGTACCTCGGTTCATGGTTCCGTATAGGATTACCATACCGTTCACCAAATTATTACCCTAGACTTAATCTTAGGATATATCTCGTTCACCGTTCACACTGTATCGGAATGGAGTTAGGTTCCTTTAATAAAAACCCGTTCTTCGCACTAACAAAGCAAGGCATAGGACAAATGAGAGTTTTCCACGCTAGCCGTTCACAGTTCATGTAACTGTAATTGGGGTAGAATACCATAGGTGTCTTCCATGTCACTTTCTCGTTTTTTCTACTATATACCATATGAGTAGACTACCAACAACAACAGATTTATCTTAGGTAGGGGGTAAAGCTATTATCGGTTCAATACCTGAACGACTGTCTCGTACTATTTAAAAAAGTAGCTAGGGAGCTAAGGAAAACAGTAGCTATTCGGTTGGGTCCCATTTCACCTTGGGTCCCCCTCTATTCAAAAGTGCTTACCGTATATAGCTGAACGCTGAATCAATCAGCTAGTTCGTAATCCAAAACATAAGCGGCCTGAACGAAGATCAAAAGCAAGTTAATCGTTTGTTCCGCTATTCAGGCCGACTTCATACAGAATTCCAAGACAAATGACTAGGGTTCGCTTGCACAATACCCCGTGGAGAAGGGTGGCTTGTAGAAGGTACGATGAGTGCGATAGTATTAGGTTAAAAGCACGGTTCGCTATAAGAAAATCCACCGCTTACAGAGAATGACTTTGCTGTCTTAGATTTACAACATAATTATGCTTAAGATCGGAGCGTTGACCGTGGATTCGCACAGCGTGCATAACGAGCTAATGTAATCCACCTTTTGCGTCCCCCATTCACTTATTTAGGGTGGATGGAGTTCCCTGTGCTGGAGTTGGCGTTAAGATTAGCGATCATGCGAGAAAATCCATCAGCATCTGAAGAAACAGAGGGCTATTCTGGTGATAAGAGTGTCCGAAACAGCCCAAATTCCCCGTTAATTCTGATACATCAAAAGTCAGTTGTATAAATGCTCCGAAGTCTTCGGCATGTGGGGCCAAAATGCCCATTCAGGATCGATCTTGAAGAACGAATATGAGTACAAAAGGTCAAGTTTTTAATTGATCATTGGCGACCGTTTCGACAAGAGAGCAAAGTTCATTGATTAAAAATTAAAGAGACAGTGCCACGAAGGGAAGAGAATGGTGTTTGAGGTTCGCTATTTAGAACGAAAAAGGGTTACATCGTTTGGCTTCCGAGGCAAAAATGGGGAATAGTGTTACGTATGCGGGTCGCTTGAACGTTCTTATCGTCGCACCCTAATTGAACGAGTGACAATTTCCGAAAGAAAATGGAGTGTTCCGCTTTGCGTATGACCTATATTAGGAACAGACAGGCGATAGTAAGTTACGAAGAAGAATCGTTACGTCGATCATCGTCTAATATGAGGCACTGTGTAATAGTTCACCTATTCCTCGTTCAGTTGTTAGGTCTTAGGTTTTCCTTAATTCCCCCACTGAAGTGGATTTATCCATAGAAATTTTTAATGAGGTTGAGACGGAAGCTCATCTATCTAATGAGTTAGATCAGGGTTCCTTAAAGGCACAGAGCAATTATTACTAAAACATTCACCAAAGGCGTTTGGTGGTTCGACGTTCCAAGCCCAAATCGACCTTTGCCAAATTATTACGAAGAATGACCACAACATTGAAACCCGTAACAAAACATTACAGTAATTGGCGCCGTTTCCACGGTGCTACCTCGTTTAACATTCATACATTACATTCGAAAAAACTATTCTATAGATATTATCAAGCTGGTGCTATTTAATTGTATAAGGGTTTTACCTAAGTGTCAAGTTCGAAAGAAACCAAGCCGTTCGCACGAACAAGTGTCGCTGTAGCACGGGTACGTGCACAGCTTCCTAATATTCGGGTGCAAGCGCGTTAAATTTATCAATTAAGATATATTCGAAGTCTTAATTACCGTTTGATCAAGAGGGAACGCTCTTTTCTCGCTATTTATAGTGCTTGCGATAGTAAGGGTCATATTTACAGTTGGCGTCTTCCATGAATTCTACTCCAAAAAAATTGGCTTACTGACAAATGAGACGTAGCTAATGTGCGAAGATCTTTGCACATTAAATGAGAGGTACTCAGGATTTAATGAGTACAGCTCGGGGTTGGTTGCCGCTTGCCACCCGTATTTCGGGCCATGTGAACAGACCTGCTCCATAGCAAGTTCTTTGGTGGGGTGATTGGGTTCGAAGGTCAACCTAGGTTGGTAACATTAATGACTCACACCGAATGCCGAGTGGCTGAAAGTTAGATCCCCCGTTGATCTAGTCGGCGGGGTGCGTTGTGTCGAATTGGTATCGATCGCACGTTCGCACAAGGATTTACAATTTACTTACAGCACTTTGATGTGTAGACTACTACGCGACGCGTGGTTCGGGAACGAACCAGTTCAAAATTATGTAAACCTCGCAAAATTAAAGAGTCATTAAAAGCTAAAAGCCGTTTCGACCATTAAGAGAACGATTGATCCATTACGGGGGAATAGTGGTTGGTAGGGAGTTAACAGGATCGATATAGTCAAGCTCTGTCGCATCGTCTGCCGTTCTCTTTGGGGCCAAATTAAAAACTACAGGAGAAACTGCCGACCTTAAAAGGGAAGTGCGACATGAAGTGCCGCTATGGTAAAAGAAAGAATTTTTGGATGTGCGAATTCACTTGTGGAGCATTCCGCGCCAAAATTTGAGTATAAGTCAGTTCTTTTCTCCGCGCAAAGGATATCCAAAGACTGTACTACTATTTAATCTAGAGACAGGAAATCGATTTTTAACCAAGAGGAAACCCGTGAACGATTACAACAACCTGAAAATACGTTCCAGCACTATCAATGACCTCGTGTGTGCGAATGCGTCCCCATATATTGGCGAACTGCCTCTAGATGTGGTGGCCTACTAAACGACGTAATATACCATTTCCTAGTCACCGCCTTAATCCAAAACGTAGTTGACTCGGGTAAAGACAGGACCGATCAAACGTCATTAAATAGGATGAAGTGCGAAACCCCGTTAGAATACCCGCAGTACTGTTAGGTACTAGCTGGTTTCTTTTCTCTATTTTCATATAGCTATATATAATAAAGATTTAGACCAAATCGACCTTCTCACCGTTGTTAATGTAATAACAAAGGATTACCGAATGCCCGAACCAGCACACCGGAGCGTTAAAAAAAAGCATTCCTGAACGAACGTATTAAAAGCTTGCTGGAGTACAGTTGGATATAATAGAAGGATTGGATTTTATTATCGGGTATCGGTACATTGGGGAAGAGAACG
Source organism: Streptococcus hyointestinalis (assembly GCF_011039275.1). Lineage (GTDB taxonomy): Bacteria > Bacillota > Bacilli > Lactobacillales > Streptococcaceae > Streptococcus > Streptococcus hyointestinalis_A. Next base: position 589,046 of record NZ_JAAKGB010000001.1, read on the forward strand.
TTCAATTCTACCTGCACGGGAAGACGAAGATGTGTAATCACGAAGATAGCGAGGTCGCATATGCAACAAGCCGTTCGCATGATATCCGTCAATACTCGTTGTGTCAGACCTTAGGGTAGTTGACCGTTAGCGAACCAAGCCACCAGCACTTAGACTGGAAATTACAATTACCTACACGAGGAAGTACATAGTGTTAATGGGGCCTAGCAAACATGATCGCCGACTGTGTCGATACGAGTGAGTGAACGACTAGCGAAGGTCAATGCTAGTTTTGTTAGCCGTTCACATTACTTCCCCCAGTTTAACATAAAAGGGGATGTAATCAGCAATTTAAATGCTTAGAAAGACGAACGAAAAGCTAGCCGTAATCCCGACGTTCGTTGAAGGTCAACGAATTGAAAATTTACAGTGCTATGAGGTCGCACACGTTTTTCATAGACTACTGTACATGGGCCAATTATTCCATTGTGACCTCGTTGTAGGTGTGAGTAGAGGCTTGCTGTGTTTTCCAGAAATTGATTACGCCGCTAATGAGCGAACCAAACTACTAGATATAGCACTAACTAAGGGCAACAATTACCGAAAGTAGCGGATCTGAATCTTAAAAAATTTGTTTTCAAGTTAAGATTACGATAAACGATTGGTGATGGTCGCTTACCGAGGTACTATTACATTTGGAGACTTCGCTATGGTTCCTTTCGTTGCCTAAATGCGGCCCTGTGTTCTTCAAGACTTAGGGTATAGGGAGCGAAGAACGTGTTACGAAGTTTAAATGATATACTGGTACTCCATTGATTACTGTCTCAATTTAGAAAATGACCAGAAATGAGCTGTAGATTTAGAAAAGAATTTACTTAGAAAGTACCAAGATGAGCTCCTACCTTTAATAATTGATGCTATGTTCAAGGGGAAAAGGATTGATTACCCTAGTCAGACATCGTATGCCCTAGACTGTTAGGGGACCTCAATTTGGATAAGGAGAACAGCGTTACATCGAAAGGGAAAGACGAAATCCACCGGTTCCTTTTCTGAAGGGAAGGATCGAAAGGTGTTAATGAGCTTTTACCGTTAGCGATACTCAGCTGTAATTAGGGAAAATTCCAGACGAAAAAGTTATCGCAATTTTTATTCTGAAAGTCTCACCGTTTAACTTCCTGATTAGCGTTAAGATTATTAGGTGTAAGTTGTCTTCCGTCAGACACAGACAATCCCTTACTTTACCATGTTAATGGAAGATCGCCTCTAGTTATTAAGTCCTCGTTTGATCGTGGAAGGAAGACAAGGAAGAAAAGGAGGAAGAAGTGTTATCTATCTGCTACCACGAAGTTAGACTTCAAGCCTTCAATTCGAAGGTGCTACAATATTTCTCAATTAAGGAAGTTGATTTTCGTTAAACTCTCACCACATGCAGAGTTGGCAGACACTGGACTAACCTACCTCACATTCTAGACAGTCACCAATTACCGCGTTTCGTTGTGGTCGAATGGAAAGAACATCATTGAACTAACCTCTAATTTTAAGTTCAGTCGCACCCTAAGGAATCGTAAATTAGTCCTGTTGCATCGGCATAGGACAACATTAAATTCCGGTATGAAGTTGTCTTCAAATGGGACTAGCTCCAAAAAGTATAAGGGGAGCGAAAATGAGACGTGCAGTTCCTAAAGCTATCTGATGTACATAGCCATACGGCTATTCAAATGCGGCCGATACCTCTAACCTAATCCCATGTGCCACGGCCTATATAGCTGACCAAGGCGTGTACTTATTAAAACTGTTTTTAATAGCTGCTTTCATACGAACTAAAAACGCTAATAATGCCAGATTATCACCCTACACACAACGAGCTACAGTTGGCGGTCGTTGAAGGCAGAGAAGGTCATTAAAGAACTGTTTCTCGCCACACGCTAAAGAATCTTGAACAAGCAGATCATGAACAAGTAGACTAGCTTCGAAAAAGGTTAAAATTACCGATGTTCATCTAGATTCCGCGCAACAAGTGAAATCCACGAGACGGTTCCTTTCACCTTGCTAAGGCGTTTAGCTATGAGCAGTTAGATGGTCGCAATCCAACACCGCAGTGGAAGAAATATTCTCAAAAGGGAGTTTAGCGCAAATATTAGCGAACGAACTACTAGGGTCTTACAGCGTTGCATCTCCTGAATATACTGCATAAGTGATGAGGATGAGGACCATATCTGACCCAAATTTAGTGACAATTTTATTATGAACGTATATAGATTTACTCAAGGAAGAACTTCAAGCAATTTAACGTAAGATATTATCAAGTAACATTCATTTAACCATGTGGATTTCAAATGCGAAATAGATAAGGGCAGCCGTTTCGATGAGCGAACGACGACCATTTAATGCCGTTTGATGAACGTATGATACTCATAGTGCACAAATTTTTTCGTAAGTTGGAATCAATACGTTGTTCATATTGGACAACACAAATTCGTCAATAATGAGAGTTTTATTTATTTTCATAATAGGACAAGCTGCGACAGTGGATGAGCGAAATAGGGAAAAAAATTGGATAACATGTTCGTATACCGATTACAGAGAGTTAAGAAATCCATAAGGAATCATTGATCAAATTTCGAAAGCTACTATCTCGAAAAGAAATAACTGTATTCCATGATCTAGTTCTAGATTACGCTTAGCCCAAAATAAACTTAAAATTAAAAATAGTAAGATAAGAGATACTGGACGTGCAGCTTTGTGGTCATAGACTACTGTTATCCTGAAGAAAAGGTCGGCCGACGTCTACGTCGTTACGTAAAAAAGGGGATGCGTCAAATTATTAAAGAGGTCGCATTCGATGAAAACGATTCTGTAAAGGTGCCTATCTTTTCTGAAGACTTACTGCTGAGTGCGTTCCATCTGCCGCTTCTTAATAGCGGGAATTTGATATACCCGTGAAGGAATCACCCGTGTAGATATATGTCTTCCATGAAGGTCTTCTGTCACAGCGTCCTGTTATTTCTAGCAACAATTAGCCATTATCAATGCCAGTTCCAGACATGACCAAAATAAATAGGGTATGAGAGTATTGGACGTTAAGATTTCTGCCTTTCAAGTTAAAAGAAGTCCTTTCATAGCGTTAAGCCTCAGTGCGAGGGGAGCGGGGCGTTAGATAAGGGCAGCCCCTAGCCTCTCTTGCTAATACCGAACCATATAGTCCTTGGGTATAGTTAAACTAGTGCATTGATGACGTAATCAGAGACAGTTTCTCTTTGCTAAGGCAATTCCGTTAAAATAGTGTTATCGTCCTTTTTCCAGAAAATGAGTATTGGTTGGACAGGACCATTAGTCTCCCCCACAAAGCCCATGATACTCATTATTTAAGTAGACTAAGAATCTCCAGTTCATAACTGTTTCAAATAAACCTAAACGAGCAGACCATTGATGTGTTGGTGGTTTGTGGGCACGAAAATGAGCGAATCTGAAATCGCAACAGGAGAGTATGCCTAACGCTGTTCAGTCACCCAGAGAACGCAGAGTCATAACCATGCGTGGAAGTTTTTCAGACCGTATATGTCAAGTTTACTTTACAAGGGTATGTCATTAATTGTTCCATAGGAAGAACAAAGCTAGATCAAGTTAATCGATTATCTAATTTAAATAATCGATTTCGATCTTAGAAAAAGGAAGAATTAAGCTTGGTCGCATAAAATAGGACTTCGCAACGTTAAAGGATATTCTCTAACAAATAAGAAATCAGAACAAAGCACTGAACGCATAGGATAATTGATCTAATTTATAGCTTTACCGAGTTACTGACATAGGACCAGTTATGCATTATGGTAGGCATATATTAAATTAGCATAAAAGGTCATTGGTGGTTTCAATTCCTATATATGGATCGACAATTCTATCATTAGTTTCTAAGGGTCTAGTTTCAATATTCTCTGGGTTCCTTATTAAGCAGAGAATTTTTATGAGCGAACCGAGTTCCTTGGCACTTACCATACGACGGCATAGTTAAAAGATTAAGCTTTCGATCAGTTATTAGGGAGAGTAGATCGCTTTCATTTGCGAATTTCAAATGATCGCGTAGAGCCTAAAGCGCCAATTTACATGAGTGCTCCAGTAGATCACATTACAGACCCTTGAGCTCCTTTTCGTGGTAAATTAGATCGTTGAAGATCTTCATACAAGCAAGAAGGTCCTTGTGATAAAAAAGACTGACCAGAAGGGAGCGGCGATACTTCGTGGTAAAGCACATTACAGAAACCTGCCCCCTAAATTTGGAACAGACCCGAACGAAGATCACATTTGCGACAATCCTGGGCGAGTACTTCGTTCCAAGCTCGGGGTGGCTTCGACCAGTTCAGCGAGTACAGGAGGAATAATCATGTGATAGTGGGTTGTGGATCCGAACTATCTTCTGAGCCTATATTTGCCAGGAGCAGTTCAATAAAAGATGCAACAAAGTGCACAAATCATTGGTTAGCCATGGATGAATTCATTATTATTAAGGTCATATTAGTGACTTTCACAATCCTCCAGTTGGACGAAAAACTATCTAATACCATTTAGAAGTGGCGCCTTAATATGATAAACGAAGTAGCGAATTATCTTAACATGCGTCATTTGCACTCCATCACACAACGTGTTTGCGAGGTCACCGATACCGTGAGGTTAAATTCGTGGTTCAGCGGGCGATAAATAATGATAAAAACATCAGGGGAGCTGTGTTTTTTCTAATGAGTAGCTCAAAAGTTAAGTAAAAGCCTGAATTTCATCAGGTATAAAAGTTCAGCGATAAGAACGTAAGATAATTCCTATTTGGTCGCTAGTAGAGACAGGAGGTACGAGCTCGGAAGAATAATGGCATTGATAAGTGCAGTGCTACTTGAATCTTGAGAGTAGGAGGAATATATCTATCCCAAAACAAGCTCAGGGAAAATTATGCCCAAAATTTTCGATGATTTTCAACTAGGGTTGCACTGATGCCACTTTAAGAAATAAGTTAAGATTAAAATCCCAAAGGCCTGAATCATACGAAATTTTATGGTCGAATTACAAACTGTCTTCACTTAAAATTGAGCGGAAGAAGCACTTCTCTCGTGTCTTCACGGTTCCTTGGTCACGAATGCCTAAGGGGTCGAATATCATACGTGTTTGCTAACGCGGTAGCATCATCATAAAGGCAAATTGTATGTTCAAGGCCTTTAAGTGTTTTCAACTAGGATGCAATTGGTCATAGGGATTCGTCTTCCGCTACGAGGTAAATAATTGAAAGTAGCTAAGTGATTTAATGCAATAGATGACACAGGCTATTAAATATAGACATCATAAATTACCTAACAGAAAAAACAGACTAGCTCATTATCATGAAATTAACAGATAAGAGTCTGTCTGCCGAATTCATCCCAAAGCGATTTCGCCCCTACGAGCTAAGAGATTCGACCTGTCATTAAATTTACTAGATATGATCAGTTTCCTTTGTTGTGGTGTCATTAATCCAAAGTGGGCCGATACTCGAAAGCTACTCCAGTTGGTCATTAATAATCAGGAGGTAAAAAAGAATAAAAATGATCACCCGGAGCTTCATATTTAACAAAGGGGTCAATTGGCGCCTACGTCAAGCAAGGATAAACCATGCGTTTCATGTTTAAAAATTTAAAATAATCACGCATAGAGATGAGAGAAAAAGTATAGGCTCGGATGCGAATGCCAACTAGGTGAGAGTAAAATACCGCAATATTATCGGTTGAAAAAAGATTAACGCTGATTAGAGCACAAATTTGGTGATGAGCGATTGTATAGGGGTCAAAATCTGATCCAGAAAAAGAAAAGTTCAGCGGTTCCTATTTCAATTAAAGAATTATTTACAACGAACTGTTCTACCATGGATGATTAAAAAGCTACTTGGAATTTCGAATCTTTTTTCCGGGTATACCAATTCCCTAGAAAGCCGTTTTTTACCAAAGTAACACGCATAAGTGATTAAAAGTAGCGTAACATCGGCAGTGGACGTGTCGGACTAGTCCATATCTTTAAATCAAGCCAGCTTCAGGGTCAACTTCCCTCCAGTAGGATTACTATTAGTGACTTTGCAACAGAAGGGTCGCTAGATCACCAAAATATACCAACCATGAAAATTACCATAAATTAATTGGCTGGTTTCAATTACGCTGAATTTTGGATATAGGCTAACGTAGACGAAAAATCCTATGGTAAAGAAGCCACGAGAAGAGACAGCAGAGTAATAATACATTCCTATTTGCGAGGTAATAATCAAATTGTTATTAGTGGGTTCCGCGGCGATGCAAGAAAGAAGAGACGTGATAAGAGGTAAAAAAGGTGCTCAATAATCATCAACAGGAGCTCAAACCGCGCAAAAGACTGAAACCACCGATACTTCATCCGATCTAGTGATTCTTGGTGCTGCAAAGCTTCGTTCCACACAATAGAAAGCCCCCCTGCCCCAATTACCGTCCATTGTATTACCGGGTTCACTAGCTGAAGTGGAAGAAACAGAGTACCAAAAAAAGGTCGATTAAAACACGAGAGGGGCGATCTACGAGGTAGATCTAATGAAGTCCAATGAAGATAATAAGCCGCACCGTTAGGTAGATCGGGAACGTAGAATTTACTTCCGAACACCGTCCGCGCAATACGAGCTAGCACAGTCATTAAGATCAAAGAAATTTTACAATATTCTAGACAGACATTCAGATAAGAATGTTCATCTATTTCAATTCGGAAATGTTGCCAGCAATGGAAGATCAACTGTATAATATCATGAGAATGCAAAAGAAACCGTTACTAGGGTTAATGACATGCGTGCTACAGGCTATTTGTGGGGACTGTGCACAGTAATTAACACAAATCGCAGAGAGGGTATAGTTAATTTAATTATCGGAAGCCACAGTTTAACAACAAAGCAACTGCGTTCCGTAGGACGAGCTAACGAAGTGGATAAGAAAGATATTCGGGTATGATACCGCGAAAATTAAAGTATGACTACTACTTACAGCGTAAAATCCAGTGCTACTCAGATAGGGGGCGAGCACACGAGTACACCGTTATCGATTTCTGATCATAGCAAATATTATTCATCCCTGGATGAAGGGTCTAGCTGCCCATTACGCTAGGCACCACTGAAGTAAATTGATTAAAAGTAGATCTGTAATAATAAAAACACTGGTACTTGTATGGAAGGGACAGCGTATTAGCGATCACTGAAGGAAGTTTCCCGTGTAGATCTGTATGAGCTGGAAGAACAAATTTACATGAATTTTTGGTGGTTGTAGATAAGTGCAATGGGTATAAGTAATTTCTTTTCTTCTGAAATTACCGCGTTTCGACCTACAACCGTGTATGAAGTGAAGAAACGATACTCCGAACGACGTGAAAGAATAATGTCTAACCGGCCGATACAATAGATTAACACAAACTAATGTTAGATCGCGCCTACGCTGTCAGAATTGTTGCTCCATATTAGTGGATAAGAGGGGCGATTTTCTAAGGGTCACATGGTAACACGGCACAGTCACATGGTTGATTGTATATTAAGATTGTAGAGCTACTAGGTGGTTGAACAAAATGATAATGGAATATATCACGAGCTGCATAGAGAATAAATTATTCACAATGTGCCTAGAAGTGCGAAACCGCGATAAATAAAATAAAATGGGTCATCGCGCCACTCCATCGTTCAAGACCAGCAAGCAACTGCTTACCTTTTACCCAGAAGAGCAACAGAGGGAGGAGCTCATTGGTCACAAATCGTACGAGCTGAAGGAATTTAAGTGCAAGACCTGATCAATGAGGAAAGCTACATCATTAGGTCGTTAGAAAAAAGTAAACCTGATCGTAGACATGAAAACTCTAATCGGCATAAAGAAATGGTCGATGCTCATTGGAAGCCAGTGATACCGAAGATCTGGGATAAAAAAATACGTGTAGGATACCGATAAAAAAATTCTTTCATCAGTGAAAACCGATGCGAATTCCATAAATCACATTCTAGAAGCACTAAGTGCATTCGAAAAATTACCGACAGACCTCTTTGCGTCATAGATGAAATAGGATTTACAAAATATAAAAGGGAAATCGCACCGATTATTATTTGAGCACAATAAAAATCACTAGATCTAATCGCTTCTTTTGACACAGGTCACAGCGGCCTACGTCAAGCACGTGTTGGAAGTTCCCTGCTTCATTGGAACTTCTATCTAGGCAGAGACTACGGTCAGACTAATGGCATCTGTATCACGAGGTAGCGAGTATTGGCTTCAGAAAATCCAACAGTGCTATGAATTCATAGAGCAATGAAATAAGCTGTCAATGCTCATGCAGCGGTTAGTATATTAATTGTTGGATAATATCGACTAGCAAATGCGCCAGCTTCATATCACAATTTTGCCGTCATTAAGAAAATTAAACTGCTGATTAAGTATGAGCGCTATTACGCAATAGCATATGAGACTACCGTAGATCTTGGACGAAAAAAATTATTTTTGGTGGCGGTCAGAGAAGATCTAGTAGACAGCTATCTAGGCATAAAAAAGACTCACGTGTTTCGTATAGTAAAAGATATTCGTGCTGTAATAAAGAATGTGTTTTATCTTAGATATCTTAACCTAGATCATAACATGTCTAGGTGCTATCTAATCAGGGCTGCAATGGATATCGAGCTGACTAATCGCGATTCACAGCAATACTCGTGAGGTCGAATTCACGAATGCAGGGAATGAAGAATCGTACGAGCAGATTAGAATCGTGAATCCACTTTACAAGGCGTAACTACCTGATCAGTGCTGACATAAACCGCAGCTAACCAAGTATCGACTAAGTAGAGATTACTATAGAAAGAGTACCACTAGCAAAATCTGGCAGCTTCAGTAGGCAAACGCTGGGTTGGTCATAAATGATTAACGCCTCATGAAAATCGTCAATGCCCTACGATGCTGTACTTTACAAATTGATTGTATACAGTCATTAATGGACGTATTACTATGAGCTTTGCGCTGATGATCGATGCTCATTTAGACCAGCACTTGAAACATACCCGTGATATAAAAAAATAGTGGAAAAAACACAATTAAAGTAACATCATCAATACTTCTGTAATTCCTCCAGATATGTTCGTGCACACAATTAGAATGCAGTACAAAACTAGAGAATAATTATTCATGCTCAAACAAAGTTTTTGGTGCTATCTCGCAAAAGAGGCGATCGCAGTAACTACGGGAGTTATAGAGATGTAAAAAATTCGAATCACGAATAAAACTACTGCATCTTCATAGGTCACGACGTAAGAGGTAACGAATTCCGATCTGCATTGAAGCGTCCCCTACGAGATCTGAAGGAGAAGTTCCAGTTCCAGTCAAGCAGGGGCGACATTGTATGAGAGATCAACTGTTAATCCAATCGCAGCGCACGCTCATAAAGGCAAATCAGACAGTGCACACAAACTTCCTGTATCGATAAAAATACTAGCACACCCCCAATCCACGAGGTCTCAATCAGCACCCTATGCAGAGACATTACCACAAAAATCCCAAAAGAATCTGACAAATGTCCACGGCATAGGCGAGCAATGACCATTACCTAACACGCAAAAGACTGAAGTAATGTTAGCTGCAATCGACACTGGGCGAACCACTTTTGCATCTAGCACACACACCGATACAGCTACTAACCAAGTAGCTCAAGAATTAACGCTCACAGGCCCCCTACCGCTTACCGAAGCGGGCGTGAAACAAAACCGAGAGATCTAATTATCAGCTTGGACTTAATTCAGAACTCGTTGAGTGGGCGGGAATTTGCAAGCAGCGACTAGGTGAAGGAATAAGTATAATCTTAACTCATTTGCTGCATAGTTTGGATATGGGTCGACCGTTGGCGAGGTTCCCTAGCAGAATGTGACGCGAAAAGAAGTGAAGGCAAGGATATGAGTTGGTGCTATCTTAGGAGCGGTTGTTCAAAGCTTAACTTATTGAATTAACACCCGTCGTGTTATCAGGGCTGTAAGTTAAAAGACTGACCGTGGTTAGGCACAGGTTGTATGAGTAGCTCATGCAGGGTGTCGTCATATTATAGATGAGACCATTTTCCGCGAAACAAAGGGATCATGAAAAAAGACATCATATACTTACAGATTGTCGATACTTTATCCATTAGGGTTCTGACATTCATAGGTATTAATCGGAAATGTTTCCAGATCACGCGCGAATATACCAACCACAGGATAATACACCCGTGGTTAATTGGAAAGAAAATGCAATTATTGATTTAATAATCCGAAAGAGATTACATCGCAACATAAGCGGGCGAGCGCACAAACCGCGTAAAAGAACAAAGGAAGAAAAGTATCCTATGATAGCACGGTCATATCTGACACATAGAGATGGCGGGCGTGCGGCCTTTCTTCTTGACTCCGCACAAACATTCCACGGCATCATCTACCTCTGAACGAAACCACTTAAGTGCAAAGATCACTTACCAATCGTGTAGGTACATGGGAAAATCCAAGTGAATGCAATGGGCGTTTTAATAACACCCACAATAGCACAGTCCAACATAAAATACTTTATCCAGGCTATGACTACGAATATAAAGGAAGTAAAGTATCTGAATATAATACTTTAGTATTAGTGTCCTATGAATGGCGGGCCTGCGGCCTTTCTTCTTGAGAAAGCACAAACATGGTAGGCAACCGAGTAACGTGTTTACAATTAGCTAGGGGGTCGACTACCACTTCGATGGGATCACTTACCGCTGTACCGTTTGGATCGCGGGCCTTTACAAATCAATAAGGTCACACACTTACCTTGGCTTTGATGATTTACAGCGGGGCGAGATCGATTAATGGCACAATCGCAAATACACCACGTAGTTAATCCGAGAATGCAAAAGCAGGCTATACTTCGTAGCATCCACCTATCTTCGGGAATTTTAAAACCAAAGTTTGAGCACAATCACTTCATAACACAAATGCACAAGGGACCATTTTATTGTACTGGGTCTGCGGCCACAGCGAGGGAAAAAGGGATGCAGTACGTGGTAGAACCACTATGGGTAAAGCAGGGATACGTGCGGCGATATACGGCTAAGGATCAAAGACTCTTGTAGCACAGGGTTCTACCAAAGCAGAACATAAGCGGTTAAGAGAATTAAAAAGTTATATTGAAGCTAATCACCGGGTATCTGAATATAATGTGAGCTGGTTTCTAGACCCTGGATGAAAAAATGATACTCCGATTACCGACCACGCACGTTACATGATGGTCGCGAAGATCCCTATGATCGAGCTAACCATTAAAAATCATCAAGGATTGATAGTAACTATATTTAACCGTTAATAGTCCATTGAGAATTTATAAGGATGTGGCAGACATAATGTGAACACAAATAGATCGGAAATCTTTAAATCCCAAACGTGTTGCACGTCCTAGTCGTGCCGTAATTATTCCACGAAGAGAAATGAAGGCAAACCGAGTAACACCTCGAGAAATGAAGAAATTGTAGGAAATTTGGTGGCTGTTCATAGTTCAGTAGGTCCAACTACCTATCCATTAGCTACTGAAGCACGACAAATTTAAGCTATCTACGAAACCCAGCTTTGCAAAAAGGGAAACCACCGTATAGAGCTTACCTCACGTACGATAATTTCTAAGAAAGCACGTATAGATATTCCAGACATAATTGAATGCAATGCGTCATAGTGGTAAGAGATCACTAACCTAATTACCTACGGCTAAAATTGTGACCTGCCCTTTTTACCATCTATCGAGAAGATCGAATTCGACAAATCCTAGCACGAGAACCCGGCGCCGTGGTAGACTAGTGGCCACAGAAAATCATATCAATATATTCCATTCATCCAAAGTTATACTCATGCACGTGTTTGATAGACCAAAAAAAGATAACCATTTGAGCTGGTGCTGCGATGATACTATTTATAAGGAAAAGACTAACATGGAACGAGGTAAGAGGGTAATACTTCAGGAGGAAAGTGAATGATGATCATCGAGCTAAACCCTCTTCTATGCGCAAATCCGTCTTAGGTAGAGTACCTATCATGAAAAGATGTGACTACTAGACGAATGCTATCGTTGTTCGGTCTCAACGCTAAACAGTTCATCTATGTGTTATCGTTACGTCGAAAGGTGAAAAGAGGCTGACAAATGTGGCTCACGAATCCACTTTACCGAACCACTTTAACGTCATTGATAATTAGACGACGAGAGGAAAAGCTAGAGCATCTAGAAACCAGTCTCACAATACTACAGCTAGGCCACGAACCACATACACTAAAACCCAGGGATTGTCGACGCAAATTTGGGGATCAAAGATTCTAGCGCAAAATCCATTAGCTTCGACCACGGTTGTTTCAACTGAGCTTGCTACTAACATTAACACGCAAAGATAAACACAACCGTGTACCGCTGCCCAACCCGTCCACGGCACGACGCAAATTACCATCTATCGATTGTCGCACACATCAGCAGGTACAGAGAATGGAAGTTCCGCACGCTCGTGTACCGAGGTAACCAGCACGGTGCATCATCATCAAGCAGTTCGTATAACTCTTGGACTTTAAGCTATATGAAGGCTGCCCATGGATATACTAGCGCAGAAGTAGCAACAATTTGGCCTTAAATAGTCGAAACTCGAATGGAAATACGAAACATCTGACTCTTTTAAATCCAACAGAGAGATCCTACCTAAATGCAAAACCAACTGATACCAAGCAGGAAAAGCGTCACAGACGCAAATTTGTGCGAATTCCACTACCAGAACACAACCCAGAACACATGAGGCGGTTGTTGAGCTTGCACAACCCACGCAAATTTGAGTGAAAAGATCACGCACGACTCAACCCAGTCTATGTCAAATTGGTAATACTCAACGAGCGCCGGGTTCGACAAATGTAACGTGTTCCCAAAAAGAAACTGCAGAATTACCAAGAACACCCGCTGTAGCACCCGCTTAAGAGACAATCGACACAATCGCCATCGCTTCTTCAGTCAGACCAGTTCATCGTCGCACCATAGTCACAGAGAAGACCGCTGTCATCCCAACACCCTGAAGCACCAGACATGGCCTTTTCCAGAATAACCATGCGACAATTGTTTTTTAGAACAATCTTTTCAACCTAGAGAATGCTAAATGATTGGCCTGCGGCAGCACCCGTGGTATATCGAGACATGTCAATGAAGATCCACTATATGAGACCCGGGAACGAATCACATCAGTACAAATTACTCAAATTTGTTGCAATCGCACACCGTCATTTGCTACTGGAAACTAGATTTGAAGGCATACTGAAGAATTACAGAAGGCCTCCAGACTAATAAGCTCGCGAAAGAATAAGTGCACAAATGTTTTACCAGTGATTGAATATAATGTCAGCACGGCGGTCGTGTTCCCATGATTGGCGTGCGGCAGAGACATGGGAAAACCATCATCGCTGCCCAAACACCAAATGGACCAAACACCAACACCTCATCCCGAATTACCTGCTATCTATCGATCGTCATCGCTAATTTACACAATATAAAACCTAGGAAATCGTCAATCCATAGTTACTCATAATGTAAAAATCCATAATGGACCGAGGTCCATAAGCTCGCGGTCATTAAAGCTACAGAAAGAGCACTATGTCATCATTCACGAAACCTGCACATCTGATGTGTTCCCTTAGATCGAAACCGGCAGAGAGAGGCTGAAACTCGGAATTCTGCCCAACAACAGAGTCACAACAACTACCGCTCAAATTTCAACAGAAGTACCTGCAGAATCCACTACTGCAGCGAAGGAACCTAACCCCTGACTGCCACTAAATCGTCACTACCTCGTCACAAATCCTGTAAAAATACAGAAGGCCCCTATCTTCTATCGTTCGCGGTCATTAGAGTGCACAAAAGCAGAATATGTTTTTTAGAATGAAACCTGCACCGACATCGTGTTCCCATGATTGGCGAACCGCAGCACCCGCGGGTCGTCCAACTATGTGGACCTCAACAGAGTGGCAAATCATACTACGAATAGTCAAGCAACAGTTCATAAAACTAACCTGCTCACAGGATACACTAAAGTGGTAAATGGTACAGCTTCGGTCTTGGCTTTGGTAGCACAGAAGGCCGTTAAGATCAAAAGTGACACAACAGTTCATATCCCTAGCTCGTGTAGCTAAAGTGGTCAAGCAGGCTAACATTTGTATGATCCGACGAGGCACAACGCTCGTATTTACAAGCAGTCTCTTAAGCGGACCTCTGACACAAATCACTTTAATGTCTACAATGCTATCTGGGTCTGCGGAACAGACGTTCGTAAGTTAAAAAGTGACATTGTGACCTCACGCACGTCAGCAGATCCACGTTCCCATGATAAGGTCCCGATTAAGGGTATAGCGATTAACGTTAATAAGTCACATAAAAGCAAGTATGATCGCTATACTACCGCGATCCCGAATCAAGCAATACTTCCACTTTACCAATCAGTTTTAGCCCCGATTGTCAAAACTAAGTAGAAACTCGTGCAGAAGGCCGCCCCCATGGTGGTTCTGAATGTGTGCTGATCAGTCCGCGGGTGCACAACATCGCAGACTCATAATACTCGCGATCTAACATAGAGCACCAGAGAGCTCCATGTCGCATCTGATCCCTCTTCTAAACGAATTACTAAATCCGAGCACCGAACCTCTTTTGCTGAATATTGCACCGAGAATTTTCGTAATTTGCTCGAAGTTAAGACCGCGCCAGCTTGCTTCGACCATCACGTCGACGAATCCGGTTGATTGATCACGATCCAACCCAGAAAAATAATTTGTACAGGTTACATGTCCGAGGCTAGACGCATATCGGATACTCGAGAAGTACCCACAATCGCCTCTTCATTTCGTAAGAGCGAATTACCACAATGCGTCTTAGACGGTGGACCATAGAGCACCACTACTTCAGCTAGAAGTGCATAATTCAGCAATACTAGCCTTGCTCAGCGATGCAATGGGCGAAAATGTAGCTGTTATCGGATGTGGTCAGAACATAAGGTACTTTATTCCGAGCATGACTACGAATATGTTGGATATGCTGTTTTTTAGAACAACAATCACCTAGGGTGCGCACAGCGATGGCGGGCGTGCACCGCGTAAAATCGTCAGTCAAGAATCCAAAGGTCCTGTTGTTCCCTGTTATAAGGAGTCACAATAGTGCGTCGAGCTGGTGCTATAAGATATGAAGAATAAAATATAGGCTAACGCCCCCATCATTGTTGCAGGGAGTGGTAGATCGGACATCACTCCTATTGTATTTATATCGGAACAATAAGATCATTAAAGTTAAATCTTCACAGCGTCATATAGTTTACTTTAAGATCCAGGTAACATGTACCAGCGTGCACAAGAATTGCCTGAAGATCATCGGTTAAGTCACAGACGAAAGATCGTCGATCTCTCACCTACGCATACAAGTTAAGATAAAATAAAAAATAAGAAAAATAATTAGACGGCATATATTCTATTTATACTTTACAGCGGATACCGGGTATGAGATGAAAATTTAATTGAAAAAACTTTCATCCATAAGAAATTGCACCAAGCCTAGCATCTCACCGAGTGGCCTTAGACCATAAAATAAAACCAGACCGTTCTGTTCCTATTGTATCGTTCACGAATGCAGACTCCATCTAAGGCATGATATCTATCCACTAACAAATCGCTAGACCCTCGATCTGACCATTAATAGTCGAACGAAAAACAGACTTCCAGACGTGCACGCGGGAAACCAAAGTTAACCGCGGATCACGAGCTCCAGAGCCCCCTAATCACGCGCAAGCAATATGGATCTCATATAGTCCCACAAAAATCGCCAATACGACAACAACAGAAGTAATTATTGAAAGCATCCCTATTATAGATGAACGCTCAAAGGTAAAAGAAAGAATCACATCAAAAACTTAGGCGCAAACTTTCATTTTCAATAAGTGGGTTCGAGAACAGCTAGCAAAAATCGCTAATTGTAGGGCACAGAATTAGATATATGCGGTCATAATAAAAGTGTAAAAGCTATCTCTTAGATTGATATGCTACGAATGTTCCAATATGGAGCATAGGTACACGAATGCTGGGTTAAATTTAAGCTGATGACCTGATCTTGGTGTTTTATTATTAATTATCGCGATAATGAATCCACGACCACTATGAATAGAATATGCTGCAAACCGTCACATGGATAGTGCACAACCATTAGTTGATCTTGGCATATCTTATTAGACTCCTAATCGATACGGCTTTGTTCCCGCGAGGGAAATGATAGATGAAAAAAGATACTATAATGTTATTATGTGGTTATTGTAACGTGCTCGTTGAGATAAGTTTGAGGCGGGCAAGTATATAATCCGATAGTTACAACGAGCGCGAGCACGAACCTACGCTGTTTTATATCAATCGCAGAGCTAGCCTGCATCTCAGAAGGCCACTATATTTATCCAGCTTGTGATAAGAATAACTAATCAGAGCTAATGTAAATTCATTTCGATCTAAGTTCGTATTACTCCAAAAACTATGTGACCTAAAAGTGAGTGCAGCGTCACGGTTGCTGCCATAGATATTCGCAAATATCAATAACACAATCATGCCCTACCATATGATGAAGCACCACGGAACAATATTGAAAAAAGATACAAAAAGAAGTGGCAAGGATAGTCAGCGAAGGTCATTGTTGTTCCATAGGCGCGAAGGGGCGTCCAGAGATCTGTTCCCAAGAAGTAAGTTCATAAAGCACATCTTCGATGCTTACATGAATATCCGATTAAGCGTCATGCGCTAATAACTAATCATGTGGTATCTCATCGAGTAAAGACAGGAAACTCACAACACAAAAACTACCTCAAAGTTAACAATGAATCGCCACGACCGATGTGGTTATTGTCAAAAGAATTCGTTAGTGCTCAAGAATCTCCAGAGAACACCGTGCAAACCTGTATATTAGACATTGTTGTCCATTAGTTGCTTCGATCAAGACGAACCTCTAAGACTCAACCCAGTCCTATTGCCAGATAATAAGATTGTAGAGGCGGTGTTTCCCGAAGGGAAATCCGAGCACATCACAATGAAAATCCTGCATTTTATGATAATGTCTAAACTTGTTGCAATACTAAGCAAATTAGAGCACGGCACAGGGTGTGCAACCACTGAATCGCTGGCCTCCACTCACATCATATGATCCAATACGAGTTAATGTCCGACCAGAGCATACACAAGCTTTTCATCGCTACAAGGACATTAACATAATTGACGCACGTTCTATCGTAGCCTAGCGGGAATTTCATAAGCTTCGTACTAACAATCGCACCCGAGTGTACACAATATGTGATAAGGTTAGCACACCGGATGGAAATCGTTTCCAATTCGCACGATCTGAAGTAATGCATGAGGGATGCAGAATTAAGCAAGAGTCCCTAGCTGAAGAAAAAACTCTAATCAGAGCATTTGTTGTAGCAAATTATTAAAACCTGCGCACAGGGTGCACCGTTTAGAAAGACTCATGCAAAAACTCTAATATACCAGCATTTCACAAGAAGATCGAGGAGGTAACAATCGGCACTATTAAATGTAATAGGCGATCATAATTGTAACGTGTTCGTAAATTCTGCACCGTAAGGGGACGGTTGACTCACGAAATTTGAACTGGTGCAGCAGTTTCTACCTACGCTAGCGATGATATATTTAATACGCATTCTTATTAGGAACGAATAAAGCTTTTTGACATTAAATTTATAAAGCTAGCATAAGACTCATAGTCAAAGGATAGTTCTAACAAAGTGACGAAGTTTCATCTGGAAGTGCTTCGAAAAGGATAGTTCAGCGTTAACTTAGCTCACCATACTAATGATTGATATCAAATCCGACAAGGACACACCGGTATAGATGATGCACCAGACAAAACTAGTCTAACTGACATTTTGCAGAATAGGCGATAGGGGAAGCGGATGGTAACAATCTCACGCTAATAGGCGAACACGCACATTGTTATTCGTTCCCTTTAAAGCACAAGAAAAAACCCAATTAAAGAATCCGGACCAAAATTAGCAGGGTGTTAGTCAAAACTGCTGCCCTAGACTCAACAATCAAACCTACATCGAGAACTCGGAACATCGAGAATCACGCAGCATCTTGTAGTGCAACCTAATGTCCTCTTAGACTGTGAGCGCGCAGTCCTAAGCGATGACGTAGCCTACGAGGTAAATAATTCATAAACCCGTATTCCAAGAATTGGAAGTAAGAAGAAACGAAATGGAGCACCTCATCGATCCTGCAGATAAATAAACCCGAGGTGCAAAACTACTCCAATGAAACCATGCGGTGTCTCCTTTGAGATCCCGAAGGTTAAATCGCACTATTACTACTGTCCTGCATAGATACAGGCGATAGATGAATCGGATCGCCAGACAGTGCACATGATGGGAAGTAAATTTAATAGCGTCATATCGAAATTCCAAAAAGTACACTTGGTGCGTGCACGGTCCATTCCATATTAATGGGCGGAACTCGAAACTATAGAAGTAAAACACATGATCGGTCTTCCGCGTCAAATGAAACTGTATAAACTGGGCTTTTCTCGGTTGCAGCAAGGAATTAAATTCTTACATAATTATTATTGCTGATGTAAAATCGATCGCGTAAATTTCCTCGGTTTTAAGCAATCATATCTTGTTGAGGATGAGTCCATTACATAGCAAATTACTACATGGGAGCATGCGGGTCGACAAATTCCAGAAAACTACCGCAAATTAGAGTGGCGGCGATTTTCTAAAGATATATACTCCAAAGATCGTATGAATGCTGTAATACTAGATGCAATGAAAGCGCGGATTGAGGATGACGCTCACGATAGATACAAATTAATAGTTCGCTGTTTGATCGCAAGTGTAAACGAGGTCTATCTTAACTTATCATTTTACCATAGCAGTTGATCTATCCGGTAAGGATGTAAGTTCTTCTATGCCCATGGTGTCATCGTTGCTTCATGCCCTTAAAGATAATACAGCTGTAATCAGACGTGCTCAGCGATAGGAATTAGTTGATCTTGGTATTGTAGGAATTAGAGTAGCACACAATGTATGAAGGAAAGTCATAACTAATGACACAACAGGCCTGCATAATTGGATTAAAGCATAGGTACCTACGCGTACCTAGTTGTACAAATTTAATTAGAGGTATGCCCTGGTAAATATTTGAACTGGTGTTCGTGTGCCCTATATTGTTTAGGCGAACCAGTATGACAGCAATCCACCGCAAATTTTATCAATACGGACTCACGGTCCATTTTGGTTCACTTAGGCGAACTACCTAGTATAGGTACTTGCAGAAGAATAGGCAAACCTGATCTATCCCGCGCAGTGCTCATGCAAGAATATGATTAGAAGATCAGAGCTCGGATAGATATAGGTACCAAATGTTCCTGGTATGAAAATTACTCACGATGTGGCTCGGCGAATCTCGAAAAGAACTACCTATTAAAACAAAGCGGGCAGGGGAGATCAAAAATTTGTTGCACTATAGGCGAAAGATCCCGCTTCTGCACCAGCGCAAAATAAAACAAATGCTAGCACAGGTTCGTAGCAGAAGGCGATAATTCTAATCACAGATCCCGGTTTTACGCCCTGGTCCCGAAGGGCAGGGCGACAAATTCTTGTTTTATAAGTCCTAACGGTTACTGATGTTTCTAATAATGGAGCCACTATTAATCGTAAGTTCATAAATCACGCAGAAATAAAACAGAAAAATATAGCGCGTCATTATGAAGCTCATGGGACCTCGCAAAAGAATAAACTTGTTCTGCATGGTTCGACGTGTTCGATGATGGGCAAAACTGCACAGAACATTAAATAATCTTCACCTACTGTCTAAAAAAGCTCGGATGATTGTGCGATGTACACCAACCGGTTTCCACTGTGCACAAATCATAATGGCACAGGATAGTTCTATTATGCGGATGGTAACAATCATCGTGCTAGCGACATGGCTTGTTGAGCAGTTAAGAATAAACTTGTGCCCTTAACACCGGTAACAAATCATCCATGCAATCCTCGTATGAAAAGTTCTAACAAATTAAATACTAGTCATAATAAAAATATCAATGAACACAAATTAACTTGTGCTCAGGATAATGAAGAGCACAGTATGATTACTGAAGATAAGTTTGACAAGAAGTTACGTTGATATCAGCGCAGAGGCGTACCTCAAGGAGCACGTCATCTATCCTAACACATCGTTTTTCCAGGCCTAAATTTATCACAAGAAATGATAGAAAACTAGATACGCAAATTGATGGTAGCCCGAGTGTGTGGAAAATATCTTATTAATATATAACACAAAAACAAACGAGGTAGCGTCATGCCCTTTGATCTAGATAAACTGCGGGTGCTAGCACCTTTTAAATTGCGCAGACAAACCGGCTTCCACTTAAATGATCCTATTCGAAAAGACCGAGTCCAAGCCCTCGTATCGCGAATAATGGAGG
The DNA here is from genome assembly GCF_011039275.1 of Streptococcus hyointestinalis. Classification (GTDB taxonomy): domain Bacteria; phylum Bacillota; class Bacilli; order Lactobacillales; family Streptococcaceae; genus Streptococcus; species Streptococcus hyointestinalis_A. Next base: position 609,532 of record NZ_JAAKGB010000001.1, read on the forward strand.
CAAAAATCGCCTCCCAATGTCTTTTTGTTTCTTCTAGAAAAGTACACTGGGTTAATGCAAATTCCTAGCACGTTAATGTACCTCAGAACTACGAATATAAGATGAGCTGGGTTCTGGTAGAGATGCTTGATCCCTGGTATAGGGTGTTGATATCTATGAGGCAATAGCATAATTCATGCCCGCCTACGAAAGAGCACACGTGTCGATAGAAATGGCCTGCTGATCAAATTAATGTGCCCCTAAAGACGTCACATCGACACACCGTAAAAAGTGAGCGCCTCCCCCCAGTCATATATTTGTAAGTGTATGTAGAGACGCCTCAGTCCAATAAACTTTGATTCTCCGTGGGTGACACGCTTTAAAACACGTAAGAAAGCGATTCGGATGTTATGCTTTTGTATCAGCTAGGAAATGTCACGAACGAGCTCCCTTCGACTGATGTGGATCACGCAAGATGGGTAGAAGAATTAAAGCTTTATGATCCTGAGCATGACTACGCGTTGCTTCATGAGATGCGTAATAGGGCGAAGGTAGACTCGGAAGAGAAATGTTAAAATCAGCCCTAGAACGTTGATTTTGTTAGCACAACTCGGAATATAACAATGAACCGTAAGTGCTGGTGCTATATTCTAAACCCAATCGGTTGCTTGTGGATGGGCTAAAGAAATGGCCAACTGAGGTCCACAAGGGAGGTGTGGTCCACTCACCCAGATTATGAATATCACGAACTCGGAAACGTGTTGCACATATATCATGACAGAGGTTGAGGAAGCGCGTTGTGGATCCATCAAGAAGTTATGAGGCGAGCACGTCAGCGGCGACAGAGGCAGCACGGTAAGTCTCGTGTAGGATAGTGTCGCTGGCAATGTCCGCTCGGCAGTTATCACACATACCGGTTGAAAAGGCATACCCAACTGATGGTGGTTCTGTAACTTGTGCGGCGGAATATCCCCACTATAGCTCATCGTCGTTTGTTTGTTTGTTCATGACAGTCCACACGACACAATCGCAGATGGCGGGCATTATGTATAAGTCCGCGACAAATTTATGATCTGGCTCGTTGTAGAGCTAAAGAGACTTACCGCGTTGCTGGAAACGTTCAAGCGTTTCAGTCACTCGAGGGATGATAGTCGCTGCCGCCCCAATCAGACGACCGCCCCGTGAGATGGCGACCCGGAGGACATGAGTCACATAGATCGTGATTGAGCTCAGACGTTAATGTCTAAAGGCCATGAGAGCACGCATAGAGAAACGAAACTCGGCATATTAGAGAAATGAAAGTTCGTCCACTAAAAAGACCTCGGCATCACGAGTCATAGCACGGCACCGCGGGAAACGTCGGCATTTCTGACCAGACAGGCACAGAGGATGACTTTAGAGTAAATCTGTTTGACTAAAGATATCGCCAACTACCAGATCCAAATGGGCAATGTCGCTTTAAGCATTTTGAGATTCTCTATAGCTACGGTTGTTGCAGGCGTAAACGGTCATATGAAGTTAGAGACCGTATTCCTGGTAAAACCGCGGGATGTAACGGCTTTTTGGTGAGCGGTGTTTGATCAGAGCCCACGGCATGTTGAGCTCTCACCTTGTGCTAATCACCAATCCTGTCATTATGCGCAGTGTAGTTGATTGAACTCACGCAGATTCTTCAAAGGAAAGGATATATTCACCGACTTAGATATTCCGATTGACATTCTATCGAGATTACTACCTGCCAAGTGTGTAATGATTGTAGAAATGATCTCATAGTTAATTAGTCATAATGTATTTGAAGATTAAAATTCCTATGGATCACGAAGCACAGTCCTATTGACAGTCACTCCTGTGCTACCAACCACATTGTATATTAGCGCGCACACCAAGCGTAATGTAACAGAAAGTACACGGCGAAAAGTCACAACACCCACTGGCGCGCACCCATGCCCGCTTGTATCTAGTTGACGCGTTGAAAAGAGTTCAAGCGGGAAATTGGATTTGCTGGGTGCATATCCGAAGTTAACATTTGTAAATATCAAGTCCACTGTGGTTGGGATATATCTGTTTTTAGCGGTCTAAACGAGGACATCTGTTGAGAGAGACAGCGTCATATTGAAGAGGACGCTTTAAAGATAGGGATCATTCATTATGGCTCGCGCACTAAAAGCGTCAAGCAGGGTGACACAATCTGATGGCGCGAGGTAAAATATTAGAAAACCCCGTGCTGTGTAAACAAGGAGCAGTCCGAACGGAGCTCGGAGTGGTTAACGGTTGCTCAGGATCTTGTATACTGTCATTATGCTCACCAAGCCAGGATACACAAAGCGAAAAAGTGGTTCTTTTAAAAAAACCGTACCGGGTATGAACTCGATAGCTCCAAATCAGTTTGTGCCAATCAGAGCAATGAAAGTTTTGCGCAGACATGAAAATGTCGCACCAATGTGGTTATTAAAAAAACCGTGCAACAGAGAAAAAGCTCTTAGGATAAAGCGCCTAGCGACATTGACACATATTCCTGGCCTTGGTATGACGTAGCTCACGACGCCAGTGTCTTACCCACGAGAACCGGAGTGGACAAACCCAGTGATCGCAAAATGTGCGCGCACTGATCGCACAATGTGTAAAATATAAACAAACGTCAAGAAGAGACGTGCTCTTCCTATCCATATTAAAAACCCCCTACCTTGGAAGTGAGTGGCCATGGATCAGTGAGTATCTTAAGGATCGTTGAGAAAATAAATATCATGCTACCGCTAGCAGAAACTATGTTGTAGTCAGCGGCGGGTACAGCATGAGTGGAATGTGCCGTGGTCAAAAAGTCTGTGAGGCTTGCTCGTTAATGGATGCAGTTAATGGATTCCTCTTACGCCTCAAGGTCGCGCACGTTGACGTAGTTGATATTGAAGATATATTGCAAGATGAGCGTTCGTGTCCGAACCAGTAGGTACCGCGGGCAAATCATGGCGGGAAGGTACCGGAATTTATGTCCCTCCACCATGAGAGCGGCGACCCGTTGCTGTTATGAGAGGATCGCGAGGCTACCAGTCCCAGCTTGCGTTGTTCACTAGTTATCACCGAACCAGTTATCACAGCGCAGAGGGCAGCTATACCAGACATCGTATGAGGGCAATGGATGCGGATCTGGGGATCACCCCCAGTCAATCTTCACAAGAAGTGGCCCGCTTGGTAATCCGTCAATATGTTCTACCAGCGCGCCAAGAAGCAAGAAAAACCGCGGAAATGCCGTTGTGCGCACAAAATATGTATCGAAGCCCTTAAAAAACTCGATTGAAAATGAGTTGATCTTAAGCGCCTGAGCATTATCACAGCAATCGCAAGTTCACTTCGTTACGCACTCCCAAATCAATATTCCTGAAACACATCGGAGGCAAGTAATTGTGCCACGCACTCTAAGGATCTTGAAGGAAGTCACAAAGTCACCGAAAACACAATGGAGCTGTGGAGACAGGTGATTGCGGAGTTGGATGCTATATCTGTAGTTACTCATATAAATCAATAGCAGAATGATAAAGCGCAAAAACGAAAACACAACGAAAAAGTTTTTAGTGCCGTGGATACTATCAACTGCCGATCTGTTGACATTTTACCCCAATGTCTAAATCTTGAGGTCCACCGATCGGAGCGCCTTTAGTTGGGCTAAACTAAAGATACTGCACCAGTCGCGCTAAACAAACCTCAAAGAAAAAATCATAACCCCAGGGCCACAGCGCAGCCGCAGCCGTAATTAGTCATCCACAGTGGACCCTGCCAAGTAAAAGTCCACCAATGAGTAAGGTGTAATTCCTTAGATCGGAGAAAAGGCAGCAATGATTGAAAAGATAGAAAGTATGATACGGCTTATCAATGTGTTGATATATTAAAGCTCACTTTCAAAGAATTACATTGAAAATCATAATTGTATATTCTAGAAATTGAAACCCCGCTTGATATATTAAGCAAGCTTGGCTCGGGCATATGCGGCGTAACGGTTCGCTGTACAATGATGTAACAGTGGTGCTGACTTAGAGCACATCTTAAGTATGCGCGATTTTAGCAGTTAACACATGACCTGATCGCGAACCAGTGTGGTTATTAACAATGCAACAACTCTAACAGCGCAAACTGAGTCGCACGCGATCTGCCTATTCGAGCATATGTTAATGCTGGCGCTAAGTACTAATGATCCCGAGTGGGACGCTTGAGGAAATCGCTGGCAATGCTCAGTCCGTTGGAAGTAAAGCTCAAGCAAAAACCACTTTACATTCCGAATGTAAACATGGCGCTAAGCCTAGGCCGTACATTACTACAAGTAAATGAGCTAAGCAATGTGCTAGCAGCTTGGGTTCATTCGGTTGACTTCACAGTGTTTGATTAAAGGATGACTTTTTTTCCAGAAACGATATTACGAGTATCAAATTGTAGTTTAAGCGAATCTAAACTTGGAAGGTAACATGAGAGGTTGTAACTTGCTGGGATACGTGCTCTACCGCAACACAGAGGCGCTGGCAAGCCTGCGTTAATTATCACCCCCAGGCGGTTGCTTGGGTGCACGGCGTACATCCCAATCTTGATTGTAGGATAAAGGTCGTCGCAGAGGTTGAGAGCACAGAGGTTGCTTGGAGCGGCTGTGTAATTCAAAAGATACGGCTTGCCAATCGGGAAATTGCAGCCCTCGTTCACTTACCGCGGGTTATCGCCACTCACGGTGACAAAGTCTTGGGTGCCTTTTTGGTCTGGGATCCAATAAAGAGCAGAAACACCCGCTTCCGTGCAAATGAGTGGGTCTTGGACATTTTAACCAGTCAGTCCAGGCAGCACATATACACATGAGGGGAAGCACGGGAGTGGTGCATCAGTGTATAATTGTTTGACGTAAGCACAGAAAGTTTCGATTGTAGTCATGGGTAAGGAGGTACCGCCGTCACATGCTGTATGAGTATCACCGAGATAGAAAAGAACTCGAGCCTCATTATCACATGAAAAAGCGTTCGTTATAACTTTTTACTGTGAATCAAGAACCGATTGTTCTGTGTCGGTGCCTTTGATGACTTTTGAAATTGTGCTCGTTACTTAAAGGATATTATCAAAGTCAAAACACCGAATTAGAGAGTGCCGTGGATATCACGAAACACATGCGTTGCTACTCGGATGCTTTTTGACGTGCTCTGGAGCGTAAGCATCTACCGCCTTCATTACGTAACTCGTATCGGCTTGGGTTTGCGGCGAGGAAGTCGTGACAACGACTTATTAAGCGTCCATTGAGTACGTCGGCAAACTCACGTAGTGGTTAGTTTAAGCACGGGCATACAAATGCGACATTGTCATTATGTCGTCAAAAGTACGGGCCAATATCACGAAACCAGCACGGGCTTGTGCCCTTTGAAGGCATTTAAAGGTCCGTACATGAACTACTTTTAGGAATTATTTCGTTAAAACCCGGCGATAATCCAGCTGGTTGCTATAACAGAGTGGACAGCCTTGGTAAAATTATTTAAATTATTTCGATGGTAGCCAGTGTATTGAAAAAGGTATAATACGCTAAAACTAGGTTTACTCAAGCAGTAGCCCGTCGTGACAGCTTGGGTTGTGGTGCCAGAAGAAAAGTAACAATATCATCATAATTGGATCTTGTAAAAAAAAGCCCTAGCATTGTTCTCAAATGCTGATAATAATGTTAATATCCTGTAATGTACCTCACGATTTGGTAGAGCTAATTCATGTTAAGCAATATGGAACATCCCCGAATTACATCCGTCAACACTCGAAACGCCTCCGGGATCCTAAGCAACAATCGCTCCTATTCTCCAAAGACCAAAGAAACAGAGTAAAAAGCTAGGGTCGAATTACGCTAGGTGCCAGAATAGGGTGCGCACAAGCCTCCTAGCAGGTCAAATCCAGTGATCAGTGTTCTGTTGCTCCAACTAGGGACCTCAAAGCGTATGAGCGATTGAAAAATCGCGACCGTCACATCGGACCATACCCATGCAACCACAGAGTTTGACTTGACAGTGCGGATCGCACCAGAGATGCCCGCGCAAGCGCCTGAGGTTCTGGAAAACCTAATTCAGTAGTTACATAGATACCATGGGTAAATCTCGCCTTTTTGTAAAAAGTACTATCCTACCGCACAATATCTATTTCACACATACGGGCCTGTACATCTAATTGAAGCACTAAATGTCGTTAAAAATGTGTTTACCCATTTTGACAATCACAATGTGAAGATGGGCAGGCGTCGAGCTCCGAATCTCCTCGAGTATGAGCATCATAATACGCCTTTTGGCACTGATCTTAAGTAGCAATCATGCTCACCACGAAGTAAGATTGGTAAGATGTATGTCCTGAACCGGTTGGGACTTACCTAGGTTGATCTTGCTTTGATGAGTAAATAATTCGAAGGTTCTGTCGAAAAAGTCACCGTAGTCACATGGCTATAGCACGTGACGCCTGTCACATCATTAAGTAAGCGTCAGTCCGCACAGGTTCAAAAAGATCTATCACTGCGGGAGGTCAATAAGTCCGGGACGCTCGCGCTCAATAACTTTTACAATTCTACTTTTTGTTCGATGGTGCAAACTTAAATGACGATAGTTCAAGCCTCCGTGGAGCAGCTTGGATGGACAAGTATCCAGTGAGGGCTTGAGTTGATACGGTTGCACAGAGAAGTAAATATGGGAACGATTGTTATGTCCGTAACGTGGCAAGCGCAGCAGTTTCTCTGTGACTCGAAAAAGTCAGCGCCTTTTGAGAACGTCTATCGACGGCTTTTTGCAAGTAAATCAGACAAAAATCGTTGATAACAATAGGCTTATATTGAGGCTGTCGAATGAGGCAAAAGGTAAAGTGGTGCTAAACATGGCTGTAAACGATGGCGTACATTAGTCAAATAAGATAGTGCGGTCAATGTGACAGGCAAAAGAGCGTAAGTTCCGAAAAATAAAATAATTGTGCAATATCATAACCCAAACGGCTGCCAAAAAGATTATTGTCCTTGGTAATCGAATGACAATCGCGAGGGTGTGCATTGCTCGTTTTGTTAAAAAGATATTCCTGGTTTGGCTCGACGCTTCGTTTAGAAACATTCCTGCTCTGTGGAGCATGTATATGTGTTTGCACAGAAAGGAAAGTGGCTGCCAAAGACCAGGAAGTAAATGATTAATCGCTCCTCTGGGTAAGCAATCACCGCAATCTCGAATGTAGAGACGGTCGAAACTTGCTACTATGAACTACATCCTGATGTGTCGAATCACTATGAACGTTCACTTAACGGTCATCCCTATGATAGGGCTATCAATTATGAACGTGCTCTTAAGCTAGGGGTCTTAGACGGCAGGTTAGGTGCCAGGGGTGCTGAACTAGTGAGGGTCTCTATCCTGTGGGCACAGAACTCTAAGAATGTAAAGTTTCGATTAAATCACGAAGCACCGCACGCCTCACCTGACACAATCAACTTTTCCGCGCAATGACTTAAATCTGTTGACAAACATCAGAATGAAGTAATCCAAACCAGTGTCTGGGTAGTAAATATCGGGTGTGGTTGTAACCACATACGCCATGCTTAAAGGCGGGACTTGTAAAATCCGACGGCTACGCAAATTTTGTACTCGTTCCGATGTACAGGGAAATGTTCTGGGCAGTCCGGTGGTGTCCACAGTGAGTCTCTTAAACCACAACGAGCTTTGTATGCACAGGCAGGCGGTGCTGACCCTGCGTATCATGATAAACGAAACCCAGTGTTAGTTATACACTTGCGCATATCATAATTTTTCCTGCCAGACACACATGGTGAGAGCAAGGAGCAGTCTCGTAAGGTTGTGGGTGCCGATCACGCGGAATCCGCACATGTTAATGAAGAAAAGACAGGCTTAGACTCTAGGAAATGCTTGGGCGCCTCCGAGCTGTAAGTACAGGCAAGTAATGCCCGCCTTTTGAGAAAAGATGACCAGGAAACGTACCCTTTCCCTTGACGCTAGGAGTCCGGGACTGCCAAGGTGCCAGAGACGTCTTTTAAGAGTTTGCCAGACAAACAACGACAGGGAATTCTAGTCTTAAGGAGGTTGATACAGGCTTATTATGACAAATGCAGTACGGTTATTATGCATCATGTATAATATTACAACTAGACATCACGAAAGTCCGACTTAGAGCTCCTTATGTCCGATGACTACTACCGGGTGCAATACGGCCGTTCTGTTCAGAATGACGCTCGCATAGGGAGCGCAACGCCCCGTGATTTGGTACAGTACCCCAGGTAAATGATCGCCTTCCCCCTAAAGTGGGTGAGGGTCTACAATATCGCCGGTTGACGTGCTCTGTTGATCGGCATTAATCTTGCTGGGACGGTGCAAGAAACCCGTACATAGGGGGTCGGGATGGAACCCAGCATGTTCCTAAATGGTGAGGTTGGGACTAGGGGTAGTGGCTGATTTGCAGAGGCTAAAACGACAATAGGCTATCTGAATGATCTGCCAGAAATCGGAAAAATCGATGACCCTCTTAAAGACCTCACTCAAGGGGCTGTGGTAAATGGCCAAGTAAAACATGGCGTACATTCTGGAGCGTTGAGAGAGCGTAGCGTAACTCAAGGGATCCTCGGGCGGGATGTGATGACTCACTATCTCAGACGAAACCCAGTCCTAATTTAGATTGCAACCACTGACCACACCAATGTGTTCGATGTACTATGAAAGTTTCAGTCCGGCAAGCGGCCTGGGACTCATACGCAGTCTCTGGAGCTAGCGTATGAAATGGCCAAGCTAATTCAAGAGATGCTTGCTAAGTACGGGGGAGTGGAGTTCTCAAGAATCAAGGCGGATCCGACAGGCGGTCATAGCGCACCGAATTAGGAGGCTAAAAAGTATGTCCTGAAAATGTTCTATCTACCAGACAACGCACATCAGGCGGATTGAAAGTGGTTAACGCATACCCACTCAAAACTAGATCGGGTACGAACACTCATTCAGCGCAAATGCCGTCATTGGGCCTGTACAGTCCAGGCCAACCATAAAATTTTGTAACTTGCTTATGTTTGAATGTCGTAACGAAGCTAAACCTTAGTCGCTTATGAAATCGTTTTGGTACAGGCGGATCGCATGTTAATTAACATTTCAGAGGCAATTGTAGAAAATAGACTGACCGACGCTTCCGATTAAGAAACAAAAGTTCAACACACCAAGCCCTTTCCCAGAAATCCTCAAGTCCTACTTGCGCGATCCGCGACCCGAAAAGAATCAAAGAAAGCGGCCTAGTCACTTCGTTCCCTTTGGTGCTCTAGCGAAAAAGCGGCCTAAATGGCGCGATAGTAAAACTCAAAGATGTATGCGCTCCTATTTCATGTTAATGTTAATCAACACAACCCGTACATAGCCTCGATACTGCACAAACTCAATTGTATAGCACAAATTTCAGACATTGTTTGCTTATTCAAACTCTTCCAAGAATTTAACGATAGATGTATGTGTGCGCTTAGGGTTATCAAAGAAGTGGTCTGGATTTTTGGCATTGATCACGACCATCAAGAAGAAAAATATTAAAGAAGTCACTAGGAGGCGTTGTATGGTAAAGTGCTCCATGTCTAGAAAGTTTGGTCAGTCCATGCAACAGCGGGTCATGTTATTGATCATAATCAGGATTGAAAAGTACTATCAATTGTTATGGAGCGTAATGCAACGGTTATTAGGGAGATTAATCAAGTCGAAGAAGAAATCAATTAGCTCCTCAGGTAACTCTCGAACCCTTCGAAATGGCGAGAGGATGAAGAAAGCGAAGCAATTCCGGTGGATATTGAAAAACGAACTAGTTCCGATCATGTTTTATGAAATTTGCTTAAAAAGTAATGGTAGCATGGGCTCATGTATCGACGAAGGAGGCTTCCTGGTTTCAAAGACCGAACTATGCAAATAAATCAAGTCCATCCAGAATTATGCAAACGACATGAAGTCGGGTCAACTTAAAAAGTCAAGAAGTAGATCACAGCACTTAAAACTTAAATGGAGTGGATGAACTACACGCATGCTCCGATAATTCCTTGTATGGCGCATATTAAAGGCATGTGATGGACTAATGAGAAGATGGGTGTTAATGCCATTGAGCATAACTAGGGCAAATCAGAGAAGTAAAGGCATTTTGTAGAGACTAGTCATCCCTATAACATCAGTGTCATTGTAGAGTGGGTGCCAGGCCAAGTAACGATCGCGAACGCTGACTGCTCCTTTTAGAATGGCGCAGAAACCTCTCCGAATCAGAACCTCAGAACAGCGCAGAATCGGGTTGGGAGAGGCGGTTAAAAAGACCTAGGCCAGAACCCAGTCCAGACTTAGCTCCTTTCCAGTCCTAATTCCTGGTTGGATTAATCACATTTTGACGGCCGTCGAGTTGATCCGGTTAGCTATAGCAATGAACGTGTTTAGAAACAAGGTCCTTGGACGCCAGAATACCATGGGGGCCATGTCGTCAACGAGGTTGATGGGTAATAGTAAAAGCGCAATCGAGTCACTCAAGCGAATCAATACGGCCTAATCTTGATGGCGGAAGTAAGCGCAAATGGCAGAAATATTACAGAACCCGGTGCCAGTGCAATGCTAGAAGTAGATAAAAAGTGGCAAATGGGTTGGATGTATGATATCTTGAGCGGCGACGCAATCGAACCAGCATACCCCAGCCACGCATTTCATATGGAGTCCAACTGATGTATGTTTGCTTTTTCAGAGGCGATAATCCTTCCACTTGCTCACCACCAGGTGATTCGTTGTATAAAAAGCACGCTGAAGTGGATGGGGAGAGAACTCTACAATTAGTTCAAATGGCGACCAAAAGTCTACACTAATGATCTCGCCCCCAATGGAAGGCAATTGCACTTATTGGAGAGGGACTGCCGCACATGTAGAAAGTGGCGGTTTGATGATGAGAAGAAGTGGCGTAACATAGAGAAGTATGTGTTTGAGACCATCCTGCATTTCCTAGGACAGCGCAATCACGGCGACACAGCACACGATGTGTTCTGGACGATTGAAGATATTCAGAATGGCGCTGGGATTAAAGATCCGGACAATAGTGTTGAGTCTGTGAGCTGATGTATATCCCAATCTGCCAGAAGAGAATGTAGAATTTGTGTCTAGAATAGCACACCAGTTGAGCGTAAGCACTTGTCCAATACATTGCGTGGTGCTGTTCGCTACCAGGAGGTTTGGACTACCGCATGAAAAGACTGCCGCGTTATTAGGAAGGATACACAATACGGCACCAGAACCCAACGAAGGCTGTCGATGGACAACAGAAATACACTAATTGCTACCTTCGAATCGGTCTGTGCCAGCATGGCGAAGTGCAAACGACGCTCCTGAACGACACAAAGGCAAGCAAACGGAGATGTAGGATGTATAGCCTCCTCTAGTCCTTCGAGGGGGTCTGGTTACTCGGTTTGCGAGCTTAACGTTACGGATCGCACAACACAGTGTCCAGAGCCGCGTTCGCACCCGCATGTTATTCTGTCCGCTCCCCAACGCCGTAAACTTGGGACTTCATAATGTCAGTGTCATCAGTCCGAATGATCCGCACGCGCGGACCAATCAGATCCGAAATGACGCTTGATGGACGCTTGAGACTAGCAAGTCCGCTGTAATGATTTTGTTGTCCTAATCGCCGAGAGAGCGAAGCTGGTGGCTTGAGGGTACTACGAAGGCCACTTACCGCAAGTTATTCTAGTTATTTCGAATGATCCCAGAGTTTGCTTTCATTTTGTCAAGAGAACATATCTAGTGGATGGTTTAGAAAACTAGGCTCAAGTCCCGTCAGGACAATATGGGCAGTCTCACCGGTGCCGTGTTATTCGTTACTCTAAGAGAAGTGAGTCTCGTTCCTGTCACGCACACGGACTCATACTATCGTAGCGTTAATTATCAGGTAAAGTCCGAACATTCACAAGCGACCCAACGGTCAATGGGAATTTATATCTAGAATTGCAAACGGTTATGTGAGGTACTAGTCACTGCCAAAAAGTACCATGCAGACATGCTTAACGTTCCTGAAAACGACATACCAGCATACCTGCAAGCGAACTAACGTGTCTACACGCACCACTTAGACGGCAGCGGAATCGACGATCCTGCCAATAAGGAACTATGGGAACCAGCCATGGCGTACATTGATCACGACAATCCGCACAACAGGCAAGAACTCTCTTGGATGATGTACTCTAAGAACGTCACCGACCCACCGAACCTCATCGTTACAGAAGTGTTAGTTATGGACACCTTCGACGCGGATAGGGGCTTTGTATAAAGTAAGTTAACGCAGCGGATCCTCTCCAGAAATGTATTAGACCAACGAGGGGCTGTGAATAACACTTCCGTACATTTGAGTGGGGCTATCAATACATCAAGAGCAATGATTCACCGGGCTATCAACGGTGAGGTACGAGCTCTTGACGAAGAATACCTCACCGTTGGGCGGGAACAAGTCCAAGTGCTAGGCTACAATCACTTAGAGGGGGTGCCAGATGTAGGATGATAAATAATCGCCAAAGTAACGAAATAACATTGGTTATTACGACATGCTAATTGCGACCGACTGTAAACCACACCTTAGTCTGCTAGTTCAAGCCAGGTACCGGTTGACTGACAATCGGCTCCCTCGGCCTAACACTGCTCCTGTCAGCATAGCCTAGACTAGTTTATCATAGCAGAATATCCGCGCGATAGTAGAACATATTAGAAGTGTATGTGAGTGGACGCTTATCCAAATATTGAGCCATGTTAACCTCGGGTAATCAACTACGGAGACTGACCGATTAGACCCAGACAACGACGATAATCATCACATGCTCACCTATGTGTTGTGCTCATGCAGTCATCACACAGACTATAGCAGATGTGTTGTGTTCTGCAATATCGCCCTCGAGTAGATCATAAACCGTCACGCAGTCACCAGAACCCAGAATAACATTGTATATACAAAGGGGCCAATAAGGCGGATCTCACAAGCGAGCGCAATCTTGGATATTGAAGAGAACTAACGTGTGATTGACAGAACGTCTCTTGCGAACAATGACGATCTGCACAAAATGAGAGCAGATATCTATCATGTAAATACACTCTCGTTGCAAGCGCATATGCAAGGAGAAGTGACCGAATTACAAATTAGGAGACGCCGTTACATGCTGTGAGAGTTGATTGTAACGGAGACTGCTCTTGCCTCTCCGAATACAGGCTAACTTAGAAACACATGCTCTGACACGTCAGTCTTCGATGTCACCAGGGTCTGGCTTGACAGTCCGGAAAGTAATTCACGGCGTTATTCTAACCCAAAAGCACATACAATGATTCAAGATGTAGGAGAGGTCCAAAAAGATAAGAGATGTCACTTACCCCATGCAACGCTATCCTCTCCTGCTGTCACAATGTGTGCCGTTAATCAAGCGGTCACATCTGGCAATTGCCATTTTGAGGAACCCTCACATGTAGAAAACAGCATGAACTTCGCCTAGATCACGACTGGGGCTGGGGCTAGCATTTCACAAGAAACTGGCGACAAAGAATACCTGATGGCGCGTGTAGCCTCTGTTATTGGGCCTGCAGAGGCTCGTGGTGTCATTGCCAAAGGGTAAGCAGTAATTGAGGATATTATGATCTGACAATCTTGTTTGTAGCAGCGCAAAGAGCATGAAAAGCCCAGAAAGAAGCATTAGGTGTTGTGCTTGACGCTTTGCCAAAGTCACGGGACACAAAGGGTCTGGAGGTGACCGCACTTGGGCCTGTTTAGAATATGACTGACTTACAGTGGCGAGGCGCAATCGTGGAACATGTTTATTAATCAACATATGTGGTTGGGCCTCACCAGTTTGCTGGAATGTTGTGTAAGTACAGGGAGAATCTCACAATCCAAAAAACTGACAATGTTAATGTTAACTAGAAAGGACTTGCTTATGGTGAATCGGTCGATGATCACCTCTTAGCTTAGCTACACTCAATCGGGCTAGAAGTGATGGTAAAAAGCAAGTTTAAAACAGAACATGTGGAGCTGTATGAATAACAGACAGCGATGATCTCCTGCCTTCACAAGGAGCAGTAACACGGGCTTAACGTTTAAAGTCCTGTCAAAGCTGGTCTGTCCAATCATAATACCGTCTTTAATGTGCAGAGCCACTCATGCATGCTAGGGACTTTGAGCCGCGGTGGCTATCACCTCTACGCACAAGGGTCGGGTCGCTGGTACTATTGTATCCACAGAATTAAGTTTGGTAACTCATACGTTGACAGTGTACCCACCGCTTCCCCGCCTTAAGAGAGCGCAATCAGAATACCAGAGTTTCCTGAACGCTTAGACCCAGTCTGGCGCATGGCGTCATGCAGGCTCCCATGCATCACCAGTGGACTGCACACCGGTCCCTACAATTTTAAAATTGACAAGCTTACCGGTCCACCCTAGAATACGTCTAATTTGCTTAGTAAGTCACCGGACAAGGCTGTGCCGCAAGCGCGTGCTGGGGCTACAGTGTTGTATGATCATGCGTTGACTGGGTTGGTGTACCGTCAGTCGGACCCAAAAGGTGCTCTGCTTGTCGCACATCAAGTGGAGCAGCATAAAAACCTGGTCTGTCCGATTTCGCCTCTTGGGCCAGGCTACTCTAATTTTGAGCATAATTTTTCATGGCTTGCGCACCATGAACCAGACAACATGAGAGCCAATATCATAGTTCAATTGACCCAGAATTAGGATCTCGACGTTGCCAGTCATCATGTTTCGCTGAAGAGGTTCATTGAGCCTTGAGGCTTATCGCACAAGATGACGATCCGCACTCCTGCCAATCCGATGGTGAATGAAGGCCGCGTTCATAGAGCTACCGTCAATTTTTTCTATCGCCACGCAAGAACGTGTACAGGCTGTGGCTTCCCAGAATTATAAAGCAGCGGACTGACAAAGACCATTTCACAAGCATTTGCGCTCCTCTATCACCACAATGAAGATTAGTAACAATTCCAATTACAAGAAATGTAACCAGAATTAAGATGGGTTATGTCGTCTGAACCCTACCAGGCTTGCTACCAACAGCGCATCTAATAGAGTGGACAACAGCGCAACCTGCCCTCGGAGTGCTGGTTCTCAGCGTAACTGTAACCAGATTACAGAAGAAGAGATAGGCAAATGCGTCTGATTACAGAACAATTTATTCCTCACAATCAGGACAAACTACCTGAGGAGTAGGATCTCAAAAGCAGCGAAGTAATGCCTCGAGTCATGTTCATTGCACTAGTAAATACGGGTCGAGAATATTACACGCCCTTTTGGCTCGAGTGTAGATCATAATTAAAGAAATTACAACACAAGATTGCAAATGTTAACTGGATGGAATTTTTCGAGGGGACCATCCTAAAGATCAATTTTTTTTAATTAGGAATATTACACGCGGTCCAACGAATAGTTCCTCAATTGAACTTGGATAAAGATACCACCAAGGCGACTGACCACGATAGGGCTCTTCCTGATGGGGGCTTAGGAAGCTCAATCGGGTTCATTATGGATACAATAGTAACTATTGACGATCCAGGCTGTGGCGATGGGGGTCGCTATCGCACTGTTCGCTTACAACAGGGCGCTGACCATGGGTACTCAAGGAAGTTTCCGGCTCGGTGGCTTGACCCTACATGCAGAGTATGGGAAACGAAAAAATACCAAGATATTGTCTACGCACAGGTCTACGGTGCCGTTCAAAATACAGGCGACGATGCATGCAGCTTCCCCCCTGTTGACAAAGAGGCGCACAACTTGAGCAGTGTCCCTCAGAATGTCCTTCGAATCGGAAAAGAGACTGATTCCGCACATAAGCCATGCCTAGGGACTATTTCACTTTCCGAAATCGAAGTGCCGCGCTATCCCGCGATAGTTGAGAGCCGACGCATCGTGGACCACCCCGGAGTAGCGGATCCCGACGATTCATACTCTAATGTGCGTGTGCCGCGCTTAAGTCAAGGCCACTTAATCATCAGTCCAGGCTGGCAAATCACACTTGGCTCTTACTTAAAGATGAACTTGCCATTTGAGGATATTTACCCAAAAGTAACGGGAGACCACCACGACAGTCCTAATCCGGTAACGCGTGCTGTGTATAAAAGGTTCCTCTACCATGAGTTTGGGCTAATTGACGAAAAGGCTGGGCATGCAGTGGTTAATACCAAGAGCAACAGAAACCGCAGAATATTGCTTAAAGCGCTGGCCAAAGGGGATGCATGACGCTTACAGTACGCACATGAACGAGTATATCCGATTTCGCCAGTGAATCACTCCAACTATCATGCGCATCATGGGGCCAAGAATCTCGCCTCAAATGTGCTTGGAGAGGTTCGAGTCGTTCAGGACAATCCGATTCACATGAAGAATTTAACTAGTCTTGACGGACACTCCGCACAGGGCCTTCCTAATCTCCAGACTGACCTAAAGAGAATCGAAACAATGTATGATGTAGATCGGCTCCTCCAACGAGCATTTACAACTAGAACCCATCGTAGCGTGTAAATACGGGGGACACAGATTGCCCATGAGGAGGTGTACAATCACTGCGACCAGCGGATTGATAAAAAGGGGCCTACAGATAATCATAACCGTAGTAAGCGCAAGTTCATTGCGGATAAAGTGCCAGGCCAGGCTGTCGTAGATCGGGCACAGGCGAACTCTAAAGCTAATCTTGCCAGGTAAATCTTAAAGACCACGGGCCTTCACGTCACGCGAGATCCGATAGTAGAAGTCCAGGTGTTGTGTCTACACGCATATACGCCTCAACTTCACAAAGTCCTTCATGTCACAATACTGGATGGGGATAAACAGGACAATCTTAAAAAGGTCTGGATCTCCCGTGTCTAGACTTTTGGAGTAAATATCGGGCCAGGCTAACATTTTGTTAAGTTCCTCACCAAGGGTACTCATGCATGAATCAATTTTACACATAAGGACCAAACGTTTGGGGGCCAATTCATAGCGTTCATGTAAGCAAAATAACATGGCTGATGGGCTGTACTCATTATACCAGCAGCTAATGTCTCATTACAACTCTCGCTGGTCTATCAAGAACCCTCTGGTACTTTCACCAGGACGATAATTCTGACCGGAGCCATGTCGCCTAACACAATAGACGCCTCAAATACCGTCATTATGGACGAAGTGCGAGTCGACAATATTGTCATCTGTGGCGTGGACAAGGACGATGTTTAAGTGCCTTACCCAAAGGAGCACTAGTCTTCTCGTGGTATTTACGAGAATAACCCCAAACTCATACTAGTGCTTGGAATTGCTGACCACGGCGCGATCCCAAATATCCAATCCGAAGATATGCAAATCTATCGAACCCTCATAACCCATAAGGACCAGGTTAACCTCCTGCAAGAAGTAGAAGCATATGTGAAGGGTCAAGGCACAATTGATAAATGCTACCGAAATCGCTAACACAGGATGTAGTTGAGTCTGGACCACATTGCCAAGCCAGACAAATGTACTTCCGACGATAGAATAGAGGCGAATCCACGTGTGAATTGACAACTTGGAGCATAGGCCACCAACGAATAAGAGTTCCGCTTGATGCTTACAGTAACTGGAAACCCCACTAGTCTAATCTTTAAAGAGCAAAGAGGCTAAGAATGGCGATAGTATGCATGTGCTGACCAAAAACAATAGACATAAAAAATAGGTTGCTCGAAACTCAAGATGCCACATATAGCGTCAGGAGATCACCACTAGGGCAATACTTGCGTCCAGTGTCCTAATGCATATCATAGCTTGACAAAACCCATTTGGTGTGGGTACTGACCCGAAATCTCCCTATGATGCTGACGATAGTATAGAGAAACAAGTCCAAATGCACGGGCAAATGTTGCCATTGACAACGACCAGCGATGATCCCTTCACTTAAAAATCTTTAAGGGCCATTGCATGACACACGCAAGTAATTAACGTTCCTTTGAGAGTAGGAGCGGGTGTTCTGTTGTAGGCTGTCGATCCGACAGTTGATTTTGGAACTGACCCATTACAACTGGATTACGAGCGCATCTCAACAGCTAGCCAGCGAATCCTGGCAAACGGAGTAACAACCAACCTCCCAGAAGAATACAAAAAATTACGCTAATTCCAAAGCGAAAAAAGAATAAGCTGGTTAGCTGATCACGCTGTGTACATGAAATTCAAGGAACAATAGGGCAAGAAACCACTCACCGAGTGGAACGATGTCAAACCCATGTTGTGTGACCCATCAACGTTTGCAAGTTACCGAAAGCACTGCGAAGACAAGATACAATATAACCAAGTGCTTAAATACCAAAAAGATCACCAGTCCTGTCAACACCAAAAATAAGAGAGGACCCAACCTGTCAAAGTTAAAGTTAACGTATCAATTTATATGGCTGAGGCCAGTGACCAAGTGGCGACCGTATCTCACTGCTTACAGCTCGATGCAAACTCCAATCCAACAGCGATTGCAGGTGTGCGTGCTGTTGTGTATATGTATGACCGCACACTAGGGAAAAATACAATTTACAAAAGAAGTGACCACAGAATGGCGATCGATCCTTGGGGGGTTGAGCGTATGAAGGCAGGTGTGACCATGCACGATGTGTTTCGCTTAAACCACATCAAAGGTGCCTCTGAGCACGGGCAAATCCGGGGCCATTACGAGATAGGATCCGCCGGTTCATGAAAATCAAGTTCAAGATATGTCATGTTTTACGGGGTTATAAAAGACTGCGGAGAGTTGACAATTATCGCAGAAAACCGTGGCTACACCGTTGAAAGAATATTACAAATCCTTGACGGCACCTTCATTTCAAGGATGTAGTTTATAGAGTGTGGCTTCAAAGATACCGACGGCACTAGTGTGCATTTACCATTTTTCTCAACAGAAAACAGCGTTGACCACGCTGGTACGCATGTCTATCGGCTCACCAAACGTCGGTTTTACAGAGCCACCACAGAACAACAACCCTATGCAGAAAACTACGTATGTCGCTGGTCAGTTGAGCGAATCGTGCAAACTACGCTAAGGACACTCCTCTCACATGTAAGTAACATTGCCATCAATTGTATGCGTCATGCACGTGACAAACCATCAAGTTGTCGGGTGCAAACGCCAGAATCGCCTAGATGCAGTGGGCAAGGGACCATCCTTGCAGAAGATCTGAAACCAGAACGTTACGACCAAAACAAGGAAATCACCACTGTAAATCATCGTGGACGAGAATAGGAGCATAACATGACAACTTATAGGATCGATCTAGCTGAAAAGGGCCATCAAGTAGCGCAAATGACAAACGAAGAATTCTACGCCACTGCGTTGTACTACGACACAGTACTAGCCAGTCCAAAAGGCAAAAACAAAGCAATACTTCAAGTGTTCTAGTTAGCTGATGAATTTTTCCTGCGGAAAGTCTTGTCTAATAAACTTAAAAAGCCTAGCACTTACACAGTTGACCAAAAAGTACTCTAGGCTGCGGGCAAATCTATCGCAGAAATTGCAACTATTTCATCCGAACCATCAATACCTGAAGGGGGTCGGCGACGTATATCTACCTGTATCATAGACCCTATGAAAATTCTTCCTGCCAAACGTCAAAGCGGTGGCTTCGAATAACACGGCGGAATATTCCACATAGGGGTCTGCCGTCAAGTGCCAGGAATATTAGTGTACAGCGGAATTGGAGCAGACCCTTGACTAGTGAGAGGTGATATTAGTTACGATATGTCCTTTCAGGACTTCACATAGAAATTTAATCTTGATCGTAGGAATGTCCTTGACTACCATTAAGACACTCAAGACTACCAAAAGCCCAAAGATATAGACGCTATAGATACTGTTCGTATCCAAGACGCTATCATAGTTCACGTCATGGCAATCAGGCAAGACTTGACCCCCTTCATGTAAGTACCAGACCCTGACCAGAACGGTGAGTTGCACCGCATCTCACACCAGTACTTCATGGCCGCAAATGCGCCGTAATCTCTCACTGACGAAGCGCTGGCCCGGGGCTCCACACTACCTGACCTTGCAGACCATGCCTATGTATTAACTCATGCCACGCACTCCACCATGCTCACTCCTGACCTACTTGGCTTATTTCAACGAGCACATAACATTGACGTTCCCGGAATATTTAGCTAAGGAGGCAATAAGGGTGGCTACACAAACCACGCGATCCTAGCTGAAGTCATGGCCAAAGGGCCGGGTCATTACCAAAAGCACGTCGTTCCACTGCTTGTTTCTAGCATAGAAATACTAGACAAATGCAACCGCAGCAGAATCAGAGGTCCAGCAGTTCAAACCACTGACGAAGATGATCGAGTACACATGAAACACATGAATATCCACTTCACAACAACTGCCAAACGGGGAGTAGGACTTCACACAGAATTCTAGAAATACTATGAATTGAACCCATTCTTCGATACGGATCCACGAGCATTCAACAACAAAACAAACGCTATCATAGTACTTCGTTGACTAGCATTTGGAAACCGAGTCGGCGCTGATCACTTCATAGAGTTGATTGTGTATGGTGTTCTAGAAGATGCCTCTCAGCTGGCCAAAGTCCTTGATCACGCCGACGATAATGCAGATCATCCTAAACTTGCGGCAATCAGACACAATAACAACCTTACGCTAACCCGGCACTTCATAGAAAACAAAGGCGCTGGGCCTGACGAATACTGGATCAAAGATACCCCAATCAGACGCTTCCCCCCGAATAAACGACACCAAATGAACCTGCTTACCGACATACACAGAATCGTGGCAATCAGACGTCCTGACCAACCAATACTTCAACACCCCGAGACTTTTGGTCCTGATATCGGGCCTGCAAACATTATCGCACCAGATTACATACACCGTCTTCTATGTCTGCTTAAGCTTAAAAAGGCAGACTCCGAAATTCATCCAGTTAGCTACCTACACGTGGCTGAAAACTACGCCGACACTGGTGCTGACCACATTATACCTGCCATTGACGTGCTTAAACAAATTTATCTTGCTTATCAAGAGGGCTAAGGTACTCCTGACAGGACGATAATTCTAAACAGAGCATTCACACTCCGCCCAGTCCTGGATCTCCCCGTTAATATAGTTGAGTTGACTGATAAAAAAAATATCTAGTCATGTGGCGAAGACCCTGATATCACACTTGGTCCCTACGCCGTCGAAGATTACGCTTCTCAGGACCTCTATCAAGATCACGAAGCTAACAAGGAACCTATTTCAATTAAAGTCAGTGACCGAGTCCTGCCTATCGGAGATGTAGGACGCCAAAAGCTTCATTTGTATGAGCTTAAAAAGGCTCATGGGATAATTCCGTTCCTTGACCTTAAAGACTACATTGCATACAAGGAGATAGGGGTTGCAGACCATGAAGATCAAGACAGCTGGTACCAAAAAGGTATCCACAATATTGCAAGAATATGATGCTTCT
The DNA here is from genome assembly GCF_011039275.1 of Streptococcus hyointestinalis. Taxonomy (GTDB): domain Bacteria; phylum Bacillota; class Bacilli; order Lactobacillales; family Streptococcaceae; genus Streptococcus; species Streptococcus hyointestinalis_A. Next base: position 630,948 of record NZ_JAAKGB010000001.1, read on the forward strand.
CATAAGAGAGCCGGATGGAACAGTACAACGAAGACACATGGGCCAGCCGCGAAGACAAGAAAAAGGCGATCACCTGTTCGCTTATTTTGGTCCTGTACTAGAATGGCGAGATAGTAGAATATAAATTTTTGCCAAATGAATAAATAAAGAATAGAATAGACACATAAAACAAGATAACTCAAGGCAAGGAGAATAAGATTATCGAATAGTAACAGCTTGTAGCTGGTGGGTTGCAAAATATTTCAGCCGCGCCCTCAGTCGCTGGGGGATAATCGTCGTTCAGTTCCGAGGACAACTCAAAACAAGAAATTGCAACTAAGCGTTCTGTTACAGAAAAAATCAACAATGAGCTTGCGCTAGTTCAGGTCAAGGCACGTGCCAAACGCAAGGACACTGGTGTCAGAGCAGATATAGATATTGCCAAGGCTAACGGAAAGCACTGCGGCTCGAAGGACACAATTGCTTCTAACATGTTTGTCTATCTGCCTAACAGTGTGCAATCTCCTGATATAGATATTGCTATCGCAGGTAACTCAAAAATCAAAGAACGACACAAAGCACATGAATTATAAAATAGTTACTAAGTGTCTGCCAAACGGATCTTGGGGTAAAAGCCTGACATAGATAAATAAACAAAAAGGCGCTCACTTCAAGACAAGATAGGGGCAGTTCAAAAACCTGTCCTAATAGTGTCTGCCGCAGAAGAACCACTAAAACCTGCCAAGGTGCAGACACTCACTCAAAACAGTGAAAGTCTCAGCCACTGCAATTACGTTCAAGTATACGGGGTTGGTCTGGCAAGGCCAATCCGGAAACGCGATGTTAATAAGAACCGTCATCAAACGATTGCAGAAAAACTGACCAACACGTCAGATCATAAAGACCCTTACACTAGTGCCGTATCAAAACCTGCCACAGTCATGCAAGATAAAACACATAAAAGTCTCAAACCACTAAAACACCCTGGCCAGGAAGAGCAATACGACACAGTACCCTACCAACCGTCTAGTCATCCCTACTAGAACCGGCCTGGGGCGGTTGATCTTGGGTATAAAGAGAGTCGAAGCAACTATCACAAACTAGGGGTGATACCGTATGCCTCAAAGTACTCTCCCATCAAAAACTAGGTGACCACAGCAAATGTTGAATCACTCTAATGCAAAAAGTGCCTAAAAACAGCGAGAAAAGTCTCCAACGAATCCACAGAGTAGGGGTTGCAGACCTTGACTGGCCAGCCTGTGTTAAGTCCTGCGTCATCAGGGAAACTTTGAGTGTCGAAGCAGTTAATCAGAGTATCGCAAAACTCTGACCCATGTAGTTAGGAAAGGTTCTAGATGCGTTGATAAACGCGGACGAAGATGGAGACAAGATATTACAGGCTATGCCCTGTTATATTCTTGTGTAGGACAATCTGTGTAACATTTATCAAGTGCGCTTCAAAGAATGTAGAGAGTTTCCGCATATCAAGCGAATGCAAATGGATCACATTATCAATCTAACCATTCAAGACACCTGCTTATTCCCATCGGCTTAAAGGGTTGTGGCCAAAGTCAGAGCCAGTCGGCGCACCAAGTGAATGTGTATGTTTTTGCCACTGGGTACTCATCGATACTGGATAAAGTTCCAAAGAACACTGGTGCGAGGGGCAAGATACCAGCCTTCATTGCCACAGAGGCCAAGTGGACAATTAAACCGAAAGCAAAACACCATGATCCCTCCCATTCCTTAAGTTTTGAAAGAGTTCCCGGAATATTCTTGTGTGTTTGCAACCTACAGTTGCATATGAGCAATGAGAAAAGCCAAAAACTTTTGAATAATGCAGTTGAAAGAAACCATGAAATGCAAGTATACGATAAACGCGAGGGAAATGCATGTTCCCGTCATATCATCGATACAAAGAAAAGTTAAGACAGCTAAGAAGAAAAGGCTGCTGCCATTAGTGACAAAAACAGTGTTCAGTGCTTTTTGACTAGGGGGGTAATTAGTGAAGAGGGGAAAAGGCAGTATAGCTAGACAGCAGTATAGCGTGATATGTTGGGGTAGATCAAAAGTGACAAGTTCATTTAAGAAGGCAACCTGCAAGACCTTTCCTCAATACGCTCTCAGACACCAAGTAATTAGGTGAAGAACCCCATCCGCGCTCTGGATTGTCGTACCAAGGCAAAGAGGCTTCAAACAGACTGCAAAGAAACCACATGAAATACTGACAGACAAAAAGTTTAGGGACCACATAAAGTGCGGCGCACAGCCTGGGGATATGATGAGCCAGTCTGATATTGTTCTGACAGCCGCACATAAAATACCAAAGATATTAGGCTTGTGGGTTAAATACCAGTGAACTTCATTTAGAAATACAATAAAACAAGCACAGTTGTCGAGTAGAGTGAATCCCACTAGCCTCAGAGGAGGAGCTAGTAGATTGCCCGAGGCAAGCAGTTACAGGTCTATTATAAAGATCCGAGGAGCCTGTTATACCAGTTGATATCAAAGCTTAAGCAAGGGTGAGCCCAAACGAAGACGACATAATTTCGTATGTCGATTCGATTAGTCTAGGCGATCGCGAGGGACAAATGGATGTCTAAAAACTGAACATTTTGTTATTACCGGACACAAACCAGCCTGTTTCCGATAGTATAGAAATAATATTGCCTTAGTCTATTGCCAAAAGAAACGGATAAAGGTAACCTAGTACGTGGACATCATTGTCACAATATCTTCTAGATGTGAAAACTATGACCAAAAGGGTTGGACGAATGCATGAATAAGGTGATGATCCACTTCGTCGTTTGTTGTGTTTATTTACGAATGAAGGTACTCGTCAAGGCCCACTTCAACGTGAAAGTAATGAAATACCTCATGTAAAACTTCAACGTAAAACACGAATATCTCGCAAACTTCAACACTTCTAATGAAATCACAAACCTCGGGTCTCCCTAGTTGATACTATCTAACAATGAATAAGAATGGTTAGAGCTAACTGGAATCTTTAAGGGGGTGTCTAGTCTTTGAGTGTGAAGAGGCCACTAATTGCAGTGTGCTACTCGTCTTCAGGAAGTTCAAGTGGCTCATCCGCAGCCCCTTCATTGATACATAGTGACATAACGTAATTAGCAGCGTTAACGTTGAAAGAAACAGTGCTTACAACGATGTCGAAGTTATAAACTACGCTAATGCAGCTACCGAAAGCAGCACAATTCCCAGCAAGGACAGCAATCTTTTCAACACCCGCAGCCCTAAAGGCAGGGGTCAAGGGAAGAGGGTGTATGATCACAAAGACGAGTCACGTGATAATAGCATTGAAGGCAGCCTTCAAACTAAAAGCAACATCAAGATCGTGGATAGTGCCTCTAAATTAAAAGCCTTACAGTACTTACATAATAAGAATCTCCTTCATGAGTCTAGTGACACTCCGAGTCTATTCAGTAGAAGGTACAGAATTCAAGTTATTAGGCTCATAAAGTCCCATTAAACTGCTCTGAATTAGTACCCGGCACGACTTACACAATGGTTAGAAAGCACGATTAGGAAACTTCAACCTAAAATACGGGGAGTTGAAAGATGTGAGGGCTCGGGCAAGCAGTCGGGAAACTACAGCTGATATTAATAATATTGTCAATATCGCGGATATCATTGTGTAGGTGGTTAGCCTGACCCGCTCGGGGAATAACTACCAAGGTCTGTGTTATATTCAAAAGGACAAACCATCATTTGTGAATGTTATTTCGGACAAGCAGTTGATCCACTGGTGAGGGTGTGGCCAGTATGGGGATGTTTTTCAGTTTTTAGAGGCCTACATGCAGAGCAGTTTCATGGACAGTGAAGGGGGTGTGGCTGTGCGTCCAGGGCTAAAACTTGATCCACTCAAGTAGGAGACAGAAAAAAAAGTTATCGCCTATCACATTCATTATGACTTCAATAGTGTGCCAGCGCAAAGTAATAATTCTATGGTGATGACCACTAAAGAGGGTCAATATGATACGGATAATTTGGAAGCTAAGACGCTTGATGTCGAGGTGCAGACGCTCTGAAATATCGGATGAGCGCAAAACCCATCTCATATTCTCTAAAGAGCTGTTAGGGAAAAAATCGCCTAACATGAGGAACCTCTTGCGCAGTATGGGTGCTTACATAGGAATGATGAATCCAGTCGGCTCTTCGATGCCCTAAAAAATACGAACCTGTATCTTTTGCCAGATGACCAGGAAAGGGTGCTTGCTTTAAGTGAAAGGACAGCGAGGCATCAAGATCAAGTGCCAATTCAAGTTATATACAAAGATACCCCACCAAACCTCACTTCACATAAACCTTACAGAGTCTATTCTGTCGACAATGATAAGAATGGGGACCACAAACCGCAAGTGCTTTAAAGGATAGTAGGCTATACGGATATCATTGCAGCTTAAAAATCTCCTGTAGAAATGACCCGCGCTAATACGGGGACGGCGCTGAAACTTAAGCAAGTGTGACATTTCAGGCAGTGTTCTAAGAAGGTGATACAGACATAAGATGGAGACAAGTTCGGTGTTGAAGGGAAAGTTAAGTTTCCAGAGGTATTCGGGTCTTTGTCTGCTGATCAGGTTAGGATACCTAACCAGATGGAAACAGAACAGTTTTTAGGACACAACTCAAAAGAAGCGCTCAAGTTACTTCTCGTGCCAGGACGTATGACTGCCACTGAAAGTAATATAAAGCATTTCAAGCCAGTCAATAGTGTAAATCTCGGCGCTAATATAGTCGATGTGGACAAACGCGCACAGCTGATTGCACCAGACCAATCCATCAAGGACCACAATAACTAGATCCACAACCTGCCTATGCTTTGTTCGGATGTTCCCTACTTCACAGTCGTGCCGATATTTAACAACGAGCGCTTCCTCAGCCGCAGCAATCGGCAAAGGACCCATCAGTACACGCAACATCAGGTACTGTCTCCGCCGGGTACGAAGAGTTTAAAGGCTGTTATGAATGAAGACATAAAGCAATATAATATCCTCTAACAAAACGATAATTTACTCCGAGAGTATCGCAATCGCTGGGATGTTATCATTGATACGCCGGACCTTGAGGCTCGGTATATGCTTTGTTGGCTGAAGAATCAGATCACTAGGGGTGATTGCGCTGAGAGTCATCCTGCTGACCTGCAGAGGTATTAAAGTCAGCTAGAGCACTGCTGGACAGAACAGGTGGGCTAAGGTCAGATGGAGGGGAATGTGCGTATGCGTGTGCAAGTCCTAACCGAGAGCAATATCCAAAATCACACTGAACAGATATGTCAGGCAAGCCATCAAGTGTATGTTGACGCTGGGCTAGAAGTGCGGCATCAATTGCTTGCTCAAAAGAAAAACGTGGAATGAGGAAACTATGAAAGAATCACAAGAAAGTCCTACCTCTTACCTACAATATGAATCAATTAATCGAGACAATAAGAATGAAGGTACTCCCCTGCAAGATGAGGCCACGGCAAGGCCAGTCCTAGAATTTATCATGCCTGCTGAATTAACTGATGACTTCCTATAGCGTTTGCCAGATGGTCCTGTAGCTATCATAGTCAAAGTAGGCCATCCTAATAGATAGGAACGGATTCAAGCACCACAGCCCGAGGAGTTGCCAGATGAGAAGTTTCACGGAAACAACTCAGCACAGGTTTAGGAGTCCGAACGGGTGTACCTTAAAGACATCAGTGTAGTGAGCCTCTAAATCAACGAAGCAACACAAGAACTTGCGCCAGCCGCGGCTGCGGGCAATATGCCGATAAATCACCGCTTCGCTGAAGTGAACTTGCGTTTGGTCCTTAATACCTCTAAACGCGATGTGGCACGTGGAATGCAGTAACTTGAACTTAAAGTTGAAGGTACTAGGGAAATTTTGAAAATATTCGAAAAGGTTCCCTACTCACAAGGCTTATCATTTTCAACCTATGCGACATGGGGGTAAGGGGAGGCTATTACACGTACTAGTGCTGAATTATCTCGCACAATTCGGATACCAGTACACATGATGGAAACTATCAAGGCGCTAGTGAATTCATACCGCAAGCTTATTCAATAGCTAGGGCGTCATCCAGCACAAGTGCCAAATGAATCACGTATGGTCTGGGCACAAGTCAAGTGTCGTGAAAGTAAACAAGTCGCACCAGAACCAGTGTCGCCTGAAACTCCCATTGGACCAGCAGTTGACCATCATCTTGTGTATATAATATTGGACGAGATCATTGCAAGTCCTGCTGACTGCTCTACACGTAGGATCTTACGCCACTAGCGCAAAGAAGTGCGGCAAACAATCCCTCAACATGCAACACACGTTGAGCGCTTTCGCGAGGGACTTCCCGGTCCTGATATGCGTACACTAGCAACTATCGGCAACCTCTCTTACCTTACCCCTGTGCGTATTCCTCAGGAAGAGCCCAAGGCGTTTCGCCAAATGAGCCACAGGCGCCGCAGCAAACAACTCAAATATATAATGGAGGCCTAAGTACGCTTCTAGATGTGAAACATGGCTGAACTAGATACAGAAGAAGAGATCGCAAAGAGCAAGGACCGTAACCTAGAAGTGCGACAGATGGTTATTGCCTCTCACTGTGGAATTGGTAATTTCAATCTTGTCTTGTGCTATCAGTAAGGCTGTTATGATGTGTAGACAGACCTTGATATGTCGCGCACAACGATGGTATGTTTTTTGACGGATCTATTGCCCGAATTAACTCACGATGTTATGCGTGACATTTCCGAAGTGCCAAATGTTCTAGTTTATCTCGTTTGAGCACAAGCTTGTGCGATGGAAAAGATGAGACTCTACCCCCACAATGAGCTAGGTAACAGACAAAAAAACACAGAAATGCAAAAGTACCATTGATACGCGATCATAAACCTAGTTGACGAATTTGAAGGAGACACAGATGACTTTAAGTCCTGGTGCAAATGGTCTGAGGGACATTGAGTTGCGCGATTTTCACGATGAGAGCAAAGAAGACTAGGCGGCTGCGGATATCGCAGAAATGGTCTGAATAAACGCAGAAATGGTGGTCTAAGCCTTCACACGAATAGAACCAAAACTTGTCTAACACGGTGCAGCTTAAACAATATTAGACGCTGCTGAAGACGAGAGTTAAGAACTTCCCTACACTAGCAACGTGACAGGTACTGAAACGCTCGCAAAGTCAATATCTAAGTATGTCGCAACCGTGGCTTAGTTAGCTACGGCCTAGCTTTTTGAACGTCAAAAACCCATTGTGTAGGAGTGGCAAGCGGACGACTCTCCTCATCCACACATTGAGTATGGTCGTACAGAACGGGTGCGTCAAAAATATGTAGAAATATACACTACAAAAGTAAACATTATCCGTACACTGTGGAGATTTTGGATCGACGTTCAAATCGCGCTCTCTTCTATGCGTATCGGCGCACTCATCCATGACCCGCTGTCTGAGGTTTAGGAGTAACATGATAATCCAACCTGAGCACGAACACTTGAAGACTATACGGTTTATCAAGCTGAAACGCACAATGGATTTTGGTATTAAACTTTGATAAACGCCGCTGTCGCAACTACGACATGGGACGACATTCCCCTAGAAATCTGGCAAGACACAAATCACAATGATAAACCAGTATACACTAGTCAAGTACCTGCCAATTCTCAACGTCCACTCAACAAAAGCAACAGTCTGGCAAACGGAAAAGCAGCAGGATGTGACATACGGCGCTAGAAAGATGCTCTAAAAGAAAGTAACAAGCCAGACATCAAAAAACGATAAACAAATCTCATCTATTCGAATATTTTCGAGTCAGAAAGGACACGAATCTATCATTTACAGTCACTAGCTCTTGGGATATACGGTATTAGGAATTGCTTAATTTAAGTATGGTGGAGTGGGCTGTTCACCATGTATTCAACATCCGAAGCGGTGGCTTGCCTGCAAGGTATGGTGGGGTTCCTACCTCTGTTTCAGCATTGTGAGAGCATCAAAAGAATCAAAACATATCATACCATGCGACTAGTCTCAGTCCAAAACTACATGAAACACGCGATGTGAATAAAGGAGTAGATTGCTTTAGGATGAAGTGTCGGAATCTTAGTTCAACGACAGTCATTCTCTACGACATGATGGCCATCAACTATGCTTTCACACTTGTTTATCATCCTGCGATGAAACCATCGATAGTATAGATAGTGGGCAAGACCATCAGTGCATTTATGAGCCCATTTATGAAAAAGATACATAAATGCGACGGAAAAGTCTTTGTCAGTCCTGATGGATATGTGGGGACTCGCGCCATGGGGCCACTTCCGGTGCAGGCTTAAATATCATACGGCAAGAAGTCAATGGACCACAAAGGGGTAATGCTTGTGACGGATAACCGTCGCATTGCAAACTAGATCAAAAAAACGAATCCTGGTGTGAAGATGGTCCTTACCTCTGGTGCGACGGCCCTGCCACAATCAAAGTAGTCAAAAAAGTAAGATGGGCTGGGCACTTAATACCATCAATGGGGTCACAATGACGGAAAGTCTTAAATAGTCGTTGAGCGTTGAGTCCAACGAGCGATCGACGAGCCGGACAATTTGTACTATACGACCATTAACACTAATCATCCTTTTGGTATACTTTGAAAGCATGGGCGTAATAACTACTTTCAAGTACTCCCACACAAACCAAGCTGTTAAAAGGATAATCATATTCAGTTTATCGGCAAGGCTTACGAGAGTGATGTGAATGATGATAAAAGGAAGCAAGCTTATTCTTAGATCCATGGTCTGGGGTGCGAGTGTACCAGTCCTGTGATGCTTGAGGCGTTCAGCCCGAATTATCTCGATTTTGGCCGTGGCGTAGACCTAAATCTCACGGATGCGACAGACTGCTGTCCCTACTGGTCTAAGGCTGCTGGAAATCTAGTAGATACTATTACAAAAGTAGTAAGCATTTTAGTGCCAACAACGAATGGCAAGCATATCAAAGACCTTGTTAAAGACGCTTAAATGTGGAAAAAAAGTGTAGGAGCGGACGAGGATGTGAAGTAACATAACAGTGAATATCTTCTTGTCTAACTACAACGTGTAGACCAAACGAGCGGAGTAGATTGTGAGTATTTCCAATCAGACCAACACGGCCTGGAAACTCATTATACGAGTTGACGCTTCGAAAGATGAGACCCGCTCGAACATCAAAACGAACACGCAAAAAGATGAGAGGATTTTCCTTACCAAAGAAGAGTAGACCGAGTACTACAGTGTCATCTAGGGGTTCTTCTACTTAGTTAAGTATGTAGAAGCGGAGTCTTAATAGTATAGTGAATTATAGTATGTTATGATACAGGATAATCTTGTGACTCAATATGATGCTTTGTTTCTAGTTGATAATAGCCAGCCTGTCACGGTTTATATGGTCTTGATGTGTGCGGATACAAAGTAGAATGTCCTTCATGAATACATGATGAGTACACCGTAGCATCATGCCAACAATTATCTCTACATAGTGATCCCTCATCATACAGACACAGGTGACGTTTCAGGCATTCACGCCAGCCTAGCACAGCTCTGGTCGAGTACGGATAATGTCATCATGCCCGACAGGTAAAACGCCTTGCAGTCAATATCTTTGCGACGGCTTAAATATAGGAATAAATCTCATTCATTCTACAGCCAGCATGACCAGAATGTGCTAGGTACTAGCACCTGAGCCAAGCGCATTCAAGAGGCGCACTAACTGCAAGCTTTAGTCGCAAAGTACAGGTAACTCATCGTCCCTAGTCCAAAGCAAGCTAGCCTTCAGACAGACTTTCACTGTGATGAAACGCTTACAGCAATGGTGCAAGTCCTTACCTGGATAACCGAAGCGCCATTTTGGAAACTCCAATAGTCAAACAAATCGTACAGACTAGCACATAACTGCTCCTTAACCATCATTAATAGTAGACTAGTGCTTAATACAAAATTTTGGTATAGGCCAATCTGACGAAAGTATTGACTGCAACACACCGTAGGCTCTAAAGCCAATTAGTTAAGCCCGAATTTCAATTACACTAGCAGGCAAGCGGTATAGGGCATTTATCGAATATAGGACTACCTCTGATGCTTTTTATCACACTAGATTTTGGATGTGAACGTAACTTGGGCTGTTATGATGTGACAATTCATTCTCCCATTGGTGTTCTAATTTGGATTGGTACTTGTGCTTTCATTGCCGAAGCGCCAAATATGGGGATCTTGTCTATTGGTGCGAGCGGAGATTTATGACGAATGTCGAAAGTATCAAAGGACAGTATAGTCATATCGCCTCAGGTTGAAGCAACATTTGATTCTCCTAGGACCATGCTTGTAGTTTTTAGATTTTCAGTAGTTAATGGTGTTCCTCTTACCGAATGATGGTTAGCGGTAATTTCGATAGTAATTGCACGCTTATTATTTTCTGCTGGAAACGCCTTCTTTCCTTTACCGCTTTTTGAAAGATTTAGCAATATAAGTTCTAGCTCGCAAGCGGTTATGCCGATTGGAATGTATGCGACTTCTAGTAAATATTCATTGCCATTTATTTTTCAAAGCCGTCCAAAGACTGGTGTGAAGGTTATGATGTTTGATTTTTTGACTATCATTAGTCAAGGCTTACGACATTAGATTGTACGTTAAGGTAGTATGTGCGATTGGGTAATGCTTGGTACTAGGGGGTAAGCGATGTGACAATATCTCCTTCCTAATAGTATATTTATGATTTGGTATTAAACGTTACGGAAGAGCACTACAAAAGTTGCGGAGATAGTATACTAGGCCAGACAAAAAAAATTCAATAAAGTTTGCACACCTCAGCAAAGCTTATATACACCCCATTGAGTCCTAACAAAGTTGACGTACAACTTTAGTTAACTAATAGAAAGGATTTGAAGGGTATACATCATACCAAGCGGTAAAAGATATTTCATTCAACCTTCAAAAAGTGTATATTTTTGGAAGTGAATGACGAATTGGGTCAGGTAAAACAATGAAAATCAGAATCATTAATATCATCGATGTTCTTAAAAAGGGGCCAGTAAATGTAAATGTTCAAAAGGTAACTTTCATTGCACGTGGCGTAGCATAAAATTCCGAACTAACCGCACGTGAAAAGTTTTATATGAACGTGTCCAAGCTTGGATAAACAACAGAAGAAGGGAATAGACTAGATGATGTTCTTGTGAAATTTTCAGAGTTAGGAGGATTTACGAAACAAAAGTATCAAGAGGTCTCCTCTGGTATGCAGGTACGAAACGCTTAATATGGTGTGATGAAGGCTCAAGGGTATGTAGTGCTTTTGCAAGAAGTCTCAGCAGTAGGGCAAGAAGCATTGCAACTTCAATGTAATGCTTAATACCTAGAGGGCAAACCGAGCGGCAAGACTACTAATAGACTTACCCATGACCTGCGTCTATTTAAAAAACGTTGAAATCAAACTAGAATGCTTGAGGATGGGTATATCAAAACTCAAGTGTAGCCCGAAGACCTGCCTAATCCAGTTAGCGATGTGACTCCTAATACAGAAATCAATGACGATGGTAACACTGTAGAAATATTAGTTATTTCGACCATAGAAGGGAACTCACTTGCTTCTGGATAAACTGCACAAGTTAAATCAATTGCGTTGACTGTGACTTATTAGGTTCTCGTAGATTTAGCAACCTAGGCAGCATTTTCGCTTACAGATATTGACCGTAAGATTTTGATTTATAACTACAATAATACGGCATACCATTCAACTGGAAAAGGGTATACAAATTCTACGTAGGCTGTTTTATTACAGAATGTAACCAATCTAAAAGGACTACTGGGGTGCTCTAAAGGAGACAAAAATGTTCAAAAGAACGCTTATCCTAACTTAAGTAATCCAAATGTTAGGCTGTTTAATCGTAATGACTTTGAACTAGGTGATAAATAAGGTAGAGTAAGGTCTACAGGTGTTAATCAAAGAAATGTTACTTAGTCATCGAAATGATGTATGCTTTAGTTAGTATTGTAGTAACTTGTTTCAAGCATGGATAAACTGTAAAAGATTGGGGTGAGAGTACGTTAAAGCAAACCTAGAAAAAATTTCACTGATTGGTGTTTAATGATGTGACATTAGACGATTCTCATCCTGTTAGGACAACTACGCAAAGGTTCCGTTATATTCATCATACTGACTGTTTTTATCACGATCATAAATGTGGTGGTCTGACCAGTCATATTGCTTTAGAGCATGTTAAAGCAGATCACTGTGAAGTAGGGAATAGTGATGTTCATTTCAAAAATGTTTACGTTAATTTATTAGTAGAAACTGCTGAAAAATCAAAAGCAGTTAATTTTTATTCTCCACTCTAGGAATTGCATTCTCGTGCGAGTGAAGTATCTAGTAAAGCGGACGATAAACAAGAAAGTTTTATTGGTACTTTCATGCAAGCTTCAAGCGGACTAGGAACCTCAGCGCTTGGTCATATTAAAGTTGATGAGATGTCGAAACGTGAAAAATTAGAGCCCTACAACTTCTATCGAAATTGTGAGACAAGCAAGGATTTGAAAGTAGTTCTGTGAAAAGAAACTGGATTAAAGTAGAGTATGTACTTTGAGTCAAGGACTGCCCATCAAAATCTAAAGTCATATTACAGAACGGGTGCAAACGTAATTTGGTCATATCAGACACGATTCCGGAATACTGTAAAAAAAGCATTCGCTTAACATTTAGAACGCTAACCTACTATAGATATTGAACACTCTAGTAAAGACGCAAAAAATTCGATTTATGTTTCTGAGACTGAGGCATTTGCCGACGTTACGGCTTAACAGAAACAAATCCGAGTTCAAGGTAAAAGGGTCATCCTTGTCGTAAAAGGGAAGAAAGATAACAGAAAAAGACCAACTAAGATTCCAAGCGGCTAGGAATTAGTAGGGTTGAAATCGTAGGACTAGCGGCCTGAGTAAGTTCCAAGAATGTCAATTGGGTTAACTGATGAAAAATTTGTAGTTTTTGAGGATGTGAATCCTTTCTGTGCTTAACAATAAACACTTTCAGAAGGTGATAAGCTAGCGTTCACTGATAAACACTAGACTAGCGATGACCTTGGTGTGAAAGTTTACGTTGGAAAATTGCTTGACCAGCAAAAAATTAACCTCTGGTAAACTGTAATACCTTATGAGATGAATCACACACAACTTGCCAGTGCACGTAAACAAAATACACCGGCATTCGATCCCTTAAGTAAGGAGTACGACTCTGAATTATCTAACTAGTGGTCTACGACTAACTTAATATGGTGGATCATACTAACTAAAAGTAGTACTTTCTATAGGGGCAAACAAAGAAACTCTGGTTCTTAGATGTTAATTTCAAGAAAATTAACAATATTAGTAAGCAAGTCTAGTAAAAACTAAAACCTAGGCACAGTCGCTTATCGAAAGTAAACTTTATTTCAAATAGTCATCTTGATGAGCGTCAAATTGATAAATTACGACAAAGTCAAGTACTTTATGCTTTTATACAACGTGAAAAATTTTGATACGATAATTCACCATGGCATGACTGGATTGATATTCATGGTGTTGACTACTGAAAAGCAAAAGATTGACTGCCTCGGCTGACTGATACTTGCTTTAGTCTACTTTGGTATATTGATCTTGTCGATGTGACGTACGAAACAGATGAAAAAGCGGACTTTTGGGGAATGACAAAGCTTACAGCGCTTTATGCGGGGAATAAGTATATTGATGAACATAAACAATCATATTTACTGTCTTTTAAGAAAAGTGTTGAAATTTCTGAAGTTTTTCCAAAGTTTTGGAAGTCTGCTGAAGCATGTAAAGATGTGCACAATGTAATTGCGAATACTGAAACTAAAATTACTAATCATGTAGGGAATGCTCCTTATCGCGATGCTTCTGTATTGAATACAGACTCAATTGAAGTTAATTAGTACAATTCTAATTAGCCGAGTCATTAGATTCATGTGCATTTAGTTAATCATGTTCTTTTTATAAAAACAATAACTTTTGCTTTGACACAACACTTTGAACCTTATTTGTAGAAAGAAAGGGTCAAAGTCTGGAATACTTCAACGAAAGTACTTTTAGTTCCTAGGCCAGTTAATAGCCTTCCTACACAACCTTATTTGTAAGTTCCTGCAATCCTTAAGGTAGTAGAAAAAGACTAGTCAAATCCTCAAAAATCAGCAGTTCATCTTCTTCATTTTTACGATGATTTGTAAGTGGAATTAGTGAAACAATTTGAGAATTTCCATTTAGACTAGGATGTGAAGTAGACAACAGATACCGAAGCTCAAAAATCAGACCTTGAGTCCTTCTGTGCGAAAAATGTTCAAAAATCTCGATGCTTTCAAACCGCAAATACGGGGCGCGGTAATATTCCAATGTTAAAATAGAAAGAAGAAAGATCTTCTTCTGTTTACGTCGGTCTGATAACCATCAAACAAACTCTTAAACTTCTGTATTTGGTAGGGTATTCTTGTCGTCCAAAGCTGTAAAAAAGTTTGCTTCAACCAGAAGTTAATATTCTTTCCAATTTAGAAAAGAATGATTATCTTGGGTTAGTGCTTGCCGACGTTACTGCTTTCATTCCTTACACTAAAAGTTTTGCTTCATGCCATGAAAAATTGAATTCACACTGGATTCATGAACTCAGGCAAACAAAGCACCTTAACTGAGACCTTGACTGTAAACAAGTTAGTCCATTTATTATGCGTTAAGGTAAAATTATTTGGTTTCAAAAATAGGCGTTTCCACCGTTATCGAATCTCAGTTTGGGGTATGATGTGATTCCAAAGGAACCGTTAGGACAGACTCCGAGTTTCCATTCGCTTTAAAGAAAGTATTTTTATCTTGCTTGGAAAGAAGTATATTATTATGGGATGTGTCAAACTAAACTGTAAATGACACAAATTATTGACCAGGTTGGGGTGAACATTAGACCTCATCCTGTTCCAATTCATTACAACATTTTTGCGAATTTTTGATGGATGAAAGGGTCACGGCAATACTTGTTTACAGGTTCAAGGAGAGCTATCAAGTACGTTAAAAGACGTAAAAGAAGAAAGATTCGAAAGGCTGACTACTAGAAAAAGACTGCAACATATTTACAATGTTTACCTGGTTTATATTCCGTATCTAGTTTCTATCGTCCTCAACGGAATAAACTGTTCTACGACACAGCAATTTGTATCTAGTAACATTGTGATGCTTGAATTATCGATTATCTTTTCTATCACTAATTGCAGGATAACTTTACACAGCATTTTTCCTAATAGTGTTAAATCAGTCTCATTCCTACTCTAAAGTAGGCAGATGTGGATGCTTTAGTACGGATCATCGGATGTGAGCTTCCTTATGTTAACCAAGTTAGTCTCCAAAATCGCCTTATAAGGTAATGCTCTACTCTAAATTGTGACGATAATAAGTTTGTTATGTTTTCATTTTTTACCAGTACGAAAGGTTCATCTTCCTTTCATTTATTCTCATATTCATACGATAAGTCCCAAACGGACTCTAGTTGTTATTTCAATTGGTTTCTAATTGCGGACTCAAGTTAGTTATTCACGAACGTAACATTTACTTTAGCTTGGAGAGCGATGGTAGGCACCAGATCAAGTACCACAATGTAGAAATGGCCAGCCGAAGCGGCCTCAGCAATTTTATAAATAAGATATTTACCATCCTGTTAGTAGACAAGGTACGTTCACTGATAAGCCAAATGTTAGGCTGATCTTCGTGGATGGTTTGGGACGAAAGGTAATTGCGGACAATACGATCATTAGGCCAGAATTTGCGAGTAGTCAAAATGAGTCCGTAACTTTAGACAACAACTGTAAACATACCATTGCATCTTATAAATGTTTCCAGGGTCAATATTATTCAGTATATCAATTGGAGTATCAAGGTACCAAGAGCTTGGGTTCTAAAGAAGATATTTAACGTGAATCAAGTTATTCGAAACATTTTTTGCATTCTCAAACTATTAACAATACCAACACAACGTAAATTCACCAACTTGGATAAGAACGTGTACTTTCCTCTGATAAACTGGAAAAGACAACGTGTACCGTTGCAGATAAAGAAAGCTGTGATGTGTTCTAAAGTCAATTGGAATAAGACGCACTCATGACTAGGCAATTCTTTATTTCTATGTAGACGTTTGGTACCCATGCAACACAGCATTCTACTATTAAAAAAGTGACAGATGGAAAGTCTGCTCACTGTAAGAAAATTTATAATTACCATTCTAATTTAGACCAAGTTATTAAGAAATTTAACAATACGAGAGCTAGTGCGAATTCCTGGTTTGGTTTTCATAAAGATAATTCTACTTATGTGGATAACGCGTAACATGCTGACTTCCAACGTTAAGGTATAGCCCACTGGATTGTTGATGAGATTCCTTTCAACTTTACATAAAAAGGAGTAGAAGCTCTAACACTTTATGTTAAGGGCAAAAAAACACAAGATTTGGTGAAGACGATTTTTGCGTATATTGACTGTAATTCTACTATTTATGTTTTCGAGCCAAGTTTATCGAATTACAACAATCCAAACAACTAGGATACCGTTGTTGTTTCCTGACAGAACGGCTTAACAACAAAAGGAGCGGAGATTTAGGATTTACCAGAAGAAAAGGAGAAGAGCATGCAACAAAAATTGCAGCAATACTTTACGGCTAAGCGCCAAAAATCAGACCCACAGCATTTAGATTGGGCAGTGCACGGCATTCGATCGACTAAAAGGCAAAAAATTTTCCTTCAGATCGATTATGGCTTTATGAGGGGTATTTTTCGCTTGCATAAAATTTTTTATATTGCTGATCTTGGGGAATTAAACTGGGTTAGAGCAATGTTTTCTAACTAGAGCTTTTTAGAAAGTGCCCATTTTCGCGATCGGCCTTCGAATAGCCGCTAGTTAACTGAGTGACTGCCCAGTTTTATGACGGCGCATTCTCAGATCGTAGACCAATTCATGTTAATTTCAGTAATCCTTAACTTTATTTATGTTGATGGTGGGGTTCTTAAAGATGAAAAATACTAAAGGCTGACGTTTGGAATGACGGTTCTCGTTTTCATAGCATTGCCAACTGGCTTTAGTCATAGCGCTCCTTAGACCTCTACTCAGACTAACTAGTATTTTCCGATTGTTGCTTTATTGGAAGCTTGGTAGGATTTGGAAATACGACAAAAATACTAGAACAGCTGATCTTTACTTTTGCTGGTGTTTGCTTGTCGGCCAAAGCAATCGATTATTTAGGCTTTCCTACTTTTTTGATATTCTCAGATCTAAACTTGCATAAAGGAGGGCAAACTTGCGAGCGATTATAGTGTTAGTATTTTTCTTTCTCCTTTCGATACTCTCTCAAAATCACTTGCTCCAGGCTCATAGGCGCGAGTGACCATCGAGATAAAGACCAGGTAACCCAATTTAGAAAGCTGATCTTTTGTAGTTAAGCTACCACAGGGTGTTCTTCAGAACGATCGAGTCATGCTTGTCGTCCCAGAGTTAGCAAAGATCTATCTCATATTAGGAGCTATCTTTGGTCTTGCTTTCTGAAAACGGATTTGCCTAGCAGCCTCGATTTATATTAGTGAATGCTTTCCGATCGTCAGTCAACGTTTGGTAACGAGAAAACTCAGAAATGGTGTGCACAAGGTAATTGCGTATCAAAATCAACGTGTGACCGAAGCCTTTCGCTTCCCGCAAAAACTTTATTTTTTGATGATTTATAGCAACTCACTTCTCGCTCGCACCAGAGCAGTCTCTATGTTAGGTAGCGGTAATTGGCAGGCAGTTAGCGCTCTGATTCTCAGAGATGTCGGCGATGCTCCACGCATGACCGTTGCTCTAGTGCCGAATTTCTACGCTAAAGGTTTAAGGGCCTAGACGCTAGTTATTTTTTCTCGTGTAAGTCTTTTGTGTATGTTGATGCGAGGATTTCCTGCTCCTGTTTGCGGTAGAAAAGAAAAGGAATGATGGGACCAATTTGAATCTTCCTAATATTTATAGGAGTACGGCAAGCTATTTTTTAACTTTAGTTTGCAAGGAACTTATTTAGGATTGTCTTTTGTTGTCCTCAATAGGCTGATTTTATCAACTGTAAATTTTCGAGACATTAGGCCCATGGTTGGGTCAGAGTTCTCGCTCATCCAGTGAACTTCCAAATTTTTTTTTCTCGTTTTCTTTTTTGCTTTCATCCTAATATTAGGACTACAGTCAATTAGCGCAAAAAAAAAATACAGATATCTCTTTATTATACGGACACTATTGTCCTTGGTGTGCGACTAATTCCTTATTTTTCATCAAACTGGTGTTCTAATACAGAATGCCAGAGAAGTCTCAGAAGGGTCAAACCAACTTAACCGAGGAGTTAATAGCAGTCCTACCGAAGTGGAAGCTTATTTTTCTAAGTACCCTCCACCATTGGGATGCGCTTCCTAAGAACGTGACATTTGAGCTTTTTTTGCACAAACTAATCAGACTATTAACTTCGCGATCGTTCTATGTATGGCTATTTCTCATCTCTTCCTAATTTGGAAACTCTCAAAAAAGAATTGGCAGCAGGAGCGAATTGCACAATTGGTGCAACTTTACTCCTAAGATTTTTTACCCCGTCCCTTTTAACTTTAAGTTGTCGATTGTTTGACTGATGGCCTAATAGTATTTTTATTAGCCCTGTATTAACTACGGAACTTATTACAGAAAAGAAGCTCGTGTAACTGTTTGCTAAGTTTTGTTTGGGGCATTTTTCCTACGATCGTTCCTGCTCATCACTTGATAATAAGTCTAGCTCAAGTTGTTATGTTCCTACGACATCCTGTACCCTATCGTTCTATCAAAAGTTTTCTTGCTGGAGTCATCTTTTTGTTAGCCATGATTTGAGCCGATCGCTTGGGTATTGCTTCTTATGAGATAGACCATCATCATGCTTACAAAGGAGTACCACTCAGAGCTTGGCTTTCCTTGCGTGTAAAAAGTCAAGTGAAAGTCGATCGTCGTAGAAAAGGATGAGATGATGCCGATTTCGAGAATGTAGATAAACATTATCAAGGTAATGCTAAAGAAAGCGTGCCAGAAAGTCGAAATTTAGTCAAGAAACGTCTGACAGAGATTATTAAAAAACTTCGAAACGCTTAACGATTTTTCAAGGAGATGGTTGTGTCGACTTGCGCTGCGAGCGTAGGCCAGTCCTTTTGTGCCGCACCAATAAAGAAGATGCCAGTATAAGGACAAGATATTTCTGGATCATGTATGTCTTCTATCGATGAAGCCAGGGAACTTATTAGGATGATTTATCGCGATACCATCATTTTGGTGTCTGTAAACTATCATGCCAGCAATAACTTTATTTTATTTTATTGGCAGGGGCTGTGGCACCACAATGAGGCATTCCTTAACTTGCTTCCTTTCGTAGGCCTCTCAAGCGACTATATTAACCAGCTGATTTGGGAGACACAGAGTGACTGTGTCCTTCTGTTTGTTTGTCCCTTAATTCCCCTAAGCGCCGATTGTCTCGAACAACTATATGCTGGTAGGATGCCTCAGGTTAGACACAGAGTTCAAAATTGCAAGATCAAAATTTCAAGTAATTCTATATAAACATAGATAACCGTTATATTCATTTGGCACGGCCCCTTTTACGTAACTGTAAAAGTAATACTATTGCAAAACTTTGGATGAGGGAAACTTATATTATGTAGAGTATTCTATCGGGTACGATGTTATTTCCTTATCGGCTGAGGAACTCAGTGCAACTGTTTACAGTAATAGTAGAATCAAAGACTCTGCGACATCTTTAAGACTAAAAGTCCTGTTTTCTAATTAATAAGAAGCCAACTAGTATGCCAGGGAGCCTTAAAATTGCCATGACATAGGATTTAGAAACTTCAAGTTCATGATTTATACTTGGTCACGGGCAAGCGTGTAGAGGGAACTTCGTCTTGACGCTCATCTTCATGTGACCTTGATGCTGGAGGATAAATCAAAATCTGCGAGCGGGCATTGCAATACGAGCAAAAGTGTAGTATGTTCATATGTTAGTTAATGCACGCTTATCTTACACTTTAAAGACCGAGTATATGGGACGGGATTCTCAACTAGAGATATTCTAAAGCTAGCAAAAAACTAGTAACTTTAAATGAACTATATTTTTTGCGTAGGCTGAACTTAAGCTAGCACTCGCTGACGCATATGTAGAGCTTGTGCTCGAGCTTGTGATTGTTTCGTTCAGTTGCAGGTAGCTTGGGGCATTGCAAAGACTTTCCCATGATGTGAAGCCATTTTGGCTGTAAATGATGGTTGACTGATCAATTATTAACTTTACGATCGCTAACAGCTGACGCAAGGCTGTTTTGTAGTTAATCTTGCTACTGGCAACTCACTTTAGTTCATTGTCCATATTCAAGCGTATCGAAGCGCCTGTTTGAATTGCGTCGCAGACTATTGCGTGTGCGTCAATATCTTCACTTATAGCTGTTAACTGTTCTACGGATGAGCTATCAGGCTTTATGATTTCTCTACAGTCAAATGTGTAGTAGAGAAGTCTACCGTAGCTCGTCTACTCTGCAGTGCAAAAGTAACAAGATGTCACCAGCGCCTCAAGCTGACGGTTTTGCGTAGAGTGCAGGTCTTGTCCGCCCAGCGTTTACTTCTTGGTAGCGGTACCAAGAAGATGTAGTAGCGTTGACAGAGCATTGGTCCCACAGCCATAAGCTTCCTTGGTACCACCTAATGTGTAGCTTGGAATGTGAAACATATAATACACCCGCTGCACCATAGCATTGTCATAGTCCGTCCAAGTCTCAGAGTTCTTAAGTTGAAGTGGAGCTAGGCTAGCGTTATGTCAGGATTTGATATCACAGGGGCCACCGTACATGACGATGTTACAGTTAGTATAAAGACCAGATTCCTTTACATAGTCATATAAAGAACGCTCTGTTGAGTCCAAAAAGTTGGCTGTTGCAAGGTAGCCGTTGATGGTTTCGTCGTTTGTTGTCGATAGAGGGCAACCTTGCTCCTGACAGTCAATTTCAAGACTCGTCTATGGCAAGCGGCGATTTACAGTGATAAACTTAGCGTAAAACGGCTGTTGCATATGCTCAAGGTACTTGTTACAGTCAAACAAACTAGACTTGTCGTTAAGACCGTAGGAGAAAGACTTATCGTTGTGCCGTGATTTGACAGAGCTTGAGTCATATAAGTAGTAGGAATGACATTGTTTGGAGACGTTGTTATGGTTTCCGAAAGTCAATTCATTTCCGTGGATCACAGAGCTAGTGTAGCTACCGTTGTGTGCGACGGTAATTGGTCAGGCAAATTGGGGGTTCTCACTACCGTAGTTGCCCAGTAAAGAACCATATCACTCATCACAGAGTGACTTATCGATCAAGGTCGCGTCATCCGAAGTTTATCGTGCCAGAACTTGGTGCCAGGAGGATTTAAAACCAAGCGTAACGTTTGAATGCAAAAGTGAGTAGATAAACGGTGGGACCACGAACACTTTAATTTCAATTTTTAGTTTGGAGTCAGTCAAGAATTGCTGGAAGCTCGCTAAGCGGATGACGATGTCATTGTGGTCCTTAGCAAAATCACAGGACTTAGGATGCGGTGCGGCGTAATGTTTTTCAACACAGGATATTCCTATCTTGAGTTCTTCACCCCTAGATTGGCTGCCTGCTTATTGTGCTAGGTAGTGATGCTTACCATATGCGGTGGACAAACTTGGAAGCACGGCGCCACGCACCAAGTAAAACTTTGAGAATCTTCCGGCGAGAAGCTCTGGACCGCACATCTCCATCAAAAAGCGAGTGATTAAAAAGAGCATGCCAAAGAGTGAAGTGCCAGCAAAGCTGCCCCATTTGTTAATTGGAAGCTAGTACGTGTGGATTAACTTGCAGGCAAACAAAGCAATCAAGATGATGGAGTCGACGGTAAAGTTAATAACTGTAACACGCATCACCTTGAGCGCAGAATCCAGGCGCCCTGCTGAAGTCTCAGAACTTGCTAACATGGCATTGACCGTCAAGAAAGCTAAAAATTCTCGGTCGTAAATGGCATTAGCAATCAAAAGGACATTGAGTAAGGTAAAGTTAACAGGCGCCAGAGTACGAAATTCCTGGGTTCTCGTAACACACAAAGACAATCCAAAAACCAGTAGCGTTAGTGAAATGGAATTGGAGATCGATCAGGGAACTTGGTATATATTAACCAGTTCTAAACTAAAAGCTCTGAGATAAGAATTCATTGTCTTTAGCCGATGAAAGGCCATCACAGTCTGGACAAAGCCTAGACGTAGGCTTTAAATTCACCAAATCATGTCTTTACTTTTTTTCAAAATCGAGCCATCCTAATGCTATCAATATCGTAAAGTCAAAAACTATCATTTGCGTATAACATCTTTATGGATCAGTTAGTATTTAAAATTGGAACTTAAGCGAAAAAATATTTGAATTGTTGTGATGATGGATGGTATGAGTAAACTAGTTGTCGATGCTAGTTTGCAGAAAAAACTTGCAAGCGGAATCCAACAACTTGACAAACAAGGTAAATCAACCCCGAAGTCGAAACAACAACTACTTATCGTTTAGGCTCGGAAGTCTCCTTTTTTAGCCACGGATGACTAGTATGAGCAAAATAAATGTGTGGGCTCCTTATTAGTGCCTTAAAACCTGAAGCTGCATGCGACTAACTTTAGAGAGCTATTTGAGCAGGCAAGACACAATCATCAGGCTTTTAAAAATGCCAGCCGAACGCCAGCTTATCGCCATTGCAATAGAGATCGCCATCTCTTTGACGGCTTGCCCAGAGACCTCTACGCTGATTCTGAGCTATTTTCACGGCTCAAGGCTAGTTTCTACGAGCAAAGACCCATCATTATCGAAGCATTGCAGTTGGTCTTAAGTTAGCTTATCGGCTCTGGTGAGCAAATAGGCTGTAAGGGTCTTGACTAGGAGAGTGAACATCTCTAAGGCCAGTAGGCGTCTAAAACCTTTAATTTTTTAGAAAACGGTGGGTCTGGTATCATGTATCTAACTGATTGTCTTGTGACCGGGTACGTCTGTGCCCACCATGATGGGAGAGTGACCTTGGTGCCTGGTCTTGCGACAGGCGAACCCTATCTCCATATGTTTTCCGATCCAGCAGCTATTTCAGCGGATGCACCTATGGCTGGCCTGCTTAAGACGACAACTGGTTAACTGGCAAAGCGCAATAGTGAGCTCGCTAAAGCGCATTTGATGGCAAATGGTCTTAATTTAGAAAATCAATTTATTGTGGTGATTGAAGTCTCTGCTTACTGTAAAAATGCTAAGAAAAAAGGCTTTCGTGATTTGGAGACCTAACTTGATCCATCGACTTATGCTCCTGCTCAAAAGCGATCTGATAACGTCGCAAAGGATTATCAAACGCTGATGCGAAAGGTTTTAGAGAAGCGCACCGAAAACGGCGTCATGCTTGCCACGAACGATGACGATCATGACCATAAGGCGTAGTGCACAAAGATGTCGGAGAAGGGTTATGGAGAAGTCAAGCATGCCTAATTGCAATTTAAGACTTGCCCCATCGATAGTGCGAGCAATAATACAGACCCCCACAGTCTTATTCTAAAAGTTTATACAATAAATGTAGAGCAAGGCAAATAGTAGTACCAGTACTGCCACGTAGGTTAGATGAGGCTCAAGTACTTGCCATCTCTCTCCTTTACGGAGTAGATATTATCGAGCGGAATGCAGATGTCTTACCAAAAGATGACATCGTCACAGTTGCGCCCACTAGTGATTTAAAATTTGCAGGTCAGTAAATCATCTTAATCACAAGAACCAGCAAGGAAGGTGGACAATATGTCCTTACAAGTGAGGCATATGTCGTCTTGATTAGTGAGCTTGATGCCAACTAGCACAGTGCTTACCTTGATTTTGAGTATTACTCAAAGGCCGAAGTCTCTGCACCGATTCTTGATTTAAGTTATCTTGTGCTGTCTCACCACGATTTTGCAAAGATCCTATAGGACATCATGGTAAACTTTTCAGAGTTGAAGTCGCTGCCGCCACGTGTAGTTAAGCTTCCTACCATGCTAAAGACCCAGCTGGAAGTGCTAGACTTGTTGAACTACACCCGTCCTTATAAGAGTACCAATCCAGTGCCAGAGTTTGTGGTCACGTCCAAGAAAAAATTGGGACGTATTTTACGCTCGGAATCTTAACTGGTCGGCACTAGTTGCCATGTTGTGAGTCATGCTGGCGCCAGCGCACCAAGTTAAGTTTCGTTCAACCAGATGAAGCTCTTAAAGGAGGTCTCAGATGGAGATTGATTGACACACCCGTCTAGTTGCTGGTTATGCGACAAAGATATACCATTCGCTTTCGCTAGTTATGTATAACGACGCTAGTTACAAAATTGGTGGCAACGGTGGGGATGTCGCTGCGTATATCCCAGAAGAGGACGTAGACTCTAGACTTGACAATATTCAACACTAGGGCAAGTTTGGGATCTTATTATCGATGCCAAATAAGTACCCGGACAAGCCATAGATTGAGGAGTAGACAGAGTGACCGTAGTGGCTTTATGCCGCACATACTGTCATCAACAGTGATGGCAAGTGGCTTTATCACCAGACCGATTGTAGGAGTATTTTCAGGAGGATAGCGCCTGTTGTGGACTTGCATGACCTGGACAAACCCAGTAATAGGCTAGGTGGAGGTGGAGCTGCGACAGCTATCATCGCACCAGCTGCCAAAAACGGTGCAAAGAAAATTACGATAATCGCCCAAACGCTAGTCAGGGAGCGAACGCAAGCCTATGCTAAGATGATTTCTCAAAAAACGGAAGCAGAGCTTGAGGTCTTGCTAGTGGCAGACCACGAAAAGAATGAAGAAAAGCCAGCCCAGCTTCCACTCTTTGGCGATGACACAAGTGTCAGTATGGATGGCAAGTCTAGGGTTATCAAGCCTCATCTTAACTGCCCCGAACATCTTATGGAGGTGGATGACCATTAGTAGCCTTTTAAGACACCGTTGTTAGCCTATGCGAGAAGTAAAGGATTAACAGAGCTAGATGGACTAGGTATGCTTCTTTAAGTTGATGCACTAGCTTATGAAGCTGCGACCGGGGGGAATTTGCTAACAGAGGAGTTTTGGCAGGCGCAAACTAAAACTTACGACACACGCGAATCCTTTCGAAGAGGAGAGATGATAAGCTATTACCCGTTGATTTACCACGAAATGACGATGATAACGACATCGAGCATGGCAGTTTATTCAAGGCAGGTCAATGGCTTAAGAGTTTTTGACAACCACGAAACATAGTCATCGTCACAGACGCCCAGTTCGGACGTCTCTAGGCTCAAAAAGTAACGCTGAGCCTAGAAGACCCTCGCTAACAAGCGGCCGTGATTGATTTAATAGAGGGACCAGCCAGCAAAAAACTCACAACGTCACATAAAGCCTATGAATTGTTAGCAAAAGCGGGCATGACGAGAAGCGATGGCATTGTAGCACATGGAGGTGGTGTAGTTGGTGGTCCCGCAGGCTTTGTAGCGTCGACTTATAAGCTTTGTAGGCACTGTTTGCAAATCCAAACTAGCTTGACTGCCTAAGTAGACTCTTCTAGTGTTTGTAACAAAGGTGGCAATACTCCCTATGCTCAAAACATGAGGGGTAAAATTAACCAGCCCGATTGTGAGCTGATTGACCCAGGTACTCTTCACACGCTCGGAAAACGTGAGTAGATTGAGGGTATGGCTGAGCTGATTCAGTACGTCTTGATTGATGATGGTGAACTCAGGGATGAGTTGCAGCAGATTGAAGGTTTCCCAAAAAGTAGCTGAAAGTACGCAGAGAGTACCAATTAACGCTCTTGTAACGTAACGCGTAAGGTCGTTGTTGAGGATGAGCTTGATAATTGTGAGCGCTTCTAGTTCCACTTTGGGCACCCGATTGGGCACGCTGGTTAGGCGCCTGCTGGTTACGTCACGGACAAGCACGGCGAATCGGGTCCCATTGGGATTGTGCAAATCGCCCGTCCCGCAGAGCAAACAAGCTAGATGTCCCAAAGTATCACATAGGATATAGGCTGCATGCGTGAGAAGTCTCGCTAGCCCACTAGTCAGTAGCCAGGGAATGGTGAGCCGCTCGAGCCAGCTCTTACCCATGCTCAAAAGGCAAGACCTGCCATCATTAACCCGGACAACATATTTGAGTTAGGACGTTCTAGAAGCAATAGAAGGCCTCTAGCAGAGAGTAAAGAATACTTGGTGACAGAATAGGAGAAAGTTCACAGCAGGTCAGTCACATGGTCTACGCTCGAACGCGGTTATTGAAGCCGTCACAGCGGGGATGAGCTTGAGTCCTGAAGACATCAACATAGACTTGTAACGCTGACCTGGTGGTGATTGACGAGGTGGAAGAAGGCAAATCGAGTATGACCAAGTCGAAATCAATTCTGCAGTGCGTCATGGTAATACGGCAGGTGCACATATTACTCTGCATGTCATCAATAGTGACCATCAAACGCGGATAGATATTATGCCCCTAGAGGACGTAGAGGATCGCTTCCAAACGCAGCGTAAAAGCACAGCTCAACGTTCTGGGTATGCTGCCTTCGAAGCAGGGATGAAGAAGCGTGATTTGGATTTGCGTACTTCATATGAGCGCAATTCTCCTAGTGAGCTGGTCACGCGAGCGGAAGTAGTGGCTGTCGCTAAGCGTAGCTGGGTGGAATTTTATATTGATATTGCAAACAACGTAGTAGGCTATGGAGGTAAGCCAATGCATGCTCCAGTCAAACTCACTGTCGCAGACATCAAAAAACGTGCCAGCCCGTCAGAGGTATCGATTGTCAGTCAAGAGAGTGAGCAAGAAAGAAAGGATTACATTGACCAAATCAAAAAAGATCGCCATCCCAGCGGTGGTGGCGGTGAGCCGGTGGTGGACGGCGTGCCAGCAGGTCTAGGCACATATGTGCAAGCGTATAAAAAGCTAGATGGCAAACCCGCCGCAGCAGTAGGGTCCTTCAATGCTTGTAAAGGGGTTGAGTTTGGAGTTGGCTTGAAAGTGGGATGTCCCAAGGTCAATTAAGTCATGGTCGAGTTTTTGTGAAATGAAGAGGACGGCGAGCCTCGCAGTACCAACAAACTCGGTCGCTAACAAGCAGGGATGAACGATGGTCGCCCATTTGGCGTCCGAAGTGTCAGTAAATCAATTCCCACTGTTTAGAAATCGCTGATGTATGGGAATATTGAGACACAGTAGCCAGATAAAGCCCCGGACGAGAGTTCACCTCCTAAGGCGCTAACAGCAGCAGGAGAGGTGATTGAGACTGGTTTAGCGCCTTAACTTGCCACCGAAATCTCAGAAAAAATTTCGTCAGACCAGATGGAAGAGCTCAAAAAAGTGGACAATGCTTACCGCACCTAGCTGAAAAACTTATTACCACGTGACAGAAAGGCCGACCTGGTATGGCTCACACAAACCATTAGGTAGCAGGTTTGGGACTTATCGGAGGGTCTAGAGCAATGGGTATAAAGAGTGACCATCTTGACTAGACTAGCTGGGGTGATGATCGCAATGAAAAAACCTGACCTATC
This sequence comes from Streptococcus hyointestinalis, assembly GCF_011039275.1. Lineage (GTDB taxonomy): Bacteria > Bacillota > Bacilli > Lactobacillales > Streptococcaceae > Streptococcus > Streptococcus hyointestinalis_A. The sequence continues at coordinate 658,513 of NZ_JAAKGB010000001.1, forward strand.
GCAATTGAGAGTGGGCTTTTGGTCGAGGAGACAGATGATTTTGCACGCGTGCCGCCACTGGCAGATGTGGTTATCCTATCGGGGCCTAGCAAGCGAACTAGTGCCTTTATCGAGGAGTTGGCGCACCTTCCAATAAAGAAAAACGTCCTCGTCACCGACCCTCGCTCAACGCAGCTTGAGCTTGTTCAAGCACCTGAAGCGTCTCTGGCCGATCACGCTGTAGGCTGTGTCGGCACGCGTCCGATGGCAGGTAGTCACAAGTCTGGAGCTAGTGCAGCACATGCTAAACTTTTGGCAAATACGAACGATATCCTTACGCCCACTGCATTGACGACGTGTGACCCCATCGAAGAGCTAAGAGAGGAGTTGTCGAGTATGCAAGCTGCAATTGTCACTCTTGATGCGGCTGTGCATGACCGGGGGAATTGCCCGATTTCGCATTTGCCACAAGTTATTGCGGCGAGCTTCCGGGAGCGACCTCGCGACTAGGCTAAGCCACAGGAGAAGAACGATCATAGTGCGGCTGGTAGTATTAGTGACAAGAACCGTAGCGCAAAGAGTGAGGCAGGCAAGTGGTCGAGCATCCTATTGACCAATAAGGAAGCGGTTATGGAGCGCATTGAGCCATGTAAAGAGAGCTATGACACTAGAGCTGACAAGATTCAGCCGTAGGATGATGATTGTAGCCGGAAGTATTATTACCATGCTAAGACCATTCGAAAGGAAATGGTAAACCACGAACTTTGTGGGGTTGACAGCTATTACTATATTAATGGCGATGTCCCAGACGAAGAGGAAGTTATCCTTAATTTTTTGGAGTTGCTCCGTGGGTCTTCCTACGCACATCTGCATATTCATGAAGAAAACAGTGATGATAGGCACGGGTACGTGCCGATTTCATGTAAAAATGCTAAAGACCAAGCTCTTGCGCAAAGGGACAACAACGATCATACAGGCTACACAAACCCCATTCGCTCAAATCTCAGGAGGTATTTAGGTATCATATCTAGGGTGTGGCCGATCACATGGAGCGTGAATTGCGCTAGTGGCCAGAGTACGAGGCTGTTTTAGAGGCACAGTCTGTTATTGACAATGCTAGCGATGCTAAGAGATTCAGGGACTACTATACACAAGTGCAAACTCGCTGGCAAATGATTGTGCAGTCGAGTCAAATGACGAATAAAGAGGAGCGACACTACTACCAAACATCACTTGAGAGCTATAGCGCAAATCCAACACTTCAAGCTGTACGTGACGTTCAGCAGCGTCTGTCTGTCTATGTCGCTGACATTGAAAAAAACATTGTTGTGCCTTTAAAGGAACTTCGCTCAGTGAAAAACAGTAAAATTTCACAAGTGCTGTTTTAGTGTAGACGAAATTGCCATAGCAAAAAATTGGGTACCCGCTATTTTTGGGTTGCAATAGAACAAAAGCCCAAAGAATTGGGGAATAAAAATGGTAAAACAATAGGACGATATCGTTAGTGTTTGCGGTCGTGCCGCAAGCGGGCCTGCCAATAGTGCGGCGATGTAAGGCGCCACAGTGCAATTGATTGAGGGCGTCACGGACGGAGGGGCCTGTGGCAACGGGGGTGCAGTGCCTCAAAAAAACATTTTGTAAGGCGCTCAAGTCTCTGAAGCGAGGCACAAGAAGGCTGGTAGCTATGGCTAGGAGATTCAGCCCAGCTCTTTAGACTTTAGTAAACTTAAAGAAAGCAGAGACGGCGAGATGTCTAGTGCGAGCCAGTCTTATGCCAACAACTAACAGCGTAACGACGTTGAGCGCATTGATCGCTAACCGACTTATGTCGGTCATCACACTGTAAGCGGCAACGGTGAGACTTATAACGCTCCGCACCTTACTAGTGCAACGGATGGGCGTCCGCTCGAGCCACATGCTCCAAGGAGTGAGCTGGCTGAGACAACTGATGATTTCTTTGCTGCGTAAAGTCTCTCAAACTCTGTGCTGGTCGCAGGAGCTGGCTAGATCGCAGCAGAGCTTGCTCGCGATCTAACTGAGCTGGCCGTAAAGACAGATCTTGCCTTTCGTCGTGACCATATCTTGCGTCGCTAACATAGCATGCAGTATGAGCAGGACAAGGCAGAGATGGTGACTGCAGGTATCAATTTGCACCACACAAGCATTCCCAAAACATTGACGAAAACCCAGCTTTGTAATCTCGTATAACAAGCGCAAAGTGCTGAGACGATTGAGGCCCAGCTTTTTAGCCGGGCTAGGAGTCTTTGTGAGGCTACGCAAAGCAGCGGACTTGTAAACACCGACATTCAGCTAAAAGCCACTGGCTAGATCGAGACAGATGCTTATGAAAATTCCTCTGTTTCTGCAGTTGATGCCTTTGGGGATGCTAAACCTGCCATTGCCAAGACACCCGCGGATATTGCAGCGGGGCGCTGACTGTCCCAGCTTTGCTTACACAACAAACTGGAAGAAACACTGGACTACACTAATGTGCCTAATGTTATAATCGCGCACCCTGTTATTGGCCCGGACGGGTTGTCGAAGTTAAAACCGAATGAAGTGTATGGCCTGGACAATGCTAAAGCCTACACATCAAGCTAACCGTCGATGTAAACGGAAGTAACCCATCACTGACCTTACGCACAGATGAAGCTGCTGCCGGTAGGCGCGGAAGAAACAGTCGCAGGGCTAAATGCTATCGGCGAGAACGTTGAGGAGAAGATACCTGGTTTTGCAGTAGCTATCAAAATGGCCGCCACTAAGGAAGAATTTCACAACACCGTTGAGCTCAACCTAACAGGTTCAGAAGAAAATGGCGCTATGCGCTAACGTGACCAAAGAGCTGCAAAGCTGCCTCTTTACTGCTAAACAGTGCTCGCTCAATTCTCCGCAAAAGTACAGCTAGCTTGTCAGTATGTAAAGGGAGCTAGGGTCGTCTTTTGCAATTTGTAACCAGGCCTCACAGTCTGCAACCTGACGGTAGCAATTGGGGTCATTGTCTAGTTGCTCCGCTACAAAAAAGCCAAATCTTATCACCGAGACGTCACACCTTGCAAGGAGCTCAAGCGAGCAATAAAGGGGCTATCTGCCTAATCTTGCAAAAAGCCTAGCTACCGCTTTATTTGTATATTGGCTTATCAGCCCGTCACGAAGACCCTTAATACAACCTTGATTGTGCGCACCGGCGATGACTATATTGGTGCACAACGGCTCCGTACGTTCCTCGAACAGCACGGTTAACAGCGTGTCTAGGTAGAGCTAGGAATTGGGCTAACCCAATGAATCGCCACAGACTAGTGACGACATCATAGCAAGCGCAGCGTTATCCTGCTGGTACCTTCCTCCCATAGCTAGCTGGATGCTCGCTAAAGCCAAATCTTGAAAAGACAAAACAAAAGCCTGCAATTGTCGCTTCCGAACCCAATCTTTAAGCAGCTCAAAAGTACGCGAGCGCATGTCATGTGCCTAAGCGTAAAAAATATCCCGGGCTACCTAACCCAAGGCATCAAACATCACATTGACACCTTGATCAAGAACATCAACTGTTTGCGTTGCGAGTGATTTGTGACTGTCGCACAGCGTATATGGGGAGTCAAAGCTGATAGAGGGGCAGACGCCAGCCAGCGCGCTAAAGCCGTTGGTCGCAACATGTAGTCCACCAATACCCGCTACAATCATAGCAAGTCACGGCTTTACTGTAGCAAAATAGCAAAACAGTAGCGCCGTGAATTGCTCAAACCCCGTAACGCGTCCATAGCGCGAATACCGTGATTCCAAATGCACCTTCATAGCTTGGCAAAGCAATTCAAGCTCTTCAGTAGAAAAAGGCACGCCGGCGATAGCAAGCCGCTCTTAAAAGTAAGGTATGTAAGGCGAATGTAAAGTGCCACCCCGGTAGTCACAAGAATGTAAGTGTGCTGGTAAGTAAGCAGTAGGAGAGTTTTTACCATTTGTGCCGAATTCATTGATACACGGCTATGAATCCTGCCCATTGCCGAGATCTGCTAGCAGTGCTAGTAAACCTGCTTAGAAAGGACGTATAATTTTTGCCAGATAAAAATGAATCCGATCACAAGTCTCTGTTGTCATGGTATAGGCCTATCAAACACGGATCAAACCAGGTGAAGCTGCAAATGGTGTAAGGGTTCGTGCTATCTGCTGTAGGGCTAGCAGCAGTAGAAGTAGGCGTGTCGAAGACTGTCGTTGTAGCGCTACTGAATACAATAGCCGTAGATGAGCTGACAGTAGGAGCGCTAGCCGGGGGCGCTGTGTTGCTGGTATAGTGATGTTGATCCACGACATCGGATGTTTGATTGTTATTAGAGGTGGCATCACTAGAGGTAGTAGGAGTGCTGTTTGAGGCTATTTCTTTGATAACGACGGTCTTAGAGGTGGATGTAGCGCTAGAAGCATTGGGCTATGAGCCGTTCATGGCATTGCTAAACCTGATACTTGCCACGATGTTACTCAAAACACTACACACAAGCGCTACTGTTTTTGGCAGCGCTCAAAAGCTTGTCTGGATGTGCTAGGTAGGTATTTAAAGAGATTGCGAGGAGTGATTCGCATTTGTATCCTGTCTGGAATAATTTTCTCACAGGAGAAGGTACTCCTTACAGACTGAGATGATTTGGCTAAGATAAACTAATCTCAACACCTGGTCCTTACCTGTTGATAGGAAAAAAATGGACTGGTTTGATTATAGGAGTGACTGACCTAAAAACCGATCAAACACTACATTGTAAAATGCTGGTCGCACGCGTAGGATGTGTTATACAAGTAGCCATTGACTACTATGCCTCGCCCAAAGATTTAAAGGGAGAAGGTATAAAAACAGGAGTGAATTTCACAATGCTGCCACGACCAGTCAAAATGATGAACTTATAAGGACTTATCAAGAATGTACAACCACAATGAATGGTCATCCCTCAAGTCTCCACAAACTCGGAAGCGATGACACCCGTAGCTGGGACGCGAGCCCGAGGCAAGGGGTGGATTTACTAAGGGTTCCGCCAAGCTAGAGTGATTTCAATTCAGCAGGAACAGAGAGTGACGCCTGGCCGCTAAAAGGCACGGCATTTGTAAAAAAGCAGGAGAACAGGCACTTCAGTGTGTCGACTATCGAGCATACAGCGGTTAAAGAATCGACTAAAAGGCAGAGCGAGCATGGTTTTGCAGTAGATTACGCACCTTTTCATAGTCGTCCTTATGTGGATGCAGCAGCGCTAGCCAAGCTCTTCAAACCAGAGACCATTCTGGGCTCTATCATGGCGTCACATAATTATATTGGTGATAGGCAATCGATAGTAGAAAAAGTAGAAAAACTATCGGACAAGCCAACCATCACCTTTCATGTAGATGCGGTGCAGGCGATTGGCAAGATTCCTTTTAGCGACTAGCGGAATTGCCGAGTGGTCCTAGCGTCGATTTCAGCTCTTAACTTACACGGTGGGCGTGGTGGCGGTATCCTTTACAGAAAAGAGAACAGGCGGAGCGGTCCACTGCAAACAGTTTGCGGGCAAGAAAGCGATTTGCGTTACACAACGGATCATGTTGCAGGTATTGCAGCGAGTGCGCGTGCGTTACAGATGACATTTTATACGGAAGCCTTGGTGATGTCAAACATCGCTAAGATGAAGCAGGACAACCACAGTGCGCTAGAAGACTATGCCGGTGGGCACCTTAACACAGATGAAGCAGGTTTTGCTCCAAATATCATCACCTTTGGTATCCGAAGTGTGCGTCGCGTGGTGGTGGCGCATGCATTTGTAGAGCATGACATCTATAGTTCCACGTCCTCTGCTTGTGCCTCCAAATCTCCTGCCATTGCTGGGACTCTGATTGCTATGGGAGTGCCCAAAAAAGCAGCACAAACAGCAGTACGGAGCGGTCTTGACTATGACGCCCACAGGAGTAAAGGGGAGCGATTTGTAACGATAATCGCACCCGTTTATGCAAAAACACCGAAAGTTCGAAGGGAATAGGAAGTATTCTCAAATGATTGGATGCCTTGGTGAGCTCTCAACGCAGGGTAAAAAACAGATGCTGTTTAGTAACAAACTCGCACCAAACAGGAAGCACCTTATGTCTAATTGTCCAGACGTGCCGGTAACGGCTGACCGGGACCGGGCGCCCGTCTAGTTCCATGGCACGGATTATCAGCTAGTAGCAGAGTCGTTCAAGCCGATTTTTGGGCTTCAAGCTAATTCGCTAGCTTACAAGCAGGAAAAGCCGGTGCCGACTATTCAAAAGGCAGTGCAGGACTTGTTGACTTCTAGTTAAAAGGACGGCATGACCTTCAAAATCACAGGCGAACCCCGTGAATTCAACTAACAGCTAGATAGCCCTGTGCATTACCAAGTCATGGGAAATGCTGTTTTGGCCGTCTCGCCACGAATAAAAGCCCAAATGAAGCCGCCTGATGTAAGTCCCAAGATTGAAATCCGAAACGAATCGGCTTAATTCTCGTATGAAAATATCAAGGGAGCTGGCGGTCTTCCGGTAGGAACGGAAGGGCTTTGTATGCTCTTGCTGTCGAGAGGAATTGGCTCACCTTTTCCAGGATATCTTGTGCTAAAGAGTGGGGTGGATATTGAGGCGGTGCACTTTGCTAGCCCACCTTATAACAGCACAGGTGCCCACAAAAAAGCACAAGATTAGACACGTAAATTGACGAAATTTGGCGGCGATGTCCAGTTGATCGAAGTGCCTTTTACTTATATTCAAGAAGAAATCAAGCCAAATGCGCTAGAAGCTAACTTCCGGACACTGACACGTCCTTATATGATGCGGAGCGCCCATCGTATCCGTGTAGAACGCTGAGGACTTGTGATTATCAACGGTGAGAGCTAGGAGCAGTTTGCGCCATTGACCCTCGAGTCGATGACGGCTTTCAATGCCGTCACGACAACCCTATTTATCCGTCCTGTCGTGACCATGGACAAGCTGGAGATTCTTGACGTCGTTCAAAAGATCGATACTTTGGATATTTCCATTCGGCCTTTTAAGGAGTGCTGTAACATCTTAGCGCTAGACCGTCCAAAGCCTAATCTTAAGATTCATCATGTCAAGCAGGATGAGGCTCGCTTACATGCGGAAGCGCAGGTGGAGCTAGCTGTTGCAGGTATCACCATCACAGAAATCAAAATTCAAGCAGACGCCGACGCTAGGTGTGACTTGATTGAGGAGTGAATATAAGGAGACGAAAAGCTGGGACATAAGTTGATTTTGTATACTACCTAAGGCCACCAAATCGCTTCCATCCCGCTCTCTTCAATGAGGCACACTGGATTAGTTAAAAAGGGATCTTCGGAAGTCGCATAAACAAACACAATGCTAATGCTGTTTTGTTGATCAAGATACTGGATGGTGAAAATGGCCACTCGCCTAAACAAATCAAAAGTCAGCTCTGCCTCCAGCGGTAACACTCCCTTTAGATAGTTATCGAGCACTTCCCACATGGTCTTGATGAGCTCTTGCGACAGTGATGTCGCAATACAAAAACCCGCATAGCTTACCTGAGTCACGACAAATGCTATAAAAAACTCGATTTAAGACTAATAAGGAGACGGAGATATCGCTCTAGCTTCTTAGAAACATGTAACGAGGCTGCGGTCCAGTATAACGGATGTACCAAATGTGGATATCGGCTGAAGATCATGGTCGATTTTGGTGGCAAATCCAATCTACCAAGAATTTCACAGAATCCTTTAAGATGTAGTCGATGTCTGCAGAGTATACAAGCTTACGCTGCTGCGCTACATACTCATCCACATCAAGCGATTTGTTGTCACCATCTGCAAAGACATAGACATCAAGCTCATAAACAATACACTTGAGAGCCTCCTCGTCAAGCCGATAAGGACTTGCTAAGTTGCAGTAGTAAGAAATCCGATTGTCACGGAGCGTGGCCACCATCTTGAACCAATACTTCTGGGGAAAGTAACCCATCGCAGGTTCACGCGTTACAGGCCACCTTCCTTCAATTGTGTTTACTAGAGCTTGGTCATCAACACCGAAAAGAGCATTTGCTGTAGGTTGTATTAATTTTGTAGCGCTCCTTGTGTGTTTCAAACTTCCTTCAAGTTGATAACTAACATTTGTAACACAAACGCTAGCATTGGGCTATGACAAGGCATATCAACTGTTTACAGTTCAAATCTATCCCTTATAGTTAATCACAATTTGTAAAACATCGCACCCCTAAGTGTAAGATTGTCCCAGATTTCTTGAATAATAATAGCAAAAGCTGTTCATCTTCAATAAAGTGTCTTTTGATGTCGCTGTAGTCAGAGCAATTTCGCATGAGAGCTAGAGTGAAGCGTTGTAACAGCTCATAGCCTACATAGCGTCTGCAGGAGTTAAGATGGAGTTTCTCCAAGTCTCGTACAATCAGTGAGGCCAATTGTTCAGTGTCTCGTTCAAGCTCTAGGCAGGCAACGGCTAGTGATGCTTCTGGACAGGAGAAGCCTTTTGTGGGGACGCTAACCTTGGCTTTCCTTATGCCAGCTTTTAGAGGCAAAATGGCTTGGTATTTTTGGCTTAGCTAGGCCGTAGGTTGTTCAAGCCCAGGGTTCAGGTCTTGAGAATCCAACGCTACTTCGCTGATGTCTTGCGAAATGCATTTAACCTTGGTCTTTTGCAGTGTGACGTAGGCACATTTGTCGCTAGTTGCTACGCTAACCTAGATATACGTATTAGCATACTTGGCGACGACATCCCATTGGGCTATTTGGAGATTTGTTGTGACTTTTCACATAACCGCTTCCTCCATCTCACACTTGAGAAGATAGTCACGGATTGCTATTTCCGTGCGTCGCTTGTAGGACCCAGCTTAGTGTGCCAACTTATTGCTATAAGTAAACTGAGAAAGGTCTTTCATAGCTGCAAACTCTTCTGGGCTGATGATTTAGGCCATGCAGAGGCGAAAGCGCACGCCGGTGGCCTCTGTGATGCAGCGACGTTCAGCTTCGCTTACCTCTAGTGTATAAAATCGCTGCTATTTGTACCGTGATGTGAGAATCATGGTTCATCCTTTAATGATACTTTGCCTTTATTCAAACACAAACTTCCCATTTGCTCAGTGTCTAGCATTGCGGTATACAAGCAGGAGAAATGTAAAGGTAAAACAACCATTTCCCCTCAAGATAAAGAGTATGGGCTTCCATGGCGAGAACATTCCTTATTATAAAAAGGCTTTCCTTATTGCAGCGGGAACATTCGCAGGTGAGGAAGTTTATTGTCCCATGGTATCAGTGAAGCGTAATTTAGGGCAGGTACGCTTCCTCCCTATAAACATCCCCTCACCTTAGTGTGTGCCGCCTGCCTGCAACATATATGAGACTTGTGGGGGCTGCCCGATTATGACCCTGCCCTAGGACCAGCAGCTTGCCTAGGCCGATGATGTAATCAAGCGAGCGCAGAAAAAGTTTAAACTAGAAGGCTAGGCTACATATGACAGACGTCCAAATTTTGGCATGGACAAGCATTGGCCTTACCGGGCTAAGTTGCAGTATCGCACTCGCAATTTTTGTGGCAGTGACAAGGCAGGACCCTATCAGCAGGTCAATTACCGCTCGGACGCACTTACTGACTGTGTATTAAAAGATGAGCTGACGCAGGTAATCATCAACTGAGTCATTCAGCTTTTAGATAATTAATTTCATCCTATTTACAGTGAACGTAACATCGCTAGTGTGCGTCCGGACAAGATACCCAAATGACAGGTAAGGAGTCAAGTATTGCTGAGAATCATCACCAGCAAGGAGCTAGAATTTCACCATGCGATTGCCGAGTAGAATCGAGAATGTACCCGTATAAAAACGGTAGAGGTCCATCTCAATAACAGCAAAACTAGCGACATTTATGGCGATAAAACTACTATCCTTTGGGAACAGGAGACGATCACAGAAGAAGTGCTTAATTACAGCTATTAGCTGTCTCCAAGTGATTTTGATCAGCTCTGTCCAGATCAAACCAATCGCTTCGAGAACGAGGGCGCTAGAGAGCTCGATGTCTCACCAAGCGACAAACTTATTGACTCTTACTGTAGTGTGGGGACTAACGGGTTTATCTTAGCGGACAAGCAGGCTGAAGAGCGGGGCATGGACATTTTCCCACAAGCTAGTGCAGATGCTAGAAAAAATGTCAAACACCTTCGCTAAAACGATGCTGTGTACGAAGCAGGAAAAGCTGATGACATCATCCCTCGCTAGTAGGCCGACGGCTTTCATGTCAATGCCAGAAGCGGTGACCCGCTACGCACAGGCCAAGATGACGCGTTGCTAGCGACTAGCTGAGATGTCCAAATTGTAAAACTGGACTACTTTGCTTGTAACGCTTCCGTCCTCGCACGTGCCCTCGCAAAACTAAGAAAGGTCTACACCGTAGACTACATACAGTCCGTCGATATGTGTACCCGTACAGCACGGATTCAGTGAGGCGTAACATTACATCGGACAAAATAACATACGATAAGCGCGGACACAAGATGGTCTAGTTTTTAACCTTAAAACTGGAAGAGTATGCGAAAATAACTATAAAACACCAGAAAGTGAGGATATCATGGAGATATATTTAAGAAATGCCGAGTTTTGGCTCGATGACGAAAGCCGTTGCAGTTATCGGAGGAGCGACGCTTGTGCTGGGACCGGTAGGTTTTGCCACCAAAGCCCAAGCCGATGTGGTGAAGACTCACGAAACGACTAGTCAAGAAGCACAGCAAGTAACCCTATTTACACAGGAGCCGTTGGCTAGTGCTAAAGAGGATGCAGCTAACGCTACAGAAGCCGTGAACAAAGCTCAAGCTGAAGTAGGAAGGGCTCAAGAAGTTGTTGCTCTTCGGCAAGCCGAAGTGTACAGCTTACAGTCAGAAGTAGCAACAGCAGAGGATCATGTAGCTAAGCCAACACCTGGGGATATTCATCAAGCAGATTCGGCAATCACAGCAACGACAGATGAGATTGCCAACAAAAGACATCCCATCAGTGACGCAAAGGAAACAGAAGCTACAGCTAAGGAAGCAGGAGCTGCACAGGAAACAGCAGGCAATCAAGCGCAAGACCGTGCTTCGAAAGCACAAACAGCAGTACATAGCGCACAGGAATCCGTTGAGCAAGCGCAAGCTAGTAGGTGTGGGACAAAAGCTCAAGCGGACTACTATAAAGATGAAAGCCCGCAAAGGTAAGGAGATGCCCATAAGGAAGTCGTTGCGAAAGCGCAAACCGTATTAGCTGACGTTCAGGCAGCCGATGTCAAACAAGCGCAAGCTAGTGACGCAGCAGAAAAAGCACAAACCACAGCCCAAGCCGACCTGGACACGAAAGTAGCAGCACTAGTTCCAGCAAACCCCAAAGCCGCAGAAACAGCTAATACACTACGCACTAGGTAAGGAGTTTTTACTAAAGATGAAAAAGACTACACGGCTTTCAATATGCTTACCTTACCTGATGAGTATGCAGCAGCACTAGAGATGCCTTACAACCCAGACATCACCTCGTATGATGTGGATGAAACTGGCGGTTATGTGTTACATATCGACGAAGTAGACGACGAAAGACAAGCTGCAGGTGATCGGATGCTAGCACAGGAGCAGCCGGTTTCGAAGACAAATGTGTTTAAGACTAATCCAAATGAGGTGACTGCAGTTTACTATACACATAACCTAACAGGTACAGTCATCACAGTGATTTCTTTATTTGCCACTGATTAGATTAAACAAATTAGAGCATACTTTCATACGCTAGAAACAGTAGGTACAAGCTCTAGCGTGCCATTTGCAGACTTGGTAACCCATAGTGAGATTGCAGATAAACATCATACATGGACTAAAGGGCATGATGGCAAAGCGATTAAAGCAGCAGCAGCTAAGTAGGTTTTAGACACCCGCGCGCTACTATTGACAGAGATGGATGTCCAGTTGTATGAAAACTTCGCAGGCACTTTTATTGGGAAAACTTCGACACTTTCTCAATTGTAAAGGGAAGTCTACAGTTCTAGTGTCTAAGTAATGTCTGGTGTTGCAGGTGGTGGCGTAGAATGGGACCATGACGGCTCAGTTGCTGGCGTCCCATGTAGAGATGAGGAAGTTCAGGTGACTTATCTTGGTGTTGATTTCACCAGCCCTAAGGGCTTTCTTGGTGGCTTACATTTTATTGCTTTTCATGGTACAGACGTTGAACAAGCTACAAAGGATAACTAACATACTACTCCTAGTGAAAATAACAGTACAGCAGCAGCGATCACAGCAAGCTACAATCAAGCTAAAGCAGATTTAGAGCAGGCTACAAGTGCTAATGCTCAAGCGCAAGACGTATACGTTAAAGCGCAAGAGGCAGTGCAGTCTGCACAGGACACGCGTGACGTTGCGAAAGTAGCTCTAGCTTCTGCAAAGGTAGTAGCAGTTCAAACCCCAAGCGCCCAAGAAAAGCTAGCCTAAGCAAAAGCTAAGCTAGCAGAGTCTACTAAAGACAGTGACGCAGCCCAAGCCGTAGTAGCGAGTCTAACTGCAGATTTCAACACTAAGAAAGCTAACCTGGAAGCAGCTAAAGACGTGCTTGTGGACAAACAGGAAGTACTGGACAGCGCCACGGCAGCTAACGATGCTGAAGTGTCTAAGCTAACCAACTTGTAAGCCCGTCTGGAAGCAGCTACGCAAGCCGTAGCAGATCTGGAAGCTAAAGCACAAACCGTGACCGTTCAGTTGGCTTCAGAAAAACAAGCTCTTACTGATTAGAAGAATGCACCAGAGTTGCACAGACATCCCCAAGCTAAACTCGCCCCAGCCCAAGCAGCGCACAGAGCTTCCGAAGAAGTGCTCGCTCAAAAAGAAACTTTGCTAGCAGAACTCGCAGACACCCAAGATGAAAAACAAGCTCTTTGCAGCAGTTTATCGGAAGCGTATGATAGGTAAGGGGAAGCAGAACCCCAAGCTGGTCTTGCGAAACATTCGGCAGCTAGTGAAGCTCTGGGCCTGGTTGCCGTAGCAGTTGTAAATGAAAAACGTAAAGGGGAACCTTTTGGCGTAGATGAAGTAGCAAGCGCCAGACATCCACCAACAGTTGCTAAGCCTGCAGCCCGTAACGCCACGGCTTAAGGGGCGCCGAAAGCACATGTAAATAAAACAACGAAAGGACATCCCATTGTGCCAACTACAGGTGATGGGAAGTCACGAAATGCAGTGATTATTGCTCTTGGTTCATTCTGGATTGCCATTTCGCTAATTGGCCCACGTCCTAAACAGTACTAATAATATTACAGAAAATAAAACGAAAGGTAGCTAGTAGGAGCTGCATGTATTGGATGCGTAACTTACAACTGGAACTCGAAAGGAGCAGAATTTTTAGGAAGGAAAGCTAAAGATTTGTTGAAGAATTTTTGAAATGGCGGTATACAATTTGCTAGAAGACGTAGAGAGGAAAACAATGAAAAAATTCAAGCAAATTTTTAAGCAAAATCTTGATGACGGTCTTTTCATGCCCGTCTGATTTTTGATTTTAATTCGCTTGGTTGTAATCTATAGTTCCACAGCTAATGATTACAGGCAGACAGTGATATCCGTGTTGGCGCAGCGAGTCGTTTGGAATTTCCTTGGTTGTGGCTTACCTTAGTTGGACAAGATGTTTAAGACTTCTTATTAGGGGAAAGCCACGCTGAATCGCTATGTGTTGGGACATGTACTGATGGTGCTTTCCTCGAATTTTTACAGTCAGGCTTTTGTGGCGAAACATGGTGCCAAAAACTTCGGGACCAGTGCCAATACGCTATTGTTTCAGCCCTCAGAGTTCATGAAACTCTCCTAGATCTTGGCTCTTGCGATCGGGACGGTCTGGTGGCGCCCTAACTTACAGGCAGTAGATAGTTAGAAAGACGACAGGCAATTTCTTCACTTTTATGGCATAGTGACTCTACTATTTATGAGCTTACTCGCTAACCAAAACGACTTGGGAATAGCTAGGGTCTTTATGGCAAAATTGGCCGGTGTAGTTTTGCTCTCTGGTATGTACCGGCGGATTTTGATTCCGGTTATTGCCCCGGTTGTAGTGGGGGAACCTCCTTATTGGATTGTTGTTGACGTCCCAGGAGGTAAAGGGTCTCGCTACAAGATGAGTATGGACACTTATCAGATCAACTGATTAGTTGCTTGGTTTGACCCCTTTAAGTATGCCGTAGGAATTGCCTAGCAGCAAACCCAGAAAATGATTTCTAACGGGAGTTGTGGCGAGCTTGGGAAAGGCTTTCATGTCCTAGCCTTAGAGGTTCCTGTCCGTGAGAGTGATATGAGAATCACTGTGATTGCTGATGACTTTCGCTAATTGGGAAGTAGTAGTGTCTAACCTCGCTACCTGCATGTCATGTACCACAAGCTGCTCAGTCCTATAAAGTCCAAAAAGCGGTTTTACACCTTGATCAAACATGGAGTAATCAAGATGCTTAGCTATCACATTTTTGAAAATATCGGAGCTGCCCTGGGCTTCTTGCCAAGGACGGGTATACAGCATCCTTTGATCAAACAAGGAGGTAGCTCGCTCATTAGCAATATGAGAGGTGGCGGCTTGGTACTGTACCTGACTAATCAAAACCGAATGAAACAAAACTATTCCCGAAGAAAACATTTAGAAAGCTAGGTGAAAACTTACCTTATTAGGGCTTTGCAGGCTAAAGTTAAGGGCTTTGCGACCTGGCATACGTCCTTGTGTCATATCATCAACGACTTGGGGACCGCTGTCTACTGGTACTGTTTCATCGACAGGAACTACTAGACCTGGACCACCAAATGCGAACGCTACTTCCAGCTCTTTGCGAGTACCAACGATCGAGCCTAGGCCATGGATGCAATCAAGCGCCGCTAGCACAATGCTGAGTTCCATGTACACTGACGGAAGCCCAACGGAAACGACAGTTCCGTCGGCCCGCACGCTGTCTACACCTTGGTTGAAAGCCACTGTAGAGACAGCAGAGACGACAACACCGGGACAGCCGCTAGGTTGTTCTGGCATATAGGCAGGGACATCTTCGATGTCAGGACCGAGCACAATAAGATCTCCACCAACTGCTATTGCTAAATTAAGGTTATCTTGGTTGATGTCAACAGCAACGACATGAACATTCGAGGCTTTAGGAGCGTCTTGTACACCTAGATTGCCAAGTCCACCGAATCTATAAACAGCTAGTCATTCGCCTCGAGCTGCACCAGCTTCTTTGATCGCTAACTGAGTCGTGACACCTGCACAAGTGATAGAAGAAGCTTTCGCTGGGTCTAGGCCATCAGGGACTTTGACAGCATAATCGGAAGTCACAACAGCATGCTCTCTCACACCACCGGCGACATTGTAGCTAACATTTTTCACGGAACGGAAGAGCTTTTCACGTCCTGTTGTACACTATTCGCCGTAGCCACAGCCCTCAACGAACTACGCAATGGACACGCGGACGCCGGCTTTCTGTGATGTCAATCTGTCACCAAGTTGTTCCACAATACCGAACCCCTCGTGGCCTAAAATAAGCCCAGGTACTGTACCAAAGTTACCGGGCGCCACGTGCAACTCTGTATGGCAAACCCCACAATGCTCTACCGTGACCAACGCTACTCTATAGCCAATTTCAGGCAGTTCCCGGACGACAATTTCAACACCCGCGCTAGTTGGATTTGCAGCAACACCTTTCAGGACAAAACTTCCAGAAGTCATTGGGTATGAAATCGTTTACAACGGGATTGTACATCTTAACACAAACTCTGTCAACCCTTTAGGATTCTTTCAAGAAAAAAGTCTAGAAAGCCCAGTCATCTTTGGAGAAATTAGCATCGTAAGCCCCGAGTTAAGCAAAATCTGGTATACAAGTAAATCTGCATCACGATGCTTATAGTTGGGATTAGGGCGGTAAGCTTTTCGATAAATGCGAGTTGTCAACACATCCCGTAATCAAAGCTCTAGAACATTTTCGCTTGTGAGCTGCTCAGGATGTGGTGTATCATCAGTTCCAGCAGTCTACACCAGTAGCGATTTCCCATTTGGCCCAAAAAGAAAACAATTTTTTACAAATTTGCAGGGAAGACGAGGCACAGAGCTAGGAGCATCCGATAATAGAATCGGTTTCAAAGGAAGTTCTTGCTAAGATTGTAGCTTCTGGTGGGCGCCATTTAGGAGTCTCACACCGGGACAGGCAAGTGCTTTCTTAGATGAAAAACACAGGTATCTCAGGCTATTTTACAGAAGGGGAAACTTTGGAGAGTGGCTAACCTAGTAAGCCCGATCCTGAGAGTATGCTGTATTAGAAGGACAAAAAACCCGTAACAACTGGAATTGCGATTGGGGACCGCAATATTGACTGTGAAGCTGGAGAAGCCGCAGGCATTGCGACCTTAGTGGTTGATGGAAAAAAAGCATTGATGGAGAAAGTAAAATAAAGGCCGAAGAAAAAAAGTTAGAAGAACGTGCACAAGAGTATAACGCTAGCCCGATTCAAGTATCAGCGGGACTTGTGGCTTTTCAGATGCTTCTTGGGATGTACATTGGCTCAGCCTCGTCAGAAGGGCAGTACCACCTTGATTGGGAGATTGTGGACAACGTCATTCGCGAGGAGCTAGCAGGCATTGCAACCCATATTGAGGTGATTAGTGAGCCCGATGATTCCATTACCGGTAGTGATGATGGGAGTGGGATTCCTGTTGATATTCAAGAAAAAACAGGGCTTCTTGCTGTTGAGACGGTCTTTACCGGGCTTCACGCCGGTGGTAAGTTGGGCGGTGGCGGCTGCAGGGGTTCTGGTGGCTTACCCGGTGGTGGCACATCCGTAGGCAAAGCCCTTTCAACACAGCTGGATGTAAGGGCTTATAAAAACGGACGTCTTCATGTACCAGAGTATACGCGAGGTCAGGTAGTAGCAGCCTTAGATGTAATCGGTGAGACCGACCGCCCAGAAACAACTGAGCACTACACACCCGACAGTGCCATTTGCATAGAAACCGCGACCTATGACTTTGATAAGCTAGCCAAACGTGTGCCAGGTCTTGCCTTTTTGAACCGTGGGCTTAGGTTTTCCATTACCGATAAGCGCGAAGGTAAAGATCAAACGCAATCTTTCCACGATGACGGTGGGATTGCTTCTTATGTGTACGTAATCAATGAAAATACAGGTCTTCTCTTTGAAGACTCTATTTATACCCATAGCTAGAGGTATGGGATCACAGGGGAAGTGGCGGTGCAATACAAGACTAGCTAGCATGAGACCTTCAAGAGCATTGCCAATAACATACATACAGGTGATCGAGGAACCCACCAGCAAGGCTTTCGAACTGCATGGACACGTGTAATCAATGACTACGCGAAGGAAAATAAACTGTTCAAAGAAAACGAGGACAACGTGACCGGTGAGGAAGTCCGTGAGGACTTGTCAGCTGTCAGTTCAGGCAAACACCCAACTCCACAATTTGAAGGGCAAACCGAGCCTAAACTTCGCAATTCAGAAGGGGAGAAAGTTACTAACCGCTTCAGGAGCGATGCCAGAGGCCGTATTCTCCTTGAAAATCCTCAGATTGCTAAGAAAATCGTTGATTCGGGGATTCTTGCTTCAAAAGCTCGTAGTGCAGCCAAGCGTGCTCGTGAAGTGACTCGCCCAAAGTCAGGTCTGGAGTTTTCAAACCTAACAGGGAAATTAGCAGACTGTTCATCAACCGATGCAAGACATAGTGAACTCTTCAGTGTTGCGGGAAATTCAGCGGGCGGTTCAGCCAAGGTTGGACGCAATAGTGGGTCTCAGGCGGTTTTACAGGTTCCCGGGAAAATTTTCAACGTCGAAAAAGCCAGCATCGATAAGAAATTGGCCAAGGATGTGGTCAGAAGCTTCAGGACAGCCATGGGAATAGGCTTTTGTGCAGCCTTTGATGTCGTGAAGGCACGCTAACCCGAGCTGGTCTTCAAGACCGATGCCGATGTCGATGAGTCTCACATACAGAGACGAATATTCGCGCTTCTCTATCGTTTCAAGCGCCCTGCGCTGGAGGCAGGCAACGCTTACCTCGCACAACCACCGAGTTAAGGGGTTCAGGTCGGAAGTGAGATCAAAGAGTACATACAAACAGGTAGCAACCAAGAACCAGAGTAGCAAGCTGCGATTTAGAGCTACACCAGTGGACGCTCAAAACCAACTGTACAGAGCTACAAAGGTCTGGGTGAGATGTGTGACCATCAACTTTGGGCAACGACTAGGGGTCCAGATCACAGCTAGAAGGTACGCGGTTCAGGCGATGATGCCGCAGAAGCAGACAAAAGTTTTGATATGCTGATGGGAAATCGTGCAGCGCCACGCTGAGAGTTTATCGAGGATCATGCTGTGTACAAGAGACGAGCAATTTGATACTAAAGTTTTTTGAAAAAACCGCAGATTTATGGTATACACCTAAACTTACATTTTAGGAAGGAAACGATAATTAGAAAGTATACGTAGCCTATGCATCATCAGGCTACTTCAGTGTTGTGAAGGCGAAACTCAGGTCTAGCGGACTTATCTTGCACCTCCTGGCTATTTTCTTGATAGTGGTAGTAGCTTAGTTGGCAGGAGTGATTAGACGTATGCGTAAACAAACTCTCACCGCTACCCTAGAAGAGCGCAAGCAAGCTCTACTCGAATTGCCCGTACAGGACGAAATTGACTCGTTAAAAGAGCGTCATCTCACAGGACATAGTCAGACGGCTTTCTGAGAGTGGAGTCAGAAAGGGTCAGACGTTTCTAGAAATGTCTTTCCAGAAATTGAAGCCCACACCTTAGAAGCTGAAAGTTTAAACGATACGTTTAACTTCAGTAAGGCACAGAATGAAATGGACAACGCTGATAGCCAGCTTAACCTGGGTGAAGAGCATATTGTAGCTAGTCGTGAAGCGCTTTCTAGCCTAAAAGAGCAGGAAGAGAAAAACAGTGTACGCGGGACTCAGGCCCTCGACTGGGCTGACTTGCTTCAAAAAAATCTCGAAGAAAACCGAGGCAAAATTGGCCCAACTATGCCCGAAATTGAAAAACAATTGAGCAATATCGAATCGGAGTTCTCGCAGTTTGTGACTTTGAACTCGACTGGAGATCCGATGGAAGCTTCGGTGGACCTAGTTCGTGCTGAGGAGCGCACCAGTGCTCTGGGTCAAATTTCTGGTCAGATTCCAGCTATTTTCGCTAAACTCGACGATGATTGTACGGAGCGGTTCGATGATTGGGATCATGGCTACACACATCTTCTTGAAGCGATTTATCATGTACCTGATTCGGATATTGAGGCACGCTTCCGAGTGGACCGTTGTGATGTCCCAGCCAATAGCTTTTAGCTAGTAACTTAAGACCTGGACCGGGCGCGTGAGGATAGTGAAAACATTCAGGCTAAGATTGACTCGCCCTATCAACTGTGTGAGCTTGAAATTGAAGCGCCCAAAGTGTCTAAGCGGGACACTAAACTTATCCTAAACTACCTCGCACAAGCTAAGGAAAATACAACCAAGCTGGAAAAAGAAATCCGTCGTTTGTCTGTCCGCTAGATCCTAGCAGAAAATAACAAATGGACTTTTCAGCCTTTTGTTAGTGGGTCAGAAGCCAGTGAGCTTGAGGGTATGTCATCTGTGGAGTCGTTGGCCCAAGCAGAAAAGCCATTTGCAGAGTAGCAAGTGCTCTGTGATAAAGCCTGGAAGAAATTGGGTGAAGTAGAAGATGAACCCATAGATTTTTACCATGAGAGTAAGGAGTTAGAAAAAATCGAAGTAGTGGCACGCAAGAACGTAGACGGCTATCTCGAGTGTCTACATGTAATCAAGCGTTTCAAGGAAAAGCGCAATCTTACAGGGATGCCTCCAGATAATAGGAGCTTCTTCTTTGCAGCAAGCGTACAATTAGAAGCTCTGATGGAAGAGCAGAGCTGAGAGCGTCTTGATATCATGGCGGTGAGCTGACTGTCTGAGGTCGCCACCAAAGCTAATCACAATCTGGAAGGCTCTGCTCATCAGGTCGTGCCAGGAGCTTTGCTCACAGATCAAGTGCTCCAATGCTCTAAACGCTACCGCAGCATGGAGCTTAACATTCAGCACAGAATGGAGCAGGCCCTTAGCCTAATGGAGGTGGACAATAACTATGCAGCATCCTTTCGCGAGTTTTCAAATGAGCTAGAGTGAGTGGAGCTGGGCTTCACAGATCGTTTTGTTAGCTCTTATGGGAAAACACGTGAAAGAATATGCCTATACAAGACTGGTTGTCCAGTCTAGTAGGTTGCATGTCATGAAGAAAAGATCAAAGTGAGTCTAGTTTTGCACACATATCTGTGTGTGTATGGGTCTTTTGTGTAAGCGCATGCTATTGTATACGATAACAGGAAGGACTTACGACAACGAAAAAAATGAAAAAAGGAGAAATTTTATGGATGTACGTATGGACATTTTCAAGTGGTTCTCGCCCAACATTTTGTAGAAACCGGCTAGCTGTGTTGTTTGCTTGGATGTCATGGCATACGCATTACTTTAGAAACCTGGCTAAGATGTTTTCGCTGGAATTGTAAAAACACCGGTTGGAAACATGATTGTGGATGCAGCCGCTGGAGGAGTGGTTAGCACTTTCCGCCCTATCTTCACGGCTTTGAACTACAAGTTTAACATAGGACCGTCAGTGATGGACCCTTACTTTCGTTTGACAGCCGCTAACTAAGAAATTGCCGAAGAATGTACCAAATTTGTGAACGTTGTTACCTCGGCTAACTTGGTAGGGAGCTGTGTTAACATCTTACTGGTTGCACTACGTAAGATTACAAAATTTCAGACCCTCTTCAGTACAGGTCACAACATGGTACAGCAAGCGGCGACAATTATATTTATGGAGCTGCTCAGAGCAGCTTTCCGAGTAAATGAAGTGGTTGCAACATTTGCTTTTCGTCTTGTCTGTGGTCTTTACGGGTCAGTCAGCGCAAACAGGACTTTTCAGCCAACCCAACGTTTAACAGGTGGGGGAGGTTTTGCCATAGGACACCAACAACAATTTGCGATTGGGTAACTTGATAAAGTCCCACCAAAACTTGGTAAGAAAGAAGGAAACCTGGACAGCCTCGACTTACCTACTGTATTGAACATCTTACACGATACGGCGGTAGCGTCTGCAACCCGTATGTTTGTCTTAATGGTAGCTAGCCAATTTGTCTTAGGTCCACACATCATGTCAAATGCCGAAGTCAGTACATCAGGAACGCTTTGCAGTATTGTAAAACAAACATTCTACATGTATGGGCTTCAAACACCCAGTACCTGCTCATTATCCTTCTTCAGTTAGAAGCAGGGGGGACGTATGTTAGTGGGAGAATGGACAGATGCCAGCCAACGCAGTTCCAACAAACTGCTTCCTGGTTCATTCCCACCAGTCGACGTTGCACCAGCCTTTCGTTTTGGTTCTCCAAGTGCCGTGCTCTGTGGTTTTGCAACGGGTCTTATAGGACACTTGATTGCAGTAGGAATATTAATTGTCTTTAAAAACCCTGTTCTCATCATTATATGTGTAGTTCCTGTATTCTTTGACAAAGCGGCAATCGCATTATCCGCAGACAAAAGTGGGGGAACGAAAACAGCTCTCACACTAGTTTTGATCAAAGGTGTAATTCGACTTGCCTTTTGTGCTATCGCCGGTAGCTAGCTACGTCTTGTCGGGGGAAACCATGGAAACATAGACTTGGATATGCCATGGGTACCATTTGCTCACTTCTTCAAAAAACTCGGTGTAATTAGTGATGAATTAGTGTGTTTGTTCTTGCTTATCATTCCACAACGTCAATTTGCAAAAACACGAGGCAAGGAAGCTTACTACCGGGGAGAAGCTCTGGGAAAATAATTTCTTAACAGTGGTACAATCGTAATAAAAAACAATTTCGGAGGAAAATTTTATGGTCAAAGTACTCACAGCAGGCCGAAACGCTAAGGGTTCATCAATGGTTGTCATAGTGAAAATCGAAAACGCAATTCGACACTTAGGTGTATCGAAAGTACAAACTGCAGTTAGTGCGGTTCGTGAAGCCAAGGGGTTGGCAGTAGGATATGACATAGTGGTTGCATCTAACCAACGTATCCATGAAGTGGATGGACGTCCTCATGGCAAACTGATAGGACTGGACAGCCTCGTGGACGATAAAGAAATCAAAACAAAACTAGAAGCTGCGTTTTGATAACATGGCACAACAATAGAAACATTGTGAGATGTTTACTTTTGCCATGACGCATCAATAATCGGTGAGTGAGTTGTAATCTGATACGGCGATGAGCACTCACTCCCTTATTTATTAGAAAGATAGAAAGTAAAAGAGGAGTTATCGTGGATTTAAAAACAACATTTATTGAAAACAACGCAATTCGCTAGCGTTTGACAGCAAAAGATCAACAGGAAGCGGTAAATTTATCCGTTGAGCCGTTGAGTGAAAACGGTGCCGTTCTTACAGGATACTACGATGCAATCAGTGTAGCTACAAAAGAACCCGGTCCTTACTACAGTTAGACACCTGGTATGGCAATGCCTCAAGCTCGTCCTGGAGCTGGTGTACAGCGCGATGACTTTGCATTGATTGCATTGACAGAGCTAGGGACTTTCACCCATAGTGAAGAAGCAGTTGGAATATTGCCTAATGCTGCAACCAGCTCTGCTAATCACGCATCATTCGCTATCCCACAAATCATTGCTAACTTTGAAGTGGACAAAGCTAATGACCGCTTGCTTGCTTGCCAGGATATTGTAGATGGGCTTGCTCTGGTTCGCGAATCTAGAAACAGCCCAGATCTTGAAGGCTTTTACTTTGACGAAGGACTAAAATAGCTAGAAACGCAATTTGATTCGGAGCGATTAGAAAGGACAAAACAAATCCTAAATTTGCAGGTTGCACTAGCCTACTCAGACCAGTAAGGAGCTATCAAAACAGCCGTTTCTGGCGGACATGAAGTTGATGTTATCGAATCAGGTACACTTTGTCTCCTCCAAGTAGGTAGCGAACTCGTTGAAGTGCTTCGTAGCCTTTTCCCACGCAAGGTTATCGTAGCAGATACTAAATGACCGTACGCTAGTGGTACACTCGCTAGAAACAGAGCTTTGCGTTGTGCTGACTGGATGACATGCAGTTGCTCTGCTACTATCCCAACCATGAAAACAGCCCTTTAGGCTATCCAAGAAGCCCGGGGCGACAAAGGAGAAATCCAAGTCGAACTCTCCGGTGAGTGGACATACGAACAAACACAACAATGACTTGTCGCTGGTATCGTACAAGCTATTTACCACCAAACACGTGACGCAATTCTACCTCCTGAAACTTGGGGAGAAAGAGACCAGAGCAAGGTTACGAAATTGATTGATTTGGGCTTCCGTGCAGTTGGAACAGGTGGGTTGTCTGTAGACACATTGATTCTAATGGAAGGTGTAGATGTCTTTAACGTAATCGCAGGTCGTGGAATTACAGAAGCAGAAGGTCCAGCAGCAGCAGCTCGTGAATTTGAAGACGAAATCAAACGTATTAGGGGGTCAGCTAAGGTACGCCCAAACGGAATTTATGATTCGGCAGAGCCTAAGCACTACACGTGGTTAGAGAGCTAGAATTTTGCCAAAGGACTAGGTTTTGACTAACTTGAGTTGTATAATGACGAGTCAGACGAGAGCTAGGTACGCCTTGAGTGGCTTAAGGAAGAAAGCTAGGGGTTCGTGAAGGCGGTTTTTGAGACGGGAGTCCGTGTGCCAACCATTACCGTTAGTGGACACCGGTGTAGCCCAAAGGGCGCAAACGACCCTGAAAAAGAAGTACGCGCCATGGACATGATGAAAAAATGTAGTGTCTATGCTCTGGACATTGGTGTTAGCAATGTCCAGTTGGCTGGAAAAGATGTTTATTACGAGGAAAAATATATTGTAACACGTGCGTGTAGCATCAAAAACTCACGTGAAGCCTGCACTAGGGCCGAAGAAGCCCAGATAATTCTTTCTAGAGAAATCATGTGTGACCCATTCATGAACTCTCTTGAGAAATTCTAGGTAGTTGATTCAGAAATCGACTCACCAGATCTATTTGTCTACCCAGGTACAGGAAATGTCTCAGCTTGGGGCAAGGACAATGGTAGCGGGTTTTACAAAGGACACCGCCCTATCGCAGCTCTACACGTACGAGGCACCTATGCTGGTACTGTAACCAAACAAGGGCGGTTCCGTGTTGTGCCATTTGGCGGTGGCTTTGTCGACTGGGAAGCCAGCTTTGATGGAATGAAAGAGACAAACTACAACGTACCATGCCTCCTTGATTTGTGGCTTGAAAATTCTGAAACGGTTGCGGTAACACGTGCAGAAATCAAGAAAACACCAGATAATTTTTACCCATTGATTGAGAAAACGGGTTTACGATAGAAATGGCAAAATCATTTGCAGAAAGGCGCCAACGTGTCTGTGATGCCAATAAATTATATCCTGGACCCGGGTTTGTAAAATTCACTTGGGGAAACGTCGCAGAGGATGACCGCGAATCAGGGCTTATCGTTGTCATACCATCAGGTGTAGACTACGACAATCTCACACCGGAAAACATAGTGGTAACGTACCATGACGGAAATTTCGTCGAAGGCGACCTCAACCCATCATCGGACAATCCAACCCATGTTGCGCTTTGCAGAGCAGGGCCCGAAATCGGTGGTATCGTGCACACACACTCAACAGAAGCTTTTCGTAGGGCCCAATCAGGTCGGGACATGCCATTCTCCGGAACAACACCCGCAGACTACTTCTATGGACCAGTGCCATGTGTACGCTCATTGACAGCAGACGAACTAAACTCTGCTCACGATTCAGAAACTGGTACGGACAACATCGAATAATTTGCAAATCGTGGCTAAGACCCACTTGCTGTTCCTGGTATCGTTTTGCGTAACCATGGTACATATACTTGGGGAAAAGACCCACCCCGAGCTGTTTACCATGCGGTTGTTCTTGAAGAAGTAGCGAAAGTGAACTGTAGCACTGGACCAATCAACCCACGTTTTCAGCCAGCTCCAAAATACATCGTGGACAAGCACTATATATCTAAACACGTACCAAAAGCTTACTAGGGTCAAAAAGGCGACAACCACGAAAACTTTAATTTGTTGTGAGATAGCTGTGGCTTTCTAAGCGCTCAACAACACTCTTTGCAACCAAGACTATCTCCACTTTGCGAGATGGGGATATTGTCGTGTAGTGTATTGTCAAAAAGTGAAAAGGATTGCAAATGAAATACTTTTTAGGTACTGCCAATGTAGATGCAATCACGCGCTTCAAAGCACTTGGGAAACTAGATGGGGGAACAACTAACCCTACCATCATCGTACGTGAAGGACGTGACTTTGATTCACTTCTCGAAGAAAGTTGGACTATCGTTCATAGATTTGGTAGCGCCGTAGTGACTGGTCGTACTCGTGAAGAAGTGATCGAATAAGCTCGTAACATTTCATAGTGAGCAGACAATGTAAGCATCAAAAATCCAATGACAGAAGAAGGCTTGGCGGCGGTTAACGTGCTTTCAAAAGAAGGTATCGAGACAAACGGGACACTTATCTTTATATTTTCTCTGGGACTTTCAGCTGTTCAGCCTCCTGCTACTCACATCATTCCATTTATCGGACGTCTAGAAGACATAGGAACACGCGCTTCCGCTCTTATCGAGGACTACCGCAATGTCATTGACTTCTCCGGTAAAGATCTTGAAATCAGTGTAGCAAGTATCTGAGGACTTCCGTACGTGGAAGGTGTGGCAAAACGTTGTGCACACATTGCAACTATCCCAGGTACAGTCTTTGCAATTCTAATCTCACACCCATTGACTGACCAACGGATTGATTACGTAATGAAAGACTGGGAAGCCTTCAAAAAATAAGCCCTTTTCGCGCTAGTACCAGGATTATCTTTCGCTACCTAGGAGAAAAGTCTTTTCATTCTCTGAGTCATATTGTAAACATTTGTACCAAAAACATAATATACAGCAAGTGATTTCAGATTCAGGTGGACCCATAAAGATTGGGCTTGAGAAGGAAAGTTTTGTATTGCTGTCTTATTTGATTTCTCTGGATGAACCTGAGACGGACAAGGCGGTTTCAGAGCAGTTGGCACAGGTACGACGAAAGATTTATTATCATTTGGATAAGATCTATGAAGCGAAACCATGTGATGTGGAAAAGATAGTGAGTTTTCCGTGGGCTGGAATTGCCCTAAACGAGGAGCGAAAAGAAGTGTGTAAGCAAGTGCTAGAAGAGGTGGATGCTTATAGCTAAGTCATGAGTAGCTATGAGCGTCTACTGCTAAAGCTAGCTTACCTCGCAGTAGCGGATAGTCGCGGGACGCTAGAGCAGCTCTTGTAGCTGACTGAAGTATCGAGAAATACCGTGCTTAAGGACAACAATAGCCAACGCGAGAGCTAGTCCTGGCAGCAGTATAATGTCCAAATTCATGGTACAAACGCAAGAGATAATTACCTAGAAGCGCACCCGTTGGCTAGAATGCGGTTTGTACACCGCACGCTCTACAATATTTACACCACGGAGTCTGATAGTTTTCAAAAAATCTTGTACGATAGAATCGTGGCGTACACAGACTACGAAACGTATTTTGGCCCAGCCAAGCTGGATTACCTGCCGCAGGTGCTAGATGAGACTTAGAAAGAGCTCGGTAAAAAGCTAGACCCGCAAGATAGCGAGTTTATGTTTAACATATTGACTTAAATATTGCTGCGCTACCGCAATATGGACAACATTCTTGATGAGAGAAAACGTATAGAAAAAGAGTTTTGACTAGCAAAAGAGCGTAGTGAGGATCACATCGCCGAGCGTAGGGCACAGGGCTTTTAGGATAAGTTGTACCTTGCCTATGACGATATCGAAATCAGGATCATCGCTATGGTGCTCCTTTCTTTTCGTCAGGTCAGGCACAGGTACAACGACATTTCATACTTTGACGCCATGCGGGAGGTGATTAATTCTTTCTAAGACGTAGTGGAAAAGCGCTATGACTTCTCCTTTCGCCCCGAGGACGAGATGATTAACCAAGTGCTGACGCATTGTAAGGCTATGCTGTACCGCAAGACCTATGGTAGTTTTTCGCTAGATCCGATGACAGATCAAGTAAAGTCCAAGTACGGCAATCTTTTTGCCATGACCAATTCTTGTGCGTACATTGTGGAGGAAGCTTGGTTTATCCAGCTTAATGACGATAACATTGCCTATTTGACCATTCATCTAGGAGGGGCGCTCAATCAGATCGGTGCCCAGAATCGTTGTCAGCCAAAGGTAAGCATAGTGTGTGACGAGGGAAGCGGATCCCGCAAGTTTCTGCTCTGGCAATGCCAACGTTATATGCCACAGGCACGGATTGAGGCATTATTCACTTCTCAGCAGTACAATAGTGTCCCAGATATTGTGGCGGCTGACGTTGTGATAGCAACGAGTGATGGTCTTGAGACGAAACTGCAGGTGCTAGTGGACAATCCTGTACTCACCAATTAGGACATCATTCGCCTCGTAATTTTTGTATAATCAAACGGTAAGCGAACGTACGAGGACTACGCTCTGGATTGGGATCAGCTCTAAGGACACCACGTGAAGGATGAGTCTCAGCGCCACGTTCTGCGCAATCAAATAGAAAAAGGTTTTGGAGATGATTTATAACGCGATTCAAAGTAAGCTTGGAATTTTTCTAAACATTTGTAGGATGTGTGATTTATAATAGAGTCTAGTTATGCACACATCATTGTGTGTGTATGGGTCTTTTGCTTTGCGCTTCCAAGAGATATACTAATAGTGTAAGGAAAAAGTAATAATTCTACAGGTGGATTTAGCAAATGGCTAGCGTGAAAGAAATTACAAGAGAATCGTGGATTCTGGTAACTTTCCCAGGATGGAAAACTACGCTTAACTAAGAAATCGAAGAAGAAGTTGTGCCAAAACGCAACTTTGCCATGTAGTGGCTACGTAACTGTGGTGTTTGGATTAAGACCCCAGGTGGCGCTAGCATTGTTATGGACTTGTGGACAAACCGGGGAAAAGTTACGAAGGAAGTAAAAGACATAGTTTGGGGACACCAAAAGGCAAACATGCCTCCTGTGCGTAAATTGCAACCAAACCTCCGTGCACAACCAATGGTTGTCGGTCCATTTGCCATCTATGAAGTAGACTACTAGTTAGTATCGTACTGCCACAGTGACCATATTGACATCAACACCGCAGCAGCGATTGGCAACAATCCAAAACTTGACCACGTGAAATTAGTGGGACCATACGAATGGGGAGAAATTGGGAAATAGTGAGGTGTGCCAGAAGACCGGATCATCGGCATCAAACCAGGCGACATCTTTGAAGTAAAAGATCTGAAAGGAACAGCTGTAGAATCCTTTCGCCGTCCTTGTCTTGTAAGACGAACAGTCGAAGGAGCTAAAGGAAATGACGACAACCTTTAGGGTCTACCTCGAACAGACTAAGAAATGGTACGCGTGGCTTTTAACTATGTCTATGATTCTACTAGTGGAACAATCAACCATGGTGCAGACTCACACTTCGCAAACTACTTTCCAAGACCCGGAAAAGACTTTGATATTGATGTGGCTATCAACAACTATGGGGACAACCCACTTGGTATCCAAGACAAGATGACGTCAATCGACCTTCTTCGTATGCCTCAGAATCTTCGTGCTAAAGTCAGTATCCCAGTACACCATGACATCTGGACAAACTACAAGGCATCAACAGATGCAATCTTACGTCTTTGGAAGATGAGAAAAGAAAGTCTCCAATGTGATTTCCACCCATTCATTTGGGAAGTTGGTGGCAAGTACACCTATCCACGAGACAAAGACAGAATAGAATACCACCACCCACGTTGTTTTGACGATGACTTTGGACCCGACTCTCACATCCAATTCAGAGCTCTTCTATCAGAAACTCTCCCTCTAGTAGGACCAATCCAGCCTATAAAAGAGATTGAAGTAACTTGCCGTGTGTATGGGGACAAGCTAGTCCTGAAAACCAAACGATTGATATCTGCAGATCGCACGATATGCGGATAGTAGGAAAGATGCCAAAAAGATGGTCTGATGTTAAGTAAACGAAAAAAAGGAGAAATTCTTGTCTAATTTATCTGTTAATGCGATTCGTTTTTGGGGTGTAGATGCGATTGATTAATCAAAAACTGGACACCCAGGTGTAGTCATGGGTGCTGCAGCTAAGGTTCACAGCCTTTTCACTAAGCAAATGCGTATCAATCCTGGACCGCCTAACTGGATTAACCGGGACCGTAGCATCCGCTCAGCTGGACCCGGATCTATGGTGCTTTATGCAATTCTACACTTCTCAGGCTATAAAGACGTATCGATCTAAGAAATCAAGGACTACCGCTAGTGAGGTTCTAGAACCCCAGGTCACCCAGAATTCGGTCACACAGCTGGACTAGACACAACAACTGGACCTCTGGGTCAAGAAATCTCAACAGCAACTGGATTACCGCAACCTCAGCGTAATTTTGCCGCTAAGCACAACCGTGAAGGTTACAAAATCTTTCGCCACCATCCGTATGTCATCGGGGGAGAGGGAGACCTCGTGGAAGGTGTGTCTCCTGAAGCGGCGTCATACGCACGTCTTCAAAAGCTAGACAATCTCATAGGAATTAAAGATCTAAACAAAATCTGCTTGGATAGTGGTACAGAGGGAGCCTTTACAGAAAATGTACGTGAACGTAAAGACGCTTCCGGTTGGCATATTGCTTTCGTAGAAGATGGTACTGACGTTGACGCTATTAACGTATCTGTAGAAGAAGCGAAAGAAACTGGAATACCATCTCTTATCGAAGAGAAAGCGGCGATTGGTTGTGGTTCTCTAAACAACCGAGGCACAAATGCTACTCCCGGGGCTCCTCTGGGTGCTGAAGAAGCCCGAGCGACTCGTGAAAACCTGGCTTGGGGATACCCACCATTTGGAGTGCCAGAAGAAGTCTAGGCAGACTTTACGACCAACGTTCCTCAGCGTCCTGAAGCAGCTCACGAAGCTAGGGTCAAATGAGTGGAAGACTACAACCGAGCTTACCCAGAATTGGCCGAAGAAGCAGTTGCTATCCTTGAAGGAAAAGACCCTGTAGAAATCAAATCAGAAGACTTCCCACCACTTGAAGCAGGCTACGTACAAGCTACTCGTTTCTAATCACGAGACTCTTTGAACGTGGCGGCTAGCTTGAGGCCAAACTACCTGGGTGGTTCAGCTGATTTTGCCCACTCAAACATAACTTATATACAGGTAGATGGTCTCCAAGACAGTGCGTATCCACTTAACCGCAACATCCAATTTCCTGTGCGTGAGTTTGCCATGGGAATTAGTTAGAACGTACTTTTTGTATATGGGGGACTTCGTGTTTACAGTGGTACATTCTATGTCTTAACTGACTGCGTGAAAGCTGCTAAGAGCTAGTCAACGTTGTAGGGTCTACTAGGGACTTATGTCTTTAACCCCGACTCTCTAGCTTTTCGAGAAGATGGACCTACCCATGAGCCAATTGGACCCTTGGCGGGACTTCGTGCAATGCCAAACAACAATGTCTTTCGCCCACCGTACGCTCGTGAAACCCAATCAGCTGGGTTCTAGGTACTCTGGAGCCCGTTTACACCATCTGCAGTAGTCCTCCCGCGTCAAAACTTGACTGTCGAAGAAGGCACAGACTTTGAGAAGGTGGCTAGAGTAGCTTATGTCGTTTACGAAAGGGCAGCAGACTTTCGCACCATCCATTTTGCGTCAAGTTCAGAGGAGAATTTCCCCGTAACAACAGCCAAAGGTTTAGCCGAAGAAGGTGCTAAAGTGCGCGTGGTAACTGTCCCATCAACGTACCACTTTGACGCACAAGATGCTGCTCACAAAGAAGAAATCCAACTAAACAACATCCGCCGTCGTGTAGCTGTGGAAATGGTAGCAACACCAAGCTGGTCCTCATATTTTCGACTTGACGGTGCAGTTATCGGTGTCGGTAATTTCATTGCTTCGGCGCCAGCACAAACCGGTAGTGACAACTATGGCTTTATATTTGAAAATGTCGTTAATGTCGTTAAAGGCTAAGACTAATCTTATAACAACAAATGACTTAACATTTGAGGTTTTTCGCTACCACAAATCAGCCCGTAGCAGATTTGTGACAAAGTCATTTGGAACTTGATATAATTAGAACTAACCAAAACACAACATTTTGTATACTAGATAGACTGTGTGGGTAAATACTTATGTGGAGGAAAAGATGGTTAGAACCTACGATATATTGGTTGTTTGTTTTGGCGTGGCAGGGAAAACCTTGGCGGCCAAGATGAGTCAGCTGGGCGAAAAGGTTGCGCTTGTTGCGCAAGACAGCAAGATGTACAGTGGTACTAGTATCAATTTCGCCTCGAATCCAACCAAGACCAAGATTGGCGCAGCAGAGCAGAATCTCGGATTACCTGAGACCAAGGCGCGAAAAGATGGGGAGACGACCCGCTCACGTGAGTAGAACTATGGTACAGTAGCAAGCGCACGTGTTGATATTTACAATGCCAAAGCACTCTTTGTCGCAAACAAAGTCGTAGAAATCACATCAGGTAGTGACATTGCGCAGCGTACAGCTGTAACCATTGGCATCAACACCGCGCCCCGGCCCAAAGTCCAACTTATCCCAGGGCTACGAGAGACTTAGCATGTCGTTGACAGCACAGGTATCCAAAACCATGACAGACCGCCAGCTAGCCTACGTATCATAGACGGGTGTAATATCGGACTAGAGTTTGCTAGTCTTTAAAGCAAGCTAGGGACAAAGGTCACAGTCTATGATGCCGCGCACAAGATTTTAACACGTGAAGAGCTAGGCGTTCCTCAGTTAGCGAGAGACTTCCTCGAAGAAGATAACATTATTTGTAAGACAATTGCCTGAGTGCCTCCTGTTAGAAATACTCCTGATCAGGTTGCCCTAAGTGCTGAGGATGGGGACTATACCGTTGGCGTCCTACTCTCCGCTACTCCACGCGTGCCTCATATCGAAGGTATGGGTCTTGAAAACACAAACATTGCCTTCACAGAGCGCCGTGCTATTCAGGTGGAGGACTATTGTGAGACTAGTGTACCTCCTGTCTATGCTGGGGGAGAGGACAATGGCGGCTTGCATTATCCTTACACCTCACTAGGTGATTTCCGTAGTGTCTATGGGCGTCGTACTGGAAATTGCGGCTATCTTCTCTCTAAGCGTCAAAACGTGCCAAATACAACCTTCAGCGAGCCAGCACTATTTAGCGTCGGATCTAAAGATGCCGAACTCGTGGCAAAAGGCATTGCCTACAAGACCAATGAAGTGTGAGTGCCTGCTAAGACTGGAGCACCCGGCAACAATGACCTGCCTGGTAGTTATAGGGTCAACGTGAGCCCAGAAACCAATGAAATCCAAGGAGCGACCCACTTTGGACAGGGCGTACAAGAGATTATCAACCGCATCAAAAAGGCGGTGCACAACTACATTCCATACACTCACATCAAAAACCAAGTCTTTAACCCTCCAACCATGGCCGAAAACTTGACTGATGTCTTTACTATCGAACAAAAAAGCGTTTAAAAAGATTTAAGACGTAGTGTGCTGATAACAACAAGTCACTTTGATTGTACAAGCAATTTCTGGTCTTATAATTAGGAAAAACGATAGAGTTAGGAATAGTACATTTTATGTCTAAAGAAGCCTTACTAATTGTGTATAGTGGGCGTTCTGCAGAGCTTGAAGTAACTGTTAGGACACCTGAGAGAGTCATGCATGCGGTGATTTATGATAAGTTGGCTGGTAAGACCTACTTTATCGCTCTGGACGGCTGCTTTATCGAGACTCAGGAGTTTACAGAAACGCCTGCAGAGGGCGAAAGGTAGATGCCCAATTGCACCATAGATGCAAGCACAGCCATTTGCCCAAGTGCTATTTACGAAGAAGGAGCTGTAGTTTTTCTAATTCTACATGGACCGATGGGTGAGGATGGCTCTCTACAAGGCTATCTTGAGGATTACAAAATGACTTAAGGCGGCACCAATATCCGCTCATCGAGCGGTGTAGTGCACAAGAGTACCACTAAACACATTCTTGAGAGCATAGATGAGACTCAGGTTGCCAACGCGACTTATATGGAGGGCGATAGCCTTGATGAGGCATTGGCTAGTGTCCATGGTACATCGACTTATATTGTCGTTGGTAAGCCAGCCAACATGGGAACAAGTGCTGGAATTTCACGTGCAGAAAATGGCGGCGACCTCCTTGAAGCGATTACACTCGCGCTTCAGTACGACAGTCGAAGCCTCCTCGCGCAAGGGGATGTGGCACGTGAGATTGAGGCTGGAATTTTTGGCAAAACACGCGGTAAGACCACCATGCCAGGAGAAGTGGACAAAGACCTTGCCTTTAAAGATTATAGGGCGAAATTCTTTGACAGTAGAATCACTAGGGCACGAGCAGCTGAAGTGTCAGCAGAAACGGCCGAAAAAATGCGCCATTTCGCTAGCAAAGCTATCGTGGCAATTGGCGGCTTTGGCTTGGTACGTAGGGACTTTAATTTGACAGAGGGAGGTCACATCTTCCTCAATTAGAACAATACCATGCCAGGATTCACGCAGTGGCTTAAGTATCTTCTCCTTTCGGACAAAATGGGGATGAAATTCGCTGATTTGATAGATGCTTTCGACAGCTTAGCCAAAGGGATGTTACAAAAGCGAGAGAGCCAAATATTGGGAAAGAAAAGGTATAGCCAAAGAGAGACTTAGCACCGATAGATAGAAAGAGCACGTCTTGGGAGACCTGTTTTTGCCGTGAAGAAAGATAGAAATGAAAACGTTAGAAGATATTCAAGGACATTTATAAGACGATTATCAGAGGAGCGAAGCACCGGCTGACAGCATACTTAATTTAGGAGAAACCTGGGTTGAGTTTCTCCCAACCAATAAGCTAGCAATTGCAGCTCCGTTAGTTAATCACGGTATCTGAGGCTTTGACACACGTAGTGTACTCGAGCACCGCGATACTCGTACTCCCAATTGAGAGTTTAAAAGCATCGGCCATTACATTCGGACAAATGATTTGATGTTGGGTGAGTCGGTGGAGGATGTACAGGTGCGTATCAGCCGTAGTTAAGAGCTTTTAAGACAAAAGTTTCCCATGGCTCAGCTTTATCTTGAGAGCCTTTAACCGAGACGCCCGTTTGAGTTATCCGGAGCCGCACTGCCTCATGAGATTGCTGAGGCTAATCTCTATTTGTGGACGCTAGGTGCATATTTCTTTGACGCTTAAAGTAGGCTGGTCGGAGCAGCGGGCTTATTAAAGTCAGACTATACAAAAGACCGAGGGCATTTGAACTATTCGGGCTATAGGGTAGTGATGGCGCTACTTGAGGAGGAATTGGGTTCATGAACATATGGACACGATTACAAAATTGAGGACATTTGGTCAACGCGAATCTCATGTGCGTGCTGGGCGTTGGCTTACTATTCTTTACTACGTAGTTAGTTGTACCTGTTACTGGGTGGCCGGGGAGTGTGC
Organism: Streptococcus hyointestinalis; assembly: GCF_011039275.1. GTDB lineage: Bacteria > Bacillota > Bacilli > Lactobacillales > Streptococcaceae > Streptococcus > Streptococcus hyointestinalis_A. The sequence continues at coordinate 693,037 of NZ_JAAKGB010000001.1, forward strand.
TGACCTGGCTTGGACTGTTACATGCGGTTGAGGATTACATCCTTAAGCATAAAGCGCAAGGCATTAAAGCTCGCTTGAACAATCTCGCTAGTGCGTTCGCGCACATTATCCTAGGGACGATTGGCAAGACCTGGAGGGGAGAGGCGGCAAAGCTGCTTAGCTTTCCCGTTGGGCTCAATCAGCGTATGATGGCACTGGTCAATTAGTGTACCTACTAGTTCTTGCAAAAAGACCGTGCTAAGGGGAGCCTCAAAGGGCTGGTTGTTTGTCTCCTTACATTCTATTGGAAAATTAAAACTATGCTGAGCACCCGTTCTGTACGAGATACCTGGCTTTAAGTAGGGATTCACGCGATTCTCCTTAGGATTGCTGGCTTGGATGACGCTAGGGACTACCTCGGGACGGATAAGACTAAACAACGCAAAAGACCTCGCTGGTGAGTCGGTGTCATTGTCGTCTTTAACATGCGTATCCCAGCTGATATTTATACGAAAGTCAACTACCCGCTAAACCTCGAGCGTAGCCCAGAGGAAGTTGCGCGCACGCTTATATAACAAGTGAGAAAGAAAGTCAAGAACGGTCCTGTACTCAAGGATTATATCCACGTGAGTGAGGGGATTCTCGGTTCTGTAGGGCGTGGGGACTTGAGTTATCAGTGTAGAGTTTATTCTTATGGCTCATACGATATGGATTCTGAGTGAGTGATTATAACGCGAGCGCACGGTAGTTTCTTTAAGCGGGATGAGAAGGACTATATCACCTATTGCTTGGAGTATAGTAAGACCCTCTTTCGCTATTGAGTGCCTTTGCCCAAGCAGCAGCAGGAAGCATTTGAGAAGAAGCTAAAAGAGCTTGAGGACATGGCGGCCAGTAGGGAGTTGACCTCGGAAACCCAGAAAGCCAGCTATATGGGTTTGATGGTCGAGCGGTTCTAAGCTGTAACTTATCAATTTATCGAATCTCGCTTTACAACCTACTTTGTTCTCCGCACTAACTGTGTCTGGCTAGCTGATCAAATAATCGGAACCAGCGGACTGGACTTGATTACAATGGTGGAAATCTTGGCGCCTGGGGATTACTATGGGAATTTCCATAAAGAATATACAGTGCCTCACTCTCTAGTAGTGGGTGAAACTATTCACGACGCTAGTAACAATATTTCAGATGTAGAAGAAGAAAAAAACACTTTTTGTTTAAGCAGAAAGGGAGTGTGACGCGATTAGTCTTTAATTACATGGAATTCTTGACGTTCGCTAGTAACGATAGTGGCATCAACAACGACAGCAAACAAGGGAGTGCTATACAGGTGGTCGAGAAAGTAATCGGCGATGAGGTCACTGTTTTGATGGAAAATTGCACCACGCGGTGGGCGGACCCCCATCGCTTCATAGGAGCTAGCTGTGATGAGGCGTGCCTTAGCCGCAACATTCAATTCTAAGTCCATGCCTTTCTTAGCGGTGCTTTGGATGACTACATTCAACATAGGGTCAACAATGTCGTTAAGGTCGTCTTTGGTCAAATGTGTGGACACAATAACAACGTTGCAGCGGTTCAAGGACTCAGGACTGTAGTAAGGAGCGGTACGGTCCATAATCTTCATGTCTTTATCTTCATCCCCAGTCGAGCGGTCGTTACCAAAGCCTGCCTTAGATGTAGTGATGATGGCGGCGTTCTTAAAGTCAACGCGAATACCATGACCTTCTCTCAGACCTCCAGTATCTACCACTTGAAGAAGAAGTGTGATGATTTGAGGGCTGGCTTTAATACTATCAACAAGCAAGATGAGAGCGCGTGGATCACGAAGTACCCGGACATTCAGAGTGATGCTATTGTCATAGGAGCTGACATAGCCAGCGGATGTACCGATGCTTTTTGAGACAGCAGTACGGCTGCTCAATTTAGACTTGTCTAAGCTGATGAAGGTTCCTTAAGAGCCTAGCATGTCTTGAGTGAGTAGTTTAGCCAGCTCTGTTAGGCTGACACCACTTGGTCCGACAAAGAGGAAGCTTCCGAATGGGCGGTTGCTAGCGTAACAACTTGTATGGTTGCGACGGATAGCACGAGAGACCGCTTCGACCGTAGCGTATTGCCCGATGGCGTGGCCATTAAGACCTGCGTTCATTTCTTTGAGACGTTCGATGTCGCTGGCACCCATTTGAGAGACAGGGACACCACTTAGACGTTCGACCGATTTAGCCCCGGCATTGGCGGCTGCATTGACTTTAAGGTCGTCTTTGTGATTGGCTGTTAGTTTTTGCAGCTCTGCGATACGTGTCTGAACGTTGCGCGCAGCTTCATAATCTTCATCAGCTACTGTAGTGTATTGCGTATCTGTTAGTTGGATACTATCAGCTGTGATAGTTTTGACATCGGGGACAGAGTGATGAGCGGCCAAGTGTGCTGCGGACAAGTCGGTTAAGTCAACTGCTTTATCGGGAAGGCAACGCTGTGGGAAGTATTGAACAGGGAAGTCAACTGCTGCTATCGTGACAGTATCTGGAAGGACTACATTGTCCTGTTTTACATACCGATTACGAATAACCCTCAAGATGTTAAACGTATCATGAGCAGAAGGAGCGATGACTATGACTACGTAGAAACGAAGTGCCAGCGCAACGTTTTTCAAAAAGGTATTGCGCGAATCGTATTGCGATGTAGCACCGATAACAAATACTACACCACGAGAAAGGGCAGGATTCATCATATCAGCCTAGCCTTAAGAGCCGCTCTAGCTACCCGTTGAGCCAGCGTTTAAAATTGGGTGGCTATCAACAAAGAAGAGGATAATGTTACCAGTTCCTTATACCACTTTGATGAGGATTACGATAGTAGCTCTAAAGCTAACACGATATTGTGTACCAGTTCCAAGCCCAGAAATATCAATTGAGGTGATTTCTTTAATTATGAGAGCAGCAGGCCCGGCACCGAGCACAATGGCTTGCGCTAAACTTCCAACGATGGCTGACATCCTAACCCCAGCGGCCCCGACAAGAACAGGGTTGTTCTTTGTAGAACGTGCTAGGATTTCAGCAGTATCATGGATTTCTTTGTCACGTGCAATGGCGGGGTCGAGCTCGTTTTTACGTGCTTTAATAGCGTGGTTTGTTCCTAGTTTTGCAAGGATACCGTTTCCTTAAGGAGCATTTGCAGCAGGAGCGGCTTGCTCTGTTAGCCCAGGAAGTTTTCCTGTTTTACGCGAATCTTCAAATTCTTCAGGTGTGATTTCACGCCCATTTAACAAGTAACCTCGACGTTCGGCGATGTAGCCTCCCATGATGCCCATGAGTTGGATGAAAATGTCGTCCATACTTCCAAAATGATCACGTCCATAATACTAATTGGCCAAAGTATATTCCTCGTTTGTCAAAATGATACTAGTCTACGATAGTGTATATTTAGGTGGATCACCGACTTAAATAATCCTGTCATTATGAGAGGAGTCATGATAACGCGAATATTGAGGTTGTCCAACTACCCTCTGACTGATACTAGACTCTTATCATGAGAAAAAGTCAACCCAAAATCCTCGCAAAAATGAAAAAAATAACGATAAAATAATACTAGTCTAGTTAATGTGATAAAAAAGGTAGTAAAAAGAAAAAAACAAGCTTACTCATAAAATGTTAGCGTGCTTTAGATGAGGCCGAATCATCAATCGATAGTAGGAAGCTGCTTTAAAAAGGATTATATAGCGGGAGAATGAGGTTTGTAGTTATGGGAGACCAAAGAAAGTTGTGTATTTAAACTAGGCTCTAGTGGACGAAGGGTCAAATCGGACTCAATTAGATCCGCCAAACCTGCAAGAGCTGTTAAGAGTCCGACACTAGATAGTGCTAGGTAAAGAACATTATATAAAAGGTTATCAGTGGCGACAACAGGAAGTTTATCTGCCAAAGGACCCAAAAGTTCAATTCGCTTTACACTCTATTGAAATTGCTGTGGGGCAATAAGTGCAGAATCGGCGACCTCAGCGGGTGAAATTCTGTATTGCTGGGTTCGTATATGGACTTCTGGTCTGAGAATGACTAAACCTTGATGCAAAGGAAGCTTTAAGTAGTCAAAACTGTATTGAACCGCTAAATCTAAAAACAATCCAAAATCTCCCAAACCCGATTAGATGACCTCGGAAATCTGTAGGGCATCGCCGCTAGTAAAATGAAAACGAACGTGAGCCTGTTTTACATGAAAACTTTAGATTAGATAAGCTATTTTTTCCATTGAGGGGACTTCAGCAGTCCCGATGTAGATATCCCCAGCCAAAATCTATTCTATTTTACTAGAAGCAGATTCTGTTAGTTCTACTAGCTGTAGGATTTCCGTAGCCTTGCTGTTAAAGAATTCCCCATCTTCGGCGAGTGTATTTTGACGTTTAACACGGATGCAGAGTAGTTTGTTTAACGTTTTTGCCAAATCTGGCATTTGCTTTGATAGGGTCGGATGAGAGACGAAAAGTTGCTGGGCGCCTCGGGTGATATTGCCCTCTCTAGCGGTAGCTAAAAAATAATTAGAAAGGTGAGTGAAAATTGTTACTAGTTCTAGTAGTCCTTAGTTAACAGTAACTATAAACGAAAGTAAACCACCATTGTTAACTGTTAGTTATTGTGAGTCAAATCATATATACGAACACGAACAAGAGAAAGGAAAAGATTTTAAGAAACAATCAGTTGCTGTTAAAAATTAGACGATGACTATGGCTGGTGATTTATTCTATCCAGAGGACTTTGATAGGCATCAATCATCCTCAGCAATTGTGAGAGCGTATCCAGAAGGTGCTGGGAAAGAACAAGGACCAGAAACTTAAGCTGAAAAATTAGCCTCATATGGATATATAGTCTTGACTTTAGATGGTGCTTATATGGGTGAGAGCGAGGGAGAACCTCACTTCACGACAGAGTTTTTTCAGCGTGTACAAGATATTCGGACATTATTTGATTAGTTAACAACACTTGCTGAATTTGATAATGGGGAGATTTCTGGCTAAGGCAGTTGTGCTGGTGGCGCTTCTGTGATTGATGCTGCTAAAACTGAAAAACGCTTTACGGCATTCTCAGCTGTAGTCCCAGTTAATATGGGTGCTGGCATGCGAGAAAGGCAGCCTAGCAAGGAAACATTTGGTGCTACGTTAACAGCTGCAGCTAATCGGTGGACCGCAGAAGTAAACGGAGCTGTAGTGCAAATAATGGAAACAGGAGCAGCAGTTGATGCAACAACTAAGCAATTCACAGAACATAGGCTGTTACGTGAAGCCCGGACTGAATACCGTGGCGTCAAGGAACATCCATGCTCCACAGGGCAAATAGGCTGTTCATGTTTTGACAAGCTGTTACGCCACGATGCTTATGACATGGTCTCAGAAATATGGAGTCATAAGCTTTTCGACTTCACAGGAAGTAAAGCAGTTGCACCACCTTTTGCAGAACAAGCTGTCCAGCTAGCAGGAGATTTAGCCGAAGATTTAGTCGATGTAAAAGGTGCATTGCACCTATACCATAACAGTAAAGACTAGTTAGTCGACTCAGTAGTTAATCAGAGAGCAGAGTTTTTGAGTAAACACTTAAACAAATAGCATAAAACAAAAGAACCATGAATAGGGTTCTGTTAACATTGAAAGGGTTCTACAAAAAACGCAAAAAAGCCCTTTAGATAGGGCTTTGTAAGGGTTGAAAAAAGCCACCACCGAGAATTGAACTCGGAACTGAGCATTACCATAGCTCTAGTATACCATTTAACTATAGCGGCTACTTTACAGTAATATCATGAAGCCTTATTTGAGACAAGGCTTATTTGCCGAAAACGTACTTTATCAAAATATGCTATAATCGAGGTATCATAAAAAACAGAGGTTGTCATGATTTACGAGGAAACATTATCAAAAGAGTAGGAAGAGTGGATGAACAAACAAGTGATGGATACTGCAGTGGCGATGCCTCAGGCGAAAGGAATCGTCGAAGAAGATGTGGATGAGCGAGCAGCGGACGCTTCTGTCCGCCACGATAGTAAGCAAGACGTAGACCGTTTCTGGCAGGACAAGGTGGCCAACTAGTCTGCCAAAAAAGATTCTCCCGACCTGCCAGTTGGGCTTTAAGGTCAACGATAGTACTAGTGGACAGTTGTTGGATTAAACAGGTATCAATTTAGGTATCAAATAGGAGTGAGAAAAGGACAAAGAGTTGGATTACAATCATCGACTATGAAACGATAATGGGTACAGGAGGGAATGGAGCAATTCTAAGTGCTAGTTAAGGGAGTGTAAGTAGTACTAGGAGGAATAGCATCGACTATATTGTGTCCGTGAGGTATTCTAGGCGAAAGGATATTCAAAAGATTATAGGAGATATTCAAACTAAAAAAAGTTCTAGATATTCTTTATCGGGACACAAATTTTTAATTTAACCATCCGGAAAAAATTCAGAAAAGGATAGTTTTGATATATTAAAGGATAGTTTTGATATATTTTTATTGAATGATGGATACATTTGGGAACTATTTAATTCTAATAGCCATCTAACTGATTCAAAGTCTAATTGAGTAGTAGCATCCCTGCAATAACAGTGGAAACATGAATGGGAGGAATCAAAACGTGAGTTGCAATATAATCTAGACTTATAGTGCTTTCATTATATAAGAATTGTTTTACTAATAGGTGCTTTAAATACACTGTTGTTCAACGATAACAATTTTTGTTAACATCTATCTGACGTATTGTTTGGGCTTACTGATAAGATAATCGGCTGTTTTAATTTTCTAAGGTTTTTGAGAAGAAGATACCGCACACTAAAATTGAGGACAATAATTTGGTAGATAGAGTATAGTGTTCTCCTAATTAAACTAGTCCCCTATATTTTAGTCCCTAACAATATTGATAAAGGAACGCTTTTAGATAAACTATTTAGACCGTATCATCTACTCATAGTGATTATCAATAGTCAACTTATCAGTTATTTAGGAAAAACGAACATTGATTATTTAGTAAGAGTATCAGCTCTCTAGTATATGGATAGTGAATTTGAGAAACCCGAGTATAATTAGTCTTTGTCAAGGAATCAATGTGTTGATTGGATTACAATGTTCGTCTAGAGTTTTAAGATTCTCCTGACCTGCCAGTTGGGCTCTTTGATCAACGATAGTACTAGTTGCTAGTTGGGAAGAATTATGCTACAATAAAGCTATTCAGAGGAGTTTTGGGGCACGCAGTCTCACAGACAGCGGTAGTGTTGAGAAGTCTGCAGGATGCCGCACAGCTCCTTGCAGATGGTGAGCAAGAGAGTTGAGTAGTGGGACTTCCACCCGAAATTGGGTAGTACCGCGGATGAGAAATATTTGTCATTGTCGTTTGGCAGGAAGTTATGGTATTTAGGAGTAGGCGATGCAAGAGTAGGAAACAGACACACTCTCCTAGGGCTATCCAGTGGTAGTGCTGGGCTATCAGCTCGAGCAGTGGGGCAGTAATATCACTACCACTGCCTCGGCTTAAAGTTTGGCAGATACCATTGGCATTGGGCTTTTTTCTCAGAATACTGCGATGCCACAAATCAGATAGTACAGTACGTTCACGCAAAATTCACCGACGAAGCCCATAATGGCCGAGGTTGAGCAGGCGGGCTTTGGTACGTACTGGGATAGGCAGACCAAGACGAAGCAAGACTCTGCAGTGTCGGATGAGATTGATGCTCCTATCATGATGGATAGTCTCCTCACTCTATTTAGTGACATGGAGCAGGAGGACGTCTTGGGTACTATCGGGCATTTCGTGGCCAAGATTGGCAACCGCAAGGTGGCTGATAACAACTTGATGGATGGCCCCTTGGACTATGGGAAGCTATCGCCCTCTGTCTATATGGGAGTTGGGAAAGAACGGATTCACCGCCAACTGACAGACAGGAGCATGCCTTTGGGTAGTTTTAAGAAGCCTGCTAGGATGAAAAAACGGGCTAAACAGCCCGTTTCGCCTGTACATGAAACCGAGCGGCTAAGCTCACGTGCAGTGGAAATGGCAGACGCTCCTGCCATGTTTGCCCATGCCAGTCAGGAGCGAGTCGCAAACTTAGCAGGATTTCCGTTTAAACATTCTACTGCTGAGCTCCAGAGTATCATAAGAGACAATTTCGCTAGATCCAGCATACACAGGAGGTATGCCATCTAGCTAAAGGACAGAGCCCAAGTGAATGGAGCCATCGACTTTCACCCGCACGTGTCTGGTGAGGAGGACATGGCAGAGATGGGCTATGTGCTGCACCCTGACTATTGGGGACAGGGCTTTGGGACTGTGGCGGCTAGTGCCTTTATCCGCCACGGCTTATACCGCCTCGGCTTGAGCGAGAAAGTCCTCAACATCGGGGACGACAACCAAGCCCGTTTCGCCCTTGCTCACGAGCTCGGTTTTACCCAAGAGACAAGGCCACGGGCTTAAATGAAAAAGACAGATGGTTGTCATGATAGCTAGGTCTTGGGGCTTTAGAGAGAGGAGTACACCCATGGTAAAGAGTAGGGGACAAATGAGTACTAATCACTTGCCAGATGACGAAACGGCTCGGTTCTACCTACGTCAACGCACAAGGGCAGAAGCTGTGGACATCGTTGCTTATGCTAGTTTGCCAGAGGAGAGTATACCGGCTGGCTATCCAGCTGTTGAGACGGTAGCAGAAGAGCTTTACTACAAAGAGCAAATTGATCCGTGCAATTGGGCTAAGGAAAATATTCCCAGTGGCTATGGCATTACCTTGGAAGGCACAAACAAGGACATTGGCTCAATCGACTTTCCGCACCGACATGGCGATAGGGTATTGGAGATGGGCTATCGGCTACACCCTGACTACTGGGGTCAAGATATAGGGCCTCAGGCAGAACGTGCCATGCTCAAGGATGGATTACAACTGCTTGCTTTGGGTAAAATTATCCTTAGTTGCCACGACTACAACAAGCAAAGCCTAGCTGTCGCCAGAAAACTCGGTTTCACCCTTGAAAGGGTCAGCGAGGAGATCCAAGTCCCTGCAGGGCGCGTGTGCCGTGATGAGACTTGGGGGAATAGGAGAGAGGAGTGGGAGCGGTATAGCTGTTCATTATAGCTAATCGACTTTGATAATTGATTAGCTACAGTTGCAAACAAAACTAAAATAAAGGAGCAATTGCAAGACGAAAGAACTTTCACCAAAATACAACCCGACTCAGGTTGAAGCCGGGCGTTATACAGTGTCCTTGGACGAGGATGAGTGAAAGCCGTCTGGCGACAAGAAGGCTAAACCTTGCTCTATAGGGATTCCACCACCAAATATGACTGGTAAACTCCCCTTGGGGCACGCAGGGGACACCTCGCTGCAAGTCAGTATCAAGCGTAACAAGCGCAGGCAGGACTTTGATACACAGTGGTTGCCAGGGATGGACCACGCAGGGAATGCGTTGCAAGCCTAGGTTGAGGCGCGCTTGCGTGAGCAGAACATTTTTCGCTAATACCATGGACATGAGGTATTCCATGACGAAGTTTGGGAATGGAAGGACGAGTATACCTCAACCCTCAAGTCACAGTGGTGTAAGATGGGCCTGTCGCTTGACTATGCACGTGAGCGTTTCACGCTCCACGAGGGGCTGTCAAAGGTGGTGCGCGTGGTCTTTGTAGCACTCTCCAAGAAAGGCTGGATTCACCGTGGTGAGATCAACATCGACTGAAATCCAGCAGTTCGCACGGAGCTTTCAGAGAACGAGGTTGTCCATGTGGATGTCGAAGGTGCCCTCTACCCTATCGACTACGCCCTCGAGGATGGCTCAGGCTACCGGCAAGGAGCAGCCCCTCGTGCAGAAACCGTCTTTGGGGATGACGCAGTGGCGGACAATCCAGCGGACGAGCGCTACAAGGACTTGATTGACAAGACCGGCATCCTCCCAATCCTCAACAAACCAATCCCAATCGTAGCAGAAGAGCAAGCTGTTCCAGAGTTTGGGACAGGTGTCGTGAAAATCTAGCCAGCCCACGGTCCAAACCTCTTCCATGTGGGGCAACGCCATAATCTTCCTCAGGTCACCGGCATGAACCTCGACGGTTCTATGAACCTGCTTGCTGGTGAGATGGCAGGACTTGACCTCTTTGAGGCACGACAAGCAGCGGTGGCTAGATTGCAAGTGCTGGGCAATCTGGACGAGATTGAAAGGCGTGTCCACAGAGTGGGACACTCTGAGTGAACAGGTGTGCCCGTAGAGACTCGTTTATCTCCTCAATGGATAGTCGAGAAGGACGAGTTGGCTAGAAATGCCATCGCACACTAAAAGACAGACAACAAGGACAACCTCTACCCACCACGCTGCAATGATTCTGTACTCTCCTGAATGGAAAATGTCCACGACTGAATAATTGCTCGCCAGCTTGGGTGGGGACACCAAATCCCTGCTTGCTATACTGCAGCAGGAGAGATTCACGTGGGCGGAGAAGCGCCAGAAGGAGATGGCTGGACGCAGGACGAGGATGTGCTAGACCCTTGGTATAGCTTAGCCTTGTGGCCTATCTCAACCCTGGGCTGGTTTGACACAGAAGCAGAGGACTTCGAGCGCTACTTCCCACCGGCAACCATGGAGACAGGCTATGACATCGTATTCTACTGAATGTTTCGCATAATTGTCCAAAGTATAGAGATCACTGAGTGCCGTCCATTTGAAAGAGTCCTTAGTTATGGTCTGATCCGGGACGAACAAGGGAGCGAGAAGTGCAAGTCACTAGGTAATGGGAATGATCCGATGGAAGGGATTGACTAGTATGGGGCAGTCGCTTTACGATGGATTCTAACAAATGGCTCTGCACCAGGACAAGACGTGCGCTGCAGCTATGAAGAGAAGGACGCCAGCTGGAACTTCATCAATTAAATATGGAACATTACTAGCTACAGTCGTATGAATAACGAAGGCTAGACGCTGGATGCAGCGCGTGAAAATGTAGTGAAAGTAGCAGCGAGTCAAGCGGGTAACGTGACGTACCGCTGGATTCTCCACAACCTCAATTAGACTATTGCCTAGGTGACTCAGGACTTTGACAAGGTGGAGTTTGGTGGGGCAGGATACATCCTCTCCAACTTCATTTGGGATGAGATGGCGGACTGATATGTCGAGCAGACCAAGGAAGTGCTCAATAGCGACAACGTGGCGGAAAGGGTCAAGACCCGCTTTGTTATTCTATGCACCTATGACCAAAGCTTGCGTTTGCTTCACCCAATTATGCCATTTGTGACTCAGGGTATTTTTGAGCAAATCACTGAGAGCACCATTGGCACAGCTAGCTCCTCAGAAGTGCGTGCTGACTTTGAAAATGCTGCAGCTGCCGCAGGCGTTGAGGCACTCAAAGACCTTAGTTGTGTAGGGCGTAATGCTAGGAGCGAAGTCAATATGGCACCAAGCAAGCCTATCACGCAAATGGAGAAAACTACAGACCCAACGCTTGAGACTTTCGTGGCCGATAATGTCGACTACATCGAGCGCTTCACGACCTCAGAGCCCTTGGAGATTGCAAGCAACACGACCGCACCAGTGCTGTCCATGAGTGCTGTCAGCACAGGAGCTGTAATCTATCGGCCACTGCCTGACTTGCTCAATTTCGAAGAAGAGCTAGAACGACTTAGTAAAGAACTTGCCAAATAGCAAAAAGAACTCGATAGGGTCGCTAGCACACTCTCAAATGAGCGTAGCGTAGCTAACGCCTAGCCAGGTATCGTCCAAAAAGACCGGGACGAACTAGCCGACTACCACACTAAATATGACGCTACAAAAGCCTGCATGGCGGATATGGAAAATTTCGACAAATAATTGTAAAACCCAGTGAATAACTGAATTTTAACAGGTACTCTTTAGGGTTCAAATGTATTGTCTGAATTTTCTTTAAGGATCAGTCTACTTTGCCCCTTTTGTGATAAAATAGTAAGCAGAGTATTTTGGGAAGAGATAAAAAATCTATGGAATTAGATGGAGATGTGAATGATTAAACGACAACATAAAAAGACGATTAAGCGCAGGACTAATCAGTTTTTTCGCTTGAAAGCTCTAGTTATGGCAGTAGCGTAGTTGGATTCTATAGTGCTCTATCGGCTAGTCCAGTTGCATTTCGACAAATCTACTTTTTACCATAAAAAGCTAACCGCAGCAACGTCCTACACTGTTGAAATGGCTACCCAGCGGGGGCAAATCCACGATGCCAACGGGACAGCCCTAGTCTGCAATGTCGCAAAAAATGTATTTACCATAACACGGAGCAGTACCAAGACTACTCAGTACATCGAGGAGTTGGCGCCGCACTTGCCAAACTATGTAACACTTGATGACGCCTTTGTCCGCACCCGGGACGAAAAGGACTACTAGTTAGCAGTTGCGGAGACTTATACAGTGGTGGATGAGGAGCTGCCAAAGTCTAAAAAAGTGGATTCTATCGGGAATTCCCTTTCTCAAGCCTCCATATATAGGAATTCGGCTGCTCGTGTTCCGGACTCTGCTAGTGACTACTCGGATGAGGAGTAGTGTGACGTACATGCCTTTACCGTGATGAATGCTGTGCAGGACTTTGCCCCGGACAATATCACTACAGAGGACTTTACAGATGAGCAAATGGCTGCCATTACGGCTGCCTAGTCGGCTCTAAAAGGCTTAGCCAGCTCTAAGACTTGGGACCGGGACGTGGCAGATACGAGTAAAGCCATTCTAGTGGGGAGTATCACCTTTGAAAAGACAGGACTGCCAAAAGACGATGCTAGAAGCTACCGCAAAAAAGGCTAGTCGCAAAATGACCGGGTGGGAACGGCTTAACTCGCAAAAGCTTACGAGAGTGAATTGCAAGGTGAGTGAACGGTGAGGACATTTCTGGATGACCGAAACAATTAAATTGTCAGCGACTAGGTGACTCAAAAAGGCTCCTCAGGTAATTCCCTTAGGCAGACCAACAACCATGATGTCCAAAGTAAAGTTCATTCCAGCTTGCCGCACGAATACAGTACCGAGAACACAAATGGTGAGGAGGACAAATCAAATGGTATCTCCGCAGGAGCGATTGAGCCGGCAACAGGTAAAGTGCTGGCTATGGCGGGGCTCAAGCACGAAGTTGGCTCAAGCACTGCCACGACCGACATTTGAGACAATATCAATTACGACTTCACCCCAGGGTCAGTGGTCAAGGGGGCAACGCTCAGAGCGCCTTGGCAAAACAGAGTCCTCTCAGGCAACGAAGTCCTCTCCGACCAAGGTATTTCAGGAATTCAGTCTTGGTATACCGTAGGGAGCATGCCTATCACTGCTGAACAGGCGCTCGAATATTCCACAAATACCTACATGGAGCAAATAGCGTACACACTCATGGGGCAAAACTACACCGCAGGCTCAACGCTCTAAAGTAAAGGCTACAAAGATGCTATGGCAAAACTGCGTGCGTCCTATGCAGAGTAAGGTCTTGGAACCTCGACAGGACTTGATTTGCCAGAAGCAGAAGGCTAGATCCCCCCCAGCTTAACAGTTAGTGAAACTTTGTCTGAGTCCTTTGGACAATATGACGCTTACAGCCCTTTCCAGTTAGCGTAATATGTCGCTACAGTGGCTAACAGTGGTAACCGGGTAGCCACCTACCCTGATGAGGGCATATATAGTAACAAAGATGGCGCAAATGGGCACAAGACAAAAGAGAGCACAGGAGCAACGCTCAAGACCGTAAGTCTTTTTGACGGAGATATGGCGCTGATCCAAGAAGGTTTCTACAATGTGGTGAAGAGCAGCTCGGCCAACGCTACAGGGAGCCAAATGCGAAGTAGTGTCACTACCATTAGCGGAAAAACCAGTACGGCCGAAACTTACACGCAAAACGCTCACGCGACAGCTGTAACAAATCTAAACCTCAACGCTGTCGCTTATGATGAAAGTAAAACCATCGCTGTAGTGGTCAAGTACCCACAAGCAGCCTCAACCCGCACCTACAGTCACCAACAGATTGCTAGGGATATTCTAAACCAATATGGCTCTAGCAGCTCGCGCACGAACTAATCACAAAAGGAGGGCAATGTGTTTTATCCAACACCGAGTTCTAAACTCATTGAGAGATTGTCAAAACTGCCGGGTACTGGAATAACAAATCCTACACGCTTAGCCTATAACACGATTGACATGAGCGGTGAGGATGTGAATGAGATGGCGAAAAATCTCCTGACGGCAAAGCGTGAGCTGACTTATTGTTCCATTTGTGGCAATCTCACAGAAGCCGACCCGGGTGGTAGTTGTACCGAGGAGACCAGAGACAAGTCAACGATTTGAGACGTAGAAGACCGCACGGATGTCTCGGTTATGGAAAAGATCCAAGTGTACCAAGGACTTTACCGTCTCCGGCAAGGGCTTAAATCACCGAGGAATGGTGGGGGACCAGACGACATCGACCTCAAGTCCTTGATTACACGCTTGATGGATAGCGAGGTCTCAGAGGTTGTCATCGCAGCCCATGCTAATGCCGATGGAGAAGCGACTGCTATGTACAAATCACGTGTCCTATAGCCAGCTGGTATCGAGGTGACACGACTTCCCAGAGGTCTCGCTGTCGGCTTTGACCTCGCGTACACAGACGAAGTGACACTTTCACGTGCTATAGAAGATCGCACAAATATTTAAAAAAGTTGTCCCGGTATCAAAAATTAGTCCGAATAAATCAGTGGAGGAAATTAAATGGCAGAATTCACATTTGAAAACGTAGAAGAATTCTAAGTACTCTCCGAAAATGACAAGGGATGGACGAAAGAACTAAACCGGGTGAGCTTTAACGGGGCAGTACCAAAATTTTACATTCGCACTTGGGGTTTTGACCACACCAAGATGGGTAAAGGCAGCACACTCACCAAAGAAGAATTTAAAGTTATCCATGATGCCTTTCGTGAATAAACCTAAAAAAACAACCTGCTATGAGCAGGATGTATTGTTACGACTAAGCACTTTTTTGATAGTGCTGATGACTTTGTATAGTGGAGGGTAAGGATCGTAGCGGAAAAGCCCTGGACGGAGAATGATTTAGCCGGTGGTATTTTGCTTAAAGCGCAAAACGCCCTCAGAGCCAACAAAGTTGCCAAGGATCCCAAAGAAGTTGTAGAAAGGAATATTGCGCTTGATAGCTTCTCTCCTGACATAGGCTGGCAAGTCAGCAGGAGCATAAAACTTGTTGAACTCCGTATAAGAGCTTGAAAAGAGGGAAATCGCCTCAACAGGCGTGTAGACCAAGAGACTACCAGATAGGATGACGGCTTCAGCACCGTACTTATCAATTAAGGTTTGGGCTTCCACTTTACGTACTGTGAAGGTGTAGAACTGGCTAGTAAACTCACTGAGTTGGTAGAGTGATTTTTCAGAGTTTGGGATTGTCTCCAAAGCTTTTTGGGGTTACTAGATTTTCTTAGCCAGCTTGTCTTGGTCGGCTGATAAGTGCTCAAAGTAGTCTTTGAAATTAAGCGTTGCGTCCATAAACTCAGCTTGCTCACCAAAGCTATAGTAGGTATACTCATAGTAAGACAGTGGCTTGTCAGCGTAGTTACGGAGGACAGATGTTGATGAGGAAATGTCCTTGAAAAGCGGCAGTTCGTCTAGGGTCAAAGGACGTACTTTGATACCAAAACTGAGGACTTTTTTGACTAGCGGACGCCCTTATTTAGAAAGGGACTTGTGAGGCGTGTCTGCTGTCAAAGCAGATAGGTCTTTGACATAGAGCCAACGCCCGTCGGTTTAGCCTGGATTACAGCCCTCATACTCAAAGCCAAGATTTGTCCGTGTATTTATCAGCTTTTCATCAGACTCGCCGAGAGGGTTGCCGTTGGTGGCAAACTCATGATAGCTCTCATATGGGTCACCGACCAACTCAAGCACGCCATTAGCCTTAGCATAATCACTTGGATGTAGGTAGGTATCTTGCCGATAGGCGTAGTCTTTTACATTGGGTCCAAAGTACTGCTCCCTATACTGCCCGCCTGTCCTGGGCTGGGTAAAGACAAGCCCTGCAACAGTAGGCACTCCCTTTACACGCAAGCCTAGGTTAGTCGGCTCCTTGCCTCTTTTTTGCAACAGAGCAGCCATCAGCGTCGGCTGAAAGGTGGGGTGGCACTCCAAAGTGTCAAAGTAATTTTGATACTCATGGTCCCCTAAAATGTCCAAAGTCATTAGAGTGAACTCCTTAGTTATTTACGTACGGTGTAGGCGAGGTTGGACAGGACATAGAGTGGTTTGGTGACAGGAAGGTTGAACACTCCGACGAACTCCTCTCTGGTTGGCTCAAAGTAGGATTTGAACAGAAAGAGCCTACTGTCTAGACCGGTATCCATGCCTCCCATATAGTGCCAAGTCTTTTGGCGTTCAAAGGCGTGACTGCCAGTCTCACACTATATGAGGTGGGCAGGATGATAGGTCTTGGAGACGTCATCCATACCAGAGGAGATATTTCCCGATGTATCTCCAAAGTCGAGAGAAATGGTCGCCGCACGGGGGACGATGTCTCGTTTAGCAGTCTCTTTTTTCTTTGTGAGAAAGGCGATTTCGTGGTCCAAGCGCAAAATGGACGGCTGATTCTAAGTGACCTTAGTTTGGCGTGTATTGTCAGTGAAGGTTACCCTCTCACGGCGCGCTTTTTCCAGTTGTTATTGCAGTGTCACTAGGAGCTTTGGGATATTGAG
This sequence comes from Streptococcus hyointestinalis, assembly GCF_011039275.1. Lineage (GTDB taxonomy): Bacteria > Bacillota > Bacilli > Lactobacillales > Streptococcaceae > Streptococcus > Streptococcus hyointestinalis_A. The sequence goes on from NZ_JAAKGB010000001.1 coordinate 709,683, forward strand.
GGTCGCCAAAGTGACATAGGAATCAGTAGGATCAGCGGCAAGCATTTTAGGATAATAGTCTCAGCCTCGCCGATGCATGCCCTTACGTACTTCGGTCTTTTTCATCAGCTTAGCAAAGTCAGGTAACAGTTCGCTCCCACCAAACTGTACCGCAACGCCTTTATTGCGAGCGGTTCTGAGCGATTGTCATGGTTTATTGGCAAAGTTGCTCACGTCGGAGCTTTCAACATAGAGATTAGCTTCAAAGCCTGGATGAAGAGATTCTGCTAAGGCTGGTGTACACCCTGTCCAGCTTACCCCAGCTGCCTCAAGGGTATCAATCGCCTCAAGCGTTTCTGCCCTGACCTTAGCAGAATCAAACTCACTGAGCTTAGCTTCACGCAAAAGCAACATAGGGTCGCCCATGATAAAGAGTGCTTTCGTGGTCTGACCGTAAGCATTTAGAGACGATAGGACGAAGGCAACTGGCACTTGATCCGGGTAGTCCATGATAGGTCCACGTGGCATGAAGAGCATGGTAAAGCCACGGGGCAGAGACTTGATGAGTATACTGGCGCTTGCGACTAGGACATCGTACTAGTAAAAGCCGAGGCGCAAATTACCCCAATTGTCCTTGATGTGTGCCCAGCTTGAGCATTGGAGAAGATTGGTATGGTCTGAGGCTTTGACATAGTCGGCGTGCTCTATGGCAGAGAGTCCAGTAGTGGAAGTATACCTAAGTACCGCACCCACTCACTAAGAGCGTGCGCCACGCCACTTTCGTCGTTTGATAGTGGGATGTATTTGGCGAGTTATTTCAGCTTTGGGTTGCCGTTTTCCATGACAACAGGGTAGCCAACAACCTCAAACATAGCCCGGACATTTTCCACGTCACCGAGAGCCATCGTTTGCTCTATGTCTCAGCCCATCGTTTCAGCCAGATGGAGAAGGGCATGGCCCTTGCTTACCGGTATAGGGAGTAGCTCGCGGTTAAATGGTGTTGATTTGACTAGATTGAAGCGCTCGTGGTAGTGCTTAGGAATCAGGACAATAGCAGCGTCCAAAGTCTTTGGTTCAGCGATGCACATCGTATTGATAATGGCTTTTTCTGCCAGCTCTTCAGGTGAGCGCTAAAAAATCGACATATTGACTAGACTAGACTCAAGGACAGTGTACTTACCGAGAAAGCGCTTAGCCGGGGAGATCCCCTCTTTTGGGATAGCGGGCATGTGGACACCAAGCTTTCGACTCAGGAACTCAAAGTCGAGGTAGACGTCATTGCTAAGCTCTTCGGATCCAAGAGATTCTCCATTTGTGGAATATTGCACCAAACTACTGTTTAAGGTACTGACATAATCGCCGTGGTCTTTGAGATTGAGTTATTCTAGCAAGCCCTCAACGCCTGCGATAGGACGTTTTGTCGCAGTCACTACCTTCACCCCTAGTCGTTTGGCTTTTTGAATGGCTGAACAAACCGTAGGGGTGAATTCTTATTTATAGTCGAGCAAGGTGCCAGCGATATCAACAGCTACGAGTATGATAGACATAAATGACCTCTCTATCTGATATTTCTAAACACTCAACTACTAGATTACTAAAAAAAAGCAACTTTGTCCTGGTGTGCCAGTTAGTTTCCTATGAAATGGTCGTTGATGAGGTGCGCTTGAAAGCTCTTTTTGACATTAGCAAACAAGTCAGCTTCAGAGAGCATTTCCTTTGGAAAGTAAAACCTTCGGCTGCCATCAGTCTCCCCAGAAATGGCACGCCCAAGAGGCGTGAGGGGAGATAGCTTAGCTAGACTGCCGTCTTTTTGCAAAATCACAATCAGCGTACTAGGATCAGCCGTTTCAGGGCGCTAAATGTCATAGGGCAAATCAAAATTAATATGAATCCCTGTGTAGTAATTGGGAACAAAGCCCACTTGAGCAACGTACTTGCGAAGCCCATCCAGTAGGGCTTCAGCCTTTTCATCAAAAGTCACAGACTTAAAGACCTTACGGATGATAAAATGGCTGGCAAGGTCGGATAGGATTACGACGCTTGAGGGCATCCAAGACTGAAAGTAAGTGTTCATCATACTGTCATCGAGCGCTAAGTAAACGGCTAAAGTCTCTTCTTTCGTCAAAAAGGGCCGCACATTCGGCGACGTTTGCTCAAAAAAGCTAGGTTGTTATTGAAAGAGCTCCTTGGCACGCTTTAGCAGTTGCTGTAAGAGTAATTCCAGAGCCCGGCTAGCAGGGTGAAAGTAGACCGGCATGTACAAATGAAAACGACTGACGATGTAGTCCTCAACAGCGGGCATGCCGTTTCTAGCAAAAGCAATGCCGTTTTCGAGAGGGTGGATGGCACGTTAAATGCGGGTAAGGGCAAACTGCCCGTAGTGAGCGGCGGTGTAGTAGGAGTCTCGCCGCAGATCGTCCATGCGGTCGCCGTAGATTTGACTTGAGATGAGCTCAACCCCCTGGATATTTGGGTAAGTGTGGATGATAACGCTTGCTACCTTGTTTGGGAAATCGAGTGCCCCTTGGAGCGAGAAGCTATAGATCAGCGTATCCGGGCTAGTGAAGATGTCCTGTGTGTAGCGCTCGTGGTCGGACTCAAAGAGACGCACAAAAGTGAGCGAGTAAGTACTGTGCCCCCCATCGTATAAGAGCGCAGCCACCATGACAAGGAGACTTTCAGCGGCATTCCAGATGTCACTATTATCTTGCTCAAAAAGGCTAATGACTTGCCTTGCGATCTCATAGACGCCTAGGCAATGTGAAAAACGACTGTGCTCTGCCCCGTGAAAGGTGAAGGCTGATGTAGGCACTTGCTTGATACGGAGCGAGAGCTGTAATTCGCTGGTAGTGATAAGATAGGAGATGACTTTGTGATTAACGTGGCTATAGTTGTGAATCGGAACATGAAAGACTTTTTCATTCATTGCTGATATTATAGCAAAAATTGCAACTTTCATCAGAAATTGATACAGTTTAGAGGAAGAGAAGGGACAAAGAAACATGCAATTAATACTGAATAATGAAAACAATCAGGAAGACCAGACAGAGCTTTTCCATGAGGTGCACAGTTGTGACTTTATCCAAAGGGGTGATTTTGCCTATCGGACCTACCACAAAGATGAAAGGGAAAAGGTGGTGGTGGTATTTAACCCCGAATCCCTGGTGATGACCCGTAGTTCGAGCCCGAAGTCGGTCCTGAGCTTTCACCACAAAGAGCCAGCGCTGGTCATGATTCCAACACCTCTTGGTTTCCAGTGCTGAGCGACAGCGACCGAGTATGAGCACCGCGATATGCACAAGAACAAACTCTCCATTCACTAGAAGCTGACACAGGAAAATGGCGCTAGCTTTGCTTCTGACCGTATCAGCCGTTCTTGGGGCTAAGGTGTCCAAAGAGAAGCGTCGTAGTTCGTGTTTGGTGGGGTGGTATTTGGTTTAGTAGACCGCATATCGAGGGGGTGGCAGACGGAGCTTGCTAGACTTTTGGGTCAGTAGTCGAGAAACATTGTGGCATGGTCGTCCTAATGAAAGAAATGTCCGGTTATGTCCTAAACAGCGTGACTAGTCGTTTAAAACAGGTCTCTTTTTTGGAGCCCGGTGGAAAGTATAAATGGAGGAAGAGGATAGTGGCGAAAGAACGAAAGAAAGCAAGCTGATATCCTCAGAGTCAAAGAGACGTGCTAGAAGTTGTTGAGTCAAGTATTGACGGACTCACAAATCAAGAAGTCAAGGCATGCTGAGACGACTATGGACATAATGAGCTAGAAGAAGCAGAGAAGCGCTCTCTTGGAGCGGTATTTTTGGACCAGTTTAAAGATTTGAAGATGATCGTATTGCTGGTAGCGGCAGTCTTGTTTGTCCTAATCGTAGGGGGTGAGGGTGTGACAGACGCTCTGATCGTATTGACTGTTGTGGTTTTAAACGCTGCCTTTGGTGGCTATTAGGAAGGACAAGCTGCAGCCGCCATTGAAGCCCAGAAAAGCATGTCGAGCCCACTTGCTAGGGTGTGCCGTGACGGGCATGTGGTCGAAGTGGATTCCAATGACTAGGTGCCCGGAGATATTGGATTACCTGAGGCGGGGGATGTTGTCCCAGCTGATCTGAGCCATTTAGAAACAGCTTCGCACAAAATCGAAGAAGCAGCGCTGACGGGTGAGTTTGTTCCTGTTGAGAAGGAGGCAGACGCCGAGGTTGCGGCCGACGCTGGGATTGGGGATAGGCACAATATGGCTTACCAAAACTCAAACGTTGCGTACGGACGAGGCGTTGGGGATGTAACCAACACTGGTAGGTACACTGAGGTAGGACATATCGCCGGTAGGTTAGCGAGCGCTGATGAGACGGACATACTGCTCAAACAAAACCGTACCCAGCTCACAAAAGTGCTGACTTATGTGGTTATCGTAATTGCAGCTCTGAACTTTGCGGTTGGCGTGTTATTGCGTGGTGGTGTGCCGATTGCTGGTTTGAAGACAGCCGTTGCCCTTGCGGTAGCAGCTCTCCCAGAGGGGCTTTTTGCTATAGTGACGGATGTCCTCTCGCTAGGTACACAGACCCTTGCTAAGCGTAATGCCATCGTTTCTAAACTGCCCGCCGTTGAGACGCTTGGTTTCACAGAGATTATTGCGTCAGACAAGACTGAAACATTGACCATGAACTAGATGACATTTCAGAAAGTCTTTTACGACGGTAGATGGCACGAAGCGGATGAGACTATAGCTCGCGGACTTGATTTGCCACGGCTGCGTTCAGATGTATTGGCGTATGATACCAAGATTGACCAAGAAGGTAGGCACACTGGAGACCCAACAGAGACTGCCTTTATCCAGTAGGCGCTTGACGAGGGCTATGATGTTACGGCTAATATTGAGGCTTACCCTAGGATAGCAGAGGTGCCGTTTGATTCAGAGCGTAAGCACATGTCATCCATTCACCAATTGCCAAACGGACAAAATCGGGTTGCCGTAAAGGGTGCTACAGACCAGCTCCTATAACGCTGTACAACACGGGACGATGCTGGCGAGAAAGCACCAATTACACAAGACATTACAGACCTTATCGCCGAAAGTAACTCAGCTATGGCGCACCAAGCACTGCGTGTCCTAGCCGGTGCTTACAAGATTATTGACGAGCAGCCAGAGGAAGTCTCAAATGAAACTGTTGAGCAAGACCTTATCTTTACAGGTCTTGTCGGTTTGATTGACCCAGAGCGTCCAGAAGCTGCGCGAGAGGTTTAAGTCGCAAAAGGAGAGGGTTTCCGCCCAATCAAGATGACAGGGGACCAACAAGATACCGCTGCAGCTAGTGCTAAGCGTCTTGGTTTCATTGACCCTACTGACACTGAGGAACATGTCATTACCAGTGCTGAGTTGGATGAGATGAGCGGTGAGGACGTCCAAAGAGTCATTAAGCAATACTCAGACTATGCCCGGGTGTCTACAGAGCCCAAGGTACGTATCGTTACGGCTAGGCAAAATGAAGGTAGGGTCGTTGCTATGACCGGCGACGGTGGCAATGACGCACCGTCTCTTAAGACAGCTGATCTTGGAATAGGTTTGGGAATTCCAGGAACGGAAGTGTCTAAAGGGGCTTTTGATCTGGTGCTGGCTGAAGACAACTTTGCAACCATCATAGGAGCGGATGAGGGAGGGCGTAAGGGCTTCACAAATATTCAAAAAGCCATCCAATATCTCCTTTCAGCCAACATGGCAGAGGTCATTACCATCTTCTTTGCTACCTTCTTTGACTGGGATGTGTAAGAGCCTGGGCATTTGCTTTGGATTAACCGTGTGACAGATACCTTGCCTGCCAGCGCAGTAGGGGAAGAGCCAGCTGAGCCTGGTGTCCTGAAGCCCAAACCGTGTGCACGCAAGTCCAGCTTCTTCACAGGGGGTGTCCTGGGAGCTCTCAGCTATTAAGGAATATTCCAAACTTTGCTTGTGCTAGGCGTGAACGACTGGGCAGTGCTTTTCCCAGAGCACGCTGGCAGTAACCACGCTCTGCACGAGGATGCATGGACCAAGGCTTATGCGACGCTTGGTCTTTTCCAGCTAGTCCATGCCATTAACGTCAAGTCAGACTACCAGTCTATCTTTACCGTTGGACTCATTAAGAGTAGGCACTTTAACTGGGCAATTTTTGTCGCCTTTGTGCTAGTGATGGCAGCCATGGCCATTTTTGGATTTAACGAGTTATTCCACGTGTCTCAACTCTCTCTGACCCAATGGGGAGTTGTTAACGTAGGAAGTCTCCTCAAGGTAGTGCTTGGTGGTATTGACAAAGCTATCCAACGTGCTACAGGACAGGACATAAAAGCTATATTATCAAACGAAAGGAGTTAAGCATGCTGAGCTTCTTATTTGTAGTGATTCGCGTTTGCTTAACGAAAGTCTCTTTTCAGAAAATTGTGTAGACAGTTTGGTCGAAAAAGGTGACGATGTAAAGGGTACCAATGTCCTAAAGGGGGTTATCGTGGTGGATTTACAGCCAAAGAAAATGTCACGTGAACGCAAAAAAGCGCTCTTGAAACGGCTCAAAGAGCAAGATTTAGCCAAGCAGCGCTTGATTTATAGATCAGCCATCCTATCTTGGATCCAGTTACTAATGCGGGTGGCCAGTAGTGCACTCATCGCCTACTATGTGGCGACAGGCTTTGAGAGGGGCTTTGACCAGCTCAACTGGATTTTCTTTGTCCTAGCTATTTCAGGGCTCAATCTTTTCGGTAGTGGAGTCGCAAGTTACGCTAAAAATTTGCAAGGTCTAGCGTCACAATACGCTAGAAACCAGCTCAAAACACAGTTATTTGAAGCTGATCAAGTCAAGTCCGCTCAGAATGAGGGCCAAACGAGTGTAACGGACGTGCTGACGGTTGCCTCACGAGGGGTTGACATTCTTGACGCCTACTACGGTCCCTACCGCAATCAGACCTTGCGGGCGTACTTTAACTGTGCGACGGTTATGCTGATAGTCCCTTTACTATATCCTTTGGGCGGAGCTATTTCAGTATTGGGCCTACCCTTGATTCCGAGTTCTATCATTCTCATGCAAAAGCGCTCGTGCCATCTCATGAACTGCTACAGGGGGTCTTTTATGGATGTAGGAAATCGCTTTTTGGACGATTTGTTTGGTCCTAATACCCTTTATACTTATTAGGTAGATGAAAAGTACGTCAAGGATAGTGCCACACAGGAAGAGGATTTCAGGCAGGCGTCTATATTGTTGCTGCGGTATCCGCTGCAGTCGGTGGGCTAGATGGATGCGGTCATGAATCGGGGTGTAGGCTTGTCGGGCTTCGTGTCGGCGACGCCGCTGCTTTCAGGTCAGATTAGTCTTTTCACCATGATTTTCTTTAGCTTCATTGCTACCGAGTTATTTGCGCCTATTCGTGAGCTGGGCTACGGCATGCACTTGGTCATGATGAACACCAAGATGGCGGATAGGATTTTTACCGTTCTAGATCGTGTCAAAGAGGATGAAGACAAAGAGGGCAAGACACTGCCCGCCTTTTCACGATTGAGTGTGGAAAGTCGTTCTTCTAATTACACAGACGACATAAAAGTGCTGTCACGGCTAGATTTGATCCTAGAAAAAGGACAGGGGCTAGCTGTTGCTGGGCAGTCTGGGCAAGGGAAAATGACTCATGCTGGTTTGTTGACATGACGATTAGCGGCAAATGGTGGTGAGCTTTTCCTAGAAGACCTGGCCATTTCCATTCTTGACGCGTAGACCAGCGCAACAGAAGTGGTCCATGTCTCAAGCGTGAGTTATCTCTTTAACCAGAGCATTTATAACAATCAAGTCCTGGGACGTACCATGACCAGGAAGGAAGTGTAGGCTTGGGCGGACAAGCACGGTGTTATTCAGAACTTCCATGATTTTCCAGAAGGTATTGATACTCTTGTCGGTGAAAGTGGGAGCGGCCTCTCGCAAGGTCAGCGTCAGCAAATTCTTTGTGCACGTGGCGTTCGAGCCAAGCGCAGTCTTTACTTTTAGGACGTGATGACCTCAAATGTGGACAGAGACAAAGAGCGGGCCATTTACGACCGCATCCAGCTGGTGGCAAGAGAAGCTCTGGTCATAGGCATTACGCCCAAGATGGCGCAGGTCATGAATGAGCCTAGGGTGTTTTTCCTAGACGAGCAGGGCAGTCGTATTGACAGTCCAGAGGTTATAGATGAGACTGTGGCGAGCATCAAGGACTAGGTCGATACGCAAGTCAATTTAGAAAGGGCGGATTCTAATGGAAACAACGTCAACTAGACAGCTGATTCCACGACTTTTGGCTGAGCTGAAGCCCCGTGAACCAGCCATTGGTCCGGCGAGTATCTTTGCTGTGCTGGGCTTTGTCCTGACCGGGGCTATTCCAGTGCTACACGTCAGACTGACCTTAGCAGCGCTAGTTGCAGAGAAACCAGAGCTTACCAGCCTTGTTATTCTTCTAGTCGTTGCGCTGTAGTGTGGGCTCTTACGCTACGGAGAGCACTAGTTTGGACACTGGGGAGCTTTTCCTACCTTGGCGGATTTCAGAAATCAAGTCTTTGACGCATTGCGCCGCTAGGCACCTAGCAAGCTTCACAGAACAGAGAGCGGGCAATTGATTAAGCTGCTGGGTGAGGACATTGAGGCCTTGGAGGGTATCTTAGCTTACACCTGAGCTCCTATCGGCACAGTTGTCATTACAGCGCAAATTATGCTGGTCTATCTGGGGCAATATTCGCTCCTCGATGCTGGTCATGCTTTTGTGACTTATCTGCTGCTTGCAGTGGTCCTTCCTATTCTTATTGCCTAGGTTTTGACGCCAAAACTGGCTAAGCAAAGTCAGGTCAGAAAAGCTTACACCAGCGACTTTTCAGAAAGCCTGCGTGGAGCAGCTGACTAGGTGCAATACCATAAAACAACAGAAACATTTGAGCATTAGCAGGCAGAAAGCCAGCAGGTCAATCCGCTGGAGCGGGAGGGGGCGCAAGTCAACATCATGCCGCAGGCTAGGACGTTATTGGATGTAGGTTTGTCCATAGTGCTGGTGGCTGTGGTCAGCTTGATGAGGGCGCAGGATGGTGGAGAAGAGCTGTCAGACGCTGTAGCTATGATTGTCGTAGTCTTAGCTTCCTTTGCTCCCTGTTTGGAACTTAGCCGGTTGCCGATTGGATTTAAACGGGCCATGCATGCAGGATGCCATGTCATTGGGCACTTTGACGAAGCTGAGCCAGCTACGACTGCCACGGCTGTGCAGGATGCGGAGACTCCTATCGCCTGAGACGAGGTCAGTAGTGCCTATAACAAGCGCAGTCAGCAGGTTTCAGATAAGGAATAAGCTGACTATGACCAGCCTGTCATTTTTGGAATAGGCGGGCAGTCTGGTGCTGGTACGTAGACGCTAGTCAGGCACACTCTGAGCTGGTACGATGTAGAGTCTGGTAATCACAATCAAGCTGAAACAGACATTCGTAGGCATGATAGACAGGGTAAGCAAGCGCACAGTGCCTATATCCCACAGACGGCGCCGATGATCAACCAAACTATTAGGGAAAGTCGGGTAGTGGCAAGTCCAGCCATCATAGATGAGGACATCTGGCAGGTGTCGGACGCATGTGGTAGGACAAGACGCTTGAAAGAGGCAGAAAGTGGGATGGACACAGTCGTAAGTCCAAGCCAGTAGTCAGAGGGTGAGCGTCAGCGCTAGGAGCTAATGCGTGCCCGGCTCAAAGAGGCTCAAGTTAATATCTTTGACGAGCTACCCAGCAGTCGGGATGCCCTTAGCGAAGCTGCCTTTATCCAGCTGATCGAGACCCACTTTACAGGCACTGTCATTCTCGTAAGTCACTGTGCATCAACGGTCCCCTCAGCAGAGACCGTATATGCGGACAAAGCTGGTCAACTCCTACTCAAACACTAAAGCGAGGGTATCAAGAAACAACTCACTGTTAAAGACATGATTCTTACAGGCACCCTGTCTGCCCTCTACAGTTTCGGTGTGGGGCTCGGGACGCTCTGAGCTGTACGTATCTTTCGCTCGGCAAACATGGTCGAAGTGCCAGCGGTAGCCGCCCAGATTTGCTGTGTGGTCTAAATGCTCCTTATCGCTAGGGTGCAAAAGGTCTGTGCGGTGCTTCTCAAGGGCGCTATCATGGCAGTCTTATTCTTTTTGTCAGGGCATATTAGCTTGGCCTTTTTCCCTCGACGTATCTGCGGATTCCTGGCAGACCTTTTGGCAAAGTCTAGCAATTACAAGAGCCCGGGGCGCAGTCGTTGGTCCTATGTTAACGTATCTTATGGCAGTCGCGGTCCGAGTTATCACATGTGGTTAATGCGTGACGCCTATATTCAAAAGCTCCTTGAGCGGGGTAAGGACATGATTTATGTCACGGGAGTTATGGTGGATTTCACTCTGGGGAATGGCCTTTACTTAGCAGGCTTTTTCGTTATTTGCGCTTTGCTGGGTGGCTGGCTAGGGCCGCGTATGACCAAGAAACATTTCATAGAAAGGGTGGCCAATGGCGCTTGATGTCAGAACCATAATCCTCTGACGTATCTTATGCAACCTTCTCATTCTCGACGATGTCACAGGAGTGCTAGAATACACTCTTCTCGCTAGTCTCCTACTGCTCCAAAGCAGCTACGGACCGGGGCAGAAGGTGCTGGTTTGTCTGCTGAGTTATCACGCTAGTCTCAGCTATGCGGGCGTTGGCAGTATGAGTATGCCAGACGGTCATGCGATAGTGGAGGTAGGTACTAGACGACTTTTGCCTAGCTTTATGGCGGGTGGGCTTCTTCTTAGCACGACGACCAGCTACGACCTAGGGCACGGTCATAGGAAATGGCACCAGCCAGAGAGTCTGCTCTTGACCTTGGCGGGGTGTCTGCGGTATCTGCCCATGATTGGGCAAACCCGCCGCCAGCTACACCGCAATTTGCGCCTGAGGGGCTGGATTACCAGTCCTTGAAACTATCTGCGCTACCCTCATCGCTATGGCAGCTACCTCATCGTGCCTTTTCTCATTACGCTTTTGGCTCAAGAAGAGGACTTGACCACAGTTGTCATAACTAAGGGCTTAGCACTAGAGAAAAAGGTCAGCACCGCCTAGCTTCAGCGGTATTATGCTGAAGATTGGAGTTATTGCCTATACTATCTACTGAGCAGTCTCTGGGTCATACTCAGATTTCATTGAAGCATGTCGCCCTCACCTATACTTGTGCGAAAAAGCCTGCTGATCAAGTGGTAGATGAGACTATTTCTTCTGGTGAGTGGGTGTTGGAGACTGGACGCTCTGGTGCTGGCGCGTAGACCTTTTCACGGCTTCTGAGAGGGCTAGTGCTAGATGAGGAGAGCCATTAGGTAGGGACTGTTGAGGGCGGGAATTGTAGGGATGGACGAGAGACAACGGCAGTTTTTTCTCGTCAAGTAGCCAGCACCTTTCAAGAGCCAGCTCGTCAATTTTTCCACCAAAGAGTCAAACATGAGCTGGTCTTTCCAGCGGAAAGTCACGGCTAGCCAGCTGAGCTTATCCAAAAATGTCAGACAGAAGTGGCAGCTGCCTTTGATTTGATACACGTGCTGGAGCGGGATTGCTAGGCGTTGTCAGGTGGTGAGCAGCAGCGACTAGCTATGGCGGTGGCTGTCATGCAGGATACGCCTGAAATTATCCTAGACGAGCCGACCAGTCAGCTAGAAGCTGCTAGTAGTGCTTAGCTGCGCTCGCAAAGCACCAAGCTGATAAAAGCTGGCAAGACCCTTCTCAACGCCGAGCCTATACTGGCGTATCTTATGGCCTTGGAGGACAGGGTGTTCTAAATTAACAATGGTAGACTGCTCTATGATTGGTCACCGAGTCAGCTACAAGCACTGTCAACGCAAGAAAGACAGCAGCTAGGCTTACGTCAGCTAGACTTGTTTGCTAGTCAGGCCCACCTTGAGCAAAAGAGTCAGGACAGGGCAGCTAGCCAGTCGTCAGATTTACTAGTCAAGGACTAAGCGCTGTATCCAGATGGCTTACGTAGGTTGCCATTTTTATCCATCCCTTGAGGTAGGGGCCTAGGCTTGATGGGACATAACGGACGAGGCGCGTATACCTTGGCGCAAAGCCTAGCAGGCGCTAGGAGGGAAAGGCAGGGGCAAAGCACTTGGCAGGGTTTCACTCTGAAGCCAAAAGACAGGCTAAAGGTGGTCAGCCGCGTTTTGCAAGACGTGCGCCTGAAACTCATCACTGCCCGCGTGAAAGAGGAATTGAACTTGAAACAAAAGAGAAAAGACCAGCCAGAAGACCAACTCGTCAGTCTAGGCTAGCTTGAGTTACTTGAGCGGCACCTGCAGGAGTTGTCAGGCGGTGAGCAGCAGCGGCTAATGATTGCAGCCAGTCTCTTGTCGGACGCGTAGGTCTTTAGCTTTGACGAGCTGACTAGCATCCTAGACGGCGACCAGCTCCAAGCCTTAATAGCTCAAGTCAGCCAGCTCAAAGGGGCTGGCAAGGCTGTACGCATCATAAGCCGTGATGTGGAGCTGGGGGCGCAGGTCCGTGATGCGGAGTACTAGTTATAAAGATAAAACCACTCATTAGACGAGTGGATTTAAAAGGTTCCCAAATATTGGGCATTCGGTAGCTTAATGTGTAATAATAAAACGAAACTGAAGACAAAGCCATTTAGGAGAGAGGACATTTAGGACAAATGAGACATTGGAGCAGGGCTTTGAGTGGTACTTAAAAGCTGACGGCAAGCATTGGATGTGACTCACAGAGGAAGCGCTTCATTTTGCTGAGCTAGGTGTCACGAGCATGTGGTTACCGCCCGCCTAGAAGGTAACGAGCGACCACGATGTGGGCTATGGTATTTAGGAAGTGGATGATTTAGGTGAGTATGACCAAAAAGGGACTGTCCGCACCAAACACGGCTTTAAAGACGAGAATCTAAAACGCATCCAAACACTAAAAGAAAGTGGTATCTCGTCAATTGCCGATGTTGTCCTAAATCATAAAGCGAGTGCCGATGCGCTGGAGACTTTCACGGTCGTAGAGGTGGACAGCGAGGATCGCACCAAGGTTTTGACGGAGCCTTATGAGCTTGAGGGATGGACACAGTTTACCGTCCCAGGGCGCAACAAAGCTGACGATGATTTTGATAGGCACTGGTATCATATTACAGGAACGGACTATAACGCTAGGCGCATCCGCCGGGGCAATTACCAAAGCCAAGGGAACAATGAAGGCTGGGCGCTAGGCGAGTTAGTGGATAAGGGAAATGGCAGCTACGATTAGCTCATGAATGCTGACCTTGACATCAAACACCCAGAGGTCGTGCAAAATCTACGGGATTGGGCACGGAGGTATAGTGATAGCACTGGTGTAGAGGGCTTTCGACTGCATGCTGTCACGCATAGTGATGCCTTTTTCATGAACTATATTAGCTGCCGTATCAAGGAGCGCTACGGCGAGGACTTTTACTTCGTTGGTGAGTAGTGGAACGGTGAGTTGGAGGACAAACGGCATTGTCGGGAAAATATCTATATTCGCTTTGCCTTGATAGATACCCGTTTGCATTACAACTTTTTTGGAGAGGGGCTAGCGGGGGAAAAGGATGACCTGTGCCAGCTTTTTGGTAAGACCTGGGTCACGCATTAGCTGGATAAGGCGGCGACTAGTGGGGAAAGTCAAGATACACAAAGGGGTCACGCCTAGGAGTCTGTTGTGGCAGATTGGTTTAAGCCGATTGCTTATGCGACGATATTAGTGCACAAAGATGGTCTGCCTTGTGACGTATACGGTGATTATCGTGGTGTATCTGGGGCGCAAGGGCAAGCAAGCATCAAGGCTGGATTGAAGACCTGGTAGCGTAGCTGACGGGACATTGCCTATAGTGAGCAGGTGGATTATTTTGGTAAGAAAAGTTGCATTGCTAGGGTGCGCCTTGGTAATGAAACAAGCGCTCCAATTGCGGATGTCCTCAGTAACCACCAAACCCCAAGTAAGCGCAAGTACGGAGGCAGGAACTACGTCGGACAGAGGTATTATGACTAGATAAAGCCTGACAGTAGCGAGGGCATCATAGATGAGGACGGCTTTGGAGAGGTATCTAGCCCCGCTAGAAATGTAGCCGTCTGGTGTCTAAAACGTTAACAAAAGTTCACTTTAAGTGGACAAAGAGCCTAGAAAAAGGGGGAGGAATTTTTGGAAGATGTAAACGTCACTATTTTTAAAACCGAAAGCGACGCCTAGCAAGCCTTAACTGAGCTAAAGTCTATCAAGTAAAGCGAGCGCCCAAAAGTCGCTCAAATTGCCTTAGTGGAAACTGAAGCTGGGCGTTTCGTTGAAAAAGACCTCTTTGATTATGAGGATTTAACAACCAACAAAGCTGTAGAAGGTGGGCTTATAGGTGGTCTTGAGGGGCTTTTGGCGGGTCCACTCGGTAAGGTCTTGGGTAATAGCGCAGGCAGTCTTTACTGACTAGCAACTGGCGTTGCTGTCGATCCAGCAGAAGCGGGTAAGATTGATGTCGTAGCTAAAAAACGCCGAGCAGGAGAGACAGCAGTCGTTGCCCTCGTGCAGGAAAAAGATGAGTAGGTTCTAGACAGGTACTTTGCCAAACACGATACACAAATCATGCGTTGAAATAGTGCAACGGTAGCTACTGAGATTGGAGAGGCAGCCAGGGTTTAAGTCAACCATCAAAACCAAGCCAAAGCACCGCTCAAAGTAGAACGCAAAGAGGCCCACAAAGCTAAAGTCGAAGAGCTCAAAAACAGCGCCAAAGAAAGCTGAGCAAGCTGAAAGTTCTAAACACAAAGAGGTTGAGACAAACGTTATCAACCACTATTTTTAATGATTTATGTCCGATATTACAGAACTAACACGGTCGTAGCTGGTCGCATTTCTTCTTTGGAGTGCTGGATGGGGTAAGCTTTAAAGCTCGTTAGGTCTTTGACGGCATTGTCGCGTATGGCTAAATTCCAAGTGGATGGAGGGATGTACTCTGGGTGCTTTTGGACAAAGTCGATCCTCAGTAGCCACTCACGCCTGAAGCCGCGAGGATGGGAGTGATAGGTCACTCCGTCTAAAGCTACCCTACCAAACCTCCTATACGCAAGTCCAAAGACCACGGCACCAACCCCATACCGCTGCAACCCCTCATGAAAAGGCTGACTGCCTAGAAAGCTAGTAAACGGCTAGAAGCGCTCATGGGTCATGATAAAGCGTCCGTGAGTGACGAAGTGCATAGCGACACTGACATTTTTCCCATCAAGAGCTTGCAAGCTAGGCACCAGTTATTTAAGTGGCTGCTCGGTAAGCGTATGGGCATCAAAAGTACGCTCCAGCTTACGGACAAACCAAAACATCTTATTGCGCTAGACAAACGCCACTAAGCTAGCGCTATCGTTAAAGGAGTAATCATACCAACCGTGGAAAGCAAGCAGTAGCTTTTGCCCAAGGTCGTAGAGCTGATAATCCAACTGCTCGATTTGCTTCTTCTATAGAAGACGCATAGCGGGATTACCCAGATTATAGGTAACCGGGAGATATTTCTGCAGTACTCTGATAAACGGCAGCGCCGGTTGGTGAAAGTCAATGGCGTTAACGCCAGCTAGAAGTAGGGGCTCTAAGTGGTCTTCTCTGAGCAGCTCTCTTAAGCACTCTGTATCAGACTGTCCAAAGGGATTGAGGGCAATGTGTAAAGCACTCATTATCGCTAATTTTGCCATAGCTCTATTGTCGCATAAAGCTAGTGGACAAGGTGTATGCGTTATTTTGAAAAGGCACAGGTTAGACAGAAACTTGTGAGTCGTTAAAAGAATGATAAACAGCTGAAAGATAAATTATAAACAGCTGAGACAAGTGTAATACTGCAACCGTTAGAGCTGAGGTATTTTTATGGAAGCCATTATTGTGACAGCTGTCGCTGTAGAGAGTCAGGCTTAGCAAGCCTTATCAGACCTTAAAAACAGCAGGGTCACTCCCTAGTCTAGTAGCTCTCAAGATGCTCTTGTGAGCAAGGGAGATGGACGCGTAAAGATTCTTCACGAGGTGGACAATGCCTCAAATGATGAGACAATGGTAGGTGGAATAGTCGGAGGACTCATCGGAATGCTAGCTGGTCCTATCGGGCTTTTGTTAGGTGGAGCGAGTGGGGCTCTTACTGGGGCTGCTATTGGTAATACTGCTGAAGACAATGAGTCGCTTCTCAATGAGCAGGTCATGCAAGATATTATCTGAGCTGATGGCGTTACGCTAGTGACTTTTGGAACAGAGCAGGTTGACCGTAGTTATGGTAATATTATGGCCAGCTGTGAGTCAAGAGCAACTCGCTATGACGCTTCTGGAGTCAGAGACGAGAAGACTCTAGCCAACCAAATGCAAGAAGACTTTCAGAGAGAAGCCAGAGAGTAGATAAAAGCTAGGAAGAAAGCACGTCACAATCAAGTAAAAGACCACTTAACTAACGATGCGACTAAGGAGGACAAATAGGGGGCGCTTATGAAAACAAGTCGAGCACTCTCTTTCGTAGCAGGTGTCATTCGAGCCATTATAGGGATTTATCTCCTATATGTACCGTCTCTTAATCTCTTCTCTCTTAGCTGGTTAAGAGCTGTAGCGTTATTAGTAGGAGCCTGAGCAGAGATTATTTACTATTTTAGCGAGAGTGGAGGCTGTCGCAGAATCGGGGGCTTATGTGCCGCCATTGTTTCCGCTATTTTTGGGATTTACTTACTGTCAGGTTATTTCTTGACCTGGCCTATTCTCATGCCGACTGTGATTGGTTTATGGCTATTGATTATAGGGATTGTGCGTTAATTCCAAGCTAGTGGCACATCAACGAGCATACCAGAGTTAAGTAATTATCTTCTTTGGACAGCTAGTGGGGTAATTATTTTAGGAATTGTCTTGATGTTTAATCCGCTATTAGCCAGCATTGTCGAAGCCGCCATTGGAGCTAGCGCTTTCATTTATCAAGGATATGTCCTTATGGTAGAAGCTTTTAAACGCTAAATCATTTATAGTTATAACAGCGTTAGCTAAAAAGCTACTGTGGTCTAAACATAAAAGATAACCAACTTATTATTTAGATACACGAAAAAGCTAGGTAGTGCCTAGCTTTTTAGCTGTCGTATCTATGTAACAAAAGTTTAACTTGTATCTGAGTTAATTTTTCTTGACGATAAAGCTGAGTAGCAGGCGTGAGTTCCCGAAAGGGTAAAATGGCACGTCCTATGATAAAGTAGAGAAGATTATATAAAAAACGAGGTATTTTTTTATGGATATGGTAGAAACACGCCATAAAATAGTAGAAAACACAGAGAAGTTGACTAGCTTCAGGAGGTCTCTTTGACTAAGAACGGCTGGAGGAAGAGATTGCGCTTTTGGAAAACCACATGACCGAGCTTGAGTTATGGGGTAATAATCAAGCAGCGCAAAAGGTCTCTCAAGAGCTCAACGCGCTCAAACAGACCTAAGATATCTATAACACCATGCAGGGGCTCTCAGAAGAGAGTGAGCTAATGCTAGAGATGTTGGATGAGGATGAGAGTCTCATGCCAGAGCTTGAGGAGACGCTTGATAAGCTTGATAAGCTTAAGATAAGCTACGAGAAGACGCTTTTGCACTCTGAGCCTTACGACCACAACAATGCTATATTAGAGATTCATCCAGGCTCTGGTGGGACAGAAGCTCAGGATTGGGGCGCTATACTACATCGCAAGTACACCCGCTATGGCCATGCCAAAGGATTTAAGGTTGAAGTGCTTAACTATCAAGCAGGGGATGAGGCTGGGGTCAAGGCTGTAACTCTAGCTTTTGAAGGACCAAATGCCTACGGGCTTTTAAAATTAGAAACGGGTGTCCATAGGCTCGTGCGTAGCTCACTATATGACTCGGCTGAGAGCCGTCACACCTTCTATACCTCTGATGAGGGCATGCCAGAGCTTGACGATCCTGTCGAGGTTGAGATTCGTGATGACGACATCAAGATGGACACTTTCCGGAGTGGTGGGGCCGGTGGGCAAAATGTTAACAAGGTGTCAACGGGTGTGCGCTAGACCCACATCCCAACAGGAATAGGTGTGACTTCTACCGTTGATAGAACGCAGTACGGCAACCGTGGCTGTGCAATGAAAATGCTCCAAGCCAAACTCTAGCAACTCGAGCAAGAAAAGAAAGCACAAGAAGTTGATGCGCTAAAAGGGGACATAAAAGAAAGCACATGGGGCAGCCAAATTCGCTCTTATGTCTATACCCCATTTACCATGGTCAAAGACCACCGCACAGGCTATGGAGTCGCACAGGTGGACAAGGTCATGGATGGCGCTATTGATGGCTTAATTGACGCTTAGCTCAAATGGCATATAAGCGAAGACTATAAAATCCAGATAAAGGAAAACATATGGCTTTAATTGAAATGCGAGACGGGACCAAGAAATACCGTCGCGCTTCAACCGTAGTAAGAGGTATCAACCACACGGACAATCAAGGAGAGTTTGTCTAGCTTGTTGGACCGTCTGGGGCAGGTGAATCCAGTATCATCAAACTCTTGTACCGTGAGGAAGAAGTAACCTATGGACAGTTAAAGGTTGGCCATGTCGACCGCACCATAATCAAATGTCGCAACATTCCAAAATTACGACGCAGAATCGGCGGGGTCTTTCGGGACTTTAAGTAGCTGCCGACGAAGACTGTTAATGAAAATGTTGCCTTTTCCATGCAGGTAATCGGAAGCAGAAGACGGGACATCAAAAAGCGTGTTTTTGAGGTCATAGAGCTGGTCGGGCTAAAGCACAAGCAGCGCTCTTTTCCTAATCAACACTCTGGTGGTGAGCAACAGCGTGTGGCTATTGCCCGGGCCATCGTTAACAATCCTACGCTCTTAATTGCCGATGAGCCGACGGGAAGCCTAGACCCTGAAATCTCTATGGAGATTATGAAGGGGCTAGAGTGTATCAATCATCAAGGGATAACAGTTATCATGGCAGCGCACAACAGCCAAATCGTTAACCAGCTACGTCATCGTGGTGTGACGATTGAGGATGGACGTATTGGCCGTGACGGAGAGAAAGGAGGCTACGGTTACCGTAATTAGATATTTCTATAGCCCTGTGTGGCCATCCATCAAGAACTTAAAGTGTAACTTTTGGATGACTTTTGCCTCTAGCACATCCATGTTAATTACGCTGACCTGGCCGGGTGTGGTATCAGCGGTTATGCTCAATGTCGAAAAAGTCGCTTCAAACGCTGAGGACAAGGTGCAAATCAGTGTATACCTTGATTATGATTCAACAGATGGCGCAAAAGAAGTCACAGACCTGGCCGGACAAACCAGTGCAAATGCCAGCTATCCCAAGATTGACGATCTAATCAAGGCCATTGACGGTGTCACG
Organism: Streptococcus hyointestinalis; assembly: GCF_011039275.1. Lineage (GTDB taxonomy): Bacteria > Bacillota > Bacilli > Lactobacillales > Streptococcaceae > Streptococcus > Streptococcus hyointestinalis_A. The sequence continues at coordinate 729,018 of NZ_JAAKGB010000001.1, forward strand.
TCTAGCACTTACTCAAGTAAGGACCAAGAGTTGAAAAAACTGCAAAAGACATCGTCAGATATCTATAAGTCACTTGAAGGTGACGCCATTCCGCTTCAAGACGTCTACTAGATCAAGGTGAGTAAGGATAGCCAGGTCACGTCCGTAGCCAAGGCGAGTAAGAAAATCTCAGGCGTTGAGGATGTGACCTAAGGCGGTTATGACGCTGATCAGATGCTGAGTTTCATGCGTGGCGTTCGTCTCTGGGGTATAATCGGTGTGATTGCCTTTATCATCATAGCTATTCTCCGCACATCAAACACCGTGCGCCTCACTATTAGGGCACGTAAGCGTGCTATTGAAGTCAAGCGCTAGGGTGGGGCCAAGAGCTCTGACGTACGGGGTCCATTTTTTTTTGAAGGGGCTAGGATAGGCTTCGTTGGTGCTATTTTATCAGCTATCATCCTGTATTTTGGTAATCAGTTTGTCTACGAAGACTTGGTATCAAGCTACAAGGGCGTGGTGTTCTAAACCCCCCAAGGCTGTTTACCGTATGGTATCGGTGGGCTCTTTTCCTTTGGGATTATAATCGGAGCTTTTGCATTAACCCTCTCTATGCGCCGGTATCTCAGAACAGAAAAAGAAATTCCACAGGTCATATGACTAGGGGAATTTTTCTTAATTCGTGAGATGGAGTATATTCTTTATGGCCACTACATGGAGTTCAGCATCGGCTAGAGGGTCGCTTTTGGCCATTTCTTCTTCATCGGAAGACGCTGCGCGTTGGCTGTGTGTTATGGCGATATGTGCCAGTGGTAGCGCTTGTTAGGTGGAAAGTGCTAGCCATGTTATATCTGGCAATTCCACCGTGCTTTTTTGAGAGACAAGGCTGCCTCCCTCTCCCGCAAAGCCGTATAAAATCTCGTCACGCTTTGAGGGCCAAGCGTAGCGCTAGGGGGCTGTAACAAGTGTGACTTTTGTGACGTCAGAAAAGGTGTAAATAGAAGTCTTATTTATTGCCTGTATAGACTTTTTCATAGTTGGCACAAAGTGGGTGTTGGCTTATTTAGCCTTCTAATCAGAGTGGAAAACCAGTACTTTAAGGTCTGAGTTGGGGCCAAGTGGCTAATAGGTAAGAATGCCATACGGCAGGCTAGGCACATCAGCTGTGTAGATAGACTGGCGTGTGACCGCACTTTTAATGGAAAGCCCTGTGTGATAGATAAAGGGGTCTGTTAAGATATAAACGGAGCCGACGAAGGCTAAAAGCGACATAATTCCCCAAATAGTGCGCCAAACAGGTGACTTAATCAGTGTCCAGGTCACAAAGGTCAAAATCGTAGTCGTTGCGATAATGGCAATAATCATTTGTCCGCCTTCTATGTTTCCTCAATCATTCCTTTGCGTAGGAAAAGAGTGACTATAAATCCGATAACCACAAAGACAAAGCCAAGAACAAAGGAAGCGTGCAAACTATTTAGACTAGCGTCGATAACTTTTGCAGCATCGGCGATGGGGTCTTGAGTTTTGAGGGTGGCTGCAGGATTGTTGGATGGGCTGACATTTTGAGTGACGCTAGAGAACAAAGCCACAACGACCGTAGATGCGATATGTCTGACGGTATGGTAGGTAGCAGTAGCGTGCGAAGCTGCTTCAGCAGGCCACGCTCCCATGGCACTTGCAGTAAGCGGCATTGGGATAAGGGCCATCCCAAACATACGAACAGCAGACAAAAGCGTGATGAAGGGGTCAGCCGTTGACGCTGACAGGAAGATAAAGGGAACAGTCCCCCCACCCAAGATGAAAAATCCAACCAAAGCCAAGCGCTTGGAGCCGACCTAATCACAGATAAATCCAGCAACGGGACTGACAGTCCCAATCAACAAGGCCCCAGGAAGCAGCGTTAGCTTTGAGTTGAGAGTAGATAAGCCGGGGACATCTTGGAGATAGAGTGGCAACATCAGCTCAACCCCCATCATCGTCATCACAGAAAGGGCGATAGAAAGAGTCGTTACAGAAAACTCTATGTATTTAAAGAGAGTAACGTTAAGAAAGGGCTCTTTCGTATGCGCCTGCCTGAGGACAAAGAGAGTGATAATGATAATCCCGATAATTATAGGAGCCAGCACATAAACTCAAACGCCCCAGCTATGACTAGCGACATTGGAAAAGCCCCAAAGAAAGCTTCCGAATCCTACAGTAGACAGGCTAAGGGATAACATATCCAGTATTATCGCTTCAATGTCAATAACATCTTAGGTAAGAAAAGGTGATAAAATCAAGGAAACGAGTAAAATGATAAGCGGAAGGATAAAGATTGCACGCCACATGAGATGGGTAGGTCCGATGACAAAGTCCTCTTTTAAAATCCAACCCGCTAATGTAGGTCCAACAGCAGGGGCTAGTCCCACAACCAGACCAATGAGTCCCATGGCAGTTTTTAGATGCTCTTTGGGAAAGACATTGGACAAGATAACCTGCATACGGGGCAAGGTAATCCCGACGGCGCAGGCTTGGATGATACGTCCTAACAATAAAATCGTTCAGCTAGACGTAGGGGCTAATGTAGTCAACAACAGCTCGATAATTAGAAGCGCATAAGCCCAGATATAGAGCTATTTGGGGGAAAAGCGTGTGGCTAAAAAGGTAGAAACAGGAATAATAATCCCATTTGCTAGCAAGAACCAGGTCGTTGCCTTTTGAGCGGTCGCCATACTGCTATGAAAACTTATCATCAAAGTCGGAATGGCAGTCCCTAAGGTCGTAAGATTGAGAACCCCCGCAAAAGACGCCACTAATAAAAGCAAAATCATCAGCGTACGGCTGTAGGGCTAGCCATGAAAATCACAGGTAGTTATTGAGTTCATTGAGTCTCCTATACTAATGATAATCATAAAAACAAAAAATGAGTATTTAATAGTTAATAACCACACATAATTTATGCTTAGATATGACGTTTGTCAATTATTTAATGAAATGAGAATCCTGAAAAAGCCGAACAAAGACGGCTGAAGATTAGGCTGCAAAGAAAGGATTGAAATGCTTATCATGTCCGATAGTGGTGTCAAAACTGTGCCCAGGGGAGACCTGGTAGTGGATTGGTAGAGAAAAGAGCTGTGTTAAGATACTCTTAAGAAGCACCACACGGATGCTTGGCGGCAAATCATAACGTCCGATAGACACTCTAAAAAGCGCATCGTCAGATATGACTAGCTCTTCTCTTTCAGAGACAAAGGACCCACCATCAAACGAGTGCCCAGGTGTATCACGCACATCAAAGGCCACGCTATTTAGCTGGTAACTTTTGCCAAGCTCAAAAAAGTAATCCGCAGGCTTGAAGATAACAACGATCATGTCATCGTGACGAGGAAGACCAGAGAGATTATCCACTGGAGAGCCTAGCCAGCTTGCCTCTTTTTCAGAGACGTAGACAGGAGGATTGCCATAATCCCTGTGCCCCAGGTCGATCCTCATGATGTGGTCGTAGTGCGTGTGGGTCAGTAAAATGGCAGCCAGCGGCTTTCCGATAGACACAAGCGTTTCACAGATACTCGCATAGTCACTCCCTGGGTCAACGAGGAGGACGGGACTGTCATTGATCAGGTCGAAAGTGGATTCACGTGCGATAGTATATAATGTACTATTTATTTCCATATCCATAGGCTACCAAAAAAAGCGCAAAAGTGCTTCAATTTAGAGACGAGATTATCCATAAAGATAAAAGCATGCTATAATGGAGGTATAATGTACGAGAATGCAAAACGAGCATGAGTTGTCGTTGACTTGGAGGCTACCTCAGCAGGAAGCAACGCAGTCATCACACAAGACGGCATAGTCAACATCGAAAACGACGAGATTGAAAAGACCAACTCTACAGATGTCATTCCGCACCAAGCTTTAGAGGATAATTTCAATCAGCTGACAGGTAGCACTGATGAGCAGTTGCGAACGGCGCTTGAGTTATCCCAAGTGGCTAGAGAAATTATTGAGCAGATTGAGGACTGTGTTATTGTAGCGCACAATGTTAAGTAAGACGCCATTCATTTAGCCGAGCAGTTGTTTTTTGAGGGCTATGGACTGTGCCCACCTCGTGTGGATACGGTGGAGCTGTCACAGGTTATTTATCCCAGCTTTGAAAAATATGGCCTTGGCTACTTGGCAGGAGTGCTGGACCTTGATTTGTCGCAGGTGCCCACGGCTATCTATGACGCTTATGCGACGGCGCAGCTTATTTTACAGTTAAAGGCAAAGAGAGAGAGCTGGCCAAAAGAACAGCTAGAGAGAATGCTGCCTTTTGCGCATGCTCTTTTGTTTGAGAGTCGGAAGTAGGGTGATGATGCTTATAGAACAGCAAAGCCTATGGTAAGCTCGGAATAGCACTTGCGTCATGGCTTGATTTTACGTCGTGAACAGGAAGTTGGAGCAGAAAAGCAGCTATCGCAACAGTTTGAGAATAACAGACAGCTCTTGGAACGCGAGGAGCGTAAGCCACAAGAAGTCTTTGCACAGGAAGTATCAGCTTCCTTTGACCAAGCCCTACCAACATTTATCGAAGCGCAAGCGGGTCGCGGCAAGACCAACGGTAATCTGTAACCTTTGCTAGCCAAAAAAGAGCTAGAGCAGCTTATCATTTGTGTGCCGACGAAGATTTTACAAGACCAGATGATGGCACAAGAAAACAAGGCCATCCAGCGTGTGTTTGGTATAGAGGCTTGTAGGCTAAAGGGACCTGGTAGCTACATCAAGCTGCATGCGATTTATCAGAGCTTGAGGACTCAGACTGACAGCGCTCTTGTCATTCGTAGTAAAATGCAACTTTTGGTCTGGCTCATGGAGACAGGGACTGGCGACCTTGATGAAAACAAGCAAAAACGCCGGTTTGAGAGTTAGTTTGAGAGTTAAAAGCACGATGGCCAGCTGACTGCCGACTCTATGTTTCAGGCTATGGACTTTTGGCAACGGCGCTATGGTAGAGCGAAAATCTCTAAACTACTAGGGATCAAACACGCTTACTATTTAGAGCGTGTGCAGGAGGACAAGACTTTTGCTAAGGGCCAGTGCATTGAGTTTGACGGAGCGCAGCGTTTAGTGTAAGAGCTGGATACTGATTCACGTCAGCAGCTAGAGGGCAAGGATGTCTTGCAAGATATTCAAAAAACGCTGACTGAAACAGAGCAGCTACTTGATAGGCTTCGTCTTGAGGAGATTAGCATTGAGCACATTCGTAGGGTCGAGCAAGCTTAAGATAAACACCGCTATAAAGGCATTAAACGGCTTGAAGGGAACGAGTTAGCCCTGTTACGGCAGGCGTTGTCGGAATTGTCTCTAGCTTGTGTAAGACCGCTTCAAGAGCTGCTATTGTCGCATTATAGCGACTTTTGGCTTAGCACCATCTACGACGCAGAAAGTGATAAACGCCATATCTATTTAAAAGCTGGCAATTAAGACTTGCTAGACTTTAAGCAGTAACTGCCTGAGACGCAGAAACTCTACTGTATCTCAGCCACTCATGAGATTAGCGACAAGGTCGATCTTGCTGAGTTGTTAGACTTTGAGACAGGGACATTTAGCACTCTTCCCCGACATAAAGCACGCTAGCAACGTCTGGATGGGGACAGTAGCATGCCCATGCCGTCTGATGTTAGCGAACATCAGTATGCCCTTGAGATTGCATAAAGCATCGAGCAGCTAATAAGTCTCAATCAGTCTGTACTAGATTTATTTACTCGAAAGCAGATGATGTTTTTGGTTTCTGAGTAGTTGGATATTTGGGCCATCAAGCACCACACTCTAATCAAGAACGGCACGCCTTATCAGCTTAAAAAGCGCTAAGATAGAGGCGATAGCACCGTTCGTCTTGGGACAGGCGCTAACTGGGGGGGCGTTGATTTTGTGCAGGCCGACCACATGATTGAGCAAGTAACTCGCATGCCCTTTGACAATCCAAAAGACCCCTTAGCCAAAAAATTAGATACGCACATAAAAGCGCAAGGCAAACAGCCTTTTTGGGACTATTTCCTTCCTTTAGCAGTCATAAAAATAAAACACGCTATTGGCAGGACCCAGAGACGACCGCAGCAAAAAGCTGCAGTAGTCAATCCAGATAGTCGCATTCTACATCGCAGCTACGGACCTCTTGTTAACAAAGCTTTAGAGGAAGATTATAATATTTCTTCGCAAAATTTTGCTAAATCTATAACAGAGATTTCAGAATTTCTGCTATAATAGGAGAGAATAAAAATGAGGTGAATTATGTCAGATCAACAATTATAAGAACGTTTTTTGACCTATGTCAAAGTAAACCCACGTCGAAATCCAGAGAGTGAGACAACCCCAACTACACAAAGCCAGGTAGACTTTGCCCTCAATGTCCTAACGCTAGAAAGGGAAGCCATTGGGCTAAAGAACGTGCATTATTTGCGTGAAAATGGTAATCTGGTAGGGACGTTACTAGCAACTAGCACCGCATTGACCCGCAAAATCGGCTTTATCGCTCATATGGACACCGCTGCCATCAACGCAGGAGGTGTAAATCCACAGGTAATTGACTTTACAGGTGGCGACATCGTTTTAGACGATTCAGGTTTTGTTCTTAGGCCTACTGCTTTTCCAGCGCTAGATGGTAATGTCGGACGCACGCTTATAACAACTGACGGCACAGCGCTTTTAGGAGCTGACGGCACGGCAGGGATTGCAGAGATTATGACAGCTATGGCTTACTAAGCTGAACATCCTGAGATTCCGCACGGTGAGATTCGTGTAGGTTTTGGGCCAGACGAGGAGATAGGTGTTGGAGCAGATAAGTAAGACGTTGAAGACTAAGACGTCGACTTTGCCTACACTGTAGACGGTGGACCTCTTGGTGAGTTGCAGTACGAGACTAACAGTGCTGCAGGGCTAGAGCTGCCATTTTTAGGGCGCAATGTCCACCCAGGAACAGCTAATAATCAAGTGGTCAACGCTTTACAGTTAGCTATTGCTTTTCATAATCAATTGCCAGACGCTGACCGTCCAGAGCTGCCAGACGGCTACCAAGGTTATTTCTATTTAGCTTCATTAGAGGGAACAGTCGAAGAGGCAAAAAGTGCCTATATCATCCGTGATTTTGAGGACGGGGACTTCAAAAAACGAAAAGAGTAGGGTGAGACTATTGCTAGCAAGATGAATGCGAACTAAGATACAGAGCGTGTCAAAGACAACCACTATGACCAATATTATAACAAGAAAAAAGTCATCGAAAAAGACAGGACACCTAGCACCATCGTTGAAAAGGTCAAGAAAGAGTTGGAGATCAAGCCAATCAACGAGCCGATTCGTGGGGGAACAGATGGCTCTAAAAATTTTTTCATGGGAATTCCAACGCCATACTTATTTGCAGGTGGTGAGAACAAGCACGGACGTAATGAGTTTGTCAGTCATGAAGCCATGCAAAAAGCAGTTGATGTGATAATCGGTATGGTCCAAGAGCCACAGGTCTAAAGGAGAGTTACATGATAAAACTCTTGGGAAAGGAAAGGTACCAATGGTAACCTGAGTAGTCTAGGGTGATAATCTATTGGACTATCGCCTTTATTCCCATCTAACTGGGGGCCTCTTTGATTATTGAAAATCTCACAGTATCAAGGCAAGTCATGAATTTATTTGCTATATTTATCGTTTTGATTGGCGCAGGGATTCACCGCTACTTAGTCAATGAAAACGGTTAGCTAGGGATTGTTTCTTTAAATATCTATAGTGAATCTCATATTCCGCTAGAAGACATCACCAAAGGGGAAGTGACCAAGTCAGCTGGGACACTGTATGTCAAAAATCAAGACAAGCGCACTATTTACAAGCGCAAGTGGCCTATAAAATACTTCAATGAAGCGCTGGTGGTTGATCCAGCCTTTCACGGCGAGGTTGTACTAGTGGACAAGCTCATCAAGCTAGACTATTTTAAGATTTATGAAAATAAGAAAAAAGCTCTTACAAAATCGTAAGAGCCTAGGGTGGGTATGACTTGACGGCAGTGATAGTATCGCTGTCATCTGGGGCGATAGGGCATTCTTTAGCGTCTGTATTTGCTAATACAACGAGTCCCTCGTCATCACAGTCAAGTAACGCTGAATACGTATGGTAAAGCCCGCAAGCAATACATTTTTCTGGAGTAATTCTCACTTTCATACTCCTATTGTAATATGATTTTACCTATTTAATAAGGGGGATAACATGGCTAAGGAGCCATGGGAGGAAAAAATCGTTGAAGCCAGAGAGGGAGCACGCTCAAGGCGTAATACTATAAGTACGTCCTGGAATACAGGTAGTTTAAGCTTCGTCTTTATCATTATCGTTGTTAGTTTGTTAGGTGTCATTTACACTTCAAACCGAGGTGGCAATTAAGCAAGCGAAACGGCTGGTTTTGCTAGCTCGTCATCTGTAGGGAAAAGGTCTAGCCAAGCTTCGTCTGCTACGCAAGAGAGCACCGCAGGTAGTGAGAGTACAACGAGCGAAAGTACTCCTGAGAGTTCATCAAGTACAGAAGAGTCATCGTTAACACAAGGTAGCGGTGAGACCATTACCGTCCTGGCCGGAGAAGGGGCAGCCTCTAGCGCTGCTCGTGCAGGTATCTATGTCTCTAAACTGCAAGAGCTCAATCCTGATCACAGGACACATGGTAACTGGTACGCAAATCCAGGTGACCAAGTCAACATTAACTAGAGAGGTCTTTATGAAATCCATTAGTATTGCTATAGACGGTCCAGCTTCTAGTGGTAAGAGTACAGTAGCCAAGATTATTGCATAAAATCTTGGCTATACTAACCTAGACACTGGGGCTATGTATCGCTCGGCAACTTAGTTAGCCATAAAAGAGCAACTGACGGAAAAGGAAGTAGACGTTAGTTTAGACTTGTTAGCGAAGTATCCGAGTTCTTTTGGACGACGGGAAGATGGTACTCAATCAGTCTTTGTCGGTGATGAGGATGTGACACTTGCTATACGTCAAAACGATGTGACTAACAACGTCTCATGGGTGGCTGCCATCCCAGAAGTACGTACGGAGCTTGTCATTCAACGGCGCCGTATCGCTGAAAAAGGCGCTATTATCATGGATGATCGGGACATCGGCACAGTCGTAATACCAAATGCGGAACGCAAGATTATTTTGGTTGCCTCAGGTGATGAAAGAGCAGAGCGCAGGGATAAGGAGAATCAGGAAAAAGGCATTGAGACCAATCATGAACGCATAAAAGAAGAAAGTGCTGCGCGGGACTGCAAAGACAGCCATCGTAAGGTTACTCCGCTAAAAGCAGCTGAGGACGTCATCACATTAGACACTAGCGGTATCCCAATCGAAGACGTTGTGCAATTTATTCAGGAAAAAGCACAGAAAAAGATTGACAGCCTAACTCAGTCATGCTATAATGCTAATAATAAGAAAAGCAGGAGTGAGAGTTACTCGCCTTGTGACTATAGGTGTCAGGCTCTACAAGTCAGGTTTCAGTCAAGAAATATAACTCGTAGTGCGGATTTGTGTTGGCAAGTCCGCTAACGTTTTTCTCATAAAATATGAAGAGGTGAAGATCAGAGCTGAAAAAGATCTATACATTAATGAAGAAATTCGCGTTCGTGAAGTTCGTCTAGTAGGGCTAGATGGTGAACAGCTAGGTATCAAGCAGGTGTCAGAGGCACAAGCTATCGCTGATGAAGCTAATGTCGATATGGTACTTATCCAACCGCAAGCTACGTCACCTGTTGCGAAAATTATGGACTAGGGAAAGTTCAAATTAGAGTATCAAGAGAAACGTAAAGAACAACGCAAGAAACAAGGCGTTGTGACTGTTACGGAAATTCGTCTCAGTCCTGTTATTGATAAAGGTGACTTTGAGACAAAACTCTGTAACGGTCGTAAGTTTTTTCAAAAAGGAAACAAGGTAAAAGTTTCACTACGTATGCGAGGACGTATGAATACTCACGAAGATATTGGAGCAAAAGGGTTGGCGGACTTTGCTGAAGCAACGCAAGATATTGCGATTATTGAGCAAAGAGCTAAGATGGATGAACGTCAAATGTTCATGCAACTTGCACCAATGCCAGACAAAAAGTAATTGTCACTAACTATTATAAAGAGGAGAAATTTAGCAGGCCAAAACAAAAAACACACCGCGCATCAGCAAAACGGTTTAAACGTACAGGTTATGGTGGATTGAAACGCATCCGTGCTTACACTTCACACCGTTTCTATGGAAAAACTGAAAAACAACGTCGTCACCATCGTAACGCTACTATGGAAAGCTCAGGAGACTTCAAACGTATCAAGTCAATGCTAACTCACATGAAATTAGCAACGCATTTCCTGAATTAAGATTTTCGGAGGATATATAAATGGCTCGTGTAAAAGGTGGCGTAGTATCACGCAAACGTCGTAAACGTGTTATAAAATTAGCTAAAGGTAACTATGGTGCAAAACACAGCTTGTTCCGTACTGCAAAAGAACAAGTAATAAACTCTTGCTCCTATGCATACCGGGACCGTCGTCAGAAAAAACGGGACTTCCGCAAAATGGGGATCCCACGTCTCAATGCGGCCACTCGTATGAATGGATTGTCATACTCACAATTGAAGCACGGATGGAAATTAGCTGAAATCGAAGTAAACCGTAAAATGCTTGCTGACTTGGCAGTAAACGAAGCAGCAGCATTTACAGCTCTTGCTGACGCAGCTAAGGCAAAACATGGTAAATAATACCTTTTAAACCTGAGAAATTCTCAGGTTATTTTGTCACTACTTTTCTGATTATTTCTAGGATTGTACTTAGGCTTTATCGTCTCACATGCTATAATGAGAGTAGCGAAAGGAGATACGATGAAATTCAAGTGGACAACGGCCAGCTCGCTTGCTAGTCTTTCAGCAATTTTGATAGTTGGGGCAGCATCAGATGTGGTTAATTCTTCACAGAAACAGACGTCAAGAGAGACGGTCAAGACAGCACGAGTGGTCGCAAATGGTGACAGCTTCATCCATAAAGTCCACTATGCCAGTGCGCAAAAGACAGATGGCAGCTATGGTTTCAATCCTTAGTTTAAGTATGTTACGGACTGGATTTCGGAAGCTGATATGGCAATCGGTGACTAGGAGGTGACGATTAGTGATGACTAGGACTAAGCTGGCAATCCGCTGTTCAATGCGCCAAAGAGCATTGCGCAGGCTATCAAGGACCCGGGCTATGGTGTGGTTGACCTAGCGCACAATCAGATCCTAGACACTGGACTTGCTGGGGCGCATAATACCAAGTCAATATTTAATAATCTTGGTATAGACACTATCGGCTTCGACTCTAAGCATCGCCAAAAAGAGGATATCATAATTACGGAAGTCAACGGCATTAAAATTGCGATTTTGGGCTAAACTCATGGCTATAATGGGCTAGAAGAAAGTCTCAGCACTGATGACTATGAAAAACATCAGTCTGACCTTGATGAAAGGAAGATGAAAAAAGAAATCCAGAACGCTGAAAAGGAAGCAGATGTTACCATAGTCAAGCCACAGATGGGTGTAGAGTACCAATTGAAGCCAACAGATGAGCAGGGAACTTAGTATAATAAGATGATTGACTGGGGAGCTGAGGGTGTCATTGGTGGACATCCGCACGGGGTCGAGCCTGCCGAGACGCTGACAGAGGACGGTGATAAGAAGTTCATCATTTATACTATGGGCAATTTCTGGTCCAACCAGCGTAACGAGGCCATGGATGGGGTTGAAAATGCCAAGTGGATTGAGCGAGGGCTTTTGATGGATGTGACCTTCAGGAAAAAAGGAAAGAAAACAACCAATCAGACGGTCAAGGCACATCCAACACGTGTCAGGGCCTGGAGTAAAGGAACCAACGGTAGAGAAGGTTATGAACTTTATAATTACCGTATATTTAGCTTAGGGGACTTTAACGAGGGTGGCAAATACCGGGATGAGTAGGACGCAGCAATGAAAGAAAGAGTAGATACAGCCTGCAAAGAAATGGTAGAGCATGTCATTCTCAAGTGGTGAGATGAAAAAACGACCAGTTAGACTATTGTCAAGAGAATTCAAGAAAGTCAAAAAACATGATGAAAGTACCTTTCCAGCTTATGAGCGCCTTCCTTATTTACCATTGGTGCTATAAGCTACACGGAAACACACACATTTAGACGTTTCCTATGATGGCGACGTTTTTTGAGGCTTTACTTATAGAGTCAAGTCCAAAGAAGCAGTCAATATCATGTTTTTAGCGGTGAATGGTGTTCAGAGAGGAAAAGGCAACGGCAGTGCTATTTTGGAGGGTTTCAAGGAGCGAGCAGGTTAGCGAGCGCTTGTTAGGACCGTTGAGCCTAGAGAGAGCGACGTTAAAAACTGTGACGAGCGCTTGAAGCTTCGTGCTATTTATGAGCGTAATGGATTTAAAGAAACGTCCTATACTTATCACGAGGGTAGAGAATTTTACACAGATTTAGTAACACATGACCACCTTGATGAAAGGGAGTTAGAGACCTTGTTTAAGCTGGCTAAATGCTATATGGTGCCTGTCAAGTTGACAGAATTAAGATTTTTCTGACAAGTCAAATATTTGTGGTATAACAGATAGTAATAAGTCAAAAAGAGGTGGTGCCATAAGAGGGGACATTAAGATAAACGACCGAGCACTGGCTATAAGTGACCAGTTGGTAGAAAAATTACAAGCAGGTTATGATCCCGAGATTGAACTTGATATTTATAATTTGGGATTGGTTTATGAGATTAACTTAGACGCGGCAGGGCATAGTCAAGTGGTGAGTACCATTACCGAGGCAGGATGTACTAGGGTAGACACCTTGCTAGCAGATATAGTTACGGCGCTCACTAGCAATGAAGCTTTTACTTCTGTGTCGGTAGAGGTTGTCTGGACACCTGTCTGGAAGATGACACGTCTCAGTCGTCTAGGTCGTATCCCACTAGGTATCAGTCCTAACTACGGACTCAAGAAAGGGGAAAAAATGACAGAAGAAACAAGAGATTTTCGTATCAGAAGCCATGTCTATGATGGGATGGTGCGCTCACCAAGCAGGGCCAAGCTGCGTGCAACAGGTATGCAGGAGGACAATATGGAAAAGCCAATCGTAGGGGTAATCTCGACTTGGGCTGAAAACACACCGTGTAACATTCACCTGCATGACTTTGGAAAACTGGCCAAAGAAGGTGTCAAATCAGAAGGCGCTAGGCCAGTTCAGATTGGTACCAACACCGTTGCGCATGGTATCGCTATGGGGACCCCAGGTAAGCGCTTTTCACATCCGTCTCGGGACATTATCGCAGACTCTATTGAGGCAGCTATCAGCTGGCACAACTGTGACGCCTTGGTTGCTATTGGTGGCTGGGACAAGAACAAGCCAGGCTCTATGGTTGCTATAGCAAACACTGGTATTCCAGCCATCTTTGTCTACGGTGGTACCAATGCACCGGGAAATCTTGACGGCAAAGACATTGACCTTGTTTCAGTCTTTGAAGGGGTTGGTCAATGGAGCCACGGTGATTTGAGTGCTGAGGAAGTCCGTCGCATTGAGTGCAACGCCTGCCCAGGCCCTGGTGGTTGTGGTGGTATGTACACGGCCAAAACTATGGCGTCCGCTATCGAAGCTATGGGGATGAGTATCCCAGGTTCCTTTTCTCACCTAGCAGAATCCGCTGAGAAGAAAAAAGACGTTGAAGAAGCAGGACGTACAGGTGTCAAAGTGCTTGAGATGGGTATCACGCCTAAAGACATCATGACACGCAAGACTTTTGAAAATGCTAACACCGTTGTCATGGCACATGGTGGCTCTACAAATGCTATTTTGCACCTTTTAGCTATTGCACACGCTGCAAATGGGGAGTTGACTTTGGATGACTTCAATGCTTTTCAAGCCCGTGTGCCTCATTTAGATGACCATAAACCTAGTGGTCAGTATGTCTTCCAAGACTTGTACAATGTCGGTGGTGTGCAAGCTGTCAAGAAATACCTCTAGCAAAACGGCTAAATGCACGGAGAGTGCTTGACATGTACTGGTAAGACTTAGGCAGAGAATCAAGCAGATGCCCCAGACCGCAAGGAAGGTCAAAAAGTCATCATGCCTCTTGATAAGCCAAAACGGGAGGATGGACCTCTTATCATCCTTCGTGGGAATCTCGCACCTGACGGCGCTGTTGCCAAGGTATCTGGGGTTAAAGTCCGCAGACACGAAGGTCCAGCAAAAGTCTATAACAGCGAAGAGGACGCTGTGAATGCCGTGCTGGCTGATGAGGTTGTTGACGGAGAGGGTGTTGTAGGGCGTAATGTGGGACCAAAGGGTGGTCCAGGTATGCCAGAGAAGCTCTCACTTTCTACTATCCTTGTTGGAAAAGGACAGGGGGAGTCTGTCTGTCTCATGACAGATGGTCGCTTCTCAGGTGGTACTCATGGTTTGGTTGTCTGGCACATTGCCCCAGAAGCCCAAGATGGCGGTCCGAGTGCTTATCTACGAGATGGTGATATTGTCATTGTCTACCAAGATACCAAAGAAAGCACCATGAAAGTCTCTGAAGAAGAGCTGGCAAAACGCCATTCAGAAACCGCATTACCACCACATGATTCCCGTGGAGTCCACGGGAAATACGCCCACATTGTCTCAAGCTCCGCAAAAGGTGCTATAACAGACTTCTGGCGTAAAGAAAACGACTATTCATAAAATACCTTCCTTGCGGTAGGTAGTTTGTTCTCATGTAGAGTCTTAGTTTTCTTTGACAGCAAAGTAGATACCACTAGGACTGGCAAGGTAAAAAGATACAAAGGGAGTAGAAGTAATCGGACTGGTGTTATCAGTTAAGCCAGAAATGCGCTCATGCAGTATTGTAATATCCTGTGTCTCAAACAAGACACTAGACTGAAAGTCAGCGACTTCAGGCGACATGTGCTTGATGAAGGCTTTGTCGTAAACCTAAAAAGTTAAAGTGCTAACTGCATGTGGTTTCAGATCAAAAGCATCAAAATCCAAGATGGTGTCCCTAGATAGTATCTCAAAACTAGCATCCTTCCAAAAGTCATACTCTGCCTGGACATTCTCAACATAAAGCATTAGGGTAGCATTTTCTGTAAACATCATATACTCCTTGTTTTTACAATGATGTGCTTTTATAGAACGATAGAAGCTAAAAGCTGTCAAAGAAAGTGTTTTTAGACATTTTCTCTTGTCATAGCTAGAAAAATATAGTATACTTGAGAAGTTGACTAATGCGCATCCTGTGCAACCGCACGACCACTGTATCTAAGTAGCTAAGGCTCACAGTGCTAGGCGAGTCATCACTGAAATTTTTATAGGAGGTGCATCATGAGCGCATACGCAATCATCAAAACTGGTGGTAAACAAGTAAAAGTTGAAGTAGGTCAAGCGATCTACGTTGAAAAACTTGATGTTGAAGCAGGAGCAGAGGGAACATTAGACCAAGTCGTTCTGGTTGGTGGTGAAACAACAAAAGTTGGTACTCCAATCGTTGAGGGTGCTAGCGTAGTTGGTACTGTTGAAAAACAAGGCAAACAAGAGAAAGTTGTTACTTACAAATACAAACCTAAAAAAGGTAGACACCGTAAACAAGGACATTGTCAACCTAATACAAAGGTTGTTATCAACGTTAGCAACGCATAATAACAATGATGCAAGCAATATTTACAGAGGAAGCTTCTGACTGGTCTGAGATGACTATCACAGGACAAGCTGGTAGCGGTGAGCATGGCTTTGATGTGAGATGCGCCTCGGTGTCCATGTTGGCTCATAACTTTGCTAATTCTGTTGAAGCAGTGACGCGGAAGATGCCGCAGGTGGAAATGGTAGACGATGGTGGTTATTTGGTTATTCAAAAGCCACATAACCTGACAAGAGCAGATGATACGGTGAGGCAGACGCTTTTTGAATCAGTGGTGAGAGGGCCTGAGAATCACGCTGAAAATGAAAGTAACTATGTAGCGACACCCCTCATTCGGCACTGTTCAACGAAAGGAAAAACTCAAGATTAAACTTAATCTTTCAAACTTACAATACTTCGCCCACAAAAAGGGTGGAGGTTCAACATCAAACGGACGTGACACTGAGAGCAAACGTCCTGGTGCTAAGGCAGCAGACGGTCAAACTGTAACAGGCGGTACTATCCTTTACCGTCAACGGGGTACACACATCTATCCAGGTGTAATAGGTGGTCGTGGGGGAGATGATACACTTTTTGCAAAAGTTGAAGGTGTAGGGCGTATCGAACGAAAAGGACGTGATAAAAAACAAGTTTCAGATTACTCAAACGCAAAATAATCAAAAAAGACTTCCTTTTGGAAGTCTATATGATTCACTCTTATCACTGAAAAAGAAGGGCGGGGTATACTGAGAAAGGATGTTAAAGCA
The DNA here is from genome assembly GCF_011039275.1 of Streptococcus hyointestinalis. Taxonomy (GTDB): domain Bacteria; phylum Bacillota; class Bacilli; order Lactobacillales; family Streptococcaceae; genus Streptococcus; species Streptococcus hyointestinalis_A. The sequence goes on from NZ_JAAKGB010000001.1 coordinate 745,385, forward strand.
GGCTTAGGCTTTTTCATGGTCTTCGCAGATGATGAGACAAGTGTCGACTCCACAGACCGTTCCTACGAGTTCAGCGATTTCGATAGAAGCAAGGAAAGAACCAAAAGACTGGGCAAGACCAGGAAGGGTTTTGAGGATGATGTGATTTTGGACAACCTGTAGCATGACCAGGGCAGCTTCCATGTAGAGGCGCAAGCGATTTTCCCAGTGTGAGAGGGAGACGCTCAGAATCACATAATAAGGAGTGCCGTTGTCATTAACTTTAGCCAGATAAAGCTCTTTCATGTCACGAGAGAGTGAGGCTTGCGTAACATGAACGCAGGTGTCATTGAGCTTTTCTTGTGGCTCATGTTGGGTATGGATGGTATTTTCACAAATAACAAGTCTAATGAGTAGTTGTCTGGATACTTTTCTATTCAGAGAATTTTCTCTTGTTTTCTTTAGTATAACAAAAAACGTCATAAAAGTGAAAAAGCGCTTTTTTAGGACTAGAGAATGGAAAGATTTTTGATAAAAGCGCTTTTTTTTGATAAGATAAAGGCAAGATAACGAAAGAGGACTACCGCTTTTTACGGAATTTAGATGATTTTAGACTTCTTCCTAATGAACAGATTGATGAGCTGGCTTTGCAGATCAAAAAACGAAAAGTGCCCAAGGAGCACATTCTCATTTTTGAGGGGGATGTTAGAGATAGGCTGGAGATCGTCGTAACAGGTTATGTGCGTAACGAGCACAGTGATACTTAGGGGACGTAAACCTACACAGACTTTATCACGTCGCACAATATCTTTCCTTATGAGGGGCTTTTTGAGGATGAGGTAAACCGCTTTTCAGCGCAGGCCATGACGGAAGTAGAGTATTTTTGTGTGCCGACAGAGCTTTTTGAGGAGTTTTCAGCAGCGAGTGTCTACCAGATGAAGCACCTCTATGTCAGGCTTACTAGACTCTTGCGTCTGCATGAGTTGCGTGTGCGTAATGTCGTGACCGCAAGTGCTAGCATGCGGGGGGAGTAGAGCCGTGCTATTTTGCACAAGGAGCTAGGTGAGGTGGACTCGCATTTTCCTAATGCTTTGACAACCAGTGAAGTAGCGGTGATTAGTGGAACGACGCGAGAGACGGTAAGCCGTGTTATTCTGGATATGAAAAAGAAGCACCTGAGTGCTATTGACCACAAGTAGATCGTCTTTTTGGACAGGGATTATATTTTGAAATTTTTGAGATAGTTTAGGGAATAATCAGAAAAACACTTTTGCGATATGGCGTGGAGGTGTTATTTTAGAGCCGTCATTATTTAGTATATATTTTTGAGAATATTCAGAAAAGCGCTTGCAAAGAGTCTCAAATAGGGTTATAATTTGGATGAATTAAGTTTTGTTTAAGAAAACAGCTTGATTTGGCTGGTATACGAACAAAACATTGAGATTATCTGTCTCAATCATCTATTTTGCAAGGAGGACTCATGATGAAAAAGAGATTTCGCTATACGTTGGTAGCAGTCGCTTCCTTGGCTTTATGCCCATGGCAATCAGCTGAGGCTTGTTCGTCCTTTATCATCGGACGTAACCTCACCACAGACGGCTATGTGCTTTACGGTCGGATTGAGGACTATCCTATTTTGCCACGGCCAGGTGCTCACAATAAAAACTATATTGTGACCAAGGCAAAAGATTACAAAAAGGGTGCAAAACTAGTGGATAAGTCAAATGGCTTTACCAATCCGCATATGGCGCATGAGTACAAGTACACCTCTGTGCCTGACGTTAGTCGTGACACTGATGAAGGTATCTATGGCGCACACGGGCAAAATGAATTCGGTGTCAGCATGACAGTAACCACCTCCGCTTATCCAAATGATAAGATTTTAAAAGTGGACCCTTAGGTTAAAGACGTTCGTGCTGAATCTATCTGTGTCAGTCTCGGTTTACCACGTCTCAAGACAGTACGAGGAGGGATTGAGCTGACTGCAAAAGTCCTGGATAAAAAGGGTGCTGCAGAGGGGAATATCATTGTCAGTGCTGACCAAAACGAACACTGGAACATGGAAATCCTCACTGGACACCAATACGTTGCCAACAAGTATCCAGATGATAAATACTCTATCTATCCAAACATGTACTTTTTAGGTAATGTCGACTTTAGTGACACGGCCAAAGTCATTGCCTCTAAGGATGTTGAAGCAGTCGCTGAAAAAGCTAATCACTGCAAAGAAGTGGATGGTAAGTTTTATAACGCAAACTCCTGCAACACAGACTACTATCTAGCTGGTAACCGCTCACGGGCCTATGCAGGTTTCAAGCTCATGGAACCTGACTCCAAGGTTGGCTAAATTGACCAATCCTATGACTTTTTGCAAACGCCGACGGATCCAAACCGTCGCTGCTCTGTTGAGGACGTCAGTGCTATTCAACGTAACCGCTTTGAAACGCTCAGAGAAGGCTTCTTACCAAACGACCTTAACGATAAACGGGGTGCGCATGGTCGTCCAGAGGTCAATGCTCACGAAGATGGCGACAAATACAAGTATGCCCCGGGTAATGATAACGTCGTAGACGCTCACTACTATCAAGTCAAGAAAGACTTGCCATCCTCTATGTCCTCAATCATGTGGCTCAGCAGTGCCCCATCACGTAACACCCCTTACAGCTCATTTTACGGTACAGTGACAGACACTTGCAAAGCCTTAAAGCCAAAAGATGGACAGTACAACAAGAACTCCTTCTACTGGGTAGCATGGCACATTGACCAAATGGTTGCACAAAACTGGGATATCTTTGGAAGCTCTATCAAGGAAAAATGGCAAGCGCCTGAGAAAGAGGAAATCGCAGAACAGGCAGCTCGTGACGCCAAATACACAGGTGAAACCGACGCAGACGCTAAGGCAGCCAGCAAAGAAGTGACCAAGGACTCACTAGAGCGCACTGAGAAACTCTTCAAGCAAATGAGAGCAGTGGAAAAAGAGATGACACGAACCAACAAGGAAAAGGGTGGTACGGACAAGTCCATCCAAAAACTGGCTAATGCGATAAAAAAGCAAGATGAAGCTGCTGCTAAAACAGAAAGTGCCGCAAACGGTGTAACCGCAACAGTAAGCAACAGTGCTGAAAAGACAACGCAAACGACAGGCAATCAAATCGGTCTTTATGCGACCAACAGCGTTAGCATCAGTGCTGTCTTTGGATTCTACTATTTCCAAAAAAAAAGAAAGAAATAACTGAAATGAAGCAGACGAACGAAGTATCGTCTGTTATTTTGATTTAGGAAAAAATATGGAATTCATTAAATTTCGTATTTTGCACAAAAATAAAAAAAATTTAAATGTAATAGCAAACATTTGGAGATTTTTAAGTTTTGATGATAAAAAGTGTGAGGTATTTAACAAAATAATTGTGATGAATAACCGCTTTCATATAAGAAAGAGTCCTATCCTATCACTGTAAGTAAGAAAGTGATAAAAAAACATCAGTATTGTAAGCGCATAAACAATGCATAGGAAAGGAGATGCACCATAGGACTATTCAAGCACCAATTCATGTATATACTGAAATTGGACGCATAAAAAGGGTTAAGCTTCATCGTCCAGGAAAGGAAACTGAGAACCTGGTGCCAGACTACTTGGAACGCATGCTCTTTGATGATATTCCTTTCTTGGAAGATGCTCAAAAAGAGCACGATGCTATTGTTCAAGCTCTAAGAGATGAAGGCGTAGAAGTTCTCAACTTGGAAGACTTGGTAGCAGAATCGCTACACACTCCAGAAATTAGAGAGCAGTATAACGATGAATATCTAGAAGAAGCCAACATCCGTGGACGCCAAACAGAGGCTGCTATTCGTGAGCTTCTCAAGTCCATCAAGGACAGCAAAGAACTGGTTGAAAAGACCATGGCAGGTGTGCAAAGAGCAGAGTTGCTAGAAACTCCTGAAGACGCTAAGGGACTGACAGACTTGGTAGAAGCTGACTATCCATTTTCCATCTACCCAGTGCCAAACCTCTACTTCACACGTGACCCATTTTCAACAATCGGCAACGGGGTATCGCTTAACCACATGTTCTCAGAAACACGTAACCGAGAAACCATTTATGGAAAAGAGATTTTTATTTAGCACCCAGAATACGGTGGAGAAGTGCCACGTGTCAACAACCGCACTGAAAACACTCGTATCGAAGGTGGGGATGAGTAGGTTCTCACTAAGGACGTGCTAGCAGTTGGTATTTCTCAACGGACAGACGCAGCGTCATTCGAGAAACTCCTCATCAATATCTTTAGAGAAAACCTAGGCTTTAAGAAAATTCTTGCCATGGAATTCGCAAATAACCGCAAGTTCATGCACCTAGATACCGTCTTTGCCATGGTTAACTATGATAAGTTTACAATTCACCTAGAAACCGAAGATGACCGCAAGGTGTACAGTGTGACGTATGTTGATGATGATGTGAAAAGCAAGGAAGAACACGGTGACCTGGCCGCATTACTAGCTGAAAAACTAGACGTTGAAAAGGTTGAGCTTATCCGCTGTGGTGGTGAAAACCGTGTCGCAGCTGGACGTGAGCACTGGAACGACGGCTCAAATACCCTCACTATTGCCCCTGGTGTAGGAGTAGTTAACAACCGTAACACTAGCACCAACGTTAGCCTAGAAGCTAGAGGCTTATGTCTCATCAAGATTCACGGAAGTGAATAGGTTCGTGGACGTGGTGGACCTCGTTGCATGTCCAAGCCATGTGAACGTGAGGACATTTAGATTCCAACAAGTGTAGGTGACGATTATGGTAACAGTAAAAGTAGGCGCAGGAGCTTTTCAGAGGGCAGCTAGTCTCAACATTCGCTTTCATGTCTGTGTCCTAGAGAGGGGCATTGATAGGGCTGATGAGTTTGATAGCCATGACGAAAAGGGGACGTTCGATGCGGTGGCTTAAGATGGTAGGCAGCCAGTCTCAACAGGGCGTTTACTCCTTGAGTCTAGAGACGAGGCACGGCTCACACGGATTGTGACCTGAAAGGACTACCGAGGGCAGGGCAACGGTGCACAAGTGAGAGCATCCTTAGAAGACCATGCGAAAACAGCAGGGAACCGGACATTAGTCATCCATAGCGAGCTAAGCGCCAAGACATTTTACGAAAGTGTAGGTTAGCACCCAGTTGGTAGTATCTACACCGAAGATGGCGTGCGCTGTCAGTCGCTGGAAAAACAGTTGATTTGATACTCCATTTGATAAAAAATAAAAACAAATAAACCAAAAGAAAGAGGACATAACTATGACATCAGTAGTTCAAGGAAGAAGTATTTTAGTAGAGAAAGAGTTCACACGGGCGGAATTAGAATATCTCATTGGCTTATCAGCTCATTTGAAAGATATGAAAAAACGTAACAGTGAACATCACTATTTAGCTGGTAAAAACAATGCTCTACTTTATGAAAAAACCTCAACACGTACTCGTTCAGCTTTCACAGCTGCAGCTATTGACCTTGGTGCTCATCCAGAATACCTCGGTGCAAACGACATCCAATTAGGCAAAAAAGAAGCAACGGAAGATACAGCAAAAGTTCCTGGTCGTATGTTTGATGGGATTGAGTTCCGTGGCTTTAGCCAACGTATGGTCGAAGAGTTGGCCGCATACTCAGGTGTGCCTGTCTGGAACGGATTGACAGACGAAAGGCACCCAACACAAATGCTTGCCGACTTCCTTACTGTTCAAGAAAACTTTGGAAAATTAGAAGGTTTGACACGTGTCAACTGTGGTGAGGGACGCAACAACGTAGCTAACAGCTTGCTCGTTACAGGAGCTATCCTTGGTGTCAATGTTTATAACTTTTTATCAAAAGAACTCTACCCAGATGAAGAAACCGAGAAACACGCTGAAGGCTTTGCTAAAGAAAGCGGTGCTCGTATCTTTAGCACAGAAGACGCTGATGAAGCGGTCAAAGGCGCAGGTGTCCTCAACACAGACGTTAGGGTATCTATGGGTGAGGAAGACAAATTCGCAGAACGTGTAGCTCATTTGAAACCTTATCAAGTTAACATGGATTAGGTCAAGAAAGCGGACAATGAAAACCTTATCTTTTTACACTGCTTGCCATCTTTCCACGACACTGACACTGTATATGGTAAAGACGTTGCTGAAAAATATGGCGTAACAGAAATGGAAGTGACTGACGAAGTCTTCCGCAGCAAATACGCTCGTCATTTTGACCAAGCTGAAAACCGTATGCACACAATTAAAGCAGTCATGGCAGCTACTTTAGGAAACCTCTACATTCCAAAAGTTTAGACAAAAGTGAACATTCCAGTCGTTCTGGTTCTGGTCGTCTTAATCAGAATCAGGGCGGCTTTTTCATTGAAGGAGGTCGTCTCTTAAGAAGGAAGACAATAAATTAGTTCGATTGCTATAGACCATGCTTGTCATCGGCTTACTCATTGGTGGTGGTATCTTTGACTTAATGCAAAACATGAGTAAGGGTGCAGGGCTGATTCCTATGCTGAGAGCTTGGGGAATTACAGCTGTAGGGAAGGGAACATTTGGACTGTGTTTCCAAAAACACTCCTAAAAACGACCTGACCTGACTGCAGGTAGTTATTTTTACGCTAAAGAAGGATTAGGTAACTTCAAGGGCCTCAACTCAGCTTGGGGTTACTGGCTATCAGCTTGGCTTGGTAAAGTAGCCTATGCTGCTCTACTCTTTAGCTCTCAAGGTTATTTCTTTAAGTTCTTAGGTGATGGAAACAACGTCGCTACTATCATCGGAGCCAGTAGAGTGCTTTGGTGCGTGCACTTCCTTATCTTATGTGGGGTTAGTACAGCAGCCTTAATCAACACGATCGTTACCATTGCCAAGTTGGTGCCACTGGTTAACTTTATGAGAGCATCTGTTTAGGCATTCAAACTGGATATTTTCTCACATGATATTTGGGGTGTAGCGACTGGTAGCACAGTACGTGAACAAGTCAACTCTACCATGCAAACCGCTGTTTGGGTCTTAATCGGTAGTGAAGGAGCGGTAGTCTACTCAGGACGTGCAAAAGCAAGCTCAGATATTGGTAAAGCTAGTATCCTTGCACTCCTCACTATGGTATCTGTTAACGTTCTTAACAGCGAGTTGTCCCTTGGTATCATGACACGTCCAGAGCTTGCAGAACTCAAAACACCAGCCATGGCTTATGTTCCTGAGAAAGCAGTTGGTCACTGGGGCGCTGTTCTGGTTAAAATCGGTGTTATCATCTCGGTAGTTGGTGCTATCTTAGCAGGGACACTCTTTGCTGCTGAGTTGCTTTACCAAGTTGCAAAAGAAGGCTCTTTCCCTAAATTCTTTGCCAAAGAAAATGTTAGCAAAGCCCCAGTTAACTCTCTTCTGGTTACTAACATCTGCGTGCAATTGTTCCTGATTACCATCCTCTTTACAAAGAGTGCTTACCGGTTTGGATTTTCCTTGGCAGCTTCTTCCATCCTTATCCTTTACGCATTTATCGCTCATTTCCAATTGAAATACACACTGGCCGCAGCAAAGAACACACCAGGACGTACCAAGAACCTTATCGTAGGTAGCGTTGCAAGCATTTATTCTGTTAACCTCATCTATGCTGGTGGTTATGAGAAACACTTGTTGACCAAGATTGCTTACGCACTCGGTATGATTCTTTAAGTCAAAATGCGTCGTGACGATAAGCAAGAGGTCTTTACAGGTTAAGAAGAAAGGGCAGCAGTTGTCAGTGCCATTCTCAGTGAGGTTTGGAGCATCCAAATCTTCACAGGGCAAATTGATATACAAGGTATTTTAAATGGAAAAGGAAAGAGAGGATAAGATATGTCAGATAGAAAAGCAAAAGTAGTTGTGGCTCAGGGTGGTACTTCCATCCTAGCAAAAGACGCATCGGCAAAAGCCCAACAAGGAGCACTAGAGCAAACCGTCAAATCACTGGTTAAATTGATTAAGGCAGGTCATGAGGTCATCAGCACCCACGGTACTTGTCCGCAAGTTGGTACTCTCTTCTGGCAACAGGCAGCCGCTGACTCTGAAAAAAATCCAGCTTTGCCACTGGATACCTTGGTGGCTATGACCCAAGGTAGTATCGACTTTTGGATGGAAAATGCACTCAATAACGAACTCTTGGAGCAAGGTATAGACAAGGATGTGGCAACGATTATGACAGAAGTCATCGTGTCAGCTGACGACCCTTCCTTAGACAATCCAACAAAACCAATCGGTCCATTTTTGAGCGAGGAAGAAGCCAAAGAACAAATGGAAAAGACGGGCTCTAGCTTCACGGAAGATGCTGGTCGAGGTTGGCGCAAGGTCGTGCCATCTCCAAAACCAATCGGTAGCAAGGATGCAAAAGTCATCCAATCGCTTGTTGATTCTGGTGTAGGGGTTATCGCAGCCGGTGGCGGTGGTGTCCTTGTCGTGCAAAAGCCAGACACCAAGAAAATGGAAGGAAGTGAAGCCGTCATTGATAAAGACTTTGCCATCCAGACTCTAGCTGAGCTTGTCGGAGTAGACCTCTTTATCATCCTAACAGGTGTGGACAATGTCTATATCAACTACAACCAACCAAACCAAGAAAAATTAGAAACCGTCACGGATGCCCAATTACGTCAATACACCGGTGAAAAGCAATTTGCACCAGGAAGCATGCTTCTAAAAATTGAAGCAGCTATTGACTTTGGAGAGCAAGGTGACGGCAGGAAAGCCATCAGCACCTCCCTACAAAACCATGAAAACCTTGATAGCGCAACGCAAGTTGTCAAAGGTTAGTCCTAAACAAAACCCTAGTTCGTCTAGGGTTTTGTTTTTGGATAAAAACAGAAAATTCTGAAAAAACATTTTAGGAAGGTTGATTAGGGGTATAGTATAGAAAAGAAGCTAAATTGATGAGGAAAGGAAAGAAACGATTCAGGTAGAAGAGCTAACCTATGTTTATAGGACATCTGAGAAATCAGCAGGCTTTATGGGGTCTCTGAGAGACTTTTGGACTAGACGCTATCAAGCACTAGTTGCGCTTGAAGCGATTAGCTTAGAGATTAGCGAAGGCTAATGTATAGGGCTTTTAGGGGCTAACGGAGCTGGTAGGACAACTTTAATCAAGTTACTGACAGGTGTCTTAACGCCAACGAGTGGAAGTCATTCCAGCCAAAGCTACACACCGTCTTTGAGACAAAAAGACCATTCAAAATCAATCGGTGTCGGTTTAGGGCAAAAAAGTCAGCTGATTAGGGATTTTCCGGCAAAAGAAACACTCGAGGTGTTAAAAGTCATCTATGAGGTGCCACGAAAGGATCATGATGAGCGTTTGAGAGAGCTTTGCAAGTTGCTAGATATTAGCCATAAATTGCAAACACCTGTCCGCAATTTATCCTTGGGTGAGCGCATGAAGTTTGAGTTAATCTGTGCGCTCATTCACACTCCTAAGATGTTGTTTTTAGATGAGCCGACGATTGGACTAGATATCACTAGTCAGCGTACCATTAGACATTTTTGAAAGGAGATTAACCGTAAGGAAAAGGTTACGATTTTGCTGACCTCCCACTATATGCAAGATATAGAAGAGACGTGTCAACGTGTCATGGTGTTATCAAAGGGGAGACCATTGGACGATTTAGCCATTTCTGATTGAAAGAAAAAATACGGAGCGCCTAAGGAAGTCGTGATTACCATTCAATCAAGTGTCCCAGAGAAGTTTTCTTCGTATCAGATAAATGCTAGAAGTATCAAGATAACTGAGAGACTCTATCAGTCACTAGCTACTACCTTAGAGGTAGCAGATATTGAAACGATAACCAAGTATGACAGTCCTTTTGAGGATATTATTGCAAGTTTAGTTGAGGTGGATAGGAGATGAGATGAAAAAATATGCTGTCGGTTTGATTAACCACCATCAAATCCAGCTGACCTATAAGTTTAATGTCAGTATGGGACTGTTTAATCAGGAGCTTGGCGTCCTGGTTGCGCTGCTTACTTGGTCAGCGATTTTTAGCAGTAGCTCTCAAGGTATAATTGGTCACTTTACCCGCTCTCAGAAGTATGGGTATTTGATAATTGTGAGTTTCAGGGCAGTTGTTTTAGGGATGTCAAGGGATGCGAACCTGGGACACTTGGTGCATACAGGTGAGTTAACCACGCATTTATTGTGACCTGATTCGTATTTCGGACAAGAACTAGTCTCCTATTTAGGAGACAAATTGTGGTATTTGCTACTATAACTTGTAGCGATTATCAGCACTTTAGCGAAGGGCCATGAGTGGTATTACACATTAGTATTTAGCGTTCTTATGATAAGTAAGCTGATGAAGTATTCTTTATTGATTAACTTAATCGCAAATTTAGGATTTAGGCTGATACAGCCCTGGCCACGTAGACCAATCTTAAATGCAGTTTAGAGATTACTGGGTGGTTTGCTCTTTCCACTAAATTTACTACCAAGTCCGCTGTAGCACATCCTTGTTAACAATCCTTTCTCACAAATAGGTTTTCAGTACACACTTGCCCTGCAACACCGTTTGCTCTTAGCAGAGATATGGCGAAATACTAGTCTAGCTTTGCTGTGGACTGTGGTATTTTAAATCGGTTAGCGTTGGAGTTTTAAGCGAGGTTTGAAGCGTAACGAAGGAAGGGGGGCGTGAGATGTCTTATACTTAATGGAAAAGGTTGGTACGTCACAGCATCCAAGAGGTACGTATCAATCGTCAAACGGCTGTCAGCACCTTTGTGCCTGGTTCTTTATTCTTTGCTTTAGAGAAGATTGCTGGTTTTGTTTTCTTTGAATACACAGATACCCTTTTAGGATTTACCGGACAAGAGAAACAGCTTATGATGGCAACCTCATCAACCAGCACCTTTCTTTATCAGACCTGATTTGTCAGATCACATGAGTATTTAGTAGAGACCATCCTAGAGGGTGAGTTAGACGCTACACTCCTAAAGCCAGTAGATTCGGTTTGGTAAATTGCCCTGTCTCGACTTGATATTCCTAGTATTTGTGACCTGATTATCAGTGTGATGATACAGCTATACTTATTCTTAAGTTACAAGCTAGAATGGAGCCAGATTGTTTTCTTCATTATCAGTATATTGCTGGCTACTGATTTACTGTTATTATTGAACCAACTGACTGTTTCAGTTGTTTTATGGAGGGACAATGCAAATAGTGTCCCTGGTTTACCGGAGTACGTGATGGAGTTCTCATCAAGACCGCTTACGATTTACCCATCGTCGATTCGTATTAACTTGACCTGGGGGAACCCGATTTTGATTAGTATAAACCTTCCTGTCTTTAGCGTCAAAGGGGAATCGTATATGGTGTATCTCGTTTTTATGGTAACCGAGGATGTTCTAGGAACCTTAATGGCACGCTGGGTCTGGAAGAAAGGTGTCGAACGCTATCATTCGGCAAATTAGTTAAAAAGGCTATTGCTGTAAGCAACGGTCTTATCTTGTGAGTTATGCTATCCTTGTCGCACCTTAGCTTGTTTTAGTGTAAAATAGAAGAGATAGCGTCAAAGAAAGGTGAGAAAAATGAATATACAACAATTACGCTACGTCGTAGCCATCGCAAATAGCGGTACGTTCCGAGAAGCTGCCGCTAAACTTTAAGTCAGTCAACCCAGTCTATCTGTAGCCATTCGTGATTTGGAGGGTGAGATGGGCTTACAGCTATTCACTAGAGCAACGACAGGTGCTGTGCTGACCAGCCAAGGCATGTCTGTTTAAGAAGAGGCGCTTGAGGTAGTTAAGAGTTTTGACTCATTTGAGAAAGCTTTTTCTCAGTCAGAAGCTGACCAAAATGAGTTTTCCAATGCTAGTCAGCACTATGACTATTTGTCGCCCTTGATTACGAGTTTTGCGACAGCGCAGCTTGACTATCAAGAGTTCCGAGTCTTTGAGTCGACGACCATACAGCTATTGGATGAGGTCGCACAAGGCGACAGCGAGATTGGGAGCATTAACATGAACAACCAAAATCGTAAAGGGCTCTTACAGCGGTTTGAAAAGCTAGGCTTAGAGTTTGTCGAGTTGAGCTCATTTCAGACCCACATCTACATCGGCAAAAACCATCCTTAGGCACATAAAAAGTCGCTGGTTTTGCAGGATTAGGCAGGTCTGCCAACGGTTCGTAACACGCAGGGAAAGGATGAGTATCTCTACTATTCGGAAAACTTTGTGGATACTAGTGACAGCACGGCTATGTTCAATGTCACAGATAGAGCGACGTTAAACGGTGTCTTGGAGCGAGCGGACGCCTATGCGACAGGTTCAGGCTATTTAGACAGCAGAAGTGTTAACGGTGTCACCGTCATTCCTCTTGAAAATCATCTGGACAACTCCATGGTTTACAGCAAGCGTCTGGATAGAAATCTGTCAGCTTGTGCTGAAAAGTTTGTCGCTCCTATGAAAGCGTAGTTTGAAAAATTTATGCCACGTTAACAAGAGTAGGAATAGAGTTCGATGGTCAAAAAAATAGGAGTTATCGCAAGTATTATTATCCTGATTGTGCTGGATCAGGAGAGTAAGCTCTGGATGGTAAACAACATCGAGCTAGGCAGTATCAGACCTGTTTTTAAGGGAGTCTTTAGGCTGACTTATCTACAAAACCGAGGGACTGCCATTTCCATGTTGCAAGATCAGCAGTGGTTTTTCGCTCTCATCACTAGCACCGAGGTCGGGCCTGCCATTTATTAGCTGATAAAGCATCTCGACGGCAGTTGGTGGTTACTAACAGGCCTGGTTTTAGTCATTGCTGGTGGTCTTGGCAATTTCTGTGACCGCTTGCGCCTTGGCTATGTGGTGGACATGGTTCATTTAGATTTAATGGATTTTGCTATATTTAATGTCGCTGACGCTTATCTCAGTGTCGGTGTAGGTATTCTCAAGATTGCACTATGGGGGGAGGAAGATGGAAGTCATCGTGAAAGAGGCGGGGGTGCGCCTTGACAAGGCAGGAGCTGAGCTGACCGAGTTATCACGCAGCCAAGCCAACGAAGCCATAAAAGCAGGCACGATTTTGGTTAACAATCAAAAGCAAAAAGCGAGATAGGCTGTAAAGCTTGGTGAAGTAATCAGCTACGAGCTACCCAAAGAGGAAGTTCTGGATTATCAACTAGAAAGTATCCCAATCGAGATTGTCTACGAGGACAGCGAAGTAGCAGTGGTCAATAAACCACAAGGCATGGTGGTCCATCCGTCAGCAGGGCATACCAGCGGAGCTCTGGTCAATGCTCTTCTGTATCATGTTAAGGACTTGTCTACTATCAATGGTGAGGTTCGCCCAGGAATGGTACATCGTATCGATAAGGATACTTCAGGGCTCTTGAAGATTGCTAAAAATGACAAGGCACAGCAAGCGCTAGCCCAAGAGCTCAAAGAGAAAAAATCGCTGCGTCAGTACGTGGCTATTGTGCATGGTACTCTGCCAAACGACCGTGGGGTCATTGAGGCGCCGATTGGACGTAGCGACAAAGACCGCAAGAAGCAAGCTGTCACAGCAAAGGGAAAGCCAGCGCTGACACGTTTACAAGTTTTGGAGCGCTTTGGTGAATTTACGCTTGGAGAGTTGACCCTTGAGACAGGGCGTACTCACCAAATCAGAGTGCACATGGCTTATATCGGATATCCCATCGCAGGTGACCCTTTCGATGGACCACGAAAGACGCTTGCTGGTCAAGGGCAATTTCTCCAAGCCAAAACACTTGGCTTTACCCATCCGACAACAGGTGAGCTGAAGACCTTTAGCGTGGAAGCACCAGCTATTTTCCAAGAAACTTTAGAGAAATTACGAAAATAAACAACTAACACTTGAAAAATCGTTCAGTTTTGGGAGAAAAATAGCAAAAATATCCTTTAACCTTGTTCCGAGAGGCAAGTAAGGAGACGACGATAAAAGGGCTGGGTGCTTTTTGCACACGGATATTAGGGGACTCTCCTTAGTTTTAAGGAGATTTATACTATAATTTTAGAGAGGTGACTGATGAAAACAAAAGAAATCATTGATGACATTACCAAGAAACGTGCCAGCACTCGTATCACTTAAGAGATTATCGAGCGCAACAAATCGCTGGACAAGAGAGTTCCTGCTGGGAGCAAGACACGTGGAGTCTATATCGCAAAACGTATCCAAGAGCGTCTCAAACAGCTTGAAAACATCGACATGCCAGTCGGTGAGCTTGATGCAAAGCCATTTCGTGACGACATGAAGGTCGAAGAGGACACGACGGTCAAGCCTGTTGATATTACTGAGCGTGATGTGAATTTGATTGATGATGTGCTCTATACGGGGCGTACTATCCGTGCTGCTATAGACAATAGCGTCAGCCTCGGTCGTCCAGCACGTATCAGCTTAGCGGTTTTAGTGGACAGAGGTCATCGTGAGGAGCCGATTCGTGTAGACTATGTGGGCAAAAATATCCCAACAGGCAGATTTGAGGAAACCGAGGTACAAGTGGGAGAGCACGACGGCAAAGATAGTATCAGTATTGTGGACCCTAGATAAAGGCGACACAGTCAGCAAATAGTAAAAGATTAAGGAATAGAGTATAAGCTACTTGTGGTTACAGACGGACAAGTATCACTAAAGCACTTGGTGACAATGGAAATATAGACAAACGATGAAGTTCTAGGTTTGATTGAGCGTGGGGTCGCTTTTAAAGAAGGGCGAGCAGAGTTTTCTCAGGATGGACAATACTTTGCAGCTACTCTTATCTTTGAGTCATCAACACGTACACACAAGTCATCTGAGGAGGCTGAGCGCAAGTTAGGGCCTGATGTGAATGAGTTTGACGTTAAAACAAGCTCAGTCAATAAGGGTGAGACACTTTACGATACTAAATTGACCATGAGTGCACTTGGTGTAGACATCAGTGACGTACGTCACCAAGAAGTGGATTACTACAAGCAATTGATTGATAGCCGTACCATTCAAACCGCTATTGTCAATGGTGGTGACGGTTCTGGGCAACACCCAAGCCAATGTCAGCTGGACTTAATGACCATTTATCAAGAATTTGGACATTTTGACCAACTAAAAATCGCTATCACAGGCGACTAGACACACTCACGTGTCGCTAAATCAAACATGCAAATTCTAAAACGTCTAGGAGCTAAACTCTACTTTGCTGGACCAAAAGAGTGGTACTCAAGTGAGTTTGATGTTTACGGCACCTATGTTGATATTGATGAAGTAATCGAAGAGTTGGAAGTATTGATGTTGTTGCGAGTTCAGCATGAACGCCATGATGGCAAAGAAAGTTTTTCAAAAGAAGCTTATCACAGGCAGATTGGGCTTATAACAGAGCGCTATGCTAAGCTCAAAGACACAGCTATCAGCATGCACCCAGCACCGGATAACCGGGATGTAGAGATTGCAGATAGCTTAGTAGAAGCTCCTAAAGCACGTATAGTTGCACAGATGCAAAAGGGAGTCTTTGTGCGAATGGCGCTATTGGAAGCTATTTTACGAGGAAAGTTCGAACCAAAACAAATACACGCCAAGAAAGGGGAGAGAAATGAGACGACTTTTAATATTAGAAGATGGAACACTCTTAGAAGGAGAAGCTTTTGGCGCAGGGATTGATGTCACTGGTGAGATTGTCTTTAATACAGGGATGACAGGCTATCAAGAATCCAGCACCGACCAATCATACAACGGACAAATTCTAACCTTTATCTATCCTTTGATTGGAAACTATGGGATTAACAGAGAAGACTACGAGTCATTCCAGCCAACCTGTAAGGGTGTAGGAGTCAGTGAAAGAGCACGTCTAGCTAGCAACTGGCGCAATCAAACGTCGCTGGATGAGTTTTTAAAAGCAAAAAATATCCCAGGTAAATCTGGAAGTGATACACGTGTTTTGACCAAAATCATCCGTCAGCATGGAACCATGAAAGCAACCTTGACGGATAGACTGAACGACAGCATGGAGCACCTGCGTGACCAGGAGCGTGCAACGGTTCTTGCCACTAACAATATCGAGCAAGTCTCAACCAAAACACTTTACCCAGCACCAGGTGTAGGCAAGAACATTGTGCTTGTGGACTTTGGACGCAAGCACTCTATCTTACGTGAGTTTTCAAAACGTGACTGCAACGTCACCGTTGTTCCTTATAACACGACTGCAGAAGAAATCCTCACCCTCAATCCTGATGGCGTCAAGCTCTCAAACGGCCCTGGAAATCCAGAGGATGTCCTTGAAGCGCTTGAGACGATTCGAGGCATTCAAGGTAGGATTCCAATTTTTGGGAGCTGTATGGGACATCAGCTCATTAGCCGTGCTAAGGGAGCTAAGACCTGCAAGAAGACCTTTGGACATCGTGGATTCAACCACGCTGTGCGAGAAATTGCAACAGGTCGTGTGGACTTTACCAGACAAAACCACGGCTTTGCGGTTGACCGTGACACGCTGCTAGATTGTCTCATTATCACCCACGAAGAAATCAACGACAAATCTGTAGAAGGTGTGAGACACCGTGATTTCCCTTCTTTTTCCGTGCAATTTCACCCTGACGCAGCACCAGGTCCACACGATGCCATCTCTCTTATTGATGAATATTTAGAAACGATTGAAGCCTATCAAACAGAGCTTGCTAGAGGCTGGACGAGATTATTTAATTCTAGACTGAGAGTTAGAAAATAGAGAAAGGAGAAGATACACGTTTACGAAAGTGAACACGCCCTAACGACTGTGTGAGAAAGATAAACCTCTCCTAGATGCTAGGCATCTGCGTCGAGTTTCCTATTTTCACGGTGTCGGTGACGGGCCTTGTATCATAAGTTATGCCAAAACGTACAGATATTAAAAAAATCATGGTCATCGGGGCTGGTCCGATTATTATCGGACAGGCAGCAGAGTTTGACTATGCTGGGACATAGGCCTGTCTTGCCCTCAAAGAAGAAGGCTGCAGTGTAGGCCTTGTTAACTCAAACCCTGCGACCAATATGACAGAGAAAGAAATCGCAGAAAAAGTCTACATCGAGCCGATTACGACAGAGTTTGTCACACGTATTTTGCGAAAAGAGCGTCCAGACGCACTACTTCCAACACTTGGTGGTCAGACAGGGCTTAACATGGCAATGGAGCTCTCAAAGGCTGGGAGCCTTGAAGAGCTTGGTGTAGAGCTTTTAGGGGCAAAGCTTTCTTCCATTGACCAAGCAGAAGACCGTGATCTTTTCAAACAGCTCCTGGAAGACCTCGGTCAATCTATCCCAGAATCAGAAATTGTCAATAACGGTGAAGAGGCTGTCCTCTTTGCAAATAGCATTGGCTATCCAGTTATGGTGCGCCCAGCCTTTACCCTCGGTGGTACTGGTGGTGGTATGTGTGCCAATGAAGAAGAACTGCGAGAAATCGCAGGAAATGGACGCAAACACTCACCAGTTACCCAGTGTTTGATTGAGCGCTCTATCGCTGGTTTCAAAGAAATCGAGTACGAAGTTATGCGTGACTCAGCAGACAACGCACTTGTGGTGTGTAATATGGAAAACTTTGACCCAGTTGGGAGCCACACTGGGGACGCTAGCGTCTTT
Source organism: Streptococcus hyointestinalis (assembly GCF_011039275.1). Taxonomy (GTDB): domain Bacteria; phylum Bacillota; class Bacilli; order Lactobacillales; family Streptococcaceae; genus Streptococcus; species Streptococcus hyointestinalis_A. Next base: position 762,891 of record NZ_JAAKGB010000001.1, read on the forward strand.
GCACCAACGCAAACCTTGTTTGACATTGAAAATCAAATGTTGCGAGATGCTAGTCACAAAATCATCCGTGCTCTCAAGATTGAAGGAGGCTGTAACGGTCAGCTCGCCCTTGACCCACATAGCTTTAAATACTATGTCAGCGAGGTGAACCCTCGAGTGACTCGCTCGTCTGCCCTTGCCTCAAAAGCAACAGGATATCCCATTGCGAAGCTGGCGGCCAAAATCGCAGTTGGTTTGACCCTTGATGAGACGATTAACCCAGTAACAGGTACAACTTACGCTATGTTTGAGCCTTCTCTTGACCACGTGGATGCTAAAATTCCACGCTTCCCATTTTATAAGTTTGAGCACGGTGAGCGTCGTCTCGGCACACAGATGAAAGCCACTGGTGAAGTCAAGGCAATTGGGCGTAACAGCGAGGAAAGTCTCCTCAAAGCCTTCCGTTCGCTAGAAATCGGTGTGCATCACAATGAAATGCCATAGCTTGCTGAGGAGGCTGATGACGCCCTTGGAGAGAAAATCGTCAAAGCGCAAGACGACCGTCTCTTCTACATCACGGAGGCGCTACGTCGTGGTTACACGATTGAAGAACTGGCAGAGTTGACTAAGATTGACCTCTTCTGCCTTGATAAACTCCTTCATCTCTTAGAGTTGGAGCAAGAACTCTCCACTCACGCTTAAGAGGCTACTCTTATGAGGGAATCGAAGCGTAACGGCTATTCTGACCGCAAGATTGCATAGCTTTGGAACACAACAGCTGACGCTATCCGCCAAGTCCGCACATAGCAATGGATACTCCCAGTCTACAAGAAGGTTGATACCTGTGCGGCAGAGTTTGAGTCAGCAACGCCTTATATTTACTCAATCTATGAGTGGGGAAATGAGTCGCACAAGGCTGATAAAGAGGCTGTCCTAGTGCCTGGTTCTGGTCCTATCCGTATCGGACAAGGGGTCGAGTTTGACTATGCGACCGTGCACTCTGTTAAGGCTATCCAAGCAGCAGGCTATGAAGCCATCAGCATGAACTCAAACCCTGAGACCGTCTCTACAGACTTCTCAGTCTCAAACAAACTCTACTTTGAACCGCTGACTTTTGAGGACGTGATGAATGTCATTGACCATGAAAAGCCAAAAGGTGAGGTCGTGTAGTTTGGTGGACAAACAGCCATCAACCTCGCTGAAAGCTTGTCCAAGGCAGGTGTCACCATCCTTGGAACACAAGTAGCTGACCATGACCGAGCTGAGGACCGTGATTTGTTTGAGCAAGCCCTTAAAGAACTCGGGAGCCCACAACCACCAGGGCAAACAGCGACTGATGAAGAAGGAGCTGTAGCCGCTGCTAACAAAATCGGCTACCCAGGCCTTGTACGGTCGTCTTATGTGCCTGGTGGACGTGCCCTGGAAATCGTAGGAAATGAAGCAGACCTTCGCTCTTACACGCGTACAGCCGTAAAAGCTAGCCCAGACCACCCTTTCGAGGTTGATAGCTACATCGTTGGCCGTGAGGGAGAGGTGGAAGCGCTATCAGATGGCAATGACGTGTTTATCCCAGGGAGCATGGAGCACATCGAGCGTGTAGGTGTCCACTCTGGAGACGCAATGGCAGGATACCCACCACAAGGTTTGTTTGAAAAAGTCAAAGAAACTATCACAGATTACACCAAACGACTTGCTCTTGGGCTAGACTGTATTGGGAGGATGAACATCCAGTTTGTCATCAAAGACGAGACAGTCTATGTTAGCGAGGTCAACCCACGTGCCAGTCGTACCGTACCATTCCTTTCTAAGGTAGCAGATATCCCAGTGGCGCAGGTGGCAACCAAGATTATTCTCGGTGAGAGCCTTAGTGCGCAAGGCTGCAAGGATGGTCTCTATCCAGAGAGTCAGAATGTTCACGTTAAAGCACCTGTTATTTCATTTATCAAGTTAGCCAAGGTCGATAGTCTCCTTGGCCCTGAGATGAAGTCAACAGGTGAGGTCATGGGAACGGACACGACACTTGAAAAAGCCCTTTGCAAAGCCTTAGAAGCGACTTATTTCCATTTGCCTGCCTTTGGTAAAGTAATCTTCACCATCGCTGACGACACTAAGGAGGAAGCGCTAGCGCTGGCTAAACGCATTGCTAACATCGGCTACAGGAGCCTTGCAACGGCTGGAACAGCCCAGTTCTTCAATGAGAATGGTCTTGCTTCAACGCTAGTCCATAAGCTCGGAGGAAATGATGATAACGACATGCCTGCTCTTGTCCGTCAAGGCAGAGTACAAGCTATCGTCAATACAGGCGGTACGAAACGTACCTTTGACGGAGATGGTCAGGTCATTCGTAGCTCTGCTATTGAACACGGCGTACCACTCATTACAGCGCTAGATACAGCGGATGCTATGGTACGTGTGCCTGAGAGCAGAAGCTTCCTCACACAAGCTATTTAATACAAGAAAGTACACGTCTTAGGAGGAGTGCTTTTTGTACGATTATCTATAGAGAAAAAAAAAACGTTTGCGATTAAGTTTTCTTTAAGGGAGAAAACAATTGTTAGATTGTATTATGTAAAGGAGAAGGATATATGGCAAGACGTCAAAAGAAGAAATGGTCTAAAAAGAAGAAAGGACTTATCTTTGGAGGAGCAGCAGTCGTTATTTTAGCGGGGATTTATGACGCTATCGTCATGGGAAATGCCATCAGACAAGAAGCGGATGCTGCTGAGTCTTATAAGACTTATCAAGTTAAGGAGGGCACGATTTCTACAGCAACCCAATTGACAGGGACAGTAAAGGCAAATGCCGAGCAGTATGTCTCCTATGACAGCAGCAAGGGCACTAGTGCGCAGGTTTTAGTGGCTGTCGGACAACAAGTCAATGCTGGTGAGCAGGTCGTCCAATACGACACTACAACTGCGCAAGCAGCCTATGACACGGCTGTGCGCAATCTCAACAAGATTGGACGTCAGATTAACTACCTCAAAACCTATGGAGGAGCCCCAGCGACAACGCAAACGACAGAGACAGAAAGTAGCGGTGATAGTGCAGCTGCTGTGCAACAAAGTCAGCAACAAACCGCACAGGATAAAGCTAGCAACAATCAGCAATTGCAAGATTTGAACGACAACTATGCCGACGCACAAGCGGAGGTCAATAAAGCGCAAGCTGTTTTGAAAGAAACGGTAGGGACCAGGCGAGTTTCAGGGACGGTAGGAGAGGTCAACAACGACATGGAGTCGTCTTCAAGGGGAAATAAAACGCAGGTTCATATCGCAACAGAAGGAGAATTGCAAATCCAAGGAAACCTTAGCGAGTACGACCTATCAACGGTCAAGGTTGGACAGGCAGATACCATCAAGTCAAAAGTTTACACCGATAAGACTTGGCAATGAACGATTTCTTATAATTCTAACTATCCAAACGAGACGTCTACAGCCAGCTCCACAGACACGACAAGTAGCGGTGCTTCTGCGTCAAACTATGAGTTCAAAGCCGACATGATCAGCCCACTAGACGAGTTGAAGCAGGGCTTTACCGTATCGCTTGAAGTCCAAAACAGCGAGACACATATCCTAGTGCCAGTGTCAGCTGTCGTCAAGAGGAATAAGAAGAACTATGTCTGGGGCTATGACAAGGACAGGCAAAAAATCACTAAGACAGAAGTCAGCCTTGGTAAAGCCGATGCTAAATCACAAGAGGTCCTAACTGGCCTGCAAACAGGACAAACCATCATAGAAAATCCAAGTTCAGACTTTGAAGATGGGCAAAAACTAGCCGATATGGCATTTGAATAAAACACGAGATTGAGGAGATGTATCATGACAGCAAGTCCCAAAACGAGAAACAAACTCAGTCAGATTGTGAAAAGCTATCAAAACGGTGATGAGGAGTAGCAGATTTTAAAGGGCATTGATTTGACAGTAGAGTAAGGAGAATTTCTAGCAATTATGGGACCTTCTGGCGCAGGAAAGTCAACGCAGATGAACATGATCGGACTGCCTGACCACCCGACAGCAGGTGACTATTGGCTCAATGATGAAAATGTCGAAGAGCTCAATGAAAAAGAGCAAGCACGGGGGCGCAATGAGGAAACCGGTATTGTCTTTCAGCAGTTATTCCTTCTCTCAAAGCTCGATGCTAGGCAAAAGGTGGAGGAGCCTTTGGTCTACGCAGGTATGTCAGCTAAGAAGAGAAAGGCGCTAGCAGAGCAATATTTGGAAAAAGTAGAGCTAGAGGAGCGCATGCACCATTTATCGTCAGAGCTGTCTGGTGGGCAAAAGCAGCGTGTGGCGATTGCTCGAGCCTTGGTCAATAGCCCCTCTATCAGCCTAGCTGATGAGCCGACAGGAGCGCTAGACACAAAAACGGGTGAGCAGATTATGGAGCTTTTAACCGCTCTCAAGCAGGAGGGGAAAACCAATATCATGGTCACTCACGAGCCATAGATTGCCGATTATGCTAAGCGCAAGATTGTCATTCGTGATGGTGAGATTACGCTAGATACGACAGAGAGCGTTCGGATAGAGTAAGGAGAAGTGGATGGGAAATTGGAAATTTGCTCTAAGCTCAATCATGGGACATAAGATGCGCTCTTTATTGACCATGCTAGGGAATATCATTGGAGGGGCGTCCGAGGTCTTGATTATGGCATTAGGAGAGGGCATGCGGGCCAGTGGCTTAGATGAAGTCACATCTCCGCAAAAGAACTTGCAAGTGTATTATAAGGCTAAAGAGACCGAAGAAATGGAGCAAGAAGCAGCTGAAATGGGAGCAATTCTAGGCACTGGAGGCGGTGAGATGAACGAGCTTGAAGTCAAGGAGGAATGGCTAGCAACCATTGTCAAAGACTTCCCAGAAGTCACAGGCTACTATGTCACGAAACAAACGACAGGAAAAATCAACTACCAGAAGAAAGCGGTTGAAAATGTCAACATCACAGGGATTAACCGCACCTTAATGGGAATAAAGAAGTTTAAAATAGTCGCTGGGCGTTCCTTTCAAGAAAGTGACTATAACAACTTTTCTCGAGGGATGTAGCTTGAGGAGAATGTCGCTAAACAGCTCTTTAAAACGTCAAAGAGCGCACTCAATAAGCTGGTCACAGTGTCTAATAAAGAATATCGTGTCGTCGGAGTCTACAAAGACCCTGACGCAGGAAGTTCCCTTTGCGGTATGGGTGGCGGGAATGCCCTCAAGACCAACACCCAGCTGGCTTCTGAAATGGGGCAAAAAGAAGTAGGTAGCATGTACTTCCACATTGAGGACGTGACGCAGGCTAATCGCCTAGGTGAGGAGATTGGGGCACGTTTGACAGAGCTTAGTCAAGCTAAGGGCGGACGCTTTGCTATCTCCGATATGTCAACCGTCATTAAGAGTGTCAACCAGCAAGTGGGTATCATGACAGGAGTAATCGGTGCCCTAGCTGCTAACTCACATCTTGTCGGTGGGATTGGTGTCATGAACATCATGCTGGTTTCTGTGACAGAGCGTATTCGTGAGATTGGGCTTAGAAAGGCAATCGGTGCGACTCGAGCCAAGATTTTGACCCAGTTTTTTATAGAGTCATTGGTGCTCATTTTGACTGGTGGTTTGACTGGCTTGATTTTAGCCGATTGTGCTTCAACGCATATCGCTTCAGCGCAAAGGGAGATTAAACCAAGAGTGACTATGTAGGTGGCATTGATTAGCCTTCTCTTTTCAGCAGTTATCTGGATTTTGTTTGGGCTACTACCAGCAAGTAAAGCCAGCAAGCTTAACCCTAGCGACGCTCTTCGCTATGAATAGTAAACAGGCGACCTAGCGACTGTTATTTTAAATCAAAAAAATAGTTCTCTTATGAACTTATTTGTTGACCTCTTATTGGAATAAGGGTAAAATAGTTACCACAGAAACCAATTGAAAGTATTCTGAAAAAAGTGAGGAGTATTAATGCAAGACCCTTTCACCGAATTTCTGAACTTAGTCACTCAGGTTGAAGGGCGTGTTCAGCAGATTGCAAAAGAGCAGGATGTAGAGCACCTAGGTGGTCCGCAGGGCTTTGTGGTTATGTGTCTTTACAAGCACTCAGGCGAGGAAGAGTATATCAAAGATAGCGAAAAAAAACAGAAGATTTCAAAATCTGTTACGAGTAACCTTAACAAACGGATGGGAAAAAACAACTTTATCAAAGTTATCCCATCTCAAAAAGATAAGCGCTACAAGCAGCTGGTATTGACAGCACTTGGGAGTCAAAAAGCAGTGAAATAGGCTGATTTTCATCGGCCCATTCACGAAAAAGTCCTAAAAGATAGCGACCTAACCGAACTAAAGACCATGAAAAAAGTTATCCGAAAGATTCTGGAAAATTTAGAAATAGAGGAGTAGAGTAAGCGATGCTAAAAGTTTTCAAACGCTTGACAGTCAAAGAAAGGCTGATGATGCTACTGAGTGTAGAGTATGTATGTGTCGAAGTCTGGGCAAACTTAAAAGTGCCCGACCACATGTCTCGTATCACAAAGTAACTGCAAAATAGTGGTACAAAAGGAGCGGATGTGATGGGTCCAGGTTGGAAGATGACTGGATTTTCACTATTAGGATTTGCCTCAGCGGTTGTTGTAGGCTTTATTGCGGCACGTGTTGCGGCTAGTTTCACAACACGTTTGCGAGAGGATATTTTCAAGCGAGTTATGGGTTACTCAGATGCTGAGATTAAAAACTTTAGGAGCCCAAGTCTCTTGACACGTACGACCAAAGACCTCACCCAAATTCAAAAGTAAATGATCATGGGGCTACAAGTGGGCATCATGGGACCTATCAAGGCAATCTGGGCATTGACCAAGATTTGGGATAAGAGCTCTAGCTGGACAATGGCATTAGGTGTAGCGATTGTCGTTGTTGTCATCATGCTAGCAATTCTTTTTATCCTAGCCGTTCCAAAACAAAGTAAGGTACAAGTCCTTATTGATAAGCTCAACTCTACAACACGTGAAACCCTAACAGGTATCCGAGTGGTGCGTGTTTACAATGCCGAGGAATATCAAGACGATAAGGACAATGAGGTCAATAACAACATCACTCGCCTAAACCTTTTTGTTTACCTCTTGAAGGCTTTGATGAATCCTTTCATGACAGCAGTTTCATCAGGTTTGACCATGGCAGGATACTGGATTGGGGCTTACCTGATCAATGATGTCAAGCTGTCAGAGTTGCCGCAAAAAGCACTAGCGAAAGGTTTTTATGCGACAGAGTTTGCTGCTAGCATGAAAGATCGTGTTGCTGTCTTTTCAGACAAGGTTGTATTAACAAGTAACGCCCTGCAAGTGGGCATGGGCTTTATGATGATGGCGATTGTATTAATGAGTTTGCCACGTGCCCTCGAGTCTGCACGTCGTATCAATGAAGAGTATGCTTTAGAGTCTTCAATTAACTTTAAAGAGGAAACAGGCAAAACACCTGATACAACAGGTGAAGTTGAGTTTCAGGATGTATCTTTCCGTTACTCAAAAACATCTCGTGATGTCATTGAGCATGTGAATTTCACCGCTAAAAGAGGCGCAACGGTAGCCTTAATCGGCTTAACTGGTTCTGGTAAACCCATTTTGACTAGCCTCATCCCACGTATTAACGAAGCGCCTGGTGGTTACAGCAAGGTAGACGGTGTCAAACTCAAACACAATTCTGAAAAAGACTTGAACGATAAGATTGGCTTTATTCCACAAAAGGCTGTACTCTACAGTGGAACCATCCGCTCAAACATGAACTTTGGGGAAAGCACCCAAACACCGCTTTCTGACGAAGCGATTTGGGAAGCACTCGAGTTGGCGCAAGCAAAAGACTTTGTAGAAGGCAAGGAAAAGGGTCTCGACATAGAGGTAGCCCGAGGCGGAACCAACTTCTCAGGTGGGCAACGTCAACGTCTAGCCATCGCACGTGCGCTTGCTCGAAAGCCAGAAGTGCTCCTCTTAGATGACTCTTTCTCTGCCCTAGACTATAAGACGGACAAGAAATAGCGTCATGATTTGCATGAAAAACTAGCAGATACGACAAAACTTATCGTCGCCCAACGTATCTCAACCATCATGGAGGCGGATCAAATTCTTGTACTCGATAAGGGTGTTGTTGTCGGACAAGGCACGCACAAAGAATTGCTGGCAAACAATTCCGTTTATCAAGAAATTGCTTATTCTCAATTGTCTAAGGAGGAATTAGGAAATGGGAAATAAAGAAAAAACCTTTCTAAGCAAGCGTCTCCTACCTTAAACGAAAGGCTTCCGTCTGCCATTTATCTTGGCGCTGATTTGTGCGGTGATTTCAAGTTGGGTTACCGTCATTGGTCCAGATATTATTAGCGACATTGCAAATACCATCTCAGACGCTCTCAAAAACGCTTCGCAAATTTCCGTTTATCTAAAAGCGGGCAATATCAAAGAAGCTATGGGTGTCAACGCAGATGTTGATACTGCCAAGGTCGCTAAGTTGGCGTGGCAACAGGTTGTACTCTACAGCGTTGGGGCATTAGTATCTTACTACCAACAACACACCTTCACAACGATTATCCAAAAATTCTCAAATCGTACGCGTAAGGCTATCGCAGAGAAAATCAATCGTGTGCCACTGGCTTACTTTGCCTCACACACGCAAGGGGATACCCTTTCTCGAGTTACCAACGACGGTGAGATCATGGCGCAATCTCTCCAACAAAGTTTGGGAACGATTTTCTCAAGTTCCATTCTCTTGATTGCAGCGAATATCATGATGAAAAAGACCAACGGACGGTTAGCCGCTGTGGCGATTCTTTCTGTACTCACCGGTATTATCAGCACGATGGTTATCAGCGCAAGTTCTCAATCGCTCTTTAAGCGTCAGCAAAAGAACCTTTCGAACGTCTCAGGATATGTTGAGGAAACCTACTCAGGACATAACGTTGTCAAGTCTTATTCTGCGACAGAGGAGGTCAAAGAGCAGTTCAAGAACTTAAACAATGCCCTCTATAAGAGTATGTGGCAATCACAGTTCTTCTCAGGGAGCATGAAGCCTTTGATGTAGTTTATCGGCAACTTCGGCTACGTTATGGTCTGCGTCTTTGGTGCTATCAGGATGACTGATGGCAATGTCAGCATGGGAACCATCGTTGCCTTCATGATTTATGTGCGTATCTTCTCACAACCATTGTCACAATTAGCGCAAGCCTTTGGTCAATTGCAACAAGCGAGCGCAGGTATGAATCGTGTTTTTGAAATCCTAGAAGAAGACGAAATGGGAGAGGAAAGCAATAAAACAAAACAACTTGACATCATCAAAGGAGACGTAGCCTTTGAGCATGTCCATTTTGGTTACTCAAAAGATAAGACAATTATCCATGACTTCTCAGCGCATGCTAAAGCTGGGCAAAAAATCGCCATTGTCGGACCGCCTGGTGCTGGTAAGACAACGCTGGTTAATCTCCTAATGCGCTTCTACGAAGTGGATAGTGGGACTATCAGTATTGACGGGGTTAAAGTCCATGACATGAAACGTGAAGAAGTTCACGACGCCTTTTCTTTGGTGCTTCAGGACATTAGGTTGTATGAATGAACTATCAAGGAGAACTTGATTAACAATCAAAAAGGTATCACTGATGAGCAGGTGGAAGCTGCTGCAAAAGCTGTCGGTGTTCACCACTTCATCAAGACATTTCCCAACGGCTACGACAGAGGCCTAGATGACAGCCTGACCTTGGCTGTTGGTCAAAAGCAATTGTTAACTATTGCTCGAGCTCTCTTAAAAGACGCACCGCTTCTTAGCCTTGACGAGGCGACAGCATCTGTAGATACCCGTACCGAAGAGCTCATCCAAAAAGCGATGGATAAGCTGATGGGAGGACGCACTTCATTTGATATCGCTCACCGTCATTCAACCATTAAAAACGCTGATTTGATTCTAGTGATGAAAGATGGTAATATCATCGAGCAAGGAAACCACGACGGGCTTATGGCACAAAACGGCTACTACGCAGACCTTTACAATTCTCAATTTGAAGAAAATTAAAGAAAAGCCCGAGTTGCTCGGGCTATTTGCAGTTTTCTAGACATACTACGTGTCTTGACTCATAGCAGGGTTAGGCAAATTTTCTTTGCAGTGATATAATAGCTTTATGAACATTTGGACACGATTAGCGCAGTTTGCGACTTTTGAGACGGAGCGTTTAATCTTGCGCCCGTTTGCATTTACAGAGGAGATGGATTTTTGGGAGATGATCAAAAGACCAAGTAATCTTCGCTTTATTGTTCCAAGTCCTAAAACCAAAGAAGAAAGGACAGCTATGATGGTCGAGTAGTTTATGCGCTCACCTCTAGGTGTCTGGGCGATTGAGCTCAAAGACAGGCAGCAGATGACTGGTGCCATTCGCTTTGAAAAGCTGGATGATCACGAGGGGACTTGTGAGATCGGCTATTTTCTAAAAGAGAGCGAGTGGGGCAGTGGCTATATGACAGAAGCGCTGAAAAATCTTGTATTACTGGCTTTTTATGAGTTGAAGCTTAGGCATTTGACGATTGTCACGCACGAGGGAAATAAAGCCAGTCAACGAGTGGCTCAAAAAGCAGGTTTCACGTTCTTGCGAGATTACAAAGGAAGCGACCGCTATACGCATCAGATGCGTTTTTACACCGAGTATGGTCTAAGTAGGAGGGAATATCGCTATGAGTAAGCATCAGGACATATTAGATTATCTTGAAAATCTGGCTATTGGCAATCGTGTCAGTGTTCGTAGCATTTCCAATCATTTGCATGTCAGCGAAGGCACGGCATATCGTGCTATAAAAGAGGCTGAAAAGCGAGGTATCGTTGAGACCAAGCCTCGAAGTGGTACGGTGCGGATTGCCCAAGCCAACAAGGTACAGATTGAAACGCAGACCTATTCAGAGATTGCTAGAATCAGTGACTCAGAGGTGCTGGCAGGCGAGGCTGGGCTGAGTCAAGAGGTTAGCAAGTTTTCGATTGGGGCTATGACACGTGGAAATATCGGACGCTATTAGGTGCGTGGTGGCGTGTTGATTGTCGGAGGCAGGGAGAATATCCAGCTCCTCGCCCTTGAAAAACACAATGCCATATTAGTCACTGGAGGCTTTGGGGTGTCACAGCGTGTGAAACGAACAGCAGACAGCCTAGGCATTCCTTTCATGGTGACCCACTACGACATCTTTACAGTGGCTACTATGATAAACCACGCTCTTTCTGATGTGCGGATTAAGATCGACTTAAAAACGGTCAATCAAGTCTATCAGTCAAAGCACGACCATGGCTATCAGACCACGACCAACATCATCAAAGACTTTAACCAACAGGTCAAACAAACCAAGCATGTGCGTGTTCCAGTGGTGGATAGTGACAATCATGTCGTGGGTGTCATCAGTGTGCAAGACACAGTCAGAAAGCCCAATGACACTCAGATAGAGCTTGTCATGTCAAAAGACGTCAGCACGGCAAAACCCCATAAGAGGCTTGCTAACATCAGCCAAAAGATGAGTTTTGAAGACCTCAACATGCTACCAGTCAGCACGGATGACAAGTAGTTGTTGGGTGAGATTACACGGCGTCAAGCCATGGGAAATCTCCCTAACACCCAGCCACGTGGGGTCTACACTGTGAGTGATCAGAATATCACCAATCTCCAGTATGATCACGGCGAATACTGCCTGATTGTGGAGCCTTCTTAGGTAGACAGCTCAGGCAATATCGCACAAGGAGTATTGGTGGAAGCACTTCACGCCAGCACCAATCGGCAATTAACCAAAAAAAGCCCTAAAAGTATCATCGTTGAAGAGCTGTCCATTCATTTCTTGCAGGTGGCACAGATTGATGATATTTTGCGGATACGCCCAAAAGTAATTAGCGAAAAAAGGCGCAGCGCTTTACTAGATTTTGATATTTGTTTAGATGACCAACAGATTGCAAAAGCAAAGGTCACATCTCAGATAAACTAAAAACGAAGATTAAAAGGAGACACAAAGATTACATTAAAATCAAAACGCGAAATAGAAGCTATGGACCGTGCTGGTGATTTTCTAGCCAGCATTCATACTGGACTGAGAGACTTGATTAAGCCAGGGCTTGATATGTGGGAAGTCGAAGAGTATGTCCGTAGACGCTGTAAAGAGGCAAAAGTCCTACCTCTTCAAATCGGTGTTGACGACGCTATCATGGACTATCCATAAGCGCCTTGCAGTGGGTTAAATGATGAAGTGGCACACGCTTTTCCACGCCAATATATCCTAAAAGATGGCGACCTTCTCAAAGTGGATATGGTGCTTAGTGAGCCTCTTGAAAAGTCTGTCGTAGACGTGTCTAAGCTTGATTATGAAAATGTTGCGCAAGTCAAAAAATACACCCAAAGCTACACGGGTGGTCTAGCGGACGCTTGCTGGGCTTACGCTGTTGGTAATGCTTCACAAGAAGTTAAAGACCTCATGGATGTCATTCGTGAAGCGCTCTATATCGGTAGCGAAAAAGCTGTCGTTGGCAATCGTATCGGTGATATTGGTGCAGCAATTCAAGAGTACGCTGAAAGCCGTGGTTACGGAGTGGTGCGTGAATTAGTGGGACATGGCGATGGACCAACCATGCACGAGGAGCCAAAAGTACCTCACTACGGACGAGCTGGACGTGGTTTACGGTTACGTGGGGGCATGGTGCTTACCATTGAGCCTATGATTAACACAGGCACTTGGGAAATTGACATAGATATGGGAACAGGTTGGGCGCACAAGACGCTAGACGGCGGGCTATCTTTCCCAAACGAACATCAATTTGTCAGCACGAAAGATGGACCTTTTATTTTAATCAGCCAAGGCGCAGAAAGAACTTACTAATCATGGCTAAAAAGTTAGTTGTTGAAAAGTTGATGGATAAGCTCAATGATCCTCCTTTGCAAGTTTATCTCAAACATTATCAAAGTGCGGAGATGGATTTATCAGCGATTGCAGTGGCTTATTACCTGCAGCTAACCGCTTTTCCGCTGGTGGTAATTGCTGCCCAAATTGTTCCCTATCTCAATATTGACATCACTGACTTCTTGAGTTTTTTAAAAGATAATCTTCCCAAGAATGTCTACCAACCAGCCTCATCTTTTATTGTCAGTATTTTTTCAAACCCTTCAAAGAGTATCTTGGGAGTAGCGACGGTGACTTCTCTTTGGCCCATGTCCAAAAGTCTGACCTCCCTGCAAAAAGCCATGAATAAAGCCTACGGAGTCACTCAGCACCGTGACTTTGTGATTGGAAGATTAGTCGGGCTAGCCATGAGTCTCTTGCTCTTTTTCATGCTGATCTTTGTCTTGATTATTTCAACCTTCTCAAAGCCCTTAATCATGTTGATAGTCAATCGCTATGACATGTGGGACCTCTTGACGACGCTTTTGTTGAATTAATCACAGCCAGTGACAGCACTGACGATTTTTCTAGGCAAGCTAACCCTTTACTTGTTCCTGCCAAAAGTCCGTATCAAACGTTTGCGCTATTTGCTGCCGGGGACGATTATGGTGACCGTTGTCATGGTTTTCTTTAGTAAATTAGTCAGTAATTACGTGTTAAATCGTATCGAGCGCTTGGTGGATATCAAGATTTTTGGGTCGATTGTCATCTTCATCTTGATGGTTTGGTTTATTTTCTTAGCCTATCTCATTATTTTTGGTGCTATTTTAAATGCCACTTATCAAGAGCTGCACGAATGTCTTGCTGAAAGCAGAAAAGGCGATTAGGTCTCCATTCTTCAAAGCCGCTCAAAAAGTGAAAAAGAACATATAGATAAAGAACATTAAAACCAGCTTAGATGAAAGCTGGTATTTAGTTGGCGGTATTTTTAAAGACAAAGACTTTACTAAAGACATAGTTGAGAAGGAGAAACAAGACTTGAGAAAAGAGCATCTCAATCAGAATAACCAAGAGATAGTCATTGTTGACAAATTTCCCGATGAGACTTGGAGAGCGTGTCACAAGGAGATAATCTCAGGCAATATCAATCAAAGCAGTGGCTAATCTGGCTAGGACAAACTTACCAAGGCGATAGAGCCAGCCCTTACGTTCTTGGCGAAAGACGATGGTGTCGTTGGTGATAAAGGCAAAAAGTACCGAGATGATATTTGCTATCGTCGCAGATAGCCCCGCATCGATAGCAAAAGCAGACAGCAAAAGACGAGGGACCATGTAGACCAGTGTCGTCAACCCACCAAAGATAAGGTATAAGATGCCTTCACTTTGCAAGAGCTTTTTAGAGAATGTTATCAATAGTTTCATGTTTTTATTATACCACAAAAGAGCAGCAAAAGAGACTTAAAGAAAGATTAAATAAACCTTGGCAATGGCTTTTATTTATGATAGAATAGACAAGTTGTTAGAACAGCCTTAGGTGCTTCACTTCTTACGCCAAGCATATTACAAACCTTAGTAGAACAAAGTGTTAAAGGAGACACTCATGAAAACTTTTACTGTAAACGACTTTTCTCAGATAGCCATCGTCGCTGCGCTTTATGTGGTTTTAACCATCACACCACCGCTCAATGCTAACTCTTACGGAGCATATCAGTTTCGTGTAGCTGAAATGCTGAACTTTTTAGCCTTTTACAACCGCAAGTAAATCATCAGCCTGACCATTGGTTGTACGATTGCTAACTTCTTTAGTTTTGGCTTGATTGATGTGGTTGTTGGAAGTCATTCAACCTAGGTCTTTGTTAGCCTTGGCGTATGGTTGTATGAGCGCTACATGAACGAGCGTATTCTCGGTGGCCTATTTAACAAAGCCTTTTTCTTCTTTGCTATCTTCTTTTCAGCCTCTATGGTGACTGTAGCTGCTGAGTTGGCGATTGTTGCTGACGCATCATTTTGGCTGATTAGGTTGACAACGGCTCTTGGAGAGTTAGCCTCTCTTCTTGTTGGTGCTATTTTTATTGACCGCATTGCAAAGAGAATTGATTATACAAAATAAACAAAGAGAGCATTCATTGCTCTTTTTATGAAGTTATGAAAAGAGAGAAAAACTTGGCAAAAGCTAGCAAAAATCCCACAGAAAATGGCAGTATTATGGTAAAATAGGACCATGTTAAATCGAAAGAACGAACTCGAAACACTTCTTAATCGTTAAGCAAAGGAGTACTATACCGAGGAAAATCCCAGTGTATCTGATAGTGAGTATGACAAGTTCTATAGAGAGTTAGTGGAGCATGAAAAAGCGCACCCTGATGACATCTTTCCCGATAGTCCGACTCATCGAGTGGGTGGTCTAGTCCTGTCAAACTATGAAAAATACACACATGCCTATCCTCTTTATTCCTTGCAGGATGCTTTTTCACGTGAGGAGCTTCTTGATTATGACCGCAGGGTAAAAGAGCGCTTTCCTACCTCTCGTTAAGTGGCTGAGCAGAAGATTGATGGTTTGTCGGAGTCTGTGACTTATCGTGATGGCGACTTGCAGGTTGGCGCCATTCGTGGTGATGGAACGATTGGTGAGAACATTGCGGAGAACTAGAAGCGTATCAAGGATATTCCTTAGGTGCTGGATGAGCCACTAGATATTACAGTGCGTGGGGAGTGCTATCAGCCAAAGGCTTCTTTTGATAAGATTAACCAAGAGCGTCAAGCAAATGGTGAGCCTGAGTTTGCCAACCCAAGAAACGCAGCTGCAGGAACCTAGAGACAACTGGATACAGCCGTTGTAGCTGAGCGCAATCTTGCGACTTTTCTTTACCAAGAGGTGAGTCCAAGCCATCATCAAACCCAAGAAGATGTCTTGCAGTCACTTGCTAAAGACGGCTATTCAGTCAATCACCACTATATGGTGACGTCTTCCATGGAGGCGATTTGGTAGTTTATCGAAGAAATTGCTAGCCAGCGTGAGCAGCTATCTTATGATATTGATGGGATTGTTGTCAAGGTAGATGACCTTGCTATGCAAGAAGATCTTGGCGACACTGTCAAAGCACCTCGCTGGGCGATTGCTTATAAAGTTCCTGCTGAGGAGAAAGAAGCGGAAACCTTGAGCGTTGATTGGACGGTAGGACGTACTGGCGTTGTGACACCAACGGCGAACTAGACGCCTGTTCAGCTGGCAGGGACAACGGTGAGCCTTGCAACGCTTCACAATGTCGACCACATCACTGAAAAGGACATCCGCATAGGCGATATCGTTAATGTCTATAAAGCTGGTGACATCATTCCTGCTGTTTTGCGTGTCGTTGAGCAAAAGCGCAAAGAGCAGAATCCTATGGACATCCCTAGTCAGTGTCCGTCCAGTGGGAGCGATTAGATTCATTTTGAGGACGAAGTGGCACTACGTTGTACCAACCCTATCAGCCCAAGCCAAATCAAAGAGCGTCTCGCTCATTTTGCTAGTCGAGACGCCATGAATATCACAGGCTTTGGTCCTTCTCAGGTTGAAAAGCTTTACGCTGCGCACCTGGTGCGTGAAGTGGCGGACATATACAAACTGACATTTGATGAGTTTATGACCCTTGAGGGGATCAAGGAAAAATCTGCTACCAAGCTGGTATCTGCAATTCAAGCTTCTAAAGACAATTCGGCAGAACGCTTGCTATTTGGACTCGGTAGCAGACATGTCGGCAGCAAAGTCTCTCGTCAGCTTTTAGAGACTTTTCACATCTTAGATGAGTTGAGTAAGGCTTCTTTTGAGGAAACCGCTCAGATAGAAGGGCTTGGTGAGGTGATTGCAAGTTCTATTACCAGCTATTTTGAAAAAGCTGAAGTGCATGAGCTTATGGCAGAGCTAGCGTCTTACGGTGTTAATATGACCTTTTTAGGGCAGGTCGCAAGCAGTAGCGCTAGCCTATCTGGCCTGACCATTGTCTTGACAGGAAAGCTAGAGCAGAAGACTCGAAGCGCAGCTCAGGAAAAGTTGCAGATCTTGGGCGCTAAAGTGACAGGCAGTGTAGCGAAAAAGACCGATATCGTCGTAGCAGGTAGCGACGCTGGCAGCAAGTTTGCTAAAGCGCAGGAGCTAGGCAAAGAAGTCCGGGATGAAAATTGTCTTAGAAGTTTATAGACCTTAGAAAGAAGAGTGTGCTATGCATAAACAATTAAAAGCACGTTTGATATACAATCCGACAGCAGGTCAAGAGTGGATGAAGCGCCATGTCGGAGGAGTGTTAGATATTCTAGAGGGATTTGGTTATGAAATCTCGGCTATTCAGACGACATCAGAGAAAAATTCAGCTCGCAATGAAGCTGAACGTGCCGCAAAAGCTGGCTGTGACTTAGTCATTGCAGCAGGAGGCGATGGGCCCATCAACGAAGTCGAAAACGGCATTGCTCCACTCAAGCACCGTCCTAAAATGGCGAATATCCCAACAGGGACAACCAACGACTTTTCAATGGCTTTAAAGATTCCACGGGGAAACCCTGTCGCTGCTGCCCAAGTCAGCGGCAAAAACCAAATGGTCAAAATGGACATTTGTCGAGCCAGAAACGACACCTACTTAATCAATATTGCAGCAGCTGGGTCATTGACCGAGCTGACTTACAGCGTGCCTAGCCAGTTAAAAACGACTTTTGGTTACCTTGCTTACCTGGCTAAGGGAGCGGAGCTTCTTCCTCAAGTCAGAAAGGTTCCTTTGAAGATTACACACGATGAATGTGTCTGTGACGGAGGAGCCTCCATGATCTTTGCGGCTATCACAAACTCTGTCGGCGGTATTGAGCAAATCGCATCAGACGCTAAGCTAGATGATGGTTTGTTGATCCTTATCATCGTCAAAACAGCCAATCTCCTACAACTCTTGAGCATGATTCGCTTGCTCCTTTCAGGCAATCACATCTATGATAAGCGTATCGAGTATATCAAGATCAGCAAGATTGTCATTGAGCCTCAGTCTGACAAGTGCATGATGATTAACCTAGACGGTGCGTATGGTGGAGACGCCCCTATCACCCTAACTAATCTGAAAAATCACATCACCTTTTTCGCAGATACCGATGAGAATTCAGATGAGGCGCTTCTTCCTGACCCAGAGGACTTGGCAATGGAGGCAATCGCCCAAAAGTTTGCAAATGAAGTAGAGGATTTGGAAAAACAATCTTAGATAACAAACAGCATTATGAGAAAATGCTGTTATTTTTGTACTTGTTAAAGATTATTGTAGAGCAAAAATCCGATAGAACTTAGTCAAACGAGAGAACAAAGTCCAGTAATGGTGAAAAAAGGTAAGTCATTTTAATGAAAACGTCATCAAAACTAACTCTTTTCATTGACATCAGACTTAAATGGGTCTAAAATAAACAGAGTAAAATTAATAAAAAGGAGAATTCTTTCATGAAATTAGCTATTTTAGCACTTGGTTTCGCCGTAATGGGCGTGTCTATCGGTGAAGGTATCTAGGTTGCCCAAATCGCCCAAGCCTCAGCACGTCAACCAGAAATGTTTGGTAAGTTGCAAACATTGAAGTTCACAGGTGTTGCCTTTATTGAAGGGACTATCTTCGTTCTCTTTGCCTTTACATTCTTGGTAAAATAGCCGTAGAGTAAGAAAGAAGGAGGGATGAGGATTGGGAACAACTATTGACCCAACCGTATCTTTTTTAGGCATTGAGTTTGATATGCCCATCCTTTCCCTGTCTCTCTTGACTGTTACGATTATTTTTTTCTAGGTCTTCTGGGCTAGTCGCAGGCTGATACTAAAACCAAAAGGCAATCAAAATGTGCATGAGTTCCTCTATGAAATGGTAAACAGCACCATCTCACAGAAATTAGGGAACTACACAAAAAACTACAGCCTTATGAAGTTTGTCATCTTTACCTTCGTATTAGTGGCAAAAAACTTGGGTCTTCCGACAAAGTTAGAAGTTAACGGTAATAATTAGTGGATGGGTGAAACAGAAAATTATGGTGAGACGTTCACCCTTTCACTTTTTATTACTATTATCTTTCACGTTGAAGGTGTACGCAAAAAAGGAGTATCAGGATATCTAAAGGGCTTTTTAGAGCCTTATCCAGCAATGCTGCCGAAGAACCTCTTAGAGGAAGTGACTAATCTTGCCTCACTTGCTCTACGTTTGTTTGGTAACATATACTCAGGTGCTGTGGTAACCTCACTTATCTTACAGCTCGCTCACTTATCTATTTTTACTGGTCCTATTGCTTTTGTGCATAATATGGTTTGGGTTGCTTTTTCAGTCTTTATCGGCTTCATTCAAGCTTATGTCTTTATCATTTTGAGCTCAAGCCACATCGGTAAAAAAGTTAACGGTGAAGGTGAATAAGGATAGAAGATGAGAAATATGTCAATACTAATCAAAAGTACAACGCTTGGTAATATCATTATCACTACAGGCTCTGTGATTCTTTTACTTGTTTTCATTCGATTGTTTTCTTGGGATAAAATCACAGGTATCTATGAACAACTTGCAGATAAGATTGCAACAGATATTGACACAGCAGAATCAGCACGTAAGGAAGCAGAAGACTTAGCAGCTAAGCGTCAAGCAGAACAAGAGAGCGCCAAAGGCGCAGCTCGTCAAATTATCGAAACATCTCAGGAAACCGGAAATACAAAAAGTAATCAAATCATCGCAGAATCTCGAACAGAATCTAGTCGACTAAAAGATACGGCTAAGCAGGACATCGAACAAAGTAAAACAGAGGCGCTCACGAGTGTCAAAGGAGACGTCGCTGACCTTACTATCTAGCTAGCTGAAAAAGTAATGACAACACAATTAGATCAAAAAGCACAAAGTGATATGCTTGACAGCTATCTCAAACATCTCGGAGATGCCTAATGGACAAAAAAACAGAGGCTCTCGTTGAGCAATACGCTATGAGTTTGTTAGAAGTAGCGCTTGAGCATGAACAGTTAGCAACTGTCAAGGCTGATGTTGAGGCCATCATTGCTGTCTATGAAGAGAATAATCTAGAATCTGTACTGTCAGACTTTGCTATATCAAAAGAAGACAAAGCTTCTATAATAAAACTTCTTCAAGAGTCTAGCACGACTTATGTGAGCAATTTTCTTGATGTCATTATTCAAAATGAACGTGAAGGACTTCTTTATTCCATTTGCCAGACTTTCTAGGTCAAAGAAGCACGAGCAACAAACACCCACGACATTAGTGTGACAACAGCTATTGCCCTGTCTGATGAGCAAAAAGAGCGTCTTTTAGCCTTGGCAAAAGAAAAATTAACCATAGTGCATGGTCAACAGGTTGAAACCATTGACCCGAGCATTATCGGTGGTATTATAATCAATGCTAATAACAAGGTAATTGACACGAGTATCAAGAGTCAATTACGTCAATTCGAACAAAATCTAAAATAGAAGGTGGTGTAGATTTTTGGCAATCAATGCACAAGAAATTAGCGCTTTAATTAAAAAGCAAATTGAAAACTTTCAGCCAAATTATGACGTCACAGAAACAGGGGTCGTTACTTATATTGGTGACGGTAGCGCTAGAGCTCGTGGTCTTGACAAAGCCATGAGTGGTGAACTTCTCGAATTTTCAAACGGAGTCTATGGTATGGCACAAAATTTGGAGTCAAATGATGTCGGGATCATCATCCTTGGGGACTTCTCTGAAATTCGTGAAGGCGATGAGGTGAAACGTACTGGTAAGATTATGGAAGTGCCAGTAGGTGAAGTCCTTATCTGTCGAGTTGTGAATCCATTTGGTCAGCCTGTTGATGGTCTTGGTGAGATTAAGACAACAGCGACACGTCCAGTAGAAACACCAGCTCCTGGTGTTATTCAGAGGAAGTCTGTCTCAGAACCACTTCAAACAGGTCTCAAGGCGCTTGACGCCCTTGTACCAATTGGACGTGGTCAACTTGAGTGGATTATCGGTGACCGTCAAACAGGTAAAACATCTGTTGCGATTGATGCAACCTTGAACCAAAAAGGACAAGATACGATTTGTAGCTATGTCGCTATCGGACAAAAAGAATCAACAGTACGTACACGAGTAGAAACGCATCGAAAGTATGGTGCTCTTGAATATACTATCGTTGTAACAGCGTCTTCTTCGCAACCTTCTCCATTGCTCTACATTGCACCGTATGCTGGTGTTGCAATGGCAGAAGAGTTTATGTACAACGGCAATCACGTATTGATTGTTGATGCTGATTAATCAAAACAAGCGGTAGCTTATCGTGAATTATCACTTCTTCTTCGTCGTCCGCCATGTCGAGAAGCTTATCCAGGGGAAGTTTTCTACCTTCACAGTCGCTTGCTAGAGCGTTCTGCAAAGGTATCTGATGAGTTGGGTGGTGGTTCTATCACATCTCTTCCATTTATCGAAACGCAAGTTGGTGATATCTCAGCTTACATCGCAACCAACGTTAACTCTATCACTGACGGGCAAATTTTCTTGCAAGAAAAACTCTTTAACTCAGGTATCCGCTCAGCCATTGACGCAGGTTCTTCTTTTTCACGTGTTGGTGGAGCTGCACAGAATAAAGCCATGAAGAAAGTAGCAGGGACCTTACGTCTTGACTTAGCGTCTTATCGTGAGCTTGAAGTCTTCACATAGTTTGGTTCTGACCTTGATTCAGCGACTCAATCTCAACTAAACCGTGGTCGTAGAACGGTTGAAGTGCATAAACAACCGCTTCACAAGCCACTTCCTGTTGAAAAGCAAGTTGTAATTCTTTATGCTTTGACACATGGTTTCTAGGATGATGTGCCAGTAGATGACCTTTTAGCCTTTGAAGGAGCCTTGTACGACTACTTAGAGGCGCATCATAAAGACATCTATGAAACAATCGTATCAACAAAAGATTTGCCTGAAGGAGCAGTGCATGATGCAGCTATTCAAGAAGTTAAAGACCAATCAGAAGTTAAAGCATAGGAGGGTATGATATGGCAGGCTCTCTTAGTGAAATTAAAGAGCGTATTACCTCAACAGAAAAAACGAGTAAAATTACGAGTGCCATGCAGAAGGTATCCTCTGCAAAGCTCGTTAAGTCTGATCAGTCCGCACGCGATTTTCAAGTCTATGCTTCAAAAATCCGTCAGATAACAACTGACCTTATGAAACCGGAATTGACAACAGGTTCTGACAATCCGATGTTGGTGTCACGTCCAGTCAAAAAGACAGGCTATATCGTCATCACATCAGATAAAGGGCTCGTTGGCGGTTACAACTCAAAGATGTTAAAAGCGATGATGGATATGCTTGCAGAAGATCATGCTGAAAAAGATGATTATGCCAATATTTCTATAGGTGGTGTTGGGTCCGATTTCTTCAAGGCACGCGGGTTAAATGTTGCATATGAACTGCGTGGTTTAGAAGATCAGCCTAGCTTTGAGCAAGTTGGAAAGATTATTTCCAAGTCTGTTGAGATGTATAAAAACGAGCTATATGATGAGCTTTATGTTTTCTACAATCACCATGTTAATAGCTTAACCAGCCAAGTCCGTGTACAGCAGAAGCTTTCACTTGCAGACCTTGATTCGGATGAAGCGAGTGAGGACGGAGTATCTGGCTGTGAGTTAGAGCCAGATCGAGAAGCTATTATGGAGCAATTATTGCCTCAATATATAGAAAGCATGATTTATGGAGCGATTGTTGATGCTAAAACTGCAGAGCATGCTGCCGGTATGACAGCCATGCAGACAGCAACCGACAATGCTAGAAATGTCATCAACGACTTGCCCATCCAATATAACCGTGCTCGTCAGGCTGCAATTACACAAGAAATTACAGAGATTGTAGCGGGTGCCAATGCGCTAGAGTAAATCGAACATACTCATAGCTACAATTTTATAAAATGCCCTCTTTGATCAAAAGAGGCAAGATTTGTAGCTTAGTTTAGAAGGAGAAATAAATGAGCTCAGGCAAAATTGCTCATGTCGAGGGTCCTGTTGATGACGTTGCGTTCTCAACAGATGACAAACTTCCTGAGATAAACAATGCATTGATTGTTGATAAAAATGGCGATAAAAGTCAAAAAATCGAACTCGAAGTAGCACGTGAGTTAGGAGACGGAGTAGTACGTACGATCGCTATGGAATCAACCGATGGGCATACTCGTGGAATGGAAGTTCTTGATACATGTCGACCTATTAGTGTCCCTGTTGGAGACAAGACTCTAGGTCGAGTTTTCAACGTTCTTGGGGATACCATTGACCTTGAAGGACCTTATGCAGAAGATGCAGAGCGTGAGCCTATCCATAAAAAAGCCCCATCATTTGATGAATTGTCAACCTCTTCAGAAATTTTAGAGACAGGTATCAAGGATATTGACCTTCTTGCGCCTTACCTAAAAGGAGGAAAGGTAGGACTCTATGGTGGAGCCGGAGTAGGTAAGACCGTCCTTATCCAAGAGTTAATCCATCAAATCGCCCAAGAACACGGTGGTAACTCTGTGTTGATAGGTGTTGGGGAACGTACACGTGAAGGGAATGACCTCTACAGGGAAATGAAGGAATCTGGCGATATTGAAAAGACTGCCATGGTCTATGGTCAGATGAATGAGCCACCTGGATCTCGAATGCGTGTGGCTGTGACTGGTCCGACGATTGCGGCGTATTTCCGGGACGTCGAAGGTCAAGACGTGCTTCTTTTCATCGACAATATCTTCCGTTTCACTCAAGCAGGTTCTGAGGTAGCAGCGCTTCTTGGGCGTACGCCGTCAGCCGTTGGTTACCAACCAACACTTGCTACTGAAATGGGGCAATTGCAAGAACGTATCACGTCAACAACAAAAGGTTCTGTTACTTCTATCCAAGCCATCTATGTGCCAGCGGCTGATTACACTGACCCAGCGCCAGCAACAGCATTTGCTCACTTGGACTCAACAACCAACCTTGAGCGTAAATTGACCCGAATGGGGATTTACCCAGCGGTGGATCCACTGTCTTCCAGCTCACGTGCCTTGGCACCAGAGATTGTTGGTGAGGAACACTACCAAGACGCAACAGAATTGCAACGTGTCCTTCAACGTTACCGTGAATTGCAAGATACCATTGCTATTCTTGGTAAGGATGAGTAGTCAGAAGAGGAAAAAACTTTGGTTGGACGTGCCCGTCGTATCCAGTTCTTCCTTTCACAAAACTTTAACGTTGCTGAAACCTTGATAGGACAACCAGGTTCTTACGTACCAGTAGAAGAAACGGTTCGTGTCTTCAAGGAAACCCTTGAAGGTAAACACGATGATCTTTCAGAAGATGCCTTCCGTATGGTTGGTGGAATCGATGATGTTGTTGAAAAAGCCAAAAAAATGAATTACTAATGAGGTGACATGATGGCAGAAATGACTGTTCAAGTAGAGACACCTGATGGTCCGAAATACGATCACCGTGCTACTTTTATTCACGCAGTGACTAGAGGAGGGGAAACCGGTATTTTGCCAGGGCATATCAATCTGCTTGCTCCTTTGAAGGTCAGCGAGTGGAAAGTACGCCGTGTAGATGATGAGAAACATGTAGATTGGCTTGCAGTCAATGGTGGCATCATTGAAATCAAAGACAATGTTGTAACGATTGTAGCGGATTCTGCAGAGCGTGAGCGTGACATTGACGTTAGCCGTGCTGAGCGTGCTAAATTGCGTGCTGAGCGTGCTATCGAAGTCGCTAAGCAAGAGCACAGACCTGATGAGGTGCAACGTGCTCAAGTGGCTCTTAGACGTGCGCTTAACCGTATCAACGTAGGTAATAAATGCTAAAAAACGATTGAATCTTTCAATCGTATTATGCTTTCTCGAAAGGAGACTAGAGTTTGGCGATTCCTTTTTCTTTTTTATCTTTGTAGACGATTTTTTCAGCGATGTATTTGATGACCTCGGGGTTACTTGGCAGGTCGGAGTGACTGGCATTATCACCGGTCACGGTTACTTGTGTGTAGTGTTTTACGACTTTTTGATAGATGTATTTACCAGCTTCGATACTAGCCAGTGGGACAATCTTGTCGGCATCGTAGGTATTCGTTCCTTCGAGGTTATAGACAGAGAGATTGCTTGGGATATTTGCTCTAGCGGCAATCAAATCTATGAGCATTTGCGTGCGGTTAGAGCTGTTGCTCTCTTCAAAATTAAAAGGTGTTCCGATGGTTAGCAGTGTCTACATCTCAAAATCATCAGAGTCAATGTACTGTTCTAGGGAAATTGTCCAGTTCAAGCCACCGTTAGAGTGTCCAAGAGCGTTGAAACGCATGAAGTTAGAGCGTTTTTGTAGTGCTAGCATGTCTTCATTGAGCCAGGCAGCCTGTTTTTTTATGTTTCTGTAGCCATCTTTGTAATTTTCAAAAGCGATAACAATATAAGGCTAGCGGTCATTGGTGTCGAGCTTGCCTTTGTAGACGATTTTACCGCTGGTTTTAACCGTCAGCTTTAGAATGCTGTGCTTCTCGCCCATTTTATTGAGCTGTTTGAGGAGTGTATTGAAGTGCACGTGACTGGCACTAGAGCCTGGCACTAAGAAGGTCGGCGTCATCTTAGAATTATTGATACGGTGTTGCGTGGTTGTGATGTCATTGACATAACGCCGTCCCAAAACCGCCATGGTCGCTAGAAGAGAGAAAAGCAGGAGAGCAATGGAGCCTTTAAACCATTTCATCTTGTTTTTCTTCCTTTCTAAAAGCGAGTGTGACAAAGGGGCGGTAAATGAAAATAGACATGCCCAAGAGCCCAAAGGTAAAGACGAGATAGCGCCAATCGCCGTTTGAAGTGAGAAAACCAAAGAGGACACTTGGTGTTCCAACAGGTGTTGCATAGACTGCTGGCTTGAGCAGAAGTAGAGGAAGTGCTAGAGCACCAAGTAACTCGGCGAGGACAGTTGATACTACCATAGGAATCAACAAAATCGGCTGAAAGAGAATGGGCAATCCAAGGAAAAATGGCAGTTGTTGGTCAAAAAGAAGCGGAATAGCAGACAATAGAGCGATGTAAAGGTAGCGTTTATTGTTAAGCATGCGGCTACTGCCTAGGACGCTGATCAGTAGCGCTAGGAGCATACCAATCCCTCCAAAAAGAGCAAAGCAGTCTTGAAAGGTGTAAAAGGTAAAGAGGTGTGGGAAGGTTGAGACAGTATTGTCTAGAGCCGCTGTGATATTTTCACCAGCTACAGTCACGCCCAAATCAGGAGTATTCAGCATAAAAGGTGGCGTAAACCCAAACACCAGCATGATAGTAGCAAGAACGGACCACAAAAGTACGCTAAGCAGTTGACCATGTCCATTGCCTAAAAGGCTTTCAAAAATAGTTTGCAGCAAAAAATCCAGATAGAGATAAGGGATTCGTTGAGCGGCTTGGTTAAAACTGTAAGCCCCATACAGTAGGAGAATGCCTAAAAAGCGATTGACATAAGCAAAACGGCTACTCATAAGCATGATAACAAAGACAATCACCAAACCAAAGAGAACCAAAAGCAACCAAAACGGCTGGATATTGTAATAAATCCGCTCGCAGGTGCTATCTGTGGTAAACAAGAGCCAAGTGGTCAAAAAACCAATCAAAGACGGCAGTTGCCAATCAATAGTGCTATCCTCTAGACTGCGGCGCATGAAGGTCTCTACAAAATGCCCCATCAAAAAAGACAGGAGGAAGTCAGAGAGTGTGCCTAGCCCCATCGATAGTGCAACAACAATCTGCTTGCCCTTTAGAAAACCAGTTGTTTCTAGAAAAAAGGCATTTTCAAAACAGAAAAGTTGCTGAAAGATATGCATCCAGGCATAGAGCAAGGCAAAAGGAAATAAATCCCTGAGACTCTCAAAAATCAAAGAGCGCAATCTATGAAATGAGGGGAGAAAGAATCGTATCTGATACATAAGTCACCTAACTTGCTATGTCTATAATAGCGATAAATGCTGTATTTTCATGGGTCTGTAGGCGATTTTTAGGAGAAATACAGCAAAGAGGCAAAAAGAATGGATGAAAGAGCATACAATAATTAAAAAAATGAGAAAATTAATGCTATAGTATTTTAATAGGAGAAAGTCCTGTTAAAATAAAAGAAAACCTAAGCATCCTTTAAAGACAACAAACCACCTCCAGCTAGAGGTGGTTAGTTGTGGGAGCGGACTATACTCTTACTTGCTGTTTGGTGATTACAGCAAGATACGCTATAATGATAGCATGGAATATATCTTATCACTTGTGATTTTGATGAGTCATCTGATTTTTATTTTGTTGGTGCACCGCCTCTAGGTGACGCTTTTTGATTGGTCCAAAATCGTCAAAAATGCTCAAGATAAGCTGGGGCAATTGCGTGTGTTGTTGATGTTAATCAGCATTGCCATCGGCTATATGGTCAGTCACTTTAAGCATGAGGTCCTCTCAATCATGCAGACCGCTATGTTAGGTCAGTAAAAGTCAGAAAAAATGACCAGCACAAAACTTTACGCTATAATCAAGATACTATTTTAGATGGAGAAGATCATGGATAAAATCATAATTGAAGGTGGCAATACACGATTGTCAGGTCAAGTAACGATTGAAGGGGCTAAGAATGCTGTTGTGCCCTTGCTTGCAGCAACTATCCTCGCAGAAGAAGGCAAAACGACGGTAACCAATGTCCCTATTTTGTCAGACGTATATACTATGCATAATGTGGTGCTTGGTTTAGATGTGGATGTCACTTTTTACGAGGTAAACAATCAAGTTACCGTAGATGCGACAGGCGATATTTTAGACGTTGCTCCCTATGAGTACGTCAGCAAGATGCGTGCCTCTATCGTGGTTTTAGGTCCGCTTCTTGCTAGAAAAGGGCATGCCGTTGTGTCCATGCCATGTGGTAGTACGATTGGTAGCCGTCCTATTGATGTGCACTTAAAAGGACTTGAGGCGCTTGGGGCTGAGATTACACAGACTGGTGGGGACATCACAGCGACAGCAGACAAGCTAAAAGGCACGACCAGTTAGATGGATATTCCGTCTGTAGGCGCTACGCAAAATCTGATGATGGCAGCGACCCTTGCTGAGGGTACGACTATTATCGAAAATGCCGCTCGTGAGCCAGAGATTGTTGACCTTGCTGTTGTGCTCAATAAAATGGGCGCTACGGTTAGAGGAGCAGGGACTTAGACGCTGACGATTGTCGGCGTGGACAGTTTGCACGGCGTTGAGCACGATGTGGTTCAAGACCGTATCGAAGCAGGGACATTTATGGTAGCAGCCGCTATGACATCAGGCGATGTCCTTGTCAAAAATGCCATCTGGGAGCACAATCGTCCCATGATTTCTAAATTGATGGAAATGGGTGAGGAGGTGACTGAGGAGGAAAACGGTATCCGTGTCAAGTCTGATGTGGCAAAACTCAAACCAGTGACTGTAAAAACCCTCCCTCACCCAGGCATCCCAACGGATATGCAGGCGCAGTTGATAGCGCTCATGGCGGTTGTATCTGGAGAATCAACCATGATAGAGACGGAGTATGAAAATCGTTTCCAACATTTAGAGGAAATGCGTCGAATGGGACTCTGCACGGAAATCATGCGTGACACCGCTGTCATCCACGGAGGTGAGCATTTGCAAGGTGCGCCAGACATGTCAACAGACTTGCGAGCAAGTGCAGCTCTGATTTTAGCTGGGATGGTGGCTGATGGTGTCACAACTGTTAGCAAGTTCAATCACCTAGACCGTGGTTACTACAAATTCCACGAAAAACTGCAAGTACCAGGTGCTACTATTCGTCGTGAAAGTGAGGAAGGCTAATGCATACAGGTTGGCGATACGTTGTCAAGCAGTTTGGCTAGCTGGGGCTGGGTGCCCTGCTGTGTCTTTTCTTTTTAGCGCTGGGTCTTGTGATTGGCTACGGCGTGATTGGTGATGGGAAAAATCCTTTTTCTATCCTCTCGCCATGAACTTGGCATGACTTGACCGGAAAATTCACAGGAAACTAATATGGCAAAGAAAAAAACAGCAAAGCGTGCTTCCTACTCACCAGCAGCACGTCTTGTCGGAGTACTGGCGCTAGCTCTAGGCTATTCGGATGTTCATCCCAAGGACAATCCCGTCCGTCAAATCACGAGCAGTCTCGAAACTAAGACCACAAAGTCAACGACAGAAGAGACAGAAGTTGTCGGCAAAACTCCTAGCCAAAGTCTAGCCGAGTCGGTATTGACCACATCTGTCAAAAGCCAGCTTAAAGGCAGTATTACATGGAATAAGGCAGGTGCTTTTATCATCAATAACAACAAAACAAACCTCAATGCCAAGGTGTCAAGCGCCCCTTATGCCAATAATAAAACCAAAACTGTACAAGGTCAAACCGTCCCAACTGTCGCCAATGCGCTGTTGAGCAAGGCTACCCGTCAATACAAGAGCCGTGAGGAGACAGGAAATGGCTCAACCTCTTGGACACCAGCAGGTTGGCACCAGCGCTACAATCTCAAAGGTGCTTACAACCACGCTGTGGACAGAGGGCATTTGCTGGGCTACGCCTTGGTTGGTGGCTTGAAAGGCTATGACTCTTCAACCAGCAATCCCAAAAATATTGCCACCCGAGCCGCTTGGGCAAATCAAGCCAACAGTGACCACTCGACAGGGCAAAACTACTATGAGACGCTGGTTCGAAAGGCTCTTGAAAAGAACAAGCATGTGCGCTACCGAGGGACCCTCATCTACGACGGCGACAATATACCAGCTTCAGGTACGCACCTTGGAGCCAAGTCGACTGACGGCAGTTTAGAATTTAACGTTTTTGTGCCTAATGTCCAGTCTGGCTTGACCTTTAACTATGCAAATGGTGAAGTTGCTGTGGATAAGAGGCTGGAAATCTACCAGCCTTTTTGATAAAATGATAGAAACTAAATAGCGATCTATGAGACTAGTAACCTTGTGGCATTTTTCAGGGAGTGCTAACCGTGACTGGAAGTTAGCTAAAAGAAAGCAGGGCGAATTCACTCATGAGGAGATCTCAATAAAGGTCTGCTGAGCAGAAGAAAACGGATGGTACCGCGTGTCAATGCACCGTGTGTGGAGCATTGGCACTTTTTTGTTGTCTATTTTGTTAAGATACTGGAGGAAGGATGGATATACAAGAACAACTAGAAGAGTTGCGTACATCAACGCAAGCAAAACTCAAGGAAACGCATGTTGACAATGCCAAGGAATTGCAAGAACTGCGTGTGCAGGTCTTGGGGAAAAAAGGCTCTCTAACAGAGCTATTAAAAGGTATGAAAGATTAATCACATGAAATGCGCTCAGTTGTCGGAAAACAAGTCAACGAAGTGCTTGATGTATTGACCAAGTCTTTTGAAGAACAAGCAAAACTTGTTGAACAAGCCCGCATTGCTAAAAAGCTAGAGTCTGAAAGTTTGGATGGGACCCTTCCATGTCGACAGAAGAAGGTCGGACACCGTCATGTCCTCACCCAAACCAGCGAAGAAACCGAAGATACCATCCTTGGCATGGGCTTTCAAGTGGTGGAAGGTTATGAGGTTGAAAAGGACTATTACAACTTTGAGCGTATGCATCTGCCAAAAGACCACCCAGCCCGTGACATGCAGGATACTTGCTACATCACAGAGGAAACCCTTATGCGTACGCACACCTCACCTGTGCAAGCCCGCACTATGGACAGCCACGATTTTTCAAAAGGACCTTTGAAGATGATCTCACCAGGGCGTGTATTCCGTCGTGATACAGATGACTCCACATACTCTCACCAGTTCCACCAAACCGAAGGGCTAGTCGTTGGGAAAAACAACTCTATGGGCGACCTCAAAGGAACACTTGAGATGATTATCCAAAAAATGTTTGGTGCTGAGCGTCAAACCCGCTTGCGCCCAAGCTACTTCCCAGTTACAGAGCCATCTGTTGAGGTGGATGTGTCTTGCTTCAAACGTGGCGGCAGCGGCTGTAACGTCTGCAAGTAAACTGTCTGGCTTGAAATTCTCGGAGCTGGTAAGGTACACCCTAGCGCCCTTGAAAAGTCAGGGCTTGACTCAGAAGAATACTCAGGTTGTGCCTTTGGTCCAGGTCAAGAGCGTAGCGCTATGCTGCGCTACGGTATCAATGACATTCGTGTCTTCTACCAAGGAGACACCCGTTTTACAGAGCAATTTTAGGAGGAGAGTATGACTGATAATGCTATTACAAGAGCTGGTATTGACCAGCTAGAGGCCAGTCAAGACCTAGCGAAGACTACTTTTCGAGAAACTTTTTGACATGCCAACACCGAAGAGCAGTTGCAAGAGTATTATGATGGAGCTTACACGCTAGAAGTGCTTGGCCAAGAGTTAAAAGCAGAAGATACAGAAACTTATCTAGTCAGCGTAGACGGCGAAGTTGCTGGCTTTCTCAAGGTCAACTGGGGTGCATCTCAGACAGAAAAAGAGCTTTACGATAGCTTTGAATTGCAACGTATCTATGTTCTCCAAAAGTTCCAAGGACAAGGCTTGGGCAAACGTCTCTTTACCTTTGCGCTAGAGCTTGCAAACGAACAAGGCTTTACATGGGCAAGGTTAGGCGATTGGGAACACAACACCAAAGCGCAAGCCCTTTATAAAAGATACGGTTTTGAAAAATTCTCAGAGCACCAGTTTGCTGTCGGTGACAAGGTAGACACCGACTGGTTGATGCGTAAATATCTCAAGTAATAGAAAGGAGCAAGCACACTTTAGCGTGTGTGACAAGTGTATGTTAGTATCTTATAAATGGCTCAAAGAGCTTTTTGATGTGGATGTGACAAGTGCTGAGCTAGCCGAGAAGATGTCAACGACAGGAATTGAAGTAGAGGGCGTGACAAGCCCACAGACGGGTCTGTCAAAATTAGTCGTTGGTGAGGTTTTATCTTGCGAGGATGTGCCAGACACTCATCTTCAACTCTGTCATGTGGACACAGGGGATGAAAGCCCACGACAGAAAGTCAGCGACGCACCAAACATCAAAGCAGGTATCAAGGTGATTGTAGCGCTTCCATGCGCTCGTATCGCTGACAATTATAAAATCAAAAAAGGTAAAATTCGTGGTATGGAGTCGCTAGGGATGATTTGTTCGCTGCAAGAGTAGGGGTTGCCAGACGGTACCATTCCAAAGGAATTCTCAGATGGCATTCAAATTCTGCCTTATGAGGCTGTGCCTGGTGATAGCATTTTCCCTTATCTTGATGTGGACGATGAGAATATCGAGCTCTCCATTACACCAAACCGTGCTGACGCCCTTTCTATGCGTGGTGTCGCTTATGCAGTGGCTGCCAGTTACGGTAAAGCATTGCATTTCCCAGAGCGTACACTTCTTGAGATTGAAAAGCCAGCAGCTTATGAGATTTCAGTAGCCATAGCCTCTGACAAGGTCGTAACCTACGCTAGCCGTGTTGTGGAAAAAGTCACCATCAAACCAAGCCCACAATGTCTTCAAAACCTCTTGATGCATGCAGGCATTCGACCTATTAACAATGTCGTTGACGTGACCAACTGTGTCCTCTTGAACTTTTGACAACCTACGCACGCCTTTGACCTAGACAAGTTTGAAGGGCGTGACATCGTGTCACGTGAAGCCCGTGAGGGTGAAGAGTTAGTCACACTTGACGGTGCGACACGTGAGCTTGTCGCAGGGGACTAGGTGATTACCGTTGGTGACAAGCCAGTAGCGCTTGCAGGTGTCATGGGTGGACGTGACACTGAGATTGATGATACTTCTAAAAATGTCGTTCTTGGAGCGGCTATCTTTGACGGAACAAGCATACGCAAGACCAGCGGACGTTTCAATCTGTGCACGGAAAGTTCATCACGTATTGAAAAGGGCGTGAACTACGCCACTGTCCTTGGAGCGCTGGATATTGCGGCTGCTATGCTGACTGAGTTAGCTGGTGGTGCGACTCTTGCAGGGCGTGTAGTCGCAGGCAATCTTCCAACAGAACCTACCCAAGTCTCGAGCAGTCTAAGCTATGTCAATGCACGACTAGGGACAGATTTAACTGCCGATGACATCAAGGATATCTTTAAGAAACTTGGCTTTGGTTTAGAGATTTCTGGAGACAACTTTACCGTATCTGTTCCTCGCAGACGTTGGGACATCAGCATTCAAGTCGACTTGGTTGAGGAGATTGCTCGTATCTAAGGTTATGACAATCTGCCAACAACCTTGCCAGAATCTGGTAGTACCGTTGGTGAATTGACCACTTCTCAACGTTTCCGCCGTGAAGTGCTCACCATCGTTGAAGGACTGGGGCTTTCCGAAATCATCACTTACGCCTTGACAACACCTGAAAAGGCGGTTGAATGTGCCCTCAAACCAAGTAAGATCACGGAGCTCACGTGGCCAATGAGTGTGGAGCGCACGGTTCTACGTCAAAATATCGTCTCTGGTAAGCTAGACACTGTTGCCTACAACAGCGCCCGTAAAAATACCAACCTAGCTCTCTATGAGATTGGTAAAGTCTTTGAGCAGACTGGCAATCCAAAAGAAGACCTGCCAAAGGAAATCACAAGCCGTGCCTTTGCCCTATCTGGTCTCGTAACGGAAAAAGATTACCAGACAAGAGCAGTCCCTGTTGATTTCTTCCATGCTAAGGGGGTTCTAGAAGCCGTGTTTACTAAGCTGGGACTAGAAGTTGACTATGTTCCAACCAAGGATATGGCTAGCATGCACCCAGGGCGTATAGCGCTCATCGTTCTAGATGGTCAAGAAACCGGTTTTGTTGGTCAAGTGCACCCGCAAACCGCTAAAGATTACGCTATTGGTGCGACTTATGTTTCTGAGTTCAATCTGGATGTTATCGAGTCTCATTACCACAAAGCGCATGTCTTTAAGGAAACCACTAAGTTCCCAGCCGTTAGCCGTGACATCGCTCTCTTGGTTGAAAATAGCGCCAGCCACAGCGACATCATCGCAGCGATTAAAGTCGCAGGTGAGAAACGCCTAACAGACATCAAACTCTTTGACGTCTATGCTGGAGAAAACATCCAAAAAGTCTTCAAATCAATGTCTTACAGCCTAACCTTCCAAAATCCAACAGATAACCTCACTGATGGAGAAGTTGCCAAATACATGGCCAAAATCACAGCTTCTCTCGAAGAAACAGTCGGTGCGGAAATTCGTTAATGACAGAAAACTTCCCTAGAAAACTAGCGGAAGTATTATAGCATTTGCAGTTAGCAGAATTTTCAAGTAAAATAATAATACAATAAACAAGGAGGAAGTAAATGAGCGTTAAGGGATTGTTAGTGATGGATGTGGACTCTACCTTGATTCGAGAAGAGGGGATTGACCTATTGGGAGAAAAAGCGGGCGTTGGACGTGAGGTGGCAGACATTACAGAGCGTGCTATGAGGGGTGCGCTGGACTTTAGGCAAGCGCTTTTTGAGCGTGTGGCATTACTAAAGGGACTACCTTAGACGATTTTTGAGGAAGTCATGCAGGAAATGCACTTTACACAGGGAGCTCGTGCGCTGGTTGAGACCGTGCATGCACGAGGCTACAAGGTAGGCTTGGTCTCAGGAGGTTTTCACGAGACCGTAGATAGCTGAGCCAAAGAGCTGGGTATCGACTATGTCAAAGCCAATCGCCTAGAAGTCAAGGACGGCAAGTTGACCGGACGTGTCGTAGGCGATATTGTGACCAAAGAAACTAAGAAAAACTGCCTAGAGCAGTGGGCAAGTGAAAATGGACTTAGTCTGTCAGAAACGGTCGCTATGGGAGATGGTGCCAATGACCTTCCTATGATTCAGACGGCAGGCATTGGTATTGCCTTTTATGCAAAACCTATCGTTAAAGAACAAGCACCTTACCAAATTAACACAGCTGACTTGACGCAGGTGCTTGCGATTTTGGACGACAAATAAGGAGGACAGCATGCACATACTCATAGCACCAGATTCTTTCAAGGAGAGCTTGTCTGCGCTAGAGGTGGCAGAAGCGATAAAAAGTGGTTTTGGGTCTGTTTATCCAGAAGCGACTTTTGATTTATTGCCTGTTGGAGACGGTGGTGAGGGCACTCTATCAAGTCTTAGCACCAACCTCCACATGACTACAAAAACAGCTCTGGTCAGCGATTCATTTGGAGATAAGCGAGAAGCACCTTATGCGGTTTTGGGCAATCTTGCTGTCTTTGAGATGGCGAGTATCTGCGGTTTAGAGCTCGTTTCTAAGACACAGCGTAATCCCTTACAGCTAAGCACACAAGGCGTCGGCGAGATGCTCGTTCATCTGAGTCAAGCGGGTGTCACAGAGGTTATGGTTGGTGTTGGCGGATCAAGCACCAACGACGGTGGTATTGGCATGGCAAAAGTCTTAGGTTATCGCTTTTTAGACGCCCAAGGGATAGAGCTAGAAGCTATCGGTGACAATCTTTCTAAAATCGCCGTTATTGATGGCAGTCAAGTTCCCAAAACACTAAAAAAGTTAAAAGTAACCATCATCACTGACGTGACCAATCCCTTATGTGGCCCAAACGGTGCGACTTATGTCTTTGGTGAGCAAAAAGGCTTGCCAGTAGCAGATACGAAAGCTTTTGATGAGGCGATGAATCAGTTTTACCAAAAAGCTAATCCTGCTGCCAGCACTGTACCTGGTAGCGGTGCAGGAGGTGGTATGGCAGCGGGCTTGATGACCTTTTTAAATGGTCAAGTTGTCTCTGGTAATGACGCTGTGCTTGACTACTCACATTTTGATGAGCGCTTGCAAAAAGCGGCTCTAGTCATTGTCGGAGAGGGGCGACTGGACCGTCAAAGTCTATCTGGTAAAGCCCCTGTTGGAGTCGCAAGGCGAACTCCACAAAATACCCCAGACATTGCCATCTGTGGCAGTCTGGCTGATGACTTGCCAGATATTCCGACTAGTAACATCACGGCAGCTTTTCCCAGCATCCCTTCTCTAAGCAGTCAAGAAACTTTATTGCAGAATACTGAAAAACATCTCATACGCACAGCACAAAATATCGCTAATCTATTAAAACTAAACGAAAAAAGCTGGTAGAACCAGCTTTTTGTCTTAGTGACCAAATAATTATTTGAAAAAAGATTCCTTTTGAGGGTGTGGCGTTGGTATTGCTTCCAACAAATCTGGAAATTGCACTGCAAAATCGGTGCTTTCGATATTTTCTGCTTTATTCGTGTGGACGATAATACCAAACGGTGCGTTGGCGGCATTTTCATCAACGATCGTGTCAGAACATCCCTTATCTTGCGCTTTTTTCATAAAGAACATCTGCGTTTCAGTGCTGAGTTTTGGCGAGATTTTGACCGAAAGGGGCGAAAAGGTCTGTGACAGTCGCTCTAAAGCTTTAGAAAAGGTCTTTTGTATCCCCTCTGTCAGCGCTTCTTGAAGCGCAATGGTCAAGACAACCCGCTCTCTAAAAGTCCCGAAATAGCGACGCTGCTCATCTGGGTTTAATCTTGTCTCACCTGTCGCTTTTTGTAAAATTTGTTTATCAAGGTCTGTCATAATAGCCTCCTGTGTAGGTAATTGCCTTTATTATAACGAAAAAAAGCCAAAAAAGCAGAAATGAAAGCCAAAAGCCAAGGATAATGTCACAAAAAGAGAACAACTCAGTTAGAAAAGCGCTTTCTATGGGTTTTTTCTTGTTATTACAGCCAGAAAGTGGTAATATTAACATGTAAAAAATATAACTCAGAAGGAGAGTATGTAATGTCAATTATTACTGATGTATACGCACGCGAAGTCCTTGACTCACGCGGTAACCCAACACTTGAAGTAGAAGTTGATACTGAATCTGGTGCCTTCTGACGCGGTAAGGTTCCTTCAGGAGCTTCTACTGGTGAGCACGAAGCAGTAGAACTTCGAGATGGTGACAAGTCTCTCTACAACGGTCTTGGAACTCAAAAAGCTTTTGACAATGTAAACAACGTCATCGCCGAAGCACTTATTGGTTACGATGTTCGCGACCAACAAGCTATCGACCGTGCTATGATTGCACGTGACGGTACTCCAAACAAAGGTAAACCAGGTGCTAACGCTATCCTTGGTGTATCTAACGCTGTTGCTCGTGCAGCTGCTGACTACCTTGAAGTGCCACTTTACAACTACCTTGGTGGTTTCAACGCTAAAGTGCTGCCAACACCAATGATGAACATCATCAACGGTGGTTCATACTCAGACGCTTCACTTGCTTTCCAAGAGTTCATGATAGTACCTGCTGGTGCACCTACATTCAAAGAAGCTCTTCGTTGGGGTGCTGAAATCTTCCACATTTTGAAGAACATCCTTAAAGAACGTGGACTTGAAACAGCTGTTGGTGACGAAGGTGGTTTCGCACCTAAATTTGACGGTACTGAAGATGCTGTAGAAACTATCATCAAAGCTATCGAAACTGCAGGTTACAAACCAGGTGAAGAAGTATTCCTTGGATTTGACTGTGCTTCAGCAGAATTCTACGAAGATGGTATCTACGACTACACTAAATTCGAAGGTGAAGGTGGTGCTAAACGTACTGCAGCTGAACAAATCGACTACCTTGAAGAGTTAGTAAACAAATACCCAATCATCACTACCGAAGATGGTATGGAAGAAAACGACTGGGACGGTTGGAAAGCTCTTACAGAACGTTTTGGTGGACGTGTTCAATTGGTTGGTGACGACTTCTTCGTTACAAACACTGACTACCTTGCACGAGGTATCAAAGAAGGTGCAGCTAACTCAATCCTTATCAAAGTTAACCAAACCGGAACTTTTACAGAAACTTTCGAAGCTATCGAAATGGCCAAAGAAGCTGGTGATACTGCCGTTGTATCATACCGTTCAGGAGAAACAGAAGATACAACAATCTCTGACATCGCTGTTGCAACTAACGCTGGTCAAACTAAGACAGGTTCATTGTCACGTATAGACCGTATCGCTAAATACAACCAATTGCTTCGTACCGAAGATCAACTAGGTGAAGTTGCAGAATACCGTGGTTGGAAATCATGCTACAACTTGAAAAAGTAACCCTTGATGAACAAGGTTTTAGAGCTATTGGAAATTTCCAAGAGCTCTTTTTTACTTTTGTAGAGTATAGTTGAAGTAAGTTAGCAATTATCTAGAACATATGGACAGTGTGTCGTGGGTAAGGTATAATGTTATTGAAAGGTGATGTGATAGCGATATAACGACTTACCGCATATCAAAAGAGACGGGCATTAGTATTTCCAGCCTTGATAGATATCGTGACAACACGAGCAGTTTAGAAAACATGGCGTTAAAAGTTGCTGGTAAGCTATGTGAATATGCTGAAAAGGCGAAAGGAGAAAGTTGATTATGATGGAATGGATTGTATTTTTGGGTTTTTGTTTGCTGTTTGCTGTTTGCTCTACCTTGGCTATTTGGTTCAAGTGATGAGCAGGTCAAAGCTAAACGTAACCGTATGCTTTCTGACGAGTACAAAAAACTCTACAAAGATAAAAAATAAAGCAAAGTCCTAGTTAAACTAGGGCTTTTTGTTTTGGGAGAAATATCCTAGAGGACGCCCAAGTAGCGCCTTTTTTTATTGTCTAAAATAAGTATATAACCATTTTGGGGAGGTGCATTGGCCAAAAGTAAAGCGACCCCTTGGCTTACCGAGGAAGGTTTACTAAAAGTCGAGGGATGGGCAAGAAGCGGTCTTACAGATAAGGAAACCGCTAGTAAAAATCAAGATGATAGTCGGAAATTTTCGTAAAATATAGTACATACAAGAAAATAGGAGCTATTTATATGGTATAATGTAACTATAAAGCGCTAAAAAAGCGCCAAAAAGAAAGAGGGAAGAGCAAATGAATACATTACTGTGGGTTTTACTGAGCTTGTACATCATGATATTCGTTGGACGTAAGGTTAGTGCGTACTACTTAAATAAGAAACTTGAAAAGCTAAGAATGGAACAAGAAGCGTATAAGAGTCTAGAGACATCTGATTTTGATTAGTTGTGGTTGCTATGTTTGCTTCAGTTAGCGATGAGAAGGAGAGGAGAATATGATGGATTGGAAGAACACATTGATAGGTGAAGAAAAAACACTAAAACATACATCAGAAGATGGTAGCACAAAAGTAGAGTATTCATACCGTGCGGGTTTATTGCCTAACCTGGCTGTCGTTGGTGGACTTGGTCTTTTGGTTTGGTGGTTTGTGAAAAAATAAGCTCGACTTGAGAGTATTATTGGTGCTTGTTAAAAAAGCCTTTGTGAGTGAAGGCTTTTTCGTTATTTACATAGGAAAGAACATATCTTTTCTTCGAGCTTGGGGGAAAATTTTGTTATAATGAAGAGGACAATGCATTAAAAGGAAAGAAAGATGACGAAATTAGCGACGATTTGTTATATTGATAATGGTAAGGAATTGTTATTGCTTCACCGTAATAAAAAGCCTAATGATGTTCATGAGGGAAAGTGGATATCAGTTGGCGGAAAGCTAGAAGCAGGGGAGACGCCTTATGAGTGCGCTCGTCGAGAAATTCTTGAGGAGACGCACTTGACGGTAACGGAGATGGATTTCAAGGGGAATATCACTTTTCCAGATATCACGCCTGGGCAAGATTGGTACACTTATGTCTTTAAAGTGACTGGTTTTGAGGGAGAGCTTATCTCTGATGAGGAGTCTCGTGCGGGGACGCTAGCTTGGATACCCTATGACAAGGTGCTTACCATGCCGACTTGGGCGGGGGAATATGAGATTTTTAAGTGGATTTTGGAGGATGTTCCCTTTTTCTCAGCGAAGTTTCGCTATGATAGCCAGCAAAAGCTCATCGAAAAAGATGTTACCTTTTATGATAGAAAAACAAACTAAGGAGATTTGTCAATGAAGCAACATTCAGATAAACTCTTTTCTGATACGTGGTTGTTTAAGTGGATTTTGAACAATCAAGCCGTTACGGCTGTACTCATCACTCTTTTAGTGGGTTTGACAGGCTTGGTCTTGGTCAAGTTATCTCTGCACGTTGCGCCTGTTTTGGACTGTGTCAGCATTATCATGCTGCCGCTTGTCATCTCAGCTCTTCTTTATTATCTCTTAAAGTCGTTAGTTGATTGGCCTTAGAAAAAAGGGGTTGGGCTGACGCTCGCTATTTTCCTAGTCTTTGCTGGCATAGCAGCGCTTCTTGTCTGGGCTGGTGCCAATGTTATTCCTATGATTACTCGACAGCTAACGACCTTCAGTGATGATTTGCCTGCTTATATCCAGACGGTCAACAAAGAAAGCAATCAGTTTTTAGACCACCCGTTCCTGAAGAATTATCAAGGACAACTGCAAGACACTCTTAGCAATATCAGCACTAAGGCA
This sequence comes from Streptococcus hyointestinalis, assembly GCF_011039275.1. Classification (GTDB taxonomy): domain Bacteria; phylum Bacillota; class Bacilli; order Lactobacillales; family Streptococcaceae; genus Streptococcus; species Streptococcus hyointestinalis_A. The sequence goes on from NZ_JAAKGB010000001.1 coordinate 802,949, forward strand.
GTGGATTATGCTGAAAGCATTTCTAAAAATGCGCTGTCTTGGGCTAGCAATTTTGCTAGCACCTTTGCTAGAGTGACGGTAGCAGTCAACATTGCGCCTTTTATTCTCTTTTATTTGCTACGAGATGGACATACCATGAAAGGTGGTAATTTAAAAGTCTTACCAACACGTATACGTACCTCCATTTCACGTATCCTAAGTGATGTCAATACACAACTAGCTGGCTATGTGCAAGGGCAAGTCATGGTTGCCATTGTCGTAGGTATCATGTTTGGTGTCATGTATAGTATCGTCGGTCTTCGCTACGGAGTGACCTTAGGGAATATTGCAGGTATCTTAAATATGGTGCCTTATCTGGGGAGTATTCTAGCACAGGTTCCTGTCTTTATCCTTGCTATCGTTGCAGGTCCTATCATGGTGGTTAAGGTTGCCATTGTCTGTGTCATTGAGCAGACCATCGAGGGGCGTTTTGTGTCACCGCTTGTTTTGGGAACTAAGCTCAATATCCATCCAATCACTACCATGTTGATTTTAATGACGGCAGGCTCTATGTTTGGCATTTGGGGTGTCTTTTTGGGCATACCTGTCTACGCTTCTGTCAAAGTTATTGTCAAAGAATTATTTGACTGGTACAAGAGTATCAGTGGTTTGTATGAGGAAGAACATCAAATTGAGGAAGGAAGTGATAGCACTCATGCAAAATAGTGAAAAAATGATTGCAGTACTCAGCAATCAAGACTTAACACATGCCAACAAATATTTTGAGCTAGCGCTCAAAGAAGATGACGATGAGATGTTGTTAGACCGTGGAGCTTACCTAGAGAGTATCGGTTGTTTACCACAAGCAAAGCAAATTTACCTCAAACTTCGAGAACGTTTCCCAGAGGTCAATGTCAACTTAGCGCAGAAAGCGGCAGAGGATGATGACCTGACAGAAGCCTTTTTGTACCTTGACGCTATCGATGAGACCAGTCCAGACTATGTGTCAGCACTTCTTGTCATGGCTGATCTTTATGATATGGCGGGGCTTACAGATGAGGCTCGTGAAAAACTGCTCCTAGCAGCAGACATCAGTCCAGACCCGCTTGTGCTTTTTGTCTTAGCGGAGCTTGATTTAGACCGTGGGCATTTTAAGGAAGCGATTGATTACTACGCACAACTGGACAACCGTGAGATTTTAGAGTAGACGGGTGTCTCGACTTATCAGCGTATCGGACATGCTTACGCAGCACTTGGAAAGTTGGAAGCTGCCGTTGAGTTCATAGAGAAGGCTATTGAGAAAGAGTATGCTGACCAGACAGTCTTTGAGTTGGCTGTAATTCTCTATGATATGGCGGAATATCAAAAAGCCAATCTCTACTTTAAGCAGCCTTAGACCATGAACCCTGACTTTTACGGATATGAGTATGTCTATGCGCTTTCTTTGCAAAAGTAAAATCAAGGCAGCGAGGCGCTACGTGTCGTGCAGCAAGGGCTGTCTAAGAATAGTTTTGATAGCAACCTCTTGCTCTTAGCATCACAACTGTCCTACGAGCAGCACGATAGCCGCTCAGCAGAGAGCTATTTGCTAGAGGCCAAGCAGGAGTCAGACGACACTGAGGAAGTCCTTATGCGATTGAGCAATCTCTATCTTGAGGAATAGCGCTACGAGGACGTGGTAGCGCTGGATGATGAAGCCATTGATAATGACGTGACCAAATGGAATATAGCAAAGGCTTATCGCCAGCTAGAGGATGAGGACAAAGCCTACGAGGCTTACCATGATTTGGAGGCTGACTTGTATGACAATCCAGAGTTTCTGCAGGACTATGCCTATCTCTTCTATGAGTATGGCTACCGCAGGCAGGCGCAGAAAATGGCAGAGCACTATCTCACATTCGTTCCTGATGACATGGCTATGGCTGATTTCTTGGAAAATCTCTGTCTTGATTAGGTAAAAAATTCACAAACTTTTTTGATAAACTTAGCTATATTCTATGTTATAATGAAGATAAGTTGGAGAAATTATCTAGCAAAGATGATTTTTAGCGCTTATCAAGTAAGGAGAAGTATGGTATGACAGAAGCTAAAAAACAGTATGGTGCGGATTTAATTGTTGATAGTCTCATCAATCATAATGTTGAGTATGTCTTAGGTATTCCATGGGCAAAGATTGACCGTGTCTTTGACACTTTAGAGGATAAAGGACCAGAGCTTATCGTGTCACGTCACGAGCAAAATGCAGCCTTTATGGCGCAGGGGATTGGGCTTATCACAGGTGAGCCAGGAGTTGTGAATACAACGAGTGGACCAGGGGTGTCAAACCTTGCGACAGGGCTTGTGACAGCGACAGATGAGGGCGACCCTATCCTTGCTATCAGCGGTCAGGTCAAGCGTGGGGATTTGCATAAGCGAGCTCATCAGTCTATGAACAATGTCGCTATGTTAGAGCCCAGCACCAAGTATGCGGCAGAGGTTCACGATCCCAACACTTAGTCAGAGACCATTGCCAACGCTTACCGTCAAGCAAAATCTGGAAAACCGGGTGCTAGCTTCCTCTCCATTCCACAGGATGTGACAGATAGCACTGTTTCTGTCAAGGCGATTAAGCCACTGACAGATCCTAAGCTTGGTTCGGCATCGGTAGCTGACATCAACTACCTAGCGCAAGCCACCCGCAATGCTGTTTTACCAGTTTTTCTTCTAGGAAATGGTGCGACAACAGAGAGAGTAACCGCAGCTATTCGCCGTTTGTTAGAAGCGGTGAAATTGCCTGTCGTTGAGACCGTCCAAGGCGCTGGTAACGTGTCTCGTGATTTGGAGGAGGATACCTTCTTAGGTCGTGTAGGTCTCTTTCGCAATCAGCCTGGAGACATGCTGCTAAAACGAGCTGACCGTGTTATCGCTATTGGTTACGACCCGATTGCGTACGAGGCACGCAACTGGAATGCGGAGATTTCTGCTCGTATTATTGTTATTGACGAGGCTAAGGCGGAGATTGATACGTATTTCCAGCCAGAGCGTGAGCTGATTGGTGCTAAAGCGGATACCTTGGATTTATTATTGCCAGCTATCAAGGGATATGAGCTCAATCAAGGTTCTCGCAATTACCTTAGAGGTCTGCGTGAAAATGTGGTCGAGGATGTCAAGTTGGACCGCAATGCAACTAAGGACGGCTTGGTGCACCCGCTTGATGTCATTGATAGCTTGCAGGCGCATGTCACCGATGAGATGACAGTGACTGTGGATGTAGGTAGTCACTACATCTGGATGGCACGCTATTTCAAGTCCTACGAAGCTCGTCACCTGCTCTTTTCAAACGGTATGCAAACACTAGGTGTGGCTTTGCCGTGGGCAATTGCCGCAGCGCGTGTTCGTCCAAAGGAGACAATTGTATCCATCTCTGGGGACGGTGGCTTTCTCTTTTCAGGGCAAGAGCCTTAGACGGCTGTGCGCTTGAAACTACCTATTGTACACATCATCTGGAACGATGGCAAGTACAATATGGTCGAGTTCCAAGAAGAGATGAAGTATGGCCGCTCATCAGGCGTTGACTTAGGACCAGTTGACTTAGTCAAATACGCAGAAAGTTGTGGTGCCAAAGGTTTCAGAGCTAACAGCAAAGAAAGCTTTGAACATCTTTTACAAGAAGCGCTGACTGAAGCGCAGAATGGTCCAGTTTTGATTGACGAGCCGATTGATTACAAAGACAATATTAGCTTGGGAGAAACCATTTTACCAGATGAATTTTACTAAAAGAGGAAATTATGTCAGAAGCGATTAAACTTTTTCAATACAATACGCACAGTGCTGTGATGGCAGGGCTTTACGGTGGGACTTTTACCATCGGTGAGTTGCTAGAGCACGGTGATTTGGGGATTGGGACACTGGATTCTATTGACGGTGAGTTGATTGTGCTAGATGGCAAGGCTTATCAGGCAAAAGTCTCAGATGGTCGTGTAGAGGTCGTTGAAGTATCTGAGGATGTCAAGGTTCCCTACGCCGCTGTTGTTCCTCATGAGGCTGAGGTGATTTTCAAACAACTCTTTGAGATGTCTGACAAAGAGTAGGAAAAGCGCATTGAGTCCTACTAAGACGGGGTCAATCTCTTTCGCTCCATCAAAATCACAGGGCATTTTGCACGCATGCATGTGCGCATGATTCCAAAGTCTACCTCTGATCGTAAGTTGGCAGAGGTAGCGACACATCAGCCAGAGTACACGCAGGACAATGTCTCTGGAACGATTGTCGGCATTTGGACGCCCGAGATGTTTCATGGAGTGCGTGTGGCGGGCTATCACCAGCACTTTATCTCAGCTGACCACACGTTTGGTGGGCATGTGATGGACTGTGTCATCTCAGAAGGTAACGTTGAGGTGGGAGCTGTAGACCAGCGTGACCAGCGCTTTCCTGTCCAAGACCGCAAGTATCACGTTGCCAAGTTCAACATGGACGAGCTAAAGGATGCTAAAGATAAGAGTGAATAAAAAATAAGACTGGATTTTCCAGTCTTATTTTTGTATACGCATACTCTCGATTTTGTCTGTGTCGGGTGTAACCCGCAGGGACTTTGGACCGGTGTAGGTGACAAATCCCGGTTTAGCGCCTGTTGGCTTGTTGAGGCGCTTGTCTTCAATCATATCTACCAGCACGAGATTTGACAGGCGATCTTTTGAGTAGTAGGCAGCCAGCTCGGCAGCGTCTGTTTTGACTTGGTCGCTAGGATTGAGAAAGTCACGGATAAGGACGTGACTTCCTGGGATGTCTTTGTCGAGAAACCAGAGTTCGCCTTTTTTTGCCATTTTAAAGGTCAATTCAACATTTTGCAGGTTATTACGCCCTACAAGAAGAATGGTCTTGCCGTCTGTTGCCAAATATTGCTCAGGCTTTTGGCGCACTTGTCGCTTATCGTGTCTGCGGCGCTTGATAAAGCCTGTCTGAACCAGCGCATCTCGAATATCAGCAATGGTAGCAAGCGACGCTAGGCTAAGTGCAGTCTCGACACTCTCCAGATAGCTGATGGTATGCTTGGTTTCTTCGATAATAGTAGTCAGGTGCTTCACCGCTTCTTTTAATTATTGGTAATTTTTAAAGTAGCGCTGCGCATTTTGGCTAGGCGACAGCGATTTATCAAGAGCAATCGTGATTTATTGGTTGGTGTAGTAATTGTCCAGCTCGACACTATCCTTATCGTTTGGCACCATAGAGAGATAAGTTGTCAGCAATTCGCCTTTTTGGCGGAATTCCTCAGCAGAAGCAGTGGCTTTAAGTTCCTTTTCCTGCTTAGCTAGTTTTTTGATGTTCTTGTCAAGCTCTGTCTGGACACGGTGAATAAGGTCGCTTGCCTGCTGGCTGATACGGTCACTCTCTGCCGTGTCTGTGTAATAATAATCTAATAACTCACCCAGACTATCAAAGCTCTGAACGCTATCTGAAAAATGCACAGCAGAAAAAGACTGTGTAGTCAGACTAGTCTCTACGGATTTTTCAAAGAAAGTGCGAAAGGCTTTTAGGGTCTGCTGCTCTGAAACCGTCAAGAGCTTTGCAAGCTCACTTGCTGTATCACGACCCAAACCTTGAAAGGACATCTGCAGGTTTTTTGGCGTCAGCTCTTGCGTTTTTAATATCTCAAACAAGTCTTCATCCGAGATGTCAAAGGGATTTTTAGCGTCGGTCTTAGGTGGTTCGATATAGCTTGCTCCATGTAAAATGGTGCGGTAGCTGTTTTGCGAAAAGCCAACGTGCTTGATAGACTCGATAATCTTGCCTTCGTTTTTATCCACTAAGAGGATGTTGCTGTGCTTGCCCATGATTTCAACGATGAGCGTCACTTGGATGTCGTCGCCGATTACATTTTTATTGGAGACTGGCATCTCTAGGATACGGTCGTTTTCGATTTGCCTAATATCCTCAAGGACCGCCCCTTGCGGATACTTGCGCATAATCATGGTAAAAGTATTGGGCTGCTGTGGATTTTGAAAGTCGTTTTTAGTGACTTGGACACGCCCAAAGACAGGGAGAGCAGATAGGAGCAGTTGATAATTTTGGCGGTTGTTGCGAATGGTTAGTACCATCTCACGCTCAAAAGGTTGATTGACCTTGTGGATACGCCCATAAAGGATTTGCTCTTTTAGTTCATTTGTTAAATAATGTAGGAAAAAGCCATCAAAAGACATAATGATTACAGAAAAAACGCTGTTTTTCTGTTTCCTCCCTCTAAACTTAATTGTATTCTATTATAACATAGGACAATCTAAAGATTAGCTTAAAAAAACGCTTGAAATTTTCAGAATATAGTGTATAATTAAGAGTATAGTATATTTCAGTTTAGAAAAGGAGACTAGCATGACAAGAACAATCTTAAAAGCATGGCAAAGCTGGCGTAGATGAGGTTGTATTTATGGTAAGCATAGATACGCCATTTGTGAACTTCAAAAACGTATCTATGCGCTAGTCTTATTATCAGTATAGCGCAAGGTAGTGGTCTATCAGGCGCTTTTTGTTTTTTGAAGTTTACGATGAAGAAATAGTAGTTATTAGGAGGCAAAAGATGAAAAATAAAGCGTTAATCGCAACGTTAATCGGTTTAGTGGTCTTAGTTTGTGGCTCGCTCATCTATGACGCAACAAGTAACCAAGCAGGCAGTAAAAATAAGGTCGTCAAGGTCGGTATCTTGCAGTATGTGACTCATGATGCGCTGGATGAGATTGAGCGTGGGATTGTAGACGGCTTGAAAGACGCTGGTTATTCTGGTGCTAATATCAAATTGACCGTGCTCAAGGCCGAAGGCGACCAAAGTAAGATTCAAACCATGAGCAGGCAGTTGGTCGCTGCTAAAAATGACGAGGTCATTGGTATTGCGACACCAGCAGCCCAAGGTTTAGCGTCAGCGACCAAGGACATCCCAGTTGTCATGGGAGCTATCTCAGACCCAGTTGGCGCAAAGCTAGTCAAAAACCTCAAAAAACCAGAGGGCAATGTGACAGGTGTCTCTAACCAAGTCCCTATCAAGCAAACAGTGGAGCTCATCCAAGAGGTGACACCATCTGCCAAAACTATCGGTGTGCTCTACGCTAGTAGCGAGGACAACTCTGTCTCACAAGTCGCACAGTTTAAAAAATACGCTCAAAAGGCAGGCTTAAGCGTCAAAGAATACGCAGTACCGACAACCAATGAAATTAAAACCACCATGTCTGTCATGACTGGGCAAGTTGATGCGGTCTTTGTCCCACAAGACAATACCATCGCAAGCGCCTTCACGACCGTTGTCAATGAGGCAAATAGTGCTAAAATCCCAGTCTACTCAAGTGTTGATACTATGGTGAAGCAGGGCAGTATCGGCTCTATCGCACAAAGTCAGTACGGTCTTGGGACAGAGACAGCAAAAGTGGCGGTTAAGCTATTAGCAGGACAAAAGGTGGCAGATGTTCCTGTCAAGGTTGTTGACACAGGGACAGCAACGCAGAACTTGAAGGCAGCTAAGTTGCTAGATATTACCATCTCTGATGAGCTGCTCAAAAGAGCAGATATTGCGGTTAAAGAATAAGGATAGGAAAAGAGAAGATTATGATTATTTCATCTGTATCACAGGGCTTGCTCTGGGGAGTATTGGGGTTAGGGAATTATCTGACCTTTAGGATTTTGAATTTTCCAGATATGACAACAGAAGGTTCTTTTCCGCTAGGAGGAGCGGTTACAGTGACTCTTACAAACAGTAACGTCAATCCTTTATTGGCAACGCAAGCGGGTATGATTGCAGGCATGCTGGCTGGTCTGGTCACAGGACTCTTCTATACAAAGGGCAAGATTCCAACTCTTCTGGCTGGGATTCTAGTCATGACCTCTTGTAACTCAGTCATGCTCATGGTTATGGGACGAGCAAACTTGGGGCTGTCTGACCACAAGACACTGCAAGACTATCTGCCATTTAGCGACGATGTCAATTTATTGGTGCTTGGTTTGATTGCGGTTGTGCTGGTTATTAGTTGTGTGCTGTATTTTCTCTACACACTCTTTGGGCAAGCTTACATCGCAACAGGAGATAATCCAGAGATGGCAAAGAGTTGTGGTATCAACACCGACCGCAAGGAGGACATGGGACTTGTCGTCTCAAACGGCTTGATTGCGCTATCAGGCGCTCTTGTCAGCCAGCAAGACGGCTATGCGGACGTTTCTAAAGGGATTGGTGTTATTGTTATCGGGCTTGCTAGCATTATCATTGGTGAGGTGCTCTACTCGACTAGCCTGACTCTTCTTGAGCGCGTGATTGCTATTGTGATTGGCTCTATCTTGTATCAATTTTTAATCACAGCAGTTATCGCCCTAGTCTTTAATACCAATTACCTCAAGTTGTTCAGCGCCATTGTGCTTGCTATTTGCCTCATGGTGCCAGTACTCAAGCAGAAGATTTTTAAAGGGATGAGGTGGTCAAGATGAAAACAATTGTCGAGTTAAAAGATGCAACTGTCCAAGTCAATAACGGCTTTGATGAGGTCAAGACCATACGTGACCATGTCAATCTAACCATTTATGAGCACGATTACATTACCATCTTAGGGGGAAATGGTGCTGGGAAATCAACCGTGTTCAATGTTATTGCAGGCACACTCATGCTAACAGGTGGCAGCATTTCCATTCTCGGCGAGGACGTGACGCACCTGCCTGCGCAAAAGCGAGCTAACTATCTTGCACGTGTCTTTCAAGATCCCAAGATGGGAACAGCGCCACGAATGACCGTCGCTGAAAATCTCCTTATTGCCAAATTCCGAGGGCAAAAACGTGGTTTTGTGCCACGTCGAATCCATCACTACCAAGAAGAGTTTGAGCAATTAGTGCAAAAAACAGGAAATGGCTTAGAAAAGCACTTATAGACGCCGACAGGGCTTTTATCTGGTGGTCAACGTCAGGCGCTTAGACTTTGGATGGCAACCTTGCAGCGCCCTGAGCTCTTGCTACGTGATGAGCACACGGCAGCGCGTGACCCTAAAACGAGCGTATCATTGAAGAACTTGACCGATGAGTTTGTGACTGGGGATAAGCTGACAGCGCTCATGATTACCCACCACAAGGAGGACTCTCTCAAGTACGGCAAACGTGTCCTAGTCATGAAAGACGGCAAAATCGTCTCTGACCTAAATCAAGCACAAAAACAAGAAATTACCATCACAGACTATTATCAGTTGTTGGACTAATATTATGAAAAGACTAGTGAAAACTAGACTTTGTAGCGCTTTACAGCCCTTAAGAGAAAGTTTGATGAAATTATGGTATAATGAAAGAGCTATAAATTGACTTGCTAAGAGCAAGGACCGTATGTAAATGAAAACAATTAAGGAGTAAAAACAAAAGGAAGATATCAAAATCATGGCACTGGGAGGTGTTCGAGAAAATGGTAAAAACTTATACATCGTAGAAGTCAACGACTCAATTTTTGTGCTGGACGCTGGGCTGAAATATCCAGAAAATGAACAGCTCGGTGTGGATGTGGACATCCCAAACTAGGAGTATCTGATTGAGAACAAAAGGCGTGTGCAAGGAAACTTTGTGACCCATGGGCATGCCGACGCTATCGGGGCTTTGCCTTACATCATCTCAGAAGTGCGTGCACCTGTGTTTGGCTCGCCTTTGACTATAGAATTGGCAAAGCTATTTGTTAAAAACAATAGCTCTGTTAAAAAATTCAATAATTTCCACGTGATTGACAGAGAAACCGAGATTGAGTTTCAAGACGCTGTGATTACATTCTTTAAGACCACACACTCTATCCCAGAAAGTATGGGGATTGTCGTGGGAACAAAAGAGGGCAACATCGTCTACACAGGTGATTTCAAGTGTGACCAAGCAGCCAGAAAATATTACCAAACAGACCTTGGACGTCTAGCTGAGATAGGACGAGAAGGGGTCTTGGCTCTTCTTTCAGACTCGGCAAATGCTAGCAGCACCGAGCAGACTGCGAGTGCGTTTGAGGTGGGCGATGAGATTGCTAATGACATCGGAAGCGCTGAAGGACGTGTCATTGTAGCAGCAGTAGCCAGCAACTTGGTGCGAATCCAACAAGTGTTTGACGCAGCAGCAGAGTACGGACGTAAGGTGGTCTTGACTGGGTTTGACGCAGAAAATATCGTCCGCACAGCCACCCGCATGAAAAAAATCCGTCTGGAGGACAGCCAACTCTTCATCAAACCAAAGGACATGAGCCGCTTTGCAGACAATGAGCTGGTTATTCTTGAGACAGGGCGTATGGGTGAGCCAATTCACGGGCTTCAAAAGATGGCGATTGGACGCCCCCGCTATGTTGAGATTAAAGAGGGCGACCTTGTCTTTATCGTCACAACGCCCAGTATAGCTCAAGAAGCGCTGGTTGCACGTACGGAAAACGTGATTTACAGGGCAGGCGGGACAGTCAAAGACATCACGCAAGACTTGCGTGTGACTGGTCATGCCAACGGACGTGACCTCCAGCTCATGCTTAACCTTCTAAAACCACAATATCTCTTCCCTATCCAAGGGGAGTAACGTGACTTGGCTGCTCATGCTAGTCTGGCTCAGGAAGTGGGCATGTTTCCAGAAAACATCTATATCGTCAAACGTGGAGACGTCATGGTGCTTCATGAGGACGGCTTTGTCCATGAGGGCGGTATTGCTGCTAGTGATGTGATGATTGAAGGAAATTCCATCGGTGACGTAGGTAACATCGTTTTGCGTGACCGCAAGGTGCTCTCAGAGGACGGTATCTTTAACGTTGCCATCACGGTCAATAAAAAAGAAAAGAAAATCGTCTCTAAAGCTAAAGACCACACACGTGGTTTTGTCTACGTTAAAAAGAGTCGTGACATTTTACGTGAAGGCGCTGAGTTGGTCAATGCCAGCGTTGAAAATTACTTGGCGCAGGACACCTTTGACTGGGGTGAGCTAAAGAGTGCGGTGCGTGACGATATCAGCAAGTTCCTCTTTGAGCAAACCAAACGTCGTCCAGCTATTCTCCCTGTTGTTATGGAAGTGCGTTAAGGAGGTAAGATTATGGCATTTTTAAAGATTGAATACCATACAAGGGCACTGGCAATGGAGCGTTGGGTCAATGTCATCTACCCAGATGGTTTTGAGATTGACGAGTCAGAGGTGGATGCTACAGACATTCCTGTCTTGTATCTGCTCCACGGTATGGGTGGCAATGAAAACTCATGGCAAAAACGAACAGGCATCGAGCGACTTTTGCGTCATACCAATCTGATTGTGGTTATGCCCTCGACAGACCTCTCTTTGTATACCAATACCAAGTATCAAATGGCTTACTACGATGCGATTGCGCTTGAGTTGCCACAAGTTTTGCAGCGCTTTTTCCCAAACATGACCACAAAGCGTGAGAAAACCTTTATTGCAGGGCTTTCTATGGGTGGCTACGGCGCTTACAAGATTGCCATGAAAACCAAACGTTTCTCTCATGCCGCTTCTTTTTCTGGTGCTTTAGGCTATTCTTACGACATGCTGGCTGTAGCGCTCAATGATACCAATACTACACCAGCCTACTGGGAAGGAAACTTTGGAGAGCTGACTCCTGAAAACTTTGAACAGCATAGCTTGTCCACTATGGCGGAATCTTCTGATAAGAAAACTAAGTATTACTCTTTGTGTGGGTATGAGGACTTCCTTTTTGAGCTCAATGAAAGAGCGGTCAAAGGCTTTACAGAGCTTGGCTTAGACATTGAGTACCACAAAGACCACGGCAAGCACGAGTGGTATTATAGGAACAAGCAATAGGAAAAACTCTTTGAGTGGCTACCGATTGACTATAAAAAAGAAGAACTCTTTTCTTAAAAAAGACATAAATGTCTCTCTTTGTCGTGTGATTTGTAATGTTTTGCTATTGTCTTGTCACAAAAGTTTGTTATAATGAGGGTCAAGATTTTATGAAAATAGATTGTGAGATTTTGTATGACATCCATTTTTAGAATGTTATTTGCCACTCCACGAGCTATTGTACGGCTTGTTTGGCGCTTGTTTTGGGGAATTGTCAAGACAGCTATTGTTCTTTGTGTGATTCTATTTGCAAACAATTTTTACGCCGAACATAGTAATTCTGCTCTTGCCCAATCCATCTTTCAGATAAGAGAGACTGTATCCAATTTTTTTAGTTCAACGTCAGCATCTGAACTCAAACAAACTCTCTCTCATCTCTCAACAGATGATTTTGTGACTTATGACGGTGCACGCTGGACGCATCCAAAAGCGACAGTTTACATCGCCTCAACTGACGCCCCCTTAGTGGCAGCTTACCAAGAAGCTCTAGCAAATAGGAATGCCACAGGAATCTTCACCTTCACACAAGTGACGAATAAAAGTGACGCTCAAATCATCTTGACCGATGAGTCAGACAGCAGCAGTCAAGCAGCAGGACTCGCAGAGCTTAAAACCAAAAGCGTGACCAACCATATCACGCATGTTGACGTAAAACTCAATCGCTATTATCTTTTAGACAATGATTTTGGCTACACCTATGAGCGCATTGTCAATACAGCTGAGCATGAGCTGGGGCACGCCATCGGTCTATCTCATGATGACAACGAAGACTCTGTCATGCAGTCGTCAGGTTCTTACTATGGTATCCAGCAAGTGGATATAGCAGCTGTCAATAAACTCTATCAAGAAAACTAGTTTTATAGGATATCTTTTCAGGCAGGCTTTGCCTGCTTTGTAGCTGTAAATACTAGCATGAAAATGCTGTCAGACGGGCTAAAAAATGGTATAATAGAATCATTAGAGGCTTTGGATGAATCGTCAAAGCGCAGTTAATGATTAGAGTATAGGAGTAGCTATGGAAGAACTTAAAAAAATTGCTGGTGTCACAGCAGCGCAGTATGTCAAAGATGGTATGACAGTAGGTCTAGTCACAGGCTCAACCGCTTATTATTACGTTGAGGAAATCGGACGTCGTGTTCAAGAAGAAGGGCTCAAAGAGGTTGGTGTCACAACCTCTAACCGCACAACAGCGCAGGCAGAGAGTCTTGGTATTCCGCTAAAATCAGTAGATGAGATTGACAGAATCTACGTGACGGTGGATGGCGCTGATGAGGTGGATCCAGAGTTCAATGGTATCAAAGGGGGCGGTGGCGCTCTTCTTATGGAAAAAATCGTTGCCACACCGACCAAAGAATACATCTGGGTAGTGGATGAGAGCAAGGTTGTCAAACACCTTGGCGCTTTCAAGTTGCCTGTTGAGGTGGTTCAGTACGGTGCAGAGCGACTTTGGCGTGTCTTTGCTGAAAAAGGCTACAAGCCAGCCTTACGTAAGCAGGACGGTCAGCGCTTTGTGACAGATATGGGCAATTTCAACATTGACCTTGACCTAGTCAAAATCGATAATCCTATAGCTTTTGCCAGCATGCTGGACACAACAGTTGGTGTTGTTGAGCACGGTTTATTAAACGGAATGGTCAATAAAGTGATTGTCGCTGGGAAAGACGGCGTCACAGTTTTAGAAGCATAAAAAGGAGACAATTATGTCAACGTTTGAACGTATTCATCTTGTTGTATTAGACTCTGTAGGGATTGGAGCCAGCCCTGATGCCAAAAACTTTGCCAACGCTGGTGTTCCTGATGGTGCCTCTGATACATTAGGACATATCTCAAAAGCAGTTGGACTGGATGTGCCACACATGGCTGAGATAGGTCTAGTCAACATCCCACGCCTTCAAGCCCTTCAAACAGTACCACAAAATGACCAGCCAACAGGCTATGCGACTAAGCCAGAAGAAGTATCTCTTGGTAAAGACACCATGACTGGTCACTGGGAAATCATGGGGCTCAACATCACAGAGCCGTTTGATACGTTTAGGAATGGTTTTCCAGAAGACATCATCACTAAAATCGAGGCATTTTCTGGACGCAAGGTCACCCGTGAAGCCAACAAGCCTTACTCAGGAACTGCTGTTAACGAGGACTGTGGTCCCCGTCAGATGGAAACTGGTGCGTTGATTATCTACACCTCTGCTGACCCAGTCCTTCAAATTGCAGCGCATGAGGATATTATCCCGCTAGACGAGCTTTACCGTATCTGTGAGTACGCACTCTCTATCACACTTGAGCGTCCTGCTCTTCTAGGACGTAACATTGCTCGCCCTTATGTGGGAGAGCCTGGCAATTTCACACGTACAGCTAATCGTCATGACTATGCGGTGTCTCCATTTGCACCAACAGTTCTCGATAAGCTCAATGAAGCAGGAATCGACACTTATGCAGTCGGAAAGATTAACGATATCTTAAACGGAGCTGGTATCAACCATGACATGGGGCACAACAAGTCAAATATGCACGGCGTGGATACTTTGATTAAAACCCTCAACCTTGCTGAATTTAAGCGTGGTTTCTCCTTTACCAACTTAGTCGACTTTGATGCGCTTTACGGACATCGTCGTGACCCGCAAGGCTAACGTGATTGCTTGCATGACTTTGCTAAGCGCTTGCCAGAAATTATCGATAATCTAGGTGACAAGGATCTGCTCTTAATCACAGCTGACCATGGTAATGACCCAACTTATGCTGGAACAGACCACACACGTGAATACGTGCCACTCCTTGCTTACAGCAAAGCTATCAAAGGAAGCGGTGAACTGCCAGTAGGACACTATGCGGATATCTCAGCGACCATTGCTGAAAACTTTGGCGTTGAAAAAGCCATGATTGGAGAATCTTTCTTAGATAAATAGGTATAAAGCATGCAAAGCAGAAAACTCATCGCTTACCTAGGGCTTAGTTTGGACGGCTACATCGCAACGCTAGATGAGCGTGTGGATAGGCTAGGGGCAGTTGAGGGTGAGGGCGACAAAGGCTAAGGCGACTTTTACGCTGGCATTGACACAGAGCTCATGGGGCGTAAGACCTATGACTGGATTAACCAGCAGATGGCTTACTACCCTTATCCCGACAAGACAAACTATGTCTTTACGAAAAGACCCCTTGAGACTCCTTATGCCACGGACATCACGGAAAATCCCGAGGATATTGTCAGGTGCTTAAAAGCGCAGCCTGGTGGTGACATATGGCTGTGTGGAGGTGGCTGACTGGTGTCTAGTCTCTTAAAAAGCGGACTAGTAGACAGACTCCCCCTCACCTTTGCCCCTATTATCCTAGGTAAGGGTATCTCTCTTTAACAAAATATACGAAAAGAACAGACACTAAAATTACGTGATAGTCGCCGCCATGGACAGTTTGTCGAGCTGAATTATCAAGTCAACAATGAGGAAAGCAATGACATTAGTAGAAAAAATCAATGAAACCTGTGACTTCTTGCGCCAAAAAGGCATGACAGCACCTGAGTTTGGGCTTATTTTAGGCTCAGGTCTAGTTGAGCTCGCCGAAGAAGTGGAAAATGCTGTCGTGCTAGACTATATCGACATCCCAAACTGGGGACGCTCAACTGTTGTTGGACATGCTGGAAAGCTGGTCTACGGTGACCTTGCTGGACGTAAAGTGCTAGCACTTCAAGGGCGTTTCCACTTTTATGAGGGCAATCCACTTGAAGTCGTGACCTTCCCTGTGCGTGTCATGAAAGCACTAGTTTGCGAGTGTGTGCTTGTAACCAATGCAGCAGGCGGTATCGGCTTTGGACCAGGGACACTCATGGCGATTTCAGACCATATCAATATGACTGGTCAAAACCCACTCATTGGCGAAAACTTAGACGACTTTGGTCCACGCTTCCCAGATATGTCCAATGCCTACACAGCAGATTATAGAAAAACAGCCTTAGCCGTTGCTGATAAATTAGGTGTTAAGCTGGACGAGGGTGTCTATATCGGCGTGACAGGACCATGCTACGAGACGCCCGCAGAAACCCGTGCCTTTAAGACTCTTGGAGCTGACTCTGTAGGTATGTCAACTGTACCAGAGGTTAACGTAGCAGCGCATTCAGGTCCCAAGGTGCTAGGTATCTCAGCCATCACTAATCACGCTGCAGGCTTCCAAAGCGAGCTTAACCATGAGGAAGTTGTGGCTGTGACAGAGCGTATCAAAGAAGACTTCAAGACCTTAGTCAAAGCCATCTTAGCAGAATTGTAAGAGTCTTTTCATGAATATTCACTTTATTATTCATGAGGATTTTGAAGCGCCGGGTGCTTACATGGACTGGGCGAGGGAAGCCAAACATCAAGTGCGCGCAACGAGGCTTTACCTAGTCGAGCAGTTGTCAAGCTCTAGCGCTGACTTTGCTATGCTGATTGACATGGGAGGACCGCAAAGCCCTAGCACCACACTAGCAGACTGCCCTTACTTTGATGCGCACGCAGAAACCCGCGTGATTTCAGATTGTATAGCACAGGATAAATGGGTTGTCGGTGTCTGTCTTGGAGCGCAGCTTTTGGGCGAAGCCTATGGGGCTAAGACCGAAAAAAGCCCTCAGCAAGAAATCGGCAATTTTCCGATACAACTGACAAAAGAAGTCTTTGAGGATAAGTGCCTACGAGCCTTACCAGAAACCATGACAACTGGGCATTGGCATGGGGACATGCCAGGCTTGACGGCTAAGGCGCAGGTGCTTGCGACAAGCGAGGGCTGCCCACGTCAAATCATCAAGTATGCGGATAAGCACTATGCTTTGCAGAGCCACTAGGAGTTTTCAAAAGAGCTAGTCTCAAGCTAAGTCGCTCAAGAGGAAAATCTGGATGAAAAAGCGGCGTCACAGGAGTTTGTACAAGGGAAAGAAGAACTGCTATCTTATGATTATAGCCAGATGAATGCTGTACTCAAGCAGTCCCTAGAGGAGTTGACTGCCAGTGGCTAAATTGCCCTACACTCTTCGCCTCTGTCTTGCTGTTTTGCTCACCAGCTTCTTTGCTGGCTTGAGTGGTATTCTCATGCATGAGCTTTTGAATGTCGTTGAGTGGCTAGTTTATGGCAAGTCCATGGAAAATTTTCTGACCTTGGTGACACACACGACGCCTATTAGACTCTTTCTTTCTATTTTTGTCATGGGGATATAGGTTTCTATTTTCTGGTATCACCAGCAGCGTAAACACTCTCTGGTGTCTATCAAAGAGCAGTCTACGAGTAGCAAAGAAAGTAGCCTGCGTCCTCGCTTTTGGCAGCATATTCTGCACACTTTTGTTCAGATTGCCTTAGTCGGAGCAGGTGGTCCTGTCGGAAAAGAAGTAGCGCCACGTGAGTTTGGGGCACTGAGTGCAGGGCGTGTTGGACATCAATTTGCGCTGACCTTAAAGGACAAGCATTTGCTGATTGTGTGCGGTGCTTCTGCAGGTTTGGCGGCTGTTTATCAGGTGCCTTAGTCTAGCTTTTTCTTTGCCTTTGAGACCTTTGCCTTGACCTTTACATTGCGAAGCGGTGTTAACGTCCTCTTTACGACCTATGCAGCAACGGCTCTATCCAACCCCATCGTCACTAGCCGTGCTAAGTATGATGTGGCAAAGGTGTCATTTTCAGGCAGCAATCTGCCAGCGCTGGTTCTTCTTGCGATCCTGATTGCGCCCTTGGCTGGCTGTTTTCTCTCTCTAACTCAGAAGTCAAACCATTATCGCAAAAAGGATAGGGCGATTTTGTACACACTTCCTTTAGCGACACTGGTGACAGGGAGTTTTGCGCTCATTTTTCCCTCTATTTTGGGCAATGGAAGTGCCCTAGTGCAGGAATCTTTTAATGGTATTGGCTTTTCAGGAGCTGCCGTTCTATTTGACATCAAGGCAGCTGTGGTCTTTCTTTGTCTTGGAGCGGGAGCTTACGGAGGCACCTTGACGCCCTCTTTTGCCTTGGGCAGTTTATTGGGGTTAATGCTCTTTGAAGTGTCTCACACTTTTTTAGGGATTGCACATCCGGAGCTGTGGATGTTAGCAGGGGCAGCGAGTTTTCTGGCGGTGACCATGAAAGCTCCTCTCACCTCAGCAGGCTTAGCTGTCGCCTTTACCAAACAAGACCCGATGTTACTCATTCCCATTTTATTTTGCGTCTTTTTGACCACTACACTACACCAATTTTTAACCAAAGAAAACTAAGGAGTTCTATTTTATGTCTATTCATATCGAAGCTAAAGTCGGTGATATTGCTGCTAAGATTTTATTGCCAGGGGATCCTTTGCGTGCCCAGTTTATCGCAGAAAACTTCCCAGAAGATGCTGACTGCTTAAACAATGTCCGTGGTATGCTTGGCTATACAGGTACCTACAAGGGAGAGCGTGTCAGTGTCATGGGGACAGGGATGGGGATGCCGTCTATCTCTAATTATGCCACAGCGTTGATTACCTCTTATGGGGTGAAAAAGCTCACCCGTGTGGGAACAGCAGGTTCGCTTAACAAAGACGTTCATGTGCGTGATTTGGTGCTTGCGCAAGCTGCAGCGACAACCTCAAGCATGATTAAAAACGAATGGCCTTAGTATGATTTCCCGCAAATCGCTGACTTTGCATTGCTTGACAAGGCTTACCATATCGCAAAAGACCTCTGTATGACGGTTCATACAGGAATCGTCTTGTCTGTTGACGCCTTTTACTCAGACTTTGCAGACACCAACGTCAAACTAGTTGAGATGGGTGTAAAAGCCGTTGAGATGGAAGCAGCAGCCCTTTACTACCTAGCCGCTAAACACAAAGTGCAAGCGCTAGGTATCATGACCATTTCAGACAGCTTGGTCAATCCAGATGAGGATACAACAGCACAGGAGCGCCAAACAACCTTCACAGCTATGATGAGAGTTGGCTTGGAGACCTTGATTTCCGATTAAGTGATAGACCATACCCCTCTCCAGCTGGAGAGGGGTATTTGTCTTATACTTTAGACGGACACTCTTAACATCTCTAAGCAATTGTGTTATAATTTTGGTCAAAAGGGGGAGATGTGTTGTGCCTACATTCACACGATTAGATGTTAAGGTTTAGGTGTCGGTGCTGTTAGCGGTATTTTTTGCTTGGATGCTACCTAGCTTATCTGTATTGCCAGCAGCTTTTGCAGCGCTTTTATGTGTGCAGGAGGAGCAAAAAGGGACTTACAAGGCTGGGCTCAATCGGCTACTTTCTACTTTTATTGGCGGGGCGCTTGGTGTTTAGGTGGCTATGGTAGCGACAGCTTGGTCGTCAAAAGCCCTAACCTTTATGGCGCTTGCTCTTGCTATCAGTCTTACTCTTTGGCTTAGCAAAATCGTTAAACTGCCCCCTTTTATCGCTCGAATCGCTGTTTTAACCCTCCTTTTGGTTGTCTTTGTTGGGCAAGGGCAGAGCTTTAACTACATCGTCGAGCGCTTGATTGCGACCCTCTTTGGTGCTTTGATTGCTTGGGGTGTTTCAGCTGGATTTAGCAAGTGGTAAGAGAACAGTAAAAAAGTGCACTCCAGACGGAGACGCACTTTTTAGTTAACGTTTAATGGGACTTCTTCACGCAGATAGTCAATAAATTTTTCTCCCATCTTCGAGAGATTCGCCTTCTCGTGGCGGATATAGACGATGTCAATCATATCCTCGACATCAAGCGGGATATAGACGATATTGTCCCCGTTGAGTTTACTGTTTAGGCTACCTGTGGCAATGGTGTAGCCGTCTAAACCGATAAGCAGGTTAAAAAGTGTCGCACGGACACTGACCACGATAGACTTTTTATGCGGAAACTGGGACATAAACTCCTCTGAAAAGTAAAAGGAGTTGTGAATCCCTTGGTCATAACTCAGATAAGGAAAGTCTTCCCAGTCTTCTAAATGAATCAGCTTTTTCTTGTCGAGAGGATTGTCTTTGCTGACAAAGATATGAGGATGCTCCTTAAAGAGTCTAGTATAAGTCAGGTGATTGTCGTCAAACATCTTGGTCAAGACATCACGGTTGTAGCTGTGAAGAAAAAGCACACCAATCTCAGAGCGAAAATTTTTCACGTCGTCAATGATTTCCCAAGTTCTGGTCCCACGCAAAAAGAGTTCGTACTGGGTCATGTCCGCCTCACCTAAAAGCGAGACAAAGGCATTGACCACAAAGGCGTAGTGCTGGGAGGAGACTCTAAAAAGCTCACGGTGCGTCGTCTTAGACTTGTAGCGCTCCTCAAGCAGAGCCGTCTGCTCAACGACCTGACTGGCCTAAGACAAGAACTCCACGCCGTCCTTAGTGAGGGTGATACCTTTTGGATTGCGGTTGAAAATATCAATGCCCATCTCACTCTCCAAATCACGCACAGCGTTTGACAGACTAGGCTGTGTAATGAAAAGCTGTTTAGCAGCTTCGTTCATGCTCCCTGTTTCGACGATTTTGATAATGTAGTGTAACTGTTGAATTCGCATGCTTTGAGTTTAGCTCAAATGCGTTTTATTTTCAGGTATATTGTAGGATTGGTTTCTTTTTTAGGTTAATTATGCTATATTTGAAGCATTACACAGAATCGATAGAAGTAGCAGGTAAAAGTTCTATGTCCAATGAACAACAAGACAAACATCAGTTGAAGATTCAGAAATTATTAGTCAGTATCCACTTCGAGACGCTTTTTCGAGACGAGCTGAGATGGCTAGACAAGTCAAGTTCATTGCAGGGCACGGGCTACTCGACAGTGCAGGTCAAGGAGGCTACCAAGGACATCTTGCAGGCGATTGACGCCCTGGATAAGCAGACACTCTTGATTCAGTCCATTTTTTGGTACGATGAGTCTTCCTTTAAGCTCACGGATAAGACCTTGGAGGTTGTTGAAACGTGGTTAGCTGGTATTGAAAATATCTTTGAGATTTGCCAAAGTAAGGAGATCTTTCAGGCTATCATCAAGGATAAAGGTCATGTTGGCTTTGCGGTATTGTCGGATGTTTACACCTCATTGATTGCTATTTACCGCTCGCTAAATGGTTTTGATGACAAGGTAGAGGTGGCGTCTATTGTCGCTAAAACCTTGACCACAGCAGATGACGACACAGACCTTACCTTTGACTACTAGGAGTCTTTACAGCAAGCCACAAGCACTCTATAATAAAGAACAATAAAACCCTTTAACATAGTCCAGAGAGGCTAAGAAGGCGCACGAATAAAAGTCTTTAAAGGTTTCTTTCATGCTGTTTTCATGTACCTCTCCTCTTTAGGCGAGGTTTTTTGCTAAGGAGGCAGGCAGTTCTACTAAAAGAAAACATGACAATCGTCTCACAAAGTGAGATAGCCCCACGTAATTATGAGATGGTGCTAAGAGTTGATTTGGTTGAGCAGATGACAATCGGGCAGTTTTTGCACATTCGTGTGCCAGACGCTAGTAAACTTCTGCGTAGACCGATTACCATCTCTCAAGTGGACAAGGAAAAGAAGTAAGCGACACTTGTTTACCGCATTGAAGTAGCTGGGACAGAGATTTTTAGTCAGTTGTCTTCTGGCGATAGCCTAGATTGTATGGGACCGCAGGGAAATGGCTTTAGTATTGATTTTCTAAAAGCAGATGCTACTGCCCTAATCGTTGGTGGGGGAAACGGTGAACCGCCACTAGTTGAGCTAGCTAAGCAGCTGCATGAGCATGGTGTTCGTGTGACAGCTGTCTTAGGCTTTGCAAATAAAGACGCAGTGATTTTAGAGGAAGAGTTGGCACTCTATGCGGATGTCATCGAGACGACAGATGCTGGCTCCTATGGTATCAAGGGCTATGTGTCTACGGTGATTGATGAGATGACACAGAGCTTTGATGCTGTCTATGCTTGCGGGGCGCCTGGGATGCTCGATTATGTTGACCGTAAGATTGAAAAGCACCCGCAAGCTTATATTACCATGGAGTCTCGTATGGCGTGTGGTATGGGATCTTTCTATTCTTTTGTGGTACATCTTCGTGACCAATCGAGCGCTGCCAAAAAACGTGTGAGTGAGGACGGACCTGTCTTTGAGACAGGCAGCATTATCTTAGAGTAAGGAGTTGTTATGACTGATAATCGTTTAGCGGTCAATCTTCCAGGATAGGCTTTGAAAAATCCTGTCATCCCTGCCTCTGGTTGCTTTGGCTTTGGGCAAGAATACGCCAAATATTATGATCTCAATCAGCTGGGCTCTATCATGATAAAGGCAACCACACGTGAGGCTCGCTTTGGCAATCCCACACCACGTGTCGCAGAGACCCCATCAGGTATGCTCAATGCCATCGGACTTCAAAACCCAGGGGTGGAAGTGGTGCTGGCAGAAAAGCTGCCTTGGCTAGAGCGGCATTTTCCAGAGCTTCCCATCATATCTAACGTCGCTGGTTTTTCCGTGGAAGAGTACGCCTACGTTTCTGAAAAAATCTCCAAGGCAAATAACGTCAAAGCCATCGAGCTTAACATTTCCTGCCCCAATGTTGACCACGGCAATCAAGGGCTTTTGATTGGGCAAGTGCCAGAACTGGCTTATGAGGTGGTTAAGGCAAGTGTCGAGCACTCAAGTGTCCCTGTCTATGTCAAGCTAACACCAAGTGTCGCTGACATCACAACGGTAGCTAAGGCTGCCGAGGACGCTGGAGCGACGGGACTGACTATGATTAACACCCTTGTTGGCATGCGCTTTGACCTGAAAACGAGACGTCCCATTATCGCAAACGGTACTGGTGGTATGACTGGACCAGCTATTTTCCCAGTAGCGCTCAAGCTTATTCGCCCAGTCTCTATGTCAACGAAGCTACCTATTATCGGTATGGGTGGTGTAGATAGTGCTGAGGCAGCTCTTTAGATGCTGATTGCTGGGGCTTCTGCTATTGGCGTTGGGACGGCGAACTTTACAGACCCTTACTCTTTTCCAAATATCATTAGTGACTTGCCAAAAGTCATGGACAGGTATGGCATTGAGAGCCTTGAAACTTTGCGAGAGCAAGTGCGTCAAAGTCTCACTAGTCATTGACAAATAGCCGTAAAAACGGTATAATACAGGAAATATTGAATAACCTTTAAAGATAGTCCAGAGAGGCTAGGAAGGTGTCTGCGAGAAATAACAGGGGTATGGTCTACCCGTTTTTTTGTCACCTAGCCTCTTTGGGGTAAGGTTTTTTTGTGTGGAGGAGAAACATGATTGAAAAACGTCCGATTATCGCCCTTGATTTTCCGTCTTTTGATGCCGTCAAGACTTTCTTGACGCAGTTTCCAGAAGACGAAAAACTCTATGTCAAGATTGGGATGGAGCTCTACTATTCCTGTGGCAGTGAGATTGTCAAGTATGTTAAGGACTTAGGGCACAGAGTCTTTTTGGACTTGAAATTGCACGACATCCCAAATACTGTCCAGTCTTCTATGAAGGTACTCGCAAAACACGGTGATGATATGACCAATGTCCATGCTGCAGGTGGTGTTTAGATGCTGAAGGCAGCACGTGAAGGTTTAGGTCAGGAGGGCAAGCTGATTGCTGTGACTCAGCTCACTTCAACCAGTGAAGAGCAAATGCACAGAGAACAAAACATCCAAACAAGCCTTGCAGAGTCTGTCATTCACTACGCACAAAAGACTTCAGAAGCTGGTCTTTATGGTGTGGTTTGCTCAGCTCACGAGGTAGAGGCTATCAAGTCTTCTACCTCAGCTGACTTTATCTGCTTGACCCCTGGTATCCGTCCAAGTGGTTCTCAGACAGGCGACCAAAAACGTGTCATGACACCAGCTCAGGCAGGGGCTATCGGCAGCAACTACATCGTGGTGGGACGCCCTATCACACAAGCTAGCGACCCCGTCGCTGCTTACAAAGCGATTTACGCTGAATGGAATCAAGGATAGACTTTATGGGCAAGGTTGTTACCAAGGACATTTTCGGTGATGGGTTTCACTATCTCTATGATGCTGGTATAGAAGAGCATTTCATCCCCGCTTTGTTTGGCGATAGCTACAAGGGAGATGACGGCTCACGCATAGAGCCTGCCTTTTTAGGCGGTTATAAAGCAAAACGTTACGATGGGCATATATAGACAGCCCGCATTTAGACATAAAAAGGAGAAAGACATGACATTAGCAAAAGACATCGCACGTGATTTATTGGACATCAAGGCAGTTTACCTCAAGCCAAACGAGCCTTTTACTTGGGCGAGCGGGATTAAGTCGCCGATTTATACGGACAATCGAATCACTCTCTCCTATCCAGAGACACTTACTTTGATTGAGGATGGTTTAGTTGAAACCATCAAGAAAGAGTTTCCAGATGTTGAGGTTATCGCAGGAACAGCGACAGCAGGGATTCCACATGGCGCTATCATCGCTGACAAGCTGAACCTGCCATTTGCTTATATCCGCAGCAAACCAAAAGACCACGGCGCTGGCAATCAAGTCGAAGGACGTGTGGTCAAAGGGCAGAAAATGGTAGTCATCGAGGCTTTGATTTCTACAGGTGGGTCTGTTCTTTAAGCGGTTGCAGCAGCTAAGCGTGAAGTAGCAGATGTCCTTGGTGTGGCAGCTATTTTCACCTATGAATTGCCAAAAGCGACGGCAAATTTTGAAGACGCTGATGTGAAATTGGACACTCTTTCCAACTACAGTGAGCTCATCAAGGTCGCTAAAGTGCAAGGTTACATCGACGCAGATGGTTTAACTTTGCTCAGGAAATTCAAAGAAAATCAGGAGACGTGGCAAGATTAGACACTGTCTAGCACCAAGGAGGCTGAGATGTATTATCAGAAAGTGCTGTCCAGGCGAAGCAGTCTTTCTCATGAGACTGAGCGTTTTGTTTACTTTAAAAACACAGACCTGACTGAGCGCTTTTCTGAAAATTATCTGCTCTACAAAAGTGTACCAAGCTTAAAGCAATTTCAAGAGGACATGGCTTTTCTTAGGCGAGAGCAGGCGGATTATTCGAGTCTCTATGTGCATTTTCATTTCCCTGAAAATCAGGCTTTGCCAGAAGAGTTGGCACAATTTTTGCGAGCTGAGCATTTTCAGTTGAGTGAACATCTCATCTTTTGGGCAGAGGTCGACAGGCTAAAACTAAGTCAAAAAATTCCTCAAAAGGTAGAGGTCAAAGCGATGGATGCTTCTCTCTACCCTCTCTATAAAGCTGTTAGCTCGCCCTATTATTTGGACTATGGCAGGGCTTATAGCCCGCAGATGGCAGGCTACAATTATGCCTTTGTCGAAAATGAGCAGGCGTCTCTTTTTCTAGCGCTAAGAGAGCAGAAAATCAACGGTGAGATGGCAGCTTGGTATAGTGGAGATATCGTTGAGATGGATGGGTTTGAGGTAGCGGAAAGCTGGCGCCATCAAGGGGTGGGCTCTCTTTTGCAAAAGGCAAGCCTAACAAAAGGTGTCGCCAAGGCTATCTGGATAGCTGAGGAAGAGAACCGACCCCTTTATGAGCACCAAGGTTTCCAGCAGGTAGCGTATTATATCGACGCTATCAAAATAGAACCAAAGGAGTCTTAACATGGATATTACGGTTTCATTCAAAAACAACATTCTTCCAGATAAATACAGCAAGAAAGCAAACGACACCATACAGGGAAAGCCTGCGCTGTCTTTTCCTTTTGAGTTGACAAACATCCCTAATAAGACTAAGACCATAGCTTGGACCTTGGTTGATTACGACTCGATTCCTTTGTGTGGCTTTGCCTATATCCACTGGGTGGTGGCAAATGTCCCAGTTGCAGGTTCGCATCTTGCGATTGAGGAGGACTTTTCACGACAAGACAAGGTGCACACGCACGGAAAAAACAGCCTAGTCAGTCCTTTTTTGATAGAAGATTTTTCAGCCATCGCAGAAAACTACACTGGTCCTTACCCACCAGACAAGGACCACATCTATACGCTGACGGATTATGCTCTTGATGCTGAGCTAGCGCTTTCTGATGGTTTTTACATGAACGACTTGCTAAAAGCTGTGAAAAATCACACCTTAGCTAAAGCTGAGTTAGAGATTATAGGAAAAAGTTAAATGATTACATACACAAACACTGAAAAGATAACTGCTACAGCCTTAGCCGAGGTTTAGAGCAAGTCTGGTATTCACCGCCCAGTGGATGACCTCGCTCGACTCGAGCAAGTTCTAGAGAATAGCTCATGCTTGTGGACAGCTTGGGACGGTGATAAGCTGGTCGGTGTGGCACGAGCGCTTAGTGATTTTTCCTATGCCTTCTATCTGTCGGACTTAGCGGTGGCTGAAGCTTATCAGCACCAAGGTATCGGATGCCAGTTAGTCGAGCACCTCAAAGCACAAATGGGAGAGGATTTGTCACTGGTCTTACTCGCTGCGCCATCTGCCATGGACTATTACCCAAAAATCAACTTTCAAAAGGCGAACAATGCCTTTATCATTCCACGAAAACCTTTTTAACTAGAGGAGAAACAATGCAACATTCAACTTGGCATGCCTTGATTAAGCAGGAGTTGCCAGAGCATTACTTTGCCAAAATCAACGCCTTTTTGAACGAAGTATACAGCACAGGCACCGTTTACCCGCCACGTGAGAAAGTCTTTAACGCCATTCAGACCACGCCTTAGGAGGAAGTCAAGGGGGTGATTTTGGGGCAAGACCCTTATCACGGCGAAGGACAGGCACAAGGGCTGTCTTTTTCCGTGCCAGATAGCATTCCAGCACCACCGTCTCTTCAAAATATCTTTAAAGAATTATTCAGTGACTTAGGGCTTGAAAAGTCTAGCCCCGCTTTGACGGCTTGGGCGCAGCAGGGTGTCTTGCTGCTCAATGCCTGCTTAACTGTGCCTGCTGGTCGAGCGAATGGACACGCAGGGCTTATCTGGGAACCTTTCACAGACGCCATTATCAAGGGGGTCAACTCTAAAACGACACCTGTCGTCTTTATCCTATGGGGAGCGTACGCTAGAAAGAAAAAAGCGCTTATCACTAATCCTCAGCACCTCGTCATCGAGTCTGCTCATCCCAGTCCCTTTTCTGCCCACCGTGGTTTCTTTGGTAGCCCGCCCTTTTCACGCACCAATGCTTTTCTAGCAGAAAACGTCTTTACACCTATTGATTGGGCACGATAAATAGTAAGAATTTAGTAAGGAGATACCATGCTACTCATCAAGAATGGTCGTGTCATCGACCCTAAAACCAAGTTTGACCAAGTCTGTGATGTCCTTGTGGACGGCAAGCGTATTGTCAAAATCGCTGAGAATATCACAGAAGCAGCTGACAGAGTCATTGACGCTACAGGACTTATTGTAGCGCCGGGTTTGGTGGACATTCACGTTCACTTCCGTGAGCCTGGTCAGACGCACAAGGAGGCTATTCATACAGGAGCTTTAGCAGCGGCAGCGGGTGGTGTGACGTCTGTCGTCAAGATGGCAAACACTACACCTACCATCTCAACCGTTGAGACCTTGGAGGAGGTTTAGACCTCTGCCAGCAAGGAAGCCATTCACATTTACAGTGTTTCGACCATTACGGAGAATTTTGACGGCGAGCCTTTGACTGATTTTCCTGCACTTTTAGAGGCTGGTGCAGTTGGATTCTCTGATGACGGTATCCCTTTGACGTCAACCAAGACTCTGCGTGACGCTTTGAAGCTGGCGAAAAAACACGACGCACTGATTTCTCTTCATGAGGAAGACCCAGAGCTGAATGGCATTTTGGGGCTCAATGAGGACATCGCTGAGAAGCACTTCCACGTTTGCGGTGCGACTGGCGTAGCTGAGTACAGCATGGTGGCACGTGATGTCCTGATTGCTTACGCCGAAAAAGCACGCCTGCATGTTCAGCACTTGTCTAAGGCAGAGTCCGTCAAGCTGGTCGAGTTTTTCCAAGGGCTCGGAGCTAAGGTCACAGCCGAAGTGTCGCCACAGCATTTCTCAAAAACAGAGAGTCTGCTTCTCACTGCTGGAGCCAATGCCAAGCTGAATCCGCCTTTTCGACTTGAGAGCGACCGTTTGGCAGTCGTCGAAGGGCTCAGGTCTGGTGTCGTCTCTGTCATTGCGACCGACCACGCCCCTCATCACGCTGATGAAAAGGCAGTGGACGACATCACCAAAGCGCCGTCTGGTATGACAGGCCTTGAAACCTCATTGTCTCTTGGTTTGACTTACTTGGTCAATGCAGGGCACTAGAGCTTGTCAGACTATCTGGCAAAAATGACCGTTAATCCAGCTCAGCTCTATGACCTTGACGCAGGTTATCTGGCAGAAAATGGTCCAGCGGATTTAGTTAACTTTGCTGATACAGAAGAACGTGTCGTGACCAGTCAATTCGCTTCAAAAGCAGCTAATTCGCCCTTTATCGGAGAAACCTTAAAAGGTGTAGTCAAATACACTGTCGCAGATGGTGAAGTTGTTTATCAACATCAAAACTAATCAAAATCGTAAGGGAAAACCTTACGATTTTTTGAAGGCTATCGAAATCTGCCTGAAATTTTGATACAATAGGCGTGAGTAAAAATCCAATAGACTTATTAGAATGGAGTATCATGGAGCGTCATAAGCAAGATTATCAGTTAACATCAGAGTCAATTCTAAAGCCCGTCTATCGAGGGGTGCTGGTTGGGTTGGTAGTTGGGGTCTTTGTAGGCGTATTTCGCCTGCTGATTGAGGAGATTTTCACACGGGTGCGCACCCTCTATCAGCAATCGCACGACAATCCTCTCCTACTCCTTAAGCTTATTGCCACTAGCCTTATCGTGGCGGTCGTCGTAGCGGTTTTGATAAGGTCTGATCCAGATATCAAAGGCTCTGGTATCCCTCATGTTGAGGGAGAATTAAAAGGACTTTTACATCCCAACTGGTGGTCCGTCATTTGGCGTAAGATTAACGGTGGTGTCTTGGCGATTTCATCTGGGCTCATGCTAGGACGTGAAGGACCTAGTATCCAATTGGGAGCAATGGCAGGTAAAGGTCTGACTGAGCTGATGAAGACAGGACGAACTGAGCAGCGTGTCCTAATAGCCCGTGGTGCAGCTGCTGGACTATCAGCCGCTTTTAATGCACCGATAGCAGGTCTTCTTTTTGTTGTTGAGGAAGTGTATCACCATTTTTCTCGCAAGATTTGGATAACAGCACTGGTTGCTAGCCTTGTTGCCAACTTCATTTCGCTCAATATCTTTGGGCTCAAGCCTGTCCTTGCCATGCCTGAAAATGTGTCCTTTTTAGGGCTGCATCAGTATTGGATTTATCTGCTTTTGGGACTTTTTCTGGGTGTTCTAGGCTATGTCTATGAAAAGGTTGTTCTTAATATGGGTAAATTCTATGCTTTTCTAGGAAAGATATGTCACCTATCTGCCCCTTTTTATGTCGTCTTATCTATGATTTTTCTCTTTCCAATTGGCTATTTCTTCCCGCAACTGTTAGGCGGGGGCAATAGCTTGATCGAATCTCTGCCTAGTAGTTCTATAGGGCTTTGGACGGCGCTTTTGAATCTCGTTATTCGCTTTGTTTGGAGCATGCTCAGTTAAGGCAGCGGTGTGCCAGGTGGGATTTTCCTTCCTATCTTAGCTCTTGGGGCGCTCTCTGGTATGGTATTTGGCTTAGGGATGGTAGAGTTGCATTTGATGCCTAGACATTTCTTGCCTTTGTTTGTCATTCTTGGGATGGCTGGCTATTTTGGTGCGGTATCAAAAGCACCGCTAACGTCTATGATTTTGTTGACGGAAATGGTAGGAGATTTGCGGCAGCTCATGGCGCTTGGCACGGTGACTTTGGTTGCCTATCTGGTGATGGATTTGCTAAAAGGTGAGCCTATCTATGAAGCCATGCTTGAGAGAATGGCACCTAAGCACGATACATCTGTCGTAGAGCCGACCTTGATAGAGCTTACGGTCTCTGAAAAGGTAGCAGGAAAGCGTGTCAAAGACCTAGAACTGCCTAAAAACGTCCTAATAACGACCCAACTACACACAGGAGAAGCAGAGGTAGTATCTGGAGATACTGTCTTACAAGCAGTCGACACCATTTTCCTTGGGGTCAATGAACCTGAAATCGGAGTCTTTCGAGCTTATTTCATGTCTTAAAAAAGTGAATGAGTTGTCCTCATTCACTTTTTGTTTCTTCTGTCTGCTTGTTCTTGTCTTGTTCTTGCTCGAGAGGTTCAGGCTCCTCAGCTTGTTCTTTTTTTTCCTTAGCTTGTCTACGCTTTTCAAGGAGACGTTTGCTGTTAACTACCAAATGGAGGGCTTTTAAGCCCCGGATAAGGAGTTTCCATAAAAAGACTAGAGCAGACTCTAAGAAAAGTAGAGTTTCAATGACAATGACGCCAAGTAAGCTCCATGCCATAAATAAAGTGATGAGGAATTGCGAGAAAACCTGCTTGAGATTGCCCAGTTGATTGTTATGAATAGCAAGAGTCTCTAGGAATAAGTCTAAAATACCTTGTAAGAGGCTGGATTTAACGGATTTTTCGCCCTTGATTTCAAGCACCTTTTCCTCAACAAAAGGCACAACCACTGTCATATCAGCATCCTGATAGAGCTCAATGCGGTCGCCAGCCTTAATCTTAAAATCAAATAATGCTCTCTCTAACTTCACCAAATGCCCATCCGAATCACGCAGATAAACATTATCCTTATCATGCTTTAAAACGTAATACATAATCAACCCCGATGTCTAATTAAAATTAGAATATCAAAAAGCGTCTTATTTGTCAATGGTGTAAATATTTTGTAAGTGGTAGAATTTTTTAGAAGTCCTCAAACCCCATGCGAGAGCTCCCACCGAGTAAGAAAAAAGACCAGGATTCTCTTGTCCCAGTCTTGACTTCCTACGCATTAAGCTTTATCATAGGTTTAAGACTGAGTGAGTTGTGTTCCTTATAGTGTCTCACACGGTGCCGTAAGGACTGCAATCCTTACGTCTTTTTTATTCGCTTAATTTGATATCATTATAACAGGTTTTAGTTCACCATGCAAGTTTTTCTGCTAGCTTAGGGCTTAAATTGTTTCCAGGTAATTCTCGCAGTCGGCATGGATTGACTGGATTTTTTAGATTCCAAACGTTTGATTTCACCTCCAGACAGACCTTTCAGTTCTTTAATTTTCTGATAGTCTTCCCGCCATGCGCCTAACATGAGTTCCCTAAGCTCGTCTTTATCAGTTAGTAGTATCATCTGGCTCATGGCTTCTGCCCCTCTTAATGTCCAATATTTACCCCCTTTCTTCATGCGATAAGTGATTTTCCGGTGTTGTCTTTCCAAGATACCAATTCCTGCATGACGAAATCCTCTTAAGGTAGCTGGCTTAGTATACTGAAAATTTTGAAGGAGTTTACGTTTAAAGTTGTCAAACTGTTCCCATTCATCCGCTGTCTCTATTAAGCCTTCTGTGGTATCTAATACCGTACGCAGAAGGCTTTTATTATGCTCGTGAATAGCCTGAAAAGCCTTATCCAGGAGTTCAGCTGGATAGGGTTTAAAAAAGGTTTTTAGCTTTTGATTGAGATGGTATTCGTCCCAGAAATGTTCATGACGACTCACTTTGAGCGCTTTAGCCATTTCTTTAAAAACGTAGGGAGTATAGCCATGACCCCCGTCTGAATTTGTGATAAGAAGGGTATCTTTGGTCGTCTCGAAATGGTGGTAAAGGTAATCTAATACTTGGTCGCGTTCTTTACGATTATTGAGCGATACAAACTCTTTCTTTTTTTGGAGCTCAAAACGGTTGTTACCCACTTTCTGACTGCCTGTCTGCACTACAAAATGGGAGAGGTCAATACGACGATTCTCCAGGTCTTTCTCGCTGGATTTGACCATGACCCCGTCCCCCTCGACATAAATGGTATTTGCTTTTTCTTTAGTGATATAATCTTCCTGATAAGCTTGATAATCCTTTTGTTCTTCCAGTAAGTCAGCGCATAGTTTAACGGCTTTGACAACCGTTGGTTTTGTGATGACAATAAGATAGGTCAGTTCTATTACCCGGACGACCTTGGCATAAGACATCATGGTTGACAATCTGGCCACTAGATACATAAATTCTCTTGAATACCTGGTATTTTTCTCTAGTCCTAGTTTTTCGTCCACTGGCACAACCCAGCTATCCCCTTTCTTCCAGCGACGTCGCCTGAAGGTAAATTCTCCAAAGGTAAAAGCGACCGTACGTTCCATAGAATGAATGCAGGTATAGCCTTTTTGCTTCATGATTGGCACTAGTGATTCATCATAGGCCTTCACCCAACTTAAAAAGTCCTTATTAGTTTTTTCTAGTAATTGTTCCTTGAGTTCTCTCTCGTCTATCATACCCGCCACCTCCAAAAGCAATAAGGCTATTGTACAAAGCAGGTAGAGGAGTAGGCAAATTTATTTTAATTCTACGTAAAAAAGCTCCTGGCTAATGCCAAGCGCTTAATGCATATCAACTCACTGATACGATGTTAACACTTTACCTTTTTTGAGAAAAAACGTCAACACTAGCTATCGTCCTCCTCAATTTCAGCCCCTTTAATAAGAGATTGTCCCTGCATCCGTTGACTAGCTTGTTTCATTTGTTGGTTCATCTGGTTCATTTGATGCATGGATTGTTGAAAATGATGCTTTGGTGAAGAACTTACTTTTGTCTTTTTAGGAGCACTAGAGGCAACATTTGGAAGAGGAGCTTGTGCTTTTGGTTGCGTTGCTGCTTCTGGTGGAGAAACTGGTGTTGTTTCACTGATACCGCCAAAATCTTCTCCAGAGGAATCAGTTGGTGCTATCGTTGGGTCTGAAATACCTCCACCACTTGGTCCAGCATCATCTGAGAACATAGGGTCAGTTCTAGATGAACCTGAAGGGGCAAAGTTCGCATCAGGGTCATAAGGAGAAACAGGTTGTGGTTGGTCTTTAAAACTATTGTCCTTCAAACCACGATACACGGCATCGTGACCAGCTTGTTCTTTTTGTCTAAGGGGGTCACTCACACCACCTGCAAAGTCTTTGACTTTACCGACGGCTTCTCGTGCTGCGAGATCGGCTGCACTATACATATTGCTTAGTCCTCCTTTAGCTGTATTGGCTAAACCTTGGTCTTTCACAGAGTTAAAAGTACCTCGAATACCACCGCCAGTTGTAGCTAGGCTATAGCCGAGGATTTTACTTCCTGAAGCAACCACCCCAGGCGTTTTCTTAGCTACCTTTAATCCTAAACTGCCCATAGCCATTGCACCATTTCCAACAGCACCTGCGCCAGTCGCAAAGGCTTGTCCTGCCATCATCGCTCCAATCAATTGTTGAGCAGTATCACTATGACCCGTTGAGACACCAAGCCAACTCTCAATCAGGGTCACCCCTTTCATGGCTGCTAAGAAAACACCGATATAGACCACGCAAGCCGCAATCATCTGTTCCCAACTATTGAGACCGTCAAAGAAGCCTCCAGATAATTTTGTAACCGCTGAAACAGCAAGCTTCTGTAAGTCCCTTAAAATTTCCAAGGTCACTCGCACAATCACCACTTCAAAGAAAATACCCGCCAGGGCTCCTCCAGCTGTTCGTAACAGCTCTTTATACTTCTTAGATGATGACAGAGAGGTATAACCTACAAGCGGGGAAATTAAGGCTTGTATAACAATATCAAAGATAGATTTAACCAATTTAATAGCCCTACTTGCCAAAAGAGCAATCAAGATGATGTACTGGGCGAACATCCCTATCCAGTTGACCTTATAACGCTTATAGACAGGTTCAAAAGAGTTCAATTGTCCTATAAATTTATGTTCGTTCATCGCTAGAATACCGTCTGGTGTGGCATTTACTTGATGTAGGAACAATCCTTTTAGTCCCTTTTGTTTCTTCTCTAAGGCATCAAGAAGCTCAGAGTCTGTCGCTCCAAAGGTAGCACTGAAATCAATGCGAGAGGCAAAATCAGAAGAATCTCGTTTATCAGGACTATCTGTGATGTTATTGACAGGAGTTGAGCCTTCTTTAGGTGGTTTAATAAGGCCTTGGTCGTCCAATGGGAAAAGTTCCGTTGAAAAGTCTTTATCAATCAGTACCTTAAGAACTACCACATTATTTTTCATGGGTTGAACCGCCAAGGAGGAGAAGTAAGAAGAATCATCTTCTGTTGCGCTCTTCACTGTTTGGATATTTTGGGCATCTTGAGCGATGGAGGTGGAAATAGCTGTCAGTTCCATCGGAAAAACGGACGTGACAAAGGTCACTAGTAAGAAGTTGGTAATAACTCCCTTTTATTTGACAGGTTTAGTAAAAACACCAGTAATTGCACTTACAACTAGAATTAAGGTGAAGAGGGTTACCCCTATCAGCTGAAACCAATAAGAGAACTGCCCAATAATTGAATCTTGATTGCCTAGGTAACCAAAGAGTCCAAAGAGCTTGAACATGTTATTAAAAACATGTTCTAGGCTAGCTGTGATAAAATATAGTCCCTTAGCAAGTGTTCCCCAAATGTTAGACATGAAAGCAATGTAGGCTGGTGTAGGCTCTAAATAGTTACTCCAATACTTGTAAAATTCAACCAAGGGTGCAGACCTTGGGTCTGTTGCTGGAGTTTCTCTATGTAAATCCTTGAAATTTGACATTAGGTCTGAAAACGTATCGTATTTCATTAACTACTCCTTATAGTATTGTTATTACTACCATAAGAGATAATGACAATTCTTGCAGTAAGGGGACAAATCACAGGAAAAAACAAAAAGGAGCTTGTATTGGCTCCTAAACTGCTTATTCTTTAGCTGTACCCGTGAAGACAAAATCATCACCATAGCCATAGATAGAACCTAAGGCAATAATTTTGATGTCTTTACCACCGTTACTTAAAACAACCTGATAAACAGCCTGTTGTTCAGATTTTGTTACTTTCCCGTCCATATAAACGTCATTATCTTTTAAAACAAGATAAAATACGGTATCCTTATCTGTGACTTGGGCTTTATATTTTTGTGCTTGCCCTTGAAGTTTAGAATTTAGCTCATCTTCTTCGACTACAATGTATTTTTTGGAGTAGTAATCATCACCAGAACCATCTGAAATCGTGCTTTTTTTCACATTAAAATCAAATTCGTTGGTACTTTCTTGGAAATAATAGGCGTTATCTGTATCAGAACGATAATACCCCAAATAACGGTTTTTCAGCGTGCTAGGCGTGCCGTCCGCATTCTTGGACGGTTGACTCGAACAGGCTGTTAAAACAGCCACACAGGGCCCCAGAAGCCCTAAAATAAATATCATTTTTCTTTTCATCATAGGTAATCTCCTTATTTTTCAAGTGTCTCTGCTGGTAGGGCAAAGAAAGGAAAGTGTAGAGGGAGTTCGTCAAACTCTATACCAAGAACATCTGCTAATTCTCGAACCTCCTCCATAAGTGTTTCAATCTCATGCTCCAAAAGATCAAAGCGTTTTTTTGCTAGGACTTTTTTCACTTTATTGTCTTTATTTGCCACAAAGCCAAATTGATGAGTAATCTCACTTTGGGAACTGTCCCAATAATTTTGTGCAATCTTTCGCTTTTTCTCCATGGCATTAACATGGTCTGCGAGAGCATGAAAACTATCCCAGGCAACTGATTCCCACTGTTCAGCCTCTTTTATCTGGGCTAACAAACGATTTCGTTTGGTTGTTAACTCCTCTATTTCAGCAACGAGTTCTTTTTTTTGAGTCATTGACTTCCCTCCATATATTTGTTCTATTATACCAAATTTCCAGCCGAAAATCACTACTTCATAAAGCGATTAAGCCCCATTGTGGTGAGCTCTTCTACCGTATCTTGCTTGACATTGGCATACTGTCGCTTGATTTCATTTTTGAGCAGTAATTCCAAAATTTGCGCTTGTTGTTCTTTAATGTCAGCCAAAGTCTCCGCAAAGTGATTATCATATAAGTCTAACCCTCCAGCTTTTACAATACGCTCCATCTGTGCCACCATAAAGGCATTAAACGAGCGATACCCCTGTTCCTTAGCCATCATGTGTAATTGCACAAATAAGCTATCTGGAACACCACGAATAATAAAATCTTTAGTCACTGCTTTCTACCTCCCCTTCGTATTCTAACCAGCGTGAAATGTGGTCCGCATAGCGGGCCATTTTTTCTTCATTCTCAGCCAATAGAACTGTCTGTTTTTGGGTTAAAAATAGGACATGGTCAGATGTCAATTTCATATTTACCAGATGCGCCAAGTAGTTGGCTTCCACCCTATTAAATTTTCCTAGTTCAATTTTTTCACGCAAGACCTGGACTAAAAATTCATTTAGTGATTTTGCTTTTACTCTTTTAGCTTCAGCCTTCAGATAATCAATTTCAAGCGGGGTTAATCCTCTAATTTTTAACTCTGTTCGTTTGTCTACTACCATATTTTCTCCATTTCTATTCAGCTAAAAAAGTTATCAATAGTTCCATTTTTTCTCTCAAGATAATCTATGAGTGAAAAATAAAATTCACTATCTATTGTCCCATGTGACTGTCTTTCCAGTTCTTTCAAGACTACCAAACTATCTGGCGTACGGATTAGAAATTCTCGAAAAGACTCAATCGTTTCTTTGGTATTTTTTTCAGGTAAATTTTTGGAAGTGACCAGCAAATCTTGAATCAAGTTGAGTTGATTTTTAACAATCGTTTCAAAGTCATCACTGTCGTCTGATGACCGTAAAAAGCTTTTGATTTTGACAATCCCTTGGGGTGAAATATAGGTCACACCGTTTTTCATTTTAACATCGCTGTTTGTCAGTTTTTGTCGATGATACCTGACTAAACTTTTTGTAATATTCAACTCTTTAGCGACCTCTAACATGGTTTTCCAATCGTCCATATACGACCTCACTTTCTCGTCAATTTTTGAGAGGTAAAAAATAGGGAGGTAAATTAACCATTTTTTTGACTAGGTAATTTGACTACCTTATTATTCCCCTAAACTCCAGAAAAGAGCATAAGGGAAACTGTTACCACATGTCGTGGTAAGTTGATAGTATCAACGTTTCCGCTGTCCCCAATTTTCTCGGCTACGCCTACCTAAAACACACACTAGTTTTTACCACCTCTCTTCAAAAACACACTGCCACACACTCATGATATTTAGGAATAACACACCTAAACACACTAGTTTTTCTCCTTCTTTTTGTTCTGTTTTCTCTCTTTTTTGGAAAGAA
The DNA here is from genome assembly GCF_011039275.1 of Streptococcus hyointestinalis. Classification (GTDB taxonomy): domain Bacteria; phylum Bacillota; class Bacilli; order Lactobacillales; family Streptococcaceae; genus Streptococcus; species Streptococcus hyointestinalis_A. The sequence goes on from NZ_JAAKGB010000001.1 coordinate 839,801, forward strand.
TGTTTAGCCGTTTCGGTACAACCATCATACAAAAACAAGCTAGAGCAACAGAAGAAGGAAGGGTGATTTTTTTATCTGTTTTTGAGCCTACTCTTATCTCTAAGAAGCAGACTGGATAGAAAGCTAACATGAGTAAAATGGCTACGATAAAACCATGTAAAAGGGCTTCCCAAATTCTAAAAATAAGTGTCGTTGATTCTCTCCTTTTTGACGTTTTTGTCTGGCCAAAACTTTGATTTCCTCGTGCATGTCTTGACAGCTTTCCATCACATTTTTAAACAAGCGTGGGTCAGAATGTTGGTAGATTTCAAAAATCTGTAACATAGGAAAACCGTCTTTTTGTTCTGCCAATAAGTACTCTTCAACTGCTCTTTCAGATGTGACAATCCCATCAACTCGTATCAAAGCAGTCAGGTAAGTAATAGCCTCCTGGTTTTGATAAAAGGTCACTGCAATATCTCCAACCTGAATCGTTTTAAATTCTACTTGGTCTTCTGATAGTTTGAAATGATAGACCAGTTCCTCTTGTCCTAGTCCTGTTAAATAATAACCTCGAATGATTTTATAGTTCTTCATAATCTTCCTCCTTTACAAAGCGAAATGGTGCGTCATAGTAGCTGTAATTAACAGTAACATCTTTTGTTATTTGAAGTGGTTTAGTCTTTCTGTAACGCTCTAAGAATTGCCTAGCCAAGCCCTTTGTTTCAAATACGATTATCGCATCATTTTGGCGGATAAACTCTCCATCATAAAGATTAAAAATTACCCATCTAGCCATGATGTTTCTCCCTGTGAAATGCCCAAGCCATTTCTTGATTATGGAGTTTAATACGTTTCCTAAAACCTTCCAAGCGCCCCTCTTCATCATCTACACAACAAATATTTTCACGTCTGATATATTTACAAAGTGAAGAGTAGCTTAGTCCTAATTTGTCTGCAATCTCTCTCCGAAACAGACCCTGATGCGCCATCTTTCGTATCTCTTTTCCTTTACTGGCTGGTGTTGTTTTTCGGACTGTCCTTAATCCCAATTCCCCTCTTTTGTGTGAGACTGAACTATAAGAACGCCCTAATAATTCTGCTTGTTCTTTGACAGTTATTTACCCATTCATATTTATCAAGGCGTTGATTTCCCAATCTGTCCATTTATCCAGTAATTTGGTGTGAACTCCTTCTTTCCTTAGTTTATGAACTGGTGTTCTAATAGCGCCAGGAGTCCTATTTAGATATTGAGCAACCATAATACAGTTATCCCCATCAGGAAATTCTGAAAATGTCCTAAGATAATCTAATTCCTCAGTTGACCAAGCTTTATTTTTTCTGTCCATTATTTCCCCCTTCAGTATCATAGATATAATGTAATGGCAGTCTGGCTATTTTATTTTTTCTTACTTTTATCCCACATCTTCCTCAAATAATTGACCTTTTATGGCATGTTTTAAACCCTCCTGAGCTTTAATAATAGTTTGTTTGATTATTTGACCTGGTATCTCTAGAAAACTTGCGAGAGACGCAAAATAAGCCGTTTTAGTTTCTTGTGTCTTTAGCAAGATAGACAGAAGAACCGTTTTAACAGAAGCGAGGATTAAACCTCCTCCCCGTCCTTTCTTCACCTGGAGGAAGATTTTATTATGGTCTGCCAATCGACGTAAGACAATCTTAAGACTAGAGCTAGCAATACCAAGAGCTTTCTGCAGATCTTTTTGAGTGACTTTTAGAGCAACCTTTTCAGTATCTGTTTGATCCGTGATATAGCCCATAATGTCCGTTTCCCATTCAGTATAGTTGCTATGTACTCGATCAGCACGTTTCTTTTTAAATTTGTACCACCCCTGTTTAATAAGAAGTTCTGAACTGTTGAGGTCTTTATTGACCCAAGCTTTGCACAGTAGTGTGATATAATCACGGCTAGCCGCCTCATATTTACCTGAGTAGGCACTAGCAATTAGCTTTAAGAGTTCACCTGTAGAGACTGGTTCGTCTAGTTGTAGATTGAACTCGTTTAAAATGACCTCACAATCGCCCTGAGAGACACCAGATGAAAAGTTGGCTAAAGCAAGGGTAAATAGACCATTGTTTCTCCCCATTAGAGCTTTAGCCCCCTTGATACTCGCCCTCTTCATCAGCAAACCCTACCAGGGCTCGTCAATCTGTTTTACCCCTTTTGACCCTGAAATAACTGTTAAATTTGGTTGCTTACTCGGGAATGGCAAGTCAGACTGCTTCATTGACCAATCTAACCACTCTTGAAAAGAATACGTATAGTCTTTATGAAAGAACTCTACCTTGTCTGTTCGTGGCATACGTGCAATCCCAAAATGGTTACACGTGAGATCAACTGGCAATGTTTGGGCAAAGTACTGTCTCAAATTTTGAGAAATGGCTTTTGCGACTTTAATCACTTTAAAATTAGAATGAGCTGTGACATAGGCAGGTTCTGACAGAACAAAGTAAGCTTGATAGCCCTTATCAGACTTCAGAATTAAAGTCGGCATAAAGCCCAGGTCAGTCGCAGCTGTTAAAGTATCTCCAGAGGTCATCTCTTCAGCGGAAGACGTAATATCAAAATCAATGTAGAAAGTGTTAATCTGTCTGAGATTCTCTTCAGCGTGTCCACGTGTAATTGTGCGTTTATCATCACTATAAGAGCCGTAGCGATAGACGTTTGGTGTCCAGTGGGTAAAGTTGTTCTGGTTCTCAAAAATAGCTTCCATCGATGTCAGAGCAACTCCACGTGCCTTTACCATATAATCCTTAGAACGATAGGCAAATATAGCACCACGTTTCCTTTCTTCAGCCGAAGAGATTAGTTTTAGGTGACTGTTCTTAAATTTGGTTTGTCTTAACCCATCTTTGAGGATTAAGGAATAGAAGTTTTTTGTCGTCATAAATTTTTTTAAAATAGTTTCGATAGTTCAAAATAAAGAGTAGTACCAGCAATAAAATACAGAAGAAAATAGAAAACTATTACAGAAACCCAATCTTCAACACTGAGCTTTATCTTTCCAGACTGTATTTTCTTTATATCTAGCCACAACAAAACTGAAATCGAGATGATGAGACCTATTGAGCAAAAAACTTGTTTAATATCCATTGCTTATCTATCTCCTTGTTTAACTCTAAACTACTTGGCAAGTTATGCTTAGGAAAACTATTTCCATTTCTCAATTTTTCTTTTAGGTAAAATCGAGGTTTAGCAGTCTCCACATAATCAGAGCGTCTCCAGTTACGCCTTAAACGTTTGGTCGGAAGTTTAATCTTCCCTTCAATTTCTTTAAATCGAAAGCCTAATTTCAAGTAGGTCGTTACAATCTCATCAGCGTGTTTTTTCGCTTCATCATTTCGTAAGCGGTAATCTAATGACTCGTTATGGCTTTGAGAACATTCTAGATATTCTATATAGAGTTTTCTCATTTCCTTAATTCTTTCCTGCCAGTAAGGACTGTCGGGATTTCCAGAGTATTTATTGACTAATTTCTCAACAGGTTCAACAAATTTCATGAGAACACTGTCAAATGTTCCCAAGTCCTTAAAAGGGTCAGTAAAGCCTAGTGTTTCACTTTCCATTAGTTTCTGATAAACAAACTGATCCAATTTGAAACCTCCCTATCATTTTGAGCAAACAAAAAAGGGAGAACAGCTTTCTGTTCTCCCTCATAGTGCTATGTTTGATTAAATCTAAAAACTCTTACCACTTACAATATTTTATTATAGTATATGTATATCTCTAGGTTTATTTGTAACATTTTGGTATAATAGTTAGTGATTATGCTATTTTTAGGAGAAAGTGTAATGGAAAAAATAAGTGTGATTATACCAGCCTATAATTGCGAGAAATACCTAGACCAGTGTGTGCGTAGTGTGCTTGCGCAGACTTATCAGAATCTTGAGATTATTATCGTCAATGATGGCTCTACAGATACAACAGGAAAAATCATGGAGCAGCTTGTCCAAGCGGACCAGCGTATCAAGACTCTTCACAAAGAAAGTACTGGTGTGGGTGAAACGCGTAATGTCGGACTGAGTTTAGCAACTGGTGCTTACATCTGCTTTATTGATAGCGACGACTGGATGGATCCCAATCATATTGAAGACTTGTATCAGGTTTTGACCAAGCCAGATAGCGATATTGCTATCACTAACTTTTCCCAATACAGCGAAGAAAAAGGTAGTTACAATATTCACTAGAGCGCTGAAGACTATTATGAAAAGGTTTATACACCTGAGGAGTGGTTTGCTTTTCAGTACGGACAGCCGCATTTTTTGAGTTCTTTCTTTGTTGTCCCTTGGGGCAAGCTCTATAAGCGCGAGCTTGTTGAGGATGCGCTCTATCCTAATAAACACGCAGATGATGACTATACGACTTGGAAGCTATATCTTTTTTCAGAGCGCATTGTCTACATCAATGCGGCTTCTTATATTTACCGTATCAATAGCAGCTCTATGACACAGGTCGGCAATCAAGCACATATCTTTTCAGCAGAAGCGGTAGAAGAACGCTTGTCTCTCTTGACGCTCATTGGCTTTGATATTTCTCGTGAGATTGAAGCCTTCAAGTGGCGAAGTGCTGTCAACGAAAAAGCTATGCTGGAGCAAGGTGATATAGCAGTCTACAAAGATATGAAACTAAAACGCAAGTTAATGCAAAAGTACAGAAAGTAAGAAGAAGGAAAACAATGAGAGTTTACATTACCAATATCAACGGCATGGCTGGTGCTGCCCATATTGGGCAAAGCATGGTCATGGATGTTTCAAGTAGTCTAGTCTACCGTGAGCTGGGTATCTACGCTTATAATATGCAGTCAGACAGCGAGATTGAGCTCAGTAAACGTCTAGATGGTATTCTGGCAGGGCTTCACAGGGGCGATGGGGTCATTGTGCAGCTGCCGACTTGGAACAGCACAGCCTTTGATGAAAAGTTGCTGTCTCGTATCCGCCTTTTTGGCGTGAAGCTGGTGATTTTTATCCATGATGGGGTGCCTTTGATGTTTTCCTCAAACTTTTACCTCATGGAGCGTGTGATTGCCATGAACAATCAAGCAGATGTCCTGATTGCACCCAGTCAAGCTATGGTCGATAAGTTGAGAGAGCACGTCTTTACCACGCAGAAAGTCGTCTTTCAGCGGATGTGGGACAATCCGACAGAGCTGCCCATGTATCCAGCGCATTTTGAGCGCAAGATTCATTTACCAGGCAATCCAGAGCGTTTTCCTTTTGTGCGGGAGTGGCGTTTTGATGTTCCATTACATGTCTATGGTACAAATGAAGACCTACCAGAGCAGGGGGTCAAAGAAGCTTGGCGACCAAATGATGCGCTCATGATGGACTTATCTCGTGGTGGTTTTGGTTTGGTCTGGATGGCAAAGCATGATAAGGACTATATGAAGCTCTACTGCCCTTATAAACTAGGCACTATTCTAGCAGCAGGTATTCCTGTCATTGTCGAGCGTGGCATTGCAAATCAAGACATCATAGAAGAAAACAAGCTAGGCTTGGTCGTTGATAGTCTAGAAGCGGCAGCCGAGCTTGTTAAGCAACTGCCAGAGGAGACTTATCAGCAGTTGGTGGCAAACTTCAGAGCCTTTAACCCCTTTCTGAGAAATGGTTATTTCACACGTCGCCTCTTGGTCGAAGCGATTTGTGCAGTTTATGATAAGACAGGAGATTAGGAGAAAGTGATGGCTTTACCACAAATTGAGGTGCGCTCTATTTCATGGTCTATTTACTATATCAAGCAACATCAGGCTCCTGTTGTGCGTTTTGGTGATGGTGAGATAGACCTTATCATGGGGCGCAGCATTCCTTATCAAAGTTATGATAAGGACTTGGCGCTTGAACTGCTGGAGATATTAGAGACACCGAGCAGTCCCAAGCTCATGGTCTGTCTGCCAGATGTCTTTGAGCATTTGGAGCGCTATAACAGTAATGCTCAGCACTTTTGGGAAAATCACTTTGAGCAATTTTCGGACTTTTATAAGGAGCACTGCCACTCTAGCTGGTACGGCTCAACCTTTTTATCACGCCCTTACATCGACTGGGTGGATAAGAGCCAAGCACAGGCAAACCTTGAAAAGCTTCGCAGTCTTTGGCAGGACAAGGACTTGCTCATTGTGGAGGGAGAAACGTCTCGCTCTGGTGTGGGCAATGACCTTTTTGACAATAGCAAGTCCATTAAGCGTATCATCGGACCGTCTAAAAACGCTTATCAAGACCTAGACTGGCTTTATGATAAAGTAATGGAACACAGTGCTAACCGCCTTGTTCTGGTTATGCTAGGTCCTACAGCTAAGGTGCTGGTCAAACGTCTGGCTGATAGCGGCATTCAAGCTATTGGCCTTGGGCATATCGACTCTGAATACGAGTGGTATCAGATGAAAGCAACGCATAAGGTGAAGTTAGCGCACAAGCACACTTCTGAGTTTAACTATGATGCGGACATTGCTTTTGATGAGGAAACTAACTATCTCTCTCAGATTGTCGCTCACATCAAAGATAAGGAAAAGAAACCGATGACATCAGAAAAAATCTCCATTATCGTGCCCGTCTACAATGCCGAAAACTATCTAAGACGTTGTATTGATTCTATTCTAGAGCAGACCTACACGAACTTTGAGTTGCTCCTTATCAATGATGGCTCAACAGATGGTAGTGCTAAGATTTTAGAGGAGGTCAAAGAAAGTGATAGCCGTATCCGTGTCGTTCATAAGAAAAATGAAGGCGTTTCTGCCACTCGAAACTTAGGCTTGAAGCTTGCGACAGGCGATTACATCACCTTTATTGACAGTGATGACTTTGTCGATAAACTGTATCTTGACGTCTTGTACAAGCGCCTGACTGAAAGTGACGCTGATATAGCTTCGGGGAATTTTGCTTCTTTCAATGAAGAACTTCAGGCTTTCTTATTTTTCACGACGGAAGAAACGTACTTTGAAAAAGTGTACAGTCCTCAAGAATGGCTGGATCAAGAAAGTAATCCTCGTCATAATCTTTTCTTGACGGTTATTTACACGCCTTTTAAACTCTACCAGCGTGAGCTGTGGGAGGATATTGAGTATCCTGTGGGACGTGTGCGTGAGGATGACTCTATTATTCACAAGCTCTATTTGAGATGTCAGCGTATTAGCTTTGTCAATTCTGCTATTTACTTTTACTCTCAGCACGAGGATAGCCTATCTAAAACCGTCATGCAAAAGGATATAGCGACCAAGATTTCAAAAGCCGAGGAGCGCATAGCACTTATGGCTGCTATGAACTACGATATTTCAGAACATGTCAAGTCTTATCACCAGCGTTTGGAAAAATGTTTTGAAAACGCACTTAATGCAGGGCAGATTGCACTGGCTAAAGACATCAAGGTCAAGCTGAATCTCCTTGAGAAAGGTAGAGACTAAATGGAAAAATTCAGTGTGATTGTTCCCGTGTTTAACTCTGAGGCTTACCTTAGAGAGTGCCTAGACAGTATCATCAATCAGACCTACACCAATCTTGAGATTATCCTTTTCAATGATGGTTCAACCGATAGGTCAGCTGCTATTTGTGAGGAGTATGCGGCAAGAGACGAACGAGTGCGTGTCTATCATAAAAAGCTAGGTGGTAGTGGCGTTGGTGCTACTCGCAATACAGCGCTGTCACTAGTGACAGGGGATTATATTCTCTTTGTTGATAATGACTATTGGCTGGAGTCTACTCATATTGAATTACTCTATGAAGCTTTACAAAAATATAATGCAGATATAGCGGTTGCTAATTTTACAGAGTTTATCGAGGAGAGAAGTGCTTATGCCTTCCATCTTCGTGAAGATGATTTTTATGAAGCGGTCTATACATCGAAGGAATGGTTCAAGTTTCAGTATGATGGGCATTTTTCGCTCATTCAGTGCTTTACTGTCCCTTGGTCTAAGCTCTATAAAGCTTGTCTTTTTGATAATGTCGTCTATCCAGAAAGTGAAAAGGTCGAAGATGACTATACCACTTGGAAGCTCTATCTAGCTTCTGATAAGATTGCTTATCAAAACCGTGCCCTCTACTATCACCGCAAGAGAGAAAGCAGCGTGACAAAGACCGTTGAGGGTGTCTATGTCTATCCTATCAAAAGCGTTGAAGAGCGCCTTGGTGTTCTAGCGAGCTTGGGGATGGATGTGAGTGATGAGTTGCGAGCCTATCGCTATCGCCTGAAGTTGCATTGCGACTTGTACTTAGAGGCAGGGGATATGTATAATTACAAAAAATGTCTACAAAAGTTGCAGTTGATAAGTAAACGTTAGTCCTCGTTGACTATCTATTAAGATGAAGTTAGGAAATAAGTCATGTTATCATTGTTGAGAAGGAAGTTTGCGTATTCCTTATTTGTCCAGAAAATGCTCTGGACCTTGCTCATTATTTTTGTGTATATGTTGGGGCAGCGCATCCCGATACCTACTGTCAAGCTTGATAGCACCTTTTTTCAGGATAAAAATGTTCAAGCGCTGATGCAAAACCTATCCGTTCTGTCTGGTGCTCAGCTGAGCAGTCTCACTCTGTTTTCGCTGGGACTTGGACCTTGGATGACAGCGCAGATTTTGCTGAGAACTTTAACCGTTTTTGAAGTGTCCTTTATCAAAAATATGACCCAAGCCGGGCGCAATCGTTTTATGATGTTTTTTACCCTTCTGGTTAGTTTGATACAGGCGTTTGGGATGACGGTGTCTGCTCAGTATAGCATGATGTCGCAAACCGGCTTTTGTACTGAGACAGTGGCACGTCTAGCGACGATAAGTCTGATGATTGCGGGTTCGATGATTGTGATGGGGCTAGCCAATATGAACACTCTTAAAGGCATTGGTGGCGCTATTGTCATTATCCTCACTAATATGACTACAGGGCTCATCTCAAATATCGTGACTTATGTCACACAGACCAAGTGGACATGGGCGAGCATAGCGACTCAAGGGGCGATTTTTACTCTGGTTTTGTATGTGCTTATCATGATTGCCATTATCACTTATCGAGCAGAGTATCGAATAGCGATTAAGCGTTTCAATGCGCCGCTTAGAAGTCGGCTAGCTTATGCTTACATCCCTATCCGCCTCAATCCAGCAGGTGCTATGCCCTTTATGTACGGGATGACCTTGATGACACTACCACCTTTGCTTTTCCAATGTTTGGCTGGGTTCTTTCCAAAAGTAACGATTTTTAAGACGCTTGCGACAGGCACATCTATACAGACCCTGACAGGGGTGGTGTGTTATGTCATTATTCTCTATATTTTAGCGGTTGGCTTTACCTATTATAACTATGACGCTGGCGATATCGCTGATAATATGCGCAATAACGGCGATTATATCGAGGGTGTTCGTCCTGGGATTGCGACACACCAGTACCTGCAAAAGCGTATCAGCTTTTTTGGACAAATCGGTGCTATTGTCGTTTGCGTGATGGGTGGTGGACCTATGCTGGCTAATGTCCTTGCTGCAGGTCAAGTCAGCCTAGCCTTTGTCGTGACAAATATTTATATCATTGCTAGTTTCATGCTGGGCTTGATTGAGCAAGTGTCCAATATGCGCCTATGGAAGAAATACAAGCAGTTGTTGTAAGGAGTTTTTATGTTTTATTTTATTCCCTCGTGGTACAATCCTAGTCTTCAGTGGTACGATGACACACCGACTTGGTCACGTGTTTATGACAAGATGGAGTTTGACTACACCATCAATCAGCTCAAGATGTTTCAGCAAGCACAGGAAGAGTGTGCTCTCTTGGTGCTGAGTTATCGTCCACAATTGCGCTATTTTCTCCATAAGCAAGATTTGCAAGCGACAGCTTACTGGTCCTTTTTTGACGATATCCAAAATATCTCACGTACGCACACGAAAAATATAGACTTTAAGCGCTTGAATTGGGAGGAGGGCGTGTCCTTTCTCTACTCGCCTTTCATCGTCTTGGTGCGTAAGGAAGGTAAGACCATTGCTAGGGTTAATTTTGCTGAAAATGGCAATGTCCTTACTATTGATAAGGAAAAAGATGGCGTGATAACAGAGTCCTATGTCTTTGACGATAGGGGCTTTCTCTCTAGCTATATCGCCTGTGAAAAGGGCGAAGCCATCTACCAAGCCTATCTCAATGAAAATGGTGTCTGGCAGGTGCGTGAATACCTCCACCAAGATGGCTTTATCGCTATCAATCCAGAATCAGACAAGCTATTTTCAAAAACACTTTATCAGTCTTGGGAGGAGTTGTTGAGAGAGCGATTGCAGCTCTTTTCAAGCCGTCAAATGACAGAAACAGATAAGCTTATCATTGCAAGCGACCCACGTCACAATGCCTTTTTTACCAGCGCCTTTTTGTCCTATAGCAAGGTCTTCTCCTTTTTTGGAGACAGGTACAATCTCTCTGATACAGCGCAATTAACGGCTGTCTGTGAAGCGGCTGATTTGATTGTCACGGAAAAGAAAGAGACACACGACGCTCTGATCAATAGCCTCAAAAAGAGCACTCTGCCAGAAGGGAAGCGTCCCAGCGTGCTGGTGTCAACACCTTTTGATACACGCTTACGACTTGGGCATAGCCAGTCTCAAAAAGAGCTTGAGATTTATTTCTTTATTGACACCATTAACCTTGATAAGCGTCAGCGTTTTCTCAAGCGTCTATTAGCGTTGATGGAGAAAGATGACTCTATCAAACTCATCATCGCTAGTTATGATAGAGCACTAGACGCTAATGCACTCAAAAAAGACATCAATCAATTTATTGATGCAGCGTTTGATTCTGCTCGTTTTTTCTCAAGTGTCAAAGACAGCGGGGAAAATCAGATTGATGTATCAGAGGAAGAAGACAATGCCAGAGTGAGCGTTGAGCTGATAACCAGTGAGACACAGATTATCGGACTGCTCGACCATGAACGCTTGGTCATTGATCTTGGTGAAAAGCCCGACCTTTATACCCAGATAGCGAGTATCAGTGCGGGAATTCCGCAGATTAACCAAGTGCAGACAGAGTATGTTTTGCATCAAAAAAATGGCTGGATAGCAAGGACAGAAGAAGAGCTGGAAAAATCAGTGTATTATTACTTTGACGGTCTGCGTCATTGGAATGACAGTTTAGTCTATGCAGTTGAGAAGATGGGAGACTACACCAGCGGTCAGTTGTTAGCCCGCTGGAAGGAAGCCTTAGAGAAGAAGAGGGAATATGAGTAAAGACTTAAAAATTCTCCAGATTGGAGAGAGCAATTGGTCAGAAATAGCAGGCGTTGAACTGCCTGCAGCGCTTGACTGGCTCTTTTGTACGCCTGATGAGATAGAAGAACTATTTACCAAAGAACTGCAAGAAAGATTAGCGGCCAAGCTTGAAAATGGGGACATCAAGGAGGACAGCGAGGTTGCTCTTGAGAAGATTCCTATCAGTTTTTCTGGTGTTATGCTAACTAGCCCTGTAACAGAGGACTTGTTTGCGCCTCTGATGGATACGGTTGAAGCCTACGCTGTTTTTCGTGATGAAAAGACCATCTTAGAAAGAGGACAAAAAAGAGGTTTCTTTCGTCGCAAGGTCATTCGTGAGTTGCGTGTTGACGGCAATTACCAGCAGCTTTTTTACTATCTCGCCAAGAACCTTTTTCGTGGACATTATGGTGCTAAGCTGAAGATAGGTGAGATAGATGTTGTTCCAGATGTTCAAGATATGGTCACTTATTTTGGTAACAAAGAATCAGTTTTTGAAGGTGAATTTGGTGAGGAATTCACACCACTCTTTTCTTTTCGTTATGGTTTTCCAATCTTTGCCATGGGCATTGAAATTTGGCAAGAGTATACAAAGAGTGAGGGTATTGACGTTTACTGGCTTATAGAAGGGTTTCAAGCAGGCTCTCTAGGGGATATCAAAAGACGTTTTATCATTTCAGAAAAACAGTTCAGAGCACCTTATATCATATCTCCGATGGAAGGCATTGGGGCTTATAATGTTACGGATTATGCTAAGGGAGCAGGTAAGCTGTCCATTGGGGCGCTTCATTGGCGCTACTCTAGGAAGGGACTGGGGCGTTTTGTGCTTGGTGGTGAGCGTATCGCAGACAGTAAGCGTCAAGAGCTCTTTTGTTACTTTAATCCAGGCGATATGCAGCCACCGCTCAATGTGTATTTCTCAGGTTTTCGTGGTGCCGAAGGATTTGAGGGCTTTTTCATGATGAAACGTTTAGGAGCTCCATTTTTACTAGTAGCTGACCCGAGACTAGAGGGTGGTTGCTTTTGTATGGGAACCAAAGAATTAGAAGAACAGTTAGTTGCTGCTATCAAAAACACTCTTGATGACTTGGGATTTGAAGAGTCAGACCTTGTCTTGTCAGGGCTGTCTATGGGAGCTTACGGGGCTGTCTACTATGCTTTAGACTTACGGCCAACAGCTGTTATTGTCGGAAAACCCTTTACCAATGTCGGAGATACAGTCAAACGTTTAAAGACCAAACTTCCAGATGAGTTTGAAACCAGTTCAGACATGCTAGCTAACATCATAGGAGACAATAGTTACGCTTCTGCTGAGCAGCTCAATGAGCGCTTTTGGCAAAGATTTACACAGTCAAACTACCCCAACACCACCTTTGCCATAGCTTATATGGAGCAGGATGACTACGATGGTCATGCCTTTGAAAAACTTTTGAGCTACATGTCTGATAAAACCATTCACATCTATGGAAAAGGCTATACAGGACGCCACAATGATAACAGTCGATCTTTCAATCAGTGGTTCAACAGCCAGTACCATCGTCTCCTCAGCGAAAGATTCGGAAGGAGATTGTCATGACCTATAAGCAAATAGCTGTCATTACCTTGGATGATATCCATACAGATAATGTCTACACCTATGGTTCTGAGATTCATATGGAGGAGGGCGGTTTTCACTTTAAAAATCCGCTCATGCCACCGAGTCGCCCGATTTTCAAGGGGTCGTCTCGCTATAACTATCAAGGTAATCGCAGAAGCCCAGAGTTACCTCTCCTCACACCTGAGAAACCTTATAAGCTAGAGGTTGTGGCACGGACTGTTCCTACTAATCGCTTTTACCTCAAACTCGCCTTTAGCAATCGCCAATGTGAAGTAATTGGACAGAACTTCCAAAGAAGTGATAGTGATAGTTTTACTTGTCCCAAGGGCACCTTCACTTATACGATTACTTTGTATGGGGCAGGATGTGAGCAGGTTGTTTTTGAACGTTTTGTCTTATTTGAGGAGGATGGGATTTGCCCAATTGTGATAGAGGAGAAAGTACCAGCTTCTTATGCTCCTCTTGAGCGCCCTAGCTTTTTACAGCTTGTGGAGCCGCTCCTTGAGACAAATGAAGAAAAGAAAGGATAAGTATGGCAGCTACAGAAAAAAGTTCTTTATTGAACCGCTATCGTCTCTACAAACTACGACGCATTTTAGCTAAAATCAATGCCTTAGCCTCTCATTACAAGGACTTGTCGGATGAAGAGTTGAAAGCTGAAACCACTCGCTTTAAGCAACGTTTGGCAGCTGGTGAGACGCTAGACTCTATCTTGCCAGAGGCTTTTGCTACTATCCGAGAGGCAAATCGTAGAATTTTAGGCATGTTTCCCTTTGATGTCCAAGTGCTCGGAGGTATCGTCCTACATCAAGGGAAAATCGCTGAGATGCGTACGGGCGAGGGAAAAACGCTGACTGCCACCATGCCCCTCTATCTCAATGCCCTAACAGGAAAAGGCGCTATCCTTGTAACGTTCAATGATTATCTGGCTAAGCGTGACGCTGAGGAAATGAAGCCTGTCTATGAGTTTTTGGGTCTGAGTGTCGGTGTGGGCGTCTTTGATGAGGATGAAGCCCCGAGTACCGAGGTAAAAAAAGCGGTCTATGATTCTGACATCGTCTATTCAACCAGCACAGCGCTTGGTTTTGATTACCTAACGGACAATCTCGTTGGTTACCAAAATAGCAAGTTTTTGCTTCCTTTTAACTATGTCATCGTCGATGAGGTGGATGCGGTGCTTCTCGATATGGCGCAGACACCGCTTATCATATCAGGCTCACCTCGTGTCCCGTCCAATTTTTATCCAGTAGCGGATTTGTTTGTACAGACGCTAAAGGAAGACGAGGAGTACCAGTACAAAAAAGATGACAAAGATGTCTATCTAACCGATAAAGGTGCCGATTACGCTCAGACATTTTTTGATATTGATGCCCTCTATAGTGAAACTTCTCGTGAGCTTTACCGGCAGATCATGCTGGCACTTAGAGCGCACAAGCTCTATAAAAAAGATTATGACTATGTTGTGGTTGACTACGAGGTCAAATTGTTAGATAATAGGACGGGGCGTTTTCTTGAAGGAACTAGAATGCAATCTGGCATTCACCAATCCATAGAGACAAAAGAGGGTGTTAAAAACACCAAGGAAACCCGTGCAACAGCCTCCGTGACCTACCAGTCTCTCTTTAACATGTTTCCTAAAATCTCTGGCATGACTGGGACTGGAAAAACAGCTGAGGATGAACTGATTGATACCTATCAGCTAGAGGTGGTGGTTATCCCTACCAATCGCCCTGTACAGCGGATTTACTATCCTGATAAGGTCTATACAACCCTACCTGAAAAGCTCTATGCCACTATCGAGGAGGTCAAGTCCATTCATGCAACGGGACAGCCGATTTTACTTATCTCTGGAACGGTTGAAGTTGCTGAGATTTATTCACGCATGCTCCTTCAAGAAGGCATTGCCCACAATCTTTTTACTGCAAAGAATGCGGCTAAAGAAGTCCAGATTGTCGAAGAAGCTGGGCAGGTCGGCAATGTCACTGTCGCTACACCAATGGCAGCACGGGGAACAGACATCAAGCTCGGTGACAATGTCGATGACCTCGGTGGGCTTGCGGTTATCGGCACAGAGCGCCTGCAAAGTCGTAGACAAGCCCTACCAGTTATGGGACGAGCTGGCAGGCGAGGTGCCCCAGGCAGGTCACAGTTTTTTGTCTCCCTAGAGGATGAGCTTCTCCTTACAAATGGTCCAAGTTGGGCGAAGAGCTATTTTGAAAAGCGCGGCCAGACCAAGCACAAGCACTATGGACAAGAGTTGACTAAAGGACGCTTCAAGCGAGCCGTTAATCACGCCCCAGTTATCAGTGAGGACAAGGAAGTCTCTGCTCGAGCTAATACCGTGCAACTCGGTGAGAGCCTAGATGTTCAGAGAAATCTCATCTATCAACTACGAGACAAGGTCATGTTCAATGACATTCCTGTACGAAAATACATTGATACCATTTTTGAAGAAGAGATTGAGCGTGTCGCAAGGGACATGAAAACCAAAAGTCGTCATGACCTGCGCCGCTATATTTTAGATAATTATGCCTATCATTTTGTAGAGATACCTAACAGCGTAGACATACAAAAGCCCGAGACTGTAAAAAATCTCCTGTGGCAGCTCTACCAGAGTGAAAAAGACAAAAAAGAAGCCTTTCTTTTTTCTGTTAAGCAGGTATATGAGTTTTATTGTCTGTCGATATTAAAAGCTATTTACGCAGCGTGGGTAGAGGAGGTTGACCACCTGCAGCAGCTAAAAGGTATCGTCAACACTCGTCCTATCGGACAGCGTAACAATATCGTGGAGTACCATATGGAGTCTCATGACATTTACCAGTGTATGGGAGAGGATGTCAAGCACAAGGTTGTGCGCAATGTCATGCTGAGTACGCTTAACAAGGATAAAGACGGGCACTTATCCATTTATTATGTATAAGAACTGAGAGACCCTGTGACACTTTATAACATCAATTTAGGCATTGGTTGGGCGAGTAGTGGTGTTGAGTACGCCCCAGCCTATCGTGCCAGTGTCCTAAGAGAGCTTGGTTTAGAGAGCAAGATTATTTTTACGGACATGATTGTCACTGAAAATATCGAACACCTAACAGCCAATCTCGGCTTTAGAGACGATGAGATTATCTGGCTTTATTCCTTTTTTACTGATGTCAAAATCGCAAAAACCAGCTTTACGCTAGCAGATTTGGAAAAGACCATTGACATGCCTTTATCTCGTGTGGAGCGTACAGGCAAGGCGGTGCGTTATTTTTACGATGACAATGACATGCTTATCACAGCCTACGCTAATGATGAGACCAGGGATATCATCCAGCGTGTCGAGTATGTGTCAAAGGGCGTCTTAGTGCGTAAGGACTACTTTACCTACACGAGGCTCTTTAGCGAATACTACGCTCCTAAAAACCAGCGTGCCGAGGTCTATCAGCGTACCTTTTTTAACGAAGATGGTACGGACGCCTGCACGGAAAACCGAGATGGAGATAACAGCGTCTTTATCTTTAAAGACCGCCTCCTCTACTCTAAGGATGAGTTAGTGGCTTACATGTTAGAGCGCTTAAAGCTGACAGAAAACGACATTGTTATCCTTGACCGTGCCACAGGTATCGGACAAAGCGTTTTTCAGCACCACTGCAAGGCTCGCCTAGCGGTCGTCATTCATGCCGAGCACTTTAGTGAAAATAGCACCACTAATAAAACCATCCTTTGGAGCAACTACTACGAGTACCAATTCACAAACAGCGATAAAGATGACGCTTTTATCGCCTCGACCGACGTGCAAAAGAACTTACTTGAACATCAGTTTAGCCAGTACACCAACCGTCACCCCAAGGTCTATACCATCCCAGTCGGTAGTTTAGAGCGCCTACGTGGGCAAGGAAGTGACCAGCGTAAGCCTTACTCGTTAGTGACTGCCTCTCGTCTCGCAAGTGAAAAACACATTGATTGGCTAGTTCAGGCGGTTGTCTTAGCACACCAAGAGTTGCTAGAAGTGACCCTTGATATCTACGGTTCAGGTGGGCAAGAAGCCCTTTTACGAGACTAGATTAGCAAAAACCAGGCGCGGGATTACATCCACCTCAAGGGGCACCAAGATTTGACAGATATTTATCCAAACTATGAGGCTTATGTTGCTGCCTCAACCAGTGAGGGCTTTGGTTTGACTCTTATGGAGGCTGTTGGCTCCGGATTGCCGATTATCGGCTTAGATGTCCGTTATGGCAATCAAACCTTTGTTGATGCTGGCAAAGATGTCTATCTTATCCCTCGGGAGGAACCTGATGATGCTGCTGTCATGGCAAAAGCCTTTGCTCAAAAAATCATCCAGCTCTTTAGAGAAGCTGACCTTGTGCAGTTCCATGAGCACAGCTACCAGATAGCAGAGGGCTTTTTACAAGCCCAAATCACAGCCAAATGGCAAAATTTCATCGAGGAGGTGTCTCATGATTAAACTCTATGACTGGCTAATCCAAGACAGCCTAGCCCTAGATTATTCGCTCAATCAAGCAGGCTTTAGCGGACAGACCATTGTCATCAATGAAAACGGCTTTTTACCAGAAGGCATGACCTCACCTTACTCTTATTTCTGCGGTTTTGAAAAATCAGAAAATAGACTTCCACTCTATTTTAATGAATTGCCTGTGCCTGCTTTTTGGCAAATCGCAGGCAATAACAGTCAATGAGAGGTCTTTAATTACAGCGAGAACAAAGCGACCATTTTCTACGCCGAACCAAAACATCTGCGCTACATTCAAAATGTTGATTGGCTAGGTGCAAATGGCAAAGCTCGCTTCACCGACCATTACAATCAATACGGCTGGCGCTTTGCTAGAACTCAGTTTACGGGCAACCAAGAAGCAACCGTCAAGCCCTATTTCAATCAAGAAGGTCAAGAAATCCTTGTCGAAAACTTCAAGACAGGAACCATTATCCTCAATTGGAAAGACAAGGTACATTTCTTTAAAAATCGTGTGGAGTTGCTCGATTTCTACTTTGATTTGCTCGCCTTTGACACGTCTGCTATTTGGTTTAACTCCTTGTCGACACCCTTCTTTTTATCCCGCTATATCGGAGGGGCTGGCGATGACTTGCTCTTTTGGCAGGAGGGAATCGGTGACGCTATTCCTGGGAATATGCAGTCGATTTTCAATCATCCAGAGGACCGTGTCCAGCGTATCATCGTCCAGAGAAAGGAAGCCTATGACCAGCTATTATCGCTGTTGCCCAGCGAACATCATGAACGTTTTCACTATCTAGGCTACACCTATCCGGTCAAGAAACAGCCGACAGGGAAAAAAGATATCTTGCTTTTGACCAATTCTGACCAGATTGAGCATTTGGAGGATTTGGTTGTTGGCTTGTCAGACTTCGCCTTCCATATCGGAGCTCTAACAGAGATGTCGCAGCGCTTAACAAGCTTTTCTCGCTACGACAATGTGGTTCTCTACCCCAACCTTCCTGCGCAAAAAGCGCATGAGCTGTTTGAAAAGTGTGACCTGTACTTTGATATCAACCACTGCAATAGCGTCTTAGACAGCGTTCGCCAATCTTTTGAGTACAATCAAATCATCTTTGCTTATACCAATACCAGCCACGACCATGACTTGACGCTTCCTACGCATATCTTTGTACCAGAGGAGACGCAGCGCTTGATTGAGACCGTTCGTGGGCTAGGAGACTATGGTCAAGTAGCAAGACATCAGCGAGAAGAGACGATTTTTGAAAGCTCTGACACTTATCGAAAAGTCCTAAGTTAGGAGGACCATATGCCTAAAAACGAATTACTAGAAAGAGAAATCAACTACACCATTGCTGGTGCAAGAGCGGAACTCCCAGAGCATGAAAAAGAGAAAAATCCACTTTTTTACACTCTGATTATCATCCTCATCACCATCGCTGTTTTGTATTCATTGTTGAGAAGTCTATTGTAAAATCAAGGACAGAATATGTACCAACTATAAAAAGTTGAGGCTCTTTGTCAACTGTAGTGGGTTGGTTAAAAGCTATGTACGAGAGAGAACGATTTTCGTTCTCTCTCTTTGTATGTTCAGAGAGATGAGAATCCTTTATTCTAAAGATCGTAAAGATACGAAATCCAAATGCTTGCCGTTTGATATCCTTGATAAGTTTGTTAGTGGCTTCTAGTTTGGCGTTGGAGTAGGGAAGCGTCCAGGCGTTGGTAATATAAGTCTCGTACTTTATGAATGTCTTGAAAACTCTTGCAAAACTTGCGTTGACTGTATTGATATTGTCGTGAATGAGTCCGAAAAATGCCTCGACACGCTTCTCTTGAAAATGGAAAAGTAGAAGCTGATAAAGATCGTAGTAATAGCGAAGTTCAGGCGAAAAAGCTAAGGTTTTCTGGACAATTTCTCTAGGTGTCAGAGTCTGTCGAAAGGTTCTGGAGTAGAAAGTCTTGTTAGAGAGTTTTCTGCTGTCTTTTTGCAAGATTCTCCAGTGCTTTTTCATGGTTCTATAAGGCAGAGACTTCTTGTCAAAGGCTTTCATGATGGTAATGCGAGTCGCCATCATGGCTCGCGCGAGGTGCTGCACGATGTGGAAACGATCGAGGACGCTTTGAGCTTTTGGAAAGAGTTTCCTGATGCTGGGAATGTAGGCTCCCGACATGTCCACGGTTACGACTTTGACCTTCTCTCTAGCTTGCCTAGAATACCTATAAAAGTGTTTTTTGAGGGTCGTTTGGCGATTGTTCTCCAGCACTGCCATGATTTTCTTTGTCTCAAAATTTTTCGCAATGAAATCCAATTTTCCCTTGTTTCTTTCGAACTCATCCCAAGATAAGGTCTCAGTCAATGTCTCAAAATTCTCTTTCGAAGTGAAAGCATTCAGCTGTCTTTGGACGGTAGAAACAGAGACTTGGAAGCGATTTGCGATGTCTGTGTTGGTCTGTTTTTCGATGAGGAGCTGTGTGATTTTTGTCCAGACAGGCTGTGAGATTTGGCAATTTTTCTTAACCAGACTAGTTTTAGCGACAGAAACCCTGCGACACGCTTTGCACTGAAAACGGCGTTTCCTAAGCTTTAGGACAGTTGCCAAGCCTTGCACATCCAAGATTGGGCTGGTGGAGGGTCTTTGAAAGTCGTATTTGATCATCTTTCCTTGACAATGAGGACAAGCTGGAGCAGGATAATGCAGCTCGGCTTTTATCTCGATGTGAGTCTGATGTTTGAGAATAAGTGCTATTTTGATGTTTAAGTCTTTGATTCCGATGAGTTTTGTGGTATCGTTAATGTGTTCCATATGGTTCTTTCTAATGATGGTTTGGTCGCTTTTCCTTATAGACTATATGGGACTTTTTTGTTGCACTCAAAAAGCCCTATAAGATTTGCGGTGGAGTTGCCCACTACAGATATTATAGAGCCTTAAAAAAACGCCCTTAGAATTATTATTCTAGGGGCGTTTTAGTGTCTAAACTACAGATCATGCGTTTGTTAGTGGCTTTTGAATTAGTCTCGGAAAGGAAGAGATTTTTGTCAAATGAAGCTAGATTACAATACGAGTGGAGATTATATCCGAAACAAAATGTCATATGATGTGGGGTGGTCAAGGAACTCAGCTTTTTAAATAGACTTAATCGTCCTGTACTGAGAATTTTTTACTCAAAAATACCGACACATTTAAATAAACATCTACAGCACTTATATATTAACAGGATATACAAATCATTCCCATAGTTATTTCTTCCCGTCCTATCACCAGATTAGCACGCTATAAAGAGAAAAATCGCCACGTTAAGTAGCGATTTTTCCCTTTTGTGAGCCTCAATGAAACTTCAAAGCGTTATAATAGTTTTAAGTCAAAAATCTCTATTAGCGAGGTCTCACTATGAAAATTATAACACAGCTTAACCTTTTTGAGGATCACTAACTAGGTGATTTAGAAAAAATTTTGAGGGTGTTAGATGGTCTTCCAGAAACGGGTCTCTTTGATGAGTTAGAAGTCAAACGTAAACACGGACGTAAGGATTATTCTGTTCAATCTTACTTCATTGCCTATATCGCTAAAATAGTTCTTCAATTGGAAACCGATCAACAGTTGATTCGTCAGCTTAATATGAATAGCCAGCTCCGTCAAATCTGTGGTTTTGAAACTCACGGTGTTAAGCTCAAAAATGGTACTATTAAACTTGTTCATGCTCCCTCTAAGTCTGCTTATTCTCGTTTTATTCAGGACTTGGAAGAGGTCTGTCCAGACATTGACGAGTGGGTTTTATCGGGCATATCTGAACTATACAACCTTCTTCCGGAATTTGGTATTGACTTAGCCCTAGCTGGCAAGTTCATTGATAGTTATGCAACACCATATGGTAAGAAACAAAGAAAGGATAGACTCTCTGACTGTGATGCCGATATGGCTATTAAAAAACTTCATCACAAAAATGGAACGGTCTCTATGGAGAAACACTATGTCTATCGTTGTCATCTTGTGGTTGATGCTACTTATGAACTGCCTGTTACTTGGGAAGTGACGACGGCCTCAGAAGGGGAACCTACTGTTGCCCAAAGGCTGATTCGAAACATGCGTCCAACGACCATGGAGAGAGCAGAATATTTGCTGGCAGACCGTGGTTATATTGGAATTCCTCTTCAGAATCTCATAGAAGAAGCCACAATTATTCCTATCATCGATCATCCTCGTAAGTGGAAAGAAGATGAAACCAGGCAATACCTTGATACGGATGTGATTTACAATCAATCTGGAGAAATCTTTTGGGTGAATGACAAGGGCAAAGCGATTCAGCTTATCTATAAGGGATACGATAAGTATTGTGACAGTTTGCGGTATGGCTTTCATCCCCGTTATCAGGACAATCGCGTCTTCCGTTTAAAACGGACGGTAGAACCTATTATCTTTAATCAAGTAGCTAGAGATAGTCAGAAGTTTAAACTACTCTACCAGAAGCGGACAGCTGTGGAGAGGGTGAATGGGCGTATAGACCGCGACTTTCGATTCGAGAAGCACACTATCCGAGGGCTTAAGAAGATGAGTCTAGCCATTGCCATGAGTTTTTTAGTGATGGTTGGATTTGCCTTAGCCAAACTCAAACCAGGCCAGAATACTCATTTAGCCAGTTGGGTAGTCTAAAAATAAAAAATAGTTCAAAAACCAAGGGGGCAGTGCGCCCTTTTTTTAGTTTTCGATCTATCTCAATCCATCAGTGGAGGAAAATTCTTGAGTTTAAGAGAGTTAAACCAAAGATTATTGTTAGAAAAAGGAACGGGTTTTGAAAAATACAACATATACTAGTTGAAATTAAAGTAATAATATAATATAATATAATATAATGGGGATTTTTACACAAAAATGAGTGAGAGAGCTCCGACAGTTATGCTGAATCACAGGAAGGAAATTATTTATGGGGAGTAAGAAGAAAAAGATTTTTGGTTAATCATCGCGTAAGTCCAGAGTTAAGATGCATAAATCCGGTAAACACTGGGTACGTACAGTCATGTCATCCATTGGCTTGATTCATTTGTTTAAAGGAATTTCTTCAAAAGAGATTATAGTTAGCGAAAATGAAGGAATAAACTACCATTTGTCATTGTCACGTAATATTTTGAAAGGGGCTGCAACTCTTAGTGCGATTGCTGCTGGCGGTGTTACAGGAACAGCTATGGCGGATACAGAGGAAAGAGCTGTCACGCTAGCTGCGGATAGTGTTAAAGCGACGGATAATTTATCCACTACTGATGTGGTAACATTACCATCAAATAATGACAGTACTACTTTAAAGACTCAACCACTTTCTGTAACAGAGATTGTGGAAAATGTTTCAGAATCAGATTTCACGTTTATGTCGGCCTCTATTTCTGAATCAGTGTCTGAATCTATTTCCGAATCTATTTCCGAATCTGTATCCACCTCTGAATCAATGAGCCTGTCGCTTTCTGAATCTACTTCAGAATCTGTCTCGGCTTCTGAATCATTGTATCAATCTACTTCGGAGTCAGTTTCTGTCTCTGAGTCAGTGTCAGAATCGGTAAGGATTATTGCGAATACTTCAGAATCCCAATGTGATTCTGAAGTTGTAAGTTCAGAAAGAGAAACAGAAAAAATAGATGAAAAGAGCTTAAAAGGTGAGTTAACCGAAACTAAAGAAGAGCTATACACAACTCTTAATGAGGTTGTGGCTACAGATACAAGTTTCATGACGGAAACAGAACGTATAGAGTATGAAGAAGTAAAAAGGGAAGCTAGAAATCTCTTAAATCAGCTGGACAACTTCCTAGCAACAGCCACAATTACTCAATCGCGATATGATAATTTATCACGGCGTGCCAATGTTTTGGCTAAGAAGCTGCAGGAGGTTATCGCTCAATAAAAGCTTCATACTTCTTCACGCAATGATGCGTCTAATAAATTAAAAGATGCCCTATCTTCACTTGAAAAGACAGTTGAGACTGCTCAAACTTTAAATATTAAAGGATTAGAGGGAGCAAGATCACTTATTTCACAGGCAAATGCACAGCTAAATAATGGGGCTACCAGTATCGCCCAATTGGAAGCTTTGAAGAATGCTATTATAACTAGTGAGCGATCGATTCAAGAACAATTGATTAAGAATGATAGTTTTTCGTCAGTAGAAACGTCGAATTATGTTTATGTTGATGGTCATACTTATAAAATAGACATAGACAGCGAAGGTAATAAGTCGGTTAATTTGCCTTCCTCTGTCTCTGAAATTAAAACGTTAGAGGAAGGATTAAGCCCTATAGGACGGTTTAGACTTGCGATCGTAAGTGAGACAACAACAGGGCAAAGAATTACCTTTACGATTTCTGCTTTTGCCAATGATTCAAATGGGACAACGAGCTATGGCTGGAGTGGGGGCGTTCAGAATACCACGCCAATTCTTTGATTAAGCAATTTACGCGGGGAGTATGATACTGTTACTAAAACCATCACTTGGACTGTAACTTATGATCCAACGAGTATTTTGCCTTCTCGTGATTGGCGAACCACTCCATCATACACAGGGATTTATATCGAAACCGGTGGTGGTATGGGGAAACCTACTAATGTTTTGATTGCTGGCAATAGGACAACAACTACAAAAAATTCTAACCCTAAAAAGAATAATCAGTTTGTTTCAACAACGACCTCTACCCCAAGAGCACATACTATTTCTTTGACAACTAGTTACGAGGGTACCCTTAGTGAGTTACAAAATGTTAAGTTGAAGATAGTGGGTTCTACATCTCGAAGTAACACGTTATTGGAAGATGGACTAATAATACAAACTGGGCGTAATAATGGTTGGTATATCCGCTCCAATGGTGAGGGGACGGCTATCAGCATGTTTAATTTAAATGGGGTAAAACCTGATTCAGTTAAGCCAATTATTTCAACCAGTTAATCCACATCTCGTTCAGCTTCTGCTAGTGAGTCAACCAGTAGATCGCGATCAGTGAGTGAGTCAACCAGTAGATCACGATCAGTGAGCGAGTCAACCAGTAGATCGCGATCAGTGAGCGAGTCAACCAGTAGATCGCGATCAGTGAGCGAGTCAACCAGTAGATCGCGATCAGTGAGTGAGTCAACCAGTAGATCGCGGTCGGTGAGTGAGTCAACCAGTAGATCGCGATCAGTGAGCGAGTCAACCAGTAGATCACGATCAGTGAGTGAGTCAACCAGTAGATCGCGATCAGTGAGCGAGTCAACCAGTAGATCACGATCAGTGAGCGAGTCAACCAGTAGATCACGATCAGTGAGCGAGTCAACCAGTAGATCGCGATCAGTGAGTGAATCAACCAGTAGATCGCGATCAGTGAGTGAATCAACCAGTAGATCGCGATCAGTGAGTGAGTCAACCAGTAGATCACGATCAGTGAGCGAGTCAACCAGTAGATCACGATCAGTGAGCGAGTCAACCAGTAGATCACGATCAGTGAGCGAGTCAACCAGTAGATCGCGATCAGTGAGTGAATCAACCAGTAGATCGCGATCAGTGAGTGAATCAACCAGTAGATCGCGATCAGTGAGTGAATCAACCAGTAGATCGCGATCAGTGAGTGAGTCAACCAGTAGATCACGATCAGTGAGCGAGTCAACCAGTAGATCGCGATCAGTGAGTGAGTCAACCAGTAGATCGCGATCAGTGAGCGAGTCAACCAGTAGATCGCGATCAGTGAGTGAATCAATCTCTGAATCAGTTTCTGAATCAATCAGTGAGTCAGTTTCTGAATCAATCAGTGAGTCAGTCAGCGAATCAGTTTCTGAATCAGTTTCTGAATCAATCAGTGAGTCAGTCAGCGAATCAGTTTCTGAATCAGTTTCTGAATCAATCAGTGAGTCAGTCTCTGAATCAGTTTCTGAATCAATCAGTGAGTCAGTCAGCGAATCAGTTTCTGAATCAGTTTCTGAATCAATCAGTGAGTCAGTCTCTGAATCAGTTTCTGAATCAGTAAGTGAATCAATCAGCGAATCAGTTTCTGAATCAATCTCTGAGTCAGTCAGCGAGTCAGTTTCTGAATCAATCAGTGAGTCAGTCTCTGAATCAGTTTCTGAATCAATCAGCGAATCAGTTTCTGAATCAATCAGTGAGTCAGTCAGCGAATCAGTTTCTGAATCAATCTCTGAGTCAATCTCTGAATCAGTCAGCGAGTCAGTTTCTGAATCAATCAGTGAGTCAGTCTCTGAATCAATCAGTGAGTCAGTCAGCGAATCAGTTTCTGAATCAATCTCTGAGTCAGTAAGTGAATCAATCAGCGAATCAGTTTCTGAATCAATCAGTGAGTCAGTCTCTGAATCAATCTCTGAATCAGTAAGTGAATCAATCAGCGAATCAGTCTCTGAATCAGTAAGTGAATCAATCAGCGAATCAGTTTCTGAATCAATCAGTGAGTCAGTCAGCGAATCAGTTTCTGAATCAATCTCTGAGTCAATCTCTGAATCAGTCAGCGAGTCAGTTTCTGAATCAATCAGTGAGTCAGTCTCTGAATCAGTTTCTGAATCAGTAAGTGAATCAATCTCTGAATCAGTTTCTGAATCAATCTCTGAGTCAGTCAGCGAATCAGTTTCTGAATCAATCAGTGAGTCAGTCAGCGAATCAGTTTCTGAATCAATCTCTGAGTCAATCTCTGAATCAGTCAGCGAGTCAGTTTCTGAATCAATCAGTGAGTCAGTCTCTGAATCAGTTTCTGAATCAATCAGCGAATCAGTTTCTGAATCAATCAGTGAGTCAGTCTCTGAATCAATCTCTGAATCAGTAAGTGAATCAATCAGCGAATCAGTCTCTGAATCAGTAAGTGAATCAATCTCTGAATCAGTCAGCGAGTCAGTTTCTGAATCAATCTCTGAGTCAGTCAGCGAATCAGTTTCTGAATCAGTCAGCGAGTCAGTCTCTGAATCAATAAGTGAATCAATCTCTGAATCAGTAAGTGAATCAATCAGCGAATCAGTTTCTGAATCAATCAGTGAGTCAGTTTCTGAATCAGTCAGCGAATCAGTTTCTGAATCAATCTCTGAATCAGTTTCTGAATCAATCAGTGAGTCAGTCAGCGAATCAGTTTCTGAATCAGTTTCTGAATCAATCAGTGAGTCAGTTTCTGAATCAGTTTCTGAATCAATCAGCGAATCAGTCTCTGAATCAGTAAGTGAATCAATCTCTGAGTCAGTCAGCGAGTCAGTCTCTGAATCAGTAAGTGAATCAATCTCTGAATCAGTAAGTGAATCAATCAGCGAATCAGTTTCTGAATCAATCAGCGAATCAGTCTCTGAATCAGTTTCTGAATCAGTAAGTGAATCAATCAGTGAGTCAGTTTCTGAATCAGTTTCTGAATCAATCAGCGAATCAGTCTCTGAATCAGTAAGTGAATCAATCTCTGAATCAATCTCTGAATCAGTAAGTGAATCAATCTCTGAATCAGTAAGTGAATCAATCAGCGAATCAGTTTCTGAATCAATCAGTGAGTCAGTCAGCGAATCAGTTTCTGAATCAGTAAGTGAATCAATCTCTGAATCAGTTTCTGAATCAGTAAGTGAATCAATCTCTGAGTCAATCTCTGAATCAGTCAGCGAATCAGTTTCTGAATCAATCAGTGAGTCAGTCTCTGAATCAATCTCTGAATCAGTTTCTGAATCAATCAGTGAGTCAGTTTCTGAATCAATCTCTGAGTCAATCAGCGAATCAGTCTCTGAATCAATCTCTGAATCAGTCAGCGAGTCAGTTTCTGAATCAATCAGTGAGTCAGTCAGCGAATCAGTTTCTGAATCAATCAGTGAGTCAGTCTCTGAATCAGTTTCTGAATCAGTAAGTGAATCAATCAGCGAATCAGTCTCTGAATCAGTTTCTGAATCAATCAGTGAGTCAGTCTCTGAATCAGTTTCTGAATCAGTAAGTGAATCAATCAGCGAATCAGTCTCTGAATCAGTTTCTGAATCAATCAGTGAGTCAGTCAGCGAATCAGTTTCTGAATCAGTCAGCGAATCAGTTTCTGAATCAGTAAGTGAATCAATCAGTGAGTCAGTTTCTGAATCAGTTTCTGAATCAATCAGCGAATCAGTCTCTGAATCAGTAAGTGAATCAATCTCTGAATCAATCTCTGAATCAGTAAGTGAATCAATCTCTGAATCAGTAAGTGAATCAATCAGCGAATCAGTTTCTGAATCAATCAGTGAGTCAGTCAGCGAATCAGTTTCTGAATCAGTAAGTGAATCAATCTCTGAATCAGTTTCTGAATCAGTAAGTGAATCAATCTCTGAGTCAATCTCTGAATCAGTCAGCGAATCAGTTTCTGAATCAATCAGTGAGTCAGTCTCTGAATCAATCTCTGAATCAGTTTCTGAATCAATCAGTGAGTCAGTTTCTGAATCAATCTCTGAGTCAATCAGCGAATCAGTCTCTGAATCAATCTCTGAATCAGTCAGCGAGTCAGTTTCTGAATCAATCAGTGAGTCAGTCAGCGAATCAGTTTCTGAATCAATCAGTGAGTCAGTCTCTGAATCAGTTTCTGAATCAGTAAGTGAATCAATCAGCGAATCAGTCTCTGAATCAGTTTCTGAATCAATCAGTGAGTCAGTCAGCGAATCAGTTTCTGAATCAGTCAGCGAATCAGTTTCTGAATCAGTAAGTGAATCAATCTCTGAATCAGTTTCTGAATCAGTCTCTGAATCAGTCAGCGAATCAGTTTCTGAATCAATCAGTGAGTCAGTCTCTGAATCAGTTTCTGAATCAGTAAGTGAATCAATCAGCGAATCAGTTTCTGAATCAATCAGTGAGTCAGTCAGCGAATCAGTTTCTGAATCAATCTCTGAATCAGTAAGTGAATCAATCAGCGAATCAGTTTCTGAATCAATCAGTGAGTCAGTCTCTGAATCAATCTCTGAATCAGTAAGTGAATCAATCAGCGAATCAGTCTCTGAATCAGTAAGTGAATCAATCTCTGAATCAGTCAGCGAGTCAGTTTCTGAATCAATCTCTGAGTCAGTCAGCGAATCAGTTTCTGAATCAGTCAGCGAGTCAGTCTCTGAATCAGTAAGTGAATCAATCAGCGAATCAGTTTCTGAATCAATCAGCGAATCAGTTTCTGAATCAATCAGTGAGTCAGTCTCTGAATCAGTTTCTGAATCAGTAAGTGAATCAATCAGCGAATCAGTCTCTGAATCAGTCTCTGAATCAGTAAGTGAATCAATCAGCGAATCAGTTTCTGAATCAATCAGTGAGTCAGTCTCTGAATCAGTAAGTGAATCAATCAGCGAATCAGTTTCTGAATCAATCAGTGAGTCAGTCAGCGAATCAGTTTCTGAATCAATCTCTGAGTCAATCTCTGAATCAGTCAGCGAGTCAGTTTCTGAATCAATCAGTGAGTCAGTCAGCGAATCAGTTTCTGAATCAGTCAGCGAATCAGTTTCTGAATCAGTAAGTGAATCAATCTCTGAATCAGTTTCTGAATCAGTCTCTGAATCAGTCAGCGAATCAGTTTCTGAATCAATCAGTGAGTCAGTCAGCGAATCAGTTTCTGAATCAATCAGCGAATCAGTCTCTGAATCAGTAAGTGAATCAATCTCTGAATCAATCTCTGAATCAGTAAGTGAATCAATCAGCGAATCAGTTTCTGAATCAATCAGTGAGTCAGTCAGCGAATCAGTTTCTGAATCAGTAAGTGAATCAATCTCTGAATCAGTTTCTGAATCAGTAAGTGAATCAATCTCTGAGTCAATCTCTGAATCAGTCAGCGAATCAGTTTCTGAATCAATCAGTGAGTCAGTCTCTGAATCAATCTCTGAATCAGTTTCTGAATCAATCAGTGAGTCAGTTTCTGAATCAATCTCTGAGTCAGTCAGCGAATCAGTCTCTGAATCAATCTCTGAATCAGTCAGCGAGTCAGTTTCTGAATCAATCAGTGATCAGTTTCTGAATCAGTTTCTGAATCAATCAGCGAATCAGTCTCTGAATCAGTAAGTGAATCAATCTCTGAATCAATCTCTGAATCAGTAATGAATCATCTCTGAATCAGTAAGTGAATCAATCAGCGAATCAGTTTCTGAATCATAGGAATCAATCAGTGATCGTCAGTCTTCTGAATCAATCTCTGAATCAGTAAGTGAATCAATCAGCGAATCAGTCTCTGAATCAATCAGTAAGTCGAATCAATCAATCTCTGAATCAGTCAGCGAGTCAGTTTCTGAATCAATCTCTGAGTCAGTCAGCGAATCAGTTTCTGAATCATCAGGAGTCAGTCTCTGAATCAGTCAATCAGTTGAATCAATCAGCGATCAGTCTCTGAATCAGTAATGAATCAATCAGCGAATCAGTTTCTGAATCAATCAGCGAATCAGTTCTGAATCAGTTTCTGAATCAATCAGTGAGTCAGTCAGCGATCAGTTCTGAATCAATCAGGATCAGTTCTGAATCAGTAAGTGAATCAATCAGCGAATCAGTTTCTGAATCAATCAGCGAATCAGTTTCTGAATCAGTTTGAATCAATCTCTGAGTCAATCTCTGAATCAGTAAGTGAATCAATCTCTGAATCAGTCAGCGAATCAGTTTCTGAATCAATCAGTGAGTCAGTCAGCGAATCAGTTTCTGAATCAGTAAGTGAATCAATCTCTGAATCAGTTTCTGAATCAGTAAGTGAATCAATCTCTGAGTCAATCTCTGAATCAGTCAGCGAATCAGTTTCTGAATCAATCAGTGAGTCAGTTTCTGAATCAATCTCTGAGTCAATCAGCGAATCAGTCTCTGAATCAATCTCTGAATCAGTCAGCGAGTCAGTTTCTGAATCAATCAGTGAGTCAGTCAGCGAATCAGTTTCTGAATCAATCAGTGAGTCAGTCTCTGAATCAGTTTCTGAATCAGTAAGTGAATCAATCAGCGAATCAGTCTCTGAATCAGTTTCTGAATCAATCAGTGAGTCAGTCTCTGAATCAGTTTCTGAATCAGTAAGTGAATCAATCAGCGAATCAGTCTCTGAATCAGTTTCTGAATCAATCAGTGAGTCAGTCAGCGAATCAGTTTCTGAATCAGTCAGCGAATCAGTTTCTGAATCAGTAAGTGAATCAATCTCTGAATCAGTTTCTGAATCAGTCTCTGAATCAGTCAGCGAATCAGTTTCTGAATCAATCAGTGAGTCAGTCAGCGAATCAGTTTCTGAATCAATCAGTGAGTCAGTCTCTGAATCAATCAGTGAGTCAGTCTCTGAATCAGTTTCTGAATCAGTAAGTGAATCAATCAGCGAATCAGTTTCTGAATCAATCAGTGAGTCAGTCTCTGAATCAATCTCTGAATCAGTAAGTGAATCAATCAGCGAATCAGTCTCTGAATCAGTAAGTGAATCAATCTCTGAATCAGTCAGCGAGTCAGTTTCTGAATCAATCTCTGAGTCAGTCAGCGAATCAGTTTCTGAATCAGTCAGCGAGTCAGTCTCTGAATCAATCAGCGAGTCAGTTTCTGAATCAATCAGTGAGTCAGTCAGCGAATCAGTTTCTGAATCAATCAGTGAGTCAGTCTCTGAATCAGTTTCTGAATCAGTAAGTGAATCAATCTCTGAATCAATCAGTGAGTCAGTCTCTGAATCAGTTTCTGAATCAATCAGCGAATCAGTTTCTGAATCAATCAGTGAGTCAGTCAGCGAATCAGTTTCTGAATCAATCTCTGAATCAGTAAGTGAATCAATCAGCGAATCAGTTTCTGAATCAATCAGTGAGTCAGTCTCTGAATCAATCTCTGAATCAGTAAGTGAATCAATCAGCGAATCAGTCTCTGAATCAGTAAGTGAATCAATCTCTGAATCAGTCAGCGAGTCAGTTTCTGAATCAATCTCTGAGTCAGTCAGCGAATCAGTTTCTGAATCAGTCAGCGAGTCAGTCTCTGAATCAATCAGCGAGTCAGTCTCTGAATCAGTAAGTGAATCAATCAGCGAATCAGTTTCTGAATCAATCAGCGAATCAGTTTCTGAATCAGTTTCTGAATCAATCAGTGAGTCAGTCTCTGAATCAATCAGCGAGTCAGTCTCTGAATCAGTTTCTGAATCAGTAAGTGAATCAATCAGCGAATCAGTCTCTGAATCAGTTTCTGAATCAATCAGTGAGTCAGTCAGCGAATCAGTTTCTGAATCAGTCAGCGAATCAGTTTCTGAATCAGTAAGTGAATCAATCTCTGAATCAGTCAGCGAATCAGTTTCTGAATCAATCAGCGAATCAGTCTCTGAATCAGTAAGTGAATCAATCTCTGAATCAATCTCTGAATCAGTAAGTGAATCAATCTCTGAATCAGTAAGTGAATCAATCAGCGAATCAGTTTCTGAATCAATCAGTGAGTCAGTCAGCGAATCAGTTTCTGAATCAGTAAGTGAATCAATCTCTGAATCAGTTTCTGAATCAGTAAGTGAATCAATCTCTGAGTCAATCTCTGAATCAGTCAGCGAATCAGTTTCTGAATCAATCAGTGAGTCAGTCTCTGAATCAATCTCTGAATCAGTTTCTGAATCAATCAGTGAGTCAGTTTCTGAATCAATCTCTGAGTCAATCAGCGAATCAGTCTCTGAATCAATCTCTGAATCAGTCAGCGAGTCAGTTTCTGAATCAATCAGTGAGTCAGTCAGCGAATCAGTTTCTGAATCAATCAGTGAGTCAGTCTCTGAATCAGTTTCTGAATCAGTAAGTGAATCAATCAGCGAATCAGTCTCTGAATCAGTTTCTGAATCAATCAGTGAGTCAGTCTCTGAATCAGTTTCTGAATCAGTAAGTGAATCAATCAGCGAATCAGTCTCTGAATCAGTTTCTGAATCAATCAGTGAGTCAGTCAGCGAATCAGTTTCTGAATCAGTCAGCGAATCAGTTTCTGAATCAGTCAGCGAATCAGTTTCTGAATCAGTAAGTGAATCAATCTCTGAATCAGTTTCTGAATCAGTCTCTGAATCAGTCAGCGAATCAGTTTCTGAATCAATCAGTGAGTCAGTCAGCGAATCAGTTTCTGAATCAATCAGTGAGTCAGTCTCTGAATCAATCTCTGAATCAGTAAGTGAATCAATCAGCGAATCAGTCTCTGAATCAGTAAGTGAATCAATCTCTGAATCAGTCAGCGAGTCAGTTTCTGAATCAATCTCTGAGTCAGTCAGCGAATCAGTTTCTGAATCAGTCAGCGAGTCAGTCTCTGAATCAATCAGCGAGTCAGTTTCTGAATCAATCAGTGAGTCAGTCTCTGAATCAGTTTCTGAATCAGTAAGTGAATCAATCTCTGAATCAATCAGTGAGTCAGTCTCTGAATCAGTTTCTGAATCAATCAGCGAATCAGTTTCTGAATCAATCAGTGAGTCAGTCAGCGAATCAGTTTCTGAATCAATCTCTGAATCAGTAAGTGAATCAATCAGCGAATCAGTTTCTGAATCAATCAGTGAGTCAGTCTCTGAATCAATCTCTGAATCAGTAAGTGAATCAATCAGCGAATCAGTCTCTGAATCAGTAAGTGAATCAATCTCTGAATCAGTCAGCGAGTCAGTTTCTGAATCAATCTCTGAGTCAGTCAGCGAATCAGTTTCTGAATCAGTCAGCGAGTCAGTCTCTGAATCAATCAGCGAGTCAGTCTCTGAATCAATCAGTGAGTCAGTCTCTGAATCAGTAAGTGAATCAATCAGCGAATCAGTTTCTGAATCAATCAGCGAATCAGTTTCTGAATCAGTTTCTGAATCAATCAGTGAGTCAGTCTCTGAATCAATCAGCGAGTCAGTCTCTGAATCAATCAGTGAGTCAGTCTCTGAATCAGTAAGTGAATCAATCAGCGAATCAGTTTCTGAATCAATCAGCGAATCAGTTTCTGAATCAGTTTCTGAATCAATCTCTGAGTCAATCTCTGAATCAGTAAGTGAATCAATCTCTGAATCAGTCAGCGAATCAGTTTCTGAATCAATCAGTGAGTCAGTCAGCGAATCAGTTTCTGAATCAATCAGTGAGTCAGTCTCTGAATCAATCAGTGAGTCAGTCTCTGAATCAGTTTCTGAATCAGTAAGTGAATCAATCAGCGAATCAGTCTCTGAATCAGTAAGTGAATCAATCAGCGAATCAGTTTCTGAATCAATCAGTGAGTCAGTCAGCGAATCAGTTTCTGAATCAATCTCTGAGTCAATCTCTGAATCAGTCAGCGAGTCAGTCTCTGAATCAGTAAGTGAATCAATCAGCGAATCAGTCAGCGAGTCAGTTTCTGAATCAGTCAGCGAATCAGTTTCTGAATCAGTTTCTGAATCAATCAGCGAATCAGTCTCTGAATCAATCAGTGAGTCAGTTTCTGAATCAATCTCTGAATCAGTCAGCGAGTCAATCTCTGAATCAGTAAGTGAATCAATCAGCGAATCAGTTTCTGAATCAATCAGTGAGTCAGTCTCTGAATCAGTTTCTGAATCAGTAAGTGAATCAATCAGCGAATCAGTCTCTGAATCAGTAAGTGAATCAATCAGCGAATCAGTTTCTGAATCAATCTCTGAGTCAGTCAGCGAATCAGTTTCTGAATCAATCTCTGAGTCAATCTCTGAATCAGTCAGCGAGTCAGTTTCTGAATCAATCAGTGAGTCAGTCTCTGAATCAGTTTCTGAATCAATCAGCGAATCAGTCTCTGAATCAATCAGTGAGTCAGTTTCTGAATCAATCTCTGAATCAGTCAGCGAGTCAATCTCTGAATCAGTAAGTGAATCAATCAGCGAATCAGTTTCTGAATCAATCAGTGAGTCAGTCTCTGAATCAGTAAGTGAATCAATCAGCGAATCAGTCTCTGAATCAGTAAGTGAATCAATCAGCGAATCAGTTTCTGAATCAATCTCTGAGTCAGTCAGCGAATCAGTTTCTGAATCAATCTCTGAGTCAATCTCTGAATCAGTCAGCGAGTCAGTTTCTGAATCAATCAGTGAGTCAGTCTCTGAATCAGTTTCTGAATCAATCAGCGAATCAGTCTCTGAATCAATCAGTGAGTCAGTTTCTGAATCAATCTCTGAATCAGTCAGCGAGTCAATCTCTGAATCAGTAAGTGAATCAATCAGCGAATCAGTTTCTGAATCAATCAGTGAGTCAGTCTCTGAATCAGTAAGTGAATCAGTCAGCGAATCAGTTTCTGAATCAATCAGTGAGTCAGTCTCTGAATCAGTTTCTGAATCAGTTTCTGAATCAATCTCTGAATCAGTTTCTGAATCAATCAGCGAATCAGTCTCTGAATCAGTAAGTGAATCAATCTCTGAATCAGTTTCTGAATCAATCTCTGAGTCAGTCAGCGAATCAGTCTCTGAATCAGTAAGTGAATCAATCAGCGAATCAGTTTCTGAATCAATCAGTGAGTCAGTCAGCGAATCAGTTTCTGAATCAATCTCTGAGTCAATCTCTGAATCAGTAAGTGAATCAATCAGCGAATCAGTTTCTGAATCAATCAGTGAGTCAGTCTCTGAATCAATCTCTGAATCAGTAAGTGAATCAATCAGCGAATCAGTCTCTGAATCAGTAAGTGAATCAATCTCTGAATCAGTCAGCGAGTCAGTTTCTGAATCAATCAGTGAGTCAGTCTCTGAATCAGTAAGTGAATCAATCAGCGAATCAGTTTCTGAATCAATCAGTGAGTCAGTTTCTGAATCAGTCAGCGAATCAGTTTCTGAATCAATCTCTGAATCAGTTTCTGAATCAATCAGTGAGTCAGTCAGCGAATCAGTTTCTGAATCAGTTTCTGAATCAATCAGTGAGTCAGTTTCTGAATCAGTTTCTGAATCAATCAGCGAATCAGTCTCTGAATCAGTAAGTGAATCAATCTCTGAGTCAGTCAGCGAGTCAGTCTCTGAATCAGTAAGTGAATCAATCTCTGAATCAGTAAGTGAATCAATCAGCGAATCAGTTTCTGAATCAATCTCTGAGTCAGTCAGCGAGTCAATCTCTGAATCAGTAAGTGAATCAATCAGCGAATCAGTTTCTGAATCAATCTCTGAATCAGTTTCTGAATCAATCAGTGAGTCAGTCTCTGAATCAGTTTCTGAATCAGTTTCTGAATCAATCTCTGAATCAGTTTCTGAATCAGTTTCTGAATCAGTTTCTGAATCAATCTCTGAGTCAGTCTCTGAATCAGTTTCTGAATCAGTAAGTGAATCAATCTCTGAGTCAGTCAGCGAGTCAGTCTCTGAATCAATCTCTGAGTCAGTTTCTGAATCAATCAGTGAGTCAGTCAGCGAATCAGTTTCTGAATCAATCTCTGAGTCAATCTCTGAATCAGTAAGTGAATCAATCTCTGAATCTCTTTCACAGACAGAATCAACATCTACATCTGAATCTGAGTCTACGACCGATTCAACCAGTGAGTCAGTCTCTGAATCAGTTTCTGAATCAGTAAGCCAATCTTCTTCTGACAGTTACAGTATAAGTGAGGCACCACTCCAAATGCCAGTCAAGCTTGCTAAAACGCAAAACGTTAAATTACCAGATACAGGTGATACCTCACAAAGTGCAACATTACTAGGTAGCATCGCCTTGTCCGGAGCCTTTCTAGTTGGTAAAAAGAAGAAAAAAACAGACGATGAAACAAAGTAGTTGATTACTAGTAGTAGGTACTAAATATCTCTATGTTTGGGATTTTCAATTGAAAAAACGCCCTTAGAATTATTATTCTAGGGGCGTTTTAGTGTCTAAACTGCAGCTCATGCGTTTGCTAGAGATAGGTTACTCTAACCTTTTGAAATTTTTTTCAAAAAGTTGTTGACAGGTTTCTCATTTTCCTGTAAAATAATATTTGTTCTTTGGGGTATAGCCAAGCGGTAAGGCAAGGGACTTTGCCTCCCTCATGCGTTGGTTCGAATCCAGCTACCCCAGTTTAGTTGATATGGTCCGTTGGTCAAGGGGTTAATACACCGCCTTTTCACGGCGGTAACACGGGTTCGAATCCCGTACGGACTATCGCGACCAGGTGCTTTTGCAGCTGGTCTTTCCTTATTTAGCGTAAATGGAGAAAATATGGATTATTTTAACGTTGGAAAAATTGTCAATACTCAAGGCTTGCAAGGCGAGCTGCGTGTCTTGAGTGTGACAGGCTTTGCTGAGGATCGCTTTAAGAAGGGAAAGACCCTAGCTTTATTTGCTCCCAAAGACAACTTCGTGATGGATGTGGTCATTGCAGGACACCGCAAGCATAAAAACTTTGATATTATCAAGTTTAAGGATATGTATCACATCAATCTTATCGAAAAATATAAAGGTTATATCCTAAAAATCTCTGAGGACAATTTAACAGAGCTTGAGGATGGCGAGTTTTACTACCATGACATCATCGGGCTTGAGGTTTATGAGGGGGAGACCTTTATTGGTGTTATCAAGGAGCTTTTGCAGCCAGGTGCCAATGACGTCTGGGTTGTAAAGCGTAAAGGAAAATCGGACTTGCTTCTACCTTACCTCCCACCAGTGGTTCTTGATGTGGATCTTGCAAGAGGACGAGTGGAAGTGGAGCTGATGGAAGGGTTAGACTATGAAGATTGATATTCTCACCCTCTTTCCAGAGATGTTTGCTCCGCTTGAGCACTCTATCGTTGGAAAAGCGCGGGAAAAAGGGCTGATAGACATTACCTACCACAACTTTAGAGAAAACGCTGAAAAAGCTCGTCATGTCGATGATGAGCCTTACGGTGGCGGTCAGGGTATGCTTATTAGGGTACATCCTATTTTTGATACCATGGATAAGATTGCTGCCCAAAAGCCACGTGTTCTTCTCTTAGACCCAGCTGGGCGCGCTTTTGATCAAAGCTACGCTGAGGAGCTAGCGCAAGAAGAGGAGCTTATCTTTATCTGTGGGCACTATGAAGGCTATGATGAGCGGATAAAAACGCTTGTGACCGATGAGGTGTCGCTTGGGGACTTTGTCCTTACAGGTGGTGAGTTAGCTGCCCTGACCATTGTAGACGCTACGGTTCGCTTGATACCAGACGTTATTGGCAAGGAAGCTAGTCACAAGGACTACTCTTTTTCGTCTGGTCTGCTTGAGTATCCGCAGTATACGAGACCCTACGATTATCGTGGGCTGACAGTTCCAGATGTGCTGATGAGTGGTCATCATGAAAATATCCGCAAGTGGCGCTTGGAACAGAGCTTGCGCAAGACCTATCTTAGACGTCCTGACTTGTTGGAAAATTACACTTTTTCTGATGAGGAAAGGAGCATTTTTCAAAAGCTTTTACCAGAGCGGGAAATGCTAGAGGATAAGTAGAGCTGTCATTTATACTTAGGAAAGAAGGAGATAGCCTGCGGACAAAGGATATAGTTGTTCTCCCTTATCAGAAAGAGTGGAAGGAAGCTTTTCAAGCGATTGCAAGGGAGGTGCAGGAGGCGTTGGGTGAGCTTGCACTTAGCCTTGAGCATGTCGGCAGCACATCAGTAGAGGGCTAGCAGCAAAGCCAATTATTGATATTGATGTTGTTATTGTACGTGAAAGCTTTTCGCAGGTTAAGAAGATCTTAGCTACCATTGTCTATAGCCACGAGGGCAATCTAGGGATTGAAGACAGAGAAGCCTTTAGCTATTCTGGTAAAGACCATCTGCGCACACACCATCTCTATGTCTGTCCAAGCGATTCAAAAGAATTGAAGCGACACCGTGCTTTTCGCGATTACCTAAAACAACATCCTGAGCAAGCCTCAGCTTATGGTGCTCTCAAGTTAAAGGCAGCGCGGCTATTTCCAAATGATATCGACCGTTATATGGAGTATAAGTCCTCCATCATCGCAGAAATGTATAAGGAGTTAGGTGAAATGTCAGAAAAGAATGCAGTATGTGATATTACGATTGTCGGTGGTGGTCCAGTCGGGCTCTTTGCCGCTTTTTACGCTGGTTTACGTGGGATGTCTGTTAAAATTATCGAGAGCCTCTCAGAGCTTGGTGGACAGCCTACTGTCCTCTATCCTGAAAAGTTGATTTACGATATTCCAGCCTTTCCAGCTATTCCAGCTGGCGAGTTGGTTGAGCGCTTGGTTGAACAGGTGGAGCGCTTTGAGGATCGTGTCACCATCTGTCTGAAAGAAGAAGTGCTTGGCTTTGAAAAAACGGGTGAGCACTTTACGATTGAGACGTCAAAGGGTGAGCACCTGTCAAAATCCATCATCATCGCCTGCGGAAATGGCGCTTTTGCTCCACGTACGCTAGGGCTTGAGGGTGAAGAAAACTACGCTGATAATAACCTCTTTTACAATGTTCATAAATTGGACCAGGTTGCTGGTAAAGACGTTGTCATTTGCGGTGGTTGTGATTCTGCTGTAGACTGGGCAAATCCCCTAGAGCCTATCGTCAAATCCGTGACACTGGTGCACCGCCGTGACGCCTTTCGTGCGCATGAGCACAGCGTGGAGCTTCTAAAACCATCCAAGGTCAATGTGCTTACACCTTATATTCCGCTTGAGTTAAAAGGAGACTGAGAGTTCGCTAAAAGCCTTCTCATCCAAAAGGTGAAATCTGATGAGACGATTGAACTACCGCTTGATGCTCTCATTGTTAGTTTTGGCTTTTCCACTTCCAATAAAAATCTCAAAAATTGGAATATCGACTACAAACGCTCTAGCCTTCTAGTCAATTCACTTCTTGAGACTAGCCAAGCAGGTGTCTATGCTATTTGTGATGCGGCTGAGTATGATGGCAAACGTGCCTTGATTGCGACAGGATTTGGTGAAGCGCCACTTGCTGTCAACCAAGCCATCAAGTACATCTACCCAGAGCGAGATAGCCTTGCTGTTCACTCGACATCACTTGTCAAAGAGGATTAAAAATAAAAGGCTCTTTGTCAACTGTAGTGGGTTGATGAAAAGCTAAGTGCGAGAGAGAACGATTCTTGTTCTCTCTCTTTGTGTGTTCAAAGTAATGAGAATCTTGGTTCTAAAGTTCTTAAAGTTACGAAATCCAAAAGCCTGCCGTTTGATATCTTCGATAAGCTTGTTAGTGGCTTCCAATTTGGCGTTGGAGTAAGGAAGCGTCATGGCCTTGGTAATATAAGTCTCGTGCTTTAGAAAAGTCCGAAAAACTCTTGCAAAGCTTGCGTTGCCTGTATTGATATTGTCGTGAATCAGTCCGAAGAAAACCTTATCACGCTTCTCCTAAAAATGAAAGAGCAGGTTGCAAGCTTCTCCAGTGCTTTTTCATGGCTCTGTAAGGCAGAGATGTCTTGTCACAAGCCTTCATGATAGCGATACGAGTGGTCATCATGGCTCGACTAAGGTGCTGCACGATGTGGAAACGGTCGAGGACAATCTCAGCCCTTGGAAATAGTTTCCTGATGATGGGAATGTAGGCACCAGACATATCTACTGTGACCACTTTGATTGCTTCTCTAGCTTGTCTTGAATACTTGTAGAAATGCTTCATGATGGTCGTTTGACGATTGTTCTCCAGCACTGCTATGATTTTCTTGGTCTTAAAATCTTGCGCAATGAAAGCCAGGTTTCCCTTGTTTCTTTCGAATTCCTCCCACGATAAAATCTCAGGCAAGGTCTCAAGGTTGTCTTTCAAAGTGAAAGCATTTAGCTGTCTTTGAACGGTAGAAACAGAGACTTGGAGGCGATTTACGATGTCTGTGTTGGTCTGTTTTTCGATGAGGAGCTGTGTGATTTTTGTCCAGACGGGCTGTGAGATTTGGCCATGTTTCTTAACCAGATTGGTTTTGGCTACAGATACCCTGCGACACGCTTTACACTGGAAGCGTCGCTTTCTGAGTTTTAGGACAGCTGCCAAGCCTTGGACGTCTAAGATTGGGATGGTGGAAGGTCTTTGAAAGTCGTATTTCATCGTCTTCCCTTGACAATGAGGACAGGCTGGAGCGGGATAATCCAGCTTGGCTCTTACCTCAATGTGAGACTTATGCTTGAGAACCAGTGCTATTTTGATGTTTAAGTCTTTGATTCCGATGAGTTTTGTGGTATTCTTAATATGTTCCATAAGTACTTCCTAATGATGGTTTGGTCGCTTT
The DNA here is from genome assembly GCF_011039275.1 of Streptococcus hyointestinalis. Lineage (GTDB taxonomy): Bacteria > Bacillota > Bacilli > Lactobacillales > Streptococcaceae > Streptococcus > Streptococcus hyointestinalis_A. The sequence goes on from NZ_JAAKGB010000001.1 coordinate 879,999, forward strand.
TCCTTATAAGTCTTATGGGACTTTTTTTTACACTCAAAAAGCCCTATAATATTTGCGGTGGAGTTACCCACTACAGATATTATAGAGCCAAATAAAATAGCCTTTAGCTATTTTATTTTTTTGAACTTTTTTACTAGTTTTTGAAAGAATTTGCTTGACAATGACAGAAAAAAGGGTATAATAATATCTGTAATCGTTTACAGGAGGTAATCGTTATTCTAAAAACAAAACGTAAGCAAGTCATCATGGAGATACTTGAGAAAGACCGAACAGTCACACTTGAGACTCTGATGAGCTTGATTGAAACGTCTGAATCAACGATACGCCGTGATTTAGACTAGTTAGAAGCAGAAGGCAAACGGCTGCGTGTGCATGGGGGAGCAGAGTTACGACAGAGCTTACCAGATGAGCTGACCAATCAACAAAAATCTGTCAAAAACTCTCATGAGAAAGCTAAAATCGCAGAAGTTGCCTGTCAGATGATTAGCCAGCGTGATGTGGTTTTTATCGACGCAGGCACAACGACAGAGTTTCTCATTGAAAAGTTACACCATTTGGATGTGACTGTTGTGACCAATTCTATCCACCACTCTGCAGCTTTGGTTGATAAGGGGATTAAGCCCATTATCATCGGAGGGACGGTCAAGCTATCGACAGCTGCTAGTGTCGGACAGCTGGCAGGTGAGCGGGTCAATCGGCTTAATCTAGCTAAAGCTTTTCTTGGTATGAACGGTATTGATGCTGATTTCTTGACTACACCTGACCTAGCTGAGGCTGCGGTCAAGCGAGCAGGTATCGCCAATAGCCAGCAGACCTTTGTGTTAGCAGCTGCTTCTAAGCTTGGTCAAAAAGCTTTTGTCAAAGTCGATACGGTCGACAAGGTAGCGATTATAACGGAAAAGTGTGAGACAGCTGTTTTACAGGAATTACAGAAAAAAACGAGGGTGATTGAAGTATGATTTATACAGTAACGTTAAATCCATCCATTGACTTTATCATTCGCTTAGATGAGTTGGCGCTAGGCAGTGTTAACCGCATGACTAGTGACGATAAATACGCCGGTGGAAAGGGTATCAATGTTAGCCTTGTCTTAAAACGTTTAGCTATTTATAATACAGCCACTGGTTTTATCGGTGGGTTTACAGGGCGTTTTGTGACAGGGGGTTTAGATGCTGAAGGCCTTGCGACCGATTTTGTACAAGTAGACCAAGATACACGTATCAATGTCAAAATCAAAGCGCGAAGCGAAACAGAAATCAACGGTGCGGGTCCTGTTATCACAGACAAGCGATTAGCAGAGCTAGAAGCTATCTTATCTAAGCTTACCCGTGATGATATCGTTGTCTTTGCGGGGTCAGCGCCAGCAAACCTTGGCAACCAAGTCTATAAAAAACTCATCCCCCTCGTCAAAGAGACAGGAGCAGGGGTTGTTTGTGATTTTGAAGGACAAACGCTTTTAGATGCGTTGGATTACCAGCCTGTACTGGTCAAGCCAAATAACCACTAACTCGCAGACGTCTTTGGGGTTGAATTGAAAAGCCTAGCAGCTATTGAGACTTACGCTCGCGAATTGCTTGCTAAAGGCGCACAAAATGTCATCGTCTCTATGGCAGGTGACGGTGCCCTTCTCGTGACAAAAGAAGCAGCTTGCTTTGCAAAACCAATCAAAGGCACTGTGAAAAACTCCGTTGGTGCTGGTGATTCGATGGTTGCAGGCTTTACAGGCCAATACGCTAATACACACGACGCTGTTGAAGCCTTTAAGTGGGGCGTTGCCTGCGGAACAGCAACCACTTTCTCAGACGATTTAGCAACTGCTGAATACATCAATGACATCTATGAAAAAGTCGAGGTAGAAAAATTATGAAAATTCAAGATTTGCTCAATAAAAATGTGATGATTATGGATTTGAAGGCCACAACAAAAGAAGCTGCCATCGATGAAATGATCACAAGCCTTGTTGAAAATGGTGTGGTTACTGATTTTGACATGTTCAAGACAGGTATCATGAACCGTGAAGCGCGAACATCAACAGGTCTTGGTGACGGTATCGCTAAGCCTCACAGCAAAAATGCCGCTGTTAAAGAGCCAACGGTGCTGGTTGCCAAATCCAGCGCTGGTGTGGATTATGAAGCGTTAGACTGTCAGCCTGGTTACCTCTTCTTTATGATTGCAGCTCCAGACGGTGCTAATGACACGCACTTAGCCGCTCTTGCGGAATTGTCTAAGTATTTGCTAAAACCTGGTTTTGCTGACCAGCTCAAAAAAGCCACAACGCCAGACCAAGTTATTGCGACCTTTAACGACGCTGAAGAAGAAACCAAAGAAGCAGAAGCATCCGAAGAAGCTAACAGCAAACCTAAAGACGGTCAAGACTTCATCGTAGCGGTCACTGCTTGTACGACAGGTATCGCCCACACCTACATGGCTGAAGAAGCACTGAAAAAACAAGCCGAAGAAATGGGTGTCGCGATCAAAGTCGAAACCAACGGTGCGTCAGGTGTCGGCAATAAACTGACAGCAGAAGACATCAAGCGTGCTAAAGGTGTTATCATCGCAGCGGCTAAAGCGGTTGATATGCCACGCTTCAACGGTAAGCCACTTGTCTCACGTCCAGTTTCAGACGGGATTAAAAAATCTGAAGAACTCATCAACATCATTCTTGATGACAAGGCAGACGTCTATGTCTCATCTGCAGACAGCAGCTCATCAGAAGGTTCTTCTGAAAAAATGAGCCTTGGTGGAGCCTTCTACGAACACCTCATGAGCGGTGTTTCTCAAATGTTGCCATTCGTTATCGGTGGTGGTATCATGATTGCCATTGCCTTCTTGATTGATAATATCATGGGTGTGCCCAAAGACCAGGTGAGCAACTTAGGGTCTTATCATGAGCTGGCAGCGCTTTTCCAAAACGTTGGTAACGTTGCCTTTAACTTCATGCTTCCTGTTCTTGCAGGATATATTGCTTACTCAATTGCTGAAAAACCAGGTCTTGTAGCGGGTTTCGTAGCAGGTTCTATCGCAGCAACTGGTCTTGCTTGGGGTAAAGTGCCATACTCTGCTGGTTGTGAAGCCACACTTGGTCTCTCAGGTGTGCCTTCAGGTTTCCTTGGCGCCTTGGTTGGTGGTTTCCTAGCTGGTGGGGTTATCCTTGTCCTTAAGAAAGTTCTAGCGGGTCTACCTCGCTCCCTTGAAGGTATCAAGTCTATCTTGCTCTACCCATTGCTTGGTGTCTTTGTCACTGGTTTCCTCATGCTCTTTGTCAATCTCCCAATGGCAGCTATCAATACAGGGCTTAACAACTTCCTTGAAAGCTTGTCAGGTAGCTCCGCTGTCCTTATGGGACTTGTCCTTGGTGGTATGATGGCGATTGATATGGGTGGACCTTTCAACAAAGCCGCTTATGTCTTTGGTACAGGAACACTTGCAGCAAGCGTCGTTGACGGTGGTTCAGTTGTCATGGCAGCCGTTATGGCTGGTTGTATGGTACCACCACTTGCAGTCTTTGTAGCAACCCTTCTCTTCCAAAACAAATTCACAGAAGAAGAACGCAACTCTGGTTTGACTAACATCGTCATGGGTCTCTCATTCATCGCAGAAGGTGCTATTCCATTTGGTGCAGCTGACCCAGCACGTGCGATCCCAATCTTCATGGTAGGTTCAGCACTTGCGGGTGCCCTTGTTGGATGGGCAGGTATCAAACTCATGGCACCACACTGAGGTATCTTCGTTATTGCCCTAACAAGCGATCCATTCCTATATCTCCTCTTTGTATGTATCGGGTCTATCGTCTCAGGTGTCCTCTTTGGAGCACTTAGAAAACCAGCTGAAGATTACTAAAAATCATAAGAAACTAAGCTTTGCTTAGTTTCTTTTTTTCTGTCTAGTTATAGCTAAAAACTATATCTAGACTTAGTGGATTAGTTAAAAACTATACCAAGACATAAGAAGATAATATGTCTAAAAGTATTTATTTAATAGGCTTTTGCTTGTACAATACTAGACATAACAAAAAAACAAGCTATAGTTTTAAGCATTGAAAGGTATAGGAGGCAGCTATGACAAGAGTTTCCAATTTGGGGTATCCACGTTTAGGAGAGCAGCGTGAGTGGAAACATTTGATTGAGAGTTATTGGGCAGCTAAGATTAGTAAGGAAGCGCTTGAAAAAGAAGCGCGTGCTTTGCGTCTTTCCTTTTTACAAAAACAGGCGGACGCTGGTGTGGATTTAATTCCAGTGGGAGACTTCTCACTGTATGACCATATCTTAGATTTGTCTGTGCAGTTCGGCATTATTCCAAAGCGCTTTAGCGACCAAGACGTTGACTTGGATTTGTACTTTGCGCTGGCACGTGGTAATAAAGACAATGTCGCGTCCAGCATGAAAAAGTGGTTCAACACTAACTACCACTACATCGTACCAGAGTGGACGAAAAAACGCCCACAATTGACCAACAGTCGTTTGCTTGACTTGTACAAAGAGGCTCGCCAAGTGGTTGGTGACAGAGCAAAACCTGTCCTTACAGGACCAATCACTTTTGTAGCATTGTCGTCAGGTGTGACAGCTTTTACAGCGGCGGTTAAGCGCTTGCTTCCACTCTACAAGCAAGTCTTTACTGAGTTGGTTGAGGCGGGTGCGACTTACATCCAAGTGGATGAGCCGATCTTTGTGACAGACGAGGGAGCTGACTACCTCGAAGCTGCTAAGGCAGTATATGGCTACTTTGCTAAGCAAGTACCAGAGGCGAAGTTGGTTTTCCAAACTTGCTTTGAAGCCTTGATTGACGCCGAGGAGTTGTCTGACATCCCAGTAGCTGCCTTTGGTCTTGATTTTGTGCATGGTTTGGAGGAAAATCTGGAAGCTGTCAAAGCTGGTTTGTTTAAGGACAAGGAAGTCTTTGCTGGTGTGGTTGACGGGCGCAATGTCTGGGAGAGCGATTTCCAGGAAACATCAAAACTGTTAGAAGTCTTGGCGGACAATACAGCTAGTCTTGTCGTACAGCCATCTTGCTCGCTTCTACATGTCCCTGTGACGACTAAAAACGAGACAGACTTAGACCCTGGTTTGAAAAATGGTCTTGCCTTTGCTGATGAAAAATTAGAGGAAATCAAACTTCTAGCGGAGCACTTGGACGGCGTGGCAAATCCTCGCTACGACGAGCATGTCGCAGCCTATGACGCTCTTCCAGCAGCGGCCTTCCGTAATGTTTAGTTAGAGGACCTCAGCCAAGTCCGAACAGCTAGGGAGTCTACTTACGACATTCGTCAAAAAGTGCAACAAGAGCGCTTACCATTGCCACTCCTTCCAACGACTACTATCGGTTCTTTCCCGCGATCACCAGAAGTGCGCCGCACACTTCTTGCTTGGAAACGTGGCGATATTACTGATAAAGAGTACAAGGACTTCATCCGCTCTGAAATTGCTCGCTGGGTGACTATCCAAGAAGACCTAGACATTGACTTCTTGGTACATGGTTAGTTTGAGCGTGTGGACATGGTTGAGTTCTTTGGACAAAAGCTAGCTGGCTTTACAACGACCAAGCTCGGTTGGGTGCAGTCTTACGGTTCACGTGCGGTGAAACCGCCAATCATCTACGGTGATGTCCAGCACATTCAGCCATTGACAGTGGATGAGACAGTCTATACACAAAGTTTAACAGACCGTCCTGTTAAGGGCATGTTGACAGGACCTATCACTATCACCAACTGGTCATTTGAGCGTACCGATATCAAGCGTAGCGATTTGTTCAATCCAATTGGTCTTGCTATCCAGGACGAAATTAAATTGCTAGAGGATGCAGGCATTGCCATTATCCAAGTGGATGAAGCAGCGCTTCGTGAGGGCTTGCCACTACGAAAAGCTAAGCAAAAAGCTTATCTGGATGATGCGGTTAGTGCTTTCCACATTGCGACGTCTTCTGTCCAGGATGAGACGCAAATTCACACGCGTATGTGCTATTCTAAGTTCGATGAGATTATCGATGCGATTCGTCAATTGGACGCGGATGTTGTCTCTATTGAGACTAGCCGTAGTCACGGGGATATCATCGAGTCCTTTGAGACGATGGTTTACCCACTAGGTATCGGTCTTGGTGTGTACGATATTCACTCACCACGTGTACCGACCGAAGAGGAGGTTGTCGCTAATATCGAGCGCTCCCTCAAGCGATTGTCACCAAAACCATTCTGGGTCAACCCTGACTGTGGACTTAAGACACGCCGTGAGCCTGAGACCATCGCAGCACTTGAAGTTTTGGTATCTGCGACGAAGAAAGTCCGTCACAAATTAGGATATGAGTAAAAAGAAAAGTTACCTCGTTAGAAATGTGTAAAAAGGACGTGCCCTAAAAAGCAAGTCTTTCTCACACAACAATAGAAAGAGAGAGTTTATGGTAAGAGAACCGTTATTAGAGCGTTTATCCTTGTCGCTTTTAGTGGCTGATGGAGCTATGGGAACGCTATTATATGCCAATGGTTTAGATACTTGTCATGAATACTACAATCTCAGTCACCCAAAGGAAATTGCAGCCATTCATAAGGCTTACCTTGAAGCTGGAGCTGATGTCGTCCAGACCAATACTTACGGAGCACAACGTCACCGCTTGGCAGTCTACGGTCATGAGGATGAGGTGAAGCGCGTTAACCCAGCAGCGGTAGCTATTTCTAGGAGAGAAGCGGGTAGTGATGTTTATGTGTTAGGCACCATCGGTGCTTCTAGAGGGCTTCGCCAATGTGAACTCAGTTTAGACTCCATTGTGGAGGAGACCTTGGAGCAGGCAGTCTATCTCCTAGAGACTGGTGAGTTGGATGGTTTGTTGCTTGAGACTTATTATGATGTTGAGGAGCTGACGGCTGTTCTTACGGCACTACGTCCACTGACAGCTTTTCCTATTATCACTAATATTGCTCTTCATGAAGCGGGTATCACTGAAAATGGTCGTCCCTTAGTGGAAGCCTTTAGTCAGCTGGTCATGCTGGGGGCTGATGTGGTCGGGCTCAACTGTCCTTTGGGACCTTATCACATGATAAAGTCGCTCAAGCAAATTCCGCTCTTTGCTCAGGCTTACTTGGCAGCTTCTCCCAACGCTAGCTTGCTATCTTATGAGTCTGACAGCGACGGTGGGCATTATAGTTTTAGTCAGAACGCTAGTTAGTTTGAAAAGAGTGCGACCTTTTTAGTAGAAGAAGGGGTGCGTTTTCTAGGTGGTTGTTGCTGGACAACGCCTGATCATGTCAGGGCTATGAAGCGTGCTGCTAAGCGTTTGAAACCAGTGACCCATAAACGTGTGACACCGCTCCTTGATGAAGAGGATTTCATCCAAAAAACGCTCAAAAAAGATACTTTAGTGGATAGGGTCAAGCGTGAAGTGACTATCATTGCTGAGCTTGACCCGCCAAAGACCCTTGCTATTGAGCGCTTCAAGAGTGGAATTAAGGCGCTTGACGCTAAGGGCATTGCAGCCATCACGCTAGCAGCTAACTCTTTAGCAAGGACCCGTGTCTGCAATCTTAGCCTAGCAGCCCTGCTAAAGGAAAGCACCAATACGCCTTTTCTTCTTCCCCTATCCTGTCGTGACCACAATATGATTGGTCTGCAGTCCCGTCTTTTAGGGATGGAGGTTCTAGGGGTTGAGAATCTCCTAGCCATCACTGGTGACCCTTCCAAGATGGGTGATTTTCCAGGGGCGACAAGTGTCTATGATGCGACCAGCTTTAAGCTCTTACAGCTCATCAAGCAGCTCAATCCAGGGCAGGGCTATAGCGGCGCTAGTATCCAGAAAGCTACTAACTTTACAGTTGGTGCTGCCTTTAACCCAAATGTCCCTAATCTCTCACGAACAGGGCGCTTGATTGATAAAAAAGTAGCCGCTGGAGCGGATTGCTTTATCACCCAGCCCATCTTTAACATCCAACCCATTAAAGAGCTAGCCCTCACCGTTAAAACTTCGCCTATTCCTTTTTTCATCGGCATTATGCCAATAACTAGCTACAACAACGCTATTTTTCTCCACAATGAGGTTCCGGGAATTCATCTGTCAGATGACTTTTTAGCACGGCTAGAAGCGGTTAAGGATGATAAAGCAGCTTGCCAACGCTTGGCACTTGCTGAAAGCAAGAAGCTAATTGATGAAGCACTTGAGCACTTCAATGGCATTTATCTGGTCACACCTTTTATGCGCTATGACTTGACCGGTGAGCTGATTGACTACATCCAAGAAAAAGAAAATCGCCAAAAAGAGATTAGCTGACAAAAATCCTCTCCTTTGAGAGGATTTTTAAGTGTCTTTGACCAGCTAGTAGGAGTATCGGTGAGCGGTGTGTCAATATTTGATATAATGCTACTAATGAGATAAGGATGGGATGATATGGAGTTACTATATACAGCTATTCGTTATGATATGACAGAGCTTTTGGTGGAGAAAGCGACGCAGGCAGCTAAAAACGGCAAGCGGGTTTTCTACATTGCGCCAAACTCGCTTTCTTTTGAAAAGGAGAGAGAGGTGCTTGAGCGCTTGAGCGAGCAGGCGTCTTTTGCCATCACGGTGACACGTTTTGCGCAGCTGGCTCGCTACTTTGTCCTAAATAGTCCAAATCCTAAGGAGACGCTAGATGATGCTGGTTTGGCAATGATTTTTTATTGTGCCTTGGGACAGCTAGACGATAAAAATCTGCGTGTCTATGCCAGATTAAAGCGTAATCGTCAGTTTATCAGCCAGCTGGTAGAGCTGTACAAGGAATTGCAAGCAGCGCAGCTGAGTGTTTTAGACCTTGAGCTTTTGCATTCTAAGGAAAAATACGATGACTTGGTCACGATTTTTTCACAGGTGGAGGCATTGCTCCAAAAAGGACAATACGACAATCACTCAAAGCTTGCCTTTTTAGCTACGCAGCTCAAAACAGGTCAGCTTGACAAGACTCTAGAAAATGTGGTTTTGGTCATTGATGGCTTTACCCGCTTTTCTGCAGAAGAGGAAGAGCTCATCCGTCTTTTGGAGGAGCGCTGTGCGGAGATTGTCGTCGGCACTTATCTTAGTAAAAAGGCGCAGAGAGCTAGCTTTTCAACGGGAAATGTCTACCCAGCAAGCCTTGACTTTATCCGTGACCTAGCCAGTCAATACAGGGTCAAGCCCATGTATGTTGAGTCCGTTTGGCAGGGGCAGGAAGCCTTTAAAGAAGTGTCGCAGCTCTTTGAGAGTAACCCTGACTTTACAGCCAGTGGTGAGAAGATTAGCGCTGCAGCCAAGGATGCTATTGAGATTTGGGAGTGTGTCAATCAGCAGGAGGAAATTGAGCAGGTGGCACGTGCCATTCGTCAAAAGCTCCACTAAGGACATCGCTACAAGGATATGCTGGTTCTTCTGGGGGATGTCGAGAGCTATCACTTGCGGATTGAGCAGATTTTTGAGCGGTATGATATTCCCTTTTATCTAGGAAAAGCAGAAAGCATGAGTGCGCACCCGCTCATCAATCTCATCGAGAGCTTGGAGCGTATTAAGCGCTACCATTTTCGCTCAGAAGACGTCATGAACCTCCTCAAGTCTGGGCTCTACGGTAGGATGGCTCAGGCGGATTTGGATTAGTTTGACAAATATATCGCTTACGCTGACATCAAGGGGCAAAAGGGCTTTTTGACGGATTTCACAGCGTCAAAAGGGCATTCTTTTAACCTTGAGCGTCTCAATCGTATCCGAGAAAAGGTCATGCAGCCTCTAGAGACGCTTGTCAAAGCCCGCAAGCAGTCTGGAAATGGCTTACTGAAAAAGCTCTTTAGTTTTTTCACAGACATTTCTCTAACGAGCAATATGGAGCGTTTTTCAGCGTCTCTGTCAGAGATTGAGCGTGAAAAAGAGGAGCAGGTATGGAAAACCTTTACCTCTATCCTGCAGCGATTTCAACCCATTTTTGGGGACGAAAAACTGACACTAGATGAGTGTCTATCCTTGATTAGTAACGGTTTATTACAGGCGGAGTACCGCATGATCCCTGCGACGGTTGATGTGGTGTCGGTCAAATATTATAATCTGGTAGAGCCGCACTCAAAGCCCTTTGTGTTTTCTATTGGCATGACCCAGTCACATTTTCCAAAGCTAGCGCAAAATAAAAGCCTCGTCTCTGATGAGGAGCGTCAGCTCATCAATGAGCAAAAAGAGACAGGTGGGCATTTTGCTATTGTCAGCCGTGAGCATATCCAGAGAAATCATTTTACAGCGTTGTCGCTGTTCAACGCTGCCACAAGCCAGCTGGTACTTAGCCAACCCCAGATTCTCAATGAAAATGAGGACGACATGTCCACTTACCTCCGAGAATTGATTGCTATGGGCGTGCCCTTTTTAGCTAAGGGACAGCCGCCCTTTGCAGCAGCTATCGCAAGCATTGGCACCTACAAGGCGCTGTTGTCACGCTTGGTGGACTTTTCTAGCGACAGCCCCGCTCTTTATGCGGAGTTGGACAAGCAAGAAGAGACCTTTTGGTCAGTGCTGGTTCGCCATCTTCGTCAAAAACTAGCCAAAGAAGGGCTTCGCATGCCACTCTTGAAGGACTCTGTGCTGACCCAGCCTGTCTCACAAGAGGTTATGACCGCTCGTTTTCCAGCAGAGAAGGCGCTACCCCTGTCCTCATCAGCCCTTACCACTTTTTATAATAATCAATACCAGTATTTCCTGCGCTATGTTTTGGGCTTAAAAGAGCAGGACAGCATTCACCCAGACGCAAGAAATCATGGGACTTATCTGCACAGAGTCTTTGAGTTGGTTATGAAAGATCAGTCAGCTAAGCCTTTTGATGAGAAGCTAGAGCGTGCTATCACAAGGACAAATAGCGAGGAAACCTTCCAAGCACTCTACAGTTCAGACGCACAGGGGCGCTATACGCTCGGTGTCTTAGAGGATATTGCTAGGGCAACGGCGACGATTTTCAACCGTCCTGACGTGAGCAATCGTATCGAGAGCGAGGAGGAGCAGTTTGAGTTGGTCTTGTCTGACAATATTATTGTCAACGGTATCATTGACCGGGTGGATCGCCTGTCGGATGATAGCTACGGTGTCGTTGACTACAAGTCCAGCAAGCAAGTCTTTGCTATTGAAGCTTTCTTTAACGGCTTGAGCCCTCAGCTGGTAACCTATCTCTCTGCCTTGCAATCTCGCTACCATCTTTCTCTCAATCCACTCTTTGGCGCTATGTATCTGCACATGCAGGAGCCTAAGCTCTCGCTGGATAGGGTCGCGTCTCTTGAAGAATTGCAAGCAAAAGCTCGTCAGGAAATTGTCTATAGAGGGCTATTTTTGGAGGAGGAAAAAGCGCGCCTCGCTAATGGCAACTACAAGCTAGACACACTTTTTAGCGCAGAAGAGCTCGCCATTATGCTTCGATACAGTGAGCACCTCTACCCAAAAGCACAGGATGTGATTAGAAGCGGACGCTTTCTCATCAATCCCTACCCCAAAGACGGCAAGGTGGTTCTAGGAGAGCAGCTAAAGGCAATCACAGGGTTTGAAGCGGACAGCCACATGCCGCGTAGCCGCGGACTCTACCCTTTACCGAGAAAGGAAAAACGTCAAGGCTTCTTGACCTTGATGGCACAAAGCGAGGAGGACGATAGTGATGAAGTGTAAGCCTTTTTTGACAGCTAGCGACATCAAGCAGCTACAAGAGACAGAAGCGCGCTCAAGCAAGACACAAAAGCGCGCAGCTGAGCGGATTGAGGCGATTTATGCGAGTGGGACCAATCTCCTCGTGTCAGCTTCAGCAGGTTCTGGAAAGACCTTTGTCATGGTTGAGCGGATTGTGGATCAGCTTTTACGAGGGATTCCGATTGAGCGGCTCTTTATCTCGACCTTTACGGTCAAGGCAGCAGGTGAGCTAAAAGAACGCTTAGAAAAAAAGCTGAGCGAAAAGATAAAAGAAAGCACAGACACTGACACTAAGCTCTTTTTAAGTGAGCAGTTGGCTGCTGTGCGGACCGCTGATATCGGTACCCTGGACGCTTTCACACAAAAGCTGGTCAGCCAGTACGGCTATACGCTGGGTATCTCACCGACTTTTCGGCTAATGCAGGACAAAAACGAGCAGGATTTACTGAAAAATGAAATCTTCTCAGATTTGTTTGCGGACTATGCTACGGGAAATAAAGCAGAGCTCCTCACTCGTCTCGTCCAGAACTTTGCGGGGCGCAGTAAAAATACAGATCCCTTTAGAGCCATTGTTTATCAGATTTATGACTTTAGTCAGTCTACGGCAAATCCCAAAATGTGGCTAAAGGAGCATTTTCTAAAGGGCGCTAGAAGTGCCAACAGCTATGAGGCGATTCCACTAGCAGACATCGAGCTTTTACTGGCTTCCATGCAAGGGACTGCTGATAAATTGCGGGATGTGACAGCTCTTGAAGGCTACAAAAAAGTCACTGCTAAAAATGCCCCCACCGCAGCCTATAAAAAGCACTCAGCAATCATCGAGCAGCTGCGGGAGTGGTCTTTACACTTTGAGACGCTCTACGGTGTTCAGGCAATTGACCGCTTGGCAAAGGATATTGCAGCGTTGATTCCAAAGAGCAGCTATGTCACGGTAGCTGGAGAGCGCTATGCAGTCTTTTCTGGACTGCAAGCACAACTAGGATTGTTTAAGCACTTAGATTTGGTATTTAAGTACCCAAAAGAGAGCCTTCCTATGCTAGAGCTTTTGCGGTCTTTTGTAGAGGACTTTTCGGCGCAATATTTACAAGCCAAACTTCAAGAAAGTGCCTTTGAGTTTTCAGACATCAACCACTTTGCTATCCAGCTATTGGAGGAAAATCCTGCCATCCGAGCGCTTTATGTGGAGCGCTACCACTAGGTTATGGTAGACGAATACCAAGATAATAACCACATGCAAGAACGCCTGCTAGAGCTTTTATCCAATGGGCACAATCGCTTTATGGTGGGCGACATCAAGCAGTCCCTTTACCGTTTTCGTCAGGCTGACCCGCAGATTTTCAATCAGAACTTTACCGATTATCAAAAACACCCAGAGCATGGCAAGCTTATCATTCTCAAGGAAAACTTCCGTAGCCAGTCAGAGGTCATCGACAGCACCAATGGTGTCTTTGCTCGCCTCATGGATGAGGAGGTCGGCGAGATTGTCTACGATGAGAGTCACAAGCTAAAAGCAGGAAGCGATAGGCCAAAAGAGCCACATCCTGAGAATAAAACGCAGCTCTTGCTATTAGATACTGACCAGTCAGACGAAGTGGCAGAAGAGGATGACACTCAGCTCTCACCAGGCGAGGTCCGTCTCGTCGCAAAGGAAATCATCCGCCTGCACCAAGAAGAAGGCGTTCCCTTTAGCGATATAACTTTACTCGTCTCATCACTGACACGAAATGACGGTGTCCTACGTGCTTTTGACCAGTATGGCATTCCCCTTGTGACAGCTGGCGGTGAGCAGCACTACCTCCAGTCTGTTGAGGTCATGGTCATGCTCGATACCCTAAGAGCCATTGACAATCCGCTCAATGACTATGCTCTAGTCGCTCTTTTACGCTCTGCCATGTTTCCGTTTGACGAGGATGAGCTGGCTAGATTAGCCGTTCAGTCCTCCTCATCAAATCTCGCTTTCTTTGACAAGCTCCTAAAAGCTCTCGCAAAGACAGGAGAGCACCCAGAGCTTATCACAAATGGTCTTTATCAGAAGTTGGCGTTGTTTAAAGAGACCTTTGATACTTGGCGGCTTTATGCCAAGACTCACGCTCTTTATGACCTCATCTGGAAGATTTACAATGACCGGTTTTACTATGACTATGTTGGCAATCTTCCAAAAGCTGAGCAACGTCAGGCAAATCTCTATGCGCTTGCTCTACGTGCAGAACAGTTTGAGCAGTCAGGCTTTAAGGGCTTGCCACGCTTTATCCGTATGATTGACAAGACCCTTGAAAATCAAAACGACTTAGCCGATGTTGAGGTCGCTGTTCCTAAAAATGCTGTCAATCTCATGACCATTCATAAGAGTAAAGGGCTCGAGTTCAAGTATGTTTTCATCCTTAATCTTGATAAAAAATTCAGCATGGTGGATCTCAACGCTCCAGTTAGTTTAAACCGTGAGCTGGGGATTGGGATAAAGTATCTGGCGGATATGAAAGATGAGGTCGGCGAGACCTTGCTGCCTAGTCTTAAAGTTAGTCTCGATACGCTACCTTACCAGCTCAATAAGCGCTCGCTTTTACTGGCCACTCTTTCTGAGCAAATGCGCCTGCTCTATGTCGCTATGACACGAAGCGAGAAAAGGCTCTATCTCGTCGGAAAAGCCAGCTCCAGCAAGGCTCTTGACAAGTATGAAGGGCATTTTCAAGAGGGGCGCCTAGCACTTTCTGAGCGTAAGCAGTACAAGACCTTCCAAGATTGGTTTTTAGCTATTTACGCAGCTTCATCTAAAGAAAACCTGCCTTTTTCCCTGCGCTTTGTCCAAGATGAAGAGCTGACAGCTGACAAAATCGGTGTTATCTCACAAGAGTTGCCTTTTGATCCTGACAATCCAGCCCATAACCGCCAGTCAGATGACATTGAAAAGGCTCTCGATATGCTGGAGCAGGTGGAGAAACTCAATCCGCGCTACCAAGCAGCTATTCATCTCCCAAGTGTGCGGACACCGAGCCAGATTAAAAAGTTTTACGAGCCGATTGTGGACAGTGAGGGCGTGGCAGTCATCGACTCTTATCAGAAAAAGCAGCAGTTTTCATTGCCGGACTTATCTGGAAAAGAAAAAGTAGAGGCTACTGCTATCGGATCAGCCATGCACGAGCTTATGCAACGCCTAGACGTGACCCAAAAAGTCACCATGCAAGCTATCACAAAAGCTCTTAGTGACCTGTCCGCTCCTGCTAATGTCAAAGCCCGCCTTAATCTTGAGCGTGTGCTTGCTTTCTTTACAGAAAGTGAGCTTGGGTGTCTCATTCAAGAGCCTAGCGACAAGCTCTATCGTGAAGCGCCCTTTGCCATGCTAAAGACAGACCCAGCTAGCCAAGAGCAGTTTGTCGTGCGTGGGATTGTTGATGGTTACTTGGTTTTTGAGGATAGGATTGTTTTATTTGACTACAAAACTGCTAAGTACACAGACAGTAGCGAGCTGGTTGAGCGCTATAAAGGACAGCTGGCACTCTACGCTGAAGCGCTCAGTCAGTCCTATCACATGACAACTATTGATAAGTACCTGGTGTTATTGGGAGGAAAAACACTAGAGGTTGTCAGCATTCCCTAAACCTAAGGAGACAGGAAAATAATGTTACTCAACAAAGAACTCAATTGGTACAATATCCATGCCAAAGAAGAAGATGTCGCAAAAGCTGTTAAGGCACTTGCTTGGGACATCCCGCGGGAGCTTGCGGACTATGCGACTGACGAGGATGAGCGTGCCTTTCTCGAGGTAAGCAAGGTCAATCATCCTATTGGGCTGACGGTTGTCTTTCATGTCATTGACAGGCGGACCGTGGATGGTCACTATGAGACGGTGCCCATGACCTTTTATGTCTTAGAGGATAGGCTTCTTACGGTATCCAACCAGCGCAATCACTATATCATTGAATTGCTAAAAGAAGCGCTTGACCAAGAGGAAGTTCAGATGAGTCAAAAGCAGTTTCTCTTTTTAGCTCTTACCATCATCACCAAGCAGTATTTCAAGATTGTGTCGCAGATTGCGCGTGAGCCCGATGAGCTCAATCGGCAATTGCGCCAGCAAACCAGTAAAAAAGGGCTTCTAGCCATGAGTGACTTGGAGACGGGTCTTGTTTATCTCAAGTCAGCTGCCAACCAAAACGTCTTTGTCTTGGCGCAATTAAAAGAACATCCGCACCAGCGACAATTGAGCGACAATGAAGAAGAACAGCTGATGGACGCTATTATCGAGGCGAGACAGCTCGCTAATATGACACAGCTCAACAGCCAAATCCTCTCGCAGCTCTCTGACACCTTCAACAACGTCCTCAATAACAACCTCCATGACAATCTGACCGCACTCAATATCATCTCGGTCAATCTAGCCATTGTTGCAGCCATCACAGGGTACTTTGGTATGAACATACCCTTACCTTTGACGCATTCGCGTTGGGCTTGGGTCGGTGTGATTGTGGTGTCTGCTGTCTTGTGGTTCATCATCGCTCAAGTGCTCAAACGCTTTTTACAATTCAGACGATAAGGAGACTAATTATGCGTGACAATCCTTTACATACCCATTTTTCCTATGATTCCAAGGCGCAGTTTGAGGAGTATTTACAGGCTTACTCTGGTGAAATTGTGACAACGGAGCACTTTGACCTGTCCAATCCTTACAGCAAGCAAGACGACATCCCGGACTATGAGAGCTATTGCCGTGAAATCACACGACTCAACAGTCTCTATGACAATCGTATCAAAAAAGGCATTGAGATTGGCTACTATCAGCCACGTGAAGCTGACATCAAGGCTTATCTAGCTGGAAAGGACTTTGACCTCCAGCTGCTATCGGTTCACCATAATGGTGTCAATGACTACCTAGACGGTGAGGTGGCATCTGTGGATAAGGCTGTTGTCATCAAAGACTATCTTGATAGACTTGAGTATGCTATCGGTCGGGTGGAAGCAGATGTCCTTGCCCATTTTGATTATGGCTTTCGCCTTTTTTAGATTAGCGTTGAGGAGCTCAAGCTCTATGAAGAGCAGCTTGTTCGGATTTTTCAAAAGATGATAGAGCACAATCTCGCTTTTGAGCTAAACGCCAAGTCTATGTGTTTGTATGAGCATGAACATCTCTACTGCTATGCACTTGCTTTGCTGAAAAATCTCGGCTGTACACGCTACTCTATCGGCTCAGATGGGCACAGGCTAGAGCATTTCCGCCTGCATTTTGATAGGATTGTGGCGTTATTAGCTGACTATGGCATTTCTGAGAGTCAGTTGCTAAGTTGAGCATAAAAAAGAACTCTGATTTTCAGAGTTCTTTTTGTGATTAACCAACAAAAGCGTTGATTTCTTTTTCGCTATTGGCGATTTTTTCTTCTGCGTCTTCTCAGCTGCTACCGACAGTTGCGATGTAGAATTTGATTTTAGGCTCTGTTCCAGCTGGGCGAACAGCAAACCAAGAATCATCAGCTAAGAGATATTTCAAGACATTGCTAGGTGGTGTTGTGAGTTGGGTCACACTACCGTCTTTGCTAATTGCTGTTTGTTTTTCAAAGTCTTCTCAGAGCACGATGTCTGTCTTGTTAAATTGCGTTGGCGCATTGTCACGGAACTTGTCCATAATCGCTTTGCTTTGCGCAGCACCATCGACACCAGAGAGGGTAACTGAGATAGTCTTTTCAGCGTAGTAGCCGTATTCTTTGTAGATTTCCTCGATACCATCAGCTAACGTCATACCACGTGAGCGGTAGTAGGCTGCGATTTCCGCTACGATAAGCACGGCTTGGCTAGCGTCTTTATCACGAACGAATGGCTTGATAGGGTAGCCAAAGCTTTCTTCAAAACCAAACATGTAAGTGTGATTGTGTTTTTCTTCACACTCTTGGATTTTCTCTGCGATAAGCTTAAAGCCGGTCAAGACGTTAAACATAGTTGCACCGTAGCTTTCAGCAATCTTAGTTACAAGCTCAGTTGAGACGATTGATTTGGCAAGTGCAGCATTTTCTGGCAATGTACCAGCTGTTTTGTGGGCTTCAGGGATGTATTTGGCTATGATAGCTCCAATTTGGTTACCAGAGAGGTTCTTGTAAGAACCATCTGCTTGACGAATCTCAACACCAAGGCGGTCAGCGTCAGGGTCAGTAGCGACCAAGACATCTGCGTCCACTTGCCGTCCCAATTCTTCAGCAAGTGCAAAAGCAGCTTGACTTTCAGGGTTTGGTGATTTGACTGTTGAGAAGTCTGGGTCTGGCGTTGCTTGCGCTTCAGCGACCTGTACAGAGGCAAAGCCTGCATTGGCAAGCGCACGACGAGCTAGCATTTCCCCTGTACCATGCAGTGGTGTGTAGACGATCTTCATGTCCTTACCATACTGCTCAATCCAGTCTTTATTGCTATTGACATCAACGACTTCCTTGAGGTATTCGCTATCAACCGCCTCACCGATAACCTCGATAAGACCAGCAGCTTTAGCTTCTTCACGGTCAGCAAGAACAATCTCAAAAGGATTGTCAATAGCACGGATATAGTCTGTCCATGCATCCGCATCAGCAGGTGGCATTTGTCCACCGTCTTCACCATAGACCTTGTAGCCGTTAAACGGTGCTGGGTTGTGGCTTGCGGTTACCATGATACCCGCAAATGTGTGCGAGTGACGCACAGCAAAAGAAAGCTCAGGTGTAGGCCGTAGGCTTTCAAAGACATAAGCCTTGATACCATGATTAGCTAAAACCTGTGCGGACTCAAAAGCACACTCTTGAGAAAAGTGGCGTGAGTCGTAAGCAATAGCGACACCACGTTTTTTAGCTTCGTCGCCTTTAGATTCAATCCGTTGAGCAAGCCCTTCGGTTGCTTGGCGGACAACGTAGCTATTGATACGGTTTGTCCCAGCACCGATAAGTCCACGCATACCAGCAGTACCACACTCTAGGTTTGTGTAGAAGGCATCTTCTTTTGTTTTGTCATCCCTAGCGATGATTTCATCACGTAGCTAATCAGGCAAACCTTTAAAATCCAGCCATTTTTTACAACTTTCCTTGTAAGACCTAGGTAAATCACTCCTTAATCTAAAATGCAAATCCTAACATATCCTTAGGAAAATATACAACCGTTTTCATTATAACACTGTTTCCGCAAAAAGGCACGCCTTTTGAGGGAAAATCTGAGAAGATTTTTCATTATTTATTTGTTAAATTGAAATTCATTTCTCATATATATAACAAAAATGATGAAAAGATAAGAAAGTCTAACACACCAAAGTATTGAAAAATAACTGGAGACATATTGACATTTTGTATACAAAAAGGGTAAAATTACATTAGATGTATTTTTAATGAAAAAAGGAGTTTCCATGACTCGTTCTAGTCATAATCGTCGCAATAGACGAGAAAGTAAAAATCCTAGGTCTGTATTGACTATTGTCAATAGTGTTTTATTAGTGGTTTCTGGGGTGTTATCCCTTTATACCCTTTACCCCATGTACAGCTACCATTTCCTGGCCTTTCGTTATGTCAACGTCTTGCTGACGGTTGTCTTGCTAGTGGTTCTGGTGGTGAGTTTGGTCTTGTTGCTACTAAGGCGTGCGCCAAAGACGACCACAACGCTTCTGGCGCTGTTTTCAGTGGTTACCTGTGCGATTTTGTTTGCCTTTCGCTCTGCCATTAACCTCGGAGAGAGCCTAAACAAGTCCACCTTTTACTCAGAAGTGGAGATGAGTGTGGTGGTGCCAAAGGACAGCACCATCACCTCTATTGACCAAGTGACGACGGTTGACGCACCAACCTCTAGCGATTCAGAGAACATCACAGCGCTTCTCGACAAGGTCAAGTCAGACAAAGGGGTTAGCCTCCAGACGACAGAAGTGGACTCTTACCAAAAAGCCTACACCAATCTCATGAGCGGTAGCTCCCAATCTATGGTCTTAAACAGTGCCTACTCGAGTCTCCTCGAGCTGCAGGACAAGGACTTCTCATCAAATCTCAAGACCCTCTACACTTACAAAGTTAAAAAAGCGACCAAGTCCACGGCAACTTCGACAGCTAAGGACAGCTTTAACATCTGTGTGTCAGGAATTGATACCTACGGTTCTATTAGCACCTTGTCTCGCTCAGACGTCAATATCATCCTGACGGTCAATCTCAAGACCCACAAGATTTTACTGACGACGACCCCGCGAGACAGCTACGTGCAAATCCCGGATGGTGGCAACAATCCATACGACAAACTGACCCATGCGGGTATCTGTGGCGTCGATACCTCTCGTAAGACCCTAGAAAACCTCTACGGCATTACCATTGACTACTATGTCCGCCTCAATTTCCCCTCCTTCCTGAAGTTGATTGACGCTATTGGTGGCATTACGGTCTACAGCGACCAAGCCTTTACCTCTTACACCAATAAAAACTACAGTTTTGAAGTGGGCAATGTCACTCTGGACTCTGCTGGAGCACTCGCCTTTGTTCGTGAGCGCTATTCGCTAGAAACTGGGGACAATGACCGGGGTAAGAACCAAGAAAAAGTCATCTCCGCCATTGTCAATAAGTTAGTCTCTCTCAACTCACTAACCAATCTATCACCCATTGTCTCTAACTTACAAGACTCTATCCGGACCAATATGCCACTGTCTGACATCATGGAAATCGCCAACTCCCAGTTGTCCTCAAATGACAAGTTCACCGTGACTTCACAAGCTGTGACAGGAACAGGCTCAACAGGGGAATTGACCTCTTATGCCATGCCATCAGCCAGTCTCTACATGATGCAACTCAACCAAGACAGCATTGATAAAGCCAAGGCAGCCATCCATGCCACACTAAATGCCAACTAAAGGAACGGGTATGATTGCTATTCATTCACACATTGTTTTTGATGTTGATGATGGTCCAAAGACCCTAGAGGAGAGCTTAGCCCTTATTGGCGTGAGCTACCAACAAGGGGTGCGCACCATCATCTCGACCTCACATCGGCGCAAGGGCATGTTTGAAACGCCTGAGCGCACCATTCATGAGCACTTCCGAGTGGTCAAGGAAGCGGCAGAAGAGCGCTATGAAGACCTCACCATTCTCTGTGGCGGTGAGCTCTTTTACACCGAGGACTTGCGCCAAAAGTTGGAAAAAGGAAAAGTGCCCACACTAAACGGTACTCGCTATGCGCTGATTGAGTTTAGTATGCTCACCCCATGGCGAGACATCCACTCAGCCCTCACCAAGGTCTTGATGTTAGGCATCACCCCGGTGGTCGCCCACATTGAGCGCTACCATGCTCTTGAGTACAAGGCGGATCGGGTGCGGGAGTTGATTGACATGGGCTGTTACACTCAAATCAACAGTACCCATGTGCTCAAACCTAAGCTCTTTGGTGATAGCGAGAAGCTCTTTAAGAAGCGTGCTCGCTATTTTCTAAAGGAAGACTTAGTCCACTGCGTTGCCAGTGACATGCACAATCTGGATAAGCGCCCGCCTTACATGCAAGCAGCTTATGAAACTATCTTTAAAGATTCTGGGCGCCATAAGGCGCATGCCTTATTCACGGGCAACCTTGAGAAAATCCTTAGTAACCAATTATTATAGGAGACCGTATGAACGCTAAGGAAACTTCAACCATTGAAATTGATGTTATTGTCTTGCTTCAGAGCTTGTGGCAGAAAAAGTTCTTGATTCTTTTTGTGTCCTTGCTTGTCGCTGCACTCGCCTTTTTAGGCTCAACTTTCCTCTTACAAAAGGAATATACTTCAGCGACACGGATTTATGTGGTCAATCGTACCGATAACAACATCACCAATCCAGACCTGCAAGCTGGTAGCTACTTGGTCAATGACTACAAGGAAATCATCACCTCAGCGGATGTCATGAACCAAGTCATTTACAAGGAAAACTTGTCCTTGACACCAAGCGAATTGTCTCAGAAAGTAGCGGTCACTATCCCAACGGATACCCGTGTCATTTCCATCTCTGTGGAAGATAGCAACGCCAAAGAAGCCGCTCGTCTAGCCAATGCCGTTCGTGAAGCGGCGACGACAAAGATTCAGGAAGTAACTAAGGTGGAGGATGTGACGACGCTTGAAGTCGCTAAGGTCTCAAATACCCCATCCTCACCAAACACCAAGCGCCATACGCTTCTTGGCTTTTTAGTCGGTGCTTTCCTCTCTATGGCAGCTGTCATCCTAGCAGAAGTGCTCGATGACCTTGTCAAGTCAGCCGAAGATGTGGAAAACAGACTGGAGCTCACCCTCCTAGGCACTGTCCCTGCTATGAGTAAACTATAAGGAGATACGATTGATGACACGTTTGATGATTGCTTCTAAAAAGCACAGCTTATACGAGAAAGCCGAGGAGTATTACAACTCTATCCGTACCACTATCCGGTTTAGCGGTAGCGATATTAAGAGTATCGTGTTGACCTCTGTGCAACCCAACGAAGGCAAGACCACAACAGCAGTCAATCTTGCCATTTCCATGGCTAAGGTGGGCTTTAAGACCCTTTTGATTGATGCGGATACCAGAAACTCTGTGCTGTCAGGAACTTTCCGAGCAGCGGGCAGTGTGGTGGGTTTGACCATCTATCTGTCTGGCAATGCCGAGTTGGCAGAAGCCATCTGTGAGCCCGATATCCCAAACCTCATGGTCATCCCGGCCGGGCAGGTGCCACCAAATCCTACTCACCTCTTACAAAATACCACTTTTACCCACATGATGGAGATGACCAAGCAGTTGTTTGATTATGTGATTATCGATGCGCCACCGATTGGCTTGGTCGTGGATGCGGCTATTATCGCCAAGAGCTGTGATGGTGCCATTATCGTGACCGAGTCTGGCGCCATTAAACGCCGCTTTGTCCTCAAAGCCAAGGAGCAGCTCGAACACAGCGGCACCCAGTTTTTAGGGGTCATTCTCAACAAAGCTGCAAATAGTGTGGGCAGTTATGGTGGTTATGGTAACTATGGGGAGTATGGACAGCAAGAGAAGAAAACTCAGAAGAAATCTCGTAGGAAAAAGTAGTTTTAGTAAGGAAATGCGATGCACAGTGAAACCTCTATCAAAAAGAGCCTTTACCTTATCGTAGATAGTTTAGCAATTGTTTTCACTTTTTTGATACTATCTCGTTTCTTTATCTATCCTTTCTTGCGCAATCCTAAATTTCTATTTGCCGTCGTTTTTTGTAGCGCCTTATATGCCGTATGGTTTGATCACTACTCGGATGTTTTATCAAGAACTTACAGAGAAGAAATAAAGCCAGTCATTTTTTTTTCGGTAGAGCTACTTGTTATTAGTATTCTTATTATCTGTGCCGGTCGTTTTTTAGGAAATTTTGAAATTTTAAATTTAGGTGGACGGTATTTACTGAGTCAACTGATCTGGTCAACAGCTTTACTCCTTTTAGGCCGTTATTTGGTTAAAGGCTTGACGAAAGAGCTTTTCATTGAAACGTCAAATGTTATCCTATTAACCAACTTTACGAATGAAGCAGAATTAGTGACCCAGCTTCACCAAAATGGCTATCGTGTCTTAGCTTACTTTAGTCACCAAAATCCAGTGTCGACTTTTCTTGAAGTGCCTGTCTTACACGATTTTGAGCAGATACGTTATCTCTTATCGCACAATGAGGTGCAGGAAGTTTTTGTCACCAGTGACGCTTTTAGTGATTTCAACCGTGAACGTGATTACTTCAGTGCTCTCGTTATACCTGTGAGTCTCGCCTTTGATGAGAATGTAGAAGGTAATCTTTCTGCCTTGACTTTTCATAAAGTCGGAACGATTGCAGCACTCCCCTCCTCGCTCAATCCTATCCGCTACCGTAGTCTCTTTTTTAAGCGCTTGTGTGATATTTTTTTTAGCCTGATTGGGCTGGTGCTTACAGGGCTTGTCGCTATCATCCTCTATCCTATTGTACAAATGCAGTCTAAGGGTCCGCTTATCTTTAAGCAAAAGCGGGTGGGCAAGAATGGCAAGGTCTTTGAAATCTATAAGTTTCGCAGCATGTACTTGGACGCTGAGGAACGCAAAAAAGAGCTGATGGCGCAAAATGAGCTGACCTCTGATTTGATGTTCAAGATGGACAATGACCCTCGTATCTTTCCCTTTGGGCAGAAAATGCGCAACTGGTCTCTGGATGAGCTGCCGCAGTTTATCCATGTTTTAAAGGGCGACATGTCACTTATCGGCACACGTCCGCCAACCTTGAATGAATACGAAAATTATGAGTTACATCACTTTAAGCGCTTAGCCATGAAACCAGGTATCACAGGCATGTGGCAGGTCAGTGGGCGCAGTAACATCACGGACTTTGAAGAAGTCGTTGCCCTTGATTTGTCCTACATCAAAAATTGGTCGGTCTGGCTCGACATCAAAATTTTTCTCAAAACCATCAAAGTCGTTTTAGTGAAAGAAGGGAGTAAGTAAATGCCTCAATCGGTTTATATTGTAGGTTCTAAAGGCATACCTGCTAAGTATGGAGGTTTTGAAACCTTTGTGGAAAAGTTGACGGAACACCAAAAAGACACATCTATCCACTACTATGTGGCTTGCGTGCGTGAAAACTCAGCTAAGTCTCATATCACAGCAGATGTCTTTGAGCATAACGGTGCGACTTGTTTCAACGTTGATGTGCCTAAGATTGGTCCAGCAAGAGCCATTGCCTATGATATTAAAGCCTTGAATCGTGCCATTGCTATGGCAATTGAGAATCAGGATGAGGCGCCGATTTTTTACGTGCTTGCTTGTCGGATTGGTCCTTTTATCAAAGGCATTAAGAAAAGAATCAAATCTATTAACGGCACCCTCTTGGTCAATCCAGACGGTCACGAGTGGTTGCGTGACAAGTGGTCAGCGCCTGTGCGTCGCTACTGGAAAATTTCTGAGCAGCTGATGGTTAAGCACGCTGACCTTTTGGTCTGTGATAGTAAGAACATCGAAAATTACATCCAGACTGACTACAAGAAGTATCGTCCACAGACGACCTATATTGCTTACGGCACGGACTTATCTAAATCCTCTTTGACACAAGAGTCTGACAAGGTGCGTCAGTGGTTCACCGACAAAGAGGTCACTGAAGGCAACTATTATCTTGTCGTTGGGCGTTTTGTACCAGAGAATAACTACGAAGCCATGCTCAAGGGCTTTATGGCGTCAAACTCTCAGAAGGATTTTGTCTTGATTACCACTGTCGAGCACAGTGCTTTTTATGACAAGCTGCGTAGAGAAACAGGCTTTTACAAGGACCCACGTGTCAAGTTTGTGGGGACGGTCTACGACCAAGACTTGCTCAAGTACATTCGTGAGCAGGCTTTTGCTTATTTTCATGGGCATGAGGTGGGAGGCACTAACCCCTCACTTTTAGAAGCGCTAGCGTCTACGCCTTTAAACTTACTTTTGGATGTTGGTTTTAACCGTGAGGTGGGTGAAGAGGGCGCCCTCTATTGGGCAAAAGATAAACTCACACAAACCATAGAGCAGGCAGAAGAGCTGTCAGAAGAAACGCTAGCAACGATGAAAGATAAAGCTTATCAACGTGTAGCAGACGCCTACAATTGGGGCACGATCGTTGCGGCCTATGAAGACTTGTTTAGGAAATAATATGAAAATTTTACACTATACAATTGGTTTTGCGCCTGAACGAACAGGCGGTTTAGTGACTTATGCAAAAGATTTGATGTTGGAGCAGATTCATCAAAATCATGAAGTATTTACTCTATATCCAACAACAATAAGTTCACTTAATAAAAAGGTAAAAATACAGAAAGGGGAAGATAGAGAAGGTATTAAAACTTACCACCTTATTAATAGCCTTCCCTTACCTTTTATTAGAGGCATAAGACAACCGTCAGATTTTATGGTAAAAACTGATGAAATTGTTTATAAAGTATTTTTGAAAGATTTAAGCCCGGATGTGGTACATGTTCATTCCCTAATGGGACTACATACAGAATTTTTTAAGATGGCAAGACAACTTGGAATTCAGGTTGTATTTACTAGCCATGATTACTTTGGGTTGTCGCCTGTCCCGGAATTTTATTTTTGGGGTCATTCTTATGATATGGAAAATACAAATGAAACTTGGAATATTATGTCCAGCCTTGCTCTGCCAACTAAGTCTCTTCGTCTTTTTCAACTACCTTTTTTTCCTCTTATAAGAAATTTCAAAAATAAAATTTCAAGATTAAGAAATCAAGATCATAGTCACAATGATAAGCAGCTAGATTTTGGAGAAAAGCTAGTAAATGTAAATTATAACGAATTACGTACCTATTATCCATCTATATTTAAAATGATAGATAGTTTTCATTTTAATAGTCCTATAGCTCAACAGGTATATAAGAACACTTTATGTTTTTCTCCCAATGGTAAGGTTGTAAGTATCACACATGCTGGTGTTAAGCAACATAACTTAAGTCAAAATACATCTGCTAAGTTAAGGGTGGCTTACATTGGTCCAGATAAAGATTTTAAAGGTTTTTTTGATTTTATCACTTTTGCAGAGAATTGTACGGACGATAAATTGGAGTTTCATACTTACGGCTATCCACCAAGAGATGAATTGTCCGATAAAATCCAACAACATGGTCGTTTTAGTTATATGCAAGTTGATGATGTTTATAAAAATATAGATGCTATCGTGGTGCCAAGTAAATGGAAAGAAACCTTTGGTTTTATTGTAATAGAGGCCCTATCTTATGGTAAAATGGTATTTACTAGTGAAACGGTAGGATCTAAAGATTTGTTGCCTAAAAATCAAGTTTTTACAGATTTATCAGAAATTTCGATGTTATTAAAAGATATTGATTTTTCGCAAACTAAAGTAAATGTGAAAAAAATAGATGAACATACTAAAGAAATGATTGAGTTTTATACAGAAGTAGTTAAAGGATAAGTGAATTAAAGTTGTTAAATATTATAACTTATCAAAGGAATATTTGAAAAAATTATAGGTATAGATGATCGAAAATGTAGAGGGATAGAAATTTGAAACCAATTGATTTTGTTGTAACTTGGGTAAATGGAAACGATCCAAAGTGGCGAAAATCTAAAAATAAGTATCAAGGTAAATCTGAAGATTTATTAAATACAGAGGATCGTTATAGAGACTGGGATTTTTTGAGATATTGGTTTAGGGCCGTAGAAAAGAACACGCCATGGGTCAATAAAATATTTTTTATTACAGAAGGTCATCTTCCAGCATGGTTAGATGTGGATAATAAAAAATTAAGAGTTGTTAAACATAGTGATTATATTCCAAATGAATATTTGCCTACTTTCAGTTCAAATGTTATTGAATTGAACTTAGTAAATATTACAGAATTATCTGCTAATTTTGTCTTATTCAGCGATGACATGTTTATACATAGTCCTATTTCTCCTAGTTATTTTTTTGAAAATGATACTCCTAAAGATACAGGGGTATTTAGTCCACTTGTACCAACAAGAGGAGGAATTGCATCAACCTTTTTAAATAATATTGAAGTTATTAATGATTACTTCAGTATGAGACAAGTCTTGAAAAGTGAGTTTTCTAAAATATTTAACTTAAAATATGGAAAGTACAATATTACGAATATATGTGTACTGCCATGGAATAAGATTTTGGGTTTTTATGATACACACATCCCCGTTTCATACAATAAGTCTAGCTTTGAAACAATTTGGTCTTGCGAGGCTACCATCTTAAAGGAGACCTCAAGTCCTAAATTTAGAACAAAAGATGATGTGAATCCTTGGTTGGTAAGATATTGGCAAATATGTTCAGGTAACTTTGTTCCTAAAAATATACATAAGGACAAGTACTACAATATTTCTGACGAATTACCATCTATTTTAGAGGATATAAGGCTTTCTAAGCATAATTTAATATGCTTGAATGACGGGGACAATTTGACTTCATTTGAAGAAAAAAAACATCTATTGTTAGAGGCCTTAGAGAGCAAGTTTGGTAAGAAGAGTACGTTTGAAACATGGTGATTATATTATGACAAAACAAATAAAAATATCAATTGTCATGGCTACCTATAATGGCGAACAGTTTTTAATAGAGCAGCTAGATAGTCTATTTCAGCAAACCATCTTGCCAGATGAACTGATTATCTTAGATGATTGCTCTTTAGACAGCAAACGAAATATTTTAGATACCTATTCTGCTTATCCTAAAGAGATTAAGATAAAAAAGGTCTATCGCAAGAAACATGTGGGATATATTCGGAATTTTCTTGATGGTATTAAACAAGCTACGGGTGAGATAGTTTTTCTTTGTGACCAAGACGATATCTGGAAAGAAGATAAGATTGAACGTTGTTTAGCGTTCTTTAAAGATTATTCTGATTGTGTAGTTCTCCATACAAATACTGCTAAGATAGATGTTCATGGCGATATTATAGAAAAAAATCTACAAAAGTATGATATGTTTAGTCGTAGACTAACGTTAGAAGAACTAGTTACTAAAGTCAATTATCCAGGGATGTCTATGTGTTTTAGACGTGAAGCAGTTGAAGAATATTTAAGTCGTTTTATTGAACAAGGGATTGTTTTCCCAACCCATGATTGGGTGATTGCTTACATTGGATGTCTTTTAGATGGTTTCTATACATCAAATCAAGTTTTGACTTATAGCCGTTATACAGGTCACCATGTTGCTCTTACTCAAGAAAAAAAGCGTATATCAACTGTCAGCCGACGTGTCAAAGGGATTGCTATTTATCGTGAGAAATATCAATTTGTTTCAGATGTACAGAATAAAAATATTCTTCATAAAACATTAAATGCTGAACGTTTTTTACAAGTGTCCAACAATCGAGAGAATTACTTGACTAATCATAGTCTAGCGGATTGGTTTAAAAATATACGTAATATAACCTACTACCCATCTAAAAAGACCTATTTGGCAGATGGGCTACTTCTTTTAAGGGGAAGAAAGTCCTGAAATTAAGATACGATTACTTTAGCAATCGCTTTATGGTTGAAATGCTTTTTGTCTTTTCTATTCTGATGCTGATGTCAAAAAAAATGATGGATGAATTACATATTATTTTTGGCAACAAGTCTATTGTATCTTCTACGGTATTATATATTTTTATCATCGTATTATTTCTCTGGCTAGTATTGATTCGTTTTATCAACCAGCAATCCGTCAACGGGAATTGTGCGTTTATTCTCTTTTTATTCCTTTTAGGGGTATTGATTAGTGTAGCTTTTTCACCTAGCGGACTCAGTTTATTGATTGAACTTAGGAACCTTCTGTTTGCCTATGTAGGAGTTCTCTTGCTGTGTGTAGTTAACATGCTGGGTATGAGGTTAAAGTACAAAAAGGAAGCAAGAGTCCTAATTATTATCTTTACTTTATGCCAATCGCTTCTAGGAATTTATCAGCATGTGGCAAGAAGTCCGATTGTTCCTGTTGTGGATAGTACAGGAAAATCTATTGTAAATACAATTTATTATCTTAATGGTATAAGTTCTAAAAATCCTTATTTCCTAGATTTAGGTGCTGAGGTACGAGCATTTGGGATGACAGATTCCGGTCTGACATTAGGTCTATTTGCTTTTTTAGGGATACTATTGGTTAGTCAGCTGAAACATAAATTTCTTTCATACCTTTTAACATCTATTTACTTACTTTCTATCTATTATTCAGTTACACGTGTAGTCTGGTTGATTGTTATACTTTATTTTATTACTCTATTTCTTGCTAGGTTAGAATTGACACGATTACTTCCGTTTATGAAAACATGTTGGTTTACTGTTGGTATTACTTTACAAGGTTTACTATTATTTTCAGCAGGGACGGTATATATTATTAGTATTTTTTCTGAATTTGACACCTTACTGTCTCGATTCGAAGGCTTAGTTTACTTTATGAAAAATCTAAGTTTTAATCCGATAACGATTATATTTGGTCAAAATTTTAGTAGTCGATTAGTATATTTTAATCAAGTGACTCGCTATAGTTTAGATAATGAAGTGTTTAAAATTTTTGCAGATATAGGTTTATTAGGTGTTGGTATTATTTTTGCCTTGTATAAAAAGATGCTAGGTTATTTTAATGGACGTTATCTTTTATTTCTTTCTATGTTTACTATGTTTGGGATTGGAAATGTAGTTAATTATTTTTATATTCCTCTACTTGTTCTAAGTGTGATGCTGCTAGATACGAATAAAAGTGAGGTGTACGATGTTAATTAGTATTATTATCCCTGGTTATAATGTTGAAGATTATTTGGAACAGTGCTTAGAGTCTATTGTAAATCAGACCTATAAAGATTTGGAGATTATTATTATAAATGATGGCTCAACGGACAACAGCTTATCCATTTGTCAAAATTTTGCAACTAAAGATACTAGAGTGAAAGTAATTAATAAAGATAATGAAGGTCAAGGAATTTGTAGGAATTTAGGAATTCAGTTAGCAACTGGTGATTACGTAACTTTTGTTGATTCTGATGATTATTATGATATTGATTCTATTGAACAACTTGTTTTAGGACTTAGTAAATCAAGTGATTTGGTAATTGGTGGATATAAAAAAGTACTGGATACAGGAGAAATCACCTATGTTGAGAAATACAGTGCAGGCATATGTTCCTATTCACTAGAACACTTTCAATTAAGATTTTTAGGAGACTTACCAGATAAGCAAGATAGTGTTAAAGGAACAGTCTGGAATAGTCTATACAAAAGGTCACTTTTACAAAAAAATCATGTTACTTTTTTATCCGAGCGTTCTATTTTTTCAGAAGATACGGTTTTTAATTTAGATTATATCGCACATTGTCAGTCGGTTTGTTTAATAGATAGTACAGCGTATAATTATAGCTTGAATCTCGAGTCGACATCAACAAAATATGATGAGGATAAATTAGCTAAGGTAAATGATTATTATATTTTTTTATGTAATCGTTTTGAAAATAATGAAACTTCTATTTTACGTTCGCAGCGTTTTTATCTGTTTACTGTAAAAAAGTGTTTGCAGCAAGTTGTTAATAAGCCAACTTCTAAATCTTTCAAGGCAATGTCAACTGAAATTAAACAAATTACCAGTGACTCTGTAGTTAGTGAGGTCTTAAAGCAATATCCTATTACAAAGTTAGCTCGTAAAACATATCTTATGCTTTGGTTAGTAAAACATCAATGGACGACCATTCTTACCTTTCTCATCAGATACTCTCTTGGACGAAACCAGAATTATATAAAAAGGATTCAGACTCTTGAAACTTCTAAAAAATTATTTTTATAATGCAACTTATCAAATTATAGCTATCATTATCCCTTTAATAACAGTACCTTATATTTCGAGGTCCCTAGGTCCTGAATCGGTGGGTATAAATTCTTATACTAATTCGATTATGACTTATTTTGTTTTATTTGCTAATTTAGGGATGACTGTATATGGGAATCGAGCTATATCTTATAGTCGTGATTCAGAAGCAGCGAGAAGTCAGAAATTCTGGGAGATTGTTGCCATCCAGTTTTTAATGGCGTTTTTATCCTTTATAGCTTTGATGATTTTTATTCAGATTTATCAGGATTATAAGTACTACCTCATGCTACCATCCGTACAACTTTTAGCAACAGCAGTTGACATATCTTGGTTTTTTGCTGGCTTAGAAGAGTTTAAGAAAACAGTTGTTAGAAACATGATTGTTAAACTCTTATCAACTGTCGCTATCTTTTTATTTGTTCATTCTCCCAAAGATTTAGGGTTATATATACTTTTGTTAGCAGTCTCAACTTTATTGGGAAATTTAACCCTTTGGACTTATTTACGTCAATATGTTGCTAGGTTCCAGTTTAAAGATTTAAATTTAATCCCTCATTTATCACCTGGTATGGTATTGTTTGTTCCTCAATTGGCTACCAGTGTATTTATGACTTTGAATAAAATAGTTTTAGGAGATTTATCAACCTTGTCACAAACGGGCTATTTTGCTAATTCGGCTAAAGTTGTACGTATTCTACTTTCTTTCATTACATCTATTGGAACGGTCATATTTCCTAGAATTGCTAATAGTTTTGCTAAAAAAGATCATGAGTCGGTTCATAAATACCTCAGTTTATCATTTAATATGGTCACTTTAATATCATTTCCAGTTGTGGCAGGAGTTATTGCGATTAGTAGCCCATTTTCATCAATATATTTTGGAAGTGATTTTAAAGGTATCGATATTGTATTAGCTTTATTAGTAATCGAATTAATCTTTATGGGATGGTCATCTGTATTAGGAAATCAATTTTTAGTGGCTATTAATAGGACAAAAGGCTTGACTGTTTCAATAGTATGTTCAGTCGTTGTATCATTATGCTTGTCGATGTATTTGGTTCCTACATATGGAGCGGTAGGAGCAGCTATTTCATCTGTTATAGGCGAATTCACAATTGTCTTAGTGCAGTTATGGTATGTCAAAAAGTTTACGGCTGTTATGCGCCTTTTTGAAGAAGTTCCAATCTATTTCATAGCAAGTGTAATAATGTTAATAGCTTGTAAATTGGTGGGGAGCATCGTGTTAAGCAACTTGCTGCAGGTTATAGTAGAAGTTATTACAGGTGGTTTAGTTTATGGTGGAGCTATTCTGCTATTAAGACCTAAATCTATACATAATATATTACATTATGTAATATCAAGAAATTAGGAATTCTTATATACTAATATTAAAATCCCTTAGATAGCGATTAATCTAAGGGATTTTAGATAGAGTTAAAATTGCTTTTTTAACCACTGATTAAAGTGGTAAGGGATACTATCATTGCGGTAGAAACCAGCATAGAGGAAAGTATAGATATCCCTATCATCAAAGATATCAACTAACTTAAATTTATCACTAAACTCAGAATCTGTCAATTATTTTAGTAATCTTTATATATATTGGAACATATGGACTACTGGGTAATATATGTTATAATAGTAATTATGATTACAGGTATTATCACTTTAAAGAAAGAAGCGGGGATGACGTCGCATGATGCGGTGTTTCGTTTGCGTCGCTTATTAAGGGAAAAAAAGATTGGGCATGGAGGGACGCTGGATCCTGATGTAGTGGGTGTTTTGCCGATTGCTGTTGGTAAGGCGACACGGGTTTTAGAGTACATGACAGACAGTGGAAAAGTCTATGAGGGAGAGGCGACACTCGGTTTTTCAGCGACCACAGAAGATAGCAGTGGTGAGCTCGTTGCTAAAACGCCTGTATCAAAGGAACTCTCAGAAGCAGAAGTTGATGAAGCGATTGCTTCTTTGGTTGGCGACATCACGCAGATTCCTCCCATGTACTCTGCTGTTAAGGTCAACGGTAAAAAGCTTTATGAGTATGCACGGGCTGGGCAAACCGTTGAGCGTCCACAGCGCCAAGTGACCATTCACAGCTTTACCCGCACAAGCCCGCTAGAGTTTGATGGTGAGTGCTGTCTCTTTCGTTTCCGAGTTGCCTGCAGTAAGGGCACGTACGTTAGGACTTTGGCAGTGGACTTAGGGGCTAAGTTAGGCTATAGCAGCCACATGTCACACCTGACTCGTACGGCTTCGGCAGGATTATACCTAGAGGATGCGTTGACACTCTCACAGTTAGCAGATAAGGTGGAGCAACATGACATGAGCTTTTTATTGCCCATAGAGTACGGCGTTCTCGACCTTCCTAGATGTGAGCTCAATCAAGCGCAGAAAGAAGATGTGTCCTTTGGGCGCTCTATTAGGCTTTCTGAGGAAGCTGACTTGCTAGCGGCTTTTTATAAGGACAAGGTCATCGCCATCTTGGAGAGAAGAGATGGTCAGCAGTACAAGCCGAAAAAAGTATTGCTATAGAAAAGAGCAACGATGGAGATTTATAACGTGACGCACTACAGTCAGCTTGATGGAGCAGACGAGACTGTTCTTGTGCTTGGTTATTTTGATGGTCTTCATAGAGGACATAAGGCTTTTTTTGCTAAGGCAAGGGAGATTGCGCAAAAAGAGCAACTCAAGATTGTTGTGCTGACCTTTCATGAGAGTCCTCAGCTAGCTTTTGCCAAGTTTCGCCCTGACTTACTCAATCATCTGACCTATCCTGAAAAACGCTATGAAAAGTTCGCAGAGTATGGTGTTGATAGGCTGTATCTGACAGACTTTACCACCGCTTTTTCACATATTTCCTCAGATGATTTTATCACGCAGTTTATAAAAGGGCTGAATGCTAAGGCTGTTGTTGTGGGCTTTGATTATAAGTTTGGACATAATCGCACTAATAGTGATTATCTGGCTAGAAATTTTGATGGCGACGTCTACACTATCCCGCAAGTGTCAGAGGGCGGGGACAAGATCAGCTCCACTCGTATCCGAAAGTTGATTGCCGAAGGGCAAGTCGCACAGGCAAATAAGCTCCTAGGCTATCCTTTTTCGACACGAGGTATCGTAGTGCATGGAGATGCTAGAGGGCGTACTATCGGTTTTCCAACAGCCAATCTAGCGCCGATTTATAGGACTTTTCTGCCTGCGGACGGGGTTTATGTGACCAAGGTGCGTGTGGCAGGCAAGCTCTATGACGCTATGACCAGTGTCGGAAAAAATGTCACTTTTGGTGGGACAGAGTTAAGGTTAGAAGCCCATCTCTTTGATTTTTCAGAAGACATTTACGGAGAGACTATCGAGATTATCTGGTTGGATAAAATTCGTGAAATGATTAAATTTTCAGGAATTGATGAATTAGTACTACATCTCGAAAAAGATAGAGGATTTACACTAAATTGGAAAAAAAATAGTCAAAAGTCGTAAAATTGTGTATAATATTCTTAGAGTAAAATTAAGAGGAGCTTTCATGATTACTTTATTTCTATCTCCTAGTTGTACGAGTTGCCGTAAAGCACGTGCTTGGCTGACCAAACATCATCTCGAGTTCAAAGAACATAATATTGTGACAAGCCCTTTGACCAAAGAAGAGTTACTGTCCATTTTGGCACTAACAGAAAATGGCACAGAGGATATTATTTCGACGCGTTCAAAGGTTTTTCAGAGGTTAGAGATTGATGTGGATGATTTGTCAGTTTCTGATTTGATTGACCTTATTTCTGAAAATCCAAGTCTTTTGCGTCGCCCCATTATTTTGGATAACAAGCGGATGCAGATTGGTTTTAATGAAGCTGAAATCAGAGCCTTTTTACCTAGAGATTATCGTATGCAGGAGTTACAAGAGGCAACTATAGAAGCAGCAATTGCGGGAGCAACTGAAAGATAACTATGCCTATCCCCTTGATTTGTCATGGAGCACTGATGAGATTGCAACAGTGCTTTCTTTTTTAAATCAAGTGGAAAAAGCTTATGAACATAAAGTAGAAGCAGAAGCTGTTTTAGACAGCTATGCAGACTTTAAGCACATCGTTAGAAGCAAAGCACAGGAAAAGCAAATAGACCGTGACTTTGAAAAAACCAGTGGCTACTCAACCTACCCAGTGGTCAAAGCAGCCAAAGCAAAAGGGAAAGGACTGATTTCTCTTGGAAAGTAAATTTGCGTTTGCAAAACAGCTGATTAGAGAAGCTGGGCAGTTGATTTTAAAGCATTTGTCTGATGAGCTTGTGGTTGAGGAAAAAGGGCGATTTGATGACCTTGTCACTTCACTAGATAAGGAAGTGCAGGATTTTCTTGTCACTGAGATTCACAAGCACTACCCAGCAGATGCGATTTTAGCTGAGGAAAATGACCTCCGTCACTCTGTGACAGACGGCAAGGTTTGGGTGCTTGATCCGATTGATGGAACGGTCAATTTCATCGTGCAAAGGGATTATTTTGCCATTTTGATTGCTTATTATGAGGATGGTTTGGGTCAGTTTGGCTTGATTTATGATGTTATCACTGACCGACTTATCCACGGCGGCGGTATTTTCGATGGTTATATGAACGATGAGCTCTTATCGCCTTATCAGGATAAACCGCTCTCTAGAAGTCTGATTGGTGGCAACAGCGGCATATATGCTCAAAATGACCACGGCATTCGTGATTTTATCCAGCAAAGTTTGGGCTTGCGTGTCTATGGTGGTGCAGGGATTAGTATGGGCTATGTTCTCACTGGAAAGCTGATGGCCTACTTTTCTTATCTACAACCGGGGGATTATGCGGCTGCTAAAATCTTAGGTGATAAACTTGGTTATGTCCTTTTGACGCTAGATGGCACTGAACCTGACTTTACCCATCGTCAAAAGGTCATGTTTGTGCCCAAGGTGAAATTACCACTCATCAAAAAAACCATGAGCTCTCCTGAAAATTCGTGAAAAACTTGAAATTCTCTTGAAAAAAATAGAAATAGTAGTAAACTAGAGGTATCAAACGCAAGGAGGATTTTTGTGAAGTTATACGTTCAGTTGATGTATATTTTGATTTTTTCACTGTTGGGAGAATGTCTATCAACTTCTTTTTCATTGCCCGTACCAGGAAGCATTATCGGCTTAGTCTTACTTTTTCTTTCTTTGCAGTTTAAAATCATCAGACTACGCCACATTTATGATGTCGGTCAGTTTTTGCTGAGCAATATGACGATTTTATTCTTTCCGGCAGCCGTTGGGGTCATGGATAAGTTTGATGTTATCGCCCCGAATCTTGTCGGTATTGTCGTGATTACCTTGGGAGCTATTGTACTCAATATCGCAACCCTTGGTTTGGTCGTACCAGTGATTAAGAGACGTTATGAAGGCGATTATGTAGATGGGAGGACTAGTCGTGAGTAGTCTTGTGACCAATCCTATGTTGGGGATTATGTTGTCTATTATGAGCTATTTAGTAGGGCTTTTGGTCTTTAGACGGTTTCCGCATCCTCTGACGACACCTTTATTGGTCGCTACGATAGCGCTCATCATCTTTTTGAAGCTGACGCATATTTCCTACCATGACTACTATATCGGTGGGGCTTACCTAAACATGCTGATAGTACCATCAACGGTGGCGCTGGGTATTCCTTTGTACCGCTCCTTTCACTTGATGAAGCACCATATTAGAAGTATTTTGATTAGTATTACAATAGCAACGCTGATAAATACACTCTATACTGCCTTGGTCGCTAAGTTTTTTGGAATGAAGTATTTTCTAGCGATTTCTTTATTTCCCAAATCGGTCACTACTGCCATGGCTATTGGTATCACGGACAAGATGAGGGGGATTATGACAGTGACCTTGGTTGTGGTTGTTGTGACGGGGATCTTAACCAGTGTTCTTGGACCGACCCTGCTCAACTGGTTTAAGATTGACGATCCTGTTGCTATCGGCTTAGCACTAGGCGGTACAGGTCACGCTATCGGGACGGGCGCTGCTTTTAAATACGGCTATGTCGAGGGAGCTATGGCAGGGCTTGCTATTGGTATCACTGGTATTATGTATGTGATTGTCAGCCCACTGATTGCACAATTAGTATTAACTTGAGAGAAGTCTGTTAGCATGCTAACAGACTTTTTTGCTCAGATTAGAGTAAGGAAAAGACCCACAAAAGGGGGATTTTATAGTATAATAGAACTATGAATTTACCAGTAGATTTTATCCAAAAATACGAGCAATTGCTTGGCGATGAGGCACCAGCTTTTTTTGCGAGTTTTGACGATGAAGCGGTAGCCGCTTTTCGGACAAATCCCCTCAAAAAAGCACAAGTCGCATTTGATCAAGCCATTCCTCAGACGCCGTGGGGGCACTATGGCAAGATTTCTGGCAAGTCGCCTGCTCACACGACAGGTCTCGTCTACTCTCAAGAGCCTGCTGCACAAATGGTAGCACAGGTCGCTAGTCCACAAAAGGGCATGCGGGTACTAGACTTGTCAGCAGCGCCTGGAGGTAAGTCCACGCACTTTCTTTCTTATTTGGACAATACAGGCCTCCTAGTGAGTAACGACATCTCAACCAAGCGTAGCAAGGTACGGGCTGAAAATATCGAGCGTTTTGGGGCTCGCAATGTCATCGTGACGAACGAATCTTCTGAGCGTTTAGCTAAGGCTTTCCCAGCCTATTTTGCCATGATTGTATTTGATGGACCTTGCTCGGGTGAAGGGATGGTTCGGAAAGACCCAGCTGCCATGCAGTATTGGCACCGTGACGATCCTAGTGAGTGTGCGACTCTGCAAAAAGAGATTTTACAAGAAGCGCTGAAAATGCTAGCTGTTGGAGGTAGTCTCGTCTATTCGACCTGCACTTTGTCACCAGAGGAAAATGAAGGTGTTGTTAGCTGGTTATTAGAAGAATATCCTTACTTAGAGCTGGTGGATGTGCCCAAGATAAATGGGATGGTCGCAGGGATTGATATGCCAGAGGTGGCACGCATGTATCCGCATCATTTTAAGGGTGAAGGGCAGTTTGTTGCACGATTGCAGGATACTCGTCCAAAAGAGACGGTGACTTGTAAACAAGCCAAAAGCAATCTGACTAGGCAACAGCAGACCTACTGGCAAGACTTTGCGGCGCAGCACTTAACACATCCTCTAGAGGGCGTGTTGCAGGTGTTGGGGGAACAATTGTACCTGCTTCCAGCAGGCTTGCCTGACCTGAAAAAGGTGAAGCTTGTTCGCAACGGGCTTCATTTAGGAACCTTCAAAAAAGGACGTTTTGAGCCATCTTTTGCACTTTGACTTTCTCTATCATCTGACGAAGTTAGCCATACAATCGCAATTGCTATAGAACAGTTTGCTATCTATGTCTCTGGAAATGTCGTCCAATTAGACAGGTCTCTTCCTAACGGTTGGTACCCAGTCTTATGCCAATGGAATGGCTTGGGCTTTGCTAAAGTAACGGGTGGCGTACTCAAGAATTTTTACCCAAAAGGCTTGCGATTTCAGGTCTAACTGTTATTGCATACAATCTTTAAAAAGACTACTAGGCAAGCTAGTTTTCTTATGATATAGTGACATGAGAAGATTTTAACATGAGAGTATCTTCGCTTATCTCATTTGAGATAATATATATGATTTAACTTAGAATAGGATTGGTGTTTATGAAAAAAAGACACAAGATTTTGACACTGACTTTAGTGGCTTTATCCGTTTTGTCCCTTAGCGCTTGTGCAAAGTGGATTGATAAAGGGCAATCCATCAATAGCGTTGGCTCAACTTCTCTCCAACCCTTAGTAGAAGCGGCAGCTGAAGAGTTTGCTTCTCAGCACGTCGGCAAAACCATCAATGTCCAAGGTGGCGGTTCAGGAACTGGTCTTTCTCAAGTGCAGTCAGGAGCTGTTCAAATCGGAAACAGTGACGTCTTTGCCCAAGAAAAAGAGGGTATTGCTGCCAAAATCCTCAAAGACCACCAAGTAGCGGTAGCTGGTCTTGCTGTTATCGTCAATAGTGAGGTCAAGGTTGATAATTTAACAACCGCGCAGTTGCGTGATATTTTCACTGGAAAAATCACCAACTGGAAAGAGCTGGGTGGACAAGATTTAGAGATTTCTATCATTAACCGGGCGGCAAGTTCTGGTTCACGTGCGACTTTTGATACGACTATCATGGACGGAAAGAGCGCTATTCGTAGCCAAGAGCAAGATTCAAACGGTATGGTCAAGTCAATCGTCTCACAAACACCTGGAGCGATTTCTTACCTTGCCTTTGCCTATGTTGATGACTCGGTTCAGACACTGAAGTTAAATGGTTATGAGCCAACAGCTGCTAATGTTGCGACCAATAAGTGGATTTTATGGTCTTATGAGCATATGTATACCAAAGGTGCCGCCAAAGGCTTAACCAAAGAGTTCATCGACTTTATGCTCAGCGATGAAGTTCAAAATCCTATCGTTAGAAATATGGGATATATCTCTATAAACGATATGAAAGTCACTAAAGATGCTGATGGCAATGTCACAGCTAAATGATTTTCAGATTGGAAAGAGAACATGGAAAATAAAGAACTGGTCAAACCATTAACCACGCCTTCAAAAAATTCACGCTTGGAAAAGTTGGGGAAAACCATCACTTTTCTTTGCCTAGGACTTATCGTCTTTATCGTTGCGATGATTTTGGTTTTTATCGCACAAAAAGGCTTGTCAACTTTCTTTGTTGATAAGGTCAATATTTTTGAATTTCTATTTAGTGGGACATGGGAGCCAAACCGCAAATCATTTGGTGCTGCTCCGATGATTTTGGGGTCATTTATTGTCACCATTCTTTCTGCTATTGTAGCGACACCATTTGCCCTTGGTGCAGCTGTCTTTATGACAGAAATCTCTCCAAAATATGGTGCTAAGATTTTGCAGCCCGCTGTTGAGCTGTTGGTTGGTATCCCATCTGTTGTTTATGGTTTTATCGGACTACAAGTTATCGTACCTTTTGTCCGCTCTATTTTTGGAGGTACTGGGTTTGGTATCTTATCAGGGGTGTTGGTCCTCTTTGTTATGATTTTGCCGACCGTTACCTTTATGACAGTAGATAGCCTAAAAGCTGTTCCACGTCATTATAAGGAAGCGAGTCTAGCTATGGGAGCGACACGCTGGCAAACTATTTGGCGTGTTATCCTTAATGCAGCACGTCCTGGTATCTTTACATCTATTGTCTTTGGGATGGCTCGTGCCTTTGGTGAAGCGCTATCTATTCAGATGGTTGTCGGAAACTCTGCAGTTATTCCTACCTCTCTAACAACACCTGCAGCGACACTGACCTCCGTTCTTACAATGGGAATCGGAAACACCGTTATGGGAACAGTCCAAAATAAGGTCCTCTGGTCATTGGCACTTTTTCTCTTGGTGATGAGTCTTGCCTTTAATACAGTGATAAAATTGATTACTAGGGAGGGAAAGAAAAACTATGAACGCTAAAAAATGGGATAAAGTAGCTACGGCAACGCTTTATACGATTGCAGGTATTATCGTTCTTATTTTGGCATCTTTGCTCGTTTATATTTTAGTACGTGGTCTACCGCATGTGTCTTGGCACTTTTTGACGGGTAAATCTTCCTCTTATCAAGCAGGTGGAGGGATTGGTATCCAGTTGTACAACTCTTTCTTCCTCTTGGTGGTTACTTTGATTATCTCTATTCCCTTGTCATTAGGAGCGGGTGTTTATCTCTCAGAGTATGCTAAAAAGGGACGCATGACCAATTTTATTCGTACTTGTATTGCGATACTATCATCACTGCCATCTGTTGTTGTTGGTTTGTTTGGTTATTTGATTTTTGTTGTGCAGTTTGAATATGGTTTTTCTATCATTTCTGGTGCGCTATCCTTAACGGTTTTCAACCTGCCACAGATGACACGTAGTGTTGAGGATAGCTTGCGTAATGTTCACCACACACAGCGTGAAGCGGGACTCGCACTTTGTATCTCACGTTGGGAGACCGTTCTTCATGTAGTTATTCCAGAAGCGCTGCCAAGTATTGTTACTGGTATTGTGCTTGCTTCTGGGCGTATCTTTGGTGAAGCAGCTGCACTTATCTACACTGCTGGTCAGTCTGCACCAGCTCTTGACGGGTCCAACTGGAACCCACTAAGTGTTACTAGTCCAATCTCAATCTTCCGTCAAGCAGAAACCTTGTCTGTACACATTTGGAAAGTCAATAGCGAAGGAACAATTCCAGATGCGACACAAGTCTCTGCAGGAAGTGCTGCCGTTCTTTTGGTTGTTATCTTGATTTTCAACTTGTCAGCACGTACTATCGGAAAGAAACTACACAGCAAGTTAACGTCTGCGTAGAGTTAGAAAGTTTTTAAAGGAGTTTTTATGGCAGATTATAATTGGAATGAGCGCCATATTATCACTATCCCTGAAGCTAAAATCACCCTTCAAACCAAAGATCTTCATGTTTATTATGGCAATAAAGAGGCGATTAAAGGGATTGATATGCAGTTTGAAAAAAATAAAATCACTGCCCTTATCGGTCCATCTGGATGTGGTAAATCCACTTATCTTAGAAGCCTTAATCGTATGAATGATACCATTGATATTGCCCGTGTGACAGGTGAGATTCTCTATGAAGGGATTGATGTCAATGCTGCAAATATCAATGTCTATGAAATGCGTAAGCCTATCGGCATGATCTTTCAACGTCCAAATCCCTTTGCAAAGTCTATTTACAGAAATATCACTTTTGCTTATGAGCGTGCTGGTGTGAAGGACAAGCAATTTCTGGATGAGATTGTTGAGACTTCGCTCAAGCAAGCAGCACTGGGGGATCAGGTCACAGACGACCTTCACAAGTCAGCTTTTACTCTCTCGGGAGGTCAGCAACAGCGTCTTTGTATTGCTCGTGCCATTGCGGTAAAACCAGATATTTTGCTGATGGATGAGCCAGCGTCAGCGCTTGATCCGATTGCAACCCTGCAACTTGAAGAGACGATGTTGGAGTTGAAGAAAGACTATTCTATTATCATCGTGACGCACCATCTGCAACAAGCAGCACGTGCTAGTGACGACACCGCATTTTTCTATCTTGGAGATTTGATTGAGTATGATAAGACCAACCATCTCTTCCAAAATGCGAAGTTACAATCTACTAGCGACTACGTTTCAGGACACTTTGGATAGGAGCATTCCTGATAAAAAAGACAATTTTAGAAGTACATGATCTATCAGTTTATTTCACTAAGAAAAAAGCGCTAAACAGTGTGTCTATCGACTTTTATCCGAATGAAATTACGGCGCTTATCGGACCATCTGGTTCTGGAAAATCAACCTTGCTGCGTGCTATTAACCGCATGCACGACCTCAATCCAGAAGTTACTCTGACAGGTGCTGTTGATTACAATGGACATAATGTCTATAGTCCCAAAATGGATACGGTTGCTTTGCGTAAGGAAATCGGCATGGTCTTTCAACAACCTAATCCTTTCCCACTGACTATCTATGAAAATGTCGTTTACGGATTACGATTAAAGGGAATCACAGACAAGGAAATCCTTGATCAAGCAGTAGAGACTTCCCTGCGTGGCGCTTCTATCGGGGATGAGGTGAAAGATCGTCTGCATGATTCTGCTGTTGGTCTCTCAGGCGGTCAGCAACAACGGGTATGTATCGCAAGAGTTTTGGCTACAAGTCCTAAAATTATCCTTCTTGATGAGCCAACGTCAGCGCTTGATCCGATTTCAGCAGGAAAAATCGAAGAAACCCTTTACGACCTAAAGGATCAATACACGATGTTAATCGTTACACGATCCATGTCACAAGCCTCTCGCATTTCTGATCGCACAGGTTTCTTTTTAGATGGAAATCTCATCGAGTATGGCAATACCAAAGAACTATTCCTCAATCCAAAACATAAAGAAACCGCAGCATACATCTCTGGTAAGTTTGGTTAATAAAAATAAAAGGAAAATAAAAGTATGATGTTACGTTCAAAATTCGAAGAAGAATTAGAAGAAATATACAACCAGTTCTACGCAATGGGAACTGAGGTCGTTGGACAACTCAACAAAGCTGTCCGTTCCTTTGTCACACACGATCGTGACTTGGCAAGAGAAGTCATCGAAGACGATGAAGTGGTCAATGAGTTTGAATCAAAACTAGAAAAGAAATCTCTTGAAATCATCGCCCTACAACAGCCTGTTTCACAAGATTTACGCACAGTTATCACCGTTTTAAAAGCGTCTAGTGATGTGGAGCGTATGGGAGACCATGCAGCGTCTATCGCAAAAGCTACTATTCGCCTGAAAGGTGAAGCGCGTATCGAGGTTGTTGAAAAGCAAATTAGTGAGATGGGAAAAGCCGTCAAGCATATGCTTGAAGAAGCGTTTGAAGCTTATATCAATCTCGACAGCAATCGTGCCTATGAAATTGCCGCTTCAGATGAAAAGATTGACGATTATTTCCGTGATATTCAAAATCTCGCTATCGAAGAAATCAAGAAACAACCAGACGCTGTCTTTGCTGGTAAAGCATACTTCCAAGTCATCATGTTCTTGGAGCGCATTGGTGACGATGCTCGCAATATCTGTGAGTGGATTGTCTACCTTGAGACAGGAAAAATCGTT
This sequence comes from Streptococcus hyointestinalis, assembly GCF_011039275.1. GTDB lineage: Bacteria > Bacillota > Bacilli > Lactobacillales > Streptococcaceae > Streptococcus > Streptococcus hyointestinalis_A. The sequence continues at coordinate 923,468 of NZ_JAAKGB010000001.1, forward strand.
GAAATGTAAGGCGTCTAAAGCCCTTATCTACCTCTTAAAACGAGGTAGATTTTTTAATTTCTAGCTAATCATTCCTCAGAGATAACTAGCTCTAGCATTCTTCTTTGTTTTGTGCTATAATACGGTCTTGAGAGTTGCATTTTTACGATATGAGATAGCTTATGAGCTATCTTGACTTATAATTTTAACATATTGCGAAATTAGTGAGGAAAATCATGCAAGTTGAGCATTTTGTAAACACTTTTGTTCCAGAAAATTACAATCTCTTTTTGGATATTAGTCGAAAAGACAAGGTTTTTACAGGTAATGTTGCGATAAATGGTGAAGCTCTGGATAATAAAATCTCGCTTCATCAAGAAGCATTAGCTATTCATTCGATTTTATTGGACAATCAAGAGTTGTCTTTTGAAATGGACGATGCTAATGAAGCTGTTCATATTGCGTTGCCAGAGACAGGAAGCATGACACTGGTCATCGAGTTTTCTGGTAAGATTACAGACAATATGACAGGGATTTATCCGTCTTATTATACACTTGATGGTGTAACTAAGGAAATTATCTCAACTCAATTTGAGAGTCATTTTGCTAGAGAGGCATTTCCATGTGTTGACGAGCCAGAAGCAAAAGCAACTTTTGATTTGAGTTTGAAATTCGACGAAGAAGAGGGCGATTTGGCTCTTTCCAACATGCCTGAGGTCGACGTCGAGCGCAGAAAAGAAACGGGTCTTTGGACCTTTGAGACGACACCTCGCATGTCGTCTTACCTCCTAGCGTTTGCTTTTGGCTCTTTACACGGTATAACAACCAAGACTAAGAACGGCACTTTGGTTGGTTCTTATGCGACACGTGCTCACCAAGTACAGGAGCTCACTTTCTCACTTGATATTGCAAAGCGTGTGATTGAGTTTTACGAAGACTATTTTGGTGTTCACTATCCTATTCCTCAGTCGCTTCATGTGGCAATTCCAGACTTTTCAGCTGGGGCTATGGAAAACTGGGGCTTGGTGACTTATCGTGAAGTTTACCTTTTGGTAGATGACAATTCAACCGTGTCTAGTCGCCAGCAAGTCGCACTGGTTGTTGCTCACGAAGTTGCTCACCAATGGTTTGGTAACTTAGTCACTATGAAGTGGTGGGATGACCTCTGGCTCAATGAATCCTTTGCCCATATGATGGAATATGTTGCTATTGACGCTATTGAGCCAAGCTGGAATATTTTTGAAGACTTCCAAACAAGCGGTGTGCCTCTAGCACTTAAACGTGATGCGACCGCTGGAGTGCAGTCTGTCCATGTCGAGGTCAACCCTCCTGACGAGATTAACACTTTATTTGACCCTGCCATTGTCTACGCCAAAGGAAGTCGCCTTCTGCACATGCTTCGCCGCTGGTTAGGTGATGAGGCTTTTGCTAAGGGATTGAAAGCTTACTTTGAAAAGCACCAATATGGCAATACTGTAGGACATCAGTTGTGGGACGCTTTGTCACAAGCTTCTGGCAAAGATGTCGCAGCCTTTATGGACTCTTGGCTAGAGCAGCCAGGCTATCCTGTTGTGACGGTTAGTGTCGAAGATGATGTCTTGACGATTGCACAAAAGCAGTTCTTCATCGGTGAAGAAGATGACAAGAACCGTCTATGGCAAATCCCGCTAAACCGCAATTGGCAAGGCTTGCCTGATATTCTCACAGAAGAGAGTATCTCCATTCCAAACTACAGCGCACTTTCTCCGCAAAACGATGGTGCCCTTCGTCTCAATACAGGAAACACAGCGCACTACGTCACAGAGTATACAGGCGAGTTGTTAGATAGTCTCCTAGCAGAGCTGCAAGGTTTGGACAATATCTCTAAACTCCAAATCATCCAAGAACGTCGTCTCTTGGCTGAAAGTGGACGTATCTCTTATGCGAGTCTAGTACCTTTAATCGCGAGTCTCAAGCATGAAACGTCTTACTTGGTGACAGCTGCTATTAAGCAAGTTATTGATGGATTGAAGCTTTTTGTGACAGAAAACTCAGATGAAGAAGTAGCCTTTAAAGAGCTTGTCGCATTGATTAGCAGAGAAAACTATGAGCGCCTTGGCTTTGAAAAACATGCGGGTGAGAGCGATGAGGACGAAATGGTGCGTCAGCTAACGCTTGCCCATATGATTTTTGCAGGTGACAGCACATCTACTACAAAGGCTAGTCAGATTTTTGCGGAATATGAAAGCCATTTGGTTGATATTCCAGCGGCTGTACGTTCTTTGGTACTGATCAATCAAATGCAGACAGCTGAGACAAAAGACTTGGTGGACCATTACCTTAGCTTATATGCGTCAGCGACAGACGGTTCTTTCCAACGTCAGTTGGCACAGGCTTTATCAAGAACGACAAATACAGAACATCTCAACCTTTTTCTCCGCACATGGAAAGATAAGACGATTGTGAAACCACAAGATTTGGCTATGAGTTGGTACCTGTCATTCTTATCCAATGATTTCACACAAGAAGCAGCTTGGCAATGGGCGCAAGAAAACTGGGATTGGATTAAGGCAGCACTTGGTGGCGATATGAGCTTTGATAAGTTTGTCATCTATCCTGCCAATAAATTTAACACACCTAAACGTCTAGAAGAGTTCAAAGCTTTCTTTGAACCACAGTTGGGTGATATGGCGATTAACCGCATGATTTCTATGGGAATCAAGGAAATCTCAGCACGTATTTCTCTGATTCAGTCGGATAAGGAAGCTGTTATTGCAGCCATCAAAACAACTATTGCCTAGTGAAAAAACCTGCGACAAAGTCGTGGGTTTTTGCTATAATTTAGATGATATTAAGTTTTCTGTGGTATTTTATGGTCAAATAGATTGATTGTAAAGACGCTTGTCGTTACATACTCTTAGAAGGGGACAGCTATGATTAAGATTTTATTGATTGAAGATGACCTAAGTCTATCCAACTCTGTGTTTGATTTCTTGGATGACTTTGCCGATGTTATGCAGGTATTTGACGGTGAGGAAGGTTTGTACGAGGCGGAAAGCGGTATTTATGACCTTATCTTGCTGGATTTGATGTTACCAGAAGAAAATGGTTTTCAAGTGTTGAAAGAGCTTCGTGAAAAGGGCAATACAACTCCCGTTTTGATTATGACTGCTAAGGAAGGGCTAGATGATAAAGGGCATGGCTTTGAGTTAGGAGCTGATGATTATCTGACGAAGCCTTTCTATCTTGAAGAATTAAAAATGCGTATCCAAGCCCTTTTGAAACGCTCTGGCAAGCTAACCAACCATCATTTGGTGTATGGAGATGTGACTGTAGACACTTCGACCAACCCGACAACTGTCGGTGATAAGACGGTTGAATTGCTAGGAAAAGAGTTTGACTTACTGGTTTATTTCCTACAGAATCAGAACGTTATTCTCCCTAAATCACAGATTTTTGACCGCATTTGGGGATTTGACAGTGACACGACGATCTCTGTAGTTGAGGTTTACGTCTCAAAAATCCGAAAAAAACTAAAAGGAACACCATTTGTCGATAATTTACAGACATTGCGTAGTGTGGGGTACATTCTAAAAAATGCTGAAGAGCCATCATGTCAAGAGAGTCTTATCTTCTGCAGGATTTGAACATTTTTTCCATTTTTTCACTGTTTTTTCAGGGATTTTCATCATTATGACAACCCTGCTTTTGCAAGTCATGCGAACAGGTCTCTATGCTTCGCCAGATAGCAGCTTAACAGCTATCGCCAAGAACGCAGACCAGTATGTCGCCCTTGCTATGGCGAGGACGATTACAGTGACAGAAACCGATAGCAGCGATGGTGACACTGACACCACTTATGAGCCTAAAGTTTCTATCGCCAAAGTTTCTCCCAACATCGACCTTATCCTTTTTGATAAAAAGGGAAATCGTCTGACGGAAAATACTAGCTTTTCAAAACTTCAGAATTTAGACGTTGACGTTAGAAAGCGTGGAACGATTATTTCAGCGACGGTGCCTAGTCTTTTTGGTCAGGAAAATGAGCATTATCACTACATTACCGTCAAGGTGTATGATAATAACTATCCTAATGTCAGATACATGACCATCGCTGTCAATGTCGCGCAGCTCGTCGCAGCCAACGAGCGCTATGAACGTATCATCATCACGCTCATGGTGATTTTCTGGATTGTCTCTATTGGAGCGAGTATCTATCTTGCCATGTGGACAAGAAAGCCGATCATTGAAAGCTACGAAAAGCAGAAGAGCTTTGTTGAAAATGCCAGCCATGAACTGAGGACGCCTCTGTCCGTTTTGCAGAATCGCTTAGAGGTGTTATTACGAAAACCCAACGAGACGATTTTGGATAATTTTGAAAATCTCGCCTCAAGTTTAGAAGAAGTCCGCAATATGCGTCTTCTGACGACCAATTTATTAAATCTAGCGAGACGAGATGATGGTATCAAGCCTGAGTTGACGCAGATTACACCAGAGGAGATTGAGACTATTTTCGAAAATTATATCCTTATCGCTGAAGAAAGTGGCAAGCAATTCAACTCTGAAAATCTTGTGGCTCGTCCCTTTAGAAGTGACCGCACGCTGTTAAAACAAGTTATGACCATTCTCTTTGACACTGCCATGAAGTATACGGGAGATGATGGGGTGATTGATTTTACCGTCAAGACCAATGATCGTACTTTGATACTGTCTGTTTCAGATAATGGTTATGGCATTAGCGATGCCGATAAAAAGAAGATATTTGACCGCTTTTATCGTGTGGATAAGGCGAGAACACGTCAGCAAGGTGGTTTTGGTTTAGGGTTATCCCTAGCGCCGCAAATCGTTAGATCTCTAAAGGGCTCTATCACTGTCAGAGACAATACCCCGCAAGGTACCATCTTTGAAGTGAAGTTGCCAATCAATAGATAAACAAAAGGAACATCTTCTAGGATGTTCCTTTTTAGGGTACTAAAAAAGCTGGTAGACCAGCTTTCAAAAATTAGTTTGCTAATTTTGCTGCAAGACGAGCTTTATCACGGCTTGCTTTGTTTTTATGAATCAAACCTTTTGATTTTGCTTTGTCAATGCTAGAAGAAGCAGCACGGAAAAGTTCTTCACTTGGGTTCGCTTCAAAAGCTTTGATTGCAGAACGCATAGCTGATTTTTGAGCTGAGTTCTTTGCGTTTTGTTTAACGTTAAGTTCAGCACGTTTAATAGCTGATTTGATGTTTGCCAATGTCTTTACCTCCATATTGATTTAACTATCCCATTATATCGCAATAATTCGTATTTGACAAGCCCTTATCATTTTTTGAGGAAAATTTTATCGATTTTGTGGTTATTTGCCTTGTGTAAAATCACCTCGGCACGATTTCGTGTCGGCTCGATATAATTTTCAAGATTAACAAGATTGATGGTTTTCCAAATATCACGAGCCATAACTAAAACGTCGTCTTTTGGCATGCTGGTAAAGCGATGGTAGTAGTTTGTCTTATCTTTTTTAGCCAGCTCTAAAAGGCTCTCAAAGCGCTCCAAATACCAAGCTTCAATCTGACGACTATCCGCATCGATATAGATCGAAAAATCAAAGTAATCACTGATATAGAGACGATTATTTTGCTGATTTTGAAAGACGTTTATCCCCTCAATGATGAGAGAATCGGGTTCAGAGATAGTCTGCATTTGATTTGGCACGATGTCATAGATTTCATGAGAGTAGATGGGCGCCTGTGCTTCTTTGGTATTTTTGATAGCATCAAGGAAATTAAGCAGTCGCTCCATATCATAGGACTCTGGAAAGCCTTTACGATTGAGGATTTCCTTTCTCTCTAAAACAGCATTAGGGTACAAAAAGCCGTCTGTTGTGACTAACTCCACACGATTATTTGGGAAAGTTCTATCGAGCAGTAATTGCAAAAGACGGCTTGTTGTAGACTTGCCAACGGCGACGGACCCCGATATACCAATGATAAAGGGACGCTTGACCTCCTCTTTCTTGAGAGAGATACTTTTTGAAAATGCCAAGTTGTCTCTTGTCCGCTTGTAAATCTCAATCAAGCTAATGAGCGGAAGGTAAACTTCCTGCACATCAGTTGTGTCGATACGGTCATTCAGACTTTTGATGGCTTCAAGCTCTTTTTCGGTTCATAAAGGATTGCTTTGTTGATGGAGTTCTTGCCACTCAGAGCGTGACAGCTGTTCAAAATTGATAAATTCGTCAGTCATAGTACTTCTCCTAATCTTTTTTATTATATCATCTTGGTGGGAAATTGAAAACCATTTCAAGTTATGATACCATTTGATTAGAAACAAATGGCTTAAACAGCCATTCAGTATAAAGGAGTAGCGATGGCTAACATGTATTATGAAGAACACCCGGATGTGGCTCATGACATTCCTGAGATTACAGTTGAGCTTTTGGGGCAGACTCTACGTTTACTGACAGACTCTGGTGTGTTTTCCAAGAAAATGGTGGATTATGGGAGTCAAGTGTTGCTGAACACGCTTGATTTTCAAAAAGGAGAGCGTCTTTTGGATGTGGGTTGTGGTTATGGTCCACTAGGCATAGCGCTCGCCAAGGCACAGGGGTTGGATGTTACCATGATTGACATCAATCAGCGTGCTGTTTCTCTAGCGCCAAAAAATGCTGAGAAAAATGGGGTAAGAGCGCAGATTTTTCAGTCTAATCTCTACGACACTGTCACAGGCACTTTCCAGCATATCATCAGTAATCCTCCACTCAGAGCAGGTAAAAAAGTGGTTCATACAGTCATTGAGGAGAGTATCCATTATCTAGATGATGGCGGTGACTTGACCATTGTCATTCAGAAAAAGCAGGGAGCACCGAGTGCCAAAGCTAAAATGGAAGACATATTTGGAAATTGTGAGATTGTCAAAAAAGATAAAGGCTATTACATTTTAAGGAGTGTGAAAGATGAGAGCTGTTGATTTAATCCAGAAAAAACGTGACGGTGGTGAGCTATCTACTTCAGAGATTGAGTGGCTTATTTCAGGTTATGTCGATGGCAGTGTACCTGCTTATCAAATGTCCGCCTTTGCTATGGCTGTCTACTTTAAAGGCATGTCTATGCGTGAAGTTAGGGATTTGACCATGTGTATGGTAAAATCTGGCGCTGAGATTGATTTGTCGTCCATCCCCGGTATCAAAACGGATAAGCACTCGACAGGTGGTGTTGGAGACAAGGTGACACTTATCCTTGCTCCGCTCGTTGCTAGCTTTGATGTCCCTGGTGCCAAGATGAGTGGTCGTGGTCTTGGGCATACTGGTGGGACACTAGATAAGCTTGAGTCTATCAAGGGCTTTCAAATTGAGCGCACAGAAGAAGAGTTCATCAACCCAGTCAAGGCTATTAACCTCTCTGTCATTGGGCAATCTGATAAGCTGGTCAAGGCAGATAAACTGCTTTATGCGCTTCGAGATGTGACATCTACTGTAGACATCATTCCTTTGATTGCAAGCTCTGTCCTGAGTAAGAAAATCGCCGCAGGTTCAGATAAGATTTTGCTAGATGTTACTGTTGGTGATGGTGCTTTCATGAAAACGGTCGAAGAAGCTCGAGAACTGGCTAAAACAATGGTGGCTTTAGGTAATGAAGTGGGACGTCAAACTGTGGCGGTTATCACAGACATGTCTCAGCCTCTTGGCTGCGCTATTGGCAATCGTCTTGAGGTCTCAGAAGCACTTGATATTATGCAAGGAAAAGGACGCTCTGAAGTCACGCAGTTTATCTGTGATTTAGCTAAGATAATGCTGGATTTGGCAGGAGTTGAGGCAAGTGATGAGGTGATTTACGACCACCTTGTCAATGGCGCTGCGCTCAATAGGTTTCATGAGATGGTATTAGCACAGGGTGGGGACTTAGATGACTTGTATCGACCTTCTCGTGCCAAATACACCACTGACATTATCGCAGAAGAAGATGGCTATATTGAGGCGTTATCAGCCTTGGCATTTGGTCTTTTTGCTATGAGACTTGGTGCTGGGCGCTCTGTCCAGACAGATCAACTCAATTATGAAACAGGAATTGTCTTTCATAAAAAGGTCGGAGACAGCGTTAGAACAGGCGATTGCCTAGCAACTATCTACTCAGATAAAATATTAGACGAAAAAGAGGTTACAGAATTCAAAAAAAATGTTAAAATAAATAGAGAGAAATCTGTTCCACAAGAAATTATCGCAATTATCTCATCATAAGCTAATATATTTATAAAATTGGAGACATTATGACTTCTATCAATACCTACATTGATCATACGCTCTTAAAACCAGAGAGCACGCAGGAACAAATCAAACAATTAACAGACGAGGCAAAAACCTATCATTTTGCGAGTGTCTGTGTCAATCCAACTTGGGTGGCTTACGCTAAGGAACAACTAAAAGACAGTGATGTGAAGGTCTGCACGGTAATTGGTTTTCCTCTAGGGGCAACAACTAGTCAAACAAAAGCTTTTGAGACACAAGATGCGATTGCAAACGGTGCTGATGAGGTGGATATGGTCATCAACATCGGAAAGCTCAAATCAAAACAATACGATGAGGTTGAAGACGACATTCGTGCCGTTGTTGAAGCAAGTGGTGACAAGCTCGTTAGGGTCATCATTGAAGCTTGCTTGTTAACTGATGATGAAAAGGTTAAGGCATGTCAGTTATCTGTAGCAGCGGGCGCTGACTACGTCAAGACGTCAACAGGCTTTTCTCTTCATGGGGCGACAGTAGAGGATGTAGCATTGATGCGTCAAACCGTAGGACCTAATATCGGTGTCAAGGCAGCGGGCGGTGCTCGCAGTTTGGCAGACGCAGAAGCCTTTATCGCCGCAGGGGCAACACGTATTTGAACCTCTGCAGGTTTTGCGATTGTTTCTGGAGATACCGCTAATGGCGGATACTAGTAGCAAGGAGTTGATTGCGCTAGCTATTAAGGCTAGCGAGGAAGCCTATGTTCCTTATTCACATTTTCCAATAGGAGCTGCTGTCAAAACAGAAAGCGGTGCTATTTTCACGGGGTGTAATATCGCAAATGCCAGCTTTGGTTTGACAAATTGCGGCGAGCGAACAGCTATTTTTAAAGCTGTTTCTGAGGGACATGTTAGATTGTCTGAAATTGCTGTTTATGGGCATTCAGCAGAGCCAATTTCACCATGTGGCGCTTGTCGCCAAGTCATGGCTGAATTTTTTGAACCATCTGCTAGGGTCATCTTGATTGCAGAAGATGGTGTAACGACGGTCGAGATGACGGTCGGGCAATTACTTCCATATTCGTTTACAGATTTAACGTAAATCTGTTAGGGTTTAAAGTCGTAAGACTTAAAGTATTTTAGTTTTTTTAGGAGGGTTCATTTTGATGAACAAGAAGGTTATCGGTCTAGGTTTAGCGGCAGTTGCTGCTCTTGGTTTAACTGCGTGTGGTAGTCGTAGCTCAAAATCAAGCAGCTCATCAAGTGATAGCTTGAAAGTCGCTATGGTTACTGATGTTGGTGGTATTGATGATAAATCATTCAACCAGTCTGCTTGGGAAGGTTTGCAAGCGTGGGGTAAAAAGCACAACCTTAAAAAGGGACAAGGGTATGATTACTTCCAATCAACAAATGAATCAGAATACACCAACAACCTTGATACTGCTGTCTCAGGTGGTTACCAATTGATTTTTGGTATCGGATTTGCGCTTCACGATGCTATTGAAGATGCTGCTGATAACAATACCGACACAAACTTTGTTATTATCGCTGACGAAGTCAAAGATAAAGACAATGTAGCGAGCGTTCTTTTTGCTGATAATGAAGCCGCTTATCTTGCAGGTATTGCAGCTGCTAAAACCACTAAGACAAAAACAGTTGGCTTTGTAGGAGGACAAGAAAGCACTGTTATTGACCGTTTTGAAGCTGGTTTCAAAGCTGGTGTCAAATCAGTTGCTGACACAATCAAAGTCAAAGTTAACTACGTTGGTTCATTTAGTGACGCCGCTAAAGGTAAAACAATCGCTGCTGCACAATATGCAGACGGTGCTGACGTTATTTACCATGCAGCAGGTGGTTCTGGAACTGGTGTCTTTAGCGAAGCTAAATCTATCAACGAAAGCCGTAATGAAGCCGATAAAGTTTGGGTAATCGGTGTTGACCGTGACCAAAAAGAAGACGGTAATTACACATCTAAAGATGGACAAACATCAAACTTCGTTCTTGCTTCTACTATCAAAGAAGTTGGTAAATCGCTTCAATTGATTTCTAACGATACGCTTGATGGTCAATTCCCTGGCGGAAAAACTACTCGCTATGGTCTTAAAGCAGGTGGTGTAGATATTGCACTTACAAACACAACTGCTGATACCAACACATCTATCAAAGAAGCAAAACAAACAATTATTGACGGTGATATCAAAGTCCCTGAAAAATAATCAATCTTAGAAGAAAAGCGGTCTAAGAGGTCCGCTTTTTTTCAAAGCTGAGATATAGGATTATATCTCAGTAAAGCACGCCTGTAGGTGTGTTTTACTGAACTATAATTGTTATTTCTTGAAAGGGAGAAGATATGTCTAAGCATGTCATTGAAATGAAAGAAATTACCAAACAATTTGGTGATTTCGTCGCAAATGACCATATCAACTTGTCTATTCAAAAGGGTGAAATCCATGCACTATTAGGGGAAAACGGTTCAGGAAAATCAACTCTGATGAATATGCTGGCTGGCTTGTTGCAACCAACCAGTGGTGAGATTGTGGTCAATGGTGAGAGTGTTACCATTGACTCGCCGTCAAAGTCCTCTCAGCTCGGTATCGGGATGGTGCACCAGCACTTCATGTTGGTGGAAGCTTTCACTGTTTCTGAAAATATCCTCCTAGGAACAGAGACCGTCAAAAATGGGGTGCTTGATTTAAAGCAGGCAACAAAAGATATTGAAGAACTGTCTGAAAAGTACGGTTTGACAGTTGACCCTAGTGCTAGGGTATCAGATATTTCTGTTGGGATGCAACAGCGTGTGGAAATCTTAAAAACGCTCTACCGTGGTGCGGATATTCTTATCTTTGATGAGCCGACAGCTGTTTTGACGCCATCAGAAATCGCAGAGCTGATGGATATCATGAAAAATCTTGTCAAAGAAGGTAAGTCTATCATCCTCATCACGCATAAGCTTGATGAGATTCGTGCGGTAGCCGACCGTGTAACGGTTATTCGTCGTGGTAAGAGTATTGAGACGGTTGAGGTGGCAGGTGCAACTTCTGCTGATTTGGCAGAGATGATGGTGGGGCATTCTGTTTCCTTTACGACAGAAAAAGAGCCTGCAAAACCAAAAGATGTTATCTTGTCTATTAAAGACCTCGTGGTCAATGAAAACCGTGGTGTTCCTGCAGTAAAACAGCTCAATCTTGATGTTCGTGGTGGTGAGATTGTTGGTATCGCAGGGATTGATGGTAATGGGCAGAGCGAGCTGGTACAGGCTATTACAGGACTCAGAAAGGTCAAGTCAGGAAGTATTACCATCAAAGGGCAAGATGTGACACATCTAACGACTCGTAAAATTACAGAGCTAAGTGTTGGACATGTCCCTGAAGACCGTCACCGTGATGGTCTCGTGCTTGAGATGACATTGTCTGAAAATATGGCGCTACAGACCTACTACAAGGAGCCAATGAGTAAAAACGGTATCCTTAATTTTCATAATATCAATGAACATGCTCGTAAGCTGATGAAGGAGTTTGACGTCCGTGGAGCCAATGAATTGGTGCCGGCAAAGGGCTTTTCTGGAGGAAATCCGCAAAAAGCGATTATCGCACGTGAGATTGATCGTGACCCAGACCTTTTCATTGTTAGTCAGCCAACTCGTGGTTTGGACGTTGGAGCGATTGAGTATATCCATAAACGTCTAATTGAAGAACGAGATAAAGGAAAAGCGGTGTTAGTGGTCAGCTTTGAGTTGGATGAGATTCTCAACCTCTCAGATCGCATTGCCGTTATCCATGATGGTAGCATTCAAGGTATCGTGACTCCTACTGAAACCAACCAGCAAGAGTTAGGTATTTTGATGGCTGGTGGCAATATTGGAAAAGGAGGCGAGTAATGTCTAAGCGAACTCAACAAATTGCGGTTCCTCTGATTTCAGTATTACTGGGAATCGTTCTTGGCGCTGTTATTATGTTTATCTTTGGTTATGACCCTATTTGGGGTTATGAAGAGCTCTTTAACAAAGCTTTTGGTAGTGCCAAAGATATCGGTGAAATTTTTACAAACATGGGTCCACTGATTTTGGTGGCACTTGGTTTTGCGGTAGCAAGCCGAGCAGGTTTCTTTAACGTTGGGCTACCAGGACAAGCCTATGCAGGTTGGATTGCTGCAGGTTGGTTTGGTCTCTCAAACCCTGACATGAGTCGTCCATTGAGTATCATCTCAACCGTTCTTATCGGGATGATTGCTGGTGGTATTATCGGTGCTATTCCTGGGATTTTACGAGCTTATCTCGGTACCAGCGAGGTTATCGTAACCATCATGATGAACTATATCGTTCTTTATTCAGGAAATGCCATTATTCGTGGTCTCTTTTCTAAAGATATCATGCGTAATGCAGACTCTAGTATCAAGGTCTCTGAAAATGTTTCCTATCAGACAGCTTGGCTAGACACGCTGACCAATCACTCACGGATGAATATCGGTATTTTCATTGCTATTATCGGTATCATCATCATTTGGTTCTTGCTCAATAAAACAACCCTTGGTTTTGCAATTCGCTCAGTTGGACTAAACCCAAATGCCAGTGAATACGCAGGGATGTCAGCTAAACGCACCATTATTCTATCAATGATTATCTCAGGTGCTTTTGCTGGTCTTGGTGGTGTTGTCTACGGTCTTGGAACCTTTGAAAATGTCTTTGTGCAGGCAAGCTCGGTATCCATCGGTTTTGACGGTATGGCAGTAGCCCTACTTGCTCAAAATAATCCAATCGGTATTCTCTTTTCAGCCTTTCTTTTCTCATTCCTCAGTGTAGGGTCATCAGGAATGACGATTGCGGGTATTCCAAAAGAATTGATTAGTATCGTGACAGCTTTGATTATTTTCTTTGTTGGTGCACATTATATCATTGAGCGCTATATCAAGCCTAAAAAACAAATGAAAGGTGGTAAATAATGTCGATTACAACATTAGCACTTTTAGTCTCAACGACTTTAATCTATGCAACGCCTTTGATTTTGACCAGTATTGGTGGTACCTTCTCAGAACGTAGTGGTGTTGTCAACGTCGGCTTAGAAGGTATCATGGTTATGGGAGCTTTTTCTGGAGTTGTTTTCAACCTCGCATTTGCGGATACGTTTGGTAAAGCAACCCCTTGGCTAGGTGTCTTGGTCGGAGGTGTCGTTGGACTTTTGTTCTCCATCATCCATGCAGCTGCGACAGTAAATTTCCGTGCTGACCATATTGTCAGTGGTACTGTGCTCAACCTTTTTGCGCCTGCCCTTGCTGTTTTCCTCTGCCGTGTTATCTACAACAAAGGACAGACAGATAGCATCACACAATCGTTTGGGAAGTTTGACTTCCCAGTGCTTGCTAAAATCCCGATTGTTGGTGATATTTTCTTTGCGGGTACCAGCGCTATTGGTTATGTAGCGATTGCCTTTACTTTCCTGGCTTGGTTTGTCCTTTACAAGACACGCTTTGGTTTGCGTTTGCGCTCAGTAGGTGAACACCCGCAAGCGGCTGATACACTTGGTATTAACGTTTACTTTATGCGTTATATGGGTGTTCTCATTTCCGGTTTTCTTTGCGGTATGGGCGGTGCTATCTATGCACAGTCTATCTCAGGAAACTTTTCTGTGACAACAATTACCGGTCCAGGTTTCATCGCTCTTGCCGCTATGATTTTTGGGAAATGGAATCCAATCGGCGCTATGTTGGCTAGTCTCTTCTTTGGTTTATCACAAAGTCTAGCGGTTATCGGTGGCAATCTCGCTTTCTTGAAAGATATTCCAGCGGTTTACTTGCAAATCCCGCCGTATGTTTTGACCATCATTGTGCTAGCTGCTTTCCTAGGAAAATCAGTGGCACCAAAGGCAGACGGTGTCAACTATATCAAATCAAAATAAAGAGCTTCTCTCGTATGAGAGAAGTTTTTTTAGAGCAATTCTAAAAAGATATGCAAAACAATTGTAAGCGGTTTACAAATATGATATAATGCTATTGTAAGATATAGAAAAGAGGAATTTAATTATGAGTAAAATCGTTGTTGTTGGAACAAACCACGCCGGCACAGCCGCTATAAAAACCATGCTTAGCAACTACGGAGATGAAAATGAAGTGGTGACTTTTGACCAAAACTCAAACATTTCTTTCCTAGGATGCGGGATGGCTCTTTGGGTTGGTGAGCAAATTGACGGACCAGAAGGTTTGTTCTACTCTGATAAGGAGCAGCTAGAAAGTATGGGAGCGAAGGTTTACATGGAGTCTCCTGTCTTAGATATTGATTTTGATAAAAAAGAAGTCAAAGCGCTCGTTGATGGTCAAGAACACATCGCGTCTTATGATAAATTGATTTTGGCGACAGGCTCACAACCTGTTATCCCACCGATTAAGGGAGTGGAAATCGAAGAAGGGTCTCGTGAGTTCAAAGCGACGCTTGAAAACCTTCCATTTGTAAAACTCTACCAAAACTCAGCAGAAGTCATTGAAAAATTGTCTAAGCCAGGTATTGACCGTGTGGCTGTCGTTGGGGCTGGCTACATTGTTGTGGAATTGGCAGAAGCTTTCCAACGTATCGGAAAAGAAGTGACTTTAGTTGATATTGCAGAAACCTGCATGGTCGGCTACTACGACCGTGACCTTACAGATATGATGAGTAAGAACTTGGAAGACCACGGCATTCGTCTCGCTTACGGTCAAGCTGTTCCAGCAGTCGAAGGTGATGGCAAGGTTGAGCGTCTTGTGACAGATAAAGAAACCTTTGATGTTGACATGGTCGTTATGGCAGTCGGCTTCCGACCAAATACAGAACTTGGTAAAGGTCGCCTTGAAACTTTCCGTAACGGTTCATGGGTTGTCAATAAAAAACAAGAAACCAGCATGAAAGATGTTTATGCTATCGGTGACTGTGCGACAGTTTATGATAACTCATTAGACGACATCAACTACATCGCCCTTGCGTCAAATGCTGTACGTACAGGTATTGTTGCTGCTCACAACGCTTGCGGTCATGAGCTTGAAGGTATTGGTGTTCAAGGATCAAACGGTATCTCCATTTACGGACTCCACATGGTATCAACAGGTTTGACCCTTGAAAAAGCCAAACCAGCAGGACACAATGCCGTTGAAACAACCTTTACAGACCTGCAAAAACCAGGCTTTATCAAGCACGATAACTACGAAGTAACCATTAAGATTGTTTATGATAAAGATAGCCGTGTGATTTTAGGTTGTCAAATGGCGTCTTACGATGATATTGCATTAGCAATCCATCTCTTCTCACTGGCTATCCAAGAAAAGGTAACCATCGACAAATTGGCATTGACAGATCTCTTCTTCTTGCCGCATTTCAACCAACCTTACAACTACATTACAATGGCTGCCCTATCAGCAGAATAACACAAAAATGAGTCGAAAATCGACTCATTTTTTCATGTCCTGTAAGAAAGTATCAATATCCTTTTGACTAGTCAAATGAAAGGTTTTGTCAGAATAGTTTTCCAAAACAGACTGAAATTGTTTTTGTATTTGAGTGCGCCTGCCATCTATTAAAATCCATTTGATAAAGTCAAGATCAAAACGCTCAGGACATCCCTCTGCCATTCTATCACGTGTTTGTCCACGGTGTTGCCTATAGCGTTTGTAAGCACGCTTGAGACAGATGAGACGTGGTAGTTGTAAGATAATAATCTTATCGGCAGCATTTAGTCTTTTTTTAAAGAGACATGAGGATAGATTTCCCTCAATGACCCAACTGTCATGTCTGTCTAAAAAAGCTTGTATATCAGCGCTTATATTCTCTTTTTTACGAGCTTGCCAGCCATTCGAAAAACGTAGCTTGTCTAAGTGTAGAAGTGGTAATTTGTAGAAGTCGGCGAGCTTCTTTGCTAGTGTTGATTTTCCAGCGCCAGAATAACCAATAATAACTATTTTCATAAAAAACTCCGTAAAATAGAAGTAGACAAAAAACAGCTGATATTTTCAGCTGTTTTTGTATCTAGAAACTAGAGATTAGTTTTTAGAAGCTGCTTGGAATTCTGGGTTTTCCCATGCTTCGTCGATGATAGCTTTCAATTCTTTAGCAGATGATTGCATTTGTTGCAATTCTTTATCGTTAGGTGGGATGTTAACTGGACGTACGATACCGTGTGCGCCAACGATAGCTGGTTGACCGATGTAGCAGTCAGTTACACCTTCGTATTGACCATCTTGGAATACAGAAACTGGAAGAACAGCTTTTTCATCATCAAGGATAGCTTTAGTGATACGAGCAAGGGCTACAGCGATACCGTAGAAAGTAGCACCTTTTTTGTTGCTGATTGAGTAAGCAGCGTCACGAACACCAACAAAGAGTTCAACAAGTTCTTCAGCGTTGAAGTTTTGAACGTCTTGAAGGTAGCTTTCAAGGTTAACACCCGCAACGTTAGCGTGTGACCAAACCGCGAACTCAGAGTCACCGTGTTCACCCATGATGTAAGCGTGGACAGAACGAGCGTCTACACCAAGTTTTTCAGCAAGTGCTTGACGGAAACGAGCTGAGTCAAGTGAAGTACCTGCACCGATAACACGTTCTTTAGGGAAACCTGAGAATTTCCAAGTTGAGTAAGTCAAGATGTCAACTGGGTTTGCAGCAACAAGGAAGATACCGTTGAAACCAGATTTAACGATTTCAGTAACGATTGATTTGTTGCTAGCAAGGTTTTTACCAACAAGGTCAAGACGAGTTTCACCTGGTTTTTGAGGAGCACCAGCAGTGATAACTACAAGGTCTGCGTCTGCACAGTCAGCGTAAGTTGCAGCGTAGATTTTTTTAGGTGAAGTGAAAGCAAGGGCGTGTGAAAGGTCTTCAGCATCACCAACAGCTTTATCAAACAATGCTGGGATTTCAACGATACCCACTTCTTGTGCGATTCCTTGGTTAACCAGTGCAAATGCGTAAGATGAACCTACGGCACCATCACCAACAAGGATGACTTTTTTGTGTTGTTTAGTTGCAGTCATTATCTAAACATCTCCTTAAATTTATTATGGGGAAAATTCCCGTACATCCTTATTTTAGCATTTTCATACCGTTCTGTCACGAGGAAACGGTGAAAAAATTGGAAAATGGTAAAAATTTCACAAATAGCTTTCAGAAAAGTATAGCTGATGACCTGCCACAGTCGTTTGAATGTTCGGAATAGGTCGATAAAAATAAGGGAAAATTAGTAGAAAATATGGTATAATATATAGTAATAAAATGAAGGACAACTGTTCATGAAAGATAAAAATTTAGTAAATGTCCATTTAACAAGTGAAATGAAAACGAGTTTCATTGACTATGCCATTAGTGTTATTGTCGCACGGGCGCTTCCAGATGTGAGAGATGGTCTAAAGCCCGTACATCGTCGTATCCTCTACGGGATGAACGAACTTGGGGTAACACCTGACAAGCCACATAAGAAGTCCGCTCGTATCACAGGGGACGTCATGGGTAAATACCACCCGCATGGTGACTCCTCTATCTATGACGCTATGGTGCGTATTGCGCAGTGGTGGTCATATCGCCATATGCTCGTTGATGGGCACGGAAACTTTGGTTCTATGGATTGCGATGGTGCCGCTGCTCAGCGTTATACCGAGGCTCGTATGAGTAAGATTGCGCTTGAAATGTTGCGTGACATCAACAAAAACACGGTTGATTTCCAAGACAACTATGATGGCAGTGAGCGTGAACCCTTGGTATTGCCAGCTCGTTTTCCAAACCTTTTGGTCAATGGTGCGACTGGTATCGCTGTCGGGATGGCGACTAACATTCCACCGCACAATTTAGGGGAGTCTATTGATGCGGTGAAGCTGGTTATGGACAATCCAGAAGCGACAACGCGTGACCTTATGGAAGTGCTGCCAGGTCCAGACTTTCCAACAGGTGCTCTTGTGATGGGGCGTTCTGGCATTTATAAGGCTTATGATACAGGAAAAGGTTCAATCGTTCTGCGCTCACGTACTGAGATTGAAACCACTCGAACAGGTAGAGAGCGTATCGTTGTGACAGAGTTCCCTTATGGGGTCAATAAAACCAAGGTACATGAGCATATTGTGCGTTTGGTGCAGGAGAAACGAATAGAGGGGATCACAGCGGTGCGTGATGAGTCCAGCCGTGAGGGTGTTCGCTTTGTGATTGAGATTAAGCGTGACGCTTCTGCCAATGTCATCCTCAACAATCTCTTTAAACAAACACAGCTTCAGACAAACTTTAGTTTTCATATGTTAGCGATTGAAAAGGGTGTCCCTAAAATCTTGACGCTTCGTCAGATTATCGACAACTACATCGAGCACCAAAAAGAAGTGATTGTACGTCGTACGGAGTTTGATAAGGCTCGTGCGGAGGCTCGTGCTCATATCTTAGAGGGTTTGCTGATTGCGCTTGATCACCTGGATGAAGTGATTAACATTATCCGCTCTAGTGAGACAGACAGCATTGCCCAAGCAGAGCTGATGCGTCGTTTTGACCTGTCTGAGCGTCAAAGTCAAGCTATCCTAGACATGCGTCTGCGTCGTTTGACAGGATTGGAACGTGACAAGATTCAGTCTGAGTACAATGATTTACTAGCTCTGATTGCGGATTTGGCGGATATTTTGGCAAAACCAGAGCGTGTTATCACGATTATCAAGGACGAGATGGACGAGATTAAGCGTAAATACGCTGATGAACGTTGCACAGAGCTCATGGTGGGTGAGGTCTTGACCCTTGAAGATGAAGATCTCCTCGAGGAAGAGGATGTGCTAATTACCTTGTCTAATAAAGGCTACATCAAGCGTCTAGCGCAGGATGAGTTTCGTGCGCAAAAGCGTGGTGGTCGTGGCGTTCAAGGAACTGGTGTCAACGAAGACGATTTTGTTAAGGATTTGGTGTCTACAAACACCCGCAATCCGCTGCTCTTTTTCACCAATCTTGGGCGTGTTTACCGCCTGAAAGCCTATGAAATTCCGGAATACGGTCGCACAGCCAAAGGGCTCCCGATTGTCAATCTCTTGCGCCTAGATGAGGGTGAGACGGTTCAGACTATGATTAACCTTGATAGTGACACGAGCGAGGAGTCGTATTTCTTCTTTACGACACGACATGGGCTTGTCAAACGCTCACGTGTCTCAGAGTTTCATAACATCCGTCAAAATGGTCTCAAGGCTCTGACTCTTAAAGAAGGAGATGAGCTGATGAGCGTTGTGGCAACTACTGGTAGTGAGGACATCATCATCGGAACTCGTCAAGCTTACTCTGTACGCTTCAATGAAGATGGTATCCGAGTGATGGGACGTAGCGCAGCAGGTGTCAAAGGGATTACTCTAAGAGAAGACGATAGCGTTATCGGCGTTTCAACCATTAAAGATAATCAAGATGTTCTTGTCGTGACTGAAAAAGGTTTCGGTAAGCGAACGCCAGCAAGTGCCTACCCAACTAAAAACCGTGGTGGTAAAGGTATCAAGACAGCTAATATCACTGAGCGAAACGGTAGCCTAGCAGGTCTCGCCACGGTGACTGGCGATGAGGATTTGATGGTCATTACCGACACGGGCGTGGTTATCCGCACTAGCGTTGCTGCTATTTCTGAGACGGGACGTAGTGCTCAAGGTGTCAAATTGATGCGCTTAGCAGATGAGTCTAAGATTGTCACTTTTGCCTTGGTCGCTAGTGAAGAGTATGTGCAGCAGGAGAATGAGGAATAATTAGAGACAATTTATGGCAAAGCAGAAAACGAAAAAAGGAAAAAAACTCTTTAGTGTCTTACGAACGGTACTCTTTGTCGTTCTATTGCTTGTCGGCTTGGTCTTGGTTTTTAATAAACCGATTAGAAATTATCTGATTGGGATGAATACCAACAAATACCAGATTACCAAAGTCAGCAAGAAAACGATTGAAAAAAATAAGAAGGCAAAGACGACCTATGATTTTGACTCGGTGCAGTCTATCAGTGCGGAGTCTATCCTAAAAGCGCAGATGGATGCGCAGCCGCTGCCTGTTATCGGTGGTATCGCTATTCCTGCTGTGGGACTCAATCTGCCGATATTTAAAGGTGTCGGCAACACTGAGCTTTCCTACGGAGCTGGTACCATGAAGGAAAATCAAGTCATGGGTGGAGAGAACAACTATGCTCTAGCCAGTCACCATGTCTTTGGCATGACAGGCTCAACGGACATGCTCTTTTCCCCTCTTGATAGAGCTAAAAAGGGCATGAAAATCTACCTGACAGACAAGGAAAAGGTCTACACATACGTCATTACAGATGTGACGGTGGTAACACCTGATCATGTCGAGGTGATTGATGACGAGTCTGGCAAGAGTCAAGTGACCTTGGTGACTTGTACCGACGCAGAAGCTACCGAGCGTACTATTGTACATGGTGAGCTGACTGCTACAGTTGACTACAGCAAGGCTAGTCAAGAAATCCTAGACGCCTTTAGCAAATCTTACAATCAAATGACAACGTAAATCAGAAACTTCGGTTTCTGATTTTCTCTATGAGAAAGGAGACTAATATGCAGTGGAATGCTGTTCCTCATGTGGCGATTATCGTTTCGGATTATGAGGCTTCACGTGCCTTTTACGTGGACAAGCTGGGTTTTGAGATTATTCGTGAAAATCACCGCCCAGACAGAGGAGACTACAAGCTAGACTTGAGTTGTGGGAGTGTTGAGTTAGAGATTTTTGGGCAAAAGAGAACAGAGAAGAGCTACACCGAGCCGCCGAAACGGCTTAGCTACCCTGAAGCTTGCGGGCTGCGCCATTTAGCCTTTTATGTCGATGACCTCGAGACCCGCAAAAAAGAATTGGAGGCTTTAGGGATTTTTGTGGAGCCTATTCGTAGAGATACGTTTACCGGTGAGAAGATGA
Organism: Streptococcus hyointestinalis; assembly: GCF_011039275.1. Taxonomy (GTDB): domain Bacteria; phylum Bacillota; class Bacilli; order Lactobacillales; family Streptococcaceae; genus Streptococcus; species Streptococcus hyointestinalis_A. Next base: position 944,478 of record NZ_JAAKGB010000001.1, read on the forward strand.
CTTTTTTCTTTGACCCAGACGGTTTGCCCTTAGAACTGCACGAATGAGAGAAAACTGTTTTCTAGCACTACTTTAAGCAAAAGATGTTATAATAAATCATAAGATTTTGGAAAAAAGTTAGGAAAAAAAGAAAAACGAGGATATTATATGCGTTTGAAAAAACTGATTATGGGTGTTGGCTTAGCCCTGATGGCATTTTCTTTTGCGACCAAAGCTCAAGCAGCGACTAGTAGCGTGCAAGAGGTCCTCGATGCGTCTTATGTGCAGCCAGACTATGTGCTGGGCTACTCACTCTCAGACAGCCAGCGTAGCGAGACGCTTTCTCTTTTAGGCTATGATTCGTCAAAAGACACAAGTGTCAAGACGTTAACGACAAGTGCCTACGCTTCGATTATGGATGTGGCAGATGACAGCAGTTTGCAGCTCTATTCATCCGTGAAAATCAAAAAGCTAGGCTCGTCTAAAGGTTTGAGTGTTTCTATCGTGACGCCAGAAAATATCACCAAGGTCACTGAGGACATGTACCGCAACGCCGCTGTTACACTGGGGATTGAGCATGCTGAAATCACGGTTGCCTCCCCTATCCAAGTAACGGGAGAGAGTGCGCTTGCAGGGATTTACTACTCGCTCGAGCAAAATGGAGCCAGCGTCTCTACCGAAAGTAAAGAGCTAGCGCAAGAAGAGCTCAATGCTCTCTCTGATATTAACGCTGAAAACCAAAATAAAGAAAGCTACGACGCAGATAAACTGAACGTTGCCATGACAGACATCAAGTCTGCTGTAGCAGATGGTGGTTCTAACCTATCTGCGTCTGACATCCGAAAGATTGTCGAGGACACACTGTCCAACTACGGACTCAAGGACTCTATGACCAGCAACCAAATCACGGTCATCGTCAACTTTGCTGTTAATTTGTCAAAAAGTTCTGTCATCAAAAACAGTAACTTCAAGTCAACTCTGACTTCTCTTAAAAACAGCATTGTTTCAAAGTCTAAGTCAACCTTTAGCGGTATCAATCTCAACTTTGACGCCAACAGCGCTATCGCGTCTGGAAAAGGCTTCTTTGCTAACTTGTGGCAACAAATCGTGAACTTCTTTACCAATTTATTTTCATAAAATATAGACAGCTAGACAAGTTTTCGCTGTTTTTTTGTTTCAAAAAATTTTCAGTAAGTGGTAAGAGTTTTTAGAATAACAAATAATCTAGTATTAGTGAAGGAGAACAGAGAAATCTGTTCTCTTTTTTGTTTGCTTAAAATTCTATAAAGAGAGGAATTTCCTCATGGAAGGCTTAGAACTTGTCATGGACATAGATACGTTAGAAATTTATGAAGTTATTGACCACGATGCTGAAGAAGAGATGATAGATGAAGATGGCCTACCTTCTTACAAGGGAAAAATGACCTTGACACCTTGTCGTTGTATTCAACAGACATTATTTGATTTTCTTGATAACGATAATACATCATAAAAACAAAAGGTAAAGTTATGGATAGAGAAAGTTTATATCAACAGTTAGTTAACCGTGATCCGTTAGGTTTTATTGATCCCTTCGAGGATTTGGGGAAATTTGATTCTGTTCAGATGAAGTTTCAAGAACCCGTTAGTATGTTGAAGAATAAATACTCTGGTCAACCTTATAACCTCAACTGGCAGAAGAAAATTGAAGAAATGAGGGTATTGTATATTCAGTATCAGAAGTTATTAAAACTAGAAGATCAAGAACAGCGTATTCACAAAAGACTTAGAAATAAGGAGGCTAGGGAACATGTTCATGAAATTATCACAACCTATTTGGAATTAGGATTTAGATTCAGAGAGATTGAGTCTAAAGTTGCTCTTTTTAATACTCGACTTCGTCGCAACTGGAAAAGGAGTGACTATGTCATGACAGTAAATACTGAGTTCTATCTGAAGAAGGATTTACAAAATGGTTATTGTTCCCCAGGTTCGTTTCTTCCTCAAAGTATGAAAATTAACTAAATCAGGAGTAGAAATGATATGGATAGTAAGATTATATCTAAAATACAAAACCTATTAGAATTAGCTTATGATAGCCCAAGTGATGAAGAGGGTCAGACAGCTCTTTTAATGGCTCAAAAACTGATGGTAAAGCATCAGTTATCCATTAGTGATATAGAGCGTAGTTCTAAATGCAGGACTGATATTGGAGAAATAATTGGAACTCAAGGTAGACGTTTGCCTTGGTGGCAAGAACACCTAGCATCAATTCTAGGAAGTAACTTTAGATGTCAGACATACAGAACGAGACTACATAAAGAAGGAATTACACGAATCATTTTCTTTGGGTATTATGAAGATGCTGAACTCTGCACAAAAGTGTATGAGGGAGCTATCTTATATCTGAAATATCGTCTAAAGCGCCTTACTCCTCCTTCAATTGAGATAAAGAGAAAAGATTATAAAAAATCATATCTATACGGTTTTTTAGCGGGTCTTGACGCACGTTTCAGGGAACAAGCACAATCTTCAGAGGAGTTTGCCTTGGTTGTGCAAGTACCAGCTGAAGTAGTCGAGGAACAAGAGTTAAGAATGGGTATTCTCAAAGATAGAATGGTTAATCCAGGTATTAACATTAACACTTTTGATCCGATAGCGTACTTACAAGGCTGCAGTCACGCTGGTGAAGTGAAATTATTACCAGAGGAGCTGTTAGGAGAACAATTTTGAAAGGTCAAAGTAAAAAATAGGAGAAGTTTATGTACCAAGTATTTGAAATAGTAGTTCTATTTGGAATAAGTAGGATATCTTTTCTGAGATTGAAGAAAATCAGAGAGCAAAGAGATAAATATTTCAATGGGAAATATTGGGTTCCTAGTATAACAGGAAATCCTAAAGAAGATCGTGAAATAGGCTATAGTCGAGATATTTTCATGGCAAAGGTTTCAATTGTTCTATCCAGCTTGATAGGTGTAGTTTTCATCCTATGAGGAAGCTAAAAAGCAAACAGAAGATCCACTACAATCAGATGTTAGTGCGTACAAAATTATTGAATTTACTTACCAAGAGTTATTAGATTTTAGAATTATCGCTTTGTAGAAAAAAGCGTTGGAGGTGAAGATGATTGATACTATTAAAAACTGGATTGAAAAGACAAAATCTAGCTCCATTGCTAGACCCTTTGTAGCCATCAATAAATGGTTTCAGGAAAATGTGATTAAACGAAAGTTAGTCATTTTTATGACGTTGTTTGTTGCTTGGCTGAGTTTATTATTAGGCGCTATTTACTCCCCACAACGCCAAACTTATAGCGATGAGCAACTCAAAACTAAACAAATATTTGAGAACGGCACAGGTGAAATCGTACTGACGCGTCAGATGTATTCTCCAAAAACTGGGGTTATTGTCCTTCCATTTGAGACGCAAGATGCGACGCCCCCAGTTGACCGTGGTATAGATACTAAGCGCTTAAAATGGAACCTATATGCGCAGAATAAAACGGCAGATACGACGATGGAAATTGTACCAATTGTTGATAATAAAATCTCAGTCATTATCCGAAACGTACCTAAAAATTTCGGAGCTTATGCCATTGATATTAGGAATAAAACAGTTGTGACTAGCTCCATCGATGTTGCTGTTTCTAGTTCCTCAGATGAGCAGGAGAAGACTTCTAAAACAACAGATAACGCTAATGATAACCTTGTTCCATTTTATGTGACAACTCAAAATAGCAAGCTAAAAGAAAAGCACATCAAGAGTGTTTCTCGTGAAGAGTTTGCCTTGTCAGAAATATCCGAAGAGAGAACTTTCCAAGAAGGTCAAATCAAAAAATTGAATAAGTCTATCAAGCAGTTGAAGGCCTCTATTGAAGATGATGAGTCTCGTAAGGTGGGGCTTAACAAAGAGGCAGAATATCTCTCAGGTGATGATTTAGAGTCCAATCAAAAAGATATTGCAACGCTTGAGAGCAACATTGAAACGAAGAATCGATCTATCGCAACAGCTACTCAAAATATCGAAAAAGTTCAAGTTAAAATTGAAGCTTTAAAGAAAAAAGAGGCAGCTATCAAGGACGGAACATTTGAGTTTTCAAATCCAATTGAGACCATCAAAATGAAATAGTAGAATGATAGGTTTTAGAATCTATTCACTCTCGTTTTGATCCGACACAGCCCGAACTTATGGCTCGTATTGAAGACCTTATCAAGGAGGATGTGAGTCGTGGTCAAACGCTAAAACATTCACATTGAGGATAAGCAAAATGGCTGATATTGTTGATCTCTATTTAGAGACTGGTGATTTTTATGAAGCAGTGAAACAATCAGGACTACCAACGCATGTTGCTCATTTAAAATTGATTAAGAGTGGCTGCTTGAAGATCCAAGATAAAATTCAGTATGGTTCTAGGACGTCTAAATTAGGAGGACTGGCAGAAGAACTTTTTCAAAAATATGTTCCAGAGGCAACGGATGCCAATAGGTATTTTAAGAAAAATAACCCTGTCTATGATTTTTGGTTTGAGGGGTTAACGATTGCTGTTAAGTACAGCTCCTTGCATAAAAAGAAAAATGGAAATTCTCATCACTGGCAATTTAGAACAAATGGCAATCAAGATTTTATTGTTGCCTTTCTTGAACGTGAAAGTGGTTTAGAATTGACTAATCCCTATATTTTGTTAATCCCTATGCAGTTTATTGAAGATAAAAAAGAGTTACATGTCTCTCCATCTGGTCCTTGGTTTCAGAACTTAAAAGTTGAAGGAGAAGAATTACAGCCCTTATTAAAAGAGTATGCTGCATTACGAGAGGAGGAGTAGATGACGCGTCCCAACATCACGTTTATGCTTCAATACACTGAAGCTAATAGCCAATATGTTAACTACACCAATCGTAGCGAAGCTGTTAAAATGGACGAAGAACTATCCCTAGAAACCAATCGCCAAATGATTGAAGGGTTGACTGAAGATGCCATGACCCAAATTCAAGAAGCTGTTCCTGAGACGCAGTTGAACTTTCGAGAGTACCTTGACTACATGAACCGTTCCTATGCGACAGAAAAACAATCTGAAGAATTGACAGCAGTCTTTACACAAGAGGCTGATTATCTTCAAAAACGCCGCTTGGAAGAACTCAAAAATAAGCTAGAAACGGCTTATCAAAATGGTTCTCTTCTCTGGCAAGGTGTTATTTCATTTGATAATGATTTTTTGGCTGAGCAAGGGTTATACGATACAGCAACTGGTCGCGTTGACCAAAAAGCAATTAAGGCAGTTATGCGTGATATGATGCCAACCCTTATCCAAAAAGAGAAACTTTCGGATTCTGCTTTTTGGTGGGGTAACATCCATCTCAATACTGATAATATCCATATTCATTTCGGACTTTCCGAGATTCAATCTAACAGAGAAAAAATCTTTTACCAGCCTAGAATGCGTATTGAGTACAAAGGAAACTTCTCACAGAAAACCATTAACCGTTTTAAAAGTGGGATTTATCATGGGCTCTTGAAAGAAGAGACACGATCAAACCTAATTAGAAAAGAACAGATACTTGCTAATCTCAAAACAAATTTGATCGCTTCCGTTTATCAGAACAACAAGGTGGTATCTTCTGCTGAAAAAAATTTTTTGGAGCAGGCTTACAATCACCTACCACTCAATAAAAGGTGGCGTTATGGTTCCAATGCGAGAGACTTTGCGGTTAGTAAGTTCTTTCTAGATAGATACTTGGACTCCTATTTAAAAAATGAAGGACAGGTTGCTTATCAAGAGTTTTTGCAAGAAACAAGAGACTTTCTCGAAACTTATCAAGGCGTCTATTCGGCTGAAAAAAATCACACCTACGAAAAAATTCGCAAGATGGATGGTGAGGTCATTCGGACATTAGCGACATCGAAGGGATATGATTTGGAACATCACCTGGCACGTCGTGTTATGGATTTAAGAGAACGACTCGCTAATAATGTCTTACGCTCTTTTAGAGAAGCTGCACCTCAGTTACAAGACGTTCGTCTGGAAAAAAATTTGGACAAGTTTTCAAGTTTGAACCAGAGGAAGATTTTAGAACAGCTACCTAAAGCACAAGTCGTTAAAAGTCTAGAGTCTTGGAAAAAATTAGGCTATGAGACCAAGCCTGGAGTGAAACCACTTGAAATTATCACACCAGTTTATGAAAAATATGATAAGCACGGTACAGGTATAGGTCAGCCCACCTTTGTGTCAAATACTGTATACGATATTAGCCAAATGACTGAAAACATTCAGCTGAAAACACTGACACTAAAAGATTTATCACTGTTATCCTCTAGTGAGCTAAAAGAGTTGGTGGATGCTGCTAAGGCAAAACCAGAGCTAACTGAAAAAGAGCGGCGTGAGTTAGGAACTTATCGCTACGCTTTAAAGTTAAGCATGCTAGCAACAGCTCAAAAGACAATCCAGGTTCGTCAGAAGCTTTTAGAGCAAGTGCGCCCTCTGGCTTCTGATCAGCCTTTTGTAGACTTTAAGAAGGAATCTTTGGCTCAAGAATTGAAGTCTATCACATTGCAACTAACACCAAACTACAAGTTGTCAGAAGCGGATAGGCGTCTAAAACAACGTCTTAAACGTCCATTTGAGGACAGTGTTGCCCTTCCAATAGACAAAGCACCAGCTGTTGCGATACAGCTTCCTATCAGACTATTGCGGGCGGAAATGAGTCTTGTACATCAATTGCAGGATGAGAGTATCTTAACGCTCCTAAAAGGCGCACCAACAAGCAAACAAGGCTATCTAGAAGAGTTACAAACGCATGTCTCTATTTTTCAGTTGAAATATCAAATTCATAATCGCAACCAGCAGCTAAATCAATTATCAGATGAAGCGGTTATCAAAGACATGAAAATGGAGAATGCTAAAGGTTTTGTGGAGTTAAAACGCTTGTATGCCAAGCTGCAGCCTACTGAAGATAATCAGGGGCAGATTGTTCAGGCGGTGTCGAAGCAACTTCGAGAGCGAAAAATCGTCAAGAAAGCACATCTACAACAATCCAAAGGCAGTGTAAAATTGCCAACGCAGTTTATGAATCAATTAGCTAGCTCTCTTAATCGTTCTCAACGGGCTAATCAAAAGGCGTTGCTGGAACGGGCACGTAGCGATGAACGTGAGGAGCAAGAAGAACGTCGACAAAACCAACGTTAGAAGTCATTGGGTAATCAATGACTTTTTTTGCTAAAAATCCCTCTCATTTGTCCCCTTAACGCAAGAAATTCCATTATCTCTTACACTTAAAAGTAACTGTAAAAAAGGAGGTGCAAGTGATATGTTACATTTTCCAAGTGTTTCTGAAGAAGCATTTGACTTTGAAGCCGATTGGTTAGTCAAGTCCATTGATGAGACGCAAAAACAAGTGCTTTTTGTTGGGCAAGGCAAGAATGGTGATTTGGAGTTGGTATTGACCTACCAAGACCAAGAACCATTTGAACGCTTTTCAGTGGGAGAGCTGGTCTCACTGCCTAAAGAAGTCTTTATTGTTCCTGAAACAGAGTCTTATACGTCTCAATATGAGTGCTTTTAGTGAATGAAAGGAGTTTTTTTATGGCAGATGAATACACACAACCGTGGCAGTCACGAGGCAAAAGTCGACGTGAGCGGGTTGAATATGCTCGTTCTCGTGATATTTTAGATGTGGCTAATGAACTCAACATGGAGTTATTTCGAGAAGGCAGAGATTATCGTTGGAAAGAGCATGATAGTTTAGTTATTACACCAGATAAAAATGTTTGGAATTGGTTTTCTAGGCATCAAGGTGGCGATGTGATTTCTTTAGTTGAAGTGATGAAAGAAGTTGATTTCAACCAAGCGATAAATTTCTTAAACGATGGTCGTTTTAAGGAACGTACAGTTATGGAAAGAGTACCAGAACCTTTCTCTTATTACCTTGCACCCTATGAGCAGCCTTTTGAAGCTGCTAGAGATTATCTACAAAATCAACGTGGACTTTCCGCTGAAACCATTGACTTCTTTCTGGAGAAAGGGGTACTTGCTCAGGCAAATGCTAAAGTAAAGGGCAGTATTGAACCTGTCATTGTCTTTAAATCATTTGATCTCTCAGGTGAGATTCTCGGTGCGACTCTACAGGGGATTGAAGAAAACAGGGAGAAGTGGACCGAACGTGGTTATGCTAAAAAAATCATGCCAAACTCAGATGGTCTCACAGGTTTGCATGTGGATATTGGGCAACCTAACCGCCTCATCTTTGCGGAAAGTGCTATTGATTTGATGTCTTATTATGAGTTGCATAAAGATAGTTTGCAGGATGTCCGCTTGGTATCAATGGATGGTCTAAAAGAAGGTGTTATCGGACGACACTTAGCCCAACTCCAGTCAGAACTATCTGGGCGTCCATTAAACTGGAACTATGATCAACTCGCTGAAGGGTTACAGATAGCGATTGATAAAAACTTTTTCGTAGATGGAAAACACTCAGACTGGATCACTCTTGCGGTAGATAATGACGAAGGTGGTCAAAACTTTATCAGTTCTCTGAGGGAAAAAGGAGCTGTAGTGAACGAGGCGTTACCCGATTTACAACCAGGGCAAGTTAAAACGGACTGGAATGATTACCTCAAAGAAATGAAGAAGTCAAAAGAACCACCGCCAAAGGAAGAAACATTAACATCATTTGATAATTTATCAGAAGAGCTAATGTCCTCAAAGACAGCTGAACAAGAGTCTGATTTTGACGGTTTTACGACAGTATCAAGAATTATTATAGACGACAGGACTTGGAATAAGAGTGATCCTTCCAAGGAGATATCTGGTACAGTTGTGAAAGTAGACGTTTCAGAACAAAAGCCTGACGTTGAACAGCTAGTAGAAGAAAGTGAAGCTAAAGAAAAAGCGCCTGATGTTAATCAGACACAAGAAAAGTCCCTTGACAATAATCAAGAGACTAACACTGGGGGCGAATTATTCAATCGCAGTTCCAGTTTTTTAGGAGAGAACTCTCCAGGGACAGCACCGCAGCCCGTTGAGCCAGCTGCTCAACCTGATTTTCCTACCAATGTTCCCTTATATTTTAACATTGATAAGGATATAAAGTCAAATTTTAGGTTGCGTAAAGGCTATCATTATCCTAAAAATAAAGATGTTCGAAATATAAGTGCGTACGCAGAGGATATTCAAAAATCTGCTACTTGGTATTTAAATGAGCTAGCGGATACAACTGTTACCTATTTCTATAAAGATGGATTAAAGCAACAAGCTTTACAAGTTAAATTTGAAAAACGTCCTTGGATGCACTTAACTGGTATTGCACCAGTATACAGTGAGAAATTAGATTCTGTATCAGAAACGTTTATTGATGAAATTTCTTCAGGGCATACCAGTTTTCAAAATGTTACGGTCGGTCCAGGTTACTTAGATAAAATTCAAATATTACCGATGCTATCAGAAGTTCTAGAAACGGATTCATTTGTGTTTGATGACTTATCTTCTATCGAAAAATTTGGTCGTCTAGATGCTGAGTCAGCAATTCGGTCTGAGGATAAGAGTATCGTCCTTGCCTTTCAGACAGATAGTCAAGATGAGATGTTCCCCGCTTCCCTACTAAAACCAGGATTAGATTTAAATATCCAAATGGACACACTATCTCAAGAAAAAACGATTTTGGGTGTTTTAATTGAAAAAGATGGTGATATTAGAGTTCATCGTATCAATGCTAACTATATCAGGGATAATGGTGCAGAGATGGTAGAATTTCTAAATAGTCAACGCAGTAACGAAACACAGTGGACTCAGTCATTGCCTGAAAAACAAGTCAAGGAGTCAGAACCATCTGTAATGGACTCAAATGTAGAATTAGAGGTTTCAGCTGAAGATTTCACAAAAGTTTTGGATGCTGTCTACAACGTTGGTATTCCAGATGATTTAGCACGTGTTCCAGAAGAAGTCTTAGCTGCTTGGCAGAAATACCTTGAGGTATCAGAAGAAAATCAATGGGGCTTAGAACAAATGGTTGACTATGCAGATAAAAACCGTCTCTTAGTCAAAGATTCTGCCTTCTATAAAGAGTGGCAAGAGGACATGATCTATAAAAATGACTATCATGTTCGCTTACAGTTTGCTGAGAATTGGGATAATGGCGTTGAACTGCCTTTCCATACAGAACAACTGATTGATTACAAAACATTTGTCACAGGACTTTATGAAGCTAATCAAGCCCATTATCAACGTAGGCAAGAGAATCAGCTGCCTTACACTAAAACAGAGTTTGACATTTATGCTCCTGGCGGACAGCTCATCAAAGATAATGTCCACTACGCTATTGGTGATGAAACAAGACCTGTTTCTCAACTTATGGGGTTAGGCTATCGTAGGTTATCAGGCTATCAAGATTTAGCTGCGATAGATGACAGTGTCCTTTCTCATCTGGAAAATCAAGAGCTAAATCAAGAAATTGCTGCTGAAGCTAATGAACATCTTTTAAATTCACAAGAAATACCTCAAGAAGATAGCCGTCCAAGGGAAACCTTCACTTCGCCTAAACAGGACATCAAAATGGGGCTAGCCCAACGAGTAGAGGAGATTATGGCAGAGGATGCTAAAAAGCAATTAGAAGTAGCTGCTCCTCGCGTTCAAGAATCCTTATCGATGGAAGGTGATTTGGTTGGAACTCCTCAAGCTGATGGTTCTGTTATTTATACTAATCGTGAGGAGTTTGGTCAAGGGTATCAGATAGAGCTAACGGTTTATAGTCCAGAAAAGGTTGATAATTTATCTGAGACGACAGCGCCTTGGACTATAGCACTACTCAGAGGAGAAGAAAACCTAGGCTATCTAGCTTACGGCAGCGATTGGGGCAATGGTTTTCAGATTGAAGAAGAGCTAGAGAAGCTTGTTGAAGCCATCAAGGCTAATAAATTGCCTAAAGAATTGTATAAGCAGGAAGAAGTGGATGCTTTTTTAGCTAACAGCACAGGGCAAGGAAAGCCTCAAGAAACTACAGTATCAGCTGAACCTTTTGACTATAACACAGCGTCAGCTTATGAGATTAGTGAACGAGCTTTTCAAAAAATCCGTGAGTACACACAATCACCTGAAGACTTGAAGGCGTACATGGACTTTATGAGTAAGTTTCTAAGGCTTTCGCCAAGAAATGTAGCTCTTATCCAAGAACCATGGCGTGGTGCTAATGCTGTTGCTACTTATAATCAATGGCAGGCTATGGGAGAAGTTCTAGACATTAAGCCAGAGGATGTCATTTCGACAAAGGCAATCTATACCAACAAGCGAACAGGTGAAACCAAAGAAGTTGTTCATCAAAACCTTTCTGTCAAAACAGGAGAAAAGTCAAAGATTACCCTCTTTAGACCAGTATTGGTTAAAATGATTCCCGTACTGGACGAAAATGGTAATCAACTCAAAAATGATAAAGGCAATCCTAAATTTAAAAAGCTTTCAGAGGCAACGCCGCAAGAAAAGCAGTGGGTAAAAGAAGGCAAATTGCCTGTTCGCCAATTTCAGGAAAGAGATTTCAAAACAGGTCAACCACGATATACAACGTATAAGGTCTTTGAACTATCACAAACCACTCTAAAACCAGAAAGCTACCCTAAAGCAATGCCAAACCGTCATTATAACTTTAATATGGATAAGGTTAAGACAAAAGAAGTGTTAGAGGGACTTTGTGATTATGCTGACAGTATTGGTGTGACTATAATGAAAGATAAAGCCCATGTTCTCGACAATAGAAAAGGTGCCTTTTATCCAGAAGAACAGCTTATTCTTATCAATCCACACAACCCGCCTGGAGAAAAAATTGCGACTACTATTCATTAGTTAGCGCATGCGACACTTCATAACCCAAAAATGGTAGAGCAATACAAAGAATTGCCTAGAGGGCAAAGGGAGTTTGAAGCGGAAATGACAAGTCATTTACTATCAAAACACTTTGGTCTAGATACTTCTGAAAAAGCGATCAAGTACATGGCAGCTTGGACAGATAATCTAAAAGCGCTAGACGATAAGCAACTCGCTAACTCTTTGGGACGTGTACATAAGACTGTTTCCAAAATGTTAAAGCAAGTGGAAAGCCATACCAAGCCGTATCAAGGCAAAAGTAGAGGGCATGCGCAAAATTTTCCTAGAACCCCTAACAAGGGGATAAGTCGTTAAGATTAAAGGCACTCTTGTGTGAGAGTGCTTTTAATTGTACACAAAATAGTACAAAAAGTTATATAACAATTTTTAATATAAAATACTAGACCTGGTAGCTACTGATTTCAGAAATGACATCTACTAATGGCTCTACTGATACGACCTCGTAAATTCCACTTTTATTAGAAGAGCTTTTCTACGTTTGCTGCTTCATCAGTGCTAGCTTGTCCCCTTACAGCAAGAATTGTCAATATCTCTTAGACTAAAGTTAACTAATGAAAGGAGAAAGATTATATGGTAACAGTTATTCTAGCTGAAAAAGAAACACAAGCTGTCGCTTACGCAGATTGTCTAGGTTCAGCTAGTAAAAAGGGAAAGGTACATATTGTGAAGCAAACACCTTACTTTCCAGATGAAGTTCATGTGATTGCTGCGGATGGTCATTTATTTGAGTATGGTTTACCAAAAGATAATTGGGATTTAGAAAAACTACCTCTAGTTGATGTCTCATTTAAACAGACTCTAAAACAAGACAAAACCTCTAAAGAAACCTTTAAACAGATTTATCAAGAGGTGGTGGCAGCCTCTCAAGTTATTATCGGTACAGACTCAGACAGAGAAGGGGAGCGTATTGCCTACTCCATTCTATCTCATATTCCAGAAGGAAAAGACAAAGTGTATAAGCGTCTATGGGTTAATTCTATGACGACACATGCTCTTCAAAAAGCTTTTCAAAACTTGAGAGAACCAATAGAGACCTACAACTATTATTTGGAGGCAGAGGCACGTGCACAGTCAGACTGGCTTGTTGGGATGAACTTATCTCCACTGGTCACCCTAGAGCTTCAAAAGAAGGGGCGACTGGCGAAGGGAAAAGGCAATAGTTTATCAGTAGGTCGTGTTCAAACGCCTGGGGTGCGCTTGATTTGTGAGAATGACCTCGCTATCCAGAATTTCAGACCTCAAACATACTGGAAATTGCAGTTAGAAGATAAAGCGACAGAGACGACATTTTCTCATAAGGATAAGTATTTAGACAGTGATATGATTTTAGCGACTTCACGACAACTAGAGCCACTTTCTACCGTTTCTTCAGTTGAAATTAAGGAACATCAAGAAGCAGCTCCTGCCTTATTCAACTTGTCTGACCTTCAAGGCTTAGCTTCTAAACAATGGGGATTTTCTCCTGCTAAGACAGAAAGTATAGTAGAGAGTCTCCATCTCAAAAAATACTTATCTTATCCTAGAACTGACACTCGATTTATTACGGAGGAAGAATTTGGTTATCTTAAAACTTATCTAAAGAGTTACCAAGATGTTGTGAATTGCGCATTTGAGCCTGTTTATTTAGAACCAAGGGAAAATTATGTAGATCCTGAAAAAGTAGCTAAAACAAGTCACTACGCTCTTATTCCGACAGAAAATATTCCTAATTTAGTGACTCTAAAACCAGATGAACGTCTTATTTATGAAGCGGTTGTCCGTCGAACCCTCTTAATGTTTGCGGCTGATTGTCGCTACAATACGACAACAGTTGCGATAGAAAATCAAGGATTGATTTTTAAGGCAAGAGGGCGACACATGATTGATTTAGTCTGGGCAGGTTTCAGCCAACAAAAGTTAAAGGGAAATGTTGAGCTTCCTGACTATCGTGTAGGTGATCAACTGGAAACAAAGACACTTATTATTGAAGGGGTGACAAAACCACCTAAGCGAATAACAGAAAGTCAATTTATCAGTGTCCTCTTACCTAAATATGGTCTAGGGACACAAGCTACCAGAGCTGCAATGCTTAAAACGATTCAAGACCGAGGCTATATCACTAAAGATAAAAAAACAGGACAGCTTTTTCCAACAAATAAAGCTTATCTCTTGATTCATTATCTCTATGATAATGAGTTTGCTAGCCCTGAAACGACAGGCGTCTGGGAACTGTTCCTCTCTCAAATTGGAGATGGAGAGATTAACCCCCGAGAATTTGTGGATGCGATTAAAGAGAAACTAGCCACTCAAATTGAAACGGCAAAAGAAAGGAGTGATTAACGTGCTAGATGAGCTTAAAGCCCCATTTCTTGATAAGTACACAGATAATCTAACGTCTAAAGTTGCTAAAAAAGCAGATGACTACCAGGTTTATGGACGTGATAAGGAAGTTCAGGCAGTGATTATCTCCCTTCTCATCCGAACCAAAAATAACCCAATATTAGTAGGTGAAGCAGGTGTTGGAAAGACAGCTATTGTCGAAGGACTAACACTTGCCATTCTACGAGAAGAAGTTCCTGACGCCTTAAAAGGTTTAACGGTTCGCTCTTTGGAGCTTTCCAGCTTGATGAGTGAAGAAGATGGTGGTTTTATTGCTACGTTCAAGAAAATCATTGAGGAGATGGTCGCTACTCGTGGTCAAAATCTCCTCTTTGTAGACGAGTTTCATACCGTTGTTGGCGCTGGTAGTGAAAACGGTCAAGCGCTTGACGCAGGAAATGTCATCAAGCCTGTATTAGCTCGTGGTGATATTCAACTGATTGGAGCCACTACTTTAGATGAGTTTCACGATTATATTGAAACAGATAGGGCGTTAGAACGTCGTATGCAGCCTATCATGGTAGAAGAACCGACAATTCCACAAGCTATAACGATTATAGAGCAAGCAAAAGGTATTTATGAGGACTTTCATAATGTTCTGATTAGTTCAGAAGCCGTTGCTCAGGCGGTTCGTCTATCTGTTCGCTACATTACTGACCGTTTTCTTCCAGACAAGGCGTTTGATTTAATTGATGAGGCTGCAACCATTGCTTCAGCTGATGAAAAAAGAACTGTCACAGAGGAAGATATTGCCCAAGTCTTGAAAGACCGTACTGGTATTCCAGTGACCACAATTTTAAAGGGGGAGCAAGAGCGTTTAGAGGGCTTCAAAGACAAACTGATGAAGCGTGTTAAAGGGCAAGAAGAAGCGATTGAAGCGGTTGTAGATGCAGTGACGCTTGCTCAGGCAGGCTTACAAGATGAAAATAAGCCTATCTCATCTTTTCTCTTTCTCGGACCGACTGGTGTTGGTAAGACAGAGCTGTCAAAGGCTGTCGCAGAAGCTCTTTTTGACGCTGAAGATGCCATGATTCGTTTTGATATGTCAGAATACAAGCAAAAAGAAGATGTGACAAAACTGATTGGTGACCGTGCGACACGAACAAAAGGGCAATTAACAGAAGGGGTTAAACAGAAGCCTTACAGTGTTTTATTGCTAGATGAAATTGAAAAAGCGCATAACGAGGTTATGGATCTCTTTCTGCAGGTGTTAGATGATGGACGCTTAACGGATAGTTCAGGGCGTTTAATCAGTTTTAAAAATACTATTGTGATCATGACCACGAATATTGGGGCTAAAAAAATCATTAACAAATGGGAGCTAAAAGGCAATTTTCATAGCTTAACTGACCGAGAACGCCAACAATTTGAAAAATCAATGGATAGTGAACTTCAAAATGAATTTCGTCCAGAGTTCCTTAATCGGATTGAAAATAAAATTATCTTCAATCTCTTAGAGCGAGATGTTATTGAGACCATTGCAGAGAAAAACTTATCTGAAATTGCAGAGAGAATGAAGCGCCAAAATTTAACCCTTTCTTACGATTCTAGTCTAATCCAGTATCTATCGGATGTTGGAACAGATGTAAAAAATGGGGCACGTCCCTTGGAGCGTTTAATTAAGCGAAAAGTGTTAGCACCTATCTCTGCCAAAAGCTTAGCTTTAGACAAGAGTAAACAGACATATCATGTTCATTTGTGGGTTGAGGGAGACGTTCCAGACAGCCAACACCGCAAAGATTTAAGGCAAGTTCAGCTGAAAATCGAGGGAGAAATAGATGCCCTTTTCAGTTGAAAAAAGTTTTTCCTGTGACTTGTCCCCTTACTGCACAGATTTTCATTATCCCTTACACTAATAATGTCAATAAAAAATAAGGAGGTTTCTATGAACACATTGACACATTATGTAAGTAAAGTAAGAGCCAAAAGTAAAGGTTACTTGCTTAGCTTGTCCCTTTTTCTATCAGGTATCCTGACAAACTCCGTCTATGCAGACGATCCGTTTGCGAAAACAGAAGCGTTATCGCAACAAGGTATTTCTAAAGTTCAAGGTATTGGAATTGTCACTTTAGGATTTGCCGTCGTTGTAACAGGTCTGATTTACGGTTTTGGTGGACGTGAAATCAAAGCTGCTATCAAAAAGCACTGGGTGGCCATTGCAGTAGCCATTATTGCCGTTTCTGCTGGCCCAAGCATTGTCGAATGGGGCTTTAACTTCGTGAAAGGTTAAGGTGGCTATCATGGCATTTAACCCTTTTAATTTAAAAAGAGTAATAAATGCGTGATAACAGATGATTTATTTCTTGAAATCACTTGGGAAGATGGCAAATCTCCAGATGATGATAGTGAGCTTCTCGGTATTATCGAGGGGATTGATCAGCAGTATTTGGATACTTTTCCACATTCAATTGAGGAATCTTTACCGTACTTGACTTTCTTTCAGGCGGAGCACCTTTTTCAAACCTTACGAGATGCTTACGGTCAACTTCAACTGAAACAAGTTGCCATCTGTCATCTCGAAGGAAAAGAGGCTGTCTCAGAAGGAGAAGTCTTTGCCAGTCCCTTTGTCATTGATAGAACGTATCACAATCTGTTATTGCCTCTCATTCAAGCTATTATGACAGGCTCTGATTTTCAATATTATACTTACCAAGAAAAGCGTGAGTATTTTGTCAATCAGATTTACCCAGCCTATAAGAATAGTTTAAATATCCCAGAATCCGCTCTCCCTCTTTTTCCAGAAGAAGGTGAGGCTATTCCCGTAATAAATACTCCCCTCCCACAAAAAACAACTGCAGATAATAATACTACTGCAGCGGTTGCACCCAAAGCACCTATTTCCCAAACGTCTTTGAAGAAAGTGTATCTCCTGTTAGGAATGACCAGTGTTATCGCTTTAGGTGGCGTTATTGGGACTATTAGCACAGCAACTCAGTTGTCTAAGCAGTCCGAACAACTAACCTATCTCTATCAAGAAGAGAAAAATACCCAAATGGTGATGAAGGCAGAACATCAAATAGATGTTTTCAGTCGCTACTTTTTACCGAATTATTATTCTGGTAAAAAAGAGAATTTGGTTGATTTTCTCTCAGATGGAGATGCCAAGTACACCGTTCCTAAAGAAGGTACTTTACAATCAGTTATCCTTGAAAAACTGACCTATGATTCCAAAACGAAGCAATATAACGTGAGCTATGTGCTTTCCGTTAAAGAAGGCGATACAGCCTCCAATATTCGCTTAAGTTTTGCTGTTAAGGCTTCTAAGAGCTCCAAATATGGTTATGTAGTAACCACAGAGCCTAAAGCCTCCAACTACATCAAATAAAAGAAAGGACACATCATGACAAAAAAACAATTACTTGCAACTCTTGCAACATCAACTCTTCTTCTATCTTCTACTGGCGTTGCTCTAGCTGATGAGGTAACACCAGTAGACCCAACGTCACCCTCTACAGAAGTGGTGGTACCATCAACAGGAACAGAAGCATCAACAGACGTTACAACGCCCTCTACAGAAACACCAGCAACAACACCTAGCGACAGTGGCTCAACAACGACTCCAACGGTTCCAGTAGATCCAACCACACCGTCTACAGATCAAGGCAAAGATAATGCTGGTGAGAATGTCACCGTCCCAGGCTCTGAAAGCCAAGGAAAAGATAACGCAGGTGAACAGGTTGATCCCCAACCAGCCCCAGACAATCAAGGTAAGGATAATGCAGGAGAAAATGTTGATCCTAACACAGGTAGTACTACTGTTCCAACCACGGATGGCGGTACAGCACAAGTGACCCCTGACAAAACAGTGCCAACAAATAACCCAAGTATCTCAGCCGACACAGCTACTAAGGCGGGTGCTTCTCATGTGGGAACGACCTCAACGGTGACTGGTCAAGTCGTCCAAAACGTGACAGCACAAGCTCCAGTAGTGACTAATACTGGCGCTACTATCGTGAGCACAAAGGACGGTCAACTGGTTCTCACAGATGGCTCAACAGTTACTCCAGAAACTGTTGGGGCAACAACTAACAGTGATAAAACAATCACCGTGACTAAAGCTGACGGAACAAAAACAACTCTTCCAGAAACAGGAGACAAAGCACGTAGCTTACTCTCTATTTTGGGAGCAGGACTGCTTGTAGCAGCTGCTTTCTTGGCTCAAAAAATGTGGTCTCGAAAAGCAGAAAAGAACTAGTCAACATTCAAAACAAAAATAAAATAATTTAGGAGAACGTATTCATGAATTTTCAAACAAAAACAACAAAAGGTCACGGTTTCTTTCGTAAATCAAAAACGTATGGATTAGTTTGTGGGATTGTTTTAGGAACACTTGTCTTTGCAGGGCACGCTAGCGCTGATGAAGTCACAACGCCTACAGATACGGCGTCTGCTACAGAGCTTGTCGCTTCAACACAAGGAGCACCTGCAGTCGCAACACAGCCGACTAGTACCAATGATAATGATGCTTACGCTAAACAAGCCAATACGTCAACTGGTACTGAAACTGTGGCAGTTGATAACAGCGCCGTTGAGTCTGCGGTGAAAGAAGCTCAAGACACTGGTGTAGCAGTCTCTCAAGACGCTACGCAAGAGCAAGGTGCACCAACCACAAGCGCTGAACTAGACACTGCTAAAGAAGCTATCAAGGCTGACCAAGACAAGCAAGTAGAAGCCATCAAAGCGACAACAGCTCAACAAGCTCAAAACAACACCGCTTATGAAAGTGCTCAAGCAGCAATCACAGCTAACAATGACTATGTTGCGGATGCACAAAAGACGTATGAGGCGAACACAACTGTTTCAGTCACAACTAACACAGCGACCGCTACTGACGGTACCGCTAAAGCTAACACTGAAGAGAAAAAAGTAGCCGACAGCACGCTTGATAGCAACAAAAAAGCCGTAGAGACTTATGTTGCTACCAAGAAAGTCTATGACGCTACAGTGGCTAACTCTAAAACGCTAAACGACGCTATTGAAGCAGCTAGCACAGAATTGAAGAAATCTGGGGCTACCGTCACAACTTCTAGTCAAGTCGTGCATACAGTAGATGAAGTGAATCGTTTGACAGCATCAAACAATCAAAAGATTGCTGAAGCACAGGCTAAAATCAAGTAAAATAACGCTAAGCAAGAAGCTTACAACGCAACCAAGGCTGAAAGTGATAAGACCAACAATGATGCTAGTCAAAAAGCGGATGAGTTGACACAACTTGGTGTAAACCTAACCACTATCACCAAAACCGTCTCTTCAGCGGAAGAAGCGCAAGCTATTGCGACACAAAACCAACAAGCTTACGACACTGCTAAGCAAAAACAAGCAGAATGGCAAAAGACTTATGATGAGTTACAAGCTAATACAACAAAAGAAGGCTACACAAAACAGGTTGTACTACAAGCTTTGGATTTCTCAAATGCTAATCCAAATGCAACTGTGACCTCTTCAGCCCAAGGTGCAGAAGCTACCACAACCCCCTACATTGCGTCGTCCCGTGGAGCTTCAGGCTATGGACGTATCCTAGACTCGACAAGTGTCCTTAAATATGCTAACTTTGGAGCAGTCTGGACAACGGAACTGGATTACACTAATCTTTCTGGTATCACGGTGACAACAGCTGATGGGGTTAAACGTGACATCACTCGTATACACCGTAGCTTCCAACTTTTAAACAACGGTGCAACAGGATTGGATGATGTCTATGTCCTCAACGATCCAACTGAAGGTTTCGTTGTATCTCGTAACAACGGTACAGATAGCTATTCTGACTACATGAACTTTGCCATTACGGATACTTATTACTACACCGTAGATGGTCAAGAAGTTGCTTTTACGGCGTCAGATAAAACACCAGTAGCGATCACTTTCTCTTCTCTAAATAACAATGCTATTGGACGTGAAGGTGCACGTGCAACCAATGGTAAAATGATTGAAATTAACGTCTCTACTGTTAGCGTCCATGATGACAATATGGGATATGCTAACTGCTATAACAGCCCACAAGATGTAGGTGTAGAATGGGATACAACAACTTCCCCTTATCAGTACAAGGGTGCTATCATTGGTTACTTTACCAACGGTTCTCAATTCCAGATGGAGTTTGCCCAATGGGATGGACCAGCTGATTCATGTGGTCAAACCTATTGGTTTGCCATTAACACTAAGGTTGTTTCGCCAGTTGTTCAAGTGCCTGCTAGTGCAACCCTACCAAAAACTAGTGTGACTCCTGTGCCGACTGAGCCTGTTTTAGTTGAACTTGTCAAAGCAACTAATCCTGAAAAACCGACACTTGAATTGGTGAAACTAGCCAATACCAAGAACCAACAACTTAGTGTCGCTTATCATGACTACAAGCTCAACTACAAGCCAACGGTCTCTAAAGCTGTGACTGATATGGAGAATCAGTCGGTTAACGGTCAGACCATTGCTAAAAACGATGAGCATCGTTATGTGTTGACCCATGATAACATCTACGCTAATATCAAGGTTGGTGACCCTATTACCATTACTGACCCTCTTGAAGCAGGTGTTATCCCTAACCAAGACGTAACTGCTAAAGATGCAGAGACTAAAGGTTGGACAGTTGCTTACGACAAAAAGACAAACACTTATACATTTAGTGCGACTTATCAAGGGAAGAAGCTAGAAGCTCCTGTTATCACATGGGTTGGTGAGTACGATAATGCCTACTATGACAATACTTACAAAGTATCAGCAGGTAAAAATGTCTATGAGGTCTTTTCAAATACGGTTGATAACCGTACACCAGAGCCACCAACACCTGTTAAGACTATTACAGATAACAGTGGAAAAGATATTGATGGGGCTAGTGTTTTTGACCGTAATGTCAACTTCCATTTGGCAACAGATTACAGCCCTTATACCAAGATGGCTGCTTCTCGTGCAGCGCTTGCTAAAGGTTTTGCCATTCTGGACGATGTGCAAGATGGCGCCTTTAGCGTTGCTAAAGACAATATCAAGCTGACAGCAACCGACGGTACAGATGTTAAGGAACTCTTTGATATGTACCATGTCCTATCAGATGAAGCACGTACAGAGGCTATTCAAGCCATTCTGGATACATCTGGTTTATCTCCAGTCGGTGAGTTCTATCTCTGGGTAGCTAAAGACCCAAGCTCATTCTACACAAACTATGTCAAGCAAGCTAAGAATATCACGATTGATTTGCCAGCACGTCTCCTAGTAGACTCGGGCGTACCAGTTATCAATGACTTCTTCCAGATTGATTTTGGTAATAGCTATCAGTCTAAGGAGGTCGTTGTTGAACGTCCAGACATCCAACCTGAAAAGCACGCATTGGACAAGACAGATGATAGCGTTGTTCTAGACAATCAAACAGTGGAAGTTGGTGACTATATCCGCTATCTTTTAGATGGCGTGACTGTTCCAGTGAAGCACGATACTTTATGGCAATATGATGGTGTAGACCAATTAGACACTGTACACGATCGCTATACCGGTAACTGGAAAGGTATCATCAAAGGAACAGAATATACAGCTAAAGAAGACTTGAAATTAGCTTACGATGTAACTTTAGAAGATGGTACAGTTGTTAAAGCAGGTGATACCATCAAAGCTGGCTCAAAATATGCCTTTACTTTTGAATTTGACCAAGACACCAACGATGAGTTTATCAATAAGATTGTCAAAGTGACCTGGGATGCTTCAAAAGGCAAATGGGCTTACAGTATTGATAAAGAGTTCTTAAATTCTTTAGGTATTGAAGGAACATTTGACGCTGACTTCTATCTTGAAGTTGAACGTATTGCAGCAGGTGATGTGACAAACACCTTCTATAACACTGTTAACGGTCAGGAAATGGAAGCTAAAGTAATTACCCATACGCCTGAAAAACCGAAAACACCGACTCCAGATACTCCAACACCAGCCAAACCACAAGCACCAGTTGCTAAACAAGCAGCACTTCCAACGACTGGAGAAAAAGGAACTTTCCTAATCACCTTAGCAGGTATTTTCCTCAGCGGAGCAGGCTTAATTGGTATTCGTCGTAAAAAACAAAATTACCAAATTTTAATTCACCGAACCCTCTTTTGAGGGTTTTGGTTTATTGAAAAACTAATCTATTTTAAAAAGGAGGACAATACTATGCAAGAGTTTATCGCTTATGGTCGTGTGTCTAATATTTCAAAGAATGCTGTAGGTAGAACCAGTAATGGACATGTGAGTTTTAAATTTGATTTTGTTTGTGATTCTAGTTTACTAGATGATAAAGGAAAATCTAGCCCTAGCTTTTTCCATATTCATGTGTACGGTAAGCAGGCAGAACTGATGGCACAGAGTTTGTCTAAAGGCTCTCCAATTCTGATTAAAGGAGAGATTATCCAGCGTTATTATACGGATGATTCATGGAAACAACGCACATATCAATATATTGCTCCGGCTCTGCATGGTGGCATCACTTTCCTAGAAACCAAAGAAGCCGCTCTTAAACGAAAACAAAAACAAGCAGCACCTCAGCCATCCACACAAGCTCAACAAAATTATCCAGAGCCTATGGATGCAGACGAACCCTTTTAGTTAAATATAGAGCATGCAATCATTTGCATGCTTTATTTTTGGAAAAGGGGCTGATTATGTTTACAAAAATGATATAATAAATAATGTTATGAGAAGAAAACTGAAGCCTATAGTTGTTTATCTGTTCTTTCTATCAGTAATGGTTGGTCTTGTTTTGGCAGACCACTATAATAAAGTAGCATCAGAAAAGCAACTCAAAGAGATAAAAACAACTGTTACTCAGCGCAGTCAAAAAGAAAAAATGATAGATACTCTCTTACGCAAGATGACTTTAAAAGAGAAAATAGGTCAATTATTTTGGGCAAGAGTACCCTATACTAACCAAACAGAAGATATTAAAACCTATCATTTAGGTGGCTATATACTCTTTGGAAAAGACTTTGAGGGACAAAACTTATCAAGTGTTAAGTCGCTAATAGCTAGTTATCAATCAGCTGCTAAGATCCCTCTTTTGATTGGCTCTGATGAAGAAGGTGGAACAGTGACTCGGATTAGTAGTATTTTACAAACACCATTTCAGTCACCGATGAGCTTGTACCAAACAGGAGGCATCAAGGCTATTGTCAGTGATACTAAAAGCAAATCTCAAACCTTAAAGTCAGTTGGTATCAACGCTGGTCTCTTTCCAGTAGCAGATGTAGCAACTGATTCATCCGCATTTATTTATGATCGCACCGTTGGTCAAGATGCTAAAACAACTGCTAACTATGTAAAACGGGTTGTCAAAACTCTAAAAGAGGAGCAGATAGGCTCAACTCTGAAGCATTTTCCTGGTTACGGCAATAACGGAGATAGTCATACCTCAATTATTTCAGATAATCGCTCCTTAGAAACATTACGGCAAAACGACTTTCTTCCCTTTAAAGCGGGAATACAAGCAGGTGCAGATAGTGTCCTTGTCGCCCATAACATTTTAACTCAGATTGATACAGTTCCTGCTTCAATATCCCCAAAAGTACACCAAATTCTGAGAAAAGAACTTCATTTCAAAGGAGTTATTATGACAGATGATTTGGATATGGATGGACTAGCGGATTTTGTGAGCCAAAATGAGGCTGCTTATCAGGCGATTACAGCTGGTAACGATCTTATCTTGGGGTCTTCTTATTCAACACAGATTCCCTATCTGTTAGCTAAAGTCTCTTCAGGTGAACTGACCGAGAAGCGTATCAATGCTTCAGTCAAAAGGGTTTTATCTTGGAAATATGATTTAGGTTTATTGTCAATTAAGAATTAAGATATTCAAAAAAACCAGCACATGATAGTTCATGTGCTGGTTTTAGTTATAGCATAAGTGCCTATTAGTATATCATAATGGCTGATGAGAAGGCAATCCTATAGGGCTGCTTATCAATGATTTTTAAATAACTGGTAATAAAAGCATATAACTTTTTACACACTATAACACTCTGTCCCCTTAACGCAAGAATTGTCATTATCTTTTATACTGGAGATGTATCCATATTTGATCAATAAAGAAAGGAGTGCTTATGGTTAAACAACAAGTGGATCAACATTCAGACGAGTTGATGGCGGATTCGCTTCAGATAGAAAACTATTTGAAGCAAGGACGCAACTGTCATTTATATACTGTTCATCTGGGAATTGAGCAAGGTATCAGTTCTTATTGGGAACGGTACAAACTCGCTTCACCTCAGCTACAATTTAAAATTTTTCTCTTTTCGAATTTCTATGGAGAGAAGATAAGGCGTTTTCTAGAAGAAAGCAGGGGTGAGCGCTATGTTTAGTTGGCTAGAAGCGATTTATTACACTCTCATTCAACTGTCTAAAGTGAGTATTTTCAATACATTTCTTTTGATGAGTTTCGTTCTGTATCTTTGTTATCAGGGGTTCAAGTTTTTCAAATAGCCTTTGTTGACACTTTTCCAGAAGATAAAGCAGCTCATCACTAATAGGGACAGTGTTTGGGAAAATATCAAGGCTAAAAAAGATACTTTTCTGTATTCTTGGAAACATCGCAAAGATATTGATTGGAGATCAAAGAGCAAGGCAGTAGGTGAGAAGACGTGGCATTTCATTAAACGCTTAGTGGTTGTTATTCCTTCTTTGTTGCTGCTTATCTTTGGGAATCTTCTCTTTCGTCTCATTTATCAGCTTCCTTTTGTCAAGCAAGACAGAAAACGTTTTGACAAAGAAATGAAGCCTTTGCTTTACTTCAAAAATTATCGCAGTTTTGTTTATATGGGACTAGTATTTAGCTTGATTGCTTTTATCCTAACAAACTACTTGGTGACTGCTTTACGAGCTGCCATTCGCTTTATTTATTTCTCAGTTGTAACGTTAAGTGATAACAGTCAGGTGGTAAACTTCAATGTCGATAGTTTGTTGCTTCATAACTTGTTTAATATCAAGGTATTTGTCCTAGCGCCTATTTTAGCGATACCTATTTTTATCATTGGGTTAATTATTGCTTGGCGTTCTGCTTGGGTCAATTTCGAGCAATATCGTGACTACAACCATAATGAAGAAGGGGATGACCGCTTTGCGACTGTTAAAGAAATTCACCAGCAATATAAGAAAATCCCAAATAAAACCGAAACCTATCCAGGAGAAGGATGTGTGCCAGTCCTCCATGAAACAAGGAAAAACCTCACAGGCTTAACCCTTGGATCTCAAATGATTTGGCAAAATCGTGCTTTTAGCCGCTATATGACAAATGCAGAAAGAATTTTAGGGATCTATGCTAAGGCTTCAGGAGACTATTTCATTGATGATAGCACAACGAATATGCTTGGTGTTGGGATGACTCGCTCTGGTAAAGGTGAAGGGCATATTACGACGACTATTGATATTAACGGTCGTGCAGAGATTCAACCCTCTCTAATTATTGCAGACCCTAAAGGAGAGCATTATCAGTCTTCTTATAAGACCATGCGCCGTCGTGGCTATGATGTGAATGTCCTCTCTTTTCAAAATATGGACTGGTCCATGTCTTACAATCCATTAGCACTGTCTATAGATGCTGCTCAAAAAGGCTACTACGAAAAGACACAAACCCGTGTCAATGCAGTCGCAGAAGCTATCTATCGTAAAACAAAGCCATGGATAGGCGATGGGAATGCTAAATATTGGGAAGATACCTCTATTTCGCTGTTCAATGCGATTGCAATGGCTTTGATTGATCGAGCTAACGAAACGTTTAAGAATGGAGAGGAAGATGCTTGGGACACCGTAACGGTTCGTAACATTGCTAAATTCTTGACAGATTTAGGGTCAGAAGAGGTCTTTGTCAATGATTTTGGGGAAATTGTTGAAAATCCTGATAAGAACCAACAAGTGAAGAAGAAGTCCAAAATTACCGTTTACTTTGATAATCTGCGTAAGATTAACCAAAAACAGTTCTCTAAGTTCAGAGATATGGCAGACCTTAACTTTAGGTCATCTGATTTTGCCTCTGAAGAAACAAAAGGGAATGTCTTCTCTAGCATGATGTCATGGATTAACCTCTTCTTACAAGACAATATTGCTAAACTGACTTCTAAAAACTCTATTGATTTAGAGTCTGTTGGTTTTCCACGTCGCTTATCCATCAAGTTCCACTCTAGCTCAACTGTAGCGATGCGAAATGAGTACGCTCACAAGACCGCTAAGATTACCATTACCAGTCAAGCAGCATGGGGAAAAACGACAAGACAAGTGACTCACGTGAAAGGTGCAACCGCTTTGATTGATGGAGAAGGCTATCTTACCTACGTTATTGAACCTAAGTTGCCTGATCAATTCTTAGTAACGATTGACTTTAATCACGAAAACAATGGTGATTCAACTATTCGTAACAAAACCTTCCAATTCTCAGCTGAAAAAGTTTATCAGAAACGTGGTAAGATCATCAAGCTTGATGAGTACACGAGAAAGCCTGTCCTAGACCATATCAAGGTATCCATTCTAAATAAACCAGAAGGTAACTTGCTTCAAGAGTCTGATATTGATTTAGTCTATTCTGATAATCCTAAAGTCATTTATCTGGTAACTCCTCCCAATAGAACCGAATACAATAGTCTTGTTTCTCTCTTTCTGGATCAGTTATTTAACGCAAACTATGAATTAGCCCTCTCAAATGGTCGGAAGTGTGTCAATAGGATTCTCCATATCCTCGATGAGTTCACTAATATTCCAGCTATTCCTCACATGGATACAAAGATTTCCATTGGTCTTGGTCAAAATATCTTGTACTATCTCTGGATTCAAAACTTGGAACAGCTTACGGATAAATACGGAGAGAATACAGCTAAGACCATCAGAGACAACTGTTCGATCCAAATTTATGTGAAATCGACGTCAGATGCGACAAATACAGCCTTCAGTAAAGCTCTGGGGTCTCGTACGATTACACGTCGCAGACGCTCCAGCAATATCCTAGATGAGGCTAATCCGAATGTTGCTATTGAGAACCCTAAGCAAGAGCTCTTAACACCAACACAGTTAGCCAAACTTCAAGAAGGATAAGCGGTCATTCTACGTGGGGTTAAGGGCCGTGATAATGCAGGGCGTAAGGTGACAACAGACCCTATCTTCTTACATGAGAAAACAAGTTTTCCCTATCGCTATATGTTTCTTCAAGATGAGTTTGATCATAGCATGACTTTAGCTGATATTCCAGTAGATAGTGCCCACAGAGAGCTTGAGCTGCAAGCTATTGCCGTAGGCGCACAGAGTACCTTTGACAAGATTATTGCTTGGCGTAGGGACTTAACAGATCGTATAGGAACAAATGGAGAAGAACCGAAACTGGCTACAAGACGACAAGAAATAAAATCTCTTGCTCAAGCGCAGTTCACTTCTCCAGAGGAACTAACAACTGCAGTGATTGCGGATGTTTTTGATGAGGAAGATGATGAGACAGGGTTATTTGTGGATGATGTTATTTAATAAGTTACTCAAAAATAGGAATAACAATTGATTATCCCTGCTATTTCTGCTATACTAAAGCCGATAAAGATAAAGGAAAACAAAAATTAGAGAGTAGGTTGTGTTATGACATTGAAGAAAGTATGTGGTCTTTTGACGATTGGGTTAGCGCTTATCCTATTAGCAGCGTGTGGGCAAAAGACACCAGAAAGTATTATTAAAAATGAATTAAAAGATAGCTATACGGGATATTCTAAGGTTTCAGGATATGACGGACTGATGTTTATAGGATGTGGTGATACACTTACCTTTAATAAAAAAGATAATAGCATTACCAATTCTAATGGTGAAAAGATATATTTTTCAGTAATCTCCGAAGATGATATTCCGTCTAAGACTAAGGGGGTCATCACTAATCTGGAACCTCAACTAAAAGGAACTGATAATTTTACAATCATAACAAGTAACAAAAAGAATCCGACAATAAAAGATTCCGAGGGTGGTTATCAAATTGCTTTATCGGATGGAGGAAAAACAATTCGCATTATTGAGTTGTTTCAAGATTATGCAGCTGATGGTAGTTACTATGATTTTTCAGGTAAAGCTAAATAGTTGAAAAAGTCTCAATTTTGAGGCTTTTTTGATGCTTTTTCTGAACTTTGTCCCCTTACTGCACAGATTTTCATTATCCCTTATGATGAAGGTATCTTAATAGAAAGTAGGTACCTTTATTGTGAGATATGATACTTATTCCGATTTGGTCAATGCCTTAGAAAAAGGTTTTCTAGATATTAACGGTAAGACCAACGGAAACATCACAGGGGAAAATGCGGAGAAGATGGCTTCCTTTTACAAGTATTGGAGCAACTATCTAGACCCTACTCCAGCTTTTCTCTCCTTTTTGTCTTATATTCCAGGTGGTATTGCCAAAGCGCTATATTCCATCACATCTAGTCTTGAACACGTTTTTAATAACATGTTCAAGCTTTTTGGGCTCTTTGGCTACTTAGGGGATACCCACACGGTTATTGGGCAATTCTTTTATTGGTTTCAAATCATAGGAACAATATTGTTTAGTTTGATTTTAGTGGTTTCAGCTATTACTGGTGTCTTTACCAAACCTGTCAAGTATAAGGGAGTTATTACAAACTTCTTGCTTGTCACGATGGTAACGTCGGTTTTGCCTCTAGCTTTGACCTCTATTTCATCAGTAGTTGCTCAAGATGCTATGAACGTTCAAAGGGTGTCCAGTGAAGCACCAGATGGTAGTAAACAGTATTCGTCTTTAGCTGTTCAACCGCTGAAGAATAATGTCGTGGATCTTAAAGTGTTGATTGATAATGATTTTTCGACGGAACTGTTTCCACTGGATGATTACTGCTACATTAAGCCACCCAAAAAAGGCTCGACACCTGTTAATAATATCACAGATAGTACAGACAAACGGGATACGTCTGATTTTGCGACACGGGTTGATTTCGGAGCGACCTATGGAGCTTCTAATTCAGGTCTTCTTGATACAATGCAAGGTGAATATGAAAAGAAATTTGGTGTTAAAGGAATAAAAGGGCTTTTCTTGCACAAATTAAACACTAATCAAGATGGCGTGGAATCAATTAAGGAACATCGTATCATGGGAGAATTAAATTCCTTTGAGCCGGTTTACTCACGTTATAAGGTCAATTGGATAGGCATGTTCATGCAGTACATCATCTTGATTGTCTTGTTACTTGCTATGTCTGTTAAGCTGGTTAAGTCTGTCTTTGATATTATCATTGAGGCCCTGATTTCACCGCTTCAAGGCTACAGTTCTTTGTCCAATTCCAAGAAGTACAAAGAACTATTACGGACGATATGTGGTGCTTTTGCGGGTATCTTCTTTGAAGTGGTTATCATGCGTGTGACCCTTGAGATTTGTCGTGATTTACCAACCTTATCTGTTTCTACAATTACTAAATTATCAGGTGGATTCTTTGATGGATTGAGTATGTGGGAACAATGTTTGGCGGCTTCTCTTGTCTATATTGGTGTCTTCCTCGCAGCCATACAAGGTGTTTCTATGATTGAGCGTTGGCTTGGTGTCTCAACGGGGCATAGTGATACTGCTCAACAATTGATTGGCGCTATGATGGCAGGACAAGCCTTTGCGACTGGCGCAGGCGCTGTTGGTAGTGGTGCACTGTCTATGGGTGGTTTAGGCTTAAATGTGGCTAAGAAAACGCCTGGTGTGGTTGCTTCAGGAAGTAAAATTCTTGGGAATAGTCTCGCAACAACGGGCGGCGGTATTCGAGGAGCTTTTAACTCTGTGAAAGACCAAGGTTTAGCAAATACTGCCAAAGGAGGACTAAGCAATATGTACAGTGCAGCCGACCTCGCAGGACGAGAAGCCGTTGGTAAAGTCAAAGACTTTGCTGGGGGAGTCAGTGATCACATCAGCCAAAAGGAACAAGCTGGGCACGATGCGGTTTACAACGGGCTTAAAAATGATGCGATACCTGATCAACCTGGCTTTAATTCGACGTGGAAAACCGATGCTGACTATACCCTAAATCCATCAGGTAATTATGGTGGAGAACCTCTCTTCCAAGATGATTATGGTATGGATAGTGGACCGAGTGGTGGCGGTATTACAGACCCAACGATATCACCAAATGATTCCTCTGGAGAAGATTTTGGCGGTATCAGTGAACCAACACTTTCAGCAGAAGCTCCATCTCAACCTATGGGAGATAGTCCAATGTCAAATGTTAGTCAGGAAGCTCCTCGACAATCAAGTGGTGGTGTTAGCGACCCAAGACCAGCTTCTCCAAAAGGAGTAGCAGCGCAATCAAAGGGACAAGCCCCTCTTCCAAATGTTAGTCCTAGTGCTCCTAAAAAGTCAAGAGAAAGTTCTTCACCTAAACGTCATTTTCAACAATCCATGCATCAAATGAACCAGATGAATCAACAAATGAAACAGGCTAGTCAACGGATGCAGGGACAATCTCACATCAAAGGGGCAGAGATTGAAGAAAGTGATGAGTAATGGCTATGATTGATGTAACAGGTAAAGTTGTTGTGATTACAGGTAGTCTGCGTCCTATGACAAGGCAAGAGGCTACGGAATTTTTGGAGGAAGAAGGATCGATAGTTCAGAACTATGTCTCTAGTCAAACAGATATTCTTGTGGCGGGACACAAACAACTCGATCTCTTTGAACCTGACAGGCGTTCTAAAAAGTATGAAGCAGCACTCTCTCGCATGGCACAAGGACAAGCAATTATCATTGTGTCAGAAGAAACTTTCTTTGCTATGGTTAAGAAGTCTCATGATTGAGGCTTCTTTCTGTGTGTCTAAGTGTGTTTTGGTGTTGACATTTTTTATAAAAAAAGGTAAACTGTTAACATAGTATGTATCTAGTTAATAGTTAGGAGTTATTATGGGGATTTTAAGAACGCATTTGGAAACAGAGTGTGATCCACGTTTATCAGGCGAGTTAGCTTACAGTATAAAAGAAGCCTATCGTTTTTTGTGGGAACTTATTGATGCAACTCCTGTTTTAAAAAATCCAGAAATGCATAAAACTTATGGACACATTAGACAAGCGTTAGTGGATGTGGCACTACGCCTAGTTTTAGAAGATTCGGCAATGAGAGCAGATGTTCAAATGATATCTGCTAAGAATAATCGCAATAATGGTTACACTTACACTATGATTGAAACTAAGGGAGCGATTATTTCTCCAGCTAAGACTAGAAATATTAAAGCAATGCCCAAAAAGGCTTTACATAGAAGTGTTGCTAGTATCAAAAATAAACAATTTGATTTATTTACTACTCAGGAAGATATCAATGAGCGTTATGATGCCACAACTCCTCCATTTATGCTATTGACTTATGGTGGAATAAATCATCATCTCCATTATATTCAGTTAGGCTTGCCCAATGTTGATACAGAAAAGTGGATTGAGAAAGTGGATATTTTTAATGCCCAGCGTATCATTACCTCGAAGGAACAAGAACAAGCAACTCAAAAAAAATTAGATTTGACTTTGACAGAGCTATCAGAAGAGCTTCTTAAGAGAGGAACAGATGGAACAAAGAGCATTTAATCCCTCTAAACTAACAAAAGCCAGAGTAGCCAGAGGGTTAACTAAAAAAGAATTAGCAGAGCGCACTGGAATATCTAGACAAATGATTTCTAATTATGAGTTAGGAAAAACACAGCCTGGAGCTAATAAATTAATGGCTATTGTTGCTGAATTAGATTTTCCATATAATTATTTCACCTCCGAACCAAAAAGGTTTTATGAAGGGGCTACCTTTTTTCGTAGTCAGTCTGCAGCTACTAAAAGAGCAAGAGATATGCAAGCTGTAAGGCTAGAATTTCAAAAAGAAATCTATGACTTTTTATCCCAATATGTGAATTTTCCTAAATTAACTCTGCCTGATGTTCTGATGAAAAATATTCGTGAGATTACAAACAAGGATATAGAGAATAAAGCACAAGAGTTAAGAGAACTATGGGGTCTGGGTAAAGATTTACCGGTTTCTAATCTGATTGAAAGCGCTGAGGTCAATGGTATTATTGTTGTTGAGTCTAACATGTCAGATGATAAGTTAGATGCAGTTTCAGAATGGATTGAAGACAGACCGTTCATCATGTTAACAGATAATGCTGAGTCAGCAGTAAGAAGACGATTTAATGTTGCACATGAAATCGGTCATATTTTACTTCATGGAGATATTGAAAGTATTCACGAATATACATCACAAGAATTAAAAAATATTATTGAAAAACAAGCAAACTACTTTGCATCGTGTTTACTGTTACCTGAAAATGGTTTCTTAAAATCATTATTATCTACAAATCTTGAGTTTTACATTGAACTAAAAAAACATTGGAAAGTCTCTATTCAAGCTATGATTATGAGGACTTACCAGTTAGAGCTGATTAACGCTGATCAAAAGTTATATTTGTTCAAAAAAATTGCTCACAATAAGTGGAAAAAACATGAACCTTTGGATGGTGATTTAGTTCTTGAAAAACCAAGCCTGTATCGCAAAGTGTTTGATTTAATTGTTAACAATGATATTCTACAAAAAAATGAGTTAATATCCTATTTATCTTTACCCAAAGATGAGTTAGAAAAATCCTTAGATATTTCAATTAGTGATGATAAGCGACCAATACCAAAAGGTCCGATATTAAGAGTAGTCAAATAAGAAGTCTCATGATTGAGACCTCTTTTTTTATCTATAAAGATACATAACTTTTTATATATCAAAAGAACTTTTTGAGATGAGTAAGAACTAACTTGTCCCCTTACAGCACAGAACGTGATTATCGCTTATCATAGAATTATCAAGCAGAAAGGAAGAGGATGATAGATGGATGATGAAAAATATGGTGTCCCTCGTGACATCTATGCCAAAGTAAAAATTATTGGTCTTTTTATGGCTGATATTGTCTTTGTAGGATGTTCAGCAGTCGTAGCCGTCTCGGTAGGAACTAGACTTTTTCCAACAAGTCAGTGGGCACAGATGCTTGCTTTTATTCTGTTGACACCGCTCATGTGCCTGTATCTCGTTTTACCAACTAATGGTGGGAAGAAAAACTGGCAGAGCATGTTCCTCTTTTTTAGGAGACGACGCAAACGCTATATCAGCTTAAATTATCAGAGAGGGGTTAAACGTTAATGGCGATTAAACAAACGCAGCCACAGTCCATTGAAAAACGACCGTTGGGGCGAAAAAAGGAAAAGAAGAAAGAGAGTCAAGCCTATTTTGACCTTCATTCTTGCATAGAACTACTGGATGTGAAAGCCATCATTGATAATCGTCAAGGCTACATTAAGTTAGTGGATTATGGTTATCTTCAGCTGATGGAGATTCCAGGAAAAGATTTAGGTTCACTCTCTTACAATGAAATTAGGCGAACCCTTGATAATTTTGAAACGTGGATAACGCACTTTAACACGAATGTTCAAATTGAGACAACAACTTTGCCAACGAATACAGACACACAGATTGCTGATCTTCGTCACCACTTGAGTTTGGTTCGTCAAGAGAAGGCAAAACTGTTATCGGATTCTCGTCGCTATTTGCAGTTGCTTGATCGTGAACAATTGTTAATGCAAGAGATTCAGGTGGAAGAAAGTATCCAGCAAGAAATTTACAACACGGAGTTTATTCTCTGGCTCTTTGCACCAACGACTACAGAGTTAGACGAATTGGTTCGTAAAGCAAAGAGTTATGGCAATAATGACTTTGTCCCTCAAGAGATTACTAAACTCAAGAAAGAACAAATCATTAAGCAGTTTAACAACATGAACGAAAAAGTATAAGGAGAAACACATGCCAGAATTATCAAAACGAAGACAACGGCAGTTAAAAGCGCAAGGTTATGACCTTGCTTTTCTCAGTCGTATTCAACCTCAAGGCAATATTGATTTTAAAAAGGATGACCGCTGCTGGATGAGTGGCGACGGTTATCATACAGCACTTCATTTCTATGAGTATCCTTCCGAAGACATGGATCGTTTTTGGTTATCGGAGCTTATGTTGATTCCAGGAACACGTTCGTTCTTGTCGTACCATCATGCCAACAACAAAGAGCTGAAGAATGATATTAAAGATGCGATTGAGGAAAAATCTACTCGGATTACAGGCAATAGTAAAATTGTTGCCAACCAACAGGAATTAGATGAAATTCAAGACCTGACTCAGCTGGATAGAGACATCCGAAAGAAAAATATCGCTATGCTCAAGATGTATGTTCGCAACTATTCCTCTGCATCGACGAAAGAAGCGCTGTTTAAGAAAGTGGATGACATCAAGGATAAAACATCAAACTTTAAGTCAACGATTCTCTCAGGAGAACTGGATTTTGAATACCATGCGCCTTTTATCCCAGCAGAATACCAGGTTGACTTACCAAACCACAGACGTGGAGTGCCCATTAGAGCACATGATTTAGCAGGTGGTTATTTCTTTAATCACACTAAGTTAGAGGATCAACGAGGTGTTTACATGGGCTGGACACCGACTAAAGGATCTGTTAATTTTAACTTTCTAGAACGAGATGAACGGCGAACACGTTCCTTTATGATTATCTCAGGAAACCCCAAAATGGGGCAACGAAGCTTTCTCTTGAAGCATACCGATGGGCTTTATGCTAAAGGAAACTATATCCGTAACTTTGATGCTAACGGAACGTTCCGAGAACAAACTAAGGAACAGTACGGACTGATTTTAGATCTCTCAGGGGAAGCTAATCGTATCAATATCTTCCAAGTCTTTCCAACCGTTACCAATGAAGATGGAACAGAAATTGATAAGAAGAAGTCCTACAATCTCCATATTCAAAAGCTGAAAAGTATCTTTAAGCTACTCAATAGCGAAGTGACAGGAGACGATTTAACGCCTTTCGGTAAGATGCTCAATGAGTTTTACATCGAAGAAGGTTTGTGGGCACGTAATCCTAAACTGAATCCAGAGAAGCTAAAAGCTACGGAGTTGGTCAATGAGGAATACCCTATCCTTTCAGACTTTATTCTCTTTGCGGATGATTACAAGCGCAGTTTAATGGCAAAAAGTAAACCTGATGAGATTGAGATTAAGTCCGTCAATCGTATCCATAATACCTTCAATGAACTGCTAACAACCAATGCTGAAATGTTTGAGGGAACAACAGAGTTTCAAGATATTTCTTCTGAGCAAGTGGTTACTTTCGACTTCTCAGGTCTAAAAGGGACGCCACATTTATTGAATGCTCAAATCTTTTCGGTACTCTCTTTGGTCTCAGCTGATATTGTCAACAACGGGAAGCGCTGCAAGCAATTACTGAAGGCTGACTCCAGTCTCACGGAGATGGACATGGAACACTATATTGTGAACATCAGTGAAGCGCAGACCTTAATTAACCCTAAGTATGAAAGCAGTGTCGAGTTGCTAGCGGATATGATTGACTCGATGGGTGAGAACTTCTCAGGTGTTGTTCTATCGGTTAATTCCCTTCGTGGGATTCTCTTTGAATCAGGTGCAGGTAGTCATAAAGACCCATACGTCACAGCCGTTCAACGGATTTTCGGTTTGATGCAGTACCGTGTTTTTGCTCAGACAGATGAGACCAGTATTCCATTGCTTGCTAATGCGCTAGCAGGTTCTATGAATCAATCCGAGCTTGAGACGCTGCCACGGTTAACGAAAGGACAGCTGTTTATGAATATTGCAGGGGTTGGTAACCTTGTCTTCAACCAACAACTTTTAGCCCCAGAAATACAGCGATATGG
Organism: Streptococcus hyointestinalis; assembly: GCF_011039275.1. GTDB lineage: Bacteria > Bacillota > Bacilli > Lactobacillales > Streptococcaceae > Streptococcus > Streptococcus hyointestinalis_A. The sequence goes on from NZ_JAAKGB010000001.1 coordinate 980,354, forward strand.
TGGTATCCAGTAGAAGGGAGAGGGATATGTCAAAAAAGAATCCACAAAAACTTGGAATAATTGCAAGACATAAGCAGGCATTGGATGAATATGTTGCTGTTCGTAAATTGAGGATGAAAGAGCAACGTGATTATTTTGCTTCGGAAGGGGAATCAGACCCTGAACGACTAGCAGCTCAAAAAGCACGTGATCAAGAGTTTTTAAAGGGCTTAAAAAAACTAGGAATAGGCTTTATTATCTTCTTAGTGATTTACGGCATTATCAAAACCATTCTTGGTCTCTGGTAGAAAGAGGTGCATGGTGAAGAAAGTTGTTTTTCTCAAGGTCATCACACCGCTTGTTCTTTTAATGTTTGTGATTAGTGTAGGATTCACTATTCTAGCAGGTGTTTTGGGGGCTGTTAATGGTTCACAGAGCAACTGCTCGACAAACGTCACTACATCGACGTCGACAGAAGGTTCGGTCTCTTCAGGTGATGGCTCTATTGATTCCTTTGTCAAAGAACATAAGGACGCCTATATTCTCTCCTGGAAAGCAGGAGGCTTTCTACCGTCTGCTTCAATCACACAGACGCTGATTGAAAATGGTTTTAACTTCTCCAATCCTAACGGTACCTCATTTTGGCAGGCGCACAATATGGGAGGGGTTAAAACGTCTAGTAAGAGTAACTTCCCTGTCACGCTTGCGACTTATGGTGAAGATAGTGTTGATTTGTCGGGCACAAAACCTGGTGCTAGCGTTGGTGATGGGACTGGAGGAGCTTATACCTGGTTCTCTAGTTATGATGCTGGGATTGTCGGTAAGGCTGAATTTATGGCTCACCAAACGCTCTATACTAAAGCAATTAACAATACAGACGGTGTCGCTACCCTATCTGCGATTGCAGATGGTGGTTGGGCAACGGATGGCAGCTATAAAACCAAGCTGATCAATATGTATAACACGCTTGGGAAAAAGTATGAGTGGCTAGATAAAGAAGCGATTAGCGCCCACGGTGAGAAACCTTACACGGCAAGCTCAGCTTCATCTGGAGAAAATGCTACCTCAGATACCTTTACCAGCAACGATATCAAGAATTGTAGCGATTCTTCTTCAGGTGGTGCAACAGATGGGACAGGAATGGTTCCAGCCGATGCGACAGCTTGGGGATATAAGCCTGAGGATTTACCAGACAGTCTGAAGCAATACATTATAGACCCCTCTAAAAATGGACTGGTTTATGGTGGTAGTGGCTGGGTTGAAAACACAGGTCAATGTGTTGACTTAACCATTAGTTTAGGGAATCACCTCTGGGGGCACTCATGTTCAGTCGTTGGTGACGGTAAAGCCCAGGCAGCCGCTTGGGCAAGTATATTTGGCAATAGCGTCAAAACAACCCCTAAAAAGGGTGCTATCTTCTCGACACAGAACGGAGGTGGCGGTTATGGTCACACAGGCATCGTCTGTCATGTCTTTGAAGATGGTTCTATCTTGATTGTCGAACAGAATACACCGCTATCTGGAGCTAATTATTTCCATAGACCTAATACATGGAATTATCGTATCTGGACACCAGCGCAACAAAAGGCAGAAGTCACGACATTTGCGTATCCAGATGGTAAAGAGCCTAAGCTTGGTAGCTAAAGAAGGACGATAAAATGAAAGAATGGATAAAAGAAAATATGATTTATGTGATTGTAGTCGGATTGCTCCTCCTCTTTTCAGGGGTACTTATTTATAGAAATATTGTTGATAGCCATAAACCACAAAAGACTCAGACGCCACAAACCAGTTCCTCAAAGTCAAGCTCGTCTCAAGCTGAGCCAGAGACGACTGATGAGAAGAACTATCGGACTGCTAAACTGAAGCTAGAGCATCCCTATACAGAAAGTGGTGAGGAGCAGAAGCAACAAGTCGCCCAATCCTTTGATGAAGCAATGACAGCCATTCGTCAAGCTGGTCACTTAACAGAGGTTAAAGGAACCTTGGATAACCACTTATCCATGAGCCAGTCGAGCATGATTCAAACGTTGGCAATGGCATTTCTTGTGAACCAGTACAGCTATCAGCCCTCTCAGTTAGAGGTGATGAAGTCAGATAATGAGGATGTTGTTCAGTTTCTGATTGTCTTAACAAAGGCAGGAGAGGATAATTGTTATTTTGTCGGTAATTTCAACACTACCGTTAATCAAATTCAGCTGAAAAACTGTGTTGGTGGCAATATCGGTAGCACGTTTGGCTAGTCCATAAGAAAAAAGAAATACACAATAAGTTACACAACAATTTGTGTATTTTTTATTGACAAAATGTCTTGTATCAGTTACAATAAAGATACAAAAAAGTTATACAACTTCATATCTAACTATTGCGCGGAGAAGGATCTGTTTTATGAAGATTCAAACAACAAACATTGATAAGGGTGGTGGTGGAAAAAGTACCCATACTTTTAACGCAGGGGATTGGCTATCACGGGTTAAAAACAAGCGAGTATTATTGATTGATGGTGCCAGAGAATGTAATTTAACCCATGCTTTTGATATCACTAGTAGGAAAACCATCTATGATATTTTTACGACTGGTGAGTATGAGATTTGCCATATCACTGATAACCTCAGTTTAATCCGTGGCGATGAACGTTTGACGGATGAGCAATTAGATCTTGCCAGCCGAAACAATAAATATCTTCAGCTCTTTATGTGGTTTAGCGAACATTACGAGGAGTTAGACAAACAGTTTGATATTATCTTGATTGATACCCACAATGATAAAAGTCTAGTAACCGCTAATTTTATTGCTGTTTCTGATATTGTCCTTGGGGTGACAGATGCGTCAACGAATGGCTTTCGTGCCTGGTTAGCTCTTAAACAGTTTGTCGAAGCGATTAAGCGTGAAGCTATTGAAGTAATTACGAAGAAAAGTTATGTCACTGCAGAAGCTTATATTATCGGCAATAAGATGGAATATTACGGAAACAACGTCACAGATACTTGCAAGCAGTTTTTGGATGTTATCCAGGAGGACGAAGCGTACCTTGGTTCTGTTCAGAAGAAGGAGTTGATGGCTAAAAGTCTTGTTATCAATCAAAGTGTTTTTGAACAAAGAGAAAACATGACAGAGAAGCAAAAACTAGACCATCAGAAATTTTATGGTAATATAGAGTATGTGTACAACAACATTTTGACCGTATTAGAAGGAGGGGCTGCTTAATGGCTGATAATCGCTTTGCCCAGGTAAAAGAACATTTTGAGAAAGAACCACCTAAACGACAGGCGCAGGTGAGACGTAAGAAAGAAGCTGCCCAAAAATCTCCAGATAGTTACCATAAAAAAGGGCGTTTCCCCTTCTCACTCCACCGTGATGTGCGCTATGATAAGTTAGAGGCTTTAGTGGACTATCATAAAGCTAAATCCGCATCAGATTACCTAGAGAACTTGATTATCAAGGAATGGGAGAAGATGCAGCGCAAACTTAGAAGCTAGATAACAGTAAAGGAGAGTGAAATGAAGTACTTATCAAAACTGTCTGATTTAGACCCTGCACTGTCTGTTTCAGATTCCGAACAAATCTATATTCCTAGAGTTCTTTTTGAAAATGATGACTTTAAGGAACTCAATTATAAAGCAATCTTAGTCTATTCTTTTTTGTTAGATCGATTGAGAGAACCTTCAGATTTTATCCAAAAAGGTCAAGATGACAATGGAAATACGTATGTTCACTTTAAAATCAAAGATTTATGTGAACTGCTTAATCAGAGTAAAGGAACCATTATTTCATTAAAGAAAAAGTTACAACAATACGGCTTAATAGAAGAAGTTCAGATGGGAAGTCATCAGCCAAATCGTATATATTTGACGGATAAATTGGTTCCATATATTAAAGGAGTACAGCCATGATTATTTTTGTTTCCATCAAAAAGCTCGTTCAGACATTTTGGTGGCTGATTGCAGCAGTAGCGCTGTATGTTTTTTATCAGTCCATCGGTTTAATGATGTCCTTTTTACTCGTGATAGGTTTGTTGGGACTGAGGTTTGCACCAGCTCTTGTGCTCCCTATCTTACTCGTTGCAATAGGTGTTCATTTTACTGGCGGTTTTTCCTTTATCGCAGATATGATTGTCTGGGGCTTTTGGGGACTTGTTTCCTTACCGTTTGTTTTTGCCTTGGTGGAAAACAGGCAGACTAATACTGAGCGAAAGAAGCAAGGAAAATAGTAAACTAAAAGGTGTTATCTTTAGAGATAATACCTTTTTTGATGTCCAAATAAAAAGAAATTTGAAAAAGACTGCTCAACTTTTATAAAATATGACGTGAGTTCATATGGAAGGGGAAGAGAATGTCTATTTTGGATGAGTACGAGTTGAAAGAGCAACTATTGGCTCAAAATGCAGAGAATTTCCATGAGTTTGTGGCAAAATATGACGAGCAGATGATTCCAGTGATGAAAGCCAGAGGCTATACTTGTGTTCACTCTATGGAACGGACAGTAGCCTTTACTTTTGGGGAGTTTACTTTCAGGCGACGGCGATGGAAAAAAGGTGATAAATGGGTGGTGCCAGTTGATGATAAGTTGGGACTAAAGAAAAATGTCCGTTTTTCTTGGGAATTTATGTATCAAATTGCTTTGTTATCAACGCTGATGCCTTATGATAAAGTCGTTAAAACGATTCAGATGGTTTATCATATTGTGATTACAAAGCCTACAGTGGTAAAAGCGGTTAAACTCTGTCGTGATTTACTAGAAGAACGAGAAGCCTATCGTTTTTTCGAAGAGGAGCACAAGATAGAGAAAAAGCACGTTGATGTGATTTACATTGAAGGAGACGGCGTGATGGTTAAAGCGAGAGGGGAGGAACTGGATAATCACAATGTTGACTTATCCCATTTTGTTATTCATACGGGGAGTCAAAAAATTGGGAGCAATCGTTTTGAGCTGCAGGAGAAAAAAGAATTTGTTTCTCTCGATAATCGTCTGACGCGTGAGCAAGTGTTGGACTATCTCTACAATCACTTTGAGATTGACGATAATACCATGCTTATTACCAATTCAGACGGTGGTCATGGTTACACACCCTATATCTTTAAGGAGATAGCTAAAGCTCTCAAAGTAAAACGCCATGAGCACTTTTGGGATGAGTATCATGTTAACAAGAGGTTAAAAGACTTCTTTAAACCATATTCAGAAGAGCTCTTAGATAAGGCTTTTCAGGCGATTCAGCAGCATGATAAAGGCAAATTACGCACGGTATTTGATACGACAGAATCACTGATTTTAACAGAAGAGGAAGAAGAGAGCTTCAAGCAGTTCAAACAGAAACTCTTAAATAACTTCCATTACACTAAACCAGCAGAACTCAGAGGTTTTTCACATGCAGGAATTGGCGTGATGGAGTCGCAACATCGCAAAATCACCTATCGTATGAAAAAGCGTGGCATGTACTGGACATTATTAGGTGCAGAAACCATGAGTAAAATGATCATTCTTGCCTATGAAGGACAGCTCAAAGAGCTTTTCTTTGGTTCTTGGCGTGAGGATTATCAGCAATATGTAGACCTTGATGCCTTTAGCGCAGGTAAGATTAAGCAACAACAGAATAAGATTGAAAAGAGTCATGAAGTTCGTTCTGTGGGTCGACTTAGATATGGAAGAAATCTTAATTTATAGATAAAAAGATAGATATAAAGTTATATAACGAAAGCCTTTTCAGATAAGGTCTTTTTGTGCTGTTTTTCTACAAAAAACACTTGATTCGTGTGTTTTGGTGTGTTATAATAAAACCAACTTAAACGAATAAAAAAAGGTGATACAGCTCCTACACCGTATCACCACCGAGTAAGAAACAGCCCTTCTTACTCAGTCACCTTTAATGATAAGGGATAATGACAAAACTGTCAAGACTGAGCAAGAAAAAATGTTCAGTCTTTTTGATTACAACTCGGTAACAAGTTCTCCTTCCGAATACAGAGATGTGTATTCTAAAAAATTCTACCACATACAATTTTCAGAAAGCATTGACAAGTATTCTATAAGTTGATACAATTCTATTAAATTCAGAATTATCTGACGATAATTTGGAAAAGAGGTTTATTTATGGACAGTACAGATAGTCAATCAAAGTGGAAAAGCCGTCTTCGGGCAATGGGACCTGGTATTCTCATGGCGTCCGCAGCAGTCGGTGGCTCACACATCGTCTCCTCAACGCAAGCTGGTGCTATTTACGGCTGGCAGTTGGCTATTATCATCTTACTTATCAATTTGTTTAAGTATCCTTTCTTTCGATTTGGGACGCAGTACACGCTGACGACAGGAAAAAGCTTGATAGAGGGCTACAGCGAAAAGGGAAAGGGCTATCTGGTTCTCTTTTTTGTGATGAATATCTTCTCTGCTCTGGTCAATACTGCAGCGGTTAGTATCCTAGCGGCAGCTATTCTCTATAATATCTTTCCAAATGGTTTTGGCTTGTCTATTTCGCAGTTGACGACCATGATTATCGTGGTGACTTGGGCGATGTTGCTCATTGGTGGTTATCGCTTTATAGACGGACTGTCTAAGTGGGTCATGACAGCTTTGACTCTGGCGACAAGTTTAGCGGTTATCATCGCTCTTTTCCAACACAGAGAGTATGCTCCAAACTTTGTCGCTCCTAGCCCTTGGCAACTGTCTGCTCTGCCTTTTATCGTTTCTTTAATGGGCTGGATGCCTGCGCCTATCGAGATTTCAGCTATTAACTCCATGTGGAGTGTTGAAAAGCAAAAGAGTGTCAAGGTGTCTTATAACGACGGCTTGTTTGACTTTAACGTTGGTTATATCGGCACAGCTATTCTTGCCTTTATTTTCCTAGCGCTTGGAGCGCTCATCCAGTTTGGATCTGGTGAGAAGGTGCAGGGGGCGAGTGCTGCTTACATCCAGCAGTTTATTGGCATGTACGCTAAAGCCCTTGGCAATTGGTCTCGTCTCTTGATTGCCTTTATCGCTTTCTTATGTATCTTTGGTACGGTCATCACGGTTATCGACTGCTATTCACGAGCTAATAACGAGACCTTGCGTTTGCTTCTAGGCGAAAAAGAAGCCAAGCAAAAAAATCTCAACATCTGGATGACGCTCACTTCAGCGATAGCTCTTGTCATTGTCTTTTTCTTCTCAGGAAATGTCGCTATTATGCTACGCTTTGCCATGATTGCTTCTTTCCTCACAACACCATTTTTTGCTTACCTCAACTACATTTTGGTGAATAACAAAGAGCACCGTATCGCTAAATGGCTGAATGTCCTCTCCATCGTGGGGCTTATCTATCTCTTTGGCTTTGCCTTGTTCTTCCTTTATGCCATGATAACAGGATCTGTTTAGCAAATAAAAGTCAGTTTATCGAACTGGCTTTTTTGCTTATCGTAGAATAGTATCAGTTTTTCTAATCATAGTGTAAGCCCGTAAGGTTTGAAACCGCTATAATAAAGACAACAAAATGAAAGCGGTAAACATTATGACAAGACAATTTCCAAAAAACTTTTTATGGGGCGGAGCAATTGCTGCCAATCAAGCCGAAGGCGCATGGAACGAGGACGGACGTGGCATGGCAAAGACCGATGTCACAACAGGCGGTAGCGTTGACAGTCCACGCTATGTGACCTATATTGACAAAGATGGCAATCCTGGAAAAGCACCAGCCATGGGGCATAACGGTGTCATCCCAGAGGGTGCACACTATGCGGTTTTGGAGGATGAATACTATCCAAATCACCTCGGTGTGGACTTTTACCATCACTATAAGGAAGATATAGCTCTTTTAGCTGAGATGGGTTTTAAAGTCTTTCGTCTCTCCATCTCTTGGTCACGCATTTTCCCAAATGGGGATGAGAAAGAGCCTAATCAAAAAGGGCTAGACTTTTACCGTCGTGTCTTTGAAGAATGTCACAAGCATGGCATTGAGCCTTTGGTGTCTATCTGGCACTTTGACACGCCGCTCTACTTAGAAGAGCACTATGGTGGTTGGAACAATCGCAAGCTGATTGATTTTTATGTGCACTATGCTGAGACGATTTTTAAGGAATATAAGGACTTGGTGACCTATTGGTTGACCTTCAATGAAATCAACAACACCGTCATGTTTTTGGATATGTTTGGCGGACAAGGAGATGACAAGGCTTTCCAAGAAGGCTATCAGCAGCTACATTATCAGTTTGTCGCTAGCGCAAGAGCTGTTAAGCTTGGGCATGAGATTAATCCGAACTTCCAAATCGGTAATATGATTTGTGGGATTACCTTTTACCCAGCGACCTGTGACCCTCATGACGTTCTAGCAGATCGCCACAAGTGGGAGCAGGGCATTTACTACTGTGGGGATGTGCAGGTCAAGGGCAAGTACCCAACCTTTGCTAAGCGTTTGTGGAAAGAGCACGATGTGCGCCTAGACATCACTGAGCAGGATGAGAAAGACTTAGCTGAAGGCACTGTTGATATGTACACCTTTTCTTACTACATGTCAAATAATGTCACAACGCATACAGGTGTAGAGCAGGTGTCAGGTAATTTCTCAACAGGTGCTAAGAATCCTTATCTGACCTATTCAGACTGGGGCTGGGGGCTAGATCCGATAGGATTACAATACTATCTTGAAAAAATGTACGACCGCTATGAGCTTCCGCTGATGGTTGTTGAAAATGGCTTAGGAGCTTTTGACACGGTTGAGGAAGACGGCAGCATTCACGACCAGTACCGCATTGACTATTATCGTCCGCATATTGAAGCTATGGCAGCAGCCATTGAAAACGGTGTAGACTTGCGTGGTTACACGACTTGGGGTTGTATTGACCTTGTATCCGCTGGGACTGGTGAAATCAGAAAGCGCTACGGTTTTATCTACGTTGATGTGGATGACAAGGGACAGGGTAGCCTTAAACGTACACCGAAAGATTCATTCTATTGGTACAAGAAAGTCATTGCGTCTAACGGAAGAGATTTAGACTAAAAGTATTTAAATACTAAAACAAGAGGGAGACAATCATGACACAATCAGCATTTCCAAAAGATTTTTTATGGGGTGGTGCAACAGCTGCCAATCAATTTGAAGGGGCTTATAACAGTGACGGCAAAGGGCTAAGCGTGCAGGATGTGACGCCAAAAGGAGGCGTTGCCATGCCAGGAAGTTCTAGCCCAGTCATCACAGACCAGCCAACGCCAGATAATCTCAAACTAGAGGGTATTGACTTTTACCACCGTTACAAGGAGGACATCGCTCTCTTTGCAGAAATGGGCTTCAAGGTCTTTCGCATGTCGATTGCCTGGTCACGCATTTTCCCAAACGGAGACGATGAACAGCCTAATGAAGCAGGGCTAGCCTTTTATGATAAGGTCTTTGATGAGTTGGCAAAATATGGTATCGAGCCACTCGTGACACTGTCTCACTACGAAACGCCACTGCACCTAGCACGTGCTTACAACGGCTGGGCAAATCGTGACTTGATTGGCTTTTATGAGCGCTATGTGCGTACTGTTTTCACTCGCTATAAGGACAAGGTTAAGTACTGGCTGACGTTCAATGAAATCAACTCTGTATTGCATGCACCTTTCATGTCAGGTGGTATCGTGACAGATCCAGAGAAACTCAGCAAGCAAGACCTCTACCAAGCAGTGCACCATGAGCTGGTCGCATCAGCACTCGCTACCAAGATTGGGCACAGTATCAATCCTGACTTTAAGATTGGCTGTATGGTGCTTGCTATGCCAGCTTATGCCATGACGGCAAATCCACTTGACCAGCTAGCAGTGCGTGATTTTGAAAATCAAAATTATCTCTTCTCAGACATCCACGTGCGGGGCAAGTATCCAAACTACATCAAGCGCTACTTTAAGGAAAATGGCATTACCATTGACTTTGCGCCAGAGGATGAGGAGCTTTTGAAGAACACTGTTGACTTTATCTCCTTTTCTTACTACATGAGCGTGGCGCAAGCGCACAATCCAGAGGACTACAGCACAGGTCGTGGCAATATCATGGGCGGTATCAGCAATCCTTATCTAGAAAGCTCTGAGTGGGGCTGGCAGATTGACTCGATTGGTCTGCGTCTTGTCCTAAATGCTTTTTATGACCGCTATCAATTGCCGCTCTTTATCGTTGAAAATGGCTTGGGTGCTAAGGACGTCTTGGTCGAAGGACCGAACGGTCCAACGGTTGAGGATGACTACCGTATTGATTACCTGCAAAAACATCTGGTGCAGGTTAATGAAGCGCTTAAAGACGGCGTCGAACTTCTAGGTTACACCACTTGGGGACCAATTGACCTTGTGTCTGCGTCAACAGCAGAACTCAGCAAGCGCTACGGCTTTATCTATGTTGACCGCAATGATGACGGCACAGGTAGCCTAGCACGCTACAAGAAAAAATCCTTTGATTGGTACAAGAAAGTCATCGCAAGCAATGGCGAAGCTCTGTATGAGGCATAAGCATGAAAACACTTTATCTTATGCGACACGGTCAGACGCTCTTCAACTCTCTTGGCAAGATTCAAGGCTGGTGTGATTCCCCTTTGACAGAAGCAGGAAAGAGCGAAGCAAAGCGAGCACGTGACTTTTTTGAAAGGGAAGGCATTTGCTTTGACAAAGCCTAAGCTTCAACGCAAGAGCGGGCTTGTGACACGCTAGAAATCGTGACGTCACAAGACTATCAGCGATTGAAGGGACTCAAGGAGTGGAATTTTGGTTTGTTCGAGGGAGAGAGTGAGCGGCTCAATCCCAAGGTTCCCTACAGCACAGAGTTTGTTGCTTATAGTGGTGAGAGTGCGGATGAGGTTAGCTGTCGTATGCTTGCGACCTTGACGGACGTCATGACAGACTTGGCAGAAAATGAGACGGCTCTTGCGGTCAGTCACGGTGGCGCTTGCTTTCGCTTTTTGCAAACCTTTCGTGATTTTTCAACGGCTGATCGCCCATTTTTTAGCAATTGTGCCATTCAAGAGCTTATTTTTGAAGAAGGACAATTTCATTTGAAGCGCTCTATTGACCCTATCCATCAAGAAGTTAAGCTTTATGACTGAGAAAACAGCTAGTCTTACTAGCTGTTTTTGGCAATCTCAAAAATCTTGCTATTCGTTAGAAAAGTGTTACAATAAGAGTAAAAGAAACATTAGAAAAGAGGCAATAGTATGGAAGAACTCAAAAAAGTATTGTTAGCTGGTATTGGCTTAACCTCAATGACACTTGAAAAAGCGGATGCTTTTGTCAAAGAACTGGTCGACAAAGGGCGTATCAGCATGGACGAGGGCAAAGAACTGCAACAAGAGTTAAAGCGTAAAGGTGAAGTGGAAGCGCAGGCTGTCATCGACGAGGTCAAGGCAAAGGCAGAGCCTTACCAATACGCCACAAAAGAAGACCTCGCACGCCTTGAAGCGAAGTTAGACCGTCTTCTCTCAAAAGACGACACTAAAGACTAAGAGCGCCTATGTCAACCAAGCGCCTTAGAGAAATTGTCGGAGCCTTCTCCTCTGTCGGGCTAACCAGCTTAAAGGACAGACGAAAAGCAGATGAGGATAAAGAAGCTCCGCAAAAACTGCGTCTTGCCTTTGAACAGCTGGGACCTAGCTTTGTCAAGATTGGGCAAATCCTCTCTACACGTGATGACCTTTTGCCAGAAGCCTACATCACTGAACTTAGCAAACTGCAAAATAATGTCCTGCCGCTAGAGACAGATGTGGTCATGTCTGCTATTCAAGCAGAGCTTACTCAGCCCATAGCGGACGTTTTTGAGGAGATTAAGAGCGAGCCTTTGGCGAGCGGTTCCGTTGCCCAGACACATCTTGCTACTTTAAAATCTGGTCAGCAGGTTGTCCTCAAAATCCAGCGCCCACACTTAGCAGAAATCGTCCAAGAGGATCTCAATCTCCTCATCAAGCTGTCACGCCGTATTCCAAAGCATTTCATTCCTATGGTGGACTTGACCGAAGTGCTCTTGCAACTAAAAGCGTCGCTCTTGTATGAGATTGATTTTCGTCACGAAGCGCAAGCTATGATACGCTTTAAAGAGACTAATCGTTCGGTTCGCTGTGTTGGCGTGCCTAAGGTTTATAATAGCTACACGACGGAGCGCTTGATTGTCGAGGAGTATATCGAGGGCATTCCTATCAATCACTATGACCAGCTTTTGCTTGCTGGCTATGATTTGGAGGATATTGGGCGTAAGCTCATGCTGAGTTTTATCAAGCAGGTCTTTAAGGATGGTTATTTTCATGGCGACCCGCACCCTGGCAATCTCATCATCAGTAACAACAAGATTTACTTTATTGACTTTGGGATTATGGGGCAGCTTGAGGAGGGCATGCGCTCGGCGCTAAACGATATTCTCTATGGTTTTACAGCGCAAGATGTGGACGGCATGACACGGGCTGTGCTGGCTATGACGGACTTTGACACCTCCCTCAACAAAGTAGAGCTCAGCCATGACATCGAGCGGATGTTGGCAAAGTATGGCAATCTCGACCTGGGCAAGCTGTCTATTACGGATTTGCTGGAGGATTTGGTGTCCATTTTTGTCCGCAATCGCTTGAAAGCGTCGGCTCAGATTACCATTTTGGAAAAAGCTGCGCTGCAGGTCGAGGGGATTTTTCAGACCTTGGCGCCAGATGTGGATCTTATGACCCTTGCTAAAAACTACTTTTTGCAAAATATGGGTCCAGACATGCTCAAGCAGTCGCTTAATAAAGAAACGCTGCTGATTGAGCTCTTTTACCTGCTTAAAAACGGCAAAAATGTCCCAAGACGCCTCAATCAGCTCCTAGAGCAAATCCTAAATGGACGTATCCTCGTCAATCATGATTTCTATGATTACTCTAATCGTATCAAGACCCTAAAAAATGTCGCTAATCGCTTTGTACTAGCTCTGCTCTTTTTGACCTTTATGCTGACAGGAGCTCTGCTGTCCTTTTCAGCACAGTTGGCTGGAGTTATGTGGCTCTGCTTTGCTTTAGCGCTTCTCGTTTTTATCGTCCTTGTGGTCACACTAACCAAATAAAACAGGTCTTGAAATTTTACTAGATAATCGGTACAATAAAAAGGTAGTGATTTTTTAGAGGAGTCAGATTTCTTGGAAAAACAAACATTTCGTATCTTTGAGCGTCTGCGGTTTGCGGCGCTCTTAACCTTTGTCAGTGGCTTTTTAGACGCTTACACCTTCACCACGCAAAATCAGCGCTTTGCAGGTCTCCAGACGGGAAATCTCATCAACATGATGGTGCATTTGGCAGATGGGCATGTCTTTTTATCGCTGACTTATCTTGTGCCGGTGCTCTTTTTTGCTCTGGGGCAGTCGGTTAATGTCTTTTTAGAGCCCTTGGTTCGGCAAAAAGGCTACCATTGGCACTTTGTCAGTAGTTGCTTGATAACGATTGGTGTTGCTATTGTAGCTGTTTATTCGCCATTTGTAGGGCACAATGCGACCATCTCAGGTCTGTCCTTTTGTGCAGCCATGCAGCTAGATACCTTTAAGCGTGTGCGGGGGCAGGCTTACGCCAATATCATGATGATTGGAAACATCAAGCGTATCTCCCAGCAGCTCACAACAGGCTTTCTCCAAAAGGACCGCAAAGCCATCTCAAAAGGCTTACACATTGCTTGGGTCCTCTTGACCTTTTGCCTAGGCGCCTTTGCAGCAGCACTGCTTACGCAAATCATCGGCGAGTATGCGCTCTATACCGTCCTCATCCCCCTCTTGATGATAAACGCCTACCTTCTCTTTGAGAAGCATCCAGAAGAGAGCACCATTGACTTTGATAATCAAATATTGACAAAAATGGATTGAAGTGGGAGTACACAACATTATTCAAAGTTTAATTCAGTTCCATTCAAAACAGATTACTTTTGTCCCGACATTTTAGAGCTGCTACAGAATGTGGTAAAATAACAATAGAGTTATTATTGGAGGTTCATATGAATAAGGTAAAATTAACGATTCTTCAATTATTAGGAGAGCGTTTTATTCCTACAAAAGTCATTGCACAGTTGGTTGGGAAGAGCGAAAAAACTGTGCGCAAATATGTAGCTGAACTTAATGATGATTTAGAACCTTTGGGGACTCAGATTATTTCTAAACAAGGCAAAGGTCTTCATCTTTTAGTGCGGCTTATCAAACATTTTTAACGCAGTCAGGGAGAGAGTGTAACGAAACTGCTCACTACTCTGCTCAAGAACGAGTTGCTAAAATTATCCAGTATCTTATTATATTGGACGTTACCACTAAGGAAACGTTGATGGATTTGGTTTATGTTTCCTTAAACACCTTAACTGAAGATTTAAAGGCTGTTGACATTTATTTATCTCATTTTCAGTTAAGTTTAGAGCGTTTACCGAGTCGAGGTCTGATAGTGGCTGGATCTGAGTATAAGAAACGTGTTTGTTTGCAGACTAGCTGGCAAACGCTATCAACTTTACTTCCTGATCAACTCAGTCAGAGTGAAAGAGAAAATTTAGAAAAAATCGTGTCAGAACAACTAGCTCAGGCACAACTAAATATGTCTCATAGCAGTCTGCTACCTATTTTACAGTAATTAGAAATCGCTCTTTTGAGGTGTAAAAAAGAAAAACAGGTGACCTTAGACAGGAAGGCTATTGACTTTGTTTTAACTCCAGAGTTTGCTCAGTTAGGACAAGTGATAGTTCAGCGAATCAATGGTCAATTTGAGTCACTTTTAACGGAGGCTGATGGTCGCATTTTAGCGATAAGTTTGATGACAAAGTTATCCTCTTATGCCTTAGAACATGCGCACTTACATCCCATTATCGTAGATGGTCTCAATTTGCAAATTGAACGTATTTTTGACAAGATTAGGCAAGAATTCTCGCTAGATTTATCTCATAATGCTACTCTTCAAAAACAACTTTTTCTTCACCTCTTTGCCATGACGCTTCGTATCAAATATGATATTTATAGTCAGCACCCGATGGTTTATCAACTGAAGCAGAACTATTCGTTTTCTTATATGATAGCCAAAACGGCAGCCGAGGTGCTGGAAGCTTACTTTGAAAAACAAATTCCAGATGATGAAATAGGCTTTCTTGCTATGATTTTTTCATCAGCAGTGGACTATGGTCAAACAATAAGTAAAAATATCCTGCTCATTAGCCCACAGGCTAGTTCAAGCCGTCAATTTTATCGCATGCAGTTTGAACATTATTTTGGAACTCAACTAAACCATATTTACGAAACGACGACTGAGAATTTAGCGGATTTTCCGTTTGACGTTCAACAAATTGATGTCATTTTTTCACCTGTTCCCTTGACCGAACAGGTGCCTGTCGAGGTTATTGAGACGCCTCTGGTTATGACAGACGAAGAGCTAGCAAAATACAAACAATTGTTTTTTAATAACAACCAAGCTGCGTTAACTGCTTTTTACCAAGAAGATTATTTCTTTCCACATTTGACTGTTAAGGATAAAGAAACAGCTATCAAAATGTTAATTGATAAACTGGATTTGACAGATAGTGAAAAATCGGATTTTTATCAATCTGTTTTGCGTCGGGAAGAGCGTGTAGCTACTGATATTTCGGGTTTAGCTGCAACACCCCATCCTGAGCAGCCACTTTTTGAACGCAATTTTGTAGAAGTGGGTTTATTGGATAAGCCGATTCTTTGGCATGATTATAAAGTTAGCTTGGTCATTCTGGTCCATTTAAAAAAAGGTAATCAACCTGATTTAGAATTATTTTACCGTAAGACGAGTAGCTTTCTCTTTAATAAAGACAAGATTACAGCTCTCAAGCGTCAGCCTACGTTTTCAAATTTTATCACTTTAATCTCAAATTAAATCATAAAAGATACCGTTTTCAAGACTACCGTTTTGATTACGGTATTTTTTTGGTTGGAGACTTTTTGAGTCTTATCCTACAATAAAGAGTGTAAAGGAGGCGCTTACAAAATGAAAAAAGACAAGCAACAAGAACAAGCAATCATGGCACTGATTGTTCATGGTGGCGATGCTAGAAGTAAAGCTATTCAGGCGATTCGCAGTGCAAAAAGTCATGATTTTGAACAGGCGGATACCCTCATAGCTGAGTGTAACCAAGCACTGCTTCAAGCTCATCGGATACAGACGGATTTGATTCAGCAAGAAATCCTAGAGGAAGAGAGTAGTAAGGTGAGTCTGTTGATGGTGCACGCACAGGATCATCTGATGAACGCAATGACGGTGCGTGATTTGGCGGTAGAACTGATTGACATTGTAAAACAAGGAGGAATAAAAAATGATTAAAATTCGCTTGATTTGTGCCATGGGCATGTCAACTTCTATGGTAGTACAAAAAATGAGGGAAGCAGCAGACCAGCTAGGTTTGAAAGCTGATATTGCAGCACAATCAGAGACTGCTTTTGAGGAACAGGGAGAGACAGTTGATTTGCTCCTCCTAGGACCACAGATTGGTCATTTGTTAGCACCTTTACAAGAACGCTATCGTGACGCAGGTTTTCCAATTGCTGTCATCGATCTGATGGACTATGGCATGTTAAATGGAGAAAAAATTTTAAAAGATGGACTAGCACTCATTGAGGAGGCAAAATAGCATGAATAAGTTTGAAGTATGGAAACAAAAGATTGATCCTTGGGCAAGCAAGGTGCAAAATAGTACTTTTGTCAAGACAATCACAGCAGGGCTGATGGTATCTATGCCAGCGATTATGGCAGGATCTTTTGCAACTATTTTGCTCAGTATTCAGATCGGGGGATTTCAGGACTTTTTAGCTACGATCGGAATTAAAGCGATTTTAGATACCATTATTTTGGTGACTATCAACTTTTTTGCACTCTATACCGTATTTGGGATGGCGTATCACTATGCTATTCAGAAAAAACAGAGCGGTGCCATGGCAGGGCTGGTGGCTATAGCTTCATTTTTAGCCATTACGCCTTTCAAGACAGAGACCAATAGCTACGGAATGACCAGTCATTTTTTGCCAACAAACTGTCTGGGAGCACAAGGACTCTTTAGTGCTATGATAGTTGGTTTTGTAGTTGGGATGGCTTTTGTCTTTATCAAGGAAAGAGGTTGGACCATCAAGTTGCCAGATTCAGTGCCCCCTGTGATTTCATCTAGTTTTGCTAGTATTATCCCAGGCTTGATTATTGTTAGTGGTTTTGCAGTTTTGTCTTATTTATTCAGTTTGACGCCTTTTGGTTCTTTTCATCAAACCATTTATTCTCTTTTGCAGCTGCCTTTACAAAGCGTGGGCTCTAACATCTGGGCTATCTTGCTGATGACCTTTATTGCTCAAATCCTTTGGGTTCTTGGTATCCACGGTCCTATGGTAGTTATTCCTCTAGCGGCGATTGCTTGGCGTCCTGCTGATTTAGCTAATCTGACGGCTTTTAATGAAGGAGTTAGTCAGCTACCAAATATTACAGGTCTTGCTTTCTATACGACTTACTCTTTTTCTGGTTGGGGCTTAGGGCTGGCTATTGCTATGCTTTTGGCGCACAGCCAGCGTTACAAGACCTTAGGAAAATTGGCGGTTGTACCGAGTATCTTTGGGATTACCGAGCCTCTGATTTTCGGAACACCTATCATTATGAACTTGAAACTCTTGATTCCGCATGTTTTTGCACCGATTATTTCTCTAATAACAGCATATTTTCTAACGGTTATTGGGGTCTTGCCACGTTTGATTGGGGTCGGTCTGCCATCTGGCATGCCTATTGCTGTGCAAGGGTTCTTGCAAGGTGGCTGGCGAGTAGCACTCTTTCAGTTAGTCTTTGCAGCCTTGTCTATCGCCATCTATTATCCATTTTTGAAGAGTTTGGACAAGGACGAACTCAAACTAGAAGCTGCTCGTGAGGCAGCTTAGACTCAGTAGAAGGAGGAGAAAAATGCCATTTCCAGATACATTTCTATGGGGCGGAGCGACTTCTGCCAGCCAGATTGAAGGTGCCTTTGACCGAGACGGTCGCGGCATGAGTACAGCAGATGTTTTCCCCTATCATGAAAAGATCACAGACCCACGCCAATCCATGCTCAAGGCTATGACACGAGCTGAGGTGAAAGCGGCTATGGAAGATCAAACAGGCTTTTATCCCAAACGAATAGGCATTGATTTTTACCACCATTATGAGGAAGACATCGCCCTGATGGCAGAATTGGGCTTTACTGTCTATCGTATGTCCATCTCTTGGAGTCGGATCTTTCCGAATGGAGATGATCCCATCCCCAACGAGGCAGGCTTGGCCTTTTATGACCAAGTGATTGATACTTGTCTTAGCTACGGTATTGCTCCTTTGATTACTCTTTCTCATTATGACTTTCCGCTGGCTTTGACGCTCAAGCAAAATGGCTGGCTGTCTCGTAAAACGGTAGATGATTTTGTTCGCTATGCCAGCCTGCTCTTTGAACGTTACAAGGACAAGGTTAAATACTGGGTGACCTTTAACGAGTTCAATATCATTTCCCTGACGCCCTTTATTAGCGGCGGTATGCTGGCCGATCAGGTGGCTGATTTGGAGGCGGCTAAGCACCAAGCAGCCCACCATCAATTGCTGGCAAGTAGCCTAGCTGTTGCGGCTTGTCATCGGATCATTCCAGATGCCAAGATCGGCGGCATGATTGCACGCTTTGAGTCCTACCCAGAGACTTGTGCACCAGAGGATAGTCTTTTGACTATCCAGAATGACCAAAAGAACTTCGCTTATGCGGATGTCATGGTCAAGGGGAGCTATCCCAACTACCTCTTGCAGACTTGGGCTGAGACAGGCTTAACTCCTGTCCTAGCTCCAGAAGACGTAGCCATTTTGAAAGAGGGATGCGTTGATTTTTTAGGCTTTAGCTATTATATGTCAGGCTTATCTGGCACAGATAAGACAACTGAAAAAACTGCAGGCAATCTAGGTTACACCAAGAAAAATCCTTATCTAAAAACCAGTGAATGGGGCTGGCAGATTGATCCGGTTGGCTTGCGAGTGACCCTTCATAAGCTCTATGATCGCTACGGAATTCCGCTTTTTGTCCTTGAAAATGGTCTGGGTGCGCGTGACACCGTGAGTGCTGATGGAGAGATTGAGGACACCTATCGGATCGCCTACCTATCAGCTCATTTGAGAGAGCTTGGCAAGGCCTTGGATGAAAGGGTTCCTGTACTGGGCTATACCTTATGGGGGTGGATTGACCTGATCAGTGCCAGCACGAGCGAGATGTCTAAACGCTACGGTCTGGTCTATGTGGATCAGGACGATTACGGTCAAGGTAGCCAAAAACGTCTGAAAAAGAAGTCGTTTGCCTGGTATCAGGCTGTGATTGCTAGCAATGGCAAGAGCTTAGAGGAGGCTCATACATGACCAAATTTTTACTAGGAGCGGCAACTTCTGCTCATCAGGTAGAGGGAAATAATGACCGTAGCGACACTTGGGCGGCGGAGCACCTGCCCCACACGACCTTTGCGGAACCGTCAGGACAGGCGCTTGACCATTATCATCTCTACAAAGAGGACTTGAAGCTCCTCAAGCAGGCTGGGCTTAATGCTTATCGCTTTACCATCGAGTGGGCGAGGCTCGAGCCGGCTCAGGGGCAGATTGATCAGGGCGAGTTGGCGCATTACCGTGAAAAATTAACCTACTGTCATGAGCTAGGTCTGACGCCGATCGTGACCCTTCACCATTTTTCCTCTCCCAAATGGGTGATTGAGCAGGGCGGTTGGGAAAATCCAGCGGTAGCAGATTGGTTTGCGGCCTATGCTAGCCTGATTGTGACTGAACTGGGTGACCAGCTGAGCTACATCTGCACTATCAATGAGGCCAATATGGGCCTACAACTGGCAGACATGATTGCGGAGCGACTGAAAGGAACAGCGAGCAGTGTCCAAGTAGGGATCAACACGGTCTCCCGTTTTTCTGAACAAATGCTCTTGCTGCGAAAGGACTACCAGGCTGCTTTTGGAGCAGAGACACCGGCTTTTTTCCTCTCGCCAAGGACAGAGAAGGGAGATACTATCATCATGCAGGCTCATATCAAGGCTAGAAGAGCTATCAAGTCCTTGAGACCTGACATGCAAGTAGGCTTGACCCTCTCTCTGCATGATTTTCAAGCCTCACTAGGTGGTGAAACACTTGCTGAGCAGGCTTGGGACAAGGAATTTTCCCACTACCTGCCTGTTCTAGAAGAGGACGATTTTCTAGGTGTGCAAAACTATACTCGTAAGGTCGTGAATAGTCAGGGCACTATGTCACCATCAGGAGACCTTCCCTTGACTCAGATGGGCTACGAGGTCTATCCCCAAGCACTAGAGCATGTCCTACGTCGTGTCGCAAGTCAACTCTCAATTCCCCTTTTGGTGACAGAAAATGGGATAGCAACAGCAGATGATGAACAGCGCATTTCCTTCATCGATCAAGCTTTGACTGGACTCGCTCGGTGTAGAGAGGACGGTCTTCCGATTTTAGGCTATCTTTACTGGTCTTTGTTGGATAACTTTGAGTGGCAAAAGGGCTACTCCATGACCTTTGGTCTCATTGCTGTCGACCGTCAGACTCAGGAACGTCAGGTCAAACTAAGTCTGTCTTACCTCGGTCAGCAGCTGGAGAGATTTAAAAATAAGCATTAGTATCAAAGATACTTAAAGTAAAGGTAAACAAATCTAAGTATTGTTTGCCTTTTTATAATGACTTAGTTGCGTCTTTTTCTAAAACTACAGATTTCTTTGCCTATTTGCTGATAAAGGGGGCATTTTTGTGTAAAATCGTGTATAATTGTAACAGATGTACTTTTAGAGAGGATTGAGCCTGTGAACTCTTCGATTCATTTGTTATTTGCTATTGATGACCACTACGTTGAGCAGTTTATGGTGACGTTGTATTCCATTGTGACCAATAGTTCTAAGGCGTCGTTTGATGTCTATGTCATGCAAAAGCAACCCCTAGCGCAAAATGAGACGATTGCCCTTTTTTGTGAGCAGTTGGGTGTGTCTTATCACCCTGTTGTCATGGGAGATGATGCTTTTAAGGATGCGCCAACGACAGACCGCTATCCAGAGACGATTTACTACCGTCTGCTCGCACACGAGTTTTTGCCAGCAGATCTAGAGCGTATCCTGTATGTGGATGCTGATATCTTGTGTCTTAACGACATTGTGCCATTTTACGAGATGGATTTGTCCGGCAAATGCTACGCTGCTAGTAGCCATACCGCAGATAGCAACATCCCAGAGCTTGTCAATAAGCTGCGCTTGCAAAATTTTGAGACAGACTGCTATTACAACACTGGCGTTTTGCTGATGAATCTCACTGAAATCCGAAAAACGGTCAAACGCTCTGCCATTTTAGATTATATCCAGAAAAAAGGAGCGCTCTTGTTGCTGCCTGATCAGGATATTTTAAATGCGCTGTATGGGCACTTGGTGGAGCTTGTCCCAGATAGTATCTACAACTATGACGCACGCTACAACACACTCTACTATGCTAGGAGTTTTGGGGAATGGGACTTAAACTGGGTGATTGAGCACACTGTTTTTTTGCATTTTTGTGGTCGTGATAAGCCGTGGAAGGACAGCTACAGAGGGCGCTATGCTGCTTTGTATAAGCACTATTATCACCATGTGAGACATTTGTCTACAACATTATAATTGAGGTATTGAAAAAATTATGCGTTTTGGAAAAAAACAAGTTTACTATTTACTTGCTTTGTTTATACTCTTTTTGGCTGTTTTAAATTATTGGGATGCAGCAGCCTCTATTGTAAGCACTGTTTTTAAAGCAGCGCAGCCATTCTTAATTGGAGCAGCAGTGGCTTATGTGGTCAATATCGTCATGTCTCTTTACGAGATAGGCTATGACTGGCTGTTTAAGAACGTTGCCTTTATGAAAGGGCTCAAGCGTCCGCTGTCGATGATTTTTGCCTATACGACCTTTGTGGTTGTCATTATCTGGCTCTTTTCGATTATCCTGCCAGACCTTATCGCAAGTATCAGCTCGCTGATGAATATCGATCCCTCCATCATCACAAAGCTCATCAAAGAAATCAATCAAAATCCGCATATTGCAAGAGTGATTAACTATGTCGGCTCAGACAAGGAAATTGTCTCACAAGTCACAAACTTTGGGCAACAGATTTTAAAACAAGTGCTGACAGCCTTGATGTCACTCATGACCTCTGTGACCTCTATCGCACAGACCTTTATCAATGTCTTTATGAGCGTGATTTTTTCTTTTTACGTTCTGGGCAACAAGGAAAAACTTGGACGTCAGTTTAATCTCTTGATTGATACCTTTGCAGGTAAGTATGCCAAAAAAATGCACTATGTCATTGGGATTTTGCACAAACGTTTTCACGGTTTCATCGTGGGTCAAACGCTAGAAGCCATGATTTTAGGGACCTTGACTGCTATTGGTATGATGATACTAAGTTTTCCTTATGCTAGCACGATTGGCGTTTTGGTCGCTTTTACAGCCCTTATCCCTGTGATTGGGGCATACATAGGTGTGACGATTGGCTTTTTCCTTATCGTTACCCAGTCTGTCCCTCAGGCGGTTGCCTTTGTTATCTTTATGATTATCCTGCAGCAGTTTGAGGGTAATCTCATCTACCCTCGTGTCGTTGGTGGCTCGATTGGACTTCCTGGAATGTGGGTCTTGGTGGCTATTACCATCGGTGGAAGCCTCTATGGTTTTCTGGGAATGCTTATGGCTGTTCCTATTGCAGCTAGTATCTATCAAATCATCAAAGACCAAGTGGCAAAGCGCCAGTCAGTGGATTTAGACAACCCTGACCAAAAGATACCATCTGAAATTATTGACGAATAAGAAATACCTTCACTTACCTGTCCTTTTACGGATAGGATGAGTGGAGGTATTTTTAATATGTATGAAATCCAGAATCAAGCTGAGCAATTACGCCCAAGAGAACGCCTGCAGGCTCTAGGAGCTGACAAATTAAGCAATCACGAGTTATTAGCAATCCTTTTAAGAACTGGTACCAAGGAAATGCCTGTCCTTGACATTTCAATGCAAATCATCAACCAGATGACCTCTCTAGCTGATTTTAAACACTTGTCTTTACAAGAATTGCAGCAAATCAAAGGAATCGGCAAGGTCAAGTCTCTCGAGCTAAAAGCCATGATTGAGCTGGCAAGGCGTATCCAAGATTCTGAGTATAAGCGTGCAGACCAGATTTTAAGCAGCCAGCAGTTGGCACGCCGTATGATGCTAGAGCTCTCTGATAGCAAGCAAGAGCACTTGATTGCTCTCTATTTGGACACGCAAAATCGTATCATCGAGCAAAAGACGATTTTCATCGGAACGGTGCGACGTTCGGTCGCTGAACCTCGTGAGATTCTCTATTATGCCTGTAAAAATATGGCAACGAGTCTCATCATCGTGCACAATCATCCCTCAGGCAGTGCCACACCAAGTCAAAATGATAAAAAGTTCACTGAAAAAATCCAAGCAGCCTGCCAGATGATTGGCATTGTCTGCTTGGATCATATCATTGTCGGACAAAAAGAGTATTACAGTTTTCGAGAAGAAGGAGAGGTGCTTTGCGATTAGAGTTCATTGACAAAGTAGTCAAAGAGCGCCATATCCTTGGCACTATCATCAATGAGCAATTCTGGGTGCCATTGAACGCCTAAAAAGGTGATGGTTTTATCCACCGAAACCGCCGCCTCAACAATCCCTGTATCGGGGTCAAAGGCGATAGGTTTTAGAGACTCTGCCATTGTTTTGATACTTTGACGGTGAAAAGAGTTGATCTGTGCATGTGCACCGTAGATTTTTGAGAGAATGCAATCGTTTTTGATGACGACAGGGTGCGTTCTGACATTGCCTTCTTCACTTTGCCAATGCCCCTTGATGTCTTGGTTCAGCGTACCACCAAGTGCCACATTCATCAGCTGCAGTCCACGGCAAACACCAAATATGGGCTTTTTCTGCTTGATAGCTTCCTTGATGACAGCTAGCTCAAAGACATCACGTTCAAGAAAGAAATCGTTTTCACTAGCGTGACGTTCTTCTTGATAAAATTTAGGCTCGACATTTTGCCCACCAATCAACAAGACCTTGTCCACCATAGAGACGTAGGTTTTAGCGTCTTCTTCGCTACTGATTGGCAGGATAAGTGGTAGCCCTCCAGCTCGTTGTACCCCCTTGACAAAGCCCGTTGGGGCATATGACCACGGGAGGTTGATGTCTTTTTTAATGCGTTGGTTTCCCATAATCCCAATAATTGGTTTTACCATGTTCTCTCCTTTCTCTAAGTTGTTTTTGCTAGCTTGTCTGATCATGGGCTTGACTCATAAAGTACAGTAAGGTCTGCAACTCACTCGTCAAATCTACATACTGGACAATCACATCTTTTGGCACATTGAGGTGAACAGGTGAAAAGCTCAAAATGCCTTTGATACCAGCGTCAACGAGAATATCAGCAACTTCCTGAGCCTGCAAGCTAGGAACGGTCAAAATCGCTGTTTCGATCTACTGGTCTTTTAAGTGCTCTTTTATGGTTGAAATCCCATAGATAGGAATGCCATCTTCGGTTTTAGTGCCGACTAGGCTATTATCATCACGGTCAAAAGCGAGCGTGATTTGCATTTTATTGCGGTCATGAAAGCGGTAGTGTAGAAGCGCTCGTCCGATATTACCACACCCCACCAGCATAACATTGGTCGTTGAGTGGTCGTTTAGAATATCGGCAAAAAAATTCATGAGTTTTTTCACATCATAGCCAAATCCACGACGCCCCAGCTCACCAAAATAGGAAAAGTCACGACGCACCGTCGCTGAGTCGATCCCAATAGCGTCTGCAATCTGTTTTGAGCTGGCTTTTTCAAAATTGTTGGTGTTAAACCGTTTAAAAATCCTGTAATAAAGTGGCAGGCGTTTTGCCGTTGCCTTAGGAATAGACTTATCAATAGTCATGAAACAACACCTCCTAGATGTAAGGAATTTACTATAGTTGATAAGTGTCATCTCTTTTATTGTATCAAAAAGTTTGTGAAAATAGCAACAAATGGAGCCTTTTATCTAAAAAAATCTTATGTTGGCATAAGATTTTTTCGTGTTATTAAGCCTCTCTTTTGGTAAAGACATCACGCTCTACCAGGCTATCCATTAAAAAGTAGAACTTGTCTTGCAAAATTTTGAGGTCTTTATTTTTGAAAATATTGACCAAGCGAAGCCCCGACTTGTCTGTAATGACAAGTTTAAAAGCTGTTAAATCTTTGTTAATCGTGATTTTAAGAGGAAAGCCGTCACCAGAATTGGGCACTTCCTCAAGCAGTCGTGTTAATTCAAAATTGCCGACTTTATTTTGCACAAAGGTCGTATCACGTAGTGTATATTTTTTGATGTTTGGGCTGATAGTGTAGATAAACGGGCAATCAGCCAGATGAATTTCAGTTTCAAAAGCCATGGTTATCTCCCTATGATTTCTTTTAAAGCTTGGGCAAGAAGTGTGACCTCCTCTAGGGTGTTGAGGTCTGAAAAGCTTATACGAATAGACTCCGCCAAACGCTTAGAGTTGCTACCATAATAGCTGGTTAGGACATGACTAGGCTCAACCGTCCCAGCTGTACAAGCAGAGCCAGTGGAGACAGCAAAGCCTTTCAAATCAAGCAGTGTCAAGAGCACACTGTTTGATTGACTGGGGAACCCAATATTTAAGACATGCGGCATTCTTGTGTCGCTACCGTTGATGTAGTAGTCCACACCGTCTAGATCTGCTAGGAAAGTTTCTTTGAGTTGTTCTACCTTGCGGTAGTTTTCATCCAAATGAAGCATAGCGTCAGCCGTTGCCTGTGCCATACCGGCAATGCCTACCATATTTTCAGTGCTAGCTCGGCGCTTTTCCTCTTGCTCACCACCGTGAAGAAGGCTATCCATGTGATGTGCCTTAGCAAATAAAATACCGACACCTTTTGGTCCATGAAATTTATGCGCAGAAGCAGAAAGAAAATCAATCCCCAACTCATGCGGTCTTAGCGCTAGCTTACCAAAAGCCTGCACAGCGTCCACGTGAAAAACAGCTTGATGGTCTTGAAGCACCTCTGCCATTTCAGCGATAGGAAGCAAGTCCCCTGTTTCATTGTTAGCGTACATGACACTGACTAGGATAGTGTCATCTCGTAGCGCTTCTTTGAGCATATCAGCTGTAATCTGACCGTTTTGTGGCTTGAGATAGGTCACTTCAAATCCAAAGCGCTCCTCCAGATACGCCATAGTATGTAGGACAGAGTGGTGCTCAATCTCTGTTGTGATGAGGTGTTTTCCCTTCTCCTGGTTAGCAAGAGCATAGCCTTTAATGGCGTGGTTATTACTTTCTGTAGCTCCAGAGGTAAAGATGATTTCATGGCTTGGGACATCAAGCGTCTGCGCCAAGGTTTGACGATAAGTGCGTAGCCTTTGGTTTGCCTGTCGTCCAAAACTGTGGATACTAGAGGGGTTGCCAAAGTCTGTCGTCATCAACTCAGTCATCGCTTCAATGACTGAGGGTGTCATAGCAGTAGTAGCAGCATTGTCTAAGTAGATTGGTGTGTGTGTGATAGTGGTCAAATCCTTTCTTAAAGACCTAAATCAGTCTTTTTGGTATGCAAACAATGGGCTGAGCGGACGGCGCTCGTGGATGCGCACGATTGCTTTTGCAATGAGGTCAGCCGCAGAGAGGTAGGTCACATTTTCTGGGACACGCTCTTTTGTCAGAACAGAGTCTGTAACGACGATGTCTTTGATTGGAGAAGCTTCCAAGACATCAGCAGCACCGCCGGCAAAGAGACCATGGCTAGCAACAGCGTAGATGTCAGTAGCGCCACCACGCTCTAAAATTTTCGCTGCTTCAGCAAATGTTTTTCCAGTATTTAAGATGTCGTCAATGATGATAGCTTTTTTACCTTCGACCTCACCGATGATGTAGCCCTCTTCACGAGAAGCGTCGTCTTGAGCGTAGTCAATGATAGCAATCGGTGCGTCTAAAACTTCAGCGAGACTGCGGGCACGCTTGATACCTGAGTTTTTAGGGCTAACAACGACAACATCCTCACCAGTAAAGCCAAGACGTGAGTAGTGTTCAGCAAAAAGCGGTACAGTAAAGAGATTATCAACTGGGATGTCGAAAAATCCTTGTACTTGAACAGCGTGCAGATCAAGTGTCAATAAGCGGTCAACACCAGCTTTGACTAGCATATTAGCAACAAGTTTTGCTGTGATTGGCTCACGAGACGCAGCGATACGATCCTGTCTAGCATAGCCAAAGTATGGGATGACAACATTGACAGAGTTGGCACTAGCACGCTTACACGCATCAATCATAATCAATAATTCCCAAAGATTGTCATTGACTGGAAAACTAGTCGACTGGATGATGTAAATATCATCCCCACGAACGGTTTCCTCAATGTTAATCATAATCTCGCCATCTGAGAACTGACGGCAAGAACCCTTTCCAAGCGGGATTCCTGAGACTTCAGAAATCTTCTCAGCAATTGGAAGGTTGGAAGTGAGTGAAAATAACTTGATAGGTTTGTCGGCATATTGTTCGACCATTTCTTGGAACCTCCTTTAATTATAAACCTTATAAAAGTAATACTTTCATTTTATCAAAAAAGAGGAGAAAATTCACCCTCTAGCGTCAAATTACTTGCTTTATGTTTTCTTATTTGGTACCATTCTAAATAAGAAAACATAAACGAGGAATTAAAATGCGATTTAGAAAATTTATCATCACAGCACTGATTGGTGTCTTTGCGCTTGTTATGGAGTTTGGCTTTGACCAGCCTCACATCGCTTACCTTTTGGTTGCTATTGCTGGTTGGTGTATGGCATTTGTCATGTTGGTTGATATGATTAAGACGCTTCGTCATGGTCAGTATGGTGTTGACCTCTTAGCTATTGTTGCTATTGTGACGACGCTTTTAGTCGGTGACTACTGGGCGAGTCTGATGATTTTAATCATGCTGACAGGCGGTGAGAGCTTGGAAGAGTACGCAAGCCGTCAGGCTGGTCGAGAACTGCGAGAGCTTTTGGACAATTCACCTCAAGAAGCGCACCTGAAAAAAGGAGAAGACTGGGTTGATGTCCCTGTTGATGACGTAGCGATTGGCGATATTATTTTAGTAAACCCAAACGAGGTCATCCCTATTGACGGTGTGGTGGTGCAAGGAGAGACCAGCGTCAATGAATCCTCTCTGACAGGCGAGTCACTCCTAGTAGATAAAACGATTAACGACGAAGTGCTGTCTGGTTCGATAAATGGCGACAATGCCATCAGGATAAAAGCAAGTCGTCTGGCTAAGGACAGTCAGTATCAAGTCTTGGTCAATCTCATCAAGGAACCAGAGCAAAAGCCTGCCCGCTTTGTGCGTCTGGCAGACCGCTATGCAGTGCCATTTACCGTTGCTGCCTTTGTCATTGGTGGGCTTGCTTGGTACATCAGTGGTGACGTCATGCGTTTTGCGCAGGTCTTGGTAGTTGCTTCACCTTGTCCCTTGATTTTAGCAGCGCCCATTGCCTTTGTGGCAGGGATGAGTCGCTCAAGCCGCTCTGGTATTGTCATCAAGTCAGCAACCAGCTTTGAAATGCTCGAAAAAGCAAAATTAATCGCCTTTGACAAGACAGGCACAATCACCAATGGTCAGCTCATGGTGGATAAAATTGTCCCAAATACTGGTGTCTCAAAAGAAGAACTCTTGCAGATTGCAGCTAGTAGCGAGCAAGAATCTACACACATTTTGGCTCGTTCTTTGGTTGATTACGCTAAACAAGAAGGCATAGACTTGTTGCCACTGACCTCTAGCAAGGAACTAACGGCCATGGGAGTGGAAAGTCAGATTGATGGGCACCTCGTCCGAGCAGGAAAGGCGAGCTTGATGGCTGACTTGTCTAGTGACTTGCAGGCGCATGAGACTGCTATCTATGTCTCAAAAGACGACCACTATCTAGGGTACATCGGCTTTAAGGATACCATTCGCCCAGAGTCTAAGGAAACCATAGAGCGTCTTAAAAATTATGGCATTCAAAATGTGCTTATGCTGACAGGGGATAAAAAAGCTGTCGCTGAAAAAGTCGCCAAGGAAGTTGGTATCACACAAGTGCAGGCAGAATGTCTGCCCCAAGATAAAATCAAACGTCTGCAGGACGCCCCAAGCGACCAACACCCAACAGTCATGGTAGGAGATGGGGTCAATGACGCTCCAGCGCTTGTCGCAGCTGATGTCGGCATTGCCATGGGAGCGCACGGTGCGACAACTGCTAGTGAAAATGCGGACGTTGTCATCCTCCAAGATGACCTCAGTAAAGTGGCTGACTTGGTTGGTATCTCAAAAGATACGCTCCTTGTTGCAAAACAGTCTGTATGGATTGGTCTTGGTATTTGTTTCTTATTGATGTTGATAGCAAGTACTGGTGTTATCCCAGCTTTATTAGGTGCTATCTTACAGGAGGTTATTGATACCATATCCATTTTATCAGCGCTAAGAGCGAGAAAAGACAGATAAAAACAGCTAATTCTAGCTGTTTTTATCTGTCTTTTGGTTTCTCAGTGTGGCACTGAATCTGGCAACCTTGCTTTTAGCGTATTTGAAATTGATACTTTGCTCGGCTAAGAAGTTGTCAAAATCATCCTTACCTTTTTTAGCGTCAAGCACTTCTAGCTCAAGCTCATAATCACGAATGCCAGCGTACTGATTGTCATCTAAAGCCATGAGCCCAATCGCCGTTTGGCATTCTCGTCTAGTGGTTGTGAGATAGCCAAAAACTGCTAGCGCACTTGGGTCAACCCCTTGGTCTTTGATACGCTTTGTGATGTCATTTTCAGGCAATTGTCCTGTTTTAATCATCTCTTTAGCTTCATCAATAGGCAGAGCGATATTGTATTCCCAGTTGCCGACGTCCTTTGGGATTTTTAGGGTCAGCTCGGCTGCGTTTGAGATGGTGCGGATACGCAGTGACATGCGGTGGGCTTTCATATCGAAGTTTTCAGTATCAAAGTAGTAGTTGGTTTGTGTGACAGGTGCTACGTGTGAAAATTGCGCCTTGAGACGATTAAACTCGTCTTTTGTCAGCATCGTTTTAAATTCTATCTCAAGATGGTTCATAGTTCACGTCCTTTGGAAATTTTATGGTATAATAAACGTTAAGTTTATTTTATAAGAAATTGGCTCATTTGACAAGGTTTTGTCATGGGCTTAGAGGAGAGAGTGTATGGGCATGGACTGGGAACCCTTTTTGGACCCTTATATCCAGACAGTTGGTGAGTTGAAAATCAAGCTGAGAAGTATTCGCAAGCAATTTCGTAAGCAAAATAAACACTCGCCCATCGAGTTTGTGACAGGACGTGTCAAGTCTATTGAGAGTATTAAGGAAAAGATGGTCTTGCGTGATATTCGTTTTGAAAATTTAGCGACGGATTTGCAGGATATTGCTGGGCTTCGTATTATGGTGCAGTTTGTTGATGACGTTGATGATGTGCTGGAGCTTTTACGCAAACGTCAGGACATGACTATTGTACAGGAGCGTGATTATATCCATCATATGAAAGCTAGCGGCTACCGCTCTTATCACGTGATTGTAGAGTACCCTGTTGATACCATTCATGGGCAAAAGAAGATTTTAGCTGAGATACAGATTAGGACCTTAGCCATGAATTTTTGGGCGACTATTGAGCACTCGCTCAACTACAAATACCAAGGTGATTTTCCTGAAGAAATCAAAAAACGTTTGGAAGTGACGGCTAAGATTGCTTTTGAGCTGGATGAGGAAATGCGTAAAATCCGTGAGGATATTCGTGAAGCGCAGCTTTTATTTGACCCTGAAAATAGAAAGTTAAGTGATGGTTTAGGAAATAGCGATGACACAGATGAATTATACCGATAAGAAAAAGCCCACTCGTGTGGCGATTATTAGTAACGGCAAGTACCAGAGTAAGCGCATTGCAGGCAAGCTCTTTGCGATTTTTAAGGACGCTGATGATTTTTACCTGACCAAAAGAGATCCAGATGTGGTGATTAGTATTGGTGGTGACGGCATGTTGCTGTCTGCTTTTCATATGTACGAGAAGGCTCTAGACCATGTGCGTTTTGTTGGCATTCACACGGGGCACTTGGGTTTTTACACGGACTCTCGTGACTTTGAGGTGGATAAGCTGATTGAAAATCTCAGACAGGATAAGGGAGAGAGCATTTCTTATCCTATCGTTAAGGTTAAGATTACCCTAGCAGATGGGCGTGTTATCAAAGGGCGTGCACTCAATGAGTCAACCATTAAACGTATCGAAAAAACTATGGTGGCTGATGTCGTCATCAACAAGGTCAAGTTTGAGCGTTTTCGTGGCGATGGTCTGTCTGTCTCAACGCCGACAGGCAGCACCGCCTACAACAAATCACTGGGCGGAGCCATTTTACACCCAACCATTGAAGCGCTGCAATTGACTGAAATCTCAAGTCTTAACAACCGTGTTTATCGCACCATTGGCTCGTCGCTCATCATCCCTAAAAAGGATGCTATTGAGGTGGTGCCAAAGCGCTTGGGGCTCTATACTATTTCCATTGACAATAAACCCATGCAGTACCGCAATGTCAAAAAGATTGAGTACAGCATTGATAGCAAGAAAATTCACTTTGTGGCAACACCAAGTCACACCAGCTTTTGGGAGCGTGTCATGGATGCCTTTATCGGAGAGTGCGATTCATGAGATTTGAGTTTGTAGCAGACAGACAAGTCAAGGTCAAAACGCTTCTCAAAAGCCACGATATTTCAAAAGGCTTGTTGGCTAAGGTTAAGTTCAAGGGTGGCAATATCTGGGTCAACGGTGTGGAGCAAAATGCCATTTATCTCCTTGATGTCGGCGATAAAGTAGCCATTGACATCCCTGATGAAGCCCCTCATGAGACGCTTATCCCAGTCCAAAAAGAGCTGAATATCGTCGCAGAAGACGACCACTTTCTCGTCCTCAATAAACCCTACGGTGTGGCAAGTATCCCAAGTAAGAACCACACCAACACCATGGCGAATTTCATCAAGCACTATTATCAAGAAAAGGGCTACCCAAACCAGCAGGTGCATCTCGTGACGCGGCTGGATAAGGATACCAGTGGGCTTATGCTCTTTGCCAAGCACGGCTACGCCCATGCGAGACTAGATAAGCAGTTGCAGACAAAGTCCATTGAAAAGCGCTACTATGCCTTGGTTTCTGGTGAGGGAGACTTGCCAGATTCTGGTGAGATTATCGCACCGATTGCAAGGGATGTCGATAGTATCATCACGAGACGTGTCCACAAGTCTGGAAAGTATGCGCATACTAGCTACCAAGTGGTGGAGCGATTTGGTGATGTGGCTTTGGTGGATGTGTTGCTACACACAGGGCGCACTCATCAGATACGTGTGCATTTTTCTCATATTGGTTTTCCTCTTTTGGGCGATGATTTGTACGGTGGGAGGATGGCTCTGGGTATCACTCGCCAAGCTTTGCATTGTCACTCTCTTAGATTTACAGACCCTTTCACAAAAAAGCAGCGCTGTCATGAAATTGGCTTGACAGATGATTTTGATAGCGTTATCATAGAACTGAAAGAAAATAATAGAAGGAGTTGACTATGCGCTCTTTATTTGGAACTTTACGTGAAAAAGTAGCTAGTAACTATGTCAAGATTGTCTTTCCAGAGGGAAATGACGACCGTGTCTTGCGAGCTGCAGCTCGCCTCAAGTTTGAAGGCTTGATTGACCCAGTTATCCTCGGTGAATATGACGAGGTGCACGACTCACTAGCTCGTCTGGGCTTTGTAGACCAAGACTATACCATTATCAATCCCAATGACTACGCTGACTTTGAGAATATGAAAGAAGCCTTTGTTGAAATCCGAAAAGGCAAAGCAACCCTAGAGGATGCGGCTCGTCTTTTGCGTGATGTCAATTATTTTGGGGTCATGTTAGTCAAGATGGGCTTGGCTGATGGGATGGTTTCAGGAGCCATTCACTCGACAGCGGACACCGTGCGCCCAGCGCTTCAAATCATCAAGACCAAACCAGGGATTTCAAGGACATCTGGTGTGTTCTTGATGAACCGTGAGTCCACTGAGCAGCGTTTTCTCTTTGCGGACTGTGCGATTAACATCGACCCAAATGCTCAAGAATTGGCTGAAATTGCGGTCAATACTGCGGAAACAGCAGCTATTTTTGGCATTGACCCTAAGGTGGCTCTCTTGAGCTTTTCACCCAAAGGAAGTGCTAAAGCACCGCAAGTTGACAAGGTGCAAGAAGCGGTTAGATTGGCTAAGGAAATGGCACCTGATGTTGCCATTGACGGTGAGTTGCAGTTTGACGCTGCCTTTGTCGCAGAAACAGCAGCCATCAAGGCGCCAGACAGCCCTGTTGCTGGACAAGCTAATGTCTTTGTTTTCCCAGATTTGCAGTCTGGTAATATCGGCTACAAAATTGCACAGCGCCTAGGGATGTTTGAGGCGATTGGACCTGTCCTTCAAGGACTCAACGCACCTGTGAATGATTTGTCACGAGGCTCTAGTGCTGAGGACATTTACAAACTGTCTATTATCACAGCAGCGCAAGCGCTTGATAGACACTGATGGAGATAAAAGAAGCGAGGAAATAAACTCGCTCTTTCTTTTTAGAAATGAGGTAAAACATGACAGATATTGCTTTAGTGACAGGCGCTTCGGCAGGCTTTGGCATTGCTATTGTTGAGCGCTTAATAGCGGATGGCTACAAGGTCATCGGTGCCGCAAGGCGCTTTGATAAATTGCAAGAACTGGCAAAAAGACTCGGTGAGGATTTTTACCCGCTGGAGATGGATGTGACCGATAGAAGCTCTGTTGATAGAGCGTTAGCGTCTTTGCCAACGTCTTTTGAGCCCATTTCCCTTTTGGTCAATAATGCTGGCTTGGCGCTGGGGCTTGATAAAGCTTACGAAGCGGATTTTGAGGATTGGCTAACCATGATTGAGACCAATGTGATTGGCTTAGCCTACGTGACAAGAAAGCTCCTGCCTGATATGGTCGAGCGCAATCACGGTTTGATTGTCAATCTTGGCTCAACAGCGGGCACCGTGCCTTACCCTGGTGCTAATGTCTACGGCAGCACCAAGGCTTTTGTCAAGCAGTTCTCGCTCAATCTGCGAGCTGACCTTGCTGGGACACGTATCCGTGTGTCTAATATCGAGCCTGGGCTTTGTGAGGGGACAGAGTTTTCCAATGTCCGCTTTAAGGGTGATGATGAGCGTGCTGAAAAGCTCTACGAGGGAGCGCACGCCATTCAACCAAAAGACATCGCAGAGACTGTCTCTTGGATAGCCAGCCAGCCTGAGCATGTCAATATCAACCGTATCGAAATCATGCCCACCTCGCAACCCTTTGGAGCGCAGCCAGTTTCTCGTGACCTGTAAAAAAACAGTTTCTGAAAAATAACGGAAACATTCGATTACAAAACCATGTCACTCTCGTAACATTTTTGTTATGATGAGAAGAGAAAAGGGATAGTGACAGCTAAAATGCCTAGTTATCTAGCTGTCTTTTGTAATAATTGGAATATTTAAAATAGCAAGCCCTCTATTAGGGCTTTTCTTTTTGAGCGTCTGTGCTATAATGGTTGGGTCATAAAAAACGGAGGCTAAACATGAAAAATGGGACAAACACAAGTATCAGCATTTGATAAAGCGACACGCTCGGGTTTTTTGGTGGCTCTAGGGATTGTCTACGGTGACATTGGGACAAGCCCACTCTACACCATGCAGTCCTTGGTGACCAATCAAGGGGGCGCTAGTCACATCAGCGAGGATTTTATCCTAGGGTCCATTTCCTTGATTATTTGGACCTTGACTTTGGTGACGACCATCAAGTATGTTTTGATTGCGCTAAGGGCGGATAATCATCACGAAGGTGGGATTTTCTCGCTTTACACCTTGGTGCGCAAGATGAGCCCGTGGCTGATTATTCCAGCCATGATAGGCGGTGCGACTCTCTTGTCAGACGGTGCCATGACGCCAGCTGTTACGGTGACAACGGCTATCGAGGGCTTGCGGGCGGTGCCTTTCTTTAGTCATTTTTATAGCGACCAGTGGCATGTGGTGTTGACAACGTTGTGCATTTTGTTGCTTCTTTTTAGCATTCAGCGCTTTGGGACACGCTTTATTGGACGGGTTTTTGGTCCAGTCATGATGACTTGGTTCTTTGTTTTGGGACTGAGTGGGCTGTTGAACAGTTTTTCTTATCTGGCTGTTTTTAAAGCCATTAACCCCTACTATGCTCTTCATTTTTTGATGAGCCCTGAAAATCCTCGTGGTATTTTCATACTAGGGTCTATTTTCCTAGCGACGACAGGGGCGGAGGCGCTTTACTCGGATATGGGGCATGTCGGACGTGGCAATATCTACGTGTCTTGGCCTTTTGTCAAGATTGCTATCATTCTCTCCTATTGCGGTCAAGGCGCTTGGCTTTTGAGCCACAAGGGGGAAGACATAGCACTCAACCCATTTTTTGCTAGTATCCCCGAGCAATTTCGGATTGTTCTCGTTCTGCTTGCGACACTAGCTGCTATCATTGCGTCGCAGGCGCTGATTTCGGGTTCATTCACCTTGGTTTCTGAAGCCATGGGGCTAAAGCTCTTTCCGCTCTTTAAAACGACTTATCCAGGGGACAGTCGTGGGCAATCTTATATTCCAGCTATCAACTGGATATTATTCACCTTGACCAGCTGTGCCGTACTCTTTTTCAAATCTTCCTCAAATATGGAGGCGGCTTATGGGCTTGCTATTACCATCACCATGCTGATGACGACGGTTTTACTGACCTATTATCTCATGCAAAATGGTGTGCGTCCGCTTTTTGCAAGGTGTGGTATGGCAGTATTTGCTGCCATTGAGTTTGTCTTTTTTGCGGCGTCTGCGGTCAAGTTTTTAGAGGGTGGTTATGTCGTTATCGTTCTGACCTTAGCCATTTTGAGCTTGATGTTAGTCTGGTATCTCGGCGCTAAAATCCTCTCTAGACATGTCAAACTTCTAGACCTCAATGACTATAAAGAGCAGCTCTGTGAGCTTAAAAACGACAGCCAGTACCCACTTTATCAAACCAACATTGTCTATCTGACCAACAGACTTGAGGGCGATAAGATTGACCGCTCCATTCTCTATTCTATCTTAGACAAGCACCCCAAACGTGCTTGCGTTTATTGGTTTGTCAAGGTCAATGTCACAGACGAGCCTTACACTTCCAACTACAAGGTGGACATGATGGGAACGGACTTTATCGTCAAGGTCGAGCTTAATCTCGGCTTTAGGGTGCGCCAAGCAGTGCCCAAATACCTACGCACGATTGTGCAGGAGCTGATGGCAAGCCACAGACTGCCTAAGCAAAAGCAGAAGTACACGATTGATGAGGGACGTGAGGTTGGTGATTTTCGCTTTGTCGTTTTAGATGAGCGTGTGGAGGACACCAGCAGTCTGTCAGCGGGTGCCAGCTTCATTCTCCAGCTAAAAGCTGCTATCAAGCACTATACAGCCAGTCCTATCAAGTGGTTTTCACTGCAGTTTACCGATGTCTCTATCGAGCATGTCCCGATTTTGATTGAGGATGCGGGTGGTTATGCTATCGAGGAGGAGCGTCCTTACAGGTCTAAGTCGTCTGACGCTATGGATGCGCCAGAGGTCACATCTGACCAGCCAACCAAGGCTTGCGCAGAATCTGCTAGATAAGCTTCAAGTAGTGGCTTGATGTCTTGGACGATTTCCACGTAACCCTTGTCTTCATTAGGACTTATGACCTTGTAGTAAGAGTCCATGAGAATGGCAGAAAAGGCAGATTGAGCTAAGGGCAGGTGCAGCTGCCCTTTTTCTGTGCTGTCTAGCTGGTCTTTAAGCCAGCCATCAAGCGCTGTGGCGTTGTCTGCCAGCTCAAAAGGATTGCTGGGTTTGTGATTGTCATAAGCAACCGCACCAGAAGCGTCGTAAAAAGCCACTCGATAAGGCAAATAATCAAGAAAATGTGTCTCCATGTGATGATAAAAGGAAGTCAATTGCTGGGTGAGGGCGATGGTTTTTTGAGTTTCAGAAAAATGGTGCGGCTCAGCAAGCACGCAGTCTTTCTTTTCTTCAAAGCTAAAAAGCAGTTGTGGTATATCAAGCTCTTGTCTTTCAAAGCAGAATAGTCCATCATAGACATGCTTGTCTTGATAGTTGTCTGCAATACTGATGGTAAAAAGTTCAGAAAAGGCATCTATCAGCTTTTCAAAGTAAATACGCTCTGCTGTGCTTTTTGCCAGCGCTAAAATGTTTTTTGCTTTCATAGTGCTATGATAGCGATTTTTAGGCTATTAAGCAAGAAAGCTGTTTGTTGCTAGGATAGTATCAGTTTAGCGCAGGATAGCACTATCTTTTATGGCACGACCTGTTACAATAGAATAAGAACAAGACAAGGAGGTACGCTATGGAGCGCAAGGTGATTTTTTTAGATGTGGATGGCACGCTGGTGGATTATCATAATCAACTGCCAGCGTCAGCTATTACTGCCGTAAAAGAGGCAAGACAAAAAGGGCACTTGGTCTTTGTCTGTACAGGGCGCAGCAAGGCTGAAATGCAAACAGACCTCTGGGAGATGGGCATTGACGGTATGATTGGCGGCAACGGCTCTTACATCGAGTACAAGGATGATGTCCTCTACCATCAGGTCATCCCAAAAGATGAAGCGAGAGCCATCGTTGACTGGCTCAAAGAGCGTGATTTGGCTTTTTATCTAGAGAGTAATAACGGGCTATTTGCTAGTGAAAACTTTAAAGAAAAAGCACAGCCAGCGCTGAGAGAGTACATGCTAGGTAAGGGCAAGAGTGCAGAAGAAGTGGTACCTCTTAAGACCGATGACGTCATGCACGGTCTCGTCTATGGAGGCGAGCTTTACCGAGACGACCTCAACAAGGTCAGCTTTGTCCTCTCCTCTTATCAAGACCCTCTGGACTCTAAAGCAGCATTTCCAAATCTCAAGGCAGGTACTTGGGGTGGACGAGGTGAGAGCGCACTCTTTGGTGACTTGGGCGTCAAGGACATTGACAAAGCTCAAGCAATTCGCCGTATCCTTGACCACCTTGGCGCTAGCCAGAAAGACACTATTGCCTTTGGCGACGCCAAGGTCGACATTCCTATGCTGGACTCTTGCGCTGTAGGAGTGGCTATGGGAAATGGTGGTCCTGAGATTCTAGCCATGGCAGATGTGATTACAGACGATGTTGAGCATGATGGGCTTTACAAGGCTTTTGAGCAATTAGGATTATTAGACGATTAAAAAAGTTAACACATTGTGTTACCTTTTTCTTAGTGTGATGAGGCGCCAGATGTTGCGTCTGCTTGTGTGTCGCTTGCGCTGTGTCCGCTATCTGAGGCACCAGAAGTAGCGTCACTTGTTGCAGCAGTAGGGGCAAATGGACCTGAGCCACCGACCAAGCGTTGTCCTGTCGTTTCTAAGTACCAGTCTAGCCACGGTTGGAAATTAAAGACAATTTCGTTGATACCAGCGTAAGAGCCGTCTGGATAGTACATGGCTTGGTAATTGTGCGTATTGATGACACCAGCTGGTGAGCCAGGGACAATGGTGCGCACGTATTCTTGATTACCATTACGCAGGGTTCCGATAACCCACTCGACATTTTTCATGCGGTTAGCAGGCAGGCTATTGTGAACGGTTGAGAGGCGGCTACCTGATTGAGATGGCACACGCTTGGCTAACATGGTTTCTGGGTCTTGATGAGCGTTATTGTAGTATAAGAACTGGTTGTTATCATCGGCATAGGTCAATTCAAAGGGCATTGAGTTGAGGAACATGTTAATCTGGTCAACCGTGAGGATACCATGATCCAGTTTGACATAAGTGTCACCAGAGACAGCGCCAGTTAGTTCTGCCACCTTTTCCACCCACTCTGGGTCTTCAGGGTCAACCTCCGTCACAGTGGTTGCAATCGGATGGTTACAGTCCAAGTCCTCTGGAGCAATCGGTTTTGGCTTTTGCAGTTTAGAGACCACCTCGACATACTTGACAAAGTTATCTAGGCAAGTTTCAAGAAAAGCGACCGTGCCTTCGCTAATAATATTGCCGTCATTGTCAAAGGCTTCTTTGGCTTTTCCAAGGAGAAATTCATTGCCAGGAATGGTATAGGCGTTGACACCAGGAGCGTCAAGGATTTTGCGCAGGTGGACTTGTGCACGAGACGTTCCTTGGTCATAATAAGAAGCTCCCACAATCATAACGGGTTTATTTTCAAAAGGATGGGTCTCGTAAGACAGCCACTCAAGGACGCTCTTGAGCGCAGCGGTGATGGTTTGGTTGTGCTCAGGTGTAGCAATGATGACACCGTCTGCACGAGTAATTTTATTGTTCAATAGGCGCAACTGAAAGCTGTCCTTCCAGTTTTGGTCTTGGTTAAACATAGGAACATCAGCGATTTCCAAAACTTCAAGCTCAAATTTGTGCTTGAACTGTTTGCGAATAAACTCTAAGAGCATGCGGTTGTATGACTGCTCTGCATTTGACCCAACGATACCTACAAATTTCATGATCTTCTCCTTTTTTATAATGTTTCCCAATCAAAGTTTTCAGCTTCTTGGCGCAAAAGCGCTTGCGCATTGGAGAGTTTTCCTGCGATTTTGACAAAGAGGCGGAAGTCATCAAAGATGGCGTCCAATTTTTGCACGGTTTCCAAGTCTTGAAGGTTACCGTCCTTATCAAAAGCTTGCAGAGAATGAGAGAGCAAGAACTCCTCTGGCAGAACATTTGCCTTGAGTTCAGGAGCGTTGAGAATCTGGCGCAGCTGCAGCTGGGCACGAGATGAGCCAAGTGTTCCAAAGGACGCTCCAGTAATCATGACTGGTTTATTGAGCAGTGGGTAGATACCGTAAGACAGCCAAGCGAGGGCATTCATCAAAACGGCAGGAATGGAGTGGTCATACTCGGGTGTGCCGATGATGACACCGTCTGCTTGCTCGATTTTTCCTGCAATTTCAAGTACGATGTCAGGGACTTGTTTATCAGCAGGTTTGTTAAAAACAGGCAAGTCCTTAATCTCAACCAGCTCAATCTCAGCCTTATCTGCAAAGTGATTTTGCATGTATTCTAAGAGTTGGCGGTTGGTTGACTTAGCCGAGTTTGTTCCGACAATTCCGATAAGTTTCATATCATTTCCTCAATTCTATAATCCTAAAAGTGATAAGGGATGAAGCGCTTCTCAATACCACTTGAGACAATAGCACGCCCCTCTTTGGTCACTAAGATACCCTCAATGTGGGGTGTTTGTTCGATGGTTAGGAGCACCTCATCAAGCGCTAGTCCAAAAAGTCTCGTCGTCCAAATCTCACAATCAAACGACAAAGCAGATACAATGGTGAGACTTGAGAGAGGACTCTCGATAGGATAGCCTGTCCTTTTGTCAAAGATGTGGTGGTAGTCCTTGCCATTTACGCTAAAATGTCGCTCGTAGATACCAGAAGTCACCACAGACCCCGAGGTAATAGGGAGGACACCTAGGTGCACCCCTCTTTTTTGATTAGGCGCTTGGATACCGATGAACCACTCACCGCTTGGGCGCTTGGGATTGCTGCCGTAGACTAGCACATTGCCACCGAGGTTAATCATAGCAGAGCTGATGTTTTGTTTAGCAAGAGTAGCCATGATAGTGTCGGCTATATAGCCTTTGGCAAGAGCACCGAGGTCAATTTTCATGCCTTTTTTGGCGAGAAAAACGCTGTGCTCTTTCTCATCTAGGATGATGTCTCTAGGGTCAGTCAGCGCTAGCGCCTGAGTAATCTCATCCTCGCTAGGGACTCTAGCGTCGCTAAAGCCAATCCGCCAGGTCTGCACGACAGGACCCAGTGCGATATTGAGATTGCTGGGGCTCGCTAGACTATGCTCCTTGCCAATGGCAATCAAGTGATACAAATCAGGGGTCACTGAGACACTTGCATTCCCTGCGCTGTGATTGATAGCCATGAGTTCAGAGTCATCGTCATTAGCGCTAAAGCGATTTTTCAGGACAGTCAGCTGCTCGACCACCTCATCTATCTGCTTATCTGCTTGATGAGAGCAAATAGCAATATCAATGACCGTTCCCATCATTTTGAGACGGTGGTTAGCATACACGAAAACACCTCCTTATATACTATATGATAGCGCTATCTTTTCAAAAATGCAAGCCTTTTCTGAATTTTTCTAAGACTGTTACAGCTGTTTTCAGGTCAAAAGAAAAACTGCTTTAATCAAGCAGCTTAGTTTTTCTTTTTCATCTCACCA
The DNA here is from genome assembly GCF_011039275.1 of Streptococcus hyointestinalis. Lineage (GTDB taxonomy): Bacteria > Bacillota > Bacilli > Lactobacillales > Streptococcaceae > Streptococcus > Streptococcus hyointestinalis_A. The sequence continues at coordinate 1,021,542 of NZ_JAAKGB010000001.1, forward strand.
TGTGGGTAGTAAGTGCCTTCTGGCATGTCGTTGATAAAGACATGGATAGCTTCTTTTGGCGCTTTAGCAATGCGTGAGACAACCTCAGTCACTTCACGAGCCAACTTATTTTTTTGCTCTTGTGTGCGCCCTTCAAATAAATCAATTTTTACAAATGGCATGGTAGAACCAACTTTCTCTAGGATACAGATAACTGCTCAGATTTATTGTATCATAAATCTAGTAGAAGCAGTAGCGAAAAATAATGTTCGTGTTTTCTGAATATTTCACACGATATAATCTCTATTTGTTGACAAAAGACAAAGAATAGTCTACAATTGATAACGGAATGGTAAGAAATTACCTAGCGATGTGATTTGTCACATAGGAATGTAATTTTATGAATTTAGGAGTATCATATGTTAAATGACATCCCTGTTTTTGATTACGAAGATATCCAGTTAGTGCCAAATAAGTGTATCATCAAGAGCCGCTCTGAAGCGGACACCAGTGTCACACTTGGCAACTACCGCTTCAAAATGCCCATCGTTCCTGCCAATATGCAGACCCTCATCGATGAAGCGATTGCGGAGGATTTGGCAAAAGAGGGCTACTTTTACATCATGCACCGCTTTGACGAGGAGGCACGTAAACCTTTTATCAAGCGCATGCACGACAAGGGACTTATCGCCTCCATCTCCGTCGGTGTCAAGGACTACGAGTATGACTTTGTTAGCTCGCTCAAGGACGATGTGCCCGAGTTTATCACTATTGATCTTGCGCATGGGCATGCAGACAGCGTGATTGAGATGATAAAGCATATCAAAAAAGAGTTGCCTGATACTTTTGTCATCGCTGGTAATGTCGGCACACCGCAGGCGGTGCGTGATTTGGAAAATGCTGGCGCTGATGCTACAAAACTAGGCATTGGACCGGGGAAAGTCTGTATCACCAAGGTTAAGACTGGCTTTGGTACCGGTGGTTGGCAGCTGGCGGCTCTACGTTGGTGTGCCAAGGCTGCTAGAAAGCCGATCATCGCTGACGGTGGTATCCGCACACACGGTGATCTTGCCAAGTCTATCCGCTTTGGAGCGACCATGGTCATGATTGGCTCACTTTTTGCAGGGCACCTAGAAAGCCCTGGAAAGTTGGTCGAAGTGGATGGCGAGCAGTACAAGGAATACTACGGTTCAGCATCTGAGTATCAAAATGGTGAACATAAAAATGTCGAGGGCAAGAAAATCCTGCTACCAGTCAAAGGACCTCTCTCTGATACCCTGACGGAAATGCAGCAAGACCTTCAAAGCTCCATCTCCTACGCTGGAGGACGAGACCTTGAGAGTCTACGCCATGTCGACTACGTTATCGTCAAAAATTCCATTTGGAATGGCGACTCCATTTAAAAACAAGCTGGGCAATTCCCAGCTTTGTTTTCTTAATAAAAGGCAGGAAAGTCTTTTTCCAAGTCAGCATCCGCCTCAGCTAGAACTTCCTCCCTAGAGCGAACAGAAGTGCCTTGCGCTCTCACAAGGTGAAAGGCGTCAAAGCCCATGATTTCTTGAAAAATGCCACGGATATAGTTGGGAGCAAAATCAAGAGAGGTGTAGCGGTCTTGATTGGTGTAGACAGAGCCACTAGCAAGCAGCAACAGCACTTGATAATCATCACTCATAAGCCCAACAGAGCCATTTTCGGTGTACTTAAAGGTCTCTCTAGCAATCAAAATGTTGTCGATATAGTCTTTCATGCGTGAGGTCACGTTGAAATTATGCAGAGGAGAGATAATGACGATACGGTGGTGTGCTTTAAATTGCTCTAACAGGGATTGTGATTGCTGGGCTAGGCTGGCTTCTTTGTCTGTCAAAGGAAGATTATCCGCTTGTTTTTGCCAAATGCCGAGCAACTCATCCTGCTCGATACGTGGAATCGTTTCCTCATAGAGATTTAAAATAGTCAGGTCTTCCTCTGAAAATTGCTCAGCGTACTTATCGAGAAATTTTTCTTGCAAGTAGGCACTATAGCTCGTTTTATTGTTAAAATCTGGGTGGGCATTGATAAGTAAGGTTTTCATTTTGTGTTCTCCTTTTTCTTTTGATATACTAATCATAACATAAAAAGTTGTCAAAGTATGACACCAATAAGGAAAAAAGATGAAAAAATCAGAACGCCTCAACCAAGAACTTATATTCCTATCAGAACGCCCCTTTTTCCAGCTCAAAGACCTTATGGTGGAGTTTCAGATTTCAAAGCGAACGGCTCTGCGAGACATGATGGCATTAGAGGAGATGGGCTTGGCTTTTTACACCGAAATTGGCAAAAACGGTGGCTATCATCTGGTGCAAAAGAGTCTGCTGGCACCTGTTTATTTTACACAGGATGATTTGACTATGATTTTTTACGCTCTCCAGTCCTTGAGGAGACTGTCTGTGACACCGTTTGATAAAAGCTATCCGCAGATTTTTGAAAAACTGCTGGCTTCTTTGTCCAAAAGGCAGAAGGACTATGTTTTCAAGATTTTAGATGTCCTAGAATTTTACGACATCCCAGTGATTTCATCCAGTACATTTTTGAGACAATTACTGGAAGCGACGATAAATGAGCAACTGTTATGGATTGATTACCAGCAAAAGGAGCGTTTGCAACAAGTCATCCAAATCTACACGGTCTTTTACCGCAGTGGTATCTGGTTTTTTGAAGCCTATGTGGTGGATGAGGCGAGGTGGAGGACCTATCGTGTGGACTGTCTCCTAGCCTGTAAGAAAGCAGACAATCAAGAAAAACGACAAAGTCGCAAGGTGCTCGCTCAGTCTTTTACCGCTTTTTATCAAGATTATCTGGACACGCCGTTTAAATGTGGGGTAGACGCTGCATGTAAAGAGCATTTTCTAAAGGGAGCTTATCGTGATATGAAGCTCCAAGAAGAAAGCGATAAAAGCTACATTGTTGGGCGTTTTAATCGTGAAGAGCTAGACTATTTGGTACCTTATCTCGTCACTTTTGGCGAGCATGTGACGGTGATGGAGCCTGCTTTTTTGCGTGAGGCTTATCTAGAGAAACTGTGTGCTATCATGAAGCGCTATCAATAACACTTTTTTGTCCTCTTGCAATATAAGTGTTGAAATGATACAATGAGAAGGTCATAAGTTAGTGACCCTATAAAAACCTTATTTATGTTATGAATGGGCTCAACGTTTCTACAAGGCACCGTAAATGCCTAACAATGAGGTAGCTTAGTCTACTGGTAGAATGCACAATGAGGTTAAGGATTCCTTAGCCTTTTTTACTTTTTTGGAGGAAAAATGAAATTATTAGAAGACCGTATTGTCAAAGACGGTAGCGTTTTAAGTGACACTGTTTTCAAAGTGGACAGCTTTTTGACCCACCAAGTGGATACTGGCTTGATGAAAGAAATCGGGAAAGTCTTTTCAGAAGCTTACAAAGACGCTGGTATCACAAAGATTGTCACTATTGAAGCTTCAGGGATTGCCCCAGCGCTCTATACTGCAGAGACTATGCAGGTACCGATGATTTTTGCCAAAAAAGCCAAAAACATCACCATGACGGAGGGCATTTTAAGCGCTGATGTTTATTCATTTACTAAGCAAACCACTAGCCAAGTCTCTATTGCCAGCAAATTTTTAAGTGAAGATGATGTGGTCTTGATTGTGGATGATATTTTGGCAAATGGTCAGGCAGCTAAAGGCTTGATTAGTATCATCGAGCAGGCTGGCGCCAAGGTAGCGGGTGTCGGCATTGTCATTGAGAAATCCTTCCAAGATGGACGTCAGTTCTTAGAAAAAGAGGGCGTTCGAGTGACTTCGCTAGCCCGTTTGCAGTCGCTTGAAAACGGTCAAATCACCTTCATGGAGGCAGATGCGTAAGATGGAACTCAACGAACAAAAACATTCCCAAGCTGCTATTTTAGGGCTTCAACATTTGCTTGCCATGTACTCTGGCTCTATTCTAGTGCCTATCATGATTGCCTCAGCGCTCAACTACTCGTCTGAGCAGTTGACTTATCTCATCTCGACGGATATTTTCATGTGCGGGATCGCGACATTCCTCCAGGTGCAGTTGCGTAAGCACTTTGGCGTGGGGCTACCAGTCGTTTTAGGGGTTGCCTTTCAGTCGGTAGCGCCTCTATCTATCATCGGAGCTAAGCACGGTAGTGGAACCATGTTTGGTGCTCTTATAGCGTCTGGTATCTTTGTCATCGCTATCGCTGGTGTCTTTTCAAAAATCGCTCAATTTTTCCCGCCGATTGTGACAGGCTCTGTCATCACAACTATTGGTCTCACGCTTATCTCAGTCGCTGTTGGCAATATGGGAGACAATGCCAAGTCACCAAGTGCTACGAGCTTGGTTCTCTCTCTTCTAACGATTGCTATTATTTTGCTGCTGCATAAGTTTACCACTGGTTTTATCAAGTCCATTTCGATTTTAATTGGTTTGATTGTGGGGACTGTGGTGGCTGCCTTTATGGGACTAGTTGATTTTTCAGCGGTAGCAGAAGCGCCTATCGTCCATGTACCAACACCGTTTTACTTCGGTATGCCAAAGTTTGAGCTGTCATCTATTGTCATGATGTGTATCATTGCAGTGGTGTCCTTGGTCGAGTCAACGGGTGTTTACCTCGCTCTTGCTGACATCACAGGAGAGACGCTGGATAGCAAGCGTCTGAGAAACGGCTACCGTGCCGAAGGATTTGCCGTTTTACTTGGCAGTATTTTCAATACCTTCCCATACACAGGTTTCTCACAAAATGTCGGCTTGGTGCAACTCTCTGGTATCCGCACACGCCGCCCAATCTGCTACACAGCGCTATTCCTCGTTATCTTAGGATTGTTGCCAAAATTCGGAGCATTAGCGCAGATGATTCCAAGTCCAGTACTTGGTGGCGGTATGCTGGTCATGTTTGGGATGGTCTCTGTCCAAGGAATTCAAATCCTCAACAGTGTTGATTTCAAAAACAACGAGCACAATCTCATCATCGCAGCCGTTTCGATCGCTGCAGGCGTTGGCTTTAACGGCACAAACCTCTTTAATAGCCTACCAACCAATGCCCAAATGTTCTTGACAAACGGTATTGTCATCGCAACGCTGTGTTCTATTACACTAAACCTACTCTTTAACGGCAAAGAGTCAAAATAAGCCGAGCCTCTCAACTCTTGTTGAGAGGTTTTTATCTGTATAGAGTAGCACGACAGCGTCTTTTTTGATATAATAGACGAGATCATATTAGAAGGTGAGAATGAGCGTTTTGGCACAACTCTACTATAAGTATGGTACCATGAATTCTGGTAAGACCCTTGAAATTTTCAAAGTAGCGCACAACTATGAGGAGCAGGGAAAGCCTGTCGTTATCATGACGAGTGCTCTTGATACACGGGACGGCGTTGGGATTGTCTCGAGTCGTATCGGCATGCGCCGTGAGGCGATTCCCATCTCAAATGAGACTGACCTTATCGGCTTAGTGACAAGATTACCTAAAAAGCCCTATTGTGTTTTGATTGACGAATGTCAGTTTTTGAGCAAGCAAAATGTCTATGACTTGGCACGCTTGGTGGACGAGTATGACATTCCTGTCATGGCATTTGGGCTTAAAAATGATTTTCAAAATGAGCTTTTTGAAGGGTCAAAATACCTCTTGCTTTTGGCAGACAAGATTGAAGAGATTAAAACCATCTGTCAGTTTTGCTCCAAAAAGGCAACCATGGTCTTGCGTACGGAAAATGGCAAGCCTGTTTACCACGGCGAGCAAATCCAAATCGGTGGCAATGAGACCTATATCCCTGTCTGTCGCAGGCATTATTTTCACCCTGACTTAGACCAGCCGCTCAACACAACTAACAGCTAAGGAGACTACAAAACCAATGAATATCTACGATCAACTGCAAGCCGTTGAAGATCGCTATGAGGAGCTTGGCGAATTGCTCAGTGACCCTGAGGTCGTCTCAGATACCAAGCGTTTTATGGCTTTGTCAAAATAAGAAGCAAGCACTCGTGAAACCGTTGCGGTTTACCGTGACTACAAAAAGGTTCTGCAAAACATCACAGACGCCGAGGAGATGATTAAGGACGCCTCTGGTGATCGCGAACTAGAAGAAATGGCAAAAGAAGAGCTCAAAGAAGCCAAGGCTGCAAAAGAAGAGTACGAAGAAAAACTCAAGATTTTGCTATTGCCAAAAGATCCAAATGACGACAAGAACATCATCCTTGAAATCCGTGGCGCAGCAGGTGGGGATGAAGCAGCCCTTTTTGCAGGAGATCTTCTCAACATGTACCAAAAATACGCTGAAAGTCAAGGCTGGCGCTTTGAGGTCATGGAGACATCTGTCAACGGTGTCGGCGGTATCAAAGAAGTGGTCGCTATGGTTTCAGGACAATCGGTCTACTCGAAACTCAAGTATGAGAGCGGTGCGCACCGTGTGCAGCGTGTGCCTGTGACCGAGAGTCAAGGGCGTGTCCACACCTCTACAGCGACTGTTCTTGTCATGCCTGAAATCTAAGAAGTCGAGTACGACATTGATCCAAAAGACCTTCGTATTGACATCTACCACGCTTCTGGTGCTGGTGGACAAAACGTCAATAAGGTGGCGACAGCCGTGCGTATCGTTCACTTGCCAACCAATATCAAGGTGGAAATGCAGGAAGAACGTACGCAGCAGAAAAACCGTGACAAGGCGATGAAGATTATCCGTGCACGTGTGGCAGATCACTTTGCTCAAATCGCTCAAGACGAGCAAGACGCTGAACGTAAGTCGACAGTCGGTACGGGCGACCGCTCGGAACGTATCCGTACTTACAATTTCCCGCAAAACCGTGTGACGGATCACCGCATTGGCTTGACACTGCAAAAACTGGACAGTATCTTGTCTGGTAAGCTCGATGAGGTCATCGATGCGCTTGTTCTTTACGATCAAACGCAAAAATTAGAAAAACTCAATCAATGATGAATTATGCACAAGCTTTTGAGGACTATCAACAAAAACTAGCGGCTATCGGCGAGGAGAATGAAGCGCTAGCCTTTGTCTTTAAGGAGCAAAAAGGCTGGACAATGCTTGACTATCTCTTAGCGCAAAATCAAGCCATTTCTGAGAGTGACCTTACTCTTCTTGAGGCTATCTATAGTCAGCTGGCTAGCCACAAGCCTGCTCAGTATATCTTGGGTTATGCGTCCTTTTGTGATATGACGCTTCGTGTGGATGAGCGTGTTCTCATTCCCCGACCTGAGACTGAGGAGCTGGTTGAGCTGATACTGGCTGAAAATCCAGACACAGCTTGTAAGGTCTTGGACATTGGTACAGGTAGCGGAGCCATTGCTTTGGCACTGAAAAAAGAGCGCCCAAACTGGCAGGTCACAGCCAGCGACCTCTCGCAGGCTGCTCTTGGTGTAGCACAGCAAAATGCCAAGGATTTGGCGCTTGATGTGAACTTTGTCCACTCAGACGTTTTTAGCGCTATTCAAGGGACATTTGATATTATCGTGTCAAATCCACCCTATATCGCTGAGAGCGACAAGGATGAGGTGGGGGTCAATGTTCTCACTTCAGAGCCGCATAGTGCTCTCTTTGCACAAGAAGATGGCTACGCCATTTACCGGCAAATCATCTAACAAGCAAGTAGCTACCTCGCAGCTAAGGGCAAGCTCTATTTTGAGATTGGCTATAAGCAGGGGAAGGGTCTTGCAGAGATGGTGCGAAAGCACTTGCCAAAGGCAAGGGTGCGTGTGATTCAAGATATGTTTGGCAAGGATAGGATGGTGGCAATAGATGATATCTCAATTGAGGATTGAGCTAGAAGAAAAGCGAGCGGTTGTTCTGCCGACAGAGACGGTCTATGGTCTTTTTGCCAAGGCGCTGGATGAAGAGGCTGTAGACTATGTCTATCAGCTCAAAAAACGCCCACGGGACAAGGCGATGAACCTAAATGTCAGCTCTTTTGATGAAATTGTGGCTTATTCAGACAAGCAACCGACCTTTCTCAAAAAGCTCTATGATGCTTTTTTGCCGGGGCCTTTAACGCTTATCTTGCAAGCCAATGAAAGAGTGCCAGCCTGGATAAACTCGGGCTATGATACAGTTGGTTTTAGAGTCCCTAGTCATCCAAAAACGCTTGAACTTATCCAAAAAGAAGGTCCCTTAATAGGTCCATCTGCCAACATTTCTGGCAAGAAAAGTGGTACGGTCTTTGAGGACCTCATGGCGGAGTTTGACCATCAAGTCTTAGGCTATGAGGACGAATCAGCAATCACTGGTAAAGACTCGACCATTCTAGATATCTCGCAAAAGAAAGCAAGGATTTTACGGCAAGGTATGATTACCAAAGAACAGTTGCTAGCGGCTGTTCCTGAACTCACTTTTGATTAAGAACACTTTGTTCTGTTGATGAAACCATGGAGGTATGAAAATGATTTTTGACAAAGAAAACTATCGTGCATTTGACCCAGAGGTATGGGAAGCAGTAGCGGCTGAGGAGCGTCGCCAGCAAAACAACATCGAGCTTATCGCTTCTGAAAATGTTGTCTCAAAAGCAGTTATGGCAGCACAAGGCACTGTCTTGACCAATAAGTACGCTGAAGGTTACCCATGTAAACGCTACTACGGTGGGACAGACTGTGTTGACGTGATTGAAAACCTCGCTATCGAGCGTGCTAAAGAGTTGTTTGGCGCAGAGTTTGTCAATGTTCAAGCCCACTCTGGAAGTCAAGCCAATGCCGCAGCCTACATGGCGCTCATCAAACCAGGTGATACTGTGCTGGGAATGGACTTGGCAGCTGGTGGACACTTGACACACGGTGCACCTGTCAGCTTCTCTGGGCAAACCTATCACTTTGTCCCTTACAATGTCGACAAGGACACCGAACGCCTTGATTACGATGCTATCCTCGCTCTTGCCAAGGAAGTGAAGCCAAAACTCATCGTTGCTGGAGCGTCAGCTTACTCACGCATTATTGACTTTGCTAAATTCCGTGAAATCTCTGATCGCGTTGGCGCTTACCTCATGGTGGATATGGCGCATCTTGCAGGTTTAGTTGCGTCAGGACCTCACCCAAGCCCTGTACCTTACGCTCACATCACAACAACAACGACCCATAAAACCCTCCGTGGGCCTCGTGGTGGCTTGATTTTGACAAATGATGAAGCCCTTGCTAAAAAAATCAACTCTGCTGTCTTTCCAGGACTTCAAGGTGGACCGCTTGAGCATGTCGTTGCTGCAAAAGCTGTTGCCTTTAAAGAGGCGCTCGATCCGTCCTTCAAAGACTACGGTCAAGCTGTTTTGGATAATGCTGCTGCTATGGCTGAGGTCTTTAACCAGCATGACAATTTCCGTGTCATCTCTGGCGGTACAGACAATCACGTCTTTTTAGTGGATGTGACCAAGGTCGTTGAAAATGGTAAAGTCGCACAGAATATCCTAGAAGATGTCAACATCACGCTCAATAAAAATTCTATTCCATTTGAGACCTTGTCACCGTTCAAGACGTCAGGTATTCGTATCGGCTCACCTGCGCTTACAAGCCGTGGTATGGGCGTTGCTGAAGCACGCCAAATTGCCAACCTCATGGTCAAAGCCCTTGAAAATCATGACAATGAAGCGGTGCTTGATGAGGTGCGTAGCGAGGTTGCCGAGTTGACAGACGCCTTTCCACTTTACGAAGGACTTGGGCAATGATAGACATCTACATCAAGCAAATCATCATCCATCAGTTCTCGCCAAACGACACAGATCTCTACTTTTCAGACAAGCCTATCAGTATCACACCCAAGCTAGATGAGTATTTCCGTAAAAAATTAGCTAAAGTGTTTACCGAAGACGCTAAGCGTGGGCGTTTTGAGGAGGACAACGTTTTCTTTGGCTATCTCAATGATGATTTGATGGCGTCTTCAAAAAAGATTGCAGAGCTGTGGCGTGAGGAGTTTGTCAGCTCAGAGGATCAAAAGACTAATGATTTGATTTTCATCCAGTTTGATAAGGACGGCGTTGAGCATTTTGCTTTCTTGCGAGTAGCTTTGCGTGAGCACTTAGCCCATATCGACATGGATCGCGACACACCTATCAAGACCACCCAAAACAACCTGCCCTCAGCGGCGCAAACGCCTGATGAGGCGCTGGTTGTCAATCGTGTGACCAGAGACTATTATCTCATCGAGAAGCGGATGAAGCATAATGGCAGTTTTACGCATTATTTTTCAGAAAATCTGCTACAAGTAGAACCTAGACAGTCTGTCAAAAAAGCTATCCAGCAGGTGGAAAAAACAGCGCAGAAAATCGCTGAAAATTTCAATCAAGACGACTTTAATTTTCAAAGTAAGATGAAGTCTGCTCTGTATACACACTTATAAGAAGAGCAAGAACTCTCACCTGAAAAGCTTGCCAATCAACTCTTTGAGGACCATCTGACGGCTCGCTTGACCTTTGTCGATGAGCTAAAAGAGGACATTCCAGAGAGTATTCCTGTCTCAGATATTGACTACTCACGGCAGGCGAAAAAGCTGGAAAATCAAAAGTTGTCCCTGTCCAATGGTATTGAGCTCATTGTGCCCAATAATGTCTATGAGGATGCGGAGTCCGTTGAGTTTATCCAAAATGCCAACGGCACCTACTCTATTCTCATCAAAAATATCGAAGATATAAGAAGTAAATAGTATGTTTAAATGGTTGAGACGTCTCGTTATCCTTTTACTTGTGGCTTTCGTGGCTTATCGTGCTTATCTGGTGCATGAGAGCGTCAAAAAAGTTGAAGCCTACAGAAGCATGGTAGCGACCAGTTTAGCTGAAAACGGCACCAATACCAATATTGACTTGATATTAGCTATTATCTATACAGAGACTAAGGGAGCGGAGCTTGATGTTATGCAGTCTAGCGAGAGTGTTGACGGGCAAGCCAATTCTATCACAGACTCTGAAACCAGTATCAAACAAGGCGTCAAGCTCTTGACGGACCATCTTGTCTTGGCAAATGAAAAAGGGACAGACGCTTGGAGTGCTGTGCAGGCTTATAATTTTGGGACAGGCTACATTGATTATGTGGCACAGCATGGCAAGAAGCACACTATTGAGCTGGCTAAGACCTATTCACGAGATGTTGTGGCACCCAGTCTTGGTAACACGACGGGTGAGACTTACTTTTACCACCATCCTCTGGCTTTGATTTCTGGTGGCCGCCTTTATAAGAATGGTGGCAATATCTACTATGCTAGGGAAGTGCATTTTAACCTGTGGTTGATGCAGTTGTTCAATTGGTGAGTTGGAATTAGAAAGACAGGCATGAAAGAACTAGGTTATTATTTTAAGGGGTATCTAAAAGAGACCATCTTTGGACCCCTTTTCAAATTGTTAGAGGCATCGTTTGAATTGATGGTGCCCTTGATTATTGCAAAAATTGTGGACATAGCTATCCCGCACAAGGACAAGTCGCAGCTGTATATGCTCATGGGCTTGCTCTTTTTGCTGGCGGTAGTTGGTGTCATCGTGTCCATCAGTGCGCAGTATTTTTCATCAAAAGCAGCTGTGGGCTACACCAAGCAGTTAACAGCCGACCTTTACGCCAAGGTCATGCGCTTGAGTAAGGAAGACAGAGATGAGTTGACCACGTCTAGTCTAGTGACACGCTTGACCAGTGACACTTATCAGATACAGACGGGTATCAATCAGTTCTTGCGGCTCTTTTTGCGGGCGCCGCTTATCGTTTTTGGGGCGATTCTCATGGCATTTACCATTAGTAGGCAAATGACGCTGTATTTCTTAGGCATGGTGGTCATCCTCTTTGTGGTTGTCTTTACTATGTCACGCCTGCTCAATCCCTTGTATGCCAAGATTCGCCTCGCGACAGACAGTATCGTGACAAAGACACGTGAGCAGATGCAGGGCATGCGGGTTATCAGAGCCTTTGGGCAGATGAAGCGTGAGGAAGCGGAGTTTAAAGCACTCAACAGCCACTACACGCACCTGCAGATACGGGCGGGTTATTGGTCGAGTTTAGTGACGCCTATGACCTACTTTGTGGTCAACGCCACTTTGGTTTTGGTCATTTGGCAGGGCAATCACTTGATTGCAGATAATCGTCTCTCGCAAGGGCTTTTGGTTGCGCTTATCAATTATCTCCTGCAGATTTTGACAGAATTGCTCAAGATGACCATGCTGGTCACTTCGCTCAATCAAAGCTTTATCAGTGCTGGACGAATTAGTCAAGTCTTTGCAAAACCTTAAGAAGCACTCGACGCTCCCTTAAAGCAAGAAAAGGTCACAGACCAAACAGCGCTCAAAGTGACTAATCTTCAGTTCACTTATCCTTTAGCAGCTGAGCCGTCTTTGAGTGGACTTGACTTTTCTCTGCAAAAAGGCGCCTTTTTAGGCGTCATCGGAGGGACAGGTGCTGGTAAGTCAACGCTTGTGCAGTTGCTGGCTCGCCTGTACCGTCCGCAAAAAGGTGACTTGCAGATTTTTACAGACAAGCAATCGCCAAAGACTATCCGAGAATGGCGAGATTTGGTACATGTTGTCCCGCAAAAGGCTGAGCTCTTTCAAGGCACTATCCGCTCTAATCTTCTTCTTGGAATTTCAGAAGAGGTCAGTGATGAACAGCTTTGGCGAGCGCTTGATATTGCGCAGGCACGCGACTTTGTCGCTCAAAAAGAGGGGCAACTGGATGCTGAGGTCACCGCTTTTGGGCGCAATTTCTCTGGTGGACAGCGCCAGCGTTTGACCATCGCACGTGCCATCGTTAAGGCGTCGCCTTTTCTGGTCTTAGACGACTCGACATCAGCGCTTGACTATCTGACAGAGTCCAAGCTTCTAAAGGCGATTCCTAATGAGCTTGAGACGACTTTGATTATGATTTCCCAGCGGACAAATAGTCTAAGGACTGCTGATAAGGTTTTGGTGCTGGATAAGGGACGTCAGGCAGGTTTTGCCAGTCACGAGGCATTGCTTGCGACCAATGACCTCTATCAAGCTATCCACTTTTCACAACATCAGAAAGGAGACCAAGATGCGCGCTAGACATCAGCAATCAACTCTAAAACGGCTTTCTCTTGACATCCTTTCTGAGCGCAAATGGGTGCTGATAGCAACGCTTTTGACCTGTGTGCAGGTAGGCTTGACGGTCTATCTGCCAGTTCTTATCGGAAATGCGGTCGATGTGGTCATAAGACCCAACGCCCTCCACAACATACTTCCTATCCTCTATCGTATGGCAGTCGTCGTTGGACTCAATACCATCGTTCAGTGGCTCAATCCCATCATCTACAACCGCCTGACTTATCGCTACATCGCAAGTCTACGCCAGCGTGTCATGGAAAAGCTGGACCATCTGCCACTTGCTTATCTGGATAAAAAGTCCGTTGGGGACTTAGTTAGTCGTGTTACGACCGACACCGAGCAGCTGGCAAATGGACTTCTGATGGTCTTTAATCAGTTTTTCATCGGTGTTTTGACTATCCTTGTGACGATTTTTAGCATGGCGGATATTGACCTTTTGATGTTGGCAATGGTTTTGCTGCTCACGCCGCTGTCGCTCTTTGCGGCTCGCTTTATTGCTAGTAAAAGCTACACGCTCTATCAAAAGCAGACCCAGTCTCGTGGGCAGGTGACGCAGTACATCGAGGAGATGATTACCCAAGAGACGCTACTGCAAACCTACAATGCCCAAGACAAAAGCATTGAGGCTTTTTCTGAGCTCAATGAAAACTATGCTAACTACTCCAAGAGTGCGCTTTTTTACTCCTCGACGGTCAATCCAACGACACGCTTTATCAATAGTCTCATCTATGCGCTTCTAGCTGGTGTGGGAGCGCTTCGTATCATGGCTGGCGCCTTTAGCGTGGGGCAGTTGACCACCTTTTTAAACTATGTCAACCAGTACACCAAGCCCTTTAACGCCATCTCGGCAGTTCTCTCTGAAATGCAGAGCGCTATTGCCTGTGCCGAAAGGCTCTATCTCGTTCTAGACGAGGAGGAGAATCACTTGCCTGTCAAGCGTTTGCTTGATAGCCAGACCCTCTACGGACAGATGAGTTTTGAGCATGTCCAGTTTGGCTATGACAAGACCAAGCCCTTAATCAAAGATGTCAATCTGGATATTCCTGCCGCCTCAAAAGTCGCTGTTGTCGGACCTACCGGCGCTGGCAAATCCACCCTCATCAATCTGCTCATGCGCTTTTACGAAGTGGATAAGGGCAGCATCAAGCTAGACGGTGTGTCCATTTCTGACTACGACGTCGAAGATTTGCGTAGCCAGATTGGGATGGTCTTGCAAGAAACATGGCTCAAAACAGCTACCATCCATGATAATATCGCCTATGGCAAGCCAGACGCTAGTCGAGACGAGGTCATCGCCGCTGCAAAAGCTGCTAATGCAGACTTTTTCATCAGACAGTTGCCACAAGGCTACGATACCTATCTGGCAGACGCTGGTGCGTCACTGTCGCAAGGGCAACGCCAGCTATTGACCATCGCAAGGATTTTTATCAAGTTACCGAAGATTTTGATTTTGGATGAGGCGACGTCTTCGATTGATACTAGGACAGAAGCGCTCATTCAAGCAGCCTTTGAAAAGCTTATGCAAGGGCGGACAAGCTTTATCATTGCACACCGCCTGTCGACCATTGAGACCGCCGACATTATCCTAGTCATGGTGGACGGTGACATCGTCGAGTATGGCAATCACCAAGACCTCATGGATCAAAAAGGCATGTACTACAGCATGCAGATGGCGCAAGCCACTTAGACTAAAGAAAAAACCGCAACTGCGGTTTTTTCTTTAGTCTAATAATTGAAAATCCATGAGAACAGGCTCGTGGTCGGAGTAAGCAAAGCCGGTTTCTTTGGTGGTCAAGTGGTTGACCTTGATGTTGCTTGAGATGATAAAGCCATCTAGCATGACCGTGTAGGTCTTGCCCTTGACGTAGGCGGTGTCAGTGTTTCTAGCGCTATTTGCGAGACTTTTAAGCTCTGCTTGGCTGAGACTGTCCATAGCGAGTGTAAAGTCGTCCCCTAGACTTGAGCGTGGGAAGGGATATGCCCAAGTGACGGGGCTTTTCTCGCCTTCTTTTGCCTTTAGATTGTGGTTAAAGTCGCCACCGACAAGGATGTAATTGCCCTTAGCCAGCTCTTTTTCCATGTCTGCTTTCAGCATAGCAAGCTGCGCTTTACGAATGCTATCGCTATTGCCATAAGCTGACAGATGGACGTTAAAGAGCACGAGGTCTTTGCCGTTAGTGACAGGGATGTGGTGGATCGCGTAGGCACGATCGAGGTCTAGATATTTGGAAAAGCTAGTTGCGATAGGCAGAGAGCGCCGCAGAGCACTTGTGATAGGATCGCGGCTATAGGTTGCAAGCCCAGATGTGTTCTTGCCATGTGGCTGTGTCAGTGGGTAAAAAAGAAAGCTAGAGTGGTAGTTGATGGCAAAGGTATGGCTGTAGTTTGCTAATTGCTTAGTCAGCAAGTTCTCCTCATTGACATGATAGGAGCGTGTGCCGTTTAGATCCACCTCTTGAAAAAGAGCAAAGTCGACCTTTTCTTTTTTGACGGTCTTGCCAGCAGAACTAACAGCGTACTGGACACTCTTTTTACTCTTTGCCCAAGAGGACTTACCGTCGTCCATGAAAAAAGAAAAATCAGGCAGATAAGCGCCAAAGCCGATATTATACGTTGCGATACGGTAGTTGTGATTGGTCGAAAGTTTCTCTTTGGTCGCTTTTTGTGTGACTGTGAGCGTCTGCTTATCTGGGATACGATGATAATCCACAAGCACATAAGCCACATAGCTCCCGATAATCAAGACAACAACAGACAGTAAGACAAGCAGCCATTTTACTAGCTTTTTCATAAGTCACCTCATGAAGCTAGAATGAAAGTTCCCAGCTTCTCATTTTTTATAGATTGATGTAGGAGACGCAGTAGTTGAGTGGGCTCTAATACGTTGATAAATCAACTTTTAAAGCCCTACTCAACCGTGCGGAGGTTGGACTACAAAATCGCATTTCTACGAAATGACCGCTTTTTGTCCCACTCTCAGTTTAGCATAAATCAGCTCAAAACGGTATGCTAAGAAACACAAAAAAATCACAGCACCAAAAGCACTGTGATTTTTGTTTAATCAAACATTTTCTTAGCTGCTTTAAGCAGGGTCTTGATGTCCTTGTCATAACGAGGTGTAGGCACCAGTCGTGACATTGGCACACCTGCAAAGTGGAAAGCTGCAATCTCACCAGAGCGTACAGCACTTTGTTCAGTGAAAATCATTTGATAAGGTTGTTCGACAAACTCACCGGTAAAGGCAAGGTTGGTAGAATGTTTTGGAATAACCTTTGGACGGTCGCTCTTAGCACGGTTATTAAAGAGTGCAGAAGCATAAGGCATGTAAACTGGGATACAGTTGACCACACTCTTCATAATGGCTTTTTCTTTGGTTTCGATATTGATAGGACCAGGATCGACTTTGGCTAATTGTCCAATCAACTCTTTGACCATTTCACGACCAGTCATTTCGATGTAAGGTTTGTCCACAAATTCACCTTTTCTGCGTGGATCGAGGAAGTATCCCCAAAGCACGGTTTCATTTGGTTTTTGAGTGGTGAAGTGTGGTTGGTGGTGCACCACGATAGACATGGTGACGTCCTTTTGATGGAGCGGAGTCACAGGAACTGTTGAAATGAACGAATTAAGCGCATTTCCGGGTTCTTGTGTGGTGATACGAGTGATTTCTTCGAGGAGAAGATGGTCTTTTGTGGTTAGTGTGAAGCTAACCCATTCACTGGCATCACGATCCGCAAAGAATTTGTCTGGATTTCCCAAGTTGTAGAAACGTTGGGTTGCTTTTTTCCAGAGACTAGAAGCAGCACCATAGTCAGGATTTTCAGGAGCAGGTGTATCAAAGTCACCGAGACTAGCAGAGTCTGTGATAGAGCCATTGGTAAAGATAACTGCTGTATCTTCATCGACTTCGACAAACTCTTCTTGATTAGTATCAGTGTTTAGCATACGCAGACCTGTTACTGTAATCTCATCTTGCATAGGTGTTTCTTTAAATTCCCAGTCTGTCACCAGACGGTTAAGGACGATCTTGCAACCTTGCTCAGTCAGATAATTAATCAAAGGCAACATGATACTTTCAAATTGATTGTAGCGTGTGCGATTGACACCGACCAAGTGCTCGATTTGCGTGAACTCATAAATCATTTGGTGCATGTCGCGACGCAATTCTTGCGCTGAGCTTTGTGTGCGAAAGGCAAAGGTTGTCTCCCACATGAACCAAAAATTGGTTTCAAAAAACTCAGGGTCGTCCTTGAAGTACTCAGCAATGGTAACATTGTCAAGTTCTTCCTCTCTTGAGTCGGGCATCATGATGAGCTTAGTGAGAAGCTTACGGCTAGTGTTGTTGAGCCCTAAATGACTACCGTTGACAATGCCCTTGCCACCTTCTAACAATCTTGCTTTGTCATAAGTTGGGTGCGCTGCGTCAAATTCACGTGTGTCTTGTGCAGCAGTCATTCCTTGCTCAGTAGCCGATGGAATACGGTCAAGCAAATCCATCAAATCGACGTAAGTGCGGTAGTTAAGCATGCGTCCACCACGTGCAATATAGCCTTTTTGATTTTCCATAGGGTGATTTTTATTCCAATAATCATCCTTAGCAGCTTCAGTAGTGGAGCCATCATTTGAACCGTGGTCGTCCAAGGAGTAAAAGGTAATCTGATCACCATTCCAACCACCTTCCTGGATAAGGTACACAGCTGCCGCCATATTGGCAATCCCTGCCCCTATCATGATTGCTTTTTTCTTTTGCATAAGGCTATCCTCCACAAGGCTTAGTCGTCTTGTAATGTAGAATCGAATTCATCGTAGGCTTGTTTGTCATTTTCAAAGAAGCCTGCTTTGTGTGCAATACACGCGATACCAAGGCTTACACCTAAGCCTAATCCAAGTAATATAAGATGTTTTTTCATAGTTCTTTCCTTCCTTTCTGACTCCATCATAGCCCTAAAAAGAGGCAAAGTCAACGTAAAAATAAAAAATAAATGAGATTTTCCACAGTTTTTTTAACACTGTAAACTAATGATATTGTCTTTTTAAGCTTTCAAGCGTATAATCTTAAACTAGGATAGTAGGCAGTTTTGAAAAATCTCTCTGAAAACAAGAAAATCATTTACATGTTGCAAACGCTTGCACCAAGTGCTAGAATAAAAACAGAAATTGTTTTTCTAATCTATTTTGGAGGATTTTGAAATGAAACGTCAACCGACAGACAAATGTCAGCGCTATGCTATTAAAAAGCTGACTATCGGAGTGGTATCTGTCGCGACAGGTGCTAGTATCTTGCTCTACAGCCCGCAAGTCTTGGCAGAAGAAGCAAATCAAGACCAAACCACTGAGCTTACGACCAGTGAGACTGCTTCAAAAAACCAAGCTAACGAGACTCTAGCGAGCTCTCAATCAAGCACAACGCCAGAAACGCAAGGCACAGAAACCGTTTCAGAAAAGACAACGGACAATGCAACCGTTGGCACAGAGATGACTGAAACAGAGACGCCACAAGCTAGCCTTGATCAGACAACCACGCCGTCTACGACAGAAGAAGTATCTACACAGACTGTTCCTTCTAACTCCACTGTAGAGACGAAAACAGAAGATAAAGAAGCTACAGAAACCACAGAAGAAGTCAATCAAGAAGTAGTCAGTCAAACAAACACGATAGAAACAGCGACTCCCGTTCAAGAAACGCCTGTAGAAACACCCAAAATCGAGGAGGGCTATTTCAGACTTCACTTTAAGAGCTTACCAAGTCAGCAATCGCTAGAGAGTCTCGGACTCTGGCTTTGGGATGACGTGGACAGCCCATCTGCCAATTGGCCTGATGGCGCCATGCCTCTCGCACAAGCCAAGAAAGATGACTATGGCTACTATATTGATTTTAAACTGTCACAAAATCAGAAAAAGCAAGTGTCTTATCTGATTAACAATAAAGCTGGTGACAACCTCACAGGTGACCAGCACATCTCGCTTTTAACGCCTGAGATGAATGAAGTTTGGGCTGATGATAGCTATCACATTCACACCTATCAGCCACTTGAAAAAGGCAGCATTCGTCTTAATTCCTATAGTTCAACGGGCAATTACGATAACTTAGCGGCTTGGCTCTTTAAGGACGTGAAAACACCGTCTACAGATTGGCCAAACGGACAAGACTTTATCAAAAAAGGGGCTTACGGCGTCTACATCGACATCCCTCTTAGCGAGAATGCAAAGGAGCTGGGCTTTTTAATTCTTGATAAGAGTAAGAGTGGTGATGATGTCAAGATTCAGCCAAATGACTATGTCTTTAAAGACCTTGCCAATCACACACAGATTTTTGTGCGTGATACAGACCCAAAAGTTTATAACAATCCTTATTACATTGACCAAGTGCGCTTGACAGGTGCCGAGCAGTCAGACCTTGATAGCATTCAAGCGACCTTCACAACGCTTGATGGCATGACTAAAGACGACATTTTGAAAGCGCTTCATTTGACGGATAAAGACGGCAAAGAAGTTACAATCACAGACATCACGTTCACAAAGGACAGTCCAATTTTACTCATCAAGGGCGCTTTTCATCCTGATAAGACCAGCTACACGCTTACTTACAACGACTCTAGCCAGCAAGTGCGCAATTCGTGGGAATTAAAGGACAAACTCTATGCTTATGATGGCGAGCTGGGGGCAAGACTTAGCGAGGATGGCTCACAAGTCAGACTAGCCCTTTGGGCGCCAAGTGCCGAGCAGGTCAAGGTTCTCGTCTATGATAAAAACGACCAGAGTAAGCTTGTCGGAGAAGCTGCTCTGACTAAGGGCGCTAAAGGCGTCTGGACAGCTCAGCTAGATGGAAAAACGCCGCTTGGAATTGCTAACTACACAGGCTATTATTACCTCTACGAAATCACACGTAACAATGAAAAGGTGCTGGTGCTAGACCCTTATGCTAAGTCACTTGCTGCTTGGGATAGTAGCAGGGCTAACGACACCATCAAAACCGCTAAAGCTGCCTTTGTCAATCCAGACAAGCTAGGACCTAGCGACCTCGACTTTGCCCACATTGACCATTTCACTCGGCGTGAGCAGGCAGTTATCTACGAGACACACGTGCGTGATTTCACGTCAGACCCTGCGCTTGACGGCACGCTCAATCATAGCTTTGGGACATTTTCAGCCTTTATTGAAAAGCTGGATTATCTCAAAGAGCTGGGCGTCACTCACATCCAGCTGCTCCCTGTTTTGAGTTATTTCTTTGTCAATGAACTGGATAAAACCCGCTCAGAAAACCACACATCAGCTGACAATAACTACAACTGGGGCTATGACCCACAGCACTATTTCTCACTGTCTGGCATGTATTCTGAAAATCCAAATGACCCAGAACTTCGTATCAGCGAGTTTAAGAACTTGGTCAATGAAATCCACAAACGTGGTATGGGCGTTATTTTAGACGTTGTCTACAATCACACGGCAAAGACTTATCTTTTTGAGGACATTGAGCCAAACTACTATCACTTTATGAATGCGGACGGAACTGCTCGTGAGAGCTTTGGTGGTGGGCGTCTGGGGACAACCCACTACATGAGCCGTCGTCTCCTGCTGGACTCTATCAAATATCTGACTAGCGAGTTCAAGGTGGATGGCTTCCGCTTTGACATGATGGGAGACCATGACGCAGCCGTCATTGAGCAAGCCTTTACAGAATCAAAAGCCATCAATCCAAATATCCTCATGCTAGGAGAAGGCTGGCGCACGTATCAAGGCGATGAGGGGAAAAAGGTTCAAGCTGCCGACCAAGACTGGATGAGTGCTACTGATACGGTCGCTGTCTTTTCAGATGACATCAGAAACACCCTCAAGTCTGGCTATCCAAACGAAGGCACACCAGCCTTTATCACAGGTGGTAAGAAATCCATCAAAGAGCTCTTTAGCACCATAAAAGCACAGCCAAACAACTTTACAGCAGATGACCCAGGGGATGTCATCCAGTACATCGCAGCCCATGACAATCTCACTCTTCACGATGTTATCGCTAAGTCTATCAATAAAGACCCTAAAGTAGCAGAAGCAGAGATTCATCAGCGCATTCGTCTTGGAAATGCCCTCATCCTGACCTCACAGGGGACACCTTTCATCCACGCTGGTCAAGAGTACGGACGGACAAAGCAACTGCTCAATCCAAACTACATCACAAAAGTAGCCGATGACAAGGTGCCAAACAAAGCTACGCTCATCGATGCGGTCAAGGACTATCCTTACTTTATCCACGACTCCTACGATTCATCTGACGCAGTGAATCACTTTGACTGGGAGAGTGCGCCAGACTCAACCACGCACCCGATAAATACCACAACGCAGGCTTACACCAAGGGCTTGATTGCTCTTCGTCGCTCAACGGACGCTTTCACCAAAGCCAGCAAGGCAGAGGTTGAGCGTGATGTCAGCTTGATTACAGACCCAGCGCTTGGTGATGTGGCGGCGGATGACCTGCTCATTGGCTACCAAAGTATCGCTTCAAACGGCGCCATCTACGCAGTCTTTGTCAATGCCGACCAAAACCAACGCACCATACACCTGCCACAGGCTTATCGTCACTTGCTTGACGCTCAAGTCCTTGCGGATAGCAGGACAGCAGGTACAAGTCCTATCGCACAGCCTCAAGGTATCACCTTTGGCGAGGACAGTCTCACTATTGATGGCTTAACCGCTATCATCCTAAAAGTACCAAAGGAAAAATCAGACAGCACTGAGGAAAAGGACAACAATGAAGCTTCTAGCAATCTAGCCACGCTAACTAGCAAGCCAAGCCATACCCTACTTGCGCCAAGCAACTCAGCGCAAGTCCAACAAGCAGAAGATAAAGAGACAGTCGCCCTAGAAAACAAGCAGATGACAACCAGCAATGCACAAGCACAGAAAGCCAGCCTACCAAATACAGGCAGCAAGTCTAGCAGCATCCTCACCCTCCTAGGTGCTAGCTTGCTTGCTCTTGCTACAAGTCTCCTAGGCTTTGGTAAATCTCGCAAGCACTAAAAACAAAAACTTGTCAGCAATGGCAAGTTTTTTGACTTTTCAGGACGCTTTTGCTACCATTCAGGACAAGACCTACACATGTAATCGCTTTTATGCTATACTATAGGTAACTTGAGAGGAAAAAATATTTAGGAGTAACTCATGAACAAGCTAATACTAAAAATCATTTTAATGACAGTACTTTATCTCGTCCTTATGCTAGGTTTGAAAATGTTTACAAAAGATAAAGAAAAACTTCGGCAAACGTACTCAATCACAACTGTTCTCTACATCGTTAATCTTATTTTTATGTTTTTCTAATGAGTCGTCTCAATGAAAGCGTTTTTGGAGGTGGTGACAATGAAACGACTACACACTTTGAGATTGTTGCGCTTTGTGACAGGGCAGTTGCCTGTTCTTGCTTTATTTGTCCTGCTGTTGTGCGGAGGCTTAGCTGGTAGCACGCTTGCTGTGCAGGCGCTCGTTGTTCTTCTGGCGGTAAGCGCAGCTTTTTGCAACTGGTACTTTGCACGGGAGATTAAGCAGGAGAAAGAGCAAGAGCAAACAACGCCCAACCTCATGCTGACGCAGGTGAGCTATCGCGTTGCCCTAGCGCTTTTAGGTAGCGCTTGTGTCGCACGTGCTTTGCTCGCCTCTCAAACCTATCAGCAAGTCATCGCTTTTATCTGCGCAGTGATTTGCTTTTTGCTGACAGCTGGGCTCCTTTGGGGCTGTTATATCATCAAAAAAAGCCAAGGCTAACATCCTATGACCTCTTTTCAAGAGGTCGTTTTTAGTTTTGTGACCTTTTAGGACGTATTTGCTACCTTTTAGGAAATAGTATATCCATTCACCTTGTCTTGTGCTATACTATAGGTGTTTACAAATGCACTAATGAAAAAGGAGAATGAACATGAGCGCTAACCAAAAGAAAGAAGAACAATTACTGAACCTTATCGACACTTGCTTGTCTTCAAGCTTGTCTGAAAAAGAAAAGGTAATCCTACAGCAGGCAAAGACAGAATTGACCAAACCAAACGCTTATCTACCTCGTGTGGTAGCCGATTTAGAAGAAACGCTTCGCCCATTAGCCATTAAGCAAGAGCTATCAAATGACGTGAAACCGCTTTACAAACTGATAACCAGCCATGAGTTCAAAGACAAAGGGCTAGGTATCGGTCTAGCAAGTATAGGCATGTGGCTATAAAAGCACACATCAAGGAAAGACGATGAAAGCCATTTACAAAGGAAAAGTGGCGGAGCTTTGGGAGATTGGGAGAACCACACCTCAGCCCGACTGGGTGAAGAAAGCCTTTCAGCAACATCTTATCTGCTGGATGGATGAGCATGTCCGTATCCTAATGGCAGGGCTACGCCCATCTGCCACGACAAATCTCAAGATAGGAGCCACAGGAACAGCAGGCGGAGGCTTTGCAGGTTATGGCATGTATGTCCTAGGCTATCCAGGAGATTACCTCGATGTCACCAATCACAGAGTCATATCAGCTAAGACCTTTCACAAAGATTACAAGCTCATAGATAAAGGAGATTGCTTATGAATCCTATATTAGCGACTGTTTTGACTGCCAATATGCTGTTTATGATTTATGACATGATACGAAAAAGACAGTCAAACCGATACGCTTGGTTTGTGATTGTTGTGTCTTTCGCGTATTTTGTATTTCATATCGGAGGGTTTCTCATATTTGTCGTCGTTTATTCTTTATTCTTTTACAGCAAGCAAAATGGAGATATGAAAAAGGAGAGTGACGCATGATAATGATGATTATAACAACTATTTTCGTCCTAGCGGCGCTACTTTATATGCTCTACCAAGTCATCACAAAAAGAAACATCAAAACGCTACTCAAGGTTCTATGGATTGTAGCCATGTCGCTCGTCTTTTTAAACCGCTACAGCTATCCTTTCTTGATTGTAGTAGCTATCTTGACACCTGTCTTTTTTATGGAAAAGCACGTTATCGAGGAGTAGGAGAAGTGAGATGATGGAAAAAGAAAAGGTAGTACACGATTTAGATAAGCTGTTGTTAGAGGTCAGTGTAGAAGCTGACTCCGAGCTTTATCAGCTTCTTTTTACAGGACGGCAAAACCTAGCAGCAACACAGAAAAAGAGCGACCTAGTGATGGCGCAAGCAGAGTTAAGTGAGCGTCTCGCATACTATCTCATGACGCACCAGTACCAAGCACCCCAAAGTGTCATTGCCTTTGGCTACCAGTTAGCAGGAGCGCCACACAAGTGGCAGGGAGTGCTCCAGACACTGCAAATGCTTGCTTTATCCTTACTAGGAATAGGAAAATGAGGTGTGCTATGATAGACACGATTTTAAGCTATTTTTTTAATCTCAAGTCAGAAAGACTAGACAAGCTGTTTCTAGTCATCACGTCCTTAGCTGACGATAGAAAGATGGGAGACATAACAGCAGTGACGCTTACTGCCATGATTGTGCTTAGTTTTTTGACTTACTATCTGTTGGCATTGATTTGCCTCTTTGTAGGCTGTACGTATATACTAGTTATCAGCCTCTTTAAATGGTATTTTACCCTACGAGAAAGCTATCGAGAAAAGCACGAAAAAGGATGAAAAGGAGATTTTATGTATCCAATTTATATTTTAGAAGATGATGTCATCCAACAAAATCGTCTCAAAGAAGCGATTAACCGCTATGCTGTCAACCAGCAGTGGGGAGATTATCAGTGTGAGGTATTTGACGATGGTCAGGAGCTTTTGACATCCTTTGAGAAAAATGATGAAAAAGCACTTTTCTTCCTAGATTTGGAGATTAAAGGTGTTAAGCGACTAGGGCTAGAGGTCGCCAAGGTTATCTATAAGACCTCGCCTTTCTCTCTTATCGTTTTTGTCTCGACACACTCAGAGTATATGCCCTATACCTATAAGTCGATGGTTCGGGCAATGGACTTTATCATCAAGGACGAGTCTGAGGAGGAGTATAACGACCGTGTCGCTAGTTGCCTAGACTATGTTTCAGAGTTGGATAAGCAAGACGTTGAGAAAGAAACCTTTCTCTTTAGAAATAGTGAAGGTTCAGATATCTTTTTGAAGTTTGATGAGATTTTCTTTGTTGAGACCGACCCTCGGCACTCTCATAAGCTGATTCTTTATTCGCTTCATTCTCGTATTGAGTTTCGTGCGCCCTTGTCAGAGGTGCTAAAAAGCGAGCCACGCTTCTTTAAATGTCATCGCTCCTTTCTCATCAACCCTAAAAACGTCACTCTAATCAATCGACGTGAAAAACTAATCTATTTTAGGGATGGGCTAAGTTGCCCTATCTCACGACGTAACATCAAACCTCTTACCCAGTTGATAGAGGGAGGAGAGTTGCGTGTTATTTAACTACTGGATACAAATTCTCTTTATCTTTCCTTTCATACTGTTAGTCTATCATCAAGTTAGCAATATCTCACTTAAATGGTATGAGTATCTTGTTATCGTGAGTGCTTTCATTTTGACAGATGTGCTAGGATTTTACTTTATCTTTTTAGAATTTGCTGTACTGATTCTTTTTTCTTACATAAAAGATAAGTCAAAACCAACGGCTTTGCATTTATTTTATGGTCTTTATCCTTGGGTCATTGAGGGGCTACTAAGAAGATTTGTTTTTTTCTATATTTTCCCAATATTCCATGCTACTGATTCTAGATTATTTGTTGAAAATGGCTTAGTTCCTTTTATCACAGAGTTATTTGTGTACCTAATTTATTTTGTATCGACTTATCGATTACGATTTGACTTCAATGTTTTAGTTGATCTAGTCAGTACTCAGACTTTGCGTATAAGACTATTTGCTATTGATATTGGGATGCTCGTTTATTTTATTGCTATGGAGTTCTTTTCTGGAGCTGAATATTACGGTCATGTAGATACGCTTCTCATTCGTCAGCTACTTACGATTGTTTACTTTATTGTCTTTATCGGATCTCTGCTTTATCTGAATTCTGCCTACAAAAAACACCTTGAGGAGGAATTGGTCAAGGTTCGTTTGTCTGAATTGGACACTCTGGTGACTTACACCAAGCAAATCGAGGAACTCTATGCGGACATCAGAGCATTTCGTCACGATTATGCCAACGTTCTAACGACCATAAATGAAGGAATCATCCACAATGATATGGACATTATCAAAAAGGTCTATCAAAGTGTGTTAAAAGAATCTAGTGACATACTAGAGTCCTCTAAGTATGACTTTGAAGGGTTGGCTTACATCACAGATGACGCTCTGAAAAGTTTAATTGCCACAAAAATCTTTGACGCTAAGAAACGAGGCATAGACGTTCAGCTTGATATCCCCGATAAAGTAGATAAGCCTGACAACATGGCTTTACTTGATGTTATCAGGCTCATTTCAATATTGATAGACAATGCCGTTGAAGCAGCTCTCAGGGCAGAGCACCCTCAGATAATGCTGAATATTCATGAGGACAAAGATGACTATACTATTGTCATTAGCAATAGTACCAAGGAGGAGAGGACACCCATAGCCTACCTCAGCGGTAATGGCTATACCAGCAAGAAATCTGGAGAGCACGGTATTGGTCTAGTGACGATTAAACGCTTCAAGGACAAGTATCCTCAGCTAAGTGTCGAAGCGACTAGTGACCAGTACAGGGTGACGCAGATAGTAGCAGTGAAAAAGCAGTAAGCTCTTTTTACTATTTGCCCTCTCGGCTACAAATATATGGTATAATAGCCATGTCAACGGACTTGTGTAAAGGAGTATGTTCATACGATGAGAAAGAAACTACCCAATTCTCTTATAGCTTTGTTTTGTTTCCTGTTTGCAGGAGTACTTATTTACGTCGTGTATCATAGCTCGACGAAGCAAACGATGAGTCAAGCAGTTACAGTCAAAAGCAGTCACAAGAAAAGTGCCACCAGCACTAGCAGTACAGCAAGCTCTAGCACTTCTACTGAGCCAAGCAAGCACTATCCCGACTTATCTCAGTACCAAAACTTATCTGTCCACGTGTCTCTCAAAAAGCAGCAGATGAGCATTTTATCGGATAATCAGCCGATTTTTACAACGACTGTATCGACTGGCGCAGCTGATAGTCCGACACCAACGGGCAACTTTGTCATTGAAGCAGAGCGTGGTGATTTTTTCTATAACGCCTCGTCTGGCGAGGGCGCTTATTACTGGGTTTCTTTCAAAGATCACGGCATTTACCTCTTTCACAGTGTCCCTACCGACCAGTATGGCAATGAAATCCCCGAAGAAGCTGCAAAACTCGGCACCCCAAGCTCGCACGGCTGTGTGCGCATGTCAAGAACAGACGCCAAATGGTTTTACCAAAACATCCCAGAAGGCACCAGCGTCACCATACAATGAGATTAAAAAAAAGAGTGAGAAAACCGCTTCTCGCTCTTTTATTTCGCTACTAAGGCACTTTTTTTAGATGAAAATATGATATAATGCAATAGAGACAATGAGTATTTTGGCAAAAAGTAAAGAATTTAAAAATAAGGGCTGAACCCCCTTGATATGAAAGGATTTAGAAAATATGGCGACTATTCAATGGTTTCCAGGGCACATGTCCAAGGCTCGTAGGCAGGTGCAGGAAAATATTAAGTTTGTAGATTTTGTGACGATTTTGGTGGATGCGAGGTTGCCTTTATCCAGTCAAAATCCCATGCTGACAAAGATTGTAGGTGACAAGCCTAAGCTTTTGATTTTAAATAAAGCCGCCCTTGCTGATCCCCAGTTGACCAAAGAGTGGCAGCAGCATTTTGAAAAGCAGGGCATTAAAACGCTTGCTCTCAATGCTAAGGAACAGTCCACTGTCAAAAAGGTGACCGAGGCGGCGAAGCAGCTCATGAGCGAAAAGATTGAAAAGCTCAGAGAGCGTGGCATTCAAAAAGAAACGCTGCGCACTATGATTATCGGCATTCCAAATGCTGGAAAATCCACTCTCATGAACCGCCTAGCGGGCAAGAAAATTGCTGTTGTCGGCAATAAACCAGGCGTTACCAAGGGACAGCAGTGGCTCAAGTCCAACAAAGACTTAGAAATCTTGGACACACCTGGGATTCTTTGGCCCAAGTTTGAGGATCAAATGGTAGGGCTCAAGCTGGCACTGACAGGCGCCATCAAGGATAATTTGCTGCCTATGGATGAGGTGACGATTTTTGGGCTAGATTATTTCAAGCAGCATTATCCAGAAAGGCTTGTGGAGCGTTTTAAGGGGATTGACCTCTCTGAGCCTGCGCCTGAGATGATTATGGAACTTACCCAGAAACTTGGTTTTCGTGAGGATTACGACCGCTTTTATGCGCTTTTTGTCAAGGAAGTGCGTGACGGCAAGCTAGGACGCTACACTCTTGACACGCTAGGAGATACAGATGGCGACCATTAAGGAGATAAAGGAGCAGTTGCTTGCTATCACGAGTCTTGATGACCCTAGGTGGAGAGAGTATCTGGAAGATAGCCGAGCAGGTGTGCAGACCGCTATCAAGCAACGGCAAAAAGCCATTCAAAAAATGCTCTTGGAGGAAGAGCGCCTAGAGCAGATGTTGCGCTACGAAAAAGCTCTCTATAAAGAGGGCAAATCCTTGATAGCAGGCATTGACGAGGTAGGAAGGGGGCCGCTTGCGGGGCCCGTTGTTGCAGCAGCAGTGGTATTGCCCGAGAATTGCAAGATAGCTGAGCTCAATGACTCCAAAAAAATCCCAAAGCATAAGCACCAAGCCATTTACCAAGCCATCTGTGACAAGGCTCTTGCTATCGGTATTGGTATCAAGGACAATACTGTCATTGATAGGGTCAATATCTACGAGGCGACGAAACTGGCGATGCAGGAGGCAATTGAGCAGCTGGAGCTAGTGCCTGATCATCTCTTGATTGATGCTATGACCTTAGATAACGGACTAGAGCAAACCTCTATCATCAAAGGAGACGCCAATTCTATGTCCATTGCAGCAGCGTCTGTTGTTGCCAAGGTAACACGGGACAAGATGATGACTGACTTTGACGAGCGCTATCCAGGCTACGACTTTGCTCACAATGCTGGCTACGGCACCAAACAGCACTTGATAGGCTTAAAACAGCAAGGTATCACGCCCATTCATCGCAAAACCTTTGAGCCTATCAAATCCATGCTGAGAGAGGAGAACATGTGATTATCTTTGCTATCACGCTGCTTATCTTTTTAATCAGCTACCGCATAGAACGGCGCAATCTCTGGATAGGTGTGGCTTTTATCGGACTCTTATTTGGGCTGTTGGCTCTTGTCTGGTCGTCCTTTTCCTTCCAAGATTACCCGATACTGTACATGATTATCGGTTTTCTCTTTCTTGTAGCCTTTGTCCTTCTCTCTGTGGGACCGTTGATTTTTATCGTGGTTTGTCTCTACAATGGCAGTCGCCTTCTTCAGCGTGAGGGCACCAAGCTGACCAACTTTCTATCATTTGGCTTAGGGCTTGGTATTTTGACTTATCTCTTTATCCTGCCTGTCGTTATCGCAAGCTTTAGAACACCGACGCTCTTTTACATCCTCTATGTCTACATCGGTGGGATACTGACCTATCTCTTTCTCATCATCGCACTCTATACCTTGGCAAGTTTTCTAAATGCCATCAATCTTGGTAAACGCAAGCTCGACTACATCGTGGTGCTGGGTGCCGGTTTGATGGGAGAAGAAGTCACACCGCTTCTTGCCAGTCGTCTAAACAAGGGGATTGCTCTTTTAAAAAAACATCCTAATAGTCAGCTCATCGTCTCAGGCGGGCAAGGTGCAGATGAGGTCGTCTCTGAAGCGCAAGCCATGGCAAACTATGCTATGAGCCAAGGTGTCCCTCAAGAATCCATCATCCTAGAAAACCGCTCTAGAAATCCCTATGAAAATATCGCTTTTTCCCATGAACTGATGCGAGAAAATAGCAGCTTTGCTCTTGTGACCAATTATTACCATGTCTTTCGAGCTCTGCTATTAGCCAAAGGTCAAGGTATCAAATGTATCGGCTACGGCGCTAAAACCAAGTTTTATTTCAGCCTAAACGCTTTTATTCGAGAGTTTATCGGCTATATGGTGATGACTAAGAAGCGCCACATCATCCTTATCAGCCTCTACACTATCCTCTATATCAGCCTTTTCATCATCGAAAGGCTAGTAAGCCACTAAAGGAGAATCTTATGACACAAACCGAACGTAACAAAATGCTAGCAGGAAAACTCTATGACGCTAGCGACAAAGAACTCAAAAATCAACGCCTCGAAGCAAGAAGAAAACTCATGGCATTTAACGCCGAGCAGGACGAGAAGAAGCGCTCAAGCATGCTAAAGGATTGGTTTGGCACAACTGGCGAGCACATCTTTATGGAGCCTGGCTTTGTCTGCGATTATGGCAATAACATCCATGTCGGAGAGAATTTTTATGCCAATTTTAACCAGACATTCTTGGATGTCTGTGAGATTAGGATTGGCGATAACGCTATGATTGGACCTAACTGCCAATTACTCACTCCGCTTCACCCACTGGACGCCAAGGAACGCATTGCAGGATTAGAATACGGCAAGCCTATCACTATCGGAGACAACGTCTGGCTGGCAAGTGGCGTGACTATTCTTCCTGGTGTGACGCTAGGCGATAACGTCGTTGTCGGCGCTGGCAGTGTCGTCACCAAATCCTTCGGCGCCAATGTCGTCCTAGCAGGAAATCCTGCCCGTATCATCAAACAGTTGGATTTACCAAAAGTGTGAGCTAATAGCTTGCACTTTTTCACTTTCACACCAAAATACGAATAAACAGGTGGAGGTAATCACATGAATAATTTTGAACTGTTTAAACTGAAAAAAGCGGGACTGACCAATCTCAATATCATCAACATCCTTGATTATCAAGAGCGGGTCGGCAAGTCGCTGAGCCTGCGAGATATGGCGGTTGTCTCAAAGTGTAAAAATCCTGTGGCTTTCATCGAAAAATCCCGATCGCTTGACAGCAAAACATTGCGTGAGCAGTTTAGTCGCTTTCCGTCCATCTCTATTTTGGACAAGGAATATCCCTTAGCCTTAAAAGAAATCTATAACCCACCCGTTTTGCTCTTTTATCAGGGCAATCTGGACTTGCTCGAAAAGCCTAAAATCGCTGTGGTTGGCGCTCGAAAGGCAAGTCCAATCGGTGTCAAGTCTGTGCAGAAAATCATCCAAGAACTCAATAATCGCTTTGTCATTGTCAGCGGTTTGGCACGTGGGATTGACACCAGCGCTCACATGGCGAGTATCAAAAATGGCGGAGCGACCATTGCTATTATCGGCTGTGGCTTAGACGTCTACTATCCAAGGGAAAACCAAAAACTCCAAGATTATCTCGGGAAAAACCACCTTGTCCTGTCAGAGTATGAAGCAGGTAGTCAACCGCTCAAGTACCATTTTCCAGAGCGCAACCGTATCATCGCTGGACTCTGCCAAGGGCTGATCGTCTGTGAAGCCCGCATTCGCTCAGGCAGTCTCATCACCTGTGAGCGAGCGTTAGAAGAGGGGCGGGACGTTTTTGCCATTCCTGGTAATATCTTAGATGGTGTCTCTGATGGTTGTCATCACCTTATCCAAGAGGGTGCAAAGTGCATTACATCAGGCTCTGACGTGCTTTTAGAGTATCCATTTGCTTAGTGTTTTTCCTATAAGAAAAAGTTTTTTATTGACAGCTTAGAAAAAGTGGGATATGATACATACAGTTTAAACAAATGAGAAAGTGTAATCTGTATGGCAACAGCAACCAAAACGAAAACGACAAAAACAAAGACAACAACGAAACGTAAGAAGAAAACAACAACGAAAAAAAATCTGGTCATCGTTGAGTCTCCTGCAAAGGCAAAGACGATTGAAAAGTACCTCGGGCGCAACTACCGAGTGGTCGCCTCTGTTGGGCATATCCGTGACTTGAAAAAGTCTAGCATGTCTATTGACTTTGACAATAACTATGAACCGCAGTATATCAACATCCGTGGTAAGGGTCCCTTGATTAACGACTTGAAAAAGGAAGCCAAAAAAGCGAAAAATGTCTTTCTCGCAAGTGACCCGGACCGTGAAGGAGAAGCGCTTTCATGGCATTTGGCACACATCCTAGACCTTGACCCTAAGGCAAAAAACCGTGTGGTCTTTAACGAGATTACAAAAGACGCTGTCAAAAATGCCTTTGTCGAGCCACGTGAGATTGACATGAACTTGGTGGATGCCCAGCAGGCAAGACGTGTGCTGGACCGTATTGTGGGCTATTCTATCTCGCCTATCCTATGGAAAAAGGTCAAAAAAGGACTCTCTGCTGGACGTGTGCAATCCGTCGC
This sequence comes from Streptococcus hyointestinalis, assembly GCF_011039275.1. Taxonomy (GTDB): domain Bacteria; phylum Bacillota; class Bacilli; order Lactobacillales; family Streptococcaceae; genus Streptococcus; species Streptococcus hyointestinalis_A. Next base: position 1,053,867 of record NZ_JAAKGB010000001.1, read on the forward strand.
ACTCAAGCTCATTATTGACCGTGAAAACGAGATTAAAGCCTTTAAGCCAGAGGAGTATTGGACGATTGACGGCGCCTTTAAAAAAGGCACACGCAAGTTTAACGCTAGCTTCTACGGTTTAGACGGCAAAAAGCACAAGCTTCAGACCAACAATGATGTCAAAGAAGTCCTCGCTCGTATCAAAGGTGATGATTTCAACGTCGATAAAGTGGAGAAAAAGGAGCGTCGTAGAAACGCACCGCTGCCTTATACCACCTCATCGCTCCAGCAGGATGCGGCCAATAAAATCAACTTTAGAACCCGAAAAACCATGATGGTCGCCCAGCAGCTCTATGAGGGCATTAGCCTCGGCAAGAGCGGCACACAAGGTCTTATCACCTATATGCGTACCGACTCGACTCGTATCAGTCCTGTAGCGCAAAATGACGCTGCAAACTTTATCACAGAGCGCTTTGGGGAGAAATACTCTAAGCATGGTAGTCGTGTGAAAAATCGCGCTAGCGCCCAAGATGCGCACGAAGCTATCCGCCCATCAAATGTCCAGCAGACACCTGAGTCTATTGCTAAGTATCTAGACAAAGACCAGCTCAAACTCTACACCTTGATTTGGAACCGCTTTGTCGCTAGTCAAATGGCAGCTGCTGTCTTTGACACCATGAAAGTGACCTTGTCTCAAAACGGCGTTATCTTCACAGCCAACGGCAGTCAGGTCAAGTTTGATGGCTATCTTGCTGTTTACAACGACTCTGACAAAAACAAAATGCTTCCTGACATGAAAGAGGGAGACACTGTCAAGAAAGTCACCACACAGCCAGAGCAGCATTTCACCCAGCCACCAGCTAGATACTCAGAAGCGCCGCTGATTAAGACGCTGGAGGAAAATGGTGTGGGTCGTCCGTCCACCTATGCACCGACTCTTGAGCCCATCCAAAAGCGCTATTATGTCACCTTGTCTGCGAAGCGCTTTGAGCCGACAGAGCTCGGTGAGATTGTTAATAGTTTGATTGTCGAGTTCTTCCCAGACATTGTTGATGTGGCATTTACGGCGGAGATGGAGCCTAAGCTGGATGAGGTCGAGCTTGGCAAGGAGCAGTGGCAAAAGGTCATTGACCGCTTTTACAAACCCTTTGAAAAAGAACTTGAAAAAGCAGAAAGTGAGATGGAGCAAATCCAAATCAAGGATGAGCCTGCGGGATTTGACTGTGATGTCTGTGGCTCACCTATGGTTATTAAGCTAGGACGCTACGGTAAATTCTACGCATGTAGCAACTTCCCAGAATGCCACAACACCAAAGCCATCACCAAAGAAATCGGCGTGACTTGTCCGCTATGTCACAAAGGACAGGTCATCGAGCGCAAAACCAAGCGCAATCGTATCTTCTATGGCTGTGATCGCTACCCAGAGTGCGAGTTCACCTCTTGGGACAAACCTGTCGGACGTGACTGTCCAAAATCCGGCGCCTTCCTCGTCGAGAAAAAAGTCCGTGGCGGTGGCAAACAAGTCATCTGCTCAAACGAAAAGTGTGACTATAAGGAAGAGGTTGTGAAGTAACATAAGAAGGTATTATATATGAAAAATCATTTTACAACAACAGTATGTTTATTCGTTATGACGTTCATGATTGGCGGATGGACATTAGCTTGATTACTTTTGCTGATGGAATGAAATCTAAATATTACAAACAAAACTCTTCTCACTTAATGTAAGAAGAGTTTTTTGCTATTTCTAGGAATGAAATGATATAATCCTTACTGTAGAAAAGTGAAGACGGTGGCTCTTGTTTTCTGAAAGAGAGGTGACGCCTATGTGCAATTCATCAAAATCTGACAGGAAGGAGGAGCACTTTTGACAGCGTTTGAAGTTGTGCAGACCATTTTGAGTTTTGGTAGTTTTACCGTAGCTGTGATTGGTTTGTGCTATAAAATCTTCAAAGACGATAACAAAAAGAAATAGCCGTCAATCCTTTGGGGAGTAACGGCTATTCTTTAATAGTAATTATGAGCCACCGTCTTTTAAACGGTTCTACAAAGGGTTAAGTTGTCGCTTAACCTTTTTTTCTATTTTTATTATACCATTTTGGGGCTAAATAGCAACTTAAAACAAAAAAGAGACAGCTTCTTTTGATTAAGCTATCTCTTTTTAGAGACACTTTGGAGACAATCCAAAGTGTTTTATCTCAATTCAACACTATTCATAATAGGCAAAATGATGTTAAATCAAGAACTTTTAGACTAAATTACCCTTATGTATTATTCCCACTCAATTCTTGGACTCGTTTCCCTGATGTAGAATGGGATATTTCCATGCAAAACCGTATCATTTTGATATTGTCTCAGCCCAACCAACTGAAATTTCTCAAATTCTTTTTACCGGGTGTCTTACAACTGTTTTTAATTTTTCGGGTGCTACCTTACGTGGGTCAGAAAGGTAAATCTCATGGTGATAACGAGTATCTGTAATATCAACCATATAACCGTTCTGACCCGCGTATTCGTGCATAGCAGCAACAGTTTTAGGCTCATCATCATAAGAACCAAGATGCATGCATTGCACGCATTCTCCCTCGTCATAAGTGAAAAACTCAACTTTTGAAAAGTCCTGCTTTTTCTTTTTCGTTGCTTCTTCAACCGCCCAATCAAAATCTGCCTTAGTCACAAAGTCGGGAAGGCGGATAACGGAGATAAATTGAAAATTCTCCTTATGAGCATAGTCGATGTCGCTTAGGCTGTCCTGCCACCAAAAGCCCTCAAGTGGAGGTACAACAAACTCGAAAAAGCCATCAATCTTGTGTTCGCCCTTATAGCTCATCTTTATTGTATAGGCAATTCCATACAAAAGACCGATAGATGTTTTGTACTCACCATCCTCGCTGTTCGGATCGCCTTTTCCACGAATAGCTATATAATTCATGCTTGGAATCGTAACAATAGACGGCTTGTTTTTCGGCATATAAAATTCTTTGTATTCCTTTTTGTAGTCAAATGCCATTTGTTAATTCTCCTTATATTGATTTAATATTCTTTGCAAGGCATCTATCAATTCTCCACGCAATTCCTCAGGCTCCAACAGAACGCCCTTGTCTTGAAATGTCAGCAACCAGGTAATCAGATTTTCCCTGTCTGTAAAATCCCAGCAAAATAGCAGTTTACCATCTTCCTGTTCTTTATAGCAGCCAGTGCCGAATTCCTCTATCAGTCTCCATTTGCACTCGGGCTGAAATACAGCTTTTATAGATATTCCTCCCGGAAAGATTTTTTCATTGTCAAGTTCTGGCAATGGAACCTGTTTTTTTACAAACCCATCCTCGCTGACCCTGAGGTTCTCCATACGGTTTAGCTTAAATAATCTGAAATCCTTACGCACATCACACCAGCCCCACACATACCAGCTTGACCAGTGGAAAATCAAGTAATATGGCTCAACTACTCTGTGGGATTCACCATTTGCAGAATAATAGATAAACGCAATTTTTCGGCTGTTATCTATTGCGCCTCTGATGCTTTCAATTTTTTGTTGGAGGGTATCCTTATGCCATGATGAAAGGTCAATTAAAATAGTTTGATTTCCGACCATGAAATCAGAAGAACCTGCGGACAGTTTTTCCATCAAAAGTTTGTACTGGTTTGTTCCGTTTACGCTATCAAGGCTTCGCAGCCCCGCCAATATGTCTTGCATTTCTGACGTGGAGAGCAGTGTACGGCTGATAGCATACCCATCCATTATGGAAATCCCGCCGCCTGAGCCCTGCCTTGTACCAATCGGAATCCCCGCTTTGCATAAATCTTCAATGTCCCTATTGATGGTCCTACGTGACACTTCAAATCTTTCTGCGAGATACGGTGCAGTCACAGAGCCTTTTTGCAATAACACGGATAATATTCCAATTAGTCGGTCTATCTTCATATCTATCAATTCGCTTTCATCAAAATAATTATATCACGCAAAACACGACAACTATATGTCATGTTTATTATAGCAGAAATAGAAAACAACGCAATGAAGACACCCCGCCCAAACGAGGTGTCTTCATTGCGTTGTTTCTCTATGCTGTTATCTTTGTCCATTACCAATAGATAATTTCGTTCAGAACAACCTCCTCAGCCTGATGCGCAATCCCTATCTCAAAGATTATAATTACTTTATATTTCACGAATATTCTGCGATAAAGCAAAAAACACCCCAACCGCATACAATTTTTGGTGGGGTGTTTGGTGGGGAATCAAACAATTTTAAGTGGTTTTATGCTTTTTATAACTGCTGAAAACGCCGTTAAATCAATCATTTCACTTCAAATTAAGTTGGTAGTCTATTCCCACTCAACGGTTGCTGGTGGTTTGCTGGTGATGTCGTAGACGCCGCGGTTGACGTGGTCAACTTCATTGACGATACGAACGGAAATCTTTTGAAGAACGTCCCAAGGGATACGAGCAAAGTCAGCGGTCATACCGTCGATAGAAGTGATGGCACGAACGGCGATGGTGTAATCATAAGTACGCCCATCTCCCATAACACCGACAGAACGCACGCCAGTATTGACAGTGAAATATTGCCAAATGTCACGTTCAAGCCCAGCTTTTGCGATTTCTTCACGCAAGATAGCGTCTGACTCACGGACAGTCTCGAGCTTTTCAGGAGTGATGTCACCCATGACACGGATAGCAAGTCCTGGCCCTGGGAATGGCTGACGCCAAACGCCCTCATCAGGCATGCCAAGCGCTGTTCCTAGAGCACGTACTTCGTCTTTAAAGAGGGTATTAAGCGGCTCAATAAGCTCAAATTGCATGTCCTCTGGCAGTCCGCCAACGTTGTGGTGAGACTTGATGGTTTGCGCTGTTTCTGTCCCAGACTCGATAACGTCAGTGTAGAGCGTTCCTTGTGCTAGGAAATCAACGCCTTTTAGCTTGCTTGCCTCGTCGTCAAAGACATAGACAAACTCATTTCCGATAATTTTACGTTTCTTTTCTGGGTCATCAACACCAGCTAGCAAATCTAGGAAACGTTTTGAAGCGTCCACACGGATGATGTTTAGTCCAAATTTTCCACCAAGCATGTTCATGACTTGGTCGCCTTCGCCCTTACGAAGGAGCCCGTGGTCAACAAAGATACAGGTCAATTGGTCACCGATAGCACGCTGCAAGAGTACACCAACAACAGATGAGTCAACCCCACCAGACAAGCCTAGAAGGCCCTTACGGTCACCTACTTTTTGGCGAATAGCAGCGCTTTGCATATCAATGAAGTTCTCCATTGACCAGTCACCTTTTGCCCCACAGATGTCAAAGGCAAAGTTATGCAAGATATCATTACCAAACTCTGAATGACGCACTTCTGGGTGGAACTGAATACCGTAGATACGCTTTTCGCTATCTTCGATGGCAGCATACGGGCAATCAACAGAGTCCCCAACGAGGTGGAATGACTCAGGAATCTCTGTAACAGCGTCTCCGTGGCTCATCAAAACGGTTTGCTCTTTAGGCGTTCCCTTGAAGAGCTTAGAGTCCGTTTTGACACGCAAAGTAGACTGACCGTACTCACTATTACCCGCTTCAGAGGCAGGGACAACTTTTCCGCCTAATTTGCTGGTCAATAGCTGCATGCCGTAGCAAATCCCAAGAATCGGAATCCCAAGCTCAAAAATCTCTTGGTCAATCCCAAAGGCATTGTCCGCATAAACAGAGTTTGGTCCTCCAGATAGGACAATCCCAATTGGGTTGATGTCTTTGCCTTCTTGAGCAGAAATCTTGTGGCTCTTTAGTTCTGAGAATACTCCAAACTCACGAATACGGCGAGCGCTCAGCTGATTGTACTGGCTACCGTAGTCCAGAACGATGATTTTTTGCACATCATTCAATTGTTTCGCATTATCAATCATGTGTTTCCTTTCTTTTACGTTAGAAGCCTAACAGTTTATCTTCATTTTAGCATATTTTGCCAGAAATAGCAGTAGTCAATCGTATTTTTTTCTGCCTAAAAAAATGGTAAAATAGAGGAAAACTAAGCAAGACATAAAGGAGCAGATATGGTACCAGCTTATATTAGGATACATGATGTTATCAAAAAGGAGATTGAGGAGGAAAACTGGAAAATCGGTGAGCGTCTGCCAAGTGAGCGGGATTTGGCGGATAGATTTACTGTCAGCCGGATGACGCTACGTCAAGCCATCTCACTCTTGGTGGACGAGGGTATCTTGGAGCGCCGTGTGGGAAGTGGCACTTTTGTCGCTAGCAAGCGGGTGCAGGAAAAAATGTCTGGCACGACCAGCTTTTCTGATATTATCAAAGGACAGGGAAAAACACCCTCCAGCAGACTGCTATCTTACAAGCGAAAACTAGCGGACAAGACTGAACGTGAGAAACTGCAGTTGACAGATGAGTCTGCCTATGTCATCCAAATGGAGCGGGTGCGCTATGCCGACGGTGTACCCTTGGTTTATGAGGTTGCTTCCATCCCTGAAGAGTTGATTAAACATATCGCACGCAAGGACATCACCGAGCAATTTTTCAAAGCGCTGACCAGTCATGGCTATGAGATCGGCAAAAGCAGCCAGACCATATCAGCTCGCAATGCTTCAGAGCGTATCGCAGAGATTTTGCAGACCAAGCGAGGCAGCGCTCTCTTGACCCTGGTGCAGGTCTCTTACTTTAAGGATGGCACGCCTTTTGAGTATGTGCACAGCCAATATGTCGGTGAGCGCTTTGAGTTTTATTTGGAAAACCAAGGTTAGTTTACAATTATAAAATTATGTAAACTATGTTTGTAAAAAAACTATAAAAGCCCAGCATTTTTTGGTATAATAGAGGCTATGGAAATTGAAAAAACCAATCGTATGAATGCGCTTTTTGAGTTTTACGCAGCGCTATTGACCGACAAACAGATGAACTACATCGAGCTTTACTATGCGGATGATTATAGTTTGGCTGAGATTGCTGAGGAGTTTGATGTGAGCCGTCAGGCTGTTTATGACAATATCAAACGCACCGAGAAGATTTTAGAAACTTATGAGATGAAACTGCACATGTATTCGGATTATATCGTGCGCAGTCAGATATTTGACGAGATTTTAGAGAAATATCCCAAAGACAGCTATCTACAAGAGCAAATCCAGCTACTAAGCAGTATTGATAATAGAGATTAGAGGAGAACATCATGGCATTTGAAAGTTTAACCGAGCGCTTACAAGGCGTCTTTAAAAATATCCGTGGCAAAAAGAAACTATCGGAAAAAGAAGTCCAAGAAGTCACCAAAGAAATCCGTCTCGCCCTTCTTGAAGCCGACGTTGCCCTACCTGTTGTAAAAACCTTTATCAAGCGTGTTCGTGAACGTGCGGTTGGTCACGAAATCATTGACACACTTGATCCGACCCAACAAATCGTCAAAATCGTCAATGAAGAATTGACGGAAATCCTTGGTTCTGAGACAGCTGAGCTTGAAAAATCACCTAAAATTCCAACCATTATCATGATGGTAGGTCTGCAAGGTGCTGGTAAAACCACCTTTGCAGGTAAATTAGCCAACAAGCTCATCAAAGAAGAAAAAGCACGTCCACTTATGATTGCTGCGGATATTTACCGTCCAGCAGCCATTGACCAATTGAAAACACTTGGTCAGCAAATCAACGTGCCTGTCTTTGACATGGGAACAGAGCAGCCTGCTGTCGAGATTGTCCGTCAAGGTCTAGAGAAGGCTCGTGAAAATCGTAATGACTATGTCATCATCGATACGGCTGGTCGTCTGCAAATCGATGAAAAACTCATGCAGGAACTGCGTGATGTCAAGGCTCTAGCTCAGCCAAATGAGATTTTGCTGGTCATTGACAGTATGATTGGTCAAGAGGCAGCAAATGTCGCCGATGAATTTAACAAGCAACTAGATATTACAGGGGTTGTCCTCACCAAGATTGACGGGGATACCCGTGGTGGTGCGGCTCTATCTGTCCGTGAAATTACTGGTAAGCCGATTAAATTTACAGGGACTGGTGAAAAAATCACAGATATTGAGACTTTCCACCCTGACCGCATGTCTAGTCGTATCCTTGGCATGGGGGACTTGTTGACCCTCATTGAAAAGGCTTCCGCTGAATACGATGAACAAAAATCATTGGAATTGGCTGAAAAAATGCGTGAAAACACCTTTGATTTCAATGATTTCATCGAACAGCTCGACCAAGTGCAAAATATGGGACCTATGGAAGCTTTGCTCAAGATGATTCCTGGCATGGCAAACAATCCTGCACTGAAAAACGTCAAGGTGGATGAGCGCGATATTGCCAGAAAACGTGCGATTGTGTCCTCTATGACGCCTGAAGAACGTGAAAATCCTGACCTTTTAAACCCAAGCCGTCGCCGTCGTATCGCAGCAGGTTCTGGAAATAGCTTTGTTGAGGTCAATAAATTTATCAAAGATTTTAACCAAGCTAAGCAGATGATGCAAGGGGTCATGTCTGGTGATATGGATAAGATGATGAAACAAATGGGTATCAATCCAAACAATCTCCCTAAAAACATGCCAAATAACATGGATATGTCAGCCTTAGATGGCATGATGGGGCAAGGCATGCCAGACATGTCAGCGCTTGGTGGCAACATGGACATGAGCCAAATGTTTGGTGGCGGACTTAAAGGTAAAGTCGGCGCGTTTGCAACCAAACAAGCCATGAAACGCATGGCTAAGAAGATGAAGAAGGCTAAGAAAAAACGTAAATAATCTTTTTTAGAAAAAGGTTATCAAACTAGGGAGGTCTAGTATTTTGGGGCTTCTTTAGTTTTTTTACTTTTCATCTTTCCGAAAAACTGTAATTTTCTTGAAAATAAGATAGGGGTGTGGTATACTTCTCTTAAAGACAAACATCATGATTTTTAGAGGACATATTATGCGACGTGAATTATTACTAGAAAAAATTGACGAGCTCAAGGCGGTTATGCCTTGGTACGTGCTGGATTATTATCAGTCTAAATTGACCGTTCCTTATAGTTTTACGACGCTTTACGAATACCTCAAGGAATATCGTCGTTTTTTTGCATGGTTGATTGACTCAGACATTGCACGTTGTCAAAAAATTGCTGATATTGAGCTTGAAACTCTGGAACATCTTTCCAAAAAAGACATGGAGGCTTTCATTTTGTATCTGCGTGAGCGTCCCTTGCTGAACAGCAACACGACTAAACAAGGTGTCTCTCAAACAACGATAAACAGGACATTATCCGCACTCTCGAGCCTTTTTAAGTACTTGACCGAGGAGGTGGAAAATGATGAGGGTGAGCCCTATTTTTACCGTAATGTCATGAAGAAAGTGTCCACCAAGAAAAAGAAAGAAACCTTGGCGGCTCGGGCTGAAAATATCAAGCAAAAGCTCTTTTTGGGCGATGAGACGCAGGCGTTTTTAGACTATATTGAGCAGGATTATGCGACCAAATTATCAAAACGTGCTCTCTCCTTCTTCAGCAAAAATAAAGAACGTGATTTAGCCATTATCGCACTGCTTTTGGCGTCTGGCATTCGTCTGTCTGAAGCAGTTAATCTCGATGTCAAAGACCTCAATCTCAATATGATGGTCATTGAGGTCACCCGAAAAGGGGGAAAAAGGGACGCTGTTAACGTTGCTAGCTTTGCAAAGCCTTATTTGGAGCAATATCTCGCTATTCGCAAGGCACGTTACAAGGCTGAAAAGACGGATACCGCCCTCTTTTTATCAGAATACCGTGGCAAGCCCAATCGTATCGACGCTTCTTCTATCGAAAAACTGGTTGCCAAATATTCGCAAGGTTTCAAGGTTCGGGTCACACCGCACAAGCTCAGACACACTCTAGCGCCAAGGCTCTATGACAGCACCAAATCACAAGTCCTAGTCAGTCATCAGCTTGGGCATGCTTCGACGCAGGTCACTGACCTCTACACCCACATCGTCAACGACGAGCAGAAAAATGCTCTTGATAAACTGTAAAAAGCCTTCTAAGATAAAACTTAGAAGTCTTTTTTGGTAGTTGTGTTCTATTACATATTTTTAGTTATGTAAACTATTCTTCGCTTGTCGCTTCTGCTTCACTGCTGCTTGTTGTTTGACTGCTACTGTCTGTGTCGCTATCGTCTGTCTCTCCAAATGGTTTTTGTTTTGCCATTGGGAAATCGACTTTGCTGCTAGAAGAGCTATCTGTGCTTGCTTGCGTGCTTGTCTTAGTGTCAGCAGGTTTAGTCGTCGTAATTTCTGCTAGGGTATCAAGATTAACCGTCACCTTATTGCCGTTGGTTTGTGTGATAGTGGCTTGTTTATTAGCTTCAAAGTGAATAGCGTCAAGGGTGACTTGGTATTTGCTTGTGAGCTGATCAATCTTAGTTGACATGACATCACGGCTGTAGCCGCATTGTTGTGCTAACTGCGTGATTTTGTCTGTTTGTGTGTCTGCTGTTTTTGGTGTGGTATTTTCCGTGTTTGCTTTAAGGTCGAGACTGACGTCCTTGCCGTTTGCTTGGAAAGTGACGTGACCGTCCGCATGCAGGCTCATGCTAGCGTAGGAAACCTTGTATTCAAGGGCGATATTGGTGAGTTTTTCATTGAGCGTATCAGCGCTCATGCCGTAGTCCTTAGCAAAACGGTCTAGGATATTGGTCATGTCTTGACTGCTCTTGCCAGAAAGAGCGCTAGTGTCGTCTTGTAAATAGCTGAGCAGTGCTCCTGTCTCAATATCAACTGTTTGCTCTTTACCATTTTTATCCGTCAGACGCACTTGGCGTTTGTCCTTGAGGAAGGTCATATGAGCTGGGCTGACATCGTAGCGCTCAGAAATGTCGTTAATCTTGTCTTCCAAGGTCTTAAAGTCCATCTTGTAAATCTCAGCTTGCTTACGAAGAACTTCACGTGTAGGCGTTGGCTTCAACTCTGGGTGCGCCAGCATATACTTGATAGTAGCAATCACATCCTTATCCAACCAATCATAAGAAATAACATGGTAATGGTCATAGTGCGGCTGTACAAAGCCTTGCGGAGTGGCTGCGATGACATAGTAAAGGTCAGATGGCAAGTCCTTCAAAGGCATCTTCAACTCAGGTTTGATAGCCTCGATATTAGCCGGATAAAGGGCTGTCTTGGTCGTCTTTTGGTCTTTAAATTTTTCACGAATAGCATCCAACTCGCTGTCTTCTAAATCTTCCCAGCGGATATAGTGCAGGTGGTCACCGTGCTTAGCGATTATGGCTTGGTCAACCACATCCGTCACAGAGTCAATGCTAAAGGTATAGCCATCAGAGGTTGTGTAAGGCTTGCCGTCGCTACCTTGAGCAGACTTTTTGCTGTTAGCTGGGATGAGAGTGCTTGTTGCTTTGCCGGTATTTGTAGAGTTGTTGGTTTGGCTTTCAGACTTGGTGTTTTGCGTCTGATTGTCGCTTGTCTTGCTATCTACTTTTGCTCCAGAGGCGAGAAGGCGTGTGATTTGCGCTTCTAGGTCTGACATTTGGCTGTAAGGGATAAAGTGATAGTGGTCGCCGTGCGGAATGACCGCCCCTGTTGCGGTAAAGCGGATAACCTTTTGCGGATCGTAGACGCGACCATCCGCTTCAACGTGACGGGATGTCAATGGCTGAGCGTAGAGTTGATTGAGGAGAGCAGTTAGAGACGTTGAGTTGTTGGTTTGTGGCTGCTCTTTTTGACTCTGCGCTTGGGTACTTGTGTGGGTTGTAGACGGTGCACTTGTTTGCGAATGATGTGTCGTCTGCGTAGTTTGGCTTGTATGCCAAGCGTGATTCTGCGGAATAGTTGGTGCAAAGTGTGTCGTTGAGGATGGCAATTGCGGCGTTGCTTTTGACGTACTATCTGTTTTTCTAAAAATAGTTTGTGCTTGGTGCGTTTGCTTAGCCCGTCCAGAAAGCCCATTCCAGTAAGCTTGAGCAGCAGACAACTCGCTAGCAGACAGGTCTGACTTTGGAATATAGTGGAAATGATTGCCATGTGGCACTAGGAAAGCGTCTCCCAAGTCATCAATGACGTCTGTCGGACTAAAGACGTAACCGTCATCGGTCGTATAGCGCCCTTGCGCTCTAGCTTGCTTAACAGCTTTGCTCACTTGTTGTGTCGATTTACTGCCGTGTTTGTGGTGCCCTTTACCAGCCACTTCTGCTTTTGCTTCTTCTTGCTGCTCTTCGATTTGCGCCTTGGTGCGGACATTGACTCGCTTGCTACCTTCTTTGAGATAGAGGTAGTATTTACCATTCACCTTGATAATATAGCCGTCTCTCACTTCATTGACCACATCTTCCTGCTTAAAGACATAAGACGGATCGTTCATAATCAACTCCTCGCTGATAATAGCGTCATAGGGCACCTTACCATTGTAGTAGTGATAATGGTCGCCGTGCGAGGTCACATAGCCGTCATCAGTGATTTTGATGACAATCTGCTCTGCAGAAATGCCTTCTTCCTTGCTGACCTCATCAGGTGTCTTACCCTTGGTGTCAGATACGATTTTATGTTTCTTTGCTTTGCCGCTATTGACATAGGAAATGCGATTGTTTTCGACGTGACTTTCTTGTGCTTGATAGCGCCCAAGCTGGTAGGCACAGACACCAATAGCAACGACAGAAAGTGTCGTGATAGTAGGGACAATGTATTTTTTCTTCATGAGAACTCCTTTTTTATAAATGTTGACTCAGTCCTTTGAGGTTTTGCTCGATGTTTTCAAGCAGACTAAGATTATTTTGCGGATCAGCCTCAAGCGGACTTAGTACTTGAATACTAGCTCCAGTGCTATGGGCAATGGTTTTAGCTGCCTTTGTCGAAATAGCATTTTCGACAAAGATTGTTTTGACCTTGTAGGTTTTGACAAATTCTTCTATTTCTGCCAGTTGTCTTGCGCTAGGTTCTTGGTTGGTCACACTTGATATGCCCAACTGCTTGAGACCAAAGCGTTTTGCCAGATAGTAAAAAGCCGTGTGCTGGGTGACAAAATATTTAGACTTTGCCTTGGCAAAAATCTTCTGGTATTTTGCGGTCAAGTCCTTGGCAGACTTGCTGAAGTCGTCTGCATTTTTTTGGTAGGTCTTGGCATTTTTAGGATCCAGTTTTTTCAGCTGCTTTGCGATATTTTGTGCTTCATCAGCAAGCAAGATAGGGTCGTTCCAGCTATGAGGGTCGTAGAGCCTTGCTGGGTCGATATTGTCGGTCACAGGCACATCCTCTAAGCCCTGGCCTCTACTAAGTTTGAGCCCTTTAGCAGCTTCGATGACCTTAACCTTTGAACCTTGCAAGCTCGGGTCTAAACTTCCTGCCCATGACTCTAAAGTGTGAGAGTGATAAATAAAGACATCGGCACGATAAATAGCCTCCACATCAGCCGTTGACGGTTCAAAGTCGTGAATGCCTTGACTGGCCTGTATCATTTTGACATCGTTTAAGTCACCAGAGATAGTCTTTGTCAGCGCATAGATGGGATAAAAGCTTGTGACAATCTTGAGTTGCCTTGTTCCTTTAGTAGCGCTTGTGTTGGCATGACATCCCGCCAAACACAGTAGCAAACTTACTAGAACAAGAAAATACCATTTTGATTTCATTAGTCCTCCTTTTGATTAACCGATTAATTAACTGGTTAAGTTTAATTTTAGCAAGTTTTAAGCTTTTGTCAATAGGCAAATGAAAAAAACTTCAAGAAAATTCTTGAAGTTAGGGTCTTTGTTTGGAGGAAATAGTGACATCAGTACCTTTAGCAATCCTACTCGTCACCTTGATGGAAAAGTCAAGTTTATCAAGCACTTGCTTGGTCATATAAAGCCCTAAGCCAGTCGCCTTTTGATGTTCATGACCGTTGAAGCCTGTGAACCCTTCGTCAAACAAACGAGGCAAATCCTCTTCTAGTATGCCAATACCATCATCGCTGATAGTCACTTGTGTTTCTGTGCCTGTGATTCTTATCTGAGCGTTGTTGTGCGAGTATTTGACAGCATTGTCAAAGATTTGTGAAAGGGCAAAGCTCAGCCATTTTCTATCAGTTTTGAAGGTGGTATCGCCTGTGATGGTAACGGATAAGTTCTTAGCTAGACAGGCTGTGCGGTATTTTTTGACCACTTCTGCTACTACTTTTCTGGCTGAAACCTTCTCAAAGCGAAAGTCATCCTGATGTTGGTTGAACTTGACATAGTTGAGCAGTGTATCCAGATAGTTTTCTAGGCGCAGGACTTGCCGTTTAGTTTCTTCTGGGGTAAGCTGGTTGGTCTGTGCCATGAGAGAGATGGCGGATAAGGGAACTTTCATCTGGTGCGCCCACATCTTGATGAGACTCTCTAGGTTATGCTTTTGACTGATGGCGTCAAGCTCTTTACGATTAGCAACGTGACGCAGTTTTGCGATAGCTGTGCGGTAAGCAAGGTCGCTTGGGCTGGTAAAGTCCTCAAGCTCACTATCATAGACAAAATGCGCAAGCGCCAGCATTTTTTTACGAAAGAGCAAATAGCGCCACAAGCTGACAACGACGAGAACGACAAGGTTAAGCGCTAGAGCGTTCGCAAAATAGACTAGTGGCAAATGATAAAGCCAAAAGTTGAGGAAAAATAAGAACACCACGCTGAGATAAGTCGCATACCAGACGGCGTTTTCTTTTAAAAATGGTTTGATCATTTGAGCAAATAGCCAACTCCTCTCACGGTATGAATGCGATTAAAGTCAAGTGGCGTCAGCTTTTTACGCAGGCGTGTCATGTTGACATTGAGCGTATTTTGGTCGATAAAGCTCTCGTCCTCCCAGAGACTCTCCAGCAACTCCTCCTTGGTCACGACTTGATTGACATGCTCAAAGAGAAAGCGCAGTATTTTGTACTCGTTTGGCGTGAGTGTCACCTGCTGGTGAGTTGGGCTAGTAAAGATACCATCTTGATTGAGCTGATAGCCATCCAAATGGTGTTCTGACGTTGCCGTTTGGCGAGCACGGCGTAAAAACGCTGCAATCTTAGCCTCCAAGACAGTCAGTGAAAAAGGTTTTGAGATAAAATCATCTCCGCCCATATTGAGCGCCATCACCATATCCATCTCATCGCTACTTGATGAGATAAAAATAATCGGCACAGATAAACTTTTCCGAATTTCTGTCGTCCAGTAAAAACCGTTGTAATAAGGAAGGGTAATATCCATCAAAATCAAGTCTGGCTGAAAGGCCTCGGTCTCTCGCTTCACGTCACGAAAATTCTGAACACTTCCCACCGTATAAGTCGTCTGCAAACTGTTTTTCAAGAGATGTACAATGGTCTGGTCATCCTCGATAATAAAAATCCGCCTATCCGTCATAAGCCCTCCTTTTTCTCTATTTTATCATAAGTGTCTGGCTTTCACAAAAAGAGAATGAAACAAAAATCACCCATTCATAGAAATGTGTTTTCTACACCAGTCTATAAAACAAATAAAAGTTGGGAAGCCTTGTCCCAACTTTTATTCTTAGCGCTCGATAATCTTGTAGTAGGTTCTGCTGGTGAGACGATAGATGACAAAGTAGAGCGCTGCGATAATGGCGATGGTAATGCTACTTACGATGTAGACCAGCTTAGCATCGGTCACTCCAAAGGCTAGGAGCATTTGTCTCAACATCGGAATGGCAACAAGGTAGTGTAGTGTTGCAATACCAATCGGCATAAAGAAGAAGAGAACAATCTGTGCGTTGATGGTTTTCTTGCTTTGCCCCTGTGTCATCCCAACTTCTTGCAGGATACGATAGGACTTCTTGTCCTCGTGCCCTTCAGAGTACTGCTTGTAGTAGACGATAAGCGCTACACCGAGAAGGAAGCTAATTCCAAGAAGGAAGCCTGTAAAGAGGAGACCGCCAAAGAAATTGTACATCTCAGATAAGGTGTCTGCTTTGGTCTGAAGGATACCAACCAATTCACCATCTCCGACTGTACCTTGTCCTGTTGCAACTTGACCATTTACGATTTTAGCTATTTCTGCTTTTGATAAGTCGAGGTGGGCGCCATAGGCTTCTGAGATGCCCATGCCTTTATCGGTATAAGCGCGATAATGTTTGAAAATCTCCTCGCAATCAGCCTTGCTTGGCAAAACCAGAACAGCACTGTTTATCGTATTTTGCAAGTCCGGGAAAATAGCACTTTTGAGATTGGTTACCTTGTACTTCTTGCCAAAAAGGTCAAAGGAATGGACAGCACTGTTGCCTTTTTGGGTTAAAAAGAGAACTTCATCACTTTTTAGTGTTTTGATACTATTTCCAATGCGTTTGAAATCGTCTTGTGAGATGAGATAGACAAAGCCTGTTACTGGAGAGACTGCAGAAATGTTATTGTCGTTGACAGTGACATCTTTTGTATCCTTGTAGTTGAGTGAAACCATACCTGTCCGATAAGCAATGACATCTTTACTTGAGCGACCAAGCTTATCAAGGACGTCTTTTTTGAAGTTCTCTTCAGCTTGTGTAATGCTGCCATCTCTTAGTACATCGTAGTTGATATGTGCGTTCTTGAGAAAGAGAGAGCCAACCAAATTTTGCGTATTGCTGTAGAGGGAGACGGTTGTGCCGATAGTGACTAGCGCCATAACTGCTAGTAGGGTAATACTAGCTAGCCCCGTGGCATTTTGCTTCATGCGGAAAATCATCTGCGACGTAGAGACAAAGTGCTCTGGCTTGTAATAATAGTTCTTATTTTTCCGACGACGCTTTAAATACCAGGTCATAAAGCTGATGTAGAAAAGGTAAGTCCCAGCAATGACAAGGAGCACAGCAAAGAAGAACTTGTAAACGACCTCAAGGGAAGTCAATTTAGCCGAAGTGACCGCCATATAGTAGGCATAGCCGATAGCGATGACACTGAGCGCAGCCAGAAAGACATTGCCTCGTGGTTCTTTTTCTCCTTGCTCTTGGTTGTGAAAGAGGCTGAGTGGTGAAGCCAGTCTGATATGCGCTAAGGCGCTGAGCCACAGGATAAAGAAGATACCTGCGAACATCACAGCGTTTAGGATAAACGGGAACACGCTTAGCGTGAGATTGAGCTTGGTGTAGCCTGTCAAATTGACAAAAATGACGTAGATGAATTTGGCAAAAATACCGCTGAAAATCGTCCCAAAGATAACGAGTATCACAAAGATAATCATCAGCTCAAAGGTAGCCACTACGCCTACTTGACGCTTGTTCATCCCTAGGATATTGTACAAACCAAACTCACGGCTACGCTGTTTGAGAAGGACTCGGTAGCTATAGCGCTCCATGACCAGCGAGAAGATACTAAGCACAATAGCACCTAGACCGACAGATGTCGCCCCTGTTCCCATTGATTTTCCGACGGGACTCAGCAGGATGAGAAAGGTCGAGCAGGTCACCGAGTAGAGGAAAAAGCTGGCGAGCATAAAGGGAACATAGCTTGATAGGCTGTTTTTGAGGTTATTCCAAGCCATTTTGAAGTAAAACATGCTACTCACCTCCTAAAAGAGCAGACATGGCAAGCGAGATGTCCTTGCCGAACTCTTTGGTGGATTTATTGCCACGATAGACTTGGTGGAAGATACGTCCGTCCTTGATGAAAAGGACACGTCGAGCATGGCTTGCGGCGTTGGCTGAGTGGGTAACCATCAAAATGGTTTGCCCGTCCAGATTGATGTCCTCAAAAAGCTCTAGGAGGTCTTCAGAGTTGCGATAATCAAGAGCTGCTGTCGGCTCATCTGCTAGTAGCAACTGTGGTTTTGTCATCAAACTACGAGCAATCGCCACCCTCTGCTTTTGCCCACCAGATAGCTCAAACGGACGCTTGTCTAGCAAGTCCTCGATACGCAACTGCGGTGCAAGCTCATCTAAACGCTGTGCCATTTCCTTGTAGCTCTTGCGCTCAAGCACCAAAGGCAAGAAAATATTATCTCTGATAGACAGGGTGTCTAAAAGGTTGAAGTCTTGAAAGACAAAGCCGAGATTGTGCAGACGAAAGCTTGCTAGTTTGTTTTCCTTAATCTTTGTGATGTCTTGTCCGCCTAGGATGACAGAGCCTTTGGTTGGCTTTTCCAGTGTGGCTAGGATATTGAGCAGTGTGGTCTTACCAGAGCCGGACTCCCCCATGATAGCGATGAACTCGCCGTCCTCGACTTTGAAGTCGACGTCTTGAAGCGCACGGGTTTGCTCCTTTGAAAAGCGAGTGTGGTAAACTTTCTCTAAGTGATTGATTTCTAAAAACATAGTAACTCCTTTAATTTTCCTTTTGTAGTAAATGATAGTCATTGTTGATAGCAACGACTAAGTCGTCAGCGTTTTCCTTGGTATGGTAGATGTCGCCATACTCCCAGCTCGTCCTATCAGCAGCGCTAGCGTCGGTCGACTTGGTAAGGTCACTCTTATCCAGAATCTTGCCAGTCTTGGTCTCAAAAGTTACACTCTCTGATAAGGTTGAGACATAAGAGCCGAGATTGCCCTCACTCACTAGTATATCAGAAATGTGGTAGGCTTGGTTGCCTATTGTGAGCTTGCGAGCGTCGGTTGATGAGAGCTGGCCATCTCTAGACTCACTGTCGCCCTGCTTGATCAGTGCTGTCAGGTCGCGTTTGTCGCTACTCTTTGTGCTTGTCTTTTCAAGCTTATAGTAGCTGTCTGTTATCGAAACAGCAAGTCCGTCTGCCGTCTGATAGACATTTCCGATAAAAAGTAGTGGCGTACTAGACGTGGTTTTTTTATCATCTAGCTGCTCTTTAGCATAATCCATCAAAGCTCGTATAGACTTGGCTTGGCGAAGTTTGTTGTCACTATCTAGGACGAGATAGGCTTTAAAGCGATACGCCAGCTTTTGAATGGCATCTTCTGAGACTTCTTTGTTAGAGATGTTGTAGGATACTCCTTTTATTTTTAGCGTTTGGCTGTTGATATCAAGTGATACCTGCTGCTTCTCCTTTGTTTGACAAGCAGTTAGTAGAAACACCGCAGCCAAAAGAAGAAATAAAACACCTCTTCCATAACCGATGGTCCTTTTCATCATGGGTTTTCCTCCTTGACTTTCTGATACCATTTTACCGCAAAAAAAGGCGCCCAAACCTTACACTTGGACGCTCAAAACTTACAATTTTGTAAGTTTAGTATGATTTTAATAGGACAAATAAGTCTCTAAGTCAGTCAAAGCACGCTCAGCGATTTTTTCATATCTGGCTTTTTTGTCACGGATACGTGGACCATCTAGCTCTTTGATAATGCCGAAGTTGACATTCATAGGCTGGAAGTGCTTGCTGTCAGCGTGAGTGATATAGTGCGGGAGGCTGCCGATAGCTGTCGTTTCTGGGAAGATCAGCTCGCTCTCACCTTTGAAGAGACGTGCTGCGTTGATACCAGCGACCAAACCGCTGGCGGCAGACTCGCCATAGCCCTCAACGCCTGTCATCTGTCCTGCAAAGAAAAGATTGTCCTGCTGTTTGGACTGGAAGGTCTGCTTGAGGAGATTTGGCGAGTCCATGTAGGAATTGCGGTGCATGACGCCATAGCGGACAAACTCAGCCTTCTCAAGCCCTGGTATCATCTGAAAGACACGCTTTTGCTCACCCCATTTGAGGTGGGTCTGGAAGCCCACGATATTGTAAAGAGAACCTGCTGCATTGTCCTGACGGAGCTGAACCACGGCATAAGGTGTCTTAAAGTCGCCGTCACGCTTGCCTTTGTAGTCGTCTGGATACTCTAGCCCCACAGGCTTCATAGGACCGTAGAGCATGGTCTTGATACCACGCTTTGCCATGACCTCGATTGGCATACAGCCCTCGAAGTATTTTTCCTTTTCAAAGCTGTTGAGCGGTGTTTCTTCGGCATTGACCAGAGCGTCATGAAAGTTCATGAACTCTTCCTTGGTCATAGGGGCATTCAGATAAGCAGCCTCGCCCTTGTCATAGCGGGACTTGAGATAGACCTTGTCCATGTCGATGGTATTGACATCCACGATAGGTGCTGCGGCGTCGTAGAAATAAAAGCCGTCGCCACCGTTTAGGGCGTGAATCTTCTCCGCCAAAGTGTCGCTGGTCAAAGGTCCCGTCGCAATGACAGTGATGGCGTCTGTTGGAATCTCGGTGATTTCCTCCCGCATGACGGTGATGAGCGGGTGATTGGTCACCTCATCTGTCACCGTCTGTGAAAAGCCCTCACGGTCAACCGCAAGCGCTCCACCTGCTGGCACACGAGTGCTTTCTGCTGCTTTCATGATGACAGAGTCCAGTCTTCTCATTTCTTCTTTGAGGAGTCCGACAGCGTTGGTCAGGCTATCCCCACGCAGAGAGTTGGAGCAGACCAATTCGGCAAACTTGTCTGTCTTGTGCTGCGGTGTGGACTTGACCCCACGCATTTCATAGAGACGCACTGGAATGCCACGCTTTGCGATCTGATAAGCGGCTTCAGAGCCTGCAAGCCCTGCACCGATAACATTGATATAATCTTTAGATACAGATTGAGACATGAAACTCTACCTCTTTGCCAGATAAACTGGCTCAAATCTTTCTATTGCTCTATAATAAGTGCTAAAATAGCCACTTGTCCTATTATACCATAGATGAGTAGCTAGTGACAAAGAGCAAAGACTTGATTTTTCAGCCTAAAAAGTATATACTAGTGTATACAAAGGAGGTGCCTTATGAACACAGTTAAAACACGTAAGGTTGGTAATTCTCTAGCGGTCACGATTCCTAAGCGTTTACATGTCGAGGAGGGGACAGAGTTTGTGGTGTCTAAAGGGCGCAACAACGTCATCATGCTCGTCCCTAAAATCTCTAATCCATTTGATGGGGTCACTGATTTACGCATGGACGATGACTTTGAAGGAGTTCAATTGTTAAACGATGAATGGTAATTACATTCCTAAAAAACAAGACATCGTCTGGATTGATTTTGACCCCTCTCGTGCCAAGGAAATCAAGAAACGTCGCCCTGCTGTTGTCGTCTCAAGTGACAATTACAACAAGCAAACCGGCATGATTGCCGTCTGCCCCATTACGCACGGACAAGAGCGCTTGAGAGACAAGGGACTCCTCGTTCAAGTCATCTCAGATAAAATAGACGGCTTTGTCAATCCCTTTCAGCTCCACACTTTTGACTACCAATCTCGCAACGTCCAAAAAATCACAACACTAGACAATTACGCCTTTGCCCAAGTCGTTCAACTCTACAACTACATCTTTGAGTAAGCCAGTTTTACTGGCTTTTTTCTTGTCAAAAAGAAAAAATAAGGGCTTGCATTATCGCACGATTCATTTTACAATAGAAATAGATGAAAACGCTTAACGCTGTGCTATGGCACTTAGGAGCAAAAGGAAAATGGTATGAAAAAACTCTTTAAAAACATTAACCAAAAGAACACCTCTTTTACCAGCTGGATAGGAAATAATCCTGCTAAAAGCAACATTTTGATGTGGGTGCTTATCGCAACGACTATTGTTTCTCTAGGATTTGCGAACTCTAAAAACTCTGACATCAAACAGCTACAAAAAGAGCTTAAACAGACACAACAGCAGTTTAAACGCACGCAACAAAAAACCACCTCGTCCTACGAAAAGAAAATAGCTAGTCTTGAAAAAGACGAAAAGAAGCTAGAAAAGCAACTGGATAGCCTTAAAAAAGATAAAAAGAAACTCCAAAAACAATTAGCTAACCAAGAAAGTGAAAAGGCTAAAGAGGAAAAGGAAAAAGCACTGCAAACCGAAGCCGAGTCATCCGTCAAAAACCTCGAAGCCAATCAAACCAAGGAAAATATCACCTCTGCTCAAGCAGCGGTTGATAAAGTCACTGATAAGCAAGTCAAAGAGAGCCTGCAGGCTAGAGTCACCGCTGTTCAAACCGCCATCACACAAAAAGAGGAAGAAGCTAAAAAAGCCGCTGAACAAGCGGCGCAACAGCAGGCAGCACAACAAGAAGCCGCCGCTGCTAGCCAGCAGCAAGAAGCTACTGCACAACAAGCACAGGCTACTGCAAGGACAGTATATGTCGCTCGTGACGGAACAGCTGATGTCTACTGGTACTCTCCTAGCAACATGCCTCGCAATACCAACTTTGGCCGTGTCGTCTCAATGACTGAACAAGAAGCAATCGCTAGAGGAAAACGTCACACCGTAAAAGAATGATAGCAAGAAAAGCTCCTTTTTACGAGCTTTTCTTTTTAACCCTCAAAAGCTGACAGTTTGGCAATTTTATGATAAAATGATACTATCATATGATTTTGAAAAGAGATGATTTTTATGACTATTACCGGCCATAGCAATCATAAAGGGAATAATCACTTACTTCCCTACCGATACTATCAAACGACCGTTGAAAATGGACGCCCAGATACCTTGTTTCATTGGCATCCAGAGCTAGAGATTAACTACGTCAGAGAAGGGACAGCTAGGTATCACATCGACTATGATTTTTTCAATAGCGAGGCGGGTGACATTATCCTCATTCGCCCTAACGGCATGCACTCTATCCATCCTATTCACAATGAACGTCACATCACAGATACCTTTCAGTTTCACCTTGATATGATTGGCTACTCGATTATTGACCAAGTCAGTCTTAGGTACCTGCAGCCCCTTCAAGCGAGCACTTTTAAGTTTGTGCCTGTCATTAAGCCACAGGATGCGGGCTATGAGGATATTAAGGACTGCCTTTTTCGCATTTTTCGTCTCATAGAGGCTGAAGATCGTCACTTTGAGCTGTTGTTAAAGGCTTATCTCAATGAACTCACTTATCTGCTGTATTACCATCGCTACGTCATTCGTAAGCTATCAGATGACGCTTATCGCAAAAATGACCAGATTAGACGAGTCATTGACCATATCAACCGCAACTACGATAAACCGCTGACTATTGACTATTTAGCAGACTTTATGGGCTACAGCAAGACCCATTTCATGACGCTTTTTAAGCAACATACAGGCACGTCCTGCACAGAGTTTATCATCCAAGTGCGCCTCAGCAAAGCCTGCGAAGAGCTGATCAATACCGATAAGGCTGTCATCGACATCGCCACATCTGTCGGTTTTAATAATTTATCCAACTTCAATCGGCAATTCAAGCGCTATCACCAACTAACCCCTAGCCAATACCGTAAGCAATTTAAGCAAGAAAAGGACAGCCAGTCCCTAATCAACCCTTCCTAGTCTGTCTATAAGCTTTCCTTAAGGCTTTTTTCAGCTCTTGTTAAGCCTCTTTGTCTAAAATAATGACAAGATTTGATTGACAAAGGAGGACTTTACTATGGTTAAGACAACATCACAAAACGCAAAGCTACTCAAACAAGATCCTTTGGTGGTCAATCCGATTTACCAACTGAAAAGTTTCACTTCCTTAGCGCTTAGCAAATCCCACTATCACTACGCAACGATTATAGACGCATAAAGACTGCAAAAGACTGGACATCCAGTCTTTTTTATTATGATTGACCTAGCAAGTTAGGCTATTGTGTGTTAAAATAGTGCTATGAAAGCAAAATTATCCAAGTTAAGCGCTTCCTTTCCTGCGCTAAGCCGGTTTTTAATCGCCAGTCTTTTTCTCTATACCATCTATTCTTTTATCGTTAAAGGGATTTTACAGTTTATCTTCAACCGTATTCTCATCTTTGCAGGGGTGACAGGGCTGTCAAAAGAGACCATTCTCACTGTTATCAAAGACCCGATTGCCCTCTTCTTTTTGGTTCTCTTTTTGGTTCTTGTCGCCTTCTTTTTAATCGGTGAATTTGCTGTCTTGACCTTAGCAGTCACCGACCAGTGGCACCGTGACTCGCTGAAAATCCTGCTCAAAAAATTCCCACAAAAAGTCAAGCAGTTGTTGAGTTGGCAATTTATCATCGTCTTTTTCTATCTGTGTCTCATGATACCGCTAGGCAATCTCGGCTTTAACTCGCTACTGCTTAGCCACTTGAAAATTCCAGACTTTATCGGAGAGGAGCTAGCGAAAACGCAGACAGGTAGTCTCCTTTACGGTGGCTTGATGGTCGTTATCGCTTATCTCAACATACGTCTCATCACTTTCTTGCCAATCCTTGGGCTAACAGACAGCTCGCCTTTAAAGGCATTTCAAATCAGCTGGAGAGAGTCAACCTTCAAAAAACTCTTGAAGCGAACAGCAAGACTTGTGCTCCTTACGACCTTGAGTTTTGTGATTACCATCATTTTAGTTATTGGAATCACTATCATTTTTGCCAATCTCGATAGTAAAAATGATAATCTGCCCTTGGCGACGCTCTTCTACTCACTCATCGCCTTTCTCTACACGCTTTTCTTACTGTCAACCAAGTTCTTCTTCATCATAGAAGCCACTCGTCAGCTAGACTTGCCTAAAGAGCTGCAAACTCGCACGCACGCTAAAATGTCCACAAAAGGACGCTTCGCACTTGTTAGCTTTATCCTTTTCTTTGGAGTGCTATGGGTCGCTTCTAATGCCCTTGACATTTATCTTGTCAAGAAAAATCCTGACGAGATTGTGATTGCTCACAGGGGAAATGTCAAGGCTGGCGTTGAAAACTCTATCGAAGCCATGCAGGCAGCAAAAAAAGCTGGCGCTGCTTATTCTGAGATGGATGTGGTTATGACAAAGGACAAACGTTTTGTCGTTATCCATGACAATAACCTCAAACGACTAGCTGGCGTTGACAATACCGTCTCTAACATGACCTTAAAAGAACTACAAAAGCTGACCCTTCACCAAGGCAAGTTTACCAGCCATATCGCTAGTCTCGAGGAATTTCTAGCTGCTGCCAAGGCTATCAAACAGCCCATCCTTATCGAGCTCAAGCCATACGGACATGAGCCAAAAGACTATGTAGAGCGCTTTTTAAAGGTCCTCAAAGAGCAAAATGCCACAAAAGACAACAAGGTCATGTCGCTTGATTTGGATGTTATCCAGAAAGTCGAAAAACTAGCTCCCGAGATAAGTACAGGCTACGTCATCCCAATCCACATGGGACCTCTACCAAACTATGCTGTTGATTTTTACGCTGTCGAGGAGTTCTCATACAACACCCTCTTTGCCCTCACCGCTGAACAGCAGAAAAAAGACGTCTACGTCTGGACGATTAACGATGAAACCTTGATGGATAAAATGCTCATCGGTCCTGCAAATGGTATCATCACAGACGAGCTCGGCATTTTTAAAGAAGCCAGCCAAGACATGAAAGCTGATACCAGCTATCTCCAACGTGCTCTAAGACTCTTTAACAGCAGACAATAATCCTACATCTTTATCAGCCACCAGCTACACTGGTGGTTTTCTTGTTTTCTCTACGAAAAATAAATAACAAAACCATAGGAGAATCCTACGGTTTTTGCTGTCTAGTCCACATAAGCGAGCACACGAGCGGGTGAGCCTGTCGCTTTTTCAAAATGCGGATAACTGATATGAATGAAACTACCTGTCGCTGGCAGCTTATCCAGATGAGCCAAGACCTCTATCTGATAAATCCCCTGCTCAAGCAGATAATATTCATTACGGAGAACGCCATTATTTTTGGCTGCTGTCTGACCGCTGTCAGTGTCTAGCGTCTCGTGCCCAAGGGCTGCGACTTGTCTTTCTTTGATGAGAAATTCTAAAGCTTCAAAACTCCAGCCAGGTGTTTCCTGCTCGCCTTTGGCATTTAGGTTTCTAAAAGCGTCTTGGCTTGGCCAACGCTTGGACCAATCACTGCGAAAAGCAACAAAGGCACCAGGCTCAATTTGACCATGCTTTTCTTCAAAAGCTAAGATGTCAGCCACGCCCAATTCGTAATTAGGATTTTGTGCGACTTCTTCAGACAAATCAATGACGTAAAGTGGCAAAAAGAGATTCTCAAGTGGCAGCTCATCCAGCCACTTGCCACCAGCGACAAAGTGAATGGGAGCGTCAATGTGCGTGCCGTATTGCCCAACGACGCTGAACTGTTGCACGTGAAAACCGTCTTTTAAGGTGAAAATGTCCTTTTTCTCAAGAGCAGGCAGTGCTGGAAAATGCGGACTGTTTTCATTGATTTGGTGGGTAAGATCCACCACTCTTGCTTCTTTAAAACGCTCAAAAGCTTCTCTTAGTGTAACCATAAAACCTCCTAAATGCTATCTAAAGCTTCTTCTAAGTCGGCAATCAAGTCTGCAGCGTTTTCAAGTCCGATAGAGAGTCGGATTTGATTGTCCGCAATGCCACAGGCTGCAAGATCGCTTGGCGACAATTGCCCGTGCGTGGTTGTTGCTGGGTGTACGACGAGTGACTTGGCGTCTGCGACGTTAGCTAGATTTGAAAAGAGACTCAAGTGGTCAATGACTCGTCTCGCCTCGTCCGCTCCGCCTTTGACATGGAAAGTAAAGATAGAGCCTACGCCTTTTGGAAAATACTTTTGCGCCAAGTCATAGTAAGGGCTGGACGGCAGACTCGGGTAGTTGACACTCTCTACCTTGTCATGATTTTCTAGGAAAGCCACGATTTTTTGCGTGTTTTCGATATGGCGCTCTAAGCGTAGCGAGAGGGTTTCTAGCCCCTGCAACAGCAAGAAAGCGTTAAATGGTGAGAGGGCTGCGCCCATATCACGGAGCAATTGGGTTCTCACAGCCGTGATAAAGGCAGCTTTTCCGATGTCACGAGTGTAGCTGAGGTTGTGATAGGACGGATCTTCGTCGACAAATTGAGGGAATTTACCGCTAGCTTCCCAGTCAAACTGTCCACTATCGACAATGACACCACCGATTGTCGTGCCATGACCACCGATAAACTTGGTAGCTGAGTGCACGACAATATCAACACCGTATGAAAAGACATTGATGAGATAAGGTGTGGCAAAGGTATTGTCCGCAACAAGCGGAATGCTGTGTTTATGGGCGATAGCTGCGATTTTTTCAATGTCTGGAATGTTGATGAGAGGATTGCCGAGCGTCTCGATATAGACGAGCTTGGTATTATCCTTGATAGCTTCTTCAATAGCCACTAGGTCGTCAACGTCTACAAAAGTCGCTGTGATTCCGTATCGTGGCAAGGTCTCTTTTAGCAAATTAAAGGTACCGCCATACAGCGTTGTTGCTGCGACCACATGGTCTCCAGCATGCGCTAAGGCTAGGATGGTGTTGGTAATAGCTGCCATACCTGAAGACGTCGCAAGAGCACCAACACCCTTTTCCAGCGCTGCCATTCTGTCCTCAAAAACAGCAACAGTCGGATTGGTAATACGTGTATAGATGTTAGCTGGCTTTCTCAAGGCAAAGATATCCTCAGCGTCCTGTGCGCTATCAAAGACGTAAGATGTCGTTTGATAAATAGGCACTGCACGTGATTTGCTCGATTCATCAACGCTCTGTCCAGCGTGTAATTGTAAGGTTTCAAAATGAAGTTCTTTTTCTTTTGTCATGTCACTTCTCCTTTTGTCAATGTTGTCTCTATTGTACTCCTTTAGACCAATCTTGACTAATCCTTATTCAAAGCAAAAAGGTATAGTTTTAAACTATACCTCTATTTTTAACCTTATTTTTTCTCGATAGGAGCGACACTGGCGAGCACTTTTTTGAGCCCGATGTCTGGGAAATTAATTTTGAGTTCTTGCGTTTGACCGCTACCAGAGACTTCTAGGACGACACCATCACCCCATTTGCGGTGATGAACGGTGTCTCCGCCTTTCCAGTCCACACTAGAATGGCTAGCGCTAGCATTGCACCCAAATGGTAAGGCAGAAGCCGTTGGTTGAGGCCGGTTGCTGGCTTTTCTTGCTTGTAAGGCTTGTTGCAGACTCATCCCTTGTCCAAATTGACTCGTTTTCTCACCAGAATAACGCACACCAAACGACGACTCGACAGGACGAGCGTATCCTTGGAATTGCAAGAGCTTCTCATCAATCTCACGAATAAAGCGGGTTGGGCGGTTGTGTGAGCTACGCCCGTACAGGGTTCTTGAGCTGGCATTGGTTAGGAAAAGCAACTCCTCAGCTCGTGTGATCCCCACATAGGCAAGGCGACGCTCTTCTTCCAGCTCATCAGGATCCTCACTAGCTCGTGACAGTGGAAAGACACCCTCTTCCATCCCGATGAGAAAAACAACTGGAAATTCAAGCCCCTTGGCAGCGTGCAGAGTCATAAGCGTGACTTCTGCTGTCTCACGCTCACCATCGTCTGTATCCGCAATCAGAGCCAAGTCATTCAAGAAGCGCCCCAAACGCTCTAGGCCTGTCTCATAGCTATTTTCAGCATTTGCTTCGTCTGATGATTTGGTGACAGAGAGAAACTCCTCGATATTTTCAATGCGTGACTGACTCTCTAGCGTATTTTGCATTTGGAGGGCTTGCAGGTAGCCTGTCCTGTCTAAGACAGCCTCGACAAGCTCAGTCAGTGTCATATCATCCAGTTGATTTCGCAATTGAAAGAGCGTTGCAGATAGCTCGTTTAGTGCAGCTGCTGCTTTGCCACGGATTGGGAGCAGCATATCGCCTGCTGCCGCAAGGAGCGATTGACCGTTGCTGCTTGCAAAATCACGTAATTTCTCAACGGTACCAGGTCCCACGCCACGCTTTGGTTCATTGACGATACGCTCAAAGGAAATGTTGTCCGCTGGGTTGGCGATGACGTTGAGGTAAGCAATGACATCACGGATTTCCTTACGGCTGTAGAATTTGGTGCCACCGACCATCGTGTAAGGGATATTCGATTTCAAAAGCGCTTCTTCAATGGTACGAGACTGAGCATTGGTACGATAAAGCACTGCAAAATCTTTAAAGTTTTTGCCTGTCTCACGGACGATATTGTCAATGGTTGAAGCGACAAAGACAGCCTCTTCTTGCTCATTACCAGCACGGTAGTAGACGATTTGCTCCCCATCTGCATTTTGTGTCCAGAGTTTTTTGGGACGGCGCTTTTTATTGTTTTTGATGACGTCATTAGCCGCCTGTAGGATGGTTTTGGTTGAGCGGTAGTTCTCCTCAAGGAGCACCACCTTGGCTTCTGGATAATCTTTTTCAAAGTCAAGGATATTTTGCATATCCGCTCCACGCCAGCCGTAAATAGACTGGTCTGCGTCCCCAACGACACATATATTTTTAAAGCGAGACGCCAATAATTTCACCAACTGGTACTGAGCGTGGTTAGTATCTTGATACTCATCCACATGGATGTACTGGTAGCGTTGTTGGTAGTAAGCCAGCACATCAGGATTATTATCAAAGAGTTTGAGTGTCAGCATGATAAGGTCATCAAAATCCATAGACTCTGACTGACGAAGCTCTGCTTGATAAGCCTTGTAACAGCGGGCAACAGTCTGCGTGTAAATATCACCAGCCTGCCTCTCATAAGCCACCTCATCCAGCAAATCATTTTTAGCATTTGAAATGGTTCCTAGAATGGCACGCTCATTCCACTTTTTCGAGTCAATGTTGAGATTTTTCAAAATACGCTTCATCAGCGTTCTTTGCTCACCTGGGTCAACGATGGTAAAATTGCGATTGTAGCCGATGTGGTCAGCGTCACGGCGCAAAATGCGCACACACATGGAGTGGAAAGTCGCAATCAGCGTGTCTTGCGTAGCAGGATTGAGCTTCATCGCCCGCTCACGCATTTCTCTAGCCGCCTTGTTGGTAAAGGTAATAGCAAGGATATTCCAAGGATTGACCATTTTCTCATCAATCAGATAAGCAATGCGGTGGGTCAGCACACGTGTTTTCCCAGAGCCAGCACCTGCCATGATGAGCAGTGGTCCTTCTGTTGCTTGCACAGCTTCTGCTTGTTTATCGTTCATTCCATTCAGTAAAGGATTCATCTGTAACTTCCATTCTACTTTATATCTAACCTTAAAATTATACCATTTTTTTGTGAAAATTGCTTGCGTTATCAAAAAAAGACCCGAAGGTCTTTTGGTTTAGTCTTGACTTTCTTTTGGTAAAATCAAATTCAAAATGACACCGACAATCGCACTGAGCGCTGTTCCAGATAGTGTCAAAGCATGCAAATCAAGCACAGCACCACCAAGTCCAAGCACAAGCATAGAGCTTGCGATGATGAGATTTCTGATGTGACCAAAGTCCACACGATTTTCAATCAACACCTTAAGCCCGTTGCTTGCGATAACGCCATAAAGCAAGATAGACATACCACCCAAAACAGCACTTGGAATGGTTGAGATAAGCGCTGTAAACTTACCAAGGAAAGAAAAGGCGATCGCAATCAAGGCAGCGTTACGAATAACAGAGACAGAGGCAATGCGTGTCATCCCGATAACCCCGGTATTTTCACCGTAAGTGGTGTTGGCAGGTCCACCGAGAAAGGCAGAAACAGTTGTCGCAACCCCATCACCAATCAAAGTACGATTGAGTCCTGGGTCCTTCAAGAACTGACGTCCGCAAATCTGACTAAGCACGGTGTGGTCTCCGATGTGCTCAGCCACTGTCACGATTGAAATCGGCAAAATCGCAAACATCTCAGGTCCAAAGTAGAGGTCGTAGTGCTTAAAGACTCCTGTTTTAAACGGCAAGATAAAGCCTGGCAATTCAAACCACGCTGCCTTAGCGACTGGAGACAGGTCTACCATACCAAGGCACAAAGCCACCACGTAGCCTCCGATAATAGCAAAGAGGAAAGGAATGATTTTGACAAACCCTTTACCTTTTGTGTTGATAAAGGCAGCAATCAAAAAGGTGACACTGGCAACCAGCATGTTTTTCCAGTTACCACCGGACACAAAACCAGCATTGGTCACTGCCGAATTGGCAAGCCCAAGCCCGATAACAATAATCATAGGACCAATGACAATCGGTGGCAACAAGGTATCAATCCACTTGGTTCCAATCAGCTTCACCAAAGCGGCAATCACGACATAAATCAATCCAACAAACAAGATCCCAGTCTGTGCAGCTGAGATATTGCCATCCATTTGCTTAATAGCAAGCGACATTGCCGTGATATAAGCAAAAGATGAGCCCAAGTAAACTGGCACTTTAAAATTCGTCGCCACTTGATAGATGAGTGTTCCGACGCCAGAGGCAAAGAGCGCCACCGATACAGGCATACCAAGTGTTAGAGGAACGAGGATAGTCGCTCCAAACATGGCAAAAACGTGCTGGAAACTAAGCAAAAGCCCTTTTAGCGGGGCAGGCTTTTGGTCAACATCTAGCAGCAAATCGACCGTCTTTAACTCTGAATCAAGCAACTCCGGTTCTTTAGATTGAGACATTGCAGTCATGTAAAACTCCTTCCGGGCACAAAAAAAGCCCTCAAAAATCTCATAGGCTCCCAAAGATATTCCGTCTTTCTCACCTCTCTGGATGAGTTTAAAAACCTACGTCCTTATTATTCTACCACAAAGATACTCTAAAAGCTAGTCTTATTTGAAACTTAAATTTTTTCAAAAAGGTTATTGACAATTGTCCACTTTTCCTTTAAACTTATAAGCAATTACATAACATAAACCGAATGACGTCAATCAGGAGAAGAAAGCTCTGCTTTCGCCGAAGGAATCACACTCTCAGGTGTCGCTAGACAGGACTGATTGATCGACGGGCTTCTGGAGAGACTTGTCCATTAGAGACAGGCGCCGAAGGGGCAAAGCATATGCTCAATCTCTCAGGCAAAAGGACAGAAGATAAGTACATGCCAGTAAGGCTTTTTTGGCTTATCTTTTGTGGTGCAGAAGTTCCGTTGGAGCTTCTCTTTTTTTGCGTCATCCTCTTTGTCTCTTTGAGACAAGAAAAAGTTGAAAGGACTTAAAACTGTGCTTGATTTTTTTAACGCTTTGGATAACTTCGTCTGGGGACCGCCGCTTTTGATTTTGTTGGTCGGGACAGGGATTTATCTCTCCACTCGTCTTGGTTTTCTGCAGATTATCCGTCTGCCAAAGGCTTTTAAGCTGATTTTCACTAAAAGTGCCGGTGAGGGTGATATTTCCAGTTTTGCGGCTTTGGCAACAGCTCTTGCTGCTACTATCGGAACGGGAAATATCGTAGGTGTCGCAACGGCTATCAAGACTGGTGGACCTGGCGCACTCTTTTGGATGTGGGTCGCTGCTTTCTTTGGTATGGCGACAAAATACGCCGAAGGGCTTCTTGCTATTAAATACCGCACGCAGGATGACAATGGGAATATCTCTGGTGGTCCGATGTACTACATCGTCAACGGTATGGGGAAAAAATGGAAACCGCTGGCTATCTTCTTTGCCATCGCTGGTATCTTGGTTGCCTTTTTAGGTATCGGGACTTTCTCTCAGGTCAACTCCATCACATCGTCCTTGCAAAACAGCTTTGGCTTCTCACCTGAGCTTGTCAGCATTATCATTGCCATTATCGTTGCTGTTATCATCTTTGGTGGTATCCAGTCTATCTCTAAAGTGTCAGAGAGCGTCGTGCCTTTCATGGCTATCCTCTACATCCTTGCGACACTAACGGTTATTTTTGCGCATTATGACAATATCATCCCTGCCCTCTCACAAGTTTTCAAAGGTGCTTTCACAGGGACAGCTGCTGTTGGTGGATTTGCTGGCGCTGCTGTCAAAGAAGCCATCCAAAAAGGGATCGCACGTGGCGTCTTTTCAAATGAATCAGGTCTCGGCTCTGCACCAATCGCTGCTGCCGCTGCTAAGACTAATGAACCTGTTGAGCAAGGACTCATCTCGATGACAGGAACCTTCATCGATACCCTTATCATCTGTACTCTGACAGGACTCTCTATCATCGTCACAGGTCAATGGACAGTCAAAGGTTTAGAAGGCGCTCCGCTGACACAAGCTGCCTTTTCAACTGTATTTGGTAGCGTTGGAAGTATCGCATTGACGCTCTGTCTTGTGCTCTTTGCCTTTACGACTATCCTTGGCTGGAGCTACTACGGAGAGCGCTGTTTTGAGTTTCTCTTTGGGACAAAAGGTATCTGGCTCTACCGCTCTATTTTCATCCTTATGGTCGCTGCTGGAGGATTTCTCAAGCTTGACCTCATCTGGATTATCGCAGATATCGTCAATGGTCTCATGGCTCTGCCTAACCTTATCGCACTCCTCGCCCTATCACCTGTTATCTTCAGAGAAACGAAAAAATATTTTGATAAACAATAAAACAAAGTCAGTCGACTTTGTTTTTTAGTGCCAATATCTTCTTAAACGACTTAACGAACAAGGGCTCTTTATGGTATAATAACATAATGCTTAGGAGGTTTTATGGCAACAAATCCTGTTAAAAACTTAAAAATCGCTATGCGTGGCCCCATCGTCAGTATCATTGCTTATCTGACCTTGACCATCGCAAAACTCGTCGCTGGCTATACCATGAATGCAGAGTCGCTGGTAGCGGACGGCTTTAACAACCTGTCGGATATTTTAGGCAATGTTGCTCTGCTTGTTGGACTCTATCTCGCCAGCCAGCCTGCTGATAATGACCATCGCTTTGGGCACTGGAAATTTGAAGATTTAGCCAGCCTTATCACATCCTTTATCATGTTTGTCGTAGGTTTTCAGCTACTCTTTCAAACCTTGCAAAAGATTATCCACCATACAGAGACTCAAGTGGATCCCCTTGGGGCTTGGGTCGGTGTCCTATCTGCCGTTGTCATGCTCGGCGTCTACGCCTACAATAGACACCTGTCTCACAAGGTCAAATCAAGTGCACTCGTCGCTGCCTCAAAGGATAATCTCTCAGACGCAGTGACCTCTCTAGGGACTTCTCTAGCTATCACAGCAGCGTCCTTACATCTGACAATCATTGACCGCTTGGCTGCCATTGTCATCACCTGCTTTATCTTAAAGACCGCCTACGATATTTTTATCGAAAGCGCCTTTAGTCTGTCGGATGGATTTGACGATAAGCAACTCAAAGCCTACGAAGAAGCCATCCTTGAAATTCCTAAAATTTCTGCTGTCAAGTCACAACGTGGTCGAAACTACGGTAGCAATATCTATCTTGACATCGTCCTTGAGATGAATCCTGACCTTTCCGTTTACGAAAGTCATGCCATTACCGAACAAGTCGAAACCATGCTCAGCCAGCGCTTTGCCATTTACGATATTGACATCCATGTCGAGCCTGCTGCTATCCCCGAGGATGAGGTCTTTGGCAATGTGACACGCAAGCTCTTTCGCAATGAAAAAATCATCCTCTCCAAAATCCCAGGTTATGAAGAGTACATCGCAAAAGATTTTATCATGATCGATGAAAAAGGGGACTATTACACGAGAGATGAGTTTTTTGAAAGAGAGGTCTTTCATCCTTGCAACTTCACAGATTTCACCATCCAATCTATCAGCCAAAAAACAAAGCTCATCACTTACGCTCTAGACGGCGCCCATCACACCAGCCTTTGGCGGCGTCATGAAAAATGGTTCTTAATCTTTCACCAAATTACCCCTAAACAGTAATGATAACCACCCGTTAAATGGGTGGTTATTTGTTTTACTCTAAAAAATCACATCACACAAAAAAGCGAGTGTACACTCGCTTTTTTAATTCTTAACTTCACTGGTTGCGACGTCTTCACCGAACCATTTATTAGAAATCTTTTGGAAATCACCTGATTGGTAAAGCTTACGTAGGGCTGCATTGACTTTCTTGATTAAAGTCTTGTCTGCCTTACGTGCACCTGCTGCAAAGTCCTCACTCTCAAATGACCCTGTGATGATATTGTAATTGTCCAACTCACCTTCTTGTTTGAGGTAGTAATTGGCATAAACACGGTCAATCAAGAGCCCATCAATACGGTCGTTTTTTAGGTCAATAAGTGCTTGAGTAAAGGTCTCGTACTGTGTGGCATCATTGCCTTTGACAAGATTTTTAAGCACTTTAGGCTGGTCATTAAAGGCTGCATAACCAGATGAGCCTGCTTGCGCACCAAGTGTTTTGCCCTTCATGCCTTCAAAACTTGTAGTGCCTGACGATTTTTTAGTGACCAGTACTTGGTCGTTTTTCATGTAAGGAATGGTAAAGCTCACTTTTTTAAGGCGCTCATCTGTGACAGAGTAACCATTCCAAATCATGTCAATTTTCCCATTGGTCAGCTCTGTTTCCTTAAGATCCCAGTTGATGGGTTGCCATTTAACAGTGATACCATATTGTTTGAAAACAGCATTGGCTAGGTCAATGTCAAAACCAACATTTTTCCCTTTTTCGTTCTCATATCCCATAGGAACAAAAGTATTGTCAAAACCAATGGTAATCGTTTTTTTTGATTGGTAAGTGTCCCAGTTATCTTTTTTGGTGTTACTACTTGATGAACAAGCTGTTAGCGACACCAAACCAAGGGCGACTACTGCACCCACTATCCATTTTTTTAGCGTCATCACAAACCTCCACTTCCCTATTTAGGGTTAATTTTTATCATAACATCAGAAATATTCTCAGCAAATTGCAAGTCGTGGGTCACAACAATCTGCGTCATTCCAGCCTCACGGTTTTGCAAAATCAAATGCTCTACTTCCTGACGCAACTCAGGGTCGAGGGCACTGGTTGGCTCATCGTAGCCGATAATCTGCGGGTCAATCATCATAGCACGAGCAAGCGCAACACGCTGCTTTTGCCCACCAGACAGTGAATAAGGATAGGCAGTGGCATGCTCACCAAGCCCTAAGCGTTCAAGCAGTCCGGTCGCTTTTTGAATGGCGTCTTCTTTACGCATACCAGCAGTTTTCACTGGAGATAGAATGAGATTGTCCATGACAGAGAGATGTGGAAAGAGCTGAAAATCTTGGAAAACAAAACCAAGCAAGTTTAATTTTTCCAATTCTCCAACAGGAATGGTCTGACCGTTATAGATCACCTCGCCAGAATCTACTGTCTCTAGACCTGCCAACATGCGCAGTAAGGTCGTTTTACCACCACCTGATGGACCAACCAATGATAAAATCTTTCCATCCTCAACTTGTAGGCTAAAGTCTGTAAAAATCACTTTTTGTCCAAAACGCTTGGAGATATTTTTTAATTCTAACATTTAGCCTCCTTATTTGTAATAATCATATTTCTTTTCGACTTGTTTTGAGATAAGGGTAACAATCCCAATCATAATCAAATAGATGGCTCCTGCGATAAACATAGGCGCAAGGCTGGCGTCACGGTTAGCCGCTGTTCGACTTGCCAAAAGAAGGTCACCAACCCCAATCACGTAAACAAGTGAGGTGTCTTTCACCAAGGTGATGACTTCGTTGAATACGCTAGGCAATACAATCTTAATCACTTGCGGTAAGATGATGTAGCGAACGGTTTGTACAGGCGTAAACTTTAGCACCTTAGCTGCTTCGTATTGTCCTCTAGGGATAGAAGCAATCCCTCCACGGAAAATTTCTGCAAAATAAGCCGCATAATTGAGCGTAAAGGCAATAATGGCTGCTGGCATACGGTCAATGCTAATCCCTACACTTGGCAACACATAGTAAATAAAAATCAACTGCAAAAGCAGCGGCGTTCCCCGCATAATCCAAATATAGACCGTCAGCAAATAGCGCAATAATCGAAACGGAATTTGCATCAAAAAGGCAAGTATCGCACCTAGAGGGATAGACAATATAAGTACGATGAAAAAAACTTGCAGAGAGACACTAGCACCATCTAAAAGACTAGGTAAAACCTGTGAAATATAAGACATAACCCTTCCTTTAAATTACAATAATTGTATCTATTGTACCAAAAATTTAGGTATTTGTGTATGTTTATTTTAAAAAATCTTAAGACTATTTGATAAGACAATAAAAAAACTGGTCCAAGACCAGCTTTTTTATGATAATTTTTTGACGAATTCTGATTTGAGTTTCATCGCCCCAAATCCGTCCACTTTACAGTCGATGTTGTGGTCACCCTCAACCAAACGAATGTTTTTTACACGAGTGCCTTGCTTGATGTCTTTTGGTGCACCCTTGACTTTCAAATCTTTGATGACCGTCACAGTATCCCCATCTGCTAGGCGTGTACCGTTGCTATCTAAAACAACAAGTCCTTCTTCTTCGACTACTTCTTCTGGATTCCACTCATAGGCACACTCTGGGCAAACCAAAAGGACGCCATCTTCGTAGACATATTCAGAGTTGCATTTTGGACAATTCGGTAAAGACATAGTTTCTCCTTATGTATTAAATAGTGTCAATTTTTGAGAGTATACAATCTATTGTACCTAAAGTTGGCGCTATTTGCAATAGGTGTGAGCCTTTTATTCAACTGTTACAGCTTTAGCGAGGTTACGTGGTTTATCAACATCAAGCCCACGCTGCAAGGACGCATAGTAAGCAATCAATTGCGTTGGAATAACCATTGAAATAGCACTCAAGAACGGATGTACCTTGTTGACGATGATATCATCACCCTCACGTTCCAAACCTTCTTCAACAATAGTCAAAGCGTTAGCTCCACGAGCGACAACTTCTTGGATATTACCACGTGTATGCGCTGCTACAGCTTCATTAGACGATAATAAAGCAATGCCGGGTGTTCCGTCCTCAATCAATGAAATGGTACCGTGCTTAAGCTCACCTGCCGCAAAGCCTTCGCATTGGATGTAAGAAATTTCTTTTAATTTCAATGCAGCTTCCATGGTCACATAGTAATCTGAACCACGTCCAATGTAGAAAGCGTTGCGTGTTGTCGCCAACAGTTTTTCAACCTTGTCAGCGATAAGGTCCTTCTCCGATAGCGTCGCTTCGATAGCTTGTGCAACGATAGAAAGCTCATGTACCAAGTCAAAGGACTTAGCAACTGGGCTGTTATTGGCTTCACCCACTGCTTTTGCTAAAAAGGCAAGTGTAGCTACTTGAGCTGTGTAGGCTTTTGTAGAAGCAACGGCAATTTCAGGACCAGCGTGAAGTAACATGGTGTGCGTTGCTTCACGAGAAAGGGTAGAGCCTGGGACGTTTGTAACGGTCAAGCTAGGAATTCCCATTTGGTTTGCCTTAACCAAAACTTGACGGCTATCAGCTGTCTCACCCGACTGGCTGATAAAGATAAAGAGCGGTTTCTTACTCAAAATCGGTGTGTAGTATCCCCATTCAGAGGCGATACCCAGCTCAACTGGCGTATCTGTAAGAGCTTCTAAGAAATTCTTTGCCGCAAAACCAGCGTGATAAGATGTCCCGGCTGCGATGATATAGAGACGATCAGCCTCTTGCACTGCCTTGATAATCGCATCATCTACAGTAACATTGCCATTTTCATCAGCATAAGTTGAGATGAGTTTACGCATAACAGTTGGTTGCTCATCGATTTCTTTTAGCATGTAAAATGGATAGGTACCTTTACCAATATCAGACAAGTCAAGCTCAGCTTGGTAACTGTCACGTTCAATGACGTTGCCATCATAATCTTGAACAGTTACTGTATCCTTGGTAACAACAACAAGCTCTTTGTCATGGATTTCCATGAATTCACTTGTTTCACGAATCATCGCCATAGCATCAGAGCAGACCATGTTGTAGCCATCACCTAGTCCGATAAGAAGTGGTGATTTGTTTTTAGCGACGTAGATAACCTCGCTGTCAGTAGCATCCATAAGTGCAAAGGCGTAAGAACCTTCGATAATGTGCAAAGCTTTTTTGAAGGCTTCCAAAACAGATAGATCATCTTCTTCGACAAATTTACCGATAAGGTGAACCGCAATTTCAGTATCTGTTTGCCCTTTCAAGTCATGACCAACCAAATAAGTCTCTTTGATGTAGAGATAGTTTTCAATCACACCGTTGTGCACCAAAACAAAGCGTCCTGTCTTTGAGGTATGCGGATGTGCATTGTCCTCACTTGGTTTACCATGAGTTGCCCAGCGTGTATGCCCGA
Organism: Streptococcus hyointestinalis; assembly: GCF_011039275.1. Lineage (GTDB taxonomy): Bacteria > Bacillota > Bacilli > Lactobacillales > Streptococcaceae > Streptococcus > Streptococcus hyointestinalis_A. Next base: position 1,092,474 of record NZ_JAAKGB010000001.1, read on the forward strand.
TTCCAGCCGTTCCTGATACTTTTCCGACCACTTTTGCTTCCAACTCAGCGATACATCCGACAGACTTCACAAGCTGCGCCTTGTCCTTATCCGCAACAAAAATACCAGCTGAGTCATAACCACGGTATTCTAATTTTTCAAGTCCTTGAAGTAAAATATCTGTTGCGTTGGAATTTCCAACAACACCAACAATACCACACATAATTCTCATTGATGAGGAGTTCCTCATCTCTCCTTCTTATTATTTTGAAATTGGTATAGTTCAATTTCAACGTCTTATTTGACGGTAAAATAAGTATATAACGTTTTTCTATCCTTGTCAACTTAAAAATTGGTATAGTCTCATTTGGACAAAAAAAGAGATTAGAAAATCTAATCTCTACTCTGTTTTAACAAAACCAAACTCGCTAAATGGATAGAGTTTGAAGCTAATCACACCTCTAATTTGGCTCTTTGAAATCAAGCCAAATCGACGACTGTCATTAGTGTTTTGACGGTTATCATTTAGCACGAGATATTTTCCTTTTGGAATGGTCTCATACTTGCTATCTGTCAAGCTGCTGACAGATAAATCCGATGTAAACGCTACCTGACTATCATTAGTCGATTGGAACTTGGCTTTTATACGCTCGATATAAGGCTCTTCTTGGTGAAGGTTATTGACATAGAGGATATCGTCCATGACTGTAACTTGCTCCCCAGGCGTTCCAATCACACGACTAATATAGTAAATACCCTTTTCCTCATAAACAACAAAATCCTTATACTGTGGCTCTTTATTTTTGTTGACCAGTACAATATCACCAGAAGATAGATAGGTATTTGCTGCATCATCGTGTACTTTAAAGGTTGAAAAGACGAAACGATGTAGCAAAAATATCGCTAAAATAGCTATGATGACTAGTATAATATTACGAATAAAATCTCTTTTAACCATGACACTCCCTACTTTTTATCTATTATACCATGAAATAAAAAATAAAAAAAGAGAAGTCAAGTTAAAAACACAATTCAATTTTCAAGTATATTTTCACTTTTTATAAGCTATTTTTACAAAAATAAAAGACTAGAAAACTCTAGCCTTTCATTGTTATTATTTAACAGTGCGGATACGCATTGTGTTAGTACCACCTGAACCAACTGGAACACCAGCAACGATAACGATGTTATCGCCGGATTGTACCAATCCAGATTGAAGAGCAACACGTTCAGCAACTTCGAACATATCGTCAGTTGAAGCTGGTTTGTCAGTCACAACTGGAATAACACCCCAGTTAAGCATCAATGAACGTTGTGTCAATTCATCAAATGTAACAGCCAAGATATCTGTATCTGGACGGTATTTAGAAATCAAGCGAGCTGTGTTACCTGATTCTGTAAGTGCAACAACCAATTTGATGTCCATTGAGTTAGTAGCATCTTTTACAGCTGAAGCCACAACTTCAGTCTTAGTTGTACGGCTGAATTTAGTTGAGTCAAGACGACCGTATTCGTTAAGAAGTGTTTGAGCGTTCTTATCGATAGTTGCCATTGTAGTTACTGACTCAAGTGGGTATTTACCGTTTGCAGACTCACCTGAAAGCATTGTAGCGTCAGTACCGTCGATAACAGCGTTGAAGACGTCAGATACTTCTGAACGAGTTGCACGTGGTTTGTCAGTCATTGTTTCAAGCATGTTTGTTGCTGTGATAACAACTTTACCAGCAGCGTTTACTTTGTCAATGATGATTTTTTGGTAAACTGGAACCATTTCAAATGGTACTTCGATACCCATGTCACCACGAGCGATCATGATACCATCAGCTGCTTCGATGATTTCATCAAGGTTATCAATACCTTGTTGGTTTTCGATTTTAGCAAAGAGTTTAACGTGACCATTTCCAGTTTCTTCACAGATAGCACGTACTTCGTTAACGTCTTTTGCAGTACGAACGAATGAAATCGCGATGAAGTTGATACCTTGCTCCAAACCAAAGCGGATATCTGCGTTATCACGGTCAGCAAGTGCTGGGAATGGGATTTTAGTGTTAGGGATGTTAACACCTTTTTGTTTAGCGATGATACCGTCGTTTTGTACTTCTACTTCAAATTCACGAGTAGCAGCGTCTTTTGCAAGAACTGTAAGACCAAGTTTACCATCGTCGATAAGGATAGTTTGACCTTCTGCTACATCATCAAAGATATCAAGACCACCAGCAACGTTCAATGCAATAAGGTCTTTAGTTGATTTGATACCTTGTTTTGTCGCAACACGAAGTTTGTCACCTGTTTTGTAAGAGTATTCTTTAGCGTCGCCTTCGAACAACTCTGTACGCATTTCAGGACCTTTAGTGTCAAGCAAGTAACCAACACGTTGTCCAGCGATTTCTTCGGCACGACGTACAGTAGCCATACGTTCACCTTGCTCAGCGTGGTCACCATGTGAGAAGTTGAAACGGAAAGTGTTTGCTCCAGCTTCGATCAATTTAGCAATGTTTTGTGCTGAAGCTTCAACATCAAGTTTTTCACCCCAGTAACCATCTTCACCAAATTTTTTACCGCCGCGAAGTTCTACCGCAGGACCAAGTGTTGCAACAATTTTTACACGTTTATTCATGATAAATATGAACTCCCTCTATTTGTGTTATTTTAATAACGTATTAAGAATAGTGATGATTTAGTGTGCTAAATCACGGTTAAGTGCCGCAAAGTCAAGACGTGCTTTGTGCGGAGTATTAACTTTGATTTTGCCATCGTCTGTAAGACTAAACAAGGCACCTTCTTCTTTAGTTCCTAAAATAGGACTCTCAACCAACTCTTCGTTGTGGATACCAACGGCTACCCCACCACGTCCTTCTTTAAGCAATTCGACTGCATGCGCACCCATCCAAGATGCTAACACACGGTCACGAGCTGTAGGTGTTCCACCACGAAGGATGTGACCAAGGTTTGTCACACGAAGGTCGCTTGTATCGCCAGCTTCTTTCATTTTAGCGGCGAACTCTTCACCACTCATAACCCCTTCAGCAAGAACAATGAGGTGATGTGATTTGCCTTTGTTTTCATAGCCATCACGCACATTAGCAACAACAGTGTTAATGTCAAATTCTTCTTCTGGGATGATGATTTGGTCAGCACCAGCAGCGATACCAGACCACAAAGCGATATCTCCTGCATTACGTCCCATAACCTCAACAACAAAAGTACGGTGGTGACTTGCAGAAGTGTCACGGATTTTATCCAAGGCTTCTGTAGCAGTTTGAACAGCTGTGTCAAAACCGATAGTGTAGTCTGTACCTACGATATCGTTATCAATAGTTCCTGGAAGACCTACTGCTGGGAATCCATGCTCAGTCAAGCGCATAGCTCCATGGTAAGAACCATCTCCACCGATAACAACGACACCTTCAATGCCATGTTTTTTCAACTGCTCGATACCAGCCAATTGCCCTTCTAATTGAGCAAACTCTGGATAACGTGCTGAACGCAAGAAAGTTCCGCCGTGTGAAAGCGTGTTTGACACACTGCGAGCATCTAAAGGAAAGATGTCGCCATCAACCATACCAGCGTAACCTCGGTTGATACCATAAACTTCCATTCCCTCAGAAATTGCTTTACGAACAACTGCACGAATGGCAGCGTTCATCCCAGGGGCGTCGCCACCACTGGTTAATACAGCAATACGTTTCATTTTGCTTGATACTCCTTTAAATATTTTAACGTTACTATTATAGCACATGCGACACAAAATGGGGAAGTTTATGTCGTTTTTTTATCGAAAAACCGTTTTCAGCACAAATTTATGCAGTTCTTCTTCTAAAAAAGCACTTTTTTCTACCATGTGATGTTGGCTTTGGAGCGTTTCTTTACTATCTTGATAGTGAAGAATGACTGGAATATTGCCTGGGTATTTTTTGAGAATCTCCGAAATGGCTTGGTCATGCTCGTGATTTTCCAGTAAAAGCCACAAGCGCTCACTGGTCACTTCTTCTACTGTTTCTAACACCATTTGTAAGTGATTGTCCCGTTCGTTGATTTTGCCAGTGAGATAATAGTAACCTCCCTCGTGTAAGCTTGCTTTATACTTAGCGTAAACTTCAGGGAAAATAGTGACATCCAACTTTTTATTGGTGTCTGTCACGCTTAAAAATGCCATTTGTTGCCCTGTTGACTTGGTGCGGATAATCTTGATACGCTCAATTTGGATGAGAATCGTTGCTCTTGATGATATCTCCAGACTGGATAGACTAGTATAAGGACGTGTAGCCTGCTTGGCTAAGACCTTTAGCGGATGTGGGCTGACGCCTATTCCTAAGATGTCTTGCTCAAGTTTATATTTTTCAGCAGCGCTATAATCTTCAGCTTCTTGCCAGTTATAAGAAGACTCAGCAAAGAGACTGCCCAGCTCATTGACAAAAACAAAGAGATTGTCTAAATTATCCTGAACTTTTCTGCGATTGGGCTCAAAACTGTCAAATAAACCAATAGCTACTAAAGGTTCGATAATATCCTTTTTACGAAAATGAACTGGCAGACGAGTGAGGAAGTCCTCGATACTCTCAAAAGGACGATTTTCAATAATCCAATAGGCAAGTTCTCTTGGAAAACCCTTGATGTTATTCAGTCCTAAGTGAATCTTCTTGTCCTTAACCTTATCCTTATAAGGAATCGTGTTTAGCGATAATTTTGCCAGTTGGTAGCCAGCTTCAAGAGCGTCTGTAATGTAGTCAGCACTTGAGTAGTTGAGCATAATATCGTAAAAAACATCGGGATAGTGGGCTTTAAAGTAAGCAATCTGAAAAGCCAGTGCACAGTAAGCATAGGCATGACTGCGGTTAAAACCGTAGCCAGCAAACTTAGCCATACGCTCAAAAATCTGTTCTGCCATGTCACGCTCATGCCCCAAAGCTAACGCCCCTTTGATGAAATCAGCACTCATCTCCTGCATCTCATCGGCTTTTTTCTTGGACATCGCCCTGCGCAATAAATCGGCTTTTCCCAAAGTAAAGCCAGCATAGACCTGAGCAATTTGCATGACCTGCTCTTGATAGAGCATAATGCCATAGGTCGGCTCTAGGATAGAAGCAATAGCAGGGTCAAGCAGGTCCACTTTTTCCCGTCCAAAGCGCCGATTGATGAAATTATCAATATAATCACTAGCGCCTGGGCGGTTCAGACTGGTCGTGGCAACGACATCCTCAAAGCAGGTAGGCTTGACACGTTTTAAAAGATTGATGGCGCCTGCCTGCTCAAACTGGAAGATACCTTTTGTCCGACCGCTAGCAAATAGGGCTAATGTCTCCTTGTCCTCCAAGTCAATGCTAGCAATATCAATGGCAACGCCGTAGTCCGCTAAGACTTTTTCTTTCATTTTTTGGACAAAGGTGAGGTTACGCAGTCCCAAAAAGTCCATCTTGAGCAGACCATTTGCCTCAACAGCACCAGCGTCGTACTGCGTAATCATCATATCCTCACCGCTCTTGAGCGGAATATGGTCAGTCAGTTCATCATCGCTCATCACCACACCAGCTGCGTGAATGGAGGTCTGGCGAGGATTGCCCTCTATACGCTTTGCAATCGCAAAAGCCCGTTGGTATTCTGGGCGGCTGTTCATCAGCTGACGAAAGGCAAGATTTCTCTCATAGACTGTAGTCAAAGTATCTCGAAAACCTATTTTTCGGGTGATGTTCGTCAGTTCGTACTCTGGTGTGCCAAAGCGCTTAAACACGTCACGTATAGCCTGCTTGGCACCAAATGTCGAGAAGGTAACAATCTGCGCTGTATGCGTACTTCCATAGCGGTCACGGACATAATGAAGAAACTCGCTACGGTAAATATCTGGCAAATCAATATCAATATCAGGCATGCTGAAACGCTCTTCATTTAAAAAACGCTCAAAAAGCAGTTTATTGCGCACAGGGTCAATGCCTGTAATATCAAGGGCGTAAGCGACTAGACTACCTGCCGCAGAGCCACGCCCCATTCCCATATAATAGCCACGACTGCGCCCAAAGCGCAACAAATCCCAGACAATTAAAAAATAATCATCAAAGCCCATACGATGAATAATCGCCAACTCATGCTCAAGCCTTTCTTGATAGGCTTCTGTCCAAAGATTTTTCTGCTTGAGTCCATCCTCTGTTCGCTTGCGCAACTCCTCATGAGCAGGCATTTGACGGTTAAATCTTGGTAATTTTAATTGACTATCAAAGCTATAGCTGATAGGCTCCACAAGCTTTTCGAGATTCGTTAGCGCCTGTGGGTGCAACTGCTGAAACATGTCCTCAACAACATGATGAGGCAAAAAAGACTCCTCCTGCCTAATGGTAGGGACTTCTCTTAGGGTGACATTGTCTCTGATAGCACGAAGCACCTGCAAACTCTCAATATCGCTACTATCAAAGTAGCGGACACTTAACATAGCAAGAGTCGGTCTATCGTAGTCTTTTATAGGAGACTTTGGAGATACGCCCCAAAAAAAGGCAAGCCCTAAATCTAACCACTCTAAGTCTTCTTGGTAAGGCACAACCACAGCCAAGTCTTCTTGGTAATCAATCAAGTCTTTATGCTCTAAACCTGTTGTCATCGCCTTTGTCGCTAGCTTCATCAGATGACGATAGCCTGTGCTACTGCGTGCTATCAGCTGGATAGGTACGTCTTTCTCATCCAAAGCAAGCTGGAACTCAGCACCAATCACAGGCTTTAAACCTGCTTTTTGTGCCTTTTGAGCAAAATGATAGGCAGCGTACATGTTGTTATCCATGATACCAATCGTTTGGTAGCCAAGCTCTTTTGCTTGTGAAATATAATGGTCAATGTCAACCAAACTGTCCATAAAGGAATAAACGGTTTTTGTATTTAGCTGCGCAAACATGACTGCCTCCAAAACTAGTGCTTCTTTTTTCTTACTATTATACTAAAAATTTGTATTAAGGGGAAACACTAACTAGGTGTAACACCTCGTTAATAAAGGCCAAGTCTTGACTTTTTGGTTAGGCTATTGTATTATAAAAATGTAACATAGTTTGCAAAGCTTTTTAGCTAATATTAAAACATCTCGAAAGGAGTGTCCTTGTATGGCCTGGACTTTTGATGAAAAGTTACCGATCTATGCACAAATTGCTCAACATATCAAGCTTAAAATTATTAGTCAAGAAATCAAGACAGGCGAAAAATTACCGACTGTCCGTGATTATGCCCAAGAAGCTGGTGTCAATCCTAACACCATGCAACGAGCTTTTACCGAGTTAGAGCGTGAGGGGATGGTCTACTCAAAAAGAACATCGGGGCGTTTTGTGACTGAGGATGAAGCATTGATTGCAAAAGTGCGTAAGGAAGTTGCAGAGACAGAGTTGGCTCAGTTCGTCAAAAAAATGACCAGCATTGGTTTTGAACAAAACGACATTGTCCCAATTTTGGATGATTACATCAAAGGAGAATAATGAGATGACGGATATTTTACAAGTGCATCGCATCACTAAAAAATATGGGAAACACACTGCTTTAGAGGATGTTACGCTAAACCTACCAAGCGGGAAAATCATTGGTCTGCTAGGACCAAATGGTAGCGGTAAGACAACGCTTATCAAGCTCATCAATGGGCTACTAAAGCCAACCAGCGGTGAGTTGGTTGTTGATGGCTATAAGCCATCTGTTGCAACAAAAAAGATTGTCTCTTACCTGCCTGATACCACTTATCTAGACGACAACATGAAGATCAGAGATATCTTTGCCTACTTCAAGGCTTTCTATGATGATTTTGATCAAGAACGTGCAGAACATCTATGCAAAGATCTTGACCTAGATTTGAACGATCGCCTAAGAAACCTCTCTAAAGGTAATAAGGAAAAAGTACAGCTCATCGTTGTGATGAGTCGCAACGCTAGACTGTACGTTCTAGACGAGCCGATCGGTGGGGTCGATCCTGCGACACGTGACTACATCCTACAGACTATCATCAATAACTACTCTGAAGATGCGTCTGTTATCATCTCAACGCACCTCATTGCAGATGTTGAGCCGATACTAGATGAGGTTGTCTTTTTGAAAAATGGTCACATCGTCTTAAATGGCAATGCAGATGATTTGCGTGAAGAGTATGGCAAGTCTATTGACCGTATCTTTCGTGATACCTTTAAGGCTTAGGAGGCAAGTATGTTTGGAAAATTAGTCAAATATGAATTTAAGTCCATTGGAAAATGGTACCTTGCCATTAACTTGGCGCTTATTGCTGTCGCACTTATCATTGGGATTTTGCTAGGACAGTCAGCAGGTAGCATCTCAAGCAGTGGGGAAATCTCTTTTGCCAATGATTCTTCCACTGTTAGTGGTATCATCGGTGGAGTCTTGATTCTCAGCTTTGGTTTCTTGATTGCGGCATCTGTTATCGGGACACTTGTAATTATCATCAGACGTTTTTATACCAATATCTTTGGACGTGAAGGTTATCTCACACTGACACTTCCCGTCTCTAGTCATCAGATTATCCTTAGCAAATGGTTTTCTGCTATGATTATTGAGTTTATCAGCTTCATTGTGATTGTCATCGCACTTTTATGTGTGTTTACGCCTATCGCTGGCGTTGGTAATCTTCTAGCCATTTTACCATCTATTGGCAAAGTAGCAGCTACCTCAACTGGTATTTTAACGATTTGCTATTTCTTTGTTTCCTTTGTGACTTCGATTATCTTTTACTACTTAGCGATGGCAATTGGACAACTCTTCCAAAATCACCGTATTGTCATGGCAATCATCGCCTATGCACTCATCTCTCTCATCAATAGTATCCTTGAAGCATGGGTGCACCTAGATTCTACGGACTTATTCCTCAATAGTGGCGGAGTTGTCAATAATCACTACCTCCTCTTTGGTATGGGGTATGACATCATCGTAGCTATCATCGCTTATTTCTTAACAAACTACATTATTCAAACAAAATTGAATATCCAGTAACACAAAAATCCTTAGCTGAGCTAAGGATTTTTTATATTACACTGCCTCTTCTTCTAAAATCAAACGCAGTTGAAAGGCACTTGGTGAGACAACAGGAAGAAAGGCACCTTCATTCCAACGTCGACTAAAGCTAGAGGTTGAGTGTTTAAAATAACCACGTCCACCGCTTGCCTGCAATTCTAAAAGCAAGCTGGCTGCTACAACATCTACGATGTCAATACGTAATTGAAAGAGAGCACGTGGATTGTCTAAAAATTGCTTGCGATTTTCCAAACCATCAAAGACACGCTCTTTAATGCTGTTTAAACTATCTAGTGTTTCTTGGTAGCTGGTACTTAAAATGCTACGATTGCGACTCAAGGTTTTCTCAACCTCGCTGAGTGAGCGCTCCGCTAAACCAAATGCCAAGCCAAACTGATAGCCTAGAAACTCTGGGCGTGTTTCTGCTAGAAAAGCTTGCGCATCATCGGATAAAATCCAGCGCTCATCAAGAGGCACCTTGTCAAAAGTCAGCGCAGCCGTGTTTGACCCTTGAAGGGCAATAAACTCTAAATCTTCTGAACGAGAAAGGTTCTGTGCTGTTGATGGCACCGTGACAATCAAAGGCTTTTTCCTGTCATCTTCAAACTTAGTGGCAAAGACAGCGATGAAATTGTCCGAACGCAGATTGGTCACCCAAGGCAGACGCCCCTTGAGGTAATACTGTCCGTCTTCCTCGATAACGGTGACATTCAAGTCCTCGATGTCTGATAAAAACTTGGTGGCATTTGACAGAGCAGTGCCTGCCGTCAGCTTTCCAGTCAACAAATCCTCTAGCCAAGTCTCTCTAGCATAAGGGTTGCTGCTGCTTAGGATATTTTCAATAAAAGTGCGCTGCCCCCAAGAAATAAAGGAAGCTGTTAGCGAGTAGCCTGCTAGCTCTGACAAGAAACCAATCACATCCTTGGCATCTCCGCCTCGTCCGCCTAAAGCCTCATCGACACCTAGACCAAAAACACCTTCTGCTGCTATTTTCTCTAACAACTCATCTGCTGGACCGCCAGACTCTTGGTCGATAGTTGCTGCGTTTGCTTCTAACCACTGGGTAAACTCTTCTGATAAATAAGCCATATCATAATCTCCTTTGTCTATTATCCTAGTCGAGTGCGTAAGGTTGCAACTCTGGGTTGATTGGGGTATTTGCTAGATTGTTAGCGTAGTTACATAGGGTCGCTAGACTGACGCCCAAGATAACGTCAAGCGCATTTTCATGCGTGTAACCAACTTCCAGAAAATCAGCTAACGCTTCGTCACCGACACGCCCCTTGGTATTGATAACAGCGATGGTAAATTTCGCCAAGGTATCAAGCTTAGGATCGTCATCGATTGGCGTGCGGTTTCTAAGTGCTTCTAGCAGGTCATCAGACATTTGGATTTGCTTGATGGAAAATGCTGTGTGCCCTGCCACACAGAAAGCACAGCCATTAGTCACCGCAGCAGTAATCTGAACCACCTCACGCTCTGTTGGTGTTAGGCTATTTCGGCGGTTAATCGCTCCCACCGTACGATAAGTTTCAAGCGCTGTTGGCGCATTGGCAAGTAAACCGATGAGATTTGGGATATAGCCACCGTTATCACGCTCAACGGTCTCTAAAACTTCTTTAACTTCTTCTGGAGCGGACTCCTTGGTATGGATAATAAACTCTGACATACTAAAACCTCTTTTCTTTTGTTATGCTAATCATCATAACACAGAAAAGAGGTGCTGACTAATATATATTCTATATCACGCTGATAGATAAATCTTATCTAAGCCTTATAGATCACGATTGAAGTCGCTATCAATATCACGAAAAGGCTTGATGTCTTGGACATACTCTAGAACACCTCGAAAGTCACCTGCTTCATCTCTGACCGCAGCGTAGGTGACATAGACAAACTTTCCAGAGCGCTCAGACTTAAACCACATCTCGACCTTATCACGCTCACCGCTACGCAATAGCGCAAAGACTTTCTTGACCTTGTCTAAAACCTTTGGCGGATGGCAAAGCTCTACATGACGCCCAATCTGGCTCGGCGTGCGCTTAAAAATCATCTCTTGAGCTGGAATGCTGTCATTGTAATATTGAAAAATGTCGTCTTTATTGACAAAGGTAATCTCTAGCGGCAAGTGATTTAAAATCAAGTTTGCCTGCTCTAAGGACAGGTAGCCATTGCCCATAGGCTGCTGACTATCTCTTGAGATCGGGCTTTCCCTTTGCTTTGGTGTGTAGGTGATGGTGAACTGCCCTTCAGGCGTGTCAATAGTTCTGACATTGCTGTCTTGCTGATGAGAGTCGCCTGTCTTCTCAACAGTTTCCTCCTCCACAAAAGTTTCACGATGGGGCACCCATTTTTCGGTTGGCTTGATGATAGCGTAGCCGTAAGCATCGCTTTCTTTGGCGATTTGAAGCCAATCATCCTGCGTAAAGGTCTCCAGCAAAATCATCAAAAGAATAGACTCTTCCTTGAAAATCATCTCCTCAAACTCTTTAGCAAAGGCTTCAAAAGCTGATGAAACTTCCTCGATAGAAATGTCTGGCAGGCTGCCTACCTTTTGCTGTGCTGTTTTAAAGAGCGAACGAATGTCGTCATCCACGCCCCACATGACCTTAGGCGGTGCATCATGCCCATAGCGCTCCATGACTGGGAAAAAAAGTTTTTCTTTTCTCGTGTAATGCAGGTCAAACTGCCCTAGCAAGTCAAACTGGTGCTTGAGTCCTTTGAGCAAATCACTACGAAAGTCAGCATTTTCTGGCTTGGCATAATTGTCCAAAATACGACGAATGCGAAGCAAAGCCGCACGAAGAGCCAGGTTTTCCTCTTTGAAAACATAGACAGGGTGTCCAGGATTGTCCGTATCAGCGACCTCCACACCTTGAACAGCCCCCTTAAAGAGGTTGGCATGGACATTGCAGAGCTTCATGACATCCTCAAAAGTAACCCCTGTATCAGACGTCATCAGCTCATGCTCCATCATGGAAATCTCCATAGCCGATACACCTGTAAAGTGCTGGTCAAAAGCTTCTTGGACAGATTCTGGGCTGGCACCGTGATGTAAATCCAGTAGAATGTCTCTTAGTATTGTAATACGATTATCAGTCATTATTCGCCTCCAATCACTTCATAGCCGTTAAACTCAAGCGTTTTGATGATGGTCTCGAGTGGGATTTTAGCTAGTTTTGAGCCTGCTTTTAAACTGGTGACCTTGCCAACGGTATTGAGCATGGCTGGGTTGGCTAGAGGTTTGAAGCCCAAATCCACCAAGATGTCCTTGACCTCAGGGTGTTCCTTTATTGTTTGTGCGACGGGTTTTGATAAATCTATAGTGTTCATGATGATACCTCACTTTTTACTGCCTTTATTATAGCGAAATTTTAGCCAATCATCCATAGCAGAAGCTATTTTTACTCAATCAAGTGGATAAGCAAAGCCAAAAGTGCCTTTTTCAAAGCCGTATTGCTCATAAAAAGCGTGGGCGCCAGTTCTTTGTTCACTGATACCGCTGTTTAAGGCTAGCGCCTTACTGCCATCTCTTTGAGCGCTTTCTTTGACAGCATTCACTAAATCCGTGGCAACTCCCTTGTGTCTATGCTCTTTTGCAACAACCAGCGCCAAGATACGATGATAACTGCCTCTACGCTCGACAAAGTACAGTTTTGTATGCACGATAAATCCTAAAAGTTGATTCTCCTCTTCCATGACTAAAAAGGCGTAGTCAGGCTGAGCCAGCAAGTTTCGCAAAATCTCTCGAATCTCTGCAGCCTCCATAGGATAGCCCAAATCCGCATACAAAGGCACTAACTGTGTGCAATCTGACAGTCTAGCTGGTCTTATCATTGCTTTCTCACTTATCCTTTAGTTCTTCAAATTTAGCTCGCATGGTTGGGTTTTTGCGGGTCAGTTTTTTCACGGAAACGTCTTCGAGCTTGTTATTAGCGAGACGCAGTTGGTTTTCAGAGGTCGTCAGTGCTGCCTTGACCGCTTCCATGCGCTTGATGGCTTTGTCAATCTCATCAATAGCTTTTTGGAAATTTTTACTTGCCGAATTGTAATTCTTGGCAAAAGCAGTCTTGAAAACATCCAAATCTTCCTCAAAGTGGGTGATGTCAATATTTTGCTCACGCATCAAAGCTAGTTCTTGCTTGTATTGTAGGGCGTTTAGGGCGGCATTTCTCAAGATGCCGATAAGCTGAATGAAAAACTGCGGACGAACCACATACATCTTGTCATACTTGTGACTGACATCGACAATCCCTGTATTGTAGTAGTCATTGTCCGCCTCAAGCATGGTCACAAGCACCGCATACTCACAATTTTTTTCACGGCGGTCCTTATCTAGCTCCTTGAAGAAATCCTCGTTTTTATGCTTTTTCTGCGTGTTATCCGCTTCGTTTTTCATCTCAAACATGATGGATAGTATTTCAATACCATTGTCATCTGTTTCCCGATAGATGAAGTCTCCTTTTGAGCCACGGCTGGACACTTGATTGTCTTTTTCAAAGTAAGCATTTGGAAAGGCAATCTGGCGCACCTTGTTAAACTCCGTTTCCGCATAAATCTCTAGGCTCTCTCCGATAGCCTTGGTGGATTGCTGAGCTTTGAAGTTTTTATAGAACTCGACTTGTTCATTGGCGGCTTTTAACTGAGCTTCGTACTGGTTTTTGACCTCAGAGAGCGACAGCGCCTGTTCTTTTTCTTGGAGTTGGAGCTGATTTTGCAGTGCATCTCGCTCTTTCTCGATAGCACTAACAGAGCTTTGCAGTTTATTTTCTTGCTCTAGTTGCCATTTGTCAAGCTGAGCTTGCATTTCCTTTAGCTGAATATCTTTTTTTGCCAACTGTTCAGCTAAGCTACGCTCATTATCTTTGATAAGTAGCGTCTTTTCAGCGTCAAACTGACTGATCTTAAAGCTCAAGTCCTTGATTTCTTGGTCTTTTTCAGATACAGCTTGAGTGAGTTTCAGCTCTTGCTGCTCTGCTAGCAGGGTAAGATTATGCTCAAGCTCCTCAATCGCCTTATCTTTTTGACTGAGTTTTTCTTGCAATTGATTTTTGGCTTTTTCTTCTAAAAGGGCTGTCTCACGCTCTAGGCGCTCATGCACTTCCTTTTCAAAAGCATCGCTACGCACCTGTGCTAAAAGCTGGCTGTATTCGGATTCATTGATAGTAAAAACGGTGCCACAATGTGGGCATTTAATCGTGTTCATAGGCTTCTCCTTTTTGATGTAGAAAAAGAAGCGAGATGACCTCGCTTGCTTTTCCCTACCCTAATTTCAATAAGGTCAATAATTCTTGACGCAAGAGGGCGTCTTTTTGGTAACACCCTCGGCTAGCGGTTGTTATGGTTTTGCTACCTGGCTTTTTAATACCGCGCATGGTCATGCACATATGCTCAGCTTCCACAAAGACATACACCCCTTGTGGCTTTAGCGCCTGCTCAATACCATCTGCAATCTCTGCAGTCAATCTCTCCTGCACCTGCGGACGCTTGCTTGCCGTCTCGACACAGCGGGCTAACTTGCTAAGACCAGTCACTTGTCCATCTGTGTTTGGCAGGTAAGCGATATGGGCTTTTCCGTAGAAAGGCACCAAGTGGTGCTCACACATGGAGTAAAAGGGAATATCACGCACGATGACCGCCTCACCATTGCCTTCATTGAAAACAGCTGTAAACTCATCTTTTGGGTCTTTATGCAAGCCCTGCCACATTTCTTGGTACATGCGAACCACACGAGCCGGGGTCTCTTTTAGCCCCTCACGCTCTGGATTTTCCCCCAAGGCTTCAAGAAGTTGATAAACTGCCTGCTCTGCCTTTTCTAAGTCCATAACAACCTACTTTCTAAACACTAATCTATACTTTATAATTACTGTCAAAATATGCTTTATTCTACCATAAGTCTCTAAACAGGGCAAGCACCCTCTATAAAAAGAGCTGGCGCTCAATATCTGCTTGGATTTTCTCCCACTCTTGATTGGCACGGGCTAGTTTACGCTTATAGTCTGCTAACCCCTGCACATAGCGTTGCGCCATATAGCTTTGCTTGACAGGTTGGGTATTTGGTATTTTAATACTAGATAATTCTTTGGTATTGATATTCATCACAGCACGTCCGTGGTCTGCTGCTTTTAGCTGACGTCTGCCCTCTTCGGAGTCCAGAAAGAACTTTAGATAGTAACCGTTAGTCCCTTCTTTGGGGCGCAAAACAGTGATGTTGGCACTAGCAACAACAGGAAACTCCTGCCCCTCAAAAACGGCTACCTTGTGCTGTGTTCCCTTTGAAGCGACAAGGACATCCCCTGCTTCTAGTAAATAGTGCGAGAGCGTCTTTGTATCTGCTGCAAAAGTCCGCAGAGCTTCATAGGCAATGCCTAGCGGGGTCATATCAACCAAATTGATAATAGCCACTTCGCCCGGTTCAGCCTTGGCTGGCACTGCTTTTCCCTTAAAAATATCGGCAAGCTCAGACAAAAGAGAATAATCCTTTGGCATCTCAAATAACTCCTCCTCAATAACTCTTTTAGTATTATAACATTATTTTAAGATTTGGTCATCTCTTTCGACAAAAAAGACTAGAGTCTATCTAGTCTTTAATGGATCTTGGAATAATGAGAACCAGCGCTGTGATGAAAACAGACCACATCATAGCAGATGGTAATAAAGTTAAGGTCAGCAATAAGCCAATCACTTTGATAATAATATCTAACGCCATAACCTTGTCATTATGACTGACGATGACTTTTTGATCCTTATCGTGGTGGATAGGTACTTTAGCCAGCTCGTCATACATCCAGACGTTTGTGAAAGTCACTAGCAGAACAACGATACCATAGACCGCTTGTCCAACAGGATTGTAAAAGTCAGAAGCGACGATACTCGTCACATAAGGAAAGAAAGAGGCAAAGAACAATAAGAGTATGGAAATCCAAACCAGCTTATTGTTGATTCGCTTGACACCATCCCAAGAGTGGTGCATATTAACCCACATAGTGCCTAGCCAGAAAAAGGAAATGGTGTAGGCAAGAAAATTCATCCGCAAGTCCCAAAATCCTTGCCAAGAAATGTGCTCTGGCTTTTCAAGCTCTAAGACCAAGATGGTCATGATAATGGCTAAAACAGCATCTGTAAAAGCTACAAGGCGTTCTTTGTTCATCCTAATTTATGTCTCCTTTTTGCTAAGTGATTTTCATTTTACCGCAATTTGAGACGATTGTAAAGGGGACTAATCCACGGATTTCAACGCTTCTAGCATATCCACACGACGCAAGCGTCTATTAACCATAAAGCCTAAAATAAGAAGGATAAGGATAATCGTGATAATAGGCGTTGCATAAATGCTGAGTCCAACTTCTGTTCCAAACAGGATACTACTTGAGCCAATCATGCCCATGATGACTTGATGGAGGATTTTTCCTGCCACAAGACCAAGCAGGATACCGATAAGAGAAAGGCTGATGGTCTCACGGTAAATGTACATGGTCACTTCATTATTGTAAAAACCAAGTACCTTAATCGTTGAAAGTTCACGAATGCGCTCGGCAACGTTGATGTTAGTCAGATTGTAGAGGATAACAACAGCCAGCATGACAGAGACAATCACAAGGATGGTCATAGCGCCGTTTAAGAACTTGACAACAGACTGCACGGTCTTAATCAAGGAAGTATTTTGCAGAACGGCTGTGACATTATCCTCTTTTAAGAGTTTTGTGGCTTGGTCAGCGATGTTGCTTGACGAAGCATTTTTAAGCTTGATAAAGTAGGCGTTTGTGCTTGCTTTTTCGCCAAACAGCTTTTGATAGTAGCTATCTGTCATAAAGAGATAATGTCCGACATTCATCTCGGCGATAGCTGCTATCTTGACCTTTCTTTTTTTGCCGCTATCATCCCTTATGCTAATGCTGTCTCCTGCTTTTACCTTATAGAGTTTAGCAAGTTTCTCTGAGATGATAGCGCCTTTGTCTGACAAGTGCAACGCTTTTTTC
This sequence comes from Streptococcus hyointestinalis, assembly GCF_011039275.1. Classification (GTDB taxonomy): domain Bacteria; phylum Bacillota; class Bacilli; order Lactobacillales; family Streptococcaceae; genus Streptococcus; species Streptococcus hyointestinalis_A. Next base: position 1,109,405 of record NZ_JAAKGB010000001.1, read on the forward strand.
GTTTTGGCGTCTTTAAGATTGACAAATGAGCCAAAGTCTTTGCTACTTGTCGCCATGACAGAGACGGTTTGCTTGTCTGTGACGCCCGAGATGGTCTCAGTCAAGCTCGTGTAGGTGATACCTTTTTCCTTAGAGACGTCTTTAGAGTCTAGAAATTTATCTAGAGACGCTGAGGTTTGACCGTTTGTAACAACCATCATGTCATAAGGCATCAAGGTTTTGAATTGATTGTCCACGACCTTCCCTAGAGAGGACTGGATACCAAGCCCTGCAAAGAGGAGGGAGACTGAACCTGCAACTCCAAAAACGGTCATCAACATCCGTGTTTTATAACGGAAGATATTGCGCACGGTCACCTTATGCGTAAAGCTGAGGCGGTTCCAGATAAATGGCAGGTGCTCCAGCCACACTTTAGCCCCCTTAACAGGAGGTTTTGGAAGTAAGAGCTGAGAGGGCTTTTCGCTAAGCTCACGCCTAGCAATGAGATAGGCAGGCAGAACCGCACTGATGAGCCCAAGGAAAACAGCAAGGAGCGTATAAGACCAGTAAAAAGCATAATGGGTACTGCCTATGGTCATACTGCTAGTGATGATTTCAGCGATGATACGAGACAGAAGATAATGCCCAGCGACAATCCCAATCAGCGTTCCAATCATGGACGCCACAAAACCATAGATGACAAATTTTAATATCACGGCTTTATTGTCATAACCAAGCGCCTTTAAAATCCCTGAGTTGGTCCGCTCTTCATCGACAAAGCGGGTCATGGTCGTAAAGGTCACAAGCGCAGCCACCAGATAGAGCACAACAGGAAAGAGATTGCCGATACTGCTGATACTGTCTGTACTAGAGCCGTAGGTTTCATAGCCTTCACCACCAGGTAGCGTCGAGCGGGTATAGCTGGTGTAGCTAGGCTTGGTGAGTGCCTGCATATCCGCTTTAGCGCTAGCTAGTGCTTTTTCATTGCTAGTGATGGTGGCTTTTGCTTGGGTGAGTTGTGTTTGAAGCGCAGCTGCTTGTTCTTCTGGCAAGCTTGATAGAAGTGCTTCCTGCTGAGCAACTTGTGCTTTTGCTGCGTCTAGCTGTTTCTGACTGGCATCAATTTGGCTTTGGGCGCTTGATTTTAGGCTAGACAGACGCTTCTCACCATTGTCTGCTAACAGCTTATCTAGTGCTTTTTGGTGTTTGGCTAATTTTTTGCTGTAAGTGTCAGTAAAAGGATTGAGTGCCTTTAAATCCTTGTAGCGTATGCGGGCAATGGTATAAACGTCGCTAGAAAATGCTGACGGTGCTACAATGGCATAACTTGATAGCAAGCCATCTCCAGCAGTTGAGGAGCCAAGACTGGTCGTTGAGAGAATCTCAGAAGAATTGGCAAAACCAACGACTGTGAAAGTGCTCTTTTTCAGCGACTTTGTTTGCCCTTGTGAAAAGGTAATGGTATCTCCAATTTTGTAAGTGCCTTTTAGCGGTGCCGAGAAGACAATCTCGCTTGATGTCTTGGCAAAACGCCCTGACACCAGCTCAAAGGTCGAGATGTCCTTGGTCTTTGAAAAGACCCGCACAGCGTCATCTGTGCCTTTGATGGTCACATCCGTCAAGTAACCATACTCGACGGTGGCACCTTTGATACTGCTCAGCTCTTTTTGATCATCGCTCGATAAACCATAGTCTGACATGACCGCTAGGTCCATGGTGTTGTGCTTTTTGAGATAGCTGCTCGCTGTGGACTGCATGTCTGGTCCTGTCACCTTTAGCCCGACAAGAGCAAAAGAACCTAACATCATCAGTAACATAATGGACAAAAAACGTCCCTTAGACTTGCCAAAAGCACGTCTAATATCTTTCCAATAAGTCTGTTTCATAAGCTCTCCTAATATTCTAAGGTGTCAATATCCTGCGGATGACTGTTGAGCTCAATGCTGCTCACACGAGCGTCGTGCATGTGAATGACACGGTCTGCAATCGGAGCAAGAGCTGAATTGTGCGTGACGATAATAACAGTCGCACCCTCTTTGCGAGACATGTTTTGCAAGATTTTCAGCACCTGCTTTCCTGTCTGATAGTCAAGCGCTCCTGTCGGCTCATCACAGAGGAGAAGCTTTGGATTTTTAGCGACAGCCCTTGCGATAGACACCCGCTGCTGCTCACCACCAGATAGCTGCGCTGGGAAATTATTGATACGCTTTTCCAAGCCGACATCGGCTAGTGTCTCTGCAGCATCTCTAGCATCCGCTACAATCTCAGAAGCCAACTCCACGTTTTCTTTGGCGGTCAAGTTGGGCACCAGATTGTAAAACTGAAAAACAAAGCCGACGTCATTGCGTCTGTAGGTGGTCAGCTCTTTTGCAGAATAGCCAGAAATGTCCTTACCGTCAATGATGACCTGTCCTTCGTCGTTGGTGTCCATACCACCTAGAATGTTTAGCACCGTTGACTTTCCAGCCCCAGACGAGCCAAGAATAATCACAAGCTCTCCCTTTTCAATCGCAAAATTGATGTCGTTATTGGCGACAATCTCCGATTCTCCCACCTGATAACGCTTGTAGGAATGTTTCATTTCGATATAAGCCATTAGAACTCCTTCTCTCTAATTTTAACACTGTGTTGATTTAAGTTTAACATTATTATATAATGAAAAAGTGAACAGAACAAGAACAAAAATCAACAAAGTGTTGATTTAAAAAAGGGACTTATGGCTGCAAAACGACACACTGAAACCAAAACTTATCTCAAGGACGCTCTGGCTCGCCTGCTCCTTGAGAAGCGCTTTGAGGACATCACCGTCTCTGACCTCACCCAGACGGCAGGTATCAATCGTGGCACTTTTTATCTGCATTTTACCGATAAATACGACATGATGGAGCAGTTCAAATGTGATATTTTAGACGATATGTTTGCCCTACTCAAGTGTAATTTTGACAATGAGCTAGAGACGAGACAGGTCCTTGAGCAAGGGTTAGAGTATCTCAAAGAGCACTTCGACTTTATCTATGCCGTCTCAAAGTCCAGCTATGTCAATTTCCCGCAGACCATCAAGGATTTCTCGCACCACTATCTCTTGCAGATAAACAACTATGATAGAGAGCCCATCACCGAGCATTATCACATTCCTGCCGATTATGCTATGGAGGTGCATTTAGCTATCATTGAGAGTATCATCTCGCACTGGGTGGCAAATGGTGGTAAGGAAAGCCCAAAAGAGGTCACGCACATCATCCTCCAAGCACTTCGCTTGTATTAAAAAATCCATTCCAGTCGGAATGGATTTTTCTATCTCAATGAAGCGCCTTAACGGCTTCAATGGCTTTGTCATAGTTTGGCTCAGAGTTGACATTGTCAAGATACTCTGTATAGACCACTTTGTTATCCTTATCAAGAACAAGAACGGCACGTGCCAACAGCTGCCACTCCTCCATCAATACGCCATAAGCCTTGCCAAATGAAGAGTCGACATAATCAGACAACATCACAGCATTTTCAAGCCCCTGTGCACCGCACCAACGGGCTTGTGCAAAAGGTAGGTCTTTAGACACTGTAATCACGACTGTATCATCTAAGTCAGACAAGGTCTGGTTAAAAGTGCGTGTTTGCGTTGAGCAAATACCCGTATCAATAGATGGGATGATACTGATAACCTTGACTTTATCAGCAAAGTCTGAGAGAGATTTCTTTGTGAGGTCAGTCGTTGTAAGGGTAAAGTCTGGCGCTGTGCTGCCAACAGCAACCGCTTGACCTGCTAAGGTAACTGGTTTTCCTAAAAATGTCGTCATAAAAGTACCTTCTTCCTAGTAGATACTCTCATTATAGCCCTTTTGCTGGCTTTTGACGATTATTTTGCCTAGAAGTTTTGATAAGTCTCAAAGAGCGTGAGGATTTTCTCTGGGATGGTTGCGGTGTCCTCGACTTGCTCGTCTGCGTAGTCTTTGAGCAAATGATAGGTACCGATTTGCACGCTGTACCGAGCAAGCTTAAACATGTCGATATCGTTTTTATCATTGCCAAAGGCGACAAATTGATTGCCGATGATTTGCGAGAGAGTACTGGCTTTGGTGATACCATCTGGATTGAGATAGAGGCATTTTTCATTTTCATGATAGCTGATATTGGCGAGCCCTGCCTTTTTCAATTCATCCGTAAGGAGCGGTAACAACTCCTCATGCTCACCCATGTAGAGCACCATTTTGATGGGATGATGAAGCTGCGTAATGTCCAGTGCAGTCGCTAGGGACAAAGGGTCAACACTCTTGATAAAAGGCATCTTGTACGCCTTATGACTGGCATAGTTAAAGTCATCATCCACAAAATAGGGAATGTGATAATGGTTGCAAAAGTCAACAGTCGTCTGAAAAACGGACTTGTCCAGACGGTGATAGGTAAAGAGCTTGCCCTTGTCATAGACCACACCGCCGTTAAGCCCAATGACCATGTTCTGACTCAGCGACTCCCCTAAAACGTCAATGCAGTCCCGATAAGAACGTGCCGAAGCAAAGAGAAGCTCATGCCCAAAGTCAGGCGCCTGCCCTAGCGCTTCTTTGATAGAAGTGTCAATGGTAAAGCCATCAAAGCAAATCGTCCCATCTAAATCAAAAACAAAACGCATGACACACCTCTTCTAAGCTAGATCGTTAAAATCCCAGACGTCATCCACCCAGCCTTGGTAAAAGTCAGGCTCGTGGCAAACCATGAGAATAGAGCCTTTGTAAGCTTGCAGTGCTCGTTTCAACTCGTCCTTGGCGTCCACATCGAGGTGATTGGTCGGCTCATCTAGGACGAGGACATTATTTTCACGATTCATCAAAAGGCAAAAGCGCACCTTGGCTTGCTCACCACCAGAGAGCACTTGAATTTGGCTTTCGATGTGCTTGCTGGTCAGTCCACATCTAGCTAGTGCTGCACGCACTTCTGCTTGATTCATCGCTGGAAAGGCGTCCCAAACCGCTTCTAGCGGTGTTTGACGATTAGCGTGAGCCACTTCCTGCTCAAAATATCCTAGCTCCAAGTAGTCCCCACGCTCAACTTGCCCAGCAAGTGGCGGGATAATGCCAAGCAGACTCTTTAGAAGCGTCGTCTTACCAATCCCGTTTGCTCCGACAATGGCAATCTTTTGATTGCGCTCAAAAGTCAAATCAAGCGGAGCGGTCAGCGGACGGTCGTAGCCAATCTGCAAGCCCTGCGTCTGAAAGATAAATCGGCTTGGTGTTCTCGCTTCTTTGAAAGAAAAACTTGGCTTAGGCTTTTCAACTTTCAGCTCGATTTTTTCCATCTTGTCCAACTTCTTCTGACGCGACATTGCCATATTGCGAGTGGCTACTCTAGCTTTATTGCGATTGACAAAGTCCTGCAGATCTGCGATTTCCTTTTGCTGACGCTCATAAGCTGCCTCGAGCTGTGCTTTTTTCATCGCATAAACGTCCTCAAACTGATGGTAATCCCCCGTATAGCGCACCAAGTCAAGATTTTCAACGTGATAGACGATATTGATAACATCATTCAAGAAAGGAATGTCGTGCGAGATAAGCACAAAGGCATTTTCATAATCTTGCAGGTAGCGCTTCAACCACTCGATGTGCTCCGCATCCAGATAGTTGGTTGGCTCATCCAGCAAGAGGATGTCTGGCTTTTCAAGCAAAAGCTTAGCCAGTAAAACCTTGGTTCGCTGTCCACCAGAAAGCTCTGTGACATCTGTATCCATACCAAAGTCCATAACGCCAAGCGCACGAGCCACCTCATCAATCTTAGCATCCAAAGTATAAAAATCACGGCTTTCTAAGCGGTCTTGCAGCTCGCCGACCTCTTCCATGAGACTATCGACATCAGCGCCCTCTTCAGCCATCGCCATGTAAATGTCGTTGATACGCTCTTCAGTCTTAAAGAGGTCATCAAAAGCTGCCCGCAAGACATCACGGATGGTCTGCCCAGCGTTAAGCACTGTGTGCTGGTCAAGATAGCCTGCTGTCACATACTTAGACCACTCGACTTTTCCCTCATCAGGCTGCAATTGCCCTGTGACAATGGACATGAAAGTTGATTTTCCCTCACCATTTGCCCCGACGAGTCCGATATGCTCACCTTTTAAAAGGCGAAAAGAGACATTCTCAAAAATAGCACGGTCGCCAAAACCGTGACTTAGATTTTTCACTTCTAAAATACTCATAATTTCCTCATTATCATTATTTCCGTAAAAAACGAGGCGAGGAACCAGTCCTAGCCTCTGTTTACTTTTAGCGCCTTGTTTTTTTATCAATACTAACACAATCTCCAAAACAGACAAGTGCTTATTTCAACTTTTCAAAATGCAAATGAACAGCTAAATGGTCTGAATAGCCACTGCGCTCCAAATCACGTTGCAAACGATAAGCGATGTAATGCTCTGCTATGGTGATGTAGCCTGCATCTAGCAAGCGATTCTCAACCAAAGACTGCACCATGCTAATAGTCGGGCGCTCCACTTGCGCTTCTTGCAAATCAATGACAACCTTTTTAGTCACTTGCGCTAAGTCCTTGCGTAGCTTATCATCTAGCGCATAAACAGTCTGTGCAGCTTTTAGTATGGCTTGATAAATCTTGTCTGCATCAAAGTCGACGACTTGACCATTACGTTTTGTTACTTGCATAGACTATCCTCCAATCCTGCTTTTTATCTATAACTTTATTATGCAAATGTTTTCATCATTTGTCAAGTTTTAGGACTGAAAAAGCGTGAAAACTTGAGTACAAGCGCTTAGTAGTCTGGACGAAGGACACCTGTCACATAGTGAGGGCGCTTGGTCTTTCCTAAAACAACTCGGATAATCTTGTCCGCTTCCTCTTCTGTACACGATACCAAAGGAAGGCGGAGTGGTCCTACATCAAAGCCAAGGTAATTGAGCACAGCCTTGACTGGTGCAGGACTCGCCACAGAAAAGAGAGCGTTGACTTTTGGCAAGAACTGACGCTGAATCTTAGCAGCTTTTTTAATATCGCCAGCCTCGATGGCTTGAAGCATCTCATACATCTCATCACCATTGGTATGCGAAGCAACGCTGATAACACCATCAGCTCCCAGATTCATAGCATGAAAAGCTTCGCCATCCTCACCGGTATAAACCAAGAAGTCATCTGGTCTGTTTTCAATCAAATAAGCCATATTGTCCAAGGTCGTGCATTCTTTAACACCGATGATATTTGGGTGTTCGGCGAGTCGGAGCATGGTGTCTGGCGCTAGCTCGACAACCACACGTCCTGGGATATTGTAGATGATAATCGGAAGACTGCTCGCATCTGCAATTGCCTTGAAGTGATGATAAAGCCCTTCTTGCGTTGGTTTATTATAGTAAGGAACGATAGCAAGCCCCGCAGCAAAGCCACCAAACTCTGCCACTTCCTTTGCAAAATCCACCGAGTCACGCGTGTCGTTTGTGCCGACACCAGCAATCAAAGGCACTCGCCCAGCCACAATCTTTTGCACCGCAGCAAAAAGCTCTAGCTCCTCATCGTGCGTGAGCGTTGGGCTTTCCGCTGTCGTTCCAGCTAATAGCAGAGCTTCTGTGTGGTGGTCTAGCAAGTGTTCAATCAACTTTGGAAGCGCATCAAAATTGATGGAGCCGTCTTCGTTAAACGGCGTTACCAAGGCTGTAATCAACTTCACATCTTTTAAATCCATAATTGACATAGGCTTCTCTTTTCTATTGTTCCAAATACCTTTTGACACAACGTTATTTCAATGGAAATTTAAGGTCTTTTGTTGGGCGAACAAGGTTGCGCTCGTGAAGAGTCTCTGCAATTTGGACAGAGTTCCAAGCAGCACCTTTAAGCAAGTTATCAGAAACTACCCACATGTGAATACCCTTTGGTGCATCCAAGTCTTTTCGGATACGTCCGACAAAGGTCTCACGTTTACCGACTGCGTTGACTGCTTGTGGGTAAATTTGCTGTGATGGGTCGTCTTCTAGCACAGCACCTGGGAAGTTTGCGATAGCTTTTTTGATCTCATCAATTGGTGCGACCTCTTTTGTCTCGATGTAGACAGACTCAGAGTGTGCTGACAAGACTGGAATACGCACACATGTCGCTGAAACCTTGATCTCATCATCTTCCATGATTTTCTTGGTTTCATTGGTCATTTTCATCTCTTCGTAGGTGTAGTCATTGTCTGTAAAGACGTCAATCTGAGCAAGAGCGTTAAAGGCAATTGGATAGTGTTTTTTGTCGCCACCTGCTGGCAGGATATCTGCTTTCAAGTCTTTAGGGTCAACACCATCAACGACAACTTCTTTCAGTTCACGCTTGGTTTCCTCGATAGCACGAGCTCCCGCACCAGAGACGGCTTGGTAAGTGGATACGATGATACGCTCAAGTCCCCATTTTTGGCGCACTGGCTCAAGAGCGACCATCATTTGGATAGTTGAGCAGTTAGGGCAGGCAATGATACCATTGTGAGCGTCTAGCGCATGCGCATTGACCTCAGGAACAACCAGTGGCACATCTGGATTTTGGCGGAAATAAGACGTGTTGTCTACAACGACAGCACCTGCTTTGACAGCATAAGGTGCATATTTGGCAGAGGTTGAGCCGCCAGCAGAAAAGAGGGCAATGTCAACACCCGCAAATGACTCTTCTGTCGTTTCTTCGACAACGATGTCTTGTCCCTTAAATTGTAAAGTCTTTCCTGCAGAGCGACTTGATGAGAGTAAACGAAGTTTTTCGATAGGAAGTGTAGAATCCTCTAGCTGCTTAATCATCTGTGTCCCAACAGCACCAGTAGCACCTACAACTGCAACGGTATAAGCCATAAAACGTACCTCCAAAATCCTTTTCACGTTCAAAATTTTCTAAAATTATAATAACACCATTATACTACTTTTTAGAGCGCTTGAAAAGACTGAAAATGGTGAAATTGCTAACAAAAAAAGCCGAGAAAACTTCTCGGCACAAGGGCACTTTTTCAAGTGTGGTTAGCAGGTTCACACAACTAACCAAAGTCCGCTCCTGCGTTAATGACCTCCCTAAACGAAAGTGGCAATGCCACTTATCGACTCATCGCATAAAACTAGTATAGCAGATTTTTGCCTTCTTGGCTACTATAAAAGTGGAGCGATAGTCTTGACAAGAGAACCAGCGATTTTCTGGTGCAAGGGACGCTTTTTCAACATCTCGACAGTCACCAATTCAGACTTTTCTTGGGTAGCAAGGAAGTCCGCATAGATGTCCTTGATGGCGTCCACTTTGTAGAGATAAGTCGCACACTCAAAGTGATGGTAGAGACTGCGATAATCAAGGTTAATCGTTCCCACCACAGCCTTGGTATGGTCACTGACAAAGACCTTGGCATGGACAAATCCTGGTGTGTACTGATAAATTTTGACCCCAGAGTTCATGAGCTGACGGTAGTAAGTCTTTGCTAAGTTGTAAGCCATGGGCTTATCTGGGATACCCGGCATGATGATACGGACATCTACACCCCGCTCAGCCGCAAAGCGAATAGCATGCTCAAGCTCGCTATCAAGGATAAGGTAAGGTGTCATGATGTAGACATATTGTCTGGCATGGTTCAAAATATCGATATAGACATTTTCGCCGACCTTGTCTCGGTCAAGTGGTGAGTCCGCATAAGGAATGACATAACCACTAGTGTCAGGCAAAGTCTCATGCTCAACCAGATAAGGCTCAACAATCAACTCACGCTCGGTAGTAGACCATAGCTGTAAAAAGATAACAAGGAAACTATCCACCGCATCCCCTTTTAGCTTGATAGCTGTGTCTTTCCAGTGTCCAAAGCGGTCAATAACATTGATATATTCGTCTGCAAGATTGACACCACCCGTATAGGCAACTTCACCATCAATAACAGCAATTTTGCGGTGATCACGGTAGTTATAGTAAGTGGATAAAAAAGGTGTTACTGGTGAGAAAGCCTTGGCTTTAATGCCTACTGCCTCTAGTCTCTTAGCGTAGTCGGTTGAGAGCTTGGTAATCTCGATCAAGCCGTCATACATGACACGCACCTCAACACCCTCAGCAACCTTTTGCTCAAGGATATTTAAAATCTCCCCCCACATCAGTCCCTCATCAATGATGAAAAACTCTAGGAAAATGTATTTTTCAGCTTTTAAGAGCTCTTTTTTAAAGTCCTCAAAGAAGTTTTCTCCCAACGGGAAATAAGTGACCTGCGTATTTTGATAGGCTGGAAAATCGCCACGGCATTTTTCAAAATAACGCACCAAATGGTAAGTGGTCGAAGCATTGCTCTTTAGAGCAGCTAAAATCTCAGGCTTTGTCTGTAAAAACTGTGCCGACTCCTCAGTCACAACATCAATTCGCCTCTGGAGTCCTCGATAACCAAGGTCAAGGCGTGTATAGAGAAGGAGAGCCGACCCTAAAAGCGGCGCTATCATAATCAAAATGAGCCATGTCACTCGTGATAGGGCGTCCATCTCCCCATTGATAAGGTAAAAAATGGCGACAAGTGACAAGAGACGTTCAATGACAAAGAACCATGTGCGGTACTGGTCTAGCCAAATATAAGCTTCTGCTAAAAAAATAATCTGTAATAACAGGAGCAAAATAATCAGTATCGATCGACTAAACAACATCCGTTTTAGTCCACGCTGTCCTTTTTTCAGCAGGTAAACGGGTTTTGATTGGGATTGACTTTGGGTTGCGATTGCTTTATCCTACCTTTCCATAAAAATGACATTTGTTCCATTATAGCATAAATAGCTAACCTTGTGAGTAAAATTGACCAAAAATTTACAGAAAGAGAGAAAGTCATGATAACTGAAAAAGCCAAGCTAGGCTTGACTTTCTCATACATTAGAAAAGTCCGATAGCTGTGCCGTCAGGAGCGACATCCATATTGAGCGCAGCTGGTTTTTTAGGTAGACCAGGCATGGTCATGACATCTCCTGTCAAAGCAACGATGAATCCAGCACCTGTTTTTGGCACAAACTCACGTATGGTGATGTCAAAGTCTGTTGGTGCTCCAAGCTGACTTGGATTGTCAGAGAAGCTGTACTGTGTTTTTGCCATACAAACCGGCAATTTATCCCAACCAAACTGGGCGAATTGTTTGAGTTGTGTTTTGGCTTTTGGACCAAAGGTCACTGCTTTTCCGCCGTAGATTTCTGTAACGATTTTAGTGATTTTAGTTTCCAAATCATCGCTATCGTCGTAGAGACGTGTGTAGTTCGCTGGATTTTCTTCGATGGTCTTGATAAGTGTTTTGGCAAGGTCAACGCCGCCATCTGCACCATCAGCCCAGACGCTAGCAAGCTCTACAGGGACATCAATTGAGCGGCAGAGTTCTTTCAAAGCATTGATTTCATCGGCTGTATCTGTAACAAATTCATTGATAGCTACAACTACTGGAATGCCATATTTGCGCATGTTTTGCACATGGCGTTCAAGATTGGCAAAACCGTCTTTGACAGCTTGGACATTTTCTTGAGTGAGGTCTGCCTTAGCCACACCACCGTGCATTTTGAGGGCACGAAGCGTTGCCACAACGACAATCGCATCTGGTGTTGTTGGTAGATTTGGAGTCTTGATATCCAAGAACTTCTCAGCACCAAGGTCAGCTCCAAATCCTGCCTCTGTAACGGTGTAGTCCGCTAAACGAAGAGCTGTTGTTGTCGCAAGAACAGAGTTACAGCCGTGAGCGATATTGGCAAATGGACCACCGTGAACAAGGGCAGGTGTACCATAGATGGTTTGGACAAGGTTTGGCTTGATAGCGTCTTTTAAGATAAGTGTCAAAGCGCCTTCTACTTGCAAATCCTTGACATAGACAGGTGTGCGGTCATAGCGATAGCCGATGACAATGTTGGCTAAGCGCTCTTTCAAGTCCTCAAGGTCAGTTGCCAAGCATAAGATTGCCATGATTTCAGACGCTACCGTAATATCAAAACCATCCTCACGTGGGATACCATTGACAGGGCTACCAAGACCAACGGTCACATGACGAAGCGCACGGTCGTTGAGGTCAACCACACGTTTCCAGATGATACGACGCTGATCAATGCCTAGCTCATTGCCTTGGTGGAGATGGTTGTCAATCAAGGCTGACAGAGCATTGTTTGCCGTTGTGATGGCGTGCATGTCCCCTGTAAAGTGGAGGTTGATGTCTTCCATAGGAAGGACTTGAGCGTAACCTCCTCCTGCTGCTCCGCCTTTAATCCCCATAACAGGACCAAGAGACGGTTCACGTAGAGCAATCATGGTTTTTTTGCCGATTTTATTGAGAGCGTCAGCAAGTCCGATGGACATGGTAGACTTTCCTTCGCCTGCTGGTGTTGGGTTGATAGCGGTCACAAGGATAAGCTTACCTGGTTTGTTGTTCTTAACTTCTTCGATTTTGTCAAATGATAATTTGGCTTTGTACTTGCCGTAAAGCTCCAAATCATCAAAGCCAATCCCTACTTGCTCAACCACTTCAGTGATCGGCTTTAAAGTCACACTTTGTGCAATTTCGATATCAGATTTCATTTGGCACCCCTCTTTTACGTTATAATAGTATTATAGCAAACATCTCTAAAAAACGCACGTTTTTAACACTTATTATTTTAATGTTCGTTATTTGGCGTAACTTCTCTTCCTTTTTGTGACCAAATGATTTTAACCTTTACGAATATCTTTTTTTTCGCTACAATAGGACTATGAACGTTTTAATTACTTCTGGCGGAACAACCGAAAAAATTGACCGTGTGCGTGGTATTACCAATCACGCTACAGGTAGACTTGGTAGTATCATGGCTAAGACCTTCTTAGACCAAGGACACCGTGTTACCTTGGTCACAACAGCGCAGGCAATCAAGCCGTCAGATCATGAAAATCTTACTATTTATCTTGTTTCTGATGTCGCTAGTCTCAAAGAGACACTTGAGCCGCTGGTCAAGACGCATGATGTCATCATTCATAGTATGGCAGTTTCTGACTACAGCCCTATTTATATGACAGATTTTGAAACCGCTCGCAATTCTAGCGACCTTGCTCTTTTCTTGAATCAAGAAAACACAGAAGCTAAAATCGCTTCAAGCAGCGACTATCAGGTGCTGTTTCTCAAGAAAACGCCCAAACTGATCTCGCATATCAAGCTTTGGAATCCAGACATTCTCCTTGTTGGCTTTAAGTTGTTGGTCGATGCACCAAAAGATGAGCTGTTTTCAGTTGCTAGAACCAGTCTCAAGCGTAACCAAGCAGACTACATCCTAGCCAATGACCTCGCTGAGATTGACTCTAAAGGCCATCATGCTTATCTCCTCACTGAGGATAATGCCTTTGAAGCAAACAGCAAGGAGGAGATTGCGCAGCTTATTTATCAGAAAGTGGTGACTCATGACTAAACAAAAAATTCTTTTAGCTGTTTCAGGCAGTATCTCCGCCTATAAGTCAGCTGACCTCGCCAATCAACTGACAAAAGCTGGCTACGATGTGCATGTCCTCATGACACAGGCTGCTAGTCAGTTTATCACACCCCTAACGCTACAAATCCTCTCGAAAAATACCGTTCATCTGGACGTCATGGAAGAGAGTGACCCCAAGGCGATTAACCACATCGAGCTGGCTAAGACCTGCGACCTCTTTTTACTAGCGCCAGCTTCAGCAAATACCCTCGCTCATCTAGCACACGGCTTTGCAGACAATATCGTAACCAGCACAGCCCTTGCGCTTCCCAAAGGCACCCCAAAACTCATGGCGCCTGCTATGAATACCAACATGTATGACAACCCTATCACCCAAGCCAATCTCTCTCTCCTCAAACAAGTTGGCTTTCAAGAGATTGAACCTCGTGAGAGTCTACTTGCTTGCGGAGATGTTGGACGTGGCGCACTGGCTAATCTGGACGTCATCATCCAAACTGTCAAGGACACACTACACACACTTTAGGAGTTTTTATGAAAAGAAAAAAATCATCAGACGTTGCTATTATCGCTATCTTTTTTGCCATTATGCTCGTTATTCATTTCCTCTCGAGCTTGGTCTTTAACCTCTGGCCAGTACCCATCAGACCGACCATCGTCCACATTCCTGTTATTATCGCCTCCATCATCTATGGTCCTCGCATTGGAGCGACCTTGGGTGGGCTTATGGGGCTTCTTAGCTTGATTGTCAATACTACAGTTCTCATGCCGTCGAGCTATCTCTTTTCACCTTTTGTAGAAAATGGAAACTTGGCTTCGCTTATCATCGCCTTTTTACCTCGGATACTCATCGGTATCTTTCCTTACTATATCGCCAAGTGGATTCATGGTAAATTTGGCTTGGCACTAGCTGGAGCTGTGGGTTCTGCGACCAATACTATCTTTGTCCTACTTGGGATTTACATTTTCTTTGGCAGTTTTTATGGCAATGACTTTAAAAATGTCCTTGCGGTTATCCTCTCTGCCAACTCTCTGGTTGAACTTATCATTTCCGTCATTTTGACAGTGGCGATTGTCCCTGTTTTAAAACGACGCTAGACAAAAAACTCATACTAAGTATGAGTTTTTTAATCTCTTCTAAAAATATCACGGGTGTAAACCTTGTCTTTGACGTCGTCTAGACTGCTGTCATATCGGTTGGCGATAATGGCTTGGCTACGCTGTTTGAAGGTTTCTAAGTCATTGACCACTTCGCTGCCAAAGAAGCGTGTGCCTTTTTCCAAGCTCGGCTCAAAGATGATGACCTTAACGCCCTTAGCCTTGATGCGCTTCATGACGCCTTGAATGGAGCTTTGGCGGAAATTGTCACTATTGCTTTTCATGGTCAAGCGATAAACCCCAACGACGATGTCTTCGGCCTGCTTCTCATCAAAACCTGCCAAGGCTAAGACTCGCTCAGCGATGAAATCTTTACGTGTGCGGTTGCTCTCAACGATGGCTGTCATCATGTTCTGTGGCACGTCAGAGTAATTGGCAAGGAGCTGCTTGGTGTCCTTCGGCAGGCAATAGCCGCCATAGCCAAAACTTGGGTTATTGTAGTGGCTACCAATCCGAGGGTCTAAGCCCACACCCTCGATAATCTGCTTAGTATCAAGCCCTCTGCTTTCTGCATAGGTGTCCAGCTCATTAAAGTAGGACACACGCAGAGCCAGATAAGTATTGGCAAAGAGCTTGACCGCTTCTGCCTCTGTAAAGCCCATGATGAGTGTTGGCGTGTCTGGGTCAAGAGATTCTGCTTTTAGAAGCTCCGCAAAAGCATGCGCTTGTTGCGTTAGCGCTGGGTCTGCTAAGTCTGTCCCTACAATGATACGGGATGGGTGCAGATTGTCCTCAAGAGCTTTGGATTCTCTGAGGAACTCTGGGCTAAAGAGGATACGGTTGGTCTGGTATTTGTCACGGACGTAGCTGGTATAGCCAACAGGGATGGTGGACTTGATGACCATGATGGCTGTGCTATTTACAGCGAGCACTTGCTCAATAACCGCTTCAACCGCTGACGTGTCAAAGAAATTTTTCTGGCTATCGTAGTTGGTTGGCGCTGCAATGACGACAAAATCCGCCTCACGATAAGCAGCCTGCGCATCCAGCGTCGCTGTCAAATGGAGTTCTCTAGTCGCAAAATACTCCTCAATCTTGTCATCTTGAATGGGTGAGAGACGCTGGTTAATCATCTCTACCTTTTCTGGGATGATGTCAACGGCAGTCACCTCGTGACTTTGCGATAATAACGTGGCTAGGGATAAGCCAACATAGCCTGTACCTGCAATTGCGATTTTCATTGTTGCCTCCTTGTATAATTAAGTCGAAGATTTTCGGTGAAACATGGCAAAAAGAGATGTTTTGAGGTCGGTTAATTCCCTTCTAAAGAGGAGAATCAATAAGACGATTGCCACGCATTGTGAGAGATACATGATACTGTCTCTTCCTATCACCATGAGAGCGACAGATTGGACGACTAAGATGAGATAAGCCAGGCAGTCACGCCAGAGTGCAATCTCAAAGGAGATGTACTTTTTCATCGTGTACAAGCGAATCACCCAAACAATAAAGTAAGACACCATGGTAGAGATAGCCGCCCCGATAACACCGATAGAGTAGACCAAAATCAGATTAAACACGATATTAGCGCCTGCTCCGATCAAGGTGGATACGCTGTAGATTTTAGAGTCTTTAGCCGCTGAGAAAATACCGCCCGCAAATCCTGAAATCGCTCCAAAGACATTAGCAATCAGTAAAAAGGGCACGTAAATCCAAGCTTCATAAAAAGCATTGGCATACAAAAAGGTCGCAAGCAGTTTGCTGATGGCAATTAAAATAGAACACAAGACCACAAGCATCATGTTGTAGTTGCTGTAGATTTTTTCAAAAAAGACAGTGTCCTCTTTTTTATCAAACGATTTGACAGAAGACAGCACCCACGCTTGATTAAAGATATTGGCGAAAATATTTAAAATAGAGGGAATCTTGTAGCCGACAGAGTAGACACCGTTGGCTGCCACGCCACAAAAAGCAATGACGATGTAGCGGTCTGCGGCATTGTTGAGCCACCAACCTAAGGAATTTAAAATCAGCGGATGGCTATAAGCGATAATCTCTCGCTCTAAGCCTTTATTTTGCCGTCTGGTCGGTCGAATCTGATAGCGATGAATCTTATAGATAAGGTAGACACTCGGCAGCAAAGTTCCCAAGATATTTGCCCAAAAATAGCCAATCAAGCTTCCTTTGATGACGACTAAAAATAAAATATTAAACACAAGAATGGCTACTGTGTTTAAAACAGACGCCACTGACAAAACAGCGACCTTGTCAATTCCTCTAATAAAAGAAGTCAATAGCTGGTAGAGCGCTGTGGTGAGATAGAGCAAGATAAAATAGAAAGCATATTCATTTAATAAAGGATAGACGTTGAAAATAGCATTCAGCAGACAAGCTGCTACTAAGACTAAAAAGCCAATACCTGTCACCTTCAAGCCAATAGAATAGATAATGCTCTCGTCCTGATCCTTATCCAGCGCAAATCGCAGCACTCCCTCTGACACATTCAAGGTCAAAATCGGGATCAACAGAGCAATCGAGGTGTAAAATAAGTCATAAGTCCCATAGTCTGCTGTAGTGAGCACACTCGTGTAGAGCGGTACCAGCAAAAAGACGAGGATTTTAGAGCCAAAGTTACTGAGTGTCAGTAAGCCGATGTTTTTAAATAAATAGAGATAGTTTTTTTTCACTTTCGCCTCCATCCTCTACAAACGCTCATAAAGGGACAGGACAGCATTGGCATTTGCGGTATCTGAAAAAGTCTGCCCTGCCTTTTTCTGCCCTGCTTTAGCAATTGTCTGCGCTTGCTCTAGATTTTCAACGACGGCTAGCAAAATGGCACTCAGCTCGTCTGCATTTCCCGGAGTGTAGAGATAGCCAGTCTTGCCATCATCGATAATTTCTTTTGTGCCGCCAGAGTTAGTTCCAATCACTAGACTACCTGAGAGCATGCCCTCAACAGTAATGCGTCCAAAGGCTTCTTTTTTAGAGCAGACACAAAGGACATCTGCCTTTTCAAAAAAAGCTTTCGTATCTTTTTGAAAGCCATGAAAATGGACGTTGTCGAGATGATACTTGTCTTTGATGGACATAAGCTCATCAAAATACTCTTGACTTTCAACGGTGCCAATCATGTCACAGGCAAATCTGTTGCGAACCTTTTCTGGCAAGGAAGCAAGGGCTAAAAGCAAATCCTTCTGCCCCTTGCCTGGCATGATACGCCCCGATGACAACAGCTGAATGGGCTCAGCTGTGAACGGCGTCTTATCGATAAAGTAATCCTCAATAGAGACGCCATTATAGATAACCTCGTGGTGATTAACAGCAAAAGCAGAGGAAAACTTGTCATCAATTGCCTTGGAAATGGCAATGGTAGCGTCAGCTTGATTGACAAGAGCTACTGCTTTATCGGGATAACAAAACTCTATTCCCAAGTCCTCTTCCATAAATTCACGCATGTGCCAGACCAGCTTGATGTTTTCTTTTTTGGCAACCTCAGCCCCCACAAAGGACGTCAAGGTGTTCATATGAATGATATCAATCTGATACTCTCGAGCGAGCTGTGCGATTTTTTGGACAGCCAGTCTATTGACTGCTTTTCGGAGCGGGTATTTGAGTCGATACTCCAGGTCCTTTTTGTCTGCTATATTTTTCATCCAGACATTCCAGCTGCATTGTTTAACGACATGATAGGAAATGTTTTCTTCTCGTAGCTTCTCCTCTATAGGACCATGTTCTGTCAAAATAACGAGGACATTGTGACCTGCTTTTTGCACCAAGGAGACTAACTTGACCAATGAATGACTCGCTCCCGAAGACAAATCGGAAACCGAGGAAAAATACATAATATTGTGTTTCATAATACCTCTAAACCTATCCAAATATCATCTCTCATCGCCTCTTATCAGCATCAAAGACACTATAAGGACAACGTAAAACAGATATAATACAACATAATTGGCAGTAAAATCGATGGTTAAGCTGGTCCATAAACTGCCAATGACTAACAGTAGCACTAAGCGAGAAAACGGACTCCTAGCCCTTATCACCTGCACTAAAAGGCCAATCAGTGAAAGAACAAGCAAGACCAGCCCTACTATCCCAGCTTCAACCAGCACTATGGTAATGGTGGAGTCCGCTGTGCTGTAGCCAGAAAAGTAAGAATAGGTCCTCAAGTAATCTGAAATGCCCCCAAACCCAGAACCAAAGATAGCCCTCACACTGCTGACATCAAAATATTGCCCCCAATTCTGCAAAGTTCCAAAGCGCTGACCAAGCGATCCGTCAGATAAACCATAGGAAAATAGAGACGTGAAGCGCTGGGTGATATAGTTCAAGAGAAATTGAAAGACGTTAAACACCACAGAAAAGACAAGCAAACAGACAAAAACAATCATCCCTTTGATAAGTTTTCCCTGTTCTATTCTTACCTTGGGTGTGTAAACCAGCCAATTGATAAGCAGTACAAAAAGAAGGGCAATCCAGACAATACGAGACTGGCATAAGAATATAGCGATTATCAGCAAAAAACGATACAAAAGACTAAGCCATTTACGCCTATAAGGCAACACCAACTCCAAAATAAACCCTAAAAGAAGCACATACGAAAAATAGGTATAATGCAAAAAGATAGAGCTGGTATAGTAAAATAAGGCGTTATTCATGGTGATCATCCACTCAACGGCGTCGATTTTGACAAAGTAAACCATGTAGTTAAAGTGAATCAGATACTCAATAACACCATATATCGCCGTCAGACCAATAAAATTGCGAAACTGCTTGAGAAGATTTATCCTAGCTTGCCTTTCTTTGGGCGTCAAAACAGCCACAATGACAGGAAGACAGATAAAGCGGATGACAATCCCCATGATATTTTGACCATTCAATAAAGTAATGGTCAGATAATAAAAGATAAACAATAGTATGGGAATATCATCCTTAGACAGTATGACTTTTCGCTGAGAAATCGAGAAATATATTAGTGCTAGCACAAAAGTTGCTATAATCAGCGCATTGATATTTTGCCCCAAGTACAACACTGCCATTAAAAGGAGCCAAAACGGTAGCATGATATTGGTCATCAGCTTTTTGAATAACAAAGCATCTCTCCACTTCTTTTAATCTTCTCGTAAAAGCCCCTCAAACTGTTGGCAAGAGTGCCTCCAGTGTAGTGATTTTACAGTCTGGTAGGCTGCTTCTTGGAGGTTTTGGAGTCTTTCTGGCTCCTCTATCAGAGAAACCACTGCCCCTTCGATGTCCTCTAAGCTCTCAACGATAACAGCGTTGTTGGGATTTCCCAGCTCAGATAGAGCGCCTCGATTTCTGCCGATGACGGCACATTTATTAGCCATTGCCTCGACAATAGGCAGCCCCCAAGACTCAATATCACTGGTAAACAGATAGATATCGGACTGGCGATACATGTCTAAAATCACCGAACGCTCTGGATTGACCGCAACACGATAAGCTTCTGGTAATTTTTCTGGAATCCGACGCCCAAAGATATTGACCTCTAGATTGGGATACTTCGCTTTCAAGCGCTTGATAATGGCTAAGCCGTCTTGAGTGCGTTTGTGCTCGCTCTCATGGTACATCATCACAAGACTTGGTGACTTTTCTTGTGGCTTGTCGCCTATGATATACTCCTCATCAGATAGCCCATTGTAGACCACATCAATGGGCTTTGAGGTAAACTGTGCCAGTGTTTCTTTTAGACCATTGGTGACCGTAATCAAATGCAGGGGTAAGTCATAGGACGCTTCCACCTGTTCTTTATCCCCGTTAAAAATCTCGTAATCTTGGATAAAATAGAATTTTCGTCCCTTTTGAGCTGAAAAACGAGCGACATCATAGGCTGTTTGCCAAGCCGTCGCAATGGTGACATCCGCCTTTCGTATAAACTTGTCATTGATATAAGGAACTAACTTCAGCGAAAACTTCTGGTCAAACCACTGCTCTTTTTTAATGGTATTGCCTAAAGACGCCTTGAGACGATACAGCGCAGACTGTCCCTTTCCCTTATAGCTAATCATCGGCACATAACAGACAACGTCGTGCCCCTGCTCAACGAGGTAATTGGCGTAAATATAAACCACCCGAATGCCACCGGTCATTCGCTTAAAAGGGAGTATAATATTAATCTTCACACTGACCTCCTATATAAAGAGCAGCTCACCAATGACCTGCACCTTGCCTTGCTTGAGATAGCCGTACTTGGTGACTTGGTACATTCTGGACAGCTTATTTTTCTGCGGAATAGCGATAAAGCGCTCTAAAATCGCCTTGGACTTGGTGTCTAGCTGGTTGACATAAACCTTGTAAAAGGCTTCTGCTTGTTTAAAGGACAGGGTTAGGGTCTGCTTGACGTGGGCATTGCCCAGCAAGCGCTTGACAATAAAGCCAAGTGTGTTGACCTTAGTCGCTCCGACAACGTTATTGCCATGTTGGCGGTATTTTATAGTAGGCTTATCTAGAGCGATGATGTCGCCGAAACTAGCTGCAACGAGCGTTATCCACCAGTCGTGCATAGCGACAGCGTCACTATCGAGGTTGAGCTTTTCATTCAGGGCTTTGTTCCAAAACATGGTACAGCCTGTGACGTTATTCTGCACCAGTAAGTGGGCTAGGTCTGTGACCGAAGCGTCTAAGGCACGGTAATCAAAAAAGGACTCCCCTAGCTGACTGAGATTGTGATCCACAATCTCTAAATCCGTATGCACAAGGACAGGGTTGGTGTGGTAATTTGGAGCTGACATCAGCGTTCTGAGACTGTCCTCAACCTTGGTGTCATACCAAAAATCATCCTGATCCGCAAACATGAAATAATCAAAATCATAGTGAGTGCTGACCCACTTGTGAATGGCTGAAAAGTTTTTCTCTGAACTGCCACCCACCACACTGCTGTCTGTGATGACTTCAATTTCAGGGTATTTCTCGGCATACTCGGCTAATATCCCAGGCGTTTGATCGCTAGACTTATCATCGTGGATAAACAAGGTCCAGTCACGATTGGTCTGCGAAAGTATCGAGTCGAGCTGCTCTTTGATATAATTTTCCCCATTGTAGGTTGCCATCATAATTGCAATCTTTGTCATGATTTACCCTTCTAAAAACAAATCTTCATAGGCCGCAACGATCGTGCCCCAATTGTAGGCGTCTGCTACACGTTGATAAGCTTTATCTTTCATCGTTGCTAGCGTTTCTTCTGACAGCTCTTCTGCCTGCTCTATGGTTTGTGTGAGTTTATCTTTTGCCCAATAGAGGGCGCCCTCTTCACCCACCTCACGGTTAAAACCAACATCCAAAAGTAAGTTTAAAGGCGTAGACGCTAGCGCTTCTAAAAGTGAGGGGTTAGTGCCTCCCACCTCATGCCCATGAAAATAAGCAAAAGCCTGCTCACGAATGTACTTGAGCAAGTCTTGGTCGTAGACCGTCCCCACAAACTTGACACGTGGGTCCTTGTCAAAGCCTGTTTCTCTACGCAGCTTGTCATAAAAAGCATTGTGCTCGACATTGGTAATCAAGACAAAATCCTTCTGAGAGTTTGACGCCATAAAGCCCTTGAGCATGGCTTCGTAGTTATTCTCTGGTACAAAACGCCCAACGACAAGATAATAGTTGCCTTCAGTGACCTCTTTGTCGGTGAACCACTGACGCACCTTGTCAGACTCTTGTGTCAAAGAGGATTTAGATAAGTCCGTGCCGTAAGCAATATAGGTCGTCTGTGGACGATACTTCTTGTAGTCAGTCTGGATGTACTTTTCGATGTTCTTACTATCACAGACCAAAAGGTCAGCGTGCTTAACCATCAGCTGCTCAGAAATTTTCCAGTAGCGACGCACAGGCGCTGACCACTTGTCACGCAACCACTCGTGACCGTCTGGATTGACCAAGAGGGTGCCGTTAATAGCTTTGATTCTTTTCTTAATGCCTTTGATAAAAGGACCAATCCGACAAGCAAGCACGTAAAAAATCGGCGCCTCATCCTGATTCTCAATTGCCATATCAATGGCACGATTCAAGGCTTTAATATCATAGGCAATGGCTCTTGCTGGACCAATCTTAGGCACATCAACGTTGAAACAAGTCGCACCGTTATGCTCAAAGACATCTGCTGTGATATTAGACTTAGCTGAGTTTTCACGCATGCAAGCCACATAGTAGTGGATAGCTGTGTCTTTTTGGTGTTCCGTCAACTTTTCCACAAAGGTTTCAAAACCTCCATACTTAGCAGGTATGCCTTTAGAACCTACAATATAAACCGATTGAGGCATTTACTTACTCCCTTCTTTCACTAAAACGACTTTGATGGTTTTGAGAAAAATTTTGATGTCGAGCCAGACCGACCAATTTTTGATGTAGGACAAATCAAGGGCAACGACTTCTTCAAAGTCCGTGATGTTACTGCGCCCACTGACCTGCCACATGCCTGTGATACCTGGTTTCATGGCTAAGCGCTTAAAGTGATGTAACTCATACTTTTCGTATTCATTCAAGGTTGGCGGACGTGTGCCGATAAGTGACATGTCGCCCTTTAAAACATTGATAAACTGCGGCAGCTCATCCAGAGACCAGTTGCGCATTTTCTGCCCAAAGGGAAAGATACGAGGGTCATTGTCCATCTTGAACATCAAATCAGAGGTCAGCTCATTTTGCGCCATCAGCTCTTTTTTGCGTTCCTCAGCGTCCAAGTACATGCTGCGAAACTTATAGATTTCAAAGACCTTGCCATTCTTGCCCACCCGCTTTTGCTTAAAGATAAGCGGACCCTTAGACTGCATTTGTACAATAGGATAGATGATGATAGCGACAAGCCCTGTAAGCACCAGCCCAATCAGGCTAAAAACAATATCACACAAGCGCTTAAACAAGAGACTACGGTAGTGGATATGATTGAGCGAGGAGGTGAGTGCTGCAATCGTTCCGACTTTATGAAAAGTCAAGGCAGAAAGATTACCTTCTACATTCTCATCAAAGGCGAGACTCACAGGTATAACGAGAGCATTGAAGTAATCACGTTCACGGTTGAAATCACTAAAAGCGTCACTGGTGACAAAAACTTCCTGCACCTCATTGTGCGATAAGAGATAACGTATCTGCTCAAAATCGTGTAAGACAGGCACTTCAAGAAAAGTCGACACTGGATTTTGGTGACTAAAGTAAGCTAAGACACGATAGCCATTTTGGTGAAGCTGGGTCACTAATTCTGCTTCATTCGTAAAGTTGGTTAATAGGATAACATTTGACGTTTCAATGAAAAGCTCTTTCGTCAAGCCTTTAACCAAATAACGTCCTAAAAGGAGTAAAGCTGTTGACCAGATCAGTTGACTCAGTAAATACCGTCCACCTAAATTTAAAATTTCAAAATTTCCTAAAAAACGACCGGCATAGATAATAAGAATACTAATAACAAGTAGCTCTACCGAAAAAACAATGACTGGCTTTATTTCTTCTCTGTAAGTTCTTGATAAAACATCCGAGTAGTGATCAAACCATACGGCATATAAGGCGCTACAAAAAACGACGGCAAATAGAAATTTAGGATTGCGCAAGAAAGGATAGCTAAAGAAACGAGATAGTATCAAAAAAGTGAAAACAATTGCTAAACTATCTACGATAAGGTAAAGGCTCTTTTTGATAGAGGTTTCACTGTGCATCGCATTTCCTTCCTAAAACTACTTTTTCCTACGAGATTTCTTCTGAGTTTTCTTCTCTTTCTGTCCATACTCCCCATAGTTACCATAACCACCATAACTGCCCACACTATTTGCAGCTTTGTTGAGAATGACCCCTAAAAACTGGGTGCCGCTGTGTTCGAGCTGCTCCTTGGCTTTGAGGACAAAGCGGCGTTTAATGGCGCCAGACTCGGTCACGATAATGGCACCATCACAGCTCTTGGCGATAATAGCCGCATCCACGACCAAGCCAATCGGTGGCGCATCGATAATCACATAATCAAACAACTGCTTGGTCATCTCCATCATGTGGGTAAAATTGGTATTTTGTAAGAGGTGAGTAGGATTTGGTGGCACCTGCCCTGCTGGGATGACCATGAGGTTTGGGATATCGGTCTCACAGATGGCTTCTGCCAACTCGGCATTGCCAGACAGATAGCTGGTCAAACCCACCACACTGCCCTCTGCTCGGAAAGTTCCTGACAGCACAGAGTTTCTGGTATCCGCATCAATCAAAAGGGTCTTAAAGCCCACCTTAGCCATGGAAATGGCAAGATTGACTGCTGTTGTGGTCTTGCCTTCGTTGGGTTGCACAGAGGTCAACACGATACTCTTAATATCGCTACCGCTAAACTGGATATTGGTACGGATAGAGTTGTAATACTCCTCGGCTTTCTCGTATAAGCTTTGCTTTTTAGAAGCAATCATCAAACGTGTCATCAATCGTATCTCCTTATAGTTTACTCATATCAGGGACAGTGCCTAGGAGGGTGAGCTCCAGTCTGTTTTCCACATCTTCGGCTGACTTGACACGGTCATCGAGCACTTCTGCTAGGATGACAGCTGCCATAGAGAGGAAAGCACCGACTAAAAAGCCAAGAAGCGTATTGCGCTTGGTGTTTGGTGAGGATGGGGTATTTGAGACCTTAGCGACTTCAAGCGTCGTCACATCCTCCACCTTAGTTACTTCCTTAATCTTTGTCGTCGCCGCTTCACGAACGGCATTGGCTAGACGAGCGGCTTCTTTGGCGTTGCTATCTTCCACAGAGATGGAAATGACACGGGTATCCGTTGGGATAGTGACCGCTACTTTCTTAGACAATTCGCTTGGTGTCAAGGACAAGTTTTCCTTGTCAATGACTTGGTTCATGACATCCGCTGAGGTGATGATTTCCTTGTAGTCATTGACCAAGTAGCTACCAGCTTGCAGGTCTTGATTGGTGATGTTGTTATCGGTACGATTGACCACATAAATCCGTGTCGTTGAAGTATATTCCTTTTGTAAGAGGAAAGTTGAGCCTAAAAAGGCGAGTGCAGCGACAAGCAAGGACACAAAAAGAATCAAGAACTTTTTCTGCCACAAGCTCTTAAGCAAGACAATAACATCAATTTCAATGGTTGAAGTTTCCTTCGCGTTCATACGGTCTCCTATAATACTTGGTTACTAATGATTTTCTCAAGGTTGCCCTTGAATAAGGCATGCGCCTTATGGCGCCCATAATCTTTAAAGATAGTTTCATAAGCTGCTTGCATGTAAGGCGGGCGCTTATCCAGATTGTGCATGTCACTGGCAACGCAGTGGACTAAGTCTTCCTTTAGAAAATAGCGAGCACGCTTCTTAAAGAGCTTCTCGCTATCACCAAAGAGCTTAGGTTTGAGCACATGGTTACTGTTGATTTGAGTGTAACAGCCCATGTCAATCAACTCCCGCACCCGATCCGCCTTGTACTCAAGAGCATTGTAGCGCTCAATGTGGGCGACCACCGGGGTGATGCCTAACATCAAGACCTTGGTGAGGGCTGAGTGGATGTCTCGCCATGGTGTGAGCATACTAAACTCAATCAGCGCATAGCGAGTACCGTTTAGTGTGGGCACTTTTCCTTTTTCCAACTTTTGGCGCAAGTCCTCGGTGTAAAAGAGCTCACCGCCATAGAGAATGGTGAGGTCTTCATAGCGCTCTTCTGCCGCTTCCTTGACCACTCGGAAGTGCTCATGAATGGTGCGCTCAGGCGTTTCAAACATGCCCTTGCGCCGATGTGAGGTCGAGATGATGGTGCGCACCCCTTGTTGGTAGCTCACTCCAATAAGGGCTAAGCTCTCCTCTAGGGTCTTTGGACCATCATCAACATCAAAAACAATGTGTGAATGAATATCAATCATACCCGTTCCTTTAGTTGGCATTTAGTGTGGCATTGATGGCTGCCTTGGCTTTATCAATGCTGTCTTGGTTGAGTTGCATCATGTAGAGACTGGCTGATGGCATGGCATAAGAGGGCAATTCCCCTGTTGAGCCTGTTCCTGTCACAGCTTGTGAAGTCACGGTGAACTTGTCATTTGAGGACAACTGGGAGTTGGCGATTTCCATGATGTCAGACAGTGGCATATTGGTCTGGATAGAGTCTTGTAAGTTAGAGACAATGGTTGATAGCTTGGTTAGTGAGTTGAGAGAGACTAACTTATTGACAATGGCGGAGATGACTTTTTCTTGGTTCTTACCACGGTCATTGTCCCCATTTTCTAGCGAATAGCGCTCACGAACAAAGGCGAGTGCTCCAGCAGAGTCCAGAGTGACATTGCCCACTTCAAAACTGTAGTTTTTATTGGTGTAAGAGGTAAAGGCTTGGTCGTTGTAGACCGTAATGCCACCAATAGCGTCAATCAACTTCAGGAAGGAGGTGAAATTGAGGCGGACATAGTAGTCAATGGTAATGCCGTAGAGATTTTCCAAAGTCTTACGAGAGGTGTCAACGCCGTAGATATCAGCGTGGGTCAGCTTGTCGTACTGGTTGTTACCGCCGTCTGGGATTTGCACATAGCTGTCTCGTGGCGTCGTCGTCAGTAAAATCTTGTGGGTCTTGAGATTGACCGTCATGATGATATTGACATCCGAGCGAGACACGGTGCTGATAGAACCGTAGGTATCAATCCCTGACACGTAGATGTTAAAGCTGTCTTTATTGGCAGACGTTGTGGTAGACTTAGTCGCTTTTTTAATCTTGTATGTGTAGAGGGTTTTAAGATTAGAGCTAAAGTCCTTGTTCTGCAGCTCGAGGAGACTCGAGTAGGCGCTGTTTAAGACCATGGCTTGAGAGCTACCATCCATAAGGTTGGTATAAGCTTTTTGATAAGAGTCCACTTCTGTCGTCTTGAGGCTGACACCCTTGTCTGACTTGACCTTATCGAGAAGCGCTGTGATGTTTTCTGAATCACTAGAGGTTGGTGCGTCAACCGTCGTCACTTGGTCAATGGAGGTGATAGAGCTGTCCTTTGGCACCACCACACTCATCTCCACTTCCGAGTAAAAAGTGGACTTGTTTAGGCTCTCTCCGAGGTTAATGGCAGAGCGAAAAGCAAACAGAATCGCACAGGTGACTACTGAAAACAGTGCTAGAAGTGTGGTCGTCGTCTTTGGCGCGCGCCTTAAGAGCAACAAGATCAAACTCACCACCAAAACCGCTAACAAGACAACCGTCAACAAGACGTTGACATAGCGAAAGGCCAAGAAATTGTAGCTGTACATGGTGTAAATGTCGTATAAATATAAAATTAAGTAGATTGCAAACAGCACATAATTGATAATCAATAATGTATAATTAGAGTTTTTATTCTCTCGTCTATTGCGACGACTCCGACTAGAACGAGTCATGGAAACTCCTTTTTATTAAAAGATATTACGCTTTATTCTACTCCTTTTAAGTGTACAATGTCAATACAAACCCTTTATTTTACGCATTTTTAGGCGTTTTCTAATATTCTATATTTTTGTGCTTTTACCATATTTTTGTCTTAAAATAGCATAGCATTCTTTAAAAAGAGGATATTTTAAACAAGTACATTTCAACAGTTTTATCTTTTTTATACAAAAAAAATACACCATTTTTAATGGTGTATTATAATGATGTTTTATGTATATTTAGTTTATTATTTTGGCGATACGGACTTTAACACTCACTAGTGAACGCTTAAAATGAGTTGTTTAAGGGGGAGATGAAAAAAGTGAAGTTTCTCGTACAAAAACTTCACTTTTAACTTATCACTCCTAATCCCCACGCACATACCATTTCGCCTGTGATTGCCACATATGATGATAGGTAGTATGTTTTAAGAGCTCATTATGTGTTCCTTGAGCAATGACTTGCCCATTTTCTAGCAAGATAATCTTATCTGCTAATGTGGCAGAACCTAACCTGTGTGTCACGATAATAGAAGTTTTATCACGAGAGAGAGCGAAAAACTGACGATAGAGGTTAGCTTCTTCGATAGGATCAATAGCGGATGTTGGCTCATCTAAAACCACAATCTCCCTATCTCTATAGTAAGATCTAGCGATAGCCACCTTTTGCCATTGCCCTCCGGATAAATCAATCCCACCAAACTCACGAGAAAGAATAGTGTCATCTGATAATGCACTTGGTTTTACAAAGTTCGCTTTATCAAGAGCTTGCTCAAAAGATCCGTGCTTGTTTTTATCAGATAGTTCAATATTTTCTCTTAATGTCATTTTATAGCGATTAAACTCCTGGAAAACAACCGAAAAGTGCTCAAAAATCATATCTGGTGCTGTTTCTTTGGTATCATAACCGTTGATGGATACGCTTCCTTTTGTCGGTTGATAAAGTCCCATAATGAGCTTGACTAACGTTGACTTCCCTGAGCCATTAGCTCCTACTAGTGCTACACATTCGCCTTTTTTAATGGTAATAGTGATATCTTTTAAAGCCTCCTTAGAAGACTGTGGGTATTGAAAGCTAACATTTTTTAAAACAATACTATCATCACTATTTTGATCCTTAACAATTGCACAATCAGTAGGTTCAGCTAAATCAAATAAACGGTCTAGATGGATGATTAAACCTGAATGCTCACTGATTCTCCCAAACGTGTAGGTGACCATTTCATCCATGATGATAAACATAACCTCAATAGATGAGAAAATAGCCCCAAAAGCACCAATAGAAATATCCTTTTTGATTAAGGAAACAAACAGCATTATGAGTAAAACGATGTATCCTATCAAGCTGACAAGGCTTAATAACAAGGAGAGAATAAAGCGCTTTTTATTGTTTTGAGAAGTCGTTGCATTGATAGCAACTAAACTATCTCGAAGTTGCTTGTAGAAAAAGTGCCAAGCGCCCATAATTTTCGTTTCTTTGACATAGCGAGTATTGGTCAACGTCTTTTCATACGCCAAAGACCGTCGTTTCATTAAAGCTATCTCGTCTTCTAACTCATATGAAAACTTAGCTTTGACAAATTGCCCAATGAGTACAGGTACAAAAACGAACAAGACACTTAAAATTAAATTGGATTGATTAGCATACAAATAAAGGGACATGAAGATAAAATAAGGAACGTAAAAGCCAACAACAGACAGCGTTGCTTGGGTCAACTCACAGGCACTTTGAATGCTATCTCTAGCTTTTTGGATAGCATCTAAACGCTCAGAATACTCGTAGTCAATCGCTTCTAACTGGCTCACTTTTTGCTGAATGGCTATTGATAGCTTACCTGCAACTTTATCTGAAATATAAGGAATCAAGTAATTTGTAACACCATTTAAAAGCTGACTTATTAAACCGCTTCCAAAAACAGCTAAAACACATACAAAAACAGTTGTCGGCTCTCCTCCACGAATAGACTTCGCTAAAGCATCAAATAAGTGTTGTGTCATTAAGACTACAAAAACAAAGGAAGCGCTATGAAAAACCTCTAAAATGAAGTAAGTCAACCACAGTAACTTCTCTTGAGACAAGACCAGTCGATAAGTCTTTATTATCCTTTTTATATTGCTAACTTTCATTTATTTGTACCACCCTCTCTGCTCGGTAAACATTCTATGATATAGACCATCAAGTGCCATCAACTCATCATGACTACCAGCCTCAATCACCCTTCCACCATCGATAACATAGATAATATCAGCCAGCTTAGTTGAGCCCAAACGATGGCTGATAAAGATTGTTGTATGCCCTTTGTTAAGCTTGTCAAACTGTTCATACATCTCATTTTCTATCAAGGGATCCAAGGCAGAGGTCGGCTCATCTAAAATCTGCACTTGTCTGTTCAATGCTATCGAACGAGCTATAGCTAATTTTTGCCATTGTCCTCCAGATAAATCAACCCCATCTTCATTCAATTTTGACACTTCAGTCTTTAACCCTTGAGGCAAAGAATCTACAAAATCGTTTAGTTTCAGTAAAGACAGAATTTCTTGAAAATGATTATTATCATAGGCTTTGCCAAAATACACATTATTTTCTACAGATGTTGGGTAACGTGCAAAATCTTGAAACACAACAGAGAAGATAGCTTGTCTTTGTTCCGGTGAGAATTGTCGATAGGAGATACCATTATATAAAATCTCTCCCTCGTAATCATCATACAAACCAGTCAACAATTTTGTGATAGTGGTCTTTCCTGAGCCGTTTTTACCGACAAATGAATAGTGCATTCCTTTTTTGATGGTAAACGTTAAATTGTTGAGAATATCAGTCTCTGTATCAGGATATCTAAAAGTAACCTGCTTAAATGCTAAGCTCTCAAAAGGCGGGATGGTTACTGCTGGTATTGCTTTTTGTTCTTGGCATTTTGTTAGAGATTCTACTGTGTGAAGTTCTTTCATATATTCTAAATCTTGCGCTAATTGGTCCATTGTTGCTGTCAATTGCCAAGAAATAACTTGAACCAAGCCAGAAATCGCATTGACCAGTGAGATGTATAATCCAATGCTCATTTTTCCATCCAGAACTGGAAAAGCTAATATGCCAGATATTAAAGCAGATAAGATTAAGACAAGGACTCCGCTGATTTTCATTTTAAAAAACCAGTCTAGCTGCACCTTATTGCGTTGTCGTCTGACAGTTTCATAACTCTTGAAGAATTTAGAAATAATTTCGTCTGTATACCCAAAAATCTTTCTTTCAAAAACAAACTCCCGACTTAAATTCACATCCTCAAAGTAAGTGCTCTTTCTCTCCTCTGTAGCAGTGTCTTTTTTTGCTTGATAATTTGCCTGCCCACTGATAATAGAGAGCTTAAATAATACAAGAGCTAACACCAAGATCAATAAAGCCGCCCACCAAGCTTGTCTTAAAATAATGAGAAGCACCCCGCCAACCTGAAGAATAAGCTGGAAAAGCTGTAACACATTGAAATACTGATTCGTGACCTGACTCTCTGCATCCTTCAACAGTCTATAAAACAAACTTTGACTTGTCTCATTTTCAAAATACTTCAGTGGTAGTTGAGAAATAGTCTTGACTAAAGGCAATTTATAATGTGTTCTCGCTTTATTTTCAAAAGACCATTTTACATAATCTTGTACAGACGGAAGTAAGCGCTTTAAAACTAGTGTACATGCGAGTAGAAAGAAATCAATTAGGACATGGTTTAAAGTCATTGTGTGCGAAATGTACTGCATCACGCTATCAATGAGTCCAGCCATAATAAGAATCTCAAGAGACGGTAGAATACCATTGATGAGTGCTATAAAAAGTGACAAAATAAATAGCACTTTCGAATGACGATATGATAGCTGTATTATCTTGTATAAATTACTGATAGAATAGGTGTTCTTGTTCATAGTATAGTAACTCCTTACTTACCTCACTGTCATTATATCACAGATACAGATGTTTTAACGGTATTATTATACAACTATTGATTATGTTAACAAAAAAAAAGAGATTCTAAAGAATCTCTCTCCTCTCATTAATAACCGACATCTGAGTAAGCAATGTAAAAGCGGACTTCTTGGTCACGATTTCTTTGAACGAAACTGTACCACCATTCACCATTTTCGTACATGTACTTGTCCCACTCGATATCTGCTTGAGGCTGAACATAGGCAACACCGCTACTCTTATCAGGTGAAGCATAGACAGGTGTGTCTTTTAACAACTCCAAAGTACCTGAAGTGACTATTGCATAACCTCCTCCTGGGACCTCAGACTCAGAAGTTGTTGTGCTATCTTGAGTGGCGTTGGCATTTTGACTTGGTTGCGTTGGTGTTTGAGCTGGCGCTGTAGTTGTCGCACTAGAGGCTGAGCTAGCTACACTACTTGCGGCTTCAGTGCTTGAGTCTGCTTGCGAAGCACTAGAAGAGCTACTTGATTTCTTGGAAGAGCTCTTGCTCTTTTTCGTGCTACTTGTTGACGTCTTGCTCGTCTGCGACGCTTTCGTGTAAAAGCCGCTTTTATCGACTTTATTGCTGCCACAGCCTTTTAAAAGCACAAAGGCAAGCAAGAGAACCAACAGGGCTATTATCAGACCTGTAACGATTTTGAGTGTTTTTTTCATGAGTTACTCCTTGTATCTTTTTCTTTGTTCGAACATCTTTATTATACCATAGATATTTCAAAATGGTTTAAAAAGTTACAAATTTATTTCATTTTTTACGAAATGTTTCTGGTTACTCCTTTTTTGTAATCAAATAGTGTCAAAATAGCGTTTATGCACTTCAAACCCCTTACACATACCTACACTTTCATTCTCCTATTACTCGTCTTGATACATTTATTTTACGTCAAAAAGCGGTCCTCTACCCTTACAAACCAAACCTTTAACCTTACAACATTGTAAGATTAGCTAAATATATTTATACTATATCACAAAAAACAGCTCAAGCTGCCATTATTTCCTAAATGGTAGCTTTTCCGTCCCAAACGGTATGTTTGAATGATACATTTTCCATAAAAAAAACGAAAGCACATAGTACTGTGCTTTCATCTTTATTAATATTTTTACTCTTTTCGGCTAGCTAAACTATCGAGAAATCCAATGCTACGAGGATGATAAAGCCAAATTAAGAGTTAGTTGGATACTCTGAAACATTAGCCATCAACCCACCAGCTAGAAAGCATCGTTCATCTTTAAAATCAGAAAAATAGATGTCGCTAATGTAGTTATACAGTTTATCAACTGGTCTTTTAAACCAATCTTCATAAACTTTGTTCATTTCATAAACCAATAGTGGATGAGCATTATTATGGGTATATCCCTTAAACGTTATCGAAATAGCATTTCTAAAACCTATTACTTTACTATCAAAAAAAGCGTTTAATCTATGACTATAGTTTTCAAAATCACTTAAACGAATGTAAGGTAATAACTTGAATACTTCCTTTTTAGAAAGCGGCTGACTATGCTCAAAAACAATAACTCCAGTGACTCCGAACTCCTGATAGGATAGCTCAGAAGTCAATAAGTTACAGGTCAAATAGCCAAAGTTCTCACCGCCACAGTTTATGATAAACTTAAACTTCGAAAGATAACCTTCTGTCCATACTTCCATCATCTGACCTCCGTCGATTGCTCATTTAAAACTTTGAACCATTTAACACAGTCTCGCCACTCCCTTTGAAAGATAAATAACTTCTCTTATCAGGTATTACGCCTCTACCCCCTCCAACTGGATCTGTAACATCGCCTTTAAATCTAGAAGTGATATGGATATGACAGCGATTAATAGTTTGATCGGCCGCCTCGCCACAGTTTGTTCCGATGTTATACCCATCTGGGGCATATAATTCATCTAACATTTTTCTAATTTCTGTGATAGATATAGCTATTTCCTCTATTTCAAGATTTGTTAATTCAAAAACAATTTGAATATGACGCTTAGGAATTATGATTGTATGACCTTGGCTAAGCAGAAATTTATCAAAAAATGCTCTAACATGAGTTTTTTCAACTATTAACTAACCTTGTACCTTTTTCTTTGACTAGTAAACTGACCATCTTCCACATACGCTGAAAACTTCCTTCTATACTAATAGACGAAAGGAAGGAAAAGTAATATTAGAATAATGCTGTGGACGAAACTATTTGGCGAGTAAAGTTTTTAGTTCAATGATCAACGTCGCCTTTATAGAACTAAAATTCTTACTCTTAACTACTTTCTCACGATTTCTGATTTTTGATTTAGTATTATAAAAATCTAATTCATCCTGAGTGAAGAAATCTAATTCACTGTATCGACGTACAGGTATATAATTTTTATCATAATAAACTAGCATTTTAATCGGATTAGCTCGTAGTACATCCGCCAATCCAGAATCTGCAGTTGCAAAATAATGGAGATACACAGCTTCTTTATGTTCTATACAATCAGACAAAAAACTTTGCTCTAATAGTCTTATATGAAAAATATCCCATACTGTATTTTGTATTTTATCTTCTAAACGCTTAGCTCCAACCTGCAACTTTTTAAATATTTTTTGAACTGAACTGTCATTTTTCAAAAATAATATCAGTAAAGACATCTCTAATTCTAAAAATACACATAAATCCTCCAAACAATAACGTTTAAACCTAACTATCTTTTCTTCAGTTGAAAGATTTTTTGTATTTTTTAAAATAAATGCTTTCAATACATAGCAACATACTACCTCATACTGTTGTATCACTTTGTTATTGTTTAGGTAAGTTTCTGCATTATCCCATATTTCTGTCATCCAAATATATTTATCTGGCTCTAAAGTCTGACTTGAATTTGATTGAAATTCTTCAAAATCAATACTATCAAAATAAACATAACTTTCAATCATTTTAGCTAACAACTTCGAATCTATCGGAGTAGTGTATCTTTCCATTAATGCGGTAGAAATATTATTCGCTAAACGTGTTGTCTTTATTTCATGTAAAAATTTAATCAGATTTTCCCTATCTGGAACATTCCTTCCCCTATACAAATCGTTTATATAAGTAAACATATTCAGATCATAGTTAACAATTTTAGCAACAGGTAACACATTGTCCCTATTATTCAAGGTATTTTCATCAATAACCCAAATTTTTTGATAATCTCCTAGACCAACCAAATTAAACTTTCCATAACTTATTGATTTCCCTATATTGCTAAAATTTGACTTTTCTTCATCAAATAGAAAAACTCTACACTTATCTAGTTTCCACCTATCGAAAACTTCCATTTTCTGTATAGTGGTTTCACAATTAATCATCTCTTGAATAAAAGGATACAGTTTAAACATAATCATCTAACCTCCAGCAAATACTTAATTATCCTGTTCATATCGGATAACTTCTACCCAGTAATCATACTCGTCATAAATATATAAAATTATATTAAATAGCTAAAGAAACATTTTCAAAGTTTTTATCAAACTCTTTAACATCACTACGACTAATTGCTTTAACTGAGGCAGTCTCTCTGATACCCCTCCACTCAACAATCAAAAAAATTTCGTTCAAGGTTTTCTAGGCTCTCACTAACAACCCCACTACTTCCACATGTGCTGAGAGCTTTCTTCTATACTAATAGACGAAAGGGAGTGAAAATGATTTTAGAATAATACTGTGGAACGGAACAGTAGCCCTAATATTGACTATCTATCTAAAATCTCCTCAATAAGTGGTTCTACCCCTGTAGCTAATAGTTCCTCAATTTTATCCCGTTCATGGAACCTATTAACGTCATAGGCTACATACCTTAGCATATCTGCTGCAACCTCATTAACTGGGTAGGGATAGCTCCCCTTCAATATCTGATAAGAGAGATTCGCAAATACATCAACATCTTCAAAATGTTTTAGAAAATCCTTATAGCTTGAATGGATAGTTGTTATCCTAGTTGATTAAAAAAATCTCTGATTTCCTCATCTTTTATAAAATAATATATAATTTTCCCCTCTCTTCTAGTGTCCAAGATGTTTTGATTGGCTAGTTTACGAAGATGGTGGGAGGCTGATGCCATACTGAGATTTAGTAAACAGGCTATATCGCAGACACAGAGTTCTTCAACAGCAAGGAGATAAAAGAGGATATTTATCTGTTTATTATCGGTAAATTTTGATAAAATGCGAAGTGATTTTTGGACTTTTTCCTTTTCAAGGTAGTTCGTTGCGGTTGTAACATTTTGTTGATTTATAACATTCACTTGGCAGATACTATCTTTTTTCATAATATTTTCTCCTAGCCTAATACAGTCCATAACATGTCAAAACTGTTGTTTTCAATCAGGATATATATCCCCAATCCTAAATAAACAACGGCAATAAACCATTTGCTATATTTTTCCAAAGTTTCTCCAACAGAAGGAATTTGTGCCAATTTTTGGGCAGAAAAAACCAAGAGATAAATCATGACTAGAAAGGTAAGTAAAGCCACTATCAAATTCGCTAAATTTAAGGTAGTAAAATATGGGACAAAGACACCAATATTGTCAGCACCACAACTTGCAAAAGTAATCATAGCGACTAGAAAAACCAGGTTTTTATTATCTTTGCGCAAACCTTCTTTGGCAATAGCTTCTCCATCAGAATCTCCTAAAAGCAAAACTTTGAGGCCTAGGAGAATTGGAATCAAACCGAGCAAACCTAAAATCTCTTTACTAGGAATATAATCTAAGACAAATGCAAAAAGCAAACTTAGCAATATTAGACTAACAGAGCCTAGAAATTGCCCTAAATAGATGTTAATGATGTCTTTTTTGCTTTTTCTTTTGGCAAAAAATAACATTAGGATAATAAGTAAGTCTACGGCTGTCCCAGAATACAGTATTATTGAAGTAACAACATTTTGAATCATAAAACACCTCATTCAAATATATTTTTGAATGTATTCTAACATTAACCTTTGTAGATGTCAACTTAAAATCCACCAATTAATAATTTTAGGATTCTAAAAGAAATCCGTTCTATAATAAATTAAAAATCGTGTTGGTAGAAAAATCGTCTACTTCTACCAACACGATTTTACAAAGAGCCAGTACTTACATCTCTTTTTCTCCTGTAAAACTATTGTATCTTGATACTTTAAGGAGTTTCAATCATTCGATCTGTTAACCGTTATTTTTTGGATCTAAACTTAATAACATAGCATTAATGGCGACGATGACTGTTGACACGGACATTAGGATTGCTCCTAATGCAGGGCTTAATGTGATACCAATAGGAGCCAAAATTCCTGCAGCTAGAGGGATAGCTATAAAGTTATAACCAGCTCCCCAAAATAGGTTTTGTTTCATTTTACGAGTTGTTTTGTGTGCTAATTCAATGAATGATTCAATATCTCCTGGATCGGATTGAGTCAATATGACATCAGCTGAATCCAATGCAACTTGAGTTCCAGCACCTATAGCTATACCAACATCTGCTAAGGCAAGAGAAGGAGCATCATTTACACCATCACCTACCATGATAACTTTCTTTCCTTCATCTTTAAGTGTTTTAACTAACTCATATTTGTCTTGTGGAGATTGATTTGATCTATATTCAATCCCTAAATCTACTGCCACGCCTTGAGCCGCTTTTTCATTATCACCTGTTGCCATAATTGGTTGAATATTGTTCTTTTTAAGAGCTTTAACTAACTCTCTACTCGTTGGTTTTAATTCGTCCCCTAAAGCTACAGCACCAATAGCATCATCGTTTTCTACTAAGACACTAAGAGTTGCTCCTTTTGGAATATCCATATCAAGATTACGTCCATAGGCTTTTTGACTGATTAATTGGTAACGGTGCCCACCTGCTTTACCCTCTACTCCAGCACCGGAAATCACATCAATCGAATCAAAAGATGCTGGACGTATATTTTGCTGCTCGGCGAAACTTATAATTGATTGAGCAATTGGGTGGCTAGATCCTCCTTCAATACCTGCCAATAAGGCAATGATTTCCTCTTTTGTATATTTGTCATTAAGAAGTTTTACATCTAATACTTTAAATTCACCAGTTGTTAAAGTACCCGTTTTATCTAAAATCATCACATCTGCATCTTGAGCTATTTCTAAGGCTTGGCGGTCTTTTACTAGTAAGCCACGGCTAGCTCCTAAGCTTGTGCTACGGGCGGTTACCAATGGAATAGCCAGACCCAATGCGTGCGGACAAGCAATAACTAATGTAGTAATAGTAAATATAACTGCCGTTGGTACATCTTCTATAACCATCCACACTACAAAAGCAATTAGCGCGACAATAACAGCAATATAGAAGAGCCACCCTGCAACCTTTTGAGCAATACTTTCTGCTCTGGAAGGCTGACTTTGAGCTTGGCTGATTAAATTCTGAACTTGAGAGATGAAGGATTGATCACCTGTCTCATTCACTTTAATATAAAGTACCCCTTCTCCATTTGTTGAGCCTCCGATTACTTCATCGCCAGGGCCTTTTTTTACTGCTTTTGACTCCCCAGTTAGAAGAGCTTCATTTAAACGTGATTCGCCACGCTCGATAATCCCGTCTGCTGGCACATTTTCTCCGGCTTGAACACGAATTAAATCACCTACCTTTAAGTCAGCAACTGGTCGTGTTTCAATTGAATCGTCTTCTAATACAACGTGAGCATCTTTCGGCACTAACTTAGCCAATGCTGCTTGTGCGTCTCCTGCTTCTCCAATAGCTTTCATCTCAATCCAGTGACCTAATAGCATGATTAATAGTAATGAAGCAAATTCAAAGAAAAAGTCCATCACGTGTTCACCCGTTACGTAGGTAATGATCACAGCATAAATACTGTATAAATATGAAACACTTATACCTAAAGAAACGAGTGCCATCATTCCAGATTTTTTTTGTTTAAATTCGTCAACTGCACCTTGATAGAATGGACGTCCACCATAAATAATTAATATAGTAGATAAAATAGCTACTACAATATCATAATATGGAAAAGTAAACTGGAATGGTAGTTTAAATCCATGTATAGGGGATAAGAGCATAATAATGATTCCTAGTGGCAATGACTTTAAGAAAAGTTCCTTAAAGCTTCCGTGATGATGGTGATCATGCCCACTGTGCCCGCTGTGATCATGTCCACTGTGCCCGCAGTGATCATGCCCAGCATGATGTACTTGATGTTGATCCTTATGGTATCCATGTTCATCTGTGATTCCATGCTCGTGTTTTAACTTATCCATGTCGTCATAATCATGAAGATTATGGGACGAATATCTGTTGTCATTATTCATTTTAAATTCCTCCTTATTCTTAATGATGATGTAAATGATACTCGCATTGTCTTACTGGACAATTGCAATCCACTTCTTCTACTGCGAAAGATTTTTTTATCTCTAATATTTTTCTAGTCGATCTATATCATCGAAGCTTAAGACATGATCTTCAATATTATTTATTATTCTACTTTAATTTGTCCCATCATACCTGCTTCTTCATGTTCAAGAATGTGACAGTGGTACATATAAGTACCCTTCTTATTAAACTTAACTATAAGTCTTACTTTTTCGTTAGGCTCAATATATACAGTATCTTTCCATCCGCTCTCCTCTGGAGAAGGCGCATTACCGTTTCTTGATAGAATTTGAACCTGTGTGCCATGAATATGGAATGGGTGCCCCATTTCATGCATCATAGATCCTGGGTTTGTAATTTCCCAAATCTCTGTATCTCCAAGCTTCACTGTTTCATCAATTCTATTCATATCAAACTTTTTACCGTTTATTGATACCATTTGACCCATACCTTGAAGCTCAAAGCTTCTTATCTTAGTAGCCTGTGCTTCTGACATTCTTTCTATATTCGTTAAAGTGCTAGGTACTTCAGTATCATCTTTCCCATCGCCTTTAACATTAAAGGTCATAATGGCTTCCTTATTACTCATAAGTGATAGCTGCGTTCCCTTTTCATACTTTGAAAAGTCCACTATTATCTCTGCTCTTTCCCCAGGTGATAACATAATATTTCTCTGGCTAACCGGTTTTTCTAAAAATCCACCATCAGATGCTATTTGATAGAATCCATCTCTATTATCTAACTTCAAATTAAAGTTACTTGCATTAGCACCATTAACTATTCTAAATCTCATCTTGACTCTATTAACCTCTAAATTAGGTTTAATAGCTCCGTTAACTATGATAGTATCCCCTGTTGCTCCATCCATCATATTTGTATTATAAATAAAACTGCCGTCCTTGCCAAAGCTTCTATCTTGAATTACTAAAGGTATATCATTTACTCCATATTCCTTAGGAATATTTAAGCTTTTTGATACTTCATCATCCACATAGAATAGTCCTGCTAAACCTTTATAAACTTGGGTAGCAGTATTTCCTCCAAAGTGCGGATGATACCACAATGTTGCAGCCTGTTGATTTACTGTAAAACTAGGCTCCCAAGTTGTTCCTGGTTCAATTCCTTGATGAGGGCCCCCATCCTTTTCTCCTTCTACCTCTAGTCCATGCCAGTGAACTGTAGTTGCTTCTTTTAGCTTGTTATTTACGTGCACATTTACTTGCTCACCTTTACTTACTCTGATGACAGGGCCTAAGAAGCTTCCGTTGTAACCCATAGTTCGTGTCTTGGTATTTGGTAAAAATGAAGTTTCTCCTTCTTGAGGTT
Organism: Streptococcus hyointestinalis; assembly: GCF_011039275.1. Lineage (GTDB taxonomy): Bacteria > Bacillota > Bacilli > Lactobacillales > Streptococcaceae > Streptococcus > Streptococcus hyointestinalis_A. Next base: position 1,149,827 of record NZ_JAAKGB010000001.1, read on the forward strand.
CTAAAGTAAAATCCGCAATATTAGGATCTGGATTTTTATCCTCTAATAGTGGTGGTATAGGAAGTGTACTTTTTGTTATACTTGTTTGAATATCTATATTAACTGCACTCTGGTTTATTTTAAAATAACTAATCATTGGTTCTAAAAGTGTAATATATCCAACTGCAGTTAATCCGACTGTAAGTCCAATACCTAATAACATATGTTTATTCTTACTCATTTTTATTCCTCCATAAATTATTATTCTAATTAATAATAATCTGCTTGAGCTAATGCGGGTGCATCGTTAATGCCGTCTCCAACCATCGCTACCTTCTTGCCTGCCTCTTGTAGTTTTTTGACTTCCTCGGCTTTATCTTCAGGTAATACTTCACTTAATACACTGTCTATACCCACTTGCTTAGCATTCGATTTGGCTGTTCGTTTGTTATCTCCAGTAATCATGATTACTTCAACACCGCGTCTTCTAAGTTATTTAACAGCCTTCATGGCAATCGCATTGCCCTTCTGTACACTGACAATCCACTTCTTCTACTGCGAAAGATTTTTTCATCTCTAATATTTTTTCTAGTCGATCTATATCATCGAAGCTTAAAACATGATCTTCAATGATGCTTCCTATTACATTTCCGACTTTCTTATTGCAAATACGGTTAAAAATATCTTCTGCATAATCCCTTACGGCTTCTGTCTCTTCAATATTGGCAGTGTAAATAAACTTTCTACCTTCATGCTCTGTATTTAGTACGCCTTTTCCAACTAATCGACCTAAGATCGTTTTGATAGTGGATTGTGTCCAGTCCATTTTTTCTTGCATTACGGAAATGACTTTTTTACTAGTTACTCGATCATTTGCCCAAACTACACGCATGACTTCCCATTCAGCATCTGTGATAGAAGTATTAAGTTCTATTGTGCTCATTTTCCTTTCCTCCTTGTTGTTTACAGATGTAAACGAATATGTTCAAAATAAGTTTACTATTGTAAACGAAATATGTCAAGTCTTTTTATTAAATTCTCACTTTTTGGGGTCAGTCCCTTAAAACTGAAAGTTTTAAAATGAAATTAGCCATCTACCTATACTGTGAGATGAAGGCTACGACTCATTCTGATAAGTCATTGATTTCATTTGATGACAGGTTTGGAGCTGTTAGGCAAATTTGCCAAGGCTAATCATAGCCTTGCTTTAGCCCAAAAAAGACATCCAAGAGATTTCTCTTGAATGTCTGTAAACGCTGATATAATCGTAGGTCGCTTTGCTTTAAATTATACTTTTTTCTTAAACATTTGATACGAGTAGGTATTTCTTGTGAGTAATTTTCATCAAAAATTTCATATATAATCTCCCTATAATCATGGAAAAGTAGTAAAAATAGTTGTTATCCTAGTTGATTAAAAAAATCTCTGATTTCCTCATCTTTTATAAAATAATATATAATTTTCCCCTCTCTTCTAGTGTCCAAGATGTTTTGATTGGCTAGTTTACGAAGATGGTGGGAGGCAGATGCCATACTGAGATTTAATAAACAGGCTATATCGCAGACACAGAGTTCTTCGACGGCAAGGAGATAAAAGATGATATTTATCTGTTTATTATCGGTAAATTTTGATAAAATGCGAAGTGATTTTTGGACTTTTTCCTTTTCAAGGTAGTTCGTTGCGGTTGTAACATTTTGTTGATTTATAACATCCACTTGACAGATACTATCTTTTTTCATAATTTTTTTCTCCTAGCCTAACACAGCCCATAGCATGTCAAAGCTGTTGTTTTCAATCAGGATATACATCCCCAATCCTAAATAGACAACGGCAATAAACCATCTGCTATATTTTTCCAAAGTTTCTCCAACAGAAGGGACTTGTGCTAATTTTTGGGCAGAAAAAACCAAGAGATAAATCATGACTAGAAAAGTAAGTAAAGTCACTATCAAATTCGCTAAATTTAAGGTGGTAAAATATGGGACAAAGACACCAATATTGTCAGCGCCACAACTTGCAAAAGTAATCATAGCGACTAGAAAAATCAAGTTTTTATTGTCTTTTCGCAAACCATCATTTGCAATAGCTTCTCCATCAGAATCTCCTAAAAGCAAAACTTTGAGGCCTAGAAAAATTGGAATCAAACCGAGTAAACCTAAAATCTCTTTACTAGGAATATAATTTAAGACAAATGCAAAAAGCAAACTTAGGAATATTAGACTAACAGAGCCTAGAAATTGTCCTAAATAGATGTTAATGATGTCCTTTCTACTTTTTCTTTTTGCAAAAAATAACATTAGGATAATAAGTAAGTCTACGGCTGTCCCAGAATACAGGATTATTGAAGTAACAATATTTTGAATCATAAAACACCTCATTCAAATATATTTTTGAATGTATTCTAACATTAAATTTTATAGATGTCAACTTAAAATCCACCAATTAATAATTGCATGTCAATATTTGTATTGTGTAGTTTCAGAAATATATTGTAATTCAAATTGTAGAAAATTACATCAAATATTATAATGAAAAAAGAATCCAACAAAAATTGGGCTACCTGTCTCCGGTTGAATACCGGAGACAGGTAGCCCTAGGGTGTTTTTATTAAATTCTCACTTTTTTGGGGTCAGTCCCACGATCGTTGATTGAGCTTAAAACTATTTCGATTTATGAGCCATTGGAAATCTCGTATGATGTATATATGTCTAATTACAAACATTAACTAGAGTAATAGCCTAGTTACAAGTCTACCTCAGTTCCTTCTAAAAATCTGACAGTTATCTGTCCATCCTCCACAATTGTAATACTATCCAATGCCTGACACATCTCATACGAATCGAATTCCCAGGATGGCTTGTTTATTATATCAGCCAACTTTGTACTATAATGCTTTTCTAGCGGACGATTTTCTTCTAGAATCTTATTCCACTTCCCATGCAACAGATCCACGTTCTCACTCAATAGTTCTACAGCCATTACTACGGCTTTCTCTAACGTTTCTTCATCAATATGGTTATTCTGACAGCCAATCTGTCCTTTGACCCTATATCGATTGTTACATTGCCAAACCTTGCGTTTACCTCGACTGGTGGTCCAGTTCTTTCGACCAAAGGCTGAACCACATTCTTTACAGAACACCTTAGTTGTAAAAGGGTTATCGTCATTTTGCATGATATAGGACTTGAGCTGATGCTCCTCTCGGTAGGCTTTCCTCCTTGCCAATTCCAACTGTACTAATTCCCAAATGTCTTTGTCAATAATAGCTTCATGGCTATTTTCTACATAGTACTGGTCAACCTGACCGTCATTTTGAACTCGTTTCTTAGTCAAAAAATCAACCGTAAAAGTCTTTTGCAATAGGGCATCACCTTTATACTTTTCATTTTGAAGCATTTTCTGTATAGCACTTGGATACCAGTTAGCCTTTCCAGTCCAACCAGGTATTTCATTGTCATTCAAATATTTAGCTATGGACTCAGGACTATACCCCTCTAAGAATTTCTCGTAGATAAATTTGACAGTTTCTGCTTGCTCTGGATTGATGATAAGTCTACCATTCTCATCCTTGTCATAACCCATGAACTTAGTGGTATTCACACGAACTTCACCACGTTCAAACTTCTTACGAATCCCCCAAGTCGCATTCTCTGATATGGAACGTGACTCATCCTGTGCCAAGGAAGAAAGTATCGTCAACAGAACCTCACCTTTCGAATCTAGGCTATCAATATTCTCCTTCTCAAAAGTTACCCCCACCCCAAGTTCCTTCAACTCACGGACGTACTTAATGCAGTCTAGGGTATTTCTGGCAAATCGACTGATTGATTTAACCAAAATCCTATCCACCTTACCTACTCTACAATCTTGTATCAAGCGATTGAAGGCATCACGTTTTTTAGTATTGGTTGCTGAGATGCCCTCATCCGCATAGATGTCAACTAACTCATAGTCCTCGTGTTTGGAGATATACTCTCGGTAATAATTAACTTGGTTTTCATAACTTGATAGCTGTTCTTCTTGGTCGGTGGACACTCGACAATATGCGGCTACCTTGATTTTCTTCCTGACCTGATGCAGAACGCTGGTCTGCACTTTCTTGGCCGGAATAACTGTAATACTTTTCCCCATTTCTATCCCTTTCTATTACTGTAATTGGTGAGGTTATCACCCAATTTGAAATATCTACTTCTGGCACTCGCATTCCCTGACAGGCTACTTTTCCCTCTTTTATATATTTGGAACAGCACCAAACAATTTTTTTCTTATAGGAAACTTGTCTCTTTAAAGTCGAGCCACAATGCTGACACTTTAACAAACCTGTAAATTTATAGGTTTTGTTTCTACCTTGTTGCCATCTTCTACTATTTAGCTTATCTTGGACTCTTTGCCAATCTTCTTTTGAAATAATAGCTTCATGATTATCTTCTATCAAGTATTGTTCAAGTTCTCCTTGGTTCAATTTTTTAGGACCATTCACACCATCATGGAAATACTTCTGCAGTAAGACTGAACCTTTGTATTTTTCATTGCTTAACATTTGACGGATTGTGGTGTCATGCCATTTAGCACCTGTAACAGTCGCAACTCCCTTTTCATTTAACTGTTTGGCAATACGATGTGTACCATTTCCTACAAGGTAAAGTGCAAATATTTCCCTTACTATTAAGGCTTCTTCTGGATTGATAATCAACTCACCGTTTTCGTCAACATCGTATCCTAAGAATCGCTTGGTGTTAATGACCAGCTCTCCTCGTTGGAATTTCTTCTGAAAAGCCCAACGTTGATTGCCACTCATACTCCTTAACTCGTCCTCGGCAATACTAGCTAATACTGAAAGCATCACTTCCCCCTCACTTGAAAGGGTATGAATGTTTTGCTCCTCAAAGAATATGTCTACTCCTATTGCCTTCAGTTCACGACTAATTTCAAGAACTGTAACCGTATTTCTGGCAAAGCGTGCAATTGACTTGGTATGAATAACATCAATCCTACCTCTACGACAATCTTCAATCATAGCTTGAAAATTTGGACGATTATCTTTAGAACCAGATATACCTCTGTCATGATAAACACCCATAAAATCAATATCGTCTCTATTGGAATACAGATTTTCAAAATACTGCTTCTGATTTTCTAATGAATCTAACTGACTTCCATTAGTCGTCGAAACTCGAATGTAGGCACAGACCCTCTTTCTATGTTTTTGTCTATTGACTCTAATCTTCTTTACGGACATTTACTCTCCTTCCTATGTAATGGCACACTATATATCACTCTAAAAAGGAAATTAGTCAAGTTATCAGACCAACTAATTCGACCTGATACATTTATGCTATAGTTCATGAAATACAAATATTCCTCCTACCTTACTAGGTAGGTTTGCGAGTAATTTTTCCGCACTTATTGAAAAAAAGGCAAAAAAATAAAGCCTGATGTTTCCACCAGGCTAATAACATAATTATGAAATTCTAAACCAACCTACAATTTTACCGAGTTTAACTGTTCCAGTTGAATCGTAGAGTGAGCCATCCGCCATCCATTGACGTTTCACACGACGAGTGATACCACCGCCACCAATTTCCAATTGGTCATTGATACCGTTCATATTATGGTCAGAATAACCATCAATATTCTGTTCCACACCATCAATACTTTTTCCATCTGAATCCGTCACACAGACACCAATGTGACCATATACCAAACCATCCGTCTGAATGACATAAAAATCACCTGCTTTAGGATTCACACCCCAAGCATCGTAGATTACTTGGAAACCATTTGATTTTGCTTTTTTCAAACAATCAATGGCGTTCGTATAGGACATATTTTTATCCGTAAGTTCTTGAACAATCTTATCCACCAAGGCAACACACTGTCCACCATAAGGGTTAGATGAAACAGTCACCTTTTGACCGACCTTAGATAAAGCGGACGCAACCACACGACTTGCAACACTGGTTGGAATAGCGGGTGTTGTCCTTGAAGCTGCGTTGACCTTTAGAGTTTGTCCAACTTTTAAAATATCCGTCTTCTTCAAGCCATTTACCGCTAGAAGAGCATCAACTGTTAAACCAAACTTCCGAGCGATTCCATAATAGGTATCGCCTTTCTGTGCTTGATAGGTCTGCTCACTATGGCCTTTAGTTGTTCCTTCTACATCCTGCTCAAGCACCCATGACTTGATTCCATCAAGTAGATATGCTCTCTTACTGTTGGACTGGTGAACATTCTTCACTTGGAGGATTTTGTAGGTGCGCCCCTTGACCCAGTTGGCGATTTTTTGACCAGTCTGATAATGAGTCGCATGAGGCAACACCCTAAGACTATCACCAACAAGATAGATTGGTTTTGAAGGAGTTCCTGAACTCCCAGCGGTTGAACTGGGGGGCGATGGAACTATGGTCTTGACTTCAACTCCTGTTATTGCTGATACAAGACCTTTCGCAATGTCCTCTTTCTTGTTCTCAAAAATCGCCATATCTTGTTCATTATCGATGAAGGCAATCTCCACCAAACGATAAGTATATCCACGACTTGCTGCTTGGTTGGTATTATAGAGCCAATCTACCTTCTTAATGCCACGATTTTGGAAATAACGTGAAAGGAGAGATAGGATAGCCATATCTTCCTTATCTGCTTCTAAGGAAGATTGAATCAAGACTTCTGTTCCTTTGGCACTACCATTAAAGGCATTGAAGTGCAATTCAGTAATCGAGTCGTATCCCTTACCAATACTAGTAATACTCCGATAATCATAAACATTTTGTTCGGTAATAAAATCAATCTGTTGTCCACTGTAATTAGACATTAACTTGGCTAATTCTCGAACCTTTCCTGCTTCTGTGATGCCTAGTTTGGTATTCACTGCTCCAGGATCATAGCCTGTTCGCCCTTGTCCATGACCACAAATGACTAGATGTTTTCCCATATCTTCTCACCTCTCGTTGATTTGTTTTAAGATTGCTTGTAGTTTCTCAGGTATCGGTAAACCAATTCGAACGGTATTTTCTAGAATACTTAACCCCTCATTACTGAGATAAAAGAAAATAACCATGGTTCGTATTGTTCCACCTTGCTTGATAATGGCTGTATCAATCAGATGACCTAGTGAAACTAAAAATAAAATGGCTATCTTTTTAAAGATGCCACGAAAACCGATACTACTCGACAATTGTTTCTCAACAACTGCCGCAAAAATTCCTGTTAGATAGTCAATAATAATGAAGACAAGTAGGGCATATAAGATACCATCCAACTCTCCAAATAGACTACCAATCAAGGCTCCAATCATGGAAAATAAAATCTTATTAAGAGTTAACAGTTCCTTCATCGGTCACCTCACTTTCTACTGAACCTTCCTGCACAATGGTAGGGTCTGACCAATCCGGTTGACCGTTCTCATCAAACCGCATCAGATAAAAACATTCATGGAATAAATCAGAAAGGTTCAGAGTTAATGTCGTACTACCCCACTGATTAAAGGCCCAAACTGTTTCTGTTGTAACCAACTGCCGCTTTCCATTTTTAATGGCAGGTCGCCTTACTTCTTCAAGATACATGTAAAAATCCTGCTCTGCTGTCTTACAACGAATGAACTCTCCATTCTTACGCATGTAAGCGAGAGCTGTCTCCAAATCAAATGGTTCTGTTACTTTGTCAATATTGAGAAGTGCCATGATAACTATTCTCCTTTCCCTTCTTCAGGTTTTGTCTGAACTTCTAACAGCTCAGTCAATTCCTGTTTTTCTTTACGCAATAAGCTAAGTTCCTCATCCCTTTCGACCAATTGGATGGCAATGAGGTTCTTAGCAGTAATTTCATCAGATAACTTGGTGACAAGCTCCTGGATAGTTAGTTTTAGTGATTGGTTGATTTGTTCTAGATTCATCTGTGAACTCCTTTATTTAATCGTATCCCATGTCAAGATGACGTCACCTCGACCTGTGATGTTTACTAAGTGTTTAAAATTGTGATTGAATTGATGAAGTACGTCTTTCAAGCTGACATAGGTTGTCCCATTTCGATAGATGCGGATATCTCCGATATTCAAAATGGAACTTGGTCGGTCGGATGCTTTAAAGGCATCAATACTCAGTCGGTTAGGCAACGTTACAATCTCCCACCCATCTGGATTGGTATATGGAGCACTTGCTAAGCGAACTTTATCACCTACCACATCAATTTGGTCGGTATCAGTACCATTCCATGCTCGAATCCCTACAAAACCTCCGTCATTGGCATTCCAGTTGTTCCATCGATTCGAACCGATAATGGTTACACCACATGGTTTCCCGTTTGACGTTCCTGTCTCAAAGGAAACCCATTGGTGGGGATATCCACTAACTTCACGAGAAATGGATGGAGAGTTGGTATAGAATTTGATGTTTCCAAGTGATAGATTAATCTTCATAGCTCCGTTGATTGCTGACAAAATACCTCCAGATATTTTATTGGCAGATAAGGTTACCGTCTGTACTTGGGAAATAAATGCTGATTTGGCAAACAACTGCTTGAGGTAGGCTTCTGTCGCCATAAATTTAGTAAAGAAGGCTTGGTCAACCTTTAACTTGTCTGCAGTAACAGCTTCTGCTCCAATTCGAGCTGCTGAGATAATACCTGTCGTAATCTTGCCTGCATCAAGACTTGCAATCTTTCCACTCGCAATCACTCCATCTTGGATATAGGTTGTGCCTGTAATTTGGACGAGTTTTCCGTCGATCTTGACTGTCCCATCCTTGTTGAGATTGAGCTGACTCAGAACTGTCCCTGCACTGGTCAGATTTCGAACCGACCACGATCCTGCAAGTGTTGAAACCTGGGTTTGAATGACAATTACTGTAGCTGTTGTCGCTCGACTTGTTTCTAGATTTCCGACTCGTGTCACTATCCCATTAGCCGTTTGAACAACCTGACTGATTTGATTGGTTTGACTTCCAATTGTTCGAGTATGACTTGTCACCGTATCTCGCATCTCATGAAAGGCAGTTACTGTCGTAAAGTCGTCTAAGGACGGTGTCCAATAGTCTGGAAAAATATCACCAGTTGATACCATTAAGGCTCTCAAATGGAACTTACCAGTCTTAACACCATCAATCCTGATTTGTAGTTCAAATCCTTTTGAATGTTGGTACATCTCCTGTGTGATGGTAGTGGTTAGTTTTATCAATCGATAATTGTTACCAGTTGAAAGATTGCTGCTCCACTTATTATAGAAAGGGTGATACAAATTCCAGTTGATCCAGGTCCAGGTATTCTGATTATCCAAAATTGGACCTTGGAGTCTCATAAAACGGTTTGTCACGGCAGGGTCAAATGTAATGTCATCCGCCGCAAGATGAACATATAAATGAACTTTTGACCCAACGTAAATGCCACTACTATCTCCAAATTGAACTCTACCCAATAAAACAGTCCAGTTACTTGATGTAGTTATCGTCTGATAAGTACCCCATCTATCCGAAGTACCAGCTATCAAGTTGCGATGCGAAACTGAGGTAGGGATTCTACTTTCCGTTTGACTGATACGTTGGATAAAGCTATCAGATGTTGTTTTGACCAAATTCTGCACACTAGTTGTTGTCGCATAGGGTTGTAGTGAACTACTTGTAAGATAGCCACGACCCGTAATATTAGAATCAACCTGTGCCTTAGTTTGGTAGCCTTTTGAGTTAATGGCAGATTCAACCTGCGTACTTGTTAACCGTTGTTCAATTAGCCCAGCCTGTGTTCGGATAGTGGTTTCTGCACTTGCTACTCGACCAGTTAAACTATTAAAATCAGTTTTTGCGACTTTCTGTGAAATGGCATCATTGGCAATCCGTAAATCAGCCTTGGTTTGAATAATCTGACTTGCATTTGTGTTGGCCTTAGCCAAGGCATTGTCAGCGGTTGTTTTGACACCCTCAAGAACTGTCTTGTCAGCCTTAAGCAAAACGGATTGTTGCGTCTGTTGTATGGATGTGGTATGTCCTTCAAGAGTACGTTTCACGATATTAAAGTCAGTTTGACTGACTTTTGAGGACACCTCATTTACCAACTGGCGGATTCTTGTTTCTGCACTTGTCAACTTGCCATTTGTCTCAGTCAGTTTGGTTGATAACTGTTCAATTCCTGAAGTCGTTTGATTGATGAGTGTTTGCTGAGAAGTAAGCTGACTCTTTAAAAGAGACTGAACACTGTCTACTAAACGATTGGTTTCTTGAATGGCATCAAGCTTGGCTTGTGCTGCCCTTCTGAGGGCTTCAGTTGCCCCAGTTTGAGCCTGTTCTGCCTTTTGCTTGGCTTCTGTGGCTAGGTCAGTATTTACCCCAGTCTTCGCCAATAAATCACGAGTTGTGCGTTGCTGTTCCTCTTCTTGTTGCCGCATCTGTTGGTGAATAGTAGAAAGTTCACTATCAATGCTAGCCTTTAATCGATCCGCATAGACCTCCCCACGACTTTGAGCCTGAAGGATGGCATTATCAATAGCTGTCTGACGATTCTCAAATTCTGCGTCAAAGGCTCTGTTGGCATTCTCAAGGGCAATTTCAATGGCAATATCCTCACTCCGCTTATTCCCATCAAGGAGATTATTTGCTAGTGTAGATAAGCTACCGCCCGTTTTACCTGTTCCGATACTTGCCTTATCATCAAACGTGATAGAGCGATATGTATCAGCTAGGGGATCATAATCATAAGCGATAGCTTTCTTCCTCACATCAATGCCGTGTAGCTTGCTTTTTAAAGTCACTGTATCGCCTAGATGAACCGTTTGTCCATCTAACTCAAATGCCTCAAGGATGATGGCATCTTTTGGCTTATCAATTCCCTCTAAGCGAAACTTGCTACTAGCCCACTCTATTAACTCTTGACGAGTTCTGAGATGATGATTGGTATAGGTTACTTCATTAATGAAAGGATAGGAGTTTATCAGTGGACTGTCTACTGTGACTTGAAGGACAGTTTCCCTATCCTGCCCCTCTTGTTTAAAGCTTGAAGTGGCATGGATACGTGTGATAATCTGTGAACTTTCTTTGGTTCGCTGATACTTTTTCAAATTGTAGTGAGTAGAGATAACAACTCCACGGTCTTGTCCTCGCTCACTCTTAATTGATAAGGCAAGGTTATCTCGAACCAATTCTCCCTCCCAAGTTCCAAGGATAGAATGTTTGCCATCCAACAGGTTAGAGTAAAGAGTCTGTTCCTTGTCCGTTGTATAGGTTCTGTTCTTGACAATGTCGCTGGTAAAAGAAAAATCTCCCAGTGGAGACTTGCTTGCCATGACCATGCTTGATAGAGCTGTTGCACAGGGTACCTGTTCACACCTAAATGGCGATAACAACCTAGTCATGATGTCATCTGATATATGATAGGCTACAACTTCAAGACTGGTGTCTCCTTCGATGACTTTCTTTATCCGAAACAACTGGTGTCCCAATACTGGAACTGGGCTACGAACGAGGTAGTCCTCTTTTAACTCTCGAAATAGTCCGCTGTCTGTGATTGGATAGGTAAAATTCAGGACAAAATCCCCATTCAAGTTTTCTTTGACACTTGCTTTTATGGTCTCTGGGAGTGGTTTCCCATGCCATTTTGCCGTTCGAACAGTTTTGTCTAATAATGATAACATTAAGCCCACCCCCAATTCGTTTCTATTGTTAATGATGTGATGCCAGTACCTAAGACAACTCCAACTGAGTCATTTCTTCCTGCATCTATAGAAAGAAAATCGCCAGCCCATTTAATGAACTGACCTCTTTGTGTCTTAAAACTAGGTTGACTAGGATTATTATCCATAATGAGTGTTTCTTGTAATCGATCCAAGCGGATGACATCATCCCCAATCGTAAAGCTAGTTTCACTACTCGAGTTGCCACTTATGGTAATCTTTGGAAAAGCGATGGCTGAACCTTGACATCGCAAAACACCACTGGTTCTAAACACCTGCGAGGTCGTCGTTTTGAACCACTTGGTTGGGCGACAAGAAAAGGTAACCTTAAGCTCATAGACTCCCAGCTTATCCTTTTGAACTGGTGAATGATACACCTTGTAACACCAAAAGCGTATGGTCGTAAAACTTGCTGATTCAAGCCAAAGTCCTTCTTTCAAAAATAGTTTCAAAAAGGCAAATAGTTGTTCTTCACTAGGTTTTACAAGATAGAGGGTGTAGCTCAGTTCCATGACACTTCTGCGAGGATTGGTTTGAAGAACCGCTCCTGACAGACCTTGGTGTTCGATCAATTGCGTCTTACTTTCACTTACTGTGATAGAAGGGCTATCTTCCACGATTACCTTAAAAGGAAAACTAGCCGTGGACACTCCACCAATGGTTAATGCATTATGTCTAATCATGGTTTCACTCCTCTCAATCCTTGCTGACGTTCTAATTCATAAACGAGTTTCTCTCCAACCATCTCCGCTAGTCGATGAAGGTCAGTCTCTTCTCTTACCGTATTTCCAGTAATGGTGATGTGAATGGTTGGTAGATTACTTGTCATGGTCTTTGCGATTCCTCGACCAATCGCACCCAATGTTTGTTCATTCAAAGGCAAGACTGCTTCTTTTCCAGCCTCACCCCCTACCATTAGGCTATTGCCATTTACACCAAATGCGGTTGGTTTGGTTAAAATTCCTCCTTTGGCATACCAATCAATGGAGATTCTTGGGATTCTACCCTTTAACCAATCCAGTGGATTGGCTGAACCTGACACTCGAAAATGAGGAAGGGGAATATGTGGCCATCTGATTTGAAAGTTAAAGAGATTTTTAATGGCATTGATGGCATTACTCACGGCATCTTTTGCACCATTGATCGCACTTGAAATAGTATTTTTCACACCATTCCAAACAGATGAAACCGTATTGGATATCCCATTCAAGATGTTAGATACGGTACTACTGATACCATTCCATATAGTTGAAACAGTTGAACCAATCGCAGACAGGACACTGGATATTGTCGTTTGAATAGCTGACCAGATAGATGAAATGACTGAACTAATGGCAGACAGTATATTTGAGATGGTATTCTTGATACCCGTCCAAGCAGTTGAAATAAATTGGGCAATGAAGTTTAATGCAATAGATATAAGAGATGTAATTCCCTCCCATACCGTTGAAAGTACCTGCTTAATCGTTTCCCAGCTACCCGCCCAATCACCAGTTATGATTTGCATCACAGCTTTAATGATTCCTAGAACCACATTTATAGCTGTTTCAACCACTATCTTTATCATGTCCCATGCGGTTGTGATAATGAGTTTGATATTTTCCCAACTAGCTTGAATCAATGGTCCAAGAATTGTCATTACTGTTGTGATGACCGTTGAAATAGCATTCCATACTGTGTTTGCAGCATCAAGTATCAGTTGTTGGTTTTCACTCCACCAAGTAGTAAACGTCCCCCAAATGAACATAATAAAACTTGAAACTTCTTGAATGATGGTCGATATAAAGCTGGAGATAGCCGTCCATATTTCCATGACAGCCGCCCGAAATCCTTCGTTATGTTGCCAGAGCTGTTGAATCCCAACAACCAAGAGGGCTATAACCGCAATTACTCCTAAAACCATACCTACTATGGGAGCTGCTGCCGTTAGTAAACCGACAATGGTTGTTCCCATAGCCATAGCGGCAGCTTGGAGAGCAAGAAAAACTGGGAGTAATAACCCAAAACCAGCAACTAGAAGTCCGACAATTACCAAGAACTGTTTAATCGGTTCTGAAAGACCAGAAAACCATGTCGCAACCTGCTGCAATAACTCCGCCAAGATTTGTAATACTGGGGCAAGTGTTGAGGCAATTGCATCACCTATTTCTCCCATTGCCAACTTGGCACTATTTTGTGCTGTTGTGAACTGGTCAATTGGATCAAGCGTACCCTCGTAGGTTTGAGTGACAATACCTGCAGCTTTTTCCGCTGTTCCTGCTAGGTCTTCAAATGTTAAAGCTCCTCGTTTAATGGCATCAACCATTCGTGGAGCCGCTTTACTGCCAAATACTTCTGATGCCAAAGACAGTGCTTCTGTCTCACTGGTGGATTGTTTGATTTGTTCAACCGTCCCAGCCAAGCCATCTTTTAGTGTCAAGCCATCTTTGGCATATGCTACTGCTGCTTTGGATAATGAAGAGAGAGCCGCAGATGAATCCACACCTGCTTTCTCAAACCGCCCCATAAGGGTCACACCATCATCAAATAACAAACCGAGTGATTTTATCTGAGGTGCTCCTGCAACTGCCTTATCCATCAATTCCTGAACACCGACTCCAGTTTCTTGACTTGTGTAAGTGACTGTATCGAGAACCCTTGCCAAATCACTAGCCTGCAAGCCATATGCTTCAATGGCTTGTTTTGCAGAAATTGCAGAGCTTGAAACATCACTACCATTGATTTCTGAGAACTGAATCAACTGGGTGGATGCTGATTTTAGGGCATCACCTGTTAAATCGAATTGCGTATTCAATAACCCAACTGCAGTTCCTGCGGTATTGAAATCGGTCGGTATCTCTGTCGCAAGCTGCTTAGCCATATCAGTCATCTCGTCAAGGGCAGCTCCAGTTGCCCCTGTCTTTGTGACAATCACGTCCATCCCTTCATCTATCTCAAGAAAGGCATCCAAGGATTGTTTCCCAAAATCAACTAGTTTCTGAGATAATTCACTAATTTGGTCACCAAACTCCATTAGGAGGTCAGCTTTAAGGAGCTGATTGGTTTCAGATAGACTAGACTTTGCAACATCTGAACTAGATGCCATTTCTTCCATCTCATTTTGAAGGTGGTTGTAGGCTACCTTGGTTTCATTGAGTGTTTTCTCCAGTTTATTGGCTTCTATTGACTGATCACCAAATTCACTCTTTGTCAGCTCCAGTTGTTTCTCTAAATTTTGAATCTGTCGCTCCAATATCTCTGAATGCCCAGTCACCTTTTGATGGGCAAGTGCTAGCTTATCGGACTCACTTGCGTTTGAGTTAAGAGCTGATTCTTGAAGCTTAAATGTACTTGTTAATTTCTCACTCTCAGATACTAATTGAGCCTGTTCTGCCTGAAGTGCTTGTAGTTTAGCCTTATTACTTTCAACCTGGCTGCCGTTTTCAGAAATGGTACGTGTGACACTTGCAAGTTTACCCTCATAACTAGTCAGAACATTTTTGGTGGTTTCAAGCTCCCGTTGAAAGGCTCTGTACTGGTCTGCTCCAATGGTACCTGCCTTAAACTGAGCCTCAACCTGAGCTTGTGCTTGCCTTAATGTCGCTAGCTTTTCTCGAGTTGTTTCAACTTGTTTAGCTAATACTTCCTGCTTTTGAGTAAGGAGAGTGACATTGCCTGTATCAAACTTGAGAGCCTTATCAATCTGTCTTAGTTCTTTGGTAGCTTCAGATGCTTGTTTGTTTACACCCTTTAGGGCATCTTGTAAAGGTTGGGTATCGCCACCAATTTCAATCGTAATTCCCTTTATGTTTCCAGCCATAGTCCCTCCTTTCTACCATCAGAAATTATCAAAATCAGCTTGAGTTGCTGGGCGTGTTTGAGAAGTTTCCCGAGTACGCATCTCCACATAATCCGTTTGGTAGTCAAGTGCCATCCCAATAGAGATATGTTTTAAATCGTCAATGGTCAGACCAGTCTCCTTACAACAGGAGAAATAGCTCTCTACTGTGAAGATTTCCTCACTCGCTGTTTCTGTTTCATCTGCTTTTTTCTGGTTGACATCCCTTGGTTCAACATATTCATCAAGACCGGGGCAATATCCTGCACTGGAAATTCTTCCATCTCCATATAAAAATCCACAAATGGTTTCACTCGTGGATTGGCTGACTTCGCAAAGACCCAAAAAATCCGATGGAAAAATGTCATGTCGAAATCAGACAAAATTGAAACATCAATATGATGTGCCTGTAAATCTTCTCCTTCTTCCAACTGGTCAAGTTTTGCGAGGATTGCTTGACTATTGACCATCGAGAATAAATCTTGGAAATAGTCCTTGCCAAACTGCTCTTTATAGGCGATTGGGGTGTAGGCATTGGTTGCTAACTCGTAGGTCGTTCCTGCTATGGTAATGCTTTCTCTCATTGCCTTCTCCCTTACTTACGAGGTTCAAAAACTGCCTTGAACCAGTTTTGACGTATCTCATCGCTCGTTTCCTCTGTTGTTCGTCTACGTACTACCTTATCAAGTGGGCGAGGACTGGCAGTAAAGGTCAACTCTACCTCATTGATATCCGAACCTGACTTGGTTTTCGAACCAACAGTCGGACGAGATGCGTAACAATAATACAAAACGTGTAATGTTTCTTTTTTATCCCCTTCAAAACGGAACATCAATGCAAAATTTTTCTTTTCGCTGTTTGCGATTTCTGAAATGGTATTTGTCGTCGCATCCAACTGTTCTCCAAGGACTCGAGTCAAAAATTCTTGCGTTAGAAGAGCAACTTTTAGCGTTCCTTCATAACCATCGTTTGACTCAGTAGTATAAAAATTGATATTGTCTGCCTTATAAGACCCCTTGTCGCCTGTTGGTTCTAGGGTTAATTCTGCAGCACCACGAAGGCGTTCCATATTGCCGTATGTCAACGCACCATCAGAACCTTCGCTTGTAACTTCTGCCCAATGGACATCTTGTAGTCCAAAGGTGACCTTATTCTTTTCAGCCATATTATCCTCCATGTAATGTGATGTAATAGGTTATTTGATAGAGTTTCTCAGATGAGATATAGGTCTCTACTTTTTCAAAATAAATAAGGTGGCTGTCAAATAATGACTCCACCTTTTGTTCAGTTGCTAAATCTTTCTTAGTGGTATAGAGTTCCACTTGCAGGTTGTTCTGCTTATGATAAGTCCAATTGTCTGCACCATGATTATCTGAATCAGTCACCAAATATACCAGATACGGTGGTCTTGGACGACTCCCTTCTTCAAAATGATGGTAGGCAACTGGAAGCTGTAATTCTTTGAGAATGGAGTACATTTCACTTAGGAACATGTCTTATCACACTCGCTTTCTCAGCTTTTCTTCTAAGGATTGTATCGCTTGTTTCTCAACAGGTGCGATATGCTTGATTCCCTCAACTCGCCCACCAGAGCTTTTGGCATGACCATTTTCTAATAGATGCGTCAGGCCTGGCGTTCGATTATGAATGGTTTTGGTTAGACCTGTACTGGTATCAATCGTTGCTTTACTCTTCCACCCTTTGGCATAGGAACCACTCTTTCTAGGTGACGTTGCTTTCAAGGTTTCAATAGACTCCTCAGTGACTTCCTCTACAACTTCACGCATCACCTCTGTGGTGTTCTGCACATATTCAGCTAGCTCATTTGCGATGGCAGATTCTAGTGCACCCAATTCAATTCTAGTCATAACTCTCCTCCTTAATGGCGACGATGTAAATCAGTTGCCTTGGCACTGTATCTCCATCAATCGACTCAATCTCATAGGTTTGACCACGAAATTTAATGCGAGTCGTTAAGGAATGAAGTCCAAGAATTGCTTTTTCATACCTGAGGGTGAACTGGACTTTCTCTTGTTCCAGTTTCGTCACCCTCCCATCCCTTTCGGTCAAGGTAAGAGGACGACAAGAGCACCACCGTTCAAATAAAGGTATCCAAGTCGAACTTTCATTGCCAATCTCATCTTGAACAATCTGTCGAACATGAAACGACAAGCGTTCCCTCAAAGGTGCAATCTTCATCAGAACACATCCTTTCGTTCAGCCAACAATAAGTGATAAAGCGTCTCCTTCAACTCTCTATGATTTGCATCTTCTCTATGTTCATAAAGATAGGCAACCCCATATAGGATTGCCGTCTTTATAACTTCTGAATAAATTGATTGTCGCAAAATATCTTCACAGAGTTGTTGACTGGTTTCAAGCAATTGCTCAATCAGTCCATCCTCATCATCGTGTTCCACTTTGAGATACTGTTTTGCTTCTACTAAACTGACCATCATTACTTAGCCTTCACAGTTAAAGTCTTAACGGCTTCAGGTAGGACTAACTTACCATCCACACGTTGTGAAGCAAGAAAACCAATCTGTCCATTATTGGCATAGAGTTCATTCAGACGTTTGAAGGTACGACCCTGACGATCCGCAATCCAATAATAAGAGAAATCACCAAATGCAATGGCTTTGTTTCCTGCTTCAGGAAGTGGGGCAAATGTGGATGTGTAGTATGGACGATTAAAAATCAAATCTGGTTGTCCAGCTTGAGTGGATGGCTGCCAAATGTAATTACCGTTGTTGTCCTTGAGTTTACGGATAGCTTTGACAGTTGTATCATGTAAAATCCAAACTGCGTTCTTACGATATGGTGCAGGTAGAGAATGATACAGTTCAATCATATCGTCAAAGGTAATATCCTTTGTAGCAGTCGTTGGACCAGTTACATCTGCCTGAGTAAAGATACCAGTTGGTTTCTTAGAGCCATCACCAATCAAGAATGCCTTCTCTTCTTCTGTTCCGATACGACGCGCAAATTCTGCTGTCATATAGGACTCAAGGTCAAAGACTGAATCGTTAAGCAGCTCTTCTGAAATACGAATGGCAGTCCCAATCTTATGGGAGTCGAGTGTCACCTGACCAAAGGTTTCTTCTGTTTCAGGATAGAGACCATTCTCATCCATCCATGATGCTGAGCCATGTCCTGTCACAACAGGAATCTTACGCTCACCACTAGAGGTTTTGATGACAGTCGCAAGGCTACGGAAGAAATTCTCTTCTTGTAATCCTTGAACCAGTTTCTTCTCATACTCATCTGGAACTAGATGACCACCTTCGGTATCCTCCCCAACTCGAAGGACATCCTTGACATCGAAGAAGTGACGCTTACGGACACTTGTCCAAAATGTCTTGGCATAGCTATCTGAAGCCACACCTTTCTTTTCCTCTTCAGTAGTCTTGTCATTCAAAACTGTTGTGGGTTGTCCAATTAGAGCCTGTGAGGCTGGTTGAGAAAGTTCAAGGTCAATCTTTTCTTGTCGTTCCAACCGAGCAATCTCTTGATTGTAGAGGTTGATTTTTGCTTCCATGTCATCGTAGCGTTTGGAATCTTCCTCTGATACCAGTCCGTCCTCTGAGCGAACAGAATCAAGGAAGGTTTTTGCTTGTTGCCAAGCTTGGTTACGTTTTTCTTTCAATTCAAGTAATTTAGACATCAGTTCATATTCCTTTCGTTATTTGAGCAAATTCAATCGTTTTTCCAACTGATTGATAGGGATTATTTTCTTTGGTTGTAGGACTTCAAGTTTCGCCTGCATTTTTACAAGTAAATCTTGATGGGCAACATTTCGACTGAAAGAATAACTCTCAGTCTCCAGTCCCTGATCCTCTTGTTTGTCAAAGAGAATCTTGTCCGCAAAGCCTAGTTCAACAGCCTTTTTGGCATTGAACCAAGACTCTGAGTCCATGAGGTATGATAGCTTGGTTCTTGAAAGTCCTGTTCTTAGTTCATAGGCATTGATGATGGATTCCTTAATTTCTCCCAACATTTCAATGACCTTCTTCATGTCCTTGGCTTCACCTTGTGCCACAGTCCAAGGGTTGTGAATCATCATCATGGCAACAGGACTCATAGAAACCGTTGTACCTGCCATAGCAATGACACTAGCAGCACTTGCGGCTAAGCCATCAATCACTACATGGACATCACCTTTGTAATTCATCAACATGTTATAGATTTGAGCAGCCGCAAAAACATCACCCCCTGGACTATTAATCCAGAGGGTGATGTTTCCACTTCCTGCATGTAAATCATTTTTAAATACTTGGGGTGTGACTTCATCGCCAAACCACGTCTCATCAGCAATCTGTCCTTCAATACGAAGTGTTCGACCACTATCATCTTCTGTAAAATTCCAAAACTTATGCATTCATATCCTCCTCAGATTGAGTTTCTTGTTCTACTGGTCCTTGTTTCATAAAGCCACCCGCATCCTTCAGTTTCGTCATGTTTCCGTTTATCAAGTAGAGATTACCTCCTTCCTCATCTGAAAGGAGGTTCAAGTCCTCAAGTTCACGTATATCATTCGTCGATAGCCAGCCATTTTGTCTCCCAATCGCATAACCATTCATTCGACTCTGATAGTCACCACGAAGAAGACCATCCACATTAAACTTCACAAAGTAGGTTTTCTTTTCTTCAGGTAAAAAAAGAGACCTCTTGAAAGCCTGTTCGAAACGAACTACCCAAGGGTCTAAGGTATATTTAACAAATTCTAGAGATTGTTGCTCAATGTTTGAAAATGAGGATTTCTCCAAGTCGCCAACCATATGAGGTGGAATGCGGTAGAGCCTTGCAATTTCATTGATTTGGAATTTTCTTGTCTGAAGAAACTGAGCTTCTTCAGGTGGTATGCCTACTTGAGTGTATTTCATCCCTTCCTCAAGAACTGCCACTTTATGGGCATTGGTTACCCCATTGTAGACTGCATTCCATGAATCTCTCACTCGTTTGGGATCTTTGAGAATCCCTGGGTGTTCCAAAACACCACCAGGATTTGCACCATTCTTAAAGAATGATGCACCATAGTTTTCCGTAGCCAAGGTCATACCGATGGCATTTTTTGCAAGGGCAATTGGAGAATAGCCAATCAATCCATCAAAACCCAGACCTGGAACATGGAGAACATCCTCAGCTTTCAAAATAGCATCTCCTTTTTCCTTAAAGTTTGGATTTTCCTCTGACTGACGCTTGTATTTGTAATAGAGCTTACCACTCTCGTCTCGATGAACAGACATCTTATCTGGTAAGAGTGGGTAAAGACTGATAACTTGTCCACTCCTATCTCGGATAATCTGGACATAGGCATTTCCCCATATCAATAGATGGGTCATCAAGGTTTCTCTAAAGACAAAGGATGACATCTCAGAGTTAGGTTCATCATGTAAGAGAAAATAAAGGGGATGTTCCACCTTCTTCTCCTTTCCAGTTGCCGTTCTCTCATAAACATGAATGGGTAGTGAAGCTACTGCTTCAGCTAAGATACGGACACAAGCATAAACAGCAGTCGTCTGCATAGCTTTAAACTCGTCCACATTCTCCCCACTGGTCGTTCGTCCAAATAGATATGAGAAGTCCTGACCTTCATAGCTATTTCGTGGTTTATCTCTAGCACGCTTACGTCCCAGTAAATCTAGTAGTCCCATACTTCCTCCTTTTGAGTACGAAAAAAGCACCTCAATTGAAGTGCTTTTCGTTTATTCTTAGATGGTTTTCATCTCTCCTTCTTCAAGAAGATACCATGTTCTATCACTTTCTTGAAGTTATATCCTCAATAAGAAAAGTTTTAATGATTCCGAATGTATTCTAAAATTGCATCATAATCTAATTCTGATGAAGCTACTCCAAGTCCTAGCTTCACTATCTCATCATCAGTCTGATTTAACACGATGCCATTTAATTCTAGGAAAATAATCATGACAAAAACTCCAATTCGCTTGTTCCCATCAAGGAAGGCATGATTATTAACTAGCGAATAACAAAGTCTAGCAGCCTTTTCTTCAATACTTGGATACTTCTCAACACCAAAATAAGTACTAAAAGCTGAAGATAGTGAAGATTCTATTAAACCAACATCCCTAACACCATCTAAACCCCCAGTAGCTTGAATTAACCTAGTGTGTAATTCAATAACCTGTTCAACAGTTAATACTTTCATTTTGCCAATTCCTTAAATGCATCAAGATGGCGTGATAAAACCGAAGTCGCAACTTCATCCAAAGTTGATTGTTCAACAACCGTAGGTGTTGCCTGCTCCTCTTTAATTAGACTCTGATAGTCCACTAATACATACTTTGGTGTGTTATTTTTCAAAATTACTGCAGTACCATTCGTATCGACCATACGAGCTACCTTAGAAAAGTTTTGATTTGCTTCAGAAATAGAGACTAAGTTTTCAATATTGATTTGCATGGTAATATCCTCCTTTTCTCTATTCTACCACTTTTTAGGATATATTCAACCTATTTAGGTTGAATATATCCTAAAAACTCAATATTCCACGTTCATCATACACACTTCCTTCATCGGTTTGGTGACGTATACAACGGTCCAGTCCCATAATGAGTGCTACAATACCGTCAATCTTCTCGACTGACTTTTCCTTATCAGGCTTGATATTACCAGCAGGGTCTTGTCTCATGACTACGTTTTGTCCCATCCATTTCAGAACTGGATGCCCACCATGTTGAATCTTGCCTTCCATCATAAGTTTATAAAGTTCCTTTGATGGTGGACTCATATCCTTGTATCCCTGACCGAAAGGCACCATGGTCAAGCCCATTCCTTCTAGATTCTGAACCATCTGTGTCGCATTCCAACGGTCATAGGCTATTTCCTTAATATGATAGATTTCCGATAAGTCTTCAATAAACTTTTCGATAAAACCATAGTGAACAACATTCCCCTCTGTAGTTTTGATGTATCCCTGACGCTCCCAAACATCATATAGAACATGGTCACGTCGGCATCTCAGTTCCAGTGTATCCTCAGGTAGCCAGAAAAATGGCAGAACGATATAATTCTCCTCTTCAAATCTAGGAGGAAATACCAAGACAAAAGCCGTTATATCTGACGTACTAGAAAGGTCTAAACCTGCATAACAGCTACGCCCCTTGAGGCTATCATATTGGATGGGATCATTTCCCTTCGCATAAACATGTTCTGGAATCCAAGCAACACTTGAGCTTGTCCACATATTTAGACGGAGCTGCTTGAAGACATTCTCTTCTGCAGGATTATCAAGTGCCTGTTGGTAGGCTTCTCTAACACGGTCAATCCCAATTGTATGCCCTAGTGAAGGGTTAGCCTTTAGCCAGTTGGCTTCATCATTCCAATCATCTTCATCAGATAAACCATAAACCACTGGATAGAATGACGTGTCCTTCTTTCTACCATTCAGAATATCTAATGCTTTGGTATGTAACTCAAAACAGATAGAGTTTCTATCCGTTCCAGCTATCGTGATAATAAAAAAGAGGGGTTGTTCCCTTGCGTCTCCTGACCCCTTGGTCAATACATCATACAAATGACGATTTGGCTGAGCATGGATTTCATCAAAGACCAAGCCAGATACGTTTAGTCCATGTTTTGTTCCAGTCTCTGCAGAAAGAACTTGGTAAAACCCAGCGTTAGAATAATTTACAATACGCTTGGTAGCACCCATTATCTTCGACCGCTTTTCCAAGGGACGACTCATCTGCACCATTTGCTTGGCTACATCAAACACGATTGACGCTTGGTTGCGGTCACAAGCCGCACCATAAACTTCTGCACTGGCTTCATTATCCGCATATAATAGATAAAGAGCGATAGCTGCCGCTAACTCAGACTTGCCATTCTTTTTTGGAATTTCTATATAGGCTGTCAGGAATTGACGGTTGTCATCCTCCTTGACAATTCCAAATAGGTCACGGACAATTTGTTCCTGCCACGGCAACAAATCAAATCGCTTTCCTGCCCACTTGCCTTTGGTGTGGGAGAGGTTATTGATAAATCTTACTGCCCTATCAGCCTTTGCCTTATCATAGTGAGAAGTTGAAAGCATGAATGGACTTGGTTCATAATGATAGCTCATAAAATTCCTCCTAACAAATCTTCCATTTCATCACCAGTACCAACTTCCGCATCCATCGTTGCTAGACGGTTACGGGCTGAAGGTGTCAAACCAAATTGTTCACAGAATTTAAGCATGATTTTGAGGTTAGTCTGGCTGATAGAGACTTGAGGGACTTGTTGGAGATAGCCATTCGGAGTTTTGATAATGGATCCATGCTTTGAAAGGAACTCTTCCGCCTCTTTCCAGCGAGCGTAAGCTTGACAATAACCTGCAAATGCAGTCATGTCCATTTCGGTCAAAATTCCCAACTGTTCGAGAATTTTTCCCATCCGTTTCCACTCCTTCTTTGCATCATCTTCAAGCCACTGTGGGCAACGTGGGGCTTTCTGTTTGGGTTTGACTTCATTCGTAGGAAGTGGTCGCTTACCAGGATTTCCCTCAAGTATTTTCATATTCGTAGGCTTTGGTTTTCGCCCCCTGATTGCCACAATCTCACCTCCTTTAGAGTAAGAAAAAAGAACTCAATTCAAGTTCATTCTTAAACTTCATTAAAGTTATCAAGTACAGCCTGACAAACAGTTCTGTCAATGTCGTTCATGTTATCTATTTCATTTCCGTATCGGTATTGGTAAATATAGTTACCATCTCGCTTGAACGATAGTATTCTAATCCAAACACCGTCTATATTCCTTGGGTCTGTTGTGTCTTCACGGAGAAACTCACAAACGTAATGTCTGTCTCCAACCGTTCGAGTCATAATTTCCCACATCTTACATTACCTTTTCTACGATATCAATTCCATACAAAACATTTAGGCAACTGCCGTTTTCCCACTTAACTAAGAGTGAACCAATGTCATCCACTCCAATAACAGTGCCAAGTGTGCCTTTAGGAACTGGATGTGGGTCATTCATTTTTACTAATCTAACCTTTGTACCAACCGGATAGATTACCTTTAGGTTATTGAAAATTTTTGCGTCCATGTTATTCTCCAATCTTTTCAAATGCCCACTTAACTGCATGTCCAAAGTGTTCGAATGTTCCTGCTTCTTGGTAAATGCGGTCAAATCTGCGTTCGAAGTTTTCAAACTCTTCAAGACTATCAGCCGTTTCGTAAATCTCAACTTCTGTTCCTTTATATCCATTCGATGCAACGATGACCCAATCTTTGTAAGGAATGATGCTTACGGTTGCTGGGTATTTTTCGTTAAGTTTTTCAAGTGTTGTTGTTATAGATTTGTTCTCCTCTTCCTTTGTTGTGTACATATTAACTCTAAAGGAGACATATATCCAGTCATTCCTGGGTTATTTCGAAGATATTTTCGATAATTCTCAACTTGCCAGAATGGCACATCCAATGGCATAGACAACTGTTACCGTCACACCATTTCCAGCTTGTTTATACAGTTGGGCATCGGAGTTTACTGCTTGGGCTTTCTCGAACAAATCATCCGAGAAACCTTGTAGGCGAAAACATTCTCGAGGGGTTAAACGTCTGATTTTTACAACTCGATTATTCCAAACCACTGCCCCCATTTGACCACCACAGGAGAGGTTATGGGCAATTCCCTTCCCAACTCTTGCTCTTCTCGTTGGAGAGTTTGGATAGGATAAATCCACTGAATCTCCAACCTCCGCAACTTGATAACCTTGCTTCGTACCATTCCTGACCTTGATGCCTTCAAGAACACCATGACGGTCTTGAGAGGTCAATGTGAACATTGGCTCATCCTTTTCTTTGAGCCTACATCCATTTTGACGTTTCTGGATTCGATTGGGTGTCAGAATGGGTTGAATTTCGAGTACTCCAGAATTCATCGCAGTCCGTTTTGTAGCTCCAGCAGTATATCGTGCGGTGATACAACGTGCCTCATCTGTCAACTTTGGTTCTGTCAAAGATTGGTCAATTAGATAAAGACCTGTCTTAGCACCCAGTCCCCCACCCTCACCAACAAGAGTTGTAGCAATTCCACTAGGGTCGTAGACACGGTAGCTTTGCATACCACCTACAAGTTGCTTAAGATGGCTACCGCTTTCTCCGCTGATAGGTAGTACTTTTCGTTGACCTCTGCTTCTAAGATGTCCGAGAGTGTAGATGCGTTCTCGATTTTGGGGAACTCCGTAGTCTTTTGAATTGAACACTTGCCACTCAAGGTCGTACCCTGCTTCATCCAAGATAGAGAGATAGTCGAGATAATCTCGTCCCCCGCCACTTGATAAAAGTCCCTTAACATTTTCAAGGAGTATCCACTCGGGTTTATCTTCTTCCTCTTGGCTTTGGAGGAGGTCAACAAATGTAAAAAAGAGTCCACTTCGTTCACCGTATAGACCTGCTCGCTTCCCTGCGATAGACACATTTTGACAAGGGCTTCCCGCAGTCCATAAATCTGCTTTTGGAAGTTGTGTTGGGTCAATGCTTGTGATGTCGTCATGAAACCATTCTCCTTTCGTGTCATACATTGCTTCATAAGATTTTCGTGCAAACTTATCCTTTTCACAGTAACCAATACATTTGAAACCAGCTAATTCCAAACCACGACGAAAACCACCCACTCCTGCAAAGAAATCAAGAAAGTTTAAGGTCATACCATCTCCTCCATCATTGAATAGGCTTCATCAAAGGTCAAAGTCTGTCCATCGCGCAACACCGTCACGTTATGATTCCCTGTTGACTCTATATAACGTTTGACAATGACATCCACAAACTTTTCATCCAACTCAATGCCGTAACAAACCCGACCAGTTTGGTCTGCGGCCATTAGGGTTGAGCCAGAACCAAGGAATGGATCAAGAACAATAGTCCCACGCATGGATGAATTTTGAATAGGATAGGCCATGAGCGGAATGGGTTTCATAGTTGGGTGGTCTTTACTAGATTTAGGGCGGTCATATTCCCAAATGGTCGTCTGTTTACGGTCACTAAACCACTGGTGTTTTCCCTTTTGTTTCCAGCCATAAAGACAGTTATGAGTAACAATTCCATCCGCAATATAATGTTCATATTTTTCAACAGCAAGAGAATAAACAGGTCCACTGAATCCTTTTGTAAGAACCTCATCAATTACGCCCCAGTAAAAATTTTCTTTCGTTTCCTTTTCATAAGTTTTTGGAATTGGAACTTGCATAATTTGAGGTATCAGATTACAAGCATTGATGCGAGCAGTTACTCGTTTACTAAATGCCTCATGTCCATTTCCTTTGTGAATGAGTGGGTATTTGATATTTCGACCATAGTCAACAAGCAAACGTCTAGCGTTATCTAATTGAATTTGGCTATCCAAGTTATCATAAATCATATCGACATGATGAGTTGTGCGTTGAGTTTCTTTCTTTGGAAGTCCTCTATCTATTTCCCAATGAGTATAAGGAATACCGTACTTGAGGGCTAATAACTGTTCGTGGCACTGGGCTGTTACTTTATCATCAAATACATCAATGACCCAAGCCTCTTCACCTTTCTCTCCACGAAGTCTCGTTTTCAAACCAAAGCCCCTCGAGTTATAGAGTTCAGTAATCCCTACACGCCAACGGTCTCCTTTACGCATAAGATAGGTACAATAATTGTTTTTCGTTGATTCATTAAAACGAACCGAAAACTGGTGGTTATCCGTAGCCCACGTTAATTTATTTCCAATTTTTATACCGTATAAGGTGCCATTATAATATCGAGAAGCTGTTTTTATCTCATAGCCACCATTACGCATCCCCAGAATTGTTCCTGAATAGGAATTGTAACTAATGACCCTATCACCATCCTTTAAGTCTTCTATTGGAACGGGACCATTTATAGTTTGAACAATCGTACCTGCTGGCTGACATGGTTCATGTTGCCATTGATAGGGACTACGTCCAAGAACTAATGAGTTCTTCTTCCAAATACAGCACCCACTGAGATAGAAACCTGCATCTTTAAATGCCTTTCGGAAGTTCAGTCCTTCCGTATCCGCATGGAATACATAGATTGAACCATCAGACTCCATATGTTTTTCTACTTGAGTGAACATATCAAAGAGAAACTGGTAAAAGTCACTATCAGGCATATTGTCATTGAGAATCTTTCCAGCTGTTTCTTCTACATTAACATTATAGGGAGGGTCAGTCACAACCAAATTTGCCTTTTTATCACCTAAAAGTTGGTCATAAGTTTCAGCTTTCGTAGAGTCTCCACAAATCACTCGGTGATTACCAAGTTGCCAAATGTCCCCTCGTTTTGAAAAGGTCGGTTTCTTCAATTCATCTTCTACATCAAAGTCATCATCTGATAGGTCTTTATCATGGACATTTGATAGGATATCGTCAATTTCTGGTGGTTCAAAACCAGTCAGGTCGAGATTGAAATCTGACTCCTGTAAATCCAAAAGCAAATCCGCCAAAAGCTGGTCATCCCATTGACCGGTGATTTTATTAAGGGCAATGTTTAAGGCCTTTTCATCTTCCTTGGATAAATTGACAATGACACATTTGGCAGTTTCATAGTCTAAGTCCTTCAATACAGTCAATCGTTGATGGCCACCAATAACCGTCAAATCTTTATTGACGATGATGGGGTCAACGTAGCCAAACTTGAGTAGGCTTTGCTTAATCTTTTCATACTCCTTATCACCCTTTTTGAGTTTTTTCCGAGGATTGTAAGAGGCTGGGTGTAATTCAGATAATCGAACCTCTCTAATTTCCATTGTTGGTTGACTTGTCATTGATTTCTCCTTTATAAAAGCGTGATTGGATGTAACACGAATGGCTACAATATTTTCTATTTGGATTGGCATAAGATAAAAATGACCTACCACATTGTTGGCAAGTCAAATCTTCATATGCGGTTTTTGATTTATCGTGTTCGTCAGAATGAGTGGTCCACCAAACCTTACGACACTTATCCGAACAGAACTTCTTTGGTCTTCCTATTTTATGAATCTTAAGTGCTTGATAACACTGTGGGCAACGAAGTCCATCATTCTGGTCGGCTTTTGCCATCTGCTTTGTCGCAGCACCATGTCCAAGCAATGCTGGATTTCGTTTACAGTATTTCTTAACGGAATCTCTAGATAAACCTGTAGCCTTACCGATGAATCCATAACCAAGACCTTCTGCGCGCATTTTCCATATTTGTTTGCGTTGACTTTCGTCCATTTGTTTTCCTTTCCAGCAAAAAAGGACTAAAAACAACTATTTTCTACATTGTTTCTAGCCTTTTTCACTATTTTATTACCAAAATTACATACTAGGGAACGCTACATCCCCACATTAGAAACGTGATAACGGTGGGAAGGAACGTCAAAATTGAGCAATTTTAATGTACCCGCTTGCGAATTTTGCGAAATTACACGTTTGAGGGGGCGTCGGTCTTAGTCTCCCAAGGGTTTAGAGATTTCATCCCCCCTACCCCTGAAGATAAGTTTTATTTGCGTTTAATAATAATTTTCGTTATAATGTATATACGATATATACAGGAGGTTAAATCATGACTACTATTACTAAAAATTCTCAATTTAGCTTTAGAACAAACGAAGATTTACTATCCAAAGCTAAAGAAATTGTTAGCTACGAAAACATTGATATGTCAACACTCTTCAATAACCTGTTAATCCAAGTAGTGAATCAAGGTCAAGTTCCCTCTCTGCTTTTAAACGAGGAGCAGTCCAAAAAAGAACGTATCATCGATGAGCTCTATGGCGAGATACAACAAGGCTATCAAAGTTACCTTGAAGGAGAAGGTAAGTCATTAGATGAGGTGTTCGCAAAATATGGCGCATAATGTATTAATTACACCAGAAGCAGAAAACGACTTAGATGGTATTTATAACTACATCCTTAATCACTTTCTTGCACCTCAAGCTGCCGAAAATACAATGTCTAACATCAAACTTGCCATTACAAAAATTGCGGAAGTGCCAAGTCTCGGCATTGATGTATCTGAACGTGTCGGTCGTCAATTTTCAAACGAACATCCATTAAAAATGATGATTGCTGGCAATTACCTTGTCTTCTACGTTTTTGATGACACAACGGTCGCAATTCTTAGAGTTCTCTACCAAAAACAAAATTGGGTGCAACTCTTCAAATAAAACGAACCACTTACGAGTGGTTTTTTGTTAGAACCAATAAGTATATTCCACATATCGGTCAGTCGTCTTAGTCTTTCTATCATGACAGGGTTTGCACAAGGCTTGCCAGTTGGATTGATTCCAAAAAAGGTCTTGGTCTCCTCGGTGAGGAATGATGTGGTCAACCACTGTTGCCTTGGTCAGTCTCCCTTTTCTTTGGCAGTAAACACACAGAGGATGGAGCTTCAGATAACGAAGCCGAGCCTTGTTCCACTGAGCGTTGTAGCCTTTTGATTTGGTGGACTTAGCATCAAGTAAGTGGTTGCTTTTATGGTCTTCACAGTACTTGTTTCCATAGGTCACAAGGTTGGGACAACCATGCTGCTTGCAAGGGGTGCTTGGTCGACGTGGCATCTTACTGCTCCCAAGGAAGATAAGGCTTGGTGAAATGCCCAAGGCAAGTGGTCTTGGTGTAGTCCACATCCAAGAGGTTCAGCTCCTTGATAATTCCTTGTGGGGTAAGATCGTAGCGTTCACGAACCACTCCTTCTAGTTGTTCAAGAGGATAATCACTTGTCCCAAAGATGTTCACATAAACACCTACAGGCTCTGCAACCCCAATGGCATAAGCTAACTGGACTTCACAGCGTTTGGCATACCCTTCACGGACAAAGTCCTTGGCAATCTTCCGTGCCATGTAAGCGGCTGAACGGTCGACCTTGCTTGGATCTTTCCCAGAGAAAGCTCCACCACCGTGGTGGGCAAAGCCACCGTAGGTATCTGCTACAATCTTACGACCAGTCACACCAGCATCAGCGTAAGAGCCACCAAGAACAAAGCGACCAGTTGGGTTAACCAAAACCCTGAAGTCAAGGTTCTGACGGTAGCGTTGAGCAACCGACATCATAGCTTGGGTGACAATGCGTTTGACTGAGGCAAGGTCAACCTCCTCGTCGTGTTGGATAGACACTAAGAAAGTCTCGATACGCTTGTTTTCATAATCGTATGTGACTTGAGCTTTGGCATCTTTGCCCAAGGCAGGGTGACCAAGGCTGGTTAACTTTTCAAGAACACGAGTCGCCAACACATAAGGAAGTGGTAAGAACTCAGGGGTTTCATCGGTCGCATAACCAAACATAATCCCTTGGTCACCTGCACCACCCTTATCCACACCTTGAGAGATGTCTGGGCTTTGAACTCCAAGAAGGTTCGTCACCATGACATCTGTCATACCGTAAGGTTCAAGAACCTTTTTGACAATACCTTCAAGGTTAAAGAAGTGCTTGGTTGAGACTTCACCTGCCACAACCATTTGGTTATCTTTGATTAAGGTTTCAACCGCCACACGGCTGTTCTTATCATGCTTGAGACATTCCGTCACAATAGCATCTGAGATTTGGTCACAGAGCTTGTCGGGGTGTCCACTTGAAACTTGTTCACTGGTAATAATCATGTTTTCCTCCACGCAAAAAGCCCAACCCTTGAGGACTAGGCTTTGATTTATTTTACTGATTGTTGGCCTGCTTCGTAGGCTCTCTCGAGTGCTCTTTTAATTCCCCAAACCGAAACATCGTAGAAATCGAGGTTATCGCTTCGGAGTGTTTCCAAAATTTTAGCTTGGAAATTTTTACATTTTTTGACATCTTAAGTATAACACAGTCTCAAAATAAAAACAGTTCGAATTTGGTACAAATTTGGTTCGAAAACAGTTCGAATTTGGTTCGAATTTAGTTCGAAAGAGGAATTTGAAACACTGATTCATCTAAATCAATGTTCCTACTCATCCAACCATAACATTTCTTTAGTTGCTGATGCACTTTACGTTTACGGTAAGAGATTGTGGAACGACTAATCTCATAATGACGAGAAATATCGTCCCAGCTCATCTCATTGAAAATCAAGTCCTTCGTAAATTGCTTCAAGTCATCTGGTATAAGGTTGACCATACTTTCAAAGAACTCTAGCTCAGTCTTAAGAAAATGATAACACTCCATCAAACTATCCCAATATTCCTTGTTTTCTTTCGCCAACTTTTCTCGGAAACTGAGTGCAATAGTCTCTGAACGTGAATTGGTCTGAGAAGTTTTTACCCTCTCCATATCTTGTTTTTCATAAACCAGTGACTGAATCACACTCTCCTCGCTGATGGGGCGAAAGTTTAACAGTTGATTCTCCACCAATGCAAGCTTCAACTTCACATCGCTATAGTTTTTCATCAAATACTCAATCCTATCCATCCGTTCCTCCTACTTGTGCTTTGACGGCTTCAATCAGCCGTGACTGTTGAGCATATTTGTTTTCTAGGGCTTTAAGGATTTCCTCGTCAATAGTGCCTTCCGTTACAATGTGCTGGACGACCACAGTCTCTGCTTGTTGTCCTTGTCGCCACAGACGAGCGTTGGTTTGTTGGTAGAGTTCCAAGGACCAAGTCAGACCAAACCAAACGAGGTGGTGTCCACCTTTTTGCAGGTTCAGTCCATGACCACTACTCGCTGGATGAAGGAGACCAACTGTAATATTACCCTTGTTCCACTCACGAAAGTCCTGCTCAGTTTTAAGGACTGTTCCCTTAACTTTGATTTTTGCCAACCGTTCCTCAATACGCTGAAGGTCGTGCTTAAACCAATAAGCAACAAGAATTGGCTCATTATTAGCTGCTTCGATAATATCTTCAAGAGCATCCAACTTTTGATCATGGAGACTCAACACTTGATGGTCATCTGAGTAGACAGCCCCATTAGACATTTGAACCAACTTGTTTGACAGACTAGCCGCATTCGCAGCTGTCACTTCTACACCTTCTATCTCTGATAAAACGTACTCCTTCTTGAACTCTCCATACCGCTCTTTCTCTTTATCAGACATCCTCACTAGCCTCTTGGTCGATATCAATTCAGGCATTTCCAGATAATCCATGGCTTTCATGGAAATAGTGATATCGTCAATCTTGTCGAAAATCTGACACTCTGCATAGTCCATAGGGATATACTCATAGACGACATTGCCATTTCTACGACCTTCTTCAAAGTATCGGCTTCGGTATTCTCCGATGAACCGACCCAAACGTTCCCCACAATCAATGACCTTAAACTCCGCAAAGAGATCCATAAGTCCATTGGAACTTGGTGTTCCAGTCAACCCAACCACACGTTTCATGTAGGGGCGCATCGCCATAAAGGCCTTAAAGCGTTTGGACTTCCAAGACTTGAAAGAAGAGAGCTCATCAATGACCACCATATCCCATTTGAAGTAGGTGCTACATTGTTCCACCAGCCAAGGGAGGTTTTCTCGGTTAACAATATAGATGTCAGCATCTTTCTCGAGAGCTGCTTGTCTCTGTTTAGGTGTTCCCACAATCTTGGAATAGCGAAGGTGCTTGAGTGCCTCCCACTGCTCAATTTCATCACTCCATACCGTGTTTGCGACACGAAGGGGGGCAATCACCAAGACCTTTGAAACTTCGTAACGGTCAAACATCAGCTCATTGATAGCTGACAAGGTGGTGGCTGTCTTTCCCATCCCCATGTCTAGGATGACCGCTGCATAGGGGGTTCTTATGATGAAGTCTTTGGTGACTTCTTGATAGTCATGTAGTTTCAATTTCATCTAGCACTTCTCCGATCTTCTCAACAGTGTCTAGCACATGGACCTTGAAACCTAATCGCTCAAATAGTCTGTGCCTAGAGACTTGTAACAAACGTGGCTTTTCACCAGGGGCTTTTACTTCCACCATGCCAATCTTGCCATTAGGTAAAAACACCAACCTATCTGGTACTCCTGCAAAAGATGGTGACACCCACTTAGGACAAATCCCACTACGCTTTCTGACTTCACTCACTAACTTTCTCTCAACAACTTTTTCTCGCATACCCAATCCTTCCGTCAGAAACATCGCCAAAGGAAAAGTGCAGTTCACGCTAGTCAGTTACATTACTTTCCTATACCTCTTTTTATCTTTTTTTATTTTTCTTTATATCTAAGTTATAGAAAAGACCTACTAAACCTGCACTTTGAAATCCCCTATGACAACTTTTGTATATGACCTTCTCGACTTGCACTTTTTAAGACCCGTGAAAGTCGTGATAGTTTTGTCTAAACTCTTCTCACTACCAACGAACAATAACTCTCCGTGTTTCAAAGATTTAAGTTGTGACTTGACTATCACGGCTTACACCAACACCCTCTGATGATAAAAGCAACTTTCACTGATTTTCACGGTTAATCAAGAAAATCATCTTCTAATTTCAACTGTAGACCTTTTACCATGACACCCTTATTAGTTCTTTTCTTGGTGAATCCAGCGTTTGCCAAAGCTGTATAAAAGTCCGTCGTGCTGCGCGTGTACTCATTGATACGGGCACAGTGAGCTCGATAAGCAGAGTAAAGTTCTCCTGATTTCTCAGTCAAGTGGTCACCGATTTCACAACAATCTCCAAGGAATTGACCCATCCAGTCATTGGCTTCTCGATAAGCTGAGACAGAGTCCGCAACTACTTGTGGCAAGGTCAATTTGAAGTTTGCTTTGATGGCTTTTTCTGCCCCCTCAATAATCCAAGACATGATAGCTGGTGCTGCTTCGTCGTAAAGGTAGTCCGCAAAGTTTTTGATGTCTGACCGACCAGTGATTTTGGCATTAAAAGGAATGACAATCAGTCGTCTCCAAATCCCATCATCATTCGCACCTACTTTAGGCAGGTGGTTAGTGTAAAGAACCAGCGTATGTGATGGGACAAAATGGAAAGGTGCCTTGTACTTTTTCTCAGCTAAAATTTCATCTGTCGAACAGAGCTGTTTAACCATGGCTGTATTCAGTCGCATTCCCTCACTCATCTCTGAAGCAATGATAAGACGTTTCCCTTTAAGTTCAGCCATTTCTGGACTGACATTCCGTCTCACACTCATGGTCAGAGCTTCAGCCGAGAGTTTTCCTGAATAGTTACCAAGAACTCTTGCAATGGTGTTCCAAAAGGTAGACTTGCCGTTTGCACCGCTACCGTAGGCAATAATCATATGCTCTTGATAAACTTTACCAATAGCAGCCATGCCTACAATCTCTTGAACATAATTGATAAGATCTGTATCATCACAAAAGAAGGTCGCAAGGGTCTCCTGCCACAGACCATCTCCCTTATCACTCGGAGAGGCATTGGTCATTTTGGTTAAGTAATCAGCAGAATCATGTTCCCTAATACCAGACAAGCCTTGTGATAAATCAATAGTCGCCTCTGGAGTATTCAGTAAGAGTTCATTCTTATCTAAATCAGACACACTCATGCGAACCATATGTTTGGCCATTTTGGCGATTGCTGATAAATTTCGATAGTCACGGTATTTCATAACAAACTTATAAAACTCGAGTGCTTTCTTATAGTCCTGATAAGCAACCAGTTGAATTGGTGTCTCAATCGCATTTTCTAGCTTTTTACCACCTTGTTGGATTAGCATTTCAGGAATACCAGATTGCTTCAGTTTTTGAGTGGCATTATTAAGCTTGGTTACTGCAACTTCTAGCTGCATATCAAGGAACTGATGAATTTGACGCATGGCTAACTGCTCATCTTCCACCCAGTGCTTACCATCGTAAGCGAGGTAGTCTGTTTCCCTAGTAAAGGCAATCTTGTCACCAAACTCTCTAGCGAGAAGACCTGCTTCTCCGATATCTGAATAATCATCTGGTTGCATCTCCCCACGTTGAAACTCTTCTGGAGATTTATAATCTTTTGAGTTTTTGATGGTTTTGTTATAGAAGCGAACAGCACTGCCCCAAATGGTATCAAGCTCTGCTTTCTCAAGAGGGGGAACACATTTGAGAGCTTGTTCATCAAAGCCGTCTCGTGCTTCTTTTGTTACACCTAATCGCTTAAGGATTTTCGCCGCAAAAACCGACATGGTTGAGTTCCGACTACCTTCTGTGATTGGTCCTGTTGGTGGTTGATAGAAATCTGCATCGAAGTCTTCTTCATCATCTTGGGAAGTCGTGTCATCAAGCAAATCCTCATCAATGGTCAACCAAGAGTCATGCCATAGGACTTGTGAGTTAGGATTCCCAAAGAAGAAACGAGCCGCATCTTTGGCATTAGTGTCAAAGATGCCATAGCAATTTACAAGTTCTTCTTTCAGTAAGGCATAGGTGTCCTTATCTGTGACTTCATTGATTTGGAAGTAGATATGGAATTTTGGTCTGGCGGCCTTATCCCCTTTTTGAACCAAATGGTTACGACTGGTCACTAAAGCAAAGTTGTAATCCGCAAAGATATCTTTAAGTAGCTCTTCCGTTACCCATTCATCAGAGTTGTCCGTATGGTCATTATCAATATCCATGACCAATACATCTGATTTGATGAAGTTGGCATTGGAACGAGTATTATTGGTAAACAAGCCAGCCACATGGTCATAAAGTGCTATCTTTTGAAGAATTGCTTTGTCTGAAACTGTTACTTGATGAGGATAGACTGTTGTCGTTTGAATACCAGTCTGTCCAGAGTGAGATAAGGTAAATTGCATACATCATGCCTCCATCTTTTGTTGTTGATTGAGGAATTTCTCTTCCTAATTTACTAAGTAAAAATCAGACAAGATTTTCCACTTAAACAGAAAATTTTTTCTAAAAAAATAAAAGTTTCCTATTAATTGCACAGGAAACTTTTTTTGATGAGCAAATTTTTTTCTTATCAGGTGGAAAAATTTATCTCAACCCTACTTAGTAAGGTGTAAGGGATAAAAAATAAAAAATCTCTTCCAAAGTGGAAAATCCACTCAAAACCTTACTTAGTAAGATAGGAGGACCCAATATGGCAAACGAACCATACATTGAATCTGATGATGACGTGGCAGATACGCTTATAGCCATCAGCGTTATCTCAAAATTACTCGCTCGGAAAATTACGGAGGAAAGACAACATGAGCAAAATGAAGCAACTGAATGAACTAATTAATGAAATGGAAGGCACAGCCAAATACTACCTTCGCTTGGTAGATGAGTTCAAGAAACTTCTATCTAGTGAAGAAGAAATTGTAACAACTAAAGAAAAACCAAAATCTGAACCTGAAAAAGAACTTAAACTAGAGGATCTCCGTGCCGTTCTTGCGACCAAAGCTAAAGATGGCTACAAGAATGAGATTCGTGCTCTTCTCAACAAATACGGTGCAGAGTCCCTGTCAGCCTTAGCTACTGAACACTACGCAGCGGTTATTGAAGAAGCTGGAGGAATCGGTCATGACTAACCATGCTCTTCTCTCTGCTTCCGCATCCCACCGTTGGCTCAACTGTCCGCCCTCTGTTCGCTTAACCGAGGACTTGCCAGATGTGACCTCGGAGTTTGCCCTTGAAGGAACAGACGCGCACGAGCTTTGTGCCTATCTTCTTGAGAAAGCATTGGGCAGAAAGGCTCGCGATCCAACTGAGGACTTATCCTTCTACAACGAAGAAATGCAAAATTGTGCCGAGGAATATCGAAACTACGTCATGGAACAAGTCGAGAAAGCCAAAGGCTACTCTCGAGATCCTACAGTTCTAGTTGAGCAACGTCTGGACTTCTCCAAATGGGTGCCAGAGGGTTTCGGTACTGGCGACTGTCTGATTGTGGCAGACGGACTTCTTCAAGTCATCGACTACAAGCATGGACTAGGCGTTCTAGTTGATGCAGACCATAACCCACAGATGATGTGCTACGCTCTTGGGGCTCTTGAAATGTTTGACGGTCTCTATGATTTTGATAAGGTCACCATGACCATCTTCCAACCACGAAAGAACAACATTTCTATCTTTGAGATGGATAAGGTTGAACTGCTTGAGTGGGCTGAAAACGAACTCGCCCCCAAAGCTGAACTCGCCTTTAAGGGCGAGGGAGAGATGACCTCCGGTAAACACTGTCAGTTCTGCAAACTCAAGAATATCTGCCGCAAACGTGCGGAGGATAACTTAGCACTCGCCAAGATGGAGTTCGCAGACCCTGCTACTCTAGACTATGAGGATATCGCAGAGATTTTGCCTAAACTGGACTTACTGATTTCATGGGCAAATGATATCAAAGCATACGCCCTTCAAGAAGCTGCTGAAGGACACACCATTCCTGGATTTAAACTTGTAGAAGGACGTTCGGTTCGTAAGTTTTCAGATGAAACTGCCGTCAGTCAAGCTGTGATTGAAGCTGGCTTTGACCCTTACGAAAAGAAACTCCTAACTATCACTGCCATGACTAAACTCCTTGGCAAGAAAACCTTTAACGACCTACTTGGTGGTCTGGTTGTAAAACCAAGCGGTAAAGCAACACTCGTTCCTCTTGATGATAATCGTCAAGAAATGAACTTAGCAACAAATGAATTCAAAGAGGATTAAAGAATGCCAACTAAAGTACAAACAACAAAGGTAATCACTGGTAAAAACACACGCTTCAGCTACCTGAACGCCAATGAACCCAAATCCATTAATGGAAGCACACCGAAGTATAGCGTCTCTCTTATCATTCCAAAAGATGATATTGAGACTGTGGACAAAATCAAAGCAGCGATTGAGCTTGCCTATAAGGAAGGCGAATCTAAACTCAAAGGTAATGGAAAATCTGTCCCTGCTCTTGAAGTATTGAAAACTCCACTTCGTGATGGAGACTTGGAGCGTCCTGAT
This sequence comes from Streptococcus hyointestinalis, assembly GCF_011039275.1. Lineage (GTDB taxonomy): Bacteria > Bacillota > Bacilli > Lactobacillales > Streptococcaceae > Streptococcus > Streptococcus hyointestinalis_A. The sequence continues at coordinate 1,188,002 of NZ_JAAKGB010000001.1, forward strand.
GATGACGCTTATCGCAATGCCTACTTCGTCAATGCCAACTCACCGCATAAACCTGGTGTCGTTGACGGTAACCGCCAAGAGATTATCGATACTTCTGAGCTTTACTCAGGCATCTACGGTCGTGCGTCTATCTCCTTCTATGCCTTTAACTCTAACGGTAACAAGGGCATTGCCTGTGGTTTGAATAATCTCCAAAAACTCCGTGATGGAGAGCCACTCGGTGGACGTACTCGTGCTGAAGATGACTTTGCGACTGATGACGATGATGATTTCTTGAACTAATAATGGAGGACTAATCTTATGACCATTTTCTACTACTTACTTTCTGCCGTATTTGGAGCTTACCTGTTTCTCAGCATGTACCTCAATTACATGACCATCCGTGACGATATTCGTCGTGAGAGGGAGCGAAAGGCTGAAAAGAAACGTCAGACCGACAACACGACACCTCTACGACGTAGCAGATAATATTCCAGGTGGCAGTACTTCTGTCACCTTTTTACGAAAGGACAAACTATGCCAATTAAAGAACTATCCATTGACTTAGAAACCTACTGCGAAGTGGACTTAAGAAAGACTGGTATCTATCGCTACGCAGAAGATGATTCCTTTGAAATACTTCTCATAGCAGTCTCAATTGACAGTGGTCCAGTGACTGTCTATGATTTAACCAAAGAAATTCTACCTCATGAAGTCTTGCATGCCCTAGTTGATGACACTATTATCAAATGGGCTTTTAATGCTTCCTTTGAACGCATCTGCCTATCTAACTGGCTAAAGAAACATCATCCAAAATTATTGTCCGAGGGATTTCTGTCTCCTAATTCATGGCGTTGTAGCATGGTTTGGTCAGCATATCTTGGGCTACCGCTCTCTCTTGAAGGAGTCGGAACTGTTCTCAAACTTAAAGACCAAAAGTTGAAGGAAGGTGGAGGCTTAATCCGCTACTTCTGTCTCCCTTGTAAACCCACCAAAGTCAATGGCGGACGCACTCGTAACTATCCAAATCATGCACCTGATAAGTGGTTAGCTTTCATTGATTACAATAAGCGTGATGTTGAGGTTGAACTAGCCATCAAAGAAAAACTCCGCAACCACCCTGTTCCTGACTTTGTTTGGGAGGAGTACCATCAAGACCAAGTCATAAATGATCGCGGGATTGGAATCGATGTGGATTTTGTCAAAGCTGCTATTGCCATTGATGAAGAAAGTAAAGCCAAAATCCAAGAAGAACTAAAAGAGCTTACTGGGCTTGAAAAACCAAACTCTGTTCTTCAGATGATTGGTTGGCTACGAGAACACGGAGTAACCACTGATTCTCTCGATAAAAAAGCTGTCAAAGAACTATTAAAGGCAGTTGATGAAAAGACAGCTAAAGTTCTTAAGTTGAGACAACAGGCAGCTAAATCCAGTGTCTCTAAATATCAAGCCATGATGAACTGCGTCTGTAAAGATGGACGAGCTAGAGGAATGTTCCAGTTCTACGGTGCTAACAGAACAGGTCGATGGGCTGGTCGCTTAGTTCAGCTGCAAAACCTCCCACAGAACCACCTTCTTGACCTTGATGAAGCAAGAGAAATCTTCAAAACTGGTGACTTAGAAGCAACTGAACTTCTCTACGATACACAGGATACCCTGTCACAACTTATTAGGACTGCTTTTGTTCCAAGAGATGGTAAAAAGTTCATTGTGTGTGACTTCTCTGCCATTGAAGCACGAGTGCTCTCTCACTTAGCTAGTGAGAAATGGCGGATCAGAGTCTTTGAACAAAGCAAAGACATCTACTGTATGTCTGCTTCCCAGATGTTTGGAGTTCCAGTTGAGAAGCATGGTCAAAACTCCGACCTGCGTCAGAAAGGAAAGATTGCCGAGTTGGCTTGTGGCTATGGCGGGGCAATCGGTGCACTTAAAGCCATGGGGGCTATTGATATGGGGCTTAATGAGGAGGAACTTCAACCTCTTGTGGACTCGTGGCGTCAAGCTAATCCTAACATTGTTCTCTTTTGGTGGGATGTCGACAAAGCTGTAAAGTCTGCAGTAAAGTTCCAAGAGCAAACCGAAACCCATGGTATTCAATTTAAGGCAAGAAAGGGCATGTTATTTATCACACTTCCATCTGGACGAAAACTTGCCTACGTCAAACCCAAAATGGGTGAGAACCAATTTGGTGGAGAGTCTGTCACCTATGAAGGAACAGGCACAGCCAAACGCTGGGAAAGGCTTGAAAGCTACGGTCCAAAATTTGTCGAGAATATCGTCCAAGCTATCAGTCGAGATATCCTAGCCTACTCCATGAAACAACTGAAAGACTTCAAGATTGTAGGTCACATCCACGATGAGGTCATCATTGAGTGTGACCAGGACCAAAGTCTCGATAAGATTGCTTCATTGATGGGAGTTGCACCAGACTGGATGTCTGATATTAACCTCAGAGCTGATGGATACGAATGTCTCTTCTATCAGAAAGACTAGACAAAAAATCGCCACCTCATTTGAGATGGCGATTTAATTATTTGTTTAACTCTTTGTAAAGCTCCAATCCGTCTTTCTGAACTTTATTGACCTTTTTATATCCAGCTGATTTTTTAACACCTAACTTCTCAAAGATTTCTTTATACTCATAACCTTCCAGTAGCATTTCCAAAATTTCTGGCGCTTGATAATTGGATTCAGCAAGTATTGTTTTCAAATAATCGAACTGCTCCATTGCTAAGTAAAGTTCGATACCTTCATCAGCAATTACTAAATCTTGCTTTTCAGTGAAAGCTTCCCACGATGATATTTCTGGAGCATTCTTGTTTGGCTTACGAAAATCCTTGAGATAATCATTGACTGAGTTGTTATACCACCAGACCATTTGTTCATACTCCTCTTCTGCAACAGGTACAAAGGCTGTTAGAATTGGAATACCCATGATACGGCATTGTCGAAATGTCCCACGGATTAGACCTGAATAACTTGACGACATATAATAGCCCTGCACAAACATTGGGGCTAGAACCTCACCCTCTAGTGGTTCTACACCAGTTGATGAAGATTGAGCTTGACAGTAGTTGAAAAAGTTGACATTAATTGGCATTGTTTGACTCCTTTGACTTTGACTTGCAAAGAAAAAGGGGATGACAATGCATTATTAAATTTAAATAGTGACCTCATATGCTTTTCCTTTGCGGTTATACATAATTGGTCAACTAACCATACACGTTGACATTTCCTACTAGCTGGTTCTTATGGTTAATGGTCATGATCAGTGACAGAACTACTAGTAGAAATTTATATAGAGTTCTTACTCTCTATTAGTAACTCTAGTGTACTTTAAAACGAAAAACCCTGTGTACCAGCCTAGGTGCACAGGGTTTAAAGTAATATCAATGATTTTCAAAAATTGAGTACAAAAAAAGAGCATTTCTGCTCTGCCAATGCACCTAGCCTAGGTGCAAATTTATTTTTCTATGCCGGAATTTGTTTTACGAGTTTCTCAAACTTATCAATATCGATTCCATGGTATACAGATAAAAGTTGAGTGATATACTGCATTTTTTGGTCAGTTGGGTTAATGGTTCTGCCAGCAATAGCAAAGAATTTTTCAAGATAGATTGTTGGAATTTTCAACCCTACAAAAAGTTTCAAGAGTGTCATTTCCTCATATGAGGTACCTTTGAATTGACGAAGTTTACCTAAGAAGTTCCGATGAAGATTGGTTTGAGCCATAAATTCTTGATTATCATAACCTCGATAGTCAACGATTTTACTAACTACTTCTTCAAAAGAAAGGTGGACATCATACAAATAATCAACGATTCCAGCATTCTCAGTGATGATTTCCTGGATATAAACATTGAAATTATCAAGTGCGACTGCCTCTTCCCTAACATCTAGTACCTCAGCATTTTGGTTAAAACCATTCAGAATTCGACCATAATCATCATCCGATAACTTAAAGAGTGTGTACTCATACTGAGTTGATAACCCAGAATTAAAGCTTAGGTATTCATAACTAAATGCTAAGCAGCATTTGCTCACGTCATTCAGCGCTTCTTCAGTTAATACTAAATGTCCGAATGGTCCAACTTTAACATAGCGAGAATCATTAAGACAGACAAATGTATTAGCGTAGACATATTCCCCAGAGAGTAATAATTCGCTGGGCTCTTTATTAGTACTCGCTAAATTAATCAGTTCCGAAAAACCAATTGTAAAAGTCTGGTGTAGATAAATTTCTCCATTTGTCGAAGTGATGTGACTAGGAACATAGGAGCCATCAATATAGTCATATGCACTACTATTATTTGAGAAACCTAGTTCTTCTAATCGAATCTTGGCGGACTGCCTAGAAGCATGATACGCAATAGCGACCTTATCAACGGCTTTGGCCAGAAGTGATAACTCAGTCACATTACTAAAACCAAGGTAACTGAATTCTCCCATGGTACTAATAACCATCTTCTCAACTGAGTTTTTCGGCATGAGAATTCTTGGTGCAATTCCCTTAGCTTGACATTCCATGGAGTACTCAGGATTATCGTTAACAAGATTGAGAGGTATTAGCTTTGGACTTCCGTAATGGTTAGAGAGCATTCGTTTGAAAGCGAAATGTTGCCAGTGATATTCCCAATGGACACATTCATGCAAAATAGAATTATTCAACTCTCCAACTCGTCTAGGAATAAGTAATTTAGCATCAACTATTAAGTCCCCCATATTTGAGAAATACTCGAAGATTTCCCCTGTTTCTGGATCAAAAGCTTTAACAGGTTCACTGTCAAATTTGACCATGGCGCGCTGTTGCTCATTTACTTCCGATACATTCAAAAACACCACATTCAATCCCATTCGTCGTGCCAGTACCATTACATCAATTGTACCAACATTGTCAGTAGATGATGAAAATTCGGGATAATACTTGGACAAAATATGTTTCGCAGCAAGATCGTACTCTCCACGATTCATATAGGGAACTAAATCAAGTCGCTGGGTAAAGTGGTTTTCAAGTCCTTTTGGCGCAGAGGTCCTAAAGTTCATTACTTGTAAGTCGTCTGAAACAAAATAACCATCTAACCAAAATGAAAAACGTGTTGTATAAGTCAAACCCTCACTCAAGACCTTATACTTAACTACCGTACTGCACTCAGATACAAAACTCTCACGATCAGTCCAGTATATTGTACAAAACCTTACTTGATAAATTGAAATTTCAATGTCCTTGATGAAAAATGGAACATCATGTAGTGCATCAAGATATTCACTAATCCAACTATTAATGAATCTAGTAACATGGGGATTATTATTCAAATAGTGTTTAAAGTCCAATGGCTCACCACTTATCTTTCTATAGTAAATTTTTTAATATTGTTTTCTATTTTTTCTTGATGATATTATACCAGATAAAATTGAAAAATCAATATTTCATTAACTAAAAAACAATATCTTGTGCTAATGTCACTTAACGAGGCACAAGATATTGATTTCCTTTTTATGAATCACTATCAAGCCTGGTAATACTTGATAGTTTCGATTTTGCATTTACTTGAACCATTTTTCCTTTTAATTCAATCCTACTTTTAAATCATTTTTGTTACTCTGGATATCAACTTCTATCGATTTTTTCTTTTAATATCTGTAATGATAAACGTAGCAAAATGACTAATTCACTTAAAGAGTAATAAAGAAATTGATTCTCCATCATATAATCTTCAAACTGTGAAATCGAATCTAAAAAATTGGAAATTTCAGATAGTATCTCGTTATCAATATTTTTATTCAAATATACCAACTCCTTCCGTTGTTGGTATATTAGCTCTTAAGATAAATTATATCAAGTAATTATTCAGTCTCATTACAGATATTTAAGTAATACTCATTCAATTTCAATAAATCAGAGTCATCGACGGTATTTTTCTCATAAATCGATTTTACCAAATCTGAAATTTTTTTATGATTTGGATCGTTTTCATCATATAGTGGAAGTTTGATTTTTAAATCAATTGATATGCTCCGTGTACTAAATGTACTTAGTATATAGTTTTTGACTACCGGTGCATTTAGTACCCCACAAATATAATACGCTTCTTCCTGAGTAATGTATAACTCTAACTCATTAGCAACTTTCTCCTCGGCTCGTAGCTTCCGTTGAGAAAAATACGGTGCATGCTTTGCTGGAATAGCAGTAACTGTATCACCCCAAGAAGTTCTCATTGGACCGAGGACTGCAGCAGCCCAATCACTATTATCTCTGAAAACAACTTTATACGGAGCATAGGTGTAAACTCCAATCTTACTTAATGAATAAAAATCATCCCCTTTTGCGATAGCCTTCGATCTTTCACTTTGTGCTCCGATTACATCTTTTTGGTTGACTAGATACTCCGCTAATCTATTTGAAGAATTGTATAAATCCACAATTGGTACCGAAGTAGTTTCAAGTTCATTGTATGGATAAATTGCATATTCATTTTGCCAGTTTATGTTGAATTTACTAATCATTGGCCCCTTAATTAGTGGGCGCACATATTTCGTTTCAATTTTTAGAGGACCACTATGGTTAACTTTATGAACTGTTCCTTTAGTTGTATCATTTTGAAAAATCCAATTAGATTTATTCGATGAAGTATTGTCGTCTTCCTCAATTAACATATAGACTTCTTTTGGAGTAAACTCAACACCAGATCTAGCTTTATATGAGCAGTACCCTACAATTTTAGAAAAATATTCAGCTTGACTACCATCTCTGACAAAAGTAAATCCTGATCTAGAGGAATCCACCTGAATTAATTTCCCCTCAACAAAGTCAAAATTTGATTTTACGCTTTCAAATGAATGTTCTAAATTGATAACACTCATTTTTTTACTTCCTCTTTTCTTAGTTACAAATTCTAAAGGAAGCCCTTGCTTGTAATCAACATAATCTCTCTTGTAAATATACGATAAAAATGCATCTTTCATATCTATAAAAGGGTGCCCTGACTTTTCCCAATCAATACACTTCTGAAGATAGAATCTTTCACCATTGTCCTCATCAATGATAAAATTCCTAAAGCCTTCATAGGAGTCTTGAGTTAGAATCGTTTTCGGCATTAAAAATGCCAGAACCCCTGTTTTTTTCAAGAAGTTTGTTGCTGTAACATGAGCAATCAATGCGCAGATGTTTAAAGAAATTGCTCCCATGTAAGTTTGACCACTAAACAGATGTCTATCAATTGAAATAGATTTAATTCTTTCAGCGTATGCACTTGGTAGAAATTCCCATTTAACCCACGGTGGATTCCCTACTACAATATCTACTTCCTTAATTGTAGTAATTTTGATGAAATTACCAATTACCTTAATCCATAGACCATTCCAACTATTTTTATCTAGTGCAATCATCTGATCTATCATGTCCCTAAACCTAACTTCCAGCATTGGATCAAGAGTACCAACATAGCTTTCTACGCTCTCTGATAAATACCTAAATAATAATTCCTCATTCCCTTCCTGAGCCATTTTGGCTAGGAAGCGTATTACTTTTGAGAACTTATCCTGATCCTCAACTAATTTTACTGGAAATACTGCATTGATTTCACTTTGAATACTAGACATATCATATCTGAAACACTCTACATTTCCAATACTCTCCTTAGTTGGTGTAACAGCTGAATCTCCTAAATACACAGGAATTTCAAACTCCACATCTTTAGTTAGAAGCGGAGAAACTGCTAATATATATCCTACTCTAGATGTCAATACACTTAAAGGATTTATATCAATTCCTTTTACTCTATGTAGAATTTGCTCTAATAACTCCTTCTTTTCTTGATTCGTATAGTTAACGATATCATTCTTAGCAATAATGCTTTGAATCATTGTTATCAGGAATACACCTGAGCCGCATGTAGGATCGACAGCAATATAACTTTCATCATTCTTAATTTGAGATACAGCTTCCTTAAGTAGACTATCCGCAAGCCATGCGGGGGTAAAATACTCTCCCAAAGAATGTCGCACCGCTTTTGGCATTATTTCAATATAAAGATCTTTAAAAATATCAGCTGAATTAATATTACTCTCCAATCCGAAAATAGAGTAGTCTTCGATTCTTGTAACAAGCTCCTTGATCAACTCAAATAACTCGTAATCCCATTCTCCATCCCATACATACCAGGAAAAAAAGTCACCTTCTAAAAGATTATGTATCCCTTGATCTGCAAAAGAATAACCATCCTCCATTTTTTGAAGAAATCTGTGTAACTGGTCTTCTTCAACTGAGGTTAAATCACTAAAGTACTTAATTTCTTCGAACGTAAATACTCTATGAACGATTTTACAAGCTATTAATTTAACAATTATCGCATACGTTGTTTGTAATGCAAATAATCCTCTATATTCAGCCTTTGGAGTATCAATTTTAATCTTAAATAGTGCACTTAATGCTTCTCTCCTTTTTGCAATATCTTGATTTTTCCCCATATCGGCTTCTGAAAGATGGAAGAGTTCTTGCCATTCCCTATGCAAAATATCAATCTGATCGTTTTCGTCAGAATTTGATAAGATTGAATATAACTTATTGGAAATTCGCTTTGTAAGACTATCTTCGTTTTCAAGAGAAAAATCCCTTACAATATTGTAAGAATTCAGTTGTTTTGAATCAGATGCAATAATCGCTTTAATTATTCTATCGAATGTCAAAACATCCAGTTCTTTAAAAGGAGTTGACCTGATTCCATCAATATTCTCAACAATTTCAGAAACTTTTTTTCCATCTGTAACGATCATTAGCGTTATATCAAAATTATCACGTAATTGTTTGTAATAGTTTACAAGCTGATTTTGTGCTTTCTCCTGGCTAGTTCCAGATGTTAAAACAGCAGGCCTTTTATATTCAACTAATAAACCACCATCCATCATGTCAATCCGACCAGAAAATTCAAAGCCAAAATCTGTTTGAGTGAACTCTTTTTTTTGATTATCTGGTACTCCAAGTTTTGTTAACAAAAAGAGATAAATTTCTTTTTCAAACGCAGAAGCAATCATACTCTCATTATCAGTTTGATGTACTTGTGATTTAATGCGTGAGATAGATTCCTCCAAATCTAATAAGTATTCTTTTGAATCTAAATAAATAAGTTGTTGATTATTTAATTTCATACTGACACCTCTTTCATTAATATTGTATCACTTTTTGAGTGGACAGCAAGTAAAAAATATATTTTTATAGTGGACAATCAAAAAACGACATTTATGTAGATTAATTATTGATATTTCCTCAAAATCTAGTATAATTTGTTAAGTAATTACTTAACAAAAGAGGAGCTATGTTTTCAGCGAAACGTTTAAAAAAAAGAAGAAAAGAAAAAAATTTTTCTCAATCTGATATAGCAAAAAAATTAAAAGTTAATCGCTCTGCCTATCATAACTGGGAAAACGAAAAAAATATACCGAATCAAAAAAACCTTACTGCTCTAGCTGCTCTTCTTGAAGTGCCAGTTACTTACTTCGAGTCAGAGTACAATATTGTCAACAACTTCCTGCAGCTCAACGACTTCAACAAAGTTCTAGCTGAGGAATATATGGAGGACTTACTTCAAACTCAGCGTGAGGCTGAGCGTACGGTCATTAAGCTTTTTCCTATCAAGGTTCTGGACGATATTTCGCTATCTGCTGGTCCTGGACAAAGTTTTGCAGACGAATACGAGACTCGTACTGTTTACTCTGATGAGGAACAATATGGTTACGACTTTGCTACTTGGATCAAAGGAACTTCTATGTCTCCTAAATACTTAGATGGCGAGGTAGCCCTTATTCGTGAAACTGGTTTTGACTATGATGGAGCAGTCTATGCCTTAGTCTGGAATGAGCAGACTTACATCAAAAAGCTATACAAAGTTGAAGATGGTTTCCGAATGGTCTCCATCAATGAAGCAGGAAATCCAGAACGTTTCATTTCCAAAGATGATGATTTCCGTATTGTTGGTAAGGTAGTCGGACATTTCATGCCAATAGAAGGAGCTTAATTATGAAACTCAAGGATATTTTAGAATTAGGTACCTATGGATACAATCCAGAATGCAAAGTAGAAATTTTCAACATGGATAACTTCGAAGAACGTTTAGAGAATGAAGGTTTTGATGAAATTCTTATTCCAGACGATGAAGATTGCACTATTTACCGCTACGCTTTCTTAATCGAAGACTCCATTCTCATCGTAATGAAGGAGGAAGATAATGTCGGTTAAAGTGGAAATGATTTACATCAAAGATGACCGCATCTTATTCACTCCCTACTTAAAAGAATATGATATTACCGATTATGTACAAGAGCTAACCGAGGAACTCTCCAAACTTAAAGAGAGGTAATTTATGGGATATATCGACTATTCAAAAGAACCAACTTCTGATATTGCTTTCGTCGATATGAAATCATTCTATGCTTCCGTGGAATGTGTAGACCGTGGGCTAAATCCACTGCACACTTCTCTCTGTTCATGAGTCGTTCTGATAATTCTGCTGGGCTTATCCTCGCTTCTTCTCCTATGTTCAAAAAGGTCTTTGGCAAATCAAACGTTGGTCGGTCTTATGACCTTCCTTTTGATATTAAGACAAGAAAATTCAGCTATCAAAACGCTTGGCGACAAGGAATTGAAGTAACACCCAAGTACAAGTCTTTCATCGAACACTGGGCTAAACGGACTCTTATCGTCTCTCCTCGTATGGATAGGTATATTGAGAAGAACTTGGAAATACAGCACATCTTCCAGAACTATGCTGCTCCAAATGATATTCACCCCTACTCTATAGATGAGGGCTTCATTAATTTAACTTCATCCCTCAACTACTTCATCCATGATAAATCCATGTCTCGAAAAGCAAAACTCGATAATCTATCAGCTATGCTCCAAAGAGATATTTGGAGAGAAACTGGTATCTACTCAACTGTTGGAATGAGTAATGCCAATCCGCTCCTTGCTAAACTTGCTCTTGATAACGAAGCCAAGAAGACTGTTACCATGCGAGCTAATTGGTCCTATGAAGACGTGGAGAGTAAAGTTTGGGCTATACCTTCCCTTACCGATTTCTGGGGGATTGGCAGTCGAACCGAGAAACGACTTCATAAACTTGGTATTAATTCCATTAAAGAACTGGCCAATGTGGATCCAACTACCCTTAAGAAAGAATTTGGTAAAGTTGGTCTGCAACTATGGTTCCATGCTAATGGGGTTGATGAGAGTAATGTACATAATCCCTATCAACCAAAAAGCCACGGATTAGGCAATTCACAAGTCTTACAGCGTGATTATCACAATCAAAAGGAGATAGAGCTTGTCTTATCTGAAATGGCTGAACAAGTTACCATACGCTTGAGAAAAGCCCACAAAAAAGCCACTATTGTTTCTATCCATATTGGATACTCAAATATTGAGATGAAGAAATCCATCAATGCACAGATGAAGATTGAACCTGCCAATCTGACCAAGACTATGGTCAAGCATGTTATCGAACTTTTCCGCAGCAAGTACGATTCTGGAGCAGTGAGACAGATTGGTATTTCATACAGTGGATTTGCTGATGAAAGCTATGGTTTGATTTCACTTTTTGATGATATGGAGACTATTGAAAAAGAAGAAAAGCTCCAAACCGCTATTGATTCAGTTCGAGAGCAATTTGGATTCTTAGCCATTCAAAAAGCCAATGTTCTTACCGAAGGTTCACGAAATATTGAACGTAGTAAATTGATTGGGGGACACTCTGCAGGTGGCTTAGACGGACTAAAATAAATTGATTACAGGAGGTGTTACTTATGGTTGACCGTTCATATCTCCCTTGGCAATGTGCCAGAGAGTATCAAGACGTAGGCATGCAGAAATGGATGGGCTTCTTCCTATCCGAGCATACAACTGCTCTTGATACTGATGCAAGTAAGATTTCATATCTATCAGACTTAACTCTTGAAAATAAATTACTTTTAACCAGTCAACTTTATTCAAGTCAGCTAATAGCTCACTTCGACATGCTGGAGAATAATAAATCAGTAAGCTATGTTGGAACTGTGTCCGAACTAAATAAAAATAATCTATTGATAAAGACCAAATCAGGTTACATAAACGCTTCCTTCAAAGATATTCTTCACATCGGCTTGTTTGAGGAAGAACTGGAGGTGCTATATGAATCAGCTTGAGTTTCATCATAATGAACTTCAAATGGACTATTTCAGTGATAACTACAGACAATTTGAAGCTGACTTCTACCGCTACTCTGCTTTAGATACACCACTCACTTTCTTAACTGATGATATTTTGTTGACCATGGCAAAATCAAGAAAAAACTATTTTAAGCTCAATAAAGAGAAGGCTACCGATAGCCGCGATCACTACTTCATATTCATGGTAGAGCAACTCGAGGACAGTAAACTCACCAAGAAGTATATCTATCAAAAAACAGTCACGAATTTAAAATAAAGAGGAGCACTCAAATTGATGTGCTCCTTTTGATTCTATCATCTTTGTAAAGAATAATATTATCTCTCAAAAATAAAATTTGCAATCCGTCTTGCTGCTCGCTCCGTAGCTAACTCAATTTCAGTTTTAGTTCAAACACCCTTTGGATAGTTGACAAGTAACTTAGCTATTGGAAATTTACTGCCAATATAACCGTGACCACTAATAATACTATTCCTTAATTGTAGACTATTTCTTACGGAAGTCAGGTAACTCTTCAAATTTAGATAGCTCAAAAACAAAAGCCTTATCTTCAGGTATGTGAATTCCCTCGATTTTGTAACGTTTGTCGCTTTTCCACTCTGGCATGATATGAAGCAGAGTTTCTTTCAGATTCTTATTCATGACTTGAACAATCCCCTTTTGCTCACCCTCTGGTTTTGAAAACTTGAACGACCCTCTAGTTTTGGCACGACAAACTTGAATTCCCATAACCCTTGTTTCCTTATTGAAAGCAATCAAAACTTGAGCAGGATAATCCAACTCTTGAACAATCCCCTTACTAAAAGTAACAAAGTTTTTATTGATGGTCATGCTATAATCGAATGACGAACGCTCAACAGTTACTACTTCTAAATTAAAATCTTTAAAACGCATAATATTCCTCTTTCTTATTTAAATATTTCTTTGATGTCCTTAGTCTTCCAACTAGGATCAAGTACAACAAAATCCCTCAACTTACCAGTTTTGAGCTTCTTAACGTAGAGTTTAGGTGCAATAACTTTATTTGTAGATTTCGATTTTCTTCTTGGCAGTTTAAGAAGTTCTTGCACTAAATCCCATCTAGATTCTGGTATGATAGAGGGAATTCCATTTTTTAGACGATATTTGGGCTTCTCACCATTATTTTTGCGAGACTTATGACTAAAACAATCAACAGTAAAAGTCTTCTGCATGATGATTTCACCCTTATATTTCTCATTCTTGAGAATGTTATATATTGCTAGATTAGACCAATTATCCAAACCTGTGACTGTAGGAATATGGCTATCCATGAGTGACTCAGCAATTTCTCGAGCAGACATGCCGTCGATATATGAGTCGTAAATGAATCTGACAATTTTGGCTTCTGACTCATCTATCACAATTCGTCCATATTGGTCTTTTGTGTAGCCGAGCAAATTGTGAGTTGGAATTATTGGTATTCCTCTCTTGAAGCGTTCTATTACTGACCATGTAATTGACGCACTTTTTTGTTCACTCTCACCTTGAGCTACTATGGCCATAATACCAAGAATGAATTCACTATTCGTATCAAGTGTATTCAAGTTTATATCTTCGATATATATTCCAACTGGAGGGGATAGTGCCTTCAACTCTCGGTAAATACTAATGAAATCTAGCTGATTGCGAGCAAACCTGCTAACACTCTTAACGATTATCAAGTCAATCTTCCCACATCTACAATCATGAAGCATCTGTTGGAATTGTTCACGTCGTTTGATTGATGTTCCTGATGCTCCTTGGTCAGCATAGATTCCAGCCATTATCCAATCAGGATTACTATTGATTCTTTCAGTATAGGTTTGTTTTTGAAGTTCAAAACTACCTGACTGAGATTCGTCAAAAGTACTTACTCGACAATAGGCAGCAACACGCAACTTCTTAGTTTTAACATCTGTGAACTCTCGCTTTGCAGGAATAATTTCAACAGTTCTCTCAGATACAAATGCATCTCGAATTTTCTTCTGTTGACGAGTAATTTTAGAATTCCGTCTTACCATTAGTTTTACCTCCTTTCTAGAAATCTACATAATAATTATATATATTAACTACGTTTTTCTAAATTAGAAGATAAAAAATGACCTAACTAAAAATTAGGCCATTTATACTTGTAAATAGATTTAAAATTTTATGCCAAACTGGTACGAGAGAATGATTCCGCCCATCTAGAGTCTATGTAATATGTAATATGTAATACACACTTTAATAGACAACAAATGTCTACTAAGGTCTGTATGAATAAACTCAAAAGTAGTAAAAATAGTTGTTATCCTAGTTGATTAAAAAAATCTCTGATTTCCTCATCTTTTATAAAATAATATATAATTTTCCCCTCTCTTCTAGTGTCCAAGATATTTTGATTGGCTAGTTTACGAAGATGGTGGGAGGCAGATGCCATACTGAGATTTAGTAAACAGGCTATATCGCAGACACATAGTTCTTCAACAGCAAGGAGATAAAAGATGATATTTATCTGTTTATTATCGGTAAACTTTGATAAAATGCGAAGTGATTTTCGGACTTTTTCCTTTTCAAGGTAGTTCGTTGCAGTTGTAACATTTTGTTGATTTATAACATCCATTTGACAGATACTATCTTTTTTCATAATTTTTTCTCCTAGCCTAACACAGCCCATAGCATGTCAAAGCTGTTGTTTTCAATCAGGATATACATCCCCAATCCTAAATAGACAACGGCAATAAACCATCTGCTATATTTTTCCAAAGTTTCTCCAACAGAAGGGACTTGTGCTAATTTTTGGGCAGAAAAAACCAAGAGATAAATCATGACTAGAAAAGTAAGTAAAGTCACTATCAAATTCGCTAAATTTAAGGTGGTAAAATATGGGACAAAGACACCAATATTGTCAGCGCCACAACTTGCAAAAGTAATCATAGCGACTAGAAAAATCAGGTTTTTATTGTCTTTTCGCAAACCATCTTTTGCAATAGCTTCTCCATCAGAATCTCCTAAAAGCAAAACTTTGAGGCCTAGGAAAATTGGAATCAAACCGAGTAAACCTAAAATCTCTTTACTAGGAATATAATTTAAGACAAATGCAAAAAGCAAACTTAGCAATATTAGACTAACGGAGCCTAGAAATTGTCCTAAATAGATGTTGATGATGTCTTTTCTGCTTTTTCTTTTGGCAAAAAATAACATTAGGATAATAAGTAAATCTACGGCTGTCCCAGAATACAGGATTATTGAAGTAACAACATTTTGAATCATAAAACACCTCATTCAAATATATTTTTGAATGTATTTTAACATTAAACTTTGTAGATGTCAAAGAGGTCATACTGAATAATTATTTTTTGTTCTTCATCTACTACGACTGTTGGGTAATCAATTAGCACCATATGGTTACAGTTATGGCAGGTAAATTTAAAGAAATCCCAGTCCAAAATAGCAGAAACAATCTCAGGGGTCTTCACCGCATAAACCCTATCAAATCTTTCAAAAGTACTTTGTTTTCCGCAATTAGTGCAGTTTGTTTTTGTTAAAAAATTGTTGTCATTCTACTTTTCCTCTTCATCGTTATTAAGTAAGTAACTTGCTCTCACTTATTATCTTTGCAATGCAAAATAAATTTTGAAATTTTTTTCAAAAAAAGTTAAATTGTATCAATTTCAGAACTCACACTTCAATCGACCATTTAGGTGATATTAGAGGTGGGGACGTTTCTATTCCCACAAACTCCTTGTCAATGGAAATAAACACGTACCCACAGGGTAAATGGAAATAGATTGAGATAATTTCTAGCTATCACTTCTACTCACTCCAAAAAATTCCTCACTCTTATACTTCCCCACTATACAAGAAAAAGCCTTGCAATCAAGGCTTTTCACTATCCCTTTCGTTCCAATGTTTCTAGGCTTTTACGAGCAGAGCAACACACTCGATGTGATGTGTCTGCGGGAATAAATCAACAGGCTGGACTTTTGTGAGTTTGTAGCCTAGCTCTTCATAGAGCTTGATGTCACGTGCCATGGTTGCTGGGTTGCAAGAGATGTAGGTGATTTTCTTTGGATTCATGCTAGCACTTGCTTTGATAAAACGCTCACTCAAGCCTTTTCTTGGGGGATCGACAAGGATGACACTTAGCTCAATACCTCCCGCTTGCCATTTTTTCATCACGTCCTCAGCGTCTCCGTGAACATAGTGGGCGTTTGTAATACCGTTGCGCTCTGCATTTTTCTTGGCGTCTTCGACCGCTTGTGCAACAACTTCGACACCGTAAACCGCTTTGACCTTTTTAGCAAAGGATAAACCAATGGTACCAATACCTGAGTAAGCGTCAATGACAACGTCCTCTTCTGTCAGCTCTGAAAAATCAATGGCTGTCTGGTAGAGCTTTTCTGCCATCTCAGTATTGACTTGGTAAAAGGACTGAGCAGAGATAGCGTAGCGATTGCCCAACATCTCATCCTCTATGGTGTCCTTGCCGTAAAGCGTGCGAAACTCTCGCCCGTAGATAGCATTTGTCCTTTGGTCATTGATATTTTGGATAATGGAGGTCACCGCTGGAAAGGCAGCGACAATGTCAGCAATCATCGCTTCAATGCGGAAAATCTTAGGACGAGTGGTCACTAGAACCAACATCATCTCACCAGTGTAGTGCCCTCGTCTCACCACTAACTGACGAATCAACCCTGTCCCTGCCTGTTCATCATAGGGCTTAACAGCGTAGCGGCGTAGCAAATCACGCACAAAAACGAGCAGACGGTCAATCTCCTTATCCTGAATGAGAAAATCCTCAAGAGGCATGAGGTCATGAGAACCTTTTCTAAAAAAGCCAATCTCTAATTGACCATTGACACGACGGACAGGCACCTGCGCCTTATTGCGGTAAGCAAAAGGCAGCGCCATACCAAGTGTTTCAAGAACCTCGACATCTTTGATGTGAGCGGTCTTGTGGAGGACATTTTTCACCTGCTGGCGCTTAAAGAGCAGTTGCTGGTCATAAGCGAGGTGCCCCAAGTCAGCAATCCCACTACGCAAATACACTCTATCTAGCGTGTCCACACGATGAGGAGACATCTCGATGAACGCCTCCACTTTCCCGTAAGCAAGGCGTTTATTGACCTTGAGCACACGCATATCAATCACCTCACCTGGTAGGGCATTGTCCACAAAAAAGACCAGACCATCTGCCTTTGCCACACCCATGCCGTCGTGGCTGAGATCTGTGATGGTCACACGTATTACATCATTTTTTTGAATCATATTAACTCTTTCTACTTGTATTCTCAAAAAGGCTAGAACCTTTCGCTCTAGCCTTCATTATATCATAAATTTATTAGCGCATTCCAAGTTTATCCAAGACTTTTTTATATTTTGAAAAATCAATGTCTAAACCAGAGCCGCCATACATATCAAGGGCGTCCACCCAGTCGCCTTCGTTTGGAATCGTCACCTGCTCAACGCCGTTTTGCGCTTCTTGCAGCATAGAGATACCATTTGTCAAAAGGAAGGAATAAGACAAGTTGGTCGACGTCATGGCAAAGACTTTTCCGACCGCAGCCGCTCCAGTAAAGAGCTTGGTTGGGTCTTTGACCTGCGAGATGATGGCTGACATGACCTGCTGCTGACGTTTGGTGCGCCCGTAGTCGCCATCGTCATCCTTACGGAAACGAGCGTAGTTTAACAGCGTGCGTCCATCCATGCGCTGTTTGCCGACCTTGATGGTCTGGTTAGGTACGACACCATCTTTTGCGTTCAAGTCATCTGGCACTTCAACAGATGACACAGACTCGCCGTTAACTGTCCCAAACTTGGCAGTGATTTCCACACCATCTGGGAAGAGGGTGTTAATGGCTTCTGCAAACGTCTCAAAATCCACCATGACATAATATTTGACGTTGATCCCAAAATTATGCTTGAGGACTTGTCTGATGTACTCAGCCCCTTGGTTGTCATCCTGCTCACCTAGATTAAAAGCGGTATTGAGCTTCAAGTCAGTGTAGTCGTCCACGCTGTAATTTGGAATATTGACCAAAGTGTCTCGCATAAAGCTGACCAGCTTCACCTTGCCAGATTTATTGCCGACATTTGCGACCATGATGGTGTCCGTTCTAGCGTCAGTAGAGCCTTGGGTGACCCGCTGGTCGCTCCCTAAAATCAAAATATTGGTGCCATCAGACGTTTCCTGACCGTTAAAAGTCTCTGTAACCGCTGGAGAATAATTAGAATTGCTACCGACATCATTCATCCCTTTAAAGAACATGAAAATCATCCCTGCAAGCACCAGTCCGATAAAGGCAGCCAAACCCAAAAGCACTCGCTTAAGCGTTTTTCTCTTTTTACGCTTAGGCTTTGCTTGTGCGTCATCTAGCGCTTTTTCTTTTGGCTTTTTCTTTCGTTTTGGTCGTGTGAGAGGAGCCTCGCTAGGATAAGTTGGCAAGTCGCTATTCTCTTGATAAGGATAGTCTGCATTCACAGTATCGTCGTAGCTATCGTCATCGTCATAGGACCGACTATAGCGTCTTTGAGGCGGTTGTGAATAAGATGGCGTCTGGTACAAGGCACGTTGACGCTTCTGATTCAGATAAGCAAACTCCTCTTTTTCCTTAGTATTCAAATACTGAAGATTGTGAAGCAGATAATTATACCGCAATTCTTCGTGATGGCTTAGTCCATTGTTTCGATTCGTCATTTGTCCATTCCCTAAACTATAGGTGATACACTTGGTAATTTCCTAATATTTTGGTGGTGATACCCACCGTTTTGAGCTCTTCAAGAGCGTAAGTAATCAACTTTTCCTCTGGCACCAGCAAATCAATGATGAAAAAATACTCTCCCAAAACAGTCTTTAAGGGACGGCTCTCAATCTTTGTCAAATCAATACTACGCCAAGCAAAAACAGACAAAGCCTTGTAAAGAGCACCGGGCAGATTATCCGGCAAAGTCAAAGCCAAGGTCATCTTAGCCGTTTCTTTTGTCAAATTCAGGTCTGGCGCTTGCTTGCCCAGTACCCAAAAACGGGTGTAATTTTCATCAATTTCTTGGATGTTCTTTGCAACCACCTCTAGATGATAGGTGCTAGCAGCTTGCAAAGGCGCAATAGCTGCTAATGCCTGCTCTGGGTGTTCTGCGACATAGCGTGCCGCATAGGCGGTACTAGCTGTCGTCACAATGGTCGCATGAGGATAGTGCGTTTTGATGTATTGTTTTCCCTGCGCAATAGCTTGCGGATGTGAGAGGATTTTCTCAATCGGACGATTTTTATCCGTCGCTAGCAGCTGCTGCTTGATGGGCTGAATAATCTCTGCCACCGCTGTGATGTCACTACGGTGAAAAAGGTAATCCAGTGTCTCATGCACAGAGCCTTCGATGGAGTTTTCAACGGGAACGATAGCATAATCAACACTACCTTCCTCATACGCCTTGATAACCTCTGTGATATTTGCCATAGGCACCAGCTCATCACGACTAAAGCTTTTGCTAGCTACAGCGTGGGTAAAAGAGCCGTTTGGTCCAAGATAAGCAACTTTCATTTGATGACCTCTACGATAACCTGTGGTGTCTTGTCATCCACATCCACAATCTGGCTCGCTACTTCCTCATACCAATCCAAACGCCCGTCAAATATCGCCTTGAACTCTTCTCTGCTGTTATTGACAAACAAAGGACGTACATTTGCCTCATCTGACTGGATACGCTCATAAAGGGTCTCAAAAGAAGCTCGCAGATAGACCGTATCTGGATGATGTTTGAGCAAGCTACGATTAGTCTCGCTCACAACCACACCACCACCAGTTGAGACCACGTGATTGCTCTGTAATAGCTCTTCAAGAACTTGCGCCTCTATCTGACGAAAAGCCGCTTCACCTTGGCTAGCAAAAAAGTCAGCAATCGGCATTCCAATACGCTTCTCGATAACTTCATCCATATCAATGTAATCAGGGTCTAGAAGTCTTGCAACCGTTGACTTGCCAGCTCCCATGAACCCTACTAAAATCTTAGACATGACTCAACGCCTCCAAATCACTAAAGAAAGTTGGGTAGCTTGTATTGATAGCATCCACCCGCTCAATCTCAACGACACCTTCTGTCGCTACCTGCGCTGCGATAGCTGCCATCATACCGATACGGTGGTCGCCAAACGTATTGACCTTAGCACCATGAAGAGCCGTTTTTCCTTTAATAATCATACCGTCCTCTGTCGGTGTAATCGCAGCACCCATGCTGTTTAGCGCATCCGCCACCACTTGGATACGGTCTGTCTCTTTGACCTTGAGCTCCTCAGCATCACAAATCACTGTCTCTCCTTCAGCTTGGGTAGCAAGAAGAGCGATAATTGGTAACTCATCAATCAAACGTGGGATAATGTCGCCAGCAATTCTTGTCCCTACCAGCTCTGACGTTTCTACCGTGATTGTCGCTGATTTTGCCACTTCATCAATATCAGACAGCTGTAGTTTGCCACCCATAGAGCGGATAACGTCAAGGATACCTGTGCGGGTTTCATTGATACCGACATTTTGGAGGACAATCTTGCTGTTTGGCACAATCAGCCCAGCAACCAGCCAAAAAGCTGCACTTGAGATGTCACCTGGCACAACCACTTCTTGACCAGTAAACGCTTGACCGCCTGTGATACGAATTTCCTTATCATTGATGGTAATTTCCCCACCAAATTGCTTAATCATATCCTCAGTGTGATTGCGTGTTTTCTCTTTTTCGATGATAACAGACTCACCCTCAACCTGCAAAGCCGCAAAAATAAGCGCCGACTTGACCTGTGCAGAAGCTACTGGCAGATGATAATGGATAGGCTTCAAGTTTTTAGACCCTTTTAGCGTCAATGGAGGCAAATCACGCTCTGTTTGCCCAGAAATGTCAACACCCATTTGACGTAGAGGGATGGTAATGCGGTCCATAGGACGCTTAGACAAGCTATCATCACCAAACATCTCCACTTCAAAATCCTGACCAGCCAAAACACCTGAAATCAAGCGAATAGACGTCCCAGAATTGCCCATGTCCAGTTTGTTTTGAGGTTTTTTTAGACCAGAAAAGCCAACACCCTCTATCGTGATGCTGTCACCGTCATCTGTAATCGTCACACCCATATCACGAAAAGCCTGCATGGTTGAGAGCACATCCTCGCCACGTAAAATATCACGGACAACTGTAGTCCCCGTAGCTATACTCCCAAACATGATAGAGCGGTGGCTGATGGATTTATCCCCTGGCACTCTAATAGTACCCTGTAATTGTCTTGCATTGGTTTGTAGCTTCATACAAATCCCCCATTATCATAGTATAAAAATATTGTAGCATAATTTGAGGGCAAACAACTTAAATTTCTGTAAAATTCTTCAAAAATATAATGGAATAACAAAAAGAACCTTGCATGCAAAGTTCTTTTTGTTTGTTCTCTTATTTTGCGATGTCAAAAACAACAGATTTGACGCTAGTCATAGCTTCGATAGAGTATTTAACCCCTTGAACACCAGCACCAGACTTCTTAGCTCCCAAGAATGGGAAGTTGTCTGTACCACGTTGTGTTTTGTTGTTGATGTGAACTGTTCCCACCTCAAGTTGACCAGCAATCTTGAAGGCAAGTGGGAAGTTGTTGGTAAATACAGACGCTTGAAGTCCGTATTCTGATTTGTTTGAAATTTCGATAGCTTCTTCGACAGATTTCACACGGATGATTGGAAGGACTGGACCAAATGGCTCTTCCCAAGCAAGGCGCATATCTGTAGTGACTTTATCAAACAAGACTGGGCAGATAAGGTTGCCTTCACGTTTGATTTCAGTAAGTGCTTCAGCTCCCTTGTCGCTAGCATCATTGATAAGTCCTTCAACAAAGTCAGCAGCGTTCTTGTCAATAAGTGGTGTGATATCAGCGTCATCTTCTGGATTACCGATGGTTAGGTCAAGCACTTGTTGACGGATTTTTTCAACCAACTCGTCTGCTACAGAGTCCATGACCAAGACACGCTTAACGGCTGTACAACGTTGACCTGAGTAACCAAAGGCACCTGCGATGATGTTTTTAGCTGTCAAGTCAAGGTCAGCGTCTTCAAGGACGATAGCTGAGTCTTTACCACCCAATTCAAGCATGATTGGACGCATACCAGCCAATTTTCCAATACGCTCACCGATTGGTGTTGAACCTGTGAAGTTGATGAAGTTAACTGCTTCGTGCTCAACGATGTAGTCACCGATGACAGAACCACGACCAGTAATGGTATTAAAGACACCTGCTGGAAGACCAGCTTCTGCAAATGCTTCTGCTAGAAGAAGTCCTGAAATAGAACCTTGCGTTGGTGGTTTAAGGGCAACAACGTTTCCTGAGATAAGGGCAGGAGCAATCTTGGATCCTGCTAAATTGATTGGGTAGTTGAATGGTGAGATGGCAAGGACAAGTCCAACAGGCTCACGACGTACAATAGCAATTTTGTTCTTGCTTGCGGCTTCAAAGCTACCACCTTCAAGCACTTCACCCTCCATACGAAGCCCTTCTTCGGCAGCGTAGTTGATGATTTCTGCTGTACGAATCACTTCGCTGACTGCAGATTTATAGCCTTTAGCGATTTCTTTAGACAAGACCGCACCGATTTTTTCAGCGTCACGAACCAAGATGTCTGCTACTTTGTGAAGGTAAGCCGCACGCTCAACATATGAAAGTGCACGCCAAGCTGGTTGTGCAGCTTTTGCTTTCGCATAAACCTCATCTACCTCTGCAGTTGTCATTGCAGGGACAGTCCCTAGTGATTCGCCAGTTGCTGGGGCAAAAATTTCGATAGATTCCTCTGAAAGTTTCCACTCGCCGTTGACATAGTTTTTATAAGCTTTAGTCAAAAGTCAATCCTCCTAATATAAGTTAATTCCTATTTTATCATTTTTTAGGAAATTAGCAACGATTTACTACAGAAAAAGTCTGAAAATTTTGAAAAAATTCTTCTTGACTAATTCTTAAAGCGTTAAAGCATGTCTAAACTCATTTCCTTCAAGCAAAAGATAAAAAAAGACACTTAATCAAACGATTAAGTATCTTAATAGGAATTAGTCAACGTTAACGTATTCTTTACCAAGCTCAATAACTTCTTCCATTGTTGAGCATTCTGTAAGCGCACGGTTAGCGTATTCTTCCATTTTCTTAGTATCTAGTTTCTTCATCAAGCTACGTGTACGAAGAACTGATGTTGCTGACATTGAGAACTCATCAAGTCCCATACCCACAAGAAGTGGCACAGCAGTTTGGTCACCAGCCATTTCACCACACATACCAGCCCATTTGCCTTCAGCGTGAGCTGCTTTGATAACGTTGTTAATCAAACGAAGGATAGATGGGTTGTATGGTTGGTAGAGGTATGACACTTGTTCGTTCATACGGTCTGCAGCCATTGTGTACTGGATAAGGTCGTTTGTACCGATTGAGAAGAAGTCAACTTCTTTTGCAAATTGGTCCGCAAGCATAGCTGCTGCTGGGATTTCAATCATGATACCAACTTGGATATCATCTGAAACCGCTACACCTTCAGCTTTAAGGTTTGCTTTTTCTTCTTCAAAGATAGCTTTTGCTGCACGGAATTCTTTTAGAAGCGCTACCATTGGGAACATGATACGCAATTGACCGTGTACAGAAGCACGAAGAAGGGCACGAAGTTGTGTACGGAACATTTGATTTCCAGTTTCAGAGATAGAGATACGAAGGGCACGGAAACCAAGGAATGGGTTCATTTCTTTTGGAAGGTCAAAGTAAGGAAGTTCCTTGTCACCACCGATGTCCATTGTACGGACAACAACTGGTTTACCGTTCATACCTTCAAGAACAGCCTTGTAAGCTTCGTATTGCTCATCTTCTGTTGGGAAATCTTGAGAGTCCATGTAGAGGAACTCTGTACGGTAAAGACCAACAGCTTCAGCACCATTAGCGTTAACACCTTCAACGTCTTTTGGTGTACCGATGTTGGCTGCAAGTTCAAAGTGTTTGCCGTCAGCTGTTACGGTTTTAGCATCTTTAAGAAGTGCCCATTCTGCCTTTTGTTTAGCGTAAGCTTCACCAGCTGCTTTAAATTCAGCGATTTGCTCATCTGTTGGGTTGATAATCACATCACCTGTGATACCGTTAACAGCAACAATATCACCGTCTTTCACACGTTCTGTGATGTCGTTTGTACCAAGAACAGCTGCAATTTCAAGCGTACGTGCCATGATAGCAGAGTGACTTGTACGTCCTCCGATATTGGTTACGAATGCTTTAACAAACTTTTTGTTTAATTGTGCTGTATCTGATGGTGTCAAATCGTGAGCGATAACGATAGACTCTTCGTCGATAGTCGCTGGGTTTGGCAATTTAGCACCGAGCAAGTGCGCCAAGACACGCTTAGCCACGTCACGAATATCTGAAGCACGTTCTTGCATGTATGGATTGTCATCCATGCCTTCAAAAATCGTGATGAACATGTCTGTTACTTCTTTAAGTCCGCTTTCTGCGTTGACTTGTTTTGCACGAATTGTTTCTTTAATCTGACCAATCATCTCTGGGTCAGCAAGAACCATCAAGTGAGCATCAAAGACAGCCGCTGCTTCTTCGCCAAGGCTTTCTACTGCTTTCTCACGGATAACAGAAAGCTCGTCCTGTGATGCTTTTAATGCTGCATCTAGGCGAGCTTCTTCTGCATTTGTATCTTCAACTGTAACAGTCTCAAATGACAAATCCGGTTGAACGAGTAGATATGCTTTAGCAACAGCAACACCGTCAGATGCCGCAATTCCTTTAAGCATTTCTGTCATCTTATGCCAATCCTTCTTTTGTCATTGTTTCTTCGATAGCTGCAAGAGCATCGTCAGCGTCAGCACCTTCAGCAGAGATAGTAACATCTGCACCTTGACCAACACCAAGGCTCATAACACCCATGATAGATTTAAGGTTTACTGCTTTACCTTTGTAATCAAGAGTGATATCTGAAGCAAATTTGCTAGCAGTTTGAACAAGCAAAGTTGCTGGACGTGCGTGGATACCTGTTTCTGCAACAATGTGGAAATCTTTTGAAGCCATAATTGGATTCTCCTTTATAAATAATTTGTAAATTTTTGAATTATCGAGATGATAACCCTTACAACTAGAGATTATAGCACAATATGATTTGATTTTCAAGATTAAAATTTCAAAGCTGTCTATCTTATTTTCAGAGAATTTGCTAAGCCCTTTAAAACACTGACTTTACAGCGCTTTTATTCTCCTTTATTTTCTTTTTCATTTCCTCATTTTTTAGCAACTATCTAACAGAAAAAAGCGCTTTTTTGAAAGTCATTTCCAGTCTTTTTCGTAGAATGAATCCTAAAAAAGATTGGATTTCTCTATTTTGGTTTAAAAAAGATTAAAAATCCCAATATTTAGTTTTTGAAAAATAATTGCAATACTATATCTTGTGTCTTTCAAAATAAAAAGCTTGCATTTTTGTCTATATTGGGCTATGCTAAGAAGGTACAAAATTTCAAAGGAGACTGTTTATGGCTAAGATTACGCTATTTTCAAAAAATAACTGCATGCAATGCAAAATGACAAAGAAATTTTTGGAGCAAAATGGAGCTGACTTTGAAGAAATCAATGTTGATGAACATCCTGAAAAGATTGAATACCTTGTCAACCTTGGCTTTAAAGCCGTCCCTGTCATCGAAGCAGGTGATGTTCGTTTTTCTGGTTTCCAACCAAGTAAACTAAAAGAAATTCTCTAAACAACATTTTAAATAGAAAAAGGAAATCCTATGAGCTTAAAAAACTTGGGCGACGTCTCATATTTTCGCCTAAATAATGAAATCAATCGTCCTGTCAATGGGCAAATCCCACTTCATAAAGACAAAGAAGCCTTGCAGGCATTTTTTGTTGAAAATGTAGAGCCTAACACCATGCCTTTTGACACGATTACAGATAAAATCAACTATCTTATCGAGCATGACTATATCGAGAGTGCTTTTATCAAGAAATACACACCAGCCTTTATCGAAAAGCTCGCACAAGAACTAAAAGAGCATAAGTTCCGCTTCAAGTCCTTTATGGCTGCCTACAAGTTTTACCAGCAGTATGCGCTAAAGACCAATGATGGCAATTACTATCTAGAAAGTATCGAAGACCGTGTGCTTTTCAACGCTCTCTACTTTGCTGATGGCAATGAAGCGTTAGCGCATGATTTGGCGATTGAGATGATTAACCAACGCTATCAACCAGCGACACCTAGCTTTTTAAATGCTGGGCGTAGCCGTCGTGGCGAGTTTGTCTCTTGTTTTCTTATCCAAGTGACTGACGATATGAATGCTATTGGGCGCTCTATCAACTCTGCTCTGCAATTGTCTCGTATCGGTGGTGGTGTTGGGATTTCCCTTAGCAATCTGCGTGAAGCTGGCGCTCCTATCAAGGGCTATGCTGGAGCGGCTTCTGGTGTGGTGCCAGTTATGAAACTCTTTGAGGATAGCTTTTCCTATTCTAACCAGTTGGGGCAACGCCAAGGAGCTGGTGCGGTTTATCTTGATGTCTTTCACCCAGATATTCTCAACTTCCTCTCTACTAAAAAGGAAAATGCCGATGAAAAAGTACGTGTCAAGACCTTGTCTCTAGGAATTACCGTACCAGATAAGTTTTACGAGTTGGTGCGTAAAGACGCTGATATGTATCTCTTTAGCCCTTACTCTATTGAGCGTGAGTATGGTGTGCCTTACAACTACATCGACATCACTGCCAAATACGACGAGATGGTGGCTAATCCAAACATCGTCAAAACTAAAATCAAGGCACGTGATTTAGAAACAGAAATCTCAAAACTCCAACAAGAGTCTGGCTATCCTTACATCATCAATATTGACACGGCTAACCGCCACAATCCGATTGACGGGAAAATCATCATGTCTAACCTCTGTTCTGAAGTACTTCAAGTGCAAAAGCCTAGCCTTATCAATGACGCACAAGAATACGAAGTCATGGGAACAGACATCTCATGTAACCTCGGCTCTACAAACGTCGTCAATATGATGACCTCGCCTGACTTTGGGCGCTCTATCAGAACCATGACACGTGCGCTGACCTTTGTCACAGATAGCTCAAACATCGAAGCAGTGCCGACTATCAAAAACGGTAACAGCCAAGCGCACACTATCGGACTTGGGGCAATGGGGCTGCATTCTTACTTTGCTAAAAATCACATCCACTACGGCAGTAAAGAGTCTATCGAGTTTACCAATATCTACTTTATGTTGATGAACTACTGGACACTGGTCGAGTCTAATCAAATCGCTCGTGAGCGTAAGACCAGCTTTGTCGGCTTTGAAAACTCTGACTACGCTAACGGCTCTTACTTTGACAAATACATCACAGGTAACTTTGTGCCACAGTCAGACCTCGTCAAAGAGCTCTTTAAAGACCACTTCATCCCACAAGCAAAAGATTGGATGGCTCTACGTGATGCGGTTATGGCAGATGGACTTTACCACCAAAATCGCCTAGCTGTCGCACCAAACGGCTCTATCAGCTACATCAACGATGTATCGGCTTCGCTTCATCCGATTACACAGCGTATCGAGGAGCGCCAAGAAAAGAAAATCGGTAAAATCTACTATCCCGCCTATGGTTTGTCAACAGACACCATTCCTTACTATACTTCTGCCTATGACATGGACATGCGTAAGGTGATTGATGTCTACGCTGCTGCGACAGAGCATGTCGACCAAGGCTTGTCTCTGACTTTGTTCTTGCGTAGCGAGATTCCTGAAGGGCTCTACGAGTGGAAAACGCAAACAAAACAAACCACACGTGACCTCTCTATTTTGCGCAACTATGCCTTTAACAAAGGGGTCAAGTCTATCTACTACATCCGCACCTATACCGATGATGGCGATGAAGTTGGCGCCAATCAATGTGAATCTTGCGTTATCTAGCAGCACAGGAGGTACACCATGACACCACTCGAAAACAAAAAAACAGCTATCCAGTTTTATAAAATGGCTTTTGAGGGTAATCCTGAAAAAGCGGTTCACGATTATGTTGGAGACGACTACTTTCAGCACAATCCGCTTGTAGCAGACGGCAAACAAGGGTTTATTGATTATTTCAATCGCATGCAAAGAGAATATCCTGATAAGTCTGTGCGTTTCTTGCGTGCTATTGCTCAAGACGACCTTGTCGCTCTCCATACACACCAAGTTTGGGGCGCACCTGACAATAAAGAATACATCACTATGGATTTTTTCCGCTTTGATACTAAGGGCAAAATCGTTGAACACTGGGATAGTATCCAAGAAGTTATCGTAGATACCAAGTCTGGTCGTACCATGTTTTAACCAAAGGAGAATACAATGCCTACTTACTATGAAGCCATTAACTGGAATGAAATCGAAGACGTTATCGACAAGTCGACATGGGAAAAGCTGACCGAGCAATTTTGGTTGGATACTCGTATCCCTCTGTCTAATGACCTTGACGACTGGCGCAAGCTCTCAGATGTTGAAAAGGACTTGGTTGGAAAAGTCTTTGGGGGCTTGACTTTGCTTGACACCATGCAGTCTGAGTCTGGTGTCGAAGCTATCCGAGCAGACGTTCGCACACCGCACGAAGAAGCTGTCCTCAACAACATCCAGTTTATGGAGTCTGTACACGCCAAATCTTACTCATCTATCTTTTCAACCCTAAACACCAAGTCTGAAATCGAAGACATCTTTGAGTGGACTAATAACAACGAATACCTGCAAGAAAAAGCACGTATCATCAACGACATTTACCAAAACGGTGACGCCCTCCAGAAAAAGGTCGCTTCTACCTATCTTGAAACTTTCCTTTTCTACTCTGGCTTTTTCACCCCTCTTTACTATCTGGGCAATAACAAACTCGCCAATGTCGCTGAAATCATCAAGCTCATCATCCGTGACGAGTCTGTGCACGGCACCTACATCGGCTACAAGTTCCAGCTGGGCTTTAACGAGCTATCAGAGGAAGAACAAGACGCCTTTCGTGAGTGGATGTACGACCTCCTCTACCAACTCTATGAAAACGAGGAAAAATACACCCATACACTCTACGACGCTGTCGGCTGGACTGAGGAGGTCATGACCTTCCTACGCTACAATGCCAACAAAGCCCTCATGAACTTAGGGCAAGACCCCCTCTTTCCTGACACAGCAAACGATGTCAATCCTATCGTCATGAACGGTATCTCAACAGGAACATCAAACCACGACTTCTTCTCTCAAGTCGGCAATGGCTATCTCCTTGGTACTGTTGAGGCGATGACAGATAGCGACTACCTATATGGACTAGACTAAAACAAGCTAGTTGACAAGTTTGCGCTTTCATGATAGAATGTAAACAATTACATATCACAAAGGAGTGCCTTGAGCTGAGATCGCATTTGCGAAATCCTCTAACCTGATCTCGTTAGGACGAGCGTAGGGATTGTGACATTGACGGTTAAATACATCATTTGAACGCAAGACACAAAACTCCTTTCTGATTTGAGAGGAGTTTTTATGTCAACATCATCGAACAGCAGAGCCCTCATCGAGGCAGC
The DNA here is from genome assembly GCF_011039275.1 of Streptococcus hyointestinalis. Taxonomy (GTDB): domain Bacteria; phylum Bacillota; class Bacilli; order Lactobacillales; family Streptococcaceae; genus Streptococcus; species Streptococcus hyointestinalis_A. The sequence continues at coordinate 1,217,711 of NZ_JAAKGB010000001.1, forward strand.
TCTCTTTGCCGCTCTGGCTATGGTTTTATCTTTCATCCCTGACTTTGCGTCATGGGTGACGCCATCTTTTGGAGCTATTCCTTTGGTCTTTCTCAGCCTACGTCGTGGACTCAAGTATGGTTTGGTCAGTGGTTTTATCTGGGGGCTCTTGCACTTTGTCCTTGGAAAAGTCTACTATCTCAGTCTTAGCCAAGTCGTTATCGAGTACCTCATCGCCTTTACGGTTATGGGACTTGCAGGGCTTTTTGCTAATCGTTTTCAGAAACAACTAAAAGCACAGCAAAAAGTTAAAGCTCTTGCAACGGCTTATTTGGCTTCTTTTATCGCCTGTGCTGTGCGCTATTTCTTTCACTTTGTGGCTGGCTTTCTCTTTTGGGGGTCTTATGCGCCAAAAGGCATGAGCGCTGTCTGGTACTCTGTAACAGTAAACGTTCCTGCCGGACTCGCCACATGGGTCATTGTCGCTATCTGCTTAACCGTTTTAATCCTATCTTACCCTCGATTGTTTGAGGTCGACTAGCTAAAAAGCCAACTGCTAAGAGTTGGCTTTTTTATTTGTAAAAGTCATTGACCATCTTAATCTGCATGATAAAGATATAAAGGTGAATCACAACAGCGACACAGAGCCCCACAATCTGCACCTGACCTGTAAAAAATGATAGTACCATCAAAATGACATAAAGCGTTGGTAAGACAATACCGCTCAATCCCATGACAATATCAAAGCTGATTTTATAGTTGGCTTGGAGCTCCGCTTCGTCTTGCTGCAGTGCATTGGCTTTTATTTCTTTCAATGTTGGAAATAGAGACATACTAATGCCACGGAATTTCCGATAAAGATGTAAGGAGTAGGCTTGAAGTCCACCTGCTACAATAAGCCCGACAAAATCGACAAGCATGATTTGCAGGTCAACATCACCTGCACTTGGAACGATACGAAAGGACGTTACTAAGCTCACAAGAGCTAGGATACTCGCACTGCCACTTGCTGTTGTACCATAAGCAAATCTGCGGTTGAGCCTACGATAGAGCGTATCGCTCGCCTCATCATCCTCACAATTACTGTACACCTTCATGTCTCTAGCTGCTAGATAGAGAAAAATGGCAGCTAGCACAGTCAGAACAACATAAGTCACACGAAACAAAGTGGAGACGACCATCAGCACGTCTTCTGAGCTGATAGAAGGGCTTTCGTGGTATCTAAAATACGCCAATAAAAATCCTGTCACACCGCCTAAAACGAGTCCTGAAATCCCTCCGATAAGCAACTGCTTGACCAGTCTCAACCAGCTATTTGGCTGTTTCTTCGCTGTTTTCATCTTCCTTTTCCTCCGTTAACCAAAATACTCTCTCCAGTGGCTCCTTAAAAACCTGTGCTATCTTTAGGGCAATCAGAACCGACGGCGTGTACTCACCCCGCTCAATCAGGCTGACGGTCTGCCGTGAAACACCGGCAAGCTGCGCCATTTTAGTCTGATTGATCCCCTCTCTAGCCCGTAGTTCTTTCAGACGATTTTGCAACATCTAGCGACACCTCCTCGTCTTTTAACGCTCGCACCAAGCGCTCACGCATAATCAATAGTCTTGAATAGTCTTGATGTCATCAACACGGATGAGTTTTACTTTCTGACCTTTTTTTGTTTCTCGTGTCAACTTCGCCCACTGCTCATCATAAGCTTCTAAAATCCAATTATCAAGTCCTGTTATTGAATCATCTAAGACAATAACACACTTCTTTCCGACAAATTCTTGTAATAATACTGACATTTCATTGACTCCTTTCTCTCCTGCAGCTAAACGCTTAACCTGCTTTTGCAATCGCTTCATCTTGTTCTGGTTATCTGCATAGTAAACAATGAAAACCAGAACCAAAAACGATAACATCATCCATCCCAAAGATCCCATAGACTTTCTCCTTTTTCTTGTAATCGTTTTCCATACTTTTATTGTAACACATCACTGTCATTTTGACAAGGATATTTGTCAAAAATCTAACGATTTTTGTCATTAGAGACAGAAAAAAACGAACACGAGGTTCGTTTTTCATGTATTAGAGATTGTCGCCCACTGCGGCAAGGAGTTTGTCGATAGCGGATGCGTCGCTACCGCCTGCCATTGCCATGTCTGGCTTACCGCCACCACGACCGCTCACGATTGGCGCAAGGGTCTTGATGAGGTTACCAGCGTGAACATCACTTGATTTGCTTGCCACAAGGACATTGACCTTGTCACCAATAGCTGCAGCTAAAACAAGCACATCAGAGTAGTCTTTTTGTTTCCAATTGTCCGCAAAAGTACGGAGCGCACCAGCGTCTGATACAGAAACTTGACTAGCGATGTAGCGTTTGCCTGCAGCTTCTTTGACGTCTTTGAAGATATCGCCAGCTGCGGCAGCTGCAGCTTTTTCTTTCAAGCTTGTGTTTTCTTTTTGCAGTTTGTGCACTTGCTCTTGAAGTGTTGCGACTTTGCTTGGTACTTGTTGCAATTGTGGTGCTTTGAGGGTTTGTGCGATTTCTTTTAGCGCTTCCTCTTCTTCACGGAATGCCATGTAAGCTTCACGACCAGTCACTGCAAGGATACGACGTGTACCAGAGCCGATACCTTCTTCTTTGACAATCTTGAAGATACCGATTTCAGAGGTGTTGCCAACATGGGTACCACCACAAAGCTCGATAGAGTAGTCACCGATAGTCACGACACGGACATCTTTGCCGTATTTTTCACCAAAGAGCGCCATAGCTCCCATGCCCTTAGCGGTGTCAATATCTGTTTCGATAGTAACTACAGGGATAGCTTCCCAGATTTTTTCATTGACTTCACGCTCGATACGCTTGAGCTCATCTGCGCTTACTGCTTCGAAGTGGGTAAAGTCAAAGCGTAGGAACTCAGCTTCATTGAGAGAACCTGCCTGTGTAGCGTGTTGTCCGATGACATTGTGCAGCGCAGCGTGGAGCAGGTGCGTTGCTGTGTGGTTTTTCATGACACGTTGACGGCGTGTCTTGTCAATAACAAGATGATAAGTTTCCCCAACAGCTAGTGACGCACGCACTTCTACTGTGTGAAGGGCTTGACCGTTTGGTGCTTTTTGAACGTCAGTCACTTGAGCAACCAGCTCACCCTTGGCATTTTGGATGACACCGTGGTCAGCTACTTGTCCACCCATTTCAGCGTAGAATGGTGTTTGGTCAAAGACGAGAATCGCTTCGCCTTCAGAGACCATCTCTGTGCGTTCATTGTCAGCGACGATAACAGAAAGTTTGGCGTCAAGCTCTTGACGCTCGTAGTCAAAGCTTGAAGGCTCTGTGATACCTGATAGGGTTTCGTTTTGCATACCCATAGAGCCACCTTTGACGACACTTGCACGAGCACGCTCTTGCTGTTCTTTCATGGCTTTTTCAAACCCTTCGTGGTCAATCTTAAAGCCAGCGTCCTCAGCCAACTCCTCTGTCAACTCAACTGGGAAACCGTAGGTATCATAGAGTTTAAAGATATTTTTGCCATCCAGTGTGTCTTTGTTTTCAGCCTTGAGCTCAGCTAGCAAATCATCTAGCATGTTTGAGCCAGCGTCGATAGTACGAGCAAAGGTTTCCTCTTCACGCTTGATAATCTTTTCAATGAAATCACGTTTTTCAAGCACTTCTGGATAGTAGCTTTCCATGATTTGCCCAACAGTTGGAACGAGCTTATAGAGGAAAGTGTCCTTGATACCGAGACGACGTCCATGCATAACGGCACGACGAAGCAGACGACGAAGCACATAGCCACGTCCTTCATTTCCAGGAAGCGCCCCGTCACCGATGGCAAAGGCAAGTGAGCGGATGTGGTCAGCAATGACCTTAAAGCTCATGTTGTCGCCATCTGGATCATAGGTCTTACCTGAAAGTTTTTCAATCTCACGGATAATCGGCATGAAAAGGTCAGTCTCAAAGTTGGTCTTAGCCCCTTGGATGACAGCAACCAAACGCTCCAAACCAGCGCCCGTATCAATATTTTTGTGTGGCAATTCCTTGTACTCACTACGTGGTACAGATGGGTCAGCATTGAACTGTGACAATACGATGTTCCAGATTTCGATATAGCGGTCGTTTTCGATGTCTTCTGCTAAGAGACGGATACCGATATTGTCTGGGTCAAACTCTTCACCACGGTCAAAGAAAATCTCTGTATCTGGTCCAGAAGGTCCAGCACCGATTTCCCAGAAATTGTCCTCAATCGGAATCAAATGACTAGGCTCAACTCCCATCTCAATCCAGCGGTTGTAAGAGTCCTTGTCATCTGGATAATAGGTCATGTAGAGCTTGTCCTTTGGAAAACCAAACCACTCAGGGCTAGTCAGCAATTCATAGCCCCAAGCAATGGCTTCGTCACGGAAATAATCACCAACAGAGAAGTTTCCAAGCATTTCAAACATGGTATGGTGGCGAGCTGTTTTTCCGACATTTTCAATGTCGTTGGTACGGATAGCTTTTTGGGCATTGGTGATACGTGGATTTTCAGGGACAACAGAGCCGTCAAAATATTTTTTCAGTGTCGCAACCCCAGAGTTAATCCACAGAAGAGTTGGGTCATTGACAGGGACGAGGTTAGCCGATGGCTCTACACTGTGTCCTTTTGATTTCCAAAAATCCAACCACATCTGGCGCACTTGAGCGCTTGTCATTTGTTTCATAAAATCATATATCCTTTCTTCTTGTACACATTAGTTTGCAGCATTTTCGAGTTCTTTCACATAGTCGATAGCAATAACCAGTGAAATCACCAAGTCAGCATAGCTGTCGTCATAGACAGTGATATTGTAGGTTGATGTCAGGCGCAGCCATTCTTGTGAGATAGTAGCGACTTCTGTGCCATTTGCTAACAGCCTAAAGTCCATCTCCCAAAAATTGCCCTCAACCTCAAGTCCTAGCGCTTCAATGCTATAGTGCGGTTTAAAGAGCGACCAGTCCTTTTGGATGGTAAATGTCCTGCCATTTTGCAGAATAACGTCAAACTTAGGCAGCAGAGACACCATGTGCTTTTCAAGTCGACTGACCACCTGTCCGCTGGTATCATAGATGGTAAAGGTTTTAGGAAGTCTCAAAAAGCTCCCCTCAACTTCGTAAGCGACTTCTCCTGACTGGTCATAGATAGCAAAGCGACCACCTAGGGACAGGACTTTTTCTTGTATCCGAAAACATTTTACCATAACATCACCTCAAAAAAGACAAGTCATCTCACGAAGGGCGAAAAACCGCGGTACCACCTTCATTCAATGAACTTGTCATTCTCATTTGTCTTTAATTATGACTATCAAGTAGCCAACTCTCCACTGTCCTTGGCTCGCAGCAACCGCCAATTTTCTGAATCCAGTGTTTGAAAGTATCCTCTTGATAGGGATTTAAGCGTCAAATCCTTTTTTATTATACTGTCTTTTAGGTCTTAGGTCAAGTGAAAGTCTGATTACTCAGAAGCTGAGCTGCTTTCTTCTGTTGAGCTAGCTTCTGAACTTGCTTCGCTTGAAGATGATGAGCTACTTGATGAGCTTGAACTGCTTGAAGAACTTGATGAAGATGATGAAGATGATGAAGATGATGAACTGCTTGAGCTGTTGTTGATGTAAGCAGACATGATACTGCTAAAGGCAGAATCTTTCACCTTAACGTTAGCTTTCTTAAGTGCATTTGAGATGACTTGGTTTTGGAAGCTTTGGTCTGATTTCTTCTCGTTCAAGATGACTTGTTTCAACTGGCTCTTATAGTCTTTCCAGTTTGATTTCTTCGTCTCACGACCTGTCACTTTGACGATATAGTAAGATGAACTGCTTGAGCCAGTAACGGTGATAACATCAGACACACTGTTCACGTCTTGTGACAAAGCAGCGCTCAATACAGCTGATGGTAAGGTAGAGCTTGTCGTTGCTGAGTTGACAGTGTATTTGTATTTTTTGTCAGACGCAGTGGTCTTTTCTTTTGCGATACTTGCAAAATCAGCGCCGTCTTTTTTAGCTTCTTCAAGGACTGACTTGGCTGTATCTTCAGAGTCTAGCTTGATGACTTCAATCTTAGTGTCAGGCACATAGTTCTTGAAAGCGGCTTTATAGTTTTTAGTGGTTAATTCCTTTTTCGCTGCGGCATCTACTGCTGCTTCAACGAGCAATTGCACACGCAGTTGTTGCTTGTAGGTTTCTGTTGTCAAACCTTGTTGCGCAAGGATGGCAGAGAAGTACGTCCCGTATTGTTCAGCGACTTTGTTGTAAGCTTCGCTGACTTTTTTATCGCTGACCTTGTCACCGTATTGGTCTTGAAGCACACGTTGAAGTGTCAATGTGAGCACAGCTTGCTGTGTTGCTGAATTGTTTTTGACTTGATTGTAGACGTCTGAAACAGTAATCGTGTCACCTTTCATCGTGATAACAGATGAATCTTTTGATGACGATGAGCAGGCTGCAAGTGTAGCTACGGACAATAAGGTTACGAGACCAGCTGCGATTTTACGGCTTTTTTTCATTGTTAGATATGTCTCCTTAATCGATAAGATACAAGCGTGTATTAGTAATAACATACACTAATCTTACTCATTATACCATAATTTCTTAAAACATGCTTAATTTTCTGGTAGAATAACGTCCTCTTTGTTTTTACGCAGGATGAGTAGTCCATCGCCCAGTGGCACAAGGGACGCTGTCAGGTCAGGATTGTCCAAAGTGGCGTCAAACAAACGCTGCAAACCTCGGTAAATAGTCCGCTGACCTCTACGCACCTCAAGGATAGGCTTTGCCACATCCCCGCCTTGGAAAATATCATCAAGCACCAACACACCACCAACAGGCATACGCTTTAGAATTTCTGGCAAAAAAATGATGTACTTGGACTTGGCAGAGTCCATGAAAACAAAGTCATAAGAACCCTCAAGCTCACCCAGCACTTCTGCCGCATCGCCTTCTAGCAAGGTGATCTGTTGTCTAGTATCATACTTGGCAAAGTTTTCCTTGGCAAAGTCAATCATCTCAGGATTGCGGTCAATCGTTGTGATGTGCGCATTTGGTGCATTATCTGCCATCAAAAGGGCTGAAAAACCGATGGCAGTCCCGATTTCAAGGATGTTTTTGGGCTGCAAAGTCTGCAGTAACAAACGAAAATAAGCCACCGTCTCGTGCGGGATGATAGGGATATTTTCATGCTTGGCAAAAGCCTCTAACTCTGCTAGAAAGCCGGTATTTTGCTGCTGGCGCTCCCGCATGAAGCTGACAATCTCCTCTTTGACCACAGGACGACGCATGTTGTGATTTGCATTTTTTGAATATGATTTGACCATAGATTACATTATATCAAAAAAGAAAACACTTGGCTAATCAGCGTCATCCAGACGCTTTTCCCAGTCAAAAACACCTGACTCATAGGCGTACTCGTGTAGAAGCTCAGAGAGTTTGAGCTTGCTGGCTTCTTGATAGAAAGCTGCCTGACCTGCTTCTAGCGCTTTTAAAATCTTGTCTTCACCTTCTTTGACATGCTGTTTGTCATCAAAGATAGCCTGCGACAAGTGCTTAAAAGTAATAGTCTTGTCATCGTCTAGCGCCATCAGGACATCTGCTAGGCTCACATCAGTGATAGGACGAGCCAGCCTGTAGCCTCCGTGCTTGTTGGCACTGGAGACGACCAGCTGCGCTTTTCCTAGCTTCATCAAAATCTTTTTGAGATAGGAGTCAGACACCCCTAAAATCTGGCTGAGCACATGGCTCTTGACAGGGGCGTGCTCTTTTTGCAGTGCCATCATCAAAAGTACATAAATGCCCTGCTCAACGCTTTTATTTATCTTCATTTTCCAGCTCCTCCTTGCCCGCTTTTAAAATCGTCCGATAAAGCGTCTTTGCCATTTGCCCAGCAAAGCCCGTCATCGGCTTATTCAGCAGAGGAAGCGGGACATCAACGTCAATAGTCCAAGTGACCTTGGTGCCTGATGATGTCTCCTCAAAGGCAATCTCTGTGAAATCCTGCCGAACGCTTGGTACAGACTTGACCACCCTGTACTGGATGAACTTGTCTTTTTCTACAGCCGTGATTTCCTCAGAGTACCAGCCTGCTATCATGACGATGTCTCGTCTAGTGCCCGCTCGGTGCTTTTCCCCTCGCCAACTGGAGCGAAAGACAATAGGTGACTTGATGAAATGCTCTGACTTGTAAAACCAGTCAAAAGTCTCAGCCAGCGGCGCTTTAATCGTCTCTTCTACAATAACTCGTTTTGTCATGATTACCTCGTTAATTTTGCGACCAACTCGCTTACGACTGCGTCAACAGTGACTGGTTTCATTTGTTTGAAGAAAACGCCGAACACTTTCAAGAGTGGCACCATTTTACTGATAGCGTCATTGCGGTCTGCTCCGTAAACGACCGTTGGCTCTACTACTTCTAGGCGGACTGAGCTTTTTTGAAGGTCTTGCATAATGGCTTTTTTTCCATTGACAAAGGATTTTGGACCAAAGGTTCCACCGACAAATCCCATAGCCTTCGCTCCTTTTTCTTCAGCGATTTTTTGCATGACCTCTGCAGGTTTGTTATTGACCTGCTTAAAGACTTCTGGGTCTTTTTCTGGGCGTCCGACAAAGTCCACGATATAGTCGACCTTGTCTGGCAAGACGCTCTCAACAGACTGATAGTCAGACACATCCGCCTTTAGCGTGTGCACTCGTGGGTCAACCAATCTGTTTTTGCCAGAGCGTGAGAGCACGTAAAACTGCGCTGTGCTGTCTTTTTCCAGCCATTTCATAGTCGTGTGACGTCCGATATAACCATTTCCACCTAACATTACGATTGTTGTCATTTTCCTTACCTCATTTCCTAGGATATTTTTTATCTTTGGCTATTATATATCCTAAGACTTTTTTTGTCAACAGAAAAATCACCGTTTCCGATGATTTTTTTGATTATTTGGCAAATAAGGTCTCAAGATCTCGTAAATCTTGGATTTTTTGATTGATAGGACTGCTCTCTTGAGTGAGGTTAATCGAGCCAATGCCAGCATTTTTTGCCACCTCAACATCTAGCTTACGGTCACCGATGTAGTAGGTGTCATGAGGATTGAGCTTGTATTTGTCCATGAGATAGTAAACGCCCTCTGGATGGGGTTTGCGCTCAAAGCCAGAAACACCCGTCAAAATCTCGGTGAAATAGCTCTTAATGCCCAAATCCTCTAAAACAGCCTGCGTACTCGCCCCCTTGTGCGTGTACATAAACTGCTGGATACCTTCTTTGTCTGCAAAAGCTAGCGCTTCTTTGCTGGATGGTAAGAGCTTGATTTTATCATCACGCTTGGTCTGCTCGTCGTTGAAAAAGGCTTTTAGCTGCGCTAAAGAAGTGCCCGTTTCCCCAGCTTTCTTCTCCAAAAGCTGCCCTACAGACTCTTTTAGGATATAAGCATGAATAGCCTCTTTGTCCCAATCTTGAAAATCAAAAGCTCTATAAGTCACCTCGAGCGCCTCGATGATGGCTTCATAAGAGTCAATCAACGTCCCATCCAAATCCCAAATAAATGCTGTCATAATCGCCTTTCTTGCTTTACTTAAATCGCTTTTTCCTTTGCCAACTCAGCGAGAAGTTCAAAGGAATGGTGCTGTGCGGTTTCGTCATAAACATAAGTCGCTACTATCAGTTCGTCAATTGGGACACGCATTTTAAGCGCTAGCAATTGACTGTAGACACTCTTTTTGTCGCCGATAAGAGTGAGCTCTGACATACGCTCAACGATTTTCTTTTCTTGACTGATAAAGGTGTCTTGGCTAAAAGCAACTGGTCCAAAATGCGGAGCGTGCTTGGAGTCGGAGAGATTTTTCCAAACCGTCTCGCTGTCCTTGACAGGCGGGCAAAGGTTTCTTTGTTGCCCCGTCACGATGTCAACAAAGGCTTGCGTTTGCGTGGTGGCAAGATAGTCCGCTTCTTTTTGCGTATCTGCCATGATGACGTTAGCGCCTAGAGCGGCGTAAGGTTGCTCTAGGTATTTTGACGGTTGAAAGCGCAGGCGGTAAAGGCTCAGCGCCTCCTCCATCATTTGCGGAGCAAAGTGCCCTGCAAATACATAAGGAAGCCCTAGTTGCGCTGCTAAAAGAGCGCTTTTTGTACTTGAACCTAAGATGTAAAAGGGAATGTCTTGACCTTCACCAGGATAGGCGTGGACCGTATTTGTCCCTTCAAGGTAAGAGCGTAATTCTAGGATGTCATTTTTAAAATGCTCTTCGTCATCCAAGGTCTTACGACGTAGAGACTGTGCCGTCTCCGTGTCTGTCCCCGGTGCACGCCCAAGTCCTAAATCTAGACGATTGGGGTAGAGTGCTGCCAGCGTCCCAAACTGCTCAGCAAGCATATAGGGGCTGTGGTTAGGAAGCATGATACCACCAGACCCTACACGAATGCTCTTGGTGGCAGACAGGGCTTCTTGGATGAGAAGTGGCGTTGAAGAGCAGGCAAAAAGCTTGGTGTTGTGGTGCTCACCAATCCAGTAACGATGATACCCCAACTCCTCGACACGTTGGGCTAAGCGCTTCATCTCAACAATGGTTTCTTGATAACTATGTCCTTGACGGACAGGAACTAAGTTTAAGACAGATAGCTTGGTCATGTATCATAAGTCCTCCAGCGCTTTTTGGATAGGGGTAGTACCCTCGATAATCTTAACGACCTTACCAATGGTCTCAGGCGTTTTAAGACTCTTAGCAAGTACAGACGCCACATCCTCTATAGCAATGCTGCCATAAGCATCATTGGTAACTGTAATCATGCCTGTCCCCTCTTTTTCAGAAAGAGCGCCAGGTTGCACGATAGTATAGTCAAGCTTGGTATTGGTCACTAGATAGTTATCCGCAAAGAACTTGGCAACGTTGTAATCCATAATCTTGCTGAGATTAGGGTGTGACCATTTGTCAGGCTCCAGCGCATAAAGTGAGCTCAGTAAAACGTAGCGCTTAATGCCAAGGCTCTCTGCTGCTTGCATGGTTTTCACCGCCCCAAAAGCATCCGTCTGCAACAAATCACGCCCTCGTGAACCCGCTACAAAAAGAACAGCGTCTGCTCCTGCCATGAGCTGCTTCATCTCCTCTACTGAAGCGTGTAAATCAAAGGCGACAGGCTCTACACCGCTAAGTTTTATCACCTTTTCAGGATTTCTCGCTGCAGCTCTGACCGTATGCCCATCTGCTACTAACTGCTTTAATAAACTAGTCGCAACACGACCAGTACTCCCAATAACAAAGACATCCATACTCTTCTCCCCTTTCTAGTTATGGTTAGTATTGTAACATTTTCAGACTTTTTGGACAATGATTTGATTTACAAACTATCTCACACCGTCTAAAAACGCCCTTAGCAATCTAAGGGCATTTTTTAGGTTAGAGATGAGCGCCAGCTTCGACAAGTTTTTCAAGCTCAGCTAAACGTTCTTCAAAGACTTTGAAGGCTGCTGTGAGGTAGTCTTTACTTTCCATATCCACGCCTGCTTTTTTAATGACATTAAGCGGATAGTCGGAGTTTCCAGCTTTGAGGTAATTGAGATAAGCCTCTTTATCGGCTTCTTCACCGTGGACAATGCGCTCAGCCAAATAACTGGCTGCCGCAAAGCCTGTCGCATACTGAAAGACGTAGTAATTATAGTAGAAATGCGGGATCCTCGCCCACTCGTACTGGATGAAATGATTGTCCTCTTTTTTGAGCCCATAGTATTTCTCGTTGAGATCAGCGTAGAGCGTATTGAGGTACTCGCTAGTTAGGACAATGCCATCTTGGTCTGCCTTGTGAATCGCCTGCTCAAACTCTGCAAACTGCGTTTGACGAAAGACTGTACCTTTAAAGCCATCTAGGTAATGGTTTAAAATAGCAAAGCGCTTTTTCGGATCCGTTTCTTCTTTTAACAGCGTTTCCGTTAGAATATTTTCATTAGTCGTAGAAGCAATTTCCGCAAGGAAAATACTGTAATCACCGTACACGTAAGGTTGATGACTTCTCGTAAAAGTAGAGTGAATGCTGTGCCCTGTCTCGTGGACAAGGGTGAAGAGGTTATCCAAAGTGTCCTGCCAATTAAGGAGCATAAAAGCGTTGGTGTCGTAAGAGCCACCAGAGTAGGCGCCTGAGCGCTTGCCTTTATTGACCTTGACATCAATCCAGCGCTCACTAAAAGCACGCTTGACTTCTTTGAGGTAATCCTCACCAAAAACAGCCAGCACTTCCTGCGCTTTTTCAAGTGCGTCCTCGTAGCTATAAGCCATATCCATCTCAGACAGTGGTGTGTAGAGGTCATACATCTTCAAGTCATCAAGCCCCAACACTTTTTGACGTAGCGCCACATAGCGGTGAAGCAGCGGCAAGTTTTCATTAACCGTCTCAAGGAGCGTGTCATAGACACTCTCTGGGATAAAATTGCTAGCCAGCGCAGCTTGTCTCGCTGAGCTATACTTGTGCACACGTGCGTCAAAATTATGCACCTTGACATTAGTTTGTAGGGTCTTGGCATAGGTGTGCTGATACTGCTCATAGACACTGTAAAGTCCTTCGTAGGCAGTTTTTCTGGTCTTGCGGTCTTTTGACTCCATGAGACTGATGAAATTACCATGACTAAGCTGAATGTCCTTTCCTTCTTCATCTTTGACAAATGGAAAGACAATGTCAGCATTGTCGAGGATTTCAAAGGTTTCGCTACTTGCGTTGAAAATCTCACTAGCTCCTGCTAAGAGCTCTTCTTCTGCTTGGGTCAGCACATGCTCTTTGCGTTTAAAGAGCTTTTCAAAGAAATGGCTGTAGCGCTTCAAGTCTGGTGTTTCCTCTAAAAATTGCGCATAGGTAGCCGTATCAAGCGCCATAAACTCTGGCTCGTAAAAGGAAAAGGTCTCGCTGAACTTGGCATAGAGCGCTGTTGCCTTGGCTTGGAACTCTTGGTATTTAGCGACGGTCGTGTCTTGGTCATTTTTCATAGACGCATAGACGTAGGCTTTCTCTAGGCGGCGAGACAAAGCCAACTCCAGGTCAGTAATGTCTCTTAGGCTCTCACTTGAGTCCAAAAGGTGCCCAGCACAGCTCTTTGCCTCATCAATAGCTGCTGACAGTTCCGTCATCTCTTGCTCCCACGCCTCATCACTCTCAAAGACAGTGGTCAAATCCCATTGGTACTTCTCATCAATCGCTTGTCGGTTATCTGACATCTCTTCTCTCCTTAAGCTTTAGTTTTCCTTTATTGTACCATAAAATGCTGGCGAATAAAGCGTTTGAACAGCGCTTGAACCTAGCTTTTGATAATATTTGTAAAAAGCTTGATAAAACCAAGTCAAATCCTCTGTGACAAGACTGAGTTTGTGGCTATCAAAAGGTCTCACCTGCGGGAAAAAGGCTGACGCTGGCTGCCCCAAGAGATTACCACCAGAAAGGTAAACCTTTTCCTGCTCTTTTAGCCAGCGGTGATTGCCATTGTAGAGCTGACGCTGGATATAGGTCAGAATCTTGTCATCCTGCTTGATACTGTAGCTGCTGACTGCCTGCGCTTTGTAAGGCAAGCGCAAAAACGCCAACACATCCTCATCAAAAGAGCAGGTCTTGGTCAAATAATGCAGCTGCCCTTTGAGGTCTTGGTAGATGAGGTATTTGAGCCTGATGAGGCGTTGTTTGTAGTCAAGCTCCAGATAGTAAAAGCCCATGTTTTTGGAAAACTGTAAAAACTGTTCTTGCAAGGGCGAGATTTTCTTGCCCAACCACAGCTTTTCCCCCAGCAACCACAGGACATGAATGCCTGCCTGCTGATAGGCTTTGCTACGCTCTATGAGCCGTTTTTCAGACAGACGACTGCACTGCACCTCAAGCGCTAAGCGCTCACCCACAAAGACATCAGCAATCTGACCAATCTCCTCTAGGACACGCTCCACCTCTACTTTTGATGTTTTAGATATTGCCTTGTAAAGCTCCGCCTTTAAGCCTAAGTGCTCTGCTGATTCGTTTTCACTATAAAACTGGCAGGCTTCTAAGCTGATATGCGCAAAATGCGTCCGCATGACCTTGCCCACCTTGAGCCGGACAGGTTGCTTGCAAGCAGGACAGAAAAAGTCCCGCTTCTCTGGAACGCCATCCAGCACCGTCACCAGTTGATTGTCACTATTATGTGCCACTAACATCACACCACCTCCTACTAGACTATTCGTAAGAAAACATAGAAAGCGATTACTTGGTGGTGGTGTCAACTCTTTTTATCTTGTATCTCCCTACAGTGCGCTAGATGAATCCCCAGTAAACTCTTGTAAAAGTCCGCCATTGTTTTGGCACTTCTAAAATAGCGAATCCAGTAAACTTCATAAAGGAGCATTAGAGAAAAGGACAGAATCAGCCAGCACGACCAGCCTGACCATGTCTTCACATTAAAGGCCTTAAACATAAGAACAAGACCAGAGACTGCAACCTGTCCAAGTCGCTCCAATAATTGAAGTGCTTTATTTTCCCTGCTCGCATATTCTTGATAGCCCTTTGGTTGGTGTTTTGTCCATATTATATTTGGCAGCGCTAGCATTATCAGATAAATCAGCCCTACATAAGAAAATCCAAACTGCACTGTGCTCACCTATTCCTATCCCTTTCATTTGTCATCATGACATCCCACCTCACGCACAATCTCCTGCCAATACACCAGATAAAGCATGTGTCCTAGATCATCAAGGACATGCTTTTTTGTGATATGATAATGGCTTTCAAAGTAGTCTACATAGGAAATGGGGACGGTTTTGTCCTCTCTACCATGCCAAAGATAGACTGGGATATGGTCGGGGATTTTGAGTGTATCTCGCTTCTGACAAAGGGCGTAGGCGTCGTAGTAGACACCTAGACCATCATTTGCCACGGCGTTTAGGACTGCTGATTTTATCACATCTTGGTTTTCCTTGATAAATTGCCGTTCTGTCTCAGACAGAGTCGCTAAATTGTGCGCAAGCTGCTTGTCATAATGGCTTGTGATGGCTTTTGCCATGCGTTTAAAACAGAACTTAGAAAGCGCTTTACATTTCAAGGTCAAAAAAGCTATCCATTTCCAGCTAGGGGATATGATTTTCTTTGTCGCAGGAGAGTTGATGGGGATCATGCTACTCACCAAGGTCAGTGACGTGACCATATCAGGAAAATGCTGTGCAAAAAGCTGAGCATAGTAGCCTCCTGCGCTATGTCCAATGAGTTTGACAGATCTTACCTTATGCCTTTGTAAAATCTCATGGACACACTCGAGAAAATCCTCCATGCTGTAGTAAGGCACTACCTGCGACTGCCCAATCCCAAAGCGCTCAAAAGAAACTAGACAGCAACTACCAGCCTCTAAACAATAAGCCTTTGACCCCACAAAGCCATGAAAAAAGACAATCACTTCATCCTGCCAATCGCCACTCCGACAATAAGCCAGTTTTCTGCCATTGACACTCTCTACTTGATTATACATTTTCTCTCCTTGCTAATAATCCCCAAACAAATAGTCCTGACCTTATTATAACACTAAAAAAACTCCCCGTCTGGAGAGTTTTGTGGCTATCATAGGAAAATCGTCATCACGCTTGCAAGCACGATAATGACAAGCCCTAGATAAGTGAGGAAAAGCTCACGTTTTGGCTTCGTTTCTTTGAGAATGTAAATGCCACCTAGTGTTGAGAGGATGACATTGAGCTGAGTGAGGATAAAGGCGAGCGTCACGCCGTTTAGCTTAGCTGAGAAGATGTAAGCTAATGACGCAATCCCAAAGATAATCCCAACACCAGCACATTGCCAGCTTTCTTTTGCCTTGAAAGCTTGGCGTTCTTTGAAGCTAGCGTAAAGAACAGACCCGACTAAAACACCAAGCATTTGTGGTAGAAACATAGACAAACCATCTGCATTGACCATTTTAGGCACAGCACTGTAAAACCAATAACCAAAGCTAGTGAAAGCTAAAATCTGCACTCCTTTTGCTAGATGAGTCGGTTTGTTGCTAGCGCCTTTTGGCTCAAGCGAAGTCAGATAAGCTCCGAAAATCAAGAGCGCAATCGCTAAAAAACCAAAGATTTTAGACGTCCAACTAGACCATTCTCCAAAAGCTAAAACACCGATGATAGATGTCCCAAGCAATTGCAGACCTGTTGAGATTGGCATTGTTTTTGAAACACCAATCACGTCATAGCTAGACACTTGCCCAGCTTGACCAATAACCCAGAACATCCCAGAGATGAAACTGAGTAATAAAGCTGTGCTTGACAGACCGCTCGGATGACACACGAGCTGCACGATGACTCCAATAACGGTTGCACCAATCCCAAACCCCAACATACTGTTGACAGGTGTTCCACCAATCTTTTTCAAAATCAAGGGCTGAATCCCCCAGCCAATCGCTGGAATAAGTGCGATTAGTAAACCAAAAGCTGACATAATGATGATTACCTCCTTAACATGCCAGTTAGACTATGGATAGCCATACAAAAAATAGCTACCTACCACCCTACCAAAAAGAAAGCGCTATGTCAATCTTTTTCTAATCATTATCACATCCTATAGAGCTATTTTGGACACAAAGAAAAGAAATTGCCAATTAGTGAGCAATTTCTTCTAAAAATTTAATTTTCTTCATTTTCACTAGCTTGCCATCTGCGTTCAACGCTCATCACAAACGGTAGATAAAGAAGAATATCTAAAACGATTAACAAAGCTTGTAAGATAGAGGCTTGCCAACTACCTGTCGCCAAAAATCCCGAAATGATAGGAGGCATGGTCCAACCTGGGTCGGCATAAGTACCAGGGACAATTCCCGTCGCAAATGCTACATAGGCAACCACAAGATTAAGAGCTGGCGCTAAAACAAATGGAATAACTGTCAGTATATTAAGGACAACAGGCAACCCAAACATCGTTGGCTCATTGATGTTAAACAAAGCAGGAAGAAGGGTAATGGGAGAGAGTACCTTAGCTTGTTTACTCGCTTTTTGACGACGTGCTAACCAGGCTAAGGCTAAAACGAGCCCAATGGTTGCTCCGGAACCACCGATGAACACAAAATTATCCATAAAAACAGAAGTAAAAATATGTGGCAACTCTTGACCTGCCTTGTGAGCAGCTGCATTTTCCGTTAAATTTGCCAGCCAAATCGGTTTCATGATGGGATTGTTTAGGACATTTCCACCGTGAACACCACAAAACCACAAAAGACCATTGAGGAGTACGACAATGAGATTCCCAATTAAGGTACTTCCTAAAAGACCAAATGGCACACCTAAAACGGTTTTTACAATATCATGAACATTTGGTAGAGCGAACTTATCTAGCAAAGCATAAATGAGAAGCCATGATGCAATAATGACTGCGCCTGGTATAATCGCACTAAAACTCTTTGAAACAGCAGGTGGCACACCATCTGGCATCTTGATACGAATATCTTTTTTCATGAACCAAAGGTAAATAGAACCATTGATAAGCCCCATCACAATGGCTACAAACAAACCACCTGATGACAAGAAAGAGGGCGCTATTCCTGAAACTTCACCGAGCTTTTTACCTGCTTCATTGATAAAAGGAATGGAATAGGGCGTCACGGTTAAAAATGCGGAAACATTGATAAAACCTGCAGACACACCGTCAGCCTTGTTTTGTTTAGCTAAACTGTAAGGAATGCCAAAAGCTGCAACTAAGGCAATAAGATTAAAACTAGAGTCTACACCTTTCCATAGATAACCTGCTACACCGATTTCTCCTAGCCAAGCTTCCCAGCCAGGAATAGGAAAACTTGCGATAATCATGAATAAAGACCCAATCAAAATCAAAGGAATAGAGTAGGTTATCCCGTCACGGATAGCAATCAATAGTTTGTTATTCCCTAGACGTCCAGCAACTGGAACTAATTTTTCCTGAACAAATACTTCAAACTTACTCATAACATCTCTCCTGATATTCTGTCATATATAGCAACAACTTCTTTGGCCAAATCGACAAAAGTAATACTAGTCATCAAATGATCTTGACCATGCACTAAGAGCAGACTATAAGGAACTGCATGACCTTGTGCTTCTTGTGTCAACATTGCTGTTTGAGAGTGGTGGGCGGCTATTAAGGCTTTATCTGCTTCTTTTAGCATTTCATTAGCTTTGTCACATTGATTGGACTTAGCAAGAGCGATAGCTTCCATAGCTAAGGACTTTGCCTGACCCCCATGAAGAATGAGCTCCATGATACTTTCTAATTGTTCTTGATCCATTTTAGTTACCTCATTAGATTTTCAGCTAACTCAACCACCTTAGCTCCATTCATCATACCATAATCCACCATGGGAATAACGGCAACGGGAATGGTGTCAGAAAACAATTCTTGAAAACGTTTCAGATTATAAGCTACTTGTGGACCTAGTAAAATCACATCAACAGGATTATTTTGGGCATAGTCTTCAGCTTCTGCCAGTGATAGAGCAAAAATAGATAGATCTAAGCCCTTCTCTGTAGCTGCTTGCTCCATTTTGGTCACCAACAAACTGGTACTCATGCCTGCTGCGCAAGCTAACATAATAGTTTTTGTCATGATTTTCTCCTCCTTTATCGACGAATGGAGCGTGCCATTCTAACAATGGTATGGCGTTTTCCTCGAATGGTATCGCTAAGAGCATAAATATTTTCAACAGGAGCAACACCGCTATATCCAGCATCTCCTATATGCTGAATATCTACACCACATATTTTATTGCGAAGAGCAATTGTTCTAATCACACTGCTGTCCGCCCCTTCTTGACTAGTCCCAATAGCCGACATAACCAAAGCCTCAAAAGCATGTGCTTGTTCAACAATAGTTTTCAACTCCTGCTCTGTAAATCCAGGAACCGTGCCAACTGCAGGAACTAAAACAATATCAGTGCCCGCTTTAATGAAATTTTGAACAGTTTTTATATCAATTACAGGTTCATTAGAACCCGAAGCATGCATTTTTCCAGCAATAACTAATCCTGAAAAAGTACTTTTAGCAAGTTTGATTGCTTTTTCAATCTGACTATTGCTCACACCTGCACCTGGATTACCCGTCAAACAAACAAAATCAAACCCCAAATCTTCAATTTTTTGAAACGTTTTTAATGTTGCCTGTCTCCCTTCTGGTAACCGTTGACGATTTTCTGTCATCTCCATGGTTAGGTCAATTGGTTCTAAATTAACACCAATTGGACGTCCTATAAGATGACGTAATGTTTGAATAGGACGGTCACTCTCTGGCAAGCCAAAAATGTCGATATTAAAGACATCTAAACAATTAAGCAAAATCAAATCGGCGCTAAAAGCAGCGGCAATCTCTGCATTTGTGATAATATCCCCTGTCCAAGAAGGACGTGGGGCAACATTTTCAGATAAAACAACCCTTCCATCACTTGCTTTTATAGCCTGCTTAAGCTCTGTTGCCGATAGATTGAGAAGCTCAGAACTATCAGCACTCAATAAACGTACCCCCATACCATTCACTCCTTTTTTTACTTTTATTTTATAACTTTAACCAAAACTTAGCGGTAGCAATCCTTTTTTTGATTATTTTTTATTACTAAATAAATTATAATCTTCTTTTCCTTTTTTGTCAACGCTTTCACTGAAACTTTATTTATTTTTTGCTATAATTGATATAAAAATATTATCAATTTTACAGAGGAAAACAATGAAAACAGATAAACAACGAGAGCTCTATGCCAAGGTTTTAGATACCATCTATACACAACGCCCTATTTCACGTGTTGATATCTCTACGTTCAACGGCATAACTCCTGCTACAGTTGGCAACATCACAAAGGAACTCTTGGCAGAACAATTGATTTGTGAAGTAGGTGAGCTAGACGATCACACTGTTGGGCGTAAAAAAATCCTCCTTGATATAAAGAAAAATGCCTGTTATTTTCTCGGTGTGGAGCTGACAGAAAAACATTTTTATGCTGTTATTACTGATAATTTAGGAACAATTTTAGATACTAAAGACCTTGAAATTACAGATACTGATAAAGCTTACACTAGTTCTTTCGTCATTCAATTCATCACAGAATTTCTAGAAAAGCATGCCGAATTATCAATAAAGGCAATCGGCATGGCTCTTCCTGGGCACTATGACAGACAAAAAGGGGATGCTAAACATATCAATACTAACAACCCTGTTTGGCGTCATGTTGATTTACAGGAACTTTCTCATTCTTTTGATATTCCTGTTTATTATAGTAATAATGGACACTGCCTCATCATCGCTAAACGTTTATTTGACAAAAATACAAGTCAACGTAACTTTATTATTTTTCATGTTGGAAGGGGCATGCACTGTTCTTATATGTATGAAGGAAGAATCTTCAGTCGTTATAATCCCGCTATCGGTGAAATTGGACACACAGTTGTCAATCCAAATGGAGAACTCTGCGAATGTGGTAAGCGAGGGTGTTTGCAAACTTATGCTAGCAACACTTGGATTTTAAAAAAAGCAAGGTTGCTCTACAGAGCAACGGATAAAAGTTATCTAAAAAGTCTAGTCCAAAATGAAGAAGATTTGACTTTAGACCATCTTTTAGCCGCCTATGAACTAGGAGACTTAGGAGCCATGACCTTGATAGACACAGCTATCAATTACTTGGTAGTATCTATATCTAACCTAACACTATTACTAGATGTTGAACAGATTTACCTTCACGGGAAATTCATTAGTTACCCAAAATTAGCTGATAAAATCTTAAATACACTCAATCAAACAACCAAAGTTCTTGAAAATCAACATTTCCCTGATATCTCTGTTATGCCATTTTCTGTTTTTAACGGAGCTGTTGGAGCTGTTGGCCTTTGTATTGATGAGTATTATCTCAGTTACAAAGGAAAAATCTAAAAAAACCTTTTTACTTGCTTTCTTTTATCTCCTTTGATATACTAAATGAGCTAATGTTTCTGGGGTCGTTTTGGATTCGACAGGCATTATGAGGCATATTCGGCAACTCATCGGCAGATGTAAAATTGCCAGTTAAATATAACTGCAAAAAATAACACTTCTTACGCAGTAGCTGCCTAAACACCAGCCTGCGTGACTTTCTACAGATTGTTTGCGTTTGTTTGAAGGTCTTATTGATGAGCAAACTACGTTTAGCCATTGCCTAGCTGGCTAAAAAGAGATTGATAGGCTCGCCAAAAAGAGGCTTGAGCTATGTGTCGCTCTTTGGTTAAATCAATACATAGCCTATGGTTGTAGATGAATATGTTGGCAGGTGTTTGGACGTGGGTTCGATCCCCACCGGCTCCATTAAAGCAATTAGCCTGTTTTTCATTTTTTAAATTCATAGGAAAGAGCCTCTTTAGGATGGGGCTTTTTGTTTTATATTAGAAAATAAAAAGAAATCACTTCTGCGCTTTTTGCTGACTTGTGGTATAATAGTAGTATAAAAGGAATCGTATAAAGAGGGAAATAGTATGAAAAAATTAGGTCAATTCACACTATTATGTGTGTTGGGGCTAGGACTTGTCGCCTGCGCCCCTCAAAAACAAGACAAATCACAAACGAGCTCATCTAGCCTAACGGCTGTCTCTGATGTTCCTGCTAAACATCAAGACATACGGCTTGCTTTTAACAATATCACACTGGGAACCAAGGATTCTGAATTTGCTGGTGGGACAAACTTGGAGCAATTAAAAGCCATGTTTGGCGAGCCTGCTCAAACTTTTCAGACACCTGCTGGTGATGTGACGCTAGATGGCTATACTTGGCAGTTTGATGAAGTCACTATCACGGTCAATCTCCTGCGAGACAGCGCCATCACACGCTCGATCTCAAACTTTAGCTTCATCCGCTACAATACCATCACCAAAGACAAAATCGCTAAAATCACAGATAATATGACCTTCCAGCAAGCCGTTGACCTGCTCGGACAGCCTGACATCTACTCTGAGTCAGCTTCGTCTGAATACACAAAACTGCAAGCTGTCTGGGTCAGTGGTATCGAGGGAGCTGATAGCAAAAACAACCCTCAAATCACGCTCAACTTCGTCAACAATCAACTCACCAACAAAGCTATCGTTGGTGTCAACTAGAAAAGAGAGCGGGACAAAAATCGTCAAATGCGATTTTGTTCCACTCTCTTATTGTTTATTTCGATGTTCTTGTGGTGCTGGGTGTTTTTTGAAATTTTCCGCCACAAAGTTGGTCGTAAACTGTGCTAACAGCAGCGTTGCTGAGTGGGTCAATAGATGACGTTTTGCCTTGTCTAGAGAGCCAAACTGCGCAAGAGCAGCTAGGATTTTCCATTTTTCGTCAAAGGTAAAATCGCTAAAACGGCTCAGCCCATTGTCCAAAAAACTATCAAACACCAAGTCAAATATCTGCTTGAGCTCGTGAATGCCAAGCTCATCTGTCCACTCCTTGAAGGTCTTTTCAAGACTGCGACTGACCTCACCTTGATGAGTCACCTCTTGAAATGTCCCAAGGTGTTTTAAGTCTACCTGCCAAGAAAAAATATTGTGCTGACCGATACTAAAGGCGTCGCTAACCACTCGCTCTTTGGACTCAAGGTGCCAAAGCATGATACCGACAATCGAGTCCTGCGGTAGATAACCTTGCACTTTGTCTTTGATATTGAGATAACCTTCTCTTGTGAGCATATACTCTTGGACACCTGGGGAATCTAGCCAGATGATACGACTGACCTTGTCTTGCAAGTCCTTTGGTAGCTGAGTGCTAGCGTAGAGGGCAAGATTGCCCCCTTTTGAATGCCCAGATATGACAATTTCCCCCTCTAAATGTGGTAAGAGATGTTTGAGATAGCGAATGGCAGAGCGGTGCGATGGAATCTCACGCATATAAGTCAGCTTAAAGTCCTCTTTCCAGCCTATCAGCGTGTCATCTGTCCCACGAAAAACGATTTGGTGATAGTTGCCGTCTGGCAAGGTAAACAAAGCTGCCGCAAACTGGCGCTCAAACTCAACGGTGATACTGCTGACATAGTGGCTAATGGTTAGGTTTTCAAAACGCTTTGAAATCGCCATGAGATAGCTCAAACGCAGACGATTTTCAGTGATGAGAGCCCCTACCTGCAGGTGCTCGACATTTTCCTCTAAAAAGTCAAATAAGGTCTGGCTATCAGACGTCGTCCAGCCAGCAAGCTCTCCAAAAGGGATGTAGGCAAGTTCATTGATACAAATACGATCTAAGTCATTTAGTGGTAAATCGCCAAATGATAGGTCTTTTGCTGCTTTAAGATAGTTTAATAAATTTGGCATAGTATTTACTCTTCTCATATTTTATTCATTTTAATTGCCTTTATTGTAGCGACTTTTGTGATAGCTGTCAAGTTTAGACAAGTGCTTGTTCGACAAAAACCCGCAAATGTACATTTGCGGGTTTTCGCTTAGTCGATGATGTACTCGAGTTTGTATTCTTGCGGTTTTAGCCCTAGGCGTTCGTAAAAGCGTTTAGCACCGTCGTTTCCTTCCCAGACATCTAGCGTAATGTTGTAGCAGCCTTGCTCTTTGGCAAAGGCTAGCGCAAACTGGTAAAACTGCTCGCCCAGCTTTTGCCCTCGTGCCTTTTCATCCACACACAAATCGTCAATAAACAAGGTCTTATGCGGTTTCTTTGGTACTTTTGCCTCCTCAATCACTGTAAAGAGATGCCCTAAAATCTCACCGTTTTCCCCCTCGTAGACAAAGACAGGGCGCATGTCATCCTCCATGAGCGCTGTCAATTCTTCAGTGGTAAACTTGCTGCCCTTTACCTCAAAAATATCTGGACGGAGCTTGTGATGGTGTTCTAAAATCTGCGCCAGCAAGGCTTCAACTGCTGGAATATCTTCTTTTGTCGCACGACGAATCGGCATAATATCAGTTCCCTTCTTGATTTTTTAGGACTTGGCGTCCCATTCTGCTAAAAATTCCCCGAGGTAATCTTTTAAAAACTGATGACGATGAAGCGCTAAAGTCTTAGCGTAGTCGGTGTTCATCAGGTCTTTTAGCTTGAGCAATTTCTCGTAAAAATGCATGATAGCGGTATCTTGACCACTGCGGTAGTCACGAAGGGTAAGTAGCTCTCTGGCTGTCCTGTTAGGGTCGTGAATCGGGCGACCCTTAGCACCCGAGTAAGCAAACACCCGAGCAATCCCAATAGCACCGATAGCATCCAGCCTATCAGCGTCTTGAACGACCTGCCCCTCTAGTGTCGTCATAGGTGGGTTAGTGCCACCCTTAAAGGACATGGTTTTGATGATAGTCATCACATGCTGGCAGTCTTTTTCGGCTAAGCCCTGCTCAAGAAGCCAGAGATAAAGCTCTTCTTCTCTCTTTTTAGGGTCAGGCACCAACTTTTCATCTGCCACATCGTGAAGAAGCGCAGCCAGCTCACAGATAAAGACATCTGCTCCTTCTTTTTGCGCAATCGTGCCTGCAAGATTTCTCACCCGCACAATATGCCACCAATCATGACCACTACTGTCACCCTCACAGCTCTCGTAAGCTAACTTTTCCGCCGCCAATAAGATATCCTTTTTATCACGCATGTTTTCACCTCGGTCTCTATTGTACCATAAAACGGTTTATGTGAGTGACCACTGAGCTGCTTTTTGGGCATGGATAAGGGTCGTGTCAAAGACAGGCAGGCTAGAATCTTCTGGCTTAATCAAGAGACCAATCTCCGTACAGCCGAGGATAACTGCTTCTGCTCCCCTGTCTTTCAACTCTTGGATAATACGCTGATATTCTACACGTGACTTTTCCAAAACACGCCCCAAGCAAAGTTCTTGATAAATGACGTCATTAACCAGTTCAATGTCAGTGGCATTTGGTACTAAAGTCTCTAAGCCTTTTTGCGTCAGCACATCTTTGTAAAAATCTTGGGTCATAGTGTACTTGGTCCCTAGAAGCGCTACCTTTTGAATACCTTGGCTAAGCAGGCTATCTGCAGTCGCCTCGGCAATGTGTAAAATGGGAATGGTAAGCTCTTTTTCTATCTGTGGGGCGACCTTGTGCATGGTGTTGGTACAAATGACAATCACATCAGCACCAGCTTGCTCTAAGTTTTTAGCGGCTTTTGTCAAAATAGCTGCGCTCCTATCCCAGTCGCCACTAGACTGACACGCCTCAATCTCCGCAAAATCCACACTGTAGAGGAGAATTTTAGCCGAGTGCAAGCCACCTAGCGCTTCCTTGACCGTCTCATTGATGACTTGATAATAGGTTATCGTACTTTCCCAACTCATCCCGCCGATGAGCCCGATGACTTTTGTCTGATCCATACTGCCCTCCTAGAATAAATAAAGTAATTGTATTATACGCTCATTGGTTACAACTGTCAATGCAAGAACTGCCATCCCTTTTGGTGGGTATTGATAAAATCACTCACCAACTCTTCTATCTCTACTGTCATCCTGTCAATCTGGTCTTTATCCCAACCATTGCTGTCTGTGATTTTTGCCATCCATTGGAGTTTCAGACTTTGGCGGTTGAAAATTTCTTCCCATTGATTGTACTTAGCCGCTGGAGTTAGATTACTGAATTTTGAGTTTTGACTGCCTGTTGTAATGGCGAGATTGCCAAAAGCGTGAAGCGTCTCATCATCCAAGCGTTCTAGCTTGGACTCTTTGTCTGGATTCTGCGGATACCAGTGCTCAATGGAACGGCGATAGGTAAATCTAAAATTGTCTGCGTCAAAAAAACGTTCTTTAAGTTCCTCACGATTGTCCCAAAGCACGTAATCCACAAAGTTAAAGGCATAGATAGGCACTTCTTGGTAAGACCTGATTTTAGTGCAAGCGTCATCGCTAAAGATACGAGACTTCTTAGCATAGGCAATAGCCATACTCTCTAGCTTGTTCACAAAGAGCTGACCAAGCTCCTCTTGGTCGAGGACACAGTCATCATGTTGGTACAGGAACTGCATGACCTCGTACAACCAACGGCTGTCACGATTAGCCGTGAACGTCACTGCAAACATAGACTGCAGCATGATAATCTTTTTGTTGAGTGAATCTTCAAAAAGATTCACTATTGACCGTTTTTTATTACCAATCTTTATTTTCTTCCTCAAAACCCAATGCGTCTCGCCACTAGACGATATGTCTCTGTCATTTTTGATAATATAAGTGTCAAAAAGCTGACGTAAACACAAGAGCTCAGCTAAAAAATCCATCACCCAGCTGCTTGATTTATCCTTCAAATCAAAGACCTGAAGCAACTTCTTGTCATCTAGCTGAACACTAGAGGCATCATCACCTTTGACGATACCTATACAGTAGAGCAGAAGTGTTTCAAAATTGATAATTGGGGTGTAGTTGCTGAATTCTGCCTTCTCCTCTCGACCAACCACATCTCTATTTTGGTCCTCTTTTAAGGCGTCCAAAATAGAGAGCTTACTGTCACTCTCAAAAGAACTCTGTGCCGGAGAAGCATTGTCATCGTTCTTACTCTTGATGATTGGAATTTCTAGCTCTGAGCAGGCATCCCATATCTCGGCAAAGTTTTGAGCATAGTCTTCTTCTAGCTTTGCCATCATTTGCGCCTTGATAATCTCGTGAGCTTCCAGCTGCTCGCCTCGTGAGTTAAAGCGTTCAAAA
This sequence comes from Streptococcus hyointestinalis, assembly GCF_011039275.1. GTDB lineage: Bacteria > Bacillota > Bacilli > Lactobacillales > Streptococcaceae > Streptococcus > Streptococcus hyointestinalis_A. Next base: position 1,244,225 of record NZ_JAAKGB010000001.1, read on the forward strand.
TAAAGATTGAGGTCTAGGTGCTCTGGCAAGATAGACTGAAAGATAGACACCTGATGAAGCAGATACTGTGTAAACTGCTCAATGTTTTCAACTTTTTTCAAGCCTTCCTTGGCATCGTGATAGCCTCGCTTAATCTCATCATCTTCCTCTGGAATCTCGCCCTTGTAGAGTTTTTGAAGCGTCTCGTTTGAGCCCTTTCTAGCAGGAAAGCTAATTGGGATGTGACTGAGAATGGCTTTCTCATAATCATTTTGCAAAGCCAAGGCAATAAGAGTCAGTGCTGTGCTTCTTTGCTGACCGTCGATGATATTATTTTTCGTATCCACCACCAAGGTACCGATATAATAGCGGTCTTTAGTGTCCTTACAAGAGTCCTCGATGTCTTGGATGAGTTGCTCGATTTCCTTATAAGTCCAAGCAAAATTTCTCTGATAAGGCGGAATATGATAGTTGCCTGCAAATAAATCACAGATGCGCAAGGTTTGATGGTCTTTTGTCATGTGTTAATCTCCTTTATTAAATCTTTTAAAGTGATATTTTCAAAATAATCTCTGTTGATTTTCTGTAAGAAATCACTAGGTGTCAGCGAGTGATTGAGCACTTGAAAGAGTTTTTGAACTTCTTTTTTCTGAAATGTCCCACCTGCTGCATAGTTGGCTAGGGTTGAATCCATGATACGCTTGGCTTTTCTAGGATAGTAAGCCCAGGTCGCAAGCACTTCTAGGACTTCCTTATCTAGTGCTTCCTCACCGAAGCGGTCAATAAACAGCGCCAAAATATTGTAAAAAAGATTTTTAGGACGCTCGTATTTACTAGCCTTTTGTTTTAAAAGTTCAGCGACTTCACTGTCTCTAACCAAGTCAAGCAGACGCCTTGACACTGTTTCATCGTCACCTTCTTGCGACTTTGATGCGAGAAGTGTATCAGTCTTAATCAACTTGGCAAACTGCTCGTGCGCATGTTGGACATAGTCAAAGAAATAGTTGCCATTGATGATAGGCATGACCAAGGACTGAGGGAAGTCTCTGCCTGCTTCCTCCAGCAAGCAATAAAGTCTCAGATAAGGATAGGCTTGATTGTTCCTATTCAAGTCAACACCCTTGAAATCATCAATAAAGGCGTTTGTGAAAGACAGGTAATTGCGACGTCCGCTTTTTGTCAAACCAGTTTCACCACTTGTCCAACGACGCAAGCGAAACAAATGCCTATCAAACAAGTCTTTCAGCGGTAAGTTCTCATCTGTCACCAACTTTTCCCAGTTTTCAACGGCTTTCTCAACTGCCTTCTCAGACGATTTGTCGATACTCCTCAAGTGATACGCTTTGAGCAGGTCGTGAGGCTCAAGTGACTTGCCACGATTGTTTTGCGAATCAAAGAGCTGGAAAGCTTCTCCCAAACGCTTCTCTGGCAAGCTAATCACAGACAATGAGCACTTAGAAAGCAGAAAATCACAGATCTCGTCCGCTTTTTGTCTGCCATTTGTCTCGATGAGCTGCTGCCACTCTTGAGTGTTTTCCTTAGCGTACTGACGACTGAGCGCGCCGTAAGGTCTCGCTAAAAGATTGGTCGCTCCTCTATAGTCCTCTAAACGCCCCAAAGCATGCAAGAAAAGCGAGATAGATATGAGACGTTGCTGTCCATCAACAATATCTAAATTTCCCTCATGCCGATGTAAAATCAAAGACCCCAGCTGATAATCGTTCTTCTCACCCTCCACAATCTCCTTAATGTCGTAAAAGAGATTTCGGATATGGTGGCGTTGCCATTTGTAGGGACGCTGATAAGGCGGGATAGTAAGCCTTTCGTCCTGTAAAATCTCGGCAACCGTCCTAGCAGAAAAAGTCACATCTTCTTTTGATTCCATGCTATTCTCCTTTTTATTTTCCTTATGTCTACGTTTATGATAACAGATAGGTTGGACGTTATGTGTCCAGCTTAGCTATTCTTCATAGCTTTTTGCCATTTTTTGCAAAATCTCCCTTATCTCACTCACAAGACTTTGTGGAGACAAAATAGTAAGTCCATCTGCTTGGCTGAGTAGCCAACGTTTCAGCCCAGGTGTGTCTTGGCTGACAAACTCGATAATGTTTGCTTCCTCAGTCTGTTCCAAAACTTTTGCGGTGGGAAATTGATCTAAAACGATGGTGGGGTCGTAGCGAAAACGAACCTTGACTGTTACTTCCTTTCCCATAAAGGAATCCACTCGAAAATTGCGAATGTCCCCATCACGAAATTTCCTCCCATAAGAAAGGCTAGGCTTTTTCGCTTCAGAGAGTGACCAGTCCTCTATCCTATCTAGGCGCAAGGTCATGTAGGACTCATGCCTCAAGTGATAGACCACAGTGTAAAAGTAGTGACTGTCGTAAAAGAGCGACACCGGAAGAATAGTATGCGCTTTCTTTTCTTGATAGGGCGTTTTGTAGGTAATCTCTAGCACTTGCTCCTTTCGGATAGCTTCTGACCAGTCCCAAATCTTGTCAATCCGATTTTGCCTGTCCGACAGCGGTGCATAGTTCAGTAGCTCACTTGCGATAATGCTTGAGATTTCCTTACGCTCTTCCTTAGAAAGCAAGGCTAAAAGGCTATCAATAAGCCCCTTATTTTCTGCCTCATTTAGAGCACGATTTTCTAGTAAAATCTTTGCAATAACCAAAATATCCTTTTTGTTAAAGAGTGACTTGCCCTTAAGATACCGTGTGTGGTGCTTGCTATCATAAGCCAGCTCCGCTGCAATCGTCGGCTGCTCCTCTAGAAAGCTAGAGAGGAGTGCAAAATCTCGTTGAATCATTTTTTCACTAATCTCAAACTCATCTGCCAACTGACGCTTGGACAAATGAGCGCCCGCCTGCAAGCGTAAAAAAATCCTTAATAATCGTTCTTGACCGTTCATAGTATACCTCGATTTCAGTTTTATTATATCATCCTAAACAAGGACTCTTCAATGGTGAGTTAGCCAAAGGACTACATTTATATACTCTACCTGCCAAAACCAATGACTCTCGTGGACTTTTTCTTAGAGTCTATCTCTTTTATAGCATGGACAATATCAGATTTTCTAATCTCTCTTAACTCTTTCTTGCTTAACCGGCTAATATCTCCTGCCATGAGCCTCTTTGCCTGCTGGTAAAGAGTTAGCTCTAACAATTTTCGGACATAGCGACCATTGCCAAAGTCTATCTGATGAACTATCGTTGAAAAATGGGCTGATAAAATGTCCTTGCAAGCAGGTGTACAGATGTAGTCTCTCTTTGTGACCATTAACAAAAAGATGTCACACAGTTCACAAATAGAATAGTCTTTAAAAGCAATCTCTCGTGAAATCCGAGACTGCAAACCGGGATTAGCTTTTACAAAGTCCCTCATCAAGTCAGGATAACCAGCAAATATCACTAGCACCTCATCTCGTCTGTTTTCCATTTCTTGGATAAGAGCAGGAATCGCCTCAACAGCAAAATCACGCTCATTTTGTGGCGTCAAACTATAAGCTTCATCAATGAAAAGAACACCACCGCTTGCAGCGTCAAATGCCTTTCTTATCTTTGGTGCGGTCTGTCCGACATATTCTCCTATCAAGTCAGCTCGCCCAACCTCTACCAACTTATTGTCTTTGATAAGCTGGTGTTCAAACAAAATCTCTGTATACAGTCGTGCCACTTCTGTCTTTCCTGTACCGGGATTTCCCGAAAAAACAAGATGATTATTGCTATCATCACTAGCCAAATCATTCTCTTTCCTTAGAGCTATGATACGTGCATAAGCTAACTGCTGCGCTAGCAAGTCCTTGACAGAGTGTAATCCTACCATTTCTGTCAACTTTTTATAAGCTTCTTTAGATGTCGATATTTTTGGCTTATCCTCTTGAAAGTCGCAAAGATTGATAAAGTTCTGTTCATCATATTCATAGTCAATAGCTACTACAAAGTGATAGAGCTCTTGCACTAGCTGACGAACTTCTTTGGCATTTTGGACCTTGAAACGATTTTCTAAAAGTTCCTTCAGGTCTCTTGGTCGGATATGAATAGCTCTCTCTTGTAACATGCTATCTGCTATTTTGTACAGTTCCTCTTTGCTATATCTTGGGAAATCAACAATAGTTATCTGATAAAAATTGCTACTCAGTTCTTGCTTTAATTGATGTGCTTCCTCGCTAGAATGTGCGACAACAATACCAAACCTTGTACTCTCTTTTGATTTCAAAGCCTCCGCAAATGCGATTTTATCCTTTGTATCGATACTTGAAGTGTCATAAATAACAGGAAATTCCTTATCCCCTATCTCAGGAAAGCCATAGCGTCTAAAGTTTAAAATCATGGCAGATAAACCAAATAGGCGCTCTAAAAATGAAATCGCAAATTTTCTTCCAGAACCTTCCTTACCATTGAAAATCCAAATGATAGGCTCTTTTGCTAGTGTTTCTGAAACGCTTGAAGCTTTCTCTTGCCGAGCTATATCCGCTAGTAAATACCTCACCTCACTTTTAAACGGTGTTAGCGAGATAATCTGATCCAATTCAGCTACTACGTCATCCTTTGGAGTCATCTGAGCAGACTTTCCTAACGTCTTCTGACTTAGTAAAAAATAACCAAAAATCCCCAGCTTATCCTTTCCGACCTCTTTTACAAATATTTCTTCAGAAACAGAGGCATAATGTTCTAGCTTAAAATCAAAACTGTTTAGCTTTTCTGTGATGTCCTCTTGACTACACTCATTAGAGGATACCAAGTACATGTCCTCCTCACTAGTCTGAAAATAAAGGAAATCTTGCTCAAAAACAGCACCCTCATCTACTGTTTTCCTTTTTTCGCCAGTTATATCTAGCTTGATATGATAATAGTTCATTTGTGTCACCTCTCTTGTTTTCTACAAGATTAGTCTATAACATCTAGCGGACGTATACTGTCCACCTTATCATAAAAATAAAAATAAAAACCTTGAAATGACTTCAAGGTTTTACGTGTTTATTCTTCATCCATAGAAAGCACGCTGAGGAAGGCTTCTTGTGGGACTTCGACAGAGCCGATAGCTTTCATGCGTTTTTTACCTGCTTTTTGCTTTTCGAGGAGCTTACGTTTACGAGAGACGTCACCACCATAACACTTGGCAAGGACGTTCTTACGCAAGGCTTTGATGTCTGTACGTGCCACGATTTTTTGACCGATGGCAGCTTGGATAGGCACTTCAAACTGCTGACGAGGGATGATTTTCTTGAGTTTCTCAACGATGAGTTTCCCACGCTCATAGGCAAATTCCTTGTGCACGATAAAGCTGAGGGCGTCCACCTTGTCGCCATTGAGGAGAATATCCATCTTGACCAGCTGTGACTTGCGATACTCTGAAATCTCGTAGTCAAAGCTAGCGTAGCCACGAGTAGAGCTTTTAAGCTTGTCAAAGAAGTCAAAAACAATCTCAGCCAAAGGAATTTGGTAGATGACATTGACACGATTGTCGTCAATATAATCCATGGTCACAAAGTCGCCACGCTTACGCTGACAAAGCTCCATGACCGCTCCGACAAACTCCTGTGGGACCATGATTTGCGCCTTGACATAAGGCTCTTCGATGTAGTCGACACGTGTCGGGTCTGGAAATTCGCTCGGGTTAGACACTTCAAGCATTTCACCGTCTGTTGTCGTCACGTGGTAAACTACGGACGGCGCTGTCATGATGAGGTCAATGTTAAACTCACGCTCCAAGCGCTCTTGGATAACGTCCATGTGAAGGAGTCCCAAGAAACCACAGCGAAAACCAAAGCCCAAAGCCTGCGACGTCTCTGGCTCAAACTGAAGACTAGCGTCGTTGAGTTGCAACTTCTCAAGTGCTTCACGTAGGTCGTTGTATTTGTTGGACTCGATTGGGTAAAGCCCTGCAAAGACCATTGGGTTCATCTGCTTGTAGCCGTGCAGTGGCTCTGCTGCTGGATTATTTGCCAGAGTCACGGTATCTCCGACACGAGTGTCCGCCACTGTCTTGATAGAAGCTGCAATGTAGCCAACGTCCCCTGTCGCAAGGAAATCACGTCCAACAGCCTTTGGTGTGAAAATACCGACCTCAGTCACGTCAAAAGTCTTGCCATTACTCATGAGCTGAATGGTGTCCCCAGGTTTGACCATTCCGTTGACAATGCGCACCTGCAGGATAACCCCACGATAAGCGTCATAAACCGAATCAAAGATAAGGGCTTGAAGCGGTGCTTCCAAGTCACCAGCAGGTGCTGGGACTTTCTCAACGATTTGCTCCAAAATCTCCTCAATCCCAATACCAGCCTTGGCTGAAGCCAATACTGCCTCTGAAGCGTCCAGCCCAATCACATCCTCAATCTCGGTGCGCACACGCTCTGGGTCAGCTGCAGGCAGGTCGATTTTATTGATGACCGGCAGAATTTCAAGGTCATTGTCTAGTGCCAGATAGACGTTAGCTAAGGTCTGCGCTTCGATTCCTTGCGCTGCGTCAACGACCAAAATCGCACCTTCGCAGGCAGCCAGCGAACGAGATACCTCATAGGTAAAGTCCACGTGTCCTGGCGTGTCAATCAAGTGGAAAATATAGGTCTCGCCATCTTTTGATGTGTAGTTAAGCTCGATGGCGTTTAGCTTGATGGTAATCCCTCGCTCACGCTCCAAGTCCATGCTGTCAAGGAGCTGCGCCTGCATTTCACGGCTAGAAACGGTCTCTGTCGCCTCCAAGATACGGTCAGCCAGCGTCGACTTCCCGTGATCAATATGGGCAATAATCGAAAAATTGCGGATTTTTTCCTGTCGTTGTTTCAGTTCTTCAATATTCATGTCATCTTCCTATACTAATCTAGTCTTACCTACTATTATACCAAAAAGCGCCACAGACAGAAAGAGACAAAGCCACTTCTTTATCTCTCAGCAAAAAAAGCCTAGCTTTGCTAGACCTTTCTCCTTATTTTCCAAGCCAGAGGGCAATCTCACGCTCTGCGGATTCTTTTGAGTCTGAGCCGTGAACCACGTTAAAGGTAGCGCCACCTTCAGCTGGTGCTTGGGCAAAGTCTCCACGGATACTGCCTAAAACAGCGTCCTTAGGGTTGGTTGCGCCCATCATAGTACGCCATGTTTGGATGACGTCATTGCCAGAAATAACGCCAATCACCACAGGACCGCTGGTCATATAGTCGACAATCTGCGGGAAAAACGGACGGTCAACCAAGTCCTCATAGTGCTTGCGCAAAAGCTCCTCACTCGCCATGCGCACCTCTAAATGTTCAATGGTAAAGGTACGACGCTCAATGCGTGTCAAAATCTCTCCAACCAGCCCTCTTTTCACACCGTCAGGTTTGATGATAAAAAACGTTTGTTTCAAAGTCGTCACTCCTCTTTTTTTAGTTACCTTATTTTATCATATCCTGTGAAAAATGTAAAAAATTGAAAATCATAACATTCATTTTCACAAGATTAAGCTAAAAATAGCTGCAACCCAACAAGCGAGCCACAGCTATTTCACCTTAATGACGAAGGGTAAAGCCCATCATCTCTAACAATTGGTCATGAAAAGGGAATCCAGCCTTCTTAAACGCCTGCATCTCCTCAACCAAATCCATAAGCTCTGGAATGAGAAAAACAGCAAGTAGTGCAAAAGCCAAAAGGCTCAACATCAGATATAACATCATAACGACACCCCCTTTTGCACAAAAGGACGATTAACGTCAAACCAATCTTCTACACCTTTAGTATAGCAGATAAGAGGTAATTTTGCAAGCGGTTTCTAAGTTGCTGTTTCCAACCTTTTCTTGAGCTGATAGCGTGCTATCATCGCTAACCCCAAAAAGACCGACTCATAGAGGAGGAAAAAGGCCACAAAGCAATGTAAAAACAGATCCTCAGGTAGGATGTAGATGACAGGGTCGACTAGTGGATCAAAGACCCAGCTTGTATCTCCTGGAAAGAGCAGCTGATGAAAATAAGTGAAAAAGCTGTCAAAGCCTACCAGCACCGCCATTAGCAAAAAAAGCAAGGGCAAAATCGCCAAAATCACAAAGGCTCTCTGATAGATGAACAGGCTCTTGTGCTTAAGCTGACGGTAGAAAAAGACCAGCGCAAGAGGGCTAAAAAGCAGTGCCACTCCTTGCGCTAGGTGAAATAGGTGCTTGACATCTAAAAAGTGCTTGAGCCCCATAGCAGACGAGGGAAAGTCATCCATAGTGAGTTTCCCTGCAAATAGGTTGGTCAGATAGGTCATGAGCTGGTTGAAATTGTGCCAGATATCCGCTTTACTGAGCTCTACGACATCAGTCAGGCGCAAAAAGTCTATCTCAAAAGGGTAGGCAAGCCAAGCAATGTAGATGGTCGCCACCACACAGAGCGCCAGCAACCAAAGGACACTAAAAGGAAAAAGCCACTTATCTCTCATCAAAATTCCACTCATCTAGGCTATCTAGGACAAAGTCCGGCTTGATAGGAAGCGTTGGCAGCTCCTCTTTTGTTGTAAATCCAGTCAGCACCAAAAGGGTAGCAATGTCATTTTTAATACCTGCTGTGATGTCGGTCATGTAGTTGTCACCCACCATAATGGCTTTGGAGCGCTCAACACCGAGGTGCTCAAGGGCTTTATTCATGATGACAGCTTCTGGTTTTCCGATGATGATAGGCTTCACTCGAGTGGCTGCCTCAAGGAGCGCCAAAAGACTGCCTGCACCTGGCATAAGCCCACGTTCTGTCGGAATATTGAGGTCTGGGTTGGTCCCGATAAAGACCGCTCCTTTTTGGATAGCAAGGGTCGCTGTGGCTAGCTTTTCATAAGTGACCTCCCAGTCCAGCCCGACAACGACATAGGCAGGATTTTCCGTGTCCTCCTCATAGCCAGCTGCAGAGATAGCTGACTTTAGCCCTTCGGCGCCGATGACATAGGCGGTCTTGCCACGGTTCATGTCATTCATATAGTCCACAGTCGCCATAGTGGCTGTGTAGATGGTCTCAAGCGGTGTGTTGACATGAAACTGACTTGACAGCATGTTTTGTATCATCTCTGGCGTGCGTGTCGTGTTATTGGTTACTAGCATATAGGGAATCTTGCGCTCCTGCAAACGCTCGATGAAGCGCTCACCTGCAGGAATGCGCTCACTGCCCTTATAAATCGTCCCATCCAAATCAATCAAATAACCCTGATACGTCATAGTCACTCCTTACTCTTTTTCTTGCCATTCGATAATGGCTTGCGCATGCACCGCACCGTCGGCTGTGATTTCATGCTTGGTTGTATTCTCAAGCGTCTCAACTCTTGAGACAATGTCGCTGCCATAGTGGATTTCCTTGACATACTTGAGGTCAATGGTCTTTGGCACATGCCCCTTTAGAAAGTCAAAGTCAACGACCTCAAACATCCACTCCAGATACTTGCTGTTATTGACATGCCCATTCATATCAAGGTCAAAATAACGCACATGATACAGCGTGTCGCTGGCGTTTTCTAACGCCTTGTAGCGTGGTCCACGGATGGCTTTTTTGATTTTCTCGCTTTCATAGACGCTGACAATATCCTCAACGACAGGGTGCACTTTTCTGGTCTCAAAGTCCATGAGGACAAAGACAGAAAAAATGGTCATAATCTTGTCGCCATCCTCACCGTAGATGTAGAAATTGCGGTAGCAAAAGAGACGATTGTAAGAAATAGCCTCGGTCTCAATGCGAATCTTCTCAGCATAGCGTGGCAGACGGATGATGTCCAAGTGATAGTCGGTAATCACCCAGACCAAGCCATACTGCTCAAAAATCGCCTCATCACTGACGCCGAGTTGTAGCGAATGCCTGCCAGACACCTGCAAAGCCAACGACAAGAGCTGCGGCAATTTCATATAATGATTGACATCTGTCTCATAAAAAGGTACTTGATACGGTTCACTGTATAATAAGCCCATAGTTCACTCCAAAATAAATTTTTCTGCAACGGTATCCCCTAAAAACAACCCCTTTTTCGTCATGCGAACATTGTCCTTCTCCACAATGAGAAGCCCGTCACGCTCAAGATCTTTAACGACTTGACCATAGCGTGTCCAAAAGGACAGCCCAAACTTCTCCTCAAAGCGTGCGGTTGAGACACCTGTTTTTTTTCTCAGTCCCAAAAAGAGCTCTTCTTCCATCTTCTCATCTAAGGTCAAGACCTCCTCAGACAGCCTTGCATTGCCACTAGCGACACCTTTTAGGTAGTGCTGGATAGGTCCTCGGTTGCGATAGCGCACGCCATTTAGATAACCTGAAGCGCCTGCTCCCACACCATAATACTCGGCATTGTCCCAATACATGAGGTTGTGGCGGCTCTCAAAGCCAGGCTTTGTGAAGTTTGAAATCTCGTAGTGCTCAAAGCCACTTTGCTCCAGCTGGTTGATGATGTAGTCAAACATCTCCGCTTCCAAGTCCTCGGTCGGCAGATTTAATTTGCCTCTGCGCATGCGGTTCATGAAAACTGTGTGATGTTCGAGGATGAGACTGTAGAGACTCAGGTGCGGAATGTCAAGTGCTAGCGCTTTTTGGACATTGTCACGCACATCCTCCATGGTCTGCCCTGGAAGCGCATAAATCAAGTCAATCGAGATATTGTCAAAGCCTGCTTGTTTGAGAGCGTCGATACTTTCATAGATCTGTGCTTCATTGTGGCTGCGCCCGATTTTCTTGAGATGACGGTCGTTAAAGGTCTGCACACCGAGCGACACTCGGTTGACAGCTGAGTTTTTGAGTACAGCGATTTTATCCGCCGTCAAGTCCCCAGGATTTGCCTCGATGGTGAACTCCTCTAAACTTGATACATCTAGGTTTTTGGTCAAATTGTCCAAGAGATAAGCCAGCTGCTCGGCGCTGATAGCAGTTGGCGTCCCACCACCGATATAGAGGGTCTTTAGTGTTTTAATACCATAGCTGTCCCATTCAGCAATAAGCGCCCTCAGATAGTCATCAACAGGCTGATTTTTGATGAAAACTTTTGAAAAATCACAATAATAACAAATTTGTGTGCAAAAAGGGATGTGCACATAAGCGGATGTTGGTTGTTTAAACATAAAACTATTGTAACATTTTCAAGGATAAAAAGGGAGACTTTTTAATCTCTTAGCCTTTTCATCAGTTTGGGGTTGTCGCTTTCTTTCTGGTAACCTCGCTTTTCCATAAAAGTCTGTAAAAGGTTAACGCTCGTCAAAATGCAAAGTCTCTTAGTCTCATAGTACTCTGTAGCATAACTTTCAATAGCTTGGTAAAATCCCTCACCGAGACCTTGTCCTAGTCTGTCTGGACGCAGTGCAAAGCGCAACATAAGCTCATCGCCTGTCACATCAAAATGACACAGTCCGACAAAAGCACCGTTGTAGATGACCTCAAAAGTCTGTTCATCTATTGTGCTGAGCAGACGAGAGAGCTCCTCTTCATCACACAGAGGATAGTTTGTGGGGTATTGCCAGCAAGTAGCTTCCTGCGCTCGCTTCTTTGCCAAAGGCTGGATGTAAAAGTAAGGCTGCTCCAGCAAGCGCAAAAAGCACTTGGTCAGGTACTTGATACGACGCTTTTGCGTTGCAGGATTTTCTGTCTCGTGGACATAGTCCCTGTAGCGTTCTTGGTACTCTGGTATCATCTGCGTCAAAATGTTCTTAGCCTTCCCACTAAAGCGCTCTGAAAATGCTTCTATCGTCTCCATGTTCACCTTTCTTCTAAAAAAGAGGTTGTACAACCTCTTTTTATCTATTCAATACCGATTTCTTTTCGGACAACATCTGCAATGGTGTCAACGTAATAGTCTACTTCCTCGTGCGTTGGCGCTTCTGCCATGACACGAAGGAGCGGCTCTGTACCACTTGGACGGACCAAGATACGACCGTTGCCCGCCATTTCATCCTCCATCTTATGGATAATGTCTGCGATAGCTGGCACTTCCATGGCATTGTGCTTCATGCTGTTTTCCACACGGATATTGACCAGTTTTTGTGGGTAAATAGTCACCTCAGCAGCAAGCTCTGACAGTGTTTTACCACTTTCTTTGACCACTTTTGCCAGCTGAATGGCAGTCAATTGCCCATCTCCTGTGGTGTTGTAGTCCATGATGATGACATGCCCTGACTGCTCACCACCGAGATTGTAGCCAAACTTGCGCATTTCCTCAACCACATAGCGGTCACCAACAGCGGTAATGGCTTTTTCAATGCCTTCACGCTCAAGCGCCTTGTGGAAACCAAGGTTGGACATGACGGTTGTGACAATGGTGTTTTTCGCCAACTGCCCTTTTTGAGAGAGGTATTTGCCGATGATGTACATGATTTTATCACCATCAACCAGCTCACCATTTTCATCAACAGCAATCAAGCGGTCGCTATCGCCGTCAAAGGCAAGTCCCATTTGACAATCGGATTTTTTGACCAATTCTTGGAGATTTTCAGGATGGGTTGAGCCCACACCGTCATTGATGTTGAGACCATTTGGCTGGTCACCCATGACAGTGATGTCTGCACCAAGGTCTAAAAAGACATCACGAGCAGAGGCAGACGCAGCACCATTTGCCATATCCAGTGCAATCGGCATGCCGTCTAGGTCAATCCCTGTAGACACTAGGAACTTGACGTACTTACGTAAGCCCTCTGGATAGTCAACAACTGTCCCAAGCCCTTCTGCTGATGGTCTAGGGAGTGTATCCTCATCAGCGTCTAAGAGTTCTTCGATCTCAAACTCACGCTCATCATCCAGCTTAAAGCCGTCTGCACCAAAGAACTTGATACCATTGTCAAGAGCTGGGTTGTGACTAGCTGAAATCATGACACCAGCGCTCGCTTTTTCCGTGCGAACTAAGTAAGACACACCAGGTGTCGCCACCACACCAAGCAGGTAAACCTCGATACCAACGGACAAAAGCCCAGCGACCAAGGCTGACTCCAAAAGCTGACCTGAGATACGTGTGTCACGCCCAACAAAGACACGTGGACGTTCATTTTCATGCTGACTAAGGACGTAGCCACCAAAACGTCCTAGTTTAAAGGCTAATTCAGGGGTTAATTCAACATTTGCTTCACCACGGACACCGTCCGTTCCAAAATATTTTCCCATAATAATTTGCGAGTTTTCGCTTCCTCCATGTCTAATCTTGTCTATTATCTACTATTTTTTAGTGGTTGTCAACTGAACAGTCACTAGAGCTGGTGTGATGGTCACTTTATCTGCGGATAAGGTGATGGTCTTTGAGGTATCCTTTGTGATATGCGAGATATCAAGGTTAGCTGTAATCTCTGAAGTCGCATCTAGCGCTTCCTTACTACCAGAAATCGTCACCGTATCTTGGCTGAGTTTGTAGTCAATCTTACTAAGACTATCGCTCATAGTTCCTGTCAGATTGAGCTTGACAGGGACTTGCTTGGTGAGTTTTGTGACAGAAACACTCAATTTTGCTTTTGACGGGCTGATAATGCCTGCAAGCACCGTACCGTCCTTGGCAACCGCCTGCAGATTGACCTTGCCACTGTAATCACCTGTCAATACTTCATCCTCTGGTAGGCTTGCCTCCACGTGGTCGATTCGACTGATGATGGACTCGTCACTTGTGACCTGAGCGGTTTTGAGGCTGGTCTCCACTTTAGTCACCTCATATCCCTCTGCCACTTGGCTAGTAGGGACATTGCTGACCACATCAAAGGTTTTAGTCTTTTTCTTGCCAATCGTGACCGAGATAGCCTTTGGCTCAACGGTAGCTGTGACATCGCTTGGTAGATTGGTGATTTTGAGCTTGACGGTTTGGGTACCTGTCTTGACATTGGATAAGTCAGCAACAACCTTAAATTGACGGGTGTCACTGTTAATCTCAGAATCCAGCTTAACCCGATTGACCGAGCTGAGATAGACCTTTGCTTCATAGGAATAGCCGCTCACAAAATACTTGTCATTGTCATACTTGAGGTCAATCGGAACATTGGTTAGCGTGTGGGTGTAGGTCTCCGTCGCTCCTGAAATCTGCGTGCCGACCTTGTTGGTTGTATTGACCGTCGCTGTCAAAAAGAGCAAAAGCGCCAGAAAAAAGGAGATGAGGATGAGCCAGCCTTTATTGCTTAGAAAATCTATTTTTTTTCTCATTTCTTTCTCCCCATTATCTTTTGCAGCCAAGTCATGTCGGTCTTATCGTTTTGGATAAGCTCTGCTCTGAGGACGGACTCAAAGTTTTCCTTGGTCAAATCGTGCATAAACTCACCACGCACCGCAATGGAGATACCACCTGTTTCCTCAGAGACGACCACTGTCAGAGCGTCTGAGTTTTCAGACAGACCGATAGCGGCACGGTGGCGTGTTCCAAATTCTTTTGAAATCCCCATAGACTCTGTCAAAGGCAGGTAAGAGCAGGCTGTCGCAATCTTATCGTCACGAATGATGACAGCTCCGTCATGGAGCGGTGTATTGGGGATGAAAATATTGATGAGCAATTCACTAGAGATGTCTGCGTCTAGCGGAATACCTGTTGCGATGTATTCTTGTAGCGTTTGCGTTTGCTCAATCGAAATCAAAGCGCCAATCTTACGAGGGCTCATGTAAGCTACTGCTTTTAAGAGAGCGTCCACCAACTTTTCGTCCTTACTTTGCTGCGGGCGTTGGCGAAAAACCTGCGTGGTGCGCCCAAACTTTTCAAGACCTGTGCGAATCTCAGGCGCAAAAATCACAACAGCTGCGATAACACCGTAAGTGATGACTTGATTCATCAAATAAGTGATGGTCGTCAGCCCAATCCACTCCGCCACTAAACGTAGAAGCACAAAGAGGATGACCCCTTGAATAAGCGACATAATCTTGGTCCCAGCTAGCGCCTTAATCAAACGATAGATGAGATAGGTCACAATCCCAATATCCAAGGCATGAATGACAATCAGCCAAGGATTTTCAATCAGATTTTGCCAAAAGGTATTATTAAACATTTCTAAAAAGTTCATTCATTTACTTCACAATCTTAACTGTACTTTGTTCCACTTTTTTTAATTTTCCATAAACTCAAGCAAAAACAGTCCAAAAGCGGAATACTTTTATTATACCACAAATCAAAAGCAATGTTTCAACTATCCATTTAAATTATTTTTTGGTAGAATGAGGATATGAAATTTAAGACTTTTATGGGAATTACAGCTGGGAAATCAGCGCATTTTGTGTTAAATAAGCTAGGACGTGGCTCTACTTATCCTGGGCGTCTAGCGCTCAAATGCGACCCTGATATTTTGGATACAATTGCTAAAGATTATGAGATTGTGGTCGTGACAGGTACTAACGGCAAGACCTTGACCACAGCGCTTACCGTCGGTATTTTAAAGGAAGCCTTTGGTGAGGTCACTACTAACCCGAGCGGTGCCAATATGATAACGGGTATCGTCTCGACTTTTTTGACCGCTAAAAAAGCCAAATCTGGCAAGAAAATTGCAGTGCTTGAGATAGACGAGGCGAGCCTGCCAAAAATCACCAAGTACATCACACCAAGCCTTTTTGTCTTTACCAATATCTTTCGTGACCAGATGGACCGCTACGGTGAGATTTACACGACTTATCAGATGATTTTGGACGGTGCCGCTAACGCTCCAAGAGCGACTATTCTAGCAAATGGTGACAGCCCCCTCTTTAACTCCAAGGAGGTGGTCAATCCTGTACAGTTTTACGGTTTTGACACGGAAAAAACTGCTCCACAGCTCGCTCACTACAACACCGAGGGTGTGCTTTGCCCACGTTGCCAAAGTATCCTCAACTACCGCCTCAATACCTATGCAAACCTAGGCGACTACACTTGTCTTAACTGCGACTTTGAGCGACCAAAGCTGGACTACGCTCTTACAGAGCTTACCGAAATCACAAACACTTCATCACGCTTTGTCATTGATGGTCAAGACTACAAGATTAACGTCGGTGGTCTCTACAATATCTACAATGCCCTAGCTGCCGTTGCTGTTGCTGAGTACTTTGGGGTGGAGCCTAGCCAGATAAAAGCTGGTTTTGACAAGAGCCGTGCTGTCTTTGGGCGTCAGGAAACCTTTACCATTGGGGATAAGAGCTGTACCCTTGTCCTCATCAAAAATCCTGTCGGTGCCTCTCAAGCACTGGACATGATTAAGCTTGCGCCTTATCCATTCACTCTTTCGGTGCTTCTCAACGCCAACTACGCTGACGGGATTGATACCAGCTGGATTTGGGATGCCAATTTTGAGGCGATTTTAGATATGGATATTCCAGAGATTTTTGCAGGTGGGGTGAGACACTCGGAAATCGCACGGCGTCTACGTGTCACAGGCTATCCTGAGGACAAGATTAGACAGGCAGATAAGCTTGCAGATATTATGACCATGATTGAAAAACAAGAGACCAAGCATGCTTATATCCTTGCGACTTATACTGCTATGCTGGAGTTTCGTGAGATGCTCGCTGAGCGCCACGCTGTGAAAAAGGAGATGAACTAATGACCTATACTTCTCTACAATCGTCTGCTCAAAAGAACTTTCCCTACAGCTTACGCATCGCCCATCTCTATGGTAATCTCATGAATACCTACGGCGACAATGGCAATATTCTCATGATGAAATACGTCGCTGAAAAACTGGGAGCGCACGTGACCGTTGACATCGTGTCTATAGGCGATGACTTTGACGACGCTGCCTACAATCTCGTCTTTTTCGGAGGTGGTCAGGACTACGAGCAGTCTATCGTGGCAAAAGACCTGCCTCAAAAACACGACGCTATTGAGCGCTATATCCAAAATGACGGCGTTATCCTTGCTATCTGTGGTGGATTTCAGCTCCTCGGGCAATACTATGTTCAAGCTAACGGCGAGAAAATCAATGGCATCGGTGTCATGGGTCACTACACCCTCAACCAGCAAAACAACCGCTACATCGGCGACATCAAGATTCATAACGACGAGTTTGACGAGACCTACTATGGTTTTGAAAATCACCAAGGGCGCACCTTCCTCTCAGACGATGAAAAACCACTTGGCAAGGTCGTCTATGGCAATGGCAATAATAAGGAAGATGGCGGCGAGGGCGTCCACTACAAAAACGTCTTTGGCTCTTATTTCCACGGACCTATCCTCTCACGCAATGCTAATCTTGCCTACCGCCTTGTCACAACGGCTCTCAAAAACAAATACGGCAAGGACATCAAACTCCCCAGCTACGAGGACATCCTCTCTGCTGAAACTCCTGAGGAATACAGCGATGTCAAAAGCAAAGCTGAATTTCAATAGACAAAAAAGCTTCCACAAGGAAGCTTTTTTGTGTGTTATTTTTTCTGCAACTGTCTGATACGCTCAGCATAGCCGCCACGTTCAAATTCAGTTTTTGGAAATGGATAGGGTGATGTTGGGCTTTTTAGAAGCCCGTAGCCTATTTTCATCATAAAGCCAGCCACAAAGAGCATGAGATAAACAACACCAAATACGACATCAAGTAGTGTTAACTATCCTTTTGTTATGGTATAGTAGAACCAATAACAAGCGATAAGCACATGCCCTAAAATGACAGCGCCTAGACCTGGTGAGTAAAAGCGGTTGCCGATTTTCTTAGGAGTGATGATAGCATGCCCGACAAACTGCAAGAGCCCAAAGACTACAGGCGCAAAGCTAAGCCAAAGGACATTTGGAAAGAAAACAGGTAAAAAGTAAAAGATAAGACTAGCTAGGATATTGATGAGCATGGCATTGTTTTGATTGAGCGGATAGCGGTCGCTCGGTCCTTCATCACTTGGCTGCATGGCGAGATTGGTAATAGCAGCCTCACCTCCTGGCAGGCGGTATTCCTCGAACTGATGCCACCAAATCACAAAGAAAAAGTCAAATGGTTGAGGCTTGCTTGCTGATGCTTTCAGACAAACCGCTCACTCGAGCCAAGCGACACTACCAAGCCCACTTTATGGCAAACGCTATCTTTGGAACGCTGCAATACTACCTCACACTAGACTACGACCGCCCCTCACAGGAAGTCGCCGCTATCATCGCAGAACTTGTCGCAAAGCTCAATATACTCTAAAAGCCCTCTACACAAGTAGAGAGCTTTTCGTTAAGCTTCGACAATGGCTTTTGCTACTTCTTCGGTGGTCATGCGTGAGAAATACTGGGTAGTGTCGATGGTTTTGAGCTTGGCCAGCACATCGCTGTATTCGTAGCGCACGCCTTTTAGGAGCTCCTCGATATCCTCAACTCCACGCACGCCAAAGAAATCCCCGTAAATCTTGAGCGACTTGATGATGGAATTTTCCACATCAGCATAGGTCGTGATTTTCCCAGCTGGGTAGCGCACGCTACGCTCAATAGTGTATTCTGGCGCTTGCCCGTAGGTCCAATCCCATGTCGCAAACTGCTCATCACGCATCTTTTGAATGGCGACAAGGTCCTCGTCTGTCAGGACATACTCATCCATATCAGGATACTCTTTTTTCATCTGATTAAGCAAATCGTCGCTGAACTCCTGCACTGTGATTTTCTCTGGCAATTCGTCAACGATATTGGTCACACGGGCACGCACTGACTTGACCCCTTTAGACTCAATCTTGTCTTTTGACACCTTGAGGGCTTGCCCAAGAACAGACATATCCACGTCAAAAAGGAGACAACCATGGTGCATCATGCGCCCTTTATAGTAGGCTTGCGCATTGCCACAGAACTTTTTGCCGTCAATCTCAAGGTCATTGCGCCCTGTGAACTCCGCCTTAACACCGAGATTTGCCAGCGTATCAATGACCGGTTTTGAGAAGGTCTTAAAATCAAAAGCTCCTTCGTCGGATTTATTAGAAATGATGGTGTAGTTGAGGTTATTCAAATCATGGTAAACCGCACCGCCACCGGACAGCCGACGAACCACGTGGATACCGTGCTCATCGGTGAAAGCTTTGTTAATCTCCTCAATGGTGTTTTGGTGCTTGCCGATGATGATGGCAGGTTCATTGATCCAAAGGATAAAAATCTCATCCAGCGCCGTCAACTCACGAAAAGCGTAAGCTTCAAGGGCGATATTATAAGCAGGGTCATGACTGTTATTAACGATATATTTCATAAAAACGCACTCTTTCTAAAAGGTTTTTGAGATGTTTTTCAACACCTAACCGCTTTCATTATAGCATAAAGCCGCACACAGCCCAAATAATATAACTCCATATAATGACAAGACCATAAAAAGCCTTACCACCATCCAAAGTTCATTAGAAAAGAGACAAAATACGCTTTTTATTGTTGTCAAAAATTGATATAACAACAGTATAGAAGAGTTGGGATTCCAACAATGATGAATGGTGAGGGAGTACAATAATGAAATACATTTTGACTTTGGCTTTTTGCCTTTTAGTTTATCTTTGGATTAGTAGAGATAATAGCCGTAACAACAATGAAAGCACGTACAGTAGACCTATTACAAGACGAAAACGTCAAAACAAGCACCATAAACAAGGGCGCAAATATCCCGTTCACAACAGTCAGCAACCAAAGTAAACGCTGCAGTTACTAATAGAAATAATGTCAAAAATGATTGAAAAAGTCGAACGCTTAGTTGCTGAAATCAATAAGATACATGAACAATACGCAAAAGATTATTTTGAGACCAGTAAAGTTGAAAAAGTCAATTTTTCTAGGACATTTAGCAAAGTTCCTACAGAGCATATTTTGGCGTATCGCTTACATTTGCATGAATCTATCAATGATTATCTGTATAAAGCTGACATCAAAGACATCAATTTTTATTACAGAGTCAAGACATCTGAAAGTATCTTAGACAAAATCGACTACCACAGGAAAAAAGAGACAAAATATCCCGTCAACACCATTTTAAACGACATTTTTGGGGTGAGGGTGATACTTGATTCTCATGATGTCAATGCTGTCTTAAACAAGATAGATGATTGGACAGATAATTACAAACTTAATAATTGGTACTTGAAAGACGCTGACGGTTATATTGGTGTTCATGCTTATTTCGCTCCTAATGGTAACTTTCCTTGGGAGTTACAGATTTGGGATGAAAAAGATGCTAAACAAAACATTGAAAGTCATAAGCAAGCTCTTGCTTCAAAATGACTTTCATATAAAAATAAACAAATAGAAGCCCTTAATCAGGCTTCTATTTGTTTATCATTATTTACGTTTTGGTGGGTTATGAATGGCTTCGCCAAGGACGTCCATAACGGCTTCGTAGAGAACTTCTGAAAAGGTTGGGTGTCCGTGGATGGATTGGGCAACCTCGTCGATGGTGAGCTCCATTTCCATGATGGTGGCTGCTTCGTTGATGATTTCAGCGGCAGCTGGTCCGATGATGTGGACACCTAGGATTTCGTGGTATTTTGGCTCGGAGATGACTTTGACAAAGCCTTCTGCTTCGTTTGAAGCGATGGCACGACCGTTTCCGGCAAAGCTATTTTTGCCGACCAAAATCTCGCCGTACTGCTCACGGGCTTGGTCTTCGGTCAAGCCGACCATTGCCACTTCTGGGTGGGTGTAAACAGCTGCTGGTGTGAAGTCGAGGTGGGCTTTTCTTGTATTGCCACGCAGCGCATTTTCAGCCGCAATCTCACCCATACGATAAGCAGCGTGGGCAAGCATTTTGGTACCGTTGACATCACCTGGGGCGTAGATACCCTTGATAGATGTTTCTTGGTAAGCGTCGACCTTGATACGTCCACGCTCAAGCTCAAGGTCAAGATTTTCAAGCCCCTTGAGCTGTGGCACACGACCGATAGAAAGCAGTGCCTTGTCAGCGACAATTTCAGTACCGTCCGCTAATTTCAGTGTCAGCTGGTTGCCGTGCTCGACAATTTCGCTTAGAGAAGTAGAGGTCAAGAACTTCATGCCGTGCTTTTTAGCGAGGATACGTTGAAGCTCAAGCGACACTTCCTTGTCCATAGCGGGAATGATACGGTCTGCCATCTCAATAACGGTCACTTCTGTGCCGTAAGCCGCATAAACCAACCCCAGCTCAACCCCGACAACGCCACCACCGATAACAGCCAGTGAACTTGGGATTTCTTTCAAGTCAAGGATATCGTCAGATGTGAGGACAAGCGGTGAGTCGATACCTGGGATGTTGATACGAGAGACTTTTGAGCCTGTGGCAAGGATGATATGGCGTCCTTTGATGACCTTATCACCGATAACTACGGTCTTGTCTGGGTTGACTTGCCCCAAACCGTTGAAAATCTCGACCTTATTGGCTTTCAAAAGCCCACGCACACCGCCGGTCAAGGTCTTAACCACACCGTCTTTGAAAGCTACAGTCTTGTCCATATCAATGCTGTAGTTGGTTGAGGCGAGGTTAATTCCACGACCCGCTGCAATTTTCAGACCATCGAGAATCTCTGCGTTTTTGAGGTAAGTCTTGGTTGGAATACAGCCTTTGTTGAGGCAGGTGCCACCAAACTCTGACTTTTCGACGATGGCAATCTTGCCACCCAACTGAGCGCCACGGATGGCTGCGTAGTAACCAGCAGGACCACCGCCGACGACCACGATATCGTACTCATCCGCACCGAGCGCTTCTTTTGGCTGGGCTGCCACTTCTGCGACGGCTTCTTTACTTGGTTGTGCTGGTGCTGTGACAGACTGACCGTCTGCTGCAGTGATAATCGCACTTGCGCTTGGCGCTTCTACACTCTCGCCCTCGGCACCGATGTAGGCGATAACCTCGGTGACAGGCACCGTCTCACCTGCTTGGTGCACAATTTTCAAAAGCACACCTGAGTCCTCTGCCTCAAGCTCCATATTTGTCTTGTCCGACATGATCTCAAGGAGAATGTCGCCCTCGTTGACCACATCACCTTCTTGTTTTTTCCACTCGAGGATCTCGCCTTCCTGCATATCCACCCCGAGTTTTGGCATAATCACTTCAACTGCCATGATGTCTCCTATTCTTTTTATGATAATCGTTTGAAATAGATGTTCACAAACTTATATTTATGTAAACTTTTTTTGTTTTCCCATTTTTCAAAAAACAACTGAGTTTGCTCGAAACACTTTGGAAAAAAGATAAAGTCGTCTTGGGACTTGCAGTCCCTGCGCCGCTTTCCTATTTTTTCTTCGTTTTTTACGCTCTTATATCAGTAGTTCCATTGGGTTTTCGAGTAGGTTTTTGAGGTCAACCATGAATTTGGCGCCGTTCATGCCGTCAACGATACGGTGGTCGATGGTCAGGCACATTGCCATGATTGGTCGGATAACGACTTCACCGTCAAGCGCTACAGGCGTTGGCACGGTCCCTGCTACCCCTAGGATAGCTGAGTTTGGCTGATTGATGATTGGGTTAAAGCTCTTGGTGCCAAACATACCAAGGTTGGTAATAGAGAAGGTTGAACCAGACATTTCAGCAGCTTTTAGCTTGCCGGTCTGTGCTTTTTTGATAACGTCTTTTGAGGCTGTGACAAACTCAGACAGGCTCATCTTGTCCGCACCATGCACAACTGGCACGACCAAACCATCATCAAGTCCAACAGCAATTCCCAGATTGACAAACTGGTGCAGCTCGATTTCTTGAGCGTCATTGATGAGAGAGGCGTTTAGATAGCGGTGCTCTGGCTTCATCAGCGTCTTAACCACCGCAAGCCCAATCAAATCGGTAAAGGTCACTTTGTTGCCGGTCTTATTCATGATAGGCTCAATGACTTGCTTACGCAGGGCAATAAGATTGGTCATGTCAATGTCATAGTTGAGCGTAAAGGTCGGTGCCGTCAGGTAAGAATGGGTCATGCCTTTTGCAATCGCCTTACGCATAGCACTCATCTTGATGATTTCAACGCCCTCAGGCAAGGCTGGTTTTTCCTCAATCGCTGGTGCTGGCGCTGCTTGTTCAGCCACAGCTGGCTTAATGGCAGCTAGAACATCTGCTTTCATAATCTTGCCATTAGTCCCTGTACCTGTGATGGTTGCTAGGTCCAGTCCGTGGTCAAGCGCAATCTTAGCTGCCAGTGGACTGACCTTAGGCTGTGCACCCTTGAAGTTATCAACGTCGTCTTTGTGAATGCGTCCCTTGGCACCACTGCCTGGGATAACCTCAAGGTCAAGTCCGAGCTTGCGAGCGGTGGCACGTGCGGCTGGCGTGGCACGAACCTTTTCACCTGCTGAACGCTTGATAGCCACTTCTTGAACTGGCTCATTAGCAGGCGCTGATTTTACCTGTTCTTGTGGTGTAGGCTGAGCTGGCGCTTGGGTTGTAGTCTTTTCTGCGACCACTTCGCCCTCAGCCCCTAGATAGCCGATGACTTCTGTGACAGGCACGACATCGCCATTGCCATGGACAATCTTAATCAAAACACCAGAATCCTCAGCTTCTAGCTCCATATTGGTCTTGTCCGACATGATTTCAAGGAGGATATCGCCTTCACTCACCACATCGCCCTCTTGTTTTTTCCACTCGATGATTTCGCCTTCTTGCATGTCCACACCGAGCTTTGGCATTATAATTTCGACAGCCATATTCTACTTTGTGCTCCTTTCTGTCAGACTCATTTTCCCTTTGCCATCATTTTGTAAATGGCGTCTTTAATCTTAGGCACATCAGGCAGGATAGCTTCTTCTAACACACGTGAGTAAGGCACTGGCACATCCTCGCTAGCTAGGCGCACGATAGGATAGTCGAGATAATCAAAGGCTTCACTTTCAGCTATTTGCGCAGCGATTTCGCCGATAAAGCCACCTGTCTTGTAAGCGTCGTTGACAAGGAGAAGCTTGCCTGTTTTCTTGACCGAGTTAATAATAAGCTCTTTGTCAAGCGGGATAAGCGTACGTGGGTCAACGACCTCGACATTGATACCGTCCGCTGCCAGCTCGTCTGCTGCTTGAAGCACACGCTCCAGCATGCGACCATAAGAGACAACGGTCACATCAGTCCCCTCACGCTTGATGTCGCCCTTGCCAAGCGGCAGGTAAAAGTCGGGGTCGAGATTGACCTCTTCTTTCTTACCATAAAGCGCCTTTGGTTCTAGGAAAATAACAGGGTTGTTGTCCAGAATAGAGGATTTTAGAAGGGCTTTAGCGTCATTGACTGTCCCTGGTGCGACCACTTTTAGCCCTGGGATGTGAGTCAGCCACGCTTCTAGCGACTGAGAATGCTGAGCAGCGGAGCCAATTCCCCCACCAGACGCCATACGGAAAGTAACTGGCGTCTTTAAGCCGCCACCAAACATGTAGTTGGTCTTAGCCCCTTGATTGACAATAGCGTCCATGGCAATAGTCACAAAGTCCATAAAGGTCAGATCCACAATCGGGCGCAATCCTGTCTGTGCAGCACCGATGGCAGCCCCTGCAATCGCTGCCTCTGAAATCGGTGTATCACGCACACGCTTGTCGCCAAACTCAGCCAGCATACCAACGGAAGTCCCAAAGTCACCACCGTAGATACCGACATCCTCACCCATCAAAAATACCTTGTCGTCTTTTCGCATTTCCTCGCTCATAGCAAGGTTAATCGCTTCACGCAAAGCCATTACTTTTGTTTCTGTCATGATTTCCTCCACATCTTTTAATTTCTAGCTGGTAATGATTAGTCCACATAGACATCCTCAAAAGCAACGGACAAGTCTGGGTAGGGACTGTCTTGGGCAAAGGTAACGCCCTGCTCGACTTCTTCCTTGACTTGGCTGACAATAGCGTCCAGCTCTTCTTCTGTTGCGATAGCGTTGTCAAGCAGATACTTGCGGTATTTTTTGAGCGGGTCTTTAGCTTTCCATTCTTCGACCTCTTCTTTTGAGCGATAAGCGCCAGCGTCCGCTGTTGAATGCCCAAACCAACGGTAAGACTCCACTTCGATAATAGCTGGACCATTGCCCGCACGCACAGAATCCACCACTTCTTTCATCTTGTCGTAGACAGCGATGACGTCATTGCCATCCTCGACATAATGCCCAGGAATGCCGTAAGCATCCGCACGCAGATAGAGGTGAGGGATTTTCGTCGAGTAGCTGATGTCTGTCGAGATACCGTAGCGATTATTGATGATAAAGAAAATCACCGGCAAATTCCAAACGGCAGCTAGATTGACCGACTCATGGAAAGACCCTTCGTTGGTCGCAGAATCACCCGAAAAAGCCACCACGATATTGCCTGTATTTTCATACTGCTGTGTCAGCGCAGCTCCAACGGCTAGGGCGTAGCCACCCCCAACGATACCGTTGGTACCGTAGTTGCCTTTTTCGATGTTTGCAAGGTGCATAGAGCCACCACGCCCTTTGGACGTTCCTGTCGCCTTGCCAGCAAGCTCAGCAAACATGCCGCCGATGTCAATGCCCTTAGCGATGGTTTGCCCGTGTCCACGGTGGTTTGAAAAGATGATGTCCTCATCTGTCAGCGCATGAATAGCCCCAACTGAAGCTGCCTCCTCACCAACTGAAAAGTGCGTCATGCCCTGCACAAAGCCACGGCGCACCAATTTATTAAAGGTCATATCTATATCACGGATACGTTGCATTTTCAAAAACATATCCAAGTAATCTTCTTTTGATAAACTCATAGCGAGCCTCCTAACTGTTTTTCCTAAACTGATAACCTTTTATCAATCTCTTGATTGCTTTCATTTTATCGTTTTTTTTCACAAACTGCAAGCAATTGAACTCGCTTTCAACTAGCGCTACAATGAGCTTTTTAATGCTTGTCTCGTTCGTTTTTTCACAAAGTTTATGCTAGCAAAAAAACACCTCCTTGAGGTGTTTTCATCTAGTCTTCTAGCTGTTCGCTGAGCTCTTCCCACTCGAGCATAAGGGCTTCGCTTTTTTGCGTCAGCTCGTCAAGCTCTGCCTGCAAATCCATGAGCTCGGTCGTGTCGTTGGTGGTGTGCATGCGCTCGGTGACGCTTGCTTGCTTATCCTCAACGCCCTCTAGCTCGGCTTCGATTTGCTCAACTCGGCGTTTGAGCTTGCGTTGCTCTTTCTGGTTGGTCTTTTGCGCTTGGTAGTCCATAGCGCCAGCTGACGGTTTTGGCTCGTCTTTTGGAGTAGTTTTTTCCTCCTCTAAGCGCTGCAATTCCTCAAGTTCAGCTTTTTTGGTCACATAGTAGTCATAGTCGCCTAAGTAAAGGGTCGAGCCATCCTCTGAAATCTCCAGCACCTTGGTCGCCACACGGTTGATGAAGTAGCGGTCGTGACTGACAAAAAGTAGTGTCCCATCAAAGTCAATCAGAGCATTCTCCAGAACTTCCTTGCTGTCGATGTCTAGGTGGTTGGTCGGCTCATCCAGTATGAGAAAGTTATTGTCCTCCATGGAGAGCTTAGCCAGCAAAACACGAGCTCGCTCGCCACCAGACAGCATACTGATAGACTTTTTGACGTCATCACCGGAAAAGAGAAAGGCACCCAGACGGTTGCGAATCTCCACTTCTGGTGTCGTTGGAAAGGCATTCCACAGCTCATCGAGCACTGTGTTGGTTCTGGTGAGGTTGGTTTGGTTCTGGTCATAGTAGCCAGTCTCGACATTAGCACCGTAGCTCGCCTGCCCTTTGATAAAAGGAATCTGCCCCACAACCGACTTGATAAAGGTTGATTTGCCGACACCGTTTGGTCCAACGATAGCGATAGCGTCAAACTTTTTCACCGCAAGGTCAATCGGCTCAGCTAAAATCTCGCCGTCGTAGCCGATAGCCGCATCCTCGACAGTGAGGACGACGTTGCCCGAGACCTTACCAGCGTGAAAGGTCATGTGGGCTGACTTTTGAGCGCTTTGTGGCTTGTCGAGGCGCTCCATTTTTTCTAACTGCTTGCGTCTTGCCTGCGCTCGCTTGGTCGTTGAGGCTCGGACGATATTGCGGTTGACAAAGTCCTCTAATTTAGCAATTTCCTTGGCTTGCTTTTCGTAGTTTTTCGCCTCGGTGGCAAGCTTTTCTGCCTTCAAGTCCATAAACTGCGAGTAATTGCCCACATAGCGGTCTAGCGAATGCGGCGTCAAATCATAAGTCACGGTTGCGACCTTATCCAGAAAATAGCGGTCGTGACTGACGATGATAAGAGCGCCTTGATAGTTGGTCAGGTAATTTTCCAGCCAAGCGATAGTCTCAATGTCAAGGTGGTTGGTCGGCTCATCCAGCACCAAAAGCTCTGGCTTCTCAAGCAACATCTTAGCAAGAGCTAGGCGGGTGTTTTGCCCACCAGACAGCTCAGAAATAGGCATCTGCCACATGCTCTCGTCAAACTTAAAGCCGTTCAAAATCGCCTTGACATCCGACTCGTAGCTAAAGCCACCTTTTTTGCGAAAATCCTCAGACAGCTGGTCGTAAGCTGACATGAGCTGCTCTAGCTCCGCTCCAGAGAGCTCTGCCATTTGCATCTCCATGCTGCGCAAGCGCTTTTCCATCTGACGCAAATCGTCAAAAACCAAAAGCATCTCCTCAAAGATGGTATTGCTGGACTCAAAGCGACTATCCTGCGCCAAATAAGAGAGACTCAAATCTTTTTTGGTGTTAATCTCACCAGATGTTGGTGCCTCCTCACCAACTAAAATCTTGAGCAGAGTCGACTTGCCCGCACCGTTACGCCCGACAAGCGCAATCCGGTCACGCTCATCCACCTGAATCGAAATATTATCAAAAAGCACATCACCTGAAAATGAGCGCTCTAGCTTGTTTCCCTGTAGTATAATCATGGTCTTATTATAGCATATTTGCTAGCGTATAGGCTAGTGGGGGAAAATTGTTGCTATGATAGAAAATGCTCACAGCCTTCCTTATTTGATTTTTTGAGCTAAAAAAGGAAAACCTTCTTACAATGCTACATATTTATTTATGTACACCTAGTATTTTCCGCTTCTTTTACCACGATTTTTGCTAGATTACATTCCCCTCTAAAAGTGGTATAATGAAAGAACTGAAAAAAGATGACAAAGGAAGAGCTTATGCCAATTACAAAAGATTTTGATACTATCGCTGCTATCTCAACGCCGCTTGGTGAGGGGGCGATTGGTATCGTTCGTATCTCAGGAAGCGACGCTATTACCATCAGCAAGCGTATTTTTAAAGGAAAGGACTTGGCGAATGTCGCCAGCCACACGCTCAACTACGGGCATATCATCGATCCAGAGCGAGACGAAGTGCTCGATGAGGTCATGGTCGGCGTCATGCACGCCCCAAAGACTTTCACCCGTGAGACTGTCGTTGAGATTAACACCCACGGCGGTATCGCTGTGACCAATGAAATCCTGCAGCTCGTGCTACGCTCTGGCGCACGCATGGCAGAGCCTGGTGAGTTTACCAAGCGTGCCTTTCTCAACGGTCGCATGGATCTAACGCAAGCCGAGGCGGTAATGGACATCATCCGAGCAAAGACCGATAAAGCCATGAATATCGCCGTCAAACAGCTGGACGGCTCCCTCAAAGACTTGATTAACAACACCCGTCAGGAAATCCTCAACACTCTCGCTCAAGTCGAGGTCAATATCGACTACCCAGAGTATGACGACGTCGAGGAGATGACCACTGCTCTCATGCGTGAAAAGACCAAGGAATTTCAAACCCTCCTTGAAAACCTCCTCAAAACGGCTAGACGTGGCAAGATTCTGCGTGAGGGCTTGTCTACTGCTATCATCGGACGCCCAAATGTCGGCAAGTCAAGCCTGCTCAATAATCTCCTGCGTGAGGACAAAGCCATTGTCACAGATATTGAGGGGACGACACGAGATGTCATCGAGGAGTATGTCAATATCAAGGGCGTGCCGCTAAAACTCATCGATACTGCTGGTATCCGTGAGACTGATGATGTCGTTGAAAAGATTGGGGTTGAACGCTCCAGAAAAGCACTAAGCGAAGCTGACCTTATCCTCCTTGTGCTCAACAGCGCAGAAGCACTCACCCAGCAGGATAGAGATTTGCTAGCTTTGAGTGACATGACCAACCGTATCATTTTGCTCAATAAAACCGACCTTCCGGAAGCTATTGAGCGTGACCAACTGCCTGAGGACGTCATCCCTATCTCCGTCCTCAACAACCAAAATATCGACAAAATCGAAGAACGTATCAATCAACTCTTCTTTGACAATGCTGAGGCGGTCGAAAAAGACGCCACCTACCTCTCCAACGCCCGCCACATCTCACTGATTGAGAATGCGCTTGACAGTCTCAAGTCTGTCAATGAAGGTTTGGAGCTAGGTATGCCTGTTGACCTGCTCCAAGTCGATATGACCCGCTGTTGGGAGATTTTGGGCGAGATTACAGGAGACGCTGCACCAGACGAGCTCATCACCCAGCTCTTTAGCCAATTTTGCCTTGGTAAATAGCAAAAAGACACTGCCTAAGCAGTGTCTTTTTAGTCCTCTAAAATCTTGGTCACACGTTCCTTTAGCTCTGGCAGCACTTCTGTCGCAAACCAAGGGTTCTTTTTTTGCCAGATTTGATTTCTCGGTGAGGGGTGAACGATTGGGAAAAAGTCTGGGAGGAAATCTCGAAACTGGCGGACATTATCTGTCAGTTTGACCGAGCTTTTCTGGTGCAGATAGTAGTGCTGAGCGTAGCTTCCGATGAGCAAGGTCAGCTCAATGTCTGGCAGCAAACGTAAAATCTGCGGGTGCCATTTTTTAGCAAAGCCAACCCGAGGCGGTAAGTCGCCAGACTTGCCCTTTCCTGGATAGTAAAAGTCCATAGGAATGACAGCAATCTTGTCCGACTGGTAAAAGGTCTCCTCATCCACACCCAGCCAGTCCCGCAGACGGTCCCCTGACTTGTCCTTCCAGTAGAGCCCTGCTTCTTGGGTCTTGAGTCCTGGAGCTTGTCCAATGATATTGATTTTAGCTGTCGTGGGTGCGGCAAAGAGTGGCTCGATACCAGCTTTGGTGTAGGCTTGATTTGCCTCATCTGCCATAATGGCAGTCCTTATCTCCTCAATCGTCTCAAACACCATAAGTCGCTCCTTTACTTGATGAGCTCGTAGATAGCTTCGGCGTAGATAGCCGCTGCACGGTAGAGATCCTCAACGTCAGCAAATTCATTGGCTTGGTGCATGGTATTGACATAGTCTGGGAACATAGCACCGTAAGCGACACCACGCTCTAGGAGACGACCAAAGGTACCGCCACCGATGACTTGCTCATGTCCTTTGAGCCCTGTTTGTTTTTCGTAAACAGATAGCAAAGTCACAACCAACGGGTCATCCACTGGGACATAGTGTGGTGTGTGCTCGTGTTCAGACAGAGTGACTTTTGTCACACCTGCTAGCTTCTCAAGTTCTGCTTGGATAGTTTTTGCGTCTGTGCCTTGTGGGTAGCGGAAGTTGAGAGCAATGGTATTGTCATCAGAATTAGCGTCAAAGTTAAAGACACCAGCATTCATAGACAGCGCACCCATCTTAGCGTCTGTGTAGGCAACACCTAGTTTTTTACCGTCAAAGTCGTCGTGTAAAACGTCAGCTGTTAGGGCGATAAAGTCTTTGGCTGCGCCTTCAAAGGCATACTCCTTGAGGAAGTTAGCGAGATAAGTCGCTCCGTTAATCCCTTCTTCTGGAGTTGAACCGTGAGCTGATTTTCCATAGACAGTCACGCTGAACTGTCCGTTTTCCTCGCTCACTTCTGCTGTGACTGGATGTTGGCTGGTAAATGCCTCTAGGTCTTTTTGCAGAGCAGCTAGGCTGCTATTTGCTGTAAAGACAGCTGTAGCAGACTCTGGTACCATATTTTCACGCAAACCACCTGTAAAGCTGATAAGCGTAAAGTCACCAGCATTTTTGCCAGCAAAATGGAGATACTCTGTGATATTTCCTTTTTCCCCATTGATGATAGGAAACTCAGCGTCAGGAGAAAAACCAAAATCTGGCTTTTTCAAACCGCTATTGGCAAAGTAATACTCCATATCGCCCCAGCCAGACTCCTCGTCTGTCCCCACGATAAAGCGGACTTTTTTAGACACAGGAAGCCCTAGGTCTTTGATGATTTTCAAGCCATAGTAGCAAGCCATAGTTGGCCCCTTGTCGTCAGACGAACCACGAGCATAGAGACGACCATCCTTGATAACAGGCTCATAAGGGTCTGTATCCCAGCCGCTACCTGCTGGCACAACGTCCAAGTGCGCAAAGATACCGAGTTCTTCGTCCCCTTCACCAAAGGTAAAGTGCCCAGCGTAGTTGTCGATATTGGCTGTTTCATAGCCGTCACGCTCTGCCATTTTCAAGAAATGCTCCAAAGCTTTAACTGGTCCAGGTCCAAATGGATGTTCCTTGTCTGCCTTGCTATCGTCACGCTCTGAGTTGATACGCAAGAGGCTAAACAAGTCCTCCATCATATCACTTTTACGTTTTTCGACTTCTGCGTTAAAATCTACTGTCATTGTTCTTCCTCTCAAGTGTGTTTTTTCCTATGCTTTAGCGTTCTTCCAAAATCTCGTCCACTGGCAAGCGGTAAGTCGGCTCTGGCTTGTCGTCGCTATAGCCAACCGTTATCAAGAGCTCAGGACGAAAGCGCTCATCAATCGCCAAAATAGCGTTAGTCGCGCTCTTGTCAAAGCCCAAAATCATGTTGGAGCTAAGCCCTTGGTCCGTCAACGCAAGCACCAAGTTCATAGCGACAAGCCCAGCATTGAGCGCTAGATATTCACCTTTTGTCACCTCATCAAAGCCCTTAAAACGAGCTGGCATGGTCTCCATGAAATAGCTAAGCTGTCCATCAGACAAGTCCTTACGCCCAATGCGGGCGATTTTACGCGCGCGCTTTTCCAAGTCCGTGTCAGAAAACAAGGCAATCACATAAGCTGCTGACTGGACTTGCTCCTTGTTTGCAGCTGGCAGGCTATCTGCAAGCTCTTCTTTTTTACTATCAACCAGCACAAACTTCCACGGTTGGATATTGTGGGCAGATGGGGAAAGGCTTGCGATTTCAATGGCTGTACGCACATCCTTTTTATCGACAGGCTTCTCATTAAAGTGCTTAATGGCACGGCGTTTTTTACTTAAATCCAGAAACTTCATGGCAAAATCGTCCTCTCTAGTGATAACTACTGCTATTTTACCATTTTTTGAAATGGTTTTCAGCACTTTGTTACATTTTCACAAAGTCTTTTATGGACTCGTCTCCAAGCGAGCGATGTGAATGGTGAGGTAGACTTGCTCATCATAGCTCATGTCAAAGTCATAAGACGACAGCACGTAGGCCTTTATCTTTTGCGTACAAGAAAAGGCTTGTGGGTAGTTGAGCTTAACCTGCTCGTAGAGAAAACTGTCGTTTTTCCCTTGGACAAGACCGCTACTGACACGCTGGGCAAAGTACTGGATATGCGTGACAAAGCGGTTGTAGCTGATGGAGTCCTCGTCTGTGACCTGCCCATAGTAGAGACGGACAATGCCTAGAATATCCCGCACAATCTTAGTCACCCGATAGCTCTCTGAGCTGATGGACTTTTCCTTTTGGGCATTGATAAAATGCAGAGCGATAGAGGAAATCTCATCCTCTGGAAGTAACAACTGCAAACGCTCAAAAATCATCTGAACAGCCTTTCTGCCTAACTGGTACTCTTTGGGATAAAACTTTCTGATTTCCCAGTTCAGCGGATTTTGGACAGGGAGATTATTGCGATTGCGCTCTATGGCATAGTGAATGTGATCAGCTAGCCCGATATAAAAGCTAGTCTCAAAAGTCACATCAAGCTCCTCCTTGGCATAAGCAATCAACTCTAGCACTAGGTCAATCTCAGCTTCTGGCAAAGTATGATAAAGTTGTGAAAAGTCCTCTACCTTATCACTATCATAGAGCACAAAGGTCTTTTCAATCCGACTCTCGTCCAGCTCATCACCTGCACGCTTTTGAAAACCAAGCCCAGCACCCATGAGGATAATCTCATCACCAGATGAACTCTTAGCCTGCACAACATTGTTATTATACACTTTTTCGATCTTCATGGCACTAACTGTACTCCTTATCCTCATGACCAACCAGCCACTTGTTCCTCTTGCTATTATAGCATAGATAGGCAGATTATTCGATGGGTTAAAGGATTTTACGACATAAAAAGAGAACCCTAAAGGGTTCTCTTCTCAACTACACATGAGAGACATCTCTGCTAGTATAGAAGCTAGGCTAATGACAATTAGTCATCATCTTTCTTGCGACCTTTTCCAATTCCGAAAAGTCCAAGTGCAGAAAGGACGCTACCTATAGCGGTTGCTAGGATACCACTATCGCTACCTGTCTTAGGCAAGGCTTTATCAGATTGAGCGGATTCCGCCTTGGCTGTGGTAGTTTTTGCTGCTGGAGGTGTTTGCGTAGCTGGTTCTACTTTCGTGTAGATGTGAGTCACATTGCCATCTTTATCTACTGTTGTAGTGATGAACTTGTAACCTGGGATATCTTTATTTGGCTGGTTACCATCTTCACTTGGTGCAACTGGGTTGCCATCTCCATCTACATAAGACGTTGTTGTCTTAGTTTCTGGTGTTACTGGTGTGTAGACATGAATTGTCTTACCACCTTCAGTCTTAGTGGTTACATAAGTGTAGCCTGGGATATCTTTATTAGTTTGGGTACCGTCTTCATCTGGTGCGATTGGGTTACCGTTGTTGTCTACATAAGAAGTTGTTGTCTTAGCGTAGACGTGTTCTACATTACCTTTTTCGTCAACGTTAGTTGTGATGTAAGTGTAGCCATCGATATCCTTCTTAGGCTTGTTACCTTCTTCTTCTGGTGATACGGTGTTGCCGTCTTCATCTACGAAGGTTGTCTTAGTGACCTCAACTGGAGTGTAGACGTGGATAGTCTTACCACCTTCAGTCTTAGTGGTTACATAAGTGTAGCCTGGGATATCTTTATTAGTTTGGGTACCGTCTTCATCTGGTGCGATTGGGTTACCGTTGTTGTCTACATAAGAAGTTGTGGTCTTAGCGTAGACGTGTTCTACATTACCTTTTTCGTCAACGTTAGTTGTGATGTAAGTGTAGCCATCGATATCCTTCTTAGGCTTGTTACCTTCTTCTGGTGATACGGTGTTGCCGTCTTCATCTACGAAGGTTGTCTTAGTGACCTCAACTGGAGTGTAGACGTGGATAGTCTTACCACCTTCAGTCTTAGTGGTTACATAAGTGTAGCCATCGATATCCTTCTTAGGCTTGTTACCTTCTTCTTCTGGTGATACGGTGTTGCCGTCTTCATCTACGAAGGTTGTCTTAGTGACCTCAACTGGAGTGTAGACGTGGATAGTCTTACCACCTTCAGTCTTAGTGGTTACATAAGTGTAGCCTGGGATATCTTTATTAGTTTGGGTACCGTCTTCATCTGGTGCGATTGGGTTACCGTTGTTGTCTACATAAGAAGTTGTTGTCTTAGCGTAGACGTGTTCTACATTACCTTTTTCGTCAACGTTGGTTGTGATGTAAGTGTAGCCATCGATATCCTTCTTAGGCTGGTTACCTTCTTCTTCTGGTGATACGGTGTTGCCGTCTTCATCCACGAAGGTAGTCTTAGTGACCTCAACTGGAGTGTAGACGTGGATGGTCTTACCACCTTCAGTCTTAGTGGTTACGTAAGTGTAGCCTGGGATTTCTTTGTTCGTTTGGGTACCGTCTTCATCTGGTGCGATTGGGTTACCGTTGTTGTCTACATAAGAAGTTGTGGTCTTAGCGTAAACGTGTTCTACATTACCTTTTTCGTCAACGTTAGTTGTGATGTAAGTGTAGCCATCGATATCCTTCTTAGGCTGGTTACCTTCTTCTTCTGGTGATACGGTGTTGCCGTCTTCATCTACGAAGGTAGTTACGGTTGTTGCGGTCGTCACAACAGTCGCAGTGGCGGTGTCTGTAAGACCATCTGAATCGGTGATAGTCGCTGTTACCACATAAGTACCTGGGTTAGCTGAAATGTAACTGTTCAACTCTTCAACACTTGAAGCTGTTACGGCATTACCAGAAGCGTCTACAGCCGTGTAAGTGACCGTTGAAGTCTTAGCGTCTGTGGTTGAAGCGTCGTCTTCTTTATCGCTACCGCCATCAAAGAGACTTGTCACATCAACAGAAGCCCCCTTAGTGATGGTGGTTACTGGAACAGTGGTTTCAATAACCGGTGGCGTATTTGTGATGACATCACTTGATGTCGTGCTGTTGCCGGCTGCGTCTGTTGCAGTTGCGGTGATTGGGCTGGTTGTGTAGCCATCGCCTGTCGCTTGCAAGTCAGCGTCTGCTGGGACTTTAACCGTCAATGTCACCGTACCGTCACCATTAGCTACTGGTGTGTAAGTATTACCATCAGTACCAGTGTAAGAACCATCTGTGTTCTTGGTAAGAGTTACAGTTGTTGTACCCGTTGTTGTAGATGTCGTACCAGTGTTGGTTGATACTGGGAAGGTGACATCTACTTTTTCAGCGTCATCTGAAACAGTTACGGCAACTTCTGTAGCGGCTGTGCTAACATTTTCAATTGCCACACTTGGTGAGGTGGTATCTTTAGTCGTGATGAGAGCAGTCGCTGTTGCGCTCTTACCGTCAGAATCAGTGATGGTCGCTGTCACTGTGTAGTCACCTGGGTTTGCAGCGACCTGTTCAGGAGTGACAACATTGCCTTCAGAGTCGGTCATCACATATGTGACGGTTGAGGTCTTGCTGTCTGTGGTTGAGGCATCGTCTTCCTTATCGCTACCGCCATCAAAGAGCGCTGCAATTTGAGCTTCTGTCAATGGCGTGCTGCCTTTTTCAATAACTGTCGTTGGAGTTACAGTTGTGATAACAGGTGGCTCGTTAGAAATCACATCACTAGATGTCGTACTGTTGCCAGCTGCGTCTGTTGCAGTTGAGGTGATTGGGCTGGTTGTGTAGCCGTCTCCTGTCGCTTGCAAGTCAGCCTCTGCTGGGACTTTCACGGTCAATGTCACCGTACCGTCACCATTATCCACTGGTGTGTAGGTGTTACCATCCGTACCTGTGTAAGAGCCGTCTGCGTTCTTAGTAAGAGTTACGGTTGTTGTTCCAGTTGTTGTCGAGCTGGTATCGGTATTGGTTGAGATTGGGAAGTTGACGTCCACTTTGGTTGAATCACTAGATACCTTCACTGCAACTTCTGTAGCAGCAGTATTGACATCTTCTACTGTAACTACCGGTGCAGACTTATCTTCTGTGGTAAATACGGTTGAAGCTGTTGCAGTCTTACCATCAGAATCGGTAATGGTCGCAACTACAGTGTAAGTACCTGGGTTAGCTGAGATATAAGCATTGATAGCTGCTTCATCAGTCAATACTGTATCGCCCACAGTCAAGCTGTAAGTAACAGTTGAGGTCTTGTTGTCTGTAGCTGATGCGTCATCTTCAAGGTCTGATGAGGTGAACTTAGCAGCAACATCGACACTGTCACCTTGAGCAAGCGTTGTGCTCTCTACAGTAGCTGTGATGACTGGTGCTTCATTGGTGATGATGTCTGTGGATGTAGCAGTATTTCCTGCGGCGTCACGAGCAGTCACTGTGATTGGGCTAGTGGTGTAGCCATTTCCTGTCGCTTGCAAGTCCGCTGTGGCTGGTACTTTGACGGTCAATGACACCGTACCATCTCCGTTAGCTGTTGTGGTGTAAGTATTGCCATTACTACCTGTGTAAGAACCATCCGCATTCTTAGTAAGGGTCACCGCAACCGTTGAAGCGGTGCTTGAGCTGGTGTCTGTGTTGCTTGAGACTGGGAAGTTCACGGTCAACTCGGTTACATCATCAGAAACGGTCAATGTAACGTCAGTCGCATCTGTACGAACATCCGCAACATCTACAGTTGGTGCTGTTGTGTCTTTTGTGACAAGGACAGAAACAGCCGTGTCTGTCTTACCATCAGAATCAGTGATAGTAGCTGTGACAGTATAGTTGCCTGGGTTCGCAGCTGCTTGTTCAGGGGTGACCACACTACCACTAGCGTCTGTAATGACGTAAGTCACTGTTGAGGTCTTGCTGTCCGTTGCAGACGTATCATCTTCCTTATCGCTACCACCATCAAAGAGGGCTGCAAGAACCGCTTCGGTCAAGCTTGAGCCTTTTTCGATTTCCTTAACCGCTGTTACAGTCGTAATCACTGGCGCTTGGTTGGTGATGACATCTTTAGCAGAAGCTTTCGTGGTATTTGCGCCATCTGTGTAGCTAGCTTCTACAGTGATTGGGCTGGTTGTATAGCCGTCTCCTGTTGCTTGCAAGTCTGCTGTAGCTGGCACTTTGACGGTAAAGGTAGTAAGACCATCTGTACCTGTTGTCGCTGTGTAAGTGTTGCCATCTGCGTCTGTCCAAGTACCATCTGTGCCTTTAGTAAGCGTTACAGAAACGGTAGAAGATGTGGTTGAGCTGGTGTCTGTATTGGTTGAGACTGGGAAGGTCACTTCCAAGCTTGTTACCATACCGATTGATTCTGTTGGAACACCGACGGTAACAGTGGTTGCTGCAGTGTTCACATCTTCGATAGTTGGTGTTGTTGCAAGAACCGTTGGAGTGTAGGTCGCAGTCGCTGTGGCTGTTACAGCATTGCCATCTTCATCCGTACCTACAGAAGTTTCTAATTGAACCGTAACACCTGTCGCTACACCTGTAAAGGTTTCTACTGGGGTGAAGGTCACAACACCTGTTGATGGGTCAATAGTGTACGTTCCCTCACCAGCGATGCTAATAGAATCAGTTAATTTCCCGTCTGAATCCACTAACTTAGCTGGGTAAGTAGCGCTAGCAGCTACAGCATTGCCATTAGAGTCGGTAAAGGTTGGTGTGCCTGTTTGTGTCACATTTTGGAGACCTGTAGAGGTCACATCCTTACCAGAAATGGTTGGAGCAACAACGGTTGGGATGTAGACAGAGTCCATGGTGTAGGTTGTTTGGATTTGTTGGACATTTTCAAGACCGTTTGTAGCCGTATCTGCTGTCCAGCCTGTGCTAGCTCCATTCTTATCCCAAGCACGTACAACGATACCAGTAGCTGTGCCGACAAAGTCTGCTTCAGGCGTAAAGGTCACTTCACCTGTGGTGTTATTAAGAGTGTAGGTTCCTTGTCCAGCAACAGTAAGTGTGGTGTCATCTACTTCATTACCATCTACAACGAGCTTGTAGACCTTACTTGTGTCAATCGTATTGACTGTTGTAAAGTCGTAGTCAATTTGACCATAAGCAGTGAAGGTCACTTGGCTGGTTTGTGTTTCCCCTTTGTTACCACTTGTTGTTACTTTTGAACCACGTGGTGGGAAGGTTTGTTGGATAGTGCTATCTTCCACTTCACCGGTAAATGCCATACCTGTAGCTTCTGCAATATCTGCGGCGTTTGAAGAGATACGCACACGGAATCCCAGTTGAGTAGCACTGGTGTCCACGCTTTGTGAAATGTCAGACCAAGTCAAGGTCACAAGACCGGGTTCAGAATTGGTCGTTTCTACAATATCAGAACCTTCACCCTCGTCAAAGACACCGTTGTTGTTAAAGTCGATGAAACCGTGAACATAGGCAACACCAGACGTGTCACCAGCTGTTGCAAGGACACTAATCTGATAAGTGCCGTCTGTTGCCTTGTGGAGAGTCAACTCTGTTCCATTGTGGATTTCGCTCTCACCAACCAACTGCAGATTGCCTTCATCGGCAAAGGCAGCTTTGCCATCTTCTACTGGGTTGATATTGTCATCAAGTACCCAACCACTACCCACTTTCGTCTCGTCTTCAAGAGTTGTACTCGTGTAGTTATCAGCGTCAGGTTTTATTGTACCAAGGTAAGGCAACTCATTAGCGTTTGTAATGGCGTGGCTGGCTGAACCATAGCTATCTGGCGCATCCCCCGTATCCAAAACGATGAATCCAATAGAAGCACGCTGCATACCTGTAGACATGATGTAGAGACCGATGTTCTCTGCATTACGTGACATAACGATTGGTACAGAATAGGTGTTTTGTTTGTTAGAAACAGGACCAAAGACTTGGGTACCAAGACCATCTGTTACGATGAGAGACAGGTCTTCCTCTTCATTGCCATCTTGGGCAATGACAAACTGGTGCGCACGAACGGTAGAGTCGGTCAACTCACGGCTGACCCAATATTTCGCGTTCTCAGCAGTTACCCCTTGAACCTCTGGACCACCTTGAGATGTGGTTAGTGGGTCTGATTTTTCAGAAAGGTAATGACCATCTTTGTCCTTGAAGTAACGAAGCGAGTAGTCCACGCCCATCGTCGCTCCATATTCAGAGAGACCTAGACGGGTACCTAGTGGCGTGTAAGATCCTACAACATTTTCATTTGACAATTCATAAATAAGCTCCCAACCTTCACCATCTGTCGTGTAAGCTGTAAACTCATTGGTCCCTGCTTCTTCATTATCCATCATGATAATGTTGGCTGGTACTTGCTCACCTGCGGCATTGTAGGCTTTGATGTTAAGTTGGATACCGACAGCACCACCGTCACCACCAACTACAGAGCCCGTAGGACTACCGACACCAATTGCTGTCCAGTCTGTACGGTTACCGTCTCCATCAAGGTCACCAGTATCATAGCCGTAAGTACGTGCTGAAGAGTAAGAGTCTGGAGTACTCAAGATAACTGGTGCTTCTACTGAGTAGTTCTTATCGTCAGAGTCTTTCATCAATACAGCATAACGGTTGTAGTCATCTGGGTCATAACCTGTTCTTGCACGAACCTCTGGATCGTCTGGGTCAAGCCCAGCATCAATCAAACGTTGACGGAAAACATCACTGGCTTGGAATGGTTGTAGACCCGTAACCGTCACAACAACCGTATAACCTGGAACAAGTTCCTGAGTAAAGGTCATACCAACAGACAAAGTATTGACAGTACCTGGCTCAATGCTGTTACCATTTGCGTCTGTAATGGTAACAGATGCGTCATTCAAGTTCAGCCAAGCGATTTGTTGTTTCAAATCGTTAAGATTGTAGTCAGCATACTTGGTATAGTGGTCATTGTTAAGTGTTGGGTTTGTGGCTGTTACAGCAGCGATTTCCTCGACCGTTTCTGTAATGATTGCCTTATCTGTACGGTAGTCATTGTCCGTTGTTCCTGATGTTGTCGCACTGCTTGTTGTAGCTGTTGCGCTTGTAGCGGCTACTTCTAGCGCATTGCTATCATCTAAAGCCATGATTACGTTTGTAGCGTCTAGAGCCACCATGGTTTGTTCTGTAGCGTCTTGCTCTATGGTAGCCTGCACTGTTGTGACTTCCTCTGCTTTTAGCACATTAGAAACGCTTACATTTTCAAGTGTTGTCGTTTCTGTAGCGGTTTCAGTAGCAGTCTCTTCGGTAGCTACTTCCTCCGCTTCTAGCGCAGTTGTTTCAGAAGATTCCGACTTTTTAGCGGTTACACTATAGGTTTCAGTATCTTTATTGCCATCTGCATCGTAAGCTTCTACTGTCACAGTGTAAGTGGCATCCGTTGTACCATTAGATATAAAGGACACTGTTGTCCCTGTAATGACAAAAGTACCACCATCTACTGGATAAGTCGTTGCCCCACCATTAAGGGTTACTGTCTGAACAGCTGTGCCATCCGTAAAGGTCACAACACCTGAAGCAGATACTTCAGCGTCTAGCCTTTTATCCGCCGTTGTGTCAGTAGCCGTTTCTTCGTTTGAGGTCGAAGCTGTCGTATCGGCTACTTCAGCTGCTGGAGTTGATGAGCTAGCTGCTGTTTCAGTTGCTTCAGCGATAATTTCTTGACTACTACTTGCAGTCGTTGTGTCATTATCGTCAACGGTAAGAACTGGAGTTTCTGGATTAGATGTTGCTGTTGTTTCAGATGCTTTTGCAACTACTCCTGGACTAAAGAGCAAGCCTGTCTCAATCAAAACAGAGGCTACGCCATACTTAAATTTTCGAATTGAAAAGTGATCTTGCCTTTTCAAATTCGTGCGTTTTGGATCAAATGTTTTCATGTCAAACGCCATCCTTCCTTTTCTATTCCAACACACCGTACCTAACGCCATCTGTACTTTATCACATTTGGTTTTGGTATGTTTATATGTCATATTGTAACATAACACATTATTAAAACAAAACGAAATGGTCTTTTTTTTTAATATTTTTATTTTTATCTTTTCATTTATTAAGGATAAACCAGTGTATGATTAAAAAAAGCTGAGAAAAATCTCAGCTTTTTTGGATATTATGTCTGACCATGAGCACAGCCATTAACAGGGTACTGATGAAGGTTGTAAGGATGATGACTTCCACATTTCGACCAAGCACAGTAAGTACTAGACTGATGAGGTAGATGAGAAGCAACTGCCAGCGTAAAAGGCTTTCGATACGGTGGCTGGTTTTATTGTAGCAATTGTGTAGCAATGTCCCTAGCAGGACTAAGCCAATCCCAAGATACAAAACACTTGTTGCAAAGATAAGATTGACCCCGCTTTGCTCTAAAAAGCTCAGTGCTACCGTGATAAAGCTAAGCCCAAAGAAGATAAGGTAGTGAAAATAAATAGCACGATTGCCCGTCAGCTCCTTGCGGTTAGTGTCTATCAAATGGTCTATCTCTACGATATAAACCATAAACAAACTCGCCACAATCATGAAAATCAAAACTGACCAGATCGACAGCACCTCTTCCTTGAAAAAGGGCGCAATGCCGATAATCATCTCCCCAAAAGTGATAATCACAAGCAAGGACAGACGCTCGATGAGATGGGGAAAATTAAGCTGCGTGGATTTAGCATTGATGGCATGCCCTCTAGCACCCAAGACTCCCGGCAAAATCCAAGTCCCCACAACACCAACCGCAGCACATAAAAGTCCTAAGTGATAGGGCAAGAAGACCGAAACGGCTAGAACCAAGGTACGAACACCTAAAATGACAAAGAAATTCTTGATAAAGACTTTGTCAGCAGGATTGTCCGTTTGATAATAGCTCACCGCATACTGCAGTAAGAGCAAACCTGAAATGGCAGCCATAGGGAGCATGATCGTTGCAAAGTTTTCCTGCCAATCCAGCGACA
Organism: Streptococcus hyointestinalis; assembly: GCF_011039275.1. Classification (GTDB taxonomy): domain Bacteria; phylum Bacillota; class Bacilli; order Lactobacillales; family Streptococcaceae; genus Streptococcus; species Streptococcus hyointestinalis_A. Next base: position 1,286,013 of record NZ_JAAKGB010000001.1, read on the forward strand.
TAGCTGTCGCAGAAATCATCAGAAGAATCATCTGAGCCAGCATAAAGCAGATATTGACCAGCGAATTGCTCCCAAAACGGTTGGTGTAGACAGTTTGCACCATCCAGGAATTGACAAAAATAATCAAGCCCAAGGCAAAGCTAAAAAAGGCATAAGGTGCAACCACGCCGTGGTGCAGGTGATGAATGAGGCCAGTAATCTGACTGATAGCATAGACATAAACGAGGTCATAAAACAACTCTGTCAACTCAACTTTTTTATGCTTCACGCTAGACCTCCTTCAAAAGAAAGCCCGCCCTTGCTAATAAGAAACTCAGCAGATAGAGGAAAAAGGGATTTTTGGCTGACAAGTTCTAGCGACTCTGTGATGTAGTCTTTAAAATGCGCTGTCTCTCTGTGGAGGTCGTAAGCCTCTTGACTGCTATAAATTTCAAAAAAGTACCAAGTAGACAAGTCAGAAACGTCCCTTGCAGCCATCAAGGAGAGAACACCATCCTCTACGGCAACTGCCTTTTTCATCTCTCTCGCCACAATCGCTTCAAATGCTTTAGCATGGGCTGGGTTGAACTTTAGACGGGCTAGTCGCATATCTACAGCCACTTCCGATAAAAAGGCTTTCTCGCCATGCTTTTCCACTAAAATCTGCGGAGAAAGCTCCACGACTCGACGCTCTTTCAAGTTGTCTTTGGCAAAAGAGGCAAATGCTTTGAAATGCTGTGAGGCAGCGTGCGTTTGATAAGCAACTGCATCCTCATACACCTCAAAGACAATCTTTTTAGCTGGATTGTTCTTTTCATGCGCACACGCCATAAAAAGCGTTCCCTCTTCTTTCTCTAAAGACGAGGAAAAATTATTTCGCCCCAAACGTGAAAACTCTTGAATCTTGTCCTCAAAAGGCTCTAGAAAAAATAATCGCATCATTGGTGGTTGTGTTAACATCTCTTTCTCCTTACTAAGCGCTCGATATTAGTCTTGAAAATAGCTTCCTTGTCTTGGGATGACAAAGGCAGCTGTTCAATAGCTGCTATAATCTCCTTGGTCGCACCAGCTGGCGCAATCCCGAGCAGTGCATCTGTCCCAAACAGGACATGCTCAACACCAAAATAATCTACAGCAAGCTCTAACGCTTTGCTATTTCCCAAAAGTGCCGTGTCCACATAAAACTTTTTAAAGTCAGCCGCCAGCTCCTTTGGTAAAATATGCTCAATCCTGCCTGCAAAATAAGGTGCCATCGCTCCTGCATGGTGAACGATGATTTTTAAATCTGGAAACTCTTGAAAATAACCCGCTTGAACCAGCTGCAACATCGCCTGCGACTGCTCATATTCCCACGAAAATACGACATTATTATCCGGCTTACGCTCATCAAAAACAGGATGCAACCAAATAGGAATGCCTAGCTTAGCACAAGCGCTGATAATAGGACGAAATGCCTCACCTGCAACAGATTTACCCAAATGGCGTGTAAAGAGCTGAACACCAAGCATTTCCTTGTGCGCTAGCACAGTATCCTCTAGTATGTTCAAACTCTCATCAATATTGTTGAGCGCCAGCATGGCAACAGCACCGTAAAAGAGGTCGTCATTTACTTTGACAGTCTTTAGCAACTCTTCATTTGCCTTTCGCACAAGCAGCGCAGCCATTTTCCCTGCCATATAATCCTCTGGATTGGTGTTGATATAAGACACAATCTGCCGTACATCCGATTGAGCATGCTCCCTACGCAAAGCTAAATTATCTAAATCAGGATGCCTAGCAAAAGGATACTTAGCCAGCAAATCGTCATCCAACATCAACATCCGCTTCTTAAACTCCGGCAACCACACATGCGCAAACACATCTATCTTCATCTCTTTCCCTCCAAAACCATTCAAACACATGTTATGCCTATTATAGCATAAGTAGACGCTTTAGGGTATTGTGTGGAAGAAAGGTTATAAATAGCATACCTACACCAATAACTTATCTTATTAGATATAATCAAGATGACCATTACCAGCCTTGAATGACAAAATGTTCTAAATATTCGATTTTTTATTTACAAATGGATTTTAAAATGGTATCATAAATATATTATTCGAATATCACAACCCTAAACATAATATATTAATTGAAAACTAAATACTTTAACCGTATAGCAATTAATTTTATATTATGCAACTAAAAATGATTGGAGATTTTTATGCCTAAAAAAAAACTTGCTTTGTTGTTTCAGCTATTGGCGAAGAGGGAACTGAAATTCGTAAACACGCAGATACAGTCCTTGAACACATCATCAAACCAGCGCTTGAATCAGGATTTGATGTTAAGCGAGTAGATGAAATCTATCATTCTGACAAAATTGACGAAAAAATATTTGAATTACTTATCAATTCTGATTTAGTATTAGTTGATATCACAGACAATAATCCAAATGTCTTTTTGGAACTAGGTTATAGAATAGCTTTAAATAAGCCGACAATTTATATCCGACAGGAAACTCCTGAGAATATTCCATTTGACATCCGAACGATCAATATCATCTCCTACAATATCAAAGATGGTGGAGAAAAGACTCTGGCAAATGTGAAAATTGCAAAAGAAAGAATATCCAACACAGCTAATAATTTAGAATATTCTCCCCATAATGACCTTGAGCAAGGGACTTTAGAGGAAAGACTTTATCATGATATCCTCGAAATAAAGACAATCGTTAACAATATATTTAATGATTTGAACAAGTTTCCCTCACCCGATGATGATAAAGAAGATACATCATCACAATTCATTATCAAGAAAAACTACTAACCATGGCAATAGATAATTCCAATAAATTAAATAATTTCAAAAGATTTTAATAACTATCAAAATTATCTTATCTGATTGCAAACAATATCCCTATACTATTCAAATCATTTTAAAAAATGGACAAGATAATTAAAAACCCTTGGTATATCAAGGGTTTAGAGCGTCATATTATCCACCTTGAGGGAATCGAACCCCCATCTCAAGAACCGGAATCTTACGTGATATCCATTACACTAAAGGTGGCAACAGATATCATTATACCACATTTCAAGCAAAAATAAAAAGATTTATCATCTTGATAAATCTTTTTTGTTATTATAATTCAATATCGCCAAACAAGTCAGCCATTGAGAAACCACTTTGAGTTTCTGGAAGTTCGTAATCACGTTTTTCTTGACGGCGTGGACGACGTGGACGTGATTGACGTTTTTCGTTGTTGTTATCTTCAGATTGTGCTGGACGTTCTTCAAGTGCTTTGATAGAAAGTGATACACGTTCATCAGCAGCATTCACATCAAGAACTTTAACAGTAACGTCTTGACCTACTGAAAGAACATCTTTTGGATTTTCGACACGTTTGTGTGAAATTTGTGAGATGTGAACAAGTCCATCGATACCTGGCAATACTTCAACGAAAGCACCAAAGTCAGTCAAACGTTTTACTTTACCTTCGATAACATCACCAGCAGCAAGTTTTTGTTCAACACCATCCCAAGGTCCAGGTGTAGTTGCTTTCAATGACAATGATACACGACCTGCTTCTTCATCGATAGCAAGTACTTTAACTTCGATTTCTTCACCAACAGAAACAACTGATTTTGGTGACACGTTACGTTCGTGAGACAACTCAGTCACGTGAACAAGTCCGTCAACACCACCAAGGTCAACGAAAGCACCAAAGCTAGTCAAACGAGCAACAGTTCCTTTAACGATAGAACCAACTTCAAGTTTAGAGAAGACTTCTTTACGTGCAGCTTCTGCAGCTTCTTCTACAACGTCACGACGTGATAGGATGAAGCGGTTTTCTGATGGGTCGATTTCTTTGATTTTAGCTTCAAATTCTTCGCCAACAAATTTTTCAGTGTTACGTACAAAACGAGTATCGATCATTGAAGCCGGGATGAAACCACGCACACCTTCGAACTCAACTGAAAGTCCGCCTTTAACAGCACGTGTTCCTTTAACAGTAACAACTTCACCTTCACGACCAACAAGTTTATCCCATGCTTTGCGAGCTTCCAAACGTTTTTTAGAGACAAGGAAAGTTACAGTATCTGTATCTTTACCTACAACTTGACGAAGAACAAGCACTTCAACAGTGTCACCAGCTTTAACAAAATCATTGATATCAGCATCACGATCGTTAGTCAATTCACGAAGTGTCAAGACACCTTCAACACCTGTTCCTTCAATAACAACGTTTGCTTGATTATTATCAACTGTTAAAACTTCCGCAGTGACAACATCACCAGGGTTAACATCGCTAACACTGTTTAGCAAATCTTCAAATTCATTCATTCTAAAAAATCCTCCGACAAAAGTTAGCCTAACTAACTTTTGATAACAATATATTTTTCAAGGTAACCCGCAAGGACAATGACTATCGCTTTTACGGTGTCAAACTAAGTTTGATACCTTTGACTGGGGTAGCTGGATTCGAACCAACGCATGAGGGAGTCAAAGTCCCTTGCCTTACCGCTTGGCTATACCCCAAGATGTATTTTAATTTAAATACTACCCGTTTAGTATCTAAAAAATGGAAGGGGAGGGATTCGAACCCCCGAACCCGAAGGAGCGGATTTACAGTCCGCCGCGTTTAGCCTCTTCGCTACCCTTCCAAAAACAAATACTATTCTAACATAGTTTTTGTTAGTGTGCAAGCCTTTTTCACCATTTCTCATCTTTTCAGGCTCATTTTTTCACAAATGCCTGTTTCGATGTATTTATTAGTGATTGAGGTTATAATCTTCGATGATACTCTCGATGGCTTGGTCAAGTGTTTTGTAAAAGCTAGCCACTTGTTCGTTTTTAATAACAGCAAACTTACCATCTAGCTCTGCGATGTTGCCGACAATGCGCTTTCCAATCACTAATTGACTGCCATCAACAGATGTGGCATTGACAGTAACCTTAGCATCTACAAGTTGAATTTCAATTTTTTTATCTTTTTTTGCCATAACATGCTCCTTTCACTCGTTCTATTGTACACAAAAAGAAGAGAGCTTGCAAGAGCAAGCTCATTTTCTTAGTCTACTTTGACAATCCAGCCTTCTGGTGCTTCAATATCACCAAATTGAATGCCTGTCAATTCATCATAAAGTTTACGTGTAACTGGTCCAACCTCTGTCTCACTGTAAAAGACGTGGAAATCATCGCGGTACTGGATACCACCGATAGGTGAGATAACGGCTGCTGTGCCACAAGCTCCTGCTTCAGCAAACTTATCCAGCTCATCAATCTTCACATCACCCTCAATAGCTTCCATACCAAATCTTTCTTTAGCCAAGTAAAGCAGTGAATACTTGGTCACAGATGGCAAGATAGATGGGCTTAGTGGTGTGATGAATTGATTGTCCCTTGTGATACCAAAGAAATTGGCTGATCCGACTTCTTCAATCTTAGTGTGAGTGGCAGGATCTAGGTAAATAACGTCTGAGAACTGATGGTCGTGAGCGTACTTACCAGGCAAGAGACTAGCGGCATAGTTACCACCAACCTTAGCGGCACCCGTTCCGTAAGGGGCTGCACGGTCGTAATGTTCAGAAACGATAAAGTTTGTCGGTGCCAAGCCACCCTTAAAATAATTGCCAACAGGCATGGCAAAGATGGTAAAGATATACTCATCGGCAGGCTTAACGCCGATAATATCCCCCACACCAATCAACAATGGACGTAGATAAAGGGTCGCACCTGTGCCGTAAGGCGGCACAAACTCTTCGTTTGCTCGAACGACCTGCTTAGCTGCGTCGATGAATTTTTCCGTTGGTACTTGCGGCATGAGAAGGCGGTCTGCTGTTCTTTGCAGGCGCTCTGCATTTTTATCTGGGCGGAAAAGCTGAATAGAGCCATCCTTGGTACGATAAGCCTTCAGGCCTTCAAAAGCTTGTTGTCCATAGTGAAGGGCTGGTGAGCTCTCAGACAAATGAAGGGTGGCATCTTCTGTTAATTGTCCATCGTCCCATTTGCCGTCCTTATAGTAAGAAATATAACGAAATGGTAATTTGCGATAAGAAAAACCTAGATTTTCCCAGTCAAGTTCTACTGTCATGGCGTGTCCTCTTTCCTGTTTACTTGTATTATATTGTACGCTTTTTTCACGGTTTTTCAAGTGTTTTTCTAAAAATTCAGAAAATTTTCTTTGGTCACATCTCTAAAGAGAGATGTTTCCTAGCTTTTCAAGCATAATTCATAAAGACCTCTGACGCTGTTGCAAGCATAGATAGCGTCAGCTTTTTTGAGGCTACTGAGTGTCAATTGTTTCTCAATGATTTGCCCTTTGTCAATAAGGAACCTGCGGTAAATGCCGTCTACGATACCAACATCAACAGGCGGTGTATAGTAGCTATCACCATATTTCAAAACGATATTACCAATTGACGTTTCCTGTAAAAAGCCATCTGGTGAGATGAAAATCTGCTCATGAGACACACTTGGAATATGCTTGCGGTAAGTGGTTTTAAAATAATAAAAGGGAGTATCAGCTGGTTTCTCTCGCTGGACAAGCACAGCCTCTGTCATGCTAGCTGCTAGCGGCAGCAATTCCTCACAGTCAACCGTGAACTGCCCTAGCTTATCGAGACGCATGCGGCAGCGATAGATCTTTTGCACATCTAGCTGCTCACACAAGGCTGATAGCTGCGCACAGATAGTCTCCTCATCAAAGGGATAAGCAAAATAACGACTGGCTTCGCTTAGACGCTCTAGGTGTTGGTCACGAAAAGTCACTTGAGCATTTTCAATCTTAGCTGTTGTCAAAAGCTCAAAGCTAGGCTTGGTGTGGGTGAGCACAGCGCTTTTTTGCTGAGTTTCTATGTACTCGTCCTGCCACTGGCTGTCCCATGTGATACCTCCTCCAACACCGTAGTAAGCTTTTCTACCCGCTATCTGAAGCGTCCTGATGGCAACGTTGAAGAGCGCATCGCCATTTGGCAGACAAAGACCAATCGTCCCGCAATAGACACCTCGTGCCTGCGTTTCAAGCTTCTCAATAATCGCCATGGTCGCAATCTTGGGCGCTCCTGTGATAGACCCGCAGGGAAAAAGAGCTTCAAAAATAGCAGGCAGTCTCTTATCTTTTTGGAGTTTGCTTTCGATAGTGGAGGTCATCTGCCAGACGGTCGAGTACTGCTCCACTTGGCACAGTTTAGCGACTTGAACGCTATCAATCTCTGAAATGCGCCCCATATCGTTACGCAGTAAATCAACAATCATCAGATTTTCCGCACGATTTTTCGTATCTTTCTTGAGCCATTCCTTGTTTTCGAGGTCACTTGCTGCTGTTAGTCCTCGCTTAGTTGTCCCTTTCATGGGGCGTGTGATAAGTTTTTGCCCTCGCTTTTCAAAAAAGAGCTCTGGACTGACAGACACCACAGCAAAGTCATCATGGGCAATGTAAGCATTGTAAGAAGCGCCCTGCTCAATCACGAGACGATTGTAAACAGCGAGGGAATCAGCTGCCAAATCTGCACTCAAACAAGTCGTGTAGTTGACTTGATAGGTATTGCCTTGTCTAATCTGCTCGTGAATGGCACTGATAGCCGCTTGGTAGGCAGCTTCTGTGACAGCATTGTCCCACTGAGTCGGCATAGTGACTGACTCGTAACTGCTTGGAAAAGGGACTTCTTTTGCAGACTTGTGAACGGTGAAATAAGCCAAATATTCTTGTGATAAACCTTCTTTTTTGACCGCAAAATGAGCTTCAAAAGCTGGTGCCGCTTCGTAGCTGACATAGCCTACGACATAGTAGCCTTTATCTTGATAGGCCTGCACCGCATCAAGCACTTGCTTCACATCGCTGAGTTTTCTCGCTACAAGCTCTGCTATTGGTTCAGTAAAAATGAGACGTTTGCCTAAGGCCTTAAAATCAATAATGGTCTTTTTATGCATGCTCACTTCCTACTTCTTACGTCCATCCTTTAGGCGCACCAGCACTCGAAATTGGCGCTCTGGATGGGTATCTAGCTTTGCCATTTGTATCTGTGCTTCCAAGATATCCGCATAGCCAAAATAGATGAGCTGAAAGAGACGTTTGTTTTTGCCTTGTGGTACATAGCCAATCTTGGTGTCGCCGTAAAAGACAGCGACAGCTTCTGGGTCGTGGATGTTGTTTGGTTCAGCCTTTAGAGAGACTGGTGCTCCCAAGGTCAACTCGCTAATCACGTCAAGCCCGTCATGGTAGGTAAATCCTGCCAAATGAAAATCACAAAAATGCCTGCTCAGCTCAAATCCTTTTACAATATCAGTCATGGTTATCCTCCTACTTCTATCTGACATTATAGCAAAAAGACAAATGAAAAACCAAGTAGAATCCTACTACTTGGTCACAAAAGTATCGTTGATAATGCGAGCAGACAGCACTTCCTCGTCTGAGATAGTCTCTGAGATGAAGCTACCATTGCTTGTGCGCTCTGAGAGCGATAAGTCTGACAGCACGACACGGTAAACTTGTCCTGTGGTCGAGAGGATTTCAAGTTCTTGTGGAGCATTTGTGCTATTTTCTGCGGTAAATAAATCAAGCGCTGCGTCGTCAGCTCGTAGGCTACCTGCCTTAAAGACACGGTGCGGTTTTGACTTGAGCTCACGTAGAACGAGAAGTCCACGCTTGGCTCTGCTAGTTGGGGCAATGACATCAACTGCCATGCGCTTGAGACTACCACGCTGGGTCAAAAGATAAAAACTATCTGTCACAACAAGAAAGGCACTGTTGATGACGTCCCCGTCTTTGAGATTCATGGCTTTGACACCAGCCGCTTTGTTGCTGACAATGGGCACTTCCGAGCTATTAAAGCGCAGAGCGTAACCTTTTTGCGATACCAGCATGACATCCTCATCATTTGCAAAAGTCAATAGCACCACACGGTCTTTGTCGTCTTTTAGCTTAGCGTATTTGAGTGCTTTTGACTTGTAAGTACGCCACGGTGCGATGTCTGAGCGCTCAAAGCGCTTGATTTGTCCGTGAGCAGTGACTGCCATGTAAACTGCTGATGTCTCAAAGTCGTCGACAAGCTCCGCATGAATAATCTCCTCCTCAACGCCGTAAGTAGTAATAGTCTGCGACAAATGCTCACCGATTTCCTTCCAGCGAATGTCAGCCAGTTCATGCACAGGACGGTAGATGACATTGCCAAGGTTGGTAAAGAGCAGCAAGTGCTGCGTGGTCTTTGCCTGCGCAAGGAAAATCAGCTCATCATCCTCACGCTTGCCGAGTTCTTCTAGCGTCGACGCCGAATAAGAACGTGGGCTAGTGCGCTTGAGGTAACCGCCACGCGTCACGCTGACATAGGTGTCCTCAGTCACGATAAGGCTGGCGCTGTCAATCTCAATGACCTCTGCTTGGTCTTGCAGTTCAGACAGACGTGGGCTGGCAAATTTTTTCTTGACCTCACGCAGTTCTTTTTTCATGACATTGTACATGGTCCGCTCATCACCGATAATGGCTTGCAGGAGCGTAATGCGCTCACGAAGGCTCGCTTCTTCTTCCTCAAGCGTGACAATATCGGTATTGGTCAGGCGATAGAGTTGAAGCGTCACGATAGCTTCTGCCTGTGCCTCGGTAAAGTCGTAGCTGACCTTGAGGTTTTCTTTGGCGTCCGCTTTATTTTCAGACGCTCGGATAGTCGCAATCACCTCATCCAAGATGGAAATGACACGAATCAGCCCCTCAACGATGTGCAGGCGTTTTTCTGCCTTTTCCTTGTCAAAGCGAGAACGGGAAATGATGATATCCTTGCGGTGTGCGATGTAGCTGGACAGCATAGCAATCAAGCCCACCTGACGAGGCGTGTAGTGGTCGATAGCTACCATATTGAAGTTATAGTTGATTTGCAAGTCGGTGTATTTGAGCAGGTAGTTGAGGATGGTCTCTTGGTCTGCGTCTTTCTTTAGCTCAATGGCAATGCGAAGCCCTGTACGGTCAGACTCATCACGCACTTCTGCAATACCAGGTACCTTGTTATTGAGGCAAATCTCGTCGATTTTTTTCACCAGCGTGGCTTTATTGACCTCGTAAGGAATCTCGGTCACGACAATCTGCGATTTACCACCTTTTAGCGTTTCAATCGCTGTGCGAGAACGCACCACGACACGACCTTTGCCGGTCTCGTAGGCTTTCTTAATCTCGTCACGCCCTTGGATAATAGCGCCTGTCGGAAAATCTGGTCCTGGCAAAAACTCCATGAGCTTGTCTAGCTTCGCCTTTGGATGGTCAATCAGATAAACCACAGCGTCAATGACTTCCGCTAAATTGTGCGGTGGAATGTCCGTGGCATAACCAGCAGAAATCCCTGTCGCACCATTGACTAGAAGGTTTGGAAAGGCAGCGGGAAGAACGGTCGGTTCTTTTTCCGTATCGTCAAAGTTCCAAGCAAAAGGCACGGTCTCCTTGTCAATGTCCTGCAAGAGATATCCCGCAATCTCAGATAGACGCGCCTCGGTATAACGCATAGCCGCAGGCGGGTCACCGTCCATGGAACCATTGTTCCCGTGCATTTCCACTAAAATCTCACGGTTTTTCCAGTCCTGAGACATGCGCACCATAGCGTCGTAGATGGAGCTATCACCGTGCGGGTGAAAATTCCCCATGATATTTCCGACGGATTTCGCTGACTTGCGGTAGCCCTTGTCAAAGGTATTGCCGTCCTTGTTCATGGAGTAGAGAATACGACGCTGAACAGGCTTTAGCCCATCACGAATGTCAGGCAGCGCCCGCTCTTGAATAATGTACTTGGAGTAGCGCCCAAAGCGCTCTCCCATGATGTCCTCTAGGGACATGTGTTGAATGTTGGTCATAAGATTCCTCTTAATTTTCTAATCGACTCCTATTTCCCTTTTCCTAACTCTCCACCCAATGACAGATGTAGTCTGCCACGTCCTGCCAACCTGTTTGGTTGAGGGTATTGTGGGTTCTTTCATCAAAGCACTTGTAGTCTACTTGGCTGTTTTTGTCCGTGTAGGCTTTGGCGTTTTTGAGGTTAATCTTGGCGGGCTGTGACTTGTCAGCCCCTCCTGCGATAAAGAGCAGCGGCGCATGCGGTTTTGCAAAATCAATGGCTTCGATAGTTTTTGCCACTTGCTTACTGCTTGGTAGCGTGTAGCTCTCTCTAAAAACCTTGGTCTCCTCAAAGGTGAGGTCGTTGGTCACATAGGTGTGGTACCACTTATCCGACATCCAAACCGTAGGCGCTTTTGACAATGGGTTTAATAACTGAAGGTTAGAAACGATAAAGTTCCAATCCAAAATCGCTAGGCCTTTTGGCGGACCAGAGTTGACACAAACCGCCTTTGCAGCACAATCCAACTCTACTAGTTTTTGGACAATAACGCCACCCAAGGAATGCCCGATGAGAATCGGCTTTTCAGTGAGTTTTGCGATGTAGTCTTGATAATAGCTGACCACATCAGAAAAAATCAGCTGCGCTAAAGCAGGATTTGGAGATTGTTGCAGCTCTGCTATTCTTCCGTCCAAGTAAGGCCATGACGGCGCATGTACCGTGTAACCTCGCTCCTCAAAAAAGCTCTTCCAGTCCGTCCAGACCTTATTGTTATTCATAAAGCCATGAATAAACACAATCGTTTTCGTCATACTCTCTCTTTTCCCTCTAAAGCTCTAGCAAAAACAAGAGCGAATCCCTGTCGGGATAATCATACTGCACTGGCAAATCATCTTTTTCGATGCGGACAAATCCTTTTTTCTCGTAGAAACGATGAGCAGCGTGACAGTTGGCTGGCGTGTCTAGCACGATAGCGTCCAGCTCTTTTTCCTTTGCCGTCTCAATTAGCTTGTCATAAAGCGGCGTTGAGACGCCCTTGTCACGCCCGCGGTAGTCTGGATGAACGAAAAATTTCTTGAGCACACCGGTCTTTCCCTTGACTAGAAAACCAATAGTGCCTACCACCAAGTCCTCGTCGTTGACCACAATCCAGAAATTGCCACCCGTCTCAAAATAGTAACGAGGAATGGCATTCATATCTGGCTGTTCCTCTAGCGACAAGTCTACCTTGTTGTCATAGTTTTGCAGGTAGAGAATAAGCGCAATAACTTGATTTTTATATTTATCTTCGTAGGGTTTTAGTTGCATTTTGCTTTACTCCTATCTTTTCCGAAAGCCATGACCGATAAAGGAAAAGCCGACAGCCTTGTAAAAGTCGTCTTCTTCTGAGACCAGCTCCAGCCGTGTCTTGGGATGACGAGCGCTTATCTCCTCTATCAAGCGCCTGCCTAGACCTTGCCTGCGGTAGTTTTTGGAGACAATCAACTCCCCGATAAAGGTCATCTCAACCTCGTCCGTCATATAACGGGCAAAGCCGACAATCTCCTCATCGTCTACCAAAACCAAGTAAATAGACAGGGGAGCGGCTAACATCTTTGCGACCTTGTCTTTACTAAAGTTTGTCCATCCCTCAGCCTCGTAAAGCACAAAAATCCCATCTAGGTCACTAGGCTTCCCAAAACGTAGTGTAATATCAGCCATTGCAAACACCTCCTAAAACACTGTATTTTCCTCCAAGGTAAACTTGACATTGTCTTCAATCCACTTGCGACGTGGGGCGACTTTATCTCCCATGAGGGTATTGACACGGCGCTCAGCACGTGCAAGGTCATCAATAGTCACCTGAATGAGCGTACGGCTCTCTGGATTCATGGTCGTCTCCCAGAGTTGGTCGGCATTCATCTCACCGAGCCCTTTGTAGCGCTGCAGACTCGCTCCCTTGCCAAAGCTCTTGCGCAATTCCTCAAGCTCGCCATCTGTCCAAGCATAAGCGATTTTCTCAGACTTGCCTTTGCCTTTACTCATCTTATAGAGTGGCGGCAAGGCGATGTAGACGTGCCCCTTTTCAACCAGCGGACGCATGTAGCGGTAGAAAAAGGTCAACAGCAGCGTCTGGATGTGCGCACCGTCCGTATCCGCATCGGTCATGATGATAATCTTGTCGTAGTTGATGTCCTCAATTTTAAAATCACTCCCCACACCAGCACCTATGGTGTAAATCATGGTGTTGATTTCCTCGTTTTTGAGAATGTCTGCCATCTTAGCTTTAGCGGTGTTGAGTACCTTACCACGTAGCGGTAAAATGGCTTGGAACTTGCGGTCACGTCCTTGCTTGGCTGAACCTCCCGCAGAGTCTCCTTCGACCAGATAGAGTTCATTTTTAGCTGGATTTTTAGACTGGGCTGGGGTCAATTTTCCAGACAACAAGCCCTTGTCTTTCTTGTTTTTCTTGCCATTGCGACTAGCGTCACGGGCTTTTCGTGCCGCCTCACGAGCATCACGGGCTTTAATGGCTTTTTTGATGAGGTTGGTCGCCACCTCACCATTTTCTAAAAGGAAAAAGGTCAGCTTTTCAGCGACAATGCCCTCAACAATGGGACGAGCAAGAGGACTGCCTAGCTTGTCCTTAGTCTGCCCTTCAAACTGCAAATACTCCTCAGGCACGAGGATAGACAGCACGGCAGACAGCCCCTCCCGGTAGTCAGCACCCTCTAGATTTTTGTCTTTTTCTTTTAAAAGCCCCGTTTTTCTGGCGTAGTCGTTCATAGCTTTTGTCAGGGCTGACTTGAGACCTGTCTCATGCGTCCCGCCATCCTTGGTTCTGACGTTATTGACAAAGGAGAGGATATTGTCAGAAAAGCCGTCGTTATACTGTAGTGCCACCTGCACTTGAAACTCCTGCTCACTGCCCTCGATAAAGATAACAGGCGTTAGCGTTTCCTTGTCCTCGTTGAGGTAGCTGACAAAGTCCTCAACACCATTTTCATAGTGGAAGGTTTCCTTGACCGGCTCGTCACCTCGCAAATCCGTCAGCGTCATGGTGACGTCCTTTAAGAGAAAAGCAGACTCTTTCAAGCGCTCACAAATGGTATTGAATTTAAACTCCGTTGTTGAAAAAATGCTGGCGTCTGGCAGGAAGGTTACTTTTGTCCCTGTCTGATTTTTAGGCACTTTGCCGATTTTTTCAAGCGTTGTGACAGGTTTTCCGCCCATTTCAAAGCGCTGCTTGTAGAGATTGCCGTCACGTTTGATTTCTACTTCAAGCCATGTTGAGAGGGCATTGACAACAGATGAGCCGACACCGTGAAGACCACCAGAGGTCTTGTAGCCACCTTGACCAAACTTCCCTCCAGCGTGAAGCACAGTAAAAATCACCTCAACAGTAGGGATTCCCATAGCGTGCATGCCAGTTGGCATTCCACGACCGCTGTCTGCGACACTGACAGAACCATCCGCATTTAGCGTCACATCAATCTGCTGACCAAAGCCAGACAGTGCTTCGTCAACTGCATTGTCGACAATCTCCCAAACCAAGTGATGCAGACCTGTGCTATCGGTGGAGCCGATATACATCCCAGGGCGCTTGCGAACCGCATCAAGCCCCTCTAGCACCTGAATAGCGTCATCACCATAATTTGTTATATTAATATCATTTTTAGGCATTTGAACCTCCAGAATAAGTCATCTTTTCTATCTTACAAGTTTTTGGCGATTTTTGCAAAATAAATTGCTATTTTTCAAAAAGAATTTAGCTAAAAGGGCTTTATGTGATATACTAGAAACATGAGAGTTTTCGTTTTTATTTTAATCGCTTATTTATTAGGATCCATTCCTAGTGGGCTTTGGATTGGAAAGATTTTTTACCACACAAACCTTAGAGAGCACGGCTCTGGCAATACAGGAACCACCAACACTTTTCGTATCTTAGGTGCCAAGGCTGGTATCACCACTTTTGTTATCGATGCTCTAAAAGGGACTATCGCCACTTGCCTGCCTGCCCTTTTTGGCGTTAGCGTCAATCCGCTTTTGTTTGGTTTTTTTGCCATCATCGGGCATACTTTTCCGATATTTGCAGGCTTTAAGGGAGGAAAAGCCGTTGCTACTAGTGCTGGGGTACTGCTGGGCTATTCACCGATTTTCCTCATCTTCTTGCTGATTATTTTTGGCATTGTGCTGTATTTGTACAGCATGATTTCGCTAGCCAGTGTCGCTGCAGCTAGTGTCGGTATTATTGGCGTTTTGGTCTTTCCTGCCTGCCACTTTATCCTGACCAGCTACGACCCACTCTTTATGATAATAACGCTAGCCATTGCCACACTTATCATTGTCAGACACCGAGAAAATCTGAGCCGTATCCGTCAGAAAAAAGAAAATATCGTACCTTTTGGGCTCAACCTCAGCCATCAAAAGCCAAGTAAATAATTCTAGCTAGACACAAAACGCTGAAACACAAAAGTTTCAGCGTTTTTTTATGTACTATTCTAGCTTTCTGCGACTTCAGCCGAAATTTGCCACATGACACCAAACTTATCTACCAAGTTGGCATAAGCAGGCGTCCAAAAGGTTTCCTGCAACTCCATAAAAATTTCCTTGGCATCCACAGACAAGGCAGCATAAAGCTTTTTAGCCGTTTCAACTGAGTCAACAATCAAGGTTGGCACAACATTTTTACCTGCTTGATAGGCATAGTCTGGACTTTCGTCAGAGATTTGCAAAAGTAAGCCATCAAAAGCTAACTGAGCATTTAGCACCAAGTGCTTTCTGTCTTCGGGGCAGTCTGGCACCATCTCACCCCAGAGTTTGAGACTCACAAGCTCTGCGTCAAATACATTTTTGTAAAACTCAACTGCTTCTTGACCGTTGCCGTCTGTCACGATATAGGTGTCAATACGTTTAATCATACTAGCTCCTTTTATTTTCCTTATGTTTCCATTATACTGAAAATCAGAAAATAAGACGAGCTATATGCTCCTAGAGCCTAGCTGATGTAAAGCCTGTTTTGTCCGCTTCAGTAATCTCTCGAATAACACGGCAAGGCACGCCAGCAGCAATGACGTTGGCTGGGATGTCCTTGGTGACAACGCTACCAGAGCCTATGATGGTATTGTCTCCGATAGTGACGCCTTGATTAATATGCACACCTGCACCGACCCAGACTTTATTGCCAATCGTGACTCTCTTTGCGTAGCAAGCGCCTGCTGCTCGCTCACTAGCGTCAGTAGCATGATTTGATGTGTAAATACCGACACGTGGACCAAACAGCACATCATCACCAATCTCAATCCCACCACCATCTAGCAGCACACAGTCAAAGTTAGCATAGAAATTTTTACCGATAGCGATGTTGTAGCCAAACTCACAGCGAAAGTTGGGCTCAAAATAACAATTGTCTCCAACGGACTTCAGAAGCTTTTTGAGTAAGTCTTGTCTAATCTTTTCATCTTGACCAAAGGCTTGATTGTAGGCATTTGTCAATAAAACAGCTGCTTGTCTTGCCTTGATGAGTTCAGGTGTTAGGTCATCATAGACCGCTCCTGATAGGATATCTTGTCTTTGTTCTTCTAAGGTCATCGTTTTCTCTCCTTGTGTGATTAGGCAAAAAGCCCCAAAACTGGGGCTTTGATGTTAATGACGTTTTCTACGAACACCGATAAGACCAACTAACAAGAGGACAAATCCAACCAAAACTGCTGCAATAGAGCGATTGCTTGCTGTCAACGGCAGCGTCAATAAGTCCCCATCAGCAAATGCTAAGGCTTGTCCAAAATAGAGATTGTCTTTTACCTTGTTTTGCCCATGTGCTACTTGCGCTTTGGGCCTAAAGGCTGCTGTCTGATAGCTGACTGTTATGGTCTTCGTTTGACCACTAGGACTGAGCTCTAGTGTTGTAGTGGTCGTTGTGTTTTGTGTTGTTCGTTGCGTATTGTTTTTTGTCGGTTTTGTCTCTTCTGGTGTTAGGTATGTTGCAAGCTCACTTGCTTTTATAGAGATAGTGCGTGAGTTTGGATTGATAACAGCGTACTTGGTGAGGTCTGCTTTTGCCAAGAAGTCTGCAAAAACACCATCCATGGAAGGACCTTCCTCACGACTACCACCAAGCATGGTGTAGCCGTCACCGCCAGCAGCTAGGAAGTCATTTGTCGCTAGATAATAAACCTTATCAAGCACCAAGTCTTTATAAGTCTGGCTTTCATGGTCTAGGATTTGTATAGCTAGAACACGCTGGTCAGCTGGTAAAGTTGTGTCATAATAAACTCGTGCACCAGAAATTTGCAAGAAACCGCCACTTGGCTCAAGTAAAGGCTGTCCATTTTCATCTAGGACGACATTGCCGTTGCTGTCGACTTGATTGATAGAGCCTAGAGACTTGATGAACATGTCTTTGGTTTGCTGACCGGTCACTTCAATCTGTGAGATGATATTGCCAAAAGGAAGAACAGCGATGATGTCGCCTTTTGTGATTGGCTTATCTTTTTGGATGGTCTCACGCAAGCCACCACCGTTTGTCACAGCGAGGTCAGTTGGGTGTGAGAAGCCTGTTTGACCGTAGTCGTAGAGAGCGTCAGCAACGATATTTCCAAGATTGGTCTCACGAACACGAACGTTTTCACGTTGCCCATTGAGCTCCACTGGGCTCTTGTCTAGGACAACAACGGCATTTTCAGCCGCATACTTTTCTTGGATGGTCTTGACAAGTGCTGCTACAGTCTCGTCTTCCTTTAGAGCCTTGCCGGCTTCTGTTGTGATGAGGCTGTTTTCAAGCACTTTTTCAGAATTCAGCACAATCTTCCCAATGTGATTGAGGTAGCTACCTGTTTGGTTGTAGGTGACATTGCCATAGGTATCAACCTTTGCTGTATGCGAATGCCCATCTAAAACCAGCACATTTTTTCCAGAAAGTAGAGCATTTTGCGATAAAGCTTCAGCCAATGTAGAGCCTTGCCACTCAGCTGGTGTCGTTGTGTCCACACCTAGGTGAGCAAGGATGATGTATTTATTGTAGCTCTTACCCTCTGCCTTAGCCCTTGCTTCAATTTCAGCGATGACAGATGTCACCTCTGCAATTGGGTCGCTAAAGGTCACACCGACAACATTTCTAGGGTGCGTTTTGGTAGCAGTCTCAGGTGTCGTCACTCCGATAACCACCACTTCATCGCCCACAACTTCTTTATTTTTATCAATAATCGTTGAGGCTTCAAACAAACGTGCACCGTTGACATAAGTATTGGCGCTCAAAAGCGGAAACTGCAAAAGCTCTTTTAGTTTTTTGAGCTGATCCAAGCCAAAGTCAAACTCGTGATTGCCAATCGCCATGGCGTCATAGCCAATCTCATTCATGAGTGTCGCCATGTCCTCACCCTTGGTGCTATTTGAAATCGGCAAGCCTTGGAAAGCGTCACCTGAGTCAAGTACCAAAGTCGTTCCCTGACTTCTGCTTTCCTTGACTGCTTCTGCTAACTTGGGTGTCCCGATGACAGAGCTTTCCTCAACAATACGCCCATGCATGTCATTGGTATGAAGGACAGTGATGGTGTCATCTGAATTTGTCTCACTTGTTGACGCTAGCTCTTCTGACTGATTATCAGCTGTGCTTGTGTCCTCTGTTGTAGCTGCTGGCGTTTCTTCTTGTGCTTGGTTTGTAGACTCGGCTGTAACTTCTGCGACTTCAGCTGATGGTGTGTTTGTCTCTACAGGTGATGGTGTTGCCTGTTCGTTTGATACAACGCTTGTTTGCTGGCTAACATTACTCTCCTGTACTAGACTGACCTCTGTCTCATCAGCAGCGACCTGCCCTGCCAATAAAGTTGTTGAAATAAGAACAGTTGACAATAGCAAACTTTTCTTTTTCATTGAAAACCTCCCAAATAATATCGTACTTGGTAGCTTACAGCTACCGCTATTACCTCTATTGTACACTATTTTTTACATTTTTGGAAATCTTTAGACAATATTTTAAGGATTTTTTTAGTTTGATATGAAAAGAAGCAAGATGTTCTTCTTGCTCCTTCCTATTTGCGATACATTTTAAACTGCAGATAGAGGTCATTGTAAATGCCCAGCCACTTGAGTCCTAGATTGTCGTAGACTTCTAGATGGTTGATAGTGGACTGGTCAGGATAGAATGCCTTATCTTCTCGAAGCGCTTTTGGCAGAAGTTTTTTAGCGGCTTGGTTAGGTGTCGCATAGCCGATATACTCTGCATTTTGCGCAGCATTTTCAGGTTTTAGCATAAAGTTGATAAAGGCATAGGCTTGGTCTTTGTGCTTGACTGTTTTAGGGATAACTAGATTGTCAAACCAGAGGTTTGAGCCTTCGCTTGGGACGATGTAGCGCAGATCAGGATTGGACTCCAGCATTTCACTAGCCTCACCAGAAAAAGTCACACCAATAGCAGCATCTCCCTGTATCATATAACCCTTCATCTCATCACCAACAATCGCCTTGATGTTTGGTGTGAGTTTTTGTAATTTCGCTAGAGCTTGCTTGAGTTCAGTCATATTTTTGGTATTGACACTGTAACCTAGGGAGTTGAGCCCAACACCCATGACTTCACGAGCTCCGTCAACTAGGAGAATGCTGTTGCGATAGCTACTATCCCACAAGTCATCCCAATGCTTGGGTGCGGTCTTGACTAGCTTAGTATTGTAAACAATACCAACTGTTCCCCAAAAGTAAGGAATGGAATAGTCGTTATTGGTATCAAAGCTCTTGCCAAGAAACTCACTGCCGATATTTTCCAAACCCTTGATACGCTTTTTATCCAGCTTGATGAGCAGATTTTCCTTAATCATCTTGTCAATCATGTAATCACTAGGAACCGCCAAATCATAGGTCGTCCCACCTTGCTTAATCTTAGTGTACATGGCTTCGTTAGAGTCAAAGGTCTCATACTGCACCTCGATACCTGTCTCTTTGGTGAACTTGGTAATCAAGGCAGGGTCGATATAGTCTCCCCAGTTATAGATGACTAGCTTATCCGACTGGGCGCTCGTGCTCGTCGTCTTTTCCATGATGGTCATGCCCACAAAGAGTAGAACAATAACCGCTACAATACCTAAAATAAAGGAATATAATCTACGCATGCTTGTCCTCTCTTTCTCTGACGATATAGTAGTAGCCAATAACTAGCAAGATACTAAAGAGAAAAACAATGGTTGAGAGGGCATTGATTTCTAGCGAAATCCCACGTCTTGCTCGGGAGTAAATCTCAACAGACAGCGTTGAAAAGCCATTTCCTTGGACAAAGAAAGTCACTGCAAAGTCGTCTAGCGAGTAGGTAAATGCCATGAAAAATCCAGAGATGATAGCCGGCGTCAGATAAGGCAACATGACCTCACGCAACATCTGCCAAGTGGTCGCCCCAAGGTCATAAGCCGCATGAATCATGGCGTCATTCATCTCCTTGAGTCTAGGAAGCACCATCAAGACCACAATCGGTATGGAAAAGGCGATGTGACTCAGTAAAACTGAGACAAAGCTCAGCTGAAAACCAAGCGCTGTAAAGAGCAAGAGAAAGCTCGCCCCAATCATAACATCAGGTGCCACCATGAGGATGTTATTCAGCGACAGCACAGTCTGCTGGCGTTTTTGCTTGACTTGATAAATCCAAATAGCGCCAAAAGTCCCAATAGCAGCCGCTAACAGAGCACTTAGAAAGGACAAGAAAAAGGTCTGCAGCAAAATCAACATCAAGCGACTGTCTGAAAACATGTCCTTATAATGCTCAAAGGTAATCCCTGTAAAGCCATTCATGTCACCTCCGCTGTTAAACGAATAGACAATCAAGTAAAAAATAGGAATATAGAGGATAATAAAGACAAATGCCAAATAAAAATGTGCTAGTTTTTTCATCGTTTTCGCTCCTTTGTCAACCACATCACGACAACCATGGCGAGAATTAAAATCACGCCGATGGTTGAGCCCATTCCACGATTTTGCGTGGTCAAAAAGTGCTGTTCAATAGCTGTCCCAAGCGTAATGACACGATTGCCTCCGATGAGACGTGTCAGCATGAAAAGGCTGAGGCTGGGGATAAAAACAGACTGCACACCACTTCTGACACCATTGAGCGACAAAGGAAAGATGACTTTTCTAAAAGTCTGCCAGCTATTAGCGCCAAGGTCGTAGCTGGCATTGATGAGATTTTGGTCAATATCATCCAGCGCATTAAAAATAGGCAGTAACATAAAAGGCAACTCAATGTAGCTCGCTACAAAGATAAAGGCAAAGTCAGTAAAGAGCAGCTGCTTTGAGCCGATACCGATGAAATTTAAGAATTGATTGATACCACCCTGCTGGCTAAAAATTCCCATAAAAGCATAAGCTTTTAGAAGCAAGTTAATCCAAGTGGGCAAAATAACCAGCATGAGCAGCAACTGTTTGTGCTTAAACTTGGTCAGCGCATAGGCTGCTGGGTAGCTGATGACAAGCGTCACTAGGCTAATAATCCCCGCATAAAGGACCGAATTGACACTCATGAGCAGATAAGTCCAAGAGCTAAAAAAGGTCTTGTAATTATCTAGCGTAAAGCGCCCTTGAATGTCAAAAAAAGACGTCCAGATGATGAGAGCCACAGGCGCTAAGACAAAGAGAAAGAGCCACAGGAGGTAAGGAAGCGAAAAAAGACTAGAGGTTTTCTTCATGACGCTCCTCCTCAATGGCATGGATAAGCCCTTCTTCTGGCTCCTCAAGGTCAACGTATTCTTCGATACGAGCGTCAAACTCTTCCTCAGTTTCATTGAGACGCATGATATGGATATCCTCAGGGGTGAAGTCAAGTCCGATAACCTCACCCTCGATGGCTTTTCTAGTCGAGTGAATCATCCATTCATTGCCAAGCTCATCATAAGCGATAATCTCATAGTGCACCCCTCGAAAGAGCTGGGTGTCAACAGTGACTCTGAGTTTGCCCTCATCTGGCAATGTGATTTGCAAGTCCTCTGGGCGAATAACCACTTCAACAGGCTCATTAGGGCGCATACCACCGTCAACTGCCTCAAACTGCTGTCCATTGAACTCCACTAGATAGTCCTTAATCATCTTCCCTGCGATAATATTGGACTCTCCGATAAAGGTCGCCACAAAATGGTTAATCGGCTCATCGTAGATGTCAACAGGTGTCCCAGACTGGACAATCTCACCGTCATTCATGACAAAAATCCAGTCACTCATAGCAAGTGCTTCTTCTTGGTCATGCGTGACAAAGACAAAGGTAATGCCAAGGCGCTGCTGCAACTCACGCAGTTCATACTGCATTTCCGTTCTTAGCTTCAAATCAAGCGCAGACAGGGGCTCATCAAGTAGGACAACCTTTGGTTGATTGATGATGGCACGAGCGATAGCGACACGCTGCCTCTGCCCACCGGACAATTTTTGAATGGCACGCTTTTCAAAACCATCAAGACGCACCATCTTGAGCGCTTCTGTGACACGCTCTTTGATTTCTTTCTTGTCCACTTTACGCAACTTTAGTGGAAAAGCGACGTTTTCAAAAACTGTCATGTGCGGAAAGAGAGCATAGTTCTGAAAGACGGTGTGCACGTCCCGTTTATTGATGGGAATATCATTGATACGCTTGCCGTCTAGATATACATCTCCAGAAGTGGCGTCTAGGAGACCTGCGATAATGTTTAAAATCGTTGATTTCCCACTTCCAGATGCCCCAAGAAGAGTGTAGAACTTCCCTTCTTCCAACTCAAAGTTGATGTCCTTTAGGACAACTGTCCCGCTATCTTCAAAAACCTTTGACACATGTTTAAATGAAATAATAGGATTAGTCACTTGACATAAAACCTCCACAGAGCGCTAATCGCTCTCACTTTCTCCGATAATTCTAACTTCTGGCTCTAGTATGACACCAGATTTTTCCTCTACTCTTGCAATCACTTGTGCAATCAGGTCTTCATAGTCTTTTGCAGTACCCTCTGCGACATTGACCATGAAACCAGCGTGTTTCTTACTCACTTCAACGCCACCAACACGCACGCCTTGTAGACCTGCTTCGCTGATGAGTTGCCCCGCAAAATGCCCAACAGGACGTTTAAAGACAGAACCGCAGGACGGATACTCAAGTGGCTGTTTAAGCTGACGAAGATGCGTCAGACGGTCCATCTCCTGACTAATCAGCGTGTAGTCTCCTGGTTTTAGCGCAAACTTAGCAGAGATGACAATATCGCCCTCATCCTGCAGGATAGAGTGGCGGTAGCCAAACTTCATCTCACGAGCGTCTATGGTGCGCACCTCACCTGCTTTATTAAGCACTTGGGCAGAGACTAAGATATGCGCAATCTCGCCACCATAAGCGCCAGCATTCATATAAACGGCTCCGCCGATACTGCCTGGAATACCGCAGGCAAACTCAAAACCAGTCAAGCTATGAAAACGAGCGACACGTGTCGTCTCAATCAGATTGGCACCTGCTTCAGCCTCGATGATGTAGCCGTCAACAGTGATGGTATTTAGCTTGTCAAACATAATGACAAAACCACGAATGCCTCCATCACGCACGATAAGGTTACTAGCATTTCCTAGCACCATCCACGGAATATTTTCTTGATTGGCAAAGCGAACAATGCGTGAAAGCTCGTAGCGGTTTCTTGGAAAAGCCAAAAAATCTGCTGGTCCACCAACCTTGGTATAAGTATACTTTTTCAAAGGTTCATCAATACGAATATCAATTCCCTTTAACTCTTCATGTAGTTTATTAAGCATTTGACACTAAAGTAGCTGGGACAGTTGTCTCAGCTTTCCTTCATTTTTTATTCTCATACAGGTAGAAATACCTACACACATTATAGCAAAAAAAAGCAATTCATGCTATACCTTTCCAAAGTCTGCCTTATTATTCTATTGTTACATTTTGAACTTTTATGCGACAATTCTGCCATTTTGACTTGACTTTTACTTTTGATAATTATATAATCTAGTTATCAATACTAGATGAGAGGTGTTTTTATATTATGACTTATCATTACCCGAGCTGGGACGAGTTGCCAGCTATTGATCTCTATCTCGATCAGGTATTGCTCTATGTCAATCAAGTCACGCAACATAATATTCCAAGTGACAAGGGGCTAACCGCTTCAATGGTTAACAACTATGTCAAACACGAACAACTCACAAAACCAATCAAAAAAAAATACAACCGCAAACATTTGGCGCGTCTGATTGCGATTACCGCTTTAAAAAACGTCTTTTCTATCCAAGAAATTAGCCAAACCTTAACCATACTAACCGCTAATGACCAGTCCAAAGAAAGCTACGATGGCTTTGTAGCTTGCATGAATGAGCAAGAAACAAACGGACTGCCTGAGGTTGTCATCTCAGCTTGTCAAACGCTAAAACTCTATGACCACACACAGAAACTGGTTCAAAACCTAGAAGGAGAAGAGTATGAGCCCAACACAAACCATGAAACTGAGTAAACAACTAACCTTTGGAGAAGAGGTCGCAAACAGTGTCACCCACGCTGTCGGCAGCCTCTTGATGCTTATCCTACTGCCTATCACAGCCTCTTATAGCTACCAGCAGTACGGTCTAGCAGCCTCTGTTGGGATGTCTATCTTTGTGATTAGCTTGTTTCTCATGTTTTTATCATCAACCATCTACCACTCCATGTCCTATAATTCACCTCAAAAGTACGTCTTGCGTATTATTGACCACTCGATGATTTATATCGCTATCGCAGGCAGTTACACACCAGTAGCGCTATCCCTTGTCGGTGGCTGGCTAGGTTACGCCATTATCATCCTGCAGTGGGGAACGACTATCTTTGGGATTTTGTATAAGATTTTTGCTAAAAACATCAATGAAAAATTCAGTCTCTTTCTCTATCTGATGATGGGCTGGCTAGCAGTCTTTATTGTCCCTGCTATTGTGACAAAGACAGGCTTAGCCTTTTGGCTTTTGATGTTAGCAGGTGGCTTGTGCTACACCATCGGTGCTATCTTTTATGCTAGAAAGCGTCCTTATGACCATATGATTTGGCACCTCTTTATCCTGCTTGCTTCAGCTCTACAATATATCGGCATTGTCTACTACATGCTATAAGCTTGGATATTTTCCAAGCTTTATTTTTTGGCACAAAAAAAAGCCGTTAAGGATGGAACTTTAACGACTTTAGAGAGGTTATACTCCCGTAACATGATAATAGACTTTAAAAACGAGGAAGTCTATTCAGTTGTGAAGAGACAAGTCCCATCACTAGTCAACACTTGGTATAGAAAACTATACCTTAGCTAGACCGTTCTCCCAAAAACAAGTCTAGCTAAAGAGGTGTTTGATTGCACTCGTACAACCTTTCCCTTTTTCATTATCTATTATCTCTCATTTTGATACAATTGTCAATATACTTGTTGCATTTTTTTAAAATGTCTAGTAATGAGAGGAAAATGTTTTTACCATAGAAAAAACAGCAGGCTTTTGCCTGCTATTTTCATTAGTTAACTGCTGACCAGTCAAACTGACTAAAAGTTTTGTACAAATCCCCAAAGTTACCTTTGTAACCGAGGTCTTTGCCTTTATAAGTGACACTTAAGACAGGAGTGCTGTCAGGCAGAGTGACACAGCCTGATAGTGCGAGTAAGAACTCATCAGGATTGTCATAAACCTGCTCTCGCTCCATTTGGTAAGAATCACGATAGCGTAGTGTAATCATAAGCTATCCTCCTTTCTGCTTGTCACGCCTTCTCTTTTGTGCTGTGGATTTGCCTGCGCTAGTCGTCCGTAGAGGAGATAATCTACTTGGCGTAAATCCGCAATGTTCTTGCAATTCAGAGCACACATGATAAGGCGCAACTCTTCTTTCCAGCCGTTGATAATGGCAATCACTTGGTCTACTTGATAGCGCTCAACAAGCTCTAAAACCGTCCGTGATAGCCCGACTGCCTTAGCACCAAGCACCAAGCACTTAATCATATCAAGGGGATGGCGAACGCCACCTGATGCTAAGATGTCCATCTTGTCCATCATAGGACTTGCATTTATTAGGGCTTGTACAGTTGTCTGTCCCCAATCGTTTAGATAATCAAGCTTTTTGCCACGTTGATTTTCGATGTAGGCAAAGCTGGTACCGCCTCGACCAGAAATATCGACGCAACGAATGCCCAGCTCATAAGTTCTCTTGATACTGGCAAGATCCATACCAAAGCCGACCTCTTTTAGCATGAGAGGGGTTGAGAGATTTTGCACATAGTCCTGTAGATGGCTCTGCCACTGACTAAAATCCCGCTCGCCCTCTGGCATTAGAAGCTCTTGCATGACATTGACATGGACTTGTAAAAAGAGCGGCTGCATGCTCTTGGTGGTCTTAAGCGCTGCTGAGAGGGGCTTGTCTAAGCCGATATTGGTTGCGAGTTTAAGCTTTGGATAGTCCTCGTGTCGTGGATAGGATTGGTCATGAGGATTTTTGAGGGCAGCACTGTAGGAGCCTGTCACCATGACAAGACCTGTCGCCTCTGCTACTTGCGCTAGCTTTTGATTGACCGCTGCTGCTTTTTGACTCCCTCCTGTCATCGCATTGATGTAAAAAGGAAAGTCAAAGTCCATCCCTAAAAAGCTAGTACTAAGGTCAATGTCACAAAGAGCGTACTTGGGCAGAGACGCTTGAATCAACTCCATCTCATCAAAGCTATTGTAGGGTGACTGATAGGTAAGAGCGTGCTTGATGTGGTCATCCTTGCGATTTCTCATAAAACTATAACCTTTCCTGTAAGAGAAGTGTAATGCCCTCTTTTCTCCAGCGCTCAATTAGAGTTTGGCTGGACTTCTCATCAAAAGAGAGGGCAATCCCGCAATCACCGCCACCAGAACCCGATGACTTAGCGACACAGTCTAAGCCAGAGCTAGCTGTTTTTAAGCGTCGTAGGCTATCATTGTAAATGGCAGGGCTGAGCTGGTCAAGAAGTGTGCTAATCATCTCTAAACTGTCCTTGATAGCGGGTTTATCACCTGTCTCAAGAGCGATTATCAAGCGTAAAACCTGCTGATTTGTCTCAGTCAGAAAGGCTTCATCAATTGAACCTTTGACACGCCTTATCATGTCTTTTGAGATAGAGGGTTGTCTTGTCCAGCCCACCAGAAAATCAATATCTAAAACAGAATGCACTGGACGAATACTGTAGCCCCAATCAGACGCTAACACCTCTTGTAAACTGTGCGAGTCTATCTGACGGCGCACCGCTTCTCTGTCAAAGGCTGTGTAGGCAATCAAAGACTCATAAGAGATACAAGCAATATCACCCATCGAACCATTATCACCACGCTTTAAGAGCACATAAGCTGCCAGCTTAAACAGCAGGTCAGCTGATACATCGAGCTGATAGAGCGCAGCCATTGCCTTTAGCGTCAAAAGCACAACGCTACCGCTCGAGCCGATACCTAGCTTTAGCCCATCACGCTCCAGCTTACCTGTGATAGCAAGAGAAAAGGACTGAAGCTTCTGACCACAAGCGAGCGCATACTCCTCCATCACCGCAACAGTCTCTTGGATGAGAGCGTAATTAGCGTCAGGGCTTGCCATATCACAGCTGTAGTCAAACATGTCAGAGGAGAGCTGATAGGTGCTGTTTGGCTGGATACTAGCACGCATATAGATGGGGATGAAAGCCAGCAGCGCTGTTTGTTTGGGCGCTAAAATAGCGTACTCACCAGCGACATAGAGCTTTCCACCTGTTTTGACCTCTATCATCTGATCTCCTTTGTCCTAGATGCGATAATCGTGTAGTCCTCCTCAAAGCGCTTAGAGAGACGCTCTAAGTCCTCTTCTAAGCAGAGTACCTTGATGTTTGGTCCAGCGTCCATGGTGAAATAGCAGCGCTCACCTTGCTTACGAAGTGCACGCACATACTCCATTGCCTGGTAGGACTGGTCGGTTAGGTAAGAAAAAGCAGGATTTGAGGTTCGTGTCGTCTCGTGCATGGCAAGGGCATTTTGCTCTGTCAGCACTCCTACCTTCTCAAAGTCTCCAGATTTTAAATAATCTAGCATTTGTGGGTAATCTTTGTCAGACTGCTCAATCCACTGTTGAAAGCTAGTAGAGGTATCATGACAACGCTTCATGCCCTCACGGCTTGAGATAGGCTTTTTCTGGTCATTAAGCACTAGCACAATCATAGCTAGTTTTAACTGAGTCTCAACCGGATAGACCGCTCCGCTCTTCTTGTCCCAAGCAGCGATAGGACCAAAGAAGGAGCGTGACGAGGAGCCAGAGGCAAATTTTGCTTCTTGAGCGAGCTCTTCTTGGCTGAGATTAGTTTCAAAGAGTTTATTAGCTGCTAAAATGAGAGCAGACAAACCGCTAGAACTCGATGAAAGCCCTGCTGCTGTTGGCATGTTATTTGTCGTATCAATGCGGACAAACTGCCTTTTTCCATCTCTAAAGCGGTCTAAAACCGCCGCCATCTTAGCATGTTCTGCCTCGTCTTGGAGCACACCATCAATATAGAACAAGTCGCTTTTAGCATCATCTGGTAAACATGTGAGTGTCGTTTGGGTAAACATATTTTCTAGCGTCAAAGAGATACTGCTGGTTGAGGGAATCATCTTTTGGCTATCCTCTTTGCCCCAATATTTGATAATGGCAATATTGGCGTAAGACTTGGCACTTACAGTTTTTCCGTCCATGTATTGACTGCTCCTTCTTTCTTTAGTTGACCACTGAGTTTTTCTGCTTCTTCTTGGCTTTTGACAAGTGCGATAATACATCCGCCTAGACCACCGCCTGTCATTTTGGCGCCTATGGCACCCTCTTTTTGGGCAATAGCGACAAGGTGGTCACACTCTTTGCTGCTGACACCCAGCTGTCTTAGGGCTTTGTGCGCTGCAAACATACTGCTACCAAGCACTTCTAGCTGACCTGCGGCGATACTTTTTTCTGCGGTTTCTGCTAAATTGCCTAGCTCTTTTAGCAAAGGTAGCGCTGGCGCACCTAGGCTTTTGACCTTTTCAACGGCTTCACTGGTGTGCCCATAGATACCTGTATCAGCTATCAAGAGGTGTGCGTCCAGATTGAGAGCGATTTCTGAAAAGCCGATATTTCGGATAAACTTAATCGCCACCTCACTGAGACAGGTCTTGGCGTCAAGACCGCTAGGGTTGGTGTGCGCAATCATCTCTGCTTGATTGACCAGATACTCCAGTGTCTCAAGTGATAAGTTCTCCTCAAAATAGTCAAAAACACCACGAATAGCAGCGATAGCAACCGCTGCTGAGGAGCCCATGCCACGCTTTTTAGGCACTTGCGATTGGATGTGAACATCCAAGCACTCCTCTTGCTTATCCAAATGCTCAAGCGCTGCAAAAATAGCCATGGCAAGCGGATCTGTCACATCAAGCTCTAAGGGATGACTTCCCTTTGTCACCTGACAAACCACTTCAATGTTCTTCAGAGGTAAAGCAATGGCTGGATAACCATACACCACCGAGTGCTCCCCCATTAAAATAATCTTACTATGCGCTTTTCCGAGTCCGATTTTTTTTGTCATATTACTACTCTTTTTTACATTTCAGTCATTTCTATTGTAATATAAAACCACTAAAAAAGCGACTGTTGACCTGATAGCGCTCTTATTCCTTATTCACCTAAATGCTAGTGACACAAGCCGTTTTTTTAATGGTTTCATCAGCATAAGTCCGAAAGCTAATTATATCATAAAATGAGAAAAAAAGCAGTCCCAGACTACTTTTTTACTTTGGATGTGCTTTGGATAGAATAGCTTGGGCTGATAAGGACAGCTTTTTCTCCTCCTCCTCGCTCAAGGACAATGGATAAATGGAGACAATGCCGTCTCTACCAACGATAGCTGGATAACTGAGATAGACACCAAACTGCTCATGATAAGTCGAGACAGGATAGACACTACGGCTATCTTGAAAAATGGTCTCAATCAGCTGTTGGCAACACTTAGCGATGGCAAAGTTGGTGTAGCGTTTGCCATTAAAGACTGCCTGACCGCCTTTGCGTACGCTCTCTTCAAAGCTGATAGGCTCAATGTTAGACAACAAAGCCGTATCAACTGTCGACCAAGCGATAAACTGCGAATCCCCATGCTCACCTAGCACATAACCTGATAGAGAGCTAGGATTGATACCCGTTTCCTGCCAGAGCTGTCTCTTCAGACGGCTGGTGTCCAGCAAAGTTCCTGTCCCAAAGATTTTATCCTTTGGATAATCCAGCTCTTTTTGGAGCAATGTCGTGATAGCGTCACATGGATTTGAGATGACGATGATAATGCCAGAAAAGGCAGTTATTTTTAGCTTTTCAGCGATGTCTTTGACATTCTTGCGGTTGATTTCTAGCTCCACCCATCGGTCAGGATTGTCACCGAAGTAAGCCTTGATGTCACCAACCGAAATGACTAAAATCTCTGCATTAGAAAGGGCTGTATAGTCATTTGTCCTGATAGTGACAAAATGCCCACTTGCAGCAAAGCTATCCTCCAAATCCAGCTTGTCTGCTAGGAGCTTATCTTCCCTTTTATCAATCAAAACAAGCTCATCAACTGCTCCAGACTGTACCAGATTATTTGCTAGAGTGCTTCCGACATTTCCTAAACCAATGATACCTACCTTATGCATACCTTCTCCTTTTACTATAAAAAGACAATAAAATGAATGGTGTCGTCTTTATAAGTGACCTTGATACTCCCTTTAAACAAATGCACCATGCTCTCTGCGATGGACAAGCCAATACCATAGCCCGATGTCTCGCTATGGTGCGACTCGTCCGCTCGATAGAAGCGCTCAAAAAAGCGACTGTAGTCCACATCACGCCCAGCCACATAAGTGTTTGAGACTACCAAGCGAGCTCGTCTGCTACGCTTTGGCTTGGTCAGAGTCACACTGACTGTACCTTCTGGGTCGCAATATTTATTGGCATTGTCCACTAGCAAGGTCACCAGCTCAAAGAGGGATTTTTCCTCTGCTTTGACATGGATATTGGGCTGGATGGACATCTCAAAGAACTTGCCGTCACGAATAACTGGTCCTTTAAAGTCCTCAGCCGCATCCTCTGTGATGGCTGAAAAATCCAAATCTTTTAGTACCAACTCTGGCTGCTCTTCTAGTCTTGCCTGCGTAACTAAGCTATTGATAAGCCCTGTCAGGCGGGCAATCTGGTCTTTAGTGGACTTGGTCCACTCAGACTCTCCGTTCATAAGCTCTTCGAGTTCAGTGTTGGCAGAGATAATCGCCAGAGGCGTTTTAAGTTCATGCCCTGCATTGGTGATAAAGCGGCGCTGTTTCTTGTAATTATCAACAAAAGGACGAATGGCACGCCCAGAGAAGACGACAATCACCACCACAAAGAAACCAAGACAGACGATACTCAGCCAGACAGCGGTATTGAGCAGGCGATAAGACGTGGAGGTAAAGACCGAAACGTCTAGCACCACCAGCAGGTAAGTATTGTTTTTTTGCTTGGTGACCTTGTAAGCATAGGGCACACCCGATATACGAAGACGCCCCGTGCTATCACCAATGTCAAAAATATCATTGCTGTAACTCTCGACCTCATCCTCACTCAAAGCTCTGATATGGTCGGTGTTGAGCGATTTTATCTCGTTGTTTCGAGACAAGGTCGCACTAAAATAAGAATAGCGACTCAGCGTGTCCTCCGTCACAGGCTCACCTAGAGCTTGACTGATTTCAGAGAGCTTTGGAAATTCACCGCCATTGTCTGAGAGAACGGTTAGGATATTGTTAATTTGAGTGTTGCTCTGATTGTCAACGACTAGCGTGGTAATGCCAAAAACCGTCCCCAAAATAACACAGACAGCCGCTGTTGCGATGGCGATAAACTGCAAGCGCAGCCTTTGAAACATATTGAGCCGAAAAAAAGCTAGCGTCCTATTCATGCGAAACCTCAACTAGGGTGTAATCACGCCCCTCATCTCCGATAATGTCCAAGTTGGCACCGACAGATTTCAGCTTCTGACGCAGATAGGACACGTACATAAAGACATAGCCGCTGTCCACACCGTCAGCGTCATTTGACCAGACGTGGTTAAACAAACGCTCGGTTGAGAGAGTTTTGCCGACATTGAGCATGAAAAACTCGAGCATTTTAGCTTCTTTACCAGCTAGACGAATTGTGTTTTCACTGCTTAACTCTTGCTCACCGACGTTAAGTGTGACGCTGCCAACCTCAAGGATATTAGGCGTGAAGCTATCCACTCGTCTTGCCATTGAGCGCAGGCGTGCCAGCAACTCTTTTAGCGAAAAAGGCTTGGTGAGATAGTCATCTGCTCCAGCGTCTAGTCCTGTCACACGGTCATCAATCTCAGACATTGCCGTCAGCATGATAATGTGCGCTTGACTGCCTGACTGTCTGATTTCCTCAACGGCTTCGATACCTGTTTTCTTTGGCATCATGACATCCATGACCATAACGTCATAGGCGTTTTGGCTTGCCATATCTACTGCCATCTGCCCGTCCTGTGCCACATCAACCTTGTAGCCCTCATGGGCTAGTGCAGTGCTTAGCACTCGTGCCATCTGCACTTCATCTTCTGCAATCAATACCCGCATTACTCTTCCTCCTTACTACTCTCCACGATAAGCTGCCTAATAGTCTGCATGGTCAAATCAACCGACGCCATCTCATCAGCGCAGCGCTTAAGCTCACGCACGATCCTCTCGGGATTTTTAATCTCGTGCTTGTACTTCATCTGGTGCTCGAGACTCGCCCAAGAATCCTGTGCAATGGTGCGCAGTTGAATCTCGATGAAATAGCGCCCTGGCTGATTGCCCTCGCAGTCTGGTCTATCCGTCTCAATCTCTAAAATCAAGTGATAAGAGCGATAGCCATTGGGCTTGGCATGTAAGATATAGTCCTTTTCAGTGACAATCTTGCAGTCCTCGTAGTTTCTGATAAGTTCAACTAGTCTATAAATATCATCCACAAAACCGCAGATAATCCGAAGACCAATGCTATCACGAATAACTTTGAGCGCTGATTGCTCTGTCTCTGGCAGACCTTTTCGCCTGCACTTTTCACGCATGCTGTCTTCTGCTTTGATACGAGCATTGAAATGCTCATAGAGTTTGTAGCCTGTTTTTGCCTTTTGGGTTTTATTTTCAGCCATGATACGCTGGCTAAAAGTCTCTAAAATCTCCTGCAAATAGGGTTCGTATTCCCCATAAATACTGGTATCCATAACTTGCCTTTCTTATCGTTACTTTCTATCCATTATAGCACACTAAAGAGGAATTGCACCTTAAAAGGTCATCAATAAAAAGCGATGAAAGTCTCTTTCACCACTTTTTTGCTCTTATTCATCAACGATGGTAATGGACGCACCCAGCGCACGCAATTTATCAATGATATTGGCATAGCCACGCAGGATGTACTCGATATGGGTAATCTCTGTCTTGCCTTTTGCCATCAAGCCAGCAATAACCAAGGCAGCACCAGCTCGTAAGTCAGACGCAACAACCTGTGTCCCTGTCAGCTTATTTGGTCCATGCGCTACGATACGACCGCCAACAAGACTGATGTCCGCTCCCATACGAGCAAGTTCTGGTACATGATTGACCCTTTTTTCGTAAATGGTATCAATCACCTGTGAACGCCCGCTAGCTTTTAGTAAAAGCGGCGTTAGCGGTTGCTGCAAATCTGTCGCAAAACCTGGATAAGGCGCTGTTGTCACCGAAACACCACGCAAACTGTCTTGCTTTTCAACAAAGATAGCGTCCTCTTCGACCGTCATCCGAACGCCCATCTCCTCAAGCTTAGCGATAAAGGACTCCAAGTGTTCGTAGAGGACATTAGTCACACGAACTCCCTCGCCAATAGCTGCCGCAAGAGCGATATAAGTCCCAGCCTCGATACGGTCTGGAATGACCTGATGACGTGTACCGTGCAACTCCTCGACACCTATGATAGTGATGGTATCTGTCCCCGCCCCACGAATGTGAGCGCCCATGTTATTGAGTAGGGTCGCTACATCAATAATTTCAGGCTCACGAGCAGCATTTTCAATAACGGTGCGTCCTTTTGCCTTGCTGGCTGCAATCATGGTGTTGATGGTCGCACCCACAGAAACAGTGTCCATATAAATATGCGCTCCGTGCAATTCCTCGCCTTCTGGAACGGCAATGCGCATGACCTCACCCTCATAGAACACTTGTGCTCCCATAGCTTCAAAGGCTTTTAAATGCAGGTCAATAGGACGTGGACCAAGGTCGCACCCACCAGGAAGCCCCACAATCGCACGCCCAAACTTAGCTAAAAGGCTACTGTAAAAGTAATAAGATGCTCTGAGATTTGTCACCTTTGAAAAGGGCAAAGGCATGTCTTTGAGCCCTCTTGGGTCAATGGTGAGACTTGTCCCACAGCGCTCCACATGCACACCCATATCTAGCAAAATACCAATGAGATTTTCCACATCAGAAATGGCAGGCACACCGTCTAATGTCACGACATCATCTGCTAGGATAATGGCTGGAATGAGGGCAACGACGCTGTTTTTAGCGCCCGAAATCACCACTTCACCCTTTAGAGACTTGCCACCTTCAATTACAATTTTTCGCATACTGTCCAATCTTTCTTATACATGAATTCAACCTTTTCATTTTACCACAAGCCTACCTCTTTAGCAATAACTTGCCCTTAGTTTCTCCTACTATGAAATTTTGTCAATCTGTCAATCAAGAGAATAAAAAAGCTGCTAAAGCAGCTTTTTGTCTTAGGCATTCTTTTTGATAAGTCTTGTCAGATAGAGTGACAAAAGAAGAGCGATAAGGTAGATAACGATGAAAACCAGCAAAGTCGTGGTGTAATTGTTAAAAAGCTCATAGGTGGACGACAGCAAAATAGGACCTGCCAAACCTGCCATTGCCCAAGCCGTCAGAGCAAAACCGTGAATGGCTGCTAGTTCTCTTGTCCCAAAAATATCACTCAGATAAGCCGGCAAAAGCGAAAAGCCAGCACCGTAGCAAGTCATGACAAGAGACATGGCAATGATAAAGATAATCGGTGCGTGAGCGACCAACAGCAGCGCAGAGATGATAAGACTCACCACCAACAGAAGCGTAAAGGTCAGAGGGCGTCCGATGTAGTCTGACAAAGCTGCCCAGAGGAGACGCCCAAAGCCATTAAAGAGCCCTAGGATACCAACCATAAGAGCCGCTGCCTCTGCTGACATGCCAGTCATGTCCTGCGCCATAGGTGACGCTGCGGAAATCAAACCCAAACCACAGGAAATATTGATAAAAAGCATAAGCCAAAGTAGGTAAAATTCTTTCGTTTTTAGGGCTTGATTAGCAGTCATGCCTTTTTCAGCAGCTGTGCTAGAGTGTTTTTTCGTGCTTGCTTTAGAGAGACTGGCAAGCTCTTCTTCGGTCGGTCTTTTGATAAACTGTGAGACGACAAACATAACCACAAAGTAGATGACCCCTAGGATGTAGAAGGTCTTGCTGACACCAAAATCATCAATCAAGACTTGAGCAATAGGACTTGTCAACAGCGAAGCAAAGCCAAAGCCCATAATGGCAAGACCTGTCGCTAGACCACGCTTATCTGGAAACCACTTGATAATGGTAGAGACAGGTGTGATATAGCCAGCACCTAGCCCCAAACCACCTAAAATGCCGTAAGAAAAGTAGAGCAACCACAACTCCTGTCTATCAATGGCAACCCCTGTCAAGATATTGCCCAGCGCATAGAGGACAGCGGAAATGGTCCCTGTTACCCGTGGTCCGAACTTTTCTACCAGCCGCCCCATAAAAGCAGCCGACAAGCCGAGACAGAAAATAGCCAGACTAAAGGCAAAAGCAACGGACGACGCACTCCAGCCCGTCTCTTCCATGATAGGATTGCGGTAGACACTCCAAGCATAGGTTGAGCCTAACATCAAGTGCAGGATAATTCCCGAAATAGCAACAATATATCGATTGGTTTTCTGCATGAAAAACTCCTTATATATGAACGTTTTGTTATTTTTTTGTTTCATCGTTCGTATTTAGTCTAACAGCTTTTTACCTAGAAACCAATTCATTTGACCGGAAAGCGTTTTCTTATTTGCGTGATAAAAAAGCTCCTTTGCAGGAACTTTTCATGTTATTGCACCGCTGCTTTAAGGGCTTCAACCTTGTCCAATTTTTCCCATGGGAGGTCAATGTCTGTACGTCCCATGTGTCCGTAGGCTGCAGTTTGCTTGTAAATGGGGCGCTTCAAATCCAACATCTGGATGATACCCGCTGGACGCAGGTCAAAAATAGCACGCACAGCCGCTTCTAGCTTGTTTTCAGCAACCGCACTTGTCCCAAAAGTGTCAATGCGCACTGATACTGGACGAGCCACACCGATGGCATAAGCCAGCTGAACCTCTGCCTTTTTAGCCAGACCAGCTGCCACGATATTTTTAGCAATGTAGCGTGCCGCATAAGAAGCCGAGCGGTCTACCTTGGTCGCATCCTTACCAGAGAAGGCACCGCCACCGTGACGGGCATAGCCGCCATAGGTATCAACGATAATCTTGCGACCTGTCAATCCTGAGTCCCCTTGAGGTCCGCCGATAACAAAGCGCCCTGTCGGATTGATGAAGTACTTGGTCTCCTCATCCAGATATTTGTCTGGAATGACAGCCTTAATGACCTGCTCAATCACGTCTTTTTGAATTTGCTCATTGGTCACGTCTGGATCATGCTGGGTCGAGATAACGACGGTATCCACGCGCACAGGCTGGTCATTTTCATCATACTCAACAGTAACTTGGCTTTTAGCATCTGGACGTAGGTAAGACAGAGCACCTGACTTTCTCAAATCCGCTAATTTCTTGACCAATTTGTGAGACAGTGAGATAGGTAGCGGCATGAGCTCTGGCGTCTCATCTACTGCAAAGCCAAACATAAGGCCTTGGTCACCCGCACCAATCAAATCAAGCGGGTCTTGGTCTTTATTGCCACGCACTTCAAGAGCTTCATTGACCCCTTGGGCAATGTCTGGCGACTGCTCAACCAGCGACGGATGAACCTCGACAGACTCCGCAGAAAAGCCATACTCTGCTTTGTCATAGCCAATCTCTGCAATAGTGTCACGCACCACACGGTTGATGTCCACATAAGCTGTGGTGGAAATCTCACCAAAAACATGGACGCTTCCTGTATAAACAGCTGTCTCTGCTGCCACGTGCGCTTCTGGGTCTTTTTCCAAAATCGCATCTAAAATAGCATCTGAAATCTGGTCGGCAATCTTGTCTGGATGTCCCTCAGACACAGACTCCGAAGTGAATAATTTACGTTCTGACATGAACGGTCCCCCTTTTAATAAATAGTGTGTTAAAAAGTTACAAAGCACTGACCAAAGTAAGTGGTCACCTTATCGGGACTTAATAACTGTTTAAGTATAACACTTTTTAGCCTTTATAGAAATAGCTGACACCTGATTTTTGATAAAAACTTTATATCAGTATTTCGCCAAAAACTATTGTATAATGGTCTTATGATAAAAGGAAATACAAGCTACACAGACAGATTAGATCCCCAGTGGTTGCAAAAAGAGCTCGCTTTTTCAGTGACCTTTATGGAAAATAGCCAGTCCACACAGCTAGATGCCAAAAAAGCCAAAGAAAAAGAAGCCCTCGTGCTTCCTCATCTCTTTATAGCCAACCACCAGACAGCAGCTGTTGGGCGCTTCTCACGTCCTTTTTTTGCCAGCAACAATCAAGGTATCTACATGTCTCTCTACCTGCCAGTAAAAGCCGAAAAAGAGCTGTCTACCTATACCATGATGGCAGCTTCTAGTATTGTCAAAGCCATTAAAAAATTGACACGCATAGACACACACATCAAGTGGGTCAATGATATTTACCGCAATGGTAAAAAAATCGCTGGTATCCTAACAGAAACCACAACCAATAAGAAAACAGGGCAAACAGACGGTGTCATCATCGGTATCGGGATAAACTTTGCTATCTCAGACTTCCCAGTGGAGTTACAAGATAAAGCAGGCAGTCTTTTTGATGACATGCCGACAATCAGTCGAAATGCCCTCATCAAAGAGATTTGGCGGCTCTTTTTTACCATTCCAGAATATGACCATATCAAGGTTTATAAGGAAAAATCACTGGTACTTGGACAGAGAGTGCGCTTTAGTGAAAA
The DNA here is from genome assembly GCF_011039275.1 of Streptococcus hyointestinalis. Lineage (GTDB taxonomy): Bacteria > Bacillota > Bacilli > Lactobacillales > Streptococcaceae > Streptococcus > Streptococcus hyointestinalis_A. The sequence continues at coordinate 1,323,887 of NZ_JAAKGB010000001.1, forward strand.
TGGCAAGCTCTTTTCAGGACTTGCCACAGACATCCTCAATTCAGGGACGCTTGTCGTAGAGTTAGATAATGGTGAGGTCAAATACCTCTCAAGCGGTGAGATTAGTCTTGATTCTTGGTCAGATCAATAATAGCGTCCGTCGCTTTTGAGACAAGATAAGCACGGCGCAAATCACGATACAGCAAAAACGCCCAGACCCCTGCAAAGAAATAAGACCCTGCAAAAAAAGCTTCATTCATAAAGTAAGTCTCAGCTGCACACAGAACAGCTGTCAGTAAAAAACGTTGTATGTTCATAAAGCTATTATAACACATTCTCAAAAAGAGAGGCTAGTTGTACTAGTCTCTCTTTTAGTTCTAATCCTCCACCAGCTCAATCTTATCAGCTAGAAAGTGAAAGTTTTCTGGGATAGTGGCGTCTAAGGTGTTTTCCTCAGCAGGTTGGTCCTGCTGCTGCGCTTTTCGCTGCTTAGCAAACTCTCCACGAATGCTGTTAAAGTCCGAACGCCCAACGGCTAGGATATTTGGTGAGAAGCCAGCGACCTTGCTCATGATATTACCAAAAATAGCGTTGAGGTCTGAGCGTTTCATGGCTTGCTCGGCGTTAAAGGCAGCGTCAAAAGCCAAAATGGCATTTTCGCTATTGGCTAGCACTGGCTCTGAACCACGTAAAAGCGCCCTGTCCTGAACGGAAATGCTGTCCAAAATTTCATTCCAAGCGCTCTTAAGCGCCTCTAGGTACTCACGAGACTTTTGACTGTCGACCACCGTTTCTTCCATGATGGTCAAAATCTTAGCTCGGTCTACTTTGTAGGTAAAGCTACTCTTAGCTCTAGCAGGTATACTGCTAGCTTTTGGCGTTTGCGTGCGCAAGCGCTCCATTTCTTGCTTGAGCTCTGTTATCTCGCTACGCAGGCTATCCAGTTCTTCAGCGACATTTTCTGGTAAAGTTGTAGTCTTACTTTCTGCTAGCTCGACCAACTGAATGGTCATCATCTCGGCATAAATCCTTGGCTGACTGGCAGACTTGATGACACCAAGCTGCTTGGTGACCGTGTCAATCATCTCAAAGAGCAGGTCATTGTCTAAGGACATATTCTCCGTGAACATCTCTGTCTGGCTGGAGGAGCTACCGCCTGCCTTTGCCACCAGCAAATCCCGCAGGTAAACCAGCAAATCCGTCGCCAAACGGCTCATGCTCTTGCCACTATCAAAGATGGTCTCCAAGTTTTCGAGCGCTCCATTAACATCTTTTTGAGCGATATGATAGACGTACTCGTCCAGAGCTCGCAGGGAGATACTGCCCGTTATCTCCTCAGCAATGGCAAGCGTCACACGATTGTCAGCGCTAAGGCTCAGCGCTTGGTCGAGAATAGACAGGGCGTCACGCATACCACCCTCAGCTCGTCTGGCAATGAGCGTTAGCGCTTCTTTCTCATAGCTAATGGCTTCTTTCTCCAAAATAGAAGCCAAGTGTTCTTCAATCGCCTGCTGTTTAATCGCCTTGAACTCAAAGCGTTGCACACGAGAGAGAATGGTCGCTGGAATCTTGTGTAATTCTGTCGTCGCTAAAATGAAAACGACATTCTCCGTTGGCTCTTCTAGCGTTTTCAGAAGGGCATTGAAAGCCCCTGTTGAGAGCATGTGCACCTCATCAATGATGTAAACCTTGTAGGTCGCACGGCTCGGCGCATAGGTCGACTTATCTCTGATGTCACGGATTTCATCGACACCGTTATTAGACGCAGCGTCAATTTCAATGACATCCTCAAGCGCACCACTGGTAATATCTCGGCAAATATCACAGTGATTGCAGGGCTCGCCGTCCACTTGGTTGGGGCAGTTCATGGCTTTGGCAAAAATCTTGGCTGCGCTGGTTTTCCCTATCCCACGTGGTCCAGAAAAAAGATAAGCATGACTAATCTTACCCGAAGCCACTGCTTGCTTGAGCGTGGTTGAGATAACCGACTGCCCCACCATCTCATCAAAAGTCTGGCTACGGTATTTACGGTATAAAGCCTGATACATTATGCTCTCACCTCAAACATAGAAAAATCCCACTGCGTTTTTGACAATAGAACATCTAAAAACGCCTGCAAAAAGTCTAGGTCAAGCTCGTCATAATCCGCTACTTTCTGAGAATCCAAATCTAAAACACCCAGCAAGTGCCCGTCCTTTAGCATAGGCAGGACAATCTCACTTCTTGCTGCCGAGTCGCAGGCGATGTAGTTGGCGTGCCTTGTCACATCCTCAACAATCATGGCTTTTTGCGACTGAGCGACCTCACCACAGACACCTTTTCCAAGTGCAATCCTTACACAAGAGACATGCCCTTGAAAAGGACCCAAGACAAGCTCACTTCCGTCATAGAGATAAAAGCCAGCAAAAACAGTGTTTGGCAGAGTTTCTCTTAGCAGAGCTGAAGCGTTTGCGAGGTTTGCGATAACATTTGTTTCACCTGTAAATAGCGCTTCTGCCTGCGCTAGCATGAGCTGATAATTTTCTTTTTTTCGTGCTTTTTCCATACTTTTTATTATAGCATATTTGCTACGCACGCGCTGAAAATATAAGTAAAAAACAAGATGAGAAACTCATCTTGCCTTTACTAGTCAATGGTAATCATGGCTTTGATAGTCTTACGCTCTTGCATGTCCTTGTAGGCTTGGTCAATGTCAGAAAGTTTGTAGGTTTGCGTAAAGACCTTTCCTGGGTTGATGTCACCATCAAGCACTGCCTTTAAAAGCACTGCCTTGTCATAAGTCGTCACAGAGGCTGGACCACCTGCAAAGATAGTGTTTTTCATAAAGTAGTCGCCCATGTTGATGTCACCCGTGTGAGGCACACCGACACGTCCAACGACAGCACCCGGACGAGCAATAGCAATAGCCGTCTCGGTAGATAAGTGTGTCCCTACACACTCAAGCGCTGCGTCCACACCATCACCATTTGTCAATTCCAAAACTTTAGCGATACCCTCTTCACCACGCTCAGCCACGACATCTGTCGCCCCAAACTCAAGAGCAAGCTGTTGACGGTCTTCGTGACGGCTCATGATGATAATGCGCTTAGCGCCACGCAATTTAGCTGCGATAACTGCACACAAACCAACCGCACCATCACCGACAACAGCAACCGTATCACCTGCCTTGACATTTGCCACACGTGCAGCGTGATAGCCCGTTGGCATCACATCTGCCAGTGCTAGGAAGGATTTTAACATGCCTTCGCTATAGTCGTCGGGCTGACCAGGGATTTTGACCAAGGACCAGTCAGCATGGGTGTAGCGCACATACTCTGCCTGGTAGCCGTGTGAGAAGTTAGTTGCAGCAGAATGACTTTGACAACCTCCTTCAAATCCTGCACGACAAGCAGCACAATGCCCACAGCCATGCGTGAAAGGCGCAATGACAAAGTCTCCTGCCTTTACCGTGTTGATAGCAGCACCGACTTTTTCAACAATCCCAATGATTTCATGTCCTGAATTGTCTGAGCCAGCTTCTTTGGCGTCATCTCCTCGGTAAGTCCACAAGTCAGACCCGCAAACACAGGTTCTAACCACACGGATGACCGCATCGTCTTGCTCTATGATTTCTGGCATAGGAGCGTCTTGAATAGCTACTTGCCCTTCTTTGATAAATACAGCTTTTTTCATTGTATTTCCCTTTCCGTTCTTTATTTGTCTCCCATTATAAGCTTTTATTTTAAAAATAACAAATACCTATTAGTGATGGCTTACCATAACCAATAGGTATGATGATTTTAGTAGTATTCACCTTGGCGATAGTCCCAAGAGTTGAAGGTGTCTGACAAGTGCATCATGATTTTATCAATGTCAAGCCCTTTGCGGATAACGACTGGACAAGGTGTGACTGAGCGACTGCTTGCGCCTTGCTCAGGGATGAGCTTGCCATCCTTATCCACCATAGACACCATAACACCTTGCTCGTAGCGGGTCTCAACTGTCTTATCTGGCTGGATAGACGCTACATAGTCGTCTGCTTCGATGACAAGGTCGACCATAGACTCGATACGCTCACCGATACCCTCGACCTTACCACGGTTTCCTTTACCAGATGGGTTGGCTGATGACGCATAGACCATACGTCCTTCTTTTTCCCACATTTCTTTAGCTAACTGCTCACCAGCTTTACCAAACTTGATGACAAAGCATGAGGTGCCTCGCACGTCTGTCATGAGTTCTTCACGTCCGTCACCAATGGCAACGAGCTTTTCATAAGCGTCTTTACGCCAAGGAAGGATACAACCAAGGAGAATGTCCTCATCCCAGTGTTTTTGATAAAAAGCGTCAATTTCAGGAGTGAGCTGTGCTAGGCTACGAAGCTCATCTAGTGAACCACAAAGTACGACACCTGGTTTGTTGCGGTTACGTTCCTTAGCTTCAAATTTACGCTCCAAACCTTTTCTGTCCGCTGTCATGATAATGTAGCCAACTTTTGTCGGGCAGACGATAACGCCACCCTCACCACGCATAATCTCAAATCCTTCCTGCGAAAGATTGCCATCCCATTGAATGTGTTTTGTCATCTTGTTTTCCTCTTCTGTATTATTTTCTAATTTCTAATATTGTCATCATTGTTTTGACAAACAAATGACTTATAAAACTTAGTTTATCATGTCAATTCTGACTTTTCAAGTATTTTTCTAAATTTTCAAAAATTATTTTTCATCGTCACGCCAATAAGCTGGTCGCTTCTTTTCATAGGCTGTAATCAAGTCCTCATACTGCAAGGTAATGCCGATATCATCTAAACCATTTAGGAGCTTATGCTTCCACTCACCATCAATCTCAAAGCTGAAATCACCAATAGGTGTGATAAGTAACTGCTTTTCAAGGTCAACTGTGATGGTTTCATCTGGCGAGAGCTTAGCCAGCTCTTCACGCACCTCTCTTGGCTGAACAATAGGCAAAAGCCCGTTGTTGAGCTCGTTATTGTAGTGAATGTCGCCAAAAGAACCTGCAATCACTACTCGAAAACCGTAGTCAGCCAGCGCCCATGCAGCGTGCTCACGTGACGAGCCTGCTCCAAAATTATCCCCTGTGATGAGAATGCCAGCATTCTTATAAGGCGCTTGGTTGAAGATAAAATCGGGATTTTCCGTGTAATTGTCATCCAAATAACGCCACTCGTACATGAGATACTTGCCAAAGCCTTTTTTATCAATCAACTTCAAAAATTGCTTGGGCAAAATCTGGTCGGTGTCAATATTGTCATTCATCAAGGGAACTGTCGTCCCTGTGTAAACGGTAAATTTTTCCATAGGTCTCCTTGCTAAGTGGCTTCTTCTAGCTCTCTCACATCGACAAAGCGTCCAAAAATAGCTGCCGCTGCTGCCATAGCTGGACTACAAAGGTGCGTGCGTGCACCAACACCCTGCCTGTCCTCAAAGTTGCGATTGCTGGTAGAGGCAGCGTGCACTCCCGTTGGCACCTTGTCAGGATTCATCCCAAGACACATGGAGCAGCCTGGGTCACGCCACTCAAATCCTGCTTCCTTGAAAATCTTGTCCAATCCCAGCTGTTCAGCTGCACGCTTGACAGGACGACTGCCAGGCACCACAATGGCGGTCATATTAGGTGCAATATGCTTGCCCTCAACAAAGCGAGCCGCCACCTGAAGGTCACTCAATCTGGCATTGGTACAAGAGCCCAAAAAGACATAACCCAACTCAATATCACTGGCTTTTTGACCTGGCTCTAAGTCCATGTAAGCATAGGCACGCTCGTCATTGAGGTCACGACTCTCTGGAAAGACTTCACCATAAGCCACACCCATAGACGGATTGGTGCCCCAAGTGACCATGGGCGCTAGCTCTGACACATCAAGCGTGATGACCTTGTCATAGGTCGCATCCTCGTCTGACACTAGCGTCTTCCAATCAGCGACCGCTTCGTCAAAGCGCTTAGGACGGTGCGGTTTGTCCTTTAGATAATCATAGGTGGTCTGGTCGGGATTCATAATCCCCATCTTAGCCCCAAACTCAATGGACATGTTGCAAATGGTCATGCGCTCTTCCATGGTGAGGTTGGAGATAGCCTCGCCTTGATACTCCACCACATGACCAACACCAAGAGACACTCCGTATCTGGCAATCAAAGCCAAAATGTAGTCTTTAGCGTAAACACCCTTTTGCGGACGCCCAACAAAGCGTACCAAGAGTTTCTTTGGCTTGACTTGCCAGAGCGTTTGCGTCGCAAAGACATGCTCCACTTCTGTCGTTCCAATCCCAAAGGCAATAGCACCAAAAGCGCCGTGTGTGGCTGTGTGGCTGTCGCCGCAGACGATAAATTTCCCAGGCTGAGTACGCCCTGTCTCTGGTCCAACCATGTGAACAATACCCTGCAATTCTGAGCCGTGGTCCGCATGCGGAATGCCAAATTCTTTGACATTGCGAGCAAGAGCATCCATCTGCGCCTTGGAGATGACGTCACGGATATCATAGATATTGACAGTTGGGACATTATGGTCAAAAGTCCCAAAGGTCAGGTCTGGACGGCGAACTTTGCGCCCAGCTTCTCTCAGACCGTCAAAAGCCTGCGGACTCGTCACTTCATGGATATAGTGCTGGTCGACATACATGAGCTGCGGCTCACCTTCTCTACCTGTAATCACATGACGTTCCCACAATTTATCAAAAATGGATTTTCCACTCATTTGTCATCCTCCAAAGATAATAGCTAACGAGAGCTAGTATGACAATACCCAGCGCCCAACTCAACTGAAAGTACCACTTTCTTGTCTTATGATGAAAGACAAGAGCGCCGAGATAAGCTCCCACACCACCTAAAAGGTAAGTCATGGCAAGGAGACTCTTTTCAGACAAGCGCCAGCCCTTCACTCTAGCCTGCCGTTTATCATAACCATAGCAGCAAAAGACAAGGCTATTCCACACCAGCACCACTAAAATGTACAGTCTCATAGGTTATCAATAATCGCCTGTGTCATCTCGCTTGTTTTGGCATTGCCGCCAAGGTCTGCGGTCAGTATACCTGCTGACAAAGTCTTCTCAACAGCTCTTTCAATCATGCTTGCCGCTTCTTTTTGCGCAAAGCTGTCACGCAACATCATGGCAACAGACAAAATCATGCTGATGGGATTAGCGATATTTTGCCCTGCAATGTCTGGGGCAGAGCCGTGAATAGGCTCGTAAAGACTTGGTCCATTAGCAGAATGGCTGGCTGACGGCATAACACCAAGTGTACCTGGTAGGACACTGGACTCGTCAGACAAGATGTCGCCAAAGAGATTTTCCGTCACGATAACGTCAAATCGGCTAGGATTTGTAATCATAAGCATGGCTGCGCTATCGACCAACTGGTGCTCTAGGGTCACTTCTGGGTAGTCTTTTGCGACTTGGTCAGCGACTTTACGCCAAAGTTTTGAAGTGGCAAGGACATTTTGCTTATCAATGCTAGTGACTTTTTTCTTGCGCTCTTTGGCTAGCTCAAAAGCTTTACGCACGATACGCTCGATTTCAAAAGCAGCGTAGGCGTTGATGTCCTGTGCACTGTCATCCTCAAGATGATGCTCGCCAAAGTAGATACCACCTGTCAGCTCACGCACGACAACAAAGTCAACGTCTCGGATAATCTCCTCTTTGAGTGGCGATAAGTGCTTCAGCGCCTCGAAAATACGCACCGGACGGATATTGGCAAAGAGATTGAGCTCTTTGCGAATAGCAAGCAGTCCTTGCTCAGGGCGCACTGGAGCTGTGTCGTACTTAGGGCTTCCGATAGCAGCTAGTAAAATAGCATCCGCAGACTTGGCTGCCTCAAGCGTGTCCTTTGGCAGAGGTTCACCAACGGCGTCAATGGCTGCGCCGCCAAATACTCTATCATCAATCTCGTAGCTAAAACCTGTCTTTTTCGCCACCGCAGCTAGAACCTCTAGTCCTGCTGCCATGATTTCTGGACCGATACCATCGCCTGCTAGGGTCACAATTTTCTTTGTCATAAGCACCTCTTAAAAATCTTTTTCAGAAAGCTTGTGCTTCATTTCGCCAGCGTTTTCTTTTTGCGCAAGAGCATTGGCATTAACGTAAGCGATAGCTCCAGCTTTTAGGACGTCAAAGTCAATACCTGAAGCGTTGAAAATAGTGCCTGTATCTACATTTTCAATGGAAACAGACACTCGTGCCTGCGCATCAATCCCATCCGTCACCGCATCAATCGTATAGCTGAGCAGTTTCACTGTTTGGTTAAAGAACTTGTCGATAGCATTGTAAATTGCCTCAACAGAGCCTTTGCCGTTTGCTAGGATAGCGACTTCTTCGCCGTCTGTATTGGTCATAAAGACCTCTGCTGTGTTGGTTTCGTCGCTGTTTGAAGTCAGGGTCAGATTGCTAAAGTGGAAGCCTTCTGGATTTTCAATCTCAACACCTGAGACAAGGGCGATAATATCAGCGTCTGTAATCTCGTGTTTTTTATCTGCCAGTTTTTTGAACTTGGCAAAAAGACTCTTGATTTCCGCTTCATCAAAGGTCAAGTCAAGTTCTTTGAGCTTTTCAATGAAAGCATGACGACCAGAGAGCTTGCCAAGTGGCAGTGAGTTTTTCTTGACGCCAACCAGCTCTGGGGTGATGATTTCGTATGTCAGTGGATTTTTCAGCACGCCGTCTTGGTGGATACCAGACTCGTGTGAGAAGGCATTGCCACCGACCACAGCCTTGTTTTTTGGAATGGCAATCCCTGAAAAACGAGACACCAAGTCGGCTGTATTGACAGTTTCGTTGAGTTTGATAGGGCTTTTAGCTTGATAGAAATCTTCTCGGATGTTGAGCGCTACAGCGACTTCTTCCAGCGCAGCATTTCCCGCACGCTCACCAATACCATTGACTGTCCCCTCGATACGACCAGCGCCATTTTTGATGGCAGAAAGTGTGTTGGCTACCGCCATACCAAGATCATTGTGACAGTGTGGGCTAAAGATAATCTTGCGGTCTGATTTGACATTTTCGATGAGGTGTTTGAAGATAGCGCCGTATTCTGTCGGTGTTGTAAAACCAACAGTATCAGGGATGTTGATATAGGTCGCACCTGCGTCCACAGCGGTTTGGCAGACCTCAAGGAGGTAGTCAAGCTCTGTGCGTGTGGCGTCCTCTGGCGAGAACTCCACCACATCAAAATACTTTCTAGCATAGCTGACCTGCTCTTTGATGATGTCAAGGATTTCTGCCTTTGATTTTTTGAGTTTGAACTCACGATGGATTGGGCTGGTTGCGATAAAGACATGGCATTGAGGATATTTGGCGTCTTTGAGCGCTTCATAGCAAGCGTCAATGTCTGATTTAACCGAGCGGGCTAGCCCTGACACAGCGGTTGTCGTCATGGTTTTGGCGATTTGTTTGACCGCCTCAAATGAATCTGGACTGGCTGCAGGAAAACCTGCCTCAATGACTGAAATGCCCCATTTTTCAAGCTGCTTTGCGATAGCTACTTTTTCTTTGATGGAAAAATTAACGCCTGGTGTCTGCTCACCGTCACGAAGTGTGGTATCAAGAAATTCAACTGTTTGCATCTGCTTCACCTTTTCTAATTCTAATATACTAAAAAACATCCCACTACCAAGCGAGATGTTTTTCCCGCTTGGTAAGCCAAACAGGACTAATGCTTTTGCACTAGCCCAGACACCTCAATAGCAAAACGATTGAAACTGTACGCATTTGACTTCTCCTTGAATGTTTGTTGATAGTAGTATATAATTTTCAGACTATTTTGTCAATGATAATGTGAAAAGTTTTTTGACTTTTTGAGACAAAAAAGACTCAGCTTGTGCCAAGTCTTTTACTCTTATTCTTCAGTAGCGTCCGCCAAAATGCTTGCCACCTTGGTGTTAATCAAGTCAATAGCGACAACATTGCTGACACCCTCAGGGATGACCACATCGGCATAGCGCTTTGTCGGCTCGATAAACTGATGATACATAGGCTTCACCACACTTGTGTACTGCTCGATAATGCTATCTAAGCTACGCCCACGCTCCTCCATATCACGCTTGATACGACGAATGATACGAATATCATCATCCGTATCCACAAAGACCTTGATGTCCATCAAATCACGCAAGCGCTTATCCTCAAGCACCAAAATCCCTTCAACGATAAAGACATCTTGAGGTTCTTGACGATAGGTCTCGCTACTGCGAGTGTGCTGCGTATAGTCGTAGATAGGAATATCGACTGGGCGCCCTGCAATCAGCTCGTTTAAGTGCTCAATCATCAGATCCGTATCAAAGGCAAGCGGGTGGTCGTAGTTGGTTGTGACACGCTCTTCAAAGGTCAGATGGCTTTGGTCTTTGTAGTAAGAATCGTGCTCAATCATAGCGATATTTTCATCTGGAAAATGTGACAAAATAGCTCGTGACACACTGGTTTTTCCTCCACCAGAACCACCAGTAACACCGATAATAATTGGTTTTTTAGGCATAATTACTCCATTCTCAAAAATGCTTTCCTATCTATTTTACACTATATTTGACATTTGAAAAGCCCCAAAAGGCAACTTAGACAAAATGTAAGCTTTCGAACACTTCTGTCTCCCTAGCTTTTTTGGTATAATGGTAAAAACAAAAGAATTTGAGGATTTACTATGAACCGTTTTCCTGATAGTTGGAACACACTTTTTGAGGAAAAAAATATCACAGCACTCACGCCTATTCAAGAGGCGCTGTTTGAGCCTATCACTAAAGGGCAAAATGTCCTTGGTATCAGCCCGACAGGCACAGGAAAGACTCTTGCTTATCTTCTGCCCTTGCTCCTAAAATTGCAACCTAAAAAAGCGCAGCAATTGCTTATTCTAGCGCCAAATTCAGAGCTGGCTGGACAGTTATTTGAGGTCAGCAAAACTTGGGCAGAGCCTCTTGGCTTACAAGCGCAGCTCTTTTTATCCGGCTCTAGTCAGAAACGCCAAATTGAGCGCTTGAAAAAAGGACCAGAAATTCTCATTGGGACTGCTGGTCGGATTTTTGAGTTGGTCAAGCTCAAAAAAATCAAAATGATGAAGGTTGACACCATCGTCTTAGACGAGTTTGATGAGCTTCTCGGTGACTCTCAGTACAGCTTTGTCACCAAAATCTGCCACTATGTGCCTCGTAGTCACCAGATGATTTACATCTCAGCCACACAAAAAATTGCACAGGACGCTTTAGCAGATGACACGGTGCGTATCGACCTGTCTGATACGGAGACGGCACCTATCAAGCACTACTACGTCATGCTTGATAAGCGCGACAAGACCGACTTTTTGCGCAAGCTCTCAAACATCCCTGACTTTAGAGCGCTGGTCTTTTTCAATAGCTTGTCTGAACTTGGTGCTTGTGAGGAGCGTTTGCAATTTCACCAAGCGTCAGCCGTGTCTCTTGCCAGTGACATCAATGTCAAATTCCGCAAGGTGATTTTGGATAAGTTTAAACAAAATGAGATTGCCCTACTTCTTGCGACTGACTTGGTAGCTCGTGGGCTTGATATTGAGGCGCTTGATTATGTGGTCAATGCAGAGCTGGCTCGAGACAAAGAAACCTACACACACCGTGCTGGACGTACAGGACGCATGCACAAAGAAGGCTCTGTCATCACGTTTGTCACCAACAAAGAAGAACTCAAACAGCTCAAAAAATACGCTCCTGTGCAGGAAATTTCCCTAAAAAATCAGCAATTTTACATCAAAGAAAACTAGATTGGACAACCAATCTAGTTTTTCATTTTTTTCTGTGCCAATAATCATAAACCAGCACGACAATTGCTAAAACGATAACAGCATAAAAGCCAAAGATGATGATACCAAGATGTGTCATAACGATTAGCCATAACAAGAAAAGACAAAAAGCAAAGAAAAGTTTACCCCAAAAACCTAGCTTTCGCTTTAAGAACCACTCGATAAAACTCTCCTGAGCTGAAAAGCGACCTTCTCTATAGTCTTGTCGTAATTTCTTAAAGTTTCTCATGACAAGTTTAATTCACTGTAGTAATGAATGTCAGACCTGTCTAGCTGTTCCAGATACTCTGCTAGCTTATTGCCATTTGGCAGGGTAAGCTTCGGCTCAATATCCAGCAAGGGCTGCAAGACAAAGGCACGCTGGCACATATAAGGGTGAGGCAGGGTGAGCTGAGCGCTTTTTAGCGTCTGGTCATCGTAGAGCAAAAGGTCAATGTCAATGGTTCGAGGTCCCCAATGCTCATGGCGCACACGCCCTAACTGAGTCTCGATTACCTGCGTTTGCTCTAGCAACTCTTCTGGCAAAAGCGTTGTCTCAAGGAGACAGCAGAGATTTAAAAAATCGTCTTGATTGGTATTGCCCCAAGCGGCGGTCTCATAGATAGGTGACACGGCGACTAGCTCTGTACTATCTAGGTGGCTAAGCGCTCTCACCGCCTGCTCTAGGTAGGCTTTACGCTCGCCCATATTGCTACCAAGACTGAGGTAAACTTTACTCATGGCGTTCACGCTCCAATGCAATCCCTACACTATCATAGTGCCCGTTAATAGGTGGATTTTCCTTGGTGATTTTAAGAGTTACTTTCTTGATTTTTGGAAATGTCGCAAGCAAATCCTCACAAATCACACCCGCCAAGCGCTCAATCAGCGCATAGCGCTCCTTTTCTACGTGTTCTTTGATACAGTCAAAGACTTGCCCATAATGCACCGTATCTTCTAGATTGTCCGTCTGTGAAGCAGACAGCAAATCAACACTCAAGACACAGTCCACTCGAAAAATCTGACCTAAAACCTGTTCTTCTGAAAGAGCGCCGTGATAGCCGTAAAAACGGCAATTTTCTAAATATATCTTATCCATCTAATCCACCAACTGTTCAATGACCTTGACAAGGTCTTTATTAGCTTTGACGTTGTGTACCCGCACGATATGACAGCCCTTCATCAGTGCCCAAGCAGACAGAGCCGCTGTCCCTTGGTCACGCTCTAACATATCACGATTGCCACCAAGCAGATAATTCACCGTGCGCTTACGTGAAATGCCAAAAAGCACTGGATAACCAAGAGACGTCACTCGCTCCAATCCCTTTAACAACTCAATATTTTGCGCTTCGTTTTTGGCAAAGCCAAAGCCTGGGTCAATCCAAATGTTTTCCTCTGGCACACCTGCCTCACGTGCTGCCTGTACTCGCTCGCTCAAAAAGTCACAGACATCTTGCGTCACATCGTCATAGTGCTCTTCTTTTTGATTGTGCATGAGGATGATCGGTGCTTTTTTCTCAGCTGCTAAAGCCAGCATTTCCCCATCGTAAAGCCCTGCCCAGACATCGTTTAAAATGTGAGCGCCAGCTTCAAGTGCTGCCTTTGCGACAGGTGTCTTGTAGGTGTCTATCGATAGGAGAACCTCTGGAAATGCCTCTCTAATCGCTGTGATGACAGGAACAACACGCTTGATTTCTTCCTCTTCAGTCACAAAGCTAGCGCCAGGTCTTGTCGACTCACCACCGATGTCAATAATGGCTGCGCCGTCTGCGATGAGTTGCTCTGCCTGTTTGAGGGCATTTTCTACACTGTCGTATTGCCCGCCATCTGAAAAAGAATCTGGGGTGACGTTTAAAATCCCCATGATAGCGGCTTTGCCGTCTATGTGATAAGGTCCGATATTCATGCTAACTCCTTTGTGATATACTGTCTAACTTGCGAGATAAAGTAGAGAGACCCCGTGATGAGGTAAAAAACGTCTGGACTCTTTGCCTCATCCACCCATTCCTGCCAAGAAATCACCTTGTCATACTTTTCAGGATAATTCTCTAAAGCCAGCGCTCGTGGATAATCAAAAGTCGTCACACTGACTTCGCCTAGCTCTTCTAGCTGCTCAAGCATGGCTGCAGCTGGCTTTGTATTGATAGCTGCAACCAAAATCTTGATAGGCTTGTCAGTGTAGTCTTTCATCACAGCAACCAAGGCGGCTATGCTTTCTTGATTGTGAGCGCCGTCAATCATGAGATTTTGACGCATTAGCTCTGTCCGCCCAGCCCAATGCGTGCTCTCTAGTCCTTTTTTGATGACATCTTTTGTCACACGAGGGTACTCTTTCTCCAGCAAAAGACTAGCAGTAATGGCGAGACTAGCATTTGCCATCTGGTGAGCTCCAAGCAGTTGCAAGTGAATAGCTGAAATCTCACACGCACGCTTGCGGTAGGTAAAACTATCCCCTGCAACCTCGATACTAAAATCACGTCCCAAGCAATAAGTCGGACTGTCGGTCTCCCTTGCTTTTGCCTGAAAGACACGCTCAACATCAGCTCTGCTATTGGCATAAATCAAGGGAACCTTTTGGTCTAGAACACCGACTTTTTGACGAGCGATAGCTTCGTGAGTCTCACCGAGTACTGCCTGATGGTCAAGTCCGATTGATGGGCAAATGACAGCCAGCGCTTTAAAGACATTGGTCGAGTCGTAAAGCCCACCCATGCCTGCCTCGATAAAGGCGATGTCAACAGGATGGATATGCCCAAAATACTCAAACATCAAGAGCGTAATCACTTCAAACTCTGTCGCAGGCTCCAAGTCAGACTCAAGTGACATGCGCTCCACAACAGGCTTGATACGCTCCACTGCCTGCAAAAAATCCACCTTTGCCATCATCTCGCCATTGACACTGATACGCTCTCTAAAATCCAAGATGTATGGCGAGGTAAAAGTCCCCACCTCATAGCCAGCTAAGCTAAAAATATGCTGCAGATAGCTGGTCGTAGAGCCTTTGCCATTGGTGCCAACGATATGGACAGCCGCTAAGTTGCGCTCGGGATGTCCCAGCTGCTCAAGCATCCAATCCATGCGCTCAAGCCCCGGCTTTATGCCAAAAGTGAGCTTACTATGTATCCACTCCAGAGCTTCTCGATAAGTCATGATCTTCCCTTCTAAAGAAAAATGGCTTATTGACTAGCCATTTTATCCTGTTTATTCTGTTACTACTAAACCATTTGTATCTAGGCTCAAGACCTCAATGCTACCATCAAGCCCTAGCTTTTCAAGCTGATCTACAAACGGCGCTGCCTTGTCTTTTGCAATCAAGGTCATAACAGTTGGTCCTGCACCTGAGAGATAAGTCGCATAAGCGCCATTTTTGTGAGCGAGTTCCTTAATAGGAGTAAACTCAGCCACTAACTGCTGACGAAAACGCTCATGGAACAAATCCGCCTCGATAGCTTTGCCTGCCTTTGTCAAATCACCTGTCAAGAGAGCAGAGACAGCGAGATTGGCGATACTGCTTGCCTTAACCGATTCACTGTAGTCAAAGGTAGTCGGCAAGACACCACGGCTGTCGCTGGTTTTGAGCTCATAGCTAGGAATGAAAGCGACAAAAGCACAGTCTGGAAAAGGTGCTACAACACTTGTCGTCTGCTTACCATCGTAACTTGCGACAACGAGATTGCCAAATAAAGCTGGTGCGACATTGTCTGGGTGTCCTTCGATTTGCGTCGCTAAGTCAAGCTTTTCTTGATCGCTAAGGTTAAGGTCGCCTAGCTGATTAGCAAGCTCAATGCCTGCGACAATGACAGAACTGGATGACCCTAAACCACGTGCTAGTGGGATATCAGACACCATATCAATCTTGTGTGGTGCAAGATCAGGTTTCACTTTGAGTGCTGTTTGGATGAGGAGATTACGCTCATCTGTCGGGATGTCCCCCAAATCATGCTGCACTTCCCACTGACTAGATGGCTCTAAAACCGTGATGGTCAGGTACTTGCTGACAGCAACCCCAACGGAATCAAAGCCTGGACCAATATTCGCACTCGTTGCTGGAACTGTGATTTTCATGCTTATTCCCCTAAGACCTTAAATGTATTGAGAAGCTTCATATCGCTGATGGCTGAAAGTTTCTCAGTGATATGCGCTAGCTGTGTCTTACTCATGCTGTGCGTGATGATGACAACACGTGCTTGGTTGTCACTTGCTTTTTGCTGTAAGACTTGCTCAAATGAGATGTCCTCAGCGTTAAATAATTCAGCAAGGCGAAGAAGTTGCCCCTTTTCATCTGGCGTTGTGATGGCAAAATAGTAATGACTCTTCACGTCACTAGCGTCCGCCAAGCGTGTTTCTCTGCTAAATTCGTTAAATGGTTTTCCAACAGTGTCGTCTGACAAACGGCGAGCAATGCGCACAATATCAGCCGTTACAGATGTCGCTGTTGGCTTTTGCCCAGCCCCTGGTCCGTAGTACATAGACTCACCGATACCGATAGACTCGACAAAGACAGCGTTCATCACGTCATTGACGCTGGCTAGTGGATGGTCTTTTGGCAAGAAAGTTGGCGACACTTCGGCAGAGATACCAGAGGCAGTCTCACGAATATCACCGACCAACTTGATGACATAGCCTAGCTCTTGCGCAACCGCCACATCATCTGGCGTAATGGTCGAGATACCTTGGTGGTCAACCTGCTCAAAATCAATGGTCATGCCAAAACCAAACTGACTCAAAATAACCGCTTTATAAGCAGCGTCAATCCCTTCAACGTCGTTGGTTGGGTCGCTTTCCGCATAACCTAGACGTTGTGCTTCAGCAAGCGCTGCGTCATAAGTCCAGCCTTCATCAACCATCTTGGTCATCATGAAGTTAGAGGTACCATTTAAGACACCTAAAATACGGGTCACCTTGTCAGAAGTGAGGGAGTTGGCTAATGTCCGCAAGATAGGAATACCGCCCGCAACAGCTGCTTCATAGTAAAAAGCAAGTCCTTTTTCTTGAGCGAGAGCAATGAGCTCTTTGCCGTGTGTGGCAATCAAGTCTTTATTAGCTGACACCACGTGCTTACCAGCTTCCAGTGCCTTTGTGATAAAGGTTTTTGCTGGCTCGATACGTCCCATCAACTCAACGACGATTTGAATGTCGTCGTCACTTAAGATCGCATCCACATCCGTCACAAAGTTGTAGGCATGTCCTGCTGCGACAAGTCGCTCTTTTTCAGCGTCGTCTTTGACCAAGACTTTTGCAATTTCTAATTTATCTTTAGCGGCTTCTTCAATTTTTTGACCATTTTCCTGCAATAAAAACGGAATCCCGCTCGCAACTGTTCCAAATCCTAATAATCCAATTTTAATCGACATAGGGCTCTCCTTTTTTCTTTACACACTTCTAAAAAGGTGGTGATTAGCTCTATTATACCAAATTTTAGCGACAATTTAATCATCAAAGGCTACTTTTTTGCATTTATCTTAGCAAAAGCGCACGTAAATCATCATAATCTGACAAAGTATAGCTTGGCTGCACTGGGCTGTTATTGTCTAGCTGATTGGGATTATACCAAGCGGTATCAATGCCAAAGGCAGCTCCCCCAGCCATATCTGCCGTCAAACTATCCCCAATCATCAGTGTCTTCTCTTTTGAAAATCCAGCAATGTGCTCGCTTACTTTTTCAAAAAAATCAAGAGACGGTTTTGCTGTCGCCAACTGCTCAGAGATGAAAATGGCATCAAAATAAGGCAAAAGACCTGAGCGCTCCAAACGCCCCTGCTGGATAGCTGTAACGCCATTGGTCGCTGCGTAAATCTGATAACCCGCCTGCTTCAAATCCGCTAACAGCTCATGTGCACCCTCGTAGGTCTGCCCCTGCTGGCTTAGAAAACGTTGATAGAGTTGCGCTAGCTCTTTGCCATCCTTTTCCACTCCAAAATGCGCAAAAGCACGTGAAAAACGGGTATTGATAAGCTCAGGCTTAGTAATATTTCCTTTTTCTAAATCACGCCACATCCCTTTATTCATAGGGATATAGTAGTCTTTAAAAGCCGACACGTCCATAAAGCCCTCATGCGCAAGAAGCGCATCCAAAGCCTTATCCTCAGCACAATCAAAATCAAGCAAAGTGTGGTCAAGGTCGAATAAAAGATATTTGTACAAAAGTTATTTTCCTTTCTGTAAGGGAGAAAACAAGTTTCCCTTTGGTTATTGAGAATATTATATCATAAGTATAAAGAAAGACTTTCGATTTCTTTTTCTAAAAACTTCAATACTTCTAACCCCTATCACTTGTTGCAATTGCTTATATAGAATCTTAAAGATTAATCATCTACTATCCGCATATTAGAAATCTAGATTATTTTCTTCTCTGAACGCCTGTTTCTCATCATCTGAACCGCCTCGGAGATATTTAGTTTCACCACGAGTAGCTATATGAACAATAGGAGATTTTCTTTCATCAGGATAGTCGTGTGTTCCTCCTAGATAAGCTTCTTCATTATCTAATACCTCGGAAACCGAATAATTTTCAGTATCAAAATTCTCATCATTTTGAATATCAGAATCATCATCACTATCAAATTCGTCATTGTTAGAATTAGTATTAGCTAAGCTTACTAATAGCCATGTTACACCCGCAACAAAAACTGTCCCTCCAACAACAAATACCTTTTTTCCAGTATCAGTCTTTGAAAATTCAACAACATTTTCAACTGAATCTGAAACTTTTCTCTTCAAATTACCAATTAGACTAGTATTTTTCTTAAAGTTCGGTAACACGTCTGTAATAGGAATCCAGAGCTTCATGCGATATTTCTTATTAAGTCTATCGCCAGCACTATAAACTTCAATACTTGGGCTATTCCTAATTACAAAATTTTCTTTAGCAAACTTCCATGCTCTAGGAATTGTCTTTTCGACAGATCCAGTCAATTCAAAAATAGCATAATTTCCTTTTGGAAGTATTACTTCACTAAATATATCAGATTTTTTAGGAACATGATTGAGACAAGTATAATATCTAAAAAATCCTTGTTCATCTGGAGTCGTAACAAATCCAATTGGTGTTCTATAATCCGGTGAAACGTATTGATAATAGTTTTCCCAAAAAGCAGTAAAATCACTAGTTTTTGATGCTTGATTCTCTATACCATACAGTTTAATTTCAGTTTTTTCGGCAATACTTATTTTCATAAAAATCAATACTCCCTCTTTTACAAATTATTTTAATAATCCTGTTTTATTAACCTTCTTTATTTCAGATAAGTTAGAAGTAAAAATTAAAGTCCAAAAATAAACTTCACTATTTATCTCACCATAATTTTTTCTGCAGTCAAATCAATATCTTCACCCCAAACTTTCTCGTATAAAGTCTGCAATTTCTGTGTCTTTTTTGTCAGCTAGAGCTTGGACGATTTTGGAGCCGACGATGACGCCGTCTGAGACGTGATTGAAGCGCTCGACATCCTCATGTGTCGAAATGCCAAATCCTGTCAAAACAGGGATAGGTGCTAGGTCTCTTAGGCGTGAGAGGTGCTCGTCTAAGTCCTTGCGGTAGCTGCTTGCCTTACCAGTCACCCCATTAATAGCAACGGCGTAGATGAAGCCCTCGGCGTCTTCGACCAGCACCTTTTGGCGCTCAATCCCTGTGGTGAGACTGACCAGTGGCACGAGAGCAATGTCCGTTTCTTCAAGCAATGGCTTGATAAAGTAAGCCTGCTCATGTGGCAAGTCTGGAATGATGAGTCCCTTGACAGGCGTGTCCGCCAAGTCAGTGATAAACTGCTCCAAACCGTACTGGAAAATCGGATTAAAATACGTCATGATAATCAGAGGCGTTTCTGTCACAATGCTTTTTAGCGCCTTTACAATCGTGTGGGGCGTTGTACCGTTTTTCAGACTGCGATTGCCAGCCAGCTCGATAACAGGACCATCTGCCACAGGGTCTGAAAAGGGAATACCAATCTCAATGGCAGACACTCCCAAGTCCGCTAGAAAAGTAATGGTCTCAGCCAGCCCATCAACGCCCTTATCATGGTCACCCGCCATGATATAAGGGATAAAAATGCTACTACCTGCTGCTTTTTTTGCCTGCAAGAGGCGTGTTAGTGTTTTTTCCATCCTAGACTCCTTTTTGTTCCTTCTCAAAACGCTCTTTGACCTGCATAACGTCCTTATCACCTCGTCCTGACAGGCAGACGATAATAGACTTGTCCTTGCCGAGTTCCTTGGCTAGCTTGACCACATAGGCAATCGCATGGCTGGATTCCAAGGCAGGGATAATACCCTCAAGACGTGACAGCAACTTGAAGCCCTCAAGCGCCTCCTCATCTGTGATTGGCACATAGTGAGCTCGACCGATAGCATTAAAATGCGAATGCTCTGGACCGACACCAGGATAGTCCAATCCCGCTGAAATCGAAAAGGCTTCTAGGATTTGCCCTTCGGCGTCTTGCAAAAGATCCATGAGTGAGCCGTGAAGAACACCCGCTCTGCCTTTTGTCATGGTCGCCGCATGCTCTTCTGTGTCTAAGCCAAGACCTGCCGCCTCAACACCGTACATGGCAACAGACGTGTCATCGACAAATGGATAGAAAAGCCCCATGGCATTTGAGCCACCACCAACACAGGCGACAAGAGCGTCAGGCAAATCTTGCCCAGTCAAGTCTTTAAATTGCTCCTTAGCTTCACGACCGATGACCGACTGAAAATCACGCACAATCTCTGGAAATGGCGCTGGACCAAGGACAGACCCCATGATATAGTGCGTGTCCTCTACATTTGCCACCCAAGCACGAAGAGCAGCGTTAACAGCGTCTTTGAGCACACGTGAACCGTCTGTGACAGCTTCCACCTTAGCGCCCAGCAACTCCATGCGAAAGACATTGAGCGCTTGACGCTTGACGTCCTCTTCTCCCATGTAAATGGTGCACTCCATGTCAAACAGCGCTGCTGCTGTCGCTGTCGCAACCCCGTGCTGACCAGCACCTGTCTCTGCTATGATCTTGTTTTTACCCATGCGCTTGGCTAAAAGCACTTGCCCAAGAGCATTGTTAATCTTGTGCGCTCCTGTGTGGTTGAGGTCTTCACGCTTGAGATAAATTTTAGCGCCACCCGCATAATCACTCAAACGCTTAGCAAAATACAGCGGATTTTCTCGCCCCACATAATAGGTCAAGAGCTGGTTAAGCTCCTCTTGGAAAGCTGGGTCAGCTTTTGCTTCTTTATAAGCCTCGTCCAACTCTAAAACTGCTGTCATCAGTGTTTCTGGGACAAAACGCCCTCCAAAATCACCAAAAAATCCCTTTTCATCTGGTTGTTTATAAGCCATGTTTTACTCCTTTTATAAATGCTTTTATCTTGTCCACGTCCTTCTTGCCATCTGTCTCCACCCCTGAGGACACATCCACAGCATAAGGATGAAAGTGGGCGATACAGTCTGTGACATTTTCTGGGGTCAAGCCCCCTGCTATAAAGTAAGGTTTAATAACGTTTTGTGCGTCAAACGCCTCCCAATCAAACCTCACTCCGCTGCCTGCAGTCGGTGCGTCAAAGAGATAATAATCCGCTAGCTCGCTAGATGGCTGATTGTCCCCTCCAACAGCTAGTGCACGAATGATAGGCAGCCCCAAGCTTCTACAAGCCTCGTCGTAGTCGCCGTGTATCTGAATGAGGTCGAGCTCCACCTCTCTTAACACTTCCTGCAGTTCTTCTAGGCTAGGGCTGACAAAGACGCCAACTTTCTGAACGGTGTCTGGTATCAGCTGCGCTAAAGTGTTTGCTTCTTTTGGGCTGACCTTTCTCCTGCTGTCCGCAAAGACAAAGCCGATATAGTCAGCGCCAGCTTCAACCGCTGCCTGCACTGCGTCTGGTGTCTTTAGCCCACATATCTTAACCTTTGTCAATAGCAAGCTCCTTTAATTTAGTCGTAACATTCTCAGACTGCATGAGGGTCGTCCCGCAGAGGATACCGTCATAAGCTGGCACTAGGCGCTTGACGTCGTCCGCTGTGACGATAGCAGACTCTGAGATATAGACTGGCTCACTCTTGAGGTAAGGAATCAGGTCTACGCTGGTTTGCAAATCCGTCTTAAAGGTGGTCAAATCACGGTTATTCACCCCGATAATCTTAGCACCAATCTGGTGAGCAATCTCAAGCTCAGCTAGATTGTGCGTCTCAACCAAGACCTCTAGCCCCAAAGACGTCGCAAAATCAAAGAGTTCTTGCAGACGCTTTTTGCTTAGTGCTGCGACAATCAGCAAAATCACCGTCGCACCAGCATTGCGACCTCTGATAATCTGCTTTTCATCAATGATAAAGTCCTTGTTCAGTGTCGGAATAGCCACCTCGTCTGAAATTTCACGCAGATAATCTATGTGCCCCTTGAAAAAGGGCTCGTCTGTCAAGACAGAAATCATGCTGGCACCAGCTGCCTCATAGCTTCTCGCCTGCTCCAACAAATCAACGTCCATATTGATAGCGCCTAGGCTAGGGCTGGCTTTTTTGACCTCAGCGATGACATGTACCCTATCATTGTGCGCCTTGACGTAGTCGTAAAAGGAATAGGTCTTGCGCAGTGGCTTGATGTCCTCGACTTCTAGCTTTGCATTTTCCTGCTCTTTAACCGATAGGATACGCTCTAAAAACTTCCCGTCGCTCATACCTGCACCTCCTTGAGTTTGTCTAAAACAGCTAGCGCTTTACCTGAAGCAAGTACCTCGCGAGCCAGTACAACACCATCTTTTAATGTTTCTACCTTACCCGCTGCAAAAAAGCCGAGCGCTGCATTGACAATAGTCGTTTCTCGAAATGGACTAGGCTCATTTCTGAGGACACTGAGGAGAATAGCCGCATTTTCCTTAGCATCTCCACCTTTTATCGCCTCAAGAGGCACCTCGTCCATGCCCAAGTCCGCATAGCTAAATTGCCCCTTGGTAATCGTGCCGTGGTCTAGCAGCGTGTAGTGATTGATACCGTAGAGCGCAGCCTCATCCATATTGTCCGGACCTGTGATAATAACCGCACGCTTGCGCCCAAGGTAATCAAGAAGCTTGGCACAGGTCTCCTGCAAATCTTCCCGATACAAGCCCATGAGCTGATAATCCAAGTCCATGGGGTGGTTGAGCGGTCCTATGATATTCATAATCGTAGGAATACCTAGCGTTTGTCTAGCTGGTCCCACATAGCGCATGACTGGGTGCATAGACTGGGCAAATAGAAAAGCTAAGCCAGCCTCATCAAGCGCCCTTTCAATCACTTCTGGACTAGCATCCAGCTTAATGCCCAACTCTTCAAGCACATCGGCTGAGCCAGACTTTGAAGAAATGGAGCGATTGCCATGTTTAGCAAGCTTAATCCCTCCTGCTGCCAGTAAAAAACTTGTCGTCGTTGAGATATTAAAACTAAACGAACGGTCGCCTCCAGTCCCACAATTGTCCATCAGGTCACGAAAGTTGCCTGGCACTTTCTTAGCATGGCTGCGAATGACCTTAATGAGACTAGCAATCTCATCAAAACTCTCTCCTTTGGCGGTCAAGCCCAGCAAGAACGCTGCCGTCTCAGCGTCTGACAATTGACCTGAAAAAAGCTTTTCAGCAACGGCTGTCATCTCCTCAGCGCTCAAATCCTCTTTTGCCACCAACTTTGCAAATATTTCCTTCATCCTCTCATCCTCCCTTTCAAAAAACTTAGCCCATACTCTCCTTTACAAGAGTTACAAAGTTTTCCACCATCTTCATTCCCTCATCTGTCCCAATAGACTCAGGATGGTACTGCAAACCATAAATCTGCAAGTCTTGATTTTGAATGGCCATGATTTCGTGGTCATCTGTCGTTTTAGCCGTCACCTCAAACCCTTCTGGTAATTGCGAGACGACAATGGAATGGTAACGCATGACAGGTGTTTCTTTTGTGACATCTGTAAAGATAGGAGATAGCTTTTCAATCGCCATCTGACTTTGCTTACCGTGCATGACCTGTTTTGCAAGGTCAAGTTTACCACCAAAACTCTCCGCAATCGCCTGATGTCCCAGACAAATCCCCAAAATCGGCTTTTGACCAGCAAAATCCTTGATTAAATCCTCCATCTGACCAGCGTCACTAGGCCAGCCTGGACCAGGTGATAAGACGATACCGTCTGCCTTTTTGGCAACATCATAGAGACGCTCATCGTCATTTCTAAGCACATGCACCTCATCAAAACGGCTGAGGTATTGCATGAGGTTAAAGGTAAAGGAGTCGTAATTATCCACTAATAAAATCATTCTAAGTCTCCAATCTTTGTCATCGCTTTGGCTTTATTGAGGGTTTCGTGGTACTCGTTTTCGGCGACACTATCGTAGACAATGCCTGCTCCCGCCTGCACATAAGCTCTGCCATTTTTCAAAATCATAGTCCGAATGGCAATGGCAAAATCCATATCACCCGTAGCCGACAGATAACCGATAGCACCAGCATAAATGCCACGCTTTTCCTGCTCAAGCTCATAGATACGCTGCATGGCACGCAGTTTTGGCGCACCTGAGACGGTACCTGCTGGCAAGGTCGCCTTGAGGGCGTCCATGGCAGACATATCGTCACGCAACTCGCCCTTCACAACGCTCGTTAAGTGCATGACATAGCGGAAATACTCCACTTCCATGTACTTGCTGACCTGCACAGTGTCTGTCTTAGCGATACGTCCAATGTCATTGCGCCCTAGGTCAACCAGCATACGGTGCTCTGCGGTTTCCTTGACATCCGCTAGCAACTCTCTAGCCAGTCTTGCGTCCTCTTCTTCTGTTTTTCCTCTTGGGCGTGTGCCTGCGATTGGATTGGTGACAACGGTCTTGCCCTTGACAGACACTAGGCTCTCTGGACTGGCACCAATCACCTGATAATCACCAAAATCAAAGAAATAAAGGTAGTTAGACGGATTGACCACACGCAGATTGCGGTAATAATCCAGCGGATTGCCCTCTATGTCAGCTGAAAAGCGCTGACTGAGTACACACTGGAACATATCCCCTTGACGAATGAGCTGCTTGGCTTGATTGACCATGCGCTCAAAGGTCTCTTTTTCCAGATGACTGCTAAACTGCAAAGGGGCGATTGCCTTTGGTGCCAGCTCATCAGCACTCATGGTTTCTAGTTGCGCTAGCACCGCATCAAGCACTTGCTGCTCTGCTTCTACACTACGCTTACTATAAGTGTTGTCCTCAACCACACGCACAATTTCTTTTTTATGGTCAAAAATGAGATAGGACTCATAGACAAAAAAGTGCATATCTGGTGTGCCCACGGTATCCTTTGGAATGGTACCCAGCGGCTCATAGAGGTGCAGCATGTCATAGCCCACATAGCCTAGCGCCCCGCCTGCAAAAGGAATAGCATCCGCTTCTTTATTTGTCACGACAAGTGCATTTAAGTAATCCAGCGGATCTTGCTTTACGACCTGCCCATTTTGTTTAAGGACGCCATCTTGATAGGTAATCTCATAGACAGGATTATAAGCGATGATAGAGTATCTGGCATTTTCCTTTTCACGAGGAATACTCTCTAAAATCACCTTGTGCTCGCCTTTTAGACGCTTATAAGCCAAAATCGGTGTCAAGCTATCTGCTGCCAAAATCTTTTCCATCTTGTCCTCCCTCTCAAAAAAACGAAAAAACCTCGCACAGAAAAACTCTGTACGAGGGCGTTATTGCTAACACGGTGCCACCTCAATCTTAGGTACACAAAAATACCTGTCTCATACTCGTCAAACAACGAGTTGCACGATAAGGAGTGCCCACCGAATTGTTATGGTTTCAAATTCATTTCTACATCAGCCCAATGTTCACCTAAAGCTGCTATCTGCTTGCAGTAACCGCAGACTCCCTGAAAGCAACTCTAACTTACTTTTCTGATTGTTAACATTATACAAAAAGCATTTTAAACTTGTCAAGAGATTTTTGCAAATTTTCTAAAAATAATCATTTACCTTTTTATCTGTGTCATTTGTCAAAAAGTGGTACAATATGGAATGTTAAAGGAGGAACTTATGCTGAATCTCAAATACATGCCTCAGCACAATCGTTTGAATGCTATTTTACTTGGATTTATGGGTGGCGCTTTGGATGTCTACTGCCACATGCAGTTTGACTCTCTGGTAGCAACCCAGACGGGAAATATCTTGCTGCTTGTTGCAGATTGGGATGATAGCCCTCTCTCTAAAAGTATCATACGCTTACTCTCCATCCTCTTTTTCTCCATTGGTTTTCTTTTGGCGACGGCTATCAAAAAAAGAGCCCAGACCGCTTACTGGCGGACTTACTGCATTCTGCCCTTGCTGGTTAGCTCTGCTATTTTGCCCTTTTTTCCAAAAGTTGCCGCACTTTGGGTGATACTGCTTGCGACAGCGACTGGCATGCTGACACTGACCTTTACAGGAAGCCAGATTGAGTCGCACGCCTACACTATTTTGATGACCTCTGGTAATTACCGCAAAATGCTGACCAGCTGGTACCAATATCTAACAACCCACGACAAATCGCCAGAACTTAGACGGCAAGCAACCAATTACAGTTTTGTCGTCTCAAGCTTTGTGCTGGGAGCTGTCAGTGTCGCTTTTCTAGACAATATCCTGCATGAAAAGACCTTGTGGCTGGTCACCCTTAGCCTAGCGACTGTCTGCTACCACTACACCGCCATTGTCATCCGCTACAAACTCAAATACAGCAACGTCTAAAAGGTTGGGGAAATCCCAACCTTTTTAATGTTTTTTCAAAGCCTTTGCTAGGCAAAAAATGTCCTCGGGGCTCGTTCTGCAGCAACCACCGACCACTTTTGCTCCCAGCTTGTGCCACGCTCTGCTGTTTTCAAGCAGCGTGTGGGCATTGTCTGGTATGGATGTCCAGGTCTGACTGCTACCGTCATAAATCTCACCAGAATTGGGATAGGTTACTAGAGGCTTTTGCGAAAGGCTTCCTATGCGCTTAAGCAAAGGAGAAATAAGGCTAGGACTGCTACAGTTGATACCAAAAGCCAGCACCTGCTCACTACTGTCACACAGCTGTGCCACCTTCTCAATCGGCGTCCCATCAGAGATATGCTGACTGTCCTGCGCCGTAAAGGACATATAGCTTTCCACATTAGGAAACTCTGTCGCAAGCAAGTCGATAAGAGCACTCGCTTCAAGAAAGTTTGGGATGGTCTCGACGGCTAAAAGATTACTACCAGCTTCTAGCAAAGCTTTGATACGTGGGCGGTGAAAGTCTTGATATTCTTCTTTTGTGAGCTGATAATTGCCAATGTACTCCGAGCCGTCCGCTAGGTAAGCTGCATAAGGTCCGACGTCCCCAGCAATCAAGGGATAGGGGCGTTTTTGCCTTTCTTCATCTGATAAACCGCTCCAAAAAACTTCTCGTGCTTCCTTTGCAAGCAGCACGCTCAAGGAAATAACTTCTAGGGCTTCTTCTTCCGATAAACCAATAGCTTCTAGTCCTTTTGTTGTGGCTTGGTAGCTAGAAGTTGTGATGATGTCAGCGCCTGCCTCTAAGTAGACCGTGTGTAAATCTCTGATGACACTGGGTTGTTCCAATAAATACTTGGCGGACCAGAGTTTTCCTGAAACGTCATAACCACGCTTTTCCAGCTCCGTTCCCAAGGCACCATCTAAAATAACATAATCTTGACTAGCTAGTAAGTCTTTAAATTGTCTCATAATGCTCCTTTTTTAGTCTATAAAAACTATAACAAAAAGGCTGACAAAGCAGCCTCTGTTATAAATGCTCCAAAATCGTGTCCCAAGCTTCATCAATACCAATACGCTCAACAGATGAAAAGACGAGAAAGGCATCGCTGTTATCAAAGTCTAGACTTTTTTTGATGAGACTTTCTTGCTTGTTCCACTTGCCGCGTGGTACCTTGTCAGCCTTGGTCGCAACGACAATGACAGGAATATCATAGTACTTCAAAAACTCATACATCTGAACGTCATCACTGCTTGGCTCATGACGAAAATCTACGAGACTGACGACCACACGCAGATTGTCACGAGTGACTAGATATTCTTCAATCATCTTGCCCCACTTAGCACGCTCTTTTTTTGAAACCTTGGCGTAGCCATAACCTGGCACATCGACAAAACGCAACTTGTCATCAATGTTGTAGAAATTAAGCAGCTGCGTTTTACCTGGTTTGCTAGAGGTGCGAGCGAGATTTTTACGTCCTAGGAGTGTATTGATAAAGCTAGATTTGCCAACGTTTGAGCGTCCTGCAAGCGCCACTTCTGGGAGGTCATCCTTTGGATAGTGCGACTGATTGGCAGCACTTAGCAAAATGGAAGCATTGTGCGTATTTAAATATTCCTCAGCCATAGCGCCTCCTTGCTAAGCTGTCTCTAGTACAGGCTTGTCTGTACCTTCAACAGCGTCCTTAGTGATACGAACCTTAACCACACCTTCTTCGCTCGGCACTTCAAACATAACGTCAAGCATGGTTTCCTCGATGATAGAGCGAAGCCCACGTGCTCCAGTCTTACGAGCAATGGCTTTGTCAGCGATAGCCTTAAGAGCATCCTCGTCAAAGTCAAGCTCTACACCATCATAGGAAAGAAGGGTTTGATACTGTTTAACAAGAGCATTGCGTGGCTCTGTCAAGATACGCACCAAGTCATCTGCCGTTAAGCGCTCAAGCGCCGCCACAACTGGCAAACGTCCGATAAACTCTGGGATAAGCCCAAACTTTTGAATGTCCTCAGAGATGATTTCTTGCATGTAAGAGCTGTCATCATCAATTTTGCGGTTGGTTTGCCCAAAGCCGATAACTTTCTCACCCAGACGTTGTTTGACGATGTCCTCAATCCCATCAAAAGCCCCACCAACGATAAAGAGGATATTTTTGGTATCAATCTGAATCATTTCTTGGTTTGGGTGCTTACGTCCGCCTTGCGGTGGCACACTAGCGACAGTCCCCTCGATGATTTTTAGAAGTGCCTGCTGAACGCCCTCACCTGAGACGTCACGGGTGATAGAGACATTCTCACCTTTTTTTGCGATTTTATCAATCTCATCCACATAGATAATCCCACGCTCCGCACGCTCGATATTGAAATCAGCGGCTTGGATGAGTTTTAGGAGGATATTTTCCACATCCTCACCGACATAACCAGCCTCTGTGAGAGATGTCGCATCGGCAATGGCAAAAGGCACATTGAGGCTTTTAGCCAAGGTTTGTGCCAAAAAGGTCTTTCCTGAACCCGTTGGTCCAATCATGAGGATATTTGACTTTTGCAAGTCAACATCTTCTTCGTCACGGCTCTCAGTAAAGCTGACACGCTTATAGTGGTTGTAAACAGCGACAGCCAAAGCACGCTTAGCACGGTCTTGACCCACAACATATTGGTTTAAAATATCTAAGAGTTCTTTTGGTTTTGGAACTTCTGCTAAGTCCTCTAGAACCTCTTCTGCTAGCTCTTCACGGATGATTTCCTGAGAAAGCTCGACGCATTCATTACAGATAAATACGTTGTTGCCAGCAATAATTTTCTTGACCTCATCCTGACTTTTACCACAGAATGAGCAATAAACTTTAACATCGTTATTTCGATTTCCAGCCATTAGTTCTCCTAAATGTTTATTTTATTGTATTTTCAGCGAATAGATTGTTAAAATAAGGTGCCGTAAAAGGCATGTATAGTGTTTACAAGATTGGTAAAGGTATTTAACAAGAAAATAATGCCTAAACCGTAGCGCTTTTTCTTAAAAGCAGGGATAGCTAAAGCAAAGCATATCGCAGCTAAAAAAGCGGTAAATAAGCCGAGTAAACTTTTTTCCATAGCTACCTCACATCTTTGTTGTCATAGTATTCTACCGTAAAGGCATAAGCGTTTTTGTCGTCGGCGTCAAAGGTTCTCTCTGCTGTTTTCACAAAAGAGCTCTTTATCAAGTTTGGAAAATAAGTGTCTCCTGTAAAGTCACCATGAACGACGGTTTTGATAGCCTTGTCATAATAACCATCAAAAGAGGCGTAAACCTTAGCACCGCCTATGATGTAGAGTGTTTTGTCCTGCTGGTGAAACCAAGCAAGCGCCTCATCTACACTGTGGACAATGGTGACACCATCAGCTGTGTATGTCGTATCGCTCGTTAAAACCAGCGTCTCACGTCCAGGCAGCGGGCGTTTATTCATCCCCTCAAAGGTCACACGTCCCATGAGTAGCGCCCCACCTAGCGTTGTTTCCTTGAAATGCTTGAGCTCTTTTGGTAAATGCCAAGGCAGCTTGCCACACGCTCCGATGAGGTGCTTTTCGTCCTCAGCCCAGAGGGCAATTACATTGTGTGTCATCTTGTCTCCTTTTTACTTTCTATTATTGTAACAAAAAGCGTCAAAAAATGCTGAGATAAAGATGGACGCTTTCTTTTCTTTAAATCGCTAAGTCAAAATGCAGTTGTGGCTTGATTGGCGCATAATCTACCAGCTCAAAATCTTCTGGCTTGATGTCAAAAAAATCTGTTCCATTAGGGACATTTAAGACTAAGCGTGGCTTGCAATCGCTTGGCTCACGTCTAAGCAGTTCTCTTGCTTGTTCAAATTGATTGTCATAGATATGGAGATTATTGACAAAATAAAAGAACTTGCCGACTTTCCAGCCAAAGTGCTTGGCGATCATCATTTGAAGTGCGACATATTGCATAGCATTGATGTGATGAGAGACCAGCATATCATTAGAGCGCTGCGTTAGGGTCGCATCCAGATAAATGTCACCGTCCACACGACGCACATCATACATGGTCTGAAAAGCACAAGGCAAAAGCCCTTCGGTCTCTTCAAAAGCCTCATAGTCCCAGAGTGAGATGACATTACGACGATTCCAAGGGTTGGCTTCTAGCTGTTTGAGGATTTTTCTGATGATGTCGTGCTTTTTCACCACAGCTCCGTAGCGCTGACCAATGGTTCCAGTATTTCCCACTTCCCACTCGTTCCAATATTTGACCTTGTACTTGTCGTTTAAAAGCTCTAGGCTATTTGACTGGTCTTGGTAAATCCAAAAAATCTCACGAATGGCATTTTTTATCGGGATAGGACGAAGCGTTGTGATGGGAAATTCTCCCTTACTCAAATCATACTCAGCAAAAGCACCTGTGATGTATTTTGAGTTGGCTTGTCCACCAGATTGATAGACAGGACGGGCGTTTTCAGAAAAGACGCCCTCTTCCATAATCTTTTGTATGTTCTCTTTAAAAATCTTATCCGCTTTGGTCATGATATCCTCCAAAAGCATATTCTACCAAAAAAGCGCACTTCTAGCCACTAGAAAACTTCTCTTAAAAGTTTACCATTTTTAAAGTACGACTTTAGGCGGTTTTATGTTAAAATGTTGAATGGGATAATAACATTACTTGTAAGAAAGGGAACACTATGACTATCGGAATTGATAAAATCGGTTTTGCAACTGGTCGCTATCGTCTTGATATGGGAGATTTGGCTCAAAGTCGTGGGGTTGACTCTGAAAAATTCAGTAAAGGATTGCTTCTTGACGCTTTGAGCATTACACCTATCACAGAGGATATTGTCACTCTAGGTGCCAGTGCTGCAAACAGTATTTTAGATGAGGAGGACAAGGCTAGCATTGACATGGTTCTTGTCGCAACGGAATCGAGCATTGACCAAAGTAAGGCAGCTGCCGTTTATATTCACAGCCTTTTAGGCATTCAACCATTTGCTCGTAGCCTTGAGCTCAAGGAAGCCTGCTACAGTGCGACTGCTGCACTCAACTACGCTAAGCTACATGTGGAAAAATACCCACAATCAAAAGTGCTGGTCATTGCCTCAGATATTGCCAAATATGGTATCAATACACCAGGTGAGCCGACACAAGGTGCAGGTAGTATCGCTATGCTTATCAGCCAAAATCCACGGCTTTTAGAGCTGCATGATGACAATGTCGCACAGACCCGTGACATTATGGACTTTTGGCGTCCAAACTACAGCACAACGCCTTTTGTGGACGGCATGTACTCGACCAAGCAATATCTCGATATGCTCAAAACCACTTGGGCAGAATACCAAAAACGCTCTGGAAAAACCTTGGCTGATTTTAGCGCTTTTTGCTTTCACCTGCCTTTTCCAAAATTAGCCCTCAAAGGCTTCAATAAAATCATGGACAAGACCCTCCCAGACACTAAAAAGGAGACTTTGAAAGACAATTTTGACGCTTCAATCACCTACAGCCGTCAAATCGGAAACATCTACACTGGCTCGCTCTTTTTAGGTCTGCTCTCTCTTTTAGAAAATAGCGACAACTTGCAAGCTGGGGAGAATATTGCTCTCTTTAGCTATGGAAGCGGTGCAGTGGCTGAAATCTTTAGCGCAACACTTGTTGATGGTTTCAAGGCACAGCTCAAAACCAACCGCAAAGAAGAGCTTGAGTCACGCCAAAGCATTTCTGTTGCTGATTATGAGACAATCTTCTTTGAAGAAGCTGCGCTTGATGAGGCTGGCAATGCTAGCTTTGCTGACTATGTGACAAATGATTTTTCACTTGTCGCAATCAAAGGACACCAGCGTATATACGAGGCAAAAGATGGACAAGAAAACAATTAACTGGGCTGGATTTTCCAAGAAAACAGCAAAAGAGCGGGCGATTTTCTTAGAAAAGTTGGATTTATCAGCTGACAGCGTAGCGACTCTAGAGCAGGAAAAAATGCTCCCTCTTGACATTGCCAACCAGATGGTGGAAAATGTCGTTACCAGACAAGCTCTGCCTTTTTCCGTGGTGCCTGATGTCTTGGTTGACGGCAAGGTCTATCAGGTGCCCTTTGTCACCGAGGAGCCCTCTGTCGTCGCTGCAGCTAGCTTTGCTAGCAAGATTATCAAACGCTCTGGTGGCTTTAAAACCCAGCAAGAAAAACGGCAAATGATTGGGCAGGTCGCTCTCTATGATGTAGACAATAAAGCGCAAGCAACAAGAGCTATTCTTGATAAAAAGGCAGAACTGCTAGCTCTAGCCAATAGCGCTTATCCGTCCATTGTCAAGCGTGGGGGCGGAGCTTGCGAGCTGAGCGTGGAGGAAAAAGGTGATTTTCTTATCGTTTATTTGAGCGTTGACACCAAGGAAGCTATGGGGGCTAACATGGTCAATACCATGATGGAGGCACTGGTGCCGACACTTGAGGCGCTCAGCGGCGGCAAGTCGCTCATGGCTATTCTCTCAAACTACGCTACGCAATCTCTTGTGACCAGTACCTGCCAGATACCGCTTCGCTACCTCAGCAGAAAGCCTGATGAAGCTGAACAGTTGGCACACAAAATGGCATTGGCTAGTCAACTAGCACAAGTCGACCCTTACCGAGCCAGCACCCACAACAAAGGGATATTTAACGGTATCGACGCTGTTGTACTGGCTACGGGAAATGACTGGCGGGCTATTGAAGCAGCTGGACATACCTACGCTGGTCGCAAAGGCAGCTATCAAGGTCTGTCCACTTGGAGCTATAATTCGTCTACGAAAATGCTTGAAGGGACACTCACACTGCCTATGCCTATTGCCACCAAAGGCGGCTCAATTGGGCTCAATCCTAGCACAAGACTAACGCATGACTTGCTAGGACAGCCAAAAGCTACGACCTTAGCTGCTATCATCGCTTCTATCGGCTTAGCGCAAAATTTTGCGGCGCTGAAAGCCCTCACCAGCACAGGCATCCAATCCGGACACATGAAACTGCAAGCCAAATCGCTAGCGCTTCTAGCTGGTGCCACAGAAAACGAAGTAGCGCCTCTAGTTAAAGAACTCCTCAAACAGCCTACCATGAACTTAGCAGTTGCTAAACAACTGCTAGAGCAAGTACGACAAATTAACTAAACAAAAAATCTACCATGGTCATGGTAGATTTTTTCATTATTTGATGATTTCTTGTGTCTTGGCGTAATTGGCTTCGACAGCTTCTTTTTCAGCTTGCCACCAGTCTTTGTGGTCTGTGTACCATTTGATGGTGTCTTCAAGCCCTTGTTCAAAGTTGGTGAATTCTGGCTCCCAACCAAGCTCTTCACGCAATTTTGTGGAGTCGATAGCGTAGCGCAAATCGTGACCGGCACGGTCTGTTACGTGGTCATAAGCGTCTTTTGGTTGCCCCATTTTCTCAAGGATAAGCTCAAGCACTTCCTTGTTGTTCTTTTCACCGTCCGCTCCGATAAGATAAGTCTCACCGATACGACCTTTAGTCAAAATCGCCCAAACACCTGATGAGTGGTCATTGGTGTGAATCCAGTCACGCACGTTTTTACCTTCGCCGTAGAGTTTTGGTTTGATGCCGCTCAAGATGTTAGTGATTTGACGTGGGATGAATTTTTCGATGTGTTGGTAAGGTCCGTAGTTGTTTGAGCAGTTAGAGATAGTTGCTTTAACGCCAAATGAACGCACCCATGCTTTAACAATCAAGTCTGACGCTGCCTTGGTTGATGAGTAAGGTGAGCTTGGGTTGTAGTTAGTTTCGGCTGTAAATTTCTCACCTGGACCTTCACCGTGACCTGGCAAGTCCTCACGTAGTGGCAAGTCACCGTAAACCTCGTCTGTAGAGACATGGTGGAAGCGAATATCGTACTTGCGTGCTGCCTCCAAAAGCGTGTAAGTCCCTACAAAGTTAGTGTAGATGAAAGGACTTGGGTCGTTGAGCGAGTTGTCATTGTGGCTTTCAGCCGCATAGTGCACGATAGCGTCTGCCTTAGCAGCTAGCTTGTCAACCAACTCAGCGTCTGCGATGTCCCCAACAACCAGCTCTACACGGTCACCCAAGATTTCCTCGATGTTAGCTCGGTTTCCAGCATAAGTAAGCTTGTCCAAGACGGTCACATGAACGTCTGGATGATTGTTGTAAACATAGTGCACAAAGTTTGAGCCGATAAAACCAGCTCCACCTGTCACGATGATGTTTTTGTAGTCTGACATGTTTTCTCCTTTTATATATTTCATAATGATTTTTTCCTTAACTTCAAAATTAAAAAATTATGATTCTAATCGTTGTTCGAATTGCTGCGTTTCTATGCCAACTTTTTTCATAGTTTCAATCATCACCTTATTATCTTGTAAATCTCTATCTCTACCACTTATTTGATTATTTAGATTTCGTATATCTGCATATCTTAAAAAATCTGATTCTTTAAAACCACTAATATATGGTAAAACAAAGGTAGCCATTATGTCATTAGCCCTATCATAACCTAACCAATCTGGGACATATTTCTCTAAAACGGAAAGAGAAAACTTATTAAAAGACTCTATTTCCCCTCTTTCTTTGCATATAAAATGGAAAAACCTTAACTGATTTGATGTTATTTTATATAAGTCGTCCATATTATCATCTTCAATTAATTCATTAAGGTACTCTGATAATGAGTCTTCTGTATACCACAAACAAAGACAATAGTCTTTATTTCGAAATTTAGTTTTAATTTTAGCTTGAACATCTTGATCCAAGTTTGAAAATAATTCAGGAAAAACATTTAGAAACAAAATAAATCGATTAAGCTTAATTTTTAAATCAATAACATCCTTCATCTTATCCGACTTTATTTTATCCTGCACAAAATCATTGTATAAATGTCTATCTACATTAAATAACT
This sequence comes from Streptococcus hyointestinalis, assembly GCF_011039275.1. Classification (GTDB taxonomy): domain Bacteria; phylum Bacillota; class Bacilli; order Lactobacillales; family Streptococcaceae; genus Streptococcus; species Streptococcus hyointestinalis_A. The sequence goes on from NZ_JAAKGB010000001.1 coordinate 1,359,159, forward strand.
TGATTATAACAAAAAGATTTAAAAAATTATCTTCCAATTCTGGAGTATTTTTTTCAAATGTTATAACCCATAAATTCCTAAAGAAAATAGTTTTTTGTACAGTTCCCATTCTTGAATAATATCTAGAATTAAAATGACTAAAAAAATAGTTACTCTCACTCGTATCTAGATAAAAATTTGAGGTACCAAACTCAGCTACCCGTCCTTCAAAAAAATTCCAAATTCTATCCAATTTGTTAGTCATAAATTGACTAGGATGTATTAATAAATTTTCAAAAATTTCTTTTATGAACGCAAGTGTCAACTCTCGAGTTGGCTGATAAATTTCTTGACCATGCTGAAAGGAAGGATGGGCACTTAAATTGCGTTTATCTTTTATTGCCTTTATTGTGGAGTATAAATTATCATCAACAATTTCAAAATTCTTTGATTTGTGTAAGCCATCAATCAAAAGGTTTTCCCAAGTATCTTTACGTTTATCCCCATCTTCTTTCAAACTTGCTAATAACTTCCTTGCATCAGAATCTTCATATTCATCTTCTAATTCTTGTAATTTGAAAACAAAATCATAGAGAATTACAGTATATAAAGTAGAAATAGCAGCTCTATAATTTTCATTTTCGTAACAACTCAGCACCTCACTAAAATAGTTACGGATATGTGTGTTAGATATTTTATTTACATCAAAAACTGAATATTTCATAATCTCTTACAAATCTTCTGCTCTTAAAGGTTTAACGTCTTTTAGCAATGGGTGGTTTTTGTCTGCTTCTGACACTTCTGCTTCTTCTAGGTTTTCCCATTTAATGTCAAGACTTGGGTCTGCATAGTTGACAAAAGCATACTTAGGCTTGAGCTCAAGCGCCCAGTAATCATTAACCAAATAGCTGTAAGATACCTTATCAGAGAGCACTTGGAAACCATTTGCCACACCACGAGGAACAAAAATCCCCTTGCTAGCGTCAATGATAGCTTGGTAGGTATTTCCAAAAGTATCCCCCTCACGCAGGTCTACCCAAGTTCCTAGAACCTTTCCTTCATCTGCCACAGAAATATACTTGTCCCAAGGCTCAGCGTGAAGCCCACGCAAGACATTTTTTTGTGAAAAGCTGACATTGTTTTGCAACTTACCTTCGGCAAAGAAGCTTTCAGGAAAGCCAAGCGGCACCATTTTTTCTTTTTGGAAATTTTCCTTGAACCAGCCACGGTTATCGCCGTGAACAGGAATGTCAAACTCCAACATGCCAGGAATAGCGTCTACTTTTTTAGCAGCAAGTGTTTTGCCAAAAAATTCTTCTGTCATTAGTCCTCTCCAATCAAACGAAGCAAGTATTGTCCGTATTCATTTTTCTTCAAAGGCTGTGCCAACTCACGCACCTGCTCTTTAGTGATGTAGCCCATACGATAGGCGATTTCTTCTAGGTTAGCTACTTGGACATTTTGCATGCGTTGTACGGTTTCGATATACTGAGCAGCTTCGAGTAGGCTTTCATGTGTCCCTGTATCGAGCCAAGCAAAACCACGTCCCATCAGCTCGACAGATAAGTCACCACGCTCAAGGTAAGCTTTGTTGACATCTGTGATTTCAAGCTCACCACGAGGGCTTGGCTTGATGTTTTTAGCAATCTCAACAACGTCGTTGTCGTAGAAATAAAGACCAGTTACCGCATAGTTTGATTTTGGTTGTTCTGGTTTTTCTTCGATAGAGATGGCGTTCATGTTCTCATCAAACTCGACAACACCAAAGCGTTCTGGGTCTTTGACTTGATAACCAAAGACAGTTGCTCCTTTTTCCTTGCTTTCAGCACGTTGGAGCATTTTTGAAAGCCCTGGACCATGGTAGATATTGTCTCCCAAGATAAGGGCAACGCTATCGTCTCCGATGAACTCTTCACCGATAATAAAGGCTTGTGCCAAACCGTCTGGGCTAGGTTGTTCTGCATAAGACAGCGAAATACCAAACTCAGAGCCATCACCAAGAAGATCCTCAAAACGTGGTAAATCCTGAGGTGTTGAAATAATCAAAATCTCCTTGATACCTGCCAACATCAGCGTAGACAGTGGATAGTAAATCATTGGCTTGTCATAGACAGGCATGAGCTGTTTAGAGGCTGCACGGGTCAAAGGGTAGAGACGTGTGCCAGAGCCTCCTGCTAAAATAATACCTTTCATACGTTTTTTCCTTTCTTGTTGTTCACTTTATTTTATCATTTTTTAAGGACACTGTCACCCCTCATCTTGTAAGCGGATATACTTTTCAATAGGATAGTCTCTTCTCTCTAACAGCAAAGGCTCACCTAGGACAAGTTGGGCTAGTTGCTGCCCCAGTAAAGGTCCTATGGTCAAGCCTGTTGAGCCTAGACCGCTTGCTGCATAGACATGTGCTAGGTGTGGGACTTCTCCAAAAAAGGGGGAAAAATCACTGGTGTAAGCTCTGATACCGACACGCTCTCGTGTCTTTTTTGCTTGGTCCCATTTTGAAAAATAAGGCTGCGCCTTGTGCTCCATATCGTCTAAAACAGCCCTATCAAGGCTGATGTCAAAGCCTTTGTCATTTTCATGGCTAGCGCCCAGAGTCAGGCGATGTTTAGCAAAAGGAATGATATCAATCTCGCCTTCTGGCATAACAACAGGGTAGTCCTGTGTGTCTCTATCCTCAAAATAGTAGTCGCGTAGCTGCCCTTTTTGCGGACGAATATCCACTGTGTAGCCGAGTGGCTCTAAGCACTCGCTAAGCCAAGCGCCAGTTGCCAGTATCACCTTGTCAAAGTGCTGTCCGCCTATCAAATAGCCGTCATCAACTGGTGCTAGCGTCACTTTCTTTACAACGACCTTTGCGCCTGATGCTTTTAAGAGCGTCTCGGTTAGCATTTGACCATCAACTCTTGCCCCACCTGCAGCGTAGAGCAGTTTTGAAAAGCCCTCCAAGTCTGGGAAGCGCTCCTTAGCTTCTGCCTCGTCAAGAATAGCAAGTTCCCCAATCAATGGAGACTCCTTACGCCTTGATAGTGCCAGCTGATAAAGTTCCTCCAGCTTTTCTTCGTCCTTTTTGAGAACAAAAACACCTGTTCTCTGATAAAAATTAGAAAAAATGCCATCTGCCTCTAAATCAGACAGGAGCTGAGGGTAAAAATCAGCTCCCAAACGCGCTAGACGATACCAGGCTTTATTGCGCCGTTTGGAAAACCAAGGGCTGATAATACCCGCCGCTGCCTTGGTCGCCTGCCCAATGCCCTCATCAAAAACAGTGAGCTCAACATCTTTTGCCCTTGAGAGATAGTAAGCGGCACTGGCTCCCACAGCACCCGCTCCAATCACTGCAACTCGCATACAACCTCCTTACAAGTGGAAAAAGGGATTGGTGTTTGCTGTACTCTCAACAATGCTCACGTCCCAATCGTCCTCAACTTGCCACTGGCGCAATTTTTCAGCAACCTTGCTGACAAAAAGCACCTCGATGTGATGACCGGGGTCAATGGCTAAAAGCCCAGCTGTCAACATTTCCTGCGCTGTATGGTAGTAGATATCTCCTGTGATAAAGACATCCGCTCCCGCACGAAGAGCGTCCTTGTAAAAACTCTGACCGCTACCTCCGCAAATAGCAACACGTGAAATCAGCTTTGTTGTGGGCTGATAAGCCACCAAGCGTACACTATCAAGGTTAAACACTTGCCTGACCTTTTTAGCAAAGCTTTGGAAATCCTGCGCTTCTACCGTCCCCACACGCCCAATACCAAAGCCGTCCTTGGTTGGGCTGAGAATGCTCGTATCCTTTATCTCCAGCAGGTCACAGAACCAGTCATTGAGCCCATCTGGCACAATGTCGATATTAGTGTGGCTGACATAAACAGCGATATCGTGCTTAATCAAATCGAAGTAAATGTGATTTTGCGGACTGGCAACTAGATTTTTCAGCGGACGAAAAATCGGTGCGTGCTTAACAATAATCAAGTCCACCTGCTTTTGGATGGCTTCTGCGACAGTTTCCTCACGGATATCCAGCGCCACCATGACCGTCTTGATGTCCTTGTCCAAAGTTCCTATCTGAAGTCCTGAAATGTCGCCCTCCATGGACAAATCCTGCGGGCAATAGGCTTCGTATCGCTCGATTACTTGACTAGCTTTCACTTGAGAACCTCCTTTATCCTCTCGATTTTTTCTATTAGTTGCCCTCGCTCTTTTGCTTTATCTAGTGGCACACGAGACAGCGCTTTTTCTAGCTTAGCACACTCCACTTGCCATTTTTCTATGAAAATAGCTGAGCTTTCTTTCATGAGACAGGGACCAAAGCGAAGCTCACCTTCTGACAGGCTCATCTCACCTTTTTGCGCTCTTATGATTTCGTAAAATTTCCCTTTGTCCTTGAGCACAACTTCCTTGTCAATGGCAAAGCCATTTGCAGCTAGCCAAGCACGGACATCATCCTCACGGTTGTTGGGCTGTAAAATCAAACAATCAACATCCGCCAGCTTTTCCTTGCCTTTTTCCAAAATCTCAACAATCAAGCGCCCACCCATACCGCAAATGGTGATACAGTCTATCTGGTCAGAAGACTCAAGCGCATCAAGTCCATTGGCTAGGCGAACAGTGATCTGAGATTGAAGCTTGTGGTCACAAACGTTAGACACAGCGGACTCGTAAGGACCTTTGACCACCTCACCCGCTAGGGCAAAGGCGATTTTTTCTGCTTCAATCAGAGCAATTGGCAAGTAAGCATGGTCGCTGCCAACATCTAAAAGACGTGCCCCATCAGGCACAAGCGTCGCTATTGTTTCTAGTCTATAAGATAATTGTAATTCCATTGTTTTTCCTTTAATGTGATGACTTCATTTTATCATCAAACGCCCAAAAAATAAAGGTCTATCCTCTCTACCGTTGTGTTATAATAACACTATGAACATCGTGGATTACCTCAACCAGCATAGTAACACTAGCTTAAAACAGCGCCCTCTAAACGCTTTAGACATTGCCTGTCTGACGGAGATAAGCTATCTGACCTTTTCGGATAGTTTAACTTCTTCCTTTGAGCCACAAGAAGGCTTGAGCTTACAGGACTTGGCACTTGCTTACCAAAAACGCCATAACAGAGAGCCTAAAGAACTCCTCATCGCTTATGAGGCTCGTGTTGATTTGCTACACCGCTTGGCTACTAGTAAGCGCTTCAAAGACGTCATCGCTTTTGCCTATAGCGATTATTTTAGTGAGCAGGAGGAAACGCAGTTTGCTGCGACCAGCTTTTATCTAGATGATAGGATTCTTGTCGTTTATCGTGGGACTGACAGCAGTGTCATTGGTTGGAAAGAGGATTTCAATCTCTCTTACATGGAGAGTATCCCATCACAACGCCTAGCTGCCAACTACCTCAACCTGCTAGCAGAAACGACTGATAGCTCTATCATTGTCTCTGGGCACTCTAAGGGTGGCAATCTAGCACTCTACGCCGCTTGCTACTCTCAAGCTAAAGCAAACATCTCTGATGTTTACCTCTTTGATGCGCCAGGTCTCCAAGAACATCTAACCAAAAGCACTGCTTTTAAAGAAACCCTTCCTAAAATTCACGCTTTTCGTCCACAGGCGTCTCTGGTTGGCGTCTTGTTTCATCTGCCTGTAGAAACTGCTATTATCAAAAGCTATGGTATCAGCGCCATGCAACACCTGCTTTTTCTCTGGCAAGTCGATACCAAAATGTGTTGCTTTGTCACCACAGACCATGCAACACCCAGCAGTCGCAAAATGCAGGCAATCGCTAATCTCTACCTAGCACAAGCCAGTAAATCCGACAATCAAACCGCTATTTCCTTTGTCTGGAAGCTCTTTTTCAAAAAAAGAGCTGATAAAGAGCCCTTTTCTGTGCGACTAAAAAATGTCTATTCAGCCATGACATCAAGCTCAAAAGTTGAGCGCCAAAGGCTTCTTGCTGTACTGTCTATCTTTTTTACCTCTTGGTACACCAGCGACATCGAGCAAGACCTCTCAGACCGCCAAAAACTAAAACCACGCCGCATGTTTCTAAAGTTCTTTTACCTGCCTGAACAGCTCGCCAGCAAATCCCCTTATCTCGGCTTGGTCACTATCGCTTTTCTGCTCTGGGGCGCTTACTTTTTCCTGCGCAATCAAGAGCTGAATCTGCTGGTCTTTTCTAGCCTTTATTTGCTTGCATTACTAGTGACTGGTATCACAGCCTTCAATCGCTGGTTAAAAGCACCAAAGCGTCTGTCTTTTGATTATCTTCCAGGGATTTACAGTATCGCTACCATCGTCCTAACCATCCTACACACGCAGAAATTCTCTGAAATTTTGCCACACTCCATGCTTGGCTTTCTCCTTTTACTCATCGCCAAACTCCTCTTTCAAGCCTACCACATCAAAGCTTACTTTCCCGAGTTTAGCAAAGCGCTAAATATCATCAGCCTTCTAGGTGTCGTCTTTGTCCTTATGGCTTATCATTTCCCTAGTCTGATGGCATTTATCACCAATCAAGGGCTAGCCTGTCTTTTTCTCTATAAGATGATTTTGATTATCACACTGACTTATCGCTCTTTTAGAGCGAGGCAAAGATAAAAGCATTTGGAAAACTCCAAATGCTTTTTAATCATCCATCCAAAGATTGTTAATAGCAGATAAAAAGTCGTCTGAGATGGGCACTTCCTTTGTCTGCTTATTTTCACGCTCATTCAAGCGCTCCTTGACTTGGCGGGCAGTTCTGAGATTGTCATGTCGCCAATTGCGCAGAATAGCGTTGATGTATTTGAAGTTGGTTTTTCCATTGAGAACAGCCTCACGAAGCGCCAAGCGAATAACCTCAGGCTCTGTATTGTCCTCGTCAATGGTCTTTTGCAATTCCTCAATCTCAAAGGGACTCAAGAAACGCCCGAGCTCACGCTCAAAGTCACTAACCAAATCTTTAAAGGCATTGCTAGGTGTTTGAGGCAGGCTCTCCTCTGCTACTGTGTCCTTTTTTGTGAGGGCGTCTAGCTTGTCAAGCGCTGGACTAGCGTCAAAAATCACCTCAATCTCGCCCGCCATATCAATGGTCTTAGTGTCTAGCAGCCCTTGACTAGTAAGGTTACTAATCATGCGATTGACATCGCTCAAGGACTTGCCAAGGGCGCTAGCAATCTGACTCGGTGCTAAATCATCGAGCTTGGTTGTATTTTGCAAAAAGAAAAATTGCCAAACCAAAAACTCCTCGCTTGAGGTAAAGAGTTCACTATAGTGAAACAATAAATCACTCGGTAAGACAAGATTACCATGACGAAAGTACTCTAAATAACTCATAAATCCTCTCTACAAACAGGCATAGTAAGTGTAATCATCGTTTAGCTCTTCTAAACGATAAGGGGTTTCTTGATAAACCGCATAGTTAATCCAATTACTAAAGAAAGTCGCAGCAGGCAGATTCCAGCACATCTGTGGTCTTTTGGTCGGGTCATCATCTAGAAAATAGTGCTTAGGCACTTGCGGATGTTTTCCAGCTTTGAGGTCACGCTGATACTCTTTTTCTAGCGTATCACGGTCATACTCCAAATGCCCAAAACTGTAGACTTCCCGCAAATCCTTTGTCGCCAAAATGGACAAGCCAACTTCCTCTCCTGCTGCTAAAATGTCCAGTTGAGCTAAATCTTCTAAGCTCTCTTTGGTCACCTCAGTATATCTGGAGTGTGGCGACTTAAAGCTATCATCAAACCCTCTCATTAAAGGATTGAGATGGTCTAAAACGTCCTGACGATAGATACCAGACAGTTTTTGAGGCATTAAAACCTTGTCAATGCCGTAATTGTAATACAAACCAGCCTGCGCTCCCCAGCAGAGATGAAGTGTGGAAAAGACATGTTTCTTACTCCACTTGAGAAGCTGGCACAGCTCCTGCCAATAATCCACTTCCTCAAAAGCCAAGGTCTCAACAGGTGCTCCTGTGATAATCATGCCGTCATAATAGCGGTTCTTGATGTCCTCAAAGGTCTTATAAAAAGTCTCCAAGTGCTCTGCCTTGGTGTTTTTTGAGGTGTGCGAGGACATGTAGAGCAAATCAATATTGATCTGTAAAGGGGTATTGGCTAAGAGGCGCAAAAGCTGGGTTTCGGTCGCTTCTTTTGTAGGCATGAGGTTGACAATCAAGACCTCAAGCGGACGAATGTCTTGGTGATTGGCACGCTTATCGTCCATCATGAAAACATTCTCAGAACGTAAAATATCTAGAGCTGGCAGTGCATTATCAATTTTGATTGGCATGAAAACATCTCCACTTCTATAATATCGTTATCCTCTATTATAGAACATGGAGATATAGGTTTCAATTATATATTTTCTTTAGTTAGATATAGTTATAAACTATATGATTAGTAGTGCATTAAGACTTTGTAGTCGTAATCACCGATAGCTTCACGTCCTTTAAGGTCATCAAGCTCAATCAAAAAGGCACAACCTGCAACAACGCCACCCAAGCGCTCAATCATCTCAATGGTTGCTTTGACAGTACCACCAGTTGCAAGCAAATCGTCAACGATAAGCACACGTTGACCAGGTTTGATAGCATCAGCGTGCATAGTGAGCGTGTCAACACCGTACTCTTTTTCGTAGTCAGCTGAGATAACCTCACGTGGGAGCTTACCAGGCTTACGCACCGGTGCAAAACCGACACCAAGCTCATAGGCAACAGGACAGCCAATGATAAAACCACGGGCTTCAGGACCGACAATCATATCGATTTCTTTGTCCGTTGCGTATTGCACAATTTCACGTACAGCATAACTGTAAGCATTACCATCAGCCATCAATGGGCTGATATCACGAAATACAATCCCTTTTTGAGGATAGTCTTTAATAGAGGCAATGTAATTTTTTAAATCCATTTCCTTACTTTCTAGGCTTTTACCAAAATATTTTTTACAGTCTATTATATCATAACTTTGAGTATTCGTACATGGAAAGTTACAGGTGCTCAGATTTTTCAAAATAGAAATGAGAGAGTTCAGCCTTAGCACATTTATCATCGATGTCTGTTTTCTAAACAGAGCTTGCTTCTTCACAATGGAGCGCTTGCTTTAAATCTTTGATGTACAATTTCTGTTGTTTTCGCAGATATGACCTGACAAAAGGTTTCAACAGGAGTTTTTTAGACACTATATTTTCGGTAAAATCGAGTGTTGTTCTATCTCCATGCGCATAAAACTTCCCTATCCAAGCTCCTTTCGATGATTTTTATATTTGCTAAGTCACTTCTCCAAGCAAAATTTGTTAAATCTGTTACTTTATTCCATACTTTTTCTACTGGACATAAAAGAGTAACCTTTGTATGAGAAATCGCCATGGCAACCTCCTCTCAAAAATGAACCATTTTACTCTTTTCTTTTATGACATTAGACTAAATGCCGGTAACTGCTTTAACTCCTATCAACATCATTTGGAATGTCCTTGATGACTTTTGCTGGAATGCCACCGACGACGTAGTTAGAAGGGATGTCTTTGGTAACAACTGCTCCTGCTGCGACAACGACATTGTCTCCAATAGTCACTCCTGGTAAAATCGTAACGTTACCACCAATCCAGACGTCATTACCAATAGTGATAGGCTCTGCAATGCCCAGCTTTTCCCTGCGCCCAGCAGGCGACAAAGGGTGCCCAACGGTAGTAATCAAGGTGTTTGGTCCAATCATGACATTGTTGCCGATGGTCACAGGGGCAATGTCCAAAATCACACCGTTATAGTTGATTAAAAAGTCATCTCCGACATGGATATTTTTGCCGTAGTCACAGTTAAAAATCGACAAAATCTGCGGATTTTTCCCCGCTGAGCCAAGCAAGTCCACAATCGCCTTGTGGCGTTCGCTAGTCTCTAAAACGCTAATGCTGTTGAGTTTTTGACAGCCCACAACAGCCTGGAGTTTACGTTCATTGACCGCCTCATCTGTAAAGCGATAAGGCAGTCCTGCTTCTAGTTTTTCAAGTTCAGACATGGTCATAGGTTTTCGTCCTCCTTGTCATGTGTGAAATAGTCGTAAATCTCTCTTGGCGTTGCAAGCGCCATCAACTCTTGAAAGGCGACCTGTTTTTTCAAGTCTTGGTAGATGGTGCTCTCTGAAATCTCACGTTTTTGGGCGTCTTTATTGACCGTCATCACGCCGTCTGTAATGTTGACAAACTGCAACTCTTCAAAGATTTGAATCATTTTGATGAGTAAGATGTCTTGGATTTTAAGGTAATGGCTGAGCTCACCCAGCTTATAGCGCACGTCAAACTCTGGAAATTGATAAATGGTCTTATAGAGCTTAGCAAATTGCTCATGTGTACCAAATCCTGTCAGGTAGTAAGGTTTTGCGATAGCATTTTTAAAATAAACCGCCTCAAACGCATGGCTTCTAAAGAGCTGGCGTAAATCCTCCTCACGCTCTGGCACTGCCTCAACTGCAACCAGACTGCTCTCTGGCTGCTCAAAAATATCTGGCACGCCCTCTGGAATCATCGCTGTCTTTGCCCTACAATCAATGAGCTGCAAGCCATTGACACGAGCGTCGACCAGCATGAGCTGAAGAGTGGTCTTACCATTCCATTCATTGATAGCCAGTGTCACAGCTAGCTCTAAGTGCTGTGCCTGCTGAAAATCAAGCAGGCGACTGCCTTGATGAAAGGCAACCAAGTCATAAGACACACCGTCTTGCGAGAGCTTGAGTTTTAGGTGGGCATTGTCTTGCCCCATAGTTCTGGCTTGCTCAACCGTGATGTCCTTTAGCCAAAAGACAGGCTTTGGATTGTCCATACCAAAAGGTGCCAAGGTGTTGATGTCTCGGATAAGCTCGAGATTAAGCGACTCAAAACGCAACTCAGCGTCCAGCTGCAGGGCTTTCTTTCGAGACATATCCAGATGATTGTCCGAAATGTAGCGGATAAGCATCTCCTCAAGAGCTGATAGCTTGTCCACTTCTAGAGTCATGCCGGCAGCTCCGCTATGCCCGCCAAAGGCAACAAAAAGCTCACGATGCCCATCAAGCGCCGCAAAAATATCCAGCGCCTCAACGCTTCTAGCGCTTCCCTTAGCCTTGCCATCGTCAATGGTCAAGACAATAACTGGCTGCGCGATTTTCTCTAAAATACGCCCTGCGACAATGCCCAAAACACCTGGGTGCCAGCCCTCTTTTGCTAGGACCTGCACTGGTTTTGTCAAGTCCACCATATCCATAGCTTCATTGTAGATGGTCTGCACGAGCGCTTTACGCTCTTCGTTTTTAGCGCCAATCATCTTGGCAATGTCAGCCGCTTCCTCGTCGTCAAAGCCCGTTAACAGCTCAATGGCAGGGTTAGGGTCATCAAGGCGTCCAAGGGCATTGAGTTGCGGTGCAATTTGAAAACCAATCGTCTCCTCATCAACCTCCTCTGGGCGGACAGAGGACTGTCTGAGGAGCTCTTGTAAGCCCATGCGCTCGGTAGTTTTTAAGACCTGCAAGCCCATTGCCACCAACTGGCGATTTTCATCTGTCAGGCTGACCATATCCGCAATTGTCCCAATGGCAACAAGGTCTAGAAGCTCCATTGGTACTGTCTCTAAAAGAGCGCAAGCCAGCTTAAAGGCAACACCGCACCCTGCTAGATAGGAAAAAGGATAGTTTCCTTCTGGATGTTCAGGGTGCACGATGGCATAAGCTTCTGGCAATTCTTCTGGCAAGCTATGGTGGTCTGTGACAATCACATCCACACCCTGCTCCATAGCGTAAGCAATCGCTTCGTGCCCAGCAACGCCATTATCAACCGTTAAGATGAGCGAGATAGCCTGTTGCTCAATGAAATACTTGTAGACACTTTGATTGGGACCGTAGCCATCTGTAAAGCGATTGGGCAAATAGACCTGAACCTCGGCACCTAGCATTTCAAGTGCTTCTTTGGCGATAGAGGCTGATGTCATCCCGTCAGCGTCATAGTCTCCGTAGATGAGGATCTGCTCGCCATTTTCAATAGCCATACGCAGGCGACTCACTGCCTTGTCCATATCATGCAGGAGATAAGGGTCATGCAGCTTTGAGATGTCAAGGGTCAAAAAGTCAGTCAGCTTCTCCTCACTATCAATGCCACGATTGTAGAGAAACTGACTCGTCGTCTCATCAAGCTTGTGCGCTTTTGCCAGCTCTAAAAAAGCCTCATCAGGCGTTTTCGGGTCAAATGCCCACTCGTATGTTGCTGAAATCATTTGAAATTAAAGACCTTTCTGCTTAAAAAGTCAGCTGTTTTAGGAAAGAGCGTGTAGGCTTTGTGAGCGGCGTTTAAAAGCGGTGGCAGGTTAATTTCACGCTTGTTTTTACCAAGGTTCGCTATGATTTTGTCTGCCACCTGCTCTGGGCTCAGTGTAAAGCGCCCAACACTTTTGAGGTAATTGCCCGATGGGTCTGCTGTGTCAAAAAAGCCTGTGCTGATAGGACCTGGGTTGACCGTGGTCACGTAAACTTTTTTGTCCGCTAGCTCTAGGCGCAAGCTATTTGAAAAACCGATGACCGCAAACTTGCTTGCCGCATAGACCGAAGCCTTGCTCGTTGCCATCAACCCCGCCATACTAGCGATGTTGACAATATGCCCATGACCAGCCTGTGCCATCTTCTCACCGACAAGGCGAGAAAAGAGCATGACCGCAAAGGTATTGACCGCAAACATATCCCGAATCTCAGCGTCGGTGTAGTTTTCGTAGGTTTTAAAAGAGCCAAAGCCAGCGTTATTGATGAGAATATCAATGCGACCAAAGCGCTGATAGAGTTGCTCGACTAGCTCTTCAACCTCTTTTTCATCTGTGATGTCGCAGCTATAAAGCGCTGTTTTGGCCCGCTTGCCGTAGAGTTTTTCCAGTTTTTTCTCATCACGCCCAAGCAGGATGAGCTGGTCACTGCTAGGGAGTTTTTCAACAATTGCCTGCGCTAAGCCGCCACTGGCTCCTGTTATCAGTATTACTCGCTCTGCCATTAGATTGTAAACTCCTCTAAATCTCGAACGATGCGTGTCTCAGGGAAAATCTCTCTAGCGTCCGCTTCTAGCTGCCTGCAGTCTCGCCCTAAAAAGCGTGCACTGACATGATTTAACAGCAAACGCTTGGCGAACGCTTCCTTAGCCACTTCAGCAGCTTGAGTAGCTGTCGAGTGCCCATGTGCTCTTGCGATTTTCTCATCACCCTTGCCATAAGTAGACTCGTGGACGAGCACATCCGCTCCCAGACCCAACCGCACGCTAGCATTGGTCTTTCTAGTATCGCCTAAAATGGTAATCACCTTGCCCTTACGAGGCTCGGAAATATAGTCTTTTGCGATAATCTCACGCCCATCCTCTAGCGTCACGTTTTCGCCATTTTTAACCTTGCCAAATAAAGGACCAAAAGGCACACCTGCCGCTTTTAGCGCTTCCGCATCCAGCGTTCCTTCCAAATCTTTTTGCATGACACGGTAGCCAATGCAAAAAATAGTGTGGTCAAGCGCCTCAGCATAGACAGTGAATTTATCCGTCTCCAAAACCTTACCCAAGCTGTCTTGAGTCAACTCATGAAAATGAATGTGGTAAGGCAGTCTTGAGCCCGACTGACGAAGACTAGTGAGGACATAGTTTTTAATCCCCGCTGGACCGTAGATGTCAAGGTCGGTCTGCTCTTCATTTGCCTGAAAGGCTCGGCTAGACAAGAAGCCAGGCAGTCCAAAGATATGGTCACCGTGCATGTGAGTGATAAAAATCTTGCGCACCTTGCGTGGTTTAATGGTCGTTTCTAAAATCTGATGTTGCGTCCCTTCGCCACAATCAAACATCCAGATTTCATTGATTTCGTCTTGGAGTTTGAGCACCAAGCTTGAGACATTGCGCGCCTTAGAGGGCTGTCCTGCTCCTGTTCCTAAAAATTGGATTTCCATATTAGTCCTTTCTGTCCTTGATGTAGAGGGTGGCTTGTTTGCCGTCTGATTGGTAATAACGCTGTCCGCTGTAGGCTTTTGCCAAGTCTAAAAGCTCTTCATGGTTAAAGCTTGTGATTTTTATCACATCATCTTCTAAGCGCAGCACTTGCCCTAAAAGACTGTCCTCTGGCGTTTCATCCGCTAGGACATTTTCAGAAAAATCTAGCGCTTCCATCATGATAGCGTCGTCTTTCACATACACTACATAATGCGGGAAAATCTGCGCAAGCTCAAGTAGCACAGCAGTCGAGATGTGCTCAGAGTTTTCGGAGAAAACCTGCGCCAGCTCTCTTTCTGAGACATAGGCAAAACCGTAGGACTTCCCAGATAAATTCAAACGTACAAAAGGTTTTGCTTCTTCAAAATTAGGCTGACTCACAAAGAGCTTGAGTGCCTGTGACAAGTCAAAATAATAGTCCGTCGCTGCCTTTGGCGATTGCTTTTGGTAAATCTCAGCAAAGTAAGCGTTAATTACACTAGGCGGAGGGGTGATAAAAGTAAGCTTATCAGCGTCTGATAAGTTTTTTAGGCAATTGGTCAGATAGACCTTATCAAGGCTTGTAAAGCCGCCATAGCGCAGCGCCAAGTCGATATAATCAGTCATAAAACGTGTCTAACCTCCATTTATTTTTAGGGGAAATGTAACCTGAAACTTCTTCTATGTCTTGTGTGCCGTCAAATGGCTCTAGTAGCGCCACCTTTTGCAGTTGATAGAGCTTGTAGAGTTCGCTTGAATTGACCTTAATAGTGAAAGGCTCAAACTGCTCACGGATTTGGTCAACAATCAAACGGCGCAAAGCTTGCTTGCTGTCTTTATCCTTAGCGGACAAGCGGATATTGGGAAACGTGGTTGCTGTCAAGCTCTCTACCTTATCCATTTTATTGTAAATAGCAAGGCGAGGGATGTTTGACATGCCCAGCTCATCAAGGAGATCTAGGACAACCTTTTCCTGCTCCGCATGGTTGGGGTCACTGGCGTCAATGACGTGGAGCAACAAATCCACATGCCTGCTCTCTTCTAGCGTGGACTTAAAGGCTGCGACCAGCTCCGTCGGTAAATCCTGAATAAAACCAACCGTGTCGGTCAGCGTTGCTTGGAAATGTTCAGCTAGATAGACCTGTTTTGTCGTAGCGTCTAGTGTAGCAAAAAGCTCATCGGCTTCGTATTGTTTATTGTCCGTTAGAGCGTTCATGATAGTAGACTTGCCAGCATTGGTGTAGCCAATCAAGCCAATCTTAAAAGTACTGTCGTCCAAGCGTTTTTCACGACTGGTAGCTCGATTTTTAGCCACTTGCTTGAGCTGGCGCTCAATATCTGTGATTTGCTGGCGAATGGAGCGGCGATTAAGCTCCAGCTGGCTCTCACCAGGACCACGACTGCCGATACCACCGGCTTGACGACTGAGCATAACACCCTGCCCCACCAGTCTGGGCAGCATATACTTGAGCTGCGCTAGGTGCACCTGCAGTTTTCCCTCATGACTACGAGCACGCATGGCAAAAATATCCAAAATCAACTGCATGCGGTCAATAACCTTAACTCCCAGCGCCTGCTCTAGGTTGGTATTTTGCCGTGGCGTCAAGCGATTGTTGACAATGACAGTATCGATTTCTTCGCTGTCAACAATTTGGGCAACTTCTTGTAATTTTCCTGAGCCGATGAAGGTTTTGCTGTCATAGCGCTCACGGTTTTGGATAAAACTGTCGATGACCTGTGCCCCAGCTGTTTTTGCAAGGCTTTCTAGCTCAGCCATGGACATGTCGCTGTTTTCTTGCTCTGGGAGTGTCACTCCAAGGAGCAGCACACGCTCCTCTTCTTTTTGCGTCTCAAACATCGCCTCACCTCCTTTATTGCGTAACTTTCATTATAGCATATTTCAGCTATTTACGTTTGCTTTGCTCTTGACTTTCTAAAAAATCACGCACAGCCTCTATGATAGCGTCATGACTCTTGCTGTCACTGATATTATAAAATTCCACCGCCATGCGATTACGAAACCAAGTCAGCTGGCGCTTGGCAAAGCGACGGGTGTTTTGCTTGAGCTTATCAAGCGCCACATCAAGACTCACCCCGCCTGCAAAGTAAGGAAAGAGCTCTTTGTAGCCAATCGCACGGCTAGCCTGCACATCAGGATAAGTCTCATAGAGCCACTTAGCTTCATCAAGCAGACCCTCCTTGACCATTTGGTCAACACGGGCATTGATACGCTGGTAAAGCTTTTCACGCTCATCGTTTAGCCCAATGATAAGAACGTCATAATCTGGCATTTGATTTTCCATGTCATTTCCAAAACGAGCCAACTCCAAAGCCCGTATGGCACGCCTACGGTTAGACAAAGGCATAGAAAGCCCATAAGCACTCAGCTCTTTTTCTAAAAGAGCGTCTGACAATCCTTCTAACTCTGCTCGGTAAGCAAGAACCGCCTCTTGGTCAACCTGTCCGCCCAAGTGATAGCCCTCAAGAAGGCTCTGCAAGTATAAACCAGTCCCTCCGACAATAATGGGCACATGACCACGCTCAGCAATCTCACCAACCGCCTGTCTTGCTTCCTTGACAAAGTCAAAAGCAGAGTAAGTCTCAAACACCTCTCTAACATCAATCAAATGATGACGAGCTGCCGCCTGCTCAGCCTGACTTGCCTTTGCCGTTCCGATATCTAGTCGCTTATATACCTGCTGGCTATCTCCGCTGATAATCTCACCGTCAAATATCTGTGCCAGCTCCACACCTAGCGCCGTTTTGCCGACAGCTGTCGGTCCTACCACACAAATTAATTTTTGGGACATGACTTCCATCCTTTTTTCGTTTTTTACTTGCTATTTTCACAAGCATAGGTTACTATATATTATAACACAGAAGCTGAGAGGGAGACCTTTCAATAACGAATAACCAAAAGGAGAATGATTATGGCTAAAAAATTTGCATTTGCTAAAGGTGTTGTTACAGGTGTCGCTGCTACTGCTGCTACTGTTGCAGGAGCTGTCTATGCTGTCAAAAAGACAATCATCGAGCCTGAAGAAGAAAAAGCTGCCTTTATCGAAGAAAACCGTAAAAAAGCAGCCCGCAAACGCATTGCTCGCTAATCTTAATTGTCATAGTAAAAAACCGCTGTTGCAGCGGTTTTTTTGTTACATCCAGATAACTTTGATATATCGGACTCTGACAGTCTTTATCCGATAGTGTCTACAGTGTCTTTTTTTTTAAGTGAAAGCTCTGTTCTCGTTGAAGCGCTAAGCTTAACCACTCGTCCAGCCCTGTTAGCATAGTACCAAGTGTTTCCTACTTGGAAGAAGCGAGAAACATACAGCTCTCCTGAGTCAGCGTCATAGTAAGACTGGCTGCCATCGCCGTTAGTCACAAAGTCGCCTTTGACCTGCTTACCGTCTGTAGCGAAGTACAAGCGTTGACCGTTGATAGTTTGAGAACCCGTCACTACATGACCTGTACTGTCGGCATAGTACCAGCTGTCACCTACTTGGAAGAAGCGAGAAACATACAGTTCTCCTGAATCAGCATCGTAGTAAGACTGGCTACCATCACTGTTGGTCACAAAGGCGCCTTTGACTTGCTTGCCGTCTGTAGCAAAGTACAAGCGTTGACCGTTGATAGTTTGAGAACCCGTCACCACATGACCTGTACTGTCGGCATAGTACCAGCTGTCACCTACTTGGAAGAAACGAGAAACATACAATTCTCCTGAGTCAGCGTCGTAGTATGACTGGCTGCCATCGCTGTTGGTCACAAAGGCACCTTTAACTTGCTTGCCGTCTGTAGCAAAGTACAAGCGTTGACCGTTGATAGTTTGAGAACCCGTCACTACATGACCTGTGCTGTCGGCATAATACCAGCTATCGCCTACTTGGAAGAAACGGGAAACGTACAATTCTCCTGAGTCGGCGTCATAGTAAGACTGGCTGCCATCGCTGTTGGTCACAAAGTCTCCTTTGACTTGTGTGCCGTCTGCTTGGAAGTAGTAAGACTTGCCATCAATAACCTGACTGCCTACAACCGCCTTGCCGTCGCTGCCAGCATAAGCAAACTGACCACTACCTTTTTCGATTTCAAACCAACGATTTGCCACAGCATTTCCAGAACCTGCCTCGAAGTAATAAAGATTACCATCAGCATCACGAATGGCAATATCCTTTTGTTGGAAACCATCCGCATCAAAATATTGTTTGCTACCGTTAATAGAAACAATACCTCGTGCCATCACACCATTAGCATCAAAATAACGCCAGTCGCTGCCAAAGAGATAATAGTCGTTGCGGTACTGTGCACCTAACTTGCTGTAGTAATAGTAATTGCCACTAGCGTCCATGACAAAAGCGTCACGCAATTGAACTCCATTTGGCAAGAAACGATAGAAATCATCACCTATCTGGTAAGCACCTGTCACCATGTAGCCATTCTCATCGAAATAGTACCAGTTGCCGTTTTCATCTTGGATAAAGACAGACTTGGCACGAGACCCACTTGTAGAATAATAATAGTAACCCGTGTCGTCCTTGGCAAATCCTGTCACGGCTTCTTGCCCTAGCAATTGTTTTGGTAGGATAACGGTGGTTTCATCCACTCTAAAGTAATCGTTTGAGCCCCAATCTTTTAGTACATAATAAGCCCCACGTCCCAAAATATTGGTTCCATTGAAGTATTTAGCTTCCCATTGCTTAATGGCAACTGTTGGGTCTATTTTTTGACCACTAGATACTTGGACACGCTCAAAAATGCTAGGGTATTTCTCCGCAAGCTCTTCTAAGAAAGCTCCGCCATAAACCGCTTGATAATCATCGCCATTAGTGCGTGTCTTGGCAGCATAGAGCAATTCTTTGATAACAGCGCCACTACGGTAGTTCCCATAACTATCGGTACGGTTAGCTGTGACAATCTGCTCACTAGGAAGATTATAAATCTGATCAGGCACCCAGTCAGCAATCACTTGGATACCAGCAGCGTGAAGAGAACGAACGGCATCTAGCAAGTCATTGAAAGAACCATACTTGTTGTTTTTACTCATAGCAATATCATAGCGATCTTCAAAGGCGTAGCCGTTTCCGATGATAGCGTCAAGGAAACTTCCATCTTCACTAGCGACATATTGGGGCGCCATCTCAAAGGAAGTAATTCCCCAAGACTTGAACAAGTCTGCATTTTGAGCAATGAGTTTGTTGGTGTACTGAGCGTCGTTTTCAACAAAGTCTTGGAAGTTAGAAAAACCTTCATAGATAACTTGTGAATCAAGCGCAGCTGAGCTTTCATAGACCAGATTTGAACTATTTTTTTCAGTTGATGCTGCTACACGAACATCCTGCGTATCACTGGCGCCAACTGGTACCCAAACAGCCAAGTAACCATTCATATCAACGGTAGCATAGCCTTTAATCTCACTCGGTGAGAAGGTCAGATTGCCATTATCGTCCGTGTATTTGATATAAGCACTAGCTTCTTGGTCACTAGCAAACTGAAGAATGCCATTTTCAGTTCCCAAAAGGAGTGGACGATAGGCTTGATTCTTGTGCGCAGCTCCCATATTGACCGTTATGGTATTAGCAAAACTATCATCGCCTTGATAAAGTTCTAGTTTAGGGTTGTTGGATACAATGGTCAATATACCTGAATAACGTGTCTCCTCTGTTCCCGAGTCTTCTGCTGTATCAGCGCCTTTACCATAGCGTACAGATGTCAAGAGCTCCGTTCTGTCATAAGCTGTTTTTCCTGCATTATTGAGGCTTTCATTAGCTCCTGCTGGGTAATGAAGTTTCATGTCTTGACCACCAGAAACATACTTGATACGCCCTTTTAGCAAGGTCTCAATAGAATCATAGTAAGGCGATTTTTTAGCCATGTATTGCCCATCATCTGTGTACATGTCACCATAGTAAACACGTGTAATGGCATCTTTATTGGTCAACATGAGCGCATAAGCCGCAGGCACATTGAACTGAGTGTACTTCTTATCCGCTTGATTCATATCTTCATTGTAAATCTTGAAGGCTTCTTTGATTTCATCAAGCGTGATATTGGTCAAACCGTCTGTATCTGTACGTCCCAGCTCTTTATTGATAATCTTAGCAATAACTGTTTGAACCTCTGAATCGTGTGCTCGTACAAACACATAGTTCGCCATGCGTTTGCCATCTTTATAAGCCTTGCCAGTTGTTGGGTCAATGTCTGAACTACGGTTATTGTAGCTGTTTGTGATGATTGGTGCCAGTGATGGCGTTCTGCTCTCATCTCCTTCGACAGGACGCATGAGTGAGTAAAGGAGAGACAGACGATTTTTATTGTCAATTGGCAGTTGAGCACCTGACATAGCCTCATTGTAGTAAGGGTCGTTTTCAGACCAAGCTTCTAAAATAGAGAGATGATTGATAGCGTTGGCTTCGCTATCAGCAACACCATACTTAGCCTTGAAGTAGTCAGAAGCGATTTGCAACAAATCAGCATTGACATTGTCAACCGCATCAACACGAACACCGTCAAAGTTAGCGCTGGCATCACCTGCTACAATCTCACCGAAGTTCATGATAAAGTGTAGCCAGTTTAATTGCTCTGCTTGAACAACGGGATTAGAATTATCAATGTCATTAGCAAGAAGCAATTCATAGCCATCTGTTTCTAAATTATTGTACTTTTCTAACAATTCATCAACTGCTTTAGCACCAAGTTCGCTATCCAAATCTCTATCACGAGTTACCTTGGTAATCGTTTCATTAAACAAACGATAGTCAGAATTGGCTTCTGGTGTCTTATCACTATTGATAAAGGTCAGAGCCCCACCTTGCAAGTGGTCTTGATTTTTTCCAGCTGTGTTATCCTTCTGTTTGGCTATTCCAGTTAGGTTGTGTCGCTACAAATGTTGAAATCGTCTCACGTAGCCAAGCCGTACCATTCACGTAAATTTTCTTTTCAATGGCTTTTTGAATATCTTGAGCCGCTTTATTGAGCTCTTCTTGGCTGGCTGTCGCTTGGACAATATCACCAAAACCTTCTGCCGCCATGTAATTGACATAAGCTAGTTGTGTTTGCTTATCAGGCCACCATGCCATCAATAAAGGACGGACATCCGTCTGACGTGATGGTAACCACTGTTCTCCATTTGAGAGAATTTTCTTTGGACGATACCAAGTATTGGCTGTCAAATACCCATCAACCAGCTCGACTCCTTTTTCATCTAACTGGGCAAAAGCGTTATTTTCACTAAAAGTATCATTGAGACTGGTCAAACCTTCGCTGCTAAACCAAGTTTCCGTACTATTTTCAAGAACGCCATCCTTACCAAAATAAAGCAGCTTGCCATCTTCAGATTCAACGACAAAATTGGTTTTATAAGTACCATCTTCGGCGATATAATAAGTCTTACCATCAATCGTCTGAATACCTGGTGCTGAGGTTTTTGAAACAGCAGTTTCTTGAGCAGTCAACGACTCCGTCTGAGCATTTGTGTTCTCTTCTTGACTAGTAGACGCTTCTGCTTCTGTCTGACTGTCACTATCACTTTGAGAAGACTCTGTTGTGACTTCTTGTGTCGTCGTCACCTCTTGCGTGTCTGTGACATTTGTGTCAGAAGAGCTTTCTTCAGTCGCTTCCTCTTGACTAGAAGCGGCTTCTTCACTTGTAGATGAAGCTGTTGTTTCATCTACTTTTTGCTCAGCAGTCGTGCTTGCTACTTGCTCACTCACAACACTATCAGCACTTGCTTGTGTGCTAACAGCGCCTCCCAACATAAGTGCAGTAGCGGCAATTGCAACTGTTACCCAGTGCTTTTTGACCTTACGTCGCTTATAACGCATTTTGGTCTCCATAATTAGTTCTCCTTTTCCTTAGAAAGCTTATGCTTTCCTAATGCGGTCTCAACAATTCTAACAAGGCTTGTCATCATTCTTAAAACCATTTCCATTGTAACAAATCATGAGAGATACAGCAATAACAGTCTTCTCTTTTAACCAGCCCTTAATGGTTTTGATAAGAAAATTACTAAAAATAAAAACAACTCGATACAATGTATCAAGTTATTCTTTTTGATTTAAAGTTGTTTGGATATTTTCAGCGACAGTCCGTGGGATACCACAGTTGACGATATCATCAACACTTGCTTTTTGGATATTGGTGAGATTTTTAAAGTGTTTCATCAAGAGTTGCTTGCGCTTTGGACCCAGCCCAGAAATGCCGTCTAGCTTAGAGGAGAAGGAGTTTTTAGAGCGCACTTGACGGTGAAAGGTAATGGCAAAGCGGTGCACCTCGTCTTGGATACGCTGCAATAAAAAGAACTCCTCAGACTGTCTAGGCAGCGGCACCACCTGCAAGGGATTGCCAAAAAGCAACTCGTGCGTCTGGTGCTTATCATTTTTTTGCAGACCAGCGATAGGAATGTCTAAGCCAAGCTTATCCTCAATCACTTCTCTTGCGACATTGACCTGCCCTTGCCCTCCATCAATCACGATAAGGTCTGGCGGTGTCAAACCGTCTTTAAGCACACGGCTGTACCTGCGGTAAATAACCTCACGCATACTAGCGTAGTCATCAGGACCCACTACAGTCTTAATCTTAAACTTGCGATAATCTTTCTTACTTGGCTTGCCATTGACAAAGACCACCATAGCAGACACAGGGCTTGTCCCTTGGATGTTGGAGTTGTCAAAAGCCTCGATACGCACAGGTTTTGGAATATTGAGCAAATCGCCCAGATTTTCAATAGCGCCGTGCGTTTTTCGGATGTCTTTTTCCAGCAAATCAAACTTTTGTTGGAGGCTGACCCTGGCATTCTTGGTCGCTAGATTGACTAGTTGCTTTTTCTCACCACGCTGGGGCTTGATGACCTTACTCTTGACCAAAGCCTGCACCAAATCTTCATCAATGTCTTTTGGAATGAAAATTTCCTTTGGCAAAAGGTGCTTTTTATCCTGATAAAACTGACCGATGTAGGTCAAAAAGTCCTCTTCAGGCTCATTGTAGTAAGGAAACATATTAACGTCTCGCTGGATGAGCTTGCCATTTCGCACAAAGAAAACCTGCACGCACATCCAGCCCTTATCCACAGCATAACCGAAAATATCACGGTCTTTCATATCCTGATGAATGACACGCTGCTTGGTGCGTAAAAGCCCAATCGCCTCAATCAAATCCCGATACTCCGCTGCACGCTCAAACTCCATCTGAGCAGCTGCTGCTTGCATTTTATCCCGCAAGCCATCCACGATTTTATTGTCTTTTCCGTTGAGAAAGTTTTTGACATCCTCTTTTAAGCCGTCCCAATAAGCCTTGTTCGTATGGCAAATGGTATGGGCATTACACTGCCCCAAATGATAGTAAAAGCAGACCTTATTGGCTGGATTGGTACATTTCTTAAAGGGAAAGAGACGATCTAACAAACGCTTAATCTCCGTTGCGGCACCCGAGTCTGGATAGGGTCCAAAATAAAGCCCGTCATTTTTCTTAACTTGACGTGTGATAAGTAGTCTTGGATAAACTTCATCCGTAATCTTGATGTAAGGATAGGACTTGTCATCTTTTAGCTTGATATTGTACTTGGGCATATTTTCTTGGATGAGATTAATCTCAAGCAGAAGCGCCTCTGTGTTAGAACTTGTGACAATATACTCAAAATCCTCAATCTCAGACACCAAAAGCTCGGTTTTGGTATTGTGACTGCCATGAAAATAGGAGCGCACACGATTTTTTAAATTTTTAGCCTTCCCCACATAGATGATAGTCCCATTTTTGTCCTTATGGAGATAACAGCCAGGGCTATCTGGTAAAAGCTCTAATTTATGCTTAATCAGTTCATTCATGCTTTTATTATAACAAATTTTACCCAAAAGACAGCAAAAAGAGATTAGACCAGCTAATCTCTTTTTCGCTTTAACGACCAAATACCTCACCAGTCCAAAACTGGTAGACAAGCATAGCCATTTTTTGTGTTGTAACACGACAATGTCTTTCAAACCATTTGCTCTTCATTTGCACCAAACCGCCAAAAAGATATGTCCACAAATACTCTGCATTCGGACCTAAGTCAGCGGTAAAATAACGCTCAACATAAGGCTGCAAGCCTTGAACATAAGTCAGAGCAATGTCATTGATAATCCAGTGCGCATTTTGCACATACAAAACCTCGATACTCTTTTGGTATTGAAGCCAGTAGTCAAAGTAAGTCTTCAATACTCCCAGCAAATCCTCAGGCTTTCTAGAGTCAATCACATTGAAACAATCTTTATATAAATAATCTAAATAAGTCTTTAAAACATCCTCTTTTGAGGTAAAGTGGCGATAAAATGTTTGGCGTGTCAAAGAAGCTTCCTCAACGATTTCCTTAATGGAAATATCTTCGAGAGGTTTTTGGTGCATCAGAGTCAACAAAGCACGGATAAACAACTCTTTTGAGCGTTGACTTCTTCTGCTAACAAGTTCAGACATCACGTTCCTCCTAATTCATATAGTACTGTGCACAATAACACAACATACTTAAAACTTTCTTAAAATAGTTCGATAATTGAAAACCCTTTACTTATTTTCGATAAGAAAACCCCACCATGGCTTGCAAGGCAGGGTTTACACATATCGACTTTACAAAGCAAGTCTAGCTTAAATCCGATTATTTAAGAGTTACGCTAGCTCCAGCTTCTTCAAGTTTAGCTTTAAGTTCTTCAGCTTCAGCAGCTGCAACACCTTCTTTAAGTACAGATGGTGCGTTGTCAACAAGTGCTTTAGCTTCTTTAAGACCTTCACCTGTGATTTCACGAACGACTTTGATAACAGCAACTTTCTTGTCACCACCTGCAGTCAATTCGATATCGAATGAATCTTTAGCAGCACCAGCGTCAGCAGCACCGTCAGCAGCAACAGCTACAGGAGCAGCTGCAGTTACACCAAATTCTTCTTCGATAGCTTTTACAAGATCGTTAAGCTCAAGGATTGAAGCTTCTTTAATTTCAGCAATAATGTTTTCAATGTTCAATGCCATTGTAGTTTCCTCCAAAATAGTTAAATGATAAAATAGGTTTGTAGCTTAAGCTACTTGAAGCATTAAGCTTCTTCTTTTGCTTCTGCAACCGCTTTGACAGCGTAAGCCACGTTGCGGACAGGAGCTTGAAGTACTGAAAGGAGCATAGAAAGCATGCCTTCGCGGTTTGGCAATTTAGCAAGAGCATCGATTTCTTCTTTAGTAGAAACAGCGCCTTCGATTGCACCACCTTTAATTTCAAGTGCTTCAGCATCAGCAGCAAATTCGCTAAGAATTTTTGCTGGCGCAATAACATCTTCGTTTGAGAATGCTACTGCAGATGGTCCAACAAAGATGTCTTTCATCTCGTCAAGACCTGCTTTTTCAGCTGCACGAGTCAAGATAGAGTTTTTGATAACTTTAAACTCAACACCGCTTTCGCGAAGATTACGACGAAGAACTGTATCTTGCTCAACTGTAAGACCACGAGAGTCTACAACAACGATACTTGCTGCTGCTTTCATCTTTTCAGCGACAAGTTCGACTTGTTCAGCTTTTTTAGCAATAATTGCTTCACTCATTAGTTTTACCTCCGTTTTTATTTTTGGGATAGATACAAAAAAAACGTATCTACACCTAGACACGAAAGTACAAAACCGTTATTTCTAAATCACGTTTTGTGCCTCGGTAGGACTATTATGAGCACCGCTCCCCTACTGTCTTAGGTCAGTTTTATTCAAAACCTCATCTAGTATATCGTGAAGTTTTTTATTTGTCAAGCTTTTTTGAGATTATTTTGGGATTTTTTTCTGAAGATGTTATCAATACAGTTTATTCAAAAAACACCAGCCAACAGCTAGCGTCTTTTAGTTTGTCAACTATCAACAATGACCCCTGCCGGAATATATAATACTTTAAAAACCTTGGTTTTAAAGCTTTTTTTCCTATTTGTCACAAGTATGTCACAAATTCTCACTTTTTATTATAAGTTATGACGAATCAATTCGAAGCCCTTATCTCGCTTTTCTTCCAGCAAGTGTCCATAAGTTTTAGTAACCTGCTCTATATCTTTATGCCCCATCACATTTGAAACAACCCAAATATCGATATTATTGGCTAAAAGGTAACTCGCATAGGTATGACGTAAACCTGTTAAAGATAATCGTCTAGGCTCTATCTTTTCTTCCTTTAATAATTGTCTCAAAAGCTTATTTACATTAGCTGAGGTAGGAACGCCGTAATTTGAATCAAAATAGATAAAATCATCAGGATTACTAGTATTTGTCTCTTTTAAAGAACGTTTTTGCACTTGTTTTAACTGTTTTAATACTGAACATGCCTCATCATCTATAGGTACTTCTCTAACAGATGTTTCAGTTTTTGGTGATGTAAAACACTTCTTAGTACTATCGTATCTACGATAAGTTTTAATCACTTTATTTTCAAAATCAATGCAATCCCACGTTAAACCTAGATTTTCACCAGTTCGTAAACCCGTTTTTAAAGCAATAAAAAGAATATAATCAGAAACAATATAGCGACTATCAATTCTTGCTTTGACAGCAGCCTTTAATTTCGAATAATCTGATAAGTTTCTTAAGGATTTGTCAGAGGTTTTCTGTTGTGTTTTTTCACTTACAATAATAACTCCCTCTGTAAAATCATCAATAGCTATCCTGTCACGTCTCGCAAACTGAATAACTTTCCTAACCTCAGCATTGAAGCGACGAACATTATCTTTATTCTGTGTTTCTCCTAGTTTTGTTAAAACTTTCTGGTATTTACTAAACTGAATAGTAACTGCTGGCTGAGTTCCAAAATTCTGCTTGATATACCTTCCTCGTAGCTCATGCTTATAGAGAGTAGAATCACTATGCGATTGTGGAAGAACAATAGTTTCATACCACATTTTCCATAAATCATAGAGCGTAGACTCATTCGTTAAATCAATTCCTCTAAAAAGAAGCTCATCTTTTGCATAACCTGCTAACTGTGCTTCTTTCTTTGTCTTAAAGCTACCTTTCGATGCTATTGTATTTCCTTTTTTATCTTTGACACTATAAGACCATAATTTCTTTTTCCCACGTCTTCTCAGTGTTACTGACATAATGTGATTATCCTTTCCAAATAAAAAAGCGACAATCAAGGTTTGCTACTCTATTATAACATACCTCAATTATCGCCCTCTATCTAATAAAATTTCTGCAAAGTTCTTTTCAAAGAAAGGTTTTGCTCGACTCGCTAAAAACAAGTATTTACCACCTTGGC
Organism: Streptococcus hyointestinalis; assembly: GCF_011039275.1. GTDB lineage: Bacteria > Bacillota > Bacilli > Lactobacillales > Streptococcaceae > Streptococcus > Streptococcus hyointestinalis_A. Next base: position 1,386,280 of record NZ_JAAKGB010000001.1, read on the forward strand.
TTTCAGGATAGCTAACAAAACCTGTTTTGGGATTTTTTGCAATATCAATCTTATCTTTATAGCGAGGATTTAGTAAAACTAAGTCATAAAGATACCCTCGACTAATAGATAACATCTCTAGTATTTCCTTAATATCCATCCAGCGTCCCTCAGACGCATCACGCTTTAATTTCTCAAACTCTACTTTATCCACTAGCAACATATCCTCTGGTATAGGAATAGCCACGTTAGGCAAAGTCAGATTGATAACCTGCGACATACACTCACCTCTCTCCAAAACAAAAAAAGCCATGCTCTAAACATGACCTAAAGCTTATAAATATTTTTTCTTTTCAGATTCATAAACATCAACTAATTCTTTAGCTATATCTATTCTGTAATATTCACTAGGTTTTCCATTGAAATCAACTTTAAAAGCAGATCTAAATATCCCTTTTTCAATAAATTGTTTAACGCACGAATCAATATCAAGATATGATAAAACAACTTCTCTATTTTCTATATACAAATCAAATATTGCCATTACAGATAAGTAATCTTCTGGATATTGAAAAACCATACGAATAGATTGTTCTTTCATATACTCAATCATCTCATAAGTCATAATAAAAAACTCAATAACAGCTAGCACTGCTAAAACAATTACTATATTTTGTAATACGTTTCCAAAGTGATTACTAAAAAGATACCAATTGTAAAGAGATAAAGTTATTATCAGCATATAGATTACAGAAAATAAAACTGACGTATTTAATAAAGATAGAGGCAAAGTTGTCTCTACTCCTCCTTTTCCTTCTACAACTATTTCTCTTCTCTCATCATCATAGGATATACCCTCTACTTTTGCTATTTTGTTTATAGACTTACCTGTTAAAAATCTAAGCGCAATAAACACCGCTAAAATTATAATGACATTTTGAATAACATCAAACATAGGACTTAATCGAACATTAAAACCCATTTCATTAAAAAAAGAAACCAAAAACTCACTTGTAATAGAGTAACCGGAATCTGAAAGAAGATATTCCGATAATATCAACCCTACCAATATAATAGGTTGAAATAAAAGTATCGCTAATAATGTTCTTCCATAAAGATTATCATATACTTTTAAACCTAATTTATACAGAATTGAATACATCAACACACCTACCAATACAATAAATATGTACATTTACATCTCCTCATATTCTATCATAATCAGCAAAAAAAGCCATGCTCTAAACATGACTTAACCTTTCGAAATACCATTACATAAATATCAACTCTTTACAAATACTAAGAGTCCAAAGCAACCCCTCCTATACCAACAATAACTATAGTTCCCCAAATTTATTTTCAAAGTTTGTATTAAGTGTACCTTCAAGCGTTGTCTTAGTTATCGTGTTACATTCTTTCATAAATCCAATTTCTACCTTTTTACCCTAACTAAAGCTAATTTTAAGTTCTTTACCAAGGGCGAAAGCAATCTTGCTTAGTGTGTCTACACTTGTATTTGCTCCCTTTTCGATACGTGCAATTGTCGATTGAGGAACGTGAGCTAATTCTGCCAATTCTCGTTGACTGTACCCTGCTTCTTCACGTGCAAGCATTAAAGCAACCGCACTATCTAATTTCCTTTTTTCTTTTAAAAATCCTTGTTTAAAATCATCATCTTTTAACTGTTCAGCAAGGTAATCATCAAATTTTATAGTTGTCATTTTTATTCTCCTCTTTCTCAAATTCTACTTTTAGTTGTTTAGCGTGTTCAATTTGGGCTTTTGGTGTTTTTTGTGTTTTCTTTGTAAATCCATGAGTAATAACATATCTGTTATCTACCACATGAAAATATAAAGCTCTTTGAATGTTACTAGAAACTTTTGAGCGAATTTCAAAAATTTCTTCATCTAGTTTTTTAACCCACTCCATACGTTGGGAGACTAATAAGCCGTGCTCTTGAATACTAGCAATAACCGTCAACAATTTCTCTTTATCTTTCTTAGGGAGTTCATCTAAAAACTCTTGAAACTCAGTTCTACCATTTGGTCTGGTATAAAACTCAAATTTAGGATTTTTCATATCTTTATGATAGCATATATTGTTTGTTTTGTCAATATATGCTATCGATGTTAAATAAAAAATCCTGACTGTTGTCAGGATAAAAATTATGAGAAGAATTAGGTTATTCGTGTTATTGATAACCTCAAAAAGTAAAAAACCAAAAACTTTAGGGAACTATATATCATGTAACTCATCTTGTGTTTTTGTATCAAGATAAGCTTTATAACTTGCGTAATTCGTTTTTCCCATAGCTTTTATCTTAATAAGATATGACTCTTTTTTCTTATCCATAATATGTCTCCCCATTTATTAAAACAGCCCCCTCATCATAAGGTACTTCACAATCTATAGTTGGATCTGAAAACTCATCACCATCTCCCCATGCAATGGAGTAACCGTTATATTGTAAGTAAACCTTTTGAAATTGCTCTTTATCCTCTAAAGCTTTAAAGGCTTTGATATGGTCAATATCTTGCTTTACATTGTAAATCACACAACGCCCATCTTCATACCATACTTGAATATGGTAGTTGGCTAATGGAATCACTTTGATAGCTCTTGTTCTCATGATTAACCTCCTTTTAAAAATCTGATTGCCAGAGTTCGTTTAGATAATCTTGGTGATTTTCTAAATAAAGTCTGACTTCTTTTAATTGTTTACGTGGTAACTTTCCACCTGCTAATTGTTCACCGTCAAAGGCGAAAGAATAATCTTCATCTCGATAAAGCACATGGACATGAGGTTTATTATGTCCTTTTTCTCGGTTGTTAATATAGATACGCAATCCGTGGTTTAAATATAGTGTTGGCATAATTATAGCACGTCTCCTCTCTAAAAGAAAACAAAAGCCCATCCTTTTTTAGGATGAGCCGTTTCTTATTTTGACTTTTTCTCTTTGTTAAAGAGCTGTTTTAATTTATCTTTATAGTAACCTGCAAGTCCTGCAATGATAACAATAAAACCTAAGACGACCAGTTTCAGTGTATTTTCATCACCTGTTTTAGGAAGTGTCTTGATCTCACCATCTACTGTGGTTAAAGAAATTGTTTTATCTTCATTGACTTTAGCACCGATAGCCTCAGGAGCAATAGTGCTTGTACTGCCATCTGTATTTTCCACCACAAGTTGACTATCTACAGTTGAGACCACTTTGTAGCCCGTGCTGGTCACAATAGGTGCTTGTGGAGTCACATTTTGTACCACTTGTCCTGTTACCTGTGAGGTTGTGCCCACTTGGCTAGCACCTGCTTTATCAGCAACTTCTGCACTAATATTTGGATTATTCGTTGGAACCGTCACATCAGGTGTTAGCGTTGTAGTGCCACCATCTGTAGTTGGTACCTCTACTTCAGTTTTACCTTCTGTTTCTGGTTTTTCTTCCTCTTTTGGCGGTGTCATTTCCGTTGTAGAATCTGCTGGCTGAGTTGTTTCTTCTGTAGAAGGAGGCGTTGACTCACTTGGATTTGTTTCACTGCTACTTCCTGTATCTACGACAATACCGCTGCCATCACTCGGTTTTGTGGTGCTACTGGAATCAGAACCAATCACTGTTCCTGTATTAGAAGAAGAGCTGCTGCTCGTTCCTTGGGAACTTTCTGTTGAGCTGGTATTTTCCCCAATAACAACACCGCTACCATCACTGACAACACCACTAGACGGTTGGTTTTGATTACCAACCACTACTTCATCTGCTAACGCAGCTACACCGATATTACTCAAAGCTATCGTAGAGATAGCCACCATTTTAATCACATTCTTTTTAGTCATTGATTTATCCTTTCTTAATTTGCAATACCTGTTGGTTCCCCCTGCAAACCTGCTAACTCGATCTGCTGAGTACCAACAACATAATTTCCTGTAAAACTTAAGACTTCCTCATCCTTTTTGAGAAGCGCTAAAAACTGATAGACGTTAGACGAGTCACTCTTATAGACCTCGACACTAGTCTCATCATACTGATAACCTGCTCTAATCATCATGGCTATTGTTTCCGCATCCGCAGAATTTGTAATAGATAAGTGATTAGCATAGGTCATCTCTAAGGAGCTAGCTGTCTTTAGGTAGTCCATCACTTGATTGAGCACTTCTTTGACCTCTTTTGCACCAGTATCAGTCGCTGCGTTTTGGGACTGCTCTAGTGCTTCTCGGGCTTGACGAACAACACTTGAGGAAGATTGTTCATTGTCATCTGTTTGGTAAAAGCTTGTCTGTTCCGTTGTCTCTTGGTCATGACTTGTTTTAGACGTCTCTTTAGGGTGAGAACACATTCTAAAGATAAAGAGACCTAAGAGAAGAACAGCTCCCAGTAAAAACCATCTTTTTTTCATCTTAACCGACTGTTTTCGCCTCCTTTACAATACTGTAGCCTTTTTGAGCCGGTGAGTAGAAAGTATATCCTGCGGCATCCGCCGTTACATAGCGATAGTTCCATGTAAATTGACCAAAGCCTTTGTTTTCACCTGAATAAGTGTCAAAGTTTTGCTCAACAACAAGATAATCACCGTTTTCAAAGACATGTGAGACAACACCTGTATGTCCATAACCTCCAGAACCACCTGTTCCAGCAGCTGATGAGAAAACTGCACCAGCCGATGGTTTATCAGATTGACTACCTCCAAAAGCAGCAACCCAGTTAGAGACAACAGCATTCCCGTTACCAGAACTTTGACTAGGGTGTTGACCGTCCTTTTCCCAAAGAGCGTACATCAGACTAGCGGAAAGGTCTGTACATTGACCACCGCTTGAGGCTAAAACCTTCCATCCTTCACGACTTCTAAAGGCTAATCCAACTGACTTTGGATCAATAGCGTATTTCTTCAAATCGTCTGGTAAATCTTCTGCCTTCCAAGCGTTTAGGTTCTTATAATTAACAAGACCAGTCCCATCATCTCCCCAAGAACCACCGCTACTTGAATGCTTACATTTAGACTTAGAAGAGCTTGAGCTGCTTGAGTCATCACCATTACTTGCTTTATCAGAGCTTGTGCCAAAGTTAGCCTTAAACTTAGCAGCGTCAAAGCTGTATTTTCCTCCATCAAAGAGGTCATAGAATTTTTGAGCGTCTGCTTGTTTTTGGTCTTTATGGATATAAGCAGGATTTCCTCTTTCATAAGCCTGCCAAACAAGCGCTGCCTGTTTCACATCTGTCATTTTGGCAAATTGCTCAAAGCTATGATTGCCACCAGTCATATCCATACTAGCATTCCAGTCACCATTTTTAATGGCTGTCATGACATAGTGGTTCATACTATCAATATCTTCCCATTTAGCATCACCTAAAGGGGCATACTTGGTAAAGGGTGTAATTTGATAAGTACCGCCACCAGCTTCTGTCGTGTAGTAAGAAAGACCTTTAGGACGATTCCCATAGGCAATCGAATTAGACTCTAGGTCATTTCCATAGTGCCCTTCCGCCCGTCCAAACATGGCAAAGCCGCCTTCAGAGTTAATCCAGCCCGCTAGACCTGTTGCACTTGCTCCAGAGAGTCCTACATTTATCCAAGACTGTACCAGCTTTTCTGCATTCTGATTGGCTTTTGTGCCTTTTGTAAATGGGTCTGTATCACTAGCACCAGCACTAACGGTATCGCTTGTCGTTGAGTAACTCGAACTCGTTGAGCAAGACCCGCTAATGCTAACATGAAACAAAAGGACAAAAATCGTTAAAATCAAAAGAAAGGGCGCCATTAGAAAACCTAAAGCTATGAAAACTTTTCGCTTAAATGCTTTTTTCATGCTTCACCTCATCTCTTGAGCGAAGACCGTCTCAATTTTGATTTTAACTGTTCATGTGAGTAAGAAGAAGTTACTTTTGGCTTTTTACCGCCATTCGGAGTTACCTTTTGTTTAGGTGCAGAACGCTTGGTATGACTTTCTTTTGTCATTTTAGGCTTCACAGTTTTCTTTTCTTTTGCTTGGCTATAGTCAGATGTGCGACGCTCCAAACGTTGGTCATGACTGTATTTCTTGTAGGCTTCCTTAGCAGACATACCTGTTTTTTGACGAATATCTTCCACCGACTTAACAATCATTTGTTTTTCTCTTTGTTGGTTCTGTTTGAGTTGATGCGCTTCTTTTAAGCGACTGACTCTTTGCTTAGAAACATTAGCTTTTCTTCTAGCTCTCTCTTTATCAGAAGCTAGCTGCATACCAGACAACCTAACATCACCAGCACGACCTTGCAAATGACTCTTAAGCGCTTTATCTCTTGTACCATCTTGAGCTAATTTCAACGTGTTATATTTCAAGTGATTAAGCCCACGTCCAAAGTTCGTTTTCAACTGATTAAAGCGATCTTTTCGTGCCTGTGATTGTGCATGAACTAACCGACTAGCAGCTTCTCTACTGTAACCAGCACCTGCCATAGCAAAGCTCATTTGACCCGCTCTTGATAGACCAGAAATTCCCTTTACAGTACCTCTGCCTAATCCAGCTAACGAACGATTACGGATACCTTTAACTGCTTGTCTTGCTACTGCCATTTTAGTCATATCATTTGTTAAGCTACGACCACCATAGCGGCGACTACGTACAGTCCCTTTAAAGCCTCTCTTAAGACGATTAGGGAAGCGACCAAAGGAACTTGACACCCGCAAGCGATCTGCAGTCAAAATGGAAACGAGCCAATCACGCTTCTTCCAAAGCATAACTAAAACTATAATCTCGACAAAAACAACCAGCAAATAGTTATTAAAGAATGTGGAAACAACATCATCAATCATCTTGTAGATAAACAAAGCCATAATGGCAAAGAAATCCATGAAACCAGATAAGCCCACGGTGATACCTATACGTTTAGCAAAATTAAGTAAAACAATTTGCATGGTAGGTATAAAACTGATAAGCGCCACAAAAGGTGATAGTACAAACAGTATCAACAATGTGATTCTTAACACAAATCGGAAAATAGCAAAGGCATCTATGATAATTCCCAAAACAGTTGTCTTGAAGATAGAACCGATAGCATAGGAAAATTTATCACCCCAATTGTTAGATAAGTTTTTAATTTTAACCTTATCACCATTATAAACAATCTCTTCCATCGTCTTATCGTTCAATTTAAATTTCTTATCATCACTATCATAAGCTAACAAAGCTTTTAGATCTTTTTCACTCAAATTGAGCTTCAATCCTTTGTATTTTGCCTTGTCCTCACTCACCTTATCAGCATTCATGTAAGCGTAAGGCTCCCAAATAGCTTGTTCAAAATAACTATCCAAAGGACTACCCTCACCATACCCTTTGCTACTATAAGCGTTTTCAAGTTTAGAAACGCTAGAAGCTACCCCTGTCAAAGCACTATCTACGTTTGTATAGGCTCTTGTCAGGTAATAATCTCCAGTCGCTGACTTTGTAAAGAAAATTGTCACAACACCGAAGGTCACAAAAAGTTTAAGCAGCGATGTAAAGAAACCACCACCTCTTTTGACATATTCATAGTAAGCATAAGAGACAAACAAGCCCCCGACAAAGAGTAAGACTTGACTCGTCATCAGGCTATTATAAGTATCTCCAGCGATATTTAAGATATCGACAATCTGAGTATTAAGGCTACTATTCTTATCTAGTGAATCATAGATAGTCGCCATCATAGAGAAAATCGTCTTATTAACCCAAAAGATAGCTTGCACAAAGGAGTTAATCAAATAGTTTGTTTCGGAGCTAAAACCCAAAAAGTCCCCTTTAAAATAAGTCTTAGATGTAAAGCGGTCGAGGTCATCCTTGAATTGATCGTAGAATAAAGGTCTATCAAAGGTGTCATAAGTCGCCGCATCTATCAACTTTTTTTGAGTTTCTTTTTTAGAATCAATATCTGTTCCGAGTTTTTTGGCATCCTTGACATACTTGTCATAATCATCACCGAGTATCTTTTTGATTCCCTGCTCTTGAATTTCTAGCAAGTTTTTAGGGTCAACCGTATTGGTTTTTGCTCCATCTGAACCTTTTCCTTTATCGTTTTTCTTGGTGTTGGTATCATTTTTGTTTTTTTCCTTAGATTTATCAATTTTTCCTGTTTTTAGAGGTGGATTAGTGAAACTGTTCGTTAGACCTTTATTTAATTTAGAGTCTGCTAAGCTCCCTATCGGAAAAGTCACTAGAAGCAATAACACCCCTAGCAACATTAAACGTTTTCGTTTCATAAGCCCCTCCTTTAAGCTGTTGCTTTCAACTGACTCTCAACCGTATCAAAGAGAACCGTGACTTCTGGAAACATACCATCAACGGTGATGCGCTCACGCCGTCCAAAGGTATCATACATGATACATTGACCCATGGTCATATTACCAATCCACCTCTTGGTCTCTTCATTGACAGGCAGTTTGAGGTAAGCAAGGATATCATCAATCTCAGTTTCTTCCAAAAAGGCAAAAACCGTTCCAAAACCAGTCGAATCTTCCTCTGTCTCTAAGTCATGAACCGACTGCGTACCTAGAATCATAAAGTTATTATAGGAGCGTCCGATACGTTTCATCTCCATGATAACCTCACGACCTGCAGGCGTTGAGTTAAACATCCAACACTCATCAAATACAGACATGGTTTCTACCGTTCTGTCACGTTCCCCAAATCGCTTACAGAAATAGCCTAATCCATAAAGGACAACCAAGGACTTCTTCTGCGACTTGGTTAAGTCCATCTGTGATTCTGATTTTGGTAAATCAAGTCCTGAAATTTCAAGGATAGTGGTCTTGTTAGTTAAGTTAATAGCGCTGTTGCGTCCATCTGAGAAGCAAAGAGACAGAATAGACTTTTGTGATTTTCGCCACAAGTTACGTCCTGCATTAACGACAGTCTCAGAAGAAGATTGCTGCATATCCTCAAAGACATGTAACATACCAACTTTTTCACCTTGTTTCTTTCGAGCCAACACTCGATCAATACTCGTGAGATAGGCATCTTCAATCTCATCTGTATTTTCTTTAAGCACCGAATCAATCATAGAATCAGCAAGGTCAATAGCTTCTTGTCCATCAAGAAAGACAATTGGGTCAAGCACACCATAATTATCTGGATTTTTGGCATCTAAGGTCACATAATGAATACTCTTAATGTACTCTTGGAGTTCTGGGAACTCTTGCTTACGTTCTAACTCATAGAGTATCTTTTGATATTGTGCTCTGACTTCTCGTTTAGGATCAACATACAGACATTGCATCTTAAGTAAACTGTGATATAAAAAAAGCAGTTTAATCAAATAGGATTTTCCTGACCCTGTTTCACCCGTCACTCCAACATGTGGGTTGTTAGTCACTTTCCCTTCAATCCCTTGTTTATTAGCTTGTAAGAGATTGACATAAACTGGAGTAGAGCTAGCAGCAATCGCCGCCTTATAATCCCCTTGCCATGAATCCGACTGATAATCAATCCGTCCAATAGGAAAGCCAACGTCTGTACCGACTTTCTTAGTCATAAAGAAGAGGTTTTCACAGAAGCCCTCTAAACTCATAGGCTGAATAAAGTTCCTGTCTGACTTGGTAAGCACTTCTGTAAAACGGTTCTTATAGAAAAGGTAGAGCTGGTCTGCATTAGCCCTCACTAGGCTGATACCTAGTTGGCTAAAGACTGAGAATAGAATATCAATACGAGATTTTAAAACGTCAATGGTGCTACCTGTCACAAACAAGGTATTGAGATAAGACACCAAAGGCACATCCTCATCTACCTTTTCTTTTAGGTCTTCCAAAAGGAAACGGCTACGCACTACACTAACATTTTGTGTATCGTCTGCTTCATCCGCTTCATCCATGGTATTTTTCAAGCGCCTACGACTACGTTTAGCTTTATTTGGCAGAGAAAAAATACCGTTAGGTGTTGAAAATTGTACCTTGAACCGTGACTCAACTGGAAAACTGAGCTTTTCAATCTCTTCTTGCAAATGGAGATAAGACACATTTTCTGGAAGCGTATCAATAGGAAGCGCTGCGACATAGGAAACCTCATCCATATTAGAGAATTTCATGATATTGACATGCTCAAACTCGATATTAACTTCATCGACATTTTCCATATTATTGCCAACAAAGGTCATTTCCGTCTCCTTATCAACGACCATACCACGTAAAAATTGGAGGCGTTGGATAAAGATATTTTCACCTGTTGATACTCGCTTGGCATCCAACATGTCAAGTGTACTCTTGAGGAGTCTTTCTTGATGTTGGTACTTCTCATACCAGTTGCTTGGCACCTGTTCTCTAAAACCTAGAAGAGATAAGGTTGAATTTCTAAGACTGCGATAGCCTTGTCCCACAACGGACTTGAGGTCAATAGAGACATGGATAGATTTTAGAGGCACCACAAGGTAGTAGACATACTCGTAAATCGTTCCTAGTGACTCATAAAGTTTTTCTACCATACCATTTAAAAGATACTCTGCTAAAGGAGCAGCACCATCCTCCCAATCAATATCCAAAGCAATCTTTTCGAAGCGTGGGAAAATATCTTGATCCATAGGAATCATAGCAATCTCAAAATCATGGTAGTCTCGTAAGCTAGAAAGTGTTGCATAGACACTTTCTTTAAACTGTTCCTTACCTTTGAAGTCTGGAGAGTTAATGACTTTAGGTGGAATACGATAGACTGCTGAGACACTACCGTCTTTTCGTAAAATGAGGTTCTCATGAATATCCCACAAGGGATTGAGCATGTATTTATCTCGACTATTTAAAACATCACTAAATGACACGTGTTCTCCTTCCTCTTGGTTTGTGATAAATCTGTCCTTTATTGACATAGATAGATTCTTCTCGCATACCATACTTGATATAAAAGAGAAGATAATCTTTTAGATAAAAGACAAAAGCCTTACCATCTACAACCAAATCAGATAGGCACCTGCCTAGATAAATCCCTGCGACTACACATAACATCCCTCTTAATCCCCAAGGGAGAAAGAAGAGTAGGAAGTCCATCAGGTACCATAAGCTAGCTCCTACGACAAAGCCATAAACAAAAAAGGATAACTTAAGCGCTGAATTGAGCGAGAAGTTATCCGTAAGTCTTTGAATCCAATAAGGTTGCGATAAGGCTTGTTTGTAACAATAGAGTTCCTTATCTGGTTTTTCCATAGGCTTCACCCAAAGATTTTAGCGACAACACCTTTTAGGCTATCCATAACTTGTTGTGGATTAGAACCATAGTAGTAAGCAGCAACTCCAATAGCTAGTTTAGTTACCGCTTTACCAAAGGAGCCGTCTTTCACTGCTTCGATAATACCAAAGGCTGAGTAGGCAATTACCAGCCACATCCCGATATTTTGAAAAAACCATTCCCATAATCCTGATAATGTCATCTTTATTTATCCTCCTTGTCTGCATAATCCACTGGGATTGTATGTTCAAGCGCATTGACATAGTAGCTGTCTTTTTTACGCCCTAATTTTAGTGTGAAATTCTCACTATGTTTATTGCCTGCAATGTCAAACTTGACTTGCACATAGGCAGTCACTTTTGAGCCGTCCTTAGCGTAGTAAACATAATCTACACCATCAAAGGTCACTCCATTAACCGACTGCACATCCTTAGCAATCAAATTCAAGTTCTTTTGACTGGTCGTGTAGTTGGTGAAAAAGAGTGTTAAAAAGTCGTCCAACTCTTTTTTCTCTCTTTGTGGGAGATTATCAGTAGCCGTGAGACTGAGCACCTCATTTTTACTAGCACCAGACGCCTTTAAGTCATTGACCGCTTCAATCCACGGTAGACCTGACACGTAGTAACCTCCATTCTTTTCACCAAAAGGAATGGAAAAACGGATGGTCACTGTATTTGCCAAGTCGTCCCCTGTTGCATAGGTAACCTGATAGGTTGCCACCTTATCTTTAATGGTCTGTAAAACAGCACTCACTAGTTCACTAGGCTTACGGTCTTCAGACGTTAGCTTAGCGGCAGGCACATTGTCATAATAGCTATTAACCAACTCTTCTTGCGCTTTTTGGTCACTTTGTTCTGTCGGATAGGTAAAATAATCCATGACAAAGCTATCCAAAAACTGCTGCAAGCGATAGTCCACATTATTCTTACCAAAGGTCAAACTGGTTAAGTCTTGTGTACTTTCTCGGTGCGAATTTTTGATGACGTTGGTTGTAATCGCTGTTCCACTCAGCAATACAAAAACCAAAGCCCCACCAATAAAGTAGGCATTCATTTTACGTTGACTAATGACTTTCATATCCTGCCTATCTTTTGTTTTTGGGCGTTTTAAAAAACGCCTTTTTTCTTTAGCGATAAGTCTTACCTCCTTCTTTTCTAAACTAAAAAAAGCAGTCAATGGTGACTGCTTACTACTTATAATGGTCTCTAAATGATAAGAAACCAATAACATCATTTTCAACAATATAAATTAAACGGTGTTCATCAGTAATACGTCTTGACCATGCACCTGTAAAATCATATTTTAAAGGTTCAGGTTTACCAATCCCCTCAAAAGGATGACGTTTAATATCCTCGATTAAACGATTGATACGTTTTAGGATTTTCTTATCTTCTCGTTGCCAAGAAACATAATCCTGCCATGCATCATCAGTAAACTTAATCATCATTCACCTCTAATAAATCGTGTTCCTCTAACTGTCCTTCCTGAAAAGAAGCTAACCCTTTTAGGATTTTAGTAGAGAGGTACTCATTACGCATTACTCTTAATGTTTCTTGAATACTGTCCCATTCATCTTTTGAAACAACGACAATATCCTCATCAGGATTTTTATTGACAACAACCAAAGGTTCAAATTCATCATTTACCTTTTTCATATAACTTTTCAGATTATTTCTAAAGTTTGAATAAACTACAACTTCCATTACTTGTCCTCCTCTAGCTATCATCATTATATCATTTAACAAGATATTGTACAAGTATTAAGTTGTCATATAAAAACCTTTAGGCGTATTCAATAGAATACCTTGATTGACGTATTGCGAGACAAAGTTCATCCAATTATTAGTTTTATAGAAAAACTCAATAATAGCGGTTCTATCCACATACTTCAAGAGTTTTTGCATGGTTTCTACTTCATTTTTAGAGACAAACTCATAATAATGACTGATGATATAAGGGACAGACAAACGTCGCTTTAAGCAATAGCGGACAATGTAGTCATCACCTTCATACAGCTCCATAACGCATAATTTTAGCGCATAGGCTTCTTTTAAGGACATGATAGTATCCACTTGCCAATCCACAAAACCACAAATAAAAAAGGCATCGTCTTCGATACCTCGCACTCGCATGCGTTCTCGTACCTGTTCCTCCGAGAAGCGCATCAAGTCTAATTGACATAAAGAGCGACTGTTCCCGTCGCTTCGGATTCTAATATCTGCAATCATAATAACTCCTTACACTAAAAAATGGTAAAATAAACTCAGAATATAATAAAGGAGACATTTCATGAGCCATTTTTATTCTATTGTTTTTAAAAAAATTACACACGAACTATCACTAATTATTTTACTAATATTACAGTTTATGCAAATCTTGCTATGTATCGGACTAATATTTTCCTTAATAACTCCTCAATTTATAAATTATGGTAATTTATTAGTTTATTTGCTTTTCATTAGAGGAATACATTTGTGCACTAACTATCTGATACATTCTCTTACACCTATTATTAAAAAATCATTCCTGCCTGATGACAGAGACCTTCTTATTCAAGAATTAGAAAGTTCTTTAAAAAAATTTAGTGATTTTGCTAAATGGATATGCGGTATACTGGCAACTATCATCGCCTTAACTGTAACCATCTCTGTCAACCTTTACATGAAAGGATTTGATTTAATAATTGATGCTATACCTTTAAATGATTTAAGTGAAGAAATACGCTCGCTCATAAATAATTCTGATTCTATTTTTCAATTACTTTTTCTAATAACTATACTCATTACAAGCTTTATTTTGTTGCCTTACTTTACACTACAACTTTTAACTTATAATAAGCGACTGACGCTTAAAATTTTAAAAAGTTGTAAATACAAACATGACTATCCGTCATACCAATCTTATACTTTTATAACCTTTATTAAAGAGCTACTTTTTCTTGACTACTTAATATAAATTTGAAAAACCAGCTCAGACAAGCTAGTTAGTACAAGACACCACCAAAATGCAACAAGAGGGATAGAGCTCAGACAAACAAGAGATAATTGATAAAAAATTACCATTCTCAAAACCACAGATGCCAACCATATGACCAGCTTAGCCAAAAGATTTAATATCTCTAAAACCTGAAAAAAGTATTTTCGTAACATTTCACCCCTTCTCCCCCCAAAATAAAATTCTTCGATGATAACACCAGTAGAAGCCTGCTTAATACGATCATCATTTGTCAGCACGACTTCTAAAAACCTTACTGCAGCGTCTATAAAACTCTCTTTCAGAATCTGTCAACTCTAAAACCTCATAGGGTGTTATTGAGATGTTATTTCTAAAAGATTCCGTTACCTGCTTTCCGTTAACTGGTAGATCCATCCACTGATTATTACAATATACTTTTACCATAAAATCATCCTCTACTACATTGTCTCTAGCAGATAGTTGTGTAGAGCAATCATATTAGTTAAACTGGGAACATATCCATTTTTCTTGAGCACATCGTAATAGTCCCAGTCAAATATTTCATACCAATCTGGTTTTGCCCGCTTAACCCCTAGAACCCTCAAATTGTCTTTTTGTAAATCATAGGCTCTTAAAGGTCTATTATCAAGCATTAACCGCTGACAACTGCGCTTATCAATACGAGAAAAATCTTTCATGCTTACCTCCCTAACGAATATCTACCCAGCCAAATTCTGAAAAGCCACCTTGATTTTCAATGTCAATATCACGACCATAAGCTTCATAATCAAAGTACATTTCCAACTGATCTCGTGGTATGTTTTGAATACCTAGTTCGTCTACCCAATACTCACCAAGTTCTCGCCTTGTTGTGACATCTGTAATAATGAGCAATCTGAAAAATTAAAGTCATAATCTACAAAATCACTCGCTTTATAGCCTATCACATCACTAACAGCTTTAACCAAGTCATCATCAACATCTTCTACCATCTCCGCAAAGCGATTAGCGACTTTTAAGCTTGTATGCTCCTCAATGAGATTGAAAGTAGACTCAATAAAAGCAAAGTCTTTATCACTCCACGAATCACGTTTTGCCCTTGCAATAATACGCTCAGGTGCGATAGGTAAGTTAACGGAGATTATCCGTCCATCTTTTAGGTCTTGTATCGTTGCACTTAATTTCATATCAATCCTCCAAAACTAAAAAAACGACTAGGTTTAACCTAATCGCTTGTGACTCACTACTATTTAAATTCTTCTAGCTTATGCCCAATAGCTGCCATAGATTTACGAGCTTTGGAGACAACATTGTTTTGATAGTAATAGGATTTCAAATGCTGTTGCAGCATATCCAGCATATAAGCTGGTAGAGATAATTCATCTCGCTTCTTGAGCAGACTGTTTAACTCTCCAGCTTTTTCCCATGCTTCATCATACTTATAGCTTGTCAGCAATCCCGATAACTCCTGAGTCACTCGTAATACCTTTTGATCTGCTTCTGAACGTCCATTTGCCATAATTTTTCTACCTCTTTCAATAATACTTTTGATACTATACACTGAATAGTATTGTAAAACGGCGGGCTTCTAATCACCATATTAAACCTCTCTAGATTCTAAATAAGCAAGTTATCATAAAATTAACGAATTGATTTTTTTACTACTTCTCCCTCCTACATCTCCACTTTTTCCAAAACCTTAATACTATCTGCAATATAGTAAACTCTAAGTCCTTCTAAACGCCGTGGTTGGATTGAGGAAACTCTGATATTATCAAAGGCGACAATAAACTGCTCACACTTGATAATATCCTCATTTGTGATATCCCTACTATAGCCATCAACCCTAACCGTTAATAACTTTTTACGAAGCGGTCCATCTAATGCCTTGACATCATAATAATGTCCAACAATCTCACCTGTCTCACGATCAACATTGTCTCGAATTTCTTCTAAATCAAAGCGTTTTCCAATACCCGTCAAATCAAAATCACTAACAACTACATAACGACTCATATAACCACCTCACAATGCCCTGTCCGATACAAAATAGCAGCAACCCATTTAACATTAGAACTCATAGCACCAATTCTTTTAACTCTAAGTTCTTGTAATTCCTTTTGTCTCAACTTTATCCTCCCTTGCTGTAATAAAAAGCGTTTAGCCCTATCATTATTACGCTCTTTTCGTTTTTTCATATAATCTAGAACCTGTCTATTATCAACCTTTGGTTCTCCCTTATATAAAAAACCCCAAGAGTCAATTAATTCAGCTATATCATCAAAATTTCTAAATTCAAGATAATAGTTTTCAAAAAAAGGAGGAAGTTCTCTTACAAAAACTCCCTCCAAATTATCCAAGTCTTTTAGCATCATCTAAAACCTCCTCGTAATCAACACCTTTTCGTTCCGCCATCATCCTAGCAACCTTTTCCTGTTTAGGATTCAGCTCAGCTTCCTCTAAAACTTCTGATAACAAATCACGTTGATTTAAGATGCTCTCAACTTTCATCAAAAGCAAAACACCTCCAGCGGAACGAGAAATCCATTTTTTACTTTTAGAATAATCATACCGCCTCGGACGTGTCACAAACTTATACCCGCCATAGAGACCAACCAGTTCTTGCCACTGCAAATCTAAACTACCATCCCAGTTGTAAACCTCAAAATACTTAATAAGAATTTTACAACCAATAACTGCCAAATCAGCACCCTCAACAAACTCTTGAACAACTTGAAAGGCTTTCTTTCCATGTAACTCAATCTCATAACGATTTTTCAGCCCTTCAACCTCACGAATATAATCAACTGTCACATTTTTTATCATCGCCTGTTCAAAATCTTTTTGATATAACCTAATAAAAACCTCTGACTGACGACTACCAATATTGATGGTTAAATCACTATTCAAAAATCGCCCTTTGACACGTTTTAAACCTTCAACAAAGCTAATATTACCAACCAAATTTACCTTTATTTTTTCATCAACAATGCGACTTCTAAAATCATGCAAATCAAGATTAGAGCCATCCTCTTCGTAAAGCTCATCCAGTGCGAGATCTAAACGTGTAAAAGCTAGAAAATCATCCAGTGCCATGTGCTTACGATGTTTTTCTGCAAACTCGAAGACGTCTGACAAAAACTCCCACCATTCTCTTTTTTGAGAAAGTAGCACCGACTCAAACTCTCTGCAGGCTAGACCAGTAAATTCTATCAAGACACCTTCCTCAACTTTCATAGGATCATGATGAAACAATAAGCGCATATTGCCATAAGTCAACATATCTTCGTAACCATAAAATGTTTTATCACTATCTACAAAATCACTTAGTTCCATTTTTAAAACGTCTTTGACAACAGTCTTGTAATCCAACGTCTTGAAACGGATTTTCAACCAGTCAATCGAACTTTCTAACGAGTGTTGCGCTTGTCGTGACAAGACATTATATAATCGTACAATTACATCTTTAGGAATTGAAACCACTCCTTGTTCATAATTCTTATAAGTACTTAAATTCAACTCCAAAAGAGCTGCCATCTGCCTTTGATTAAAATCAAGCTCTTTACGAATTTGCTTTAGTTCAACCTTACTCATTGTTTGTATTTTTTTACTCATTTTCATCTCTCTTTCGTTGTTAGTCTTTTTTTAAGTTACCTAGATTCGTGCTAGGAGCGGTATCGGACTGCTTAGTCCCTAGTTACCCCCCTATTAGTATATAGGGGGGTAAACCTTTATCACCTCTACTATAGAAAATCAACGGAACGGCAGAACGGCGGAACGGCGAGCTACACTGCGTTCGCTCTTGTTCCTTGTTCTTTGTTCCTATTTTCCATAGTAGAGGGCATAAAGCGCCCTAAAATAATGTTTAAACAGCAAAGTACTCCTTCACCAAGTCCGTCCAAGAACCATCGAAAGACTCTTTGCGATTAGCTAAAGAAGTAAACAAAACGACGTCATCTTCTGTAAAGACATTGCGACCTCTGTCATCCTTAGAAAACTCTTTAGACGTTAATTCAGATATCGTTGAAATGATTTTCTTAAGCGTTCCAAGAGGAATATCTACCTTCTCTGATAACTGATTAGTTGTAAAAGTCTGCTCATTTTCTACAGATGACGGTATTTCATCAACGTCATTATTAACTTCATCATCCTTATTATCTGCAGAATAACGAGAATGTATAGACGGATCATCACCCAAAGGAGACATTTTCATGAACTCATCTAAGAAAGAATACCCTTCATCAAATGGTACATAAGGAGAGTAAAACTCCTGGGCAATTTCTCCTCCATTAGCAATATAACCACGTCCACGCACTTTTTTACCGTTGATAACATCAATCTTTTTGAAAACTTTATTACGATTAACATCACCAAACATCATCGCATAACCCATGTCTTCCAAATGTCCAACAGATAGGCGTTTCATAAAATTATCACGTAAAGACGTCTTGATATATTCACCGTCTGGACGTTGTAGAGCTAGAACCATGAAAACACCTGCTTGACGCCCTTTTAAAACAATTTGTGTTAGATTATCAAGAACCTTAGAATCTGCTTTAAAATCCTTCTGGATTTCTGCCATAAAGGCAGCCCACTCATCAGCAATCAGAAAAATAGGTCTTAAACCATAAGCAGAATAGCGTTTACCAGCAGCGTACTCTCTATGTTCAGTCATATAAATATAGCGTCGATTCATCTCATCAACAGTCTCTTCCATACAACGAACCATGTCATCTTTTTCAAAGAAAACTTGCCCTTTAAAAACAGGGGCATCTTTTAAACCTACAAAATCCGACTTTTTAGGGTCTAATATCTTGACAGTTCCTACTTCGGCTAAACCTTTGATAATAGACATCAGCGTGACAGTCTTACCGCCACCAGTACCACCTGATACAAGTAAGTGCGGTTGCTCATCAAAATTCCAATAAATATCATCCATCAAACGTAAGCCATTACTATCCACCTTAACATCTTTAATATCAATACGACCTCCAATGTGATCTAAGACAACGGTATAAGTAATAAAACCCTTGATGAACGTTTTAGCCATGAAGTCACCATTGAACATGGTTTCAAGTGTCGCTCCTAGATTTAAAAAGCGGTCTTGGAACTTATTGCCCTGAAGAATAAAAGTAATATCCAAACCATACTTATCCCGTTTGAGATAAACTTTGGGATATTTAACCTTCTCTCTACCGTTTTTAGACTTCTTTTGGTAGTAATAGCCACCTTCATAGAGAAAGTTACTCACTACCCTAAGATTGTCGAGACGTCCAAAAAAGACAAATGATTTATACAAGTAGATATTGATAACCAAACACAAAAGAGCAGGCAATAGCAAACCCAAAAAAGAAATAGCCCCGTATAAAATGGGACTATCCATAGCATTTTCATAATTCAAAAAGTGATAAACACCATTAGCAACTAAAAAAGGAGAATACAAAAGTAAGAACGTGATAAGTTTTATACGGCGATAATACTTTCGCACTCGCCACCCTTTATACGTCCACAAACTCATTGACTACCCTTTCTTTGGTTGATTATCAGGCTTTGTTTCAAGTTTATTATCATTAGTAGCAGCTAATTTAAAATCAGTAGCACGCAATTTTGTTCCTGTGACTAAAACTGTTCTTTCCCCATCACGGGTTCTACGACGCTCACGACGTCCCCACAAACGGGCTGATAGTCCCTCAAAGACAATCTTTTCACGATAAGCCTTATCTTCATCAATTTCAATACCTTTAGCGTCAACAGGAACTGTAATAACAATATTTCCTTTGGCTACAGATGAGTAACAAAGAATATTATATTCTCTAATCACGTCCGTTGGACGTTGACGGATTTCACCTGTTTCTTCATCTGTGTATTCTTCAAAATCATATTGTGGCTGCACTTCAATAAATTCAAGGTCACCTAATGTTTTCTTAATATCAAAATTTGTAATTGGATCTGTTGTACCTAGTTTAATAGACATTTTATTTTCCCCCTATTATTTCTTAACTTTCAAAGAATCAACTAAAAAAACAGGCTCATTATAACGTTTACCTGCGTGCGTAATGTTTCGGTGCACAATAGAAAAACCTTCCATTGTTTCCACTTCAGCAGTAGAAGAGACAACATCGCTAGAACGTGGTGTATCACAAACTAAAAAAGCGGAACGCTCTTTCTTAGAATCCAGTTGATAAACACGATAAGCTGGCGTATTTTGCGTAGCTGGTACATCTTCCATACCGCTTACAAACACTTTATCTCCCAAAACTTCCTTAGGATTTAAATAAACACGTGAAATTTCCATTATTGTTTTCTCTCTTTCTGAAAAAATAAAAAGCCTATTTTAACACTCAAAAATAGGTAAAAGAGGTTTATACTATTTTTAAAACAAAAAACACTAAAAGCCTAGCACAGTGTCTAGGCTCCCAGCGCGTTAAAGCATTGCTCAAGACTATTATATCACATTCATCTTGTAACTTAATCTTCTTTACGTTTACGAATACCGATAAGCCCCATTCCTGATAGAATTAGACCTCCTAGAACTGCTAAACCACTATTAGCTTCCCCAGTCGTTGGGAGAGCAGCTTGTTTAGCGACTGGTGCTTGAGGTTGAGGTTGCGCTGGTGTTGGCGTTTCAGGCGTTGGAGTCGTTGTCATCTTGTAATAGTGAACCTCTACCTCAATCGGAGCAGGGGCTTCTGGTGCCTCTGGTGCTGTTACTGTTGCTTTTTGTACAGCTACAGTAATTGGTTTTGGTGCCTCTGGTGCTGCTGGAGCATTGACAGTCGCTTTTGTTGCGGTAAGCTCTGGTTTCTTAGGCTCTTTTGGCTTTTCACTGGCTACCCCAAAAACACCCCCAACAATTGAACTATTCTTACCATCCACGGAGTGAACAACCGTAAAATCTTGTTTCTTAGCAGTGTCAAAAGTCCACCCCACACCATTAGAGTCTAGAACTCCTGCTGAAGCTTGGGACTTATCCCCCGCTCCTGAGCTATAGCGTGTACCCGAACCGGTCACATTTTTCCCTTTTTCAATAGCGGCACCATCCAGTCCTGAGACATCAATGGTTTGCTTGTTATCAATGTCATTGAAGGTCACCACAGAGACGTCATTAGAAGTGACAACTTTGACTTTGTAAGAGTAAACATAGTTTAAGATACGTCCCCCGATACCAGAACCGCTACCCGATGCAGACTCACCAGCACCTCCTTGAGCAGCTCCGCTATAGAGGGCAAAGACAGACCAAGCAATACCACCATTATCATCACCCCAGATAGCCACATAGGTTCCTGTATTGTAAGGACTATTGATTTCTGAGAAGGTCAAGGTCACATCCCCATTAGTGGTGTTCTTGACAAGGATAGTACCTGTCCCATCAATTTTAAAGATGTTCTCAAAGTTAGCGTCCGTATTTTGGTCTAGATTATTACCTTGTGTCGCATACATGGCTGCCGCTTTAAGACTGCCATCCGCAAAGCTAACCACATTCTCAGCCCCTGTCATCTTAGTAGCACCAGAACCTGCTTCTAAAACAACTCCATTTTGCCATTTAAGACCCGTGTTTGTACCAATACCTTTTTGATAATCGGCAAGAGCTGCCGCATAAGCATCAATTTGTTTTTTCATATCCGACGTTGATAGATTCATAGCATCTGCAGCTGCTTTGACGGCTGCCGTATACAGTTTGAGATTCTCAGCCATCGCTGCTCGTAGAGCGTCTCCTGTCAAACCTTTAAGATTTTTGTAACTTGGTGTCTTATCAGAAGTGGCTGTTGTTACAGCTAACTCATATTTCTTCGCAATAGCAAGTTGTTCGTCTAAAGCTGCCGTTGCTTTTTTGAGAGTGGACTGACCTTCCGAAACAGCTAAATCACGACTGGTCTTCGTTTCAGTATAAGCCTTTCGATTGGCTTGATAGAGAGCAAGAGCTTGTTTCAATTCCTCAACGGATTTGCCTTGGATAGCGAGTCCTGCTGCAATGGCTTCCTTGTAGAGCTTGAGGTTGTCAGCCATCGCTTGACGTAGCTCATCACCTGTTAAACCTTTCGTTTCCGTATAGGTTGGCGTTTTATCACTAGTGCTTTCAGTGACGAGAAGTCCCGCTTTCTTGGCTTGATCCACAAGTTTATCCACTTCAGCTGTTGACTTATCTAGGCTCGCTTGCCCTTCTGTGACTACTTGTTCACGTTCTTTAGTGGTTTCTTCGTATGCTTTTTGATTATCCGCTTGTTTAGCAGTCGCTTCTTTAACAGCTTGGTCTTGTTTATTGAGATCAGTTAGCACTTCAGAAGTTTTATCAGCTGCGTTGTTATCATTGATGACAACTTCCTGCGTTTCGCCTTCTTTGACAACAACCCCCGTCTCTTGTGCCGTTGCCACGTTATCCTTAAGAGTTTCTTGTGCCTTATCGACCGCTGTTACAGCTTGCTCTTGGGTCGTATTAGCTGGAACTGACGTTGGGATGTCACTGGTAACAGCTGTTTGTGCTTGAGATGAGCTTTCTGTAGGCGTAGCTGGGCTAACTTGCTCAGTTGTTGCTTGGTCTTGTGTGCTTGTCACTTCATCGGCCGAGACAGCACCTGCTCCCATAAGAGCTGCAGTAGTGGCTAGAACAATACCGTACTTAGCAATTAAAGCTGAGTGGGTGCCTGTTTTGAATTTGCGGATTGAAAAAATGTTTTTGTTGTCTTGAATCATGAAAGATTCTCCTTTTTCTTTTAAAAAATTTTAGTTTAAGGACATTGCGGTCATCTTCTTCGAATTTATTTTAATTATTACATAAAATAATTTATATGACGGTGCTCTAATATTCTCTGACATCTTTTTACCTTTCTACACTTTTATCTTTCTGCATCTCTTCCAGTGCTTTATCAGCCATTGCAGAGACTCGACAAGCCACCGCTGCAATAAATAAAAGACCTAATAACAAAATCACTGTGCTACCTCCCATTTTTGAATATGTTTAGCTACTTTAATGCACTCTAGAAGGTAATCATACATGGGATGAACAATCTCACCAGCATATATGATAAAATCACCCTCTGATACATTGTCTTCCAGAGTTGCATTAGCTATCATATTTAATTTAAATGAAAAAGCCACATCTTTACGACGTGTACTCTTAACTAATATAACTTCCTTTGCTTCAGGACTGTGATAAATCGTAACAAAAGTTCGTGGATTACTCTTTTTCAAAACCTTCAGCAATAGTTTTTTATTGTAAAATGAAACCATATCAATCATTAAATTTCTCTAAAACCTCCTTGTTTACTTGATAGCTACCATCTTTTTCAGTGATATACAAATACTTCTCAACCATGTCTCCACGGACAAAAACAACGCTCGGCGCTTCCTTAATACTGTATTTTTCAACCAACTTTTGTCCCTCTTCGCTCTCAACATCAACGTAAAAAGTCGTCAACGAACTCTTTTCACCTGCTTTTATGACAGCCTGTTTGCCAAAGCGGCACATAGGACAAGAACGCTTGTAAAAGACAAGATTATAATGCTTATTTGAAACATCTAGCGCCTGCTTAGCTGCCAAATGAATGTCATAATCATGTGACTTTTGATAAGTGTCAACAAGAGTATTTGTTGTAACGGCTAAACAAAAAATAGTTCCTGCACCAGCAAGAACTATCCCTGTTTTCTTTAGAAATGTTTTACTTTCTATCATAATAACCTCCTTTTCTAAGATAGTTAACTTGAAAGAGCAGAGAATAACAAAAAATAATAAAGGAAAAATGTTTTACTAAAAATCAAAAATTAGAAAGAAATAGGTAAAATTTTAATCAGGAGAAATATATTCTACTATTATCTGCTCATGCAAATCTACTATCTCTTTTAGAGAGAGTACAAGTCTGTCTTATCGTTTTCTTTGTACTCTCACCAAAAGGGATAGCTAATCCCTAAAAAATAATAACCCCTCGCTTGAACCAACGTTCTCTAAATTTGTCTTTAGAGTCACCTGAAATACCGCAGATATGTCTACTGAAATCATAATTGTAACCTTCTTTATAGAAATCTTGTAACTCTTCCTGATAAGCTTCTACAAATTCCCTTAGAGCTGGAAGAGACTTGTCATCACAAGAAAAAGGATAGATTGGACGATACCATTCTTTGTTTTTCTTGTAAATAGCTATACCATAAAAATAGACAGGAATAGCTAAGCTTTCACTGTCATACCTCACTTTTTTGATAACTTTACATGTTACATCTCCTTTCTGCTTCATCTTTTCACTTACCTTTCTAAATAGTTATTTTTCCTCTAGTTGCTCTTTGAGCTTATCACACAGAGCAACAACATCTTTCTTGTAGACAAACTTCACTTTCTTATCAAGACTAGCTTTTGGAATAGTTTCTGCTTGATAACTGTCATAAACTTCTTTGATTAAGCCATGAGCCAAGCGCTCGTTGAATCCCATATCATACAAATCACGATAAGAAACAACTAATTGACGATCAACTAATGTACTTTCTTCTTCAGTAGCCACAAGCTCATCCAAACTGCAGCTAAAATAAGTCTTGAGCTTGACCAAAACTTCCAAGGAAGGTGTTCTAGCACCTGCTTCAAACTTGTTATAATAACTTGTCGTTACTCCTAAATAAGTCGCTATATCTTCTTTTTTAGCTCCTCTGTCCTTACGAAGCTGTCTCAAATGACTTGCAAAAGCACTCATATCTTTCTCCTTTTTCCAAAATAAAAAGCCATGACTTTCATCATGACAAAAAGTTGTTCTAGGGTTCTTGAATTGAGCTAATAATCATCCAACTCCTTTTCAACATCCCTAATGATAATCTGTAGATTTTCAATTAAAACTGGAATATCTTTTATAGCAATTTGAACAATTTCATAGGAATCGGTTCCGCCATAATGGTGATAAGCCTTATCTCTAAATCTTTTAATTTGAGACCAAGGTAATAAATCAGCATACTTTCTCTGAATATCACTTGATAACTTTCTAGAATCTAATTGCTCACCAATTTGCCCAATGTGCATGGCTAATGAAGCAACAACCATCTCATCGTAAATATCAATACCATAATGCTTGACTTTACCAAGAGTATTTTCAATTTCTTCCGCAAAGCTCAACATCTGCCTAAGATACGAATAATCTAGTTCCAGCTGCTCTTTTCTCATATAGTAATACCTTATCCTTCTTGAAACTCTTATAAACTTCTTTACCAATGTAGGTAGTATTTGTTGACAGTCCTTCCAAAGTCATTAAGTCAACACCTACATCAAAAACGGCTTCTAACTCATCATAAAGTTTATAAAACGCAAAACCTAAAGCATTAGAGCCTTTAGAAACGATGACTAAATCAATATCACTATCGTCATCAGCTTCACCTCTTGCATAGGAACCAAAAAGATAGATAACAGGCAGGTTATACTTATCTGCTAGTGGAATAATCTTTTCTTGTATCTGTTCTATCGTATAAACCATAACCACATACCTCTCTTTCTATAGTTATTATAACATATACTGACTTTATATGCTTTAAGAAGCCTGCTACAATGAGTAGACTTCTTAAAACAAAAAGCCATGACTTTCATCATGACTTTAAATTAGTAATCACTAGATTGAAATTCATCCCACATAGCTTGGTAGCGTTCAGCATTCTATTTAACATAATCAGAAACCTTTTTGTAGTCCTTTGCTTTTAAATAGCCATCTTTCATCTCGCCATTTCTAGGCATTTAGAATACCTACATAGTCTCGCCAAGTTTCAAGCCAATTAGATTGATTACGCTTAATTTCTTTTTGAGCAAATCGAATATCATAATCAGCCATATCAATATTTTCAATGACTTCTAATGTTTTTAACGAGAACTTACCGATTAACTCGTCGTCATCATACATTCTAACAACTGGTTCTTTTGGATTATGACGCATGTCTTCTTTAGACAATTCCAAAACTGTTTCTCCAAATGACTCTTGCAATGTAAAGACCACCTTTCTGTTGATTTTTCTAATCACTCTTTCTATGATTATTATAACATATATTGATTCTATATGCTTTAAGAAGCCTGCTACAATGAGTAAACTTCTTAAAACAAAAAATGCACAATTGATGTGCATTTAATTTGTGTATTCTGATAAGCTATTTTCAATTTTTCTTAACAAAGATTGTATCTCTTCTGCTTCTCTGTAGTTTTCAAACTCAGCTAACTGACTTCTAAAAGAGCTAATAGTCGTGAGTAATTTTTGAGTTTCTTCAGCTTTCTCGTCCAAAACCTCTTGCTTATCGTTTTGCAGTGTAGTAACTTTACTACTTAATCGCTTGTTTTCAGCATGTAACTCTGAATTTTGAATAACTACTTCTCGCATAAAGTCTAATTTGTCTAATATCTCTTCAGCATTAGACGTGTTGCGATATAGACTTTCACGTGCCATTTTTTCAGCAAGCATTTCATCTCTAATATAGCCTGTGTCAGACTTTATAGACTTATGCTCTCGTGATAAATCCTCATGTTCTTTTGACAAACCAGTATTTTCATTTGACAATATTAATCGCTCGTTTGAAATTTCTTTTGATAAAATTTCAAACTCTCGCATAACAGCTCTATTATCTCTGATATTACTAACAAATAGTGTAATAACTGCGCCTGCTGTTATAGCTATACCGCCCAGCGTAACCCAATCCATAGTAGAATATTCTCCTATCATTTTCCTTCCTCTCCATTCTAACATATTAAGTGTAAAAATAAAACAATACTGTAAAATATATAACACAGCATTAACTAATCTTTACTAGCTCTAGCTGGAAATAAGTCTTACTTCCACCACAAAGCCAGTAAAATAGCAACAAAAACAAGGACGAAACCTCAGCTATCTTGCTGCTATAAAACTAACTTCGTATTACTAGACAATTACCTGTTTGCAAGAGTAAAATACTATCTAAATTATGATATAATGAAATTGATAAGGAGAATAGCTACAATGAATTTAGAAAAATACTTAATCAAAAAAGACACTGATGAAATCATATGGAAATTTGCTTTTTTAGGAACTGACAATATCAGAAATCAACGTTTTCAAGAACTAGCAGATTTGGCTGAACCAGAAAACTGGACTTCTGCAAATTCTAACAGAGATAATAATATTCTCTATAGCTATATCACAAATACATTTTCAAAAGCATTTGAACTCGGAGACTCCTACATATTAGTTACTCCAAATGAAGATTTTGCTTGTTTTAACACTGGTTTACTGACTGAAAATGGTGAAGATATCATCTGTCTCTTTAACACATATGATAGCAGCCCTGATTATCACTGGCATTTATCTGGTTTTAAAAAAGTATCTGACTGGGATTTTATGAGCCATTTCTCAAAAACACCAAAAGTTGTAAACTTCTTTTCAAATCCTGCAGATATCTACTTTGACCCGACTAAAGAACTTATCAAAAACCTAGATCATATCTTAAACGATAACTTTGATCGATTTAGTTCTAAATTACAGGAAAAAGGGAAACCTTACATAAATGCATTACTAAACCAAGCTTTAGATCTAACTATCACGAAGTGTAAGCGAAACTATCGTATCGCTGTACCACAATATTACAAAGGAAAGATTACTTATCTACTACCTGTTACTCTAGATGGTCAACTAATGTCATTAGCTATAGAAGAAATCAATGGACGCTATCGTGTCAATACCATCTTTACAGTTGAAATGGCATATAAAAATGCTCGCTTACTTATGAAACCAGAAGTAGATTGGTTAACATCAGCAACTAAAAATAAAAAAGAGTAGGAACTTAACCTACTCTTTTCACATAATAAAAAACAATACTCAGATTTAAATTCCCCACTGAACAAACAATCCATTAAATTATTCAATCCTTAGGTATAGGATAACACTATAAAATAATATTGTCAATATTTATTATAATGTTTTTTTACTCCTCCAAACAGATAATTGTCTAGTAACTTTTCATACTAAAATAATCATTTCAGTATAAAGCACTAACATTTTTTACGGCAACTGAAAAACAACCACCGATGCACGCTCGTATCTTCGCATGCTCACTTTCACAATGTCATCACGACACAGCTACTCGTAACGGATAAGTCCTAGTTTACACTTAACTCAATAAGTGCTCCCCTTTACCTTACCCTCTTAGCAAACCTTACTAAGTAAGGTTCACACACCGCCAACGGTCACCCCATCGTATCCCCTCCAGGGACAGCAGTTTTCCATGTTTTGTATGCCTTACCTATTAAATAAGACTCATCTCAATCAGGTACTGGAACACCAACCTAATGCATTCTGTTATGAATCTCTCACAACAGTCAGCTAACCTTTTTAGACAGTAAACGCTCTTTGATAAACGTTTACTTTTTCCTGTCTTTATGCTACAATAAAAGTGTTCGAAGTTTTTATTATAGCGTTGGATGGACTGCCTAGAAGCAGGTTGTCTGACGCATTTTTTATTTAATTGTCAAAGTTCTACTACCTTTTAAAACAGTTCAAGAGATGTCATTTTTTGTTACTTAATTTTACATATAAAACTTTTTATGACAGTTCTCTTTAGTTTTTCAATAGGTATGGAGAAAAGATTGAGAGTCAATCTCTTCGCTATAACTACTGAAAGGAAAATTTTATGAAACAACTAACTCTAGAACAATTCCATAACATTATGGATATTGTACAAACTCAAATCTCTAATCATGGAGAATACCTAGCTCACGAATATGGTTACTCTGGCAGATTAGCAAATCTAACCGAAGAATTAGAAGTTAATATCAAGAATGGTTTATTATCCATCACTCATTTAGACGACTAATTACTTTATCAATAAGAGTCATCAATTCTTCTCTATGGTTTTGAAAGATTATTTCTACCTCACTATATAGCTCTTCTATAAGAGGAGAATCTGTTTGAGGTAGACTGTATTTAATATTTTCTGCCATCTCATATTTTGTAATTAGAAACTTCAATAAAATCAATTCTATGTTTTTATCTTCCATATCCTCCCCCTACTTTACTTCTCGCAATCTTTGATATAATATTCAAGGTACTTTTAACAGTTATTTAACTGTTAAATATATTATACAGTTAAATAACTGTACTGTCAACCCTATTTTGTAAAAAAAACAAAAATATTTTTTGAAAGGAGATAGTATGTTTCCAGAACGTTTAAAATTATTAAGAGCAGAAGCAGGATTAACACAAAAAGAATTAGCTTCCAAACTTAATATAAAGCAACAGACCTATGCTCAATGGGAAAACGGAAGAACAAAACCAAGAGCTGCAACTCTTGAAAAATTTGCTATTTTTTTTAATGTTTCTACCGATTACCTTCTAGGCAATACCGATGTAAGAAATGCTAATATTATCGACGATAAAAAACTTGATGACGCAATTAGTCGCTCACTTGGCTTTAACGGCAAACCTCCTACTGATGAAGAACGTGAAAATATGAAAGAAGTACTAAAAATTTATCTGGAGAGCCTTAATCAAGTTGATGAGAAAGCTAAAGGAATTAAGTGAAGAAATTAAAAAGTTAGGGATTACTATCCTCTACACCGACCTTCCCAAAAGTAAAGGGAGACACCTTGACGAAGATAACCTAAAAGTTATCTTCTTAGACAAAAGTATGGATGAACTCACAACAATAAACGTCCTGTTACACGAATTTGAACATTTTAAAAAAGAGCACCGTTTTAATGCTCTTGCATCTGCCAATTATTACTATAAACTCGAAGCAGAGGCTGAAAAAGGACGTATAAGTTATGATATCAAACATTATACCTCATCCACGCCAAAAGAATACTGGAACACACATCAGTTCTTAAAACACTTTAATATCGACTCAAGGTTTGAAGGCTATGTTGATGAAGAATTTAAAAAATTAAAATGACAGCAGAATGATAAACAAAAAAGGAAGATTAAGTGTTCTAATCTTCCTTTTTATGTACTTTCAATTTACTCTTTGACTAATTTATCATCATCACTATCAAATCCCATATCTATAGCAAGCGGACCACCACCATAACGATTATTTAATCTAGTAAGTGTCTTATTATCTTTGTCAAAAGTAAAATAAATCTCATAGTTATCTAAATCATCACCACCATACGAGATTAAGATTTCGCCTTTACTATTATACTTAATATAATCAGACCATGTTTCAATCTTATCAAGCTGTTCTTTTGCTGTTCTCCAATCATTAGCTGTAAAGTCATCACTATCATGTAGTGTTGATACAATATTTATTTTATATTTCTCAGTTTTTGTATCTGAAGAACTTGAATCATTTAACAAACTCTTATAAGAAAACTCTTCTGCATTAAATACAACTTCGACATTACTATTTTTGTAAGTTCCTAAATATTTCTTCTTAAAATCTAACACTACTCTTTTTTGTGCTTTCTCAAATGCTTTTTCATAGTTTTCTTCTGCACTCTTTAAATCCCATTCTGCATTTTTCTTAGCTATATTCTTTTTAGATAAAGAATGGTACAAGTCAGAGTCTTTCTGTACATACTTAGCTGTGTCTTTGCCATCAGTGACAATCAGCACATCATCTTTCAAAGTATAAGTTAAAACAAACTGACCTGAGGTCAATGTAGATTTGTCGTTATCTATAACTCCAGTTCCTTCTTCATTACCATCTGAGATAGCTGTAAAACTCTTATCTGTAAAGTTAAAATAAGTATCATCATCAAATCCCTCATAAGCTCCCGAAGAACTCTCATTTATCTTATAATACTTACCGCTAAGACTTGTACAAGCAGTCAATGCAAATAACGCCAAGACAGTCAACACAACACCAAAGAATTTTTTCTTCATAAAATACTCCATTATTCTAAATAAACTTAAATTTATCTTAATTCTACCAAATTATTCTCTTTTTCGTCAAGAGCTATCAGCAGGAAACAACACAACTTAGCAACCTTAACAACAAAATAAAAGACATTAGTGCTAACTAATATCCTTTATTTTATCGTTAATTGGCACAAATTTGGCACAAAAAATTCTCTGAACTATACCTTTACAAAAAATACAAACCTTGATTTAATCGCATTCTGCTATTTTAAATTAACTTATATTCACCTAATAATGACCCCTGCCGGAATCGAACCAGCAACTACTCCTTAGGAGGGAGTTGTTATATCCATTGAACTAAGGGGTCTAGTAAAAAATCTGCCAAAAGGCAGATTTGATACAAGAGTATCAGATTATTTACGGATTTCTTTGATACGAGCTGCTTTACCTTGCAATGCACGCAAGTAGTAAAGTTTAGCACGGCGTACTTTACCGTAACGAACCACTTCGATTTTGTCAACACGTGGTGTGTGTACTGGGAAAGTACGTTCTACACCGATACCGCTTGAAATTTTACGAACAGTGTACATTTCTGAGATGCCTTGACCTTTACGAGAGATAACAACACCTTCAAAAATTTGGATACGTTCACGTGTTCCTTCGACAACTTTTGCGTGTACACGCACAGTGTCACCAGGGCGGAATGATGGGATGTCAGTACGAAGTTGACCTTCTGTCAAACTTTGGATCAATGGATTCATTATTTTTTTCTCCTTCTCTTGCTAATCATAAAGTTCTTGTCCCAGCGGATTAGCCGTTTTTTGTGTGTCCATTACACACTCTTAGTAGTATATCATACCCAGTTATTTCTGTAAAGCAAATGGAAGAAAATAACCGATACAAATCGCTAAAAAGCCAAAAACATAGGTCGTCGCCAGATAAATCACTAGATTTTTAGGGCTTTTAAACAGCGCTAACAGTTCAGCTTGAAAGGTAGAGTAGGTGGTCAAGCCACCGCAAAAACCTGTTGCAAGAATGGTGTAAGCCGGACTGTCTGGTACACAACGGTAAACGAGACCAAGACAAAAACAGCCTAGCATATTTGCTAAAAAAGTACCTAGATAGACTTGCTGCCTGTTGAGCCTTGATAGAAAAAAGCGTAAAAGTGCACCGATAGCACAGCAAAACATCATATAAATAACAATCACGGTCTACCCTCCACGCTCGTAAGCAAGCAATAAGACAAGTAAGCAACCAACAAGCCACCAACGATTATCAAAAAACTATAAGAGCCAAAAGCAAGATAATTCCCTGCTCTTAGCAGCTTGAATAAATCCAGCATGGCGCTTGAAAAGGTAGTGAAACTGCCACAAAAGCCAGTGCCTAGTGCTAGCTGCAAAGATGATGATAACCCTTTTTGACTTAGATATCCCTTGACAAAAAAGACCAAGAGAAAGGTTCCTAGATAATTTACAAAGAGCGTACCTAACGACAAACCAGCTAAGGTCGGCAGGTAAAGCCCTAGTAAATAACGTGCCAAACCACCAAGAGTAGCACCGACAAAGACAGCACTACTTTCTTTTAATCTAGTCATGTAATTGTTTTTCCTGATAGAGGCGTGATTGTTTCATGATGTCCGAAAAAGTCGCAACGACCGTTTCTTCAAAGTCCTTGTTTGTAACACGTGCAGCAACCTTTTCAAGGATAGCTTCTTCACGTTCTTTATCAAAAACTGCCTTGCCTGTTGCTTTTTTGTAAGCGACAACTTCAGAAACAAGCTGCATGCGCTTCTCTAGCAGAGCGACTAAGTCATTATCAAGCACATCAATGGCTTTTCGTGTGTCTGTGAGATTCATGTTTGTGGTGTCCTTTCTTCTGGAAGATTTTAAACCCAATAAAGGCAAGTCCGCCAATCACGATAATAGCAACCAGCAGTTTGGTATTACCTCGTAAAATAGCCGTTCCGCCTAGCGTGTAGAGAAGACTTAGAGGCGCTAAGCCGACACTAGCCAACAGCAGCCACTCTCTAAAGCTCAACTTCATCTCGACGATACGATAGTTGACTAAAATGGTAGGAACGATGGGAAACATATAGCCAAGCGCAATAGCCAACTTGGGGTCTGGGAGTTTGTCTAAGGTTTTGAGGTGTTCATTGACCTTTGAATCCTGCCTAGAGAGGGGCAAGACCTTTAAGATTTGGATTAAGCCAAAGTTACCAAGAAGATTAGCCGTTAGGGTCATAGCAAAGCCAATAAAAGGACCAAAAGTCATCCCATTAAAAATCGCAAAGGCAGCATTGGACATAAAGGGAATGGCTGCAGTCACTGCTGTTAGCAGAGTGAGAATGGCAAAATTAGTCCATGTTGGTGAGCGAAAACGCTGTAAAAAATCCGTGATACTCTTTGACGTCTCGCTCAGATTTAGCAATTTATCCCAGTTATGAATGAGATAAACGCTAGCATAGCTCACCACCAAGAGGAGCCCAAAAATAATCAGCAGCCGCTCAATCCATTTGTAGGGGAGTTGGAAACGTTTTTTTGTCATAAGCGTATAAAAAACTATGAGTTTTTTGCCCTAAAGCTGACAACTCATAGCTAGCTCCCTCTATCCTAGCTTAGCAGATAAGGTCTCTGCAAAAGCTTCTAATTTCTCAATGTCCTCATCTTCAGCTGCTAGGTCGACTTTAACACTCTCAGCGCCTTTTTCAGCACCTGTTTGTGCAAATTGTTCTTCAAAGTCATCAACAGCCTTACAGAAATAATCGTAGAAGGTATCTCCAGAGCCGACCACACCGTAGATTTTCCCTGATAAGTCAAGGTCTGCTAAATCTTCGTAAAGGTCGACAATCTCGTCTGGCAGGTCACCATCGCCATAGGTGTAAGTGGCTACAATGGCAAGGTCTGCGTCCTCAAAGTCACTAGCGTCAACGGTTGTACACTCATCAACCTCAACGTCG
This sequence comes from Streptococcus hyointestinalis, assembly GCF_011039275.1. Classification (GTDB taxonomy): domain Bacteria; phylum Bacillota; class Bacilli; order Lactobacillales; family Streptococcaceae; genus Streptococcus; species Streptococcus hyointestinalis_A. The sequence continues at coordinate 1,420,091 of NZ_JAAKGB010000001.1, forward strand.
TGTCCGAGTTCTTCTAGTTTCTGTCCGACGATATCTGCGATTTCTTCTGTATTACCAGTCATGCTGGCGTAAATAATTTTTGCTAAAGCCATAAGTTCCTCCCTATTATTAGCTCTATTTTAGCATAATTTCAGTTGATTTGACAGTTTATTTTAAGAAAGGCTGATAATTTTCTAAAAGTTTCGCTTTCAACGCTTCTTTTTGGTCTTGATTGATAAAGGCAGCGTCAAGCGCCATTTGATTATACTCTAGAAAATGAGCCACATCAACCCCAAAATAATCGTGAAAGAGCTGGTATTCCTTTGCTAAGGTGGTATCAGACACGGTGCGGTTGTCGGTATTGATACTGAGTTTAGCGCCAGCTTTGACCAAGTCTAGATAAGGAAAATCAGCTATTGTCTGTGCGGCTTTGGTTTGGAGATTGCTGGTTAGACACAGCTCTGCAGTCACTCCAGCCTTGACAAACTCTTCTAAAATCTCTGGCTCTTGGCAAATAGCTGTCACATGTCCCATGCGTTTGATACCTAGTGCAATGCTGTCTGTGATGTGGTTTGGACAGCCACACTCACCAGCGTGAAAGGTCATAGGATAACCTAGCGATTGCGTGTAGGCGATGAGTTCTTTAATCTTTTCTGGAGGAAAACCGTGCTCATCTCCAGCAAAGTCAAAGCCCACAAAACCATCAGCAGCCAGCTCTGCTATTTCCTCAAAAAGCGCTTCGGTAAGTGTCACGCTAGACTGACGCATGCCACAAGCTAGACACTTAGCAACGATACCAAACTCCTCTTGGGCGTCCTTGAGACCCGCGACCACGCCTTCTATGGTTTCCTTGGCAGTGAGCCCCTCATCCATTGAGAGCTCTGGGGCAAATCGTACCTCGATATAGAGGACATTTTCACTAGCAGCTTGTCTCGCCACGTCATAGGCAGCTAGGCGCAGCGCTTCCTTTGTCTGCAAGAGCGGACGGACAAAGTCAAAGATTTTGAGATAATCCACTAGACTAGTCGCATCCTTAGGAGCGGTGATACACTCTTTTAAATCAGCGTCACTCTCTGGAAGCGTCACATTCGCCATTTTAGCCAACTTACGAATCACAGGAATGGACAAAGAGCCATCTAAATGACAATGTAGTTCTGCTTTTGCTAAAGCGTGAAAATCAATCGCACTCACACTATATCCTCCGTCTCAATAGTATATTGTTTCTATTCTAACAAAAATAAGGATTATTTCAAGGGGAAAACTGCTCAAATGAGGACTTCTCTCATAATATCCCGCTCTATTTGTGGTATAATGAATAAAACTGCTAGTTAGAAAAGAGAATTGTATGTTTCAAGAGATTTTAGCACAAATACAAAACTATCACACCATCATCATTCACCGTCACATGAAGCCAGACCCAGACGCTCTGGGTAGCCAAGTAGGGCTGAAAGAGATTATCAAACATAATTTTCCAGATAAGCGAGTCCTTGCAACGGGCTACAACGAGCCTAGTCTGTCTTGGGTGGCACAAATGGACGAGGTAGCCGACAGCGACTACAAGGACGCCTTGGTCATTGTGACAGATACAGCCAACACTCCTCGCATTGACGATAAGCGCTATACCAAAGGGGCATTTCTGATCAAGATGGACCACCATCCAAACGATGATGTCTACGGTGACATCTGCTATGTGGATACGACTGCTTCAAGCGCTAGTGAGATTATCTGCGATTTTGCACAGACCGTTGGACTCAGTCTGTCTGATGAGGCAGCACGCCTGCTCTATACGGGGATTGTCGGAGATACAGGACGCTTTCTCTACCCTGCAACAACTAGTAAGACGCTTGCTATTGCAAGTTTTCTGCGCCAGTTTCAGTTTGATTTTGCCGCTTTGTCACGTCGGATGGATTCATTTTCACTTAAGGTAGCAAAATTGCAGAGCTACGTCTTTGACCACCTCGAGATTGACCCAACTGGTGCTGCTCGTGTGCTCTTGACGCAGGAAACGCTCAAACATTTTGATGTGACTGACGCTGAGACGGCTGCTATTGTTGGTGTGCCTGGAAAGATTGACAGCGTTGAGACGTGGGCAATTTTTGTGGAGCAGGCTGACGGGCATTACCGTGTGCGCCTGCGTAGTAAGGAAAAAGTCATCAATACCATTGCTAAGCGCCATGACGGCGGTGGACACCCCCTAGCTAGCGGTGCCAACTCCTACAGCCTAGCTGAGAATGAGCAGATTTTCCAAGAATTAAAGGATTTATTTGCCTAGAAAAAAGCCATTGCTTTTAGCAATTGGCTTTTTATAAGGTCTCAAGAGCGACCAGTGTCACTAGCGTAGCGTCATAGTAGGACTGTCCAGACAGCTTGGTCATGAAAATATAGCGATTTTCCTCGACCAATTTTTGATAGTCTGTGTTTTGGCTGCCAGCATAAAGCAGCGGCGCTGAAAAACTACCCGCATTTTGCTTGGTGAGGGCGTGTCCTGCTAGGTCGTAGCCAGCGTAGACATGGTTTTTACTCATGAAAAAGGTCATCATCTTGCCTAACACCTGCTGACTTTTAGCGTCCTTGCTGTGGGCTAGATTGTAAGGCAGACGACAGGCGTTGTAAGAATAACTGCCGTCAAATTCATTTGCTACGTCATTACTTGAAGCGACCTTGACATTGCCGTCCTCCAGCCAAATAAAGTCAGGCACTAAGCCCGTCTTGACCTTTTGACTAACGAGGGTCAATTTGTCAAGCATGTTATCCTTGATAGTCAGCCAGCGCTCGTCTCCTGACAGCTCATAAAAACTGCTAAATTGCTCAGGAAGTACATCTGATGTTCGGACGAGGTTGTAATACTTGCTGTCTTTTGTCGCCCAATTGCCTACCGTCAGCACTTCCTGCGTGCTGTTGTAATTATAGACCAAGATGTCGGCAAGCAAGCGCTTCGCTTGCTTTTTATATTCCTCATCATTCCAAAGCTTAGCCGCTCGGATAAGCGCATAGGCGATGTAGAGGTCGCCGTCTGTTGCGTTGCTTTTTTGTGAGGTCTCTTTTTGCCCAGAGATAATTTGTCGCCAAGACATGAGCTGACTGCTTCCATCACGGTGGCTGAGATAGTAGTGATAGAGATGATTAAACTGACTTTTGCTGGCTAATCCCTCCTCGGCTGCCTCAACAGAAATCAACATCCCATATCCCTGCGCCTCCGACAAAACCACGTCTTTTGTCTCGTCGTTTGTCGTTTTGATGTAGGCTGTATCACCCTTTGTCACCAAAAATCGTTGCGTCCATTCCTTGTAAAGGTTGGACTTTAGCACTTTGTCGTTGGTCTGTCTCGCTCGTAGAAAAATCACAGAAAGTAAGACCAGTGCTACTATAAACCAAATAAATCTAAATTTCGTTCTCCTCATAACTTCCTAACCTGAAAAGCGTTTTGTTTTCACCCATTTTGTCCCGTCACGCTGGAGCACCTTGTCTAAGGTGAGCGATACAAGAGCGTCAATGGATACGATAATAAATAACTGTGAATAGGTAAAATAAGCAAGCAAGGCTATCCAAAGCTGGTGAGACGTTGCCTGCCCAAATTGTGTTGCCATCGCTAGATGAATCTGCAAAAGGTAAATCAAAATCATCAGTAGCCAATTAAAAAACAACATCTGCTCCAAATAAAGATTGCTGCCGTTAAAGGTAAAAGGCAGAGTCACCTCATCGTTAAATTGTCTGACAACAAGTGTGATAAGATTAGACGCAAAGATGATGTTTGATAGGACAATAGCGGCATTGAACCAGAAGAAGGTACAAGTGTAGTAGACAACTTCTAGCTTGACCCGCCAATTGCTGGGTCTAAAGAGATGGCGAATATTTTTGAAAACCACCTCGTAATTGCCTTTTGCCCAGCGTTTTCTCTGCATGTAGTAGGTTTTTAGCGTCTCTGGCTCTTGCTGAAAAGCTTCTGAATTGTAGGCGAGAGCGATGAGTTTGCCTTTTTCCATAATCTTAAAGGAAATGTCGGTGTCCTCTGTCAAAGCTCCCGAACTCCAGCCACCAATACTCTCAACAAAAGCCTTTTCAATGAGAAAATTCGTCCCTGGAATACGCCCAATTTTAAACAAATGCCAACTGCCCACATGCTGCACACGCTGTGTGGTGATGATTTCTTGATTGATAAAGCGGGTCAAGAGATTTTGCTTAGCGTTGCGAGTTTTATTGCGCCCAAAAGCAGCCACATAGTCGTCTTTGTTTTCTAAAATCTTTTTGACCAAAAAATAAAGTGCATTTGCTTCTGGCATAGCGTCTGCGTCGTAGACAGCGATGTAGTCGCCCTTTGCTAGCTTTAGCGCATCGTTTAAGACACCAGCTTTTCCGCCTGTGCCTTGACGCTCTATTAGGCGAATGGTGTGACCTTTATACTTGGCGTCTGCCTTGACACGCTCCATCTCTGAAAAGGTCGCATCGCTACAGTTATCTGCAAAGAGCAAAACTTCCATGGAGTCTTTTGGATAATTCATCTCTAAAATCGCTCGCATGGTTTTTGCAATGACCACTTCTTCATTGTGCGCAGGCACAACAACACTAATCATCGGATATTCTTCTAGTGGCGATAGGTCAACGTCAAATCTGCTGTGCTTGAGCCAAAAATGGGTGGCAGAAGAAAGAGTCAAGAGCGCCCAAAAAAGCGACAGCCAGATAGACACCAAGGTCACTATGATAGAAAGCTGACTAATCATGCTTCACCGCCTTAAAGTGATGATTGACCCGATTGTAAATCACTAGATAACAAATAGCGAGCACGCAAAAATTCAGCGCAAAGAGGATACTGACAATCCACACCAGAACATGAAATACCTCAACTAACATCTGCTACTCCTTTCAATATTCTATGATTAAGTCGGTCTCTAGCATGCGCTTTAACAAATGCTGTACTTTTGAAAAGGACATCGTATCCGCTTCAAATGAGCTCCTCATACTCATAACAGCACTCTGGTATTGCAGGCTGTGATGACTGCTTTTATTGATAAACAGCTCTGCTTGCAATTGAGGCAACAAGGTTTGACGGATAAGTTTCTCATAGTCCTTACTATCGTCTGTCGATAAAATCAAAAAATCACCGTCTGAGAGATAGTAGACACTGTCTTCTAAACCGACAAAGCGCTCTAGAGTATCCGCCATGTGCTTAATTATACGGCGATATTCCTTGGAGTGCACTTGATAAAAATAGTCATTGTGCGCCCAATGAACGAGACTAATTTGCAGGTGACTCCCTGAAATTCTCGTCTCCTCAAGCAAGACCTTATAGGCAGCTTCAGCCTGCTTTTCCTTTGTAGTGACCTTAGAGACTATCGTGTGGTAATAAGCCACCAAGCAATTGCCTAGTGTCAATGCCAAGGGAAAGCTAATCACCAGCAAAAAAAGAGACATGCCTGCCATAAAGCTCACACCAGACAACAAAATCATGACTGCAAGGGCTATTGACAAAAGCGTCAGCCACGCAACTAAGAGCGTACTCAAGAAAAGATTGCTCACTAAAGCCAAGGCAAGTAGGCAAAGCAAACTCGACAAAAAAGGCTTATCCACCAAAAAGTCATAAATGAGCAAAAACAGTAATCCAGCCGATAAGACCACACTCTCTATTAACAAATGTCTTTGCTTATTCATCACTCACCCCACTTGCAAAATCTAGCGGGCGCTCTGCTCGTCCAAAATGATAGGCGAGTGCCTGTGTGATACGCTCTGACGCACAGCCATCTCCATAAGGATTTTGCGCCCTTGCCATGCGGTTGTAACACTCTCTATCACCTAAGAGCTCTCGCATAGCGCTTTTAATCGTTTCCTTGTCAGTACCAACTAAACGCAAGGTGCCTGCCTGCACGCCTTCTGGGCGCTCTGTTTCCTTACGTAAGACAAGGACAGGCTTACCAAGTGACGGCGCTTCTTCTTGCACACCACCTGAGTCGGTCATGATGAAATAACTGCGCCGTGCGATATTATGAAAGTCAACCACATCAAGCGGTGAGATGAGATGGATATGCTCAACGCCATCTAGCATCTGCTTGGCTAGCGCTTGCACATTAGGATTTGGATGTACTGGAAAGACAATCTCCAAGTCCTCATACTCTGCACTCACCTCATAGATAGCCTCAAACACCTCTTTCATGGCGTCACCGTGACTTTCTCTGCGGTGCATGGTCAATAAAATAAAGCGTTTATTGCTATCAAGTCTATCAAACAGCTCATGGTGATAAGAGTCGCTGACAGTCAGAGACAAAGTGTCTATCACTGTATTTCCCGTCACAAAGATAGCATCTTTGTTTCGTCCTTCTTGCAGGAGATTAGCTCTACTCTTAGCAGTCGGTGCAAAGTAAACATCACACATAGCGTCGGTCAGCTGACGATTCATCTCCTCTGGACAGGGTGAGAGCTTGTCCCAAGTGCGAAGCCCAGCCTCGACATGCCCCAGCTTAATGTGATTGTAAAAAGTCGCTAGACTAGCAGCAAAGGCTGTCGCTGTGTCACCATGAACCAAAACCATATCAGGCTGTTCTTTTTTGAGCACAGCGTCCATTTTTTCAAGAATGACTGTCGTCACATCCACCAAACTCTGGCGCTCACTCATGACATCCAAATCATAATCAGGCACTATTCCAAACACCTGACACACTTGGTCAAGAAGTTCCCTGTGCTGTGACGTCACCACAACCTTGGTCTCAAATAAATGTTTTTCCTTTTTCAACTGAAAAATTAAAGGAGCCATCTTAATGGCTTCTGGTCGTGTCCCAAAAACAACCATCACCTTCAAACGTTTTTCAGAAGACATAATGACCTCTCTTTCATTTGTTTATAATGTTATAGTAACAACCTCTTATTGTTACACAAGTTTATTTTAATAAGATGAAAAAGAGATTGAAAACATTAAAATAATATTAAACTAATATTTCATTTATTTTTGGAGTGACTTTTTCTTATCCGTCAAAAAATTCGCTAAAAAGACTTGTCAAGTCTGGCAAGTTTTGATAGAATGTAATAGTTAATAAACTATGGCTCACAAGAGCTATGGCAGAAAGGAAAATTGTTAAACATGAAAAAAGATATCCATCCAGAATATCGTCAAGTTGTCTTCATGGACACTACTACTGGCTACAAGTTCCTTAGCGGTTCAACAAAATCTTCTAAAGAAACTGTTGAATTTGAAGGTGCTGAATACCCACTTATCCGTGTTGAAATCTCATCAGATTCACACCCATTCTACACAGGTCGTCAAAAATTCACTCAAGCAGACGGACGTGTGGATCGTTTCAACAAAAAATACGGTCTCAAATAAGAAACCGCATTTATCATCTGAAAACGTTGATATTAAGCCATTTTCGAGAAGTCGAAATTGGCTTTTTTTATTTTTAGTACCGTTTTTGGTACCGTCTTGGAAAATTAATTATTTGACTTTTTGAGATAATCAGCAAATTTTTTTATTGTCTGTTCTCCTCCTGCTTCTGTGGCATGACTGTAGGTATCTAATGTCATTTGACTACTAGCATGACCTAACCGCTTGGCAGCATTAACTGGGTCTACTCCTACTTCTATCATTAAGGTTGCATGAGTATGCCTAAACCCATGAGGTGTGATTTTCTTTAAATTATGTTTATTGATAATACGCTTCAATATGCTGTTGATATAATCTTGATACAAAGGCTGTATTTTTCCGTCTCTATCAACAAACGTAAACATATAATCATTATCAATTAATGGAGTAACTGAAAGTTGCCCTTTTTCTTTTTTACTTTGCTGTTTCCATTCTTTTAAGATAGAAACTGTCTCAATATCTAAAGGAATTTGACGTACTGAAAATCTATTTTTAGTACTTTTTTCGACTGCTTTTCCTTTTATCCGCCCTAAATTTTTGGTGACAGATAATATCTGTTTATCAAAATTCATATCAGACCACCTTAAAGAGTAAAGCTCACCTTTCCTTAAACCGCTATAAGCTAATAATCTAAATAAAGCATAGTTCTTATAAGGTTCTTCCGATTTCACAATACCTAAAAACTCGTGTAATTCATCAACATTGAAAAAATTATCAGACTGTTTTTGCTCTCTTTTAGGTAAGGTAACGTCTCTCATAGGGTTCTCAGCAATCAATTTCATCTTAACCGCAAAGGAAAAAACTTGACTAGCATAAGATTTTATTTGCTTAATATTTCTAAAGGTCTTTCCTTTTTCCGTAATAAACTCCTGGCATTGCCAAGGAGTTATTTTTGAAATTGCAACATTTCCTAGTGTTGGTAAAATATGGAGCCTAAAAATATCATCAGTACGAACGCTTGTCGTCCTCTCTACGGTATCTTGATACGTTCTAAACCATTCTTCAAAAACTCCCTCAAAACGTCTCTCAGAGGCTCTGAGAAGCTCTGAGAGCTCTCCTGTTGATTTTTTATGATAAATCATAGCTTCATGTTCTTTTGCTTCTCTACGTGTTTTAAAACCGCTTTTAAAATAATCATGACGTTTTCCGTCAATCACTCGGTAAATTCTAACTTTGTAAAGATAGCCTGTTTTAGACTTTTTAGCCTTGTACTTAATAATAGACATTGTAATTTCTCCTTTATTTTTTAGGTTTCGAAGCTTATAAAATAAAGAAATTACGAGTTGTTACAATTATTTTTTATGCTTTTCAGCCATTCTTCTTTTGTATTCGTCAGAGTTCTCCCATGCTTGCCATACGTAGTGATAAGGTGAGTCTTCTCCCCCTGACTTGTTAATCAGAAAAGGAATTAGTCCTTGTTTTTCGTCGGCTATAAATTCCTTAATAGCTTTAACCAAAATAGGGTTGAAGTCTTTTTTACTTGCTAGGAAATCAATATAGTCAGCTAATAATTCTGACTGATTGATTTCCTTAAGTATGATAGCTAATTCATCACCAAAAGGCGTCCATTTGGTGATTTTATTGTCTATGCTACTTTTTCCTTGAAGTATCTTGGCAAAACCTTTCAGAACTTCTTTAGGTGCTCCTGGGTCTATGAGATTAGGATTATCATCAAGCCCTAGTAAGTAAGGGATAGAGACACCGAAGTAGTCGGCAAGGATTTTGGCATTCTCTTTCTTTGGTGTTCTAGTACCCTGATTATAATTACCTAATGTTGAGTAACTAATGCCTGTTTCGTGACTTATTTCAGTCAAGCTTTTCTTACTTTCTTTTACAAGAAATTGAAAATTTGTCATTTACGTATTCTCCTTTTTGAGACATTATAACACAAATTACACAAAAAGAGAAAAAACTGTTGACAAAAACCCAAAAAGGGTTTAAAATAAATACAAATTACACGAAATGAGTAATTAATATTCGAAGCTTATACAATAAAGAAAGGGGTCAACTATGGCTTACACACTAGAAGAACAAGAAACGTTTGTCCGATTTGACGCACTGGATAATGATTTTAAGAAAAAGGAGAACCTGCAAATGGCAGAAGAATTCATTTTACAATTACCTAAACGAAAAGAAAAAGAGCTATTAGCTCGCTACGATAACATGGTACAAACCGCCATTGAAAAAGCCCTTGAAGATAAGGAACTTTATAAGCCAATGGTTCGCATGTCTGGTTTATGCCGTTGGCTAGACGTTTCAACGACTACTATTGCAAAATGGCAAAAAGAAGGCATGCCCCATATGGTTATTGACGGAGTCACTTTATACGACAAACATAAAGTTGCTCAAAGAATTTATGCCAAAGCCAGTTTTCCAAAACACACTTTCATTTGTCAATAGCTTAAGCCCAATAGGGTTAGCTAAGACAGTTGTTAGGCAAGTTAAAAATCTTGTCGACAAAAATAGCTAGTATCACTTTTATGCCGTGAAAGCTACTTGATAGCAAGCCATGCGATTTAGACTAAATTTGACGAGTTGTCAGACTGAAGAGCTGACAACCGACAAATTAGAAAAAAATAGCATGGGTTACTTGCTGTCAAGTAGACCATGGAATAAATTTTTTAATGCAAGGAGTACATAAAATGGCAAATAAGGAAGTCTTTTACTATTTTCATCATGACTTATCAAAAAAAGATAAAGGTGGCATAGAGCCAATATATACTGGTAAGAATCTTTTATTTCTGCTTTGGTGGGTTTATTCCCATACTGAAGTATCTGACAATCTACAAATTGATAGGTCAATATTTGAAGTGCCAGAATTTACTAATTTTCACGATAATAGCTTACAGCTTTATCGTATTAAGAATGAACTGGCTAATTATAATATCAGATTTGGATATGATATTGACCCAAAAGATAAGTCAAAGATGATGATAGGCATTTTACCAACTAATGAAGAAGATTATATTGAAGGGTATCAAGAGTTTATTGCTGATATCTCCAATGCTAATACTCGTTATGCCATTTATCACAGACTAATAAAAACAATGGATACGATGTTACCTATTGAACATATGAATGTCTATAAAAGACTTGCAAAAGATAATAAAAAGTGATACTTTAGAAACAAGTTGAGACTGAGTTTGAGTTGGTGACAACTCATTCAAAGAATTCTCTTTGTGAGAATTAGGTAGAGGTGCTGCCCCTGAGTTTCCTCAGTTAAATCCCCGAAGGGTTCTCAGCTTTTACTCTAGGAGAAAGTGGAGTGATTGGTAACAGTTTGCTCAAAGGTATTGTTTATCAATACAGGGTCGGCTCTGCCTTGAGATTATCTAAACAGCCCGAACTAATTTTGCTCCTAACTAAAATCACCTTAAAAGCCTTAGTTTTACTACTAAGGCTTTTAGATTGCTATTTGAACAATTTTACATAATCACTTCGAGTTGAGACAATATGGGTAATGATAACTTCCTTTTTTTCATCATCAACAAAATATAAAGCTATATAATCTTTCCCAATTGTTAAACCTCTGGTTTTATGACGTTTATCTAAAGTTTTTCCAAATCTTTCATCAGCATCAAACCCTACTTCAGGAAAAATCTCTAAAGCACTTATTTTTTGCATGATATTATCAACTACTTTTTTCGCTGATGTTTCTGACTTGAAATTATTAATTATATATTCTTTTATTTCTACCAATGCTTCCAAAGCACCAGTGTTATAACTCACTTTATAATCCAAGACGTTTTCTCACCTCTTCAGCTGAATAAGTATTTACACCAGCTTCATAATCATCTATAGCCTGCTTTATTTCTCCTTGAAGTTGTCTAAATAACTTCTCTTTTTCTAGTTCTTCTTCGTTCAACAAGTCAATTTCATTAGTAACAACAACATTTTGTAGAAATAATCTTAAAGCATGTGATAATGTCAAATTCTTTTTATTTAAAACTTCTTTAGCCTCACTTACTAATTCTTTATTAGCTTGAAAAGTGACGGCTCTATTTTTTTCTGCAACTACCATTTATGTAACTCCTTTATGTAATTTATTTAATTATCTCATATATATAAAAAAAGTCAATAAAAAAGGCTCAACATAATTGAGTGAGATTTCATTATTTTATAAGCTCCGAAACTTAATATTTTTGGTACCTTTTTGGTACCGTATATATTTATAAATACTTAATGTATATAAAATTTTTTAAAATTAAAATCCGTTAACCCCTTATTTTAAAAGGTATTTGCCCATATCATATATAATTTTTGGATAATACGGTCTCAAATAAGCAAAACCATTTGCTACTTAAATGTGCTAATACAAAACTCGTTTCTTCTACGGAAGCGAGTTTTTTTATTCTACCTACCAAAAAAGACTAGAAGCATTAACTTCTAGTCTTTTAGATTCTCTTTAGTGAGCTACCATTTCTTGGGCAATGTCGTGTCCTGAGAGTTTTTCAGGATAGTAGGTTGGCCAGTTGTCCATTTCTTTTAGGACGTCGTCTTGGCTGGTACTGCCCCAGAAAAGGTGGAAATGCGCAGCTGTTTGTGGCTTGATACCGTGGTCGCTGAACTGGACATACTTGAACTCGCCAGCGTCTTTATCCTCTGTTTCAAAGAGGTAGCGAACACCTCGATTGCCTTTTTTATACTTCAAGATTTTGTAGCCGACATATTTGTAGGTAAAGGTTTTCTTTTCACCATTTTGTGTAAAGGTGATGGTGTTTTTGCTACCATCAATGCTGATGTTGGTGACATCTGTCTTGTAACCTGTGGTGTAGTAGGCTTTGTACTCTTCGGCAGTCTTGTCCTTGTTGAGCTTTGCCTTGTAGTCCCAGACTTGGTCAAGTGTGCCATCCTCAAGATAAGGATAAACAGACTGCCAATTACCACTCCAGTCAGACAGGGTGCGATTTTTAACAGCACTTGTCTTGAAGTAGCCATTTTCAACTGTTTTTTCGCTTGCGTCAGACTCTGCCTTAATCTCTTTCCCCTTGACAGATGTTGTCTTTTGAAGGGCTTTGAGGTTTGATTTCATGATAGAGATGTAAGACTCGCCAGCTTTTTCTTGCTTGCTGGTTAGGCTCTCAATAGGGTTGAGCACTGCTGTTTTGACACCTGCTTCATTCGCCAGGGTTTTAGCGACTTTACTTGAGGCTGTTTCCTCAAAGTAAATGTACTTGATGTCGTATTTTTTGATGTATTTAGCAAGCTCTGCTAGACGTTTTGCGGTTGGTTCTGTCTCAGGGCTGACACCTGTGATAGCGATTTGATTGAGCCCGTAGTCAAGGGCAAGGTAAGAAAAGGCTGCGTGCTGTGTGACAAAGCTCTTTTGTTTAGCTTTTGAGAGCGCTGTTTCATAACTCTTATCCAGTGCTTCTAGCTTGGTGATGTAAGCGGCAGCATTTTTAGTAAAGGTCTCTTTCTTGTCTGGATAGGCTTTAATCAAGCCGTCACGGATATTTTCAACGACGGTTTTGGCACGTTTTGGAGAGAGCCAAACGTGTGGGTCATAGGCGTGGCTGTGGCTTTTGCCGCTTTCTTCGTGCTCTTCTTCGCTACCAGCTAAAAGGAGCATATCCCCTGTACCTTTGATAAACTTCGAGTTGTCGCCGACTGTCTTCTTGACAGAGCTGACCCAAGTCTCCATGTTATCATCCATGTAGACAAAGCTGTCCGCCTTTTGAATCTTGGCAACGTCCTTTGTGGAAGGCTCAAAATCATGCGGTTCTGTTCCCGCCTTAATCAAAAGAGACACGTCTCCCTCATCTCCCATGACTTCCTTGGTAAACTCGTAGACAGGGTAAAAGGTGGTCACTACCTTTATCTTATCATCTGCGTGGCTCGTTTTGCTAAAGGCAAGCGACACGCCAAGAACCAATGTCATAGCAGTCAGTAAGCATACTAATTTCCTTCTCATGGTTTTCCTTTCCTCATTAGGTCAAGTATATACTTAACTAGTTAATTGTTTACTGGTTAATTATATCATGATTTTTGGAAATTTCAAGCCCTGATGTCAAAAAAGCTAAGTCTTTTTTTAAGTATCATTCTCCTGTTGCCATGTTTTGATGTCTAAGACACGATTCGCCACATGCTCGATAAAGTAATAATCGTGGCTAACAAAAACCAAGATACCTGGAAAAGTATTCAAGACCTTCTCGCAAGCTTCGATGGTTTTCATATCGAGAAAATTGGTAATCTCATCCAGCAGCAAGACATCCAAGTCGCTGACCAGCAAAGCTAGAAAGCTGATTTTCACCTGCTCACCTCGGCTGAGGTCTTTGATTTTACGAAAGACTTTCTCCCTTTTAAAATCCAAAAGAGCAAGCAAGGTTCTCAACTGACTTTCCTCTAAACGCCCCTCTGCCTTCTCACTCACCGCTGCTAAAACCGTGTCATTGCTATCTAGAAAATCCAGATGGCTTTGGCGAAAATAACCGACTTTGTAGGCTGTTGGCAGGCTTGTGTACAGGTAGTTCAAAAAAGTAGTCTTTCCAGAACCGTTGGCGCCCTTGATAGCCAGTTTGTCACCGCTTTTAAGCGTTAAGTCTTGTGATTGCCAAAGGCGCTTCTCACCGACAAAGGCGCTGTAGGCTGGTATGACCAGCTGTCTTTTGGGACGGAGACTGGCTTGAGCTAGAAATGAGATGTCGTAGTCTTCTGTCACTTGCTTAGGTTGTTTGAGCTGGCTTAGTTTGTTCTCTTGTTGTGTGATACCCTTTTGCAGTTTCTTTTGCTTGACGTTGATACTCGTTTTCACCCCTGCGATACGGTACTCAGAAGCGCTCATCTTTCTAGGTTTGCCCTTTTTCTTGTCCTTCTTTTCCTTCATCTGCTGGAGGGATTTCTTGAGCTTACGCTTTTCACGCTCATAGTTTTTGAGCTCACTTTGATAATGACTGGTCTCATAAGCTCGCTCGGTCAGATAGTCCTCATAGCCACAGTCGTACTGCTTGACTTTTCCTTGCTCAATAACCCAGATTTTAGTGGCAACTTCCTCTAAAAGCGCCCTGTCATGACTGGCAATACAAAAGCTAGACGGGGAGCGCTTAATCATAGCGACAACCTTTTTAAAATGACGATTATCCAGATAAGTCGTCGGCTCATCAAGAAGAAAAAGGTCAGTAGGTAGCCTAAGAAGCTCCAGAAAGTTTGCAATAGCAAGCTCACCACCGCTTTTGAGGTCATCCTCAGTCAGTCGCAGATCACCAAAACAGGTCGAAGCATTGCCTGAAACGCTCCCCGAATAGTCTGTCAGCTCACCTGAGAGTATCCTAAGCAGGCAGGTCTTGCCAGCGCCATTTTTACCAATGAGACCGATAACGTCTCCTTCTTCTACGGTCAGCTTGTCTAACGAAAACAATTCTTTGCCTTCTATCTCTAAATGAATATTCTTTAATACGTGTAATGGCATAACAATACCTCCAAAAGCAATAGGTCACAAAGAGCCCAAACACAAACCAAGACCAAGTAAGGCGTAGTGCAGTTGATGACATGGGATAGCATAGACACACCAAAAAACAAGGGTGCAAGCCCCCAATGTCATAAGAAAAATAGCCTTTTTACTCATCTCATCGGACTCTCCTCCTGTAAAAATATCGTGACTGTTGTCACTGTGATTGTAGCGCAAAAAGACACGCTTTTCAACGCTTTCATGGGTATTATGAAAGGACACTAATCTGAATTAGCGTCCTTTCTCAAAGGTTTCAATAGCAAATTCAAAGGCGAGATAAGCAATCTTGTCTTTTTGCTCAAGGTCGGCGTCGTCTGCTAGGGTTCTAGCGTCCCATTTCTCGCTATCAAGGTTATCTGCGGAGTAGAAAAACTGAACGTGGTTGATATTTCTAAAGGCTGCTAGTGCTGCGATAGCCGAGCATTCCATATCGACAGCGATAGCTCCTGCTGCTTTTCGCTTTGCCATCTTGTCTAGCGTCTCACGGTAAATCCCGTCTGTCGTCCAGACCTTGCCTTCACGATAAGAGACTTGCAAACGCTCCAAAAAGGCTCTAAAAGCAGGTAGATAGTCCGTATTTACCGCTATGTCATCGCTTGCGGGCAGGTAGTGATAGCTCGTCCCCTCATCACGGATGGCAGAAGTCGGCAGGATAAGAGACGTCTCTTCTATGGTTTTGTCTAGGACGCCACAAGTGCCAAAGACAAGGAGATTTTCAGCACCCATAGCAATCACATCCTCTAGCACTGCCACACAACCGCTAGAGCCGACATAAGAGTTGAAAAAGCCTAGCTTATGCCCTTTAAAATCAAGCTCATAAAAGGGAATAGCAAGATTGGCTACAGACAGTTGAGCGATTTGCCTATGAGGAAATTCAGACAGCATGCGCTTAAAGGTCGTTCTTGCAAAGCAGGTCACGACCGTCTTTGGAAAGCCTTCTACTTTCTCATTGAGGTCTGATGGGTTGATGATGGCTTCTTTATTCTCATCATAATCTTCTAAAATCATCTTTCTTCTCCTAATATCTCTTGAAATGAGCGTAGCGCTTTTGGAGGGGTGGTGTGCTCACCTAGTGCTTTTTCCATCCAAATCATGTCATACCAGTGCTCAAACTTGTAGCCTGTCTTGTGAAAACGTCCGACCAGATGGTAGCCAAGCGCTTCGTGAAATTTCTGGCTGGCATTGGTCAGGTGAGCGTCCTCCTCGCTCGTACTTGCGATACAGGCATTGAGATTGAGGACACCCATTTGCTTGAGGTAGGCTTCAAGCTTTTCATAGAGCTTGCGTCCAAGACCTTTACCACGAGCAGCCTTAGCTAGGTAAATGCTGACTTCTGCTGACCACTGATAAGCCGCTCGCTCGTGAAAGGCAGACGCATAAGCATAGCCTAGGATGACGCCGTTTTCTTTAGCAACCAGATAAGGATAAAAGCGCCTGATATGCTTCATCCGCTCACGAAAATCATCAAGACTAGGCACCTCATACTCAAAAGTAATCGCCGTCTCCTCCACATAAGGCGCATAAATCGCAAGCAGTTTCTTGGCATCCTCTAGCGACGCTTGACAAATCTCAATCATAACAACCCTCCACATGTTTTATTATTCATTTTAGATAAGAGAAAGACATTTGTCAACAAGAAAAAAGCAGGACAAAGCCTACTTTTTGCCTAGAGTGGTAAGTCTTTCTTGTCAAACCAGACGATACCTAAGATATAGAGGACAGCTGCGATAGCTAGTAGTATCCAGATATTGCCCCAGTAGTCCTTGCCTTCGATAAGTTTTGTGGTGTCAAATAAAGTTTGGAGTGTGAAGTATTTGAGTCCATCGAGGTCGCTTGAGAGGCGTTTTAGCGTTGCTACGACAAAGGAGAGGAGAGGAATACCAGCGCCTATCGCCATGGAGTTGTGGCTGGTGTTAAAGATAGCGGACGCAGCAAAGCTGATACCAGAGAGAGCGAGCTGCAAAGCACAAGCTCCCATATTGAGGCGGATAAAGGCGTCAACGTCTAGGGCGTCTGGTTGGAAAGTATCAGCACCCCAGATACCGACAAGGGTGATGACCACCCACATGGCAATAACGGACAAAATCAGATAAACAGCGCTTGAGATGGTGATTTGACGGCGTTTGGTTGGAGTGGAGAGGAGACTTGCCATCGAACCATCATCCACCTTTTGCGCTAAGAGACTATTTGCCACCATAATGGAGTAAACCATAGGCACCAGCGTTCCAATCACGGTGTAAAAAGATGACCCCATAAAGCTGACTAGGCTAGAGCCTGCACTACCCATGAGGTTAGACACCATGCTGTCGCCAGACCCCAAGGTTGACTCTAAGCTAGAGATGGTCGTCGGTGTAAAGACATTGGTCATGATAACCAGAAAGACGCTAGGCACCAAGGTCAGAGCAAGACAAGTTTTGGCGTTTGATTTTATGGTTTGGATAAAATAAGTCATTGAAAACATAAACGGTACCTCACTTTTAATAGAATTGCATGAAGTAATCTTCTAAGGTGTGCTTTTCTTCGGAGATGAAGTGAACGTCGTATTTCGAGAGCTCAGCAAGCACATGGTTGGTTTCGCTATCTTTGAAGTCTAGGATGACTTGGTTTTGCGAGTCACGATAAGTAGCATTGGGAAAGGCTTTTTTCATGCCAACGAGCGCTTCTGCGGAAGCAAACTCAACCTTAAAGGTCTTGGTCTGTGCGTGACGCAACTCATCCACTGGCAATTCCTTAATGAGCTTACCTTGGCGAATCATCCCTATACGATCACAAGTCTTGTCCACCTCTTCAAAGATATGTGAGGACATGATGACTGTAGCGCCAGCTTTATTTGCCCTCTCAACGAGGTCAATGAATTTCTTTTGCATAAGCGGATCAAGCCCAGACGTTGGCTCGTCCAAAAGGAGCAAGTCAGGCTTGTGCATAAAGGCTGCGACAATGGCAATCTTTTGTTTCATCCCTTTTGACATGCGCTTGATACCTGCTTTAGGGTTGATTTCAAAGTAATCCAGCAATTCAGTCGCATAGGAGAAATCCTTCATACCACGCATTTTAGCAATCATCTTGAGATAGGATAAGCCTGTCATATCGTTTGGCAGAGCAATCTCACCAGGCAGGTAGCCGACTCGTTTTTGGATTTCCTTTTGCTGCGTCCAAGCGTCCATGCCAAAAATAGTGACAGTCCCTTTTTGCGGTTTTGAAAAGCCCATGAGGTGACGCATGGTCGTTGATTTCCCTGCGCCGTTTGGACCGAGGTAAACATAGACCTCACCTTGCTTGATAGTGACTGAAACATCAAAAACACCTTTGTTGTCGCCATAATCTTTGGTTAAATGGCTGATTTTTATAACATCCATACAGAGAACTCCTTTTTTTGTTTTTCTGAAAATATTGTAAATCCAAATCATGACCTTTTCAACCGACAATCTCGTGTTAATTGTCGGTTTTTGGTATAATAAAGCCATGACTGCAACCAAAGAAAACTTTATCACTGCCTTTTGGCAACTCTACCAAGACAAGCCCATTCAAAAAATTTCTATCCGAGAGTTGTGTGCTACGGCTGGCTACAACCGCACGACTTTTTACGACCATTTTAGGGATATTTATGATTTGCTGGAGCAGGCGATTTACCAAATCTTAGAAGCGCAAGAGCTCTCAAAAGAGGTCATGCTAGACGGCTTTTTTGACAGCCCAGACCAGCTATTACGCAATTTTATCACGCTCTTTAAGCGCAATCACCATAAGCTGTAGCTCCTTATCGAGCGTGGACAGCACACCATTTTAGAGGACATTGTCAAAGAGCGACTCCTTGATAACTTCCAATCACGTATCACCATCACCCTTGAGACCAGCTATATCCTAGAGTACCATATCTCTGCTATCTTTGGCGTGCTTCGCCACTGGACAGTCTCTGGCGAAAATCTCCCCGAGGAAAAACTGGTCGAGCTCATCTACGAGATTGCCACTATCGGCGTCTTTGCCAAAATCACTCAGCAGGAAAAAGGTGTCCCGCATGAATAAACAAAATTTCCCTCTTTTAAATAAAGGAGGGAAATTTGTGTTATTTAGTAATCGTTTTTGAGAGGGGTGTTTGGTGGGTCTTGATAAAATGTTCAAGTCCCTTGTCATCTTCTGATTGTTTAGCGCTTGTCGTCTCTACTGCTTCTTCTTTATCGTCTGAAAAGTCAACCTTGCCCCAGACGACAAAGCCATCGTTTGCCTTGTTACTTGCGGTAGCGCTTGTGTCGTCATTGTTAATAGCAAAGAAAGCAAGTCCTAAGCTCGCCACAATGCCTAGTAATAAAAGTGATTTTTTCATGGTCATCTCTCCTGTATGATAATGTTCTTGTAAGCCTTACACCTATTATCTTACAGGAAATTTTGGAGGAATTAAAAATCGTTACATATCTGTAAATGGGTAAAAGTATCTTCAATTTGTTGTGATAGGTCATAACAATCTAGAAAATCAGCTATTTCTTTACATTTTTTCATGGTCTCTAGCCCCTTGATGTTGCCTTGAAGGTAATTCAAGTGCCCTTTAGCAAATTTTAGTTGCTGGCGTTCATATAAGTCTCCTTCCATAATGTCAAGGCTATCTAAAGAGTGGATAAACTTAGCCGCTACTATGGTTTCTTTTCTATCCAGTAGGATACTAACTACATTTAAAAGCACTCGATAAATACGTTGACGATTCTCAGTTATGGTATGAAAAAATTGAGTTCTATTTAGAAGTTCTGAACATAGTAGCTCTAGCAACTTTGTGCTTAGAGCTCGAGCGCAGTAACTCAGAATCCAGAGTTCGTAAAAACACCATTCATCTACGGACATTAGATAGTCTGCAATAACTTCTTTTTCAGCTTCTGGTATGATTTGAGTGGAGTCACAGCGATTCATCATAACATGGAAAACAGCAATTAAAACACGGTCTGACTTTCGCCCATTTTCTTCAAAACGTTCTTGATATTCTCTTATTTGTTTTTTAAAGTAGCCAATATTTCCAGTTTCTATGGATTTGTAGAGCTGTGACGACAATCGCACATCTTGGTCTTGGAAATAGGCGTCAAAGAGTGAGGAAAACTCTCCTTGTAAAACATCCATGCGTCTCAGACAGTAAAAGAAAGTATCTACAGATAGATTGCTTTTCCCATTTTCAAATCGAGAAAGTTGAGCAGGCGTTACAAAGTCTCCAGCCACTTCTTTTAGGGACATGTTCTTAGATTCTCGAATCATTTTAAAAACTTTTCCATAACTATCGTCCATACAAGCTCTCCTTTTACATTTATGCAACGTTTGTGCTACTATAAAACTAGTTTAGCATATTTTTTAGAAATAAGATACAGAAGTCACAAAAACCTCTCCCAACGGGAGAGGTTTTCTAGTTGATGGTATCGAGATTCAAGATACTATCGACTTTGTCGTCCATGCTATCATCATGCGTAATAAAGACATAAGTGAGGTTTCTTGCTTTTTGGAGTTGGACGAGGAGTTTGAAAATAGCTACTTTATGGATAAGGTCTAGGATACTAAAGGGTTCGTCAAAAAAGATGAGGTCTGCTTGTTGGATGAGACTTCTGGCAATGGCAAGTCTCTGCTGCTCGCCCCCACTAAGGGTGGTGACTGTTCGGGGGAGATGTTCAGCAGTGAGACCCACCGCAGTCAGAGTCACCAGTAAGTCCTCAAAATGTCTAGCACCAATAACCTCTCGCAAGACCTGCTCAACAGTAAAGGAGGGGTCTAGTGCGGTGCTGGTATTTTGAAAGACGATACTTGGTGTGCCATTTGTGATAATCTCACCACTAGTGACTTCCTCTAGTCCTAGCGCCATACGAATAAGAGTGGTTTTTCCAGCACCATTTTTGCCACGGATAGACTGGACTTGTCCTTTTTTGACTGTCCAATTCAGCTTGTGAAAAATATCTTTTTGCCCAGTTTTAAAGAGAGAGATTTTGTTTGTATAAATTTTGGAGACATCCTGAAACGCTAAAAGAACGTCAGAACTGTTTTGGCTATTATGAAAGGTTAATTGTTGCCATGTTTTTTTGGCTTCTTGGAGTTGGGCTAAAAATCCTGTTGATTGCTTGCTCATATAAGCTGTTGCTATCAAGTGGGCAGTCCCGTTTTCGAGGACGAGAACATCGGTGCTGAGATTTTCTAAAAGCGTGAGGTCATGGCTACTAAAAATCAATTTGGTCCCACGGTTAAGTGCTGCTTTAGCGAGTTTGATAAAATAGCGGACCCCTTGACTGTCAATCGCACTTGTCGGCTCATCAGCGATAATCACCTTTGGTGTGTTTAAAAGGGCTAAGCTGTAGACTAAGCGCTGCAATTGTCCGCCAGAGAGTTGATAGGGATATTTTGAAAGGTCATTTTGATTTAATTGGCTAAGGTCTAATAACTCACTAATAGCAGCGTCAACATCAGAGCATTCTTGTTGCTTGATGATGTCTTTTACCTGTGCTAATACTTTACGGTGGGGGTCTAGTGCATTTTGTGGGAGTTGGGGAATCACTCGGATGTCCTTACCAAGTTGTAAGACCTTGTCGTCATCTACTAGCTTAATACTTCCTTGGTAGGTCAAGCTATCTGAGTAATCGCCAAGCAAGGTCTTGATAAGGGTGGTCTTGCCACCACCGCTTTTACCAAGAAGCGCTAAGCTCTCTAGCTCATACTCGATATGCTTAATACTGACAATGGTCTTTTGGCTACTTGCAATAGCAAGGTCTTTAATGACTAATTTCATTTTCTGTCCTTTCTGATACTATCTCCGATGTAGTTAAGGGTCACACTGACAAGAAAGATAGCTAGACCTGCTGGAATCATCTGCCAAGGATAAGACACAGCAGACTCACCAGCGTCGCTTAGCATGCGTCCCCATTCGGCAGTCGGTGCTTGAACACCAAGCCCCAAAAACGATAGCGAAGCAATGCTAATAATAAGCGCACTCATATCAATCGTCGCATAGACGATTAAGTGATTAGCGATGTTGGGTAGGACATGATGGAGCAGTATCCACAGACGTGAGCGTTTGACGATGTGGGAAAACGCCACATAGTCACGCTCTAAAATCTGCTCTGTGTCTGCCTTAATCATCTGCACATACCAAGGCAATTTGGCGAGGACAATAGCAAAGACTAGACCCACAAAATTGGGACCAATGAGAGCAATAATCATCAGCGTCAGCATTTCACTAGGCAGTGCTAAAAATAGCGTACAAATACCTGTTACAATCGTCTCTATAAAGCCCTTGTAAAATGCTGCTAAAAAGCCTAATATTGCTCCCAATAAGAGGATAATCAATGTTAATAGGACACCAAGTAAGAGAGTGGTTCTTGCCCCGTAGAGAATTCTGGAAAAAATGTCACGCCCCAGCTCATCGGTTCCCAAGATATGAATAAGGTTTGGTAATTGGAGTTTTTCTGAGAGATGGATACTGTTAGGGTCAAAATGGGTGATGACTGGTGCTAAAATCGCTAGGAGTATAAAAAGGACAAGAACGCAAATACTGATAATAAGGATAATGTCTTTTTTCTTGGTTGTCATAGGTTTTCCCTCGCATTAAAGTGATGATGATAAGCTTGGCAAATGGAATTAAGGATTAAAAAGAGAATCGTCATAATGCAAATATAGCCTTCTATGAGTGGAAAATCACGCTCGGTGATGGCTGTGATACACAAGGAACCCATACCTGAAAAGTTAAAGAGTGTCTCAACAATCACACTACCTGCTAAAAGCTTAGGCAAACTAATACTCAATGAAGAAAAGGTTGATGTCAATGAATTTTTTAGGAGAAAACGATGGTAATAGTTTTCCTGAAAGCCATTGTAGCGGTAGTAACTCATATAAGAACGTTTTTGATTGTCCAGAATTTCTTGTCTCACTAGTCTGACGTAAGAGCCGATATAAATAGACGTCATGGTCAATACCGGAAGCACCAGACTCAGCGGGGTTATATCAATAGAGGAGATGGGAAACCAGCCAAGATTAGCTGCAAAGACACTAAGCAGGATGAGCCCCAGCCAAAAGGCAGGAAAGCTCGAGAAAATCAAGCACACAACACGCATGCATTTTTCAAGCCAGTGTTCTTTGAAACCAATCAGAACCCGTGCATAGATGTAGATGATAAGACTCATCAAGATAACGGTGATAATCATCAATAAAAGCGTATTGGGGAGAGCTTCTAAGATGAGTTGTGTCACAGGTTCTTTTTGCGTATAGCTAGTGCCTAAATCACCACGAAAGAGATGTAATAGCCAATCACCATACTGGTTTAAAATGGGCTTATCTAGCCCCAGGCGTTCTTTTTCGGCTTTTATAGCGGCTGCAGTCACTGTGACACGATTAGCGTGTAAGGAGCTTGCAGCAAGATCGGGGTTAAAGGCTAAAAAGAGGAAAAAGGATAAGCTGACAATGATAAACCAAGTAATGATTATCTTCAGCAACGTCTTTATTAAAACTCTAAATGTCATGAAAAAACCGTTCTATTAGTGTGTTTTATTTTTTAAAATACATGTGCGCAAATGGGATTTCGTATTGAGAGGTTGGGAAATAAATACCTCCTAAGCTGCTTGTCGCAACAGCTTTTGTACGTGAGTAAGAGATTGGTACGTAAACGTACTCATCTGAGATATAGGTCATAATTTCACGGTAAGCGTCTTGGCGTGTCGTTTCATCTGTTGATGAGATCGCTTCTTGAATCTTGTCATCCAGCCATGCTTTTTTAGAGAGACCGAGCTGTGCTTGGTAGTCCGCATGGGCTGCGACACGCCATGAGCTTAGGAAGGTTTGTGGGTCATATGGAGCTCCCCAAGAAAGAGAGTATTGCATATCAAAATCACCATCTTTTTGGCGACTGAGGTAGGATTGTTTGTCATCAGAGATGATATTGACTTTGATACCTACTGCTTTTAGGTTACTTTGGATAACTTGGGCAATGCTTTCTTCTTGAGCATTTTGCGCATTACATGAGAAGGTCAAACTAAGTTCTTGACCGTCTTTTTCACGGTAGCCAGTTGTTTTATTGAGGGTGTAGCCTGCTTCTTCCAAGACTTTTTGGGCTTTTTTCTTGTTGTAAGAAATCGTTTTTAAATCAAGGTCTTTCATATATGGAGCAGTGCTTGGAAGAAGTGTTTTGGCGACTGTTTCTTGATTGTCTAAGACACCAGAGACGATTTCTTTTTTATTGATAGCATAAGAGACGGCTTCACGGACTTTGATGTCTTTTAGAAAACTATGGTTGGCATTGAGCACAACAGAGCGTGAAGCGTTTGGTTTACTGAAGTAAACCTTGAATTTATTGTTTTTCTCGAGAGTTTTGATGGTGTCTGATGTGAGCTGGTCGCCGTCACTTCCGTAGATGAGGTCGATACTGCCTTTTTGAAGGGCTAATTGCAAGCTTTGGAATGATGGGATAACTTGCCATTTAACGGTCTTCAGTTTTGGTTTCGTGCCCCAGTAGTATTTATTGGTAGTAAAGACAGCTTGTTTATTTTTCTTGTAGCTTTTGAGGACATAAGGACCTGTTCCGATGTAGCCATTAACACCGTCCTTTGTCCCGCCATCTTTAAAGGTCTTTGGCGAAGCGATACCAAACGGACGGACGACACTAAGCTCGATAAGGGTTGGGTAATAAGCGTGTTTCAAGACCAATTTAAAGGTATTCGTGTCAACAGCTTCACAGCTATCAATCTCTTCGATGAGTCCCATCCAGCCATGACGTTCTTTATTGGCTAAGATGGCATCAAAGTTTTCTTTGACGTCTTCTGCTGTTAGGACATCACCGTTTGAGAATTTGACATTTTTACGAATGTGAAAAGTATAGGTTTTACCGTCTTCACTGATTTCCCAGCTGCTAGCGAGATTTGGTTTGATTTTGGTGCCGTCACTAGTGACTAAGCGTTCATAGATCATGTTTTGTGCTGCCATTTCACCATTATAGAGGTGAGGATTGAGGTCGCCGACGTCTTTTGTAGAGCCATAGTTTAGCGTCGTTTTTGTTTTTGTATCTTGCGTTTTAGAGCAAGCAGCTAGTAGTGCAATGGTTAAAGGCAGTAATAATACCCAGATAAACTGTTTTTTCTTCACGTTTTTATCCTTTTCTAAATAATTAAGTTTAATGATTATGTTTCTTTGAGGTCTTGATGGCTACTTTATTGTTTCTTGCAAAGGTTAACTAACAGCACGTAATTCCCCCACCTCTTAGGTGGTGGGATGTAAGTGCTTCGGTCTAGTGCAGGGCTAGAAGCCCTGTGCGTGACCGACAAATAGAAAGTATTAGACAAGTTTGACTTGTCTTTTTAGTTGTGCTATTCTATAATCAGTTGCTAAACTGAAAGAATAATAATATCAATGAAATTAGATACAAATGCACATTCAGTCTTTCTTCTTCATTACCACCTTATTCTAGTCGTGAAGTATCGTAGACAAGTATTCACTGATGAGATTTCTGAACGTGCTAAGGAAATATTTGAGTATATCGCCCCTAGTTATAAAATCGAATTAGTTGAGTGGAATCATGATAAAGACCATGTTCATATTCTCTTCAAAGGGCAACCTAAAACAGAAATAAGTAAATTCATCAATGCATACAAATCTGCGAGTAGCCGATTACTCAAAAAGGAGTTCCCAGTTATTCGTCAACGGTTGTGGAAAGAGATGTTCTGGTCACAATCATTCTGCCTCTTATCAAGTGGGGGAGCTCCAATTGATGTCGTTAAGCAGTATATTGAAAATCAAGGACAGAAAAAATGACTATTAGACAGAAATCCTATAAATTTCGCTTATATCCCAACCTTGACCAGCGTATCATGTTTGCGAAAACATTCGGTTCATCTCGTGCTATCTGGAATATAATGCTTGCAGATAAAATCAAGTATTACGAGGAGACTGGTAAAACGCTCAAAAACACACCAGCTCAGTATAAGAAAGAGTTCCCTTGGCTGAAAGAGGTTGACAGTTTGGCACTTGCCAATGTTCAGCTCAACTTGCAAAAAGCCTATAAATCATTCTTCAACTCTGGATTTGGCTTTCCTAAATTCAAGTCAAAACGCCACCGTCAGTCTTATCGAACAAATAACCAAAATGGTACAATAGCTGTTTCTGACGGTAAAGTCAAGCTCCCTAAGATTGGTTGGGTTAGATTGGAACAACATCGTCAAATGATTGGTACAATCAAAAGTGCAACTATCTCCATGACAGAAACTGGAAAGTATTACATTTCTATTCTCTGTGAAAGCGATGTCCAGCCCCTTCCAAAGACAGGTACTTCTGTTGGTATCGACCTAGGTATTGAAAACTTCGCCATTCTATCCACTGGTGAGAAAATCGGTAATGAGCGGTTTCTGAAGAACCTGTCTAAGAAGTTAGCTAAGGAACAGAAAATCCTATCTCGTCGTTCCTTGGTTGCTAAAAAGGCAGGAAAGAACTTCTCTGAGAGTGCTAATTACCAAAAGCAACGTATCAAGGTTGCTAAAATCCATGAAAAGATTGCCAATAAGCGTAAGGACTTTCTCAATAAGCTCAGTATGGAGATTATCAAGAACCACGATATTATCTGTATTGAGGACTTATCGAGTAAAAACCTGATGACTAATCACAAGTTAGCGAAATCTATTGGCGATGTCTCATGGTCTGAATTTGTGAGAATGTTGGAATATAAGGCTGAATGGTACGAGAAACAAGTATCAAAAATCAGTCGTTGGTATCCATCATCTCAACTATGTTCAGATTGCGGTCACAACTCTGGAAAGAAACCACTCAATATCCGAAATTGGACTTGCGAGAATTGTGGTTCTCATCATGATAGAGACATCAACGCTAGTATCAATATCCTAAATGAAGGATTGAGATTAGCCTAGTCCAAAACAAATGAACCGTAGGAACTACGGGGATAGCTTGGTAAAATAGTGTAACCTCTGTTGGTTAGTCAGCTAATCAATAAGTCTGCACTCTACCCAAGAAGCCCCTACCTCTTAGCGTATGCGTAGGTAGGGGTGGTTCACTTGCCCCCTCGGCAATGATTCCCAAATAAAATGTCTTGTCCTCACGCTTTTAGACTTTCTAATAATGGATTAAAATTGATTGAAAAGGTCTTTGAGGTCTTGGTCTTTTGTCGTCGTGTCTTTGTTATAGAGAGTAATCTTGCCATCTTTAACTAGACAGACTTTTGTATTTTCATCAGCCAGGTAGTGATAATGGTGGGTGGATAAAATGATGGTTTTTCCAATGCTGTTTAGATGACGTAAAATGGCTTTTAGTTGTTCGGTGGCTTCTTTGGCGACTTTCTTTTTTTCACCACCAGAGAGTTGGTAGGGAATGCGCCCCAGCAAGTCATGAATGCCAAAGACATCCGCCAAGTCAAGCACACGCTCTTTAATCTCTTCTTCACTTCGATTTGCCTGATAAAGGCTAAAGGCAATTTCGTCATAGACGGTCTGATTAAAGAGCTGAATATCAACATCTTGAAACAAAATCCCAAGACCTTGATAATAAGCTTGCTTGCTTTTTCGATGTTTGAGGATTTGTTTGAGCTCATCCCCTTCAAAGAGGAGTTTGCCACTTTCTGCTGCTTTAAAGCCCATCAAAAGGTCTAAGAAAGTCGATTTTCCTTGACCGTTCTCTCCGAGAACAACCACATAGTCTCCCTTTTTAATAGTCAGGTTGACGTTTTCAAATATAAGACGCTCATCATAAGCACAGGATATATTGTCCAGTTGGTACATAAAATCACCTCACAGACTGATGATTAGAACAGCGAGTGTTCCGAGTAAAAAGAGATAATCTTTTAGCGCCAACTTCTTGCGACTAGCATAGTAGTGACCGACAAATCCACGGGCTTCCATCGCTTTTTGCAGGTCAGTGCCGTATCGTCTCGCTTTTAGGTACAAAATCCCCCAGATACTAGTGCCTAGTTTGAAGGAGAAGGCATTAGCATTTGAGCGCACCTCGATAGCTTTTAGCATGTCCACCAATATTTGGCTAAAGGTGAAAATGTATTTGAGCGTAATGTCGAGCTGTACCAATAAAACATCTGGAAAATGTAATTGCTTTAATGCTTGGATAAAGTCTGGTAGACTGGAGAGTTCTGCATAGAGTGATACCACCAGTAAAATCAAAGGAATTCTCACGATAAATAGCAGCGTCCCTCTTCCTAAAAACAGCGCTGGAAGATAGACAAGGAGTGGTAAAACGGATAGCAGAAGCGTTTTTTTCAATATCTTGCGCAGCTTATCACTGGGCATAAAGATCAGAAAACTACCAAATACTAAAGCAAGAACCCAAAAGTAGAGCATTTTTTGCGAGAGACTAATGCTGATAATCAACAAGAGAGTTGACAGTAAAAGTGTCGTTGGATGTAGGGACAGAAAACGAAGCTCAAAACGCTCACTTGAAAAGCTATTGATAACAGCTTCTAGCGCCGAGCGATTTCGGATGAGGAAATGTTCTCTGCCACCTGTTTTTTGCTCTGTGCCTTGGGCTGTTAATTCTAGCCATTCGGGCATATTCATTTACTACTTTTCCTCATTCCAAATAAAACTTTAAAGAGGAGGAAAAGGACGACAACTGCACTAGCGGCACAGAGGATATAGGCAATTGGGTCAGGGAGCCCTTGGATGGTGTAGTCTGGCATGATAGCATTAAAGTTAAAGCCTGAGAGCATGCCTTTTGGAGAGACGGCTTTTAGGTGGTAGTGGGAGAGATTTTCGACAATTTCCGTCACGTCCCATTCGGCAAAGGCAGTTCCTGAGGCTAAGAGTCCAAGCGGCACACAAAGGATGAGAAATGCAATAAGAGCGAGCAACCATGTCAGAGTTTTCTTTTTGCCACCCGAGCTAGCTGCTGCAGACTTGTCTTGGCTTTTTTCGACAAAGCTCACAACACCTACTGTAAAGGCACCTTCAACAAGTCCAATGAGCAGGTGCGTTAGCATCATAGCTGGGATAGTGACACTGAGTGGATAAGGATTGTAGAGAGGATTGCCATTGCTATCTTGGAAAAGAATAGGCTGGATACCAAGTAAAATAGCAACTGTCAAAGCCGCCAAGTTGATACCGACATAACCACCTAGAAAAGCACCCAGCTTTTTATAGTGGAATCGGCTCAACAAACGATAGACCGCATAGCCTGTAAATGGCATGACAAACGCCATAGTAAAGCAGTTAGCACCAAAGGCTAAGATACCGCCATCCCCAAACAAGAAAGCTTGGATGGCAAGAGCGATACTGACAGACAGTGTCGCTGTCCACGGTCCCATCAAAATGGCAATCAAGACTGCACCGACAGCGTGAGCCGTTGTCCCGCCCGGTGCAGGTAGATTAAACATCATCATCAAAAAGGAAAGAGAGGTCATCATTCCCATCATAGGGACGGCTTCTTTAGCTTCTTTGACTTTAACTTCAACCTCTTTTACAGCCTTATACCATATAGGAAGCATGATAGCTCCCATAACCGCACAGGTCTGTGGGCTTAAATAATTCTCTGGAATATGCATTTTTTCTCCTTTTGCGTGGCTTGCTCATTCCATGCCTTTTCGTACAATAATTGAAAAAATCGGTGTTGCGTTAAAGTTGAGTTGTTGGTCTTTTGTCAGCACAGAATGATTGATATTTTTAGTAACTGTGAGATGACTAGAGTGCGGGAGGAGTTCTTTTAGGATGGTAAAGTCCCAATGTGGACGTTGTTTGGCACTGAGTGGTAAGTGCTTTGCAATCTCCTCCATACGGGAGACATCTGTGTGAATGTAAAAGTCGTAAGCTCCTTCGTTAGCGACTCTTTTACGGTCGTTGCGATAAGCTTCTTTAGCTTCTTTGTCGTACAAGTAATTGTACCAATTAGCATCAAAATTGATGAGAAGTCCACCTGGGCGAAGGACACGTAGCCATTCTTTGTAGGCTGCCTCAGGGTCTTCTAAGTTCCATGTGAGATTTCTGCTCACAACGAGATCTAAACTATCGTCCTCATAGTCCAAATCAAGAGCATTCATTTGTTTTGTTGTGATATTTGCGCCGAGTTTTTCGGCATTTTCTCTTGCTTTTCTTAGCATAGCTGGGTTCATATCGACAGCGTCGACTTCCAAGCCCTTTTTAGCCAGTAAAATCGCTAAAAATCCTGGACCTGTACCGATGTCGACGGCTTTTGTTAGCGTACCATTTGCTTTTTTAAAGACTTTGGTCAAATAGCTGTCCCATTTGCTGGCGTTTAAATCGGTCAATTCCGCAAAATGTTGCTTACCGTAGCTTTCCGAGCGTTTTGTCCAATAAGCGGTATTGACTTTTGAGAGTGGAGTTGTCATAGTCTACCTTTCTTGTTTTGTCCCTTTTCCTAAAATGGTGTAAAAACCAAGAGCAACTGCACAAAGTCCTAGCACCAAATTGAAAAAGATATAGCAGAGCGCAATAAATGTGTGCCCACCAGTTATCAAATCATACATACCTGAGGCAAAAGATGAGAAGGTTGTTAGACCGCCACAAAAACCTGTCGTTAAAAATTTGTTCCATTCTTGGGAGATACGTTGTTTGGTGGCAAGCGCACTCACCAAGGCGATGATGTAGCAGCCGACCACATTGACGCACAGGATGGCAAAAGGATCGGACACTGCTTTTCCGATATAGACCTCACAAAGCCATCTGATAGCTGCACCAAGTGCCGCACCACAACCAATCAATAAATATTTAATTCCTGTTTTCATGGGACACCTCACTTAAACCAAGCCTGAACACCAATGCCGATAAAGACACAGAGGATACACAAGATACAGCTGCCTATCCAGTAAGTCCATGCTTTGGAGTCTTTACGCTCAACAAAGAATTGATACACTTCTGAGCTAAAGGTTGAAAACGTCGTCAATCCTCCACAAAAGCCTGTTATCAAGAGGACATTAGACGTTTGTGACAAACCTTTATGACTCACCATACCAAGGAAAAAACCCACGAGAAAGGATCCGATGATATTGGCTAGAAAGGTCCCATAAGGGTATGCGTCGTCTTTTTTGTTAAAGACATCAGACAAGAGTGCTCTTAGACAACCGCCAAAAAAGGCACCTACACCTGCTAAGCAAAATTCTAAGATTCCCATAATGCCACCTGCTATTTCACTTTCATATCCAGTTTACGCAGGTTGATAGGGTCAAAGTGCTTAAAGGCTTCACGGTAAAAGTTGATAAATGCCCAGACCAAGTGACGATTATCATGATAAGTGTCACCTAGTACACGCAGCACCACACCACCGTTGATTTTGGTCAAGCCATATTTACATGTTGTAGTCAGGCTATCAAGCATGTCTTGCATGGTTTTTACCATCTCATCTGTTAGCTTATCATCAATGATAACAACAGAGTTAAAGTTGGTACGTCCTTCAAAATAACCAAGCTCTGCCATCAAGTCATCTTCTGGTTCACAGACCAAAAAGTCGTTGAGCAGCCATTTTCCTGCTTTTTTGATACTTGTTTTGAGTCCGACTTTGTGGTATTTGAATGGGTCGCCTGCTTGTGACCAACCACCTGTGATACCATCTGTTAGGATGAGACTAGCCCCTTCTTCCAGCTCGATTTTGGTATCTTGCATGTAGTGAGCTGTTTCATAAGGGACAACCTCATCTAGGTAATACTCAAGAGTCGCATCTTTTCCCACCTTGATGATGGTTTCTTGTGTGGTCTCAATATGACGTTGGCATTTGTAGACATAGTTTGGTGTTTGACTGGTGATAACAGCATGGCTATGTTCAGCAAGTGTTATCGTTTGGAGATAATCTTCTCCCTCAACATAACCACCACCAGTTGCGATAAAGAAGTAAACAGGAACAACTCCTGTGTCTTTGATGGACGCAGAAACACGTGAATTGCCCTCACGATAGATACGCTCAGCTACCGTACGACCATCACGATAAGCAAAGCGCATATCAATATAACCGTCACGTTTTTTCATCTTATAAGTCCTCTAATAAGCAATTTTTCTTGATCCAGTTGATGACTTCATCTAGACCTTTATCTTCTTTTAGGTTGGTAAATAAGAAAGTACCATCTGCACGGAATTTTTCAGAGTCAGATTTCATACGATCAAGGTCTGCACCGACATATGGAGCAAGGTCGATTTTATTGATGATAAATAGGTCAGACTTAATCATCCCTTGACCAGCTTTACGTGGGATTTTTTCCCCTTCAGCAACGTCGATGATGTAGATTGAAAAGTCAACAAGCTCTGGACTAAAGGTTGCAGCGAGGTTGTCACCACCACTTTCTAGGAAAATCAAGTCAAGGTCATTGAAGCGATTTTCAAGATCCTCAATAGCGGCAAGGTTCATAGAAGCGTCTTCACGGATAGCTGTGTGTGGGCAACCACCTGTTTCAACACCGATGATACGATCTTCATCAAGCACTGAATTTTTCAACATAAATTCAGCGTCTTCTTTTGTGTAAATATCGTTTGTGATAACAGCAAGATTGTAATCTTTTGCCATGTGACGTGTGAGGCGTTCGATCAACATTGTTTTACCTGATCCAACAGGACCCCCAACACCAATTCTAACTGCTCGTTTCATTAGATTTCCTCCTTTATGACATGAATAAACGGGCTTCTTGAGTCTCGTGTTTGATTTGAGCGAGCTCAAGTCCGACTGAGTTTGCACCGAGATAGTAACGGTCTAAGTCGACAACTTCTTTGTAGAGTTCACCAAGTTGGTCAATCAAGCGATTAAGGATGACTTGACCTTCTTTTTGCCCTAGAGGGACAGCACGCACAGCGTTTTGCACCAAGGTTGAGCCAACACTGTAGCCATACATGAGAAAGGCTTCCTTCAATGGGACTTGTTTGTGATGAGCAAAAATAGCAAAAACAATAGCGGGATTACCATAAGCGAGCCCTTCTTTGATAGCTTGTTTGTAAGCAAAAAGATGAGGAATGGTATCGCCATAGAGTTCTTCTAAAAGGCTCATCATTTGATTTGCGATAAGGCGTGTACCGTTGCGTGTTTCAGTAGCGATGGTAGACGCATCCATGATAAGGTCATTTTCGAGTAACAACTCAAAGTCTTCTGCTTCAAGGGCTTCATAGGTTAGCTTGATGAGGAGTCCCTCACCATCACGAAACTGTGTTTGGTAGTAGTTTTTCAACCACACAGCAAATTCATGCCCTTTTTTAATGTGACGCTCAAACAAATAGTGCTCCATCCCAAATGAATGGTTGAAACTTCCGATAGGAAAGGTGGAGTCACATACTTGAAAGACATCTAAATAATCTAAAAACTCCATAGCGTCCCCTTACAATGATAAATCCGCATAGCGAAGTGGTTGTTCTAGTTGAATGCTCTCAACGGTATAAGGAATGTGACGAGCTCTCAGTGTTTCAGCCACCACTTTATCAAAAAGAAGTGAGATGGTGCCGTCTGCGATTTGGACAGGCTTGTGGAGGTTGCCTAGCATATGAGCAAGCTCTCCCATTTCATCAATGCCTTTTGGTGAAATCACAATCATCTCATCAGGAATAACACTCAAAACAAGCAATTCACCGTCAGACAATTTAAAGGCTGAACCATTTTCAAGCACTTGACTCGAATCTGATAGACGAATGCCGTAGTCATTGCCGTGGTCCGTTGTGACACGCAAGATACTCTTCATCAGATCATCACTTTTCACCATTGCAGTCTCGATGTGAAAATCTGAGAGATTTTCAATCTCATCAACAGTGTTAAAAACATCAGTTAAAATCATTATCTTCTCCTTTAAAAAAAGAGAACCCAAGTCTTTCAATCTATTCAGTTGACTTGGGTTCTAAAAACTAGACGAGGCTAGTCAAAAATGAAACATAAAAATTCAAAGGATAGCCTAACGCTGCTATAAGCGCTAAATGGAAAACGTCTCTATTTTCCAACGATAACACAGTTTGCTAAGAGTAGAGGTGGCTTTTAGCAGCGCTAGATTATGCGATTAGAATAGGTAGTAACGTTGTGCCAAAGAAATAACTTCTTCTGGATCACAAGTGATGAGTTTATCATCGATTGTTACTTCAAAGGATTGTGGATCAATTTTGATTGTTTTTGGAATGTAGTCGTTGAGCTTCATGTCACGTTTTGTAAGGTTACGTGTGTTACGTACAGGAAGCACAATCTTATCAAGACCAAGTTCTTCTTTGATACCATGTTCGTAAGCGTATTGTGATACAAATGTGATGTTTGTAGAACCAACAGCTTTACCTTTGGCACCGTAAAGGTCTTTCATCAAACGTGGTTGTGGAGTTGGAAGACTTGAGCTTGCGTCACCCATAACACCGTAAGTGATCATACCACCTTTAAGAACCATTTTTGGTTTTGTACCAAATTTAGCTGGTTCCCAGATAACAAGGTCAGCAAATTTACCAACTTCGACAGAACCGATGTAGTCTGACATACCGTTTACGATAGCTGGGTTGATAGTGTATTTAGCGACATAACGTTTGATACGGTTGTTATCGTTAAATTCAGTATCGCCTTCAAGTGGTCCACGTTGTGCTTTCATCTTATCAGCTAATTGCCAGCAACGCATAGCCACTTCACCAACACGACCCATAGCCATAGCGTCAGAAGTCATGACACTAAGGGCACCCATATCGTGAAGAACGTCTTCAGCGGCAACAGTTTGTTTACGAACACGTGATTCTGCAAAAGCAACGTCTTCAGGTACTTTTGGATCAAGGTTGTGACAAACCATAGTCATATCAAAGAGTTCGTCAATAACGTTTTGAGTGTAAGGGTTTGTTGGGTTAGTTGATGATGGCGAGATGTTATCTTGACCAGCAACGATCATAATATCTGGAGCGTGTCCCCCACCAGCACCTTCTGTGTGGAATGTGTGGACAGTACGTCCTGCAAAGGCGTTCAATGTGTTTTCAACGAAACCACCTTCGTTAAGAGAGTCAGTGTGGACAGCGTATTGAACGTCGTATTTATCACAAGCACGAAGAGAGTTGTCAATACCAGCTGCAGTTGCACCCCAGTCTTCGTGAGTCTTAACAGCAGCAGCCCCTGCTTCGATTTGTTCTTCGATTGTACGTGGGTGACAACCAGCACCTTTTGCCATGATACCAACGTTAATTGGTGCATGGTCAACAGCTTCTAGCATACGGTGAATGTGGAATTTACCAGGGCTAGTTGTTGCTGAGTTTGTACCATCAGCAGGTCCAGTACCACCACCAAATAGAGTTGTAATACCGTTATCAAGAGCGGCATGTGTCAAACCTGGTGAGATGTAGTGAACGTGAAGGTCAATACCACCAGCAGTAACGATCAAGCCTTCACCAGAAATGGCTTCAGTGCTTGCCCCAACGATAAAATCAATGTCATCCATAATATCTGGGTTACCACCTTTACCGATGGCAATGATTTTACCGTCGCGAATACCGATATCTGCTTTGATAATACCAGTGTAGTCAATAATTGTTGCGCCTGAGATGATAGTATCAGCTACCAATGGATTGCTTTCACGGGTTTCACTTGCGTTTACACCCATACCATCACGTAAGACTTTACCACCACCGAACTTGCTTTCTTGTCCGTGTACAGTGTAGTCTTTTTCAATTGCTGCAAACAGATTTGTGTCTCCAAGACGGACGCTATCTCCAATAGTTGGTCCATAAAGTGAGGCAAATTGTTTTCGAGCCATTTCAAAACTCATGGTTGAACCTCTTTTCTAGCGTTGATCACGTGCTTCGTTTTTAGCTTTATCTAGATAACCATTGGCACGGTTGTTAAAGCCAAAGACACGACGTTTACCACCAAAGTCAATCAAGTTGACTGTGTGTGTTTCACCTGGTTCAAAGCGGACAGCTGTACCAGCAGCGATATCCAAGCGTTTGCCCCAAGCTTTTTCACGGTCAAAACTCAAACCTTCTTCGTTGGCTTCATAAAAATGATAGTGAGAACCGACTTGAACGGCACGGTCACCTAAGTTTTTGACTTCAAGTGAGATGGCGTCGTAGCCCTCATTATAAGTTACAGTCTTATCAGACAGTTTGTATTCTCCAGGAATCATATTATTACCTTCTTTCCTAGCTTAACGAATTGGGTCGTGAACAGTAACCAATTTTGTACCATCAACGAAGGTTGCTTCAACTTGAATCATTGGAATCATTTCTGAAACACCTTCCATAACGTCACTGCGTGTCAAGACACGACCACCTTCATCCATCAATTGGGCAACAGTTTTACCTGCACGTGCTCCTTCCAAGATATAACTTGTAATCAAGGCAACACTTTCTGGATGATTTAATTTCACACCATTATTTTTTCTTTCTTTGGCAATCATACCAGCCAAAGAAATTAACATTTTTTCGCGTTCGCGTTCCGTAAGTTGCATACGTACACTCCTTCTGTAATCAAACGATATTATTAACTATTAACTATCGTTTTACGAGAATAATCTCATGTATTCTCGCATTATAGTTTAGGCCATTTGTCAATAAGCATCAAGAATCCTGGAATCCAGGCAGTAACGATACCTTCAATGATACCTAAGACGCCGACAAATTTGCCTAAATTGACTTTCATGTTGCATTCAATGAACCCTGTGAGCCACAGAATACCCCATGCCCACCATATAAGACCATAAAGCCAATTTCCGCCATATCCGACAAAGCAGTAGAGCCCTGCAGGAACAGAGTTGATCGCTACAAACAAGCTATACCAACCATAGAGACGATTGTCAAAAT
The DNA here is from genome assembly GCF_011039275.1 of Streptococcus hyointestinalis. Lineage (GTDB taxonomy): Bacteria > Bacillota > Bacilli > Lactobacillales > Streptococcaceae > Streptococcus > Streptococcus hyointestinalis_A. The sequence continues at coordinate 1,456,530 of NZ_JAAKGB010000001.1, forward strand.
CGAAAATTGTGTTAATAGCCACATATAGATATGTAAAGGCAAACAAGAGACCTGTTGCGCTCGCATAGAACCATAAAGCATCTTTGTTGTGACAAGCGCCATAGCCGATAGAAATGATGTTTAGGATTAAACCTAGACCACCTGTGAAGATATTCATGACAACATTTGATTTGTCATCAATCTTTTGCAAGCGGAAAAGTCCGTTACTCATCAAGACCATACCGACGTAAAGCAAAACGACACCCAGCATTGGAATCACCTCCTTTCAATGGTGAATTAGTTATTCAATTTTTCAAGGTCATAAGTTGTTTCTTCGAGTAAAGAAGCATCCAGACCATTTGCGATTTCTTCATCACTTGGTTCAATATTGGTTATAGCACCAAGGATTTTTAGGATGATAAAGGTAATGACAAAACTGTAAATGGCAACAAGAATCACTCCGAACACTTGAATCCAGAATTGATGCCAACTTGCAGAGACACCATTGACCGCTTTATCAGCAAAGATACCAATCAAGATACTTCCTGTAAAGCCACCAATACCATGGACGCCCCAAACACCGAGCGCATCATCCCAACCACGACTTTCTTGTAAGGATAGAGCAAGATTACAGATGATACCAGCTATGATACCAACTAAAATTGCTAATTGTGGGTGGATGTAACCTGCACATGGTGTAATCGTTGCAAGACCAGCAACTGAACCTGTCAGAACATCTACAAAATCAACTTTACCACGGACTAACTTGGCATAAATCATCCAAGTCACCATACCACTTGCTAGACCGATAAAGGTGTTTGAAAAAGCAATCGCTGCAAGACTTCCTGCCTTGAGTGCGCCACCTGAGTTAAATCCAAACCAACCAAACCAGAGAAGGCCAGTACCGATAGCTGCTGCCATCAAGTTACTTGGTTTCATGGAAATATCTTTTTGATGACGTCGTCCAAGAACAAAGATTGCGGCTAGCGCTGCAAAACCTGCTGTCGTGTGGATAACCGTTCCACCAGCAAAGTCTACAAAACCGATCTTGGATAAGAAACCAGAGCCCCAAATCCAGTGACAAACTGGAATGTAGACAATGATTGTCCAGATGATGAGCAACCAGATATATCCCTTCATATTGAGGCGTTCTGCAAAGGCACCACTCATAAGCGGTACAGTGATGACACAGAACATCAATTGAAACGCAAAGAAGAGAATAAATGGAATGGACGCAGCGTGAACATTACTTGGCACTAAACCAACATGCGCTAGTCCGAAATAATCTGAAATCGAACCAATCACACCACCGTGGTCTTTACCAAAAGCAAGACCAAATCCACCATACATCCAAATGATCGTTACAATCCCCATTGAGATAAACGATTGCATCATAATATAGAGAACGCTACGCTTCCTCGCTAGACCCCCATAAAAGAAGGCAAGCCCCGGTGTCATCAAACACACCATAGCAGTCGCTAACATCATAAAGGTGGTATCACCATAATTCATTGTGAAAAATCCTTTCTGTGACCAAGCAAGAAAAATTGCTTTGCCAAAGAAAACCATATCATAGACTAACCAAAAGGCGATCTGTTTTTAAAACGTGACTAGGAAACTCTAGCTCCCCTTTTCGCACAATCCATCATATAATCTAATTATTTTCCACATATTATTAAAGTTTTGTGAATTTAATTTTAATAACATGTCAAAAAATAACTAGATGATTCTATCAACATAACAATCATTCCTCCTGTAAGTCAGTTATTATAATTTTGTTATATCTTTGTGATAACTAAATTATGGTTTTAGTATACTCCTTTTTATTAAAATTGCAAATCAATTAAAAATACTTTTGAATGCAATTATATCAGCTGATTAAGCGTTTACTAAAACAAAAATCTCTCGAAAAAATGAGAGATTTTAAACAAGTGGAAAGCAACTGGGCACTTTTTAAAAATACTGCAAGTTTAGCTTACAAAACTCAAACTGTCTAGTTTCTTTAAATTGTACGACTTTTTGTCATCTAAAATCTAATCTCGAGTCCATGGCTATTCATCAACGGTTTCTGTTCTAGAGCCGACAATAGTTGTTTCTGATGTCGTGTAGGAGTAAGGAACAGTTGTTGATGTCAGCTCTCCTTCTCCCCAGTACTCTTCGTAGCTACCTTGACTTCCTTGAGTGACTGGTGTCGTTGAGGAAGCATAGGCTACATAGGAGCTAGCTGGTGTAGTACTTGCTTCTGTACTACTAGGCTGAGCCTCTTGAGAGCTACTTCTACTCGCTTCCTGTGAAGTCGAGCCAGAAGTAGCTGGTGTTTTTTTCTTTTGGCTTGAACTAAAAGACTTTGTTGTCGTTTTCTTTGATTTTGATGCGGTACTTTTAACAGTACTTGAAGCTACCTTTTGGGTGCTATGACCAACGACACTTAGTACTCCTATCCCTGTCAAACTAGATGTAAAGATGATAATGAGCAGCCAATTAAGTAGAACCCTAACTGGTGTCATCTCTCTAACGCCATACTTTTGTGTCCTAACAACTTCTATTACAAAAGATGTTATAAAGATGGCTAATGCTAACAAGACTTACCAATATAAACATAACTCATTTCCTCGATTAGTCATTAGAGATAACAAAATGTAAATAGATACTATACACCCGTGGTGCTAGTTGATTTCAAAATAGCGTAAGTTACGAGCTAGAATAATTTGTTCAATTCGTAACTGTAGTCCGGCTAGGATTCTAGCTAATGTATGTTCGATGTCAAAGAGACGACACAGTTCAGAAAAACGTGTTTCAATAGTTCGTCTCATGGCCATCACTTTCCAATCGTTATGTTCTTCGGCCCCTGTCATGTTTTTACGAAATGGCGTCCATAGATGGTAACCTTGTTGTTCTAAGTCCTTCTTGAGTTCACTGCTCAGGTAGCCTAAATCCCCTAGGATAACCGATTGCTTACATCCCTATAATAGTTCATAACCCACCTTAATATCATGGACAGAGGTTGGTGTGACAACATAGTTCAGAATATAACCAGATAAGGTCACCAGCATATGAACTTTGAAGCCGTAGAACCAAAGATATTTAGAGGCGTAGTAGCCAATATCGGCTAATCCTTTAAAAATGGTAGCACTATGATTGCGAATAGGTTGGCAAAGTGGCAAAGGAAAACTATCTATAATGGCTAGTTTATCAGATGGAAGCATTTCACTCATAGCTTTCCGGATTAATTGGACGAGCCAAATCAATTGTTTTGACCGACGATTGAAACGACTTCTTTCTAGTAGCTGCCCACAAGGAAAGAGGTGGCAGATGCTGTAGAAATGACACTGTGACGTTATGCCTAATTCAGCCTGTAACAAAAGCAAGACAAGAATTGATTCATCTGAAACTTTGGCTAAACTAACATTACGCCGATGTTTGGAGGAATCCGGACAGTAGTTTTGGTAGAAGTGATGACAAATTTGTGATAATTGATATACCTTCCATTGCAAATGATGAGATTTAGCAGTATACTGTAAGTGGCTCATTTGGACTAACCTCCTGTTTGTTTCGTCACTTACAGTATAGTCCTTTTGGGCTTTTTATTGTATTTTGAAATCAACTAGCAGCTAGCAGCACGGTAGACTTAAAATCAAAATATCACCTGTTCTCAAGCACAAGTCTCACATTGAGCTTAGAGCCGAACTGGATTATCCAGCCCCATCCTGTCCTCATTGTCAAGGAAAGATGATGAAATACTTTTCAAAGGCCTTCCACCAGCCCAATCTTAGACGTCCAAGGTATGGCAACCGTTCTAAAGCTCAGAAAGCGGCGTTTTCAGTGTAAAGTGTGTCGCAGGGTCTCTATCGCCAAAAACAGTCTAGTCAAGAAAAATTGCCAAATCTCACAGCCTGTCTGGGCGAAAATCACCCAACTTCTCAGCGAAAAACGCCTCCACATCTCTGTTTCCACCGTTCAAAGACAGCTAAATGCTTTCACTTTGAAAGAGAATTTTGAGGTCTTGCCTGAGATTTTATCCTGGGATGATTTCGCAAGAAACAAGGGAAGACTAGCTTTCATTGCGCAAGATTTTGAGACCATGAAAATCGTAGCAGTGCTGGAGAATAATCGCCAAACGACCAGCAAAAACCACTTTTACAAGTATTCAAGACAAGCTAGAGAAGCAGTCAGAGTAGTGCCTGTCGACATGTCGGGTGCCTACATTCCTATCATCAGGAAACTATTTCCGAAAGCGGAGATTGTCCTCGACCGTTTCCACCTCGTGCAGCACCTCTCTCGAGCCATGATGACCAATCGTATTGCCATCATGAAGAGCTTTGACAAGAAGTCTCTGCCTTACAGAGCCATGAAGAATCACTGGAGAATCCTGCAAAAGGATAGCAGAAAGCTCTCCGAATTATTATGACCTTTACCAATTACTGCTCTTTCATTTTCAAGAGAAGCGTGTCGAGTCATTTTTCGGACTGATTCACGACAATGTCGATAGTGTTAACGCAAACTTTGCAAGAGTCTTTCGGACTTTTCTAAAGCACGAAACCTATATCACCAACGCTCTGAAATATCCTTATTCCAACGCCAAATTAGAAGCTACTAACAAACTCATCAAAGACATCAAACGGCAAGCGTTTGGGTTTCGTAACTTTAAGAACTTTAGAACAAAGATTCTCATCATTTTGAATATCAAAAGAGAGAGAACGAAAATCGTTCTCTCTCGCACTTAGCTTTTCATCAACACACTACAGTTGACAAAGAGCCAGAATTACTTTGGAGTTTTCCATTAAAAGTAGATTATATCATCTCAATCTTCAGATTTACGACGTTTACCTACCATAGCTGCTGCTCCAAGAAGCACAGCTCCAAGACCTGCGATAGCTACAGAACCATCATCACCTGTTTCAGGCAATTCTTTAGTAGTCGCTGGTTTGTCAGCAGATTTAACTTCTGCTTTAGTTTTCTCACTAACAGTTACAGTAATATTTTGACTTAGTACGTCTTTATTCCCTGTATTTGTCTGTGGAACCATTACATGAACTGACACAGTAACTTCATCCTTAGAGCCATCTGGGTAAGTGATAACAATCGTTCCTGTCTTATCGCCAGGAGTTGTGGTATCAATATCTTCTTTCCACTCAACTTTTGTACCATCTGGTAACTTGCCAAGGTTTTTAATACCATCCTCTGCCTTAGGTGTGTCTCCTATATTTACAGTGATGTCTTGTCCCTCTGGAGTATTTTTCTCTGCGTCCGTACGTGGGTCTACCACTGTAACCTTAACAGGCACTTCATCCTTAGAGCCATCTGGGTAAGTTACAACTACGGTTGCATCTTTATCCCCTGCTGTTGTGGTATCAACTGGATCTTTGAAGGCTACCTCAGTTCCTGCTGGAAGTTCTGGCAAGTTAGCGATTGAATCTTCTGCTTTAGGTGTGTCACCCATGTTTACAGTTTGATCTTTCGCTACTGGAGTATTCTTCTCTGCGTCCGTACGTGGGTCTACCACTGTAACCTTAACAGGTACTTCATCCTTAGAGCCATCTGGGTAAGTTACAACTACGGTTACATCTTTATCCCCTGCTGTTGTGGTATCAACTGGATCTTTGAAGGCTACCTTAGTTCCTGCTGGAAGTTCTGGCAAGTTAGCGATTGAATCTTCTGCTTTAGGTGTGTCACCCATGTTTACAGTTTGATCTTTCGCTACTGGAGTATTCTTCTCTGCATCCGTACGTGAGTCTACCACTGTAACCTTAACAGGTACTTCATCCTTAGAGCCATCTGGGTAAGTTACAACTACGGTTGCGTCTTTATCCCCTGCTGTTGTGGTATCAACTGGATCTTTGAAGGCTACCTTAGTTCCTGCTGGAAGTTCTGGCAAGTTAGCGATTGAATCTTCTGCTTTAGGTGTGTCACCCATGTTTACAGTTTGATCTTTCGCTACTGGAGTATTCTTCTCTGCATCCGTACGTGAGTCTACCACTGTAACCTTAACAGGTACTTCATCCTTAGAGCCATCTGGGTAAGTTACAACTACGGTTGCGTCTTTATCCCCTGCTGTTGTGGTATCAACTGGATCTTTGAAGGCTACCTTAGTTCCTGCTGGAAGTTCTGGCAAGTTAGCGATTGAATCTTCTGCTTTAGGTGTGTCACCCATGTTTACAGTTTGATCTTTCGCTACTGGAGTATTCTTCTCTGCGTCCGTACGTGGGTCTACCACTGTAACCTTAACAGGTACTTCATCCTTAGAGCCATCTGGGTAAGTTACAACTACGGTTGCATCTTTATCCCCTGCTGTTGTGGTATCAACTGGATCTTTGAAGGCTACCTCAGTTCCTGCTGGAAGTTCTGGCAAGTTAGCGATTGAATCTTCTGCTTTAGGTGTGTCACCCATGTTTACAGTTTGATCTTTCGCTACTGGAGTATTTTTCTCTGCGTCCGTACGTGGGTCTACCACTGTAACCTTAACAGGTACTTCATCCTTAGAGCCATCTGGGTAAGTTACAACTACGGTTGCGTCTTTATCTCCTGCTGTTGTGGTATCAACTGGTTCTTTGAAGTCTACCTTAGTTCCTGCTGGAAGTTCTGGCAAGTTAGCGATTGAATCTTCTGCCTTAGGCGTGTCACCAATGTTTACAGTTTGATCTTTCGCTACTGGAGTATTCTTCTCTGCGTCCGTACGTGGGTCTACCACTGTAACCTTAACAGGTACTTCATCCTTAGAGCCATCTGGGTAAGTTACAACTACGGTTACATCTTTATCCCCTGCTGTTGTGGTATCAACTGGATCTTTGAAGGCTACCTTAGTTCCTGCTGGAAGTTCTGGCAAGTTAGCGATTGAATCTTCTGCTTTAGGTGTGTCACCCATGTTTACAGTTTGATCTTTCGCTACTGGAGTATTCTTCTCTGCATCCGTACGTGAGTCTACCACTGTAACCTTAACAGGTACTTCATCCTTAGAGCCATCTGGGTAAGTTACAACTACGGTTGCGTCTTTATCTCCTGCTGTTGTGGTATCAACTGGATCTTTGAAGTCTACCTTAGTTCCTGCTGGAAGTTCTGGCAAGTTAGCGATTGAATCTTCTGCCTTAGGTGTGTCACCAATGTTTACAGTTTGATCTTTCGCTACTGGAGTATTTTTCTCTGCATCCGTACGTGGGTCTACCACTGTAACCTTAACAGGTACTTCATCCTTAGAGCCATCTGGGTAAGTTACAACTACGGTTGCATCTTTATCCCCTGCTGTTGTGGTATCAACTGGATCTTTGAAGGCTACCTCAGTTCCTGCTGGAAGTTCTGGCAAGTTAGCGATTGAATCTTCTGCTTTAGGTGTGTCACCCATGTTTACAGTTTGATCTTTCGCTACTGGAGTATTTTTCTCTGCGTCCGTACGTGGGTCTACCACTGTAACCTTAACAGGTACTTCATCCTTAGAGCCATCTGGGTAAGTTACAACTACGGTTGCGTCTTTATCTCCTGCTGTTGTGGTATCAACTGGTTCTTTGAAGTCTACCTTAGTTCCTGCTGGAAGTTCTGGCAAGTTAGCGATTGAATCTTCTGCCTTAGGCGTGTCACCAATGTTTACAGTTTGATCTTTCGCTACTGGAGTATTTTTCTCTGCGTCCGTACGTGGGTCTACCACTGTAACCTTAACAGGTACTTCATCCTTAGAGCCATCTGGGTAAGTTACAACTACGGTTGCGTCTTTATCTCCTGCTGTTGTGGTATCAACTGGTTCTTTGAAGTCTACCTTAGTTCCTGCTGGAAGTTCTGGCAAGTTAGCGATTGAATCTTCTGCCTTAGGTGTGTCACCAATGTTTACAGTTTGATCTTTCGCTACTGGAGTATTTTTCTCTGCGTCCGTACGTGGGTCTACCACTGTAACCTTAACAGGTACTTCATCCTTAGAGCCATCTGGGTAAGTTACAACTACGGTTGCGTCTTTATCTCCTGCTGTTGTGGTATCAACTGGTTCTTTGAAGTCTACCTTAGTTCCTGCTGGAAGTTCTGGCAAGTTAGCGATTGAATCTTCTGCCTTAGGTGTGTCACCAATGTTTACAGTTTGATCTTTCGCTACTGGAGTATTTTTCTCTGCATCCGTACGTGGGTCTACCACTGTAACCTTAACAGGTACTTCATCCTTAGAGCCATCTGGGTAAGTTACAACTACGATTGCGTCTTTATCCCCTGTTGTAGAAGTATCTACTTCCTCTTTAAAGGTATACTTTGTACCTGCTGGGAGATCAGCTGTATTTGCAATAGATTTTTCTGCTTCTGGTGTTGCATTCAATTCTACTGTCTGATTTTGACCTTGCGCATCATATTTGACATTATCAGGACGACTGTCGATAACTTTAACCGTCACAGGCACTTCGACTGTTTTCTCTGGTAGACCATTATCTTTATCTTCTGGATAGGTTACAAGGACAGTTGCAGGCTTATCACCTGCTGTTGTCGTATCAACATTTTCTTTCCATGTATAGGTTACGCCATCTCCAAGCTGGTCAACATTGGCAATTGCAGCACTAGCTGTTGGAGTTTCATTTAATTCAACTGAAATGGTTTGACCGATTGGATCTATAGAAGCGATAAAAGAATCTAAAGCCAAAGCATTGTTGAGAGTTTTGGTATTTTCTCCCTGTTCATATACCCCAACAGTAATATTGGATTGACGTTTTATATCTGCAGGTACTGTGAAATTCGTACTTGCTGCAGGTTCAAATGTTCCATCTACAGTTGAAAGAATGGTCACCGGATCACCAGAAGGCTTACCATCTACAAACCATTGTACTTGGTATTCACGGCTAGGGAGCAATCCACCAACTCGAGCTTCCACAACATCACCAATTGCGGCATTATTTTTGCCACTATTGTCATATTTCAAAGCATCAATCATTGGCTGTGGTGCCAAAATAGCAAAGTTAACAGATGAGATATTGTAACCTGCTACAGCATTTGAAAGGAAACTATTGGCTTCTTGGAAGATATTAGATGAGAAAGCATTACTCCATACATTGTAATTATCCACTAATGGAGTGACGTACATATAGTCTTGATTAATGTGACGGTAGACTTGGCCAGCCGTCCCATTCCATTTCATCAAGCTCTTATTATCCACATCGTCATCTGAAACCAGTTGTCCCCACTGTTCTTCAGAAATTTTATTTGGCGAGAGAGCATTATTCCGTTTGGTAGCACTTACCCCATAAAGACCTCTAAATGGAAGGTAGTAATAACCGTTTGCATCGACAGTTCCAACAACAGTCTCAGCAATATGTGAACCCTCACCATTTTGTGCTTGATAGGTTGTAACAATTTCAGCTTGTGCTTTGCGTAGGTCATTAACCGCATAACCTTTATTGTTAGTTTTCCATTCTTCTATTTGACGGACAACTTCATCATTGAGATAGGAACCAACAACTTTCACACCAGTAGCTTTTACATCATTACCATCGTTAATCCATTGGTTAGCTAGAGTACCAGCACCATCACCGTTATCATACCAAACATAACCATCAATCACACCATACGTTCCACGATTAGGCCATTCACCATTTGAATTTGGAGAAACTTCTCGTTGTGATTCAGGTTTGATTAGCCAAGTATCTTCGCCCACCTTATCTTGGAAAATAACCATACCATTCACAATGCGATTGATTCCAGCTGTGAAATCCCATGATTCATTTTTCCGATTGAGACGCGTATGGAAACCATAAATGGCATCACCAGCTCGTACAATATTATATTTGCTAGAATCAGGATTTTCAACCCAAGTACGAACAGCCATTTTTGGATCTCCAGCCAAATTAAACTGGTTTCCATCTTCAAGATCTGCATGATCTAGATTAATAACAAAGGTACCATCTGCTTCAGAAGTTGTGTAGTAAACATTTGAAACATGACCTTTTCCATTGACCCATTGAAGATAAATCTTCACACCAGACATTGGAAGTGAACCACTACCCATACCATCTAGGGTTTCTTCACTTTGTTGAAGCCAAGCCTTACCAGCATAGGAGCGTTTGTCTCCAATTACCCCAGGACTATAAATCGCATTCGCTTGGTTCACATCTTGAAGAGACTCTGAAAGGGCTGTAGTGGTAGCTTCTGGCATTGGTGAAGTTGGTGCATTCGCAGCATCACCAACGGCTCTTCTATGACGAGCCTGAGGAACTTCAAGAGACTCTTCTTTAGAAGCTTCATTCACTTCACCTGTCGCAGTTTTCTCTTCAGCTTTTAAATCTGCATTTTCAACTTTAAGTGCTGAGGAACTATCAGAAACATCCGAGGAAGCCGTGCTATCGCCGACTTCTTGCGTTGTATTCTCAACCTCATCTGAGGATACTTCGCTCTCATTGCCTGCAGTTGCAGTTTCTGATGATTTTTCGGCTACTTCCGCAGTTGAAGTTGTAGGCGTTTCTACTGCAGTCCCATCATTAGTAAGTTGATCAGAACTTCCCACTGACTCACTAGCCTCTTTAGTTTCCACAGCTTCATTTTCGACTGCCGCAGTTACTGAATCTGTATTTTGCGGCTCTACTTGCACTGATGGTAGCGTATTTGATTGTGTCTCATCCGCATTAACACTTGGAGCTGCTACTCCAACAATCACGGCCCCCAACAATACTGACGCAGCACCAAATGAATACTTGCGAATCGAAAATCGTTGCCTATGTTTTCCTTTATAAAACATACTTTTTTCTCCTTTTTTCCTTTACCTTTTTGTGTGCAGTATCGCACACTATCATATTAACACATTTAATTTTAAAATGTCAAATATTTGTCTTTTTATTTTTAATTGTTTTATCAGTTAAAAAAGTTTTGTTTTTTGTTTCTGGTTTGATACTATTTTGCTTGCATAATGGCATTTTCTTTACAGAGCTAAAGCACAAAAACGGCTCTTTGTCAACTGTAGTGTGTTGATGAAAAGCTAAGTGCGAGAGAGAACGATTTTCGTTCTCTCTCTTTTGATATTCAAAATGATGAGAATCTTTGTTCTAAAGTTCTTAAAGTTACGAAACCCAAACGCTTGCCGTTTGATGTCTTTGATGAGTTTGTTAGTAGCTTCTAATTTGGCGTTGGAATAAGGATATTTCAGAGCGTTGGTGATATAGGTTTCGTGCTTTAGAAAAGTCCGAAAGACTCTTGCAAAGTTTGCGTTAACACTATCGACATTGTCGTGAATCAGTCCGAAAAATGACTCGACACGCTTCTCTTGAAAATGAAAGAGCAGTAATTGGTAAAGGTCATAATAATTCGGAGAGCTTTCTGCTATCCTTTTGCAGGATTCTCCAGTGATTCTTCATGGCTCTGTAAGGCAGAGACTTCTTGTCAAAGCTCTTCATGATGGCAATACGATTGGTCATCATGGCTCGAGAGAGGTGCTGCACGAGGTGGAAACGGTCGAGGACAATCTCCGCTTTCGGAAATAGTTTCCTGATGATAGGAATGTAGGCACCCGACATGTCGACAGGCACTACTCTGACTGCTTCTCTAGCTTGTCTTGAATACTTGTAAAAGTGGTTTTTGCTGGTCGTTTGGCGATTATTCTCCAGCACTGCTACGATTTTCATGGTCTCAAAATCTTGCGCAATGAAAGCTAGTCTTCCCTTGTTTCTTGCGAAATCATCCCAGGATAAAATCTCAGGCAAGACCTCAAAATTCTCTTTCAAAGTGAAAGCATTTAGCTGTCTTTGAACGGTGGAAACAGAGATGTGGAGGCGTTTTTCGCTGAGAAGTTGGGTGATTTTCGCCCAGACAGGCTGTGAGATTTGGCAATTTTTCTTGACTAGACTGTTTTTGGCGATAGAGACCCTGCGACACACTTTACACTGAAAACGCCGCTTTCTGAGCTTTAGAACGGTTGCCATACCTTGGACGTCTAAGATTGGGCTGGTGGAAGGCCTTTGAAAAGTATTTCATCATCTTTCCTTGACAATGAGGACAGGATGGGGCTGGATAATCCAGCTCAGCTCTAAGGTCAATGTGAGTCTGCTGTTTGAGAACAAGTCATATTTTGATGTTTAAGTTTTTGATTCCAATGAGTTTTGTGGTATTCTTAATATTGGTATTTTTAATATGTTTCATAAGTACCTCCTAATGATGGTTTAGCGCTTTTCATTATAAGTCTTATGGGCTTTTTTCTGTACTCAAAAAGCCCTATAACCTCTGCGGTGGAGTTACCCACTACAGATATTATAGAGCCACAAAAAGCACTTCCTAGGAAGTGCTTTTACGGATCTTAGTCCTTTTCATTAGCAAACTGGCTATTATAGAGGTCGTAGTAGAAACCTTTATCCGCTAGTAGGCTTTGGTGAGTGCCTTGCTCGATGATTTGCCCGTCTTTTAGGACGAGGATTTTATCAGCTTCTTGGATGGTTGATAGACGGTGGGCAATGACAAAGCTAGTGCGTCCTTCCATGAGTTTACTCATGGCTTTTTGAATGAGAAGCTCAAGACGTGTGTCCACCGATGACGTCGCCTCGTCCAAGATGAGAATCTTAGGATCCGCTAGTAGGGCACGGGCAATGGTGAGGAGTTGTTTTTGACCGAGAGAGACGTTGCTAGACTCTTGGTTCATCTCCATGTTGTAGCCACCAGGTAGCGTGCGGATAAAGTGGTCAACGTTTGCTGCAAGGGCTGCTTCTACGATTTCATTGTCTGTGGCGTCGAGATTACCAAAGCGTAGATTTTCCTTAATGGTACCCTCGTAGAGCCAAGCGTCTTGCAAGACCATACCGAACTGCTTGCGGTATTCTTGACGAGACAGGTGGCGAATGTCGTGCCCGTCTACCTTGATAGAGCCATTTGTCACGTCGTAGAAACGCATCAAAAGGTTAATCAAAGTGGTCTTACCAGCTCCGGTAGGTCCTACGATGGCGACCATCTCACCAGGATTGACCTCAAGGTTAAAGTCACGGATAAGGGGCTTGTCAGCGACATACTGAAAGTCCACATGCTCAAAGCTGACACGACCGCTAAGGTCATGCTCTAGGTGCTCTGTAACCTCTGACACTTCTGGCTCTTCATCCAGCACCTCAAAGATACGCTCAAGAGAGGACTTGGCACTTTGGATGACACCAGTTAGCTGGGTGATGGTTTGGATAGGCTGGCTGATTTGCCAAACGTACTGAACAAAGGCTTGCATGTTACCGACGGTGAGTTTTCCTGCTAATACTTGCAAACCACCGAGCAACGCTATGATGAGATAGGCTGAGTCGTTGATGGCATTGAGCACTGGCATCATGATACCAGAGATAAAGCTGGCTCTAAAACCGACTTCTCGTAGTTCATCTGTGATTTCTTGGAAGTCCTTAGTTGAAGCTTCTTCACGTCCGTAGAGTTTGATGACGTTAAATCCTGTGAGTTTTTCTTGAACAAAACCGTTCAAATCACCGACAAGATTGGCTTGGCGTTTGAAGTAAGGCTGTGATTTTTTCAGGATATACTGAGAGACAAAATAAGTCAGCGGCACACAAACGAGAAGCACCAGCGCTAGCTTGGCATTGAGGTAAAAGACCATGCACAGAACAAGGACGATAGTGAGCACAGCCTCGATGATTTTAAGAAAGCTCTGCTGAAGGGCATTTGAGACGGTTTCGACGTCACTGGTAAAGCGTCCAAGCATGTCCCCGAACTGGTGCTTGTCAAAATAAGACACTGGAATGCTGTTGATTTTGTAGCTGAGGTCACGACGCAAATCACGCACGCTGTTTTGCACGACATTGGTCATAAAGTAGTTAGACCCGTATGAGCCGACCTCAAAGAGAAAGCCACGGATAAAGTAGATAATCAGTATCATGCCGACATAGGGCACATTGATGTGGGCACCTTGAACGCCTCTTGCCATATCAAGGAGATTGTTGGTAATCTCGGTGATGGCTAGACCGATGACAAAGGGCTCAAGCACACTCATGACAGCGCTGAGAATTTTCAAAAAAACAGCAAGGAACAAAGCTCCCTTGTAATGCTTGAGATAGTCCCACAAGCGCAGAAAGACACTTCTTTGTTTCATATTTTCCTCCTATTCTTCTGTAGTCGCTGATTGGTTGAGCTGGGAGTTGGCGATTTCACGGTAGATGGCATTGGACTTCATGAGCTCATCATGTGTGCCACGTCCGACAATCTCGCCCTCGTCAAGCACGATGATTTGGTCAGCGTCCATGATGGTGCCGACACGTTGTGCTACGATAAGCACGGTGCTATCACCAGTGACCTCCTTGAGACGACGACGTAAAATAGCGTCTGTCTTGTAGTCAAGGGCTGAGAATGAGTCATCAAAGATATAGATTTCTGGGTCTTTGACCACCGCACGAGCAATGGAGAGACGTTGCTTTTGACCACCGGAGAGGTTGCTTCCCCCTTCAGCTAGATGGGTCTCAAAAGCTTCCTCACGGCTTTCGATAAATTCTTTGGCTTGAGCGATGTCAGCTGCCTGACGCAGGTCATCAATCGTCGCATCTTCCTTACCATATTTGAGGTTATCCCCGATTGTCCCTGTAAAGAGCAACGCTTTTTGCGGAATAAAACCAATTTTTTGGCGCAGCGCCTTGAGGTTGTACTCTCTGACGTCCACACCGTCAACCAAGATTTTCCCAAGAGTCACATCGTAAAAACGTGGGATGAGGTTAACAAGGGATGATTTTCCAGATCCAGTTGAGCCGATAAAGGCAATGGTCTCACCAGGGCTTGCCTTAAAACTGATACTGTGAAGCACTGGGCTTTCAGTCTCACCTGGATAAGCAAAGGTGACATTGTCAAACTCAAGATAGCCACGCTCCTTGGTTTCCGTGATACCATTTTCATTTGGGTCAATGGAAATCGGCATTGCCATGACCTCTTGGATACGGCTACTTGAGACCGCCATACGAGGATACATGGTAAAGAGATTGGCAAAGAGGAGGAATGAAAAGAGCGCATGGAAACTGTACTCAATAAAGGCAACTAAGTCCCCAATCTGAAGCGAGCCAGCGCCAAGCGGTTTAAGGGCAAACCAGACAATAGCGATAATCATAGCAACGATGATTTGCACAAAGAGCGGCTCAGTCAGTCCCGTCAGTTTAAAGAGGCGATTAGAAGTGTTGGTGTACTCGACATTTGCTGTGTCAAAGCGCTCTTCTTGGAAATCCTCTCTAGCAAAGGCACGGATAACACGAAGCCCTGTTAGATTTTCACGGACATACTGGTTGATTTTATCTAAAAGCGCTTGTTGCTTTTCAGACAGCGGACGTGTCTTGATAGCAACATAGGCAACCACCCAGATAAGAAATGGAATAGCAACCGCCACCACCCAAGCTAAAGAAGGGCTCGTCACTAAAATCATGACGATACTAAAGATAATCATCAAGGGCGTTACCACACCCATGCGTAGCACCTGCTCTGTAAACTGCATAAGAACAAATGCGTCACTGGTCATCCGTGTCACAAGTGACGGCACACCGATTTTTTCGTACTCATGGTGCGAATACTGCTGCAACTTGGTGTACATGTCATTTCGCATGTCACGAATCATGGTTGACGTCAAACGCCCAGAAGCATAGCTCAGCGTGACACGTCCAATAATCCCTAAGACAACGATAATCGCCATCATACCAGCCCAAAAATAAATCGCCTTGGCGTCTCCTTTGGTGACCCCTTGGTCAATCATGCGTGCCAGCATGGTCGGCATTCCTAAATTAACAACAACAAAGAGAAGTGCTCCTAGAAGGTCTAAAAACAACCACTTAGGATATTTTTTGATGTAAGACCAAATGTAGCCCATAACATCTCCTTTCTTAATTTTCCAATTCACTCAGATACTCGTAGCGCTCGTACTTGTCAAGCAAGCGCTCGTTTTTCTCGTCCAGTTCTTTCTGCAAATCTGATAGTCGTGTAAAATCGCTACCGCAGGTTAACATCTCAGCCTCAATCGCCTCGATACGCTCCTCCAGCTGACTGATGTCCTCTTCAATGGTCGCCCACTCCTGCTTTTCAAAGTAGGACATGCGTTTTTTGCTCGGCTCTTTTTTGGCGACCTTGGTCGTTTTTTCAGTCTGCACTTGCTTTTCAAGGACATCTGCCTCAAAGGCTTTTTCGTCTAGATAGTCTGTGTAATTACCGAAAAACTCACGCACCATACCATTTTCAAAGGCGAGGATTTTATTGGCGACCTTGTCAAGGAAATAGCGGTCGTGGCTAACCGTGATGACAGGACCTGCAAACTGCTGCAAGAACTGCTCAAGCACCGTCAACGTCGCAATATCAAGGTCATTTGTCGGCTCGTCTAAAAGCAGAACGTTTGGCTTTTCAATCAAAAGACGCAAGAGATACAGACGTTTTTTCTCACCACCAGACAGCTTTGCAATCACAGTGCCGTGCGTTGAGCGTGGAAATAAAAACTGCTCCAAAAGCTCTGTCACACTGGTAGTGCCGACACTTGTCTTAACCTCATCAGCGACTTCTTGCAGGTAGCTGATGACACGCTTTGACTCATCCATATCCACCAGCTGCTGTGAGAAATAGCCAATACGCACCGTCTCACCAATCTCCACCACACCTGCGCTAGGTTCTAGGCGCTTGGTCATGAGATTAAGCAGCGTTGACTTGCCGACACCATTGTCTCCGATAATACCGATACGGTCCTTGTTTTGGATAAGGAGGTTAAAGTCAGACAAGATAGGCTTGGTCTCATAGGCAAAGTCCACATGCGAAAAAGAGATGACCTTTTTGCCGATACGGCTGGTCTCAAAATTGACCTCTAGCTCTGCTTTGTTGGTTGATTTTGCTAAATCTGCTTTTAAGTCCTTAAAACGATTGATACGAGCTTGCTGTTTTGTGGCACGGGCTTGCGGTTGCGTGCGCATCCATGAAAGCTCTTGCTTGTAGAGCTGTTTTTTCTTGTGCAGGGTGCTCGCATCACGCTCATCCTGCTCTGCTCGCAAGCGCACATAGTCTTGATAATTGCCCTGATATTCGGTCAATTGACCATCTGCCAATTCAAAAATGCGCGTTGCCACATTATCCAAAAAGTAGCGGTCATGGGTGATAAAGACAACGGTCTTTTTGCTGGTCTTAAGATAAGTCGTCAGCCAAGCAATGGTATCAATATCCAAGTGGTTGGTCGGCTCATCTAGCAAAAGCAAGTCCGCCTCCCCCAGCAAGACCTGCGCCAGCTGGACACGACGTCTAAGACCACCAGACAAGTCTGAAATGCGACTGGTCAAATCTGAAATACCAAGTTTTGTCAGAACAGTCTTGACCTCACTCTCAATGGACCAAGCGTCAAGACTATCCATCTCTGCCATCACCGCCTCTAGTTCAGCTTGCTTGCTATCGTCATAGTGGGCAAGTAGCGTCTCATAACGGCGAATCAACTGCATTTCACGTAGACTAGAGTCAAGGACGGTCTCAAGCACCGTCTTAGTCTCATCAAACTGAGGTTCCTGTGTCAAATAGGCAATCTTATAATCATTAGGACATGAAAAAGGCGGCACATCACCGTCAAATCCGATTTCACCAGAAATGACGTCTAAAAGTGTCGTCTTACCCGTACCATTCACACCGATAATCCCAATCCGGTCAAGGTCGTGAACGATAAAGGAAATGTCCTTAAAAACAGTCTTGTCCCCAACCGACTTAGCCAAGTGTGTTACTAAAAAATCACTCATCTTGTCTCCTTCTCGCAAACTCTAAAATAGCAGATCTGTCATTTGCCAAGTCACCATCTACAATAGCAAGCTCCACCGCTGACAAATGCTCCCCTAAGCTAGGACCTGGTGTCAAGCCAAGTTGCTTTATCAAATCAGCGCCATTGACCACAATCTCGTGCTTATCGTAGATAGGCAAGTCCTTATAAATAGCGTCAATGCTTTCGTAATCCACTGCTAGCCCCTTTGCTTCACGCAGGCGCTCTGCAAGACATACCAAGTCCCTGCCATAATGGTAAAGTATCCGCCTATCAACAGGCTGTTCTAAGCGAAGCTCATAGATCGCCATGATAGCAGTCACTTCCTTTTGGAACTGACTAGAGGTTTTCCATGCCTTTAAAAAGCCTCTCGGATTTTGGCACTTCATCTCTAATAGCAAAGCTGCCCAAGCCTGAGTAGAGCTGACAAAGACTGTGTCTGTCATCTCCTCAGTCATAGCCAGTAAAGCTGGCGCTTGGTCGTCTAACTGTGGCAGATAGCGATAAGCCTCACAATCAACAAAGGCACGCAAACCTTTCTTCCAAAATGGAGCTACAAGCAGCTTATCCAGCTCGATAAAGGAGCGTTCAATCGAAATTTTCTCTAAAAGGTGAGCATGGCTCTTCATGGCAGCAAAAGTCTTTTCTTCAAGCGTAAAGTCAAGGCTAGCTAAGAAACGCAGACCACGCAAAATCCTAAGTGCATCCTCGTTGAAGCGCTCTTTTGGCTCACCGACAGCACGCAGGATTTTATGTTCAAGGTCATCCAGTCCACCAAAATGGTCAACAATCTCACCGTCTGGCGCTAAGGCAAAAGCATTGACCGTAAAATCACGGCGCTTCAAATCCTCATCGAGAGAGCGCACAAAGTTTACTTGACTCGGACGTCGATAGTCCACATAGACATCCTCTGTCCTAAAGGTCGTAATCTCATATTCGCCATCCTCTTCAAGCACCAAAACAGTCCCATGCTCAATGCCGATATCGACTGTCCGCTTAAAAATCCGCTTGGTCTCCTCGGGATATGAGCTGGTCGCAATATCAACATCATGGATAGGACGATTTAAGAGTGCGTCACGGACACTTCCGCCGACAAAGTAAGCCTCATAGCCAGCTGAGCGAATTTTCTTCAATATGGGCAAAGCCTTCTGAAATTCAGAAGGCAAGTGTGTTAATTTCATAATAATTTTTCCAAACCATAAACTAATTTTTGCGCTGTGACAACTTTCTTGATACCCAGATTGACGCCACTCATAAAGGAGCTTCGATCATAAGAATCATGGCGAAGCGTCAGCCCCTCACCTTGCGCACCAAAGATGACCTCTTGATGGGCGACAAGCCCCGGCAAACGCACGCTATGAATACGAAAACCATCGTACTCTGCCCCACGAGCTCCCGCTAGAGACTCGGTTTCATCAGGAACACCTTGGTGTTTTGCCTGTCTCACCTGCGAGATAAGCTCCGCTGTCTTGATAGCCGTTCCGCTCGGAGCGTCTTTTTTCTGGTCATGATGTAGCTCGATAATCTCAAGGTCTGGGAAATACTGCGTTGCTTTTGCTGCAAACTCCATGAGCAAAATCGCACCAATGGCAAAGTTTGGAGCAATCAAGCCACCCAGCTTTTTCTCAGCTGAAAAAGCAATCAGCTCTTCTATCTCGCTTTCTGTAAAGCCAGTTGTGCCAACGACAGGAGCAAAGCCATTTTCAAGGGCAAAGCGGGTATTGGCATAAGCGACCTCTGGTATGGTAAAGTCCACCCAGACATCCGCATCAATCCCTGCCAAGTCCTCTTTTTGCTGATAGACAGGCACACCGTCTAGCTCGTCCACTTCAGCTGTAGGCGACAAAAGGGCAACGAGCTCAAGCTCCTCATCCTTTTTAACCATATCAAGCGCAGCACTTCCCATGCGTCCTGTAAATCCTGCAATAATGACTTTTATACGCATCCTTATCTCCTTTTTTAAATTTTTGGTGTCACACCAAAGCAGATTGCTCCCTCACCAAGGTGTGTGGCGATAACACTGCCAAAGCTAACAAGGTCAATGCCTTGGTAGCCTTCATCAGTCATCGTCTCTCGCAAACGCTCTGCCTTATCCGCCGCATGCCCTTCGATGATGAAAATATCGTAATCGCAAGCACCAGCCGATGTTGTCTCCTCTAAAATCGCTAGCATGCGCTTCATCGCTTTCTTTTCAGTGCGGACTTTTTCATAAACAAGGATTTTCCCCTCGTCATTAAAGTACAAAATCGGCTTGATACTGAGAAGATTTCCCAAAATAGCTGCGCCATTTGACAAACGTCCGCCCTTAACCAAGTGGTTCAAATCATCCACCATGATGTAGGCTTGCGTCTTGTCAATCTGGTAAGCGAGTTTTTCAAGAATCGTCTCAAAAGCAACGCCATCCTCAGCTAAGCGCAGGCAATTGGTCACCATGCGTCCTAGCGGGTAGGAAGTGATACGACTATCTGGAAAGGCTATGGTCAGCTTGTCATAATCATCTGTCAAAAACTGGATATTTTGCCAAAATCCTGAAATCCCTGATGACAAAAAGAGCCCGATAACATGGGTAAAGCCAGCACTTTCAATCTGGCTTAGAGCTTCTTCTAGGTCTGCAAGGCTAGGTTGGCTTGTCTTTGGAAGGTCTTTTGAGGCTGCCATCTTAGCGTAAAAGTCGCTAATGGTCAGATTTTTCCCTTCGACATAAGACGTTTCTTCGATAGTGACCGGAATATCAAGGACAAAAATATCCTCTCGGTCTGCAACTTCTTGCGGTAGTACCGCTGTATTATCAGTAATTATAGCTAATTTCATTAACTGTTAAACTCCAAATTCAAGCCCGGACGGTCAAGGGCAATCTCTGTAACTTCATAGGTTAAGCGTTGCACCATATCAAGTAAAGGAGCCGCCAAGTCTTGAACTTCTTCTTGACTAAAATCTTTTGGTGCATCAATCAAACGGTCTTTGATGTGAACTAATTGTGACACCGCACCGCTAATGACAAACTCATCACGGACAACCATGAACTGAAGGACAGCAACAACACTTGTGCGTACAGCCTCTTCATCACGCTCTGCTAGTTGGAAAGTGACCTCAAAGTTGGTCTCTGGAGTACCATTTTCCTTTTCCCATTCTAGGTTTCTAGCGTCATAGTGGTATTGGTTCACAAATTCTTTTTCACGGGTAAGTTCCATGTTTTTTCTCCTCTATATCTGGGTATTCCCAAGTAATAACGGTATTAACTGACCTTTTAGTAGAAATCTTGTTACTTTTTGAGAGCTTTCCACTCTTTATCTAAAAGTGCCATGATGAGCGTATCAGCGTAGCCATCCTGTGTCTTGATACTCTCACGCTTACGCCCTTCGAGCTTAAAACCAGCCTTTTCATAGACAGCCTGCGCTCTAGGATTAAAAGAATAAACCTCTAATTCCAAGCGATGAAGACCAACCGTACCAAAGACAAAATCACAAACAGATGTCGTCATCCAACTGCCCAGCCCTTGATTCCAGTATGCTTTATCAAAAATCACGATACGAAAGTTTGCCGATTGGTCAAGCTCATCTATGTCATTCACCACAGCTTCACCGATGAAAGTGCCATCTGGTGCCACAAGGATAAAGTCAAAACGCTCCGAACTTGAGACAATACGATTGTGATAGCGGATAATATCATCTCGACTAAAGGTCTGTGTCGTTCCCGTCAGATAGTCCACTTCCTCGCAAGTTTTGGTAAAGCAATCTTGATAGTACTTCTCAGCTTCCCCTTTCTTAAAAGAACGAAGCGTAAAGCCATCACGCTGCCAACAGGCAGTCTTTTTGGTCATATCAGCTCTCCTAAGCACTTGTCAGTTTTGGTTAGCACATACAATCACTGTGCTATAACTTTACTAAGCACCAAGTCCAAATAGTTTTATGTCGACCTAGTGACTTAGTTTAGATAGTTAGACTCATTATAGCATATTTTAAGAAAGGATTAAAGTTAGAATTTCTTTTGAGGATGCTTAGCGATGATTTCTGGATAGCTTGTGAGTAGCTCCTCACCTTTTGGTGTTAAGCGTAAGCCACGGAGTGAAAAATAAGCCCCTAACTCTTCTTCGCTTAATAACTCTTTAAGTGTAGCGTCCACGTCACTTCTTTTCATTTTGGACAGCCCTTTAGCACCCTTTTCTTTTAAAATCTGCTTGAGTTTAGTTGCTGGGATATGGTCAAGCGAGTCAAAAGCCGACTCAACCACTACATAACCCTCCTCAATCACAAAGGAAAGTGCGTCAGCGCCGTTGACACCATAGCTGTATTCAAAGTATTTTGAAAAAGGTGTCTCTGTCGTAAAAGTGCCAAAGTGAATCCGCCACAGCAAGATGATGTGCCCTGGCAAAACGCCTTCCTTAGTTCTTATCATGTTGCGCTTTGGCACTTTAGGTGTGGTATTCACTTCAAGCAAATCACGCTTGCTTGAGATATATGGGATTTCTGGATAATCTTTGTAGAGTTCTTGAATTGTTTTCATAGAGCTATTATATCAAAAAACAAAAAGACTGAACAATGAACCGCACCCCAAAAGTTGGACAGAAAAAATCTAACTTTTGAGGTGTTTTTGTATGAAATTAAGCTATGAAGATAAAGTCAAAATATATGAGATGAGAAAATCAGGTGTTACTTGGTCACAAATTCATAACCAGTTCGGTGTGAATACGAATAACTTAAGGTATATGGTTCGCTTAATTGACCGTCATGGCATAGAGGTTATTCAAAAGACGACCAATCGTCACTATTCCCCTGAGCTAAAACAGGAAATCATTGATAAGGTTCTGATTGAGGGTTATTCTCAAGGGAGTGTTTCTATTGATTATGCACTTCCTAATATGGGAATATTACCAAATTGGATAGCACAATACAAGAAAAACGGATATACTATTGTTGAGAAACAACGAGGGAGACCAACAATGGGACGTAAACCTAAAAAGAAGCTTGAAGAGATGACCAAACTAGAACGCCTTGAATATGAAAACCTATGTCTTAGAGCGGAGAATGCCGTGCTAAAAAAGCTGAGAGAGTTCCGATTGAGGGACGAAGCAGAACACGACGAAGCACAGAGATTGTTCAAGGATTAGTAAACCAATTCCCTTTAGACATTCTCTTGAATCAATTGAAGTTATCCCGTTCCAGTTACTACTACCAATTAAATCGTTTAAGGTCCGTAGATAGGGAAGCGACTCTCAAAAAAGAAATCAAAGCCATTTTCAAAGAGCATAAGGGACGTTATGGCTATCGTAGAATTTGTTTAGAACTCCGTAATCGCGGTTATCATATTAACCATAAAAAAGTCCAACGGTTATTGCGTGTCCTAGGTTTAAAAGCTACTATCCGTCGTAAGCGTCACTATTCTTCTTATAGAGGGGAAGTTGGGAAAAAAGCAGATAATCTCATTCAAAGAGATTTTAGAGCTAATAAACCTTATCAAAAGGTATACACAGATGTGACAGAGTTTTCAATAGCTTCAGGGAAGCTTTACCTATCGCCTGTTTTGGATGGCTTTAATAGCGAAATTATCAGCTATGATATTTCAACGTCTCCAAATATGTATCAACTTCAACGGATGTTAAAGCAATCCTTCCCTAAAGACAATTATCAAGGGGCTATCCTTCATAGCGACCAAGGTTGGCAATACCAACACGATTATTATCATCGTTTCCTAAACTCAAAAGGGATTCATCCCTCTATGTCTAGGAAAGGGAATAGTCCTGATAATGGGATGATGGAATCTTTCTTTGGTATTTTGAAATCTGAACTGTTTTATGGACACGAACATGAATTCAAATCGCTTAAACAATTAAAGAGAGCTATTGAGGACTCTATTCATTATTATAATCACAAGCGTATCAAGGTTAACCTAAAACAATCTTATTGTGCGGTTAAGATAGCCTCTCCGATGATTGAAGAGGTTAGATACTATGCACAAGAGTTGCTTAGACTTACAGAACGCCGACAAGTTACTTTAGATAACATGATAGAACTAGCTCAGCCTTTACCAGAATATGATATTCTGCTTTCTATTCCTGGTATTGCAGAGACTACTGCAACAAGCATTATTGGCGAATTGGGAGACGTTCGTCGGTTTCAGTCTGCCAATCAAATCAATGCTTTTATCGGTATTGATTTGAGACATTACGAATCTGGGATTTATCTGGCTCAGGAACACATTACCAAACGGGGTAACCCTTATGCCAGAAAGATTTTGTTCAAGACAATTCACAATATCACCACGGCTGGACATTACCATCCTTGTCACATTGCCGAATTTTACGAGAAAAGAAAACGACAATCGCAAGTGATTTCAACTAAATCAGCTACGATTGCCGCTATGCACCGTCTCATTCGGACGATACATTACCTCATTGTGCACAACAAACTTTATGACTATGATTTAGCTAAAAGTTACTAAAAGTTTTATGCACTATCATTTTAGCACCTTATTAAAAATATAGCTAGATAGGGTGTTGTTTTGTTGTGCACTGTTTCCTGTTAAATAAAGGAAATTACTCCTATACCAGTTAAATAGAGTAGCTTCTGGTAATAATTTCTTCTAAAAATCGTTGATATACTTGACAAATAGTAGAAAAGGACTTAGCCCTGTGCAATACAGAACTAAGTCCTTAGCTTAATCATTTGATATTTATTGTCCAACTTTTGGGGGGCAGTACACAACCTCAGTCTTTCTTATTTTTCACTTGGGTATTGGCGATTAAAGTGGCGTCTTAATACTGCTGTAAAGGCAATCAAAAACTCACGAATCATACCCGCTACACGCTCTGGACGCTCTGCTTTTCGTCTTGTAAACCAGCACATGAGAATGGAGATGATACTATCAACAATAATATCCTGATAATACTCCATCTCTGTTTTATCTAGTCTCATGTTTGTGAGATCAAAGCCAAGCAGCTTGTAATAATCCACAATCTCTGCCATTACGACCATTCGGATATTTTCACGTGTCTTCTCACGAATGACTGGTGTTGAGTGGTCACCAAGCAGAGCTGCGAATAATTCTTCGTCTTGTAAAAATGCAATCACCTCTATAAGTGCCTGATCGACATCTGCTGCGTCTTTTCTGTGGGCATCATAGATAGCGGTCACCTTTCTAATCAAAAAGTCATAGTAAGAGCTTACCATCGCATCTTTATCAGAGAAATAAAGGTAAAAACCAGAACGGCTAATGAGAGCTTCTTCTGCGATTTGGGTAGCTCTCAATTTGTCATAAGGAATGTCCTGGAGAAGTTTTCCAGCCGCATGATAAATCTGGCGCCTTGTTCGTAATTTTCTAACAGTCGTCACCGTCTGTGCTCCTTATCTAAATAAATTTTGACCTAAAACATTACCCATTGTAACATATTTTTCAAGAAATATTTCAAAAACTTTCAATTTCTTTCAAAATTTTTCGCACAACAGGTAAAAATGCCCAAATTTTAGCCCAAATAATCTTTTAAAAGGTCACACTCCCCATTTGTCAGTTTTCTGTAAGTACCAACAGCTAGCTTGGCATCTAGCCAGAAAGGACCAAAGCGAATGCGCTTGAGATAAGTAACCTTAACACCATAAGCGAGAAACATCTTTTTCACTTGGTGAAACTTCCCCTCTCTTATGGTCAGATGGGCACTGCTTTGCGATTGTCCAACTTCCAAAAGTTCTAGTTGGGCTGGCTGGCAGAGTGTTCCATCTGAAAAAGACACCCCCTTTTCAAAAAAATGGGGTGCGTCTTCTCCTAGCCATCCATTGACCTCGACATAGTAGGTTTTCTCAACATGG
Source organism: Streptococcus hyointestinalis (assembly GCF_011039275.1). Classification (GTDB taxonomy): domain Bacteria; phylum Bacillota; class Bacilli; order Lactobacillales; family Streptococcaceae; genus Streptococcus; species Streptococcus hyointestinalis_A. The sequence continues at coordinate 1,481,964 of NZ_JAAKGB010000001.1, forward strand.
TGTCTAGGATGTAACATGCGAAAGCCTAGAGGACCATTGGTCGTCAAAAGAAGAAGCCCTTCCGTGTCACGGTCTAAGCGACCAATCGGATAAAGCCCTTCTTTTCGGTCTTGTGGTGCTATCAGGCCAATGACGGTCTGATGTTTTTCGTCACGCACGGCACTAACCACACCAGCGGATTTATGGAGCATTAGATAAGACTCACCCTCTATCTGAACAGCTCGTCCAGAAACGGTAATCTCCTGCAGGTGGCTATCGACATTGAGATTTGCTTTGGTTACTATGTGTCCATCGACACGCACCTGTCTAGAGCGGAGGAGTTTTTTGACCTCTCCACGTGAGCCAACCTTGGCTTTTTCCAGTAATTTGTCCAGTCTCATGCTGCTATTGTAGCATATCTCTTAGTTTTTCAAAAGAGAAGCAGCTTCTTCGTCTAAGATGATATACAGATTTGGATGGTCTTTTAGACTGCTTGCTGGAAGGTCTACTGTTTTCCTACCTTCGACCAAAGCCTTGATAGCTTCTGCCTTGTCTTTTCCGTAAGCCATAAGCACAATTTGCTTAGCAGAGACGATAGAGGCAATGCCCATCGAAATAGCTTGTTTCGGCACTTCGTCTTTATTAGCAAAGAAACGGCTGTTAGCCTCGATAGTGCTTGCGGTCAAGTCTACCACATGTGTCGTCTCATCAAAAGGTGTCCCTGGCTCGTTAAAGCCAATGTGTCCATTGCGCCCAATCCCTAAAATCTGGAAATCAATCGGATGTGCTTCTAATAAGTCATCATAGCGCTTGGCTTCAGCTGTCAAATCCTCTGCCAATCCATTTGGCAAATAGTGCGCTTTAAAAGGTTTTGCCTTAAAGAGATGCTCTTCCATAAAGTGTGCATAGCTTTGCGGATGACTAGCCGATAGACCCACGTACTCATCCAGATTGAGACTGGTCATTTGGCTAAAGTCCAAATCGCTGTCTGTGATTTCCTTATAAAAAGTCAAAGGTGTGCTCCCTGTCGCTAGCCCCAAGGTTTTACTTCCCTTTGCCATACTTTCTTTTAAAAGTTCAAATGCTTTTTTGCCACCTTCTTTGGCGTCTGCTACTCTAATAATATTCATCTCGTTACCTCCTTTAGGTCTATACCAATCTTTACTTTTATTATATGGTATAGACCAATTTTTGTCAAGAAAAATCACAACTATCTTTAGCTTTTTTTGTGATATAATAAAAAAGCACCATTCATGACTGAATAAAGGAGAATTTGCGTGAATACAAACGATTTTGATTTTGATTTGCCAGAAGAGCTAATTGCTCAAACGCCGCTCAAACAGCGTGATAGTTCAAAACTTCTCGTCATCGACCACAAAGAGCACACTATGGTGGATACACACTTTGACCATATCATTGACGAGTTGAACCCAGGAGATGCGCTCGTGATGAACAATACACGGGTCTTGCCTGCTCGTCTCTACGGTGAAAAGCCTGACACACATGGGCATGTCGAGCTTCTTCTTCTCAAAAATATCGAAAATGACGACTGGGAAGTTCTTGCTAAGCCAGCTAAGCGCTTGCGTGTGGGCGCACAGTTTTCCTTTGGAGACGGTAGACTCACAGCTGTTGTCAAGGAAGAGCTTGAGCATGGCGGACGTATCGTGACCTTTTCATACGAGGGTATCTTCCTTGAAGTGCTAGAAAGCCTAGGGGAAATGCCTCTACCACCTTATATCCACGAAAAGTTAGAAGACCGTGAACGCTACCAAACAGTCTATGCCAAGGAAAATGGCTCCGCTGCAGCACCGACAGCAGGACTGCACTTCACCCAAGATTTGCTGGATAAAATCGCTGCAAAAGGCGTTAAACTAGTCTATCTGACCCTGCACGTTGGACTTGGTACTTTCCGCCCTGTATCTGTTGACAATGTCGATGAACACGAAATGCACTCCGAATTTTACCAGCTCTCTCAAGAAGCTGCAGATACGCTCAACCAAGTCCGTTCAAATGGCGGACGTATCATTGCTGTCGGCACAACTTCTATTCGTACCCTTGAGACCATTGGTACAAAGTTTGATGGCGACATCAAAGCCGACTCAGGCTGGACCAATATCTTTATCAAACCAGGCTATCAGTTCAAGGTTGTAGACGCTTTTTCAACCAATTTCCATTTGCCAAAGTCAACTCTAGTCATGCTCGTTTCTGCCTTTGCTGGACGTGAGTTTGTCCTTGATGCCTACAAACACGCTGTCGACGAGCACTACCGCTTCTTTAGCTTTGGGGACGCTATGTTTGTCAAATAAACTTTGAAAGGATAAAAACAAAGTTATCATCTTCTCATTTTTACAGACTCTTGCCCTAGACGCAGTAGTTGAGTGGGTTCTAATACGTTGATAAATCAACTTCTAGAACCCTACTCAACTTTGCGGAGGTGGGACAACAAAATCGCATTTCTGCGAAATGACCGATTTTTGTCCCACTCTCTTTTGAGAACTCGCTCAGCTTTTTTTGACCGTCAACTTGTGTTACAATAAAGTCTAGATTAGAAAGAAGGGAGAAGGCGATGATTTATCTCAAGCGTTTGCTGGGTATTGTCCTTTTGTGTGCTGTTTGTTTTGGCATTTTTCAGCATGAAAAGAGTATCTCACAGTTTGAAAAAAGCTACCAAAGCACGCAAAATGCGCTCAGCTATTTTCAAAAGCATAATAAAGCCTATCAAAAGCTCCCTATCCTAGAGAAGATGTCCATGCGTCAGCACATGATGGCAACGATCAAGCAACTGCAAGAGGACGGCTGGTCAGATGAGACCATCGAGGGGGCTTATCTGCGCTATCTCCCACAGGACAATCTGTCACAAAAAGCAGTTAATCAAGCGCTCGCTCAAACACAGATTATCGGCACGCAAACCTTTAGAAGGCTGTGGAAAACAGAGCTCGCTAGAGTTGAAAGTCAGCAACCCCTTTACAAACTGGAGCAGGCTAAGCATTTGCTAGCTATCTTTTTACAGCAGGATAAAATGCCACAAACCATCAGCGGGCAAAAAACACAAACCAAGGCACTGCTTGCTCGCTTCGACGACAGTGTCTCGCCTGCTGACAGCCTGTGGAGCGACTTAGCAACGCTGACACAGACGGCTTATCCCAATGATAATTTCTCAAAAAATGATAAGCTAGCCATCCAGCTCCACCAGTTTCGCTACATTATCTCTAGCCAGCAAGCCCAGTGGATTAGACGTCACTATAAGACTACAAACGATACAGACGCTGATGCCCTTGCCAAATACCTCGCTGAGCTGGACAGTTCTGACTACACGCTCAACGAATCTGCCAGATACCACAACAAGGTCGCAAGTAAATTAACCAAAAACGGTGTGCTAAAGCCTGTCTACGCTGACAATCGTAAAGAGAGCAATTTCAAAGTGCTCATTCATTTTCACAGTGAGTTTATCCTGTCTGAAAGTGGCGACTTTTTGGTAGCAACCGATGTGCAAAAAACGACACAAAACGCCATCATCAACAGCGCTACCTTTAACTATGCCAATCAAAATGACGACCGCCACGTCCAACTGGATGTGACACCGATTACCTATCACGAACCTCACTTTGTCACCAAGGCAATGACAGCAAACGGTGAGACTTTTGTTGAGCCGAGCTTAGAAGAGCAAAAGGACAAGCACAATCGCATTTTCAGCCGAAAAGGCAAGTCCTCTAAACAGCTCTCAAAAGCTGTAGCTAAAGCGTTCAAGAAACGTATCAAAGCCTACCAACAACTCCTCACACCGTCTAGCAACAGCCATTAGAGCAAAAAGACTCATTACGCTTGTAATGAGTCTTTAGTTCATATTGACACGATGCCATTCGTTAATCACATAGCAAAGCTGGGTGAGCTGATAGTAGCCGACACCGTTGATTTCTGTACTTTCTTCTGTCGCACCGCCCAAGCCTTTTGTGTAGAGGGCGATGATATACGGCTTCTCCTCGTAAACAACAGCACCAACATTGAGCGCTTCACGGACATAACCAGGCTTTTGTGCGACTGTCAAGTCATCCCCAATCAAACCGTGGTAATATTCTCCGGGAAAAGCGACCTTGAGGTAATAGAGCAAGTCCTTGTATTTCTTGCGGTGCGTATAGAGGTAATCTAGCACTTGGATATAGTAGTCTGTTGTGGTTTTATTGCCTTCTTGCTGGATGGTTTTAATCTTGCCTTTAGATTTGCCGTAACGTCCAAACTTGGCATAAGCTTTCTCCATGCCTCCTAAACGCTCCGCTAGAGCGTAAGCAGGTGTATTTTCAGAGTAGACGAGAGAGAACTTCTGCATTTGAGGAATAGTCATCGCTCCATCAAAGGCAGAGACATAGCTATTGTGCTCACCGATGTACTCGTAGGTGGTGTTTATGATGTCAAATGCCTCAGTCAAGGATAATTTTCCCTTAGCCACCTCGTCAACCACCAGCATATTTAAGGGGAGTTTGTAGGTAGAACCTGCTGTCATGGGCTGGGTATCATTCATTGAGGCTGTTTTTCCAGTTGTTAAGTCCTTGTAAGAAAAGGCGACACTGTCCTCTGCCAAACCAAACTCTGCCATATAAGCCTTCACCGTCTCCTCTAAGCTGAGGTTAGCATAGTCATAATACAGCCCTAAACTATCCATTTCCGCTAAATCTGCTTGTAAGTCGGCTTCTTTATCTGCTTTTGACTTGGTTTTCGTGCTGGTCTTTGTCTTGGTGCTTGATGGCTTTGTTGAGACTTGAGTGCTCTTACTTGTTGACGAACTTGCAGTTTTTGACTGTGAAGCATGCTGAAACATGGTCACAAACAAGCATATAATAATCAAAAACAGTAGCCCTAAAATCGTACACGCAAATATAAAATCAACTTGACGCCGTTTTTTCTTTCCATCATTTTTCATAACACTTCTATTGTAAAGTATTTTTTTAAAATTGCAAGTATTTTGACAAATATTTTACAAAAACATGTCATTTCATATTTTTAAGTAACATTTATCTAAAAAAACAAGCCTTTCGGCTCGTTTTTTAGGCTTTTGCTGCTTTGTACAATTCAGCAACCTTGTTCCAGTTGATGACGTTAAAGAATGCCTTGATATAGTCTGGGCGAACATTACGGTAGTTGAGATAGTATGCGTGTTCCCAAACGTCTAGTCCAAGGATAGGTTGTTTGCCATCCATGATAGGGTTGTCTTGGTTAGCTGTTGAGAGAACCTCAAGTTTTCCTTCTTTGTTGACGACAAGCCAAGCCCAACCAGAGCCAAAGCGAGTCGCAGCTGCTGCTGAAAAAGCGTCTTTGAAAGCGTCAAATGAGCCAAAAGTAGCTTCAATATCTGCTAACAACTCTGCTGAAATCTCTGTTTTTTCTGGCGTCATCAATTCCCAGAAAAGAGCGTGGTTGAGGTGTCCACCACCGTTATTGATAACGGCTTTACGGATGTCTGCAGGAATTTTTTCCACGTCAGACAAAAGTGCCACCAAGTCTTCACCGATTTCAGGGTGTTTTTCAAGGGCTGCATTGACATTTGCCACATAAGTCGCATGGTGTTTGTCATGGTGGAGAGTCATTGTCTCAGCATCGATATAAGGTTCTAAAGCGTCGTAAGCATAAGGTAGTTCTGGTAGGATAATTGCCATAAGTAAGCTCCTCTTTTCTATAAAGTACCTTCATTGTATCGAAAAGAGATAGAGCTTACAAATAATTTGACTGAAACTTATGCTTTATAGGTGATGAGCTGTAAGAGTGCCTTGTCAAATAAATAATCCTTATCAGCAAGACCGCTCTTAATCGCTGCATCCGTCTCAATCAAGCACTTAAGAGCAAACGCTAAAAAAGCAGTTGATAAGGTTCTAACATCACGTAAAGCATAGCGCACTTGGTAAGGATTGACCTTGCGTCCGAGATAATAGGACAGCTCACTGGTTATTTGGCTTTCATTTTTACCTTGCTCAGACAGGATTTTGACCTGCAAGAAAGTCCTAAATTGCCCTAGCATAACAGCAATGAGCTTGATGTCATCTTCACCTTGTAGGCGCAAATCACGCACCAGCTCAAAACTATCATCCACACGCCCTAGGATAACCAGCTGTGTCAAATCAAAGATATTGTCCTGAAGCGTCTTAGGAATCGCTTCTGCGATGTCGCTAGAGCTGATAAGCCCTGTCTTTTTATAAGAGGTCAAAAAAGCGAGATTTTTTTGAATGGCGCTGTAGTCATAGTTTGATTTGATGAGCAAGTCCTCAAACGCCCCTTTATCAAAGCGAAGCCCCAGTTTGTGAGCGTATTTTTGAAAATAGGTTTTAAGCTCTGCTTCTTTTGGCGTGCTAGCTTCGATGACCTTGCCGTCACGTTTGAGCAATTTGACCAAACGGCGCTTACCATCGAGCTTTCCTGGTGCACAAATGATTAAGCGTGTGGTGTCTACAGGATTTTCAAGATAAGCTTCAAAGCGCTTTAGAGAGCTATCCTCGAGATAGCTTTTTTTATTTGTTGTAATGTCAAGGAGATTATCAAAAATAACAACCTTGTAGTCGGACAAAAAAGGCAGACTCTCGAGATCCATCTCCGCCTCTTGGTAGCTATCCTCGGACAAATCAAAATAAGAATAGGCCAAATCACTCTTATCAAAGCCGATCTGCTCAAAGAGCTTTTGCTTTATCTCCGTGTACTGCCCTAAATCATCACCAGCTAGAACGGTGATAGGAGCGAGATTTGCCGTAGACAGCTTCTCTATTTCTTCAATTGCAATCATGGTTTCATTATACCAAAAAATCCCACGTATGGTTAGTGGGATTCTTTTTTGCTTGGTAAGCAATAAAAAACTAAAAGAGCGATGTGACAACCCAGTGTAATGATCCAACCAAGCGGGAGAATAAAGACGGCAAAATCACCTAACAATAAGAGAATAAAGGCACTGTGGAATCCTGCATCCCGCAGACGTCTCACTTGCAGAGCAACAGACGGCACAAGGATAAACAAAAACCAAATGCTAAGAAAAGCGACACCTAATAAGATAAGCGGCAACAACCGTGCCCATGTGGATTGAAAGCTCTGCTCAGTCAGTATGAGATTGCCAGAGTTGGCTAATAGATAAAGCAATTGAGGAAGCCCAAAAGCTAAGGTCGCAATGAGAAAGAAAAAGGACAAGCTAATCAAGCTGTTAATCAAAACAATGAGCCAAAAATGACTACGGCATGTCCTGCCCTTAAAGTCTAAATAGTGTGTCCAAAAGGACTTGTAATTTACTAACATAATATCTGCCTCCTATTAGTTTCATTATAACACTATGAGAAAAAATGAAAAGAAAAAATGCTTTTCTTTCTTATCACAAGTCTTTACACTGTCCTTTTTCAAAAATTTCAGTATAATAGAAAAAAAGGAAAATAGGAGGGCGCTATGAGCACGATTTCTATTCAAGAACTAGATCCAAAAGACTGCAATAAAGCCATCTCTTTTGCCATTTCTGGCATGCACTTTGACCAGTATATCAAAAATCCACTGCTTCTACGTTTGTACGGACGCTATTTTTGGTATTTGGAAAATAGCAGAGCCACACATCTAAAGGCTGCCTACCAAGGTGATGAATTGCTGGGTGTGATTTTAGCGGAAGTCAAAGGTCATCCACCACTTCGGCAGTGCTGGTATGAAAAAGCCTACAGCAAAACCGTTGATTGGTTGCAGAAAATCTTTTTCAAATCCAGCGCAGGCACCTACGACACGGTCAACAAGGACATGCTAGATGTCTACAAAGAGCATTATCAGCCAGACGGTGAGATTATCTTTTTAGCTGCCAATCCCACTCTCAAGGTCAAAGGCGTAGGCACAGCGCTGTTAGACTCTCTTGAAAAAGACCTCTCTGGCAAGGAAATCTATCTCTACACCGACTCCCTCTGCACCTATCAATTCTATGAAAAGCGTGGCTTTGAGCGCTACCAAGAGCGCACTATCGAGCTGACACTAAACAAGAAAAAAGTACCGCTGTCTTGCTTTTTGTACCGTAAAAAGATAGTATAAAATCCTTTACTTAACGTAAAGGATTTTTTCTCGCTAAAAATATTACTCTTCCTCAGGATAGGTCATGCCCCAGTCACGGCGGAGCTGGGTCATAAGCTGCATGACATCTCTTGTATAGTCTAGGTGGACACGGCTAGTGTCCCCAGCGACAGCCTTTTCCATATCTGCTACTTCATAGGCAAGAGCAGAAGCCATCTCGCCCTCCTCGATGACCTCTTGCTCTCCTGTCTCTGTATAGGTGATGACTGCACGCTCTCCACGAGGATAATCGTAAATCTCGATATAGCCCTTGTCAAAGGCAATCATGCCACGCTTGGGTTGCTTAGCGTGAAGGGTCAGAGCGATAGTTGCCATCTCGCCTTTGTCATTTGAGAGGAGAATGCCGACCTGCTCGTCCACTCTAGTCGGTGCTAGTCTGACTTGAGAGCTGACTTGACTAGGCGTCTCAGACATAAACCAGCGCACAAAAGACAGAGCGTAGACTCCGATGTCTAAAAGCGCACCACCAGCCAAATCTCGACTAAAGAAACGATTGGTCATGTCATAGTCCTTGTAGCTACCAAAGTTCATCTGAATCATCTTGAGCTCACCCAGTTTACCTGACGCTACCAGTTCATGGAGCTTACGGTAAAGCGGCATGTGGTAAATAGTCATGGCTTCCGCTAGGACGACACCGTGCTCCTTGGCTAAGGCGACAGCTTCTTCTAGTTCTTCGCTGTTGAGCGTGATGGATTTTTCACAGAGCACGTGTTTGCCGGCTGCCAAAGCCTTTCTCAGGTAGTTGATGTGGGTATTGTGAGGGGTTGAGATATAGATGATGTCGACATTTTCATCCTCAAAGACCTCGTCGATTTCTTTGTAGACCTTGTCGATACCGTATTTTTCAGCAAAGGCAAGCCCTTTGTCATAGGTGCGGTTAGCAACCGAATAGAGCTTTTGCCCACGGCTCTCTAGCGCCTGTGCCAGTTCATTTGCGATAACGCCCGTTCCAAGTGTTGCCCAGTTGTAGGTTTTTGTCATGATTTTTCTCGCTTTTTTCTTTTTATTATAGCAAAATATCGCCCTATTGACCACTACCTCACGGTCTCTAGGTGCCAAGTCTGCCAGCCGATAAAGCGAATCGCACCGTGTTGGTCGGTGCGCAAAAATTGGCTGTTTTGCTGCTACTTTTTACCTATGAAGTAGGTATCTGCGTGGGTGAGCAAGTTGATACAATTTGCTTATTATGTGTCAGGTACTACAAAAGGACATTTCTAAAGAAATGTCCTTTTGTAGTACCTCGCGTACGCTACAGTAACCGTACAAACCCTCACCGCTACTACGAGGCACATTAACTTAAAAATTGACGTAATTATTATGCTCATAACTTTGTCCTCCATTTTTTCTAGCCATTTGGCAAACCAATTACTTATTAAGTCTATAAGTATCTCAACACCAATCTGCACAGATGTTAAAATAATTTGGGGAGAGCCTGTTTCACCGGTTAGCTCAGTATGGTGAGGAGAGGAGTCGAACCTCTCTACCGATTTCAAGCCTATTTTTAAGTTACTCTTATTTTAAATGAAAACTAATAATTTGTCAATCCAATATACGACAAATTTATGAAAATGGTAAAATCGCAGCATTAAACTGCGATTACGCTACGCATTTTAAGAAATTCTAAATTGATAAAAGTCCCAGTATTATAGCAAAATCTCGCCCTATTGACCACTATCTCACAGTCTTGATGTGCCAAGTTTGCCAGCCGATAAAGCGGATAGCACCGTGTTGGTCGGTGCGCAAAAATTGGCTGTTGACCTTTGCCAAACGCTCCAATGTTTCTTGATGTGGGTGATGGTAGCGGTTGTTTTGCCCAGCAGAGATGAGGGTGAGTTTTGGCTTAATGGTCTCTAAAAAGCTCATGCTAGAAGAGCCTTTTGAGCCGTGATGCCCAGCCTTTAGCACATCAACAGCTAGCTGCGGATAATACGTAAGCAGCACCTCTTCGCCCTCTTTTTCCAAATCGCCTGTGAATAAAAAGCGTGTGCCAAGTAGATTGCCATATAAAACCAGCGAGTCGTTATTCTTGCCATCACCTTGGCTAAGAGGATAGAGCACCTGCAAAGAGCTATTCATGATAGGCAACTCCTCGCCAGCAAGCACACTACGCACACGGACATTCATGGCTTTTAGGCGATTGACAAAGCTGCGGTTGGTGAGACTACCTGGGCTGACAAGCACCTCACCAATAGCAAAATGCTTTGCGACCACCTCCATATCACCCATGTGGTCAGCATCCGTGTGGGTGAGGAGCAACTGGTCAATCTTTGAGACGCCACGACTTTTCAGATAAGGAATCAAGGTGCGCTCGGCATTGCTATCTGTACTGCCCTCCTGCCAAGCCTCCTTTTGACTAAAGGAGACCTTGCCACCAACGTCAATCAAGAGGGTCTTTCCAGAACTATCTCGGATAAAGATACTATCGCCCTGCCCGATGTCAATCATGGTCACTTCATTTGCCACAGGATGTTTGGTGATAAAAAGAAAACATAACACCGCTAGTATAAGGTTACCACAAAGCCATTTACGCTTATAGTAATCATACAAAAATCCAAGCAGTAGTAAAAGCGCTACAAGTACAAAAACACTTGGTGTACCAAAGACAAAAGGCTTACCCGCTAGATGTGACAGCACAGCTAGAGATTTATCCAAAATTTGAAAAATTCCGTTAAAGATACTCAAATGGACAAGAGGTGATAAGAAAAAGGCAAGCGTCAACAGTGGCAAAAGCAAACTCTCAAAAAGAAAGGACAAGCCAACTGTCAAGAGGATAGACAAAGGCTGATAGCTAGCAAAATAAAAGAGCATAATCGGAAGCATGCCAAGCGGTATGGCGATAAGACTCACCCATTTAGCACGCTTTTGTGAGAGATGTGAAAAGTCAATCAAAGCTAGCACAAAAGCAAAACCAAAGCTCAGTACACCTCCTGTGGTCAGCAAAAACGAAGGCATAAGGACAAAGGAAATCATAACCGTCACCGCGAGATTGTCCATTTTCTTGAGACCGCATTGCGATAGCACCTGCTGAATGAGACTACGAGTGACAGACACGCTAAATCCTGCCAAACCTCCATAGATAAAGGAAAAAGGTACTTGTACAAACAGCACACGCTCTCTACTCAATCCTAAGCGCAAGCACATGTTACGAAAAAGCCCCACAAAAAAGCTGACGTGCATGCCAGATAGGGCAAAGAGATGAATAATGCCCAAATCCGTATACAGGTCCGTCATCTCATCAAAAGACTTATCCAGATAACCAAACAGCAAACCTGTCATGTAATAGCGCATAGGTGCTGGAAAATGTGCACACTGGATGATAGCTAAACGCCGCCATTCCCGAAGAACGCCACGTGGCGTCCCAGCAGACATAGACTCCTGCTTTAGAATTTTTTCGATCCTCAAGACTCGGTTAATCCCCTGTGTCTTGAGATAAGCACGGTAATCAAAACCTGAAAAATTACGCTGAGGAGTGGCTTCTTCAAGGCTTGCTGTGACTTGTAGTTCCTGCGTTTTATAGAGCTTTTCAAAGCTGTTCTTTTCCTCCTTGCTCTTTAGTGTGTAAAAGGCTTGATAGTTTCTGCCATTTGCCGTCGCTGTAAATGATAGCAAGTCGCCGTTGATTTTTATGGTATCTGGCAATAAGACGACACTTTCAAGGCTTTTTAGCTCGGTGCGATAGCTTTTTTCAGATTGATACGCTTTTGTCCAAAAAAAGAGAGCAGCAAACAGTAAGATAAGAGAGACCTTGGCGATTTTTTTCAGAGGATAGTTCCACAGCAAGAAAAGACAGGAGACGATTAAAAGTAAGAAAGCAGGCAACTGCCTGCTAAAGACGACATAGTAGAGTTCAAGGAGTAAGACTGCCAGATAGATAGGCTTTAGCGGTAGTTTTTTAATCCACTGTGACATCATTTTTGAGTTTCTCCAATGTCTTCTCGCCAATGCCTGAAACATTAGTCAGCTCATCAACAGACTTAAAGCCACCTTGGCTATCACGATAATCAAGAATATCCTGTGCACGCTTATCACCGATACCTGAGATTTTTTTGAGATCTTCGAGACTTGCCGTGTTGAGATTGATTTTATCAGACTGGCTACTTGTTGACGTTGCAGAGCTGTTTCCAGTTGTGCTGGCACTTGATTGGCTGACAACGCTGATATTTTCGTCGGTCTTTGCTACGTAGATGATAGCTTCATCTGTCACTTTTTGAGCAAGATTGATGGATTTTTTATCGGCGTCTTGGCTCAGTCCTCCAGCTTTTGCGATAGCGTCTGACACACGGCTGCCTTCTTTTAGGGTGTAGACACCTTCTTTTTGCACAGCACCCTTGACATCAACGACAATCGTGCCACCTGTCGGCTTAGATGTAGATGACGAGCTGCTCGCTGTACTTGAGCTTGAAGCTACTAGACTAGTTGACTGGCTGGCAAGCGTTGAAAAGGTCGTCTGCGTCTTTGGTCGCACGACAATAACAACCACAAGACAGGTCGCTAAAAAAAGCCCACTCACTCCCACAAGAGCTGCTATCAGCACTTTTTGTTCTTTACATTTCTCACGAATCATTTCAAACATAAGATTCCTCCTACATTTATATCCGTAAAAAAAGCAGAACTTGCGTTCTGCTTGTGGTATTATTTGAGATGTTTTTCTGGATTCCACACAAAGCTTGCAATAAGGCTAAAGATGAGCGTACAGATAACGATAAGAATGGCTACAATCCCTAGCGGAATACGGTAGAGATAAGTAAGAGGATTGCGCTTTTTCGTGTTGTGATAAGTCGCATTCTCACTATCTGCTCGGTCAAACTCAGACTGAATACGGCGTGCCACCTCTTCGATACCCTCGTCGTTGAGACGCTTGATGTCTGAGATGTCGATGGGATTTCCAAAGTTCAAGTCCACACGCTCACCAGATAGAAGCCCTTTAAAGGTCATCGGTCCTGCGTAGACGACAGGCACGATACGTACCTTTGCCATCTTGGCAATCACAGCCACCCCACCTTTAACATCTGTTGAGTGTCTGCTACCACTTGGAAACATAATCAGCGAGCGACTGCTTTTTTTCAACATCTTGACAGGGTATTTGATGGCTTCTTGCCCTGGATTTTCACGGTTAATAGGAAAGGCACCACACATGCGAATCCACCAAGCCAACATCCGATTGGTAAAGAGCTCTTTTTTTGCCATGAAGATGAATTTTTTAGGACGTGTCGCAAAAGCCATATAAATCGGATCCCACCAAGTCCTGTGTGGCGATACCAAGATATAGTTTTCAGACTGGTCAGGAATTTTGTCCTGATTGTGATAGTGATTGTTACCGTTAGCAATCCATAGTAGAAAAGCTACTAGTGTACGTAGATAGGTATAGAACACGTTTTCACTCCTTATTCTTACATAGTCTTTCTTATTTTACCACGCTTGGCGCATTTTAGAAAGAAAAAATTAGTGTACTTGTCAGTCTATTTTGCTATAATAAAGATTATGACTGATTCTATTTTAAAAGACGGCGAGCGTATTGATCAGCTCTTTTCGTCTGATGTCAAAATCATCCAAAACAAGGCTGTTTTTTCTTACTCAGTTGACAGCGTCCTTTTATCACGCTTTCCCAAAATTCCCTCAAGAGGGCTTATTGTTGATTTGTGTAGTGGCAATGGCGCAGTTGGGCTCTTTGCTAGCCATCAAACGAAAGCGCAGATTGTTGAGGTTGAGTTGCAAGAGCGCCTAGCCGATATGGCACAGCGCTCGATTACACTCAATAAGCTCGAAGCGCAGGTCAGTATGGTCAATGATGATTTGAAAAATCTCCTACAGCACGTCAAACGCTCCAGTGTGGATTTGATTTTTTGCAATCCGCCTTATTTTAAGACCAGCGAGACGTCCAAGAAAAATCTGAGTCCACATTATCTCCTCGCTCGCCATGAAATCACGACTAATCTGGAAGAAATCTGTGCCATCAGCCAGCAAGCGCTCAAAACAAAGGGCAGACTAGCTATGGTGCACCGTCCCGACCGCTTTTTAGAAATCATCGATACACTGAGACGCTACAAACTCGCTCCAAAGCGTATCCAGTTTGTCTATCCAAAGTCTGGCAAAGACGCCAATATGCTACTCATCGAAGCTATCAAAGACGGCTCGCAAGACGGCATGAAGATACTACCGCCGCTCATTATCCACAAGGATAATGGTGACTATACGGATGCTATTTTTTCGATTTACTATGGAGAAAAGCATGACTAAATCAGACAAAGCAGTCGCTTACATGTATGTGCTTGAGTGTTCAGACGGCACGCTCTACACTGGCTACACGACAGACCTTGAGAGACGCATTGCGACACATAATGCTGGTAAAGGCGCTAAATACACTCGTGCTAGACGCCCTGTCAAACTCCTCTACTACGAAAGCTTTCCAGATAAAAAAGCGGCCATGAGTGCTGAGAGTCTTTTCAAACGTAAAAAACGGCAAGATAAACTCGCCTACATCCAAAAACAACAAACAGACTAGTTCTCTAGTCTGTTTGTTGTTTTTCTTCTTTTTTGAGGTGATCTAATATTGTCATAAAACGTCTGATAGACTTAGGTGGTCTATAATCTTTTGAGTAAGCGTAGCTAACGTGAAACTCAAACTGCTCCTCCTCAACCAAAGGAATCTTGACCAGCCCTTCCATCTGTGAAAAGAGCACAAAATCCGTCAGAAAAGTAATTCCTAGATTTTCACGCACCATCTGTCCGATGACAAGCGGGTCTTCAAACTTAAACAGCACCTGCGCTTCGTTATTGTAGCGGGTATTGAGTTGATTGAAGGCATCAAAGTGGATATGCCCTTCATTTAGCATAATAAAAGGCTCATCTAAAACCTCTTTAAAGGAAATCTTGCTTTTAGTGGCTAGAGGATGTTTTTTAGAGACAAAAATGTAAAAAGGGCGCTTATAAATCTCTGCTATCTCAAGTTTCGGATGTCCCAGTGGCTGCAGACTCCCTAACAAACTAAAATCCAAATCCCCATCCAGCAAATACTGAAGAAGAGTGCTTGAGCCACTCACAGGTGTCAAACTAAAAGCCGTCATAAAATCAACCGACTCCCCCATATCTATCAAGGAAGCCAGTAGCTTGGCACGAATGATAGGCGGAAGCCCCACTCGAATCTCATGATGAGCACTGCGCTCAATGGTTTTTTTTGCCACCTCAAGTTCCATCAAAATGGTTTTGATATGATTGTCTAAAATCTCGCCCTCGGCCGTCAGCGTCACCGAGCGGTGCGAGCGGTCTTTGATAACCAAATCACAATGATAAGCTTCCTCTAAACGCTTAACAGCGTAGGTAATAGTTGGCTGGCTGACACCAAAAAACTCCGCCACCATAGTAAATGACGTCAGCTCTGCCAATTTATGGAAATATTCCAAATCTCTTGTATTCATACGCATTCTCCTCGCCTTTATTGTACCATAATTTGACAAGTGTTATAAGATTTTTTTATGACTTTTTGAAGATTTGACTATAAGAAAATGAAAGGTTTATAATAAATACCGTAAGACATATCTTATAATTTATCATATAAAGGAGTTCGTCATGAAATCACATGATATTTTGAATAACCCTTTTTTAAATAAGGGAACTGCTTTTACTATGGAAGAGCGTAAAGAGCTTGGCTTAGTTGGTCTTTTGCCTCCTTACGTCCAAACAATCGAAGAACAAGCTAAACAAGCTTACGCACACTACCAACGTAAAGAATCTGATCTTGAAAAACGCCATTTCTTGATGGAAATTTTCAACACAAATCGCACACTTTTCTACTATCTTTTTGATCAAAATATCGTTGAGTTCAACCCAATCGTTTATGATCCAGTTATTGCTGAGTCTATCGAACAATACAGTGAACTTTTTGTAGACCCACAATACGCTGCTTATCTTGATATTAACCATCCTGAAAATATCGAAGAAACGCTTAAAAACGCCGCTGGTGACCGTGACATTCGCTTGATTGTTGCCACTGACGCTGAAGGTATCTTGGGTATCGGTGACTGGGGTGTTCAAGGGGTTGACATCTCTGTTGGTAAACTCATGGTCTACACAGCCGCTGCTGGTATTGACCCAGCTTCTGTTATGCCACTTGTTATCGACGCTGGTACAAACCGCGAAGAATTGCTCGATAACCCAATGTATCTTGGTAACCGTCACGAGCGTGTTCGTGGGGACAAATACTACGACTTCATCGACCAATTCGTGCAAACAGCTGAAAAACTCTTCCCTAAATTGTACCTTCACTGGGAAGACTTTGGTCGCTCAAACGCTGCTAACATCCTAGACAAATACAAAGGTAGCATTCCAACCTTTAACGATGACATCCAAGGAACTGGTATCGTTGTACTTGGTGGTATCTTTGGTGCCCTTGACATCACAGGTGAAAAATTAACAGACCAAGTGTACCTCTGCTATGGTGGTGGTTCTGCCGGCGCTGGTATCGCTGCTCGTGTGCATGCTGAAATGGTCGCTGAAGGACTTGACCCAGAAGAAGCTTACAAACGTTTCTTCATGATTGACAAGCAAGGACTTCTCTTTGACGACATGGATGACCTCACTCCTGCTCAAAAACCATTTGCTAAGAAACGTGCTGACTTTGAAAATGCTGGTGACATGACAAACCTTCTTGAAGTGGTTAAAACTGTGAAACCAACTATCCTTGTCGGAACATCAACAAACCCAGGTGCCTTTACCAAAGAAGTGGTTGAAGCAATGTGCGAAAACACAGAACGCCCAATCATCTTCCCAATCTCAAACCCTACTAAGAAAATCGAAGCAACTGCTGAGCAAGTTATTAAGTGGTCTGACGGTAAAGCCTTTGTCGCAACTGGTATCCCATCAGACACTGTTTCTTACAAAGGTGTTGACTACCAAATCGGACAAGCCAACAACGCTCTTATCTACCCAGGTCTTGGACTTGGTATGATTGCTTCAGAAGCGTCACTTCTTACAGACGAAATGATCGGTGCTGCTGCGCACTCTCTAAGCGGACTTGTAGACCCAGGTCAACCAGGTGCACCAGTATTGCCACCATTCCAATACGTGGCTGAAGTTTCTATCAAAGTAGCAGAAGCTGTTGCTAAAAAAGCGCAAGAACAAGGACTTGCTAAAGCCAAAGAACAAGACATGGCTAAAGCCGTTCGTGACCTCAAATGGTATCCAAAATACTAATTGAGGAGAGTTAGACGTGACACAATCAAAAATTTGGAACATAAAAATTTCAGGCGTTAGCCTACCCCTTTATCTAGGATTTGTGATTATCCTAGCGCTGACTATTGCCATGGGCAAACTCCCACTTAACATGTTAGGTATCACCTTCATGTTGGTTGTCTTAGGGCATCTCTTTTACTGGATGGGTGAAAAACTCCCTATCTTTAACTCCTATCTTGGTGGCGGTTCAGTCTTTACCTTGATTGCCGCTTCTATCCTAGCAAGTCTCGGCTGGGTACCAAAAGATGTTGTTACCGCTACTTCAACCTTTATGAATGGCTGGGGTTTCCTTGACTTCTACATCGCAGCTCTTATCTGTGGTTCTATTTTAGGAATGAATCGTAATCTCCTCGTCAAAGCTTCTGCACGCTTTATCCCTGTGGCTTTGATTTCAATGGTGATTGGATTCTTCTGCGTTGGATTTGTCGGTATGCTTCTAGGACAAGGGTTTGGACACTCTGTTATGTACATCTCATTTGCACAGATGGCAGGTGGGATGGGAGCAGGGATTGTCCCACTGTCTAAGATTTATGCCGAATCTATCCATGGAAATGCTGCGGACATCCTCTCCCAACTCGCTCCAGCTACTACCCTTGGTAATATCCTCGCTATTATTGGCGCAGTCTTTATCTCCAAAGCCTTTGCCAATACTAAATACAACGGACACGGCGTTCTCGTTCCCGTTAGTAAAGAAGACCTTGAAAAACCTAAAATCACCCTTGATGCGACAAAAATTGGCGTTGGTATGATGTTTGCCTTCTCCCTCCTTTTAATCGGTGTCATCCTCAACGGTTTTGTCCCTAAAATTCACAGCTATGCTTTCATGATTATTATCGTCTTCATCTTGAAAGCCCTCAACGCTGTACCAAAACCACTAGAAGAAACCGTTGTGATGTTTAACCAAGTCATCATGACCAACCTTACCCATGCTGTCCTTGCTGGTATCGGGCTTTCTATGATTGACCTATCCTCCTTAGCCCACGCCATGACATGGCAATTTGTCCTCCTCAGTCTCACTTCTGTTGTTGCGATGGGGCTCTCAAGCGCTATTATCGGAAAATGGTGGGGACTCTACCCTGTCGAAGCCGCTATTGGTGCTGGTATGATCAACAACTCAATGGGTGGTACAGGAAATATCGCAGTACTTTCTGCTTCTAACCGTATGGAAATGATTGCCTTTGCCCAAATGGCAAACCGTCTCGGAGGTGCCATCATCCTCATTCTAGGTGGTATCCTCATCCAATTCTTTAACTAACCCCACAAAAAAGCTACCTTTTGGTAGCTTTTTTCTTATCCTAATACAAAGAAAACCATCTCTAATAACTAGAGATGGTTCTTTTAGTTCTCATCAATAACGAGACGGACTTTTTTGCCCTGAGTAGGTACCGAATAAACAATCGACCTTATCGCCATAATGGTGCGCCCTTTTTTTCCAATAATATGACCAATGTCCTTTGGATTGAGATGGAGATGGTATTCTAGAAACTCTGGAGTATCTTGCACCTTGATGGTAAAATCCTTTGGTGCTGAGATTAAGGGTTTTACAATAGCGATAATGAGATTTTCAATGGTATCCATAAGCTTTCACTCGTTTTATTTTGAGAATTTTGAATCGTGGAATTTTTTCATAACTCCAGCTTTAGAAAGGATGTTGCGAACAGTGTCAGAAGGTTGTGCACCTTTAGCCAACCAGTCAAGAACACGGTCTTCTTTAAGTGTTACTTGGTTTTCTGCAACTAGTGGGTTGTAAGTACCAACTGTTTCGATGAAACGACCATCACGTGGAGCACGTGAGTCTGCAACGTTGATACGGTAGAAAGGTTTCTTTTTAGAACCCATACGAGTTAAACGGATTTTTACTGCCATTTTAAATGTTCTCTTTTCTATTTGATTAGTTTAGGTAGTGATAATCACCTTACCTTAACTAGTATAGCACGCTCTTTTAAGCCTGTCAAGAAAAAATCTTGACACCTTTTAAAAAAGTTCGATGACACCGTAGTGAAATTTCTGATTAGGTCGCACCAAGCGCTTAAAGCCGTACTTTTCAAAGACGTCATCTTTAAAATGCGCCTTGATGATGATTTTCTCCCTTGCCACTCGCTTCATCTCTGCCAACAACTCCGCACTCATAGGTGTTGGATTAGCTAGAGAAGCTAAACCAGACAGATTGTGCGCTTCTTTTATGCTATGACGAAACATGGGATCACAATAGATGACATCAAATGCTCGGTCAGGCTGACTTTTGAGATAGGCGAGATTATCACTGTGCACGGTCTTGATGGAGCGCATAGCAGCCGTCAACTTTTCATTGCTAGACGAATAGGTTTTCAAACCCATGCTAACTAAAGTATAAGGGATAAGCTCAGACTCCACTGCAGTCACATCATGCCCAGCTGCCGCTATGACAATGCTATCAGACGCCAAGCCCATAGTGGTATCAAGCACCGTCTTCTGAAGAGTGCCCACCAGCTCTCGAAGCGGATCGTGAGCTGCTTTCAAGCGAAGCATAGCCGTATCGGGGTGAAACGTCAACACCTCCCCCTCATCATCTTGAAAGACGAGCTTGTCCTTATAAACCACCAAAATCCCTGCACTATCTCCCATAAGACGCTTCAAGCTTTCTTTTCTGCGCTCCTTATAAATAGCCCCCAAGCTCTCTGCTAGCTCTTTTGCTTGGCTTTCTTGCCTACTACTTGGGCGAAAAGAGGTCGTCACACAAATCGTCACTAGATTAAAATCCCTTCTAAATGATCCAGCTCATGCTGGCAAATCTGTGCCTCTAAGCCTGTCAAAGTCAGTGTTTTAGGAAGCCATTTTTCATCATAAAAACGAACCGTAATCTCCTCATAGCGCTCAATCACACGACTTCCAGACAGAGACAAGCAAGACTCCTGCGTCTGATAAAGACCAGATTTTTTAGTGACAACAGGATTGAACATGACCAGATCAAAAAACGCCATCTGGATGATAATCACACGCTTATTGACTCCAATCATATTTGCCGCCATCCCCACACAATGCTTGCGGTGACTCGCCAAAGTATCTCGCAAATCCTGCGCCAAAAACACATCTGCCTGTGTAGCCTCTTTGGACTTCTGACTTAAAAATAGTGGGTCTGTTACAATTTTTTTGATCATTTTTTCTCCAATAATAATTCCATTATATCAAAATCAATTGCTTGGTTATCAATTTCCATAAAGTGCTTAAAAGTTCCAATTTTTTGAAAACCAAAACTTTCATAAAGATAAATAGCTCTGCTATTATCAGACCGAACCTCAAGCGAGAGCACTTTTAAATCTGATTGCTGAGCTAGCGTCATTAGGCGTGTAAGAAGCTGACGTCCTATTCCTTGATTCCAGTAATCCTTCTTAACCACAATACCAATTTCAGCACGGTGTACTAGTCGCTTTTTCTGAAAAGCGCTGCAATTACACGTAGCGATTATGTCACCATCTTCTTCTGCGACTAAAAAATATGATGTTTTAGACCTCTCAATCTTACCTAGTAGAACTTCCTCATCTGCAACAGAAAGCCCTAGACCTTCTTCTCCGTAAGATAAATTATCTGTCTCTGAGCCAACTTGTTGACAAAACGCTAAAATAGCCTCAGCATCACTCACTAAAGCATTTCTTATTAGTACCATATAAAAACCTCATATCTTCTTATATTTTTGAACGAGTTGTTTTAACAGCTCTAAAACACTATAATGTACAATAAAAAACTGCCACAAGTTTTGGGACCATTCGAAACAGCACAGCTCTAAAACCATGCTGTAAGTAACATTGCGCTAGCTAAGGTTTTGGGACCATTCGAAACAGCACAGCTCTAAAACAGTACCTGTTGAGCATTTCCAAACGGTGATGTTTTGGGACCATTCGAAACAGCACAGCTCTAAAACAGTACCTGTTGAGCATTTCCAAACGGTGATGTTTTGGGACCATTCGAAACAGCACAGCTCTAAAACGGATGGCTATTCGAGGTTACACCAACAAGAGCTTTGGAACCATTCGAAATAATACAAGGAGATGAGCCCAAAATCCATTTCTTTTATTATACCAAAAAAATATCTCCCTTAACAAATAACAAAAAAACAAGAGGCATAGCCTCTTGTCATTTTTCATTTTTAGACGATACCTTGTGCTGACATTGCTTCAGCGACTTTGAGGAATCCTGCGATGTTGGCACCTACAACAAGGTTACCTTCATGTCCAAATTCTTTAGCAGCTGCTGCAGAGTTGTCGTAGATACCTTTCATGATATCGTAAAGTTTGCTGTCCACTTCTTCGAATGTCCAAGATGTGCGTGCGCTGTTTTGTGCCATTTCAAGTGCTGATACAGCAACACCACCAGCGTTAGCTGCTTTAGCTGGACCAAATGATACACCTGCTTTCAAGAAGACATCAATAGCACCAAGTGTTGAAGGCATGTTTGCCCCTTCAGAAACAGCGATGACGCCGTTTGCAACCAATTTTTCAGCGTCTGCTTCGCTCAGTTCGTTTTGAGTAGCACATGGGAAGGCAAGGTCTGCTTTGATAGACCAGATGGTTTCCTTACCACCTGCTGGCGTGAAGGTTGCGTTTGGACGAGCTTCTGCGTATTTGACGATACGAGCACGTTCTACTTCTTTAAGTTGTTTCAACAAGGCAAGGTCGATACCGTCTGGATCGTAAACGTAACCTGAAGAATCTGAACATGCAACGACTTTTGCACCAAGGCTGTGCAATTTTTCGATAGCGTAGATAGCAACGTTACCAGAACCTGAGACAACAGCTGTTTTACCGTTGAATGTTTCGCCACGAGCGTTAAGCATTTGCTCAGCGAAGTAAACACAACCGTAACCTGTTGCTTCTGTACGAGCAAGTGAACCACCGTAAGTCAAGCCTTTACCAGTAAGCACACCTGTGTATTCATTGCGAAGGCGTTTGTATTGACCGTAAAGGTAGCCAATCTCACGTCCACCAACACCGATATCACCAGCAGGTACGTCAGTGTCAGCGCCGATGTGTTTGCTAAGCTCTGTCATGAAGCTTTGGCAGAAACGCATGATTTCGTTATCAGATTTTCCTTTAGGGTCAAAGTTTGAACCACCTTTACCACCACCGATAGGTTGACCTGTCAATGAGTTTTTAAAGATTTGTTCAAATCCCAAGAATTTGATGATGGATTGGTTGACAGATGGGTGGAAACGAAGACCACCTTTGTATGGACCAATAGCAGATGAGAACTGCACACGGAAACCACGGTTTACTTGTACTTGACCTTTGTCATCTACCCAAGGCACACGGAAAGAAACGATGCGCTCTGGCTCTACCAAACGTTCCAAAAGGTTTTCTTCGATGTATTTTGGATATTTGTCAAAGACTGGCACCAAAGATTCGAAGACTTCTTCAACGGCTTGTAAAAACTCTGGCTCGTGAGCATTTTGAGCTTTCACTTTTTCAAAAACACTTGCAACATATTCTTTACCTGTTGTCATTTGTAATTCCTCCATGTCATATCATTTACATAAAATATTATAAATTTTCAGAATATTATTGTCAAGCGTTTTTTGCACTTTTTTTGAAAAAAGCGTTTTCCATGTTATAAAATATCACATCAGTAAAAGTTTCTTGACAATTATGGCAATTCAAGCTACAATAAAGGGCGTAATTTTCTTATATATGTGAGGTTCTTATGAAATACTTTTCCCTAACAGCTGGGGTTATCTCCCTTCTTATTGGGTTTTATTTGTTTGCTAGCCCTCTAGCTACGATTTCTACCATTGGCTGGATTTTGGCTTTATTTGTCTTTATCTCTGGTATCAATGGTATCGTCACTTATTTCCACCAAATCAATGGTGAGCGTAATATCTGGATGCTGATTCAAAGCACACTTTCTATTATCTTTGGCTTCTTATTGATTACGAGCTCTACCTTTGCTCGCTCAAGTGTTGTGATTACTATCTTAGCTTATTGGGTACTGGTTAGTGGTATTTTACGTTTGATTACAGGTTATCAGCTTGGTCGTGCAGGTTTTCCAAAGTCAGACTCTAACCGTTACCTCATCGGTGGGGTTATTGCGATTATCTTTGCCATTATCCTCTTTAGCTCGCCTATTTTATCAGCGGCGGTCATCGGACGCTTTGTAGCTCTTGTCTTGATTGCTATTGGTATCTCAAGCATTTACACTTTTATCCGTCTACCATAGACAAAAGACCTTGTTCCCAAGGTCTTTTTTAGTTGTTTGAGGTGTGATAGTTTTTTAGGAAAGCCTCTAAACTATCTGGCAATGTTTTCTTTGAGTGGTAAATAGGCGTCTTTTCTTCGTTAATGGATAGACTCTTAATCGTTTCTAGGTAATAATAACCTGTCTTTGTCTTTTGCAGTTGGGCTGTCTTTGGAAAATCCTCTTGATAAGTCTCCTTGTCAATATTGGCATAGGCTTTTTGTTTGATGGACTTAACATCGTCAAAATCAAGGGTAGCAGAGCTTGTCGGGCGTAGATAGATCTTGCTACCATCACGCTTGTACTCGCCCTCATAGACCGTTAACCAAGGGTAATCGTCCTCATCGTCTTCTAAGGCTTCATCAAGTTCATCTTGATTAGCATAGTCCGTATGGTCGTCCAAGGTAATAAAATGCTTTTGGTCAATGAGCTTAAAAGTGAAATCATCTGTTTGGTAGGTTTGTCCAATCTTTAAACTCTGCACACTTTTTTGGGGTGCCTCTTGATTTGTCCCTGGATACCAAAAAGTCAGATAGGCACCAACTAAGAGCAACAAGCTGATAAACATAACAATCCATTTTTTCATCCTTTACCTCCTGTGACCTCTTTGACCAGCTGTTTGAGGGCTTTTTTGACGGCTTTAGCTCTACTTTGATGATTGATACCATAATAGCCCTTGGCATTAAAATAACTGTCTGACCAGCTTTTAAGCATGGTCTGTTTTTGTGGCGAAGAAACACGATTAGGCGCTTTAAAGGGCTTGACAATCGCTTTTCTAAACTGTGGATCTAAGGGTCTAATGGGCTTGACATCAAGTGCTACATGCAGTCTATCGTTGCGATTAGCATAGTTAAAACTCGCTCCGTTGACAATGCCGTTTTCGCTCGCCCCTTCTTCGTCTATTTCATTTAGAAAATGCCCTTGACTATCTAAGATAAACTCCGTATGAAAGTCCATGACAATCTTAATGTTGACTTGCTCTTTACCGTCTGGGTAGATAATTTGAGTCTGCCCTAGTGTTTGCTTGAGAGCAACTTTGTTGTGTAAGCGTGAGGACTCACCTGTGCTATAGTCATAGTAAACATCCGCATCCTCAACACCCATCTCATCCAAGAAAGCATTGTAATCATCCATTTCCTTCATATAAGCAATCAAAGCGTCACGGTCTGTCTGATTGGCTTTGCCATAGTGCTTGCGGATATAATAGGCTTGCTGCGCTGAAATCACATAGCGAAACTGATGAATTTTCTGCTGAAAGTCGCCTTTATGAGCCAGGCTATTTTTGGGAAAAGCATACTGCACCCAAAGCGCAAACGCTGACCAAAAGGCGTCATCTGGCTCAAGGTCATTATCAAAACGCTTTATTAACTGCAGGGTCTCGTCCTTACTGCCAGATAGCTCAAGTGGCATGTCCACAGTGTTCAAGACAAGCTCAAGCAGGTGACGCCCACGCCGCTTTTGACTAGAAAAGGCAGACGCTTTGTCTTTTTGGGCATTCATCAGCGCCATCTCACTCTCAAGAAGAGCGTCAAAAGAAGAACTCGCAACTTTCTGGCTAGCAGCTAAGCGCTTTGACAGACGATTTGTGTAGGCTGAGCTATCACTTTTTAGACTGATTTTTGTGATAAAGCCGTGATAAATGCTGGTGTCTGACCAACCAATCTGTTTGAGCTGTTCTTTTGCCTCTAGCAGTTCACGAGACAGCTCAGAAGCCTTGTCACCATAGGTCTTTTTCAGCTTTTTCTGGTAATTTGCCCATGTTTTGTCCCATTTGATGGGATTTATTTTATTGCTTGACAGCCAAGTGGTGCTGTCGCTCTTTTCAAAAGACGGTGTGACGGTTTTATCTGCCGTTCGCACCCAAATGTAAATCCCAAGAAGTGCTCCTATCAAGCCTACACCTAGTAGACTCACTCCTATCAATCGCTTTTTCCTCATCATGGTATTATTATACCAAAATCAGTAGACAAGAGATAGTGCTTTGTCTAAAAACAAAAAGATTAGGACAAAGTCCCAATCTCTTATTTATTACCTTTATTGCGGATAACAAAGCCGTTTTTCTTTTCGCTTGATGTACGATGTGGACGTTTGTTGCCTTTATTTTCAAAGTCTTTGCGGTTTTTGTTGGATGTACGCTTAAACTCACGATATCCTTTGTCTTTATCGCTATAGCGTTTGCCTTTACGACGGTCGCCACCACGTCCGCCTTTTCCTTTATTAGCGCCTGATGGTTTAAATGGCAATGGTTTTTCACGAGCAATCTCAACAGCTGGCAGACTATCTGGGTCTTGAACCGTCAAGGTCAGGATGTAGAGCGCAAGCTCTTCTGGCGTAAACTCTTGCGCCAGCTTAATAGCGTCACCTTTGAACTTATCGAACTGCGCACGAACACTGTCATCCGCAAAATCACGCTCAATCTTCTTAAGAGCGACACGTTTTTTAGCTTTGAAGGCTTCCTGCGCTGTGGCTGGTTTCATGCCTTTCATGCGTTTCTTGGTCAGATTTTCAATGATAGACAGATAACCCATTTCATTTGGCGCCACAAAGGTGATGGACTGACCGTGCTTGCCGGCACGCCCTGTACGCCCAATACGGTGCACATAACTCTCAGGGTCTTGAGGAATATCGTAGTTGTAGACATGTGTCACACCTGAAATATCCAAACCACGGGCTGCTACGTCTGTCGCTACCAAGATATCGAGATTGTCATTTTTAAAGTCACGCAATACACGCAGACGCTTGCCTTGGTCAAGGTCACCGTGAATGCCCTCAGCACGATAGCCACGTAGCTTCAAACCACGTGTCAACTCATCCACACGACGCTTTGTACGACCAAAGACAATAGCAAGATCTGGCTGTTCGACATCAATCAAACGTGTCATAGTATCAAATTTTTCTTGCTCCTTGACACGGATATAGTATTGGTCAACAAGGTCTGTCGTTAGCTCCTTAGCCGCCACTTTGACATGCTCAGGCTGGTTCATAAACTGCATACCAATGCGCTTAATCGGCTCTGGCATAGTCGCTGAAAAGAGCAGCGTCTGACGCTCTTCAGGCACACGGCTGATGATAGCTTCGATGTCATCCAAAAAACCCATGTTGAGCATTTCATCGGCTTCATCAAGGATGAGGGTTTCGATATGATTGAGCTTGAGGGCTTTACGCTTAATCAAGTCAAGCAGGCGTCCAGGTGTACCGACAACGACATGCGCCCCTGATTTTAAGGCTTTGATTTGCTTTTCAATGCTAGAGCCACCGTAGACAGAGCGCACTTTGACACCCTTGTCACGTCCAAAACGGAACAGCTCCTCTTGACTTTGCACTGCAAGCTCACGTGTGGGCGCAATGACAAGTGCTTGAATGGTTGGCTCGTCCACACGGATTTTATCTAAAGTTGGCAGCCCAAAAGCGGCTGTCTTTCCGGTACCTGTCTGTGCTTGTCCGATAACGTCTTTGACTTCTAGTGCCAAGGGAATGGTCAACTCTTGGATAGGTGAAGGCTCTTTAAAGCCAGCCTTTTCAACGGCTGACAAAATCGTATCTGACAATTTTAATTCTGTAAATTTCAATGTAGTCTCTCTTCTAAAAAGGCAGTGCGAAGCTGCCTTATCTCTCTTTATTTTTCACGTCACAAGCTTGTAACTTATTTAGTGTAACATACTTTCTTGAAAAAAGATAGATAGAGACTTGAAAACCGAGAAACTTTTCATTTCACAGAGGAGCGAAAATAATAAGGTATTAAGTAAAGCACTAAGCTATAGCCTAAAAACATGCTAAGCCCAAATAGCCAATCTTTTTCCTTGATGACATAGTTTAGCGTGCGAAGGACTAGCACTGTAAAAGCGCCTATCTGCCAAGCCTTAGGTTGCCACTTCTGTTTTTGCCGAAACGCTTGATAAAGGTGGTAACTGCTCCAGGCAAGAAAGAGAAGAAAAACTAGTGCATTTAGAATAACCCCAAAACGAAGCAGTCCTGGACTTGCCCGCAAAGTGCCTCTACTCACCAAGAGAAAAACGATACCAACCCCATCAGCAAGCAAAGTCAATGCGATAAAGAGCGATGATAGACGATAATATATCTTTTGCATAGCAACTCTCCTTTAGCCTCTCAAGTAACGATAAACTCCTATTTTCACCTCTATTGTCCTCTTATTTTAACGAAAAAGCAAGACAAAAAATCCTCTATGAACTCTCATAGAGGATTGCTTGATTAGCGCAAGACTGCTTCTGCTAGTGCTTTTTGGATGTCAAGCACGCTGCTGTCGTTTTTAAATTGCAGACTTTCTGCTGGTTCAACACCAGAGGAAATCCAAATCTTCAGCTCAGCGTCGAGGTCAAAATGACCAGACGTTTCTACGGAAAAGCGTGAGATGGACTTGTAAGGAATGGAGCGATACTCTGTCTTTTTGCCTGTCACACCTTGCTTGTCCACCAAAATCAAGCGTTTTTCGGTAAAGACAATCAAATCTCGCACCAAGACAAAAGCCAAGTCAACCTGCTCGCCCTCAAAAAGGACAGGCGCTAAATCCTTTGTCACCTTGTCGACATTTGCCTGTGAGGCATTGCCCATCAATCCTGAAAATAGTCCCATAAAAACCTCCCTACATCTTCTCCTCTAGCTTGACATCTGGGTATTTATCCGCAAACCAGCGAAGAGCAAAGTCATTTTCAAAGAGGAAAACAGGCTGGTCAAAACGGTCTTTGGCTAGGATGTTTCTGCTAGAGCTCATGCGCTCGTCCAAATCATCTGGCGAAATCCAACGCACGGTCTTCTTGCCCATAGGTGTCATGACCACTTCGGCATTGTATTCATTTTCCATACGGTGCTTAAAGACCTCAAACTGGAGCTGACCGACCGCACCCAGCATGTACTCGCCCGTCTGGTAGTTTTTGTAGAGCTGGATAGCACCTTCTTGCACCAACTGCTCGATTCCCTTGTGGAAGGACTTCTGCTTCATGACGTTCTTGGCAGAGACTTTCATGAAAATCTCTGGGGTAAAGGTTGGCAGTGGTTCAAACTCAAATTTATTTTTGCCCACAGTCAAAGTGTCACCGACCTGATAAGTCCCTGTATCATAAACCCCGATGATGTCCCCTGCGACAGCATTTTCCACATTTTCACGGCTTTCTGCCATGAACTGGGTCACATTGGATAATTTAGCACTTTTTCCTGTGCGGGTCAGATTGACCGACATGCCACGCTCAAACTCACCAGAAACGATACGGACAAAGGCAATGCGGTCACGGTGGCGTGGGTCCATGTTGGCTTGGATTTTGAAAACAAAGCCAGAAAAGTCCTTGTCAAGCGGGTCAATCATCTCGCCATCCACCGTCTTGTGCCCGTGTGGTTCTGGCGCAAACTCAAGGAAAGTATCAAGGAAGGTCTGCACACCAAAGTTTGTCAGCGCTGAACCAAAGAAAACAGGTGTCAAGTCACCAGACAGGATGGCCTCTTCTGAAAATGCATTACCGGCTTCTTGAAGAAGTTCGATGTCTTCTTTAACTTGCTCGTAGAAAGGATTGCCCCCAAACAGTGTGTCGCCGTCTTCGATACGAGCAAAGCGCTCGTCACCTTTGTAGAGCTCCAAGCGTTCATTGTGCAAGTCGTAAAGTCCTTCAAAGGATTTCCCCATACCAATTGGCCAGTTCATCGGGTAGCTGGCAATGCCCAGCACTTCCTCAAGCTCTTCTAGCAAATCGAGCGGCTCACGCCCATCACGGTCGAGCTTGTTGATAAAGGTGAAAACAGGGATGTTGCGGTGTTTAACAACCTCAAAGAGCTTTTTGGTCTGCGCTTCAATACCCTTGGCTGAATCCACCACCATGACTGCAGCGTCCACCGCCATCAGCGTCCGATAGGTGTCCTCTGAGAAGTCCTCGTGCCCTGGAGTATCTAGGATATTGACACGCTTGCCAGCATAGTCAAACTGCATGACAGAGGATGTCACCGAAATCCCACGCTGTTTCTCGATGTCCATCCAGTCAGACTTGGCAAAGTTTCCGGTCTTTTTCCCCTTGACCGTTCCTGCCTCACGAATCTCACCCCCAAAATAGAGCAACTGCTCGGTAATAGTCGTTTTCCCTGCGTCCGGGTGAGAGATGATGGCAAAGGTACGACGTTTTTGTATAGCTTCTTGTAAATTCATCGTTTCTCTTTCTTTTTATGTTACTTCTTCGATTTTTTCTTTTTTTAGCCTTGCTACATTGGACAAATTTCTCTTTTGCTCTTTGCTATCCTTGTCCTAAAGGGGCACGGCAGTACATCGTTAAGCCTTTCTGAGCTATCTTTTCTTTTAAATAAGGAATACTACTGTGTCTAGAGAGTTGGTCAATCTTATCTTGCAAATCTGAACTGATACAATGACTTTTCCCTTCTAAAAGAGGAGCAACTTCTTCCAAGATTTGCTGCGGATACAGATTGCCAATAACAGAGGACAAGCGCGTACAGCCAGCTTCTATGTTAGAGAGCAAGTCTTCCTCACCTCCTGCATAAAAATGAAGATGAGGGTGGCTTGCTTTCAATGGCGCAATCCAGCTCTGTTCAGAGAGATTTTTCACACCGATAACCTGAGGTAAATCGAGCACCTCTTGCCAGCCTTTAAAATCTAGCCCTGTTCCTGTCCTAGCAGGATTATCATAGAGAATGACAGGCTTTTGAGACAAATTCACCAAAGAGCGGATATAAAACAACAGCTCGTCTTGACAAGGGCGAATATAGGGTGGAAAGCCAAGCAAAATAGCCCTTATCCCCTCTAGCTCGTTGAGTACAGTGAGCAGCTTCTCGGCATCTTTTTGACGCACGGCGGAAACTCCAAATAGGAATTCCAAGTCATAGGAGATACTCGTCTTATTCACAGCTTGGGCGAGCTCAAGCTTCTCATCGGCACTCATGCTGTGCTGCTCACCCGTTGATCCTGCTAGTAAAACGGAACGCATCCCTGCTTCAGCTAAATGCTGAATATGCTTGATCGTCGCAATCGTATCTAGATTTTCATCTTTGTCAAAAGCCGTTGGAACAGCTACATGAATAGCTTCACTCAGCATCCTCTACTCACTTTCTATTAACATCTACTAGCACTTAGGCACACTCTTCTCATTATAAATGATTTTAGCAGTGATTTCAAGCGTGCCTAGTCACAAAAAAACTGGAAAACTCCAGCTTTAATGATTTTCTAAAAAAGTAACAACTTTCTCTAGATTCATAGAGTTTGAACCTTTGAGTAAAATCTGATCATCTGGCTCGATGGTATCCGCCAAAAGCTTTATCATCTCGTCCATCTGGTCTTCTGTAGCGGTCTTTTTGAAATAATAGACCTTACCAAGTGGAAACATCTGACTGGCAAGCTCGGCTAAGCCAGCAATGTCCTCACCATAACAGATAAGCGTATCAATGGTCTCAGGCGATAAACTCATAATCATCTGCTTGTGCAAGTCTTTTGACTGCTCGCCTAGCTCTTTCATATCAGCCAGCACAGCGATTTTCTTGCCAGCAGCTTCCTTCGGAACAGCCGCAAAGGTTTCTAATATCAAACGCATAGCGGTTGGATTGGCATTATAGACGTCTGACAAAATGTCAGCACCGTTCTTGGCTTTTTTCCACTCGGTGCGGTTTTTGGTGAGTTCGACATGCTCAAGGGCCTCTTTGATGTCCTCATCCGCAACTGCAAGGAGTTTTCCGACATAGGCTGCCAGCATGGCATTTGTGGCATTGTATTTGCCTGTCACTGGAAGCTTAATGGCACGCTCCATGACATTGCACTTAAAGGTGAGGCTATCCTTGTACTCAACGACCTCTTGCACCTGAAGCTCTGCATTATCCCCAAAGGTAATCACCTTTTGCTCTGTCGGCAAATAAGGCTCAATCACAGGGTCATTTGGCAATAGCACGATACCGTTTGAGTCCATACCATCGACAATCTGGAGTTTGCCTTTGGCAATCTGACTGCGACTGCCAAAGAACTCAAGGTGCGCTTCACCAATCAAGGTCACCACTGCAATGCGTGGCTTGGCAAGAAGCGACAAGAGATGGATGTCTCCCATGTGGTCTTGCCCCATTTCAAGGACAATCTTTTCCGTATCATCAGGCATGTGCAGAGCCGTGTAAGGCAGCCCAATCTCGTTATTATAATTGCCTTGAGTCTTATAGGTTTTATAAGTGGTTTCAAGCACGCTTGCAATCATGTCCTTGGTCGTGGTCTTGCCGTTAGAGCCTGTCACTGCAATCACGTCGACACGCATTTTTTCAAGGTAGTAAGCTGCTAACTTTTGAAAAGCTTTCAGGCAATCCTCAACGAGGATGTAGGTGCCACTGTCTAGTGGACGCTCTGATAGCGTCGCAACAGCGCCATTTGCAAAGGCGGTCTCAATAAAATCATGCCCATCACGAGCTCCCTTTAGAGGGACAAAGAGACTTCCCTTGACCACTTTTCGGCTGTCGAACTCTACCGACGCTATGGGGACGTCTTCGACATCAGAGAACGCCTGTGTGCTCTCGACAACTTTCGCAATCTCAGATAATGTTAATTTCATACGTATTTCCTTTATTAGCTATTACTAACAGTATACCTATACGTCCGTAATAAGTACACTTTACATTGAAGCTATTAAAATAGCTCCGCTCTAAAACTTACCTCTATTATAACATAAGATCTCTATTTTAAGGACCATTCGAAGCAATACAACTCTAAAACCATGCTAAGCTTGCAAGAGCAAAATAGCTCGTGTTAGAACCATTCGAAACAGCACAGCTCTAAAATAAAAACCGCATAACAAAGCCATTTCTAAAGGGCGTCCCCCCCGATTCCCCGATTTTATATTTCCCCAGCGACCTCGGACAAGGTCTTTTTTGTTACACATCAATAATACCATACTTTTTCTATCATTTCTAACACTATCAAAAAATCACTCTAATTTTAATAGCTAGTAATCTCCGCTATCACACTTTCTAGCTTTTCAACGCTCACAGTTTCGTGTGGTTGTATCTCTTCGCCGTCAAGGACAAAGTCATAAATTTTGCCGTCTTTGCGAACGACTTTCGCTGTTCCTTGATAGTCCAATTGTCCAAGTGCAATCGCTTCAATAAAATTGTATAATGTATTATTCATATTTACCACCTTTCAACACTAGTCTATCACAAAACAAAAAATACCAACATGACATTTATGTCATGTTGATTCAATTAAACCCTATTCTATGTTGTCACAAGGCAACAAACTTTTACCAATTATAATGCTGTATAAGAATCGCTAATACCGCTGAGCACAACAAACTAAACAAAACAACACTCAAATAAAATCGATGTCTTCCGTAGATATGAAAAATATTATTGCAACGCCCAAGACAATCACAACTTTTGTCCACTATAGATTTTCCAGATACTTTTGAAGTCCACAACAACAAAGCATATACGATGGTAAAAATGAAACCAATAAGGATACTAGCTATCATTAAAGTCCTACCTAAAGACACTTCTTTAGCACCTAAATTATCTAAAATCTCTGATAAACTAGAGAAGCCTCCAAACATAACAAAAACAAAAGCTGAGAACACCCCAAGAATACCAATAATTTCTCCGTACATATTATTGATTTTTTCAGGTATATTTTCGTTCAGTTCATTTTGTAAGCCTGCTAACCTTTCATAAGACGCATTGATCTCTCGCGTTAATCGTTGATTTTCTTGTTC
Organism: Streptococcus hyointestinalis; assembly: GCF_011039275.1. GTDB lineage: Bacteria > Bacillota > Bacilli > Lactobacillales > Streptococcaceae > Streptococcus > Streptococcus hyointestinalis_A. The sequence continues at coordinate 1,515,122 of NZ_JAAKGB010000001.1, forward strand.
TAACGACATATAAGTGTTATGTAATTCACTCTGCAAAGAATTATAAAGCTCACTTTTTTGAACTTGAGATAACTCTGCTTGGTTTAACATCTTTTTTAGTGTGACAACAGGCTTTTCATCGTAATTTTCTTCCAAGTCTTGTAATACAATTTTTACTTTTTGGAAAAAACTTGTAAATTCAGCATACTGACTAGTATAAACTTTTCTTGCTACAAACTGATAATCAATAATCACTGTATCAGTTGTCGGAATTTTATCTAGTAAAGCTTTTATATCATCTTCTAACTCTGCAGAATCAACAGTGTCAGCAGGAGGAGTTACAGAATCTAGTTCATCTACAATATTAGACTGGCTTGCAGAACTATAACTATTATTGCTTTCCTTATCAAGAATTTGTAAAAAAGCCCCTAAATAATCAGTTTGTTGTTCCATCTCTTAATACATCATCAAGTGGATAACTTATATCGCTACGGCCATAGACAATAGCTTCTTGGTTATTTTTCCAAAAGTGGTGAGTATAGCTTGCGCTAACCATTCTAAATGGTGCAACATCTAGAAATTTATCTATTAAAGGATTTAGTTTTTCATAACGTTGATTAGCTTGATACTCCCCTACTATCTCAGAGGACCCAAAGATATTGAAGCGATTATATTCCGATTCAACTACTGGACCATACCGCCATACTAAAAATGGTTCAGAATATATCTCTTCTTGCTCGTCTCGAGTCAATATCTGTGATGAGTTGCGTAAAACAAAGTACATAATTTTTTGCAAGGATAAATTAGTGACGGGATGTTTTGTTTCTTGCGCTCTAGCCAGTATGTGGTCTGCAAACTCTCTCATTGTCATTAGTCTTTCCTCCCTAACTTACACAAAAAAACACAGTGTCACATCTGTCACCTGTGCTATTTTTAAAATTATATTACCAACTTATATGCACTTGTTTCTAACAGATGGTCTGTTTTGAACAGATTTTCTGTTAACACTAAAATAAGTGTATTATATTTTTGTTTTTTTGTCAATTATCTATTTCGCTAAATAGCTATTTAGCTATTTCACTATTTCACTATTTCGCTATTTAAACTTCTCCAAAGACACACAAAAGCCCTCTGGTCTCAACCAAAGGGGCTTTACTACGTTCGCTACTTCGTCTTTAGCCACTGACGATAAGTGGTCAAAAGGAGATTCCTCAATTCTGTTTTATTTTTTGGCGTAGCTCACGTTATGTACAAAATATCTTAGTTCTATTATATCAAATTTTTTTCAATTGCATACCTACAATGGCACGAACATACCAAGGCGCTTTTGCGTCCCATTTATAGTGAGGCATATCTCGACCAGTTGAGTCTTTATAGATGTTTTTGATAACATTCCATTCGTCAATATCAGTCAGACCACGGTAAATGCCACGTGCTGAGTTTGCATAATATACTGTGCGAGGGTCATAAGCTTTGTCGCCAGAAACTTGAAATGTGAACTCCATAGGTAATAATCCTCCTGATTGTGTTTTAGTTGATTGTTGTTGCGTTTGAGTAGCTGCGCTTTGAGTTCCATTGTAGTATTTTTGAACTCTGCGCACATAGTCGTCAATATTGAGTGTTTGCGGGCAAGCTGTTGCACTCACCTCACGGTGCATTTTAATGGTTGAGCGGTCAGGCTTTAGCCCAAGGCGCTTACAGATTTCAGCTGTTAAGCGTGCCCCATTTTCCAATGTTTGGTTAGAGAATAGGTAAGTGCTGGCGTCATTGTAGTTGCCAATAGAGCTATTGATATGCTCAATACCGATAGAGTTAGCGTTAGTGATTGCTCCAGTACCACCACTGTGCCAAGCAATAAAGTTCTCACCAACGCAACCCATTATATCGTTGTCTGTGACTAGATAATTAGCGCTAGTCTGATTGTTGCGAGACTTCAGCCAAGTGCTGTATGCGCCCACGATATTAGTCGTCGCTGTACCGTGGATGACGATGTAGCGAATAGCCGACAAGCTCCGCTCACCGCCAGACCAAAAGGCTTCTGGTCGTGCAACCGTGATTAAATCTGAGTAAATATCGCCGTTGATATTTTTTACCATTCAATAGCACCTCGTTTCCAATCTTCTTTAGTGTACTCTCTATGAGAGAAAAGTTCTCCAATGTTGATCAATAGTAGTGTTGTTAGCAAAATAGGTATCGCAACTACTGCTAACAAAGATATCAGTATTTTTTTCATACTATTTCTCCATCTTGCTGCCCCTCGCCAAGCTCTTTATCCAATTTTTCTTTTAAAGCCTGGTCTAAAGCATGCAAGTAATGATTACCATTAAGAATCTCGTATTCTCGCATAATATCTCGAGTCATTCCGTACTTCTGCTCGAGAGTAAACATTTGTGAGTTGTAAATGCCAAGATATTCAGTGCGTAATGCGCTACGCTTAGCACTCTCTGCTTGTTCTGTTAATACTTGCTGGTCTGTCTCAGCCTGCGTTGTCATAGCTTTAAGTTTAGCTGTTACATAAGTTAGAAAGCCAATAATTGTTCCAGATAACAGAGTTATAACAACTTGGCTTCTTAGCAACTCGCCAATTAAATTATTCAAATGTTCCAAAACGTCACCACCTATTCTTCGATTTCCACTTCGTGCTCTTCTTCAACAACTTCTTTAGGAGGTTTTGGCGTATCTTTGCCATCTGTCGAAGCGAGTTCAAAAACTCGATAAGGTTCAACACCTTTAGGGATAAACATATTAAGAGTATCAGCAACTTTAATTGCCACGTTGATAGCTGAAAATTCATATGGAGCATTTCCGGTGTCAAACATAAAAGTATAGTCGTTGAATTTACCTACAAAAGTTGAAACACCGTCTGATTCTCGTTTGATAATATAAGTTTTAGTCATATTAGTTCTCCAATTCTATTTTGTAATAAGTGACATCGAGACGCATCCAAGAAATAGCGCAAGATACTTCTTTGTTATTTTGTGTTTTTGAGGGACGTTTTCCATTAGCAACTGATACAATGTTAACACCATCATCAAAATCTTGTACTGTAAATGAGATGTTATTGCTACTGTCCAATCTAACAAACGAAGACTTATTTAAAATCTGTCGTTCATTGAATGTAGCGCTCATGATTGACATAACATTATAGTCTGTCAGTAAATTTTGCCAAGACAGCTGGTATTCTCTTGTTAAGTCATCTTGAGCTACCATAATGCCTGATTGGTAGGGTGTATTAACAGTTGCATTATAGACAATAGTATTTGTCGTCATATCTTTCTTCGCCATCGAAGTATACGGTGTTATACGAAAAGAATAAATTTTTGTCGGAGTGTCAGATTTAACAAAAATAGGTAATCTTTCAACAGCTGAAATAACTTTATCAGACGAAATCTCAATACCATCACCAGCAGTATAAGCCGTATTATTATTTAGTTCACTTTCTAAAAGAGCTATTCTATTCTTGACATCTGTATCATCGTAAGACTGTACAATTGCAGAAATGACATTACCGTCAATAGATATGTTCGTTCCTGCTGTATAGGTCGTATCGTTATCTGGCTTAGCTTCCAGCTCACTTGTTTTCGTCTCAAGAGTAGCTAGACGATTTTTGAGTTCACTATCATCGTAAATGCTACCTCCGCCACTGCCTACCTCTACCATTTTCAAGCGGTCATTACTCAAAATGTATAGCTTGTTATCAGGTGTCTGATAGATATGATTGATGTCAGCGTCAAATGGGTCTGGCACGGTATCAACTTTTTTTATCCATGTCTCAGACCACGGCATACAATCGCTGCAAAACTCTGTCTTTTTAGGACCATTACACGATGTACACAAACGAATACTATTACCTCTGCATGATTGACAAGTCATGAGTTCTCCTTTCTAAAACATGTTGCCCATAAAGTTAATAGCTCCGCCGATGACTTTACCGATATTCCCTGTCGCAACTCCAGTTAGCATATCAGCTGTGGCGGTTGTTCTATTTTTTTCTCTTTGCTTGGTTTCTTTAGCCCTCTTTTCAGCTTCCTTCTCGGCTTTACTTCCGACACTAACCCCACCGTTGAGGGCTTTTTGTGCTTTGCTGGCTTTTTTAGCTAGAGCTGTCTCATCCTTGCCTTTGCTGTAGAAACGTCTTTTACCATCTAGGTAATACCAGCCGTTGACAGGATTGCCATTGCTATCATAGCGGATGCCGTCTTCGATAAACGTTCCGTCATTGTAGTATTGACGATTGGATGTCGCATAGGTTTCTTCTGTTGTTGGAGCACTTACATCCACACTTGGGACATCCTCGCTTTCTCTGTCAGCAAGCTGTTTCTTAACATCGTCAAGTTCAGCTTGCATTTTAGCCAGTTTTTCCGCTTCTTCATCATGTACCGTGACCGTTTTATCAAGGTCTGGGCGTTCCTTAAGACATTCACGACCAACACTGACTGTCACACCAGTATTAAGCCACACAGCGACTTGAGTATTCTGTGGTTGACCATAGACAATATTACACTTATAGAAAGTGCGTTCGCCAACTTGGATTTCATCACAGATAACCTCATAGGCTACCCACTTGGTGGTTTTGTCAAAACTACCGAGCGACTCACTGCTAGAGCTATCAGCGTCGCCAGTTGACTCCGTTTGATTTTTGAAACGGATGATATGCGTTGGTGACTCTCCAATAGCTGTGCGATTGTAATTGGTTTTATCCACCCAAGAATGACCGTTCATATTCTGTTCAATCGCTGTGATTTTAGGGAATGTTCCACCACCATAAACATAAATATGATTAGGTGCAGTTGATACAATATCACCGACTTTCAACTGTGAAGCGTCAAAAGGGATGACGTCAGCGTTGTTGCGATTAACTGTACTCCACATTGAGACACCGTCACCGGTCAAAGCACTGCCAGCAACTCCGTTCCAACTTTCGTAACCTAGTTTATTAGCGACATAGTTAGGTAGGTCAACACACTGATAAAGCGTCCCACGATTAGGACTAAGGGTAACTTTATCAATCGCCTTAAAGCCATTGGTCTCGATGTCAATGGATTTCCCTACGACACTAAGGGCTATATCATAAGCATTAGCCATATATCATTATCCCCCTCTTTATCTGTCGCTTCAACGTCCTGCTTAATTGCAGTAGACGTTTATCATCGTAACGATACCGCCGTTCTTTCTTGGTCTCTAAATCTTTGATAATCAACTCTTGAGATGGCAGGTGGTTATTGACTAGAAAAAAAGTGTACAGGAAGCCATCTTCTTCGATAGTAATTCGACACTTGCAGTGCTGTATCACTGTTATCTCATTCATCAACTCTTCGTCATTGTTCAGCACCGCTTGATAGCGTTCCTCAAACAATTCACCAGCTCTTAGAAGACACTTATACCATTGCGTCATACTCATTCTCCATTTGTGATTTTATCTCTGTGAGTGCCACCTTAGCTCTTGCGACCTCACTGTTAGCTCGCTGATGGTCGATAAGAGCTTGGTAATCTCGTGGGTGGTTATCTAGGTGATTAGCAAGGCGATAAGCCTTGACTTCTTGTTTCCTTAACTGTGTCATGGCTCTATCGTAGCGTTTATAGAGTTCCACTGCGCACCTCCTAGTTGATATGACTAAACTTCATGAAGTTACGAAAAGTAATCTTGTGGTTGCCGATAGCTTTCATGAAGAACGTTTTTTGCCCAGAGCTGAACAACGCTTTTCTCTGCTCGTCCGATAAGTCCCATGCTGCCTTCATTAAGTCAAAACCGTCCTCTGGTAGAGCATTGGGGTAAGTGACTGGAGTTCCCGAGCTATTCCCTACCCAATCACAAGGATGTTGCTTTTTGAGGATGTTTGTGAGGTCGATTTCCATACTTTGACCGCTAGCACCTTCTGCTGTATTTCTAGCAAGAACAGCGATTTGGACGTCCGCCAACGGTACATTCCCCTCTTGGTTTTTATCAGTATCCAATTCCTCTGCGATGATTTTAAAATACCATTTCTGGAATCGGTCTAGGTCTTGACTAATAGTGATAGGGAAGTAGGCTATAGGAGATACTTTTGTGCTTGTCCCAACTGTGTTTGAACTTGCGCTGTCATCTATGCCCTCACTCTCGGAAGCGCTACTACTATCTGAATTGCTGGCGCTCTCGCTCGGCTTTTCCTCTGCTTCTTTGAGAGCTTTCTCGATGATAGGGACAGCCTGTTGCGCCTTGGCGATACGCTCACCAAGTTTGTTGCCCGGAACACCTTCCCACTGCGCCAAAAAGTTTGCTGTAGCATTAGTGACGTCAGTATTGCTTGTCAGCAATCGTTTAGCTGTTTCAATTGAACTAGGAGCGTCACCTTCAAAAATAAACTTAATCTGCAAGCCTAGGTCATACCACTTAGCGCCGTTAGCCTTGGCAAAGTTGCGTAAGCGTGTATGGCGGTCGCCACCATCTCCTGTGTCTGTCCATTGCCCTAGACCAAGCCCACGGTGGACGATATTAGGATAACCCCCACTGTAGATTTGCGGACCACTCATACTAAGCCAGCTGTCATCATCCCATGAGCTGTCACTTGCACCAATAGGAGCAGGGAGATAATCTCCCTCTGCCCTTTTGGACTCCAAGTTAGACTCAATAGTGAAGCAGCCAATCATCCCTGCAATGCCATTGACCGTTGCTGTGGGCACAGATTGCTTAACCGCTTTAGCGACAATAGCTACTCTTCCCTCCCAAGTAGAGGTATTACCGCTGATAATACCTGATGTTGATGAGGTTGTAGAAGAGATTGTCCCTGCATCGTTTCTGATTTCAGCGACATAATCAATCCCTGCAAGGTCAGTAACCCCACCCCTGCGTTGCCTAGATGTTTGTATCACTCGTGATTTGGTATTTCCTACCGTTCTGACGAGCTTTCCAACTGCTGTAACCATATTCCCTCCTATTCACTTGCTTGCGTATCACGGTCACTATAGAGCGCCTTAGACAGCTCTACCTTCATTGTTAGTGCATTGCCGACCTCGTAGTTACTTGTCAGCCGTGTGATGTAAAACCAATCGTTCTCTTTCAAGAGTTTGATGTAGTAATTGCTACAATCTGACAGCTCGGTAAGGTCAACATCGGCTATAAACATCACCTTGTCACCAGCATTCAACGTCCGATTAGGGAGCGGACTTGTTGTTATGGTATAAGTGATATGCCGTCTTGAGTTCTTCATCTTACGGATAGCCTTTTTGTACATTTGATAGGTCGCTTGCAAGCGGTCATCGTCTGTTAAGGCTTCGTTGTCTTTGGCAATGGTCTGCACATCGTTATTAGTGATTGTCCCCCAATAACTCACACCACGCTCAAGAGCCAATCCCTCAACATCCGTGATATAGTACATCTCCGTCTCGTTCTCTGGGGCAAAAACTATCAGCCGTGGATAGTCCTTGTTGCGTTGTGAGTTTATCCGTGCTTCTTCGTCTTGGATAATATCAATCGGAAACTTAGGGTCTATCCAGTCTTTGTGATTCCAAAAGATGTCACGCAGTGTCAGAGTAGACGCTCCACCGTCCGACTTATCAGACAGCGCATAAGCGTGTGTCATGACTTCAGAGTAATCTTCATCAACAGAATTCATACTGATAAAGTAGTTATCCTTATCAATTAAGACCTCTTTCTTATCACCAAAGACACCTACATCAATCTGATAAGGATTGAAACGATTGATACGCCAATAAATGCTGTCAGTCAGCTCACAGATTTTGGTTAAAAACTCTAATACACTCTCATGAGAAAACTCGTACTCCACTGTCTGTTCGACAACTTCATTGCCAATCAGATTGTAGGTAAAGAGCGCCATAAGTTCATCCTTGATAACACCATCCTTCTTAACCCAGAAAGCCCACATCATGTCAAAAACATCTTTCACAGTGTTGCCTTTAGCAGTCACGTTAGACGGCAGATTGCGCTTATCGAGCCTCCCTACAATATGAGAGGTGTTGACAGATATCGTGTAGTTCGCCACATCCAATTGCTTATTGACGACATAGCCCACATAGACAAAGTCGTCTGTCCTTAGCTCAATAATAGAATTGCCACTCAAATACTTGCCATAACGTGCTGGTAGTGTAAAGGTGATAGCAGGAACTTGCATCAGCTCATAAGACACAGCAATACTTGTCAGCAAGTCATCCTCTGCAATCTCCAGTGAGGGATAGCGTTCCTCATCTCCATTGATAATCTTTGCGTACATTCAGACAGTCAACCTTTCTACATCCAAGAATAAGCACACACTCTCACTCGTAGCGCCTGCTACAGAAAAGTGGTTCATGCCGTAGTGAACCGTTGCTTTTGCCCCACAGAAATTCACATCATCAAGGCTCACTTCCTTGTAGTTATATGTGAGACATTCCCAGCTTTTAGCGGTTCGAACATTACCCTTATAATCTACCGTAACGACACCGTTGTATTCACCCTTTAGCTTAATGGTGACACCGTTAATTTCGATGACAGGGTTCTTAAAAATCCCCTCAATCGCCACAGACCACATCCCGCTATCTTTGACAGTGTCCGAGAAAAACTCTCCGACCATGACATCATTAACACAGTAAGCGCACTTATGGATAGGGTAAGTATCTTTTAAATTGCACGTATCAAGACTTAGTTTACAGTTATAGACAATACGGTATTTGCTATCGCATTCCTCAAAGAAGTCACGACAGAAAACAGCATCTGCCTGCGCTTCACAGTAATTCAGAAGACCAGCAACATCCTTACAAGACGACTCACAGCAAGCGCAGTTGTTAAGGCAGATTAAGTCTTCGTTATTGCAAAAACTATTTTGCCTCAAACAGTCCGCTTTCATGTGGGTAAAGTCGCATAAGTCCCACTCCTCTAAATAAACATGGCTTTCTTTTGCCTTGTGCCACACACCGTCTGGATTGTCAAACTCAACATTAAAGACCAAGTAGCCATCATCCGTAGCAACCCAATCCTTAGCAGACTGGATACTAGTACAGTAAGCGTTGCACCAAATAAGCTGGTAGCCTGTGTCAATCGCCCAGAGCTTGCCTCCTACCATCAACTCACGCATGATAAAGTCTCTGTGGACAGTGATATTATCAGCAGACCAGTTGTTAGTGCGCAAGCGTAACTGTAGACTAATGGAGTTACTGTCAACTAATAGTTGACGATTGCTATTCGCCACGTATGAGCCGTCACTAAAGAGCCGAGCTGTCTTCGACAAGCGAAAAGACAGCGACTCAGATTGATTTTTGACATTCTCTGTGCCTTGGAAAGATAGGTCATTGTACTGGATATAACGCCGTGGCTGGACTTTATCCTCACAACAGTAGTTTTCACTCATCAAACATACCTCATCAATCTATCTAAGCCGTCCATACCATTAAGGTATTGCGACTTGTTATCTATGTTTTGGGTCATTCTTGCATTGTTGGTGTTATAGTAATTGTGGATAATTGTGCGATTACCACCATTATTGACCGTAGTTAGTGCTCTTGCACCGTAGCGGTTCATACGATTTAGAAAAGCTGTGCCAATGCTATCAACAGCCTTTTTGCGTAGGACATACTCACCCTTGGTTAGCATAGCAGGGATAGTATCTGTGCCACGAGCCGTCCAATCGACACCACCACCGTTAGCACGATAGATAAGACCGCCATTGAACTTGTTTTTGTTCTTTTTGTTGTAGCCCTTGCCAAGGTATTTCTTAGCCAGTTTATCGTTGACAGGTGTTTTATCTATCTTAGGCATATCTTTCCCTTGAAACCAGCCGATAAACGTATCCCAAGCATTTCTGAGGTCGTCCTCGAAGTTTCTTAGTTTCTCCCAAATGCCTACAAAGAAATTTTTAATACCATTGGCGATACCACCAACGAAGCCCATTATTCCGTCCCAAGTTGTTTTGACATCTTCCCAGAACTCATCACCGACAGTTACAGAATCCTTACCCTGTCTAACAGCTTCCTCTGTTTTTTCTTGCAAATGGTTAATTTCCTTTTGCAATTCATTGACAGACTCCATATAGGCTTGCGAGAAGGTCTGACCGTTGTTGACACGCTCAACAATTTTAGCTTGCAATTCTTCGTTATAGATACCGTTTTGCTCAAGAGCTTGTTGGATAGCGGTATTTATATCGCCAGTCTCACTGTAGGCTTGTTCAAATGACTGATTAACAACCTCAAACGGCAATGCCCTAGCTTTCTCCAAAATAGGATTGAGTCTTTCGATGGTCTCTTGGGCTTTTTTAACAGACATCGTTTTTAGGTCTTTTATGCCGTTGAATGTATCGACTGCTATGCTTCCTGCTGCACCAATAATTCCGCCGACTATTGTCCCAACAGGACCAGCCACCATACTTCCTACGGTCGCCCCAGTCATACCCCAGTTCACAGCATTAGTTGAAACACCCATCCCAGTCTTTGTACTTTGAGACATGTTACTGCCTTGGATAAGAGCATTGATACCATTGACAGCCAGCGTTCCTCCTGCTGCAATACCAAAGCCTTTCAAGCCACCTTTAAAACCAGTCGCTTTAGCACCTAGCGAAGCACCTTCTGGAGCAATTCCGAGCAAGCGCTCATTTAAGAAGCTAGGAAGTTGTTTCAAATATCCCCAGCCACCTTTCACGAAGTCAAGACCAGTCAACGTCTTCTCAACACCTTTGGCTTTTAGGATGAAGTTACCTAAACCAGCCAAGCCTCGTAAGACTTTTGAACTAGCAAAACCAGCTAAAGTTGTCCACAAGATAGCTTTGGTTATGGCTGGATGTTTGTTTAAAAATTTGAGGATTGCTGATAAGAAGTTAAGAATATTTTTGAATGTCCCTAGAATATTGCGTAAACCATCCTCGACCGTGCCGTCATCACTGACAGCTTTAATCATGCTAAGAACAAATTGCGCCAGTTGCACAATAAACTCACGAATGGAAGTTATCGTCCTCTTGCCAGTATCACTAGCTAGAGCTTTACCAGCACCAACTACCAGCTCTGTGAATACCTCACCAAGACCTCTGATGAGATTTTCAATTTCAGTTCCTAGGAGGGTGATAAATTGATTAAACTCTGGAGTCTTGCTAGCGTTGATAGCTAGTTCTAGGATACCGTTGATAGTGTTAGCCAAGGTCGTCACTACACCATCCACAGCGCTCGTCACTGCTGTATTAGTCGCTAAGCCATTCAAGAACTCATAAATCTTGTTAAACATGGACACTACAACAGGAAGTGCCTGCGACTGACTAATACCCCAAATGATATTATTGAACAAGTTGAGTTTTCCTGTGAGAATATCGAGGGCACCAGCATCTACCAACTTACCTCCAAGTGTCGCAAAGGTATCAGTTAGATTGACGAATGAAGCAAGATAATCACTTCCAAAGTCCCCTAAGATACGTCCCCGCTCTGGAGTTCCCCAAGTGGAGATAGTGTTAGCAAGAGTATTCCCAGCGCTACCTACCTTTGCTGTATCGAAACCATCTAGCATACCTCTAAAGAGTGATGATGTGTTTTGCTTGAATGGCTCGCCGTAAGTGTTTCTGATGTTTTGGGTATACGCCTTGCCTCTATCAACCCATTGGTCTGTCAAAGCGCCGAAACGTCTAATAGCTCCTTCGTTATCAACAATCCATTGGGCAGTCCCCTTGATAATTTTAGTCAAGGTGTTGTATAAACCTTTGAATGCTCCGTCAGCACCCTCTGTACCAATGGCGATAAGCGAAAGATTTTCTTTTAAGTTTTGGAGGGCGTTGGTTGGAGTCTTAATAGTATTTGTCAGCGATTGCAATTCATCTGACAAACCAACTGCCTTGATTGCTTGGACGTAAGTCTCAACAGAGATTGCCCCCTCTGCTATAGCTTCTTTCAACGAGTTGTAACCACCCAAAAGGTCGTTGCTTTTCAGGTAGTCATTCATCTTTCTAGTGGCTAAAGCAGATTGCCATTGTTGAATGATTTTGACATCTTGCCACTGGAGTTTACCAGATTGTAAAGCGTCTTGGAGCTGTTTCTGAATGCCATTAAAAGCCTTATTGGGGTCTTTTGTACCTGCTGCGATACCTGCGAGTGCTTTTGTCAAACCGATGGAGTCATCAACCCCTAGCGCTTGGAAGACACCCGTCGTTGCGATAAGGTCTTTACCGTTATAAGCTGTCGCCTTACCGTAATCAATGATTTCTTTTTCATTTTTGGCGATGTCTTCTTGGCTCATTCCAAGAGCCGCCATTTGAACACCGTAGTCCGTTACAGCATCACCAAGCTCTTGTGCTTCTGATACTAAGCTAGAAAAGACACGACTACCAGTATTTTGGATAGTGTTAAAAGCATTACTGTAAGCTCTTTGGACAAATGCGCCTGTCTGTGCTAGTTGACCTTGGACGCTATTACCAAGGAAAGAGCCGATTTTAGCAGCAGGCTTTAGCGTTGTATTAAGAGACACCTTGCTCAATTTCAAATAATTCTTGAGCAGTCTGTCCCAAACGTCTGAATAAGCTAGCTTTTTAAGCGAATCTAGGATACTCCCACTTGCCGAACGAACTTCTTTCTCATTCTTTTGTAGATTCTTTACGAATTTATTGAGACCAGAGGTATTGCTTGAAAAGTTGCTGTAGGACAACAGACGTTCCTGAGCTTTCCTAAGAGCTTTATCGCTGGTGTCAATATAGCCATTATTGGTGGTTGATAAAGTATAACCAGCAGTCGCCTTTATAGGGACTTTTAACTTTTTAGCTCTCACTAAAGCGATAGCACTAGTGATGTCATTGTTAATCTTATCCGCTATCTCATTAGCGACACCGCCTTTGACAACAAACCCGTCTACAAAACTATCGTAGGCTTTATCACCTAGCTTCCAGAGCTTCTTGGTGAGTTTCTTTTGGGATTTCTCAACCCTTTTGCCAAGAGTTTCAGCAACATCTTCAAGTTGCTTACCGATAGAGCCGTATTGTTTCACAAGGTCATCACTCACCAACCCCTTTGGTATTGATTTAGAACTTGTTGCGACTACTTTGCTAATGCTAGAAATGGATGATTTTACGGTACTCTCTAACCCTTTTATCTGTCTTTCAGCTCTACTAGTATTGATACCCACATCAATAGAAAAAGATGAGTTTTTACCCCCATCTTTTTTCAAATCTTTGATGTTTTTATTTAGATATTTGATGAGGGCAGCAGAATTATTAAGGGATTTTTGTAAGTCCTCGACATCTTTCTTACCTGTTATTTTGACCCCAATTGTGCGAATAGACATGCTTACCCTCCGTTATTCTAAAAGTCTTCCATGTTACGGCGAATTTCGTAGAAGTTACCATCATCATCACGAGAAACGACAAAGGTCAATGAAAGTGTAATCTCACCATCAACACCAAACTCACGAGAATTTTCAGTAATGAGAACGTTGTTAAAGACAAGGTATTCTTCGATACCACGAGTATTAACCACTTTCTGAATGACACGGAATTTAGTTGATTTCAAGCGTTTTTCATTGGCTACAATCAACTCAACATCACGCTCTGCGTTATAAGTGACAAGCAAGTCTTTGCCGATGTAGTATTTATCAACCAAGACGCCACCACGCTCTGTTGCATAGTGCGCTTGTGACAAGACGATAAACTCATCGAGTTCTAGGTTAGACCCCGGTGTCAATGGCACATTGGACATGATAGAGCATGAGCAAGTGTCGCCACTGATAAAGATAGAGTTACAATCTTCGTAGTAGAGGTCTTCTAGGTGCAAGTAGCCGTATTCTTTGCCATCAATAGTCTTAGACACGACTGTGAACTGGTCTGTCACAGGGATACCACTTGTCATCTTCTTGGACATGGATTGTAGCGGATTTAACCACCAGTCGTTGCATGATGTCGTTGTTGCTGTGATTTCTTTTGAGATTTCAATAGACGATGGGTCATATTGACGTCCAAAGCATGTCGCATCCGTAGCATCCACAGTCACATTGTGGGTAAAGGATGTCAAACATGAAAGCAAGACGTTGGTGAATTTACGCAATTCAGAACGGTCTGCAATGATATAGAGTGAGGACAATCCTAGTTGTGTTGTCGCTTTCTCTGTATCGGTGTTTTCAATCACCACATTAAAGACAATCCCCTCTTGCCCCGGTTTCCAACCAGTACCGATTTGGGTAATGATTGTACTGTCCGCAAGGTCAATCACTCGCAAGTGTTCCCCAGCAGTGTGAGCTGTGAATGATTGCGTATAGACGTAAGCATCCTTTTGAGCGATGTCATTGTAGTCTGAGATAGTGACTTTCAGCGTATAGTTACCTGCCTTAGTCAAGTTGAGATACATTGCATAGAAACCAAGGGCGAAGTTCTCAGCACGAGAGCGAATGCGGTATTTTGCGCCAACTTTACCCTCTGTTGGCGTTGCCCAGAGTGTTCCAGTATTCAAACACTTGATAGGTCCGCAGTTAAGCTGGTCTTCCGGGACATCTTTTGATTGGTAGTAATGCCCAGTCCCTGCGGTCAACTCAATGTACTTGCTTGTTTTTTGGCGCACACAAGGACGGATTTCCTCGTTGACAGCAACGATGATGTTATCGTCTTTTGATTGTGCGTTGTAACCGTACAGAGGATGGGTCATATCAACATAACAATTTGTCATCTTGTCTCCTTTTCTTATTTAGCCTTATCATCATCCGCTTTAGTAGCTTTTTTCTTAGCTTGGGATGCTGCCTTAGCTTCTTCTTGAGCTTGTGCTACCATGTGCTCACGGACACGAGTCATTGCTTGCATCTCAAGACGGTTATTATGTTGTTGAGCAATTTCGTTGCGAGTATAGAAGAATTGCTCGAGGTCTAATGGTTTTTCTACCATTTTATTATCTCCTTTTAAAATTATAGGGCATACAGATATATTGAGAGAGCGTCACAGGAAAAGCGAACATCTCCACTTCATCCGTTACCTCATTATCAAAATCTTGCAAGTCTCCGATGTCAGTGATTGCGATTGAAATAGGCAAGTACCAATCCTCAATCGCTGCGACATCTTGAGCAAAGGTTATAGATTTAAGACCGCTTCTGAAACTTCTAACACGGTGGACAAGCGCTCTTGTTATGGCACAATAGACGCCATCACGATACTCTAGTTTCCCCTCGGGTGTATTTTCGATACACACACGACCAGCAGGCGGCGATACCGTTGAGTAATAGACCGCAAAGCTAATTACATACCGTTGAAAACAGCCATTGGCGGATGTTTCTGGATTGACATCCATAGCTAGAAATGGGAATGCGACACCGTGGTTGATTTGGAAGTGTTCGGACGTGCCAAAGTGCTCATTGAACTGCACATCGAAGTTTTCATAGCGCTTGTAGGGGTCTGTCTCATCCAAATTAACAGGTTGGATAATATAGTCCAAAACCTCGTAACCAAAAGATTGCAGGTACTTCTTAAAGTTAATAAAAATTTCGCTAGCACTCATTTCCGTAACCTCTTAGGAATTTTTACCCTCATGCCTCCTTGGTTAACAAAGGCTTGCAATTTACCGTTATCCAGCCCCTTGTCATCAGAACTACCTGCGCCGTTACGCTTGACACCTTTGTATTTAGCTCTCCACTCACCGCTATCACCCACACTGTAGCGAGGGCTACGAGCGATTTGCTCCGCTGCCGCCTCAATATAAGGAAACGGGTCCCAATTAGGATAGCCTTCCTTGGCGTACTGATAGGCGTAGTAATCTTCTTCTTTGCTCAGGTAGCGCAATAGACTTGGAGAAGCATAGATAGTAAAGCCATCTTTTTCATCTCTGATAACCGTAGAACGTTGCAAGCTACCACTTTGCACAGACACAATCGCTCTAGCTTCCATAGCGGTAGTTTTGACATAGTCCGCATAATCTTCTAGGAGCTCTTTGCCTTTAATGTCAGATAAATGAACTTTTTTATTCTTCGTGGTCATGCGTTATCACCCCTTGTAATTGATGGATGAACGGTTGACACTCTAAGAGCAATTGTTTTTCCTCACGTCCAGTCATGTTCTGACCGACAAGGAGAATTTC
The DNA here is from genome assembly GCF_011039275.1 of Streptococcus hyointestinalis. Classification (GTDB taxonomy): domain Bacteria; phylum Bacillota; class Bacilli; order Lactobacillales; family Streptococcaceae; genus Streptococcus; species Streptococcus hyointestinalis_A. Next base: position 1,531,082 of record NZ_JAAKGB010000001.1, read on the forward strand.
AAAACAGCCCGGCATGAACTCCATCGCCCTTGAGTCAATGACCTTCCAAAAACGATAGCCTACTTCACCATCACAGCCATAGTAATTACACTTAGTGGCAATACGTTGGATAATGTAGTAACCGTTAAAGATATTGAAATCACAACCATGCGGCTGATTGTAGGCGCTGAAAAAGAATTTTTCACGATGGTTATTGACTTCTAGTCCATGTGTCGTGGTCGTAGACGTCTTTCCTGTACCGTTGCCCTCTGGATAGTGGTCGATACAGTAGAAATGCTCGACCTCTTCCCAGATACACTTGAAAATCTGTCTACTGTTCTCATCAAACATAGGCTTTTCACCGCCTTGTCTGATAAGGACGATTTCTCTATTGGTCTGTGGTAGTGGCATCGCTCACCTCTTCAAATTGGTGTTTTTCCGTGCCGTCCTTATCTACGTAGGTCTTGCGCAAAAGATAGCGACCGATGAGCTCATCAACGTTCAGTGTTTCACCGACACGCCAATGCAAGAACCTTGTGCCGTCAAAAATCTTAGTCTCGGTCTTATAGACCTCCTTGCCACCAGTCGTGCGACCAGTGCCACATTTAGAGCACCCGCTGTAGCTTCTGACTTCACGAGCATACTCACCATTATATTTTATAAGCATATCTTTTTCCTTCCGATAGCAACATCCCATCTAGGGTCATACTCCCTCTCGCACAAACTAAGCATGCTAAGGGTTTGAAATGCCCATTTGTAGATAAGTTTCATGTAAATGCGGTTAATGTCACCGTCATCTACTTCCCATTCCCTCACAAAGCTGTCTACTTGTTTCTTTTTGAGAGTAGAACCAACAGCTAGTCTGTCCATCATCATACAGTCATTGAGACTGCCACAGTCATTCTGATAAGCGATAAAGACATTCATGAAATGACATAGGCTCTCGATGACACATTTTGGTATAGTCTCTGCTGTGTATCCTGCTTCATAGACAGCAACGAGCTTATAGGTGGTCTTACAAGCGCAAGCACACTGTTGTTTACAACAAGGCTTGACGTATTGTGACATATCCACAATGAAAGTTTCTTCTACCCAATCCCAGTTGTACAAGCTAGAGTCAAGCTCTATAATCTCACGCTCTAAGCCTTGGCGAACATGTAGATAGAGCCTCATAGTCGCAGGGTCAAAGCCCTTGTGATAATAAGGCTTCAACTCAAAGATAGCCTTGCAATTGCAGACCTCATAATCGCCAAGCTCTATCACCTCTTGTCGCTCTGTCTTGAGAATAGTGGCACAATCCTTATCTACCCAACAAAAGAGACGGGCAAGGACATTAAAGAACGTGCCCATGTATTGTTGGACGAGTACGCCATCATCACAGTTAAAACACGGACAATGCTCTGAAAATACCTCTGAGAATTTCAAAAGCTCTACTGTTGTATCATCAGCCATCGCCTGTCCTCCTTACTAGGTTGTTGGGATAGTCGCCATAGGGTATGGGCTGTGACTAGTCAACAAGTTTTGGATACGTGTAAATACTGTCGCTGGGCAAGTTGCATCGAGCGGCACATTGGCTACCAAGATATGAGAGATAGGAGAGTTTGTCACAACAGCTCCAAAGTTTTCATACTTAGTGCAGAGGACTTCACATCCTGCCACGTTAGGGTCTTCCTCACGACGGTTGTAGACAGAAGATTGTGGCACAAACAAATCATACTGTGTCACAGCCTCCACCTTGTTAAGGTCAATGATATAAAGCTCACCAGTCATTGTTTTTTCAAGGTCGTAGGGAATCCAGCGTGATGCGTAGAATGGAATGCCACGGAAAGAAATAGAGTTTCCATCTTTAGACCAACCTTCTGGGTAGTTACCGTCACGGTCTTTTTGGATAGCGGCTTTAATACCATTGATGGTCAATTTATGACCGAAAATGGCATAGTTAGCGCTATCGTCATCAAGAACGCTGATAAAGCAGTCCACTTGACGGAAAGCTCCGATAACAGAACCGCCAGCATCAATTGGCGTTACTGCTGGGCTAGACATCATTTCAGCTACACCAGCAAACGGACGCAATCCTTGACCTGAGTAGTTGAGCATGCCTTGGACGATATGGCGCTCTACGATGTAGGCAAAAATATACCAAGCCATAAAGTCACGAGCCTGTGAATAAGACCAGCCAAGCTGTTGAAAACGATTGATAAGGTCGCCTTGTTTGAAGTGGATTTTATCTTCCATCAAGTAGTCAAGGCGTGAACGGCAATCTTTGTAACAAAGGTAGCGCACTGGTGTAGCGTGACCTGTCACTTCAAAAGTAAACTCTGATGTAAAGCAGCAAGAGTCGCCGTTGTCGTCAGAAAAATCTGGCATCACCATACCCCAGTTAAGACCTTCGATGATAAAATCGCCATTAGCAGCCTTTTTGAGGACGCCTTTGCTCATGCTCTCAAAACGCTTCATGATTTTCTCAACGAGTGGGTCTTGGTAGTTGATTTCACCTAGAGAAGGTGTCGCCTTAGACCAGTCACGAGAAATCCCAAATGGGATACCATTTTCAGCCAAAGACTCTTGGTTGAGCTGTTCCAGCTTATTAACAGTCTCATCCATTGTCGCTGACAAGGTTTCAAGAGACTCGTTAATCATCAAATCCATGCTTTGCATTACCATGTATTAGACCTCCCAAATAGATTTTCGACCAAAGATATTGACTTCTTTGTCATCAGATAGCTTTTCAGAAGCTGTTTTAGGTTCTTCTACTGTGGCATTAAACTTTTCGAGCAGACCATTAAGGCGGTCGAACTGTGTCTTTTGCGCTGCAGAAAATTCTTCTGAAACTTCTTTTTTAACCTTGTAGCTAGCCAATTCTTCTTCGAGTTTTTGGATTTTGATATTTTGCGCTTCAATCACTTCGTTCGCTTTTTCCAAAATAGCAACTGTAAGGTCTTCTGTTTCTGTTTTTTCAGAAGTGGCTTGCTCATCCTCTTTGACTTCTGTTTCAGCTTCTGCTTCTACAGTTTCCTCTGCCACTTCCTTTTCGCCTACATCAGTAGACTGTAATTGCTCATCCTCTTTGGGTTTGCCAGTTAAGGATGCCAGCATACTATCGAGAATTGAATTTTTACTCACTTTTATCTCCTTATCTTCTGTTTTCAAGAGAATGGATGGACTGTAGCCACCGCTCTTAGCATTTCCGGGGTTTCCGACAAGTGAAAATCCTTTAATGTGAAGGCTGTCTGTGATAGGAAAGTCCTCTGTGCCACCTTTTGAGAGATTATAGGCTGCTAACTTAGCATACTCTGCCAGCTCATCGTCTTTAATCTCTTTAGGGGCAAACTGAAATTCAGACGAAATCGCAAAGGGTTCGTTTTGTAGAATAATGTCACGGACATTACTCATCTTGGTGTTGACATGTGGCTTAACCAATAGGTCAGCTCTGCCGTTTTCATCAACAACCACTTTCAAATCCTCTTTGCGATAGTAACCCTCACGTACAGGATAAGCATTTAAATCTCTGTGACCTGTCGAGATATACCCCTCATAGTCATCTCCAATGCTGTCATAGAATTTCTGCAGTGTTCCTTTAGTAATATAGAGACGTATCGTGTCATTACTAAACAACACTGCCCCCTCAGATAGCAAGGTCATATAACCTTCCTCTTGACTAGGAGCGCTCATTTTCAGCATGACAGTATTATTATTCGCTTCTTGAGAGAGATTGATGGTGTTGTCGAGTTCAGCCTTGGCTTCAACTCGACCCACTCGCTCCATCTCAATAGATTGTGCAATTTTAGAGAGTATTTCCATTAGTCAATCACCTCAAATAGATGATATTCTAACTTGCGCACCCGCTTATTGCCGCATGAGGGACAGTAAGCGTAACTGTAATCAACACCGTCACGCTTTAAGCCTGCCTCGTTTTGTGGACTATAAGGCAATTGCTCAACTTGCAGTTTCAAGCTATCAATAAGCACTTGGTCGCTTGTTTCATACCATCCACCGTCTTCTGCTTTACCACTAGGATAAAACTCAAAGAGTTTGCGTTGGGAGACGGCTACGTTACCATTGGTGTAGTTCACACGAGCTACAATATCACGCTTTAAAAAGCGTTGGATACGAAATTTAGCCATCTACTCGCTCTCCTCAGTCTTTTTGGTCGTGCGTTTTCTAGTTGTCTTAGGCTTAGCGTCTGTTTTTTCTGTCTTATCGCTAGTTTCAGACGTCACAGCCTTGGCAACCTCATCCCCTAGTGGTGTTGGTTCTTCGACAACCCAACCAAATTGCTTGGCACGAACCTCTTTGAGATATTCATCGTAGGTTTGTTGTGTTCCTAACATAGCTACTCCTTACGCTTTTGTAACTTTTACAACACCGTTTGAGACAGCAGTTGTAACACCTTCCTCATTACCGATATAGGTAATTGGGTAGCCGTAGCAATCTACTTCTGTTTCTTTCAAAGTCACTTCATCAGTGCTAAAGCTAATAGCGTAGTGTTCGCCACAGCAGAATGTATAACCTTCAAGTTTACCTGTTTCTTGGTTCTTGAAATGCACCATGTCAATTCCAGCAGAACGCTTCTCAATCGCTTTGATTTGCGCTAAGATGTCCTCTGCTTGCGGGGTCTTGAATGTAAATTCTTTTCCGCCAAGGGTAACTTCCAAGGTCATGATTTTACGTTTAATCTTTTTTGCCATGTGCGTATTCCTTTCCGTCAAAATATAGCTTCATCATAATAAAAAGCGACACCACATTAAAGGTGTCGCTTAATTTTGACTTTCTACTATTTGATAGCTTCCGCTATATTTTGGGCTATTCTTTCAATGACAGGAACAGTAACACTATTCCCTGCCTGCTTATATAACCTAGTCTCACTAAAATTGTAATTCTTTAATAACCTTATCTGAGCCATAGTTGAGCTTGTACTGGTTGATGACGTCCATGACTTCCTCCATAGAGTCAATGTCAAGGCTAGATGTGAACTCTGACAAGAACTCTTTTTCAGAGATGATACGCACTTCCTTGACCTCAATAGCCTTGGTATTGCCTTTTTTCTTACCAACGACATAAGCGGTAACAGTCTCTTTACCGAGTTTACCCGTCTTTTGCTTGAGCAGTGCCTCTTGGTCGATGACAAAAACATACACTTGCTGTTCCTTGTCGTTTTCTGGGTCAGTCCATGTATCCACCTTCACTCGATTATCAAAGACGATAGAGAGGTTAGCTGCATAAGCTGTACGTGGTGTGCGTAGCATGTTGCCATTAACCCCAAAGGTCGGGACTTTTTCAGCTAAGTTCATCACACCACCTTGCTTCAAGATACCAGCGTCAAGGTCTGTCAGCTCTGCGTACTCTCGAACGCCATAAACAGGCTTTGCCCCACGCTCATAAGCTGGTTTAATCTCTTTTCGCTTGGTGTCAATCATCTCTAAAACGTCATTCATGTAATCTGTCATGTCATTACCCTTTCTTGTACATTGCTTGTAGTGGATTATTTACTTTACTCTTCTCGAGACGTTCTCTTTGCCGTTCTGGGGTGTTGATGTCAAACTCAAAAGGTTTTGGCTCACCCCAGTCTTTGACAAACTTAGCTCTTGCTTCATCATCCAAAGAGATGTAGTTATTGTAGTTCTCAAACGCCTTGTCATTGGCTAGTTTGGCGTAGAGGACACTCAAATCCCCATAGCGCATTTGTTTGTAGCAATAGTCAAACGACCAGCCATAGTGCTTAGAGATAGCCAGCGCATACTCTACGCCCTCAGACAAGCCAATAGGGAGAGCTTCCTGCATAGCTAAGCCGATATACTCTTCCCTTGGCTCGCCGATGAGACCACACTCACGTCCCCAGAAATAAGCAATATGGTATCTAATCCATTTGAAAAAACTCTGGATTATTGTTGATAATCTGACCCACTACATTTAGTAAGTTAATCGTGTAGAGGTTACCTTTTTCGTGTTCATCAATACCAAGAACAGTCGAAGCAACCAACCAACAAGCATCTTCAAAACGCTCGCTACCGATTTCACTGACAAAAGCGATAGCTTCATCATCACTAGGTAGTTCTACCTTACCATCCTTGATGAATTTGGACATAGTCTGTACCAACAGGAGTGATGAGGACTGCATTTTCAATACCATGTTGGCAGAAATGCCGTCTGATTTAAAGCGTTTCGTCACCAATCGGTAAGGCTTGCCATCAACTTTTGGATACTCACTGTAGCGTTCATCGCTCAATGGATACCAGAAATCAAGCGTGTAAATGTCGCCGCCTTTTGTCATCGCCTTTTTAGGGTCGCCATTAACCTGTTTTTCATGCTCTGTCACGATAGCAACTGGAGTGTCGTCTGTCGTCGCTGCTTGCACCGCTTGTTTAATACTCACTACAGACTCCTGCATTTCTTTTTCTTCGATAATTTCAGCCATAAGGTCCTCCATTAGATAATCATATTCTTAGCCAAGTAAGCCTCGGCAAGGTCAGGTTTTAATTGCAATAAGCGCTCATAAACATCTAGGATGGTATTGTCATTTGAGTAGTTATAGTCCTTGGTGAACTCATAACTAGCAAAGGTTACTTCTTCACTGATACCAGAAGCGTGTTTAATCACATCTGAGCACTGATTGATAAAGTAGGTCCGCATAGGGATGATGACATTTTTCATCGCATTGTCAATGATACTATACGTCCCAATATTAGACACCGTCTTGTTTAAATCAAACAAACGAGCAGGGACACCAAACATCTGACATAAAATCGCTGGGACATACTGTGACAGGTAGTTTGTGAAATCCACAATCTTGGTGTCACGCTCAAGCTGTTTCAATTCTCCAAAACGTCCACTAAGAGCGATAACATCGTTATTTTCCGTCTCCTTGAGCTGTTCTGCGATGTCTTTAAGCTCTTTAGCTATCTTATCATCACGATTTTTCTTAGCTGTACGACCAACGTCCAAAAGCTCACCGCCAGCAGGGATAACACCCTCTCCAGCGCCTTCTTCTAACTCGTCAATCAAGCTGTCTTTTGTCTGAATAACAATTGTCCCTACACCATTGCGCTCAATGTCGTAATTCATCCTATCAATAATATTATAAATCAGACGGATGCGTTTTCGGTCTTTTAGAAGCGGACTTGTTCCAAAAATTTTACCTGTATCCAGTCGCACGCATGAAAATTCCTTGTCACTCACCACTAAATAGTCTTTTTCAAACTGCTTAGGGTCAGCTAGAATACGTTTTAAATTCTCGATACTAAGAGGTGAGGTGGTTTCACCATTACCGTACACAGGGTCGCCGTGATAGCCGTTAGCAAGACCCGTACGGCGAATGACATAGGTAAGTGTCTGTTTCAAGACAGGGATATCAGGATTGTCAATGGTTACCGCTAGGATGTTCAAGGGGTGCACCCCAACAATGCCACCTTGGGTCGCTAGAAGACCGTAGTAGCCATATTTACGATAACCTTTTGCCACCTCACGTAGGACATCAATCTGACGTTGCCCATTGTAATTCTTAGAAATCAGCCAATCATCGAGCTTCTCTTTATCCTTTTGAGCACCACCCTCTTTACCAGTTGTTAATTCATTGGTAAACATGTAATTGACAATGCTATCTAAGATATAGTCTACGTCTGGTAGGTCATTCGCCATCTTTTCAATGCACATCAAACTATCAAAGTCCAGTGGCGACTCTCGAAAGCCGTTGTTGCGATAAAAAAGCTGTTTATCTTTATCTAAGCCGAATGCTTGTGCCATTCTATCATGACCGCACTCGGTATTTCCGCAAATATCACAAGCGTTCATCTACTCCTCCAAGTAATATAATTCTACACAATGCAGAGCCAACATGACACTATCCAATTCATCGGGAGAGTGTTTGAGCAGGCGTTTAATTTCTGCTTTAGGTCTTATTTTAACCTTTCGTTCATGTTCTTTCTGCACCTCACTTACATAGGACATCTCACGACTGATAGCGTCCCACACTTTGCGAGTAAAGGATACCCTCTGCGCTTCCATCATCCCACGAAGCATAAGGTGTAGTTCAGCACGCTTATTAAAGGCATATTCCGCACTAGGGTCTTTTGCTAACAACTTGACCTCTGATGGCTTACCACCAAAATCAACATCAAATACAGGACAAGAAAGCCGTCCAGAGAGTCTAGCCATCTTCAAAGGTTGGACGATATGAGCACCTCCCCCAGAGTCAATGGCAATGGCTTTAACACGAAACCTATCTGCAAGAGTGATAATCTTATCCACAATCTCACGAGCTGTCACACCGTCTATCCATTCCTTAGGTTTGATGTCCGTAGTGTCTATGGCTGTGAGGTGATTTTTCTTATCTAAGCAAGACAGAGTTACTTGAATGCTGTCCGCACCTTTATAGGCACTGTCGATACCAAGGTAGAACTCTAAATCACCTTGCTTGATGTCAAACTCATCTAGGATGTCAGGAGCAGCGTCGAAGAATTTACTGCGCTCTGTTGGGAATTCGCACAAAAGGTTCTCACGGATACTATCTTCTGTCGCAGCAAAGTCTAGCTTCATCACTTCTTCTTTGGTGTATTTGAGAGAGCCCTCCTCAAGAGCTGTCACCACATCTAACCACATAACGAACTCATCATCCGCTAGGTCATCTTTTATCATGCGGTCGTAGAACTCATTTAGTGAGCGTGGGTTAGAAATCAGATACAAAATCAACTTCTCACCAGTATCACTTTCAAACTCACGCCGACCCATGTGTGTTAAGGCTGTGGATGAAATATCAGACGCTTCATCCCCAAACATATTTCCACCACGACCAATGACGTGGATTTTAGAGGGGTCTGTGTAGTTACCACCAGCAGAAAGCCCTTCAAGTAGTCCGCCATTGTTAAAAGAGAAACCCTCGGTACTAAAAGAACTCAACCCACGCTTCAAACGTTTTTGCACTGCTGGTAAATCTTCCTCAGCAGATAGCTTTTCTTGAATATCTGGGTGGGCATTCACCAAAATCTGTCGTGCGTGGTTAATGATGATGGTTGAATACTCTTGAGTAGAACCAACGGCATAGCATTTCTCACCTTCATAAGCAAAGTTAACCGACATGACCCCACACAGAAAAGATTTCCCATAACGTGGAGTAGCAATACAATAGCCTGTCTTATATTTTCCGCTTAAGAAAGCACCAAACTGCACTGCTTGACTCCACCATAACTCAATCCCAAAACGGGACAGAGCTGTGGTGTAGCCCAACTTATAGTATTCTAACTCTTTAGTTCTTCCCTCACGCTCACGGATAGTATTGCGCTTAAAATGACGTGGGACCCAGCCTTTAACAGCCTTTTGGAGATGTTCTTGTGGGGTCAATGTATCAAGGAGTATCTTTAGCTTCTCACGGTTTGATAATAACTTCCTCTGCGTCGTAAGTGACCCAGCATCGGCAGTTTGGGTGGGCATAAGTTATTTGACCTCCTGTATAATCTAAACCGAAAAAATCATCGGTTATCTCATCAAGAAATGCTTCATCCACACGAACACGAGTACCATCCATAGCGAGACAAACATCGCAGGTCTTGCCGTCATGGTGACAATGCCACGTCTTATAGAGCACTACCTCTGCTTGTTTATTCTCTGTTATCTCTTTGAGGTACTGACTAGCCACTTCCTCCACCAACAATCCAGCATGTAAAGAAGCCTTTTCTTGTGCCATGTGGACCTCTGATGTGGCAAACCGTAGCATGATGTACATAGAGGCTGCCATGAACTCCTCCTTGAGAGTTTTATTATCAGAGTTAGAAACATCTCTCTTAAGCTCACGAGCGCCCTCTAGGAGCTTTTTGAAGTTAGCCAATATAATTGTACCCAGACGGTCTTTCTCGTCCTCTACGAAGCTACTAGAGCTTATTTGAGACGTTATAGCGTTAATCATTCCTTCGTCATACATGACATCAGTCTGCTGCAAGATAGAAAGCACCTCATCCGCAGACGATGAAACATACACTGCACTCAAGAGCTCAATAATTTGTTCTTTCCACTCTTCATCCACTTCATCATCATCAAAAATAGCAGATAGATAGGCACTCAACCGTGAGACTAGCTCATCAAAGAAACGTTGAAATTCTTCCTCAAATCTATTGCTCATTCGCTATCTCCGTCTCCATCTCACTAAAGATTGAATTGACCTTATCAAATGTAAAACTCTCCAACTCTTCAATGCTATTGTGGTTCTGATTGATGTTGAGTGTTTTCTGCGTAGGACGTCCCTCAATACGATTAGCCCACTTCTCACGCTCATCGCTGTCCTCAAGCGCTGCTAAGGTCTGCTTTAGAGCGTTTATCTTAGCGATTGTACCAGCAGGCAAGAGCGAAAACTTATCTTCACCATAGTTGTATATAGCGTCACGGTCGATAGGCTCTAATCCCCACAACATCTTTAAAGCCTCTAAATCTGGCACAGATAATTCAGACAGAGCCTTCATGTTGTCAGAGTAGGTCTTAGCCTTTGCTAATTCCTCGAACATAGCTAATCCTCCTTCTACAAAGTCTTATTACCGTCAGTATAGCTAGTTTGAGAGCACAAAAAAACGACCCGCTTAATTTGTCAATGTCATTAAGTTAGCTAACCTATCACGTTTTGTGGTAGGTTAGTTTTTTTATGTTACACTAGAAATAAAAGGGGAAAATCATGCTAGACCAGATTAAAGCTCATTTACTTGATAGTATTAACGACATCGTTTCCACCGCAAACCAGTTTGTGCTTCATCCTGAAAAAGATTTTAGTCGGAAAAGTCAGCTAACGATGAAAACCATGATTCAAGCTATACTGACCATGGGTGGTAATACCTTAGCCAAAGAGCTACTTGATTTAGATTTGCCAGTCACTCAATCTGCCTTTGTCCAACGACGATATCGAATCAAACATCAAGCTTTTAAAACCCTGTTTGCCAATATTACTTCTAAAATTCCAACTTCTAAAGATCTCCCTATCCTAGCTGTTGATGGTAGTGATGTGGTTCTACCAAGAAATCGTTCTGATAAAACAACCTCGTTCCAAACTGGACCACACCACACTCCTTACAATCTCATTCATATCAATGCTCTCTACAATCTTGAACAAGAGATTTACCATGACCTACGAATTCAGGATAATCGGGAGGTTGATGAGCGTGCGGCTTTCATCGACATGATGGAGAGTTGTCCCTTTTGAACAAGCTCTGGTGATAATGGATAGGGGGTATGAATCCTACGATGTCATGGCGCATTGCCAGGAGAAAAATTGGTCGTATATTATTCGTATTCGCGATGGAAATAATTCTATGAAAAAGGGGTTTCATCTCCCTGATACTCCTTGTTTTGATGAGGCATTTGACCTAAACATCTGTCGCAAACAAACCAATGACATGAAACACCTGTATCGGAACTTCCCTAATCAGTATCATTTTTTACCTCATAATGCCTCCTTTGACTTTCTGCCATGTTCTAGTCGAAAAAGTGATCCAATCAGTTTTTATGGTCTTCATTTTCGGATGGTGCACCTCGAAATCAAGCCAGGTTTCTTTGAAACTTTGGTGACAAACACCGATTATTCTCCAGAAAAATTAAAAGATCTCTATGCCTACAGATGGGGTATAGAGACCAGTTTTCGTGACCTAAAATATAGTATCGGTCTGACTCATTTTCACGCGAAAAAGAAGGAAGGGATTCTCCAAGAAATCTATGCTCGCTTTATCAACTTTAATGTTTGTAAATGGCTAACCTCACACGTCACCATTAAAACACCAAAGTTAAAACAGACTTATAAAATTTGTTTTTCAGACGCTGTTTATGCCTGTCGAAAATTTCTTAGAGAAGAACTTACTTCCTTCCAATTAGAAACCTACATTGCTAAGCATTTATCCATTATTCGACCCAATCGAACCTTCCAAAGAAAGATAAAAAGCAAGGTACCTGTAAGCTTCACTTATAGAGTAACATAATAGTTGAAAAATTGGGTTAAAAAACTTCCTTTTTGTGCGCCCTAAATACAAAAACTATTCCCGTCTTGTCATCAATTGCTCGGACGGGAATAGTTTCTTTAGCTGCTTAAATACTTAACTTAATGACATTGGCTTAATTTGTAGGTCATCTTTTTTTATATTAAGCCCATGAACGGATTTGAACCGATGATTAAGCTTTTGCAGAGCTCTGCCTTACCACTTGGCTACATGGGCATTAGCATTACCATTCCCTAAAGACATCAGCGTATGAACAGCCGTAGTAATTAACGAGCTTAGCTAAGGTTGTCACTCTGACATCACTCTTGCCAGTCTCGATGCTTGATAAAGTCGGATAGGATATTCCAGTCGCTTCTGCTACTGCTTTCAATGTCTCCTTATTTGCTTTACGGATACGTCTTAGATTACGTCCTAAGGTAGTTAATATCATATTTTAGCCTTTATTTGATATTTTGGGAAAAAATTGTGTTGGTGAATTGGGGAAAAGGGCGACGACCAATCTGCGCCAATTTTTTAATCGGGCTTACTCTTTTGTCTGTCTGCTTATTCGCTTTATCTTTCCGAAAAATTACTATTTTTCAGACACTTAAAACAATCGATACACGCATACAAATCGCATTATATCAACGCTTTTCACGTATTCAACACAATCATTCACGCATTACACTACACGCATATTATACTATTATATTATACGTCTGCATATATACGCACGATTATACACCACACAGCACACACGCCACACGCTTTTTTATATCATTATAAAATTATTAAACGTCTAATAATTATCTAATCATATTCATAAGCAAAAAATAGAAAGACGAATCAATCCCCCACACCCTCTAATAACCCTTTAATTTATCACAAAATTACATATACATTCAATCACGACACGCCCGGCTATATTTCACCTTATCACTTTTGTATAATCTAAATCGCTTTATCAAAACGTGAAACGCTTTGTAAATCGTTTACGATTATACAAAAGCGATTGAAAATTATCAAGACTTTAGCTTTTTTGTATCTATTTGTTATAATGAAAATCAGTAATCTGACGTGACTATTAACACGCTTAAAAAATTGTTTAATTCCGCATAAAATAAGGCTTTTTATAGTCTAAATCCATTGACATTATAGGCTTAATTTGATATAATATATAATGTAAGTTGGTTAATAGCTTACAAGGGATTTCACTACCTTTTAAAATCAAATTGAAAGGGGGGTGATTGTCTTGGATAGTCGCCGAAAGCGTCTTGAAAAGACAAAACAAAAAGAGCAAGAAAAGCGCAATATTATTTTATATTATATCAGCGTGATTGGCTTTCTGATTGATATAATTAAAATGATATTAGAAACGCTATTCTAGCTCTAAAGTATCAGTAAGCAAGTTAGTTATAATAGCTTGCCTGCTGATTTTGATTTTATATGAAAAGGGGAAAAAAGTCAATGAAAAACTTTGTTAAAACGCATTTGGTTGAAATTGCTATTGTTGTTATGGGGCTTGATTGCATTATATCGCTTATAACAATTATTATAAAACTGACTAAACTATTTTAAGTAAAAAAGGGCTTTTCTACTTCTTTGTCAAAAGTGGTCTAAACCCGCATAAAATCAAGGAAAATAAGCCAAAAAAAATTAAAAAAATTGCTTAAAAAGGCTTGACAAAAGCCCTAAAAAGTTATATAATATAAACATAAAGATAGGTGATAAACCAAAATAAAAAAGGTTTATCACCTATCTGACTAAAAAAACTAAATAGAAAGAGACAATAAAAAAACTATGTTGCGTGACGATCGCCAAACAGTAACGCAACATAGCCCCGAACCCTTTAAAGTCAAAAAGACTTTTTGGGTGATATGTCTGTAAACTTGTAAAGCGCTATGGCTTTATTAGCTTACTTTTTGATTGTATCAAGTTTTGGGGTTATTGTCAAGGGAATATGAATATGAATGACGTCAAAGTTATCAAAGTCGATCACGTTAATGAAATGTTTTGGGAGCTATCAACATCCGACGCATTAGAACAAATCTTTTTCAACGGCTACGATTGTGACCCTATACAAACAAAAGACTTTAACGTATCTTACACAACTTTCATGGATGACAACACTCATATCAGTTTTGAGGCTTACAAGCTTGGTTATATTGAAAAATATTACGAACGCTTGCAAGAGCTAGACGCTTGTTTTTACGAAAACAACACGCATTATTAAACAATTATTGTTAATGTCGCAACCGTGAGAACTGAAAAAACATTTATGCTATCGCTTTTGGGGCTTTTGCCCCTTGCCTTATCAGCAAAAACTTAAAAATACAATCAAAAAGAGGTAAATAAAATGACACAACAAGAAAGAGCATACGAACTAGCAAACCTTATCAACAATCATCCAGCGGTTTTAGAACTTGCAAAAGCTAATGCAGAAGAAACAATCAACTTTAATGAGTTGAAAGAAATTAAAACCAAAACTTCTCAAAGCACTTGGTACGATAGCAATGAATTAAATGGACGTAGCCTCTACACTTACAAAGTGTTGCCTGAGGTTTACGACTTGGCAAAAGAACTCTACAATATTCGTAAAGAAAACGAAGGTAATGATAACTTCGATTTTTACGGAACAAAATACACCACAATTAAAACCAGTGACACTGACCATGAAAATTTGATGCATAGTTTAGGCGTTGAAGTCACTATCAATCGTGCCGGAAAATGCTTAGAACTATATCAAGAAGATGTTTTGGGGCTTCAAAATGGTGAAACAATGGGTGAAAAAATCCAAAGAGAAGAACAAGAACGAATGGAAAAAGAAGCTGACTCATTGACAACATTTTGGACAACACACACTGTTGAAGAAGCTCAAAAAATAGTTATCGAACATCCAAATTTTGGAACAGGTAAACTTACAAAAGCAATCAAAGAGAACGATGATGTCGTTAGCGTTGACTTTGCCGGCAATGTAAAACAACTTACTCTTAGTTTTTTGTTAGAACGTGAATGGGTAAAATAATAAGCAGGCAACAGCCTGCTTTTATAGAAAGGGATAAAGAATCATGAAAAAAGAACTATTAAGAATGATGCAAAACGAAATTATAGAGCTAGGGGCGATTGAAATAGGCTACAATTATGCTATTATTGACGTTTTTGACCCGTGGGTCGTTATAGACACAATGACAGAGTTATCAGAATGGTGCTCATTGCATGATATGCCTGAGTATCGTCGTTATTGTTTGATTGTTACTAAAGTCATTGAAAAGATGACGCTTGACGAGTTTGAAAAAGTCGCTAAATACTTCTTGACTTACAAAGGATACATAAGACAAGAGCAAAAAGCTGCATAGGCTCGTAAAAAGGAAAAGGTGAAAATAATGGAAGAGTTAAATTTAAGCCCGCTGGGTCTGCTAATCTTTTATATTGTCTTTATCGGCTTACTGATTTTAGCTTTAAGCCTTAAAAGTTACGAGACTATAGACATAGAGAGCGAGGAAGAGCGCCAAGAGCGAGAAAAGAGAGAGGCGGAAAAAAAGCGGAATGAAATTATCGCAAGCCGCCGAGGCGCTTATATGCAAATCCAACATAGGTGAGGGGCGCTGCTCCTTATCCTTTTGTAAAAAAAACACCATGAAAACACTTGCTTTAGCTCGCTTTTCATGGTGTAATATAATTGAATCGACTTTAAGAGAGGGAAAAATATGCCAAGAAAAGCACGAAAACTAATAGAACCAACGCCAAACACGCTCCCACCTTCTTATTACCACATGAAATCGGAAATCACCGCAATGTTAGAAGCGTGGGATACCGAGTTAGAACGCTATGAGATAGACACGAGCTATATTACAAAACGTACAGGGGTTAGTTTACTAACTATATCTAAGCTACGCAATGGTAAAGCAAAGTTACAAAATATGACATTTGTAAATGTTATGAAATTATACAACCTTGCCAAGTATTGCCGTAACGTTGGCAAATTTACAGCAGAGACACGGATGAAACTGGGGCAAGAGCGCCCAGCAATCCCCCCAGTTCCTAGAAAATACGTTGAAAATTATAAGAGAAACAGGGAAAAAGAACGAGAACAGCAACAGTTAGAATTAGAAAAAAATGAAAGTGAGGGAACACCATGGACACCTTAGCAGGAGCTTTTGTTATTTTCTTCTTAATAGGCATTTTTGCCTTTCTCGTTTTAACGTTGAAAGAGGTCATTAAATACCTATGGGCGTTTATTGTGAAATTATGGAAAGATTGATTTTTAGGAGGTAGGCACATGTTTGAATTATGGTCGCTATTAACACTAGGTCCTGTACTTATTATGTTTTCCTTTGTGTTTGTAGGGTTCTATATAGTCCTTTTCGTGATTGTAAGGACAATTAAGGCGATATATGAGGCGATACAAGACCATAAACTATTAAAAGACGAAGATACCGATGAATGGTAGAGGTAAAAAAAGGTTGAAAACACGCTAAAAAAAGCGTGTTTTTTTTGATAGAAAAGGGTTGACAAATGCGCATAATGCGTATACAATAAATGGTGTAAGGAGGTAATAGCGCTTATGCCACTTATAGGCAAAGAAATGGTGAAACTTGCAAAGAAAAACGGATGGGTAGAAATCTGAATCGAAGGAAGTCACCACCATTTCAAGAAAGAAGGTTTTCCGAGAATAGTCACTATCCCAGTTCATGGAAACAAAGACTTAGGAAAAGGACTAGAAAAGAAAATCTTGAAAGATTTGGGGTTGCTGTAAGCGCCCCTTCTCTTTCATTTTTAAGGGGGGAGAAAATTATGTTGAAATCTTATCCGGCAATTTTTCATAAAGAGGGTATAGGCTATTGGGTTGAGTTCCCAGAGTTTGGCGGAGGCACCCAAGGCGATAGCCTAGAAGACGCAATGTGCAACGCTCGTGAGTTTTTAGAGAGTACTATCGCACTTTATATTGACGAAGGGCTAGAGTTGCCTAAAATGAGCAATATCGAGGATTTACACGTATCTGACGGCTTTGTCACAATGGTGCAAGCTGACCCGACACCACTTATCAAAGATAATAAAGCGATTAGAAAAAATGTAACCGTCCCCGAGTGGTTGACTAAACTAGCAGACCGCAAAGGATTGAACTATTCTGAGGTACTAACAAAAGCACTAGAAGCAAAATTACAAATTTAAAAAATATGAAAAGCTTAGATTTTTCTGAGCTTTTTTTTGCTTGTCCTTGTGCTATAATTGGTATATACCATAAAAGGAGGGCAGCTTTTGGATTGTGATTGTATGCTACTTTCAGACTATATCAAATTAAGCAACGAAGAAAAGCTAGAAACACTTTATCTTGTGAATGCTGATGGTATAGACTACGTTTTAAAGTCGTGGCGAGAGGGCTTGCTTGCGTTAAGAAGGCACTACACAAAGAGAATTCCTTTTTGTGATAATTTTGATGATCTTATGACATGCTTCCGCTACAATCCGCCTAAAGGCGTAGCCTACATGCTCTATATCGGCGATTTTGACACATACAAGTATCTTGATGATAGGCTGTACCTCTTTTTTAGACTATCTGATAATAGCTTGTCTTTTGTTGGTAGCGATGACGGCTATTATAGACAAAAATACAAAGAATTAAAGGAGTTAAGACTATGACAGAGACAGAAAAGCGCCTTTCTTCCGTTGGCAAAGTTGAGGATATGCTGACTCAGATTAAAAACATGATTGCTGCGGAGTACCATTTAAACATTCTTGTCAAAAAGTACGAAGACCAGATAGAGTTTTGGTACATGGGAGGCGACACAAGTGAGCTCACGGACGAAGAAAAGAAAGAGTTGGCAGAGACGGAGGATAATCTCTTTTTCGCTGAGACAGAGCTCATAGACATCACAGGGGCACGCCGTGAGGCTATGAAAGCCCTCCTAGCGCTTGCGAACGAGTCAGGCAATAAAGACCTATGGTGTAGTCTGAAACACATCCTAGTGGCTGAAATCACCGCTTTTGAGGTGTGGCAGGTAGACCTTAAAGACATCAAGAGCAAAGACCGCTTTTTAGATGCCGAGCGTAGGACAAACCGTTTTGTCGCTCGCTTCCTTGGCTACGAGGTCACCGCATGCAGCGCTTGCCTAGCCGACCAACTTGAGCAAGATGGATTATGATACTATTACTTTCAAAGAGTACATGGAAAAGCGCCTAGAATGGTTCGATTACTGTCAAGAGGCGACAAGTGAAACAAGCGTAATCATACCTTTTGAGCTTAATCAGCCTTGCCAGTACCTAGACCCACTCATGCAACGCTGTATCACGATAGCAACGTCTAGCGCTAGTCTCTTTGAAAGAGTGTTTTCTATTTTTTTAACGGTTATCGTGTGTGATGACGAAGTGCTAGATAGCGCATGTAAAGATAATCACTGTTTTGACCTCTTGACTGTCCCAAAATTACACGAGACAATCTGCAATCAGTTTGAGAAAGCCAAGATTATCAAGCAAGACTATATAACATGTCTCTACAACGGCATAGACGGGCGTCAGAGCGTCCAAAACTTAACAGGTGATAGTTTATACCAGTTTGTTGAAATCTTCCTCAGAAACGCTCCTGCGAGCCTATGGCGCTATTCTAGTGTGCGAGATATTTATTACAGCATCGCTAATCGCTCAGAGTTCAATTTTTTAACAAATAGGGACATTTTCAACTTTGCGAGGGCGCTCTCCTACGTGCAAGAGCTCATGATAGAGGATAATCTTTGCGATTATAAGCCCGAGGGCTATTTTAAGGCTATGAAAGAGTTCGGAGACCTCTCCAACAGCAAGAAATATAATCACGACAAGACCATAGATAAAATAATAGACTACTACATGAGTTTAGACCACAAGACAGAGTACACCAAGCGCTTTTACCCAAATGACGTGTTAGCACTAATTGATAGTTGGCAGCGTTTGGTTTTGAGACCATTTAGGACAACACAACAGGTAGACCCCAAAAGTTTAGTGGGTCGCATACGATACACGAGGGCATGGTATGACTACGAAGGCAACCAAAAATTATTGTTTGAAATTGATTGATGAGCTAGGCGGATGCTACTACACCATCGAAAAATGCGATTATCAAAAGATGAGAAAGATAGCGTCTGCATGGCGTAAAAAACGGACGGTTATCAGTGAGAATGGCGAAATTAGCGTTTTGAGAGCTACTACAGGCGAGGAGCTGTGGATATTTGAGACATAAAATCCCTAAAATTTCAAACGCCTTTACAAAGACCATGTACGAGGATATAGACCGTTTTGTCAAGTTAGATAGAAAAGCCTATGAAACACTTTTCAAACCTGTGGATGAAAGCGGTCATACTATTTTTTACTACAGAGATAAGCAATATCAAATTCTTAGTCGTTATCTCCCACCAAAAGGGGCGAAAAGACCTGAAAAATGGCAAAGTCACTTGAAAGAAGCTATGTTTGCTAGGTGTGTAGACCCCAACATCACCAAGCAAGATATAAATTACTTTTCAAACAGAGACCACCGCCTAGAAGACAAAAGGCGAAAAAGATAGAGCGTTAATGTTCTGAAATACCTCGACATATGGTATAATAAGAGTATGAAGTGTGATGACTTCAACATTTTCCTAATTTAGTGTTTTTGGGGGCATAATCACTAAATATTTTTCATTTTTTCTTTTTCATATAAATCTCTAATCTCAAAGAAAAAGATAGCTTGACTAGCTATCTTTTTTTGATTTTTCGTGCTGTTAGTTAAAAGAGGTCGAAAACGACCCCTTTTTCTTATTCTGCTTTTGTGACCGCTTTCGTTGTGTCAATCATACCAGCACTTGCACCGTCATCGCAACAATCACAAGGAGTAGTTGACTTGTCAGGCATTTTTAGACAATCCGGGAGCTCTATACTAGACATCATAGGGGTATAGACCAATTTGAACTGGTGCATACGGAAGATACCACCGCTGTTATTGTCAGAAAGCAAGCGGATTTTGATATGCTCGCCTTTTTTCAGCGTGATAGTGTCGTACATCTCCATAGCGCCGTCAGAAAGCCCCGTCATTTGCCAGTGCACAGAGCGCTCTTTTGCCATATCCTCTGAATAGGTCTCATCACTGGTATAGACCGCCATCTCCATAGTGTTATCCGCTTTAGGGTTAAGAGACGTTCCGTCAGCACACCAGCGAATATCCACCTTGTAGTCTTGGTCTGCTGCTGTTGTTCGCTTATCGTCACTTTCATTTTCAACAATCCCTGTAGTAGAGTCCATGAAAATCTCTAAATCATACTCTTGACTAATATCATGGTAAAAATCAGAGTCAGAGACCTTGCTGTTGCGGAGATACTGTACTTTAGGCTCACCTAGCTTAAATTGCCCTAGGTAGCCTGTTATGCACTCCATAAGCCCCCATAGACCACAGAGATTCTCGATATAGTGGTCGTTTTGGCAAGCCTGTTTAGAGAGAAAACGAGCAATAAAGTCTTGGTCTAGGCAATTGTACTGGTTAGCCATACAAGCCAGTCTGCCAACGCCTGTATCATTTTCTTCTTTCAAGGCGTGACAATCCCCTGCTAGAATGTCATCGCACTCACAATCATTATACCAACACTTACTATCCGAGTCATCGGGAAATTTGTAGTAGTCGCTTGTCTTGTCTTTTTCCACGGATGCGCTTTGAATTTCAGTTACTTCTTCTGCCATTTAGCCCTCCTCTGTTATACTTGGGTCAAAAACATCGCTTGAGCCATCGCTATAAAACCGTCTAAACGTGCCGTCATCTAGCTTTACCACAGCGACTAGTTCTATCTCATTACAGCAATCACCACACGCATTACAGCTTAATTTAGTCATTTTCTACTCCTCTTCATCAATGATGACATCCCTTGTTACTGTCGATGCCCCGCCGGCACTGATGTTTGTTGATGTGCCTTTGTTGTCATCACCGCAACAACAATTTTTGCATTCTACCACTTTTGGAACTGGTGGGATATTATCACTAGCTTTTAGGTCTCTGAGGTATTTCACCTCACAACGTCTATCTTTTTCAGGTAATGTGTACACCATTTATGCACTCCTTTTCTATTTTGGACAATCAATCGGACAAGGACTTGTAAAGTCTGGAATTTTATCGTTATTATTATCATACTTGGCGTAAGCCGTTCCATAGGTAGGGTCTAGCTGCCATGTATCCGCAATGTTGAATAGGGCAATGTCGCCAGTTGAGGCTTTTGGATGCAAAGTTACCACCTTGCCCACTGTCACGGTCTTATTAACGTTCTGATTCCATGTACTGTATGGGTTATAGGTCTGATTGACAATTTTAGTGCCGTCTATCTTAGAAATAGAGATATTAGCGCTAGATGAGCCTGCACGTTTAGCTTTATAGGACAGGGTAGTAATGGTATAGGACTTGATATTAACTGTCACTGTGCCGTCTTTATTAGCGGTATAGTCAGCGTCCACCTTACCGTTAATCTCACCGACACCTACCTCTGCCCCTGAAAAGACCATGTTCCATACAAACTTAAAGGTCTTGTCTTTCTGATTGACACTAGATTTCATGTAAGTAACCCCACCAGTTGACGAACCGCCACCACTAGTCCGACTTGCTAGACCAAAGGCAACATTATCAATCATCGCTGCGATAATGGACTCTTGCAGGTCATCTATGCGCTTATTAAGACAGGCTAGCGTCTGGCATAAGCGCTTGAGTTCCGAGGTCAAAAAACAGATTTGGGCGATGATGTTTTTAAATAAACACCAAAACTGATACAGAACTTTCGCCATTTTCTTTGGCAAGGTCGTATAATCTTCTGTGGTTTGGATACTATTTAGAGCACATAGAATATGCTCATCGTTTGCATCCATAAGAGCCGTACAATTATCGTAACCAGGCTCTATCTTCTCACAAGCACAGTCTACACAGTCTCTGCTTGTTGCTTTTTTATTAGCCATTGCGACTTCCTCCTGATGATGTAGAAATACTTGTTGAAACAGATACACCCACTACGCTTGTTATAGGCTCAGCCATATCCTCTTTTAGCTTAGTATCACAATCGCTATGTATGACTTTGTAATACGCTTCTAAAGCCTTGATACGGTTTTGCAAGCACTCGGCATTATCCCACATTTGAGAGAGCTTATCTGTTAGCCAGCAAACCGCTGTGATGATTTTTCCAATCATGCAATGCAATCTAAAGAGAACTTGCCAAGCCATAATTGGAATGTCACAGCGAGGAGTTATAGCGACACCGGCACGCATATTCTTGAAAACATCCGCCTCCTCATGGAGCTTGTCGCACATATTCCACCCTGCTTCAAATTCTTGACAGTTACAGTCTACACAACACTTACAGTAAGTCGTCATGATAGGCGGTATCATGAGCTTGCCAGGCGTTTCTCCTTGTTGGCTGAGAAGCGCCAATGCTGCCTTGATTTGATTCACTACCACTGTTGGGTCAAAGTTTTCATCATAGTAGACCCACTGACAATCTTTTGAGGCTATCACAAGAGGATTTTCCATAACCTCTGCCAACTCTGCACTTTCATAAGGCGTAGCCACAGGACTACCGCCGTCATAGCAGACATTGCACTTGAGATAAGGCTCGTGGTATACAATAATAGCAGGCTCTACAACTACTTTTTGAGGTGCTGTAGGCTCTGTTGGGTAATGAGGCTCAATAGGCGCTGTTGGTATGCTAGGTGGCAATTCATTAAAGGGAGTAGGTTCTGTCGGTCTTGTCGGCTCTACAGGTTTCGTTGGTCTGATAACCTGTTGCCTTGTAAAGATGTTTTGGTGTCGCTGAGCTGGCTCATCTCCACGCACTTCAAACTTTAAGTGAGTGAAATTATTAGGCAGGGTGAAAGTCTTGCTCCACTTGATTGTAGATAAGTGCCAATTAGCCCCATAAGCGAGACCTTGGGTGCTGGCATGCTTAGCGACAAGAATATTCCGCTCAATCGTTCCCCAGCTCGCTTGATTGTCTATGGAGTAGTAAACATCCACATACCAGTCGTAGGTAAAGTTACCTCGCACATACTTCTGATTAAGAATAGCCTGTCCGCTTGCATTAGACCCATAGCCAACTAAAGATAACTCGATATTAACAGACGTACCTGCATCGTTAAGCGAGTTGAATTTAACACCGTTACCAAAACCAGCATTTTTAGCAGAGGTTAGGTTGAGTCCATACATGCTACCATTAGGACTACCACCCATGGTGACGTTGTTATAAGGACCGCTTTTAGCGTACGTTCCCCATGCTTCTAGCCAGCCGTTCGAGGTATTTCCTCCTTGCCAGCTGTTGTATTCATCTAATTTTTTCTGATACTCTACATAAGCTGCTTGATAGGCTGCTAAATCACTATCGTATTGCTGCTTTGCTGCGTCGTAGGCTGCTTTTTTGCTGTCATAACTAGCTCTGTTGGCTTTGTAGACTTCTAAAGAAGCCTGATAAGACTGTAATTGACTAGCATACCTTGCTTTTAGACTATTGACCTTTTGAGTATAGTTTGCAAAGTCTCTTTGATAAGTTGCGAGTGCTTTTTGGTAGGCTGCTATTTTTGCGCTGTTTTCCTTAGCTTTCTCGACCGCTCGTTTCATCACTTCGATTTGTTGCAACTTGAATTGTCGCTCTTCGTATGCGTCACAGACCAGCTCGTCACCACCACGGATAAATTTCACATAGTCAAGTTCTTGTGCCACCAACTCATCAAACTCTTTCACATACTGAGTCATCGCTTACCTCCTTTCTGTCCTATTAGGGTACTAAAAAAAGCGACTCATGGCATTAAGTCGCTTAATTCTTTTTGTTCTTCATTTTTTCCTGTCTAAATAAGCCAGCACCAGCACAGTGCCAGTAATCAGTAGCCCCAGAACAAGGCTCGCTGTGTTGTTAGTCACTCTGTACCTCCTCATAAGTTTTCTCAAAAATGTCTGGTTTGCAAGAGGAAAACTCACCTTTAACACCCTTGATGATATAATCTCCAATTTCAGCAATCACAGTACCTTTTCGTGCCACAATAGATATTCTGTTCGTTTCAGGGAGCAGATAGAACCCATACCTATTCTTAGACCCATTAAAGAACTTTTTCAATTCCTCAACATTCTCCCCAGTCCATTGAACAGCTTCAACTGGTTTCTTGCGGTATGTTTTAATCATCTTCCGCCTCCTCAACTTCAAACATTTCGTTATCAAACACACCACCAAAGCCTGCATCGATTAGTTCTTGTTTGGTGAATAAATGTTTCCCATCTTCTTCATCAAAAGGATTAGGTAACGTAAAAATAAAAGAGTCACCTTGTTTAACCAGAATCTGATTTGTATGCTTAGGTATAACCATATACCTCTTCTCCTTATCAACCTCATAGCCATCTAGCCATGCACGAGCAAAAGTGTCGCTATTTTCTTGAACCCAATCATCAATTTCATTTATGTCATCGTCAAGGCTATAAATATTTAAGGCGTCATACAATGTCATGTCGTTTTCTTTAAGACTTACAATTATATCCGCTATAAACTGAGGTATTTTCACTTTTTTGTTTATATCCATTTGTGCTATAGTTGCTTGATATTGAATCGCTTTTCCAAGCAAACCAAAATCAAGAGTACATAAAGACTCACTTAGCTCCTTCACAGTTGCCTTCAACAACACCTCATCCCCGACTTTATATTTTAGTTCCTCACTCATCACTTATCCTCCTGAATCTCTTCTAACTGTTCAACCAGCTTCACATAAGCTTCATAGCACTTGCCAGATAATTCGCTATCTGCATAAGCTTTCTCTATCAGCTCTTGACCTGTACCGTAGAAACAACCGACTTTCCACATTTTGTTTGATTTAGTGTAAGTAAAGTAGCGACCGCTTGACCAGTTGTTTTTGAAAACTATATAGTCGTCATCTGACTTGACCCTTGCATCGCCATAGACCTCTGCATCGCCAAAGACCTCTGCATTGTCACAGACCCTTGCATTGTCAAAGACCCTAGCATTGTCATAAACCCACGCATTGCCATAGTGGCTTAGATTGTTTTCGCTCTCAATATAGCCACCTAAATCGCCTTTTTCAACATTGCCAAAATCTCGTAATGCTTTAATACGATATAGTGTACGTCCTGACATAATTTTTGTGTCATCTTTTAGTAGTTCGTATTTTTTCATCAGTTTTCACCTCTTTTTTTAATGGTTGCGCAACCTATACGCTGTGACCCTTTCACAAACCACAGCGCCCGCCGTCAGACTGTAAAAAATATAATTTAAGGAGCAAATCTAAAAATGGTATCGTTGAAAGATTTGTCTGACGGCAATAACCAGTGGACGAGTCGAACGTCCATACACCAATCTGGCTACCAAAAAAATAAAATTGCTATAAGCCTGCTTAGCTTAGTCTTTGGCTGCTTTTAACGTGAATCCCAGCACGTATAGCCAGTAGCCGAATCGAACAGCTATAAACACCAGTCTGACTACACAATATCTTGGTTCTAGTTCGCTTTTAACGAGGTTCACGGCTCGTAGTTTACAGTCTCTTGGCTATTTCAGCAATCACATTCACTGTCACGCTATTTCCTGCTTGCTTGTATAGCTGACTATTTGAGTTAACCGCTTGAGCCTTATCAAATGCCCAGTCAGGAAAACCTTGCAATCGCCAGCACTCACGAGGGGTTAATTTACGGATTTGAAACTCATCTACACTTTGGATGATTTTAGGCTCTTGTCCTCCGCCTTGCATGGTTGTTAGGGTCGGTGAAATTCCTTTAGGATGGTAAACTCTTGAGTTTTGCTCGTGGTTGCCCGGTAAGTTTCCCACTACCACAACACCGTGCCTATCTTGCCCAGTCAATGTAAACATAGGCTCTCCATCCTCTTTAAAGCGTCTGCCATTCTGTCGTTTCGTTGCTCTATCTGGAGTTAACACTGGGATAGCTACTTGCTTAGGCGTTTTATAGTCTGTGGCTACTAAAGCACCGATAATGCCATCAGAATCGTAAACAAACTCTCTCGTCCCTAGACTAGTTCCTTGAGGGTTTTTCGTATTCCCTACGATTTTGATTTTTGATTGATTATCAAGTTTTTCACCTTCTCCTCCGATAGGAAATACTTGCTTGGTACATTCTCCTCTAAGATGTCCGATAATGAACACTCGCTCTCTGTTTTGGGGGACGCCAAAGTCTTTGCTGTTAAGCACTTGCCATTCTGCATCGTACCCCAGCTCTGAAAGCGCTGCGAGGATTGTCTCAAAGGTATTTCCTTTGTCGTGATTGAGGAGGCCTTTGACATTTTCAAGGAAAAGATAACGAGGTTTGAGAATAGATGCGAACCGTGCGATTTCAAAAAAGAGAGTTCCTCTTGTATCTTCAAATCCTTTGCGTTTTCCCGCAACGCTGAAAGCCTGACACGGAAATCCTCCGCAGATAACGTCAATGTGTCCAAGTTGTCGAATAGACTCGTCTGTAACTGCTGTGACATCGTGAAATTCAACCTCTCCTTTCGTATCGTGTATAGCCTTGTAGCTAGCTCTTGCAAATTTATCAATCTCCGCAAATCCAACACAGGTATGTCCGGCGGCTTCCATACCAAAACGAAAACCACCGATACCTGCAAATAAGTCTAAAAATTTCATCAGTTAATCCACCTTATGATTGGCTCACCTTTATAGCCTTTTTCCCAAATATACCAAGCATAGCAAACCGCACTAGAGGTATACTTATCAAATTCACCGTTTTTAGCACAATTTAGACGGCAACTGGCTACGTAGATAACTTTAGGAGGATTTTCCTTAAAGAGGTGTTTTCTAGCCTTTCCTTCCAAAAATTGAATTTTTAGAAACATAGCCACCTTAGCGCCAGTTCCCACTATAGACAATGCGTGCTCAACGAATTTCAAAGCGTATTTGTAAGGCGGGTTGGTTATAATATCACCGGTCCATTTCTTTATTTCAAAGAAATCTCCAACCTTTCCAAATCCTCTGTCTATCTTGTCATAACTGACAACATGGTAACCCCAAGATGATAATTCTTTCGATATGTGTCCTTGACCGCAGGCTGGCTCTAAAACATTGTGATTAAATAGCTCTTTTTCCAACAATAGTCTAGTCGCTTTTGGCTCTGTAGCGTAATAATCATTCACTTCTCGTTCTTCTAAGCTATGACCTTGAGCGCCCAACGTCTTAAAGATTGCTGTTTTATTACCTACCCAATCTTTTTCCATCAGCTTCCTCTCAAATACTCTGGAATCTCATCGCCAACATGAATACTATCGAACTGCTCTTTTGTGACGAGAAAACGTCCGTAAGCGCCGATAGTGATAGTATAACGCCCCTCGATGACTTCCTTGTCTGTGACTTTGCCAACAATCGAACCACCTGCGTTATCGACTTTGTGAATGATGATTTTGGGCTGTTGTGCTTTGAGCTGATGGCGCAAACGATCATTATCGTTAAGACAAACTATAACTATCAATAACAAAATAACTATTGACATTCCTGGGATTGTCTCGTATTTAGTCATCTTCACTCCTTTTTATTTTCTAAGTAAATTCCGTGATAGCCAAAACCTTTGTTATGTCTGGATTTAGCTATTTTCCAAGTAAATTCTTATCGTCCAACCACCAGAGATTATCTGTGAGCTCCTTATTCTCATAGATGTTACCGATGACTTCAGCGTCTTCAACAGTAAGCCACAGCTCTCGACCGTCTGTGCGCCTATCAATCCTCCAAGCGCCAGACCTAAACTGTCTGACACCATAGATACCACTCATAGCTGTGTTCGGCACTTCAACTTTGACAATATCGCCGTCGAAGATTTCAACACCGTTTTTGTCGTTCATACCTGTTGACTGCATTAAGTGAATGTCTTTGAAATCTACTATACACATGACATATTCATCAACATCATACTGAATGCAACGACTTTGGAAATCAATAATCCAAACATCATCTGCATTCAACATGCTCTTCCATTCCTTATTCCACGCTCTAAATTTTGGTATCACTTCAAGTCCTCCGAAATTATCTCATATGTCTCTTCAAAAATATCTGGTTTACAAGGATAAAACTCACCTTGAACACCCTTGATAATATAATCACCCTTTTGGGCTACCATATCCCCCTCAAGTGTTGGTATTACGATACTTAAATCAGAGCATAAAGTATTTTTTCCAATAAATTCTCTAATTTCTTCATAATTTGAGCCTGTAAATCTAATAGCCTCAATCTCAACAGGTTTCTTTTTATATTTCATCGCTTACCTCCTCAATCAAGTAAAAAGCATTGTGTGCGCCATAATCAACCTTAGTCATTCCATCACTTTCCCAGACCCTACGATAAAACCTATTAGGAATACTCGATTTAGTCTTTATCAAATATTCCATATATTCCAAAGCCTCATCCTCAGTCTCAAAAGTTCCTTGCAACTCTGGAGCTTTTTGGTTGATTTGAAAATATAAGTTATACATGCTGTACCCCCAACCTATAACAACCAATCCAAAGAGGCAAGAATAAGACCTTTTATCAAAAGTCGACATCTTCAATCATCCTCCAAAAAATCATCAATCGTCATCTGCACCCCTCGCTCAAAATAAACTCGGTTGAAACGTGGAAAGCATCTGCTCTTTAGCCTTGCGATAAAAGTCCTTCTTAATCTCAAAGCCGTAAGCATTGCGATTTATCTCAATCGCAGCCCGCAAAGTCGAACCGCTACCAGCCACTGGATCAATCACAACATCACCCTCATCCGTGAAAATTTCAATCAGCCGTTTTAAAACAGGTATCGGTTTTTGTGTGGGGTGGATAGTTGGGTAAGAGCTATCTTTTTCCCAAGGGGCATGATTAAGTATCATCGCCCCACCGTTGTTGAATTTAGGCAACTTGTCACGATATAAGACCGTCGCCTCCTCAACCGCTCCCACAATTTTCATGTTAGCTTTTAAGACTTGTGGACTTGATTTCTTTGTGAAATACAGCGGATAAGCGTTGTTAAAGCCGTGTCTTTTTCCACACTCAATTACCATGTCACGCTGTTGCCACGCGTGAAAGACTATCATCGCTGGCGCTTGCCCTTTGGCTTTAGGTTCTTTCTTGAGCAGGCGACTACAGAAATCAAAGAAATTATTGATTTTAAAGTCATTGTCTGTATCAAAGAACGACTTACCAGCAAGCTTGCTCTCACCGTTCTTATTGTCGCCGTCTTTGTACCAGCGAGGGTCACTAGCATAGGCATTGTTACCGAGATTATAAGGGATGTCAGCAATAATCAGCTGTGCCCTAGGGATGTTATACCGTTTGGCATTTTCAAAGTGGTCATTATACAACTCACACTTAAACGTTTTCTGTCTCTCATCCATGTTATTTTTTACCTTTCTCTCGTTCCTCTTTCTCAACAGCATCCGCAAGCCACTTCAAGCACCTTTCAGCTTTCCGCAAATCCTGCGAGCCGTTCTTTTTTTGAAAGCGCAAGATATACTTCACAACGTCCTTAAAATCAGCCGCAGCCATACCTTGCAAGTCGCCGATGAAATTTTCAACCACCGAACGAACTTCCAACCCATACTCTCCTTGGTAGTGGCTCGGCTTATGTACTGGGTCGAAGTCGCTTTCTCCGTCTTGTTTGAGGTAAGAACCCTCCTCTGTTGGTTTTAAGTTGATATACAATGTCCCACCAACTTTCAAGTGACACTCAGGGCAATCTGAAAACGCAGAAGAAAACTCATTGCCACAAACAAGGCAAGTACGCCATAATCCATTATCCATATCACAATAACCCCATATCTACTAATTGTGCCCGCTCAAGGTAAGTTGCCCTGATATACTCTTTTTCCTTTGGAGAACTCTGTCTATCGGACTCAACTTTCCTGTAGCCTTTCTTGAGAAATTCTCGTTTAATTTTCCCATCACGTAAACCTTTATTGAAGCTGTGTTCCTGCAAATTGTAGTGAGCCTGCGCTTCGTTATTCGTCCCTTCAAAGACATCATCTTGATATTCAAAACGATAGACATTAACTTGTCGCTTTTCGTGCGTATTGGGGGTTTTATCAACTACTTCACGCAGCAACCTCTTATCATTTCGCATTTTATCTAGCTTGCCAAGACCGCATTTAAAATGCTCACAAGCTTGTCTGCGTGTCCCCTCGAACACTTCGCCTGTCTCAACTATCGTGTAACGGTAAATGTTCATGTTCCTACCTCTTCAATTTCTATGCTATAACCACGCTCGGGTGGATAAGTTAACTCCAGTCTGTGCCTTGTCACTCTTGCCATAAAATGCGAGTCGTGACGTTCACGGAAACTAACCTCCCCCTCGGCGTTATAAACAATTACTTCATAATTCATTTAATTCCTCTATTTTGAGTTCAATTCGTGGATTTGGACTGTAGAGCTTACGTGCTGTCACTTCGCTTACAATCCCATCGTCTGTCCAGACCACTCCGCTTTTAGTCATGCTGTCAAACACCGATTTCATCAAGTTGTCAATGTCGATTTTTTTATCGTGCCAGATACGCTCTTCCGTGAAACGATAGTATTTTTCCCATGTTTTTTGGAGAGCCTTTGGACCCGGTTTTTTGCTGACAACATTCGGCGCTTTCATGTAGAAAGTCACTTCTACTCGAGTCGGTTTGTCGAAAAACTCTCCCTTGTAGTTTTCTTTAAACCACTCCGTCACAGCATTACGCCAATCTTTCATCGCTTTTATTTCATAAGCCGATGCAAAACGACCACCTCTGCAAGTACATCTCACACGGTCTTGCGGTTTCGGTTCAAACGGTACAATGATTATCAAATTGATTACACCTCATAAATTTGTTTCCAAGCATGTAATTTATCAGCAAAAGCATCGGCTTCTGTTTTGGTATTTCAACTACCCAAGTCATGTTTACCTACTTTCTCATAAAATTAGAATGGCAGATCATCATCAGAGATGTCCATAGGTTGGTTATTCCCAAAAGCCGACTGTCCACCATTCTGATAACCACCTTGACTTTGTCCACCCTGCTGATTGTTGCGACTTTCCAACACTTGGAAATTATTCGCAATAACCTCTGTGACATAGACTCGCTGGCCTTGCTGATTTTCGTAGTTACGTGTCTGAATGCGACCAGTAACGCCAATCAGCATGCCTTTTTTAGCCCAGTTTGCTAGATTTTCAGCTGGCTGATTCCAGAGAATGCAATTGATAAAATCCGCCTCACGCTCACCATTTTGATTTTTAAAGTTACGATTGACCGCTAAAGTGAATGTCGCTACAGCCTTATTTTGTGGCGTATAGCGAAGCTCTGCGTCACGGGTCATACGACCAACCAGAACTGCATTGTTAATCATCCGCTACCTCCTTCTCAATCGTGACATTAAAATCTATGTCATTTAGTTTTATGGGTAGAATTATCCCACCTTTATTGCTGTCACTATGTAATTCAAGCAAAGCCATCATGACCTGTTTTCCAATCTGTAATTGTGTTTCCATCAATGCCTGCTCATTACTGATTTCAATTTCATTAGTCGCCATCTTCCCCTCCTGGATTTTTCCACCTCTCAATAGATCATCACTCGTTGCGTGAGTTTGTTTGCTCGACAATAATCGCAATGCTGACATGGTATAGCTTTCTCTTGACCATGCTTTACTGCATCAAGTCTGACAATGTAGTTTTCCAATTCTTCTATTTCAGCAACCATAGCATTGATATTTTGCACTCTAATAGCAAGCGTATCAGACGGTGTTTCTTTGGTTACTGCGTAGATAATCGGCTCAAACGGTCTGCCATAGGTATCCTCAAGCATTTTGACATAAGCAGCCATTTGCAAAATATAGCCATAATGCTCAAACCAATAGACGCGCTCTTTGCCATTCCAGACTGTATCATCTACTGGTCCTTTAGTTGTTTTGATGTCGACGAAATAGCCACGCTCAACGTTCAAACAATCAATTTTCCCTTTAAACTCAATGCCACCAAGAAAACCAGTAACTGCCACCTCTTTTTCACCTTGATAAAGAGCCATGAAATTATCATCTTTTTTCAGTGCTTCAATCATCTGCTCTGCAACTAAAAACTGACTTTTCAATTTACCCTTAGTTGCCCCTCGAGATGATATTAACTCGCTTTTGTTGGTGTCTATAAATTTGGTATGAGCCTCTTTACTTTCAAAGTAAGAGTGGACATAGTTGCCAATGATGAGCGCAGTGTTATCTCTGGTATCTGTCCAATCCCCTCGTAATTCGGCAAGCGCCCTCGCCTCGCATTCTCTAAAACGCTTGTACTGACTAATAGACCAGTATCGTTGATTTGACTCACGGCTGTAGTAATCCTTTCCTAGTAAGTCTAGTTTTTGTGTCATGGCATCATATCTCCGAGATTATCGAATAAGTTACCATCACTTGCTTTAGGATAGTTTCCCTCGTCTTCGTGACTAGGTATTTCATCAGCTGGATAAGAAGTATCTTGCGGCGGATTTTCCTGCTCTTGTTCTGGTTTTTCTGCTGCGCTATCATCAGCGGTATTTTCTGGTAAAGCTGCTTTAGCGTCTTGACCGCCAATCAAATCTGACAAGTCATTTTGTTCTTGTGTTACATCTTTGATTTCAGGACTACCCACGGTTGAATCTTCATTATCTTCTCTAATAGCTTTTTCCATTTCGATAGACATCGGAGTGTACTTGCTAATGATTTCTTTTAATAAGGTTTTAGTTGCCATTGCATCAAATTCTGTATCCCAAGGTGTGCCAGGTTTGAATTTCCCGGTTTTTTTATCAAAAGTTTTAGAGTACTTTTTAGCGTGTTCAATAACTTTGTTTTTTGTCCAGAAGATTGTTTTGTTAAAACCGTTTACTAATTCAACATAAGCGAAATATCCTTTAATTTCTCCACTGTCAATATAATCACCGCTTAATTCAAGTCTTCCGCTTACTTTGTCGAATCTAATAAATTCTTCTTCATAAACAATATCTGCATTGATACCCTTAATCTTACCGCTACGTTGTGCTAATTGAATCAATCCTCTATATCCGATTTGAAATTGCGCTTCGTTAACTTTACGCCAGCTATTACCATCTTTGTAACTTCTGTTATACGGGACAATATAGGCAAGGCCGAGATTTGGGTCGACTGGTAAATCCAAAGTCGCAGCAGTCATCGCAGCAGTCATAATACTTGAGTTAGTTGCCTTTGCTAGCATATGATTATTTTTTACCACTGACAACAACGTAGCAATAAACTGGTCTTCTTTACCTTTCAAAACTGATTCAAATCTTTGCTTTACAACCGGAGTGTCAAAAGCGGCGTTCAGCGACATATTGTCTATATTCGTCTGATTATTATATTGTTGTAGTTGATTTGCCATTAGTTAATACCTCACTTTTTAATATATTTTTTCAATAACCGATGTGATAGTTCGATTATTCCTTTTTTATCGATTTCCCCCTCTAAAACGTCCGTAGAGACATTTTAGAGTAAATCAATACAATTATACCCAAGGACACCTAAACGACACGAGAGACCCCTTAAAATCGATTCTAGGGCTATTCTAGTCATAAGCACTCCCCTGCCAAATTGGTTGGTCGATTTCTGCGTCGCACTCTGGGCACTCATGCGTCGGATAAGCTGAGATTTCTGTCCAGTGGTATCCACAGTTCTTGCAGACATATTCATACGACCACATCACAGTACTCCTGCTTTTATCAGCATAGCACGGTGATAATTACCCAACTCTTCCAAGGTTTTATCAACGCTGTAGGTTGGTAAAGCGTCCAGTACATCTTTGAATACTGCTAATACCTTTTGATACTGTTCCTCCTCCAAACCCATGTTGAACACATCCTTATGCAGTTCATCATTTTCATCTTGCAGACTTTGGATACGCTCTGCCTTGTCAGCGTCACGTTTCTTGTAAAATTCGTTTAGCTCCTTAATTTGAGCACGCTCCGTCAAGTAGCCCATCATTCGTCGTCCTCCTCTGATGCTTCGTTTAGAATAGCATCGAATAAGCTGTTTAACACCTCATCTTTGTCTTTCTCGATACCTTTCGCAATTCGATTTTGCTCCAAAACTTTTTCATAAGGTACACCTTCCAGCACCCTGCCCAACAACAAATCAGTAGTTTCAAAAAATTTGGCAACATATCCTAATGTTTCGTTGTTACCGATGATACTTAAGACTTTAAAAAGTTCTGCTTTCGCCTTAAAATCATTTTTGAGGTCTTCGACCTCTGCCAAGATTTTCTCGGCGTCCTTGTTCACACGGACTGTGCGGTTAGTTAATTTTTTGTTTGTCCATTTATCGTCCATCTGATTACTCCTCCAATTTTCATCCAATTTTTGTACATCTCTAATTTCGCATGCAATAACTGCGGTGGTAACTTCTGTAGCCGTTCGATATGCTCATCAGCAAGCATAGCGCACACGTCTGGGTACTCAGCCAATAACTTATCGTTTATGTCCATAGCTTAACCCTCTCATCATCTAGTCCTGCAAAGTCCATGATGTGTTCCTTGGGACAGCCTTTGAGTAGCCTTGAGGCAATCCGCTTGCCGTAGCTGCCAGCTAACTCCTTAGAAGACAGGTTTGTTGTGATGATTGTCCGTGTCCGCTTATTGAGAATGCTGTAGATGATTTCTTTCGACCAGTCGCTTATCTTTTCAGCGCCAAGGTCATCAAGGACTAAGTAGTCAACCTCAACCAGCTTGTTCAACCAAAACTGCTTTTGATTAAAGTCGCTCTTGATTTCATCCAGCAGGTCTACGACATTGACGATGATAGCCAGTGACCCCTGCGTCTCAGACAGTGCCTTGATGATACTATAAGCAAGGTGGCTCTTCCCACGACCAGCTTCACCAGTCATAACGACATTGCCACGACCGCCCTCGTAGTAATACCGAGCCATGCTTCTAGCCCATGCCAAGACTTCTCGCTGTCTAGCCGTATCCGTCTTGAAATTATCAAAGGTCGCTTGCTCGAGTTCCTCATCCATGATGGATAGCTTGTTGAGGTAGTACATCCGCTTTCGCCGTTGCTCCTCTTCATGCCTGTTCTGACCTTCGATTTCTGCCTTAGCAGCAGTCTCCTCCGACCAGCACTTAGGGCAGCCACTCCACGGCTCACCTCTGATAACCTTGATATGCGCCATTTGGTGCTTTTCACAATAGCCGTCAGCTGGTTCAGAATTATCAGCGTACTGTCTGACCTGCTCAGCCATGCGTTCAGCACTATTAGAAAAGGTCGTCATACTCCGTAGCCTCTCTTTCTGGTTTTTGGTTACGCTTAGCCTTGGCTTCTTCATAGTTGCGTTGGTCTTCGTTTTGCTGGACTACGGTTGTGATACCGTTCTGTGCCCAGTTTTTCAGAATAGCATTGATGTAGCCAAAGTTACGTTTACCATTATCAGCCGCACGGTCAATAGCTATTTTGATGAGCCCCTCTTCAAAGTGGTCGTACTCTAAATAGTCTTTTAGTTTTTGATATTGATAACCGTCTATCATACCGATGCGTTGTTGATAATAGTCAAAGACATTAGAATTTGATTTTTCATCAGCAGTAGTAGAATTTCCAATTTTCTCTACTTCTACTTCTGACTTTATATCTAGATTTATATCTAACTTTTTCTCTTTATCTATATCTATATCTCCGTTGCACTTTGTTGCATTGGTGTTGCAATGCAACGCTTTCTGTTCTCTATGTTTACGAGAACGCCTTGTGCTAGCTGTTTCAGAGCCTATCATTTCTGGTACTTGTTCAAGAAAAAACTCATAGTCACTATGTTTAGTAAGTAGTCCTTTTTGACTCAAGAACATCAATGTCATTCTGACAGCTTCTGTATCTTCGTCAATTAGTAGTGACATCTCTTCTGCTAAGTCTTGAGCTAATTCTTCAAAATAGATTTTGCCACTATCCTCAAGACTGATAAGCATTAGCTTCAAGTAGATAATTGTGTAAGTGTCGCCACCAGGCATTTTACGTAATAGTTTCATTTCTTTTGATTTAAAGAAATCTTGAGCTAACTGTAACCAGTAGTATCGTCTGTTATTTTTTGCCAATAACAACCACCTCCATTTTCTTCACTATCTTTGTTTTTGTGATATAATACAAGTAATAATTTCTTTAGGAGCGACCCCATGAATCTTATCACTAAGCACCCACTCTACAAAACTCGTCTAGCTCTTCCAGTGCCTAATATCTGCCCTTTTTGTAACCACGATATAGTCCCGAGCGTCCAGAACGAAAGCCATTACTTTCAAGATAATGTTGCTTTGATGTACCTCTCTCTGTTCTGCCCTGCTTGTAAGAACGCTTGGGTTAACAAGTATGACCTGTCTTGGGGAGAACCTCAACTTGTTTCAGCAAACAAAAGGTTTAAGCGCCCAGAAGAAATCACAAGCAACATTGTAAAGGTATCTCCAGTAGGTACTGAAACCCTCACGCAAGCTCTGCAAGCTGAGCAAGACGGCTACGACCAACTCGTCGGTATCGGTATTCGTAAAGCTATCGAGTTCTTACTAAAGGACTTCTACAGTTTCAAACTTCCAGATGATAGTTCTAAAATCAAAAGGATGTACCTTGGAGACCTTATCAATACTTACATCACTGACAAAGACCTCTACACTTTAGCAAAAGCGACAACATGGTTAGCTAATGATGAGACACACTATGTCAGAAAACATACTGACAAAGACTTGCAAACCCTAAAGCGATTTACAAAAGGTCTGTTGAAGAACATTGAGTATCAGATAGCTCTTCTTGATGCCCGAGATTTTCTAAATCATTGACTTTCTCGATGAGAATATCAATTTTCTTGTTTAGTTCAATTATTTCATCAGCGAGATAAGTGACTGTTCGTAAAATTTCATTAAGAGCAACTTTTTGTAATTCATCCATGTTAACCACCTCCTCTAAATCAAACTGTCCTCTGAAATGCCGTGAGCTTTATTGTATGCCTCTTTTGACTTTTCCCAGCTCTGCCACTCTCGCTGTGGCACTTCTACTGACTCTTGTTTCTTACTGAAAATAAAGTTAAATAATTTCATGTTGTGTCCTCCTTAATGTTTGTCGACCTTGTCCAGAAGTCTTTTTTTAAATTTGTTTAGTGAGCCACTCTTTGATAGCTCGTTTCGACCAACGCTTACCGGGGAGTTCTTTTGGAAATCCTGCTAGGTAGCGATAGTGATTAGTAAAAGTGTCATATTTTATCCCTAAGAAATTGCAGGTAGTTTCAACATCCATGAGTTCCGGAAAACCGTCTTTTTCGTTCTCTCGCTCAATGTCTTTCAACTCCATTACCGTCTTGAGGATAATCTCTTTTATCCAATTGCTAATACTTTCAAATATATTGTCCATAGCGTTCACCTTCAGCATATAGACTTATTCAAGCATTCGTGCTATAATAGTCCATATTGCTTTAACATGTTGTTTGTATCCTTTGTGCTCCTACACAGAGGATTTTTTTGTGCTTAGCGAAACTCATCTAAGCTAACATCTAGTGCATCAGCAATTTTCACCATGTTCTTCCAAGAAATACTCTCATTTCTGATGTTTTGAATAGTTCTACTAGACACTCCAGATTTCTCAGCGAGTTCCTTTTTAGTCATCCCTTTTTCAACCAAGATATGATTTAGTTTTTTCCACATAGTATTCCTCCTTCGAGTTTTAATATTGCGAATAATTTTATATACCGCTATAATGAAATTATGATAATGATTACATAAGACCCCTTAACTCCTTGTGAAAATCATTAGTCACATAAAATCAATAAAGGAATTTAATGCTATGAAAGAATTTATTGCAAACACACTAGCCCAGAATAAAATTGTTACACTTGTTTTTATTAACGGACAAGCAAGGCAATTCTCATCTATCGTTGACGTCATGGATGATAGTGACTATGTTATTCTCGAAACAAAGGCAGGTAGTACACTCCTCGTCAATCTACTTACAGTCGCTGAAATTTTCTAAAAATATTTCAATAACTCTGCTATTGCTCTATAAAGGTATATGGTGGGGTTTTCTTTTCTTTCTTCGATACAACGGGTAATGAGCTTGGATATATTATCGGAAAGATACCCACCTTCACCAGCACCGTAACCATCGTCAAGTTCTAATCTTCTAGAAGCTTGGAGCAGACTGGCTAACGCCATCAAATCAGCAGTGTCAGTAATATCGACATTTTCGATGCGTTCATTGAGAAAATCTCTCATAACTTTTCGCATGTTTAGAAAATCATCGTACAACATATCTATTCCTTTCTGTTAGTCAAAGTGGATGGTTTTTGAGTCATCGATTTCAGAGCCTTCTAATTCATCGACCAGAGAATCATGCTTCAAGGTTTCCAAAAAAGAATC
This sequence comes from Streptococcus hyointestinalis, assembly GCF_011039275.1. GTDB lineage: Bacteria > Bacillota > Bacilli > Lactobacillales > Streptococcaceae > Streptococcus > Streptococcus hyointestinalis_A. The sequence goes on from NZ_JAAKGB010000001.1 coordinate 1,569,285, forward strand.
TACGTTCATCAGTGAGCATTTTACGCAAAAATTCGCACTCCGCTCTCAGTTCCTTGTTTTCAAATTCAAGACGTTCCAACTCAGACATTAACTTGTCCTCCTTTTTGCATTTACTTCTTCCATGTTTCCTCCTAGTTGACCAATTGCAACTGATTATTACAATTTCCTATTTCAAGCTCTAGCTCCCTATCAATCAACCAGTTCTCAATCAAATTCATCGCTTTTTCGTAATCTTTAGCAGCTAACTCGCTTCTTCGTGGAATAGCAAACTTGCGTTTAATTTCCTTGTTAAGCGCTGCATATACTCTGCCACGTAGCGAGTTATTACGATAAGCGTTGCTATCTTTACCGCCTAACAACTTAATAACTTTTTTATTTACAGCATGTTCCAAGTGTTTCTCTTGTACTCCATTAACCCTCATGGTGTCCTCAAGATTAGTTATGCGATACTCGTGATTTTCCATTTTATCAATCATTTTGCGCATAATTGTAATTTCTGCCACTTGGATCTCATGCTCTCTACTTCGTCCTACAATATCATAAGTCATACTGTTTCCCCCTCTATAATTTCAAATTCACCTAACATACTATTCACGTCTCTAGACAAACGACTTAAACTACTGGCAAAGAGTTCAAATTCACTTTTCAGCTTATTGTCCGTTTGTAAATATTTAAGCTGGTCTAAGAAAACGATACCGCCATAATTGGCTAAAAACTCATTACCTTTGGTAAGGAAGTTAAGTAGTTTCTTGTAGTCTGTAATCTTAGTCTGATAGGCATTAAGCTCGCCCTCTGACTCCTTGATAGCCTTGGTTAACTCGTCATACTTGGCAGACTTACTGTCAACCTCTGCACGCTCTTGCTCATATTCTTCACGGCGCTTACGCTCATACGAATAGCGTTTTTCAAGTTCTTGCAATTCATCATACAAGCCTTTATTACGCTCTAGCAAGCTCTTGTTAAGCGCCTTGTTAGCTTCATAGTCGCCAGGGACTACTTCCTTAATCACTTCTTTTTCGACAATCTTAGGCTCTAACTTAGATAATGCTTGTTCCGCCAAATTCTCATTTTGGGCTTTTAAGCGCTCGTTATCTGCTTGTGATAATTTAAGTTGGCGCTTGACCTCTTGGAGTTCTCGTACAGTTGGGCTGTCGCCGTTTTCGATACGGTCAAGCTGTGTTTGTTTTTCGTCATCTGGAAGAGTGGCAATTAAGTAGAGAGCTGACGAACCTAAATGGTGCAACGTTGCACTATTTGGAAGTTCATGAGCTACTTTCATCATTCTTTTAGCAGCTGTGTGGTCGATTTCAATTTTCTTCAACCACTCCATAAACTGCCCATGCGCCAAATCGTGCTCCTTAACGTGGTTCAACCGTCTGCCAATTTCCCAAATAGACTGTCCTGCTATTTGCTTGTGGTGGTTGATTTCAAGTTCAATCTGCGCAAGATTGTCTGATAATGCTACTTCATTCATGTTTGTCCTCCCTACCGAATTTTAAAATCTTCAATCACACGGGCAATGAAACGATTTGCCTGTGGATTTTTTGTGTTTACTCGCCAAATTTATTCCAACTTTCTGATATTTTCAGCTTGCGATTAACACGCAGTTTCAAATCATCACTACCGTGACCGTCATCTAAAAGACGTGTTACAGCTGCTGGTGTCACACCCAGCACGATAGCAAAATCCGAGCGGCTCCAATTGCGTTCTTTCAAACGCTCTTTAACTAAGTCACACCACTTTTGATGTTGTTTGCTCATGCTCATCACCTCCTTTTTATAAAATCAGTTAAAGAGTTAGTAAATTATTTAACGAAACATCTTGACAAAATTAAATATATAATTTAAAATTAAGTCATGAAGAAAACGCTTGATTAAACTACTTATAATCAATGTTTGTGCTCGCCAAAGCTTATTAAATTGAAATAGAGTTTTTACAAGTGTTTTTTACCAACTCTTTAACTTTACAAAAACTATTTTAAATTATTTATTTAACTTTGTCAACTATTTTTAAATAAATAATTTGATATTTTTTGTCAATCTCGCAGAAAGGTTGTCAAATCAATGTTTTCAACATTTGAAAGAATTAAGGAATTAGCTAAAAAGCAAGGACTTTCCTTAAATCAAGTAGAAGAAAAACTAGGTTACAGCAAAAATACGCTATATTCTTTAAAAAGACAAAAAGCTAGCGCTGAAAGACTAAAAGAAATTGCTGATTTCTTTAATGTCTCTATGGACTACTTATTAGGTCGCACCGATAACCCAAACATCGCCAGCGACAAAGAAAAATTCTATTTTGAGGGGCAAGAGGTGGATGTTGAGGAACTAGCCAGCACAGCTATGCGTTTCAACGGCAAGCCTCTAACAGACGCTGACAAAAAAGCCATTCAAAATATCATTGAGATTTATCTTAGAAAACAATAAAGCAAAGGGAGAGGGTTGTTGCCTGTGACAGAAAAGGAAATTTTTGATGAGTTCGGTGTAAAAATCGAAATCTTTGAAAACGAGTTGTACGAGGATGAGGCGTTTTATATACCTCCATTAAAAACCATGTTTCTTAGCGACACAATCGCTGAAAATGACAGGATAAAAGTCGCTTTGCATGAGCTAGGTCACAGAGGGCATCTACCACATCTTTACCAAGTTTTTCGGGAAGAATACGAGCTAGAGGCTAATCGCACTATGATCCACTATCTTGTAAAAGAAGCTCTAGCAACTCTTGAGGATGCTAGAGAGTTTAACTACGTCGATTTTATGAAGTGCCACAACTTAACAACTGTCGCTGATGAGGTTATGGTTATGGAAGAATATCGCAGTTTGATTGAATGAAATAAAAGGAGACTCAAATGAAATTAGGAAAAAGCACAAAAATGATAAGCGTTGCACTACTGTCATCTGTAGTATTAGCAGCTTGTTCTGACAACTCAAAGACAACTAACAGTTCCACCTACGAACAGAAAATAAAAAAGCTAGAAAAACAACAGAGAAAGCTTCAAGCGCAAGTTGAAGCTCAAGAAAAGGCGAAAGCGGAAGCTGAAAAGAGATTAAAAGATGAAGCCGAAACTGCCACGAAAAACCTAGAAGATAACCAAACTAACAATAACGTCACTCCTGCACAAACCGCTGTCGATAAAATCACCGACCAGCAATTAAAAGCGAGTTTTCAAAATAGGATAAACGCTGTAAAAAATGCTATCTCTCAACGTGAAGAACAGGCTAGAATCGCTGCCGAACAAGAAGCTCAAAGACAAGCTGAGCAAGCGGTTGCCCAACAAGCCGAGGCACAGAGACAAGCCGAAGCCGCCGCTCAACAGCAGGCGCAACAGGGTGCAACTCTTGGTGTCGGTGGCGCTTGGTCTAACGGTCAGCCTAATGGAGTTGCTGGGCAAGATTATGCTGTTATGTCCGAATTTAGAAAACAACAATTAGAGCACCAATCAGAAGTGTTAAGACAACAGCGTGAAAATCCGTAACAAGAAGAAACGGAAAATAATAGTACATAAAAAAACTGCTAGCCTATCCACAAGCTAGCAGTCATACCGCAGAAATCAACACGTATTAAAGGATATTGAAAAAAAATAATTTAGGAGCAAAACCTTTTTTTCAAAAGATTTCATGGAAAACGAAACGTGAATTTTAACTACGCCTGAACTTTAAGAGGCCCGAAATGATATAGAGAGTTTTCCGCAATAAAAGAAAATAGCTCATTTAGAAATGGACAAACAATGAACTAAAGCCGACTCGTTAAGTAAACAACATGAACGTAAACCAAGTATGAAGAAAGTTTAGTGGTGGACTTCCAACACCACTATATTAAGTATAGCGCATACAAACGAAAAAAACAAAATAAAAAACCGATTTAAAGGGGGTGATGCCAAAAAAATCTCCATGTAAAAAAGACCTTGTCCAGAAGTCGCTATTACAAGGAGAAAAAACATGAAGTACACAAAAACTAAATACCCAAATATCTTTACCTACCACACATCACAAGGTAAATTCTACTACGTCAGACGTTCTTTCATCTTTCAAAACAAGAAGAAAGAAATTACCAAGAGTGGGCTAAAAACCCTACCAGAAGCACGCATTGTCCTTGCCGATATGGACAAACAAATCGAAGAGCAAACAATAGTCATCAACAAGAATATAACCGTAGCAGACTATTGGAAAATCTTCTACAACAAGCGAACTAAGACCAACCGTTGGACACCAAACACCGAGGTGTACTACAAGAGTACCTTTAAAAATCACATTTTGCCACACTATGGCGATATTAAATTAAAGGAGCTATCTCGCAATGAGTACGAGAACCATATTGCAGGTCTGCTCAAGGTCAAGCCTAGAGATAGCGTCAAAATTATAAACTCTTGCTTTATGGCAATGCTAAATGACGCTGTTTTGAATGGTAACATCACCACAAACCGCCTTAAACAAATTTACATCGGTGAGAGTGCAATCCCTCCCCAAAATAAAAAGGTTACCTTAGAGCAGTTCCGTATTTGGATACAAAAAGCCCAAGAGATAATGCCTAAGACCTTTTTTGCACTGACCTATCTGACTATCTTTGGTCTCCGCCGAGGGGAGGTTTTTGGGCTTAGAACATGCGATATAACAACAAATATCAATGGCAGAGCACTGCTCTCTCTGCACGATAGCCGATGTAACCACACTAAAAACGGCAGACATGGTCTAAAGACACTAAGCTCTGAGCGTTGGGTCACACTCGATGAAACAGGGACAGAGCTTATCCAATACCTCTTGAGTGAAGCTGAGCGTATCAAAAAGAAACATGGCATCATCAAAGAGGACGAATGGGACTACATCAGTCTTAGAGAAGATGGTGAACTCATCAATCCCAACCGATTAAATTATCAGTTTGACAAGGTCAACGACCAAGTTGGCTTTAGAATAACACCACACATGATGCGGCACTTCTTTACGACACAAAGCATTATTGCTGGCGTCTCCATAGAAGCTCTTAGCCAAGTCCTCGGACACACCAAGGTGTATATGACTGATAGATACAACCAGGTACACGATGAGCTCTCTGAGCGAGTCTCCAATGCTTTTATCGACCAAATATCCCCTCAAAACTCCCCCCTAAAATCCCCGCCTAATATCGAAATTATATAGAAAAATATCAAAAAACAACTACTCAAATAATAGTTGACCCCCTTTAAAACTCCGATATTTTCTGATATTCTCAGAGCTGTTAAGACACAATGTTTTAACAGCTCTAAAACCTCGTGGACCAATTTTTGTCCCGACATTTCGTAATCGCGCCGTTCATCTCAGCTAGATTTCAGTTTCAAATGGTTCCAGTTATTACTCTCATTATAGCATGTTTTCAGAAGATAAGAAATAATCTTCATCCAGCACATACTGCGGAAAGTCGTATAATCGTCTTGGTTCAATGAAAAGCACCGTTTGATGAGACAGACGAATGTACTCAACGACTTTTTCCACCTCGTCTTTGGTCAAATAAGCACCAACATTGACAAAAACTAAGAGCTTTTTCTTACTCAAATAATGATAAGTTTGCAAAATTTCAAAGCATTTCTCAAAAATGCTATCACTTGCTGTCTCAATCTTGACACCCAGCGCCTTGATGAGCTCTAAAACGGTGATTTCATCGTATTCTAAGTCCAACTCATTTTCCAAGCATTCAAAGGAAATCAACTCTGTGATCGTTGATGCCAACTTTTCAATCATTGATTTGACTTCTGGCTTAGCATTCAACTGCTCTTCAAGATCAGCGTGGATAAGCTTTAGCATGGCAGGTGCATTGACATCATAACCTAAAATATCCGTCACCAGCATAAGCTCAGACGCTTTTAGTGACTTCATCTTTTCATCGTAGAGTTTGAGTTCATCATCCTCTTGATACTGGTAAAAATGCTTAACCAAAGAAGAAAACACGGTAACATCCTCTACGACTAAAACAGTCTCTTGCGCTAAAGTCAAGGGCTCGTCTAGTATGGGAAAATTAATCTTCAACATCATAAGCCTCCCCTAGAAAAACCACTCGTTCATCCGAGTTGGCGACACTTGTGTCCTTGTCCCCATTGAGATAAATCATCCGTGAAAACTGCTTTTCAGTCACCGTAAGAAGCGTAATGCTGCCTTTTTTAGGATTATTTTCCTGCAAGCGATCAACCATGGCTTTATTTGCGGTGTTATTAAGCAGCAACTTACTGTAAATCGAAAATTGGTGCATAATAAAGCCCTCATTGAGCAAAAATTTTCTAAATTTCCGGTAGGCTTTTCGCTCCTCGGCAGTGTCTGTCGGCATATCAAACATCAAAATCATTCGCATATATCGATAACTCATATCCTAAATTCAGAAACTCCTTTTCCACCATTATTCAACGCCTTGATGACCTTTTTGGTATAGTCACTGACAATATTTGTCAAATACATCTCCTTGTTCTTGTAAGCATAAGTCTCTGAAAACATAGTAAAAAGCTCACGTTTCATTTTGACAAAACTAGCGTCACGATTCTCATAGATGATACGGTCTACAATAGGGCGAAAAGGCTCCATGATGTCACTGGCAAGATTAAACTGGTTAAACTGATTGGCGTGTTTCAGCCCAAACTGCGTCATACAACCTGTAATAACCACCTCACGAGCAAACATACTCATCAACAAGGTGTAGCCATAATCGAGACCTGCATTGATAGGACAATCCAAGTCACGACTAAAGTCATTCCCAAAAAGCCTATTAAAATAAATCCGTGCAGAATGCCCTTCACGATTAGTAGGGTCAAACAGCTCCAAGCCCTGATACAAGTCCATAATCGCCTGCGATTTTTCATAAAAACCACACTCACCTAAGTAAAGGCTTTGATTGAGTATCTTTTGTGAAATGATGTCTGTCCACACTTCTGCCTTGACCGTCTCATCCCAAGCAATCTGCCGAGACAGCTGTAAGCTCGAGTCGTGCCGTCCATAAAAGGGCATGAGCATAGCTGTCGGCAGGCGCTTATCATCACAGAAAATCACCAAAATATTTTCATCCACCAAACGCTTTATTAGCATAGTCGTCAGCACAATATCTGTCGTCTCAAGTAGCAAAATATCAATCTCCGAGAGATGAATCATCTCCGTCTGATGAGCATTCTTGAAAATAAGATGATTGTTCTTATAAGAGAGTTTTGAGTGGGTATTTACCACAATCGTTCGCCAACCCATTAGACATCCCCCAGCTGACTCAAATCAATGCGTGTCTCATACAGACCTGTGATGGATTGGTGGATGAGGGTGGCATTGAGACATTCTGTGGTTGACGTATAACGTTTGCGTGGGATTTTCTCACCAAGGAAAGTAAAATCAGCCGGTGCACCCAGTGCCGTCAAACCAAGGAGATTGATAAAGGACGGTGCAATCTCTTCTATCGGAAAATAATCGTTGATTCTTTCTGCAGCAGCCTTGATTTTGATGACATTCTTTTCAGCGTCGATGTAGTTATAGGCAAATACCTCAATATAAGATAACAAAAGTTTGAAATCTTCTTTATGAGCTTTGACATACTCTAAATGTTTTGGCTCATTGAGATTGTTAATGCGGTGTGCATGATAAAGCAAGGTTGAGAGTTTCTGTGGTAAGACTATTTCATTTCCTTTTTGCAGCTCACCAGCGCTTGCTAGCAGACGTTTTTTCCCATCAGAAAAGGCAAATAGGCTATACTTAGGCAGGACAATCAAGGTATCTTTTTGTATATTTTTATAGCCCTTGCTCTCCAAGAAAGCAACTTTATTTTCTTCGAAAGCAAGACGCTCCATAACAGAGATACCAACTAGCGTTTTAATCGTTTTCAGCTTTTTAGCTTTGCCTTTTTCAACATCAGCGACAACAAAGACAGAGTAGGCAATTGTTGGACTGTCAAAGCCACCATACTTTTTAGGGTCCAAATAAACATCCTTCGTCTTTCTTGCGATGAGCTTATCAGAGTCACCCTTTGGTAAAATAGACTCTTTTGAAAAACGACCTGCTTGCTTTTCAACTTTTTTTACGATGTTGACCTGTGGATAGGCAAGCACTTTTTGAACTGTTGTGACATCTTTTTCTTTGTTCCATGCGACTTCACCTGTTTCTTCGCATGTCTCAATAACTGGACGCTCTACTATCTTGCCATCTGGATACTCGACCCTATCTTTAAAGATATTTAACAAGTTAGAGTAGAAGAAAGACTTAGCAGTCGCTTTGTCTTTGGTAGTCGCAATCATCTTGCGCAAGTTGTAATTTTTATACTCACCATAGACAAATTCAGGCTCTAGCTTTGGATATTTTTTGAGCAGAGCAAGACCCACAACGACATTAAGATAAGCATCATGTGCATGATGATAATCATTGATTTCACGCACTTTGTAAAGCTCATTAATTTTCCTAAATTGAGAAACCAAGCTTGATTTAAGGGCGATAATCTTAACATCACGGATGACCTTGTCATCCTCATCTCGCTTGGTATTGAAGCGCTTATCCAAAATCTGTGCGACATGTTTGGTGATTTGTCTAGTCTCTACCAGTTGACGCTTGATAAAGCCTGCTTTATCGTTTTCACTCAAAGCGCCACGCTCCGCTCTCGTCAAGTTATCAAACTTACGCTGAGAGATGAGTTTTGACTTACGTAATCGCTCCCAGTAAGCCTTTTGTTTCTTAACAACCTCAAGACTCGGCACATCATCTGACTTACCACGGTTTTTAGCTGAACTTGTCAAAACACGATTATCTATGGAATCATCCTTGATAAAGGCTTGAGGAATAATGTGGTCAATATCATATTGACTAAGGTGATCAATATCAAGCGCTTCACCTGTGTACATGTCCTTACCATTTTGGAGATAGTAAAGAAACAGCCTATCATCTTTGAGATGGTCGTTTTCAATATTATCTTCCACATAAGACGGTTTATTCGTGTCTAAAATCTTACTACCAAAATCTTTTAAAGCATCTTGAAGACGTTTCAAACGCTGTTGTGAGTTCTTACGCCCTTTGTTAGTGGTCTGGTTTTCACGAGCTATTTCAATGACGATATGTTCTGGCGCATGCCCCATTACCTTAACCAGCTCATCAACAATTTTCACACTCTGCAAAATCCCTTTTTTAATGGCGGGACTGCCTGCCAGCTGGCTGACGGTTTCTTTAATATTATCCACCTTATCAATGACCTGTGCTTTTTTAATCGTCTCTTTGAAAGATAGCCGTTCATCATTGATGAGCTGCATAAAGTTACGATTAGCATTACCATCATCCATCAAATAATCCAGAATGGTCTTATTCGTTTCTTTATTGCGAATGCCATCGATAAGTTTATGAGACAGTTTCCCCCAGCCAGTGTAATGCTTGCGTGCTAGTTGTTTTAGCTCTTTTTTTGTAAACAGATGACTGTATTTTTGCAGGCGCTTATAAATCATCTGTTTATCCTCAAACAAGGTCAGTGTATGAATGATATCTTCGATAATATCTTCATTCGCCTCATCGTCTAAGAAATCTTTGTCCAAGATTTTCTTCAAATCATGATAGGTGCCAAGACTGGCGTTGAAGGTTTTCTTTTCCTCATCAAGTCCTTCTATGTCAACAGCTCTTAGTATAGGATGTACTTTGTCTAAATGGCTTAACAGCTTATCTTTAGTGACTTTTCGCTCCTCTTTAAAGACCTGATTAAAAATACTCTTCTTAGTCTTTGCATCAAAATAAATTGATTTTCCTCGCTCATCGATATATTTGATTTTGGTCAACTCATTATAAACGGTGAATTTTTCATAGACGAAGCTGTGTTTTGGTAGCACCTTTTCCTCTGGCAAATAAAGGTCATATGAGGTCATCTTTGTGATAAAGTCCTCTGCAGACTTGTCCTTATCCACCACCTCATCAAAGTTCCAAGGCGTGATTTTTTCATCAGAGCTGTAACTTGCCCAGGCAAAACGTCCTTTCTGACGTGCTAAAGGACCAACATAGTAAGGGATTTTAAAGGTGAAGATTTTTTCAATCTTATCTTGATTTTCCGCTAAAAATGGATAGTATGTCGCTTGACGGCGTAAAATTGCCCGGAGCTCTTTTAAATGCAATTGGTGCGGAATCGCTCCATTATCAAAGGTTCTCTGCTTACGCAAAAAGTCATCACGCTCGATTTTATCAAGAAAATACTGACTACCGTCCAGTTTTGAGAGAATGCCTTTTAGATATTTGTAAAAATCATCCTGCTTCACACTAGTTTTAGTGTATCCCTTATTTTTTCGATTTTTGATGTAGGCTGCATAGCCATTTTTCTTCTCGTCTTTGAAAATCTCAGTATACTTTTCAGGTGCTTTTTCCTTGATAAAACGCTTCAGCTTAGCGAGGTCTTCCTCGTGCTCTGTGTAGCGCTTAACCATTGAGGCAGAGACTTTTGCCTTGGTTGTGTCGTCATTTACCGTCAAAATTCCTGATAATAAAATAGCATTATAGAGATTTTGAGCAGCTACAAAGACATCAGCCAAATCATCTCCGATTTGAGCTAACACTTCACCCAAATCCTCCTCGTAGCTGTCTTTTGAAAACTGCAGCTTAGCATCTTCTGATAGTTTGAAATTTGCTTTAAAATTGGGCTGCAAACCAAGTGATAGAGCGATAAGATTACCAAAAAAGCTGTTCTTCTTTTCTGTTGGGTAGTGTTTGATAAGCTTTTCCAAACGGTGTGACTTACTGCTATTTTCAGTCAAAATCGTAGCCGCATCCACCTCTATCTCAGAGAGATGACTATCCTCTACACTCTTATCATACACTTCTACGAATGCTTCAAATAGCTTTTGAACATCTGTATTCTCAGCATCCAAATCCCCCTCAATCAAAAAATGCCCACGAAACTTGATAATATGCGCCAATGCTAAATAAACAAGACGCAAATCAGCTTTTTCTTGTTTGTCAGCCAAGTGTTTTCTGAGGTGATAAATTGTAGGAAAGGCTTTGTGATAAGCTTTTTCCTCAACTTCATTTGCAAAAATAGGATGACGCTCACTACTCTTATCTTCTGGCTTTAAAAAGGACTCATCCAAACGATGAAAAAAACTCTCATCAACCTTGTTCATCTCCTCAGCAAAAATCTCCTGAAGATAGCGAAGACGATTTTTACGACGTGTATAACGCCGTCTTGCAGTTCGCTTAAGACGTGTCCCTTCAGCCGTATCAGCGCCATCAAACAAGAGCGCTCCTAATAAGTTTTTCTTAACTGCCGTCTTATTGGTATTACCACGTACTTTCATCTTCTTTGATGGAACTTTATAGTCATCGGTCACAACTGCCCAACCGACGCTGTTTGTACCAATATCAAGGCCAATTGAGTATTTTTTCATAGAAAACTCCTTTATAAAATCTTAGTTGTAATGATTACAATACAATTTTCACAAATTTTCAAGTCAAAAGACAATTGATTTCTGACAAAATAATTGTTTTTTGTTAAACTGGAATCATGTATTATGTTTAGTTTTAGAGCTGTGTTGTTTCGAATGGTTCCAAAACAGCTAATACTATCTCCAAAGTTTTTTAGTAGTCTCTCTATCAGTCATTAGAGAGACTACTATTAGTATACAACCGTTTTCATTATACCATATTTAACTTATTTTGAGCAAAAGAGTTGATAAGTTTATGTAAAAATGCTATACTGTCTATGTTGGAACTATTCGAAACAACACAGCGAGTTAAAATAAGGCTTAGTCCGTAAACAACTTTGCAAAAAAGTAGGCACCGAATCGGTGCCTGTTTTCTTATATTCATTTAGACATCAAAAAAGCTAGGATGAGCCTAGCTTTTTATTATTTACCAAGGTAGTATTCGTTTGTCACGTTCAAATCTTCGTCAAATTCAAATACCAATGGTGGGAAGTTAGGGATTTCAACATCCATGATTTCGTCGTCTGACAAGTGTTTGATGTGTTTTACAAGGGCACGGATTGAGTTACCATGTGCGCCAACGAAAACATTTTTACCGTCTTTAAGAGCTGGTGCAATTTTATCTTCCCAGAAAGGAAGGGCACGCTCAAGTGTAACTTTCAAGTTTTCAGCGTCTGGGATAACAGAGTCATCAAGTGATGCGTAACGACGGTCCGTGTGTGCTGAGTACTCATCGTCTTTAGCCATTGCTGGTGGCAATACATCGTATGAACGACGCCAGATGTGAACTTGCTCATCACCCCATTTAGCTGCTGCTTCAGCTTTGTTTTGACCAGTCAAGCCACCGTAGTGACGTTCGTTTAAGCGCCATGATTTTTCAACTGGCACCCAAAGTTGGTCAGAAGCTTCAAGCGCAAGATTAGTAGTTTTGATCGCACGTTTCAAAACAGATGTGTAAGCAACATCAAACTCGATACCAGCTTCTTTGATCAATTTACCAGCGTCGATAGCTTGTTGTGTTCCTTTGTCTGAAAGATCAACATCAGCCCAACCTGTGAAAAGGTTAGCTTTGTTCCATTCTGATTCACCATGGCGTGCAAATACTAATTTTACCATTTAGATATGTCTCCTTTTATTTAGGCAACTGCCTTTACTTACCTCCCTATTTTACACGAAAATAGGGAAAAAAGCTAGTTTTAGAGTGAATTTATTTGTGGAAACGTTTTTATAAGATGAACATTTAACAACTATTTACATCATTGTTCGTATTTTACGAATTTTATAAGGGACTATTGCCCTTTTTAGATGAAAATGATAGAATAAAACAAAACTTTCTTGGAGGATATTATGGTTTCTACTGCAACTCGTATCGGAGATTTTCAGTTTGATAACTGCTTGATGAACGCTGCTGGGGTATTTTGTATGACACGTGAGGAGCTAGAGAAGGTTGAGAGCTCTGCTGCTGGGTCTTTTGTCACAAAAACCGCTACACTAGAAGCTCGTGCTGGTAACCCTGAGCCACGCTATGTCAACACCGACCTTGGCTCTATCAACTCAATGGGGTTGCCTAATAATGGTCTTGATTATTATTTAGACTATGTCATTGAAGAGCAAAATCGTGTCGGCAGTAAGCCCCATGTTCTCTCACTAGTTGGCATGTCACCAGATGAAACCCACACTATCCTCAAAAAAGTGCAAGAAAGCGATTATCAAGGGCTTGTTGAGCTCAACCTTTCTTGCCCAAATGTCCCTGGGAAACCTCAAATCGCCTATGATTTTGAAACAACAGGTACCATTTTAAAAGAGGTCTTTAGCTACTATACTAAGCCACTTGGGATTAAACTGCCACCGTATTTTGATATTGTACACTTTGACCAAGCGGCAGCTATCTTTAATAAATACCCACTTGTCTTTGTCAACTGTGTCAACTCTATTGGAAATGGGCTTGTGATTGAGGATGAGACTGTTGTCATCAAACCGAAAAATGGCTTTGGTGGATTAGGTGGTGACTACATCAAGCCAACGGCACTGGCTAATGTGCATGCTTTCTACAAACGTCTCAATCCTTCTATCCAAATCATCGGAACTGGCGGTGTCAAAACAGGTCGTGACGCTTTTGAGCACATCCTCTGCGGTGCTAGCATGGTGCAGCTCGGTACTGTCCTCCAAAAAGAAGGTACGCAGGCTTTTGAGCGTATCACAAAAGAACTGCAAGCCATCATGGTTGAAAAAGGCTATGAAACTCTTGAAGATTTTCGTGGAAAATTACATTATATTGACTAAAAAGTTGAGCTTTTCTCAACTTTTTTATCTTTCTTTAAAAATGATTGTCAAATAGCGCTTTAGCCCTTATAATAAAAGAGACTCTATTTTAGAAAGTGAACGCTATGACCATGTCTGCTAAAGATAACTATAACACCCTTCAGATAGTCCTAAAAGCTGGGAAGATTCTCGTTGAAAGTGGCGCTGAAGTTTATCGTGTCGAACAAACCATGGGCTATATCGCAAAAGCTCTGGGCATGAAAGATTTTGATGCTTACGTCATTAGTAATGGTATCATGGCATCCGCTGTCAATGCTCAAGGGCAGCAAGAAGCTGCTATTCTCAATGTCTATGAGCAAAATATCAATCTTGGAAAAATAGAAGCAGTCAATACCCTCTCACGTCAAGTGATACTAAACCCTACACCATCTGCTAAAGCCATTTCCAAACAGCTTGATACTATTGACCGAATGCGAGACTACAATATCTGGTATTATCTCTTAGCTTATTTTGCGGGGGCTGGTGCTTTTTCACTCGCTCTTGGCAGCTCGCTAAGCGATTCATTTGCGGCTGCAATAACAGGGGTGTTTCTAGGTTTGGTGCTACATCGGGTGGGGCGCTTTGTCCACACAGGTTTTTTATTGACTATCATCGGAAGCTCTGCTGCTTGTCTATCGGTTAACCTACTGCACCTTATGGGCATTGGTCACTACCGTGGGCTTATCCTTTTAGGAGCGCTCATGATGTTGGTGCCAGGAGCTATTTTTACCAGCTCGGTCAGAGAGTTTTCGCAAAATAATTTCTCAACAGGTCTAGCTCTTTTGATGTCGTCTCTTCTTGTTTGTATCTCTATTTCTGTCGGAGTGGTGGCTGTGACTGAGCTGCTGCCTTTTGCCAATCCTCTGCAACAAAATTTTTCAGCTAATATTGAGACCGTTTTTGAGCTCATTGTACGAGTCGTTATGGCTGGTGTCGGGACAATTGCCTTTGCTATTCTCTTTCAAGTGCCAAAGCGCTATTTTCTTGACTTGGGTATCTTAGGTAGCTTGTCATGGCTTTTGTATCTCGTCATCATGTACTATTACCACCTTGAAGCGCTTGCGGTCTTTGTCCCTGGGCTTTTTGGTTCCTTTTTGTCACGTGTCTTTGCCATCAAGAGAAAATGTCCTATGACCATCTTTTTATCGACGAGTATGATGCCGCTCATTCCTGGGCTGAGTTTGTACCGTGCCATTTACTTTTTATTGACTGGCGCTGACCAGCTGGCAATGGTCTATCTACGCTCTTGCTTTATCACTGCTTTTATGATTGCACTTGCCATTAGCATTGTTCAGCAAATTCCAAGGCATTTTTTCAAAACACGCTTTTTATCCTAATGAAAAACCCTTTAATCTTATGATTAAAGGGTTTTCGCTTACCAATCTCGGTCATATTCCTCTTCTTCTTGCTCTTTTTTATCAGCTTCAGACAAGTCTTCGACTGGCTTTTTGATAATATGACCATTCTCATCTACTTCTGGCTTAATACTTCGCATATAAACCATCAGCAAAGCTATTTTAGTAATAGTAAATAAAAGTAAAATCGCTAAAAAGAGATAAAATACAGTGTTCATCTAATATCCTCTAGCAAATAATTGGTCGCTTAGGCTCTGACAGTTTTACTTGAGCCATCTTTTTGGTAGAGATTGACAAGTCCTTCCTTGCAGGCACGAATCATGTCACCCGGTTTTACAGCTTGGGGAACAGTGATGGTCAGAAGCTCCATTGGTTTTGGAGCACGCTCGATTTTATTGCCCTCAGAGTCGTGAAGGTCCTTGATGTAGCACTCAAAGTGGCGGAATCCTGGACCGTAAAACTCAACAGCGTCCCCCTCAAGGATAACATTACGCTGACGAATGGTTGCGGTCATGTTTTTAGGATCGAACGCCACCACTTCACCGACAAACTTGTATTGTGGAATTTTACGGCGAGCGCCAAAGAGCTGCTCGTTTTCGGTTGGCGTTTGGTAGTAAAATCCT
Source organism: Streptococcus hyointestinalis (assembly GCF_011039275.1). GTDB lineage: Bacteria > Bacillota > Bacilli > Lactobacillales > Streptococcaceae > Streptococcus > Streptococcus hyointestinalis_A. Next base: position 1,584,929 of record NZ_JAAKGB010000001.1, read on the forward strand.
GTCGCCAATTCACGTTGAGCGACTTTCCACAGCTCATCAATCAAGTCTTCCTTGATAGCTTCAAACTTTTCTGGGCTTTCCATATAAGCGTCAACTGCTGCTTTGTAGCAGTTGGTCACGGTTGAAACATAGTGGATAGACTTCATGCGCCCTTCAATCTTGAGACTATCAACACCATTTTCAATCATGTCTGGGATATTTTCAATCATGCACATATCAACAGCAGACATGGAAAACTCTTCAGGAATTTCACCTTTTAGTGAGCGGCGTTCTTGACCAAATGGCATGTCGTAGAGGTTGTATTTCCAGCGGCAAGACTGTGAACACCCTCCACGGTTGGCGTCACGATGGCTCATGTGGTTTGATAGCACACAACGCCCTGAATAAGAAATGCACATAGCGCCATGTACAAAAGCTTCAATCTCAACGCTTGTGCGTTTGCGGATTTCAGCAAGCTCAGCCATAGACACCTCACGAGCAAGCACAACACGAGTCAGACCAAGTTCTTTCCAAAACTCAAAGGTCTCGTAGTTGGTTGAAGAAGCTTGAGTTGAGAGGTGAATCTCAAGACCTGGTGCTTCTGTCGCACAAATCACGATAAGCGCTGGGTCAGAGACGATAACGGCGTCTAAGCCCATGTCACGCAACTCACGAAACCATGCGCCAGCACCGATTTCATTGCCCTCGTGGGTGACCATGTTGGCTGCGACATAGACCTTTGCTCCACGCTCATGCGCATAGTTAATGCCTTCTTGCATTTCCTCCATTGAGAAATTTCCTGCTCGGCTACGCAGTCCATAAGCCTGTCCTCCGACAAAGACAGCGTCTGCACCGTAGTCAATAGCTACTTTTAATTTTTCAAGCGTCCCAGCTGGTGACAAGACCTCTGGGCGTTTCAATGTTTTTGTCATACGATTCTCCAATTTTCAAGATTGTAAGGTGTATAAAGTAGGATTAGCATGCCCTGAAATTAGAAACTCTCTCATGCTAATCGGTGATTATTTGACCGTGTCTGGGTCAAAGTCGTAAAATCCTGTGTCCAGTCCACGTCCAACAGGGTGTAAGCGATGAATCTCCTCATCAAACAAGAAAGCTTGGTCTTGGCTAAATGTGCCTTCTTGCATCAAATCACGCGCTTTGACAAACAATTTTGCAATCTCTACAAAATTGTCCCCAGGACAGTAGATACCGTCTAGTTTCCAGTGTGTGAAGTTATGCTCAACCAGCTCAGACAGCTTGGTCATCATATCGATGTCGTTGTTGATAAAGATGTGGGTGCCATGCTTGTCCTCGTAGATAGAGTAGTGGCTGTTTTCGTCATTTGGTTCTGATAAGAACAGCCCACGCTCACGGGTCTTTTCATCATCAACGTGCGTGAAATTATAGTAATTTTGCAACAAAGGACGTTTTGAGTGATGGATGACAGAAGCACCGTAAACCAGCACTTCAGCAGGAAAGTCCAGATTTTCTGACATCTTAAAGAGCTCTTCAGATGGAATCTCACGGGCTAGCACTGTCTCAACAGCGCCGTGCTCGCCCCAGAAATTAACCTGACGACTGGATGTGACAAAGACAGAGGTGTCGTAGATGAGCTTGAAATTATAGCCATCACGTTTATTGACATAAAAAACACCTGCGTCTCCAACGACCAGATAGTCCACTTTGATTTCCTTCATCAAGTCAAGAAAGGGCTTGATATTGTCCATCATGTCTTGGTGCATGAGCGCATTGCAGGCAACGGTCAACTCACGTCCTGCGTCGTGGACAAGCTTTGCGATTTCTCGCAACTCATCATAGGTAAAATTGTGAGGGAGGCGAAGACCGTAATTTTCCTCACCAACATAAATGCGGTCCACTCCAGCAGCCAACAAATCCTTGACTTGCTCGATAGACTCCGCAGTAGCAGTAATGATTATTTTTTCCATAACAGTCCCATTTTACCACAAATTAACCCAAATGCCTATCAAAGGGCTTAAAAGTTCTCTGAAAGTGACTTTTTATTGAGACTTTTCTAGGGCATTTTCAGGATTTATGATGAAAAAATTGTAAAAATAGATGACAAACCCTAGTCTTTGTGATACTATAAATAGGAATGTTTAAAGGAGAATGCTATGCCAGCACCAATAAAACATGAGCAACACACTATTGATACCGAAAATAATGCTCATACTACCCCAAAATCGCAGTCATTTAAGGCGATTGATACAAATACAGCTAAATACAAAGATTTGGTCTTTTTTGCACAACTCTCTGGGTTTGCCATTAGCACTGTTTTCATTACCTTTTTATTTCTGACAATTAGTTTTGCTCCTTTCTGGGCGATTTCGCTCGCTCTGCTAGCTAGTTTTGGTTTAAGAATCGGTATCAAGGCACTTATAAAATCATTGAAGTAACACGCTCACACTTGAGTGTGTTTTTTCTAACTAAAAAGAGCACCTACGGCGCTCTTTTTTAATCTTTTTGTTCTTTTTTGTCTTCTTTAGTCGCTTTACTTGTCTTATCTTCTTTGACTTCTTTAGTTGCTTTTTCTTCTTTAGATTTTTTAGCGCTAGCTGCTTTTTCTTCTTGGCTGGCTTTTGCGACTTCTTCAAAGTTTTCAGCGACTTGTGCTTCTTTGTTGGCTTTGATGTCTTTTAACTCGATGATAATGTCATCAACTTCCGCTTTGACATCATCTGGGTCAACAACATCCTTGTCTGCTTCTGCGACGTCGTTGAATTTTGCTTTGACGTGGTTGATGACATCACCAGCTTTGCTGACTACTTCGTCACTTTTTTCTTTGACAGCAGAAACGACATCTTCTTTGGTCAATTCACCAGATTCAAATTTTTCTTTGTAATCGTTAAAGGTATCTACAGCTAAGCTAGAATATTCGTGCGCTTTATCTTTTGCTTTTTGGTGATATTCTTCTGGGTGTTCACGATAAGCCTTGTAAGCTTTAGCAGCACGGTCTTTGACTTCTTTTCCTTTTTCGCTACTCAAGAAATAAGCAGCTGCTGCACCTGAGGCGATTCCAACGATAATAGTACTCATCCATTTACTCATAATTTTTGTCCTCTATGTGTTATTTCCTAATCCTTTTTCTTAAACAGCTTGCTGGCTACCTTACCAACAGCAAAGGCAGAGCTGGCTTTAGCAACGCCACTTGTCACGCTACTAGCACGCTCGGTTAGGCTACGTGCTTGTGCATTGAGGTCTGACACACTCTCTGATAAGTCAGCAATGGCAACAAACAGTGGATCAATTGTCGCTACTTTGCCATTGACATCTTCGACTAGGATATTGGCTTTTGCGAGGATGTCATTTGTTTGATGCAATGTGACGTTAATGTCACTTGTTAATACTTGTAAACTTGTCTTTGCTTCATCAACGGCATTTGACAATTTGCGCAATAAAACAATCGCATATAAGACCAAAACAGCAAAGGCGATAGCGATAATGAGAACTGCTGTTTTCTCCATGTTAGTTTTCCTCCTTGGTTTCCAAATAGTAAGGACCAATGCCCTTTAGACGGCGATAAACGATAAAAACAATACCAATAATGACCAAAAGTACAGATAGCCATTGCGACACACGCATGCCCATAAAGTAGAGGCTGTCTGTGCGCATGCCTTCGATGACAAAGCGCCCACAGCCATACCAGATGAGATAAAAGGCAGTAATCTCGCCCTGTCTCCAGAGATGAGGCTTGTGGCGAGTCGCTATGATGATGATAAAGCCGATAACATTCCAAATAGACTCATAGAGAAAGGTCGGAACACGGTAGCTACCATCAATGTACATCTGCTGCCTGATAAAAGCTGGTAAGTAGTTTAAACTGTCAACTGCTTTTCCGTAGGCTTCTTGGTTAATGAAATTTCCCCACCGTCCAATGGCTTGTGCAATCATCACACCTGGTACTGCAACGTCCAAAAAGTTGAGAGGATTTATCATGCGGCGATAAGAAAAGACAAGTAAGACTAGAAGCCCTGCAATCAAGCCTCCATAGATGGCGATACCGCCATTCCAGATGGCTATAATCTCGTCTAAGTGCTGGCTATAATAGCCCCACTCAAACGCCACATAATAAATCCTTGCACCAACGATAGCTATCGGAAAGGCAAGGAGAATAAAATCTAGAATATCATCAGAGCGAATGCCCTTTTTTTCTCCCTCTTTCATAGCCAGATAAACAGCAAGCAACAAGCCAGAAACAATACAGATAGCATACCAATGAATGGCAATTGGACCTAGCTGAATAGCAATTGGGTTAATCATTGGTTTTCCTCGTGTTGGCTGATGAGTTTTGTGAGACGTTCTTCAAAGGTCTTTGTCGCATCAAAGCCCATTTGTTTAGCACGATAATTCATAGCAGCAGCCTCGATGACCACAGAGACGTTGCGCCCAGTCTTGACTGGAATGCGGATACGAGGGACTTTGACACCAGAGAGCTCGATTTCTTCGTTGCCATTTCCCAGTCGGTCAAAGTCTTTGCCTGTCTCAAAGTTTTCAAGATAAATAGAGAGTTGCACTTGTGAAGAGTCCTTAACAGAGCTAGCGCCGTATAAGCTCATGATGTCAATGATTCCGACACCACGGATTTCAAGCAGATGTCTTAAAATCTCAGCAGGCTCACCCCAGAGGGTCTCCTCATCTTTGGCAAAAACATCGACACGGTCATCAGCCACTAAGCGATGTCCTCTCTTGACAAGCTCTAAACCTGTCTCGCTCTTTCCGATACCGGAGTCCCCTTGAATCAAAACACCCATGCCATAGATGTCCATCAGAACACCATGCACACTGATACGCTCAGCTAGGCAAGAATCCAAATATCCAGAAATTTCTCCTGAGAGACGGCTAGTGGGCACATGGCTCTTTAAAATAGCGACATTGTGCTCTTTTGCCGCTCTTAGCATCTCCTCTGGAATGTCTAAATTTCTAGCGACAATAGCAGCAGGCGTTTCACTTTGAAACATCTCGCTTAGGACCTGATAGCGGTTATGTGAGGTCATCTTGGTCAGATAAGACCACTCTTTCATCCCAAAGAGCTGCAAGCGCTCAGGGGAATAATAATCAAAATACCCTGTCATCTCAAGACCAGGTCGTGAAATATCAGCTGTTGTGATTTCTTTTTCAAGATGAGAGGTATCGCCATAAGCAATCTCCAACTTCAACTTATCCACTAACATCTGTACTGTTACTGACATGTCTATCTCCTTGTTAGCAAACCCACGAATGTGGTAGATGGTTATCATTTAGTATTATACCATAATATACCCACAAAAAGACAGTTCAAAAACTGCTTGAGTGTCCTATTTTTACAGCAAAAAAAAGAAAACCTAGTCATCAACTAAGCTTTGCTTTTTTATGTTTTAGCTTGTAATCCTGTTTCTTTACCAGCTTTTCTTACCAAAACCAGCCGTCGTCATCACGGACAACCTCTGCATCTTTACGTTTTCTAGGTCCTGTTCCATACTTATCACGCTCGATATCTTCTTTGTAAGGAAGAAAGATAGCTAGCAAGATGTAGAGGATAATCCCAATTCCTGAGAAGTACATCAAAAGCGCTGCCACTACACGTGCTATAGGCAAATCCCAGCCAAACTTATCGGCTAAACCAGCCACAACACCGCACAGTAGTTTGTTTTGGCGTTTTTTATAAAACATTGATTTCATACGAAACACCCTCTCCTCCTTTTATGATATTATTGTAGCAAAAGATTGGTGAAATAAAATCAGCCTTACGACTGATTTTTGAGAATGAGCTGTCCACGGCAAGAACCGCAGACGTATTTTAAAGTATTGATACGGCGGTTTCTGCTGTAGACTTTATGACAAGATTGACATTCATAGAGATAAGCGTTGTTTTCGTTCTTAAGCCTAGGTGCATAGCGTAAGCCGTCTACCTGAGCTAAGAGTTCTTTAAACTCTTTATCCCGATGGCGAAAGCCCTTGTGCTCGTAGTAGAGATGGTAATGGCAGAGCTCGTGCCGTACAATTTTACGAAAAACCTCACAGCCAAAAGCTTGGTAAATCTTAGGATTAAAGTCCAAATGACCATCCGCTGGAAAGAAGCGCCCGCCAGTTGTTCTTAGGCGAGTGTTCCAATAAGCTTGGTGCAAAAAGGGCTTGTTAAAGTCTTCTTGGGAGACTTTTTTGACATACTCAGTTAAGTTCATTTGGCGCAACTAAGGACAGGTTAATCTTACCACGTTCAGTGTCAATCTTTGAGACCCAAACCGTTACAATATCACCGACAGAGACCACTTGGCTAGGGTGATTGATAAAGGTCGTGCTCATCTGCGAGATGTGAATCAAACCATCATCATGGAGACCAATGTCCACAAACGCCCCAAAGTCCACGACATTACGCACTGTGCCTTCTAGCTTTTGCCCAAGAGACAGGTCTGAAATGTCCAAAATGTCTTGGCGAAGGACTGGAGCCGCAAAGTGGTCCCGCAAATCACGCCCTGGTTTTAGCAAGTCCTCGATGATGTCTTTTAGTGTTTCTTGCCCGATAGCGAGTTCTTCTGCCATATCAGCGACTTGAATAGCTTGCAATCTTTGCTTGCTGCTGTCGTCTAGCTGAGTGATGTCCAGCTTATCAAGCAGACGCTCAACTGCCTTGTAGCTCTCTGGGTGAACGCCCGTATTATCAAGGAAATTGTCAGACTCTGGAATACGCAGGAAACCAGCTGCCTGCTCGAAGGCTTTTTCCCCTAGACGTGGGACTTTTTTGATGTCTTGACGTGAAGCAATCATGCCGTTTTCCTCACGGTATTTGACGATATTTTCAGAAATGGTTTTGTTCAATCCTGAAACGTGAGATAAAAGGGCTGGGCTTGCGGTATTGACATTGACACCGACTTGGTTGACCACGGTATCCACGACAAAGTCAAGGTTTTCAGCTAGTTTTTTCTGGCTGACGTCATGCTGGTATTGCCCCACGCCGATAGACTTGGGGTCAATCTTGACCAGCTCAGCTAGCGGGTCTTGGAGGCGACGAGCGATGGAAATAGCTGAGCGCTTTTCAACTGTCAGGTCCGGAAATTCCTTTCGTGCCAACTCACTAGCAGAGTAGACCGACGCTCCGCTTTCATTGACAATGACATAAGAAACAGCTAGATAGTCTTTGAGCACTTCAGCAACGAAAGCTTCGCTCTCACGGCTGGCTGTACCGTTTCCGATAGCGATAATCTCAATCCCAAAGTCCTCGATGAGCTTCGCCAAGTCTTTTTTGGACTGAGCAATCTTAGCTTGGTTGGCTGGTGGGACCGGGTAGATGACTTGTGTGGTGAGGAGTTTTCCTGTTTTATCCACTACAGCTAGCTTTGCTCCTGTCCTAAAGGCAGGGTCAAAACCGAGCACCATTTTTCCTTTTAGGGGTGAGACCAAGAGAAGATTGCGCAGGTTTTGTGCAAAGAGTGAGATAGCGCCGTCTTCGGCACGCTCTGTCAATTCTGAGCGAATGCGACGCTCCATGGCGGGAATGATTTTTTTCTTCAGCGCTTCTTGAATGGCTTTTTGGATGTAGGCATTTTTTTCTTTGAAACGAGCCTCCACAAAGCGTGTCATGACATCGAGATTATGCTCAAAGTGCACTTTTAAAACGCCCTGCTTTTCCCCACGATTGAGCGCTAGGACACGGTAGCCCTGCATTTTGCGCACAGGCTCGCTAAAGTCGTAGTAAATCTGATAAATCTTTTTCTCATCAAGCGACTCATCCTTGAGCGTTGATGTAATGAGACTATGCTGCTCGATTTCACGATTGACAAAGGAGCGAATGGACACGTCCTCAGACAAGGCTTCAATCAAAATATCAACTGCTCCTAAAAGAGCCTTGTCCGCTGTCTCAAATCCCTCGCAAACAAAGCTCTCAGCTTCTGCTTCAAGCGACGCTTTATTTTGCAAAATGAGACGTGCCAGAGGGAAAAGCCCAGCTTCACGAGCAATGGTCGCCTTAGTGCGACGTTTTTCCTTGTAAGGTAGATAGAGCTCCTCTACATCTGCTAGTTTGCTGGCGTCCTCAATGGCTTTTTTCAGCGTTTCAGTGAGCTTCCCCTGCTCTTCAATCTTGGCAAGAACGGCTGCCTTGCGCTCAGAGAGGGCCGTGAGGGACTTGTCCAGCTCGATAATGCTCTTGATTTGAACCTCATCGAGATTTCCCGTTAGCTCCTTACGATAACGAGCGATGAAAGGGATGGTGTTGCCTTCACTTGTCAGCTCGATAACTTTTTCAACCTGCTGGTCACCTAGACCAAGATCTGTAGCGATCTGTTTGATATTTGCATTTTCCATACCTTCCATTATACCACAAGAACAGGCTAAAGATAAGAGGACATCATTTTAATCCCAAAGCTCCTAGCCTAGGGAGTTTTTTGCTCTGCTATTTTAAGACAAGTGTAGTATAATAATCATCAGTGAGTTTTCTCACAGTTTTTTAGAAAGAAGGATTTTTTATGGCGATAACACATAAACGTTCAGACGATTTAGAGCGCAGATTCGCTCAATTTGCGACTATCATCGACCCTGAGCAAGAAAAGAAAAAACAAAAAGACGCTAAAGATAAAAAAGATAAGGAAACCATCTAGCCTATGGCGATTTTCAATCAGTTACCTGATAATGTCCTGCAATGGTTTGCGATTTTTCTCTCCATTATCATCGAGGCACTGCCTTTTGTGCTTTTAGGGGCGATTTTTTCAGGTTTTATCGAGGTTTACATCACTCCAGATGTGGTCAATCGTTTTTTACCCAAGCACAAATTCTTGCGAATTGTCTTTGGGACTTTGATTGGCTTTGTCTTTCCATCGTGTGAGTGCGGGATCGTGCCCATCATCAACCGTTTTCTAGAGAAGAAAGTGCCCTCCTACACGGCTATTCCTTTTTTGACAACCGCACCGATTATCAATCCCATTGTTTTATTTGCAACTTACTCTGCTTTTGGGAATTCCATGCGCTTTGTCTGGTTACGACTTGTCGGAGCCTTTCTGATTGCTTTGATATTGGGTTGTCTGCTGGCTTACGTCCTTGATGATGACATCTTAAAAGACGGCACAGGGCACACTCATTTTCATGATTATTCGGAAGAGACCTGGTATCGCAAGATTTTCTTAGCGCTAGCGCATGCTGTTGATGAATTTTTCGACACAGGGCGCTACTTGGTCTTTGGGACTTTGGTGGCTTCTGCCATGCAAATCTTTGTCCCAACACGATTTTTGACCACCATCGGACACAGCCCTCTCATGGCGATTTTAGTCATGATGTTGCTTGCTTTTATCCTCTCACTTTGTAGTGAAGCGGATGCCTTTATCGGAGCGTCGCTGCTTTCAACCTTTGGTGTAGCGCCTGTCATGGCCTTCTTACTCATTGGACCGATGGTCGATATTAAAAACCTCATGATGATGGCAAAGAGCTTTAAACCCAAGTTCATCATCCAATTTGTCACGATTTCATCGACCTTGGTGGCTCTATACTGCTTGATTGTGGGGGTGATGTGATGTTTCGCTTTTTAGTTTTAGCAGGCTACTTTGAGCTGTCCATGTACCTGCAAATCACAGGCAAGCTCAACCAGTACATCAATACACACTACGCCTATTTGGCTTATATCTCTATGGTGCTGTCTTTCATCCTAGCTGTGGTGCAGCTGACCATCTGGATGAAAAAGATAAAACTGCACAGCCACTTGGTCGGCAAATGGGCGAAGTTTACCAGCCCCTTTATCCTGCTCTTTCCAGTTTTGGTTGGACTTTTGGTGCCGACTGTCACACTTGACTCTACGACCGTTTCAGCTAAAGGCTATAATTTCCCGCTGGCGGCTGGCTCTAGCAAGTCCGGTGTCAGTGAGGACGGGACTTCTGTTCAGTACCTAAAACCTGATACCAGCAGCTTTTTCACCTCTAGCGCTTACGAAAAAGAGATGAAAAAAGAGCTTAAAAAGTACCAAGGCACTGGACCTGTCAAGATTACCACGGACAACTATATGGAAGTGATGGAGCTCATCTATCTCTATCCTGACAGCTTTACCGGACGCAAAATCACCTACACAGGCTTTGTCTACAATGAACCCAAACACGCAGGCTATCAATTCCTCTTTCGCTTTGGGATCATCCATTGTATCGCAGACTCTGGCGTTTACGGACTTCTCACGACTGGCACGAGTCAAACCTTCAAGGACAACACTTGGGTAACAGCTACCGGAGAAATCCAGCTTGAGTACAACCAAACCCTCAAGCAAACCCTGCCGGTTCTGCATATCACAGAAGCCAAAGAAACCAGCAAACCCGATAACCCTTATGTTTATCGTGTGTTTTAGATAAAACTTTTGTGCAAACAACTAAAAGAGCATTCCTCAGAGGATGCTCTTTTAGTAATTTGTCCTAAACTTCTGCACGCTTGTCTGGCTTTCCGACATAGTTGTATTCGTAAATCATATCCCCCTTGCTAGTAGTCGTGACACCATCTTTAGTGACAGCAATTTCACCTTCTGCGAAAAAGCGCATATAAGTAGGCTGTATTCCCATAGCGTCATATTGTTCCTTTGTCGTACTGACAACCTTTTGCATATCACTTAATCCACGTTCTTTTGCGATTTTTTCAAGCTCTGCTTGATTGGCAGGAGCTATGCCATAAGAATCCCTTGTCTCCAAAATCTGTTGCCAAGTAACGTTGAATGTCACTTTCTCATCGCCATTATCGAATGTATAGTGACTTGTTTTTGGGAATGCTTTGCCAACACTCATCATCTCAAGTTCAGTTTGTCTGCTGAAATTCCCATTGGTTTCAAAAATAATCTTTCCTGTCTCATTGTCTGCCACAATAAAGAAAGGAACTTTAGCAAAATCAAAGCGCTCAGAACAAACGAAATCATAAATGTAGAGAGTGTATTTTTCAGTGTACATACGTCCCCACAACCAGTGATGGAAAGCCTCAAACAAAGAGATATTAAACCATTGGTGGTCATGATAACCATAACCGTGAACATTTACTGTTTTTCCATCGTAAGTTAAACTACCTGTAATTTCACATCTAGGGACACAGAGGTCAGTGTAGTAATACTCGTCATTATCTCCTAATGCAATAACAGACGTTCCTTGTCTAAAAGGCTCAACCACAGCATGGTAATGCAAATCACAAGCAAGACTTTCTGTACTTTCGATATGAATATCATAGTCTTTAAAGTCTCCACGACAATAATCTGAACCGTAAGTGACATCCGTTTTTTCAGTACTCATTTGACAATCATTACCATCATAGAAAGTAAACTCTTGAGTCGTTGTTCCGTCTGGTCTTGTGATAGCGAGATTAAGATTTGGTGTCCAACCCGTCTCACGCATACCAGCTACTGTCTTTGGTCTAAAACCAATAACCACTTTACTACCATCGTCAAAATTACCATCAAAATACCACACTTCGTTATTTCCAATAGCGTCTGAATTGCGACGTCCGCCTTCCCAAAGTTCAACCTTATCAGGGTTAATCCCTAGATTTTGAAAATCTTCAGGTTTATCCATAAGTCTTGCACGTACCATAGTTCTATTCCTCCAATTCATATCCTTAGTAGCTGTCTAGTTGACTTCTACTATGTTCTACATTATAATCATTTTGAATTATCAAAAAAAGGTCAATCTAGGTATAAATACAACTTAATTGACACTTAGAAAAAATATGCTACGCTTTATATCATGTTAGGAAATACGATGCCAGAAAAAATAAGAGATTTAAGAACCCAAAAGATTTATGCAGCTCTCATTCAAGCTATGGAAGATTTGCTTGATGAAAAAAGTTTTGAGCGTATTACCGTTAGAGAACTTTGTGCTAAAGTACAGACCCGCACTGCAACTTTTTATAATCATTTTTCCGATAAGTATGATTTTTTTAGCTTTATGATTCAAGATTTACAGGCAGACTATTTGTCCAAAGCGCAAGATCTCTCTAAAGACGCTTCCACTTATCAACTTTACCTAGCTATTTTTGAACAAGGGTTAGCATTCATAGAAAACCATCCAAATTTATTCAAACAGACGGATAATTTTCAAGTCCTTGAACATATGATTAACATCTCCTCAAAGGCCACAACAGATTATCTTGAAGAGAAACTAAAAAGAGATGTTAGAGAAAATGCCAATACCTCTCTCTATGTCCAAATGCTTTTTGGGAGTCTCATCTATGCTAGTCGCTGGTGGTTAAAGCACCAAGAAACATGTTCTAAAGAGCAGTTAATCTTTGACGTCGAAAAGATGTTAAAAAAGGTATTTGAATAAGGTCACTAAAAAACTATCTTCTACTGATACCATAAAGTGAGAAGATAGTTTTTTAGTGCTTATTAGATGATATCCTCCAAAAGACCACGCATGAAGTCTTCTGAGTGGAACTCACCGATGTCATCGATTTTCTCACCAAAGCCGATATACTTGACTGGGATATCCAGATCTTGGCGGATGGCGAGCACCACACCACCTTTTGCGGTACCGTCAATTTTAGTGAGGATGATACCTGTGAGCGGTGTAATTTTTGAAAATTCCTTGGCTTGACTCAGCGCATTTTGTCCCGTTGAGGCGTCGAGCGCTAGCAGGGTTTCGTGCGGTGCGTCTGGGACGACACGCTTGATGATACGTCCAATCTTTTCAAGCTCTGCCATGAGATTATCTTTATTTTGCAAGCGTCCTGCGGTATCAATGAGGAGAATGTCCACCTGCTCAGCGACAGCCTTTTCCATACCGTCAAAGACGACACTGGCTGGGTCTGCCTTTTCAGGTCCTGTCACGACAGGCACATCCACACGGCGCCCCCACTCAACCAACTGCGCTACCGCTCCAGCACGGAAAGTATCAGCTGCGACCAGCATGACTTTCTTGCCTTCTTGCTTGTACTTGTAGGCAAGTTTTCCGATAGAGGTGGTTTTGCCGACGCCGTTGACACCAACAAAGAGCATGACGGTCAAGCCATCTTGGAAATTGATACTTTCATTGTAGACATCGTCCTTTTCGTAAATGTCCACCAGTTTTTCGATAATGACACGGCGAAGCTCATCGGCTTTCTTGGCATTTTCTAGCTTGGCTTCATAGCGCAAATCCTCTGTCAATTGTGTAGCAACATTGACCCCAACGTCAGACAGGATAAGCAACTCCTCGAGTTCCTCAAAGAAATCCTCATCCACACGACGGAAATTGGCAAGAAAGGCATTGAGCCTTGCGCCAAAGCCTGTACGTGTTTTTTTCAAGCTGCGGTTGTATTTTTCCTCGGTGGTCTCAACGACTTCGACTACAGGCTCTTCTGTAGAGCTTTCTTTTTCCTCAGCTTTATTTTGCTCAAATGTCCCGTCAGCTAGCGACTTTTCAATAGCCGCACGCTTGGCGTAGTATTCTGCCATGAAATCTTGCTCAGCCTTTGACGGTGTCGTTTTTTCCTTAGGACTATCCTCTGTAGCAGGTGCTTGTGAGTCAGCTATCTCCTCGCCGTCACTGGTCACTTCAGAGGACTCTGTTTTCTCCTCAACCGTATCTTCTGACTCCTGTGGAGTGTCTAGCTCAACTGCTTCAACAACGGTTGTAGTAACTTCGACTGGTGTTTCTGATTGTTGAGTTGGTTCATCTTCAACTGAATCTTGAGATACAGCTACTTCGCTAGTTTCAGTTGCTTCTTCAACAATCGCATCTTCTGGTTCTTGTGGAGTTGTGTCTTGCTCGACCGCTTCTTCAACGCTTGCAACATCAACTGGAACTTCTAAGTTTTGGGCAGTGTCCTCTTCTTCGCTCGAGTCAATCGTTTCTACGACTTCCTCAGTGATAACAGCTGTTTCTGCTGTATCTTCAGAAGTCACCTTTTCCTCTACAAGCTCACTGCTTGCTTCTTCTGCTGACTGTTCTGCAGTAGGCGCTGTGTCTACTACTTCACTCTCGTTTTCTTTTTTACGTCCAAATAATCGGTCAAATAAACCCATTAGTCTTCCTCTCTTAATACATACTGTTCAATCGCTTCGGCAACGCCGGAGTCTTCATTGCTGCGTGTGGTCACCTTATCTGCGATGTGTTTGACTTGGTCTGTGGCATTTGCCATAGCGACCCCTAGCCCTGCCCACTCAAGCATGCTGATATCATTTGCCTCATCACCTAGCGCCATGACATTATCACTAGTCAACCCTAGGTGGTCGCAGAGGTGCGCTAAACCGCTGGCTTTATGCACGCCTTTTGGCATGATTTCAAAGATGATTTCCCGTGATTTGAAGGCTTCATAATCGCTATAAACAGCTTCTGGCAATTTAGTTAATTGCTCATCTAAAAAGTGCTCATCTGTCACCGTTACTACTTTATTGTAAGGGACATCTAGAGGAATATCCTCAAAGCGCTCCACTTCGACAAAGGTCAGCAAGGGATTGGCTGTGTGGTAGAGCGATTTATTGCCCTTAGACGGCAAGCTATAGACGATACCGTCACTAAGCACGTCAAAGGGAAGCCCCAGTGGCTCTAGGTAAGAGTGAATGGTTTTCAAGTCCTCATAGGTCAGAGCAGACTTGTCCAAAATCTCGCCTGTCGTGCGCTGCACAAGCCCACCGTTAAAAGTGATACAGTAGTCCTCGTCAGACACTAAGTGAAGATCAGACAGGAGGTTGCCAATCGCTTTTAGCGGGCGACCAGTCGTGATGACGACTTTCACGCCCTTTTGGCGAGCACGCTCAAGCGCTCTACGGTTTTCCTCGCTCACTTCTTTTTTGGCATTGAACAAAGTACCGTCAAGGTCAATGGCAATAATCTTAATGTCTTTTCTTGTCATCTAACATCTCCTCCATGTAGGTCATCACAGACTCATCCTCACAAGGACCAATCACTTCTTGGCTAATCGCCTTTATCTCATCACGTGCGTTGTCTGTAGCAATAGCGGTGCCGGCAAACTCTAGCATTTCATAATCATTGAGATTGTCCCCAAAAGCAAGGACTTCTTCTTGCTTGATATGCAATTGCTCACAAAGAGCCTCGAGTCCTGTTCGCTTGGTGACAGTGTTTAGGATAATATCAATGGACTGAAAACCAGTTGTCACTGCATTGGCATAGGACAGACGCTCGGTCACCCATTTTTCGCCCTCACGCACCGTTTCTGCTGTGAAATTCGCCGTCAGCTTGAAAATCACATCGTCCACATCCTCAAAAGACGGCACACGCTGAACATTCTCATAGTAGTTTGAGATAAAGGTCACGTAATCGTCGCTGACATCTTGATGGACGTAAGCGCCGTTTTTTCCTGACAAGAGGTAATCGTGTCCATTCATGTAGGGGCTAGAAGTGAGAAGTTGAGTGATTTCCAGATATTGCTCCTTGGTCAAATGTTCCTCAAAAGTCAACTCGCCATCAACCACTAGAGCACTGCCATTTTCGGCGACAAAAGCCATCTGGTCACGAAAATCGGCAAACAAATCCTCTAGGGCTAGAAGTGAGCGACCAGACGCCGCAACAAACAAAATCCCTTTTTCCTTAAAACCTGCTAAGACCTTTTGCAGGCGCTTCTTATCATAAGTCCCATTGGCATCTAAAAAAGTGCCGTCCATATCAGTTGCTACTAGTTTTATCATATCCATCTCTTTCATAGGCAATATAGTTCTATTGTATCATAAAAAGGGCTTTCTTGACCGAAAAAGCCCTTTTATTCTAAAAGAAAGTTACTAAACTGTCGTCAAGCTTTCAGCGTCTTTTAGCTTGACGGAGATAGTTGATTTTTCTTTACTTATTACTCAGATAGACCCTCTTCTTTTAAGAGTTGTCTATCATAGCGACGAAGAAATGGCCAATAAACGAGGAAGGCTGCGATAGCACAGATAATCGCTAAAGGAATAGCTTTGACATCTGCCGTACCAATAAATGCCCCAATCCCCACTGGCGTAGGCCATGGCACTTGAGCCACAATGGCATGAATGAGATTTAATTTCATCGCAAAGTAATAAATCGTCATAGAAACAATTGGAGCGCAGATAAATGGGATAGCTAGAGCTGGGTTATAGATAATAGGTAAACCAAAGATTAAAGGTTCATTGATATTAAAGATACCTGGCACAACAGAGGCCTTTCCGATAGCACTTAATTGTTGAGAACGAGCCCTGAAAGCACACCAAATACACAAACCTAGTGTAGCTCCTGAACCACCAGCAATAACAAACATATTTGAAAATTCACCCGCAACAATATAGCGTGCTCCTTCAGTTGCATTGGCTGCTACATTGGCAAGAGCAATTGGATTGACAAAAGCAAAGATGATATTGGCACCGTGGATACCGACAATCCAAAGAGCTTGTGTCAATAGATAGATGATGACAAGCCCAATCCATGTATTTGTCAGGTGACCGACAAATGAGAACGGAATAGAAATAACCTTGTATATGTCTGTTCCTAGTGCAACAAAAGCACCGTTAATCAGAATAACCACAAAGGCTACTACAAACCCCGGAATAAGAGCTGTAAATCCACGAGAGACACCTTCTGGAACAGACTCAGGCATTTTGATAACCCAGTTGTGCTTTACACACATTCGATAAAGCAAGACGGTGATAACAGCCATGATAATCCCTGTGAAAATCCCACCCGTTCCAAAACGAGTGACACCATTAGACATCGCCCAGCCATCTACAATAACACTGCCTTCTTTCAAACTTGTCACTGCTGACATGACACCACCATCAAAAACAATTTGAGGAACCGTCATGATAAAAGCAAACAAGGCAAGTAAAGCACCGTTAAGAGGATTCAAATCTAAGTCTTCCTCCTCTGCGTAAATTTTCGTCAACTCATACGCCATTGATAAAACAAAGTATAGAGACAAAGCTCCCATAGTGGCATAATAAGCAACCATATACAAGTCTGTAAATTTATCAAATGATGCTGAAAATAGCTGGGCAACAACAGGCCAAAATTTAAAAGATTGCGGCAAAATGCTGAATACTAAAAACATTGACCCAACAATTGTAAATGGAACTGCTGCCATACCTGCAGCCGTAATCGCACGCACAACCTTGTACTGCGCAATAACTCCCATTGGTCCCATCAGATATTTATCCAACAGCCCAAAGAATCCTTTTTGTTCGTCCATGAGAACTCCTCCTAAATATTAGTGATGATATTTTTCAATCGTTTGAAACCGCACATAATACCTATCTTTATTGGCTAAAATCTCTTGTATTCTTCCTAAATTATAGAAAACAAGTAGTAAACCTAAGATTAAGATAATCGCAATAAAGAGATGACCGACTTGATTATCCGCAAAAATCGGAAACAGCGTTGAAAATTGATTGGTCATAACAATCATTAAAAGTAGCAACAGCTGAACTATCCCTTGAAAATAAAGTGTCCCTCTTGTTATTGTCAAGTAAACGTTTTTTGTCCCATACATCCTAAACTGCTCCGCATAAGACCAGACAATAAAGATAAGCAAAATTATCGGAATGATAATATAAAAACTCACTTGCGTCCATAAGATAATAAGCCAATAGACGTTAGAAAAGAAAAACAATGCCAAAGAATACCTAAACAGCATATAACGATTGAAAAAAGAGTTTTTTAAAGCCGTTTCTCTCTTTAATGTCTCTCTTGATTTTTGAGAATGCGTTTCTCTAACATTTTTCTTATGCATTGGGCTTCCTTTCCTTATCCCACTTTCTTGTACAATTCCAACATCTCAAGCGCCACTTCTCTAAGTGTCATGGTGGTCATGAGGTGGTCTTGGGCATGTACCATGATAATCTCAACATTAATCTCTGTACCACAAGCATACTCTTGTAAAAGATCGGTCTGTGCTTGATGGGCTTTGAGTAGCTCTTCGTTAGAAGCCTTTAATTTTTCTGTAGCTAAATCGTACTTGCCCTCTCGCATCGCCTCAAAGGCTTCGTGTACAATACTTCTGGCATTTCCTGAGTTCAAAATAATCTCAAAAGCTGCCACTTGCAACTCTTCTGTGTTCATTGATGCGGTTTCCTTTCTTTTATTTTCAAAAATAATGCCTTAAACTGTTCAAATGTTTGACAATCTAAGAGCTGCTCCTGAATGTCTTTTCGATCAACCAAATCTACAATGTAAGAAACAAGCTCGGGTAAACCGTCATTGTCATAAATGGACATTGAGGACAAAAAGACAAATTGGATGTGAGGATAGTCAGCGTTCCATCTCAAACCATCCTTAATGATAGCGACACCAATTTGATGTTTGCTAGCAACTGCTTTTATCGGATGAGGGACTGCAACACGGTCACTAAAAATGACAGAACTCATCGATTCACGCTGGGCTAGCATTTTTTGCATCCTCTCCACAAAATGCTCTCCCTCTCCTTCAGCCATACTAGCTAGCAGATTGTTAATAACTGTATCCTTATCTGCTTTGTCCAAGTATAAAAATGATTTTTCTGAGAAATAAGCATCAAACTGACTTTCTATATCATCTATTGCCTTTTCATCAGAATGGACGATTGTTTCCTTATCAGACTTTCTTAGGCAGGAAATCTCGTGTCGCACTTTCTGAACCTCTTCCTCTTTGAGAAAGACTGAAACCGTAAAAACAGGCATATTAAAAATTAAATTTGACAAATCAATGGATGATATAATGAAATCAATCCCTTGGAGTTTTTCATCCGTAATTTCATAATAACCAATCACATCAACAATATGGACTAGGTTACCTAATTCGTTGATTATGCGGCTTTTTAACATTTGCGCACTTCCATAACCCGTTGCACAAATAACTAAAATGTTGAACTTCTTCTCCTCTTTCTTCCTTTCCTTTGCTGCCATAAAATGTAGGGCAACATAAGCAATTTCATGGTCTGACAAATTGAAAGCTTTAAAAGTTGGCATAGCGTCCATAACGCGACGTCCCAAGCAAAACATATCTTGATACTTTGTTTGAATGTCATCGCTTAAAGGATTTTCCAAAACGACTTGATTTTCTAGTCGAATAAGCAAGGTAGCAAGGTGGGCAACTAGTCCCTCAATCAGTTGGAAATCCACTTCCACCTCATCATTCACCTTATGAAGCGCTTGCAATAACTCTTGACGAATCATCTCAGATGAATTACTAAAATGCCCATGCGATAAACCATAACCTTTAGATACCAAATGAAGGGTAATGTAATCCACCTCTTCTATCGGAAAATCAATATGAGTTACCGTTGAAATGCGGTTTAAGATACGATGAGCGACTTCGCTCTCAGGCAAATTTTGTAAATGGGCTGATTCATCAATCTGCAAAATTTGAAAACCCTCTGTCACCCGCCGAATGGTCAATGCAATATGAATAATCAAATTTTGAATCGCAAAATCAGAACATTTCAAATGAGCCTCACGGCATTCATCCAAGACAATGATTGTCAACTCTTCAAAGGAAATCACCTGATTTAACAAACGATTATCCACATAAGAGTGCATGGTGTGAATAAAACCAGAATCGATAAAGTGATCGATGATAAATCGTCTTTTATCACGCTCTAAGCCTGTTACAAAGACGCCTTTATTTGCCTTACTTTCAATTTTGAGATGGTAAGGAGCTAACTTACATCGTATCTTCTTGAAATCTGCTGATAAGGTCGAGCGACTGACATAAAGCTCATCAACTAAGTCATCAAAGTAAATCTCATTTTGTTCAAAGAGTAGTTTGTTTAAAAGATAGTTGTAGCGATCATTGATATCAATGGATTCGCTACAGCAAATACCATGCTCATTGATCGGATTTTCTTCTAAGAAAGTCGCATAAACGTCCTCATTGTCAACCTTAAGCTGATAGCCCCGACCTGGTTTAGAAGAGACAGTCACACCGTCATAGGCTGATTTTAGATAATCTAAAATCGTCTTATAGTAAGTGCGTACTGTTCTATCAGAACAACCAAGATAGGCAGCTAGCTCTTTACTAGTGACAAATCGTTTTTTATTCTCCACTAAAAACTGGAGCATCCGCATTTCTTTTTGATGTAACACCACAACCCCCAGCCAAAATGGCAAGCATTTTGAGAAACAGTGACTAGATATTTTCCTTGACTAATTTAGCCATCTTTTCAATTCCCATAGGAATAGGAACATAGGCTTGCGGAGGAATTTGGACAATAGGTTTTCCTGTTTTAGCAGCTGCATCTGCTAATTGCTTGAAGTTCATTTTTGTTTGTGGGCTGACCAGATAAAGGTCATATTTATCTGCTTCAATACGTTTTTGACCTTCTGGGACACCTACAGCATCCATTTCGATGTTTTCTCCCTGTTCTTGAAGAAGTGTAGCGGTTTTCTTTGCAATCATTGAGGATGACATCCCACCTGCACAAATAATCAATGCTTTTGCCATAATATAGACTCCTTTTACTATTTTTATGATAAGATTATGATAATATAAAACGCTTACATTGTAAATAGCTTTTTCTTCCGCTTCAATGCGGAAATTTTTTCGTGTATTTCCGCAAGTCAAAAATCAATCCCTACGAAGACCGAACCTTATAGTACAAAATCGTCCCTGACAGGACAAGGGAGATGCTATTAGCTAGGATAAGTGGCATATCGCCAATGTGAATCCCGTGTGCCAGCCAAAGCCCAATCCCTGTCACTTGCATAGCATACATACCCAGAGAAATTCCCGACGTATCCTTGGTTTTGATGGTCTTAATCACCTGTGGCAAAAAAGCTAGAGTCGTTAACACCGCTGCGATTGCACCAATCATGCTGATTTCCTTTCTATTTTCCTAAAGATAAGAGAAAGCAACAACTGTCACTTTCTCTTTTGTCTTACAATTCTTCACCATTTGTTGCGATGACTTGCTTGTACCAAGCGTAGGATTTCTTAGGGCTGCGAGCATAGGTACCTGTCCCATCATCGTGCTTGTCTACATAGATAAAGCCATAGCGCTTCCTCATCTCGCCAGTTCCTGCAGAGACGAGGTCAATACAGCCCCAAGGAGTGTAACCTATGAGATCAACCCCATCTTCAATGACTGCCTTTTTCATCTCAGCAATATGGGCTGCTAGGTAATCGATCCGATAGTCATCGTGCACCATGCCGTCTTCTGCCACTTGGTCAATGGCTCCAAAACCATTTTCCACAATAAACAAAGGCAGATGGTACATATCTGTGAACCAGTTGAGGGCATAGCGAAGACCTTCTGGGTCAATCTGCCAGTCCCACTCCGAAGCCTTGACATAGTCATTTTTCACCAAATCCTCTGTCTCAATGTAATCATAATGTGGATTGTCTCGATGATAAGAAATAGCAAAGGACATATAGTAGCTAAAGCCGATGTAATCCACCGTACCGGCAAGCAAATCCTGCTTATCCTCCTCTGTCACGTCCAGCTCGTAGCCCTTGCGCTCCCAATATTTAAGGATATGCGCTGGGTAGAAGCCATGCACATGAACATCCGCAAAGTAATAACGCTTTTGCATGGCTTTTTGTGCTAAGAGGACATCCTTAGGGTTGCAAGTCGCTGGGTAAATAGGACACATGGCAATCATACAGCCAATCTGAAAGTCTGGATTAATCTCATGCCCGATCTTGACTGCACGGGCTGACGCCACCAGCTCATAGTGGGCTGCCTGATACATGACCGCCTCACGATTGTCCTCATCAGTGTAGACAATGCCTGAGTTGGTAAAAGGTGCAAAATCCTCTTGGTAATTGGCTTGGTTGTTGATTTCGTTAAAGGTCATCCAGTATTTGACCTTATCCTTGTAGCGCTTAAAGCAGACTTCTGCAAAGCGGACAAAGAAATCAATAACCTTGCGATTGCGAAAGCCACCATACTCTGTCACTAAGTGATAAGGCAGCTCAAAGTGAGACAGGGTGACCACAGGCTCAATGCCGTATTTCAAGCACTCATCAAAGAGATCATCATAAAATTGAAGCCCCTCTTCATTTGGAGTAAGCTCATCGCCTTTAGGAAAAATGCGGGTCCAAGCAATTGATGTCCTAAAGCACTTAAAGCCCATATCTGCAAAGAGGGCAATGTCCTCCTTATAACGATGGTAAAAATCAATAGCCTCATGGTTGGGATAGTATTTTCCTTCCACTACACCTGCTGTAATTTCACGTGCCACACCGTGACGACCCGCTGTCATGACATCTGCTACACTGACGCCTTTACCGCCTTCTTGCCAGCCACCTTCTAGCTGATGAGCAGCGACTGCACCGCCCCACAAAAAATCTTTTGGTAGTGTTGACATCCTCAAGTCCTCCTTAGTTTGAATTTGCTTTTTCTTTTATTATAGCAAGCGGTTACACTTTTGAACATATAAAAAATTTCCTCAAAAATGAGGAAATTTCTCATACTATCTATAAGTCACGACAACTAAGCCGTCGTCAAGTTTTCAGCGTCTTTTAGCTTGACGGAGACGATACGTGAGACACCAGATTCTTGCATGGTGACCCCATAGATACTGTCAGCTGCTGCCATGGTGCCCTTGCGGTGCGTCACAACGATGAACTGACTGGATTGGTCAAAGCGGTTGAGGTAGTCCCCAAAACGCTTGACATTTGCCTCATCGAGCGCGGCTTCGACCTCATCTAGGATAACAAACGGTATGGTCTTGACACGGATGATGGCAAATAGCAGAGCTAGAGCGGACAAGGCTTTTTCACCACCAGACATGAGGTTGAGCGACTGGATTTTCTTGCCTGGAGGTTGCACTGATATCTCAATGCCTGCCTCTAGCAAGTCCTCAGACGTCAACATCAAGTCGGCGCTTCCTCCGCCAAACATCTGCGTAAAGGTCTGCTTGAAACTGTTTCGAATGGCTTCAAAGGTCAGCTTAAAGCGCTGTTTGACCTCCTCATCCATATCTGAAATCGTCGTCAACAAGAGATTTTTGGCGTCTACCAAGTCCTCTTTTTGCGTGTTGAGGAAATCAAGGCGCTGACTGACCTCCTCAAACTGCTCAATAGCGTCCAGATTGACAGGACCTAGGTCCTTAATCTGACGCTGAAGCGTGCGCAACTGCTCTCTAGCAAGCTCAAGGTTCTCAAGCACATGTGCTTCTTCCTTGGCGTCTTCTAGAGTATACTGATACTCCTCGCTCAAGCGACGAGCAAATTGACGCAGCTGCTTTTCAATGGTTTCAATCATAGCTTCAATCTGCGCCTGCTTGCGGATGAATTGCTCGTTTTGCTGGCTTTCTTTTGCTAGCGCTTGATTGGTCTCATCGATTTGCGCTTCAAGGTCTTCTAGCTCAAAACGCAGACTGATTTGCTCCTGCTCCAAGCTGCTTTTGTGCTCTCTTGCCTGCTCTAGCTGTGCTTTTAAGCGTGGCAAGAGACTATCATCTGCTTGGTCTTGCTGAGAAAGGGCTGCTGTTAGGCTGGTGAGTTCTGTTTGGTAACTCTCTACATCAGCTTTTAGGCGAGATTGATTGGCTTTTTCAAACTTCATCTCACTAAGCAGTTCACGCTCCTGCAATTTTGCCTGCGATAGCTGCTCTGACAGACGGGCCACACCAGTGTCAAAGCTGTCTTTGTCGGTCTTGAGTTGCTCGATTTGCTGTGAGAGCGCACTTTTTTTCTGCGCTAGCTCATTTAGCTCCTCCTCTAGCTCCTGCCAAAGAGTATCGAAAGCAGGCTCTGACTCATTCTCAACATGGCCTTTCAGAGTTTGATAAGTCTCCTCAACATCTGATAGACGCTCCGTGACTTGCTTGTAGGACAGTTGAGCTGCCTGTTCTTCTAGCCTCTTTTGATTGCCCTCTTCCTTGATAAGGGCAAGTTTTTCTCTCTCAGATTCCAGCCTTTCTTTTAGCGAAGCGACCTCTTTTTCATGAGCTATTTGCTTCTCTTCAAGTGTTTTCAACTCTTTTTCCACTTGGTCGAGCTCTTGCTTGATAAAGGTCGTGTTATTGCCACGATTGGCCCCACCAGAAAAAGAACCGCCAGCTCTAATCTCTGTACCATCCAAGGTCACTATACGCACCCGATAAGACAGGCGCTTGGCAGCTTGATTAGCATGTTCAATGCTATCAAAAATCGCCGTCAAACCAAGGAGATTACTCATAATATGAGATAGCTTAGGCTCATAGCTGACCAACTGACTGGCAATCCCCAAGAACCCTTGGCTAGTCTCCAAAGTTTCAAGCTGATGTGAAGCCAACTGGCGAGAGGAAATCGTGGTCAGTGGCAAGAAGGTCGCTCGCCCACGTCGATTTTGCTTTAGAAAAGCAATTGCCTGCTTGGCTGCATTTTCATCCTCAACGATGATATGCTGGCTACTCGCACCAAGCGCTATCTCAAGCGCTGTCTGATAGCGTGGTGAAAAGGAGAGATGCTCGCTAACCGCACCAATAATGCCAGTCAGACTCTTTTCTTGCAAGATCGCCTTGACACCAGCGTAGAAATGGCTGTGGTTTTTATAGATAGACTCAAGGCTCGCTTTTTTCGCCTTTTTAGACTTGATATTATCCAGTTGCTTAAAAAGCTGGTCTTGCTGAGTACGATAAGTTGCTTCAGCGCTTTCAAGCGCTGTTGCCTTTTCTTGGTACTGCTCTAGTAGCTCTTTGACAGACTGACTGGCGTCCTCTAATAGCGCCTGCTGGTTGGCTTCTTCCTTCTTGAGCTTAGAGAGCTCTTGCGCTAATTGCTGGATTTCTTCTTGTCTAAAGGCAGACTGCTGTTCTTGACTGTTTTTTTGCGCTTTGAGAGCCGTTTTTTGGTTAGAAAGCTCGGCTTCCTTTTGCATTATATCCACAAACTGCTCACGCAACTGCTCGATGAGCTGGTCGGGATTGTGGCGATATTGCTCCAAATCCGTCTCTAGTTTTGCAATACTTGAGCGTTCCTGCTCTAGCTTGGCTTTTAAGCTAGCTAGACTAGCTGTTTTTTCACTTAGAGCAGCCTTGGTCTGCTCAATCGTCTCTTCAAGCTTTTTAGCCTGCTCCGTGAGCTGCGCTGCTTTTTGAGTGGACTGGTCACTAGCAAGCTGGGTCACTTCAATCTGGCGCTCCAAATCAGCACTTAGCTGAGTGACATCCAGCAGTTCTTTTTGCTTTGTTAGGCTTTTATCTGAGAGTTTACGGCGCCTGTCCTTGAGCTTCTGACTTTTGTCCTCTAGTTTTTGGCGCTTGTCGTAATAGGCAGACAAACTCTCCTTGACAGCTGCTAACTCTTCTTTTTGAGTGCTAAGTGCCAGCTTTTGCTCCTTGATGTCCTCAACCAAAATCGCCAAATCAAGCACTTTTCGCTCACCATCCAGCTCCAAAAAGCGCTTGGCTGTCTCTGCTTGTTTTTTGAGTGGAGTGACTTGTGTATCCAGCTCGTAGATAATATCTTCTAGGCGATCGAGATTGTCCTGCGTTTGATTGAGCTTGGTCTGTGTTTCTTTTTTGCGGGTCTTGTATTTTAAGACACCAGCAGCTTCCTCAAAAATCGCTCTGCGCTCTTGCGGCTTGCTGTTAAAGATTTCCTCGACACGTCCTTGCGAGATAATCGAAAAGGAATCACGTCCAAGACCTGTATCCATAAACAGCTCATGCACATCACGCAAGCGGACCTTGCGCCCATCGATGAGATACTCGCTGTCACCATTTCTAAAAATACGACGCTCCACACGTATCAGCTCACTCGCCTGCTCGATAAACTGGTCGCTGTTATCAAGTGTCACCGCAACATAGGCATAGTTCAGAGCTTTTCTACTCTGTGTCCCTGCAAAAATAACGTCTGGCATTTTGCCACCACGCAGACTCTTGGCACTAGACTCTCCCAGCGCCCAACGCAGACTCTCTGTGATATTACTCTTACCAGAGCCGTTGGGTCCGACAATGGCAGTCACACCTCTGTCAAACTCAATTTTTGTCTTATCTGCAAAGGACTTAAAGCCTTGCAGCTCAATTTCTTTTAGAAACATTTAGTCCTCACTCAGTCGCTCAAGCGCTTCTTTAGCAGCTGCTTGCTCTGCTTGTTTTTTAGACTTGCCACTACCAGAGCTGATTGCCTTGTCATTGACAAAGACGCTCACCTCAAACACCTTGGCATGGGCTGGTCCAGACTCTTTAGTGACACGATAGCTAATCGCCACATCACCATTGACCTGTAGTTTCTCTTGAAGGGCTGTCTTGTAGTCACGCACCTTTTGGTAATTGCCCTTTTCAACTTGAGGAATGACTACTTGATTGAGAAAAGTCTCAACGGCGTCCACTCCCTTATCCAGCAAAAGCGCACCTAAAAAGGCTTCAAACAAGTCTCCTAAAATCGTTGCTCGCTCACGTCCACCTGACTTTTCCTCACCCTTACCAAGCTTGACATAAGCGTCAAAGCCACAGTAGCGTGAAAAGCCAGCTAAACTTTCCTCACGTACAATCATAGAGCGCAGTTTAGACAAATCACCCTCTGGTTTTTTCGGGTATTTTTCAAATAAATAGCGTGAAATAATCAGTTGCAGAACAGCGTCTCCTAAAAATTCCAAACGCTCATTATGTGAAATCTTTAGGAGACGGTGTTCGTTCGCATAGGATGTATGTGTAAAAGCCGTGTCTAATAAAGATTTATCATCAAAGACAATGCCATAGTCTATTGACAGTTTTTCTTCTAATGTTTTCATTATTTTTTATTCTCCCTCTCATGTCTATATAAAAGTCTTTCTTATTATACCAAAAATATCAAAAAATGAAAAAGAGGCTTTGTTTGTGAAAAACCTCTTTTGAAGCTGAGGCAAATAGTTTTCAGCTTCTCAATTTATAGATTTATATGCGAGACGCAGTGGTTTGGAGAAACTCTAGTGACTTTAGTCGCTTTAGAGTTTCCCATGCACAATTGATTAGGCACTTTGGTGCCAATCAATCCCTGCTAGTGGGCTCTAATACGTTGATAAATCAACTTTTAGAACCCTACTCAATTTTGCGGAGGTGGGACGACAAAATCGCATTTCTACGAAATGACCGATTTTTGTCCCACTCTCTAAATCCGTGTCAAAGGGGTCGCATGATCTGGCGATGTGTCCAAGACCTTAAAGTCACTGCCAACGCCAAAGTCGGCTGACATGAGTTGGGTCTCCATCGTCATATGCGCTAATTCTTTTATATTATTTTCTTGGCTCAAATGCCCAAGATAGATTTTTTTTGTGCGTTGACCGATTGTTCTAATCATGGTTTCTGCGCCGTCTTCATTGGAGAGATGTCCTTTATCAGATAAAATCCGCTGCTTCAAACTCCACGGATAACTCCCCGAGCGCAAAATATCAATATCATGATTGGACTCAATCAAGTAAGCGTCTGCATTTTCAATCAGACCTGCTAGACGGTCACTGACATAGCCTGTATCTGTCAGCATGACAAAGCTCTTGTCATCCTTTATCAGACGGTAAAACTGCGGATCAACCGCATCGTGACTCACCCCGTAGCTCTCAATATCCAAATCACCAAAGGTAAGCGTCTTGTCACGCCCAAAGACATGCTTTTGAGCGACATCAAGCTTTCCTATCATGTTTTTGTCGTCTATGATTTTCCACGTGGCTTCATTGGCATAGACATCGAGTTTGTATTTGCGGGCAAGAACGCCGACACCTTTGATATGGTCTGAGTGCTCATGCGTCACTAAAATAGCATCCAAATCTTCTGGTGTGCGTCCGATGTCAGCTAAAAGACTGGTAATTTTTTTACCAGTCAATCCCGCATCAATCAAGAGCTTTTGTTTAGGTGTTTCGACGTAGAAGGCATTGCCACTAGAACCAGAAGCTAAAATACTGTACTGAAACCCTTTTTCTTCAAGCATGCTTAATCTTCCTCTTCTTCCCATTCGTCATAAACGACGGTTTCTTTGTCATACGGCAAGACAATCGTAAAGGTTGACCCCTTGCCATAATCGCTCTTTGCCCAGATAAAGCCCTTATGGAGCTTGACAATTTCCTTGGCAATGGATAAACCAAGACCAGTACCACCCTGTGCACGGCTGCGTGCCTTGTCCACACGGTAAAAACGGTCAAAAATCAAAGGCAAATCTTTCTTTGGAATCCCTAAGCCCTCATCAGAGATGGATAAAATCAGCTGGCTTTCCGTTGTTTGCATACTAACAGTGACCTTACCGCCGTCTGGTGAATATTTGATGGCGTTGTTTAGGATATTGTCTAAAACTTGGGTCATCTTGTCGGTGTCAATCTCTGTCCAAATCGGGCTCAGCGGATAATCTCGGATAATTTCAATCTTTTTATGAGTGGATTGTTGCGCTGTGATTTGGTCAAAGCGATTGAGAATCGCTGTGATAAAGGCAGTGAAGTTAGTCATCTCCACCTCTAGCTGCGTCACTTGATTGTCAATACGAGACAGCGCAAGCAAATCTGAAATCATCCGCATCATGCGGTTGGTCTCATCAAGCGACACTCTGATAAAGCTAGGAGCGACTTCTTCTTTTAGCGCACCCTCGTCCAAGGCTTCGAGATAAGACTTGACTGAGGTCAAGGGTGTGCGCAACTCATGACTAACGTTAGAGACAAAGAGTCTGCGCTCACGCTCTTCCTTTTCCTGCTCTGTCGCATCGTGTGAAACCGCAACAAGTCCCGTCACAAAACCACTGTCATGACGGTTTCTGGCAAAACGAATGCGCAGTGTGATAAACTCACCCATCTCATCCCTGCGGTAGAGCGTCAAGTCAGGCGTCTTTTCCACCAACTCTCGAAAGGAATAATCCACATCATCCCCTAAAATAGCCATGATAGACTTTCCAAGAGCTTCTTTTTCTGAGAGATTGAACTGCTTTTGCGCCATTTCATTAATCATGGTGATACGCCCTGCTCGGTTTGTAGCTAGGACACCATCAGTCATGTAGGTGAGAATATTTGCCAGTCGATTTTTCTCTTGAGCGAGGCTATCGTGTGTCTTTTGGTAAGCTTGATTGAGCTCATTTAAGCTCTTGCCAAGCTCAACCATCTCTGGCTCGCCCTTTAGCTCAACATCGACAGACTGTTTTCCCTCAATCATCCCTCGCACCTTATCTGTGAGGAGGCGAAGATTTTTCACCAAACGAATATCACGATAAGTCAAAAAGATAAAATAGAGTCCAACAAAAGCCAGTAAAACTAAGAGTATAAACTCAAATGTTTTAAGATTTCCTAAGGTATTAGCCATAATCTTTCATATAATAACCCACACCACGACGTGTCAAGATGTATTCTGGACGACTTGGTGTATCTTCGATTTTTTCACGCAAGCGACGAACCGTCACATCCACCGTTCTCACATCACCAAAATAATCATATCCCCACACAGTCTCAAGCAAGTGCTCACGTGTCATGACTTGACCTGCGTGTGTCGCCAGGTGATACAAAAGCTCAAACTCACGGTGGGTCAGCTCGATGTCCTCCCCATGCTTACGAGCAACAAAAGCGTCTGGAACGATTTGGAGATTATTGATAGTGATGATATTAGAGCCAGCTTCGTTATTTTCCTCTGCGACAGCGGACTCGATGTTTTCTGTGCGACGCAGGTGTGCCTTGACACGAGCTAGTAATTCACGGTTTGAAAAGGGTTTTGTCACATAGTCGTCTGCTCCGATTTCAAGTCCAATGACCTTATCAATCTCGCTGTCCTTTGCAGATAGCATGATAATAGGCACATGGCTGGTCTTTCTGATTTCACGTGCTACCTCAAGACCGTCATTTTCTGGCAACATCAAGTCAAGAATCAACAAGTCTGGTGACTCTTGGTTAAAGACCTCAAGCGCTTCATTGCCATCAAAAGCAGTGACCACATCGTAGCCTTCCTTGGTCAAATTAAATTTAATAATATCTGAAATAGGTTTTTCATCATCAACGATTAGAATTTTTTTCATATCGCCCTCCTGTAAATACCTGCAAAATGTAAGAAAACAGGCAAAAAATTTATTCATACACGAATCTAACCTATAGTATACCAAATTTTTAACAATAAATACACCATTAGACATTTCTTAACACGTTTGTTTACTTTTTGTTTCTCATCACATTATTTATTTTATAAATTTTCTGAAAACATTGACGTCTGCTAGAATTCATGCTACAATAGTTATGTTATAAAATCTAACAGAGATTTCTCTGTTATTTACTGAAAAGTAGGAGGAAATACTATGGCACTTATCGAATACAAACATGTCGACAAATACTATGGTGATTATCATGCACTTCGTGACATCAATCTTGAGATTGAAGAAGGACAGGTCGTTGTTCTCTTAGGACCTTCAGGTTCTGGTAAATCAACCCTTATCCGCACCATGAATGCGCTTGAGTCTATTGAAACAGGAAGTTTAATCGTAAATGGACACGAACTTGCTAACGCATCGAACAAAGAATTGGTTCAATTGCGCAAAGAAGTTGGTATGGTCTTCCAGCATTTCAATCTCTATCCTCACAAAACAGTGTTAGAAAATGTAACACTTGCACCTATTAAAGTTTTAGGCATTTCACCAAAACAAGCCGAAGAAACCGCTGAAAAATACTTGACCTACGTTAACATGTGGGATCGTAAGGACTCTTATCCTGGTATGCTCTCTGGTGGTCAAAAACAGCGTGTTGCTATCGCTCGTGGACTGGCTATGCACCCTAAGCTTCTTCTCTTTGATGAGCCGACATCTGCGCTTGACCCTGAGACTATCGGTGATGTGCTTACTGTCATGCAAAACCTTGCTCGTGAAGGCATGAACATGGTTGTCGTTACCCACGAGATGGGCTTTGCCCGTGAAGTGGCTGACCGCATTATCTTTATGGCTGAGGGGCAAATCTTGGTGGATACAACGGATGTCCAAGGCTTCTTTGACAATCCAACTGAGCCACGTGCTAGACAGTTCTTGAGTAATATCATCAATCACACCAGCGAACGTGTCAATGCCAAAGGAGAATAGTATGAAAAAAAGAAAACTAGCCTCCATCATCCTCACTCTTCTTGCTTTGCTTGTGCTCTTGCCAACAGCTGTCAAGGCTGATAGCACCCCTGCGCAAGTCAAAAAAATCCAAGAAGCAGGTGTTCTAAAAGTCGGAGTCAAACAGGACGTCCCAAACTTTGGTTACTACAGCGCTGATAGCAACTCCTACGAAGGTATGGAGATTGATATCGCTAAAAAAATCGCAAAAGCCATGGGTGTCAAAGTCAGCTTTGTCCCTGTTACCACACAAACACGTGAACCTTTGATGGATAATGGGCAAATCGATATCCTCATCGGAACCTACACCATCACAGACGAGCGTAAGCAAAACTACAGTATCTCAAACCCTTACTACTACGATGAGATTGGCTTTCTCGTCCGTAAAGACAGCGGCATTACCAAAATCTCTGACTTGAACGGTAAAACCATCGGCGTTTCTCAAGGAGCGACAACTAAGAGTAATCTCGAAGCTTACGCAAAAGAGCACGGCTTGACCTTTAAGTACATGCAGCTTGGTAGTTATCCTGAGCTAGCTGTAGCCCTCTATGCTAAGCGTATCGACGCTTTTTCAGTGGATAAGTCTATCCTTTCTGGATATGTCAGCTCAAAGACGACCATTTTAAAAGACGGCTTTAATACGCAAGAATACGGGATTGCCACTAAAAAATCCAATACGCAAATCACGAGCTACATCAATAAGCTCCTTGCCAAATGGAAAAAAGACGGCAGTCTTGAGAAGATTTACAAAAAATACAATCTCACCCCTGCAAAAGCCAATTCATAAGGAGGAATCGCCTAATGGTATATTTAACTTCAACTGCGAGTCCGTTTGCATTGTCACGTTGGGCTGATTTCTTTGCCAACTTTGGTGAATTTGCAAAGGGCTTTGTCTACACGCTAGGGATGTCTATTGGCGCTTTGATTCTAGCATTATTACTTGGAATTCTCTTTGGCGCCATGTCATCTACTAAAAATAAACTCTTACGTGCTATCGCACGTGTCTACGTCGAGATTTTCCAAAATACACCACTTCTGGTTCAGTTTGTGGTGGTTTACTACGGACTAGCTATCGTGTCTGACGGTAGTATCATGATTAACGCTTTCTTTACTTCTATTATCTGTGTGGGGATTTATCACGGTGCTTATATCGCTGAGGTCATCCGCTCAGGAATCGAAGCAGTGCCACGAGGTCAGACTGAGGCTGCCTTGTCCCAAGGGTTTACTTATCCACAGACCATGGGGATGATTATCTTGCCACAAGCCATCAGAACTATCCTACCTCCGATGACCAACCAAGTGGTTAACTTAATCAAAAACACATCAACAGTTGCCATCATCTCTGGAGCTGACATCATGTTTGTCGCAAAGGCTTGGGCTTACGACACCACTAACTACGTGCCAGCCTTTATCGGAGCGGCTGTTCTCTACTTTATCATGTGCTTCCCACTTGCCACTTGGGCACGTCGTATGGAAGAAGCCAATAAAGATTCGTATTCACTATAAGGAGGGATTATGTCACAAGTTTTAACCCAAAGTAATCTCATCTTTATCCTAAAAGGGTTGGGATTGACACTTTATATCTCATTTTTTGCTATTGTGCTCTCTACAATTTTTGGAACCATCCTTGCTGTTATGCGCAATAGCCACAATCGTCTGCTCAAAATCTTAGCCAGCATTTACATCGAGTTTGTGCGTAATGTCCCAAACTTGTTGTGGATTTTCATTATTTTTCTAGTCTTTCAAATGAAATCTGTACCAGCTGGTATCACTGCCTTTACAGTCTTTACGTCAGCGGCTCTTGCTGAAATCATCCGTGGAGGACTCAATGCCGTTGACCACGGACAAACTGAGGCTGGGCTTGCTCAAGGTTTTACCAACTATCAGATTTTTATCTATATCGTCTTTCCACAAGCCTTTCGCAAGATGTTGCCTGCTATCATCTCACAGTTTGTAACGGTCATCAAGGACACCTCACTTCTCTACTCTGTTATTGCCATCCAAGAGTTATTTGGTAAGAGCCAAATCTTGATGGGACGCTACTTTGAAGCGAGTCAGGTCTTTACCCTTTACGGTATCGTTGCTGGACTGTACTTTGTCATTAACTTTGCTATTTCCATGTTCTCACGCCACTTGGCAAAACGCTGGGCACAGGCGGCAGAATAAACGAAAAGAAACTCATTTGAAAATGAGTTTCTTTTTTACTTTTTAATCTTCGTCTGTGTCACTATCATTGTCATCTTTGTCATCCCAGTCAAAGGACATGGACGGGCGACCGACAACTTCTGAAATCATGCTGTTTGTGACTTTGTTGTCTTTTAAGCTAGTGGTCACAGCTTTTTGTGCGGTTTCCAGTTCTTTTTCAAGCTCCGCTGATTTTTCAACATAAGTTGCATAGGCTGTTGAGTATTGCTCTTTGAGCTTTTTGATACTGTCTAAGTCTGCTTGCAAGGTTGATTTCTCACTAGAAGAGAGGCTACTTTCATTGATAGACTGCTTCAAGTCTGTCAAATCATCAAGGTCCAAGCCAGAAAGTGAGCGCAATTCATCAGCGTCATCAACCTTTTGCCAGAGACTGCTATTTTTTGACACCAATGTTTCCAGCTCTTTGTCCAATTTTTCTAAGTTATCGGTGTAGAGTTTGTCGAGCTGAGTGGATAGGTCACTGGCTTTTGTGATTTTATCTTTTGATTTTTCAAGAGCTGCAAGGAAAGTCTTTTTATCACTGCTTGAGAGGCTTGAGTTTTCCACAGCAGTCTTCCACTCGTCATAGGTCATGACATTCTGCTTATCGTACTGATAAGAGCCGTGTCCCATACCTTTTTTAGATTGGGGTGCACCGTAGCTTTTTGAGCTGTCTAGCTTATCATAGCTGCGACTCATGCGGTCGCCATGCTCTGGGTGGTCAGCGACTTTACTACCAATGGCAACTCCTGCACCCCCTACCGCTAGAAAAGCTAAGCTAAACAACACGGTTTTCTTCCAGTTTTTGGTTAAACTTTTCTGTACTTTTTGGCTATTATCTTTTAGTGATTTTTTAAATGACATATACGTTACCTCGTTTGTAATGATATATCTAGTATACTCAAAGCCAGCTAGAAGTTCTCGGTAAGTTCTGGGAAAAACTGTGGCAGATTTGTGGCAAAATCTTAGACTAATTTGCCACAAGTGGTAGTGCCACACTAAAAGTCGTCTTGTCAGCTTGTGACCTTAGAGAAATCTGCCCACCGTGGCGCTCGATGATGTCCTTGGTCATGGAAAGCCCAATGCCAAACTGACCTTTCTCCCCTTTGTAAAAGCGCTCAAAGATATGCTCTTGCATTTCCCTGCTAATCTCAGGTCCATCGTTTGCGATATGCACCACAACCTTGTTCTCCAAAAACTCTGTACTGAGAGTGATGGTGTGTTTGGCATAGCGGACGGCGTTGCTGATGATATTGAGAAAGGCACGCTCCATAAGCGTCTCATCCAGCACCAGCTCACAATTGTCATCGTGAAAATCATGGTCAAAAACCAAACCTCTCTCGTCTGCCTTGTGCTTTAAGCGCCAGCTGACATCATAGAGGAGGTTATCTAAGACGACTTTTTCTAAGTTTAGCTGTGTCTGTATGGTTTCTAGTTTTGATAGCGTAAGGATGTCATCCACCAGCTCTGTCATTTTTTGACTCTCATCATAGATGATACCTGCCGCTTCTTTGGGATTCTTTAGCACGCCTTCTTTGAGACCTTCTGCATAGCCCTGAATGGACATGAGCGGTGTCCTTAACTCATGCGAGGCATTCTGGAAAAAGAGCTGTTGGCTGCGCTGATTGGCGTCAATCATATCACTCATCTTCGCAACAGTCATCATCACGTCATTAAACTCTTCGTAGGGCAACTCCTCTTTTTTACCCAGTTTTTGGCGCTTGCCGAGACGAGTGATACTGTCCTTTAAGCTAGTAAAAGCACTATCAACACGCTTACCAGTCAGGTAAATGAACAAACTAGCAATAAGCCCGATGATGACCATCAAAAGAAGCAGTGAGCTGTTCAGCCACCAACTAAGATAGCTAGCAGGACTGACATCGACAAAGACAAAGACACGGTAGGTCTGGGAGCGTTTGCCACTGTTTTTCTTGATGTAGTATTTTTCTAGCTTGCCTGTGTAGGTCGCCATTTTGACCATGTAGGTGGTGTCATCAAGCGTGACTTTTCCAATATTGTCCATATCAGACAGGCGCTTTTCTTCGTCCTTTTGATGAGCGTAGCGGGCAATCTCCTCTGAAAAGTAAGCCTCCTCCTCATCTCCTAAAGCTGCCGAGACATACTGCACCTTGAACTCTTGGTCAACAATAACATAAGTACTGCTAAATATCGTCCTTGTAGTATTTTGAGCACTACTCTCCCCCATAAACAGCCTATCCAGCTGGTGAAATTGACTCTCAATCGCCTTGTCTGCTTGGCTATTAATGACATAGTGCATAGCACCGTTAAACAAAAGAAAAATCAAGCCAAAAGAAAACAGCAAAATGGTAAAAGGTTGCAAAAAGAGAGTTGTTCGCAGTCGCAAGCGCCCGTTTCTCTTAGTCTTTGTAGGTGAGTTTGAAGCCGTAGCCCCAAACCGTTTCAATAACGACATGACTCTCTACTCCTCTTAATTTCTTGCGCAAGCGCTTGATGGTATCATCCGTCACCCTCGTCTCCACATCGCTCTCATAGCCCCAGACCTGCTCCAAAAGCTCATCACGTGAGACAGCCTCCTCCTTACGCTCAAGAAGCAGCTTAAGCAACTCAAACTCTGTGTTGGTCAGCTTGATGTTACTATCTTGGTAAATAGCAGAGCGGTTTTTGCTTGAGAGTTGCAGACCATGATAGCTAAGCTCACCCGTGCTATCTTGCTGCAGCTGACGAGACAAAATCGCCTTGATACGAAGACTGAGCTTGAGCGGGGAAAAAGGCTTGGTAAAGTAATCATCTGCTCCTGCGCTAAAGCCCTCTAAAAAGTCGCTATCTGCGTCTCTGGCTGTCAGTAAAATAATGGGCACATCAGAGCGCTTACGCAGATTCTCAGCAATGGTAAAGCCACTGCTACCTGGCATCATAACATCTAAAACCACCACATCTGCTGGCGCCTCTAAAAAACGCAGCAAAAGCTGGTCACCCGTCTCAAACAGCTCCACCTCAATGCCATCTTCTCGCAAAAAAGAAGCGATCAACTCTCTAATATTTTTATCATCATCAGCAATATAAACCTTAGCCATACATCCTC
The DNA here is from genome assembly GCF_011039275.1 of Streptococcus hyointestinalis. Classification (GTDB taxonomy): domain Bacteria; phylum Bacillota; class Bacilli; order Lactobacillales; family Streptococcaceae; genus Streptococcus; species Streptococcus hyointestinalis_A. The sequence goes on from NZ_JAAKGB010000001.1 coordinate 1,620,956, forward strand.
CTTGACGCTTTTATGTCTAGTATAGCTTAAAATCGTTAACTTGTCTTTAAAAGAAACCGAACCGCTATCTTAGCGGCTCGGTTTTAGAGAATTTCTTTAAGATTAGTATGCAACTGTGTCAAACACTTGCTAAGGTTAATTGGCTCAGCCATTGCTAGCTCTAATAGACTGTTGATATTTTCCTCAAAATCAACTGGTAATGTGCTCGCATGCTCCTTGGCATAGCTGACCATACGTTTTTCACCAGGATGTGTCAGTTCATTAACAGCAAAAATAACATCAAAATAAGAAGCAAGATAAGCTGCTATTCTGTGATTAACACTGACCCAATCACCACGACGACTAGCTTTCATCATTTGCTTATCGTAGGAAGGCAATTTACCTGTTAACAAATCCATATTTTGCTTGATAATGGCTTGTTTCAGCGTTTGAGGATAAGGAATATCAAAGCGCTGCTTGAGTTTCTCCAGTTTTTTATGAGGGTCGTAAAGAAGCTTACACGTCAAGAGATTATGCCAGAAGCATGTCGTATAACCACATCTAGCATGACCATCTTCTACAACATCTGCCAAGTCAGCTGTAAAATCAGAGATATTTCGATATAAAATGTCGATATCAACGCCATTTTTCAGAGTACAATCATCTTCTAATTCCCAGTAGTGATTACCAATTTCTGTGTATTGGCAGGTTTTCGCTAAAATTTCCTTGCGCATTTCCTCATCTGGTACAGATGAACAGTAGATATACAGGTCATAGTCAGACGTTTCATCATAAACCTGAGTTGAGCGAGAACCCCCTAGCGCAATAGCTTCTACCATTGGTAAATCGGCAAAAGCTTTCCAAAGCTGTGTAAACACATCCATATCTAATCCTCTTTCTCATTTCTAAATGTTTCTAGTCCTTTTCCACACGAGATTTGCGGGCAATATCAGCTAGGATAGTGTCAACAAAGGCGTCAATTGTTTGCACTTCTGTAGCTTTTGAGCCGTAGCGGCGGACATTGACTGTGCCGTCTGCCATTTCCTTATCCCCGACGATGAGTTGGTAAGGGACTTTTTGTGTTTGGCTTTGGCGGATTTTGTATTGCATTTTTTCATTGCGCTCATCCACATCCACACGCACGCCCTTGTCACGCAAGACTTTGGCAACTTCCCAAGCATAATCAAGGTGTGCTTCAGTTGAAATCGGAATAACCGTCACTTGATGAGGGGCAAGCCAAGTTGGGAAGGCTCCCTTATAAGTCTCAATGAGGATAGCTGTGAAGCGCTCCATAGTTGAGATAACCCCACGGTGAATCATGACTGGGCGGTGCTCCTCACCATCTGGTCCTGTGTACTTGAGGTCAAAGCGCTCAGGCAAGAGGAAGTCCAGCTGAATGGTTGAGAGTGTTTCTTCATTACCAAGGGCAGTTTTAACTTGGATGTCCAGTTTTGGTCCGTAAAAGGCTGCTTCGCCCTCTGCCTCGAAGTAATCCACACCCATATCATCAAGCGCTGCTTTGAGCATAGATTGTGCATTTTCCCACATCTCGTCATTGTCATAATATTTATGCGTGTCCTTAGGGTCACGATAAGACAAGCGGAAGCGGTAATCTGTCAAGTTGAAGTCCTCATAGACATCAATAATCAACTGCAAGGTCTTTTTAAACTCATCACGGATTTGGTCTGGAGCGACAAAGATGTGACCGTCGTTAAGGGTCATCTCACGCACACGTTGAAGACCAGAAAGCGCACCAGATTTTTCATAGCGGTGTTGCATACCAAGCTCTGCAATGCGGATAGGCAACTCACGGTATGAGTGCACATGGTTTTTGTAGACTTGGATGTGGTGTGGGCAGTTCATTGGACGAAGGACAAACTCCTCACCGTCTCCCATGTCCATGGTTGGGAACATGTCTTCCTTGTAGTGTTCCCAGTGTCCAGAGGTTTTGTAAAGCTCAACAGAAGCCAAAGGTGGCGTGTAGACGTGTTGGTAGCCAGACGCTAGCTCTTTGTCTGTGATGTAGCGCTCTAGCACACGGCGGATAGTCGCACCATTTGGCAACCAGAATGGAAGCCCTTGTCCCACTTCTTGAGAAATCATAAAGAGGTCAAGCTCTTTACCCAGTTTTCTGTGGTCACGTTCTTTAGCTTCCTCACGCATTTTGAGGTAGTTTTTGAGGTCTTTCTTGTCAAACCAAGCGGTACCATAGACACGTTGCATCATGGCATTGTTGCTGTCGCCACGCCAGTAAGCACCAGCGACATTTAACAAATGAAAGACTTGGATGCGACCAGTAGACGGTACGTGTGGACCACGGCAGAGGTCGACATACTCACCTTGGCGGTAAATAGTGAGCCCACCCTCATCCTCAGAGTGCTCCTCGATGAGCTCTAACTTGTAAGGGTCGTTTTTGAAAATCTCACGCGCTTCTTCTTTAGTGACTTCCTCTCGAATGCTTGGAAAGTTTTCTTTGACGATTTTTTTCATCTCTTCTTCGATACGAGGCAGGTCTTCGTTTGAGATTTGCCCAGCTTCATTGTCCGTATCGTAGTAGAAACCGTCCTCGATGGCAGGACCAACGCCCAAGTGAATATCTGGGAAAAGACGGCGTGCTGCTTGCGCAAAGAGGTGAGCCGCTGAGTGACGCAAAATAGGCAGTGCGTCCTCATGGTCAGGTGTCACAATCTCAAGACTACCATCCTCGTGGATAGGACGCGTCGTATCAATCAATTTACCGTTCAACTTACCAGCCAAGGCTTTTTTTGCCAAGGAGTTGCTGATAGATTGGGCGATTTCAAAAGTTGTGCTGCCATCATCATAACTACGCACAGCACCATCTGGAAAAGTAATGTTAATCATAAAGTCTCTCCTTTTGTTTTATTGTCGACATCAAGCTGCTCTCTAAAAGGGTATTTACAGCGGTCTTTTTAGCTTTCAAATGCTCAAGGCGATATTTTTGAAAACCAAAAAGCGACGCCCAAAAAGGACGTCGCAACGTGATACCACCTTCATTTGTCCACACAAAGAATAGCTCCCTGTAAGACCTCTGCTAGCTATAAGGCACTACCCTATTATGTTTTCATAACAGCTTGGAAGGAGTATCAAGTAAGCCTATCTTGCACCCTTTCCACCAGCCAGTGCTCGCTCTTAAGATAGGTTTTCTACCCGACATGTCTTCTTTAACATTATATCACGAAATCAAACTTTTTCAAGCCCTATATGGCTCTCTAGAAAACGGTTACTTTTTTCATTGACATTTCTGGCTAAAAAGACTATACTGAACGTGAAAGAAATCACTTATATTAGAATTTTCTAATGGTCTATGTTATGAAAAGGAGAATACATTATGACTAAAGTGGCTATTGTAACAGGAGCAGGTCAAGGGATTGGCTTTGCCATTGCTAAGCGTTTACACGAAGATGGCTTTAAAGTTGGGATTTTAGATTATAATGCCGAAACAGCGCAAAAAGCTGTGGACGCTATCTCAAGCGAGAACACTATTGCTGTTGTGGCAAATGTCGCAAAACGTGACGAGGTTTTCGCTGCTTTTGACAAGGTGGTTGAAGCATTTGGTGACTTACATGTTGTCATCAATAATGCTGGTGTCGCACCAACAACACCGCTTGATACCATCACAGAAGAGCAATTCCAGAATGTCTTTGACATCAATGTCGGAGGTACCATCTGGGGAGCACAGGCTGCGCACAAACATTTTAAAGCGCTAGGTCACGGCGGAAAAATCATCAACGCCACCTCACAAGCAGGTGTCGTTGGGAATCCAAACCTAACCGTCTATGGCTCTTCTAAGTTTGCTATCCGTGGGATTACACAAACTCTCGCTCGTGACCTTGCCGATGAAGGTATCACGGTTAATGCTTATGCTCCTGGTATCGTTAAGACTCCGATGATGTTTGACATTGCCCACCAAGTCGGCAAAAACGCTGGTAAGGATGACGAGTGGGGTATGCAAACCTTTGCTAAAGACATCGCCCTAAAACGTCTGTCTGAGCCCGAGGATGTTGCCAATGCCGTTAGTTTCCTAGCAGGCAAGGACTCTGACTACATAACAGGACAAACACTTATTGTTGATGGTGGTATGCAATTCCACTAAACCTATACAGAGCGAGAGGGCTTTTGTCCTCCACTCTTTTTTAATGCAAAAGTTTTAGCTTTTATTTTCAAATTTCACTAGGTTTAGAACTCGCTTTATGGTAAACTAGAAAGGAAGCGTCAAATGACATTAACGCCTAAAAAAATCACAACCTTGCTCTTTATGAGTCTGCTACTCGTTGCGACTACGCTTGTTAGCGCACCTAGCGCCTTTGCTAGCACAACAGTCAAAAAAGAGTTTCAGCTCTTTAGCCAAAAAAAGGGTACTGATTTGCGGATTACCTACTATATGGCAAAAGACAGTGATAAGGTGACCAAGCAAACAGCTGAAAACCGTATCACCTATGCTGCGCTTAAAAAGAGCGCCAAAACAGATAATCTAGACACTATCAAGGCTAAACTCAAAAAGGTCCAAGACTCCTACAACGGTGTCAAAGGCGTCAAAGAAACACTGGAATTCAAAGGAAATTACGTCCTTGAGACGGTCTCTATCAACTACAAAAAAGCCGACCCAAACGAGGTGCTAGCTCTTCAAGGGTCTCAAACGGACGGCAACAGCCAAAACAAAAAAATAGCCTATATCAGCTACAAACTCAGTGCCAAAACGCTTAAAGAGCAAGGTTATAAGGCGATTAAAAACGGTCAATTTCAAACGCTCCAAAATCTAGAAGAATAAACTGCGTACAATCGCCAAACGAGGATACACTAAATGAAAAAAACAAAACTACTTCTTCTTTTGCCACTGCTGGTTTTACTGGTCGCTTGTGGCAAGAGCGCTAAAGACTCCTTTATCAGTCGTATCGAAGAAAACGCAACGACTAAAAACCATGCTTACCAGATAACAACGACTATCTCTGACATCAAAACAGACGATAGCTCGCTGAAAAATCTCAACAATAAATCCTTTACAACCACAGTAAACATTTCGCCAAAAGGGAAAAAAGCAAGCGTTAAAATTGATCTAGCTCAGCTTGACTCAAAACTACCTAGCTATGAGTTTATTGCTATCGGGGACAATCTTTATATGAACCTTGATGCTCTCATGCAACTACAAAATCTCAACCAATCTTCACAGATTTCCTTTGAAGGTGGGGACTTTACAGGCAAATACATCAATGCTTCTGACATTTCAGATAACAAGTTCAAGTTTGACGACTACACTAGTCTGACAGACGTTTCTTGGCTCAAAACTCTTAGCGATGATGACTTTAGCACTTCTAAGGACAATGCTATCTTGACCTTGACGGTCAAAACGCTCTCAAGCTTCCTCAATGACGCTATCAAGTCAAGTAACAGCAAGGCTAGCGACAATTTATCACTCAGCTCACTTCTCTCAAACAAATCAAGCCTGCGTATCAGCATTGACAAAAATGGCAAGCAAACAGCAACCGCTTCTCTTGTCTTTAAAAACAGCAAGACGCTCGGTATCTCATCGCTCAATGCTAAAATGACAGTTAAAGATGTGGACTACACTTCTCCACAAGCACCTGAAGCAAGCTCTGTTCTATCCACAACACAGCTCACAAGTCTGATGGAGACCCACTACAAATACAGCCAATCGCAATTTGAAGAGCTCTACAACTACGTCAAAGAAAACGCTGGTGATTTCACCAAAGAACAGCTAGACAGCGCCTTTGCAGATGACAAGACGCACATGACTGCAGAGCAGTTGCAACAGTTTAACGACATGATTAACCAAGCAACATCTAGCTCTTCTAACTAATCCTAAAAACCTTCTCGAGTAAACGAGAAGGCTTTTTTAATCTAGAAAATCTTTGATAGACATAATCATCCGCTTAGGCGCTCGCATGACCTTTTTAGAGGTTGAGCCGGTGATTTTTAGCACTTGCTTAGGCAGTTTATAAGACGTCTTGCTCACCTTTGGTCCATTTTTCTTCATCGCCATAGAAAGTTTGCGGCGTTTTTTATTTTCCTGAGAAATGAGGACATCGAGGTAAAAACTGTAGACTGAGCGGGCAAAATGCTGCGCTGAAATCTCGTACAATTTCTTCTGGTAGCGAGCCTCGGTCATCTCAGGTGTATTTTCGATAGCGTCTAAGATACCCGCAGCGAGGTCTGACTCTTTGGCATAGAGTGTCCCAAACATCTTGTGGTCAATGACATCGTCTAGATAAGGATTGGACTGGGCGATGATAGGGCGGTGGCTGGCTAGACTCTCAATATAAGTCAAGCCCTGCGTTTCACTGGTTGACGCTGAGATGAAAAAGTCACATGCCTTGTAATAATAAGCTACTTTTTGATGGGGCACCATCCCTGTAAAGATAATAGCCTGCTCTAACTTCAAGTGACGAGCTAATTCTTTTAAGGTCTTGAGGTAAGGACCATCTCCAACGACCACCAGCTTGACCTTAGGATTTTGCGCTAAGACATCAGGCAGGCTCTTGAAGATAGCTTGGATGTTTTTTTCAGATGAGACACGAGACAAGCTCATCAGCATAGTCTCATCTGGTGCAATCCCAAGCTCATGGCGCAGCTCTTCTCTGTCTTCTTCTGTGATGTCCTCACGGACATACTCCTCAATAGGGATACCTGTCGGAATGACACGCTTTGGAATCTTGACATGATAGCCCTCTAACAGATTGAGCACGATACGAGACGGGCAAATCACCCCATCAAGGTCGCTGAGATAACCTCTGATGATGTACTTGACCATGCTTGGCTTTATCAAACGCCCTTTGGCAATATAGCCCACATAGTCCTCATACTGGGTGTGGTAGGTATGAACAACCGGAATATGCAGACCACTAGCAATCCATTTCCCCAAAAGCCCAAGGCTAAACTCTGTCTGCGTGTGGATGATATCCAGCTTATAGGCTTTTGCTATCTTGTAAGAGGAAATCAAGCCACGATAGACGACACGGCGGTCTGTAAAGGAAATAAAAGGCACACTAGGCAACCTAATGATGGTCGGATCTTCATAACGCTTGACCTCTGGGTCCGTTGTGGTAAAGATATAGACATCATGTCCATGTTTTTCAAGTTCTTCCTTTAGTGTCCTTATGCTTGTCGCAACACCAGACACCTGCGGGAAGTAAGTATCTGTAAATAATCCAATACGCATACTACCCCTCCTTAGTTATTTGAGGTCTGCCTGCTGGCGATAAAAGTCAAGCCAAGTCTCAAGCAAACGCTCTTCTGAGTATGTCTCTGAAATTTTTTCGGATTGACTTTGGAGGTGGTTAAGCTCTGTTGGATGTGTACGCAAGTGCCTAATCGCCTCGCTCATTTTTGAGACGTCACTAGCTGGCAAGTACATCCCCTCTAAGATGATACGGTAAAGCTCCAAGTCTCTCAGCATAACCGGCGCTCCGCACGCTGCAGCTTCAAGAATGGTCATTGGAAAGAGCTCATTAAAGCTTGGTAGTAAAAACAAATCGCAAGCTCCGTAGAGTTGTCGCATTTCATCAGCGTCCACAATACCTGTAAAGGTCAGGTTAGCTGGTGGATTTTTCATGAGCTTTTTGTAGGCGTCATAACCATCTGTCATCCCACCAAATGAAAAACCGCCTGCCCAGACAAACTGGATGTCGGGATTGGTTTTGGCAAGTGTGACAAAATCGTCAATGCCTTTACGTTTTTGGATTTGTCCAGCACCAAGAACGACAAAATCCTCGTCTTTCCAACCATAACGCTTGCGCACCGCACTTTTGTCATCAGCACTTGGCTTAAACCATTTTTCTGAGTTGACAAAGTTTGGGATGTAAGTAATCTTATCACGGTCAATTCCAAAAGCAACCAAGTCTTCGATAAAGCTAGGATTGACAACAACCAAGTGGTCCATGCGGTTGTAAAAACTGGTCACGTACTTTGCCACAATAGGCTGTACAATCCTAGGAATACGAAGGCTTCCTTGCAAGGTGTCTGGCAAAAAGTGCACATAGCCAATCCGACGCCCGACACGTTTTTTGCGGAAAGTCGACAGATAAAAAGGAATATCAATCGTGTGATAATGCGTAATGTCAGCTTTGATACGTTTATTTTCGGTAAGGTCAATAGCTTCTCTAGCGTCTCGTTTTAAAAGGCGCATTAGCTCACGATAGGCTCCTGAAACACCTTGTCCAGGAACAGTTTCACTTGAGCTTAGCATATTGACTTTGATTTTTTCTTTTGTCATAATGTCACTATTATACCGTAATTTTTGATTTTTTTCAGCAATCTTACAATAAAAAAGGCTAGAGGCAGTGACGCTCTCTAGCTTTTTTGTACTTAACGTGTAGAACCACGCTTGACCAAACCGTGATTAAGGACAATTTCTTTTTCATCCAAATCTTCTTTATGCATAATCTTTGTCAACATACGCATACTAACGGCACCAAGGTCGTAGACAGGTTGGCTAATGGAGCTTAGGTTTGGACGTGTAAACTGTGTCACAGAGGAGTCGTTGCTGGTGATGATTTCAAAATCTTCTGGCACTGACTTGCCAGCTGCAAAGAGACCGTTTTGCAGACCCGCTGCCAACTCATCGTCTGCCACATAAGCAGCTGTCGCACCTGAGTTGAGCACACGTTGTGCTAGATTGTAGCCGTCTTGGTAGTGGTATTTCGCTTCAAAGACAAGCCCTTCTTTAAATGGCAAGTTGTTGCGCTTCAAACCTTCCTTGTAGCCGTCTAGGCGAACCTTACCATTGATGTCATCAATCAAAGGTCCAGACACAAAGGCAATGTCCTTATGCGTCTTAGCAAATAAATCCACCACTTCACTAACTGCCTTTTGGTAGTCGATGTTAACGCTTGGCAATTGGTGCTCAAGGTCGATAGTACCCGCTAAGACAATCGGTGTACGTGAGCGTGAAAACTCAACACGTAGTTTTTCAGTCAAGTGATAGCCCATGAAAATGATACCATCCACCTGCTTAGCAAACAAAGAATTCACAACATTGATTTCTTTTTCATCATCCTCATCGCTAGAAGCAAGGACGATATTGTACTTGTACATAGCGGCAATGTCGTCAATACCTCGTGCTAAATTTGAAAAATAAGCATTTGCGATGTTTGGAATCACAACACCGACAGTTGTTGTTTTTTTACTTGCAAGCCCTCGTGCAACGGCATTTGGACGGTAGTCCAAGCGTTCAATTACTTCAAGAACCTTTTGGCGTGTGTTTTCTTTTACATTTTTGTTGCCATTCACAACACGACTGACTGTCGCCATCGAAACACCGGCTTCACGAGCGACATCATAAATCGTAATCGTATCATCAGTATTCATATCTGTCTTCCTTTCATTTACTTTTAAGCGGTTAACGATACTTACCTCAAAAAATTGAAAACTCGCTTTCAATATGATTTTAACATGTTTTGTAAACACTTTCAAGTGTTTGGTCTTATTTTTTTTGCAAAAGTTTTCAAGTCCTCTTTTTTGCTGGACAATTCTGCCACAAATGCTTGATTTTTAGCGTGATTTTTGGAAAAATAGTAGACAGAAAGAAGGAAATCCTATGTCTAAACTTACTCAAATCCAAACTTACCTCAATCAAGAAGGGGCTAGCTTAGCTGTCATCTCAGATCCTGTCACTGTCAACTACATAACAGGCTTTGTCTGTGACCCACATGAGCGCCAGATGTTTTTATTTGTCTATGCAGATCGTGAACCTGTACTCTTTGTACCAGCTCTTGAGCTGGCTAAGGCGACTAGTCTCTTAAACTTCCCTGTCTTTGGTTATGTTGACTCTGAAAACCCTTGGGAAAAAATCAAGTCTGGTCTGCCGTCAACTGCTGGCAAAAAACTTTTTGCTGAGTTTGACAACTTGAATGTCACTAAGTTCCAAGGGCTTCAAACGGTCTTTGAAGGGCACTTTGAAAACCTTACACCCTTCATCCAACGCATGCGCCTCATCAAATCTCAAGATGAGATCGACAAGATGTTGATTGCTGGGCAATATGCTGACAAGGCTGTGCAAATTGGAATTGATAACATTTCTCTAAACCGCACAGAGACTGACATTTTAGCGAAAATCGAGTTTGGCATGAAAGAGCAAGGCATTAACAAAATGAGCTTTGAAACCATGGTGCTAACTGGTGACAATGCCGCAAACCCACATGGTGAGCCTGGAGTTAACCGTATCGAAAACAATGCACTGCTCCTCTTTGACCTTGGTGTCATGTATGAGGGCTACGCTTCTGATATGACCCGCACCGTCGCTGTTGGACAACCTGACCAGTTTAAACAAGACATCTACAATCTCTGCCTTGAAGCACAACTCACTGCGCAAGATTTTGTCAAACCAGGGGTTACCGCAAGCGAAGTCGACCACGCTGCTCGCCAAGTCATCGAAAAAGCTGGCTACGGTGAATACTTCAACCACAGACTTGGTCACGGTATCGGTATGGATGTCCACGAGTACCCTTCTATCATGGAGGGAAATGACCTTGTCATTGAAGAGGGCATGTGCTTTTCTATCGAGCCTGGTATTTACATCCCAGGAAAAGTCGGTGTGCGTATCGAGGACTGCGGCTATGTCACAAAAGACGGCTTCAACGCCTTTACACAAACACCAAAAGAACTCCGCTTCTTTGAAGGCTAATCACAAAAAGAGACCTTGGGTCTCTTTTTTATAGTCCCTTGCACAAAACTAGCAATTTTCCTGTGAACATGCTATGATAGAAAGAAAAATGGAGGTAAGATATGACCAAAGAAGATATCAAAGCACAGGTCAGACAAGCCTTTGACTACCGTGTTTCCATTCGTGTCTACAATGACAAGGATATCCCAAGAGAAGATATGGAATACATCCTTGATATGGCTTGGCTCAGCCCATCATCTATCGGACTTGAGCCTTGGCGCTTTGTCGTTTTGGACAGAAAAGCCATTGCAAAAATCGCTGATGACTTAAAACCTGCTTCTTGGGGCGCTGGCTCTCAGCTCGACACTGCTAGCCACTTTGTGCTGCTCCTTGCCGAAAAGAACGTTCGCTATGACAGTCAAGCTGTCAAGGACAGTCTTTATCGTAAAGAACTTAACGAGGACATGATTGCCAGTCGTCTTTTGAGATACGAGGATTTCCAAAAAAATCACAAGAAAATGGCAGACGATGAGCGCCTGCTGTGGGAATGGGCAGCAAAACAAACCTATATCGCTCTTGGCAATATGATGACAGCAGCCAGCTTTATCGGCATTGACTCTTGTCCCATTGAGGGATTTCACGATGATGAGGTCAATGACGTTTTAGTCAAGCACGGCTTGATTGACCCAGACAAGGAAAAACTCGCTACCATGGTATCTTTTGGTTATCGTGCTAGCGAACCTAAACATAAACGTGTCAGAAAAGACCGCAGTGCGGTGGTGACATGGGTAGACTAGAAAAGGAGATAAACATGAAATTTTTACATACTTGTATCCGTGTGAAGGACTTGGACGCTTCACTTGCTTTTTACCAAGAAGCGCTTGGCTTTAAGGAAGTGCGCCGCAATGACTTTCCAGATTATAAATTTACCTTGGTGTATCTAGCTCTAGAGGATGACCCTAGCTATGAGCTGGAGCTCACCTACAACTACGACCACGAGGCTTATGACCTTGGAGACGGCTATGGGCATATCGCCGTTGGCGTTGACAATCTCGAAGAAAGCCACCAAAAGCACAAGGCAGCAGGCTATCCTGTCACAGACCTGTCTGGACTGCCTGGACGTCCAAAGATGTACTACTTCATCCAAGACCCAGACGGCTATAAAATCGAAGTCATTAACTTAAAAGCATTCTAAAAAAACTCTCTCCTAGTCGGAGAGAGTTTTTTGCTAGATTTGTTTTTTCCTTTTGAAACCTGTATAAAGCCAAGTGGCTAGGGTCGCTAGCCAAGCAAGGGCATTGCCGATAAGGACATACTTGAACCAAGAGACACGGTAGCTGACGACAAGTGTGTTTTTGCCGACCTTTTGGTTGACACTGATGGTGCCAATTCCTGTCTGCGTGTAGTCAAACTCGGTGAGTTTTTGCCCGTTTAGGATAAGCTGGGTGTCCTTGTACTTGGTGATAGGAAGCGCAACACGCCCAGCCTTGTCACCTGTCCACGTCACTGTCAGCTTATCCCCCTTTTGCGACTCCTCAAAGTGGTTGTCATTGGATAAGACGTAGTACTCATAAAGGACGTATTTATTTTCTTTGTTGCCTTTTTGAGCGGGGAGATAGTCTGGTGTTGACTTGATGGCAAGACTCAAGAGGCGACTAAGGTCTTGACTATGAAAACTCTTTCTGATGTCGCTGTCACTACCCAGCACAAACTGGTGTGTAGCGTTTTTAATAGGCGCCGCATTGTGATAATCCCAGAGCTTCAAGGTTGAGCGATACGAAATTTGCGCAAAGCCAATGATATTGACCGCAAGAAGAGTCGCTGCCACCCATTTGCTATACTTGACATCCAGATAGCGCTCAATAACCAAGGCTAAGACAAGGAGTAAAAGCACAGTTGTCGGGATGAAAAAGCGAAATGGAAACTGGATGAGATTGACCAGATTAAGCTTGAGTTTATTGACCTGATACCAAGGAAAGATACTGGTCGACAGCACCAAAAAGATGAAAAAGGCTGTCGTAGCTGTTCTTAGCAATTTATCATAGTGGCGCCAGTGCCTAAAGCTAAAATAAAGCACATAAAGCACAATCACAACCAAAGGGTAAGGGGTTATCAGCCACTCGATACTGCGCTGGTTGACCGTCATGATGTAGAGTTTGGAGTTGATGAAAGGCTGCACCAGCTCATTGCCTGAGCCGACTTGGAGAATCGCTAGCCAGACATTTGCCGTGAGTAATAAACACAGCAAGGCGGCTGCCGTTCCTTTTAGAAAGACCTCAAGCTTGTGCTGACTTTTGATAAAACCATAGAGGTAAAAAGGAATGTACATCAAAACCAGCATGAGGGTACTAAGCATATGCACCTGCGTCATGATGGCAACAGCGACAGCTAAGCTGATGACTTTGACACGACCAGTCTTTAGAAAATCAATGGCTGGAATGAGACACCAAGGCATAAGAGCCGCTCCCCAACTATTGAAACCTTGTCTAAAGGTCCAATATTGGATGGAGAAGGTCGTCATAAACAGCAGCGCTATGGCTAAGGACGTCCGCCTCTTAACAGGAATAAAGCGTAGCAAACGGTACATGGACAGCCCAGCTAGACTGGCTATCAGAAAGCGTGACACCAGTTGATAAGTGTACCAGGTCTTACTCAAAAGTAGAATAGCCCCTTGCAAGTAAGCAAAGTAAGGACCATATAGAGCATTGACAATCCGAGCCGAGCCATTAAAGCCATACAGCGAGATAAAATAGCTGAAGTTTCCCGTCTTAATCTGCTCTGCCGTTTCGTAAAAACGGTTGTAGTGAAATAAAAAGTCACTCCCTGCGATAGAGCCACCACTAATCAGCTGAGGCAGCAAGAGTAAAAAAGCAAAAAGGCAGATGGCAAAAATAGCAAGTCCGCCCTTTTGCTTTTCTGATAAGCGGTGATAGTGCTTAGATATGTACTGAAACATAATCATCTCCGGAACAATGTAATATTTCTTCTATTATACACTATTTTATGCTTCTTTGAAATTTTTAAACTTTAAGTTGTCACTTTTAAGCTTTTCGTGTTAAAATAGGTAAAAAAGACTTGTGAGGAAAGAGCATGCCTGTATTATCCATTGTTGTCCCTTGTTATAACGAAGAAGAGACCATTCACCCTTTTTTAGAAGCGACACAAAAGGTCGAAAAAGACATGGCAAACCAGCTCTCTTTTGAGTATCTCTTTGTCAATGACGGCTCAAAAGACAAGACTCTAGAGGTGCTACGTGAGGTGGCTGACCGCTATCCTAACGTCCACTACATCTCCTTTTCACGCAATTTTGGCAAAGAAGCAGGGCTCCTCGCTGGGCTTGAAGCGGCGACAGGTGACTTTATCACCGTCATGGATGCTGATCTCCAAGACCCACCAGAATTGCTACCAGAGATGTACCAAAAAATCCAAGAAGGCTATGACGTGGTGGGGACACGCCGCACGGACCGTAAGGGCGAGCCCCCCATTCGTTCCTTTTTTGCCAAACTTTTCTACAGGCTCATCAATACCGTCTCTGACACCGAGATGGTCGATGGGGCACGTGATTTTCGTCTGATGACTCGCCAAGTGGTGGACAGTATCCTCTCGCTTGAGGAGGTCAATCGTTTTTCAAAAGGGATTTTTTCATGGGTTGGCTTTGATGTGACCTACATCGAGTTTGAAAACCGTGAGCGTGTCGCAGGCGAGTCCAGCTGGAACTTCTTTAGCCTGTTGCGCTACTCCATTGATGGTTTTGTCAATTTCTCTGATATGCCACTAAGTATCGCCACATGGATTGGGGCGTTGAGCTTTGTCTTTTCTTGCCTTGCTATTTTATTTATCGTTATTCGTAAACTCATCTGGAACGACCCTGTCTCTGGTTGGGCAAGTACCGTGTCCATCATCCTCTTTATCGGAGGTATTCAGCTACTCTGTCTGGGTATCATCGGCAAATACATCGCTAAAATCTTCACCGAAACCAAAAAACGCCCTGTCTATATTGTCAAGGAGAAACGTTAAAAACATCAGGCTTTGCCTGATGTTTTCTTATGGTTTAGATTTTTTAGAGAGTGGTGCTAAGCCTAGTGTTGCTGCTAGCAAAGTCGCACCAAATAAAGTGAAGCTGGCAGTGTCATCCTTGTCCCCTGTTTTTGGCAATTCTCTAACGACCGCTGTATAAGGCTTGTGGTAGCGAGGCGTTCTTGACATAGGAGCTTGATAGACTGGCATACCTGTCTTCTCTTTAGGAGATGGTGGGGTAGGGGCAGATGATGGTTCTGGCGTTGGCTTAGGAGTTGGATTGTCCACCGGCTCTACGACCTTTTTGTAAATGTAAGTCACATGCGTCGTTCCTTCGACAATCTCGCCAACTTCCTTGTCACCAGTTTGCACTCTGATAAAGTTATAAATCACTGGTTGACTGTCCTTATCTACTGTGATAGTGGCTAAGCGGTGGGCACTGGTGTCATAGGATGCACCTACAAAATCCTCCTCTACTGCAACTACAGGCTCTTTAAGGACAGTACCGTCCTCATCCACGTAGTGTACGAGAACATCGCCGACATGAATCGTAGGCTCAAGAATGGCTTCATAGTAGAGCGTCAACGTTTCTGGCTTTTGACTGCTTGGTTTTTCGGGCTCATCTGGATAGACTGGCTTTTCAGGGGCAACAGGCGCTTGTGGTGGATTTCCTGGGAGCTTAGGCAGGCTAACCACAGAGTTTATGGCAAACCAAAAGACGCTAGTGTCTCCTTATTGATTGCCATCAACGCTAAAGGTTAGGTGAGCATCATCTAAAAGGACACCTGCACCGCCGTAATAATAGTAAGGCGAGCTCTGACTATCCCAGCCAGTAACCTCAGTCCCATCACTAGCTTGTCCACTAGACTCACCGTTAAAGGTGGCACCGTGTGCTATATACTGATTGTCGTTAACAGCGTAGGCTTCATTATCTTGTAAGGTAATAGAAGACCCTGGAATTTTGATGAACTGGTTATTACCAATGCCCACACGCTCAATGTGGTGACTGCCATCGTACTTAACCTCGGGCGTATAGGTGATGAGACCTGTCGCAGGGTCAATGGTGTACACCCCAAGCACATCCTCTATATCCGTATCTGTAGCATCATTGTGCCATGTTAGACGACCAGTTGAGGTCGTATATCCATTTGCAGCGCCGCTAGCGTAGACACTGCTTGCGCTACTTGCTTGATTGTCAACCACGATAGCTAGAGGGTTATCCTCACTGATGTTAACAACCTTAACCTCACCATTGTCATCTGTAAAGGATAGAGTGCTCGCTAACTGTGACCGACTAACTGCTCGACCGCCATCAGCACTAGGGACAAGGTCGCCCTCATAAGGGTTGTACTGGCTTCTGACCACTGTACCGTCTGTAGCTCTTGTCTCAACTGTCAAAAGACCTGGTTTTTCAGATGTCACATAGGCAGCACCTTCCCAGTGATTAAGCGAATTGATAGAGATAATAGCGTTATTACGATCACCGACAGCCAGTTCATTATCGTCAGCATCAAAGAATTGAACCGTCACGTCCATAGATAGGGACTTGCTGGTATCATCTGTACTAGCACCCATTGTCGCAGTTGTCGTAGGGTCACGGTGAATACGAACAATCGCCTGACCATCACTTGCTGTACTAGAATTGAGATGATAATGGTAGACGACCTTTTTAATAGCGCTATCTTCGTAGGCAGAATTGGTCAGATTGGTGTAAGTGACAGTATAGCTATCCCCTTCTTTGATGTAAGCCCACTGATCCTCGTCATTTTGATAAGGACTGCTAGTTGTGAGATCATTAGCAGAAACATTGCCACTAGTATATTGTGCCCACATTCCTGATTGTCCAAGGCGCTCAACCGCTTCTTTTGTTAGGTATTGGCTAATGCCAGCAACAGTGACTATAGCATTTGGCTCTGTGGTAAAGGTGAGTTTTTGCACAGTCTCAACCGCAGCTTGACCACCTGCTTTGACCTCAGCGACGTAAGCTTCGTAGGCAGACTTGGCTTCATTGTAGCTGGCAAGATCTTCTTGATATTTAGCAAGTTCGTTATGATACTTGGTTAGGGCGTCTTGATAGTCCGCAGTTAGCTGGGCTACGGTCTCATCATAGCTTGCTTTTTCCTCTTGATAACTTTCTTGCTCTTTTTGGTAAGTGCTAAGAGCGTCTAGGTAAGTTTTGGTGTCCTCTTTGATAGAGGCAACCTTTTCCTCTGTATCATAGTATTCGTCATAAGCTAGCTTAATAGGCTCGTCCTCAACGACCTCGACTTCTCCACCTGCAGCCTTAACCTCTGTGACAGCTTGCACAATCGCTTCTTCTACCTCACTTGGCACGTATGCGTCATTCTCATCATAAGAAATCGCACTCTCTGGCACAGATACCGTCGTGCTCTCCGCTGTATCAGAGGTGTCACTGCTATCAGCTATGGAGCTATCGACTAAGGTTAAATTATCTGAATTATCAGACTGAACATCATCTGCAAAAGCGCTATTAGCCCCATTGGCTAAGATAAAAACAGCAATAGCTGCTGAACAAAGCCCAAAAGCCTTTGTCTTGCGAAAGCTAAAACGGTTGAGTTCTCTCTTCATAATATTCCTTCTTTCCTACGCATTTCTCTTTTGCTCCTCCTAAACTCCCAAGAAACAAAAGTATGCGGTTTCAACATTTATTATAAGAAATATTCTGACATTTGTCAACCTGTTTAAGTTTATTTTAAGGAAAATATGATTATTAGTGTGGTTATAAAAAAAGAGACACTATCGTCTCTCTTTGAAGGTTTTATCGTCCGTTAAAAGCTTTCATCTGTCTTGCGATGTCACGGTTTTGCTCACGGCGTTTGATGGACTCACGTTTGTCGTAGTCGTGTTTCCCTTTAGCCAGTCCGATAAGGACTTTGGCAAAGCCGTTTTTGATGTAGACTTTTAAGGGGATAAGGGTCATGCCTGTCCCTTTTAGCTCCGCTTCTAGTTTTGCGATTTCACGTTTTTTAAGAAGCAGTTTTCGTGTCCTATCAGGGTCTTGATTCCAGATATTGCCCTGCTCATAGGGTGTGATGTGGACGTTAATCAGCCAAGCTTCGCCGTTTTTAATCTGAGCGTAGCCGTCTTTTAGGGTGATTCTTGCGGCACGGACGCTCTTAATCTCCGTCCCTGTCAAGACCAGCCCTGCCTCAATGGTGTCCACAATGGTATAGTCATGCCTTGCTTTTTTATTTTGCGCAAGTGTCTTGTCTTTTACTGTCGCCATCTCTACCTCCACTAGCGTCTTTAGCGCTTACGTTTTTGCTTTTTTCGTGCGGCATCTTTGTAAAAGGGTTTCTTGTTCTTGCCCTTTTTGTCGCCCTGTCCTTTTTTACGGCTAGAAGCGTGCGCTTCCTTAGAATGACGTGGCTTTCTGCCTTTCTTATCCTTTTTATCTTTCTTGTCCTTAGGCACTTTTTCCACTACATCAAAATCACTTGGCAAGTACTCAAAGTCAATATCGCCCGTTTCCTTGTCTGCTCGGATGAGTTTCACTCGGATTTGCTGTCCGACCTTGAACACTTTACCAGACTTTTCACCGTGAAGGGACATGGTGCGTTCATTGTAATGGTAAAACTCTGGCAATGTCGTGATGTGGATGAGCCCCTCGATGGTATTTGGCAGCTCGACAAAGAGACCAAACTTGACAACGCTGGCTACCACGGCATCGAACTCCTCGCCGACGTGCTCTTCCATGTACTCAGCCTTTTTCATGGCTTCAACGACACGCTCCGCATCAATAGCACGGCGCTCCAAGGTCGAGGTCTGACTAGCGATTTCAGGGATTTTAGCCGCAAAGCTTTCTGCCTTTTCCTTATCGCCTAGAGTGTACTCACGAATCATGCGGTGCACCAAAAGGTCAGGATAACGGCGAATCGGGCTGGTAAAATGGGTGTAAAACTCTGCAGAAAGCCCATAGTGCCCGTGATTGTGCTCAGAGTAGCGTGCCTGCTGCATGGAGCGCAACAACATCATAGACAGCACGTCACTGCCTGGCTTGCCCTCCACCTTTTTCATGAAGTCTTGCAGGGCTGACTGGCTAATTTTATTGGCTGTTCCTTTGATAGACACGCCAAAGAGACTAGCATAGTCCATAAACTTCTGCAGTTTTTCCGCCTTTGGCTCCTCGTGGATACGATAGATAAAAGGCAGATTGAGTCTTGCAAAGTGCTCAGCCACCGTTTCATTGGCTATCAGCATAAAGGACTCAATCATACGCTCCGCAAGCCCACGCTCACGCAGGACAATGTCCACAGGAAAACCTTTCTTATCCACGATGATTTTCGCTTCCTGCGTATCAAAGTTAAGCGCCCCACGGAAAGTCCGCATGCCCTCTAAAATCTTGTGCAGAGCGACCATGTAGTGAATGCTCTCAACGATTGGCTGATAAGTCTCTATCAGCTCCTTGTCGCCAGCGATGATTTTATTGACATCGCTGTAGGTCATACGAAATGTCGTCTTGATGACCGATTGACAAATCTGGTGTGAGACGACCTTGCCTTTAGGCGTTATCTCCATGAGACAGGACTGGGTGAGGCGTTCCACATTTGGATTGAGCGAGCAGATACCGTTTGAGAGACGCTCTGGCAGCATTGGCACCACACGGTCTGTCACATAGACCGATGTCCCACGGCTTAGCGCTTCACGGTCAAGCGCAGAGCCTTCCTTGACATAGTAAGACACATCAGCGATATGCACACCCAGCTCAAAGTTGCCATTATCTAGCTTTTTGATATGCACTGCATCATCAAGGTCCTTAGCGTCCGCCCCGTCAATAGTAAAGGTAGTCTCACCTCGCAGATCAACACGTCCTATAAGATCCTTGTCAGACGGGCGATCTGGCACTGCGTCAGCTTCCTTTAGAACCTCCTCTGGAAACTCAGACACGATGTCCATGGACTCGAGCACCTCTAGCACATCTATCCCCACATCGTCCTTGTGTCCGATAATATCACGCACACTAGCTACAAAGTAATCATGGTGCTTGGTTGGGTATTTGTCAATAGCCACCTTGATAATCTCAGTCCCATCAAGGACAATGGGTTCTTTTTTGATGTAGATTTTTTGAGTGATTTTTTGATTTTTAGAGGTGATGTAGCCAGCGTACTTAGGACGCTCATCGTCAAGGATGAACTTGCCGACAACAGTCTTGAGACTGCGCTCAACAATACTGACTACTCGAGCCTCTGCTGCTGTGCCTTTTAGGCGATTGGCAGGCTTTTTAATGACCGCTTCAACGATGTCGCCATCCACAGCGTAGCCCACATCACCACGCCCGATAAACAAATCATCCTCGTCATCATCCATCGCTAAAAAGCCAAAACCAGCTTTATTGGCACGAAAAGTCCCTGTCACCGTCACTTCCTTTTTGGCTTTCTTTTTGGTGCGCAATGAGAGCTTGCCACTATCGTCAAATCGGATAAGCCCTTGACTCTCTAAGTGCGAGATGTCCTTTATCAGCTTTGGAAAGGCTTTACTACCTGTCATCTCAAGAGCAGCCGCCAAGTCATTGACACTGCTTTTGCCTTCTTTTTTTAAATAATCTAATATACGTTCTTTCATGTGTTCTCAATTCTATTTCGATTTTGGGGAGAAAGATAAAAAAGGAGCCAGACGTCGGTCAAGCTCACTTATTACTTACTTGATAAAACTACAAGCGCTAGAGCAATTGCCAGCCAGAAAAAGACAAGAATTGCTGTCAAACGCTGCATAAATGCTTCAAATCCACGTGCCTTGGTACGTTCAAAAAGAGCTTCTGAACCACTACTATCAAACACATTGCTACTTGGATTTTTTTGAGGTTGCATAAAGACCGCAATGACAATCACTGCTGACAAAATAAGTAACAAGGTCAAGAGTAATTTATACATGTTATCTCCTCCACACTAGTCAAATTTCATTTTATCATAAAGTGTCCTAACTTTCAACATGTAAGGTCACTTTTCTCTCTTTGGGACAGTACTTGGGCACTTGGATTTTTTCAGGATGATTTTGTTTATTTTTACTGGTTAGATAATTGCGACTGCCACATGAAGTGCAGGTTAGATTGATTTTAACTCTCACACGATTTCCTTAACTCTAAGATATTTTCTAAAATTGATAAAACTCCACAAAAAGTTGACAAAGACAATGCCACAGGTCACAAAAAAGACTGAGCGATAACCGAGACTAGCCGCCACATTTGACCCTACCATAGGACCTAGCACCTGCCCTAGATAGCTAAACATCTGGTTGTAGCTAAAAATCCGTGAAATCCCTGCTTTTGGCGTGATTTTAGTCAGGAGCGAATTGATACTTGGCATGAGCGCTCCTGTCCCAAAACCGTAGAGAAAACGTAAAATCCCCAGCTGCAATGGCGTTGTGGCTAGTGCACAGAGAAAGTACATGCAAAAGCTATAAAAGAGCGCAATGAGCAAGAGGCGGTGATTGCCGATACGGTCACCAAGCCGTCCTAAGCGTGAACTGCTGAGCATGCTGGAAAAGCCCATGGCAGAGACGATAAAACCAGAGACAAACATGAGATTTTCCGTCTGCCCTAGGTGACGAATGTAGAGGGTCAAAATCGGTGCGACCGACTGGGCTGAGATTTGGATAATCATGCTGGTGATAAAAAGACCAATCAAAATCTGTAAGCTCTTGACCTCCTTAAAGACCTCTCTCGTCGGCATGGCTTCCTCACGTGAGACTGGCTCAAAGTCCTCTTTGATAAAGAAGATAGTCATCAAACTGCAGATTAAGAGGATAAAGCCGACCAGTAAAAAGACATGTCGGATCCCCAGCCACTCAGCTAAAATCCCACCCATCAAGGGTCCAATCAGCATACCTCCTGTCACACCAGTCGACAGGGTCCCTAGAGCATAGCCAGAGTGCTGTTTGGGCGCCTGCGAGGCAATGAGTGCTGTGGAGTTTGGCACATAGCCTGCAAACATCCCATTCAGTAACCTTAGAAATAACAGCCAGTGGACATTGGGCACAAAGGCAAGCCCGCCCATGGTTAAGGTCATGACCAAGCCAGCTCTGACCATCATAGGCTTACGCCCGTAGCGGTCAGCCAGCCAACCCCACAAGGGGGCTACTAGCGCCGAAGCCAGAGCAGATAGGGAAACTGCAAGCCCCGCATAGAGCTCGACCATCCCTTTTGGTGCCCCTAGCTCCTCCACATAGAGAATCATAAAGGGCATGACCAAGGAAAAACTAGCGCCTGTAAAGATATTCCCCAACCAGGCGATTTTCAAATTTTGTCGCCAATTCACCGTTTCAATTGGCATATCATCATCTTCTTTCTACATTATAGTTTTCTTAGCACGACTTATCAAGTGCTAACTGTGCTAAAAGGCTATCGACTTGCTCTTTTAGCGCTTTTTCACTGCCGTTGTTGTCAATGATGACATCGGCATAAGCTTTCTTTTTTGCAAGCGACATCTGACTATCTAAGCGTTTGTGCGCTTCCTCGTCGGTGTAGTGGTTGCGTTTTTTGAGCCTTGCGAGCTGTGTCCTCTCATCCACATAAACCAGCCAAATGCTGTCAAACCAGTCGACATAGCCACCCTCTATCAAGAGAGGAATGTCCATGAAAAAGACCTGCTCACGCTCTTCTAGACTATCACGTGCCTTTGCCAGCTCTTCTCTGATGATACTGTCTTGCAATTGTGACGAAAGCGCTAGATTTTCAGAATTGGCAAAAATTATCCTAGCAAGTTTGGAGCGATTAAGCTCGCCCCTCTCATCTAGGATAGAGCTGCCAAAGTGCGCTAGCAAGGCTTGGTAGAGCCTGCCACCTTTTTTTTGCAAATCATGAACCAGCTTATCAGCGTCAATGACCTGATAGCCTGCCTCACGTATCATCTCGACAACTGTCGACTTGCCTGAAGCGATACCGCCTGTTATCCCGATAATATGACTCATCTCTTTTGACAGGACGGGCAAAAGTGCGTCCCCCTCCCTCCAACTTTGATTTTCTCGATAGGTGTGGCACATCTAGGACAAGGTTCACCAGTCTTGCCGTAGACCTGCAGATAGTCCTGCATAGTGCCATCCTCGCCAAGAGCGTTGCGATAAGTGCGAATGGTGGAGCCGCCCTTTGTGATAGCCAGCTGCAAGATACGGATAATCTCATCATGCAGGCGCTCCGCTTCCTCATCCGTCAAGCTCTTTGCTGGGCGCTCTGGGTGAATAGAGCTTGCCCACAAGACCTCATCCACATAGATGTTGCCAAGACCTGCCACCCAGGTCTGCTCAAGAAGCAGTGGCTTTATTGGCTTACGAGAGTTTGCCAGCTTTTCCCTAAAAGGGGCAAGCAAAAAGTCAGACACAGTCGGCTCTGGTCCGATTTTTTTACGCTCAAAGTAAGTGTCTACCTGCGACTTTGCCACTAGCTCAAAGGTGCCAAACTTTCTCACATCTTGATAGACCAAGGTCGAGCCGTCATCTAGGCTGAAAAAGACATGAAAGTGCTTGTTTTCAGGCACTTGGTCACAAAAAAGCAGGTACTTGCCCTCCATGCGCAGGTGCGAGATGATGACCTTGTCAGAAAGTTCAAGGAGCAGGTATTTGCCACGGCGCTTGACAGCTCGAAAGGTCTCCCCCACAAGCTCTTGCTGAAAGACCTTGCTATCTAGCTTTATCATCTTTGGCACTTTTATCTCGACATCTGTGATGGTTCGTCCGACAATCAGACGCTCCAAACCTCGTCTGACGGTCTCAACTTCTGGAAGTTCTGGCATAGACATTCTCACTTTCTAGGATAATAGTCACAAAGTCAAAAACAAGAGAGTGTACAGCAGCACACTCACTCTCTATTTCTAACCGACTAGACCTATACATTCTATCATAATTTTGACTAAAGTGCATGAAAGAAAAATGAACAGCTTACTGACACTTACGGCGCTGTTTTGCCGATGACGTAGGTCAGCTTTTTAGCGTCTTGGGCGCTAAAGGTACGATAAGACACGATACCCAGTCCTAGGACGTTGGACTCTGAGATGAGGATAGAGCCGTCTTCATTGACCACCTCGACAATCGCCACATGTCCATAAGTGCTGTCTGCGCCAGCTTGGTTTGGGCTAAAGGACACGGCATAGCCGACTTTGGGAGTAGTGGTCGTAGCGTAGCCTGCCTTGTCTTTCCAGCTGCCGCCATTACCCATATAAGCGTCGTAAAAGACACCTAGCTCACGAGCACGGTTGTAACTGTACCAAGTGCACTGTCCCCAAGGGTAGGTCTGGCTGATGTAGTTTGAGACGTTGATTTTCTTGCTCAACGCATAGCCAGCAGGCACGCTCTGTAAAGTCGCAGAGCCACTGGCCTCTATCAGCTCACTCGGTGCTTCTGGCGTGCCACCGTGAGAGTCAATCCAGTCATTGAGCGCCTCCATAATCTCGGCACGGCGCTTACCACTGCCAGATGTGTCGGTGAAGTAAACACCGCCCTCACTGCTAACATCAAGCGTTCCTTCTGCTAGCTTTTGCGCCTTGATGTCTTGGCGCTTAAAGCTGGTATTTTGGTGCTTGATGATGGTCACTGCTGTCAGTTGACAGACCGCCTTGTCATCGTCATAGTTTTTGGCGTTGTCAGGGTTATTGTCAAAGGCACCGTAGCCAAAGAGGTTGGCACCGTTATTGCTAGCAACACCTTGCGTGCCGAGTGAGCTCTCCATGATGGCAATAGCGACAATGGCTCTGACATCCAGCCCACTCTTTTCCTGCCACTCAAGGAGCTTCTCACCGTTGATACGACTCTTGTCGTAGGCGATACCTGTAGCGTCTAGGAAGCCATCCAACTGCTCTGCTGTGATACCGTAGCGCTGGCAAAGCAAGTGGTGGCTGTAAGCATCCTCGCCAGACCAGTCCTTGACATAGACGGGCTTGATGTCATTTGAGTAGTCCTCATCAAGTGTACTCGAGCTGATAGGAGGATAGAGGGCTGGCGCTTGGTAGCTAGGTAGCACGCTTGGCTGTGGGATAGGGACGACAGCTGGAGTGCTGGTCGAGCTAGTAGAGTTTGACGTGTCGGTATCTTCCTTGGTCTCCTCTCCTTGGCTAGGGGTGCTAGGCTGACTTGGCGTTTCTTCTATATCTTTGTCGCTACTATCATCTGTAGCACTATCAGATGTATCATTGTCTGACGTGTCGCTGCCAATGGTATCCTTAGTATCTGTGTCTTCTGCCTTTTCATCCTCTAGGCTGGTATCTTTTTCCTCGAGGTTGTCTAGCTCGCTAGACACATCCTCCAAGACCGTATCTGCCTTTGCGAGCGTCTCTAGGGGATAGGCACAAGGGGACAGCAGCATGCCTGAGATGGTCACCAGAGCGATGAGTTGTCGTTTGTTCATATAGCCTCCTTATTGTTTTTTCGTGAGAGTGTTAGGATCGTTTTCAGACGTGCTCTTAGGTAGAGAATCACGCCAATCATCATGAGGGCAAGGACAAGCAGGACACAGGCAAGAACAAAGAGCAGCCAGACAGGCACTAGAGTCAGCCTGTCATAGAGATCAGCTAAACCAAGGAGAAAGCCACTTTTTTCTGTGCTGGCTGATGTCGCTACTCCCTGTGTGACCTTGTCTGTGATTTTAGCGACGAGCAGGTGCCGTCCGTTGGTCACATCGACAAAGCAGGTGCTTAGCAAAACCAGCTTACTGCTAGCACTGACGGTCACATCACGCTTGTGCTTTGCCTTTGAGAGCAGGTACTGATAGTAAGCTTGGCGCTCCTCAGTCGTCTTGACCGCTGGCTGGTAGATGGTCTCGTCATAGGCGTCTGCCTCTAGGATGGCTAGTATCTCAAGCCCACGCTCACGCCCACCATAGTAGATACTGCCATAGCGGTGCTTAGCAAAATAGTCCTCATCCACAAAGTACTTGAGACTGCCAAAGATCTGCCCGCCTGCCACATGGTGCCCATAGATGATGGTGTTAAAGTCTGAAAAGTCGCTTGACGAGCGGTAGTCTAGAAAGATAGAGCCCACACTGTTGCTATTGCCCAGAGCGTCAAGACTTAGATACTTGTGATTATCCTCTGACTGCAAAAGCGGATAATCAACAGGCGTATCATAGAGCGTCAGCCAGCCAATAACCTCAGGGTTTATCGCCTGCAGGCTGGAAAATCCCGCAAGCTCGCTACTCTCATCTGGCTTGTAGTCGTCATAGTCGCTAGCCGATACACCAAGACCAGCAAAGCTAAACACAAGCAAGACCAGACCAACTACTAGAAAACCTTTTTTCGTCAACACATTCAGTCCTTTCTTAAGTTTCCTTATAAATATAGGAGTTGATACCTATCAACTCCTCTGTGTAGTGCTAGTAATACTACTAGGCTTTTTTCAATTGTTTACGTTTTTCATAATATCTCTTAAGGTGTTTGTAGAGGATGATAGCAAGCACTATGAGCAGGATGACTAGCACTGCTATGATGAGATACCAGACGAATAGGGGAATTTTTTTCAGCCATTTGCCTAAAAGCGAGTCATCAAATAGATTGTAAGGAAAGGGTGTGTTATTGCTTTTATCAAAGGGGTTGGGGTGTACGTCGTCTGTTATCCTTGCGACTAGCAGGTAGCGTCCATTTGCCACATCTAAAAAGCAGGTACTCATCAGGACGAGTTGATCGTTTGCTGTTAGGGTGATGTTTCGTTTGTGTAAGCTTTTTGAAAGGAGATTGTCCACATATGCTAAGCGGTTTTCCTCGCCATAGATACCTGGTTGATAGATTGTGCTGTCATAGGCGTCTGCCTCTAGGATGGCTACTATCTCGATACCTTTTTCCTCGCCATTATAGTAGATCGTGCCGTAGCGATGTTTTTTGAAGTAGGCTTTTTTCACAAACTTATCAATATCGCCAAACATGACACCGTTTTCCATGTGGTGACCATGGATGATGGTGTTAAAGTCATCAAAGTTCGGACTGCTGCGATAGTCCAGAAAGAGGGCTCCTGTTACGCTATCCTCTTTCTTGGCGTTTTTGTTGAGGTAAGTATCGTTATCAGTCGTCTGTACTAAGGGGTAGTCGATGTTTGTGCCATAGATGTTGAGCCAACCAAGGACATCGGGGTTGATCTTTTGGAGCTTTTGAAAGCCAGAGAAGGTGGCAAGCTCATCTGTGGTATCGCTTGTGGGCTTATAGCTTTGGTACTGGCTAGAGGATGCCTCTAGCTGGACTTGGTTGCTATCCCACAGGGCGTAAAAGCCAAGGAGAAAGACGAGACTAGCGCCAAAGAGTAGCACATGGCTAATCACGCTGTCTAGGACTGCTATCCCTCTACGGATGTATCCTATTTTCCTTTTTTCTTTTGCCGTCTCCATTAGTCGTTAGCACGACGTTTCTTGGTAAGACCAAGAAAGGCTAAGACACCAAGTGCAATCATGACGATAAATGGTAAGTTTTTCACGATAAGACCAGTAGTAGGAAGTTTAGTGTCCGCCAAATTATTAGTCACGTCAAAGGAGTTGTCGTGCTCACCGATGAGGAATTTGTCGGTTGTAGTAACGCCATCAATAATCTTACTAAATGATACTGTTGAAACATTAGTTTCTTCATTAGTTTTTATTGTCACACCCATATTAGTTTCTTCATCCTCAGAATATTGAAGTAGTCGAGGTGCAGTAGTTCCAGTGTAATACATACCACTAGAGCTGTCGGTAGGCCATTCTGTAATTCCTTTCTCTAACCATTTACTATTTACAGCTAAACGTTCTTTGATTGCTGCGTCGCTATTTAATGAGCTACCATTTATAATATTCACATTCTCAAATAGCACTGCAGAGGTATCGTAGACGTATTTGTTAGAATACTTTTCCGTTACGGTGTATGAAAACCCTGCTGGGAGTGATACGAATGTGAGGTATTGACCGTTTTTGAGTTGGAAAGGTACTCCGTCAGTAGTTGTTTCATCCTTGTTTACAGTTGATTTATTACTATCAGCATATTCTACTGTTGTAGCTATCCATTCGTCTGTGTCAGCATTCTTCTTTGTTAACGTCACTTTTGCAACACAGTTACTTAGAGTTAATTTGCCATCATTAATGCTCTCACTTGGAACATTGTCAGCTTCTTCGATATTCTGAACGTAGGCGGTTATAACTATGTTACCGTTGCTATCTTTGCTCAGACTTGACCACTCACTACTTTCTTTAGTAACTTTATTCTTAATTGCAGTCCACACTGCTGTTTCTGTAGGTGGGTAAAGTGTAATATTAAAGTCAAACTCCTTGGATTTATCACCATATTCACCTGTAACCGTTTTTGTGATACCTAGAGAAGACTTGCTGTTATTGGCGTCTGGGTTTTTACCAGCTTCTTTAAGATAAGTGTTGTTGAAAAGTTCCTTTGTATCAACTTTCTCGCCTTTTCCGTTTTCAAAGTAAACAGATGATACATAACAACCAGTGTCATTTTCTTTATTTTTAACAAAAACGTGCATTGTATATTCTGTATCATCATAAGTCATAGAGTCTTTAAACCAGCCAGCACCATCATTTGTTTCAGTTTTTTCATGCTCTACGAAGTTACTATTACTAAGCTCTGATACCTTATAGACATACTCACCTGCTCGACCAGATTTAGTAAAATCATCATCATCAATGATATCATATGATGATTTGGTGATTTTACCACTACTATCTGTACCAGAAAAATCTGTAATTGCTACCACATTTTTATATGATTTATCCGACTCTCCATCAGTGGCAACGGTAACCTTATCCTTTCCAATTGTAGGCATCTCATTTACGTCACATACTGTTGACCTTACTGCCGTAAATTGGAAGGCAAACCATAAATCCGTGGAAGAGGTCAAAGTAGTACCATCTGCTCGTGTAATTGTTGTTGATTTACCTTCCGGCAAAGTTACAGTATTTGAAAAATGCAACGTTTTTCCGAAAGTAACGTTAATATCTTTATCTTCTGCACCTACGATTTCATTATCCGCCAACACTGTCGTGCTTGCTGCTGCCATGGTGAGGATGGTTGCTGCTGTGAAGAGTCCTGCTGTTGTCTTTTTAAGTAAGCTGTTTTTCATTTTCATGTCTCACTTTCCTTCATTCATTTTATTATGTTATCTGACTTTTTCTTTTACATCTCTTTTGGTTAGAAGTTACGCCTTCGCATAAGCATCACCACCTTTCCATAGGTTTTTTTACTTGGTATAGCGCCTACGATACGGCTATCAAGCGCCTGCTCCCTGTTGTCCCCAAGGACAAAGATGTGGTCTTTGGGGACAGTGATGGGAAAGCTGATTCCCTCCTCATAGAGGAGCGTGTCGGTGTAGATGTTGCTCTCCTGCTGGAGAGAGCCGTTAACGAGGAGACCCTTGTCTGTGATGTCCACGACATCTCCGCCACTCGCCACCACTCGTCCGATATAGGTCTTGCTCTTATAGCCGTAGGCTAGGAGGTCGCCGACCTGATAGGACTTATCGAGACGATAGTAGGCGACCAAGTCCCCGTCCTTGATAGCAGGCTTCATGTCTGTCCCTTGGTAGCGCACAAGCCCAAAGAGAAAGACATAGAGACTGGCAAGCACGACTGCTATGAGCAGGAGCTTTCTGAGCAGATAGAGCAGGTCAGCTAGTAGCGGGGAGCGCTGTTTTTTAGGGCGCTTTTTGCGCTTAAAGGTCATCTTTTCTCACCTTTCTAGCCACAAGTGCCAAGGCGACAAGAACCGCCAAACCACCGATAACACCTAGCTTAACGGCACTGCCGTGTGAGCTATTGCCACCTGTTGAGGTGATTTCAGTCATGGTATTCACGACATCAATCGTTATATTTTTGCTAAGCGTACCAGTCACGCTGTCTTTTTGCTCACCGTTATAGGTCACTGTATAGTTATTATTGAGCTTTGTCGTATCCTCAGACACCTCGTAGTTCGCTTTAAATGGTAAATCTGTAATAGTGATACTCTCACCATGTTTCAGCTCTACGCTTGCTTTACCATCCGTAAAGGTCACTGTTGTCGCTTCATCACCTTTTTCAGCTTGAAACTCACCTGAAATAAATCCGTTCTCGTCTGATAGTGTGATGTTAAAGGTAAAGTCTTTTTGCTTATCACCATAATCCCCCGTAACTGTTTTTGAAATGGTCAGACTTGGGAGTTTGGTGTTGGTGACTGTGACCACCACGTTTTCCTTATCCAATGTTCCTTTTTCCTTGTCGTAGCTGACTGTGTAGCCCTCACTAGAAGCGTCGCTTTCTTTGACAGTGTAGCTTGTCCCTCTTGGTAGATATGGGATTTTAACCTCACCATTTGCTTTCACTTCTACAGTCGCCTTACCGTTTACAAAGATTGTTTTACCGTATGTGGCATGTAGTGGATTGCCCTCACCGTCACTTGCTTCTACTTCAATGTTGAATGTTTTAGAGCTATCCTCGCCATCAAGACCTTCAAGGACTTTTTTTATGGTTAAAGTTGGATTTTGTCTGTAGGTGACGACAAACTCTGGCTTAGCGTCTGTCCCGACATTTTCAACCGTTTTTGTAAACCCTGTGATGTCTGGCGCTTCAACCGTATAAGTGTGTTTACCTTTGGCAACACTTGTGAATGAACTTGTCCACTTGTCACCTGTTACGTCTTCCTTACGGTAAGAGTTTTCACCGCCATCTTGGAACAACTCTACTTTGACAGAGGTTTCGGAAACTTCCTGACCATCTAGCATGTCCCACTCAACCGTGATTGGAATTTTAAGGGTTACGCTATCGATATACGGTGTTTCAAAGGTTAGTTCATCCTGTTTTTCATCACCATAGTAGTAGTTGAGGGTTGCCTCAGCATTTGATGGTAGTCGACTAGGCTTTGTTTCACCATCAGCGAACTCATCATACGCTGCTTGGGTTAACCTCACTTTGAATTTCAAAATGTAACTATAACCTTCTGTAAACCAATAGTTCTCAGCAAAGGTCGCAGTGACCGTGACCTTACCCGACTCATTAGTCGTTGTGGTGATTTTTACATCTGTATCATCTAGTACAGTTTCATTTTTTTCATCGTTATTTTCTACTTTCACCAAACGAATATCAGAGGTTTCACCGTCTAATAACTCCACCCATTCTGACAAAGCGTCAGTAATTACAACTTTTGTAAACATCAGATTGGTAACATTTTTTGAGATTTCCCTAAGACAGTCAAGCAATTTTTCTTCATCATCAGCTTGGAAAATTTTATTTTCAATTGTTTTATTATCTAAAGTATCATGAACTTTCTGTAAGTGTGCTTGAGCGTCTGTGGTTACAAATGAGATAGAGTAGAGAGCGTCAAGACTACTTTTATTGAGAGTTTCTGCAGCACCCGTTAGACTTTTGAGAAGGCTTGAATTGTTCTCACTCCCATATGTACTGTGACCACTACTATCGTAGTAGTGATTGGCTTTACCATCTGTTAACAGCACAATTACTTTTTTAGCCTTATCACGAGCATTACTCAATAGGTCATTAGCTTTTAACAATCCAGCAGCAATATTGGTTTGTTCACTAGTCTTATCTGTTTCCAATTTTTCTACTGCTGTTTTTAAACTTTCTACGCTGGCACCACTGTCCCAGTTACTAAGTATCGTAGCATCCTGATAGGTTTCCTCACTGTGATTAGGCTTATTGAAACCATATTCCTTAGCATTTTTACCCGCAAAGGTTACTAGAGATAAGCGGTTAGCTGAACTAGACAAGATACTATCAATCAACCCTCCATCTTTTGCTAAGGCATTTTTTAAATGTTCAAGACGTGTCCCATTATCGTCTAATTCTTTATTCATACTGTCAGACAAGTCAATGACAAAGATAACATCTAACGGTTCCGCTTCTGTTAGCGTCACATTTTTGGGATTTATACTTAGAGATAACTCATAGGCATCCTCCTCACCTTTTACTTCTACAGCTTCAATTGTTTTTGATATTTCTGGAACAGTATCACTCGCACTGTTCGCATAAGCCGTTCTAGTGCCACATCCAAAGAGGACAAAGAGCACCATGGCTATGCTCGCTATGATAAACCTAATACTATCTTTTATAATCATATAGCCTCCGTTTTCGTTTTGGTAAACGTTTTATTTTTTTAATTTACTGATAGTTTATATTATTTTGTCATTTTTGTCCAACGATTATACAATATTTTTTTAATTTTTTTGTTATTATTTTTTAACTTACGCTTTAGTTAAGGGTTTTCAGGCACAAAAAAACATCTAACGGCAAATGCCATTAAATGTTTTTTAGTATTCTTTTTTGTTGTACCCAAAGTCTGCCAGGTCTAGTTTCTTGTCTCGCCAGTTTTTCTTAACCTTGACCCAAGTCTCCAGATAAACCTTGTCGCCTAGCATGAGCTCGATGTCACGGCGGGCGAGACTACCGATTTTCTTGAGCATAGCGCCTTTTTTGCCGATGATGATACCCTTTTGGCTGTCACGCTCGACCATGATAGTGGCTCTGATATGCACCTTGTCGGTCTCCTCGTCTCGCTTCATGCTATCTACCACCACCGCTACAGAGTGAGGCACTTCCTCACGAGTGAGGAGCAAGACCTTCTCACGGATCATCTCAGACACCAAAAAGCGCTCTGGGTGGTCTGTGATCTGATCCGCTGGGAAATACTGGAAGCCCTCCTCTAGGTTATCTTTTAAAATCTCAAGGAGTCTTGGGATATTATTGCCCTGCAGAGCCGAGATAGGCACGATTTCCTTAAAGTCCATCTGAGCACTATAGTCCTCGATTTTCTCGAGGAGCTGGTCTGGGTGCACCTTGTCGATTTTATTGATGACCAGAATCACAGGGACTTTTGCCTGCTTCAAGCGTTCCATGATCATGTCATCGCCCTTACCACGAACCTCGTCCGCTGGTACCATAAAGAGCACAGTATCCACCTCACGCAGTGTACTATAGGCAGACTCCACCATAAAGTCCCCAAGCGCCGTCTTTGGTTTGTGAATCCCTGGCGTGTCGATAAAGACAATCTGCTCACTATCTGTCGTATAGATCCCCATGATTTTATTGCGAGTGGTTTGGGCTTTATCGCTCATGATAGCGATTTTTTGCCCCATGACATGGTTCAAAAAGGTTGATTTTCCTACATTTGGGCGACCCAAAATCGCCACAAAACCTGACTTAAACATCGTTCCTTGTTTTTCGTCCTTTCTATCTAAAGATAAGTCTTAGCACCTTTGGCACAAAGATAATCAAGCCCGTCAAAACAGCATAGCCTGAAATGACCAGCACTGCTCCAGCTGCCATATCCTTGGCGTTCTTAGCAAGGAGTGAAAAGTGGTAACCACTAGCTAGGTCCACCACATTTTCAAGAGCCGAGTTGATAATCTCGAAGGTCACGACCAAAAAAATGCTAAGCAGTAAAAAGAGCCATTCGATAGCCGATACTTGAAAGATAAAACCAGCGATAATCACAAGGACAGCCGACACCATGTGCTTGCGCATGTTGCGCTCTTCTTTAAAAGCCGTCACGACCCCTGTCATGGCGAACTCCATGCTGGTTAGTAAATCACGATTTTTCCACTTTTTTTGGTTATTGTCTTGTAAGTCCATAGGCGCTCAAAATCTCTTCTTGCAGCGTAAACATTTCTTCTTCTTCCTCTGGGGTGTAGTGGTCATAGCCATTGATATGTAAAAAGCCATGCACCGCTAAAAATCCCATCTCTCTCTCAAAGGAGTGACCGTAGTCACGGGCTTGCTCATGAGCCTTGTCCACCGAGATGAAGAGCTCACCGATATAGCTGTCAAACTCTGACATCATAAGAGCTAGGTCTGGGTCAGTCGCCAGCATGTCCTCATCGATAGTGATAGCCTCGTCTGGCTTGTACTCTAGGCTGATGACATCTGTTGGACGGTCGGTATCACGATACTCCAGATTAAGCTCATGGCTACGCTCGTTGGTCACAAAAGTCACCGCCATTTCCTTGTCCTCTTTGCCAGTTTTTTCAGCCGCAAACTGCAGCAAATCCAGCGTTTGCTTTTTGATAGCTTCTGAGACTTGACCCGTCTCATCAATCATTTCTACATACATCTTTCTTCTCACATTCCAACTGTTCTGTAATATCTGCAATATCTGCATCATCTGCATCATCTGCATCATCTGCATCATCTGCATCATCTGTTAAATTATACCATACTTAGACCAAAAAAGCCCCTTTTTAAAGGGACTTGTGGTAAATATCAGCTCTTATCAGAAGTTGGCAGCTCACCAATCACTTCATAGCTGGTGAGACCAGACCTAGTGTCTTTGTCTTCTGTCTGGCTTTCCTTAGGCATGTCGGGTCTTTCGGTATCTTCCTCGTAGGCGGTGATGATTTCAGCGACCACTGGGTGGCGCACCACGTCCTTAGCGGACAGATAGATAAAGTCAATCTGCTCGATGTTTTTCAGCTTCTGCGTTGCGTCAATCAAACCAGACTTGACATTTCTTGGCAGGTCAATCTGGCTAGTATCACCATTGACAATCATCTTGGAGTTAAAGCCAAGGCGAGTCAGAAACATCTTCATCTGCATGATGGTAGTATTTTGCGCCTCGTCGAGAATGACAAAGGCGTCATCGAGCGTTCGCCCACGCATATAAGCAAGCGGCGCAATCTCGATAATCTCACGCTCCATGAGCCGTGTCGTCTGCTCTTTCCCTAAAATCTGATAGAGTGCGTCATAGACAGGACGCAGATAAGGGTCGACCTTTTCTTTTAAGTCCCCTGGCAGAAAACCAAGGCTCTCGCCCGCTTCAACTGCTGGACGTGTGAGGATGATACGCTTGACCTGACCACGCTTGAGCGCTGTCACAGCCAAAGTCACCGCTAGAAAGGTCTTACCAGTACCAGCTGGTCCAATCCCAAAGACGATATCGTGCTTTTTGACACTATCGACATAGACTTTCTGCCCCAGTGTCTTGACACGGATAGGCTTGCCGTAGTTGTCCTTGATGATTTCTTCTTCGTAGAGGGCTACAAACTTGTCAATAGTCCCATTTTGCGCCATGTTAAGCGCAGTGACTACGTCAGAGGTATTGACCAGCATGCCACGCCCGACAAGGACAAGGAGGGCATTGATGACCAGTCTCGCTGTTTCAACAGCTGACTCCTCACCAATGACCTGCACACGCTCCACCCGAGCGTGAATAGTCACATCTAGCGCCTTTTCGATAACTTTTAAATGCCGTTCATTCGTTCCAAAGAGACTCATCATATCATCCGGATGAGCCAGTTGAATATCAATTGAGTAATCTTGCAAATTCTTTTCTCCCTTGCTCTGTATCACTTTATTATACCATTTTATCAGCCATTTGGTGCTTGAAAACCACGGCTTAGTGGTTTTCATCTTCTTTGGCTAGACTATCTCTTAGGGCTTGGAGCTTTTCAAGGGACTGGGCAGACATGGTCGTCTCTATACCGACCATATGCCGTTTTTTAACGGCTACATCCTTTAGCGAGTGCGTGCTTTTCTTGTATTTTTCGAGCCGTTTTTTCTCAGCAAGTAGCACATCATCTGGCGATAGCTTTTGTTCTCTTTTTTCTTTATCTTGAGGAGCTATTACTGCCTGCGCTTCTGCTTTTTCAAAAGGCGCCTTTTCTTCTGCCACTTGCTTCTTTTTATTAAATATCTGACAAAGCCTTTGCCAAAGGCGTCGCCAAAAAGGGAGCGCAGCTACTTGATAGAGGTAGGTCGGATAGTAAGGTTCTGATGAGATAGGATAGAGCCGACTCATGTCAATCTGATAGGCTACTTTCACGTCTTCTTTGGGACGACTTTTTCTCGCTTCAAAGGAGGCGCTGTTTGGCAATTGCCAGCTGATTTGCTGAGCTTTTTGTGTCCATGTCTTTCCATACTCACGGTCAAAATAATGACTAAAAACCGTCGAGATAGTCGTCAGATAAAGAGGCAAGTCTCGACTAGCAATATCCCGTCTGATATTTAAAAGCCCAGTCACCAAGAGGGAATTTGAAAATAAAAACTGTAACAGAATAGGCAGAAAAAACTTAATTTTACTAGTTTTTTCTTCAATGTATTTGCTGTAATTTACTACTTTTTTATAAACTTTTGGGGTGAATTTGGGGCAATCTCATATACAAAAAATCCCTCAACGCTGTGTTGAGGGATTAAGTATTATGATAGCCAGACTATACTCGTTATCTTCGTCTTTCTGACTCGAGCATACTTCTTGGCGGATGCCTCATGAAGAGTCACCAGCCTATAGATGCCTTCCTTATCTTTTCGCAGTCCGAGAACTTTCACATTACGTTTGTCACCTTCAAAGAAAACCAAGTCAAGGTTCATGCTGTTATTAGATAAATCTTTTCGTATGACGCAGTAGTCGGTTGCTTGCTCGATAAAAATATCAGAGATAAACGGATACAGTCCTATTCTTTGTTTCACCTCTCTAAAATTTGGAGATTGTTTAAATTCTCCCAAATCAAAAACACTGCTTTCGATTTGTTCTAGAGTCAGGCTAGCGTAGTCCTTAGTGAGCTTATGAAGTCCAAAAAGATGGTGCAAATCTGTAGCTTGAAAAGTAACAACCAAGGCTTTTAAATCAGCATAATTGGTAGAAACTTGGCACGATTTTCCCACAAAATGTTCTCTATAATCTTTAACAAGCTCTCTTAAGTCCACGCAAAACTCCATTACAAAAATTCAAAAAAAAAGCGCTAGGCAGGTTTCGACCCACTGCCCAGGTCAACGATTAGTGATGGCTGGTCACTAACTCCCTTTAGTGCTTTTTAGGCTTATCACCAGGGAACAGTTTTTAAGCTCTGCCAAGCCGTACAGTGCGCTTCTACCATACGTCTGTGTCACCACAGATATAGCCGAGGTTTAACGACGATGAGGTCGGAACAAGAAGGAGGTATTATCCTGTGTTGTTCACTAATATTATCGCTTTTTTTGAACGTTTTGTCAAATATATAAATAGGCATTTAACTAAATACCTATTTATGTATTTCAGTATTCCAATAATTAAATCTGTCTAATACATCAGAAAAGCCCTCTAGATTACTCCAGAGACGGCGCAACTCTTTTTAGACATTTTCACTCAGATAAATGCGCTTGCCCTCAAGAGCATAGTCCTCACGCAAATAAAAAGACTGCTTTTGATAGTACTTTTGCCGATAAGCCTCTTCATAAAAGATAGACACACGATGTTCTGCCCATTTTTCAATCACCTTGAGCGCATAAAAAGACTCAAAGGTAAAGCGTGCCCACGGCTCGTTCAGGGCTTTTTCAATGCGAGCCCGTAAAACCGACCGTGACACCGTGTAGTCAATCGTTGGGATAGCCAAATAAGGGACAGCTGCCTTGTGGTCGCTAAAGCGTAGCACTTTATAATAGTACTTATCCCGAAAAACAGCCACATAAAAAGAACCCTTGCGTCCAACAGGCGACTTCGCCAAAATAACCTCATCCTTGTGCAAACACTCACCCAAAGTGCTTAACACCTTGTCATAATACTCCTCACTCCTACTCATCCTAATGTAACCTCCTAATGCGCCAGATACTCCTCCCAAATCTGGTCAAAATCACCCAAGTTAAAGGAAAAACTCGCCTCATCTTCTAGATAACGGCTTATGGTCTCAAAGTCCGAACTGTGCTTTGGAAAAGTCGTCTCCTCAAAGACCAAGTCCGCTAATCTCGCCTTGGGACCGTTTGACTTTGGATTTCTCTCAGTCATCAGCCAAGTGTAAAATGATTTTCGCATTCCGCTCTCCTTTCTAAAAGTTGACTTTTATTGTAACAAAAAAGACGCTTAGAAGAAACTCTAAACATCCTTTTTAAACAAATTAGTCTTTATCGTCTGTTTCAATCAAGTCGACACCAAACTGGTCTTGCTTGATTTTGCCAGCTTTCATGAGACCACCAAGGGCTTTTTTGAACTGCCCTTTGGAGATACCAAAGGTCGCCTTAATGTCAGCGGGTGAGGACTTGTCGTTTAAGGTCATAAAACCACCATTTGCCTTTAGATAGGTCAAAATCATCTGCGCATCATTTTCCAACATCTCATAGGAGCGTGGTTTGATGGAGAGATTGAGCGTTCTATCCACCGCACGAAAGCCAATAACCCTAGCCTCTAGCACCTGACCGAGACGTGGCTCAGCATAGCGCTCACTAGGGTGAATGAAGCCCAGCATGTTGTTTTCAGGCAGGTAGACAAAGGTCCCAGACAGCTTAAGACGATAGACTATGGCAGGCCAGGTTTGGTTTTGCATATTGTCATAGGCAGGACGTGCCATCTTTTGAAAGACCTCTGGACTGGCTGGAATCGCCCACAAGCGCTCTTTTTTGTCCAGCTCATAGCGGACATAGAGCTTGTCGCCTTTCTTAGGCCAAAGGTCTTTGAGGTCTGGGAGGACGTCTAGGGACACCGCCACTTCCTTGTCAGGAAGCCCTGTATTGACAAAGACACCAAGGTCACGGCGCACCTCAGTCACCACACCCCAGCCGTAGCTGGTTAGACTTGCCTCTTGCTTGACGGTCGTCATGCGCTTTTTCTGATGTTTATCTGTGTAGACAAAGCCCTCGACCATGTCCCCGAGCTTGTGTACTCCTTCTTGCTTTGCAAGGGCAAAGGTCACACCGTCTTTTTGGACAAAGTAATAGTCCGTATTTTCATCGGTCACAAGCCCTGTGACCATTGTTGCTAAATGTGTATTCATATCTTATCTCATGCTTCTTTTGGCAAACAAACTCAGCTAGCCAAGCCAGCTGAGTTCTGTCTGATTAAACTTCTAAGAGTTCTTTTTCTTTATTAGCTGTCATTTGGTCAATGTGCTTGACAGCTGCGTCTGTAGCTGCTTGGATGTCTTTTTCAAGCACTTTGAGTTCGTCTTCTGTGATTTCTTTGGCTTTTTCTTGCTTTTTAGCCTCATCCATAGCGTCACGGCGGATGTTGCGGATAGCAATCTTAGCATTTTCACCGACTTTTTTCACGTCTTTTGCAAGCTCTTTACGTGTTTCCTCAGTCAAAGCTGGGATAACCAAGCGGATGACAGAACCGTCATTGGCTGGGTTGATACCAAGGTCAGACTCATTGATAGCACGCTCAATATCCTTGATAGACCCTTTATCAAAAGGAGAAATCAAAAGAACACGTGCTTCTGGTACAGTGATAGACGCTAGCTGGTTAAGTGGTGTTGGAGCACCGTAGTACTCCACTTCGATACGGTCAAGTAGTGACGCATTTGCACGTCCTGCACGAATGCTTGCGAACTCACGAGCAAGCGAATGGTGCGACTGCTCAAAGCGCTCATTTGCTTTATCAATAATAGGGTTTGCCATAATACTCTTTTACTCCTCAGATACTTTATTTGATACAGTTGTCCCGATTTGCTCACCAAAGACAACACGCTTGATATTACCTGTTTCATTCATGTTAAAGACGACAAGGTCAATATCATTGTCCATAGATAGGGTAGATGCGGTAGCGTCCATGATCTTGAGACCACGCTTGATCACTTCAACGTGTGTCAGCTCGTCAAACTTGATAGCATTGGCATCTTTCTTAGGATCGGCATTGTAGACACCATCCACGCCGTTTTTAGCCATGAGAATAGCTTCCGCTTCAATCTCAGCCGCACGAAGCGCAGCCGTTGTATCCGTTGAAAAATAAGGGGAACCAATACCAGCACCAAAGATGACGATACGTCCTTTTTCCAAATGACGAAGCGCACGCCCACGGATATAAGGCTCAGCCACATTTTGCATTGGAATAGCTGTCTGCACACGTGTGTCTACACCACATTGTTGCAAACTATCTGCCATAACAAGAGCGTTCATGACAGTACCTAGCATACCAGTGTAGTCCGCTTGGACACGCTCCATCCCGGCAGCAGCCGCTGGCTCACCACGCCAGAGATTGCCCCCACCAATAACAAGCGCAATCTGCACACCAGACTGATGTACTTCTGCGATTTCCTTTGCAATAGCCTGAACAGTCGGCAAATCAATACCAACACCCTTGTCACCAGCCAATGCCTCACCAGACAATTTAATCAAAATACGATGATATTTCGGTTCAACCATTTTAATTCTCCTTGTTTTATCCTATCTATTTTATCATATTTTGCATTATTCTCCTAGTGCCTAGGCAGGATTTTTTGACAATCCTAGTGGCAGACAAGTAGCTTATTTTTCCTTTAGCCATTCATGGTATTTTTCGACCAGATTGACCGCCATTTGCGTCGCCAGAGCCACTGAAAAGGCTTCTGTTCCTTCCAAGTAATCCTCTGTCACTTCTGTCTTGGTTTCATTGTAGATGTCCGTTAGGCTCTCTTGCGACAAAGTCTTTTTAAATGCTTCAAATTCGTTCATAATCATTTCCTTACTTCTTTAGTTTACTATTAGTGTATCATCAAGTCCTCTAAAATACCACTATAAGCCTGCTAAATACATGATTTATTTTCCCCACAAAAAAAGACCCTAAACGGGTCTTTTCACAATTAAAGTGAACTTGGGTCAACCTTGATACCAACACCTTGAGTAGTTGTGATAGAAAGGTTTGTGATGTAAGTTCCTTTAGTTGTAGCTGGTTTTGCTTTAACGATTGTATCGTTGAAAGCTTTGAAGTTTTCAACCAATTTGTCAGTATCAAATGATACTTTACCGATAAGCGCTTGAACGTTACCTGCTTTGTCAGCACGGTAAGTAATCTTACCACCTTTAGACTCTTCAACAGCTTTTGCAACATCCATAGTTACAGTACCTGTTTTAGGGTTTGGCATAAGGTTACGAGGACCAAGCACACGTCCAAGACGACCAACGATAGCCATCATATCTGGTGTTGCGATAACAACATCAAAGTCAAGCCATCCACCGTTGATTTTAGCAACAAGGTCATCTTCACCAACAAAGTCTGCACCAGCAGCTTTTGCTTCTTCAGCTTTGGCACCACGTGCAAATACAAGTACACGAGATGTTTTACCAGTACCGTTTGGCAATACCATTGCACCACGGATTTGTTGGTCAGCTTTTTTCACGTCGATG
This sequence comes from Streptococcus hyointestinalis, assembly GCF_011039275.1. GTDB lineage: Bacteria > Bacillota > Bacilli > Lactobacillales > Streptococcaceae > Streptococcus > Streptococcus hyointestinalis_A. Next base: position 1,661,542 of record NZ_JAAKGB010000001.1, read on the forward strand.
TTAAGGTTGTATGCAACTTCTACAGTTGCGTCAAATTTTGCAAAGTTAGTTTCCTTTGCAAGAGCTACAGCTTCTTCTACGCTGTATGCTTTAGTGCTGTCGATTTTCTCAAGAGCAGCACGCAAGTTTTTACTTTTTTTAGCCATTATATTTTCTCCTTGTAATGTGGTCTAGCGATTTTAGTGAAATCTCCCACGTCACTCATCAGATGTTGATGAAGTCGTGCGGGTTTAGTGGGGACTATTAGTCAGTAACAGTGAATCCCATTGAACGAGCAGTACCTTCAATCATACGCATTGCAGACTCGATGTTTGCAGCGTTAAGGTCAGGCATTTTAGTTTCAGCGATTTGTTGTACTTGTGCACGAGTAACGCTAGCAACTTTAGTTTTGTTTGGTTCACCTGAACCTTTTTCAACACCTGCAGCTTTTTTCAAAAGAACAGCAGCTGGCGGAGTTTTTGTGATGAAATCAAATGATTTATCTTCATATACTGAGATAACAACTGGGATGATCATACCAGCTTGATCAGCTGTACGAGCGTTAAACTCTTTAGTGAATCCCATGATGTTGATTCCTGCTTGACCAAGAGCTGGTCCGACTGGTGGAGCTGGTGTCGCTTTACCAGCAGGAATTTGAAGTTTAACAACTTTTTCGACTTTTTTAGCCATTTTAAATATCCTCCTGTTGTGGTTCGTTCGGTAATTGTAGATTTTTACCTCCCACAGATATGCTTTTTAGCATACCTAACTATTATAACGCATTTTTAAAATAAATCAAGGTAAACCAAGTTTTTCTTTTAAAAAAGTTTACAAGTCTCCTCACAAGAGGTAAAATAATACTATGATGTATAAGTTTATTGCCCTACTGCTACTTGTTTTAACCCCTATTTTTTCCTATATTATCGTCAAGCTCTTTGGGCTTAACCGCTTAAAGCTCCTATTTCCAGACGTTGCTTTTCCACTCTATGTCTTAGAGATTATCCTTGTTTCTGACAAGTTTCTGACCCATGGACTTTTGCCCTACCTCATCTCACTCTTTAGCCTTTTAGCTCTAGCCATTGCTGCTTTTCTGATTTTTAAAAAGCACCGCTTTAGCTACAAGCGTTTTATCAAACTCTTTTGGCGAGTGGGCTTTCTTGTCACCCTCTTATTTTACTTTGGTCTTGTCATCTACATCTTTCTTATCTGATTGCCACTACTGTGGCATTTTCTTTTTCCAAAAATGAAACCACTGGCTCTGCTAGTGGTTTTTGTCTACAAAAAAACGAGCTCAAAGAGCTCGTTACAATTAAAGTTGTCTGACTATAATTGTTAATTTGGGAACTTAATACTAATTAAGCTTCGATTTCAGATACGATACCTGAACCAACAGTACGTCCACCTTCACGGATAGAGAAAGTAGTACCTTGTTCAACGGCGATTGGGTGGATCAATTCAACGTCGATAGTAACGTTATCACCAGGCATAACCATTTCAGTACCTGCTGGCAATTCGATTGAACCAGTTACGTCAGTTGTACGGAAGTAGAACTGTGGACGGTAGTTGTTGAAGAATGGAGTGTGACGTCCACCTTCTTCTTTAGTAAGGATGTAAACTTCACCTTTGAATTTAGTGTGAGGTTTGATTGATCCTGGTGCAGCCAATACTTGACCACGTTCGATTTCGTCACGTTGGATACCACGAAGAAGCACACCAACGTTGTCCCCTGCAAGACCTTCATCCAATTGTTTACGGAACATTTCAACACCAGTAACAACTGCTTTTTGGATTTCGTCTTTGATACCAACGATTTCAACTTCGTCGTTGACTTTAACAGTACCACGGTCGATACGTCCTGAAGCAACTGTACCACGTCCAGTGATTGAGAATACGTCTTCGACTGGAAGAAGAAGTGGTTTATCAGTGTCACGTTCTGGTTCTGGAATGTACTCATCAACAGTGTTCATCAATTCCATGATGATGTCTTCGTACTTTTCATCACCTTCAAGAGCTTTAAGAGCTGAACCTTGGATAACTGGAAGGTCATCACCTGGGAAATCGTATTCGCTAAGAAGGTCACGGATTTCCATTTCAACCAATTCAAGCAATTCTTCATCGTCAACCAAGTCAACTTTGTTCATGAAGACGATAAGGTGTTTAACACCAACTTGACGTGAAAGAAGGATGTGCTCACGAGTTTGTGGCATTGGTCCGTCAGTTGAAGCTACTACAAGGATAGCACCGTCCATTTGAGCGGCACCAGTGATCATGTTTTTAACGTAGTCCGCGTGTCCTGGTGCGTCGATGTGCGCATAGTGACGTTTTTCAGTTTCGTACTCAACGTGTGCAGTGTTGATTGTGATACCGCGTTCGCGTTCTTCTGGAGCAGCATCGATTGCAGCGTAGTCTTGTGGTTGGTTAACTGCTGATGGAAGACGGCGTGCAAGAACTGTAGTGATTGCAGCTGTCAAAGTAGTTTTACCGTGGTCAACGTGTCCGATTGTACCAATGTTAACGTGTGGTTTACTACGATCGTATTTTTCTTTTGCCATTTAGGAAAAGCCTCCAATAAAATATATTTTATAGATAGACGGTAGGCAATACAGTCTAACTTTACCTTATTATTTTAACAAATTCCGGTAAAATTGCAAGCCTTAACCACGCCTTTTTCAAATTTTACTTGTTTTCTGTTTTTAAAAAAAGGGTGAAGTGGGATAACCTTAGCTGCTTTTTTCTTCTGCTTGTTCTACTGTCTATGCGATAAGTGTCACATTGGACTTCTCTATTATAGTAAAAAAAGCTTGAGTTGTCACTCAAACTTTTTTAGGCTTGACGGTTAAAGGGGATAATTTTGTCGTCCGTTGGGGAAATCATCTTGGCTTGTCGTCTTTGCTCTTTTTGTTCTGCTTCTGCTCTATAGATAGCGTCCCGTTTTTCATTGGCATCGATATTGAGGACGATCCCTACCGCTACAGAGAGAACGAGAAGGCTATTTCCCCCTTGGGACAAGAAAGGAAAAGTAACCCCAGTTGATGGGATGAGCCCTGAGATACCACCGATATTGACAAAGACCTGCATCAAGAGCATACCTCCAATACCCAGCGCCATCATGGAGTTAAAAGGATTTTTCGCCTTGATACCCACGTGAAAGATACGTAAAATCAAGAAAAAGACCAAGGCTAAAATGAGACAAGCACCAATAACACCTAGTTCTTCCATGACGATGGAAAAGACAAAGTCGGTCGTTGACTCTGGCAGATAGCCCCGCTTTTCAATGGAGTTACCAAGACCTAACCCAAACCAACCACCATTACTCATAGCGTAGTAAGAGTTTGCCAGCTGGTGCCCTGAGTCTGTCACGTCCTTAAAGGGGTTGTAAAAAGCGCTGAAACGCTTAGCGACATAACCAAAGATGGGCACTTTTCCCATGGTCTCTACACCAACAATGGCAATCAAGCCAAGAAAGGCAGCTGATACGGTCACTATAGCTGTCAAAAGCCCAGAGAACCAACGGTAGCCCACCCCACTGACAGAGTACATGATGACCGCTGTCAATACGATAATCGCCGCATTTCCAAGGTCAGGCTGGATGACAACCATACCGATAAGAACAAGTGAGTAGACCCGCCAGTCCTTGAGGTCTGACCAACTCCTAGGAATCCACTTGCGCTTGGTCAGCGCTTGGTAATCATAGGTCTCAATCAACTTCTGCTTTCTAGCAAAGGTAAAGGCTAAGAGCCAGACGATAAGGACCTTAAGATACTCCGCCGGCTGAAAGCTAATAGGACCAAGCACAATCCAGCCGTGCGCTCCATTGACCGTTCGTGTAAAGAAACGAGCAATAAAGAGCAAAATCATCTCGACAATCAAAGCAATTCGCAGAACATTGCCGTTTTTCAAAAAGTTTAGCTTGAGTTTATAGATAAAAGCGATAGCTGCTAAACTCACTACCCAAAATCCTGCCTGATTGAGCACGGACTTAAAAGGATTGAGCCCACTACTAATCAAGCTGACGCTGGTCGTCGAATAAATAACAATCAAGCCCAGCACCGACAAAATCAAATAAGGAATGAGGATAGAGTAATTTAGCAAATGGCGTTTCTCAATTTTCATAAATACCTCGTTCATTCAAAACTTGCATTTACCATTATAACATCTTTGCTAGGCAAAGTAAAAGTTGAACAGCAAGATAAAACCTACAGCTTTTACACTGTAGGTTTTTCTATTAGCCTGAATTACGCAAGCCTGTTGCAATACCGTTGATGGTAATGTGAATGAGTTTTTCATAATCTTCACCCAACTGGTCATTACGTAAGCGCTTGATGAGTTCGATTTGGATGTAGTTAAGCACATTGAAGTATGGCAAGCGGTAATCAAGACTAGCACGTAAGCTTGGGCTTTCTGCTAGGAGCTCGTCATGTCCTTCGATGGCTAAAATCACATTCTTGGTCAACTGCCACTCATCTAGGATGATGTTAAAGACGTCTCTGACTTCTTCTTCCTTAGCCAGTTGAGCGTATTGGAAGGCGATATTCATGTTTGATTTTGACAGCACCATGTCTACATTTGATAGTAAGGAGTTAAAGAATGGCCAAGTTCTATACATGTGTTGGAGTTTAGCCAGATTTGCCTCGTCTTGGTCGATAAAGTGCTTAAAGGCAGAGCCAACACCATACCAACCTGGGAACATGATACGGTTTTGTGACCATGAGAAGACCCATGGAATGGCACGCAGACCCGAAATCTCAGTGATGGTCTTACGAGCTGCTGGACGTGAACCGATATTGAGGCTAGAAACTTCCTTAATCGGACTTGCTTCAAAGAAATAATCATAGAAATGAGGATTACCAAACACCAAATCACGATAGATGACATTACTATCTTGTACCACAGCGTCCATAATCTCTCTGAAGCCGTCAATCTCACTTGGATTAGCAATCATCTGAGTGACCATACGGTTGATAGAAGCTGAAATCAACATCTCTAGGTTGTAGTAAGCAGCGTCTTTGTTGCCGTATTTGTTTTCGATGATTTCCCCTTGCTCAGTTAGGCGGATACGATCCTTGATAGAGCCAAATGGCTGAGAAGTGATGGCTTCGTAAGATGGACCGCCACCACGACCAACAGTACCACCACGCCCGTGGAAGAAAGTGATCTTGACACCGTGGTCATCCCCAATCTTGGTCAAGTCGTTTTGTGCTTTGTAAAGTGTCCAGCCAGAAGCGAGGTAGCCACCGTCTTTATTGGAGTCAGAGTAGCCCAGCATGATTTCTTGGTAGCCTTTATTGGCTGCGATCCATTTTTTGACAATATCGTACTCAAGGTACTGTGTCATGATGGCACGTGAGTTGTCAAGGTCCTCAATCGTCTCAAAGAGAGGCACGATTTGGATACGAGCAGACTCGCTGTCTGTTAGACCAACTTCTTTTAGCATGATGGCAAGCTCAAACATATCAGAGACACTTTCTGTGTGTGAGATGATATGTTGCTTGATGACATCATCTCCTAGCTGGTCTTTTAACTCACGAGCTGTCCTAAAGATAGCCAGCTCTTTTTCCAGCAATTCAGATTTAGGCGCATGCGTTGCAGACAGCGGACGTGGGTCTTCGAGCAGTTCTTTTAGGAGAACTTGACATTTCTCATCCTCTGATAGTTCACTGTAGTTGTCAACGATGTGAGCAGATTTGAGCAATTCTGCCACACAAGCCTCATGAACACTAGAGTCTTGACGCATGTCGATACTTGCTAGGTAGAAGCCAAAAACATCAACAGCCTGCAATAACTCTTCAAAGTCACCTTTGATAAGAGCGTGGTCGCCATTAGCCTCTAGGGACTCTTTGATGGTCAACAAATCTTGCTTAAAGTCAGCTGCACTTGTGTAGTGTGGAAAGACTTCTTGCTTAAACTCAGACGCTACCTCAGTCAATTTGTCTTGAACATAGCGAGCAACAACACTAGCGTTGTTGGTGCTGGTGTAGACATCTCCTAGAGTCGTAGTGCGTTTTGGAATGCCATCTGTCTTGAGTTCAATCAGCGTTTGAATGACTTTTGATTGGATATAGTTAAAGGCTTTGCGGTAAGGCTCGTTTTCACGGTAAACAGAGGTGTCGTTTGAGTGCTCTGCCATTTCCTTAACCGCATCAGACGCCTGACAAAGCGTGGTTGAGAGTGAGAATGTGCGGTAAAGCGTGGTTAATTTCTCAATGTAGTAATTGAGGATAACCTCACTTTGGACAGTCGCTGACATGCGTAGTGTCTCAGCTGTGACGTATGGGTTACCATCACGGTCACCACCAATCCACATGCCCATAGTGATCGGGCGTGGGTTGTCTAGTGTGAGACCACGCTCACTCGCTAGTTTTTTGTACTCTGTAGTTAGTTTTGTAATCGCCTTAATCAAGGAAACGTTATAATATTCCATGACATTGGTGATTTCATTTTTGACCTTGAGTTTACGCTCACGGATGATATCGGTCTGCATGATAATCTCAACATAGCGGCGCAACTCATCCAGCCATTTTTCTCTGTTGACGATACCAGCCTGCACATCACGGTATTTGCGTAAGAGGTCATGGATTTGAGTGGTCAACTCAAGGACTGTTTTACGCTGTACTTGCGTTGGGTGGGCAGTTAGGACTGGTACGACATTGACATGCTCTAGGATTTCCTTGGCATTGTCCTTGTCGCTTACGGTATCAATGGTAGCTGATAATTTCCCCAAGTAGTCACTGTCAGTGTTATTGGCATAATTGACCTTGTAAGCAAGGTCAACATCCTCAGAGATGTTGATAAGAAGCGGTAAGATAGAGAAATATCTCGCCACTACAACCATCTCATCATTACTAATCGTAGCTACTAGCTTTTCAAGCTCCACATACTGGTCAGTAGCTGAGAGAGACACCAACTCCTGAATGGTCTCAAAAGTTTCCTCTCCTACCAATTGCTGGGCAGTCTCATCCAGCAGACGCTTCAAAATAGCGACCTCTTCAGTGATATGCCCATTGCTGCTACTGCTTTCTAACTTTTTAGTCGTCACAGATTTCACTCCTCTCATCTGGCTTTAATGATACATTAAAGACTTCTTGCTATTATCATACCCTTTTTGACCTTAAAAGTAAACTTATTTCTGAAAAATTACCAGTTATTTACGAATATTCTGACAGAAAAAGATAGTAAAATTCGTTGTTATCGTTTTCAATTGTGTTATACTAATAAATAGAATAAAATCAAAGGAGACACCTATGGAACTCAAAAAACGTTCAGAATTTCCCGAGAATGAGCTCTGGGATTTGACCGCTCTCTATAAAGACCGTGAAGACTTTCTCTTGGCGATTGAAAAAGCGCTAGAGGATGTGCGTGTTTTTCGCAAAAACTATGAAAACAAACTGACAGATGTCGATGACTTCACACAAGCCTTGATGGAAATCGAGCAAATCTACATCCAGATGAGCCACATTGACACTTATGCTTTCATGCCACAAACGACAGACTTTAGCAATGAAGAGTTTGCCCAAATCGCTAAGGCTGGTAGTGACTTTATGACCAAGGCTAGCGTTGAGCTGAGTTTCTTTGACACGGCTCTAGCGCAGGCTGATGAGGCGATTTTAGATGAACTAGAGGAAAATCCGCACTTTAGCGCAGCCATTCGTCAGGCAAAAATCCAAAAAGCACACCTTCTAGCGCCAGAGGTCGAAAAGGCACTCACCAACCTCAACGAAGTCATGGGCGCACCTTACGACATCTACACCAAAATGCGGGCTGGCGACTTTGCCATGGAGGACTTTGAGGTGGACGGTAAGACCTACACCAACTCCTTTGTCCTCTATGAAAACTTCTACCAAAACCACGAGGACGCTGATATTCGTGAGAAGGCTTTTCGCTCTTTCTCAAAAGGTCTGAGACAACATCAAAATGCTGCAGCTGCGGCTTACCTCGCCAAGGTCAAGTCTGAAAAGCTCATCGCTGACATGCGTGGCTATGACTCCGTCTTTGACTACCTCCTTGCTGAGCAGGAGGTTGACCGCTCCATGTTTGACCGTCAGATTGACCTCATCATGACGGAGTTTGCCCCAGTCGCTAGAAAATTCCTCAAACATGTCGCCAAGGTCAATGGGCTTGAGAAGATGACCTTTGCCGATTGGAAACTAGATATTGACAATGAACTCAATCCTGATGTGACTATTGATGAGGCTTACGACCTTGTCATGAAGTCTGTAGCTAGTCTAGGAAGCGAGTACACAAAAGAGGTTGAGCGCTATCAGAAAGAGCGCTGGGTGGACTTTGCAGCCAACGCCAACAAGGACTCTGGTGGCTACGCTGCTGACCCTTACAAGGTACACCCTTATGTGCTGATGAGCTGGACAGGACGTATGAGCGATGTCTACACGCTCATCCATGAGATTGGACACTCTGGACAGTTTATCTTTTCTGACAATCACCAAAGCTACTTTAACACGCACATGTCGACCTACTATGTCGAAGCACCGTCAACCTTCAATGAGCTTTTGCTCAGTGATTACCTAGAGCATGCCTTTGACACAGCTCGTCAAAAACGCTTTGCGCTGGCTCACAGACTGACAGATACTTACTTCCACAACTTCATCACGCACTTGCTGGAAGCTGCCTTTCAACGTAAAGTTTACACTCTCATCGAAGAGGGTGGCACCTTTGGCGCTGAGCAATTAAATGCTATCATGAAGGAAGTTTTGAGCGACTTCTGGGGCGATGCGGTTGAGATTGATGACGACGCAGCTCTGACTTGGATGCGCCAAAGCCATTACTACATGGGGCTCTACAGCTACACTTACTCAGCAGGTTTGGTGATCGCAACCAGCGGTTATCTCCACCTCAAGTCAAGTCCTAATGGCGCTTCTGACTGGCTTGATTTTCTCAAGTCTGGCGGCAGCAAGACACCGCTTGAGACGGCTAAAATCATCGGTGCCGATATCAGTACAGATAAGCCACTGCGTGACACCATTCAGTTCTTGAGTGACACGGTTGATAGCATTATCGCCTACAGCGAAGCTATCTCACAATAATTCACAAAAGTCTCCACAAGGAGGCTTTTTATCGTGAGACATGTCTTGTGATATGTAAAACGCTATCATTTTTAGTCTATTTCTCCCAAGAATAGAAGAAAGCAGGCGAAAAACTTTGCTATTTTAGCTATTTTACGGTACAATAAAACCAAATGAGAAGAAGAATTAAGCCTATTGTGGTCTATCTCTTTCTTGGTTTTCTCGCTTTTTGTTTGCTCTATAGCCATCAAAAAATGCAAAAAGCTTATGAGCAGCAGCTGACCGACGCTAAAAATAGTATCCCTTCTGTCAGCAAAACCAGCACAACCAAGACGACCAAAAGCACCACAGATGAAGACGAATTTGTTCTAAAACCGATAATTGATGTCTCGGGCTGGCAACGTCCTAGCGAGATTGACTACGATACCTTATCCAACAATATCTCAGGCGCTATTGTCCGTGTCTATGGAGGCTCACAGATTACTAGCAGCAACAACGCTGCCTATACAACAGGTGTGGATAAAGCCTTTAAAGAGCATATCACCGCCTTTCAAAAGCGTAATGTCCCTGTCGCTGTCTACAGCTACGCTCTAGGTAAAAGCGTCAAGGAGATGAAGGCAGAAGCTAGAAGTTTTTATAAAAACGCTTCTCCTTACAACCCAACCTTTTACTGGATTGACGTTGAGGAAAAGACCATGTCCAATATGAATAAAGGGGTCAAGGCTTTTCGTGACGAGCTGAGACGCTTAGGTGCTAAGAATGTTGGGCTTTATATCGGTACTTACTTTATGGAAGAACAGGGCATTTCTACAAAAGGGTTTGACGCTGTTTGGATACCAACTTATGGTACCGACTCAGGTTACTATGAGGCTGCGCCAAACACGACACTCACCTATGATTTGCACCAATATACGTCACAGGGAGTTTTGCCTGGATTTGACAATGTCCTTGACCTCAATCAAATCGCAGTGACCAAGGACACTAAAAAAAACTACGAAAAACTCTTTGGCAAAGTGACTTCTAAAAACTAGCGTGTACCTTTTAGGACGCGCTGTTTTTACGACAATAAGACGAGAAAGGATAAAGATGGCAAAAGCAAAAAAACTCAAAAAAACACTGGTTGACCAAATCTTAGACAAGGCAAAAATAGAGCACGATAGCCTTGCTCTCAATGCGCTAAAGGATGACCTTCCAGACGACATTGCTAAATCTGACATTTACAAAACACTAGCCCTTATCGGGGACAAGACAGGTCCTCTTATCGGTATCGTCCCTATCACTGAGCACCTATCTGAAAAGAAACTCGCCAAGGTCTCTGGCAATAAAAAGGTCTGCATGATTCCACAAAAAGACCTGCAAAAAACAACTGGCTATGTCCACGGTGCCAACAATCCTGTCGGTATCCGCCAAAAGCATGCCTTTCCGATTTACATTGACAATACCGCAAGAGACAAGGGCTTTTTGATTGTCTCTGCTGGTGAGATTGGGCGCTCCATTCGCATTGACAGCCAGACACTAGCTGACTTTGTCTCTGCTGACTTTGCAGATTTATTAGAAACACATTGAGGGAAAATAATGAAAATCTATTTTGTACGACACGGAAAAACGGAGTGGAACTTAGAAGGGCGCTTTCAGGGAGCAAAGGGAGACTCGCCACTGCTATCTGAGGCTCGTGAGGAACTTGCAGAGCTTGGAGCATTTTTACAAAATGTCTCTTTTGACGCTGCTTTTTCTAGTGATTTAAAGCGGGCTGTGGACAGTGCAGAGGTCATCATGGCGCAAAACAATCAGCCTATCGCAATCACCACAACACCTGCTCTACGAGAATGGAATCTCGGCAGACTCGAAGGGCAAAAGGTTTCAGTCATCACAGACATCTATCCGCAGGAGATGACCGCTTTTCATCACAATCTAGCTGCTTTTCACTCGGGCTATTTTGAAGCAGAGACGCCACATGATACCACCATACGGGTCAAGCGCTTTTTACAAACACTCGCTGACAAGGACTATCAAAATGTCCTCATCGTCGGGCACGGTGCCAATCTGACGGCGTCTATTCGTACCCTCTTAGGCTACGACATCGGTGAACTCCGCCAAAATGGAGGACTTGACAATGCCAGTGTCACTGTCCTTGAAACCACAGACTGCAAGCACTACGACTGCCTCACTTGGAACGACAAGACTTATCTTGAAACCGTTGAAACCATCGCTTAAAAAAAGGATTTTGGACATTTCCAAAATCCTTTTTGATATGGATTAGCGTGCGTACTTCATGCGCAGGACTTTTTCTTGTTGGGGTGTTAAGCGCAGTAAAATCACGACCTTGTCAATGCTGATATTGCTCTCAAGCAGGCGCTCAGCTGCCATCATCAAGCCGTTGTTAATCCCCAGCTCAAGGACAGGATTTTTCTTGTCATTGACGTCAAAGATAAATTTATTGTCCGGCAGGTCAAAGAGTACCTTGACAGCGCCGTAAAGCTGCTCGAAATTGTCAATCTCAAGGTCATAGACAGGCTTGGTACCTGGCTTTAGCTTGCGTCCACGGTGGTTGAACCACATAGAGTGCCAACCGCCATTAAAAGCTCCCATGATGTCATTGTCATAGGAATCGCCCACATAAAGGGTCGTTGCAGGATTCATGTCAAACTGCTGAGCCGCTAGGTTAAAGATTTCCTTTTCAGGCTTTTGAAAACCAGTCGCTTGGCTGACGATGACACGCTTAGGGTCGACATAGTCGTATAGCCCTAGCTTTTTCACCTTTTTGAGCTGATGTTCTGTTGGACCATTGGTAATCACTCCCATCGGCACATTTTTGGACTTGAGAAAGTCAAGCGTCATGCGCATCTCATCCAGCATAGTGATATTTTCCAGCTCTTTTTCATAGACTTCTTGGAAATGGCTGCCGCTTTCTTGGTCAATCTCACGATAGCCAAACTCAAGAAGCGTCTCTTTACAACGCCAAAATCGGAAATACTCTGTCGTCCACTCACCAGCCATGACACGTGGAAAACCAACATCAGAATAATGACGAAAACGAATGTAGGCTTGATTGATACAAGTCATATCAAAGTCTGGAAAACACTTCTCAACAGCCACACGATAAGGCGCTTGCTGGTCATAGATAGTATCATCAACATCAAATACAATGGAAGTAATCATTATTTAGTCCTTTCTACTCCTTATTAGTATACCTTTTTTAGAAAATTATTGCAATGTGACAAGTATCACAATAGAAAGCCTTGACAATCTAAAAATATAGTGAAGTCTCTTTGTATTTATGGTATAATAGCGGAGAGAAACTACTTGGAGGAAATGATGTCAAACGAACATAATGAAACATTAAATGACCAACAAATTGTCCGCCGTGAAAAAATGGCGGCTTTAGCTGAGCAAGGAATCGACCCTTTTGGGAAACGATTTGAGCGCACAGCAACATCTGGTCAATTAAAAGCAAAATATGCTGACAAAACCAAAGAAGAATTGCACGAAATCAACGAAACAGCTATCATCGCAGGGCGCTTGATGACCAAGCGTGGTAAAGGTAAGGTTGGCTTTGCACATCTCCAAGACCGAGATGGACAAATCCAAATCTATGTCAGAAAAGACGCTGTCGGTGAAGAAAACTACGACATCTTCAAAAAAGCTGACCTTGGTGACTTTTTAGGGGTTGAAGGTGAGGTTATGCGCACGGATATGGGTGAGCTCTCTATCAAGGCGACACACATCACCCACCTCTCTAAGGCGCTTCGCCCACTGCCTGAGAAGTTCCATGGACTGACTGATATTGAGACCATTTACCGCAAACGCCACCTCGACTTGATTTCTAACCGTGACAGCTTTGAGCGCTTTGTCACACGTTCTAAAATCATCTCTGAAATCCGTCGTTACCTTGATGGGCTTGGCTTCCTTGAAGTGGAAACACCTGTTTTGCACAATGAAGCTGGTGGTGCTGCTGCTCGTCCATTTATCACGCACCACAATGCGCAAGACATGGACATGGTGCTTCGTATCGCAACAGAATTGCACCTCAAACGCTTGATTGTCGGTGGTATGGAGCGTGTCTATGAGATTGGACGTATCTTCCGTAACGAAGGCATGGACGCTACACACAACCCAGAGTTCACCTCTATTGAGGTCTACCAAGCCTATGCGGATTTCCAAGACATCATGGATCTGACTGAGGGTATCATCCAACACGCTGCTAAGGCAGTTAAGGGTGACGGTCCTATCACTTATCAAGACACTGAAATCATGATTAACAAGCCGTTTAAGCGTGTGCACATGGTGGACGCTATCAAAGAAGTGACTGGCGTTGACTTCTGGCGTGAAATGAGTCTAGACGAAGCTAAGCAATTAGCTGCTGACAAGGGGGTCCCTGTTGAAAAACACTTTACTAGTGTAGGGCACATCATCAATGCTTTCTTTGAAGAATTTGTCGAAGAAACTCTTATCCAACCAACCTTTGTCTACGGTCATCCTGTCGAAGTATCACCGCTTGCTAAGAAAAATGCAGACGACCCACGCTTTACAGACCGCTTTGAGCTCTTTATCATGACCAAAGAATACGGTAATGCCTTTACCGAGCTCAATGACCCAATTGATCAACTTGAGCGCTTCAAAGCACAAGCCGCTGCCAAAGAGCTTGGTGATGACGAAGCGACTGGCATCGACTACGACTACGTCGAAGCGCTTGAGTACGGCATGCCACCAACTGGCGGACTCGGTATCGGTATCGACCGCCTTGTCATGCTGCTTACTGACACCACAACCATCCGTGATGTGTTGCTGTTTCCAACGATGAAATAAAACAAGAACTGCTGTTTATCAGCAGTTTTTTTCTTAACCTCCAACTCTTCTACTTTTAAGCACGGTTAATTTTTTTAAAAAGCAAGCATGCTTAACTTTTAATCTGTGCTTTTTTAGGTTATAATAGGGGTATTAAGTATTAGGAGTGAAAAGAACTGCGTATGATGTCACGATATTGGGTTACTTTTTTATCAGCTGCTATCTTTATGGGCTATGGTCTCGTAGCTGGAAAGGTTGTCTTTCTTATCTTGGGGCTTGTTTTTGCTATTATAGGGATTGCGGACTATGTGACATCTAAAAAGTAGTCTTTTCTTAGAAAGAAGTTTTATGAAATCTCATCACACGGCGTCAAAAATTTCTCTTAGTGAGGTCAATCAAAGTATTGATGTCCCTAAAAACGCCTCTTTCTGGCGGACTTTGCGTGCCTTTTTAGGACCTGGGGCACTGGTTGCCGTTGGCTACATGGATCCAGGTAACTGGATTACCAGTGTCGTGGGGGGCGCTAGCTACAAGTATCTCCTGCTCTCTGTGGTGCTTTTGTCATCACTGATGGCAATGCAACTGCAGCAAATGGCAGGAAAACTGGGTATCGTCACGCGCCAAGACCTAGCACAAGCCACTGCCAATCACCTGCCACGAGGCATTCGCTATATTCTCTTTGTCATCTTGGAGTTGGCACTGATGGCGACTGACCTTGCCGAGGTTATCGGCTCAGGGATAGCTCTGCACCTGCTCTTTGGCTGGCCACTGCTCTTTTCTATTTTCATCACGATATTAGACGTCTTTTTGTTACTGTCTATCATGAAAATGGGCTTTCGCAAGATTGAAGCAATCGTCTCGACACTTATTTTGACTATTTTAGTCATTTTCATCTATCTGACCGTCATCTCAAAACCTAGCGTTTCGGGGATTTTGATGGGTTATATCCCAAGCTTGTCGGTCTTTGATAGTAGTCAAGTTGTCGCTGGTAATACCAAGCTGACACTAGCTCTAGGGATTATCGGTGCGACTGTTATGCCGCACAATCTCTACCTGCACTCTTCTATCTCGCAGACCCGCAAGGTTGACTATGACAAGCCTGAGTCCATCAAGCAAGCGGTGAAATTTATGACTTGGGACTCAAACCTCCAGCTGTCTATGGCTTTCATCGTTAATTCGCTCTTGCTCATCTTAGGGGCTTCGCTCTTTTATGGGCATGCTAGCCAGATTAGCGCTTTTGCGCAGATGTACAATGCCCTCTCAGACAGCACTATCGCTGGAAGCGTCGCAAGTAGCCTGCTCTCTACACTTTTTGCCATTGCACTCTTAGCTAGTGGGCAAAACTCAACCATCACAGGGACACTGACGGGACAGATCGTCATGGAAGGGTTCTTACATCTCAAGATGCCTCAATGGCTCATCCGCCTGACAACACGCTTGCTTGCGCTACTTCCTGTCATCATCGCAGCTATCCTCTTTGGTGACAAGGAAACCGTGCTTGACCAGCTCATTGTCTACTCACAAGTTTTCCTATCGGTGGCTCTGCCATTCTCCATTTTCCCATTGATTTATTTTACATCTAATAAAAAGCTCATGGGAGAATTCACCAATGCCAAATGGAACACTGTCATTGCCTATGCGGTGGCGACCGTTCTGACCTTTTTAAACATCAAACTGATCTTTGATCTGTTCTAATAGATATATAAAGGAGATTTACATGCCTACTATTTACCGACTACTGATGATTAGTGTCTCAACAGCTATTTTAGCTGTTCTCTCACAGTTGACCATTCCTATCGGAACAACGCCGATTACCTTGCAGACATTTGCCGTTGGGCTGGTCGCTAGTCTCTTGAAGTGGCGTGAAGCCCTTCTTGCGGTCGCACTTTACATCCTGCTTGGTGCTATTGGACTACCTGTTTTTGCAGGCGGTGGGTCTGGGATTGCCACTCTAGCCAGTCCCAACTCTGGCTTTATCTGGGGCTTTCTCCTTTATGCCTTGGTGACTAGTCTCCTTCCTAAGACAAACATCGTCATGCTCTTTGGTGCCAATGTCCTTGGCGATTTGTGTCTCTTTGTCTGCGGGATTATATCCCTGCATTACCTCGGGCACTTAACTTGGACAGCAAGTATCCTAGCAGGATTTGTACCATTTATCCCTGTTGAGCTGGTGAAAATCCTTCTTATCAGTCTCATTATCCCAAAATTACGCCAAAGTCTGAAAAATATGACTTATTTCCAAGCATAGAAAAAATCCCAGTTGAAACTGGGATTTTTTGGTGTCTAATAACGTCTGAGCAGTTTTTTGACGCCTTTAATCATCTTGTATTTCATTGGTTTTGGATAATAGCGGAAAGTCCCCATTTTGCGCACGATATAGCCGTTGAAATTTTGCTTAAAGCGCAGAACCCCGTCACTCCCATCAAAGATACCTTGAATGCCTAGGAAGGTATAAAATGGAATACCTTTTTCGATGGCTTTTGTCATGACATGCTCTTGCAAGACCACGGGAGCGTAAAATTTATTGAACTCCGTGTAGGATCCGCTAAAGAGATAGACGACTTCCTGCGGTGTGTAGATAAAGAGACTGCCAGCTAGAACCACATCCTCCTCACCATACTTGTCGATAAAAGCTTTTGCCTCCTCCACTCGTGTCTCAAAAGTGGCTAACTGCTTTTCTAGCTGAGTTTTTAGTTTCTTTTGCTTGGCTGAGTCGGGATTTTCTGCCAACTTTTCATTGACCTCATCTAGCTCTTTTTGGTGAGTCGCCATATCTTTTTGGAGATGGGCTAGATAGTCTTTGAAATTGAGCGTTGCCACCACAAACTCCGCCTTATCGCCAAAGCTATCGTAAAAGTCTTGGTAGTAGTCTAGAGACTTGTCCTTGTACTCACGGCGCTCTGAGGTCGATGAGGTGATTTCCTTAAAGATAGACAGCTCGTCACGTGTAAGAGTCCGCACTTTGATACCAAAAGAGCTGGTTTTATTTGCCAAAGGACGCCCTTTTTTGCTGTAGGACTTGCGCAGGGTCTCCTTTGTCAAGCCAGTCAAGTCCTTGACATAATGCCAGTCTGGCTCACCACCCGGATAGCCCGTCTGCAAGCCATCAAACGCATAACCTAGGTCCGTCAGGTCAGCAATCAACTCTTTTCTCTCCTCGCTGATCGCTTGACCGTTGCTATCAAAGGTCTGATAAGTGTCGTAGGGCTTGATGATAAGCTCTAGCGCCCCATTTGCCTTGGCATAATCACGCAGAGCACTGTAAAAATGCTTTAAATCCTCTGGCTTGGAGGAGCCTGGACCGGAGTTGACCTCCATACGAAGACCACCTGTCTCAGGCATAGTGTAGAGGATACCTGACACGGTCACCTCACCGTCACGCACCCAACCAAGATAAGTGACCTTAAAACCACGGCGCTCAAGCAGCTCTGCCATTTCCACCGTCTGCATAAAAGAGCGCTCTGTGTAGTTCTTGCTAGCTTCTTGATAGGCTTCTTTGGATAAAATTTTTAACACTTTCTTCTCCTTATTGCATTTTTTAAAAACTCATTAACTTATAGATTAGCACCATCATCTTAAATGAAAGTAAATATTGTCTTATTTTCCTATTATTTTTTAACGAAAAAAGCTTGAGATAATCTTAAGCTTTTATTTAACCAATAATACTGCCGTTTGGTACAGACTTATCCACAGTGAGCAGGGTCAGTTTACCCTCATGCTCAGCAGAGAGAATCATGCCTTGGCTGATATATTTTTTCATCATTTTGCGTGGTTTGAGGTTGGCAACGATTTGCACTTTAAGCCCAATCAGCTCCTCTGGATTTGGATAAAAGTTTGCGATACCAGAGAGGATTTGGCGGTGTTCACTGTCTCCTGCGTCCAAGCGGAACTGGAGGAGCTTGTCAGAGCCTTCGACTTTTTGACAGTCGATAACCTCTGCCACACGGATTTCTGCCTTGTCAAAGTCCTCAAACTTGATTTGCGCTTTGTTTTCGAGGAGCTCGACGTCTTCTGGCACCCATTCTTTTTCTTGAGCGGGTTTGCCAGCGTCCATTTGCTCTTTGATGTAGCTGATTTCCTCGTCCATGTCAAGACGTGGGAAGATTGGCGTTCCTTTGGCAACGACAGTAAGACCTTCTGGCAGGTCGCTAAGCGCCAAGTTTTCAAGGCTAGTTACTTCTGGTAGACCTAGCTGTGTCATGATGGCGTTTGATGTTGTCATCATAAATGGCTGAATGAGGTGCGCTACCACGCGTAAGCTTGCCACCAAGTGGCTCATAACCGCAGCCAGCTCGTCACGTTTGTCCTCGTCTTTTGCCAAGACCCAAGGTGCTGTCTCGTCAATGTATTTGTTGGTGCGAGAGATGATTGCCCAGATAGCTTCGAGCGCACGTGGGTAGTCTACGGCTTCCATTTCATTGTGGTAAGTAGCTAATTGGCTAGCGATTTCTGTCTCAAGGCTGTCGTCAAAGGCTGTTACACCAGACGCAAAAGCAGGCACCTTGCCGTCAAAGTATTTATTGACCATAGCCACCGTACGGTTGAGGAGGTTGCCGAGGTCATTTGCCAGCTCGTAGTTGATACGACCAACATAGTCCTCTGGTGTGAAGGTACCGTCAGAGCCTACAGGTAGACTTCTCATGAGATAGTAGCGAAGCGGGTCAAGTCCGTAGCGCTCCACCAGCATTTCTGGATAGACGACATTTCCTTTAGACTTAGACATCTTTCCATCTTGCATGACATACCAGCCGTGTGCTACCAAGCGTTTTGGAATAGGTTGTCCTAGAGCGTGGAGGAAGATTGGCCAGTAAATAGAGTGGAAACGCAGGATATCTTTGCCGACCATGTGAATGTCTGCTGGCCAGAACTTGTCCACACGGTTTTCAAGATCATTTTCAAAACCAAGCGCTGTGTAGTAGTTAAAGAGGGCGTCCATCCAGACGTACATGACGTGCTTAGGATTGCTTGGCACAGGCACACCCCAAGTAAAGCTGGTACGAGAAACCGCCAAGTCCTCTAAGCCTGGCTCGATGAAGTTTTTAATCATCTCATTCATACGACTATTTGGCGTGATGAAGTCTGGGTGTTCCTTGTAGAAGTTTAATAACCAGTCAGCATACTTGCCCATACGGAAGAAGTAAGACTCCTCAGAGACCCACTCCACCTCGTGACCACTTGGGGCAATCCCGCCAGTCACCTTGCCATTTTCATCACGGAAAACCTCAGCCAGCTGGCTTTCAGTGAAGAACTCCTCGTCTGAGACAGAGTACCAGCCTGCATACTCACCCAGATAGATGTCGTCCTGCATTAGCAATTTCTCAAAAATGCGCTGAACAGCCTTTTCGTGCTCAGGATTGGTCGTACGATAAAAGACATCGTAGGAAATGTCCAGCAATTTCCAGAGCTCTTTGACACTCTCAGCCATGCCATCCACATAAGTCTGCGGGTCAATGCCTGCTTCCTTGGCTTTTTGCTCAATCTTTTGCCCATGCTCATCAAGCCCAGTGAGATAATAAACATCGTATCCCAAAAGACGCTTGTAGCGAGCCTGTACATCGCAGGCAATGGTCGTGTAGGCAGAGCCGATGTGGAGCTTACCAGATGGGTAATAAATCGGAGTCGTAATGTAAAATGATTTCTTTTCAGTCATGATAAATCCTTTCCAAGCAAATGAGCTTGTTTTGTTGGCTGACTACGAAAGTCAGCTAACTGCTATAGCACCTTATTATACCATAGAAACTAGGATTTTGCGAGATAGAAAAAAACCAAGCCTTGCATTTTGCAACTGATGTGCTATAATAAAGTTGATTTATAATTATAAAAGAGAGGTAAATATATGCAAGTCAAAATCGATAGCACTTTTTGGGAACTCTTTCCAGAAGCACAGATTAGTATCCTTGTGGTTAAGGGGCTAGACAATCACATTGACGAGTCAAAAGACCTACATTTTCAGGAGCTTCTAGATAAGGCGAGCAAGAAAGCTGAGCATTTCATCACCGAAGAGCCTTTCACATCAAACACAGTCATCCAAGAATGGCGTGAAGCTTTTACCAAATTCAAAACCAAAAAAGGGGCAAGGTCATCTATTGAAGCGTTGCTCAAAAGAGTTAGCCAAGGCAAGCGCTTTAACCCAATCAATCCGCTTGTTGACCTCTACAACAGCATCTCGCTAAGCTATGGTCTGCCTTGTGGGGGTGAGGACTTGGAAAAGATCCAAGGTGATTTGCACCTTGGAAAAGCCAAAGGTGGCGAGCCTTTCTTCCCGCTTGGCGCAGAAAAAGACGCTCCTGCTCTTCCTGAGGAACTCATCTACTACGATGAGGAGGGTGCTATCTGCCGTTGCCTCAACTGGCGGGAAGCCAAGCGTACCATGCTAACTGAGGAGACAAAAGACGCTATCCTTGTTATCGAAGCTATCAACCAAGAGCAAGCAGAGCGTGCTAGAGCTGCCATGGAAGCACTCAAGCAACTGCTAGCTGACGAACTCGGTGTCACAGGTGACATTCACCACCTGACTACAGGCGCACCAGATTACACGATTGACTAAAAATAACCTCAGCTTGAATGCTGAGGTTATTTAATCATAAGAGACGACATCGAGTTGACCATTGCTATACTCAGCAATGAAAATCTGAGACACATCAGTGTAGCCCGCTTCTTCTAGCTTATCCAGAAGCCAGCTCTCGCTCTTATCCATACTGTCCAAAATATCCTGCTGAATAACGCCATCTGTCACCAGTGGGTACTTGGGATTTTCCTCGCCCGCCTGCACCACGATGAGCTGACCGTTTTGCTCCAGCACCGCACGTTTGACATCCTTGATTTTGAAAATGCCTTGCCCACGGAGTTTGAGCGCCACATCAGACGCAGATAAGCCCGCACTGCGACAAGCCTCTACATCCAGCACCCCTCGCTTGATGAGGACAATGGGCTTACCATCCACCACCTGCTTGACAAGAGAGGAGTTGGTTTTGAGCCACTTGAGGGACAAGACCAAAACCGTCCAGATGAGGAGAATAATGCAATACTGCAAGATAGAAATAGCTGGACTGTAAATCACACCGCCGATAATACCACCCAGCACATAGTTTTGAATCTGGTCACTAGCAGAGGTCGGCGCTAGATTGCTCTTGCCAGAGATATTGATAACCAAAATCAAAGACAGCAAACCAATAGCCAGCTTAATGGCTACATCTAGGTAATTCAGCGTCATTTATCCACCTCCACAAGCTCCACGTCACTACTCACCAACTCTAGCTTTTCCAACAAATATGCGTCCGTCTCACTGCCTGAGATGGCTCGGTAAAATTGATTGCCGACCTTGAGAATAGCCCCATCTGTCGCAGCCGAAGTATTGACATAGACTTTAGACTTATCCACACCCAGCTCCTTTGAGACTACCTCGATAAAGTGAAGCGACGTGCGGTATTGATTGTCCGAGGCGCTATTGGTCTGGAAATTACTGATACTGATACATGCCATAAGCACCGTTGTCAGCACAAGGATAATCACCAGCTCACGATATTTACTGTCCTTTTTGTGTCGATAAGCCTGCACAGACATTGCCATAGTTGCGAGCAAAAGAACAATCAAAAAACCAAGCATAAGCCAGTTGCTCGAGCTAATCTGACTCAAAACATAATCATAGGAGTAAAATTTCATAGCTTTATTATAAGTAATCTCCGTTTAGCTTTCAAGCGTCTTGCCCGTAAATTGAAGTCCTAGTATTTTCTAGGGCTTTTGCTTTCTCTTTGCACTTTCTGTAAATAATGTTATAATAAAAATGAAAAAGAGTTGAGCGGGAACTCAACTCCTATGTAGAACCGTTTAGACGGTGACTTGTAGAACAATCAAAAGATAATCCGTTCCACCTCGTCAAAGTTTGGACGGATTATTTTTGTCTATTGAGCATAATCAAAGCAACAACGAGTGTTAGTAAGCTGATGATGAATCCACCAAAAGCAAACATAACCTGTAGTGCTTCTGCTACTGACAAATTAGGCTACCTCCTTTCTGTCAGATTTTGATGAATTGCCCATAGGCGTCACCTCTCTTTCAGAAAACAAGAGCCACCGTCTTCACTTTTCTACATAAAATATTATATCATATTGCAAAACCTCTTCCTACACTTTTATAGGAAGAGGTTTTACATTATTTAGTTGCTTTCACCCATGAAACATGAGTAAGTTCATTGATTTTTGTAGTGTATTTTGCGTAATTATAATGATAATGTTCTGAAGCTCGAGATAGAACATCTCCTGTTTTTTTATCTGGTTGAACATACTTCTCAAACTCCTCAATAGAGATAATGAATAATTCAAAACCTTCGACACTCTCATTATTGACTTTTCCAATGACATAAGCTATACAGTCTATGTATCTAGGGTCACTTCTCTTTTGGAATTTTTTAACAGTTTCTTTATTTGCTTCTACTGTAGTTGTCTCAGAGTTAACTGGAATAGTCCTAGTTACTGGTAAGATACGGTATTTTTCTTTTTCTCTAACCGCTTTTAGGTAATTGCCTTGATTCGTTACTGTAAAACCTTCTACAGATAGATTATATTTTAGTAACTCTTTCAAACATTTTCTTGTATTACTCATCCTCTTCTCCTTTTCCCAACATAACCTAGACCTACACTTGTGATGATACCTGCACCGAGTAAACCTAGTAATGACTCTTGTGAGCCTGTGTTTGGTAATGTCTTGGCACGCTCTACACGTGAGTAAGTGGTCTTGTCGCCAACTTGTGTTACCCCTGCTTGCTTCACAACTTTGGTAGGGGCTACAGATGAAACTGATTTCTTGCCATCAACATAGTCAACAACTTCACCTTTTTCATTGACTACAGGTGTTGGGACACCACCCCCAGCAATAATAGTATCCGCCTTAGCTTTGATTTGAGCCAAGCGCTGAACCTCAGCCTCGTCCTGCTCAGCCTTCAAGGTAGCCAAGCGGAGGTACTCAGCCTGCTTAGCATTGGCATCAGCCTTGAGAGTAGCAAGGAGGTCACGAGCAGTCTCCAACTCAGCACGCAAACCAGCAAGCTTACTATTAGCCTCGGTAAGCTGAGCGTTTAGCGTAGCCAATACCCCAGCCTTATTAGCAAACTTATCAGCCAAATCTTTAGCCTTAGCATTATCAGACTCAGCCACAGTACGAGCCTGAGCTAACTTAGACTGAGCGTCTTCAAGCGCCTGACCAGCTACGCTACGAGCCTTACGGAGGACTTCAAGCGTTTCAATCTCTTGAGTAAGTACCCCTTGAGCTTTCTCATTGTCAGCACTAGCCTGAGCAAGCTAAGCCTTAGCCGTTTCAAGAGCCTTAGCCTTATCTACCGCACTAGCCAAAGCCAAAGCAAGCGTTTCTTTAGCTGTCTGTAGAGATGACTCATCAGTAGCCAACTGAGCCTTAGCATTAGCAAGAGCCTGCTCTAAAGCTGGGATGTCTACAGTACCAGACTGCAAATCAGAAAGCTGTTTTTGAGCATTAGCCAAAGCTTCTTGAGCAGAAGTGTAAGCTTCCTCAGCACTAGCTACCGCTGCCTTAGCAGTGTTGTTATTAGCAACAGCGCTATCATAAGCAGTCTGAGCCTCGGCTACTTTAGCAGAGTCAACCACCGTACGAGTAACAGTCTCATAAATAGGCGTTACAACCGTCTTAGCGTTGGTGACAGCCATATAAGGGTTGGCAATGGCAGTACCTTGGGAGTTGCCGAGGACGGTATGCATACGAGCTGCACGGTCTACAGCACCATTGAAGATTTCTGTAAATTCAAAATCTAAAGCTGCCGTAGTAAAACCACTACCATCTAACCCAAGAATACGCAAAGCCGCAGAGAAATCCTTAGGTCCAACGCCATCCATACCCCCATAAGCCTCTCCAATAAAGCCATTACCCTCAGTACCATAAAGTTGTTCCCCTACTGCTCTAAGGATATGCCCCTTAAACTCAGCCATAGTCAACTTACGACCGTCATTATTAGCGTACTGAACATAGTTAGCAGGTTCTTGTGCAATAATAGTTTTGTCAGAAGAACTAGAACGACGTACCGCCTCCTGAGCATCTACCCTACCAGCAGTCTTAAGAGGGTTATCCGTAACATGACCTGGTCCAGCATCAATATCAAGACCACTCATACTATTCCAAAAACCATTAGCCCTACGCTCAGCATCACCCATACCAGCATAAGCAGGAAAAGCATTCTTGAAAATCTCAGCCACCGTCTGCTTAGCCAAAGCTACGCTCTCACTAGTAACAGTAAGGAGAGGACTACCAACCTTAGCACGAATATCGTTTACCAAGGCAACATAGAACAAGGACAAATCAGTCAACTGCTCGTCGGATAAGTCCTCAACAGCATACTTAGTAGTGCTATCAGTGTCAGCGAAAGTATATTTAGTTTGCTTCAACCAAGACTTATAAGAGAATGAGCCAGCAGCTGCCAAAGTGCCAAGAGATACAGGGAAAGCTTCACTGCCTTTAGCGATAGCTGCCTTAACAGCCTCAACGCTACCAGTACCATTACCAAGGGCTTTAATGGCGTCAATGTACGCCTGAGTAGTGAATACCCCATTCGTACGAAGCTTGCTAGAATAAGCCATACCCTTAGTAAGGGCTACCCCATCACCAGTAACCGTAGTATTTTCGCCTACCTTAACCTGTTCAGTTACCTGAGTACCAGCCTTAGCCGTATCAAGAACTGACTTAGCTTGGTCTTCAGCAGACTGAGCTGTTTTTTGGTTGTTAAGGGCGTCAGCATAAGTAGCTGCCGTCTTGTCAACATTAGTTTCAGCACCAGCTACTACCGCTTTCTGGTCTTCAATAGCCTGAGCCTTGTTAGTCTCAGCCAACTTAGCTGCGTCAAGGCTATCCTGAGCAGACTGAACGTTTTCAGTGTCACTAGCTACCTTAGTAGTCAAATCAGCTACGTCCTGCTTAAGTTGACTAGTGTCAGTTTCAGTAGACAAAGCTTCTACTTTTTTCTCAGCATCAGCCACAGCCTGAGCCGTCTCACTAGCACTAGCCTGAGCCTCAGCTACTACCCCTTCTTGGGCTTCTACCTTAGAAGAAGTATCAGCTACACTAGCCTCAGCAGACGCTACTGCAGAATTAGCACTAGCCAAAGCAGAATTAGCCTGATTAGCAGTTACCTGAGCAGAATCAACATCCGCCTGACTAATAGCATCAGCTTCCTTAATCTGGTTGTTAAGGTCAGCCACTACCCCCTCTTGTGAAGTGACAGCAGAACTAGCACTAGATACAACCCCTTCCTGAGCCGTAACCGCCTGATTAGCCTTGTTAGCGCTCTCCTGAGCCACCGCTACCTGCTCAGCAGATACCTTAGTCTCTTCAGTCTTAGCTACTTCACTAGCCGTAGCCGTTTCATTATCTGTATTAGTAGCTGTTCCATTAGTTGCTGTAGCTGTATTAGCTGAACTAGAAACAGCCGTCACACCAGCTACATCAGAGCTAGTAACCTCATCAGCACTAACTACCCCACTAACACCAACAACAGACAAAGCCAATACCGATACCACCGCACCAGTACGCAACTTCTTAATAGAGCCATGACCCTGAATCTTATTTTTAAACATATTTGGTTCTCCTTTTTCATTAACTGTCTTAAAAGACTGTCCTAAACTAATTATAGCACATTAAACAGACTTTTGTGTTATGTTTTTAAAATAAATTCAGTCTTTTGTAGGTGGTAACTCTCACGGAAAAAATCTGTATGATAGTTAGTGAGGTGACACCATGACTAACAATGACAGCTTAAAAGAATTTGTAGCTAAACAAATCAGACACCTAAGACTGGAAAAAGGATTCACACAGGAGTACCTAGCAGAGAAAGCTAACCTTGGCTTTAACTATATTTATCGCTTAGAAAGCAAACAGCTAAACGTCAAGGTAGACACTATCGAAAAGATTATGAAGGCATTGGATGTTGATGTCAACACCTTTTTCAACGTCGAAACGCAACGACGAGAGACTGAATTTAACCAACTCATCGAAGACATCGAACATCTTCCCAAAGAAAAAAGAGAGCCGATTATAAAAGCCCTCAGAAGTATTATAAAACAAGTAGAGTAAGCCAAGTCGAAGTGACTTGGCTTTTTTGTAGATATACATACTATACAACATACTTTTTATCAATTTTAGATATTTTAACTACACTTAAACGGATAAATAATAGATAGTAAAATAGTATACAAAGGATACACTATGGAACACAATAAACTACAAGAACATGTCGCAAAGAGAATTCGAGAATGTCGTAAGGCTAAGAGCTTAAGTCAAGAAAAACTCTCTGAAAAAGCAGGATTGGGTATCAAAGCTATTCAAAATATGGAAAATCTCAAGTATGATTTCAAAATCCAGACCTTACAAAAGGTTATCGACGCCTTAGACCTCACAGTTGAAGAATTTTTCCATTTTCAATTCTCAGAAGATACGATAAAACCTGAAACGCTACTGGAAAATATAACCCACCTACCAGAAGACAAACAGAGCACTATCATCTCCTCCTTTAATGAAATTGTCAAAAATATCACATAAGCCAAGTCGAAATGACTTGGCTTTTTGTGTTAATCTCCGTTTAGCTTTCAAGCGTCTTGCCCGCAATTTTGGTATAATGGCAGTAGTTTAATATAAGAGAGGACTATACTATGATAGATTCCAAAGATTTGATTGCCTACAAGCAGCTACCTGTCTGGGGGGCGGACGATATTCCAGAGCTTTTCCTAGATATGCACAACACCAAGGTCGGCACTTGGGGAAAACTCACGATTTTAGAGGGGATGTTGGATTATTTTGAGTTGGATGAGGAGGGCGAGGTTGTGTCTGAGGCTCGCTTTGATAGCGCTTCTTCCATTCCTTTTGTGGAGCCGCAGGTCTGGCACCGTATCAAGCCAGCCTCCAGCAACCTGCGCTTTTATCTGACTTTTTATTGCCAAAAAGAGGATTATTTCGCTAAAAAATACCACCTGACAAAGACCCACTCTGAGGCTATCTTTAGCGCTCCTTATCTAAAGGAGAATAGTCGTGTGCTAGACTTGGGCTGTGGACAAGGGCGCAATGCGCTTTATTTGACCTTACTTGGACACGATGTCACTGCTGTGGATAAGAATGCCGAAAGCCTTGCCTTTCTAGAAAATCTTGCCAGCCGTGAAGACTTATCTCTCACGACAAAAGCCTACGATATCGCCACTGCTGATATCAGTGGGACTTACGACTTTATCATCTCCACAGTTGTGCTGATGTTTCTAGACGCTAAGCGTATTCCTGACATTATCCACAATATGCAGGAACACACTGCGGTTGGTGGCTACAATCTCATCGTCTGCGCTATGGATACCAAGGATTATCCATGCCCTATGCCTTTTCCTTTTACTTTCAAAGAGGGCGAGCTCAAAGACTACTACAAAGACTGGGAGTTGCTCAAGTACAATGAAAATGTCGGTGAGCTTCACCGCTTAGACGAAAACGGCAACCGTATCCAGCTGCGATTTGCCACTATGCTGGCACGCAAAATCAACTAACCCTTTTTCAGACACAAAACACCGCTAGAACTCTAGCGGTGTTTTTATGATTAAGCGTCTTCTTTTTTCTTTTTAAGCCCTGCTAAGCCAAGAGCTGTGGCTAAGCCGATGACGCCTAGTCCTGCATACTCGTAGTGTACAGTGCTATCTCCTGTCTCTGGGAGACTAGCTGTTGCAGTTTTTTGTAAATTTGTCTGACTAGCTAACGTAAACCCTCCTTCACCAACTTGGCTAAGCGCTTGCATAGCTGGGACTTGGGTGCTTGGAGCTGATTTACCATCTACTGGTGGCATTTGGCTTGGGGCAAAGCCTCCTCCGATAGCATTTCCAGCTGGTGCTCCTAAGTTGGCAGAAGGTTTGCCCTGTGTTCCTGTAGGCATCATATCAGCAGGAGCATTTTGTGAACCCGTGTTTGTCGATGGTGCTTCCTTGCCTGTTTGGGCTATTGGGGTTGCGTCAGAGGGTGCTTGTGGCTGAGTAGTCGTTGCTTGGTTGCTATTATCACCAGTTGGGCGCTCAGGCGGCGTTGTGCCGTTCGTTTCGTTTGGTGGAGTCGGTACATCGCTTGGAGCTGTGCCATCAAATGCTCCACTTCCATTTGGCGGTGTTGGCATATCACTTGGGGTCGTACCATCTGGTAGAGCTGGTGGGGTTGTGCCATCACCTGGCATTTGCCCGTTCATCGGACCACCTTGACCGCCTGGGGCATTGGTATTAGTGTACTCTGTGGTAGCTGTCGTTGTTGTAGTATTGCTACCCGCACTGATAGTATAGTCACTACCGTCTGTCAAGCTAGCGCTTGAGTAAACCAAGTGCGCTAGGCTAATCGGTGTGGTAAAGCTCGTAACGGTATTTCCAGCGCTATCTGTAATGGTCACTGTTTCCCCTGCGCTTGCTGTGAGATTTGTCGCTAGGAAATCTTGGCTAGAGCTACTGTCAAAGGCTTCTGCCATAGCTGCATTTGCTGAACCAGCAATCAGCGTGCCACCTGTGATGATACCCTCACCGTCATAGTCAAGCGCTGTGTCGGTACCGTCCTGACCAGAGCCACCATAGACCACAATAGTACCACCTGTAATGGTGAGATTTCCATTAGAGTCAAAGCCGTCACCGCCAGCATTGACATAGACTGTACCGCCATTGATATTAAGCTCAATCTGGTCTGTCGCTAGCATGCCAGCATTTTCATTTGGCGTAGCGTTGAGTCCGTCATCTGCAGCGTCCACATAAAGCGTACCGCCGTTGATGGTCAAGTACCAAGCCTCGATACCTTCATCGTCCGTCTTGATAGAGACATTTCCAGAGTTAAGCGTGAAATTGTGCCCAGCGTGGATACCACGGTCGGTTGAGGTGATGGTCAGATTTGCCCCATCAATGGTAATGTCACCAATGGTCAAGTCCTCTGTGTCAATGGTTGCCATCCCTTGCCCACCAGCGATGATAGTGATGTCACCTCCGAGCAAGTTGATAGCTGTCGTGGCTTCAATCCCGTCACTACCAGACGAGATGACATAAGTCCCTGACTCGATGGTCACAGTGTCGCCATAGATACCGTTGCTACCAGAGCCAGAAGCAATCGCAGTGTAGCCGTCACCTGCGAAATTGAGGTCACCACTAACGTTGATACCAACAGATGAGGTTGAGGTGATGTTGTTGGTGCCAGATGTCACGAGAAGTACAGTCGCTAAGCCCTGTGAAGAGATAGCTGGCGCACTATTTGTGATGTTGACATTGTCAAGATTGACCGTCACTTGACCAGAGACGTTCTCAGAGACACTGATGGAGCTGTTTTCTGCCGTACCTGTAAAGGTGTAAGTCCCAGCATTTGTGATGACATAGCTGGTATTGTCAGCGATAGTTGTCGTGCTATCTGCGCTTACTGTGACACTCTGAGTGTCTGTTGCGCTGCCTGACGTTGAGTTGGTGCTTGTCTCACTAGTGACACTATCTGTCTCCTCTGGACTAGCACTTGTATCTATGGTGTTCTCTGTTGTAGTAGACTCTTGACTGGTGTTTGCTTCGCTTTCTGCATTTACATCTGTGCTTACCTCTGTAGTAGTTTCTACTGAATCTGCACTTGCTTTTTCACTGCTATTTGAAGCTGTGCTGCTAGACTCGGTAGAAGCTGCTGTGTTGGTGCTTGGTGTTGTATCTATGCTAGTAGTATCTGTAGTAGCCGTAGAAGCTTCGGTATCTGTCGTCGTTGAATCACTTGTTTGAGTGACAAGAGCTGAGCTAGGCTCGCTACTACTTGCTTCATCTGCACTTGCACTTCCTGCCATAATCCCAAAGGTCGCAAGACCTATCAGCGCCGAGGCTAAGCCAAATTTAAACTTACGAAAAGAAAAGGTTTGTTTGGTGTGTTTTGATGTCATAATGAACTCCTTATTTTTTAACAATTAGTTGTTTGCTAGTATAGAGAGCCCAGCTTAAACATTTCCGAAAAACAGCTTAAGTTTTGCTTATACTTGTCACAATTGTCGATAAAATAGACAAATATGTCACACCTTTTTTTGACTAAAGGTTATCAGTATATCACAAAATAAAAAAATATCAAGGCTTGCAATACACAATATATAGTGCTAAAATTTTATTTGTAACACAATATGTTGTTGCAAAGAGATTTTAAAAAACATCATATGATGATAGATTGGTGTTAGGAGATGCATATCCTAGCACGATTAACTGGAGGTGTATCACAATCGTGATTATATTAGCAGGGATGATTGGCGTTGGTAAGACCACTTACACCGCCCAATTAGCCAAAGAACTGGGAACTGAAGCTTTTTTTGAGCCTGTCGAGGACAATCCTATTTTGGATAAATACTATGAAAATCCTGAAAAATACGGCTTTGCTTTGCAGATTTACTTTCTCAACAAACGCTTTAAAGCTATCAAAAAAGCTTATCACAAGGATGACAATGTGCTTGACCGCTCTATCTATGAAGATGCGCTCTTTACCTTTATCAACACGCTACAAGGCAGCATTTCAACGCAGGAGTACGGTATCTACCTTGAGCTTTTAGACAATATGATGGAAGAGCTTGACGGCATGCCTAAAAAAGCGCCAGACCTTCTCATCTACCTTGACGCTAGTTTTGAGCATATTATGAGTAATATCAAAAAACGTGGGCGCAGCTATGAGCAACCGACGGAAACCAATGGTCTTGAGGACTACTATCGTCTGCTTCACAACCATTATCACGAATGGTATGACAAATACGATTATAGCCCAAAAATGCTCATCAAGACAGACGATATTGACATTACCTGCGACGACGATTGGCAACAAGTCTTTGGGCAAATCAAAGAAAAAATGCAAGAGCTAGGAATAGGAGACTAAGGTGGACACAGAAACAACAAACACAGCACTAGACGTAACAAAAACAGTAGAAACAGACAACAATCTCAACAACTTATCCCTCAAAAAAGCCTTTGACATCGCTTGGTCACGCTTTAACCGCACGGAAAAAGTCTTTGCGGTTATCGCCTTTTGTGTCTCACTTGGCTTTACCAGCTATGGGATATTACCGACTATCTTGAGAGGGGATTTTACATTGCTCAACACCCTCTCTATTATTATGTCCATTTTTGGCTTTATCGGGACATGGACGCTGGCTTTGCAGTGGCAGCACACCTTTAAAGCCAATGGTATCCAAAATATCGCTAGCATATCAGTAGCTGGTATCCAGCATGTCTACGGGCACATGTTTACCAGTGTCTACTACCTGATTACCGAGTTTGTCGGACACTATAGCTGGCAAAAACGCCGCAACGAAGCGGGTGAGTTGGTCGTTGATAAGCACTTTGGTGTGCGAGATGTGTTGATTGCTATTTTCTTTTGGACTATTGGTCTTGGTGCGGTGTCTTATCTCATGGGTGGGACACGTATCATCCTAGACGCTATCACAAACGGGCTGTCCTTTACCGCACAGCAACGCCAAGTCAAAGGGCACATCGACGGCTTTTATATCTGGCTTTTGGTGGATTTACTCAGCTTCTTTCTCTTTTTATCTGTTGGCAATCCCATCGCAGCTTTTGGCTACCTTGGCATGATGGCGCAAGGCTGCGTTGGCATTATGATTTGGAAAAAGGGCAAAGGCAATTAAAGCTTTGAGGGTTGACACTTGTCTTTCTTTCTGTTAAGATAGGTAACCGTGGACATTTTAGTGCATATGCAACGTTCTTAAAGCATGTGCTTTAGAGCGCTTTTCCACACAAAAACTTCAATAAGGAGGTCTTTTATGACGACACTACGTTTACTCCTGCCACAATGGCAAGGAGGCATGAATCCCAACTATGTTCTTGGTGCGGAGCTCTTGAGCGTTATTGCGCCACCTTCATCAAAGGATGAAATGATTAAAATGGACGTGCCGACAAACTTTGATGCTCCGCTGGCAACTAAGAATGGGATTGACCGCTATGATGAGCTAGCAGACCAAACGCAGACCGTTTTGGATGTTCTAGCCCAAAAAGCTCCTGAAAAGGTAATCACCTTTGGAGGCGACTGCTCTATCTCTCAAGCACCGTTTGCTTACCTCTCTGAAAAATACGGCGACAAACTCGGTGTTCTCTGGTTGGACGCCCACCCAGACATTGCCACACCTGACTTTTCAAGCCATCTCCATGAGATGGTTCTCGCTAACCTCATGGGACAAGGCGCTAAGAGCTTTGATGACAAGGTCAAACGCCCTATTGATAGCCAAAAAGTCATGTATGCTGGACTGATTGACAAAGACCTCCGTGAGGAAGAACGCCCACTCGTTTTAGATAAAATCGCTTACGCTACGCCTAGCGATCTCAAAGAGAATAACCAAGTTATCCTTAACTGGATAAAAGAAAATAAGATCGAAGTGCTTGCTGTCCATCTTGACTTGGATGTGCTCTCGCCTTATGACTTTAGGTCTGTCTATCCAGCAGATCCAAAGAGCACTGTTGAGGCTTTCCCAGCAGCTGTTGGTGAATTGACGCTTGACCAAGTCGTTGGTATCTTCAAAGACATGAGTACACAAACCGAACTCGTTGGCTTGTCTATTGCAGAGCATTTGCCTTGGGATGCTATTTACCTGCGCAAAGCCTTTGAGAAGATTGACATTTTCAACTCTTAAAAACCAAGCACAGACACGGCAAAGTCTGTGCTTTTTTGCTATAATAAAGCTAAAAAGACTAAAGGATGCTTATGAAACTCATTTCTTGGAATATTGATTCACTCAATGCTGCTCTAACGAGCGACTCCGCTCGTGCACTGCTATCTCGTGAGGTGCTTGATACCTTGGTTAAGGAAAATGCAGACATCATTGCCATTCAAGAGACCAAGCTCTCTAGCAAAGGACCAACTAAAAAACACCTGACTATCTTAGAGGACTATTTCCCAGACTATACTGTTAGTTGGCGCTCATCTGTTGAGCCTGCAAGAAAAGGCTACGCTGGCACCATGTTTCTCTACCGCAAAACGCTTAAGCCCATCATCACCTATCCAGAAATCGACGCACCGTCAACCATGGACAGTGAGGGGCGCATTATCACCCTTGAGTTTGAGGACTTTTTTGTCACACAAGTCTACACGCCAAACGCTGGTGACGGTCTCAAACGTCTGGCTGAGCGCCAAGTCTGGGACGAGAAATACGCTGATTATCTAGAAAAACTTGATAGCCAAAAGCCAGTCCTTGCTACTGGTGACTACAATGTTGCCCATAAGGAAATCGACCTTGCTCATCCAAATGCCAACCGCAGATCACCTGGCTTTACTGACGAGGAGCGTCATGGCTTTACACAACTGCTTGGTAAAGGCTTTACTGATACTTTCCGCTACATGCACGGTGATGTGCCAAATGTCTATAGCTGGTGGGCGCAACGCAGCAAGACCAGTAAAATCAACAACTCCGGCTGGAGAATTGACTACTGGCTAGCTAGCAATCGTATCGCAGACAAAATCACAAAATCCGATATGATCGACTCTGGTAGCCGCCAAGACCACACCCCTATTGTACTTGAGATTGACATCTAAAAAGACTGGTCAAGTGACCAGTCTTTTCTTATTGCTTCCATAAATCTTGATAACTTGTGCGATGCCCAATCTGAAGCAGTTCGCCGTCCTTTATCAGCAAAGGACGCTTAATGAGCATGCCGTTACTTGCTAGTAAAGTCAGAGCTTCCTTTTCATCCATGCTAGCGAGCTTGTCCTTTAACCCGAGGTCACGGTAAACTTGACCGCTGGTATTAAAAAACTGTTTGAGCTTAAAGCGACCTTGAGCAAGCCAGGCTTCAAACTGCTCCACTTGCGGTGGATTTTCCTTGATATTGATACTATCAAAGTCAAGTCCTAACTCTTCTAGCTCCTTTTTGGCACGCTTACAGGTCGTGCAAGGTGGGTATTGGTAAAATTGTAACATGTGTTCTCCTTTTTGATTAAGAAAGGCTGTTTTTCAGTTGGACACCCTCATGCTCTAAGAGCCATATCTTTTTATCCAAGCCACCGGCATAGCCCGTCAACTCTCCAGTGCTGCTTAACACCCTATGACAAGGAATGAAAATAGACAAGGGATTACGACCGACAGCACCGCCAACAGCCTGAGCAGACTGACATCCTAGACAATCTGCAATCTCACCGTAGGTCATGACAGAACCTTGTGGAATGCTGGCTAGCACCTGCCAGACCTTTTGCTGGAAAGGCGTCCCGATAGGCGATAACGCTGGCTTACTAGGCAGGCTATTTCCTGCAAAGTAAGCGTCCAGCCAAGACACAGCCTCAGCTAAAATTGGGTTTGTGCTCTGCTGGACATCAGCGTCCTCTAGTTTTGCTTCATAGTGCTTTTGCCCTAAAAACCAAGCGCCTATCAGTGCCTTATCTGTCGCAACCAGATACAATTGTCCTATCGGTGAGATGTAGATGGTTTTATAAACCTTGATAGATGTCATATGAAATAGCCTTTCCCAAATAAAGTCCTGCTTTATTTTTCAATCAAGCGTACACGTACAATATTATCACTTGCTTCAAATTTTGCAACTAATTGGTCAATTTTAGCTTGGTCATTTTCATCAAGGTCTAAAAGGGTGTAAGCGTAATCGCCTTTAGAGCGGTTGATGATATTGTCAATGTTAATGCCAAGGTCTGACACGGCTGTTGAGATACGAGCGACGATATTTGGGACATTTTTGTTAATCAAGGTAATGCGGTAAGGCGCCACCAAGGCTTGCTCAACACGTGGGAAATTGACAGAGTTGATGATTTCACCTGTCTCCATAAAGCGACGGATGGTTTTCCCTGCCATGATGGCACAGTTAAGCTCAGCCTCTGCTGTTGAGCCACCCACGTGAGGAAAGACTGTGATATGCTCTTTACCAAGCAAGTCCTTGTCCCCAAAGTCAGTCACATAGTGCTTGACAACACCTGTCTCAATGGCATCAAAGAGCGCTTGATTGTCCACCAACTCAGCACGCGCAAAGTTGATAATCGTTGTACCCTTTGCCATACTAGCAAAAGCATCCTTGTCAAAGGTATGACGGGTGTCATCCGTTAAAGGCACATGCACCGTGATATAGTCACAGTTAGCAAAGATTTCTTTCAAATCATTGACACGCTTAACATGGCTTGAGATGTTCCACGCAGCTTCAATAGAGACATAAGGGTCGTAACCAAGGACGTTCATACCAAGACGTCTAGCGTCATTAGCAATGCGTGCTCCAATCGCTCCTAACCCAATGACACCAAGTGTTTTGCCAGAAATTTCACTACCTGCAAACTGCTTTTTCCCTGCTTCGACTTGCTTTGGAATGTCGTCACCTGTTAGCTGATTGACCCAAGTATTGGCTGCGATGTAATCACGAGCTGACAAGAGCAAGGAAGCAATCACAGCTTCTTTCACCGCATTGGCATTGGCTCCTGGGGTGTTAAAGACGACAATGCCTTGCTCTGTGGCTTGCTCAATTGGGATGTTGTTGGTTCCTGCTCCCGCTCTTGCGATTGCCTTTAAGTTTTCTGGGAAAGTCTCGCCGTGAAGGTTTTGGCTGCGGATGATAAAGGCATCTGGATTGTCCGCCTTATCACCGTCCACTTGAAATTGATTGCCCAGCTCTTTGAGACCGATTTGATTGATATTGTTATAGGTTCTGACACTAAAAACCATACGCACCACACTCGTTATTGCTAACGCCTTTCTCTTTTCTCTTGACAGCTTCTAGCTGTTTTCTTTTTCAAATTTTTCCATAAATGCAATTAAATCCACAACCCCTTGACGTGGGAAAGCGTTGTAGAGACTAGCTCGCATACCACCCACTGAGCGGTGTCCTTTGATGTTTTTAAAACCAAGCGGAGTCGCTTCAGCCACAAACTTGCTGTCTAAGTCCTTACTTGGGGTCACAAAAGGAATATTGGCAACAGAGCGCTCTTCCTTATGGATGACAGGGCTGGTGTAAAAGTCTGATTGCTCGATGAAGTCGTAGAGGAGTTGAGACTTCTCACGGTTGAGCGCTTCCATCTTGTCCACACCGCCCATTTCCTTGACCCAGTCAAAAACGAGTTTTGAGATGTAGATACTGTAAGCTGGTGGGGTATTGTAAAGTGAGCCAGCGTCCGCTTGAATGCGGTAATCAAGCATGCTTGATAGGGCTGGTGTGTCGTTTAAGAAATCCTCACGCACAATGACTACTGTCACCCCAGCAGGTCCGATATTCTTTTGCGCACCTGCATAAATCATAGCAAAATCCTCGACATTATAGCGCACTGCTAAGATATTAGACGACATATCAGCGATAATTGGCACACCATTGGTATCTGGCAAGTCATAAATAGCTGTGCCTTCGATGGTGTTGTTGGTCGTGATATGGACATAAGACGCTTCCTTGTCAATCGCTGACGCATCAAAAGTCGGGATATGATTATAATTGTCTTTCTCGGATGAAGCTAGTAAAATCGGCTCAAAAGGAATGGTCTCAGAGAGCTTAACCGCCTCAGTGTAAGCCTTTTTCCCCCAAGAACCACCAACAAGATAATAAGCCTTGCCGCCTTTTGCAAAGTTGAGCGGAATCATCGAAAACTGAGTGGAGGCACCCCCTTGTAAAAAAATGACTTTATAATTGTCTGGAATTGCCATCAACTCACGCAAAGTCGACTCAGCGTCCTTGATAATGGCATCGAACTCGCTGGAGCGGTGAGACATCTCCAAAACACTCATACCACTGCCTTGATAATCAAGAAATTCACGCTGTGCCTTCTCTAGCACTGGTTTTGGTAAAACTGCAGGACCTGCAGAAAAATTATAAATTGTCATAAGAATACCTCCGTTATATTTTACGATTATAACACAATTTTCTGAATTTTGTAAAGATTTCAGCGGTTTTTTGTGATATTTTTCTCAAAAGCAAAAGGATAGCACCGCTATCCTTTTTATCTTACTCTTCTACAAGGCATCTGCGCCGTGTTCTCCGGTTCTAATGCGAATCACATCGTCAATTGGGATGATGAAGATTTTGCCGTCACCGACGTCGCCAGTTTGGACGGCTTCTCGCACCAGTGCAACCAATTTTTCAACCTCATCGTCTTTGGTGACGACTTCTACTTTGACCTTGGCAAGAAGGGCTGGGATGACCTTTTGACCACGAACATACTCTGCAAAACCTTTTTGATTTCCATAACCTAGGACTTGTGAGACGGTCATCCCTCTAGCAAGCCCTTGTTTTGTCATGGCGTCTTTTAAATCTTCTAACTTATCCGAACGGATAATCGCTTCTACTTTTTTCATTGACAACTCCTCTCTAAATTACGAGTCTAATCCCATAAAGGTTGGGTAGGCGGTCTCACCATGCTCGCTATCATCAAGACCAATCGCCTCTGCACGCTCTGTGACACGTATTGGCATAAAGATTTGAATCCCCTTGATGATCACAAAAGTGGCAATCGCAGACCATAGCACCGTCACAAGAATAGCAATAATCGTAACCCATAAAAGATGACCATTACCATAGATAATCCCAACATTTTCTTTATCTAGCGCCAGACTAGGTAGGGTAAAGATACCCGTCACTAAACCTCCAAAAATTCCGCCGACACCGTGACAACCAAAGGCATCTAGGGCGTCATCATAGCCCAAGCGATGTTTCAAAACAGAGATGGCTGCATAACAGATAGGACTGACCGCAAGACCGATAACAATAGAACTCCATGTGGACACAAAACCAGCAGCAGGTGTTATAGCAACGAGCCCTGCGATTAACCCTGTCGAAGCACCGACAAGAGAGACCTTTTTAGTGAGGCAAGCCTCAATCACTATCCAAGAAAACATAGCTGCAGCCGCTGATAAATGCGTGGTTAGTAAAGCGTGAACGGCTTGGCTATTTGCAGAAAGAGCAGAGCCTGCGTTAAAACCAAACCAACCTAACCAGAGAATCCCTGCTCCAAGCAACACAAAGGGAACATTGTGCGGACGGTATTCTAAGCGCTGATAGTTGCGTCTTTTTCCTAGCATAAGGGCTAACACCAAGCCAGAGACACCAGATGTGATGTGTACCACATCACCACCTGCAAAGTCGATGGTTCCTAGCTGTGCAAGAAAACCCTCGTCCCAGACCATGTGTGCAAATGGATAGTAGACCAACAGCAGCCAGAAAACCATGAAAATCACCATTGGCAAGAAGCGCATACGACCGGCAACAGCCCCTGTTAGAATGGCTACTGCTATGATGGAAAACATCATCTGAAACATGGCAAACAAGGCATCTGGAATGTCTAATCCTCTACTGCTCGTCGTCTCACTAACGTTATTAAAAAAGAGATGACTGAAATTTCCAATAAAATCCCCATCTCCACCAAAAGATAGAGAATAACCTACTGCAAACCACAACAGTGTCCCTATGGCAATCGGCACCACACACATCATCATGGTATTGATGACATTTTTACGCCTACCAAGCCCACCATAAAAGAAAGCTAAACCAGGTACCATAAAAAAGACCAAACCAGTACAGATAAAGATAAATGCTAAACTACCAGTATTCATAAATGACCTCCTGAAATAATATGTTAGATAATATAACACAATGTTTTTGGCAAGTCAATGACTTTTTCTTATTTTTCTGAATTTTCTCTCTAATCTATCATCTCTTGTCAGCTAAAAAAATAAGCAAGAGAAATGCTGCATTCTCTTACTTATTTAGCTGATGATAGGCATCGTAGACCTCTTGACGTGTTCTGCCAAGCTCTTTTGCCACTTTCTTAATAGCCTGTGTTGGCTTTAATCCATTAGAAATATACTGCTCTACTGCCTGTACAGGGTCAACATCAGATGTTAGATTTTCTGACTCTTTATTCTGCATTTTTCCAGAAACGATGAGCAGGCACTCACCTTTTAGAGGTGTTTCTTTGATGGCTTCTAAAAGTTCTGTGATGGTGCCACGTTGGTACTCTTCAAAGACCTTGGTTAGTTCTCGCACCAAGACAACTGGTCGATTGCCGTAGACCGTTTTCATATTTTCCAGCGTGCTTACGACACGATAAGGCGATTCGTAGAAAATCTGTGTCTCTGGATAGTCTTTTTTCGCCTCAAAAAAAGCTTGCTGCTGTCCTTTCTTACGAGGTAAAAAGCCGTAAAAAACATGCGGCTGCGGCGCTAAGCCACTGGCTATAAGCGCTGTGATACCAGCGCTAGCACCAGGCAATGCCACAACAGGGATGTCTTTCTCAATAGCTGCCACAACCAAATCATGCCCTGGATCAGAAATGGATGGCATCCCAGCATCAGAAACCTGCGCCAGCGATTTTCCAGACGCTAGCAAATCAAGGAGATAAGGAATCTTTTCATAGGCATTATGCTCATGAAAACTGATTTGCTTTGTGTCAATCTCAAAGTGCTTTAAGAGAAGCCCTGTGTTTCTTGTATCCTCAGCACAGATAAAATCAACGGTCTGTAGCGTTGTAATCGATCGGTAGGTCATGTCCTCAAGGTTCCCAATAGGGGTAGGCACCAGATAGAGCGTCCCCAGCTCTTTCTTGCCTTTAAAGCTTTTTTGTACTTGCATGGCTAGCCCCTATCTAACAACTCTTGGCAAAACATGCACTCTTCTTCATTTTCACGACGCTGTCCGTAAAAGGAATTGCAGATATGAAAACCATCCTCGTAGATACTCTCTAAGTGCTCTTTTCCTTGCGTCGAGTTTTTAGCCTGCTTTTCATGCTCGAGCTGACCCAAGCGCTCTCTCAACTTGGTGTTTTCAATGCGCAACTGGGTATTTTCTTCGATGAGTTGTTGAAATTGTTTTTTGAGCGTATCAGCTTCTGCTAAAGTGACCATCAAGTTTTGGGTCAAATCATCAAAAGCGTCAAACAATTCTTTTTTATCCATGTGATTGAAACTCCTCTAGGGTATAAATAACAGGAACCACCGCTCCTTTTAAGGAGACTTTGATGGTTTTGGCAAAGATGTCAATCGCTAAAACCTCTCCTTGACCATCTTGAGTATCAATGAGCTCACCAATATCAGGAAAGTCAGCCATTGCTTCCTCATAAAAAGCTTCTTCGTAATTGAGACAGCATTTTAGCCGTCCGCACAGCCCATTGCCCTTGCCTGAGGTGATAGACAGGCCTTGATTTTTCACCATTTTGATGGAAACAGGCGGAAACTCACCTAGAAAAGTCGAACAGCAAAGCGCTCTCCCGCAAGGTCCAAGACCACCATAGACTTTTGACTCCTCTCGGCTATTGATTTGACGCAACTCAATCCGCATACGAAAATAGCTCGCCAAATCACGCAACAAACCTCTAAAGTCCACACGCCCATCAGCCGTAAAGGTAATCAGCACATGGTCACGATCCAGCGGAAAAACAATAGTCACTAGGTTCATCTTGAGCTTGCTACGCCTGATGAGTTCATTGACATCAGAAAAAGCGTCTGCTGCTTGCTTTCGGTTTTCATCCGCTATCTGAAAATCACGCTGATTTGCCTGTCTCACAAAGGTAGGCAGTTTACTTGGCAGGCGATTTGCCTCTATCTCTTTAGGTTTTGTGATGACTTGTGCCAAGTGCGTGCCTTTTTTGTGCTTGACAACAACAAAGCTCTCTAGAGCAAGGGCGCTTTCTGTTTCCAGATAGTTCACCTGCCCTGTTTCTCTATCTTTTATCTTTACTACTTGTGTCATGATAATACCATATATTCTAGTGCATTTTGAAAACTGACGTTCTTTCTCCACATGTCATAGGACTGATGGAGCCCTTCTAAAAGCGCTCGTGCGGCTTTTTCATTGAGGTGTTTGGCTAGCAGCAAGGTCAAAAACTGATAAGCAAGCTCCTGTTCAGACTTATCACTAGCAAGTGCGGCTAAGCGTGAAACCTCAAGATAGGCTTGATTGCGATTTTTGAGCAGCATGTCCACAAACTCTTGACACTCATTGATGAGCGCTAAGCTCTGATTGTTTGCTATCAACTGCTCGAGGTCTGCACTGTCCTTTGCCACACCAGCTAGGAGATAAGCTTGGCTCTTTAGAAAGCCCTTTTGCTCCGCCATATGCTCGAGATAGGCTTGATTTCTAGGAAAATGAAAAACTTGCGTACGACTCTTGATAGTAGCCAGCACCTTACTCTCGTCGCTAGTCAGTAAAATAATCAAGACCGAGCTCTGTGGCTCTTCGATGACTTTTAGGAGACTATTTGCGGCATTGACGTGCATTTTTTCACAGTCTTTGATGATAAAGACTTGATTTTCACCTTCAAAGCCAGAACTTGAAAATTCTTTAATCAAGTTTCTGATAGTTTCAGTTTTGATACTATTGCCACTAGGTGTCACCAGCTTGACATCTGAAAACTCCCCTTGACTAATCAAACGGCAAGAACGACACCTACCACAGGGCAGCTTGTCTTGGAGATTGTCACAAAAACGGCTCTGCGCTAAAAATAGCGCCATCTCAAAGCTAGCAAAACCACCTGAAAAAAGATAAGCATGACTGAGCCTATTGGTCTGTAAAATGGTCTTAAACTGCTGAAAAAGCTGAGGTTGTAACTGTTCAATCTCTGATGTCATAGGACAGCCTTCTCCAAAAATCTAAGAACGGTATCATAGGTCTCTTTGACGACCTCATCAAGCGGTTTTGTCGCATCAATGGTCACAATGCGATCTGACTCGCTCTCAGCCAGCGCCAGATAGCCATTTCTGACCTTTTGGTGAAGTTCTAGCGCTTCTAAGTCTAAGCGATTGACCTCACGACTGGCATTTTGATTGATTCTCTCTAAGCCCACTTCAGACGGCACATCAAAATACAAGGTCAGATCAGGCTTTCGTTTATCAGTAGCGTAGTCATTTAACCAAGCAATAGCTGCCTTATCAAGCCCTCGCCCTGCTCCTTGATAGACCACCGAGCTA
Source organism: Streptococcus hyointestinalis (assembly GCF_011039275.1). Lineage (GTDB taxonomy): Bacteria > Bacillota > Bacilli > Lactobacillales > Streptococcaceae > Streptococcus > Streptococcus hyointestinalis_A. The sequence goes on from NZ_JAAKGB010000001.1 coordinate 1,703,206, forward strand.
TCAATAAAACGGTCCATCAAAACAAGACAGCCCTCATTTAGTGCAGGGGCTACCTTTTCCACCCAGTGCTGACGTCTAGCTGCGATGTAGAGCAAAAGCTCCGTCTTACTATCCATCTGCGTGTGACTGACATCTAAAATCACATCACGAATACGCTCAGAAATCTGAACACCTCCGGGTTCACGAGTGACTAAAATAGGCTGAGATACTTCTTCTCTCAAAAGAGGAAGCAGCCTCTCTAAAACCGTTGTTTTGCCTGCTCCATCTGGTCCTTCAAATGATAGCAAGTAGCCGTTTGTCATAGCCTGTAGTTCTCCTTTTGTAATTTCTTCTATTGTACCAAAAAATCAGCAAAAAAACACCGCTAAGCGTGGCGGTGTTTTCAACTTAAAGAGCCTTAGCCTGCGTTTGCTCAACAGCCTCAATGGTTACAGGGACATCCGAAAAAATCGCCTTGACTTTATCATCAGAGTGGTGCCCTTCAAGCTGAATTTCAATAGTGGATTTGCTCGTATTGTGCTCCGCAATCACAATACGTTTGATATTAATTCCTGCTTTAGAAATAGCGTCAACAGCCTTGGCAAGTGTGCCTACACTATCCTCACCTAAAAGTACAAGACGAGTTCCCACTTCACCATATCCAGACACTTCTAGGAATGCTTTGAAAATGTCCTTGTCTGTGATGATACCATAGACTTGGTCATTGTCCACAACAGGCAAAATGCTCACGTTATTTTTCATCATGATGTAGATAGCGTCCTCAAGACTAGCATAGCGTGACACCGTGTAGACTTTTTTAATCATAATATCACGGATTTTAGTCTTGTTGAGCAGATAGTTCATCTCATAGATAGAGAGACTGGTTGCTTTTGATGGCGTTGCCTCCGCCATAACGCCTTCTGTCACAATACCGACTAGTTTGTCATTTTCAATCACAGGGAGACGACGTAAACCTTGCTCACGCAAAAGGTCTGTTGCTTGCGCCACCGTCGTATCTGGTGAAATAAACACAACTTTTTTTGTCATATAATCTTTAACTGCCATAGCTCTTTCCTCTTTCTAAAGCGAAATCTTTTTCTATTCTATTATATCACTTTTTTAACCGTTTTCACATCGTTTTCTGCTCATATTTTCAAAAATAAGATATTTTGTTATAATAGCACCTGAAAAAAGACGATAAAAAGGAAATTGTGCAATCGCATAGAATAAAATGATTAAATGGCTATGATTTCTATAGCCTATCAACAGACCAAGTCCATGCAAAAAACAGAAGCCTAGGCTTCTGTTTTTTTAACCACCAAGATAAGCTTTACGCACTTCGTCAGAGGCGAGCAGCTCTTGTCCAGTACCTGAGAGGACGATTTTTCCTGTCTCAAGCACGTAACCACGGTCAGCAATAGCTAGCGCTTTGTTGGCATTTTGCTCAACGAGAAGCACCGTTGTGCCTTGCTTTTGGATGTCTTGGATAATATCAAAGATTTCTTGAATGAAGATTGGAGCAAGCCCCATAGATGGCTCATCAAGAAGGAGCAATTTAGGACGGCTCATCAACGCACGCCCCATAGCAAGCATTTGTTGCTCACCACCTGAGAGCGTTGCAGCGTCTTGATTCTTACGTTCCTCTAAGCGTGGGAAGCGCTCAAAAATTATCTTCAGATTTTTTTGATTTTGCTCACGGTCGTTATGTAAGAATGCACCCATTTCCAAATTTTCCATAACGGTCAATCCTGAAAAAACATGACGTCCTTCTGGGACTTGTGATAGCCCATTGGCGACGATTTTTCGAGCAGGTGCTTTTTCGATAGATTCTTCCAAGAAAGAGATAGAGCCTTCACTTGGGCGTACAAGCCCTGAGATGGTACGTAAAATAGATGTTTTACCCGCACCATTCGCTCCGATAAGCGTCACAACCTCGCCTTCGTTCACCTCAAAGGAGACATTTTTGACAGCTTGGATAACGCCATAATGGATGGATAGATTATCAACTGTTAACATTGCACTCACTATGCTTCACCTCCAAGATAAGCCTCGATTACTCGCTTATCGTTTTTAATCTCATCTGGCGTTCCGTGCGCAATCACACGTCCATACTCAAGAACGTAGATACGCTCTGTTACTTCCATGACAAGACTCATATCATGCTCAATCAACATGATTGTGATGTTAAATTCTTCTTTAATTTGACGAATCAACTGGGTCAATTCTGCCGTTTCTTGCGGATTCATCCCAGCAGCTGGCTCATCAAGAAACAAAATCTTAGGCTCAGTAGCAAGAGCACGCACAATTTCCAAACGACGTTGTTGTCCATAAGGAAGATTCTTAGCCAAAGTGTCTGCCTCGCCATCCAAATCAAAGATAGCAAGCAAATCTAGGGCTTTTTGTCTCAACTCTTTTTCGCTACTGTAGTAGCTTGGTAGGCGCAAGAGACTTGCGACAATATTTTGCTTGTGACTGTTAGCAAGCCCAACAAGCACATTGTCTAAAACAGTCATTTCCTTAAAGAGACGGATATTTTGGAAAGTACGTGAAAGCCCAAGAGCTGCGATGTGATAGGGCTTTTTGCCGTTTAGGAGATTGCCATCCAGTGTAATCGTCCCTTCACTTGGCTCATAGACGCCTGTCAAAAGGTTAAAGAGTGTTGTTTTACCAGCACCGTTTGGTCCGATAAGACCAACCAACTCACCCTCATTTAGCTCCAAGGTCACATCCCCTACAGCTGTCAGTCCGCCAAAGTTTTTCGTTAAATGTTTGACATCAAGAAGTGCCATTAGTTTTTGCCCTCCTTATCTTTTTTAAAGAGCGTTGATAATTTCAACTCACGAGTGCCAAGGAGACCTCCTGGACGAAAGACCATGACTAAGATAAGCGCTAGAGAGTAGATGACCATACGCAAGTCAGAGAAATTCTGCAAGTACATGTTCAATACACCAAGCACAATCGCAGCCACAATGGTTCCTGTCATAGAGCCTAGTCCACCTAGCACAGCGATGATGAGATAGTCAATGGACTTCATAATGGTAAAGTCTTTTGGTACAACGGTACCGATGTAGCCGACATAAAGAGAACCTGCGATACTTGCTGTCATAGCCGCAAAGGCAAAGGTCATGACCTTAATCTTGGTCGTATTAACCCCCATAGACTCAGCTGCAATCTCGTCCTCGCGCACTGAGATGACCTCACGTCCAATAGAGCTACGCAAGAAATTCAACATCAAAATCGCAATCACAACAACAAAGGCATAAACAACTGGCCATGAAGTGTACTGGAGGATATCTGTAAGACCAGCCGCACCATTAGTAAGCTCACCACCGTTGACGATAGCGATACGGATGATTTCTGCAACCCCAAGTGTAGCAATCGCTAGATAGTCTCCCTTTAGACGTAGCGTTGGAAAACCAACGATGACTGCAATCACCCCAGCAATCAATACACCAACTAACATTGAGAGGTAAAAGCCAGCATAAGTGTCATTGTAGCCTGTGATAATAGCTGTCGCATAAGCTCCAATCGCCATAAATCCTGCTTGACCAAGAGGAAATTGCCCTGTGAAACCAAGCACTAAGTTTGTCCCCATAGCCATGATGATAGAGATACCCACTCCCATCATAATCTGAATGTAGTAGGCACCTAACATACCTGTACCTGTCAAAAAGGCGAGCAGAAGATAAACTACAACAATGACAGCAGCCCAAGACAGTATTGGTTTTAGATTTTGTTTCATGTTTTACACCTTCTCCTTTACATTCTTTCCAAGAATACCTGCTGGACGAATGAGTAAAATAATAATCAAAACAGCATAAACAACGGCATCTCTGAAACTTGACCAACCAACTGAGATAGAGAAGGTCTCAAGCAATCCAATCAACACACCACCAAGTGCTGCACCAGGGATGATACCAATTCCTCCAAGAACAGCAGCGATAAAGGCTTTAATACCTGGTGTCATCCCCATCAATGGGTCGATTGAGTTATAGTAAAGTCCAATCAAGACCCCAGCAGCACCTGCAAGCGCTGAGCCAAGGGCAAAGGTAAAGCTGATAGTATGGTTGACGTTGATCCCCATCAACTGCGCCGCATCGCTATCAACAGACACCGCACGCATGGCTTTCCCCATTTTGGTTTGCTTGACAATAAACTGCAAGGCAACCATCAAAACGATAGAGACACAAAGGATAATCAGCTGCACATTTGTGATACTGATAGAGCCTAGGTTGTATTTGACGGTCTCAATGGCTTGTGGAAAGGCACGCTTGTCAGCCCCTACAAAGTAAACCATGATGTACTCTAGGAAAAAGGACACACCAATGGCTGTAATCAAGGCTGCAATACGTGTGGAATTGCGCAGTGGACGATAAGCGAGAAACTCGATAACCACTCCTAAAAAGGCAGTGACAACCATTGTCAAGACAAGCGCCACAAAGAAATTCATATGATAGGTATTGATGAGATAATAGCCGATAAACGCCCCCATCATGTAAATATCACCGTGAGCAAAGTTAATCAACTTGATGATACCATAAACCATTGTATATCCTAGAGCGAGCAGCGCATAAACGCTTCCTAGGATAAGCCCATTAACGAGCTGTTGTAACATGTTGTTCACCCAACTTTCTAACAAATAATAAGGGAAGCAGAAGAAACCTGACACGACTTGGCAGTCACTCCACTTCCCATCTTACTAACTCTATGTAAACTTCCTACTCGTCAGGGTTGACGATGACTGATGAGCTTTCTACGCCATTTGTCAAACCAATAACAGGGACTGACTTGACAGGATTGTGCTTGCTGTTCATAGTCATCTTACCTGTCACACCCTCAAAATTCTTCAACTTAGCCAGTGCTTTTGCGATATCTTTTGAATTTTCAGCATTTTCACTCGCTTTTGCGACCATATAGACAGAGTCATAAGCTAGGGCAGCAAACATTGAAGGTTTTTCGCCATATTTTTTCTCATAGTTTTTAGCAAAGGCTGCTGCTTTATCAGAGCTGGCTGCTGAAAATCCTGAGATGTAGTAAATGTCATTGACATTTTTCTTGCCGGCAAGCTCGATGAGTTTGGCATCCGCAAAGCCATCTGGTCCAGCAATCGGCTGACTAATGCCCATTTCACGGGCTTGCTTGATAATGGTACCTGTTTCATTGTAGTAACCTGGCATGATAATGGCATCAAAATCAAGTTTTTTGATATTAGTTAAGGCAGATTGGAAATCGGTATCGCCTGATTGGAAGGCAAGCTCACTAACGATAGTGCCTTTGTAGTGCTTTTTAAACTCTTTAGCAATCCCTTTTCCGTAATCGCTAGAGTTATCGTAGTAGAGGACAACTTTCTTAGCGTTGAGGTTGTTAGAAGCAAAGGTTGAAAGGATTTGACCTTGATAACTGTCGATAAAGGTCGTTCTAAAGACGTACTCCTTGGTTTCACCTTTTTTCGTAACCGTCAAGTCATCTGTCGTACCAGACGGTGTCACCAGTGGAACACCTGCTAGCTGTGAGCTTGGCGCTGCTGACGCTGTCGCACCAGATGTCGCTGGACCAACGATAGCATTGACCTTTTCTTGAGTCGTAAGACTCGTCGCTACCGTCGCCGCCTCGCTGTTATCTGATTTATTATCCTTAGAGGTGACTTCGATTTTTTTCCCGTTAATACCACCAGCTTTGTTCAATTCTTCGACTGCCATCATGGCACCCTTTTTCTCAGCCGAGCCATAAGCAGACACACTTCCTGTCAACTCAAAGTTCAAACCAAGCTTAAATGTCTCACCAATCTCTGTACCAGCTGCTGATGAGCTGACACTAGGCGGAGAACTACAAGCTGCTAAAAAAACAGTAGAGATAAAGGCAACTGCTGCAAGAGCAAATTTTTTCTTCATCTATCCTTCTCCTTAATTCTATCTTAAAATTAAATACATGTATAAGGATACAGAATTATCAGAAAACTGTCAAGGCTTTTCTTTTAATTTATTGCAAATCATTTGAAAAAGGCTTTCAGAAAAAGCCCTTTCACCTTTATTTGAGTAGCGTTATATCCTTTTGTGGCGTAATTTTTAATTGTTCATCTGCTGCGATTCTAGAAAGATTTCCCACAAAATCTCTATCAAGATCATCTTGTTTTGAGGGTCTCACTTTCTTAACAAATTTTAATTTTTCTAATTCAGCTATCGTATCTTCACATAAAATCGCATCGAGATATAAAATCACATAGCGCATGCGCCTAGAGTGGTACAAAATATCACCGTATTTTTGCAATTTTCTCACATCACGATTGTAGTACAGATAAACTGCTAAGCTCTTTCGTTTGGCATTATTGATCATGTTCGTCACTTTCTCTAATTGTGCTACCATTTTTCTTGTGAGGAGCTTTATGAGGCGCTAGGGGCAAGCCTGTATCGACAAAAACCTTTGGTGAAACTGCCTGCGCTAAAGCTGTAGTCACGCTCGCTAAAAGCTCTTGGAGAGCTACTTCTGCTTGTCTAAAGGCTATGACCTTTGGGTGCAAATCAAGCTGTCGTTTGAGCTTATAGAGCGCTTTTTTCTTGTCCTTAACCTCTGGTAGATAAGCAGCATAATCCGCCACCTGCTCATAGGCTGTCTTTTTAAGCGTAAAATCAACTATCATCTCTTGTAAGCTCTCATCTCTATCAAAGGCTATCTTTGCCGCTTGATAAGCCCTTGCTTGCTCTGTCTGAGTGATCGCTGTGACAAGCTCCTCAATCGTATTATCTAACTCTAATAACTGGTCATCAATGATTAACATAATTTCATTATACACTATTTTAGGGCTTAACAAAAGCACCAATCACTAATGACTGGTGCTTACTTAGCGCTTATTTTAGGGCGTTGTTTTCCATGATTTCATCAATGAAGCCATACTCAAGGGTTTCTTGAGCAGACATCCAATTGTCACGCTCAGCGTCCAAGTGTACTTTTTCAAGGGGTTGTCCTGAATTATCCGCAAGGATTTTTTCAAGGTTTTGGCGGGTTTTAAGCAAGTGCTCAGCAGCAATTGCCATGTCTGTTTGCTGTGTGCCGCCACCAGTACCACCCATTGGTTGGTGAATCATGTACTCCGCATTTGGCAACATAAAGCGTTTGCCTTTAGCTCCGCTTGAGGCGATAACTGTCCCCATAGACGCCGCCATCCCCATAACGATGGTTTGCACGTCCGCTTTGATAAAGTTCATCGTATCGACAATAGCAAGACCTGCTGACACAGAACCACCTGGGGTATTGACATAAAGGTAGATGTCCTTAGTGCTATCTTGAGCGTCCAAGAAGAGGAGCTGTGCAATGATAGAGTTTGCCATATTATCCTCAACTTGACCTGTCAACATGATAATACGGTCTTTTAAAAGACGTGAGTAAATGTCATAAGAGCGTTCACCACGACTTGTTTGTTCAATAACTACTGGAACCATAATCCTTTTTCTCCGTTTCTTTGATAATTGTTATTATTATAACGTATTGGTCAAAAAAGGTCAAATAAGAAACACGATTTTAAATAAAAAACAAACTGGTAAAAACCAGTTTGTGTGTGCTTTTATTTTGTACCGAAAAGGCGATCGCCAGCGTCTCCAAGACCTGGGACAATGTAGCCGTTTTCGTTTAGTTTTTCATCGAGTGCTGCAGTGTATATGTCAATATCTGGGTGTGCTTCTTGCAGAGCCTTAACCCCTTCTGGTGCGGCAACTAAGCAGACAAACTTGATGTTGGCTGCGCCACGTTTTTTAAGAGAATCAATAGCAAGAATAGCGGAACCACCTGTTGCAAGCATTGGGTCTACTACAAAAATTTGACGTTGGTCAATATCCTCTGGCAATTTTACCAAATACTCTACAGGCTGCAAGGTTTCCTCGTCACGGTACATACCGATGTGACCAACCTTAGCTGCAGGTACCAAGCTCAAAAGACCATCAACCATACCGATACCAGCACGTAGGATAGGCACAATAGCGAGTTTTTTCCCTGACAATTGCTTTTGAACTGTCTTTGCCATTGGTGTCTGAATCTCAACATCCTCTACTGGTAAATCACGTGATACTTCATAACCCATGAGCATCGCAATTTCATTGACCAACTCACGAAAATCCTTTGTTGAGGTTGAGGTTTGACGCAAAATTGATAACTTGTGTTGAATCAATGGATGTGAAATAACTTGAAATTTTCCCATTTTCATGACCACCTTCTAATTTTTGAAGTTTCTACTTCTTATGTGTCTGCATTATACCATAAAAAGCCAGATTTTGCGAACGTTTTCTAACTATTATCAAAAAAGAGGGAGAACCCTCTTTTTCTTATTGGTATTTGCGTTTGTAACCACCGTATGCGACGTAAGCTGTCATAGAAGCAAGAATAGCAAATCCGATAGTTGCAACTAGGCTGTTGTCACTATCTCTAGTAGTAGGTAGGATACCAGCTTTTGCGATAGCAGGCACGTTTGGCACTTTGCCTTGACCTTTGTTTGGTGGCGTTGGTGTGTTTGGAGTTGGGCTATCAGGTGTTGGTGTGTCTGGTTTATCTGGATTTTCTGGTGTGTGTGGAGGGGTTGGGTCTGTTGGTTTATATGGCATGTGTGGTTTTAGGTTGTAGCCTCCGATGAGGTTCCAGTCGATATAGCCATCATTTTCACCTGGGAGATAAGATGTCTCAAGTGTTCCAACAGTTGTCTGAGTCTCACTGCTTGCGTCCCAAATCCAGTCACCTTGTTCAGTCATCTTAGCAAGCACACGAGTAGTCCCGTCAGGCAAGATTTGAATCAAGAAGCTAGGTGCCCAAGTTGAGTTCTTACCTTTACCAGCGACTTCGTTACGGTTTGTCATGTAGGCTGTGACAAGAAGCGTATCATCTGAACCTTCAACTGGGACAGCATAGTAAGAGTAAGTCGCTGTACGCCAGTCAGCTGGCACAGAAGCTGTCAAGACGACACCAGACTTGTTGAGTGGTTTGTAACCTGATGTGAGCTTGTCTGAGACATAACCAAGCATGACAACGTTGTCGCCAACTTCTTCATTTGCCTTGTTCCAAGCAATGTCGTTACTACCGTGGTTGAGACGAGAAGCTGCAAAGAGATAGTATTTACCGCCAAGTTTGACAACGTTTGGACGCTCAATCTCATCACTCACCATCGTTGATGAGAGAAGTGGTGTGTAGTATTGTGCGATGCTTGGTGTTTTTTCATTGCCTGTCAAGCGCACGATACCGATAGCAGCATTGGCAAAGGATGCACGGATACGCATGTCTTCGTTTGCTAAGATATCAAAGAGACTAGAAACGTTGAAGGCAGCGTCACCACCGTAGTTTTTCCAGTTGTAGATTTGGTTTTCGCCTTGGTAGTTTTGAGTACCAGTGCTTGCCTCAAAAACAAGGTAACGTTGTCCATCTTCATCTTCGATGACATGTGGATCACGCATAGCGATGTTGTCCGCACCTGTAAAGGTCGCACGCCATTGCTTGTAGCTTTGATAGTAGTAGCCGTCTCCACCTTTAGGAGTCAAGATACGGTTGTTATCCACAGACTTAATCACCACTTGACCGTTTTCAACAGCTAGAGTCAAAGTAGCTGTTGCTAGCATTTGGTTGTTAGAGTTGTTATCTGAAGTGTCTACGTTTGTATAGTAGAGTTGGATCGTGCCGTCTGAGTTGACAATGGCAGAGCCTGACCATTGCTGTGTGATTGCGTCAAGACCATAGCCAAAGATAGAGCCTGCATTTCTCCAATTATCAAAGTTGTTATCTTTGTAGTCATTGTAGAGAAGGTAGAGGTGGTTGTCGTTAGTATTTGGGATACCCATCATGGCAACGACCAGTTGATAGCCATTCCAGTTGACCACTTCACCTGTTTTCACGTCTTGCACTGGCCAAGAATCCCACACATCAAGGTCTGCGACTTGCTTGGTTTGCGCATCAACAGTTGTTGCTGCTTTCATGTTTTTGATAGCGGCAGCGTTGAAGTAAGGAATAGCGTAGCGTTCATCTTGGGCAAGCAAGGTGTCTGCGATTTCTTGGAACTGCTTGTAGGTCATTTGAGTGCCTGTCTCAGCAATGCTATCCATGTAAATCTTATTGAGCGCTGTTTTTTGAGCGTCTGTTAATTTTGCGATGTCAAGTCCTGCTTCCTCAGCAATCTTTTTAGCTTACTCAGTCAGTCCATTTTCATCAACAGCTAGCTTGTCCACTTCTGCTGTGGCTTGCACTTTGTCTGCCTTGCTTGTGTCAGCTGCGTTTGCTTTTTCGTCATTTTCTTTGACAGTAGTTGCTGTTGCTGTAGCAGCTGTTGTTTCTGACGTAGCAGTAGCTTCAGCAGTTTCAGAAGTTGTGTTATTTTCTTCACCAGCACTGGTAGCTGTGCTTACTACTGGTGCTTCTTCTGTTGACGCTGTTGTAGTTGATATTGCTGCTGGTGTTTCAGCTGCTGTAGATGTTGCTGTTGCTGTATTGTCTACATCTGCTGTTTGGTCAGTGGTTTGCACAGCATTATCCGCAACAACTGATGTTTCAGTCTGAGCAGTTGTCGCTTCGTCAGCTTTTGCCTGTGTTGACATAAAGGCAAGGCTCCCAATCAAAGCTGAAGTCGCACCAATCGTTGATACTTTACGAATGCTGTATTTCCGTTTTTCCTGTTTCATCGCTTGTTCGGCTTGCAAGCGTGCTAGACGTGAATAAGTCATGCTTTTCTCCTAATGATTAAAATTATTATCTCCTATTGTACCCACAATCTCTGACACTTGTCAAGTGATTCTTAACGCTTTCTTAAACTTTTTGTCATCTGATAGAGATAAAACCGAACATTACACTCCAAAAACGGCAACTAGGCGACCAAGCGCTTCTGTGATGAGCGATTTTGGCGCGGCTGCATTGAGTCTGAAGTGTTTGTCTCCTTCTGCGCCAAAGCTGAGTCCATCGTTTAGAACCAGCTTTGCTTCTTTGCGGATTTTATCCTTGAGCTCTTCATGTGGTAGCCCATAGGCTGAGAAATCCAGCCAAACCAGATAGGTTCCCTCTGGCTTCATGACCTTGATGGCTGTTTTTTGACTGAGGGTAGTGACAACCTCGTTGATATTGTCCTCAAGGACAGGTTTTAGCGCTTCTAGCCATGCTCCTCCTTTGGTGTAGGCGACCTCTGTAGCGATGAGCCCGAGAGTTGAGACCTCGTGTTGGTTGTTGACCAACTGTTGTTGGCTAAAGGCTCTGCGTAGTTTTGGATTTTCTATAATGGCAAAGCTGTTTTTGGTGCCTGCGATGTTAAAGGTCTTGGTCGCACTGGTCAGAACAAGGCTAAAATCCTTAAAACTTGGGTTAATTGTATTGATACTGTGGTGTTTATTGCCATAAAGAGTCAGGTCTTGATGAATCTCATCTGACACCAAAATAACACCATGTTTTTGACAGAGCTGTCCGATTTTTTGCAGTTCTTCTTTTGACCAGACACGACCACCAGGATTGTGGGGATTGCAGAGGACATAGACCTTGACCTCATTGTCCACAATGTCCTTTTCCAGCTGTTCAAAGTCAATCTCAAAGCGCCCATTACGCTCGACAAGGGAATTGCTGATGAGACGGCGTTTATTGAGCTTTACCGTTCGTGCAAAAGGTGGGTAGACAGGACTGTTGATAAGCACCGCTTCTCCCTCTTTTGAAAAAGCCTGAATAGCGACACTGATAGCTGGCACAACGCCTGAAATAAAGAGAATGGCTTCTTTATCAAAAACATAGCCGTGCTGCTTTTCTTCCCAGTCTAGAACAGCTTGATAGAGGCTGTCCTTGGGAGCGTCGTAGCCAAAGACTTGGCTTTTAGCAAAGTCTTCAAGCGCAGCTGTCATTTCTGGAAAAACGACAAAATCCATATCTGCTATCCAAAGAGGCAAGACCTCCTTATCTTTTTGTGTTTCTTGCCATTTGTAGGCATTGCTTGCAAAACGCTCTGGTAGCGTCGTAAAATCATATCCCATATCGTCCTCCTTAGGCTTCAAAAGCTAAGCGCAAATCCTCAATCAAATCATTAACATCCTCAATACCGATCGATAAACGCAGCAGGTCATCGGTCAAGCCGTAAGACAAGCGCACCTCACGAGGAATATCCGCATGGGTCTGTGTCGCCGGATAAGTGATGAGACTCTCCACACCCCCGAGACTCTCTGCAAAGGTAAAGACCTCAAGGTGATTTAAAATAGTCGGAATCTTGTCTTGATTGTTCACTTTGAAGGAAACCATACCGCCCTTGCCTGTATAGAGCACTTCCTTTACAGCTGGGTGTTCTTGCAGGAAGGCAACGATAGCTTGAGCGTTTTGTGTTGAGCGCTCCATGCGTAGCTTCAGCGTTTTGAGGCCTCGCATGAGCAGGTAGGAGTCAAACGGCGACAAGGTTGGTCCTGTTGTGTTGGCATTGTAAAAGAGCTTTTCGTAAAGACTATCGTCATCCGTCACGACAACGCCAGCTAAAACATCATTGTGCCCTGAGAGGTACTTGGTCGCTGAGTGGATGACAATGTCTGCACCAAGCGTGATAGGATTTTGATAGATAGGACTATAAAAGGTATTGTCCACAAGGACTTTAGCACCAACAGCGTGTGCTTTTTGAGCAACTGCAGCAATATCAAATTCAATCATCAAAGGATTGGTCGGTGTCTCGATAAAGACAATATCCGTCTCTTCTGTGATGGCTGCTAGCATGTCCTCTTGTGTATTGGTATAAGTAAAAGAAAAGCGTCCTTCTGCTTCTTTTTGATTGAACCAACGAAAAGAACCGCCGTACAAATCACGTGCTGCCACCACTTTTGAGCCAACTGGGAAAATCTCCATAGCAAGCACCAAGGCACTCATGCCTGAGCTTGTCGCTAGGGCATAGGAAGCTTTTTCAATAGCTGCCAAAGTCTTTTCTAAGGTCGAGCGGGTTGGGTTTTTGGTGCGGGTATAGTCGTATCCCGTTGATTGCCCAAACTCTGGGTGTTGATAGGTCGTTGAAAAATGTATGGGAGCGGTCAAAGCGCCTGTTGCTTCATCTGAGTTTATCCCTGCATGCGCTAAAATCGTATCAATTCCTTGTTCTCTAACCATTATAGTCTCCTCCTATATCTGTTTGCCCTCTATTGTACCACGATTTTTCTTAGTCTTATAGAGGGTTTTACATTGTCATTTTTCATATTTAGCTATAGTTTAAGACTATAAAAAAGAGGAAGTCCTTCCTCTTTTAGTAAATATGAAATTTTTGACGTAAAATGTCAGCTCGACTGCCGATGACCTTGTCTAAGAGACGTGTCAATAAGGCTAGGCTACCATAAACAGCCACGCCAATAAAGCCAATCACCACTAGGTAGACAAAGCTGGTAGCACGCCCGCCCTCTGGCAGGATAAATCCTAGCAGCCAGTAAGCAATCCAGACCGCAACTCCCATGATAGCTGTCAAGATACAAACGAGAAGTGTTGACTTCTTGACCGCCTCACGATTGAAGTGGGTGATGGCATGAATCTCACGATACATCAAGACAATAGGGACGATAAGCCCAATCGCAGTTGACAACAACGGTCCATAAGCCTGAAAGACATAGATAAATGGAATCTGAATAATCAGCTTAATCACCATACCGTAGACAAAGTATTTGATGGCTTTTTTATTTTGAAACAGGGCTTGTAGCATTGGCGCTAAAATCGTGTAAATAGCTAAAATAATGACCTGCAAAAGCGACACGACAAACAAGCCAAGAGCCTGCCCTTGTGGCACGCCATAAAAGACCGTGTAGAGCGGTTTTGCTAAAATCGTCGCTCCGATAACCGCTGGGATGATAAATATCATCAGCATGCGGATGTTGTTGATAACCAGCCTTGCAGCAGCAACTCTATCTTTTTTGACATAGTTTTCTGTTAGAAGCGCAATCCCCACACCACCAATAGAGCTTGCAACGGCAATCAAAATCATAGTGACCTTACTTGGGTTACTTGAGAAGTAAGAAAAGAGCACTTGCAACTCGGTGTTTGAGTAGTCGGTAAACCAAGCCATGGCATTTCCAAAAGTGAACTGGTCAATAATCTTAAAGACCTGAATGGCTGAACCTGTGATGATAAAAGGAATCGCCTCACGCACCGTCTCGATGACAAGAGCATTGGTATCAATGACTAAGTGGCTGGTTGAGCTTTTGCCAAAGATAAGCCCAAGTGAGCCGTCTTTCCATAAAAAATACACCAAGACAGCGATACTAGCAAACATACCGACAAAGGCAGCAAAGGTAGACTGCGTCACCGCACTGACATAATCGCCTGAGCCGAATTTCATGATGTAAAAAGCAGTGACTAACATCCAGATGACACGCACAATCTGCTCAGCAATCTGACTCATAGCCCCAGGTTTTAAGTTATTATACCCTTGAAAATACCCCCGCAGGACACTCATGGATGGAAAGACCAGAACCGCCAAGGTCAAACTCCTCAGCACCCGCACCAAATCCTCTCCGCCGTGACTGAGCGAAGCAAAAAACGGTGCTCCGATATACATGATAGCTGCAAAGATAGCTCCTAGAAGCGCCATGATGTGGAGGATTTTTTTGACCATGTAAATGCTGGTCTCAGACTGCCCCAAGGTATTGTACTTAGAGACGAGTTTTGCGACAGCAACAGGTATCCCGACGGTTGAGATGGATAAAAACATGGCGTAAATCTCATAGCCCATTCCAAAGAGGGCATTGGCTTCGGCACCGTTTTTTCCCATCCAAGCGTACCAAGGGATAATGTAGAGAGCCCCGATAAGACGACTAATAAAGTTTCCAGCTGTGGACCAAGCAGTCCCACGCACCATTGTCTCTTGTTGAGATAGTTTTCTAGTTTCTGACATAGTTTTCTTTCTATAAAAAGTTTGAATTTCCTAAAGTTATTATAAACTTTTGCACAAGACTTGTAAAACGAGAACATTAAGTCTAAAATAGACTTATGATTACTATAGCAGATATTTTAGAGATTTTAAAAAAAGACCAGAATTTTCGAGATATTGTCCTAAATGACACCTATCACTACGACTGGTCAGAAGACAAAACCTTTCAAAAGCTCTCTTATGACAGCAGAGATGTCGATAGCGAGACCCTCTTTTTTGTCAAGGGGGCAAACTTTAAACCAGAATACCTAGAAAAGGCAGTGGCTGCTGACTTAGGCTACTATGTCGCTGAAAAAGACTATCAGGTCGGTATTCCAGCTATCCTTGTCAATGATGTCAGACAAGCCATGAGCCTTATCGCTAAAGCCTTTTATGGCAATCCTCAAGATGACCTCGCCATCATCGCCTTCACAGGGACAAAGGGAAAGACAACAGCCGCTTACTTTGCTTACAATATCCTAGCTGAACATCACAAGCCTGCGCTTCTTTCAACCATGAACACCACACTCGATGGAAAGACCTTTTTTAAGTCTCAGCTAACCACACCTGAGAGCTTGGACCTTTTTGCCATGATGGCACAGGCACGTGACAACGGCAGAACGCACCTGGTCATGGAAGTGTCTAGTCAGGCTTATCTCATGAAGCGGGTTTACGGCTTGACCTTTGATGTCGGTGTCTTTCTCAACATCAGCCCCGACCACATCGGACCGATTGAGCACCCTAGCTTTGAGGATTATTTCTACCACAAGCGTCTTTTAATGGACAATAGCAGAGCTGTTGTAGTCAATAGCGACATGGAGCACTTCGCTGTCGTTGCTGAGCAAGTCGCTAACAAACCACATGACTTTTACGGAAGTCAAAGTGATAACCGTATCACAAATTCTAAAGCCTTCAGCTTTAGCTTGACGGGTACATGTGCAGGGGACTACAGTATCCAGCTCATCGGGCATTTTAACCAAGAAAATGCTACCGCAGCGGCGCTCGCTTGCCACAAGCTTGGGATTGCACTTGAAGACATTCAAGCGGGGATTGCTAAAACCAGCGTGCCTGGGCGCATGGAGGTCTTGACCCAGAAAAATGGAGCCAAGGTCTTTATCGACTATGCGCATAACGGTGACAGCCTTGAGAAACTCCTATCCGTTGTTGAGCCTCATCAATCTGGTAATATCACGCTGATTATCGGGGCGACAGGTAATAAAGGCGAGAGCAGACGTAAGGACTTTGGCAAGGTCATCAGCCAACACCCTCGTATCTCTCCTATCCTCACCGCTGACGACCCAAACTTTGAGGATCCAAATGCTATCTGTGCTGAAATTGCTGAGCATATCAATCGCCCAGCCACGATTATTGTCGATCGAGCACTAGCTATCAAAACAGCGCTCGCTAAGACCAAAACTAGTGATGACGCTGTCATTATCGCTGGAAAAGGCGCTGACGCTTTCCAATTAGTAAACGGTGAGCGCACAGCATACGAGGGCGATAGAGCTATCGCCAGCCAGTATCTGTAAACAGCTTATTTTAAACGATTCCAATATACACGAAACCCTTAAAAGAGACTTAAATAAGTCTCTTTTCTATGTTATAATGAGGTATCACTGTGCTTAGCGCAGTTACAGTCAAACAGAAAGGAGGTCAGTATGTCACAGATTTCAGCTGAACATATCTCGGTTGCTTATGAGGATAAGGTCATTTTAGAGGATTTATCCCTTGATTTGCTTGACGGCAATATCACGACTATCATCGGCAGCAACGGTTGTGGCAAGTCGACGCTTTTAAAGGCACTGACTCGCATTCAAGCGATTAAGAATGGACAGATTTTGATTGATGGGGAGGCTATCGCAAAACTCTCCACCAAGGAAGTCGCCAAGAAAATCGCTCTCTTGCCACAGGTGCTAGAAGCAACGGAAGGTATTTCAGTGTATGAATTGGTCTCTTATGGGCGCTTTCCGCACCAAAAGTATCTGGGCAACTTGACCAGCTTTGACCGTGATAAGATTCACTGGGCGATGGAAGTGACCAAGGTCACGCCTTACGCCAACCTCGATGTGGATAGCTTATCTGGTGGGCAACGCCAGCGTGTCTGGATTGCTATGGCTCTTGCTCAAGACACAGATACGATTTTTTTAGACGAGCCTACGACTTATCTGGATATGAATCACCAACTGGAAATCCTAGAGCTCCTCTATCGCCTCAATCAGGAAAACCATAAGACCATCATCATGGTTCTGCATGATTTGAACCTTGCTGCACGCTTTTCCGATTGTCTCATCGCTATGAAAGACGGCAAAATCAAGTACCAAGGAAGTGCAGAAGAAATTATGAAAGATGCTATTCTAAAAGACATCTTTCATATCAAGGCGCAAATCGTCACAGACCCTATCTTTAATCGTCCTACGCTACTGTCTTATCAGTTATTATAGATTTTACGGAGAAACCCTATGAAAAAAATCGCCTCATGGCTCACACTATTACTAGCTGCACTTGTCTTAGTCGCTTGTGGCAATCAAAGTAAAACAAGTACAAACTCTAGCGAAATCTCTAGCATGCCAAAGATTTCTGGCTTTACCTATCACGGAGATATTCCTAAAAATCCTAAAAAAGTCGTCAACTTCGCCTACTCCTACACTGGCTATCTCCTAGAACTTGGTGTCAATGTCAACAGCTATTCGCTGGATTTGGAAAAAAATAGCCCTGTCTTTGGAGATGACCTCAAAAAAGCAAAAGCCGTTCAACTCACTTCAGACGACACCGAAGCTATCGCTGCGCAAGAACCTGACTTGATTATCGCTTTTTCAACAGACCAAAACCTTGAATCCCTCAAAAAAATCGCTCCTGTCCTTGAAATCAAGTACGGCGAGCGCAACTATTTGCAAATGCTAACAGACCTTGGAAAAGTCTTTGGCAAAGAAGATAAAGCTAAGGCTTGGCTCGCTCAGTGGAAAAAATCTGTCGCTAAAGCCAAAAAAGAACTGGCTAACTACATCTCACCAACGTCAACCTTTACCGTCATGGACTTTTACGACAAGAGTCTCTACCTATACAGTAACAACTGGGGACGTGGGGGAGAATTGATTTACGACGCCCTTGGCTATCAAGCTCCTGAAAAGGTCAAAGAAGATGTCTTTAAGCCAGGCTGGCTTGGCATTTCACAAGAAGTCATCGGAGACTACATCGGCGACTATGCTCTTTTAAATGTCGACAGCAAAACCAGCCAAGCAGCTGCTAGTCTAAAAGAAAGCGACGTCTGGAAAAATATCCCTGCTGTCAAGGCTGGGCATGTCTTAGAGGTATCTGAGGGCACTTTCTACTTCTCAGACCCACTATCTCTTGACGCTCAATTAAAAGCCTTTGTGTCTGCTATCAAGAAAATGGACAAGTAGAGGACTTTCTATGACGACATCACCTTTGCGTCAAAAAACAAAGCCAAATCACCTTTGGCTTGTTTTTTTCATCACGCTCATTCTTTTTCTCTTTGGCTGGTACGCTAGCTTACGCTTTGGCGCTGTCTCTTACAGCAATCAGACTTTGCTAGAGGTGGCAAAACATCCGCTGACAAACTCTAGTGCGCAAGATGTCATCTTTGATTTGCGTTTACCACGCTCTCTTGCTGCCATTCTCGTTGGCGCTAGTATGGCGCAGGCAGGCGCCATCATCCAAGGCGTCACACGTAATCCCATCGCTGACCCTGGGCTTTTAGGCATCAATGCTGGCGCTGGGCTGGCTTTGATTTTAGCCTATGCTATCTTTGGCAGCCTACACTACACCAGCATTTTACTGGTCTGCCTTATGGGGTCACTCCTTGCTGCTCTCTTGGTTTTTGGGCTTTCCTACCACAGACAAAGAGGCTACAGCCAGCTGCGCCTTATCCTTGCAGGGGCTATGGTGTCCACACTCTTTTCAGCAATTGGACAAGCCATCACGCTTTATTTTGACCTCTCGACGACCATTATCGGCTGGCAAGCTGGTGGACTGGCACAGACCAACTGGAAAATGCTTGCCATCATTGCTCCTATTCTCATCATTGGGTTACTGCTTGCTCAAGTTCTTAGTCATCAACTGACCATCCTCAGCCTCAATGAAACGGTCGCAAAAGCTCTGGGACAGCGCACTCTTTTGACGACCATCTCCCTTTTAGCTGTTGTGTTGATACTGTCTAGCGGAGCCGTGGCTTTGATAGGTACCATTTCTTTTGTGGGGCTCATCATCCCACACTTTGTCCGACTGTTTGTAGGCAAGAACTACAAACTGCTTCTGCCGCTGACAGCTTTTCTAGGTGCGACCTTTATGCTCTGGGTGGATGTGATTGCTAGAGTCATCCATCCGCCAGCTGAGACGCCAATCAGTGCTATCATCAGCCTTGTTGGTTTGCCTTGCTTCTTGTGGTTGATTAGAAAGGGGAAAAGTCTATGATGACACGTCAAAGGCTCATCACGTCCTATCTTGTTTTGACAGGTCTTTTGGGGCTTTCTATTCTCCTATCGCTGTCTATGGGTTATGCGAGATCATCTTTTCTTGATGTGATTGACCTTATCCTAGGGCAATCCAGCTCTGCCATGACCTTTATCATGACCACCATCCGTCTACCAAGGATTATCGCCTGTCTCTTTGGCGGCGCTTCTCTTGCACTTGCTGGCATGCTGCTGCAGACACTGACTAAAAATCCTCTGGCTGACTCTGGTATCCTAGGCATCAATACAGGCGCTGGCTTTATGATTGCTCTTGTGATTGGCTATCTGGATATCACTAGCGCAAGCGCCATTAGTTTGCTTCCTTTTATGGCTATGCTTGGCGGGATTGCTACCATTGCTACTGTCTATCTCATGGCAAGAAAGAAAAATCATGGCATAAGCCCCACTCGTTTGATTGTCACAGGCGTTGGTGTGTCAACCATGCTCTCTGGTGTCATGGTCTCTATCACAAGCACCCTCTCCCCTGACAAGATGGACTATATCATCTCTTTTCTTAGTGGTAAGGTGAGTGGAGCTACTTGGGAAAATATCGCTCTCTTTGCGCCTATCTTTGTCCTTTTATGGCTCATCACTTATAGCCGTAGTCGCTATCTCAACATCATGGCGCTCAATGAACAGACAGCTCTTGCCCTAGGGCTTGACCTCAAGCGTGAACGCTTGATAACCATCATCCTATCCACAGCCCTTGCTGCGCTTAGCGTGGTCATGATTGGCAATATCACCTTTGTCGGCTTGGTATCTGGACATATCACACGGCGCTTTATAGGCGGTGACCACCGTGTCATCTTGCCTTTTGGTATGATGACTGGCATGATACTTCTTCTCGTTGCAGACACTATCGGACGTGTGCTTTTAGTTGGTTCTGGCATTCCGACAGGGCTTGTCGTCTCTTGTATCGGCGCCCCTTACTTTTTATGGCTCATGTCAAAAACAAAGGAAAATAGCTAGGACACAAGTCCCAGCTATTTTTATTCATAAGTTATCACTTCTAGGCTATCCTTGTCAATAGCAACACAGGACTGATAGGTCACCTCGTCCACCTGTTTGATGTAGCCAAGTAGAACGAGAGCCTGCACAAAAATATCAGGACGCTTTTGCTTGACCAGCTCTTTACGGGTAAACTTTAAGAGAAAAGTAGTCATGTACTTGAGAGCGTACTCGGGATTGACATCACCGAGTAGGGCATAGAGTTCTTCTTGCTGCTCAGACAAGGCATAGCCATGCGCCAGCTTGTAAAAGAAATTGGACAGCGTCAAGCTATCTCGACAAAAGTCCGTCTGCTCAATAATGACAAGACCGTTGGTCTGATTGGACAATTTAGTGGTGTAAGCTCGTTCTTGCAAGTCATAAGCAATCTTTGACGTCGTCTCAATAAAAACCATCTCATCTAGCTGTGGCAGCTCATCTGTCTCTAGTGGCGAAAAGGCAAGCGCATAGCGTTTGTTCCTACGAGTGATGTAGCCAGCCTGCACATAGGTTTCAATCGCTTTATCGATATGCTTGACATCTAAAAACGCCTTTTTTATCTGACGAAGGGTCACATCCTCATGTGTGTACAAGTAGTTGACAAGGTCCTTAAAAAAAGCATGCCCCGTCACTTTATCAGGGTTAATAACAGTAATCATACCTTTCATTATAGCACTAGAGAGCCTCTTTTTCTATGGAAAATCACAAAAAGACTTTGAGTGTACTCAAAGTCTTTTTAGTTAATTAAGCGTTGAAGCTTTCTGTTAATTGTGGGACAACTTGTTTCTTACGAGAGACAGCACCTTCTAGGAAAGCGTGGTTGTTTTCTAGGACAAAGTCAAAGGCTGCTTCAACCTTGTCTGTGTTGCTACCAAGTGCCAAGATTTCAGAGTTTGAGTTGATGATGTCTGTAATCATCAAGACAAAGTCTGAGTAGCCATTGTCTGCTTGTGCTTTTTGGATAGCGGCTTCAATCTCTGCTTGACGTTCCAACACTTCAGCGATATCAACAGTGTTGACCTGTGCGACACGCACTTGGTTGCCGTTAAGCTCAAAGGTTTTAGCGTCGATGTCAATCAATTCCTCAGCAGATTTGCTGGCAAGATTTGTTCCTGCTTTGAGCATAGCAAGACCATACTCTTCTAAGTTGACACCTGCGATAGCTGCCAATTCTTTTGCGACTTGATGGTCTGTTTCGTGTGTTGTTGGAGATTTCAAAAGAAGTGTATCTGAAATCAAACCTGAAAGCATGAGACCAGCCAAAGCTTTAGGCACTTCAACATTGCTTTCTTTGAACATGCGGTAAACAATAGATGACGCTGAACCAACTGGCTCTAAGCGCATGTAAAGCGGACTAGCGGTTTCAAAGTTCGCCACACGGTGGTGGTCAACCACACCGTAAACAGTCAGGTCAGCAATATCAGAGATAGACTGTTGGAACTCATTGTGGTCTGTCAAGATAACAGTGTCCACACCCTCTTCCTTAGCAGATGTGACAACGCGTGGCGCTTCCACACCAAAGTAGTCTAGCACAAAAGCTGTTTCTTCATTTGGTGTGCCAAGTGCCACTGCTTCTGTGTCTAAGCCGTAAGCTTCTTTTGCCAAGTAAGCAAAGGCAAGAGATGAACCAATCGCATCAGAATCTGGATTTTGATGACCAAAGACAAAAATTTTAGACATAGTTTTACCTCTTTATATCGTTTCCTTTATTGTAACAAAAATAAGGGCACTAAACAAGTTAGAGTGCCCTATTCTATTAGTCAATAACTGTAGCAGATTCACATAAATCCTTGTGGTAAAGAGCTAGAGTCATATTGTAATATGGCACTAGCCAGATGAGTCCAATCCCAAAGCTAAGCATTGAGAGAAGAAGCCAGCCGATAAAACTCAATTGCAAGACAAAGTAGTCTAGTTTATTGCCGTCCATGAGTTTGCGGCTTTCTGTGATGATTTCACCTGACGTCAGCACATCTCCTTTTTGTCGGTAAATGTAAGCTGTCTGTGAGTAAGCGAGGGTCTTAACAAAACTGATGATAGGACCGACAACTGGAATAAGTCCCCACAACCAAACATAGAGCACCTGCTTAAGAGATAGAACAAAAACTTTCCAAAAGTCCTTGGCGCTGAAATAGCGAAAAGCCTTCGCAAAACCAGCGTCACTGGCATCTCCTGTCTTGACCCAGTCAAGGTCACTTGCTGCAATACCAATCGTCACGATATTTGTCGCAAACGAGATGAGGATAGAAAGAACAAATATAATAATGCCTAAAATAATCCCTCCAAGAATGAGACCAATATCACTGACCCCTGTCGTGTCTGTGTAGGTATCTTGAAGTAGCCCTAGACCAACCAATGGCAACAAAACTGGGAAAATAGCCATCCACGACACAACACTAACCAATACGTTGACGATAAGATAGGGAATCGTATTGAGACTAATCCCTGACCACCAATTACCACGCAGCAAATCCTTAGCTTCTGCTTTTAAACTCTCTCTTGTTCTCATGATAAACTCCTTTTTCGATTTCTTTTAGAGTATTATACCATTATTGTACTAGGTTTACAATACATACGAGTTTTTTTTCACAAAAAAACCAGCATTATTTTGCTGGTTGTCTTAGCCATGAATACGTTTGAGATAGTCTGTGTAGCGTTCTGTTTTCATAAGCTCTTTAGCATGCTTGACACGGGCTGGAGTTGGTGGCTTGACCCCCTCAAGCGGATAAGGAATGCCCAGCTCACGCCATTTGAACTCACCCATAGTGTGGTAAGGCAAAATTTCAAACTTTTGTACGTTTTTGAGGGTAGCTACAAACTCACCTAGCTTTTCCAAGTCCTCATCAATGTCAGTCAGCCCTGGGACAAGCACATGACGAATCCAGACAGGCACTCCCTTGTCTGAGAGGTACCTCGCACACTCTAGGATATTTTTATTAGTGTGCTTAGTGACAAACTTGTGCTGTTCATCACAGATTTCCTTGATGTCAAGAAGTACCAAATCCGTCACCTCAAGCAGGCGGTCAAACACTTCTAGATATTCTGGCGTGTTTTTAAAAGGCATAGCACAAGTATCTAACGTGCAATGAATGCCTAATTTCTTAGCTTCTGTAAAGAGGGCTGTGACAAAGTCGATCTGCAGCAGCGCCTCACCACCAGAGACCGTTATTCCTCCGTTATCACCCCAGAAGTGCTTGTAGCGAAGCGCTTCAGCTAGCACATCCTCAACCGTGCGCTCACGAGAGTTGTTGGTCTCCATTGCCCAAGTATCAGGGTTGTGGCAATATTGGCAGCGCATCTTGCAGCCCTGCATAAAGACAATAAAGCGAATACCTGGACCATCAACAGAGCCAAAACTTTCCGTTGAGTGAATCATTCCTGTCACTTTTTTATAATCTATCGTTTCCATACTGGTAGTCGCCTCCTATGTAACCGTTTCATCTTATTCTTATTATATCACGTTCCATGAAAAAAAGACTAGATTTTGCCTAGTCTTTTTCTGCCTCGGGTTCTATATCAGTCATATAGAGTCTGAGTTTTGTCACACGACCGTCACGCACCTTATCGTTAGTTAACTCGAGGTGCTTGTCTTTACTATCAAGGCTGTAGGTTTGCTTATCTTCTTGGCTTGGGATACTGCCGACACCCGTTAGGTAAAAACCTGCGATGGTATCCACATCATCACTCTCCAAGTCCGTCTCGAAGTAATCGTTAAACTCATTGATCGTCATGGTACCTACGACAATATAAGTGTTGTCTGCGATTTCGTGGACAAACTGCTCGGACTTGTCCGTCTCATCGTCAATCTCACCGACAATCTCCTCAAGCAGGTCCTCAAGTGTCACAAGCCCTGCCATACCACCGTACTCATCCAGCAAAATCGCCATCTGATTTTGCGTTTTTCGCAATTCTCTTAGCAAATCATCGACAAAAATCGTCTCAGGAACAAACAGCGGTTCTTGCAAAATCTTACGCAGATTGAGCTTGTCGAATCCCTCTTCAAAGCCTGCCTTTAAGAGACGTTTGGTGTGCAAGACACCGATAACCCTGTCCTTATCATCATCATAAACAGGAATACGTGAGAAACTCTGACGCAGGATGTCCTTGATATTGGTCTGTGTATCGTCATTGATATTGACCATAAAGGCGTCGGTACGAGGCACCATGACCTCACGAGCCATCAACTCATCAAGCGAGAACACCCCTTGAAGCATCTCGATTTCCTCAGCGTCAAGCGTCTCCTCGCTGTTTGTCAGCATGTATTCGATTTCATCACGTGTCATTTTCTCATCAGCATCATCCAAAGTCATGGGTGTTATGCGACTGAGAAGGTTGGTGGAAGCTGAGAGCAACCACACGAAAGGACGCATGATTAAGCCTAGTCCACTAATAACGGGAGCGGTAACAACTGCTAGGCTGTCTTTTAGATTAAGCGCAATACGCTTAGGGTACAATTCACCAAAAACGATAGACACATAGGTCAAAAAGACCAGTGACAAAACGCTTCCTGCTGTTTTTGCCCAAGCGTAACCACCAAACCAACCTGCAATTACCTCACCCAGACTAGCCGACAAGCTAGCCCCAGAAAGCAAGCTGATAAAGGTAATACCAACCTGAATGGTTGATAAGAAATTGTTAGGATTATCAAGAACCTTGAGCAGGCGCTGGTATTTCTTGTCGCCTTCTTCTGCTTTTTGCTCGACACGAGAGCGGTTTAATGACACCAAAGACATCTCGGTCGCTGAGAAAAAGCCATTTAAAATGGTCAAGATAATCAGTAAAATAAATTGAAACAGCAGATTCTGACTGCTAGGGTCTTCCATGAAATCTTTTCTCCTAAAATGTAATACCTCCATTATACCACACTTTGCCCCTCTTATGCTATAATAAATACTGTAACATATGTCATCTATTAAGTTTAGGAAATAAAGAGGAGAACAGATAATGGCAGTGATTTCACTTGAGAATGTCAGTTTGAAGCGACAAGGCAAGTTATTGCTCAACAATCTTAATTGGCAGATAGAAAAGGGCGAGATGTGGGCGATTTTAGGACTGAATGGCTCTGGTAAGTCGACACTACTCAAGATGATTATGGCAGAGTATTTTCCATCAAGTGGGAAGATGGAGGTTTTAGGCTATCGCTTTGGGCAGGGAGACATCACTGGAGTGCGCACCAAGATTGGAGTGGTTGGCTCTTTTATCTCGGAGCGTATCGCAGGCAACATGCTCGCTGAAAAGGTCGTCCTAACCGGAAAATACAAGAGCAGTATTCTCTACAAGGCTTATGACGAGAGGGACTTAGAGGAAGCTCGGCAAATGTTGATTGCGCTTGGTGGTAAACATTTGCTTGGGCGTATCTACGCTAGTCTCTCTCAAGGTGAGAAGCAATTGCTTTTAATCGCAAGGAGCCTCATGGAAAATCCAGATATGATTATCCTAGATGAGGCGACGACTGGGCTTGACCTTTTTGCGAGAGAAAAATTGCTCCATCAAGTCGAGCGTATCGCTGATTTACCACACGCACCTACTGTGCTTTACGTGACGCACCACGCCGAGGAAATCACCGCTAAGATGACACACATCCTACTGCTACGTGAAGGAGCTATTGTCGCAAAAGGCAAAAAAGACGACATCCTCACCCCACAAGTCCTAACAGACTTTTACCAAAGCCCAGTTAAGCTCATCCCGCTAGACGACACACGCTTTTTTATCAAGCCTATCATGTAAAAAAGTGCCTGTTGGCACTTTTTAAATCTTAATCAACTCAACGGTTGCACGACCTTCTATAGGCTTACCTTCATAAGTTCCTGTAACGTTTGCTGAGCCTTCATACTTACTGAGTTTATTCATAGAAGAGAGAATTTCCTGCTTTTCAATAATAGGTTCAACATGCAGTTTAGCATCAAAATCGCCAAACTCTAAATCCCATTGAGTGGCATAACGCTGTCCAGAATGCTCAGATGTCCAATGGCGAGTCTCTCCTTCAGCAAATGGTTTGATATTAGTCGAGTGAACTAAACTACCATCTGTTTTTAAAACAGTCATAAAACGTGGTGTATCCGTATCGCCAACACTATCTAGCACACTAATAATATCCCCATTGTCAAGATAAATAGCCATCCAAGACCACTCCGTTGTTAATTTAAAGTTCTGCATTTGCCACTGGCGGTCAAACCAAGAGACTGCATTGTCCCCATCTAGGTCATAGGTTTTACCTTGGACAGTCAAATGACCTGTCGTTTTCATATAAGGCACAGAATATTGATGAATGACCATCCCAAAAAGGTCAAAAACAGCAGACCCACGTGTAAAGACTGGGTAGTGAATAGCCGTAGCTGTC
This sequence comes from Streptococcus hyointestinalis, assembly GCF_011039275.1. Lineage (GTDB taxonomy): Bacteria > Bacillota > Bacilli > Lactobacillales > Streptococcaceae > Streptococcus > Streptococcus hyointestinalis_A. The sequence goes on from NZ_JAAKGB010000001.1 coordinate 1,729,832, forward strand.
GTGTCAATTTCAAATGCCTCTGTTTTGAGGTAAATCTTCATCTTATCCCAGTCACCAGACATGTGAGCATTTGGCATGTCTAACTCAAAATGATTTGTATCGGCTTTGACATCCTTATCCATATAAATCTCATCTCCTGATGTGTAGTAGCCTGTCGTTTCATTCATGATAGAATAGGCAACCTGCCATTTTTTACCCAATGGCTTAATAGGAATAGGCATCTCCATTGCCATAATATGAAAAAGATAATTGAGCTTTTGCCCTTCCGTCTCAACACGCCCAATAACAAACCAAGAATCTACTGTGTAGCCCGGTTTACGTGGTAAATCACCTGTTAAATCCACTTGAGGTGCAACACCAAGACGAGGCGTTTTGACATTTTCAGTCATGAGATTAGGATTGATATTGTTGTACATAGTATTCCTTCTTTCTATATTGTTTTACTCTATGCTTCTTTGGGTACACGTAATTTTGAATCATACTTGCCCCCAAAATGAATGACATGTTTTCCTTTATTTACATTTGGTGAAGGTGGTAGCTGTGGAAATTCTGGACGAACAATCTTATCAACTGGACAGACAGTCAAAGCTAATTTTTCTCCTTTTTCCCAACGCATAGCAAATGGCCAAAATGGAATCTCAACCGATACAATATCCCCCTCTCCTATCTTCTCTTCTTTCGTTTGACATAGAACTGGGGTTAGCTCTGTTGATTTTTCTTTATCAAGTGAACGCTGTGACACACGTAAGCGTCCATTTGGTCCTGGATAATAGCGTTCTGTGACTAATTCATGCTCTAAAATTTGCCCTTCTTGATTGTACTTTCTAACAAAAGCAAACAAATCCATATCATCATTTCCTACAGACTCAACCCATAGTCTTAAAGAGAAGTTACCAATAAAATCAACAGCTTCTCTCATTTCTAACTCAAAGGTAATACCATCTAACTCTGTAGTGTCATAAACTATCTGACTTTCTACTGCTTGAGGTGTTTCAGATAATTTTAACTTTCCATTTTCTTCTACTAAGTAGTAAGTTGTAAAGGATTGATTTTCTAAGAAATTAGGTGAAGTTTGAAACTTATCTTCATGTCCTGGGTTGAGTACAGCATAACGTAAATGTGGAGTTTTCTCCCATCCATTTTCTTCACCTTTTAGGTAATGGTCAAAAAATTTTTGTAAATCAGCTACATTTTCAGGATTGTAGTAATCTGTCCATTCATGAGTATTATGAACACGGAGCCATTTTTCTTTAGTAGGTAACTGTTTGTAAGCTTGATAAGGTCCTGAACTATGAATCGCATTTGTCCAAGAACCTACCAAATACGTAGGAATGGTTACTTTTTCTAAATTTGGTGTTTTATCTTGCCAATAGGCATCATAAAAGGGATGTTCAGCAGATAGACGAGCCATATCCTCAACTAGACCATCTGTATAAATCATGCGAGATAAAGACTGATTAAAAGAGGTATCACTAACACCGCCACGTGCTAGTGTATCCTTGTAAGGATTAAACGCCCCTTCCCATGGAGCAATGGCTGCTAGATGAGGTGGCTGGAGTTCTGCAACAGCATATTGACTCATTGAGAGATAAGATGTTCCTGTCAAACCAACTTTCCCATTTGACCAGTCTTGTGTTGCTATCCATTCAATCACGTCGTATTCATCTTTTGCTTGTTGGCTTCCCCAAGCATAGACATTCCCCTCTGAACTTCCAACACCACGTGGGTCAGGAGATACAACAACATACCCTCTTGCTACCCAATAGGATGGATTAGGAGCTTCAAAAGCATTTAGACCGTCTTCCCATTCAGGCTTGACGTCCATGCGCGTTGGATGACCAAAGTTATCCATACTCAAAACACTACCACGTTTACCATAAGGAGCATACCACATAATTGTTGGATATTTCCCCTCTTTTGTTGGACGAAAAATATCAACACGAATTTTAACGTCATCTCGAAGAGGAACTTGTGCGTCTTGTTCAACTAATATATCTGCTTCTAAAGGCATAGCTCCTTCTTTTTGGATACTTCCCTTTTCTAGGATAAATGTCTTAGAATCTAAACCAGGATATGGCGATTGCGCCAATGGCATACCTGAAGTAAAATACATTTCAAATGGTGTTTTATTCTCTACCATAGACTTTCTCCATTTCTACCTTTAAGTATTTACTCAATAGTTTAGCAAATAAAAAACAGATAAGGAATATGCAGTTTTCCTTATCTGTTTTTACAAAATGTGGCAAGTGTCAAGTAGACTTGCTAAAAATAGAAAATTCTCCGCTGAGTGTCTGATAGATGAGACTGCTTAGTTGTTCTTTTTCCCACCTTTCCTGCGAGTGGACTAAAAAATACTCTGCTAGTCCAATAGCATAAAAACTCAAACCAAAATCAATCATCTGGTGATTTTTAGCACTGGTGTCCGCCTTATGGATAGACAACTGGCTGAGATAAATCTTGATAATTTCAATCAACTGCTTTTCAACCAACTGGCGTCGTTTAGAAAAGTAAAGGTCACGTAAAAGCGGCTGGTGCTGACATAACTCCTCAACAAACAAATCAATAGCTTGACTAGGAGTTGTTGCCTTCATACTGGTGGCTAAGAGCTCTGTCATGCGACATTGAAAAGACCACTCAACCACTTCTACAATATCTTGAAAATGATAATAAAAAGTCTGTCTTGAAATCTGACAAGCATTCACCACATCGGTCACCGTAATTTTATCTATAGGCTTTGTCTGTGCCAGATTGAGAAAAGCTGTTTCAATGGCTTGTTTAATCATCTTCTTCTCCGTGACTTTTTTAATTATTCAACCGACTTCTCGTGTAGTTAAAGAGGTCATAGGAAAGGGTATTGACCGTTTCTTTTAGAGAATAGTTTTCAAGGGCGTTGACTTCTTTACGCAGGGCTTTAGCGTATCTGCGGCTAATCAGGTCCTCCGCCTCATACTCGGCAATGACTTTACGCTCTAGATAGAAGCCACGCAACATCTCATCAACATTGTCTGGGACATTTCTCGTAATGACACGCTCGACAAAGGCTCCTGACTGGATGATTTGTGCTTCCTGCTTTCTGGAGTGAATCAGATAGCCGACAAGATCTGCACTGTAGACATCATCAAGGTTTTGTAGCGCCTCTAAAACCAAGGCGGTATTAGCTTGATAGAGGGCAATCAAGTGCTGTCTATTTTCCTTGGTGATAGCTTGCTGGTTATTTCTCGCTCGCAAAAACTGACGAATGGTAGATCCTAAGGTCAAAATCTCGTGCAAGATTTGCGGAAGTGCCCGCAAAAGAACCGCTAAAACATAGGTCAAGTTTGAGATGAAGCCACGGTTAATCCGACGCTCCAAAAACTTGAGATAACCTTGATAGAGACGATACTCTTTCATATCAATGTCACCATTTAAAAAGGCATTCTCAAGACCATCACTCTCAATTCCTAAAATCATGATGTTAATCAGAGCCAAGTCAGACTTGACCTCATTAGACTCCTGATCTAGGATGAGGTTTTCTAAGCGTTTATTGTAATTGTCAATCACGGCGTAGAGGGCAGTCCTGCTTTTATCCTCTTTGAGATCTTGTTGCAACTGCCAAATCACGTCATTTAAAATCGCAATTTGCATGTAGTGATCAGGACTAGTGCTACTTGCGCTAGCAAGTCTTGGCAGAGCAACGATACCAACTAAAAAACTAAAAAGAGTAACGCCTGCCACGATAAAGAGCAACATACTATGCTCAACTGTTGTCAAAGTCGGTAGCAACAAGATAGTCGCAATAGATACCGTTCCCTTGACACCAGAAAAGGTCAAAACGAGAATGTCCTTGAGGTACTTTTTAAGCCCTTTTTTGAGATGACGGCTGCGATAAGCATAAAACAGCCAAATCATCACAAAGCGAATAGCAAAGAGCAAAAGCGTCACCAGCACTATCACCCCTAAAATCAAGAGTGTGTTAATTTCTTGACTGAGAAGCACAGGTCTTGCAAACTTGGTCAACTCTGCTCCTAACATCAAAAAGACCACACCGTTGAGAAGAAAAGCAATCATGCCCCACATGACACTTCCGACATTGTCAATCTGGGCATCTAAAAGGGTGATTTTTTTAAAACGGCTGGCTTGCGAGATACCAGCAATTACGACCGCAATGATACCAGAGCCGTGGATTTCCTCCGCTAAAAAGTAGGCAATAAAAGGCAGGGTCAGCTCAAGCAGCATAACACCTGACACATCCGCCACATCCATGCTATCTAAAATAGCTAAAAAGAGACGATTGACCAGTGCCACAATCAGCCCAACCAGAAGCCCACCAAAAACAGACAGTAAAAGCTTAAGGCTGGCATTTTGCAGGGAAAAGACACCTGTTGTAAGTGCAGTGATGGCGACCTGAAATGATACCAGACCGCTGGCATCATTGAGCAGACCTTCCCCTTTTAGGATATTTTGGACATGCTTTGGAAAGCGAAAACGCTTTGATAGCGAGTTAAAGGCGACCAAGTCCGTTGGTCCAAGCGCAGCCCCTACCGCTAGGCAGGCTGCCAAGGACACCCCAGCAGGCAATAGCTTATAGGTAGCAAAGCCCAAGGTAAGGGTGCTAACAAAAACCACTGGAAAAATCAGATACAAAATAATCTTCCAATGCCTCAAAACATTAGTAATATCACTCTCTTCTCCCTCACGAAAAAGGAGCGGTGCAATGACAAAGGCTAGAAAGAGCTCACTATCTAGCGAGACAAAATGCTCTCCAAAAATCAAACACAAAAGCCCACCAAAGACAATCTGAATCAAAGGCAGAGGCACCTTTGGAAAGAGCCTGTTGATTAAGTTCGAGAGAATCAGTGCAAACAGAAAAACAATAATTAAAACAGCAACGTGCATCTCAACAAAATCTCCAACTCACTCCTAACGCTTATCCTCACACATTTTCGCATAGGCGCTCTTGTGGTCAGCGATTTTTTTGTCCACTGCTGTGACGTCACAATGGGTCATTTTCTTTTGGCAACGCTCGATTTCAAGCGTCATCAATTTCTTTTTGATTTTCGCCATTTTCTTGGCTTCACGTGTTTTTTCAAATCCTGTTGTGTTTAACCATTCCTTTAACATCATCTTTACCTCAATTTTTCAATCATAATCAAAAATGGCGGCGTATTCACCTGATTTAGCGGCTGATAGAGCATGGTGGCGAAGTCTTCTTGCGGCAGATTTTTGACAAAGGCAAGCACTTCTTTTTTCTCAATATCACCGCCAGCATGCCCGTGATAGACCATCAAGGACACCCGACCCCCAACCACTAAGCGCTCCAAAATTTTAGCTAGCGCCTCAAGCGTCGTGCTTGGTTTTGTGATAAGACTCTTATCTGCACTTGGCAAATACCCCAGATTAAAAATAGCAGCCGTGATAGGCTCGTCTACGTAGTGGTCAAGCGTCTCATGTCCATCTAGGATAAGCTCAGCATTTGTCAGTCCTTGACTTTCTAGGAGCTGACTGGTTTTATCAAGCGCCTGCTTTTGAATATCAAAAGCGTAGACTTTTCCTGCTTTCTGCGCTAAAAAGGCAGTGTCGTGACCATTTCCCATCGTCGCATCAACAACAATACTCTTACTATCAATGACTTCTGCTAAAAAGTCATGAGAGAGGGTGATTGGACGTTTTATCATTACTATTCTCCAAACTTGTTCTAAACTAAGCGGCAGCCTTGATAAGCATCTCGGCGCTCCATTTCTTTATCGATAGCGTTCAAAACTTCCCATTTATTGAGACTCCACATAGGTCCTATGAGCATATCCCTAGGCGCATCGCCAGTGATACGATGAATGATAATATCTTTTGGAATAATCTCTAGCTGGTCGCAGATAATAGAGACATACTCCTCTTGGCTAAGCAATTGCAAGCGTCCCTCATGGTAATCCCGCTGCATGCGGGTGTTGGTCATCAAGTGCAAGAGATGGAGCTTGATACCGTTGATGTCGTTGTCAGTGACACAGCGACGGACATTCTCTAGCATCATCTCGTGCGTCTCCCCTGGTAGCCCATTGATAAGGTGGGAGACAATCTCTACCTTTGGAGCTTGCCTGCGTAAACGCTCCACTGTTTCCTTGTAGAGGTCATAAGAATGGGCACGATTGATAAGCTCCGAGGTCTTTTCATAAGTGGTCTGCAATCCCAGCTCCACCGTCACATGCATGCGCTCTGTCAGCTCTGCTAGATAGGCAATGGTCTCATCTGGCAGACAGTCTGGGCGTGTCCCGATGTTGATACCAACCACACCAGGTTCGTTGATCGCCTGCTCGTAGCGCTCACGGATAACCTCCACACGGTCGTGTGTGTTGGTAAAGTTTTGAAAATACACCAGATATTTCTTGACCTCGGGCCACTTGCGGTGCATAAAGTCAATTTCCTTGTAAAATTGCTCACGAATGGGTGCTTCAGGGGCAACGATAGCGTCGCCAGACCCTGACACTGTACAAAAAGTACAGCCGCCGTGCGCTACCGTACCGTCACGATTGGGACAGTCAAATCCAGCGTCAATCGGCACTTTGAAAATCTTTTCACCAAAAATTAAACGATAATAGTCATTTAGGGTGTTGTAACGTTTTTTCATGACTCTATTGTAACACAAATCATGAGATTTTCACCAAAATTGCTCTAAAAAAGAGACCAGAAGCAAGCTTCTGGTCTCTTCTTAAAATTACTTTTGTTTACCCTGAAAGCGCCACTTAAAGCGCAATTGGTCATAGTAAGGAAACACTAAGTTATGGATAGCATAGGCGAGTAAAAAGCCACCTATGATATCACTTGGGTAATGCACGCCCAGATAAATCCGTGATAAGGCAATACAGAAAATCAAAAGCCCTAAAAGGATAGCCACCGTCCATTTGGCAGTCTGTGAGGACAAGCGCTGGAAGCAAATAACAAGGATACTTCCAATAATCAAAAAGGTCCCCGTAGCATGACCACTCGGAAATGAATTGCCACTCGCATAGACCAAGTGCGTAATGCTAGGTCTTGGGCGCTGGTAGATATACTTGAGCGACACGATACAAATACCCGCTAAAATGCTGTTTGTAGCGACGTAAATCGCCTCGGCATACCATTTTTTCAGCCATAAGATAATGACCGCAACAGCGGCAATGATAGCCTGGGTACTTGGATTTCCAATAACGGTTATGGTTTTAAAGAAAGCCGTTAGAGGCTGGGGAAGATCCCCTCTGATGGCACTTTGCACACTAGTATCAAATGGCCGTAAAGCTTCAGGATAAAATTTGACCACATAACCTAGCATGACAAAGAATAAAAAAGCAAAAGAGGCAATTACCCAATAGTGTTGTCTTTTTTTCATTTCAATTGATATCTTTCTATAAACGGTTTACAAGACGTATAGACGATATAAAAAACCAGAGCCAAAAGCACACCCTCAATGATATTAAAAGGAATAACCATGGCTACAATGTAGCGACTAACCCCAATCGTTGCTGCAATGTCAAAATTAGCAAAGGTGGCATACAGCGGCACGGCATAAAAGAGATTTATCAATACCATAGCAACCGTCAATATCAGCGTCCCTAATACAGTTGCTTTTAGATAGGCTGTAAGCACCATATGTTTTTTCCAAATAAAGGCAAATGCCCACAGAAAAACAAATAAAGCTACCATATTCATCGGAAGCCCGATGTAGGTTTCCACCCCTTGATTATTGAGCACCAGTTTTAAAAGCGAGCGTAAAAAAAGAACGACCACGCTACTCTTAAAATCAAAAAGTGCCAAGGCTAAAAGCATGGGAATCACACTAAAGTCGAGCTTTAGAAAGTTTGCCCCTGGAATGAGGGGAAAACTCACATACATGAGCACAAACGATAGTGCAGAGAGTACCGCTAAAAGCGTCAAACGTCTTGTGTTTGTCATTGTCATAAAAAATTCCTCCAATTTTTACAAATTGAAAGAAGGCCAAAAGGTATGTGCGTACACAAAAAACCTTTGTCTTCTCCCATCCAGACTATACTGTCGGTCGTGGAATCTCACCACGTCAGCTTGCGCTCGCGGACTTCACTCATCATATAAGTGTCACCGCCGGTCGGGAATCTCACCCTGCCCTGAAGACATTTCCATGATAACAAAAAAGCCCTGCAAATGCAAGGGCTTCATACTTAGATATCTGTAATCTTGATAAAGGTTGAAGGGAGACCAACACGGTCTTCTGCATAACGACTTTGTTCAGACCAGAGTTGAGAGATAGGGTACCAACCAGATAACATTGGTGTATAAGGGTCAGATACATAAGTCTTGCCATTATTGTAGCCTTTTAGGACAAGCTCATGGCTACCATTTCTGACAAAAATGTCATTTTGCACAGCTGCCATCACATGATAGCCTTCTTGCAGAGCGGTTGCAACAGCAGAAAGACTTGGTAGCGGTGTTGCTGTGTAGCCCCAATGGTCAACAGCTTTTAGTAACCCTACAGCTCCTGTACCTGTCCACTGCTTGTTGAACTGGTCAGTGTTATTGTAGAGATAATCTGCCACAGTTGTTGGAAGGACTTCTTTTCCTGACAAGGAACTAAAGACCATAGCAAGGCTTGTTGGCACACAGCCTGTTTTATCTAGATTAGACAAGCCATAAACCTTACTTGCCCATCTTGGATCACGTTGACGGTAGTAAGGAGTCTTATAATTGACTCGATCAACAGTGAAGGTATTCGCAACCAAGAAATTAGACTTGCCATTTTCTACTTGATAGACATGGACATGATAAGTGCCTGTATCGGCATGGTCAGTGACGTTGATTCTTGTCACAGCTTGGCTATTTTGATGGCTAGAAGCATACCATTTCAAATCATCTTGTCCCTTGGCATCAGACCAAACGGCAAACAAAATATCTCCTGAACTTGGCACAGCAGTTGCTCTTAGCTCGTAATTACCAGTACCTTTGTAGGTGGCAGTGACTGCTTTAGGCACTTCAAAGCGGTAAGTACCTAGGCTGACAGCGTAGGTCGTGCCGTCTGTAAAGTCGGTGTAGACATGCACATAGTAGTCATCGCTATTGCCTGCATGATTTTTAATGTCTACCGTTTGACGGACTTGATTGTTGTTAGCTGTTGGGGTGTACCACTTGACGTCATCTTGGTCTTTGTCCGCTGACCAAACAGCGATACGAGAGCCCTTAATTTGTTTCGTCTTGTCACTTCCTGTTACAACCACATCAAAAGTCGTTTTGGTCTTATCATAATTGACTACCTTAACTTCTGGCTTAGCTGGTTCTGGTACATCAATGTGGTAAGTACCTAAGCTGACAGCATAAGTCGTGCCATCTGTGAAGTCAGTGTAGACATGCACATAGTAGTCATCGCTATTGCCTGCATGGTTTTTAATGTCTACCGTTTGACGGACTTGATTGTTGTTAGCTGTTGGGGTGTACCACTTGACGTCATCTTGGTCTTTGTCCGCTGACCAAACAGCGATACGAGAGCCCTTGATTGGTTTCGTCTTGTCACTTCCTGTTACAACCACATCAAAAGTCGTTTTGGTCTTATCATAATTGACTACCTTAACTTCTGGCTTAGCTGGTTCTGGTACATCAATGTGGTAAGTACCTAAGCTGACAGCATAAGTCGTGCCATCTGTGAAGTCAGTGTAGACATGCACATAGTAGTCATCGCTATTGCCTGCATGGTTTTTAATGTCTACCGTTTGACGGACTTGGTTATTGCTGGCTGTTGGGGTGTACCACTTGACGTCATCTTGGTCTTTGTCCGCTGACCAAACAGCGATACGAGAGCCCTTGATTTGTTTCGTCTTGTCACTTCCTGTTACAACGACGTCAAAAGTGGTCTTGGTCTTATCGTAGTTAACAACCTTAACCTCTGGTTTGGCGGGTTCTGGAACGTCAATGTGATAAGTACCTAAGCTGACAGCGTAGGTCGTGCCGTCCGTAAAATCGGTGTAGACATGCACATAATAATCATCGCTATTACCTGCATGATTTTTAATGTCTACCGTTTGACGGACTTGATTGTTGTTAGCTGTTGGGGTGTACCACTTGACGTCATCTTGGTCTTTGTCCGCTGACCAAACAGCGATACGAGAGCCCTTAATTTGTTTCGTCTTGTCACTTCCTGTTACAACGACGTCAAAAGTGGTCTTGGTCTTATCGTAGTTAACAACCTTAACCTCTGGTTTGGCGGGTTCTGGAACGTCAATGTGATAAGTACCTAAGCTGACAGCGTAGGTCGTGCCGTCCGTAAAATCGGTGTAGACATGCACATAATAATCATCGCTATTACCTGCATGATTTTTAATGTCTACCGTTTGACGGACTTGATTGTTGTTAGCTGTTGGGGTGTACCACTTGACGTCATCTTGGTCTTTGTCCGCTGACCAAACAGCGATACGAGAGCCCTTAATTTGTTTCGTCTTGTCACTTCCTGTTACAACCACATCAAAAGTCGTTTTGGTCTTATCATAATTGACTACCTTAACTTCTGGCTTAGCTGGTTCTGGTACATCAATGTGGTAAGTACCTAAGCTGACAGCGTAGGTCGTGCCGTCCGTAAAATCGGTGTAGACATGCACATAATAATCATCGCTATTACCTGCATGATTTTTAATGTCTACCGTTTGACGGACTTGGTTATTGCTGGCTGTTGGGGTGTACCACTTAATGTCATCTTGGTCTTTGTCCGCTGACCAAACAGCAATACGAGAACCCTTGATTTGTTTCGTTTTGTCGCTACCTGTTACAACGACGTCAAAAGTGGTCTTGGTCTTATCGTAGTTAACAACCTTGACCTCTGGCTTAGCGGGTTCTGGAACGTCAATGTGATAAGTACCTAAGCTGACAGCGTAGGTTGTGCCGTCCGTGAAGTCGGTGTAGACATGCACATAGTAGTTATCACTATTGCCTGCATGATTTTTAATGTCTACCGTTTGATGGACTTGGTTATTGCTGGCTGTTGGGGTGTACCACTTAATGTCATCTTGGTCTTTGTCCGCTGACCAAACAGCAATACGAGAACCTTTGATTTGTTTTGTCTTATCGCTACCTGTTACAACCACATCAAAGGTTGTTTTAGTTTTGTCATAATTAACGACCTTAACCTCTGGTTTGGCGGGTTCTGGAACGTCAATGTGATAAGTACCTAAGCTGACAGCGTAGGTCGTGCCGTCCGTAAAATCGGTGTAGACATGCACATAATAATCATCGCTAGTACCGGCATGGTCTAAAATATTGATGGTTTGGCGGATTTGGTTGTTAACGGCTGCTGGCGTGTACCATTTGAGGTCGTCTTGACCTTTGTCGGCTGACCAAACGGCGATACGAGCGCCTTTGACAGCTTTAGTGCTAGCGTTTCCCACAACGGCAACATCAAAAGTAGTTTTATCTTTGTCATAGTTGATAACGCCAACTGCTGGATTGCTAGACTCTTCGTTACCTGCAGAAGCTTTTTCTTCTGCTACTGTGGCAGTTGCTGGCTCCAATCCTTCGCTAGCAGATCTTTGTGTAGTCGCACTTGTGTCAGCTGACTTAGCTACTTCTGATGTTTCTTGCGTAGTGACTGCTGTAGCGCTAGCAGCTTCCGAAGCAGCAACGCTCTCTGTGCTCGCTACACTACTAGCACTTTCGCTAGTACCTGTTGTGCTAGCTTCCTCGCTCGTTGCTGCAACAACCGCTACTTCTGACGTCTGCTCAACGGCTTGACTGGCTGCTTCAGAAGAAGTTGACGTAGCTGCGGTTGAAGTGTCACTTACCGTCTCTTGCGGACTTGCGACAACGGTCTCAGTGTTACTTGCTTGTGGCTGCGTTGCTGTCACTTGGTCGGCTTGTACACCACCAGAAAAGAAAACAGCTGTCCCAAGCAAAGCCGATACGGCACCCAAAGTAGACACTTTGCGAATACCGAAGCGTTGCTTACGAACAGTTCTGTGTTGATGTAATCTCTCCATACGTGAATAGTGCATCCTAAATATCCTCATTTCTATTTTCCTATATGTTTATGTTAGCATGATTTTAGGCATTTTTCAAGGAATTTTAAGATTTTTTTAAGCTGGTAGACACGCAATTGTAATACTTTATTTCAACTTGTCTTTTTCATAGACATGGCTCAACTCTAGATTTGGAAATGACTGCTGGCGCAGCGCTTCATAGACAATCATGCAGGCAGTGTTTGAGAGGTTGAGGCTTCTGACGTGCTGGTCATTCATAGGGATACGCAGAGCCTTGTCAGCATGTTGGCGCATAAAATCCTCTGGCAAACCCTTATCCTCACGCCCAAACAAAAAGTAGTGGGCACAGCCATCGTTATACTTTTCCTCAGAATAAACACGACTAGCAAACTTACTAATCAAGTGGAGTTTGCCATCACAAGCCTCTAAAAACTCCTCTAGACTATCGTAAAACGTCACATCAAGCTTGTCCCAATAATCAAGCCCAGCACGCTTCATTTTCTTGTCATCAATAGGAAAACCCATAGGGCGAATGATATGAAGGGGGCTGTTGGTCGCAGCGCAGGTACGGGCGATATTGCCAGTATTAGCTGGAATCTGTGGTTCAAATAAAACGATGTGGTTAGAACTGCTGTCACTGCGGTGGTTTTGCTGGCTGAGTGCTTCGATATTCATGCTGATCCTCTCTTAAACATAATAAAAACCACATTGCCCGGAGTCAAGCTCAGCAAACAATGTGGTTGTGGTTGCTCGCTACCTTAAATCATAACAGGTTTGATTTAAAACAACGAATCGTTATCACTATTATAACACTTATGGACTATCTGTCAATAGCTTTTTGAGGATTTTTTAGGCGAGATATGATTTTTATCTTTGCTTATCCCCATAAGTCAAAATCCCATCAATGACAAAACCATAGCTTAAGCTCATGAAGTTGACTGCAAGAGTTAAGACCCAGCCATAGCCCATCATATAATCAAAATAAGTCACGCAAAGTCCAATAACAAAAGCAATCATAGGTCCTCTTAGATACCACTTACCCTCTAAAGCTATATGACCTAGCGCAACAGCAAGACCTAGCCCCATGCGATTAAGCATCAAAAAGAAAAGATTGTCCAATGTGAACGGTACTTGTAAAAAGAAGATAGCAGACCACCAGCAAAAAACTCCGCAGATAAGTCCTAATAATAGCCCTACTCCTATTGTTGTTCCTTTTTTCATGTTAGTTTTCCTCCAATGCTTTGACTAATAAATCAGCGACACCTGCTGGTGACTGTGGGTTTTGTCCTGTAATCAAGCGTCCATCACGCACGGCATGGCTTGAGAAAAAACGACGCTTCGTAAACTGTGCCCCCATGCTTTTGAGCGCTGTTTCGGTCAAAAAAGGCACAAACTTGGTCGTTCGATTGAGAGCTTCCTCGGTATTAGTAAAGCCGGTCACATGACGTCCTTTGATAAGTGGTTCTCCATTTTCAGCTTTGAGATTGAGAAGTCCTACCACACCATGACACACGGCTGTGACGTAACCGCCATTTTGATAAATGCTCTCTGCAATTTTTTGAAGGGCTTGATTATCTGGAAAATCCCACATGACACCATGTCCACCTGTGTAGTAGATCGCCACATACTGGCTTGGGTCAATTGTGTCAACAGACAAGCTAGTAGCTAGAGCTTTCTGTCTAAAGTCTTCATCATGATATAAAGCCCAGTCCGTCTCATCTGCAAAACGCAGGCTGTGGGGGTCAAGAGGTACATAACCACCCTTTGGACTAGCAAAATCAACGTCGTAGCCTGCACGGTGAATCTTGTCATAAAAATGAGTCAGCTCACTCAACCAAAGACCCGTTGCACGGTTTGTTGTAGCGTATTTTTCAACATTTGTCATCACAATTAAAATCTTTTTATTGCTCACGGTTTTCCTCCAAAATGACTTGCTTGACCAACTGAATCAACTCCTCCAACTGAGAAAGTGACGTCAGGTCAGAGTCTAAAAAATAGTAATTCTTCGTTCCCTCACGGCGTAGCCCGATGATGCCCGCCTCTTTTAAAATACCCAAATGATGAGACACTGCTGGTCGTGATAAATGCGTGTGCGCCGTAATCTCGCCCACTCGCACACCATGGCAGTCCAGCTTTAGCATGGTCATCACGATGTGTAACCTTGTTTCATTGCCCATAGCGAGTAGGCTGGGCTTGCTTTTTTCAAACAAATCAGCAAGTTTTAACAGTTTTTCCATAGCGTTTTATCTTTCGTTTAATTTTTTGAACGAATATAAGTCTAACATAGCCATTTCTCAAAAACAAGAAAAAGAACCATTGGGAAAGAAAGTCTTTCCCAATAGCTTTAAGTTATTTTTTAGATTTATTACAAAACGTAAACAGTTCCATGTATTTTATATCTTTTTGCTCGTGGGTAGTTACTTTTTTGCAAAAAAAGAGTATGATAGAAAGATAACTCGGAGGTAAATATGAAGATTATTGTTGTCGGTGGCGGCAAGGTGGGTACAGCACTTTGTCGCTCACTTGTCGGCGAAAAACATGATGTTATTCTCATTGAGGAAAAAGAAAGTGTCCTCAAGCGTGTCACTAAGCGCTACGATATCATGGGGATTGTCGGCAATGGTGCAAACTTTAAGATTTTAGAGCAGGCTGAGGTCAAAAATTGTGATATTTTCATTGCCCTCACCGATAAGGATGAGCTTAATATGATTGCGGCTGTTTTGGCTAAGAAAATGGGCGCCAAAGAAACCATTGTGCGTGTGCGTAATCCTGAATACTCAAACGCCTACTTTAAGGAGAAAAACTTCCTTGGCTACTCCATGATTGTCAATCCAGAGCTTTTATCAGCACGTGCGATTGCCAATATCGTTGACTTTCCAAATGCCCTGTCTGTTGAGCACTTTGCCAATGGGCGTGTCATGCTGATGGAGTTTAAGATTTCTAAAAACAGCAAGCTCTCTGACCTGACCATGAGCCAGTTTAGAAAACGCTTTGGCAATATCGTCATTTGTGCTATCGAGCGTGATGGACGTCTGCTCATCCCAAATGGTGAGGCGACTATCCAAGAGGGCGACACCATTTTTGTAACGGGAAATCGAATTGAGATGGTGCTTTTTCACAACTCCCTCAAATCCAAAATGGTTAACAGCATGATGTTGATTGGAGCAGGGCGGATTGCGTATTATCTGCTTAGTCTCCTAAAAGACACGCACATCAAGGTCAAACTCATCGAGATTAACCGCCAACGTGCCGAACTCTTTAGTCAGGAATTTCCAAATGTCAATATCGTCCTTGGTGACGGGACAGCAAAACCTATCCTCATGGAGGAAAACGTCACCCACTACGATGCGGTCGCTACCATGACAGGGGTTGATGAGGAAAATATCATCACGTCCATGTATCTAGAATCACTCGGTGTCAGCAAAAACATCACCAAGATTAACCGCACCAGTCTCTTAGAAATCATTGATCGCAAGGAGTTCTCAACCATCATCACGCCTAAGAACATCGCAGTGGATAGTATCATGCACTTCATCCGTGGGCGCTACAATGCTAAGGACTCCAACTTAGAATCGCTTCATCACGTGGCAAATGGTCGCATTGAAGCGCTGGAGTTTGAGATTACAGAGGCGACAAAGATTGTGGACAAGCCACTCTCCAGTCTCAAACTTAAATCAGATATTCTGATTGCAGCTATCATCCGACATGGAAAAGCTATCTACCCAACAGGTGAGGACAAACTGCAATGTAATGACAAAATTGTCGTGATTACACTCAAACAAAACATCACACAGCTGAGTGATTTGATTGCGAGGTAGAGTATGAATCGACATATGGTACGTTATCTTCTCTCAAAATTGCTCTTTATCGAGGCTGCACTCTTAGTTGTCCCACTGATTGTGGCGCTAATCTATCATGAGTCGCCTAAGATACTTCTGAGTATCCTTGCGACCATAGCCATCTTGCTGGTCATTGGAGCGATTGGAA
Organism: Streptococcus hyointestinalis; assembly: GCF_011039275.1. Classification (GTDB taxonomy): domain Bacteria; phylum Bacillota; class Bacilli; order Lactobacillales; family Streptococcaceae; genus Streptococcus; species Streptococcus hyointestinalis_A. The sequence continues at coordinate 1,745,752 of NZ_JAAKGB010000001.1, forward strand.
ATGGCTTTAAGCCTCGTGATCATCACATCTACACCCGTGAAGGGATGTTGATTGTCGCTCTTTGTTGGATTCTCTGGTCTTTCTTTGGAGCTTTGCCTTTTGTCTTTTCAGGGCAAATTCCAAATATCATTGACGCTTTTTTTGAGACCAGCTCAGGATTTACAACGACGGGGGCGACTATCTTGCCAGATGTGAGTGTGCTATCGCATTCGCTGCTTTTTTGGCGGAGCTTTACCCACCTCATCGGAGGGATGGGAGTGCTGGTTTTTGCCCTTGCCATTATGGAAAATAGCAAAAGCAGCTACCTTGAGGTCATGCGGGCTGAAGTGCCTGGACCAGTTTTTGGTAAGGTCGTCTCTAAGCTAAAGGAAACCGCACAAATCCTCTACATTCTCTACTTGATTATGTTTGCTATTTTTACGGTTATCCTTATTTTTGAGGGCATGCCTGTCTTTGATAGTTTTGTGACCGCTATGGGAACGGCAGGGACTGGAGGCTTTGCTGTTTACAACGACAGTATGGCTCACTACAACAGCCCACTCATCACCAATACCGTGGCTATCGGTATGCTGGTCTTTGGGGTCAACTTTAACCTCTACTACCTGCTCTTACTGGGTAAACTCAAAGCTTTCTTTAAAGACGAGGAATTGCGCACTTATCTGGGTATCGTGCTTGCGGCAACTGCTCTCATTGCGCTGAACGTCCTTGGTATGTATGATAACTTCACAGACGGTTTAGAGAAGGTCTTCTTTGAAGTGTCAACCATCATCACAACGACCGGTTTTGGGATTACAGACCTTGCGCATTGGCCGTTATTCTCCCAATGTATCTTGCTTCTTTTGATGTTTATCGGAGGTTCAGCGGGCTCAACAGCTGGGGGGCTCAAGGTCATGCGGGCTTTGATTTTAGCCAAAATCTCACGCAATCACATCCTCTCAAATCTCTACCCTAACCGTGTGCTGTCTCTACATATCAACGGCAGTGTCATCGACAAGGAAACACAGCACGGCGTGCTCAAGTATCTGACCATCTACGGAGCGATTTTCTTGGCGCTTACTCTCTTTTTGAGCCTTGATAACAACAACTTCATGGTGGTGGTCAGCGCAGCAGCCTCTTGCTTTAACAATATCGGACCTATGCTAGGAACGACAGATACCTTTGCTATCTTTAGCCCCTTCTCAAAACTCCTGCTCTCCTTTGCCATGATTGCAGGGCGTCTTGAGATTTATCCTATTATCCTGTTACTCCTACCTAGAACATGGTCTAAACTATAAAAAATAGCGTGTGTCATTGACACCGCTATTTTTGTGATCGTCTGAGTGTAAAATGGTCTGGGACAGGGTCGTCTCCTCCCTTGACAAAGGGATGGCAACGCAAAATGCGAGCAATTCCCATGACAAACCCTTTTAAGCCATGCTTTTGCAGCGCCTCAATCATGTAGGCTGAGCAGGTGGGACGATAGCGACAAGTCGCTGGAAAGGCTGGGGAAATGTAGCGCTGATAGAGCCTAACAAGCCAGATAAAAAAACGTGTGATCATTTGTTGTTGATGGCTGCGTTGTGCAGCTGACTGATTTCTTTTTTGCTTAATTTTCTAAACTCACCAGGTCGAAGCCCTGCCAAATCCAGTGTCCCAAAGCGAATGCGTGAGAGCTTGTCTACCAGAAGCCCCACTTCTTCAAACATTTTCTTGACTTGGTGATTGCGTCCTTCGTGGATCGTCAGCTCCACAACAGAGCGGTTTTTGTCCTTGTCTACCTTGACGATATGATAGTGTGCTGGTTTTGTTTTCTTGCCATCAACCATAACCCCACGGGTCAAAGGGCGCAAGTTCTCCTTGGTCGCAATGCCCTTGACACGTGCCAGATAGACCTTGTCAATCTCATTTCTTGGGTGAATCATCTTGTCAGTAAAATCACCATCATTCGTTAGAATAAGCAGCCCAGATGTGTCCCAATCGAGACGCCCAACAGGATAGATACGCTCTCTCACCTCAGGCAACAAGTCCACAACAGTCTTACGTCCCTTTTCATCAGAGACACTTGAGATAACCCCACGAGGTTTGTTGAGCAGGTAGTAGACCTTTTCTTCGTTGTAGATAGGACTGCCATCAATCTCGACACGGTCGCTTGCTTTGACTTGTGTAGCGAGATTGTCAACGACCGTACCATTGATCGTGACATGTCCATTTTTGATCAGTTCTTCTGCCTTTCTTCGGCTAGCAACACCAGCATGTGCGATGTATTTGTTTATTCTCATTCTTGTTCTTCCCTTTCGTCTTCTTCGAGATTAAAAAGTGTCAACTCTTGGTCAACCAACTGGATATTAGAAGCGTCTACTAACTCATCAAGGTGATTGATTCCCATGTAATCTAAAAAATAATCCGTCGTTGCATAGAGCTTTGGACGTCCAATAACCTCTTTTTTCCCTATTTCCTTAATCAATCCAAAGGCTTGCAGTTTGCTAATGGCACCGCTTGAATTAACCCCTCGAATGGCGTCAACCTCAATGCGGGTAATTGGCTGCTTGTAGGCAATAATCGAGAGCACCTCAAGGCTAGCTCGTGACAAGGTTTGATTGATTGGTGAGCTGGCAAAATCCCTAAGCAAGTCTGAAAAACTGTCCTTTGTCACTAGCTTGTAGGTCTGTGAGGTCTCTAACAAGCAAAGACTAGAGTCTGCATCCTCTTCATAACGACTCGCTAATTTTTCCAGCTGCTGTGTGAGTGCTGTCGGTGTCAGCTCCAATAGCTCCGCTAACTGGCGTAAACTAAGCCCATCCTCACCTGCCACAAAAAGAAGTGCCTCTAATCGTGCTAAATAATTCATCTCACCTTTATACCTTTTCTGTTTTATTTTCCTTAGGAAGTGCTAGGTAAATCTTACCAAAGTTTTCAGACTGCTTGACATCTACTTGCTGCAGCTTTATCAGCTCAAGCGTCGCTAAAAAGAGGGTAATCATCTCGTTTTTTTGCTGGCATGCCTCAAAAACCTCTTGTAAGCAGAGCTTTTGTTGACTGCCCAAGCGATACAGAAGATCCTCCATCATATCCTCAATGCGATAGTCATCTCGCTCAACGACCGTATGCTGCTGCATAAGCGTCTCTTGCCGACTCGCCATGACCTTTGAAAAGGTCAAAAACAAATCCATAATGGTCTTGTCATGCGCTAGCGTCGTCTCCTCAAAGATGAGTTCTTGCTTGGGTTTGGAGTAAAATTGAGCCCGCTTATTGTGTTGCTTACCAAGCTCTTCGCTCAGCTCTTTAAACTTGCGATACTCCTCAATCTGACTGAGCAGCTCCTGCTCCAAGTCCTCCTCATCAGGGAGATTTTCAACAACTGTGGGCAATAACTTCTGACTCTTTATCAGCATGAGTTGGCTTGCCATGACCATATATTCGCTAGCAATCTCAAGACGCATGGCTTTAAGCGTAGCGATGTAAGCCAGATACTGCTCGATAATCTCTACAATCGGAACATCGTAAATATCCACTTCGTATTTTGAAACAAGATGAAGAAGAAGATCCAGCGGACCTTCAAAATCTTTTAGCTTAATATCCATTAAAAATATTTCTCCAGTGTCACTGCGCTTTTCAGTCCTAACTGCTGTGCGATTTCTTGTGCTGTCTTTCCGGCAGCTTTTTCACCCAAGATATACTGCGTACGAAGCGACTGAGCTGTCTCATTGGCGAGACCAATCGTCTCCAAATAAGCGCTCAATTTTTTAAAATACCACTGCCTTGAGTAAGGCTTGCCCTTATGAGAAAAGAGGTAGCCTGTGTTTACCAGTTTTTTTTCAAGACAGCTAACCAAGGGCTTAGGCAACTTGACAATACGCACACAGTCCTTTTTCTCAAGGCGGATAATGCCAAACTCAAGGTCAATACTCTCACTGTCAAGGCGGGCAATTTCAGTCGGTGTCAGCCCCAACTCTATCATCAACAGCGCTATCAGCTGACCATCTGTATCAGGAGTATCAGCGTAAAAGAGAGACTTATCTAAAAGCTGTGGCTGCTTTGTGAGCTGAGGAGAGCTCGCTTGAGAGGCGACATGAAACTTATAAGCATAATCAAGAACTCCCTTGCTATACAAAAACCATAAAAACTGATTGAGCGTGGATTGTCTTCGCTTTTTGACAGCTGGTGACTTGGTCGAGAGCTTTTGCTCATAGAGACGCAATTTCTCAAGCGTTAATTGATTATCAACATCTTCTAAAAACTGCTTGATGTCGTAGCGATAGTTCATTTGCGAATTTTGCGACAAACGCTTGTGCGCTAAAAAGTCATCTAACCAGTCAGTCAGTCTCTTTTGGGATGAGGTCATAGTCATTGGTAAAGTCATGAAGCAGGCTGTTAACAGCTTTTAGGATAGATTTTCGTGTGATAATCCCTTGAAAGACACCCTCGTCATCTACGACAGGCAAGAAAGGATAATCCACAAGCTTGTGCATAATCTCAGTCAAGTCAGCGTCCTTATGCAAAGGCTCAATCTTGGTATTGACCATAGGCGCAATATCACTGCCAGTCACTTCCCAGTCTGACAAGTGGTGTTTAGCCTTATAGCTTAGCATATCAGCTATGCTAATCGTACCCACATAAATCTTGTCTTTTGTGATAACAGGGACACGTGACAAGCCATTAGCACTCAAAACCAGCATGACATGGTCTGCATTGTGCGTATCAATAAAAATCGCCAGCTCATCCGCAGGAATCAGATAGTGCTCCAAATGTTTTAATAGAAAATCTTCAAACGGTTTTGCAATCATCGTGTAAACTCCTGTGATAATTGTGGGTATAGCTCATGGTTGCGGGTGTAAAAGTCTACTTTTATGGTCGTATCTGTCACTGTGACAAGAGCATAAAGTTTTTCCATCACCTCACCTCGTGGCTGCAAGACACTTCCAGGATTGATAAAGACAATATCCTCCATGCGCCAAGCACTAGCTCTATGCAAATGCCCATACAGACAAATATCAGCGCCAGCCTCTTGGGCAAATAAGTCCAGTCTATCCCACATAAAGTTAATCTGATAGAGGTGTCCGTGTGTCTGTGCAATGGTTACACCATTAAGCTCGACGACATTATTTTCAGGATAGCCGTCATCATAGTCACAATTGCCACGCACCACATAAATCCCATCCCAAACAGGGTCAGAACTCTTGAGCTCAGAGTCTCCATTATGAAAAATAGCATCCACCTTGCCTTGATATCTGTCCTTGATATCTTTGACAATGTCATAATCACCGTGTGAGTCACTCATTACTACAAATTGTGTTGCCATTGTGGAAATACCTCCATCAGTTTTTTCACTGCCTGTCCTCTGTGAGATTGGGCATTTTTTTCTTCAGCAGAGAGTTCTGCTGCTGTACGTCCTGTGTGTCCAACCAGAAAAAGTGGGTCATAGCCAAAGCCGTTTTCTCCTCTTGGCTCCACACCGATATAACCTTCCCAGTCTGCTTCAACCACTAAGCTCTCTTTGTTGGGTGCTGCAACGACCAAGGTCGTGTGAAATTGAGCGCTTCTGTCTTCTGGCTCAAATACCATAGCCAGCTCATGGAGGAGCTTAGCGTTGTTCTTAGCGTCTGTGGCATCTGGTCCTGAAAAGCGAGCGGACCACACGCCTGGAAGCCCACCTAGCGCATCCACCTTGAGTCCTGAGTCGTCTGCCAGCACCATTTTACCGGTTAAGCGTGAGATGGTTTCTGCCTTGAGGCGAGCATTTTCCTCAAAGGTCATGCCTGTCTCCTCAACTTCTGGTAAATCTGGATAGTCGTTGAGGTTCTGAACGCTGATACCGAGCTTAGCAAACAACTGACGAAATTCTTTGGTTTTGCCTTCATTGCGTGTCGCAATCAAAATGGTATCGCCAAAATCAAGCTCAGCACCGTCTAAGAAAGCGGACACTTCTATCCCACCTTTTGGTACATGAACAAACAGCACCTTATCATCCTCAACAACAAGCACCGCACCTTTATGAGCCACCGCTTTTAACGAACGGTTTTCAAGCGCATTTATCAACTCCAAGTAAAAACGAATCAAGCGATAAGGCGAGCTGTATTTAATCACACCCAGTGCAATTTTAAAGTGATTGTCCTCATCTAATAGGAGATTGTTTAAAGACATCACAATCATATCAATTTCATCTGAGAATGAAAATCTACACCCATCAATTTCGAGTTTTGCGACATACCAGTCTTTGTCATCTTTATATTCAAATATTTTTTCTGTCATAAATCGATATGCTCCACAGTAATTTTTCTTCCCATCCATTGCTCGGCAATTTCTTTAAAGCCCTTGGGACTGGCTGTTGTGTAAAAGTGATGCTGTGCTTCTTTTTGCTTACGGTTGCGGTTAATCTCAAAGTAGTTAAGCAAGACGGAAATATCATGCACCGTCTCTGCTCCGCTATCAATGAGTTTGACTGATTGTCCCATCACATTTTGGATAATCGGTCTTAATAAAGGATAATGCGTACATCCTAGAATGAGCGTATCAACCTTGCCCACTAGAGGCGCCAAGGTCTCATAGACTACCTTTTTAGCGACACTTGAGGTCATCTGATTGGACTCAACGATAGGCGCAAACTTGGGACAAGAAAGGCTCTCCACCTCCATCTCAGGCGCTAGGCGCTGGATTTTCTCACGATAAGTGTCGGATTTAACCGTCATGGGAGTGCCGATGACGCCGATTTTTCCTGTCTGCGTAGACTTAATGGCTGCGCTAGCACCGGGCAAGATAACCCCCAAAACAGGAATGGTCAGCTGCTCTTTGATTTCCTTCCAGACAACAGCCGTTGCGGTATTGCAGGCAATGACAATCATCTTGACATTTTGTGTTAATAAGAAATTGACCATCTGCCAAGTGTATTCTCTGATTTGCTCGGCTGGTCTTGGACCATAGGGAGCACGTGCTTGATCCCCGATAAAAATAATCTCTTCTTCTGGCAGTTGCTTAAACATTTCTTTGACGACAGTCAAGCCACCAACACCAGAGTCCAAAAAACCGATTGGACGATTATCCATATCTTCTCCTTCTTTGCCTATCTTGCTAAAAAAGAGTTTGAGACCTCTGCCCCAAACTCTCTCATCATCTGAGCTAAGTCTGACCCGTTTTCAAGTTTAGTGGACACTGACTCACTCTTTTGGACAATCTTGTTGACTGTCTATTTTTTGCCTTTATTGGCAGCTGCTTTTGATTGTCTGATAATGTTGCGATAGGTTTGTTGAATCTTAGCTTCGCTTGGTTTTTGTCCCATTTGGCTCATCATCTCACGAATAGCATCTGGTGTTAGGCGAGGATATTCACTGACTTCCTTGGTGAACTGACGGCGAGCAATAAAAATTCCCCCAACAGCTCCCGCAAAAAGCGCAATGATAACCAATAAAATCCAAAGTGCAGTATTCATTCTAGCATTCTCCTCTATAAATTCTCTTACCCATTATACCAAAATAAAGAAAGGGAGACAAGAAAACAAGCGCTTCCTTGCTATCTTATTTGTCAAAATCAAAGCCATACAAAGTGTTGAAATAATCCTCTGGCATCTCGGCACGTCGAATCATACGAGCGGTGCCATCTTCTTGCAGGAGAATCTCAGCCGAGCGCAAACGACCATTGTAGTTGTAGCCCATTGAAAAGCCGTGCGCTCCCGTGTCGTGAATGACAAGTGTATCGCCGATTCTTGCCTCAGGCAATTCACGATTTTTGGCAAATTTATCATTATTTTCACATAGAGAGCCAACCACATCAACTGTCTCCAGTTTACCGTTTGGGTTAGTGAGATTGGTGATGTGATGATAAGCATCATACATGGCAGGGCGCAGGAGATTGACTGCACAAGCGTCCAGTCCGATGTAGGTGCGATAGGTTTCTTTTCGGTGCAAGACCTTTGTGATGAGATGACCGTGTGGCGCTAGCATGTAGCGCCCAAGCTCTGTGTAAATGCTGATATGACCTAGACCATTTGGCACCAAAATCTTATCAAACTGTTCATGGACACCTTGTCCAATCGCAGCGATGTCATTTTGACGATTTTCTGGCGTGTAATCTACACCGATACCACCAGACAGATTGATAAAGTCAAGCGAAATACCAAGTTCATTTTTCAGCTCAACAGCCAGCTCAAAGAGCTGAGCGGCAAGCGTTGGATAGTAGTCATTGGTCACTGTATTTGACGCCAGAAAAGCATGGAGCCCAAGGGAAGTGACGCCCTTTTCTGTCAATTCTTTGTAGCCTTTAAAGAGCTGTTCTTTGGTCATCCCAAACTTGGACTCCTCTGGATGATCCATGATGTCTGTGCCTAGCGCAAAGACACCCCCAGGATTGAAGCGAAGCGATACTTTATCTGGCAGACCACATGCTTTTTCTAAAAAGGCAATGTCCTCATAAGCGTCAAGGTTAATAGTTGCTCCAATCTCACGGGCATAGACAAACTCTTCTGGGCGTGTGTCGTTTGAGGTGAAGCTAATCTCAGAAGCGCTAAAGCCTACTTTATGGCTCATCATCAGCTCCACATCTGTCGCACAGTCAACACCACACCCCTCTTCTTTTAAAATCTTCAAAATCGTTGGATTGGGTGTTGCCTTGACCGCAAAATATTCTTTAAATCCCTCGTTCCATGAAAAGGCTGCATTCACTGCACGAGCCGTCTCCCTGATACCTTTTTCATCGTAGAGGTGAAAAGGTGTTGGAAATTGCTCGGTGATAAGGTCTACTTGCTCTTTGCTCACAAATGGTGTCTTCATATCGTATTCTCCTTTGGTGTGTTGCTCCTATTATAGCATAAAAATGATAATTTTATAGAAAATTCTGACAAGAAAGCCCACAAAAAAACTGGGTTGCCCCAGTTTTTACTCTTAATCGTTATCACCAAAGAGGCGTAGTAAACTTAGAAACAGGTTGATAAAGTCAAGGTAGAGGTTTAGTGCCATCGAAATCGCCCAACCGTCTGTTGTACGACCGCCTGTAGATTGGTAAACACGCTTGATGAGTTGATTGTCATAAGCAATCAAGCCTGAAAAAATCGCAACTGATAAGAGACTGATGATATAGCTCATCGTGCCATTAGCAAAGAAGATATTGAGCACACTTGCGATAATAATACCAATCAAAAGCGCCATAGCCGCCTTAGCAATGCCTGACAAATCACGCTTGACAACCACACCGATCAACGCCATCACTAAGAACACGCCCATAGCTGATAAAAATGCCTGCAAAACAACAGCCTGCGCATAAGTAGCAATGATAAAGCTAAGCGTAAAGCCATTGAGCGCTGAATAAACTAAAAATAAAGGCAGAGCTGCTGGCGTGTTCTTGCGAGCTGCACTACTTGCGCTAAAGACCAAAACCAACTCCAAAATACACGCCCCGTAGTAAATCACAGGATTAGAGTAGCTGGCAATCAAATTATCTGTAAAGACATAAAGCATTAAGTACGACACAAAAGCAGACAGACCAATCCCCATGCCAACCAGTCCATAAATCTTGGCAAAGAAACGATTGAGACCAGCGTCGCTCTGTGTATAAATCACATTATCATTCATATCAATGTCCTCTCAACTTGTAATAGTCCTATTCTAACATAAAAGCTTCTTAAACGTCTATTATTTGTACCCTTTTTGAAAAGTCAGGGAGAAGAAAAAGCCAAGCAAAGCCCAGCTTTTAATGATGATGACTACCTAGCAGTTTTCTGCTATAGGCAATCGGTTTTTTGAACCATTTTTTCAAGGGACGAGACGCTTCACGCACCGCCCAGTATTTGTCAACCATGGTGACGATATAGCCTTCTTTATAGCGTGGCGGCGCGATAGTCGCTCCCCACATATGTTTTAGGATAATATCTTCTTCACGTTTATTCAGTGTCGTGACTTTTCTAGCGTTACGCACGGCAATACGTGGATGTACCCAAGCATGTCCTTTGTTGAACTTGGTTGTGCGCCAATCGTAGTAGAAAAAGTCATGTAGCAGCCCACCACGTGCTGTACTTTTAGCGTCCCAACCGAGACGCTTGGCAATCTTATAGCTGGTGTAGCTGACGTTTATCGAATGTTCTAATCTAGTAGAGTGGTGATGTTGGACAATACCATCTAACTTTTGAAAGCGAGGATGGTCAATGAGTGGTCCAACAAGAGACATGTATTCTTTATCTTTTTTATAAGATTTCATCACAATCACCTCTATAGTCTATTATACCACTTTGACTTAAATAAGGCTGAAAATAAGAATACCCGCAGCGACAGCGACATTGAGGCTTTCAGCCTGCCCAGGCATGTCGATATGCACCAGATAATCGGCACGCTTTGCCATCTCGTCTGAGATACCCTGTCCTTCATTTCCCATGACAAGAGCAAAGGAAGAAAATTTGTCAAGCTGACGATAGTCGATCGAGTCTTTTGACAAGGTACTGGCTAAGAGTGGAATCTTGTGCGCCGTCACATCATCCAGCACATGAGACATGGGCATACGGTAGATGGGGAGATGAAAGTGGCTACCCTGCATGGAACGTAGCGTTTTTTGGCTGTAGATATCTGCTGACTTGTCAGAGACGATAACCGCATCAAAACCAGCGGCGTCCGCTGTGCGAATCATGGTACCGACATTTCCTGGATCTTGCACATCCTCCAAAATCAAAAAACGCCCTGCGCTAGCTTGCCATTCCTTGCTCTCTAGCGCTATTTCAGCGACGATACCTTGTGGCGTTTGCGACTCTGTCAGCTCTTTTAGCACATCATAGGAAACCACAACTACTTGCTCTTCGTCACCCACACGCTCTAAAAACTCCTCCGTCACAAAGACACGTAAAATATCAGCTTTATTTGCTCTCGCTTCTTCGTATAAGTGCCAGCCCTCAATCAAGTAGGATGTCTTACGGTACTTTTTTTGGAGCAATTTTTTAGTCTTTTTGATGAGATTATTTGCTTTTGAGGTTATAATAGTCATAGAGAAAGTATAACACAAATCCCACAAGATTGAAAAAACAAAGGAGGAGAACATGAAAAAAGTACGTATGCTTGTGTCTGGGCGTGTTCAGGGAGTTGGCTTTCGCTACTCCACCTATGCTCTCGCACTAGAAATTGGTGACATCTACGGTCGTGTCTGGAATAACGATGACGGTACCGTCGAGATTCTCGCTCAGTCCGATGATAACAGCAAAATGGCAGCCTTTATCAAAGGCGTCAGACAAGGCCCTTCTCAGTGGGCAAAGGTCACTTATGTGGATGTGAAGATGGACAACTTCCCCGATTACCACGATTTTAAAATCGCCAATTAAAAATCCGTCTCAAGAACTATTGTATTCTACCTAAAAAAAAAGTAAAATAGTAAGGTAAGACTAAATTTAGAAAAAGGATTATATCATTGAAAAAAAATACGAAGCGTCTTCTCTTTTCAGGGTTAGCTCTATCCATGCTAGTGCTACTCTCTGGCTGTGTCAACGTTAAAAATGGTCAGCCAACTGGAACGGTTTGGAATGTCCTTGGTGTTCCCATGGCAAATCTCATTACTTTCTTTGCCAAAAATCAAGGTTTAGGATTTGGGGTTGCTATTATCCTTGTAACCATCATTGTTCGTTTGATTATCTTACCACTAGGGCTCTATCAGTCCTATAAGGCAAGCTACCAAGCTGAAAAGATGAACTATCTCAAACCTATCTTTGAGCCAATCAACGAGCGTATCCGCAATGCCACAACACAAGAGGAAAAAATGGCTGCGCAGACAGAGCTCATGCAGGCTCAACGTGAAGCTGGCGTTAGCATGTTTGGTGGTATGGGATGTCTGCCACTGCTCATCCAAATGCCTTTCTTCTCAGCCATCTTTGTGGCGACTCGCTACACTGCAGGGGTTTCAGAAGCGACCTTCCTTGGGATGGACCTTGGTAAGCAAAACCTCATCTTGGTACTTATCATCGCTGCTCTCTACTATGTGCAATCTTGGCTGTCACTCCAGGCTGCTCCTGAAGCGCAACGCAGTCAGATGAAGACCATGACTTATACCATGCCACTGGTCATGCTCTTTATGTCTATCAGCCTTCCAGCGAGTGTCGCTCTTTACTGGTTTGTCGGTGGTATCTTTAGTATCATCCAACAGTTGATTACAACCTACATCATGAAACCACGTTTACGTCAGCGTGTTGAGGAAGAATACAAGAAAAATCCTCCTCGTGTCTCTACACCAAAACGTCGTAAAGATGTCACACAAAAACCAAAGAACGCAAATCAAGCAGCTATCTCACAACAGCACAAAAAACGCAACGCTGGTAAACAGAAAAAACGTAAGAAATAAAACAAAACTCTCAAGGCTAACTTGAGAGTTTTTAGATAGCAGAAAATCCCAAGAGTGTCTCTTGGGATTTTTCTTAGTTTGTTTTTTCAACGCTGATAATCTCAACAGTGTAATCACCAGCAGGTGACTCGATGACTGCTTGGTCACCAGTCTTTTTACCGATAAGGGCTTGTGCGATTGGGCTTTCGTTTGAAATCTTACCTGAGAAGATGTCTGCTCCCGCTGCACCCACGATAACGTAAGTATCTTTGTCCGTTGTTCCCACTTCTTGAACAACAACTGTTTTTCCGATAGCCACTTCATCTTTGGCAACGGCATCGCTATCGATGATTTCTGCGTAGCGGATTTTGGTTTCAAGAGTTGAGATTTGTCCCTCAACAAAGGCTTGCTCATCTTTTGCTGCATCGTACTCGCTGTTTTCAGAAAGGTCACCGTAAGAGCGTGCAATCTTGATACGCTCAACGACCTCTGGGCGACGCACTAATTTTAACTCTTCTAATTCTTGTTCAAGCTGTTCTTTTTCAGCCTGTGTCATAGGATATGTTTTTTCTGCCATTGTTAATTACTCTCTTTTCTAATTTGAAATTTGACTGTTGACATATTTTTCAACATTTTTCTGATGGGTTTCATAGTCATTTGCATAATAAACCTTACCAGTCTTGACATCCGCTACAAAGTAGTAATAATCAGTACTTTCAGGATTGAGTACTGCCTTGATAGCTGAAAGCCCCGGACTGTCTACAGGTCCTGGCATGAGTCCTGTATGAGTATAATCATTATAAGGCGAATCAATGCTTGTGTCAATATTAGCGTCTTCAGAAAGTGTGGTGGTCTCACCAAGTTTACCCATCGCATACAAAACAGCAATGTTACTTTGAAGCGCTTGTCCAGCATTTAGACGGTTATAAAAGACGCTAGCAATGGTTCTTCTATCCTCATCGGTTTGCCCTTCCTTCTCAACAAGAGAAGCAAGCGTCAAGACTTGATTGACCGTCATGCCCTTTTCTGAAATGGTTGTGTAGTAGTTTGCAAGTGTCGTGTCCATGGTCTGAAGCATGGTATCGACCAAGTCCTTAAGGCTCGTCGCCTTATAGTAGTCATAGGTCGCTGGGAAGAGATAACCCTCAAGCTGGTAAACCGCTTCGTCTTTTGACGGTAAATTCGCCAAAAGCTTAGGATATTTCTCAACCATCTCCTTGATAAAGGATTCGTCTTTCATCAACTTCAAGAAATCACTAGCGCTATACGGTGTCTTACTTGATTTCTTGCTGTTGGCATTGACCTCGATAGCTTTTGCAATCTGCTCGATAGTGTAGCCTTCTTTGATGAGGACTTTACCAAGTACAGGCTGGGTTGGGCTGGTTGTTCCTTCCTTTTGGAGCGCTTTTGCAATCTCATCTAGCGACATACTCTTTTGCAAGTTAAAGTAGCCACTTTGGTAATTGCTATAATTTTTAAACTTAGAATAATAGTTGAAAATCGTAGCATTTCGGATGAGACCTTTTTTCTCTAAAATTTGCCCAATCATCTTGGTACCAGAGCCTGCTGGGATCTCGACTTGTACATAGTCTGTTGACTTGCTATTAACTGGTTTTAGGCTGTTTGAGATATAGTAAGCCCCAAATCCACCAACCGCTAATAAAATAACTAAGGTTATGGAAATGATATACAAGGCTAACTTTTTAGCGAGACTTTCACGTCTCTGGCGCTTCTTTTGCACCAACTTTTTCTTTCTACGTTTCCCCACACTCTCCTCCAACTCTTCCTCATCTGACTCAGATACGGCTACTTCGCTAGAACCTTCAGAAACAGGAGTCTCTGTTGAAACCTCTTGTTCCGCTTCTACTGTAGGCTTGTCCTCAACTGGTGGAAAGGCTACAGGAGTGTCGCCCTCGAGTTCAGGGCTAAAGACTTTCTCCAAGTTATCTAGCACTTGGTGTACCTCGGTACGTCCTGCAGTCACATCAAGTAGCGACTCGCTTTCAGATGAGATTTCCTCTTCAAACTCTTCAGATTGAGCGTTCTTGACTTCGATGGACTCAGTTTCTGGCTGTTCATCAGAGACGCTAGGAGTGCTCTCAAGGGGCACTTCTGAGTTAGTTTGCTCTATCTCAAATACTTGAGGTTCTGTCGGTAGCTCGCTAGCAGGCTCCACAGCAGAAGCTTCAGATACTTCAAGCTCTGGGCTAAAGACTTTTTCTAAGTTATCCAGTACTTGATGAACCTCGGTACGTCCTGCAGTCACATCAAGCAGTGAGTCAACTTCTAGCCCTGCATTGTCATTAGCAGAGAAATTATCGACTTCTATCTGGTCATCAGAGACTGAGATGGGATGGACTGCAAATGTTTCTGACGCTTGGTCTGCACCAGCATCAGATTCAGACGTTGTCCTATCATCCTGCTCAACTTCTTCTATATTTCCCAAGAGTTGATGAACATCATCTTCTGAAGTCTCATCAATTGAAGGTTCACTCTCTTGCGACGCACTTTTTTCAACCTGAGCAAGGTCTGTCTCATTCCAATCAGGAACAAAGGTCGCACGAGGCAAGCTGCTCTCACTCGCAAGCTCAGAAGTCTCCTCTAAAGGTTGACTTAAATCTTCCGAGGAAACTGGCTGATCGTCACTTTCTGAGGTCCTAAGAAGCTCTGTCTCCTGAGTCTCAAAATTATCACTGTCAGATGATGTCGTATTGATAAGATTAGGTTGGGAATCCTTTTCCAATTGTTGTGCTAACAGGTTGGCTTCTTCTTGCTGTTTTAGCTGTTCTTGGTAAGCTCTCTCCTCACGCTCCTGTCTGATACGGGTGGCTTCTTCCAACTCCGCTAGGATGCGCTCTTTAAAGCTGCCAAACTCCCGTTTAGCCCTCTGCTTGTCGTCTTGATTATCCGCCAAAGCATCGTCCTCCTAATAGTAATCAAGCTATTATACCTTAAAAAGCTAGTAAAATCAAGCTCTAGCGCTGTAGCGAGCTGCTTAGCAGTACCAGAGCATATTGTACCAAGTCGCTTGACCGTGCGTTGAGAGTGACTGTCCTTCATCGCAAAAGCCATTCATCTCATAGTAGCCAATCAGCTCCTCATGGCAAGTAAGCGTAATGCCTTTAGCCTGTCTAGCTACAGCCACATCCTTTAGCGCAGCAAGCAGAGCTGTTCCAATACCTTGCTTTTTATAGTCTTTTGAGACCGACAGACTCATCACAGCAATAAAGCCACCCTGCGCTGGATTTTTAGTGACTGTCTCAAACAGAGCGTCGTCTAGGTACTTATCAAAAGTCACAGCACCCACAACATAGCCAGCAATCTCGCCCTCTATCTCAGCAACTAAAAAAGTATCTGCTAGACGCTCTATCCGCTCTTTCATCGCCTGTGAGCTTGCTGCCTCACTGGCTGAGAAATTTGCTCTCTCAATCTGACAGATGGTCTCAAAATCATCTGGTTTTACATTTCTAATCATCATATACTTCTCCTACAAACAAGACTGAGTCTTACTAGACCCAGTCTTTACTATCAACCGTTGTGGTGAAAGGTTATTGTCTATTTTTAGTCAAGCTTGCAAGCAACTCCTCAAAAGAGCGCTCGTAGAGCTGAATGTCCCCCGCTCCCATAAAGACGTAGACAGCGTCGTCATGGTCAAGTAGTGGTGAGACATTTTCCACTGTAATCACCTGTGCTGGCTTGACAATCTTGGCTGCCAAATCCTCAACCTTAACATCGCCGTGGTCCACCTCACGTGCAGAGCCGTAAATCTGTGCTAGATAGACACTGTCCGCTTGGTTGAGTGCTTCTGCGAACTCATCTAAGAGAGCAATGGTACGTGTAAAGGTATGCGGTTGGAAAATCGCCACAATCTCACGAGATGGGTATTTTTGACGTGCCGCATCCAGTGTTGCGATGATTTCAGTTGGGTGGTGGGCAAAGTCATCAATGATGGTAGCGCCGTTGACAACCTTTTCAGTAAAGCGACGTTTAACGCCAGAGAAGGTCTTTAAGTGCTCAGCTACTAGCTCCATATCAATCCCTAAGACATACAAGTTAGCAATAACAGCCGTCGCATTGAGGATATTGTGACGTCCAAAAGCTGGCACATGGAAAGTCCCTAAGACTTTTCCATCGTGCTTCACCTTGAAATCAGAACCGCTTGTTGTACGTGTGATGTCAAAAGCAGTAAAGTCGTCATTATCATTGAAACCATAGTAATAAATCGGTGCGTCAGACTCAATCTTGCGAAGATAAACATCGTCTCCGTAAAGGAACAAGCCTTTTTTCACCTGCTTAGCATAGTCGTTAAAGGCATTAAAGACGTCATCAATGCTTGTAAAATAGTCTGGATGGTCAAAGTCAATGTTGGTGATGATGGAGTACTCTGGGTGATATGGCATGAAATGGCGCTCGTACTCGTCAGACTCAAAGACAAAGTACTTAGCATCCTTAGAGCCACGCCCTGTCCCGTCCCCAATGAGGTAAGACGTATCTGTGATGTTTTTGAGAACATGTGATAAAAGCCCCGTCGTTGAGGTCTTACCGTGCGCTCCAGCCACACCTAGGCTTGTAAACTGCTCCATAAAATGCCCTAAAAACTCATGATAGCGTTTAAACGGGATATTATTGTTAATAGCGTAAGCAACTTCTACATTGTTATCTTCACGAAAGGCATTTCCAGCAATCAACTCAACATCTTCTGTGATATTTGCCTCAGAGAAAGGAAGAATGGTAATCCCTGCTTGCTCCAAGCCACGCTGTGTGAAATAATACTTTTCAACGTCGCTTCCTTGAACCTTGTAGCCCATTTGATGAAGCATTAGAGCAAGCGCACTCATTCCTGAGCCTTTAATTCCGATAAAATGATAGATTTTTGACATATTTTTTCCTCTTTAAGATAACAGATAAACTAGCCTTCAAAACGAGCTAAGTTCAGCTCTTGAGCAGGCTCATGGAGTGTTTGTTTATCTTTTGGATTATAGATTTGACTTGTTTTCAAGAAATCATAATTATTTTTTTTCGACTTGATAGCTGGCTTGTTTTGAGGTTCTTTGTAAACCGTTGGCAACTCGGCTAAGATATAGCTGTCTTGCGATAGTCTGCTAGAGTACTTGGCATAATCGCCTTGACGTTTCTTTTTGGCAGGCACAGAAACCACTTTTTTAGGCATTTCAAAGCCTGTGGTTTTAGTGATGTCCTTGGTCAGATAGGTCTGACGTTTCTTTTTGACATCTACTTTTGCCTGCTGTCTTGCTTGTCTAGCGTAGGACTTACCACTATCAATGTCTTTTTGATGACGCTGGGCTTGTCTTTGATTTGGCTGCAAGGTCTTGTGACTTGGTTTGATGTCATCGTAAGATTTTTCATGGTAAACTCCATGAATATTACTAATCAAATCTTCGTTGTCATACAAGGACATTACAGTCTCTTCTGTACTGACTGGCTCACCATCCGCTACTAGCGGAAACGGTCTTCTGTCTTTGTGCATAGCGTCACCCTCTCTAATACAATTTCTTTTAAACATGGCAGCAAGATTTTCTTGCTACGACGTGTCATCCTTTATCACCTCTAAGTGACAACATTCCCATTATAAACTAAAATCTATCATTTTTCAAAGTTTAATAGCAGATTTAAGTGACTGGTTCATCCACACCGAGTATTTCACGGATTTCCTCAGCAGATAGAGAGCTTCTGCTTTCATTGCCATCAAGGACTGTGGTGACTAGATTTTTCTTGCTTTCTTGCAGTTCAAGAATTTTTTCCTCGATGGTGCCTCGTGTGATTAGGCGGTAAACTTCAACGGTGCTTTTTTGCCCGATACGATGGGCACGGCTAATGGCTTGCATTTCAACTGCTGGATTCCACCAAAGGTCAATCAAGATAACCGTGTCTGCACCTGTGAGATTGAGCCCAACACCGCCTGCTCTTAGTGAAATGAGAAAGACGTCCTTAGCTCCTTTGTTAAAGGCTTTGGTCATCTCTTGGCGGTCAACAGATGAAGTTGAGCCTGTGAGTTTGTAGCTGGTCATCTCAAGGGCTTTGAGCTCTTTTTCAGCAATATCCAGCATACCTTTAAATTGTGAGAAGATAAGCGCACGGTGTCCATTTTCCTTTAGCTGGGCAAGCAGCATGCGAAGACTCTCCACTTTACCACTTTCCCCATCATAATCCTCCATAAAAAGACTTGGTGAGTCGCAGATTTGACGTAAGCGAGTGATACCTGATAGGATCTCGATTTTCTGACGGCTGATACTCCTATCACTAGCACCAGCGATACTTTGCTGCATTTGACGCAATTGCGCTAGGTACATGGCTTTTTGTTTGTCTGCCAGTTCATTGGTATAGGTCATCTCAAGCAACTCTGGCAATTCTGGTAACACATCCTCTTTACGACGGCGTAGGATAAAAGGCTTGATGTAGCGGGCAACCTGTGCTGAACTCAACTTGAGAAACTCACGTTTGCTTGGCAAAAGCCCTGGCATGACAATAGAAAAAATAGACCAGATTTCTAATAATTTATTTTCAATCGGTGTTCCAGAAAGGGCAAAGCAGTGTTTGACCTCAAACTGGTGTAGGCGTTTTGAAATCTTGGTCTGGGCATTTTTCATGACCTGCGCCTCGTCTAAAATCAAATAATCATAGGCAAAACCTTGAGATTGGTAAGTCTCAAAGTCCTGACGAAAAGCAGCATAGCTTGAGATGATGACTTGGTGATTTTCAGATATGATACTGTCTCGTGCTGGCTTTAAGCCGTAAGAAACAGCCACATCTAACTGCGGAGCAAATTTCTTAAACTCATCCTGCCAGTTAAAAATCAAACTAGACGGCGCTAGGATGAGAACACGTGACTGCTCAGTCAAGCGTGAGCTCAAAAAAGCAATAGTCTGCAAGGTCTTACCTAGCCCCATATCATCTGCCAAAATCCCACCAAAGCCATAGTCAGAAAGCATGGACAGCCAGCGTACCCCTAACTGCTGATAGTCTCTAAGTGTCGCCTGCACACTAATATCTGGCAGGGCGTACTCTTCTGGGTACCTAAGGTCATGTACAAGCTGCTCAAAGTTCTTAGAAAATACCACCTGACTCTCAGAAGATAGCAGATGAGACAGCCTATAAGCCTCTGCTTGGTGCACCTTCAAGTGTCCATCCGAAAGCGTGCTGGTTTGTAAAGTCTGCAAGACTTTACTGACCTTTTGTGTGTCCTCATCAAAAACCAGTAGCTTCCCTTTTTTATTGACGAAGTAAGATTGATTATCAAGAAGAGCATCAAGGGCTTTGTCGATATCCTTTTCATCAAGACTTGAAAAGTCAAAGGAAATATCCAAAAAACCGCCTTGAAAATCAAGGGCAATTCTAGGTTGCTCTTGGATACGTTGACTAGCTAGGCGAAGGGATAAATGCACAACGCCTCGTTTTTCAAATTCTGGCAACCACTCTACAAAAAAGTAATAGATATCTTCTGCATTTTCTAAGACGAGGCTGGTCTTAAAGCGCTTATCAAAGCCTTTACTGACCAAAAAGCGGAAAAGACGCTCTTGATGGCGGTAATGACTGGTAAAGGGCAACTCCTGCAAATCCTTTTGATTGTCTACCAAAAGACCGTCCCCATAGTCAAAAACGAGCTGCAAACTAATCCTATCATCCTCTGGCATGTCCAAGTAAAAATGCGTCGTAAAGTCCTTAACCTGATAGTTTTTAGGGGCATGCACCACTCCTAAAAGCTGAAAATCAAGTAAACTCATGGCAAGAGAAGGCTGGTCATTATGCGTGAAGAAAAGATGACGCTTATCATCCGTCTCAATCGGCAAACTGTGAATGGCTTGTAGGATTCTAAGCTGCTTAGGATCGAGCAGGTAAAAGGTATTGTCACGACGCAAAATACGACTGCCATAGAGCGTGTCAAAATCATGCTCAGCAATGGTCAAAACAACACTATGACGCTCTACAACCACTGTAAAAACAAAAAGATTGTCCTTGCCTTCTAGTCGCTTGGTCACAAGTTTTGCGTAGGACTTATTGTCCGCTTCAAAGTTAAAGTCATAAAGAGCCTGTAAATAAGCAACGCCCTCAGTGAAAAAACCACTACTAAAAAAGAGATAGCGTCCGTTGTGACGTAGACAGTTCTCAGCCCCAAACTGGTCAGAGTCTGGCAACAATTTTGCTAAAAAGCAGAGTAACTCTTGACTCTTCTCATCAAACTGCCCATAAGAGAGCGATTCAAAATAGTGCTTACCAATCTGATAGAAGCCTTCTTTTTGAACCGTTGCTAAAAAAGCTCTGATGTCTCTGATGACATAGCTTTTACTATCTGGCAGGCGATTTAGCTTGAGTGTCCACCAAACCTCGTTGCCATTAGCGTTTATCTCGCCATAAGCACAAAGACGGTAGCGTGTCGTATCATCATCACTACCTAACAAACTATCTAAAAAGAGGTTGCTAAAAGAAGCTTCCTTAGGAAGTTCGACTTCTTCTTTTGGAGCTTCCAAGCTCTCAACAAGCGCTTGCCCAGTTGGAGCGTTCTTGAGGTAATACTCTAAGGCTGCTAAATGCTCACAGTAGCCCTTACTCGAAAAAAGCGGGCACGTACAGTCTACAACATCACCATTTAAAGTGTATTGGAGTTTTTCATTTTGAATATTGGCGATAATTGTCCCATTTTGCTCTGAAACAGATGCGATTGAACCATCGTCGTAAAGAGCAATTCCTTGATTGCGGACACGCCCTGGAATCATTCTACTCATGCTCTCATACCACCATTTCCTTATCACTCTATTATAACAAATATATGTGAAAAATGTCTTTAATTTGGCTTAAAAGTAAAAATTGTTTTGCTTATTAAATGGAAATGAGACGTTTTTTGACGTTGTGTAAAGAAAAAACCAGCTAACGCTGGTTTTTCAGTTTATTTTTGAATGCTAGAGGACTAGTCCTCAAACGTATAGACCATTATCTGCTCACCTTTGGTATCTAGCCGACCATTAAACTGAAAGCCTAAGTTTTGATAGAGGTAGATAGCTGAGTGATTGTCCGAAAAAACGCTGAGATAGACAGGCTTACGCAAATAGCGCTCGGCTAGTAGCTCTAAGAGCTGCTCTAGAAGCTTGCGACCGTAACCCTTACCTTGATAAAAGCGGTCAATCACAATGGTATCAATCCACAGCTCACTATCCTCAGCGAAATAACCATACATGGTAAAGCCGACAAGCTCCTCTCCATGATACACCGCACAAGGCTGCCACTCTGGGTGTTTTCCTGCCTCTTCTAAGCTCTCTTCTATTGACTCCGTGTAGCCTTTTTGAAAGGAGTGAAGACGCAAAGAAAGAACTGCTGCTTTATTACTCTCTGTAACCTTTTCAAAGCGAAGCGGCATGGCTATTTTCTCTTTCGTGCAATCAAGTGAATCGGTGTGCCTTCAAAGCCAAAGGCAGCACGGATTTGATTTTCCAAAAAGCGTAGATAAGAGAAGTGCATGAGCTCTTCTTCATTGACAAAAATGACAAAGGTCGGTGGTTTGACAGCAACTTGTGTGCCGTAGAAAATCTTCAAGCGTTTGCCCTTGTCCGTTGGCGTTGGGTTGGTTGCGATAGCGTCCATGATGACATCGTTCAAAACAGCTGACGGGATACGTTTGTTTTGACTTTCGCTGATTGCCTTGATCATATCTGGCAGTTTATTGAGACGTTGCTTGGTCAGCGCTGATACAAAGATAATCGGAGCGTAGCTGATGTATTGGAAGTTATCACGGATATCATCCTCCCATTCTTTGACGGTGCGATTGTCCTTTGTGATGGTGTCCCATTTGTTGACAACGATGATAATGCCTTTTCCAGCTTCGTGGGCAAAACCAGCGATACGCTTGTCATACTCACGAATGCCCTCTTCAGCGTTAATCACCATGAGGACAATGTCACTGCGGTCAATAGCTCGCATGGAGCGCATGACAGAGTATTTTTCCGTGTTTTCATAGACCTTGCCAGACTTGCGCATACCAGCGGTATCAATCATCAAGAACTCTTGACCAGAGCTGTCTGTGAAATGCGTATCAATCGCATCACGAGTCGTTCCAGCGATAGGACTGGCAATCACGCGCTCCTCACCAAGGATAGCATTGATAAGACTTGATTTTCCGACATTGGGACGACCGATGAGACTAAACTTGATGATGTCTGGATTTTCTTCGACCGCTTCGACAGGGAGATTTTCCACGATAGCGTCTAGCACATCACCGGTTCCGATACCGTGAACAGACGACACTGGATAGGGGTCACCAAGTCCGAGTGAGTAAAAATCATAAATATCGCTTCTCATCTCTGGATTGTCCACTTTATTGACCACCAAAATCACGGGTTTGTTGGTGCGGTAGAGGATTTTTGAGACGTACTCGTCAGCGTCTGTGACACCTTCTTTTCCAGACACGACAAAAACGATGACATCTGCTTCTGTCATGGCAATATCAGCTTGATGTTTGATTTGCTCCATAAAAGGCGCATCTACATCATCAATACCACCTGTATCGATCAGCGAAAAAGAGCGATTGAGCCACTCACCAGTCGCATAAATACGGTCACGAGTCACCCCTTCGACATCCTCGACAATCGAAATGCGCTCTCCTGCAATACGATTAAACAATGTTGACTTCCCGACATTGGGACGACCAACAATGGCAACTGTTGGTAATGCCATAAAAACCTTCTTTCTTTTATAATTTATTCTATTCTTCCATAGCGTCGTGGCGGCGGTTGCCACCTTCTAAGTGAAATTCATTAGCCAGATAGCGTACACGCTCTAAGACACGTCTTGCCTGCCAGGTCTCGTCATTGCCCTTGATATTTGCCCACTTGGCTTCCAAATCTAAAAAGGAATAGTTAGAAGTGAAAAAGGTCGGCAAATTCTCCGTCATGCGGTACTGTAAGATGACCTGCAAGACCTCGTCACGCACCCAAGACGTCGCCTGCTCTGCACCAATATCATCTAAAATCAACACTGGAGCTAACTTGATAGCGTCCACCATTTCCTTTACCGTGCCAGTTGAGATGGCATTTTTGACATCAAGGACATAGCTTGGAAAATGCACCATGGTCGTAGCAACCCCTAAAACAGACATCTCATGCGCTAGTGCCGCCATAAAATAGGACTTCCCAATACCCATATCGCCGTAAAGATAGAGCCCTTTTTGCCCTTCTTTTGGATACTGCTCGACAAAATCCACCAAGATATTGAGAACAGCTAACTTAGACGCTGTTGGGTCAATATCTCTAAACGTAATGTTTTTATACGATTTTGGAAGGTTGACAAGATTGATATTCTTAGTAATAGCTTGCGCTTTTTGCGCTTCAATGAGCTCTTTTGTCTCTTGATAAGTGACGTCAGCATAGCCTTCATTCATCACCAGTATAGGACGATAGCCCTTAGCGTGATAAGTCGCATCGTTTGTCTCATATTTCCTGCGCTCCAGCAAAAATTGGTTAAATTTTGACAAACTAATGTTGATTTCGTGCTGTGTCAGTTGGTAGCTTGTGATGAACTCTGCCACCTGCGGGTCTGACAAAATCGCCTGCACCCAGTCAGTATCAACCTGACGATTAAGCTCGCCCATAGACTCTCCTACAGACTTCATCTACTCACCAGCCTTTCTTAGTTTCTCGAGCAAGCCTTGCTTTTGACTATCAAGTTTAGCTTGCATTTCAGGTGTTGTATTGTCTTTAAAATCTGGATTGCTCCAAGATGGAACATTGGTTTTGGTTTTTGGTTTTGCTTGTTTAGAGGGTGATTTTTTGCGCTCTGTGAAGCTGCGCATCTTTAGCACCGCTTCTTCTGCACTCGTGATTTTCTGATAAGAAAAATCATTTGCCACCTTCATGAGATAAGGTTTGTTGAGATTAGCGGATTTGGTTTTATTGAGCGTGTAGAGGACCATGATATTGATGACCTCGTCTAAAAAGCTCATGGCAGCTAGGTCTTTAAGCAGCTGCTTCTCGCTAGAGGTCACAACGGCACGTCTCGTTTGCTTGATTTTTTCTAAAAATGGCAGAGCAGCACAGGATTTTGCTTCACGGATGAGCGCTTGCTCACTCTCTGTAAAGCTTGTTGTCGTTGTTTGCTGCGTCTCTTTTTGACGGTCTTTGACCATTCTTTTAGGTGCAATCTCGCCATCGATGGCTGTTTTTTTAGCAAGCTGGTAAGTGTCAAACCAGTTGAGATGGTAGCGCTCAGCTATCGAGTACAAAGTCACCACATCCGCCTGCTCATCCTTAAAGAACAAACCATCACGCTGCATAAGGCGCTTGAAACTCTCCAAGTCAAACTGCACAGCTGCTGAAGACGTCACCGTTTTAGCAGACGCACTTTTTTCTACATGCCCAAAAACATCTGAAAAACGTTTGGACTGATTGGTCACATCCTTAGGCAAAACATACTCCAACTCCTTGACAGCTACCTCACCGATCCTAGCTTCTAAAAGCTTACGATAAACAGCATGCGCTAGAAAATGCTCTCTATCAAGAGGTGAGTTGAGCTTGACCAGATAAACACCCTCCACAGTCTGGTAGAGAGCAACCAAACTCATGGCTGTCAAAAAATCAAGAGCTTCATTTAAGCGAGGAGCCCCAAACTGCAAATGGTTCAAAATATCTGTGACCTTGTGGTCGTAATTCCCATTGTCAAAAAAACTTTGAAAATAAAGATAGAGCGCCTGTGCGTCATTGCCGATAATCGGCTGATAGAGCTGTGTGAGATTGTCTAGGTCTCGACTCGTTTGATTATTTTTGACGTAGCGAAAGGTGTCAATCGGCATCATCTTTGACTTCCGCCTTCTTTTTCTTTCCACGCACACGCTTAGTGATTTGCTGCAATAAATCCTCAATCTCATCCACATCCTTAAAGGACTTGTAGACACTAGCAAAGCGCACGTAGGTAATCTCATCAAGCTCTGCCAACTCATCCATGACAAGATTTCCAATCACGGTACTTGGTACTTCATTTTCATAGTCTGCTCTGACTTGCTGCTCAATACGACTAATCACAGACTCGATATCATCGCTAGAGACAGGACGTTTTTGGGCTGACTGCACAATCCCATTCAAGATTTTCTCACGTGAAAACTGCTCACGTGTGCCGTCTTTTTTGACAACAAGTAAGGGCAACAACTCCACACGCTCAAAGGTCGTAAAGCGATAATGGCAGTTCTCGCACTCCCTACGACGTCTAATAGTTGCCCCTTCTTCTGCTTGACGGCTATCAATAACACTCGATTTATTAAAATGACACTTCGGACAACGCATATAAGACCTCCATTAGATACTAGCTAGCAAATTAGCCAACACAAACCATTTTACCATAATAGTGTATTATACCATGTTTTCGTCTAAAATACCAGAAAACAAAGCAGGCTGACTGCTTGCCAACCTGCTTTTATCACTAATTATCACGAATAATGTAGCCAACGCCACGAACCGTTTGGATAAAGGAATCTTTACCTGGAATATCGATTTTACCACGCAGATAACGCACGTAAACATCAACGACATTGGTTTTGGCTTCTAAGTCATACTGCCAAACATTTTCAAGCAGACTCTCACGACTCATGGCTTGTCCCATATTTTGCATCAAGATACTCAGCAAATCAAACTCACGCTTGGTCAGAGCGATTTCCTTATCGCCACGCTTAACAGAGCGGTTTTGTTTGTTTAATACCAAATCGTGTGCTGCCACTTTAGGCTCAACAGGACTATCGTGACCTGTTTTGCTTTGACGACGGAAAATAGCATGAATATGTGCCATCAACTCCTCAATGGCAAACGGCTTTGTGATGTACGCATCTGCGCCATCCTCAAGCACAGAGATAACATCCATCGCCGAGTCACGTGACATGAGCATGATGATATAGCCGGATTGCTTTTCTTGCAGACGATGTACTAGCGTCTCCTCACCATCCGTTGACAATCCAGCATCCAGCAAAATCAGGTCATAGTCTTTTTCTAGTGCACGCTTCAAGCCAGACTGCGCACTGTGCGCTGTCTCAGCGATATGACCTTCATTCATCAACTCCAAAGATAAAAGGCGTGCCAAACTTTTTTCTGGCTCAATAATAAGTACCTTTTTTTTCATGTGGTAAAACACCCCCAACCCACTAAATTATTTTCTCACTAACCCTTTAACATTAAAACTGCTCCCAAACAGTTACTGAACTAATCCTCAAAAAGACCATCTAAAGCTGAAAACGGATTAGCTTCTTTTTGTTTTTCAGCTTGCAGTGAAGCGTATTGCTCCTCAGTCATAACTGTCCAATCCTTGCCAGATGGCAAGCCTTCTCCAGCTATCTCCTCCTCAGTCAATACACTTAATGGAATCGAAAGTAAAATATTATCAGCAACACTCTCTTTCAAATCAATACTATCGCCTTCAAGGACTAAAGCTAAATTTTGCTCGATAAGGTCTTTTTTAGAGACAAGATGACTCGTCTCAACAAATACCTCATCAACCACCTCTTTTTCTGCAAGAGTAACGGGCTGCATCGAGCGACTTGAAGGTAGGGTAATACGATAAGTCAACTGATAATGTAATAAGTAAAGTCCGTCATCATAAGAAGCAAGACCTACCGCATGAATATCATCTACTGAAATAATATCTGCATTACGTTTTTTTAATACATCATTTAAATCTAAGGTTACATCAAACGCTAAACCTTCGGCTTGCTTACGAATCTCTGCTAGTGTGAGCATCATTTCTCCTCATCTTGTTTTAGAAGTCTGTAATCTCCCATACAATTATAACATATTAAATTAAAAAAGAATAATAATTTGTTTGTTTTATTAATCTAATTATTTTGAAGTCAAATCATTCATTTAGCGAAAAGAGTTTGAGATACTTTTTCTCAAACTCCACTAAGTGTTATATGTGCCCAAAAAGCCTATAGCAACTTAGAAAACTACATGTGCTTTAAACGCTCAATCCGATCAGCAATCGGAGGGTGCGTGTAAAATAGTGATTTCATTCCCTCTTTTTTCTTGGGATCATTGATAAACAAGGCAGCGCTTGCAGAATCAACAGGCTGTTGCATGGGCTGCGACTGTTCTAATTTTTCTAACGCTCTAATCATCCCTTGAGGGTTTCTAGTGAGCTCTACTGAACTAGCGTCTGCTAGGTACTCCCTTTGGCGTGAAATCGCTAGTTGAACAAGCGTTGCAGCTAGCGGCGCTAAAATCAGAGCCAAAATCGAAAAGATAAGAATGAAAATATTTGCTCCGCCTTCTTCACGGTCGTCATTACGACGTCTACCGCCTCCATACCACATCATACGGCTACCAAGACTAGATAACAGCGTAATGGCACTGGCTAGAGCCACAGCAATGGTTGAGATACGGATATCATAGTTGCGAATATGGCTAATCTCATGCCCGATAACCCCTTCGAGTTCTTCACGATTCATAATCGCTAAAAGCCCACTCGTTGCAGCAACCGCAGCGTTTTGTGGACTTGAACCTGTCGCAAAGGCATTTAAAGATGGGTCATCAATGATAAAGACACGTGGCATAGGAATCTGTGCTACCATCGCCATGTCCTCAACGATATGATACAGGTCTGGTACTTCCTCTTCGGTCACCTCACGTGCATTGTTCATAGACATGACGATATTGGTGGATTGAAAAATCATAGAAACCGCATAGATAAAGCCAATAACTAGAGCAATCAGCACGCCACCTGTGACATTGCCTAGCCAAAGATAGCCAACCGCAGCCCCAATCGCACCTAGCAGTAAAAAGAAGAAAAAGAGCAAGACAACAGTTCGCCTTTTGTTTTGAGCGATTTGGTTGTAAAGCATGATTGTCCTTTCTAACCCTTAAATGGCATTCTTAAAAATCAAATGATACTTTAGGAACTTCTTTTTCTTCTTCTGGAATTTCCAAGAACTGACTGGCTTTAAAGCCAAAGAGATTACCTACGATGTTAGATGGAAATGTTTCCAGTTTGACATTGTAGTTCGCTGTAGTGGTGTTATAGAGTTGACGGGAGTAAGAGATTTTATTTTCTGTGTTTGTCAACTCTTCTTGCAATTTAACAAAGCTAGCATTAGCTTTTAGGTCAGGGTAGTTTTCAGCGACTGCAAAGAGACCTGTCACCTGACGGCTAAGCTCATTACTTGCTGCCATAGCATCCACAGGATTTTGCGCTTTAGCCACTTGTGCACGCAACTCTGAAATCTTCTCTAGTGTTTTTCCTTCGTAAGCTGAGTAACCTTTTACGGTCTCAATCAAGTTCGGAATAAGATCATTACGACGTTTAAGCTGCACATCAATCTGACTCCACGCTTCTTGTGTGTGCATACGACTTCTAACAAGACCATTGTAGCTGATGATCAGCCAAAGGACAATAATCACAATAATAGCCAAAATAATCCAGATCATTGTAGAACCTCCATTTATCTGTTTTATTATATTATAACAATTTTTTAGATAAACTCAAGATAAAGACATTGTTTCTGATATATTTTTTACCAGCATTTTGGTACAATAAAAGCCTATAGACCTAAAGGAGGACACATGACACCTAAAGAATTTTACCAACAGTTAGAGCAGCAAAATATCCATCTGACGCAAGAGCAAAAAGAGCAGTTTGAGCGCTATTTTGAGCTACTTGTGGAGTGGAATCAAAAGATAAATCTCACAGCCATCACAGAGAAAAATGACGTTTATCTCAAGCACTTTTACGACTCTATTAGCCCTATTTTATTTGGGGATATTAAGAATGAAGACATCCGATTGCTTGATATTGGAGCGGGTGCTGGCTTTCCTAGCCTGCCTATGAAAATCATCTTTCCTAAACTTGATGTGACCATCATCGACTCGCTCAACAAGCGCATCACTTTTTTAAAGCATTTAGCAGAGGAATTAGAGCTTGACGGTGTGCATTTTTACCACGGACGGGCTGAGGATTTTGGACATGACAAGGCTTTTCGTGGGCAATTTGACATCGTCACCGCACGTGCCGTCGCTAGAATGCAAGTGTTGTCAGAGCTGACGATTCCTTTTCTAAAACTCAATGGACGCCTCATCGCTCTCAAAGCTTCGGCAGCAGGTAGTGAACTGAGTGAGGCTAAAACTGCTTTGACCCTGCTTTTTGCTAGCGTCATCACCAGTCGTGACTACCAACTACCAAACGGTGATAAGCGCAATTTGACAATCGTCGAAAAGAAAAAAGAAACGCCAAATAAATACCCTAGACGAGCTGGGCTTCCTGCTAAGAAGCCACTGTAGTGAGGTTTTTATGTTTTCGATTTTTAATATCCATCGCATGTCTGTTACCAAACAGCTGAGCTTTAGCTTTTTGGTGGTTATCTTTATCGGTAGCCTCTTGCTATCGCTGCCTATTGCGCACTACCACAACGCTCCTGCGACAACTTATCTCGACCATCTTTTTACCGCTGTTTCTATGGTCTGTGTGACAGGGCTTTCTGTTTTTCCTGTTGCAGAGGTCTACAATGGCTTTGGTCAAGTAATCTCCATGTTTTTGATGCAGATTGGCGGTCTCGGTCTTGTGACTTTGATTTCCATTTCGTATTTTGTCTTAAATCGCAAGATGTCCTTGCGGGACCAAAATCTACTGCAGAGTGCTATCACCTACGACAGCGCCAACAATCTAAAGAGTTATCTCTTTACCATTTACCGAGTCACTTTGATTATCGAGAGTATCTGTGCTCTTCTTTTGATGATTGACTTCATCCCACGTTATGGGCTAGCTCATGGGATATTTAACAGCCTGTTTCTCGCTATCTCAGCCTTTTGTAATGCTGGTTTTGACAATCTCGGAGGAAGCAGTCTCCAACATTTTCAAACCAACACTTTGGTCAATCTGGTTATTGCCTTTCTCATCATTTCTGGTGGGCTTGGCTTTATGGTTTGGCGAGACCTCTACCATGCAGCAAGGCACTTTTTTAAAAGCAAACCAAGACGATTGCGAGCTTTTACAAAGCAGCTCAACAATCACACCCTGCTCGTACTAGAGACAACAGCTGTGCTTCTCATCCTAGGAACGGTCCTCTCATGGCTCCTAGAAGCCTCCAATCCTAAAACCATCGGACAGCTTTCCTTTGCTAAGCAAGGGCTTGTCAGCTTTTTCCAGACAGTCACTATGAGAACGGCTGGTTTTTCCACTATCAACTACGCTCAAGCGGAAAACTCGACCAATCTCGTTTATATCATCCAGATGATGATTGGAGGAAGCCCAGGGGGGACAGCTGGGGGAATGAAAGTGACCGTTGTCGCTGTTCTGTTTCTCCTCTTAAAATCTGAAGTCAGAGGGCAAACACAGGTGACCTATCGTTTTCGGACAGTACCTCGAAAGATTATCCGACAAACTTTGGTTGTTCTGATTTTCTTCTTTAGCGTCCTTTTGACAGCTTATCTCTTACTGCTAGAGTTTGAGCCGCATTTGAGTCCGTTTGCTCTCTTTTTTGAAGCCACTAGTGCTCTTGCGACCGTTGGTGTATCTATGGACATCACGACTAAGCTATCCACAGTTGGACGCATTATCATTATGGTTTTGATGTTTATCGGACGGGTCGGACCGATCACTGTCATCATGGCGCTTCTCCAAAATCGAAGAAAAGAAGTGACCTATGCAAAAACGGATATTATCCTTGGCTAGATATAGAAAGGCAATTATGAAACCAAAAATTTTTGGCGTTTTAGGCTTGGGGATTTTCGGACAAACCGTTGCCCAAGACCTCAGCAAGTTTGACCAAGACGTTATTGCTTGTGATACTCATTCTGAAAAAGTCCAAGCAGTCGCAGACTATGTGACAAAGGGAGCGATTGGTGATATTACGGACCTTGATTTTCTCAAACGGGTCGGTATTGCAGATTGTGATTGTGTGGTCATTGCTACTGGAAATAGCTTAGAGAGCTCGGTTTTAGCGATTATGCACTGTAAAAAACTAGGCGTGCCTAAGATTATCGCTAAAGCTCGCAACACCCTTTTTCAAGAGGTTCTCTATGAAATCGGAGCGGACACGGTCATCTCACCTGAGCGTGAGTCGGGGAGCTACCTCGCTTCTCAGCTTTTACGCCACCGTATCACTGATGTGTTTGAGATTGAGTCTGATGTCAAGGTTATTGAGTTTGCTGTCCCTAAAACTTGGGCAGGCAAAACCGTCGTTGAACTTGATGTTCGCAAGCAGTATAATCTCAACCTTATCGGTATCAGACGCTCTAAAACCAACAAACTAGAGACCAACATCGCCCTTCAAGAACCCCTCAAAGAAGGCGAAATCATCGTCGCTATCGCTAACAACGACACTTTTGAAAAGTTTGATTATCTGGGGTATTTTGATTAAAAATAGACTAGCAGGATTGCTAGTCTATTTTTTGTCTCTTAAATTTCTGCTTGGAAGTCACTCTCCAAATTCGCTTTAAAAAGTATTTTTTAATCCGACCCCCAAAAGTCATGGTGAGTCTAACAGCATTATTGTAGCTGCGCTTTAGCTTGCGTTTGTCTTTTTTTCTTGCCCCAAACAGACTTTTCAGCAATGGCTGTAAAGAGGACGTCTGTTGATGAGTTGAGGGCAGTCTCGCAAGAATCCTGCACCACACCTACGATAAAGCCAACACCCACGACCTGCATGGCAAGGTCATTAGAAATGCCAAACAAGCTACAAGCCACAGGAATCAACAGTAGTGAACCACCTGCAACACCTGACGCTCCGCAGGCTGAGATAGCTGCAACGATACTTAATAACAGCGCCGTTGGAAAATCAACTGAAATCCCTAACGTATTGACCGCAGCAAGTGTTAAAACGTTAATGGTCACCGCAGCCCCCGCCATATTGATGGTAGCACCTAGTGGAATGGATACTGAGTAAGTGTCCTTATCCAGTCCCAAGTCCTCGCAGAGTTTCATATTGACAGGGATATTGGCTGCTGAACTTCTGGTGAAAAAGGCAGTCACGCCTGATTCTTTCAAGCAACGAAAAACAAGCGGATAAGGATTTTCCCTAGTCATGATAAAGGCGATGAGCGGATTCACCACAAGCGCTACAAAGAGCATGGTGCCTACCAAGGTCACGATAAGGAGACCATACTTGGCTAAAATGCCAATCCCATTATCAGAAATGGTCGTAAAGACAAGCCCCATGATACCAAATGGTGCAAGATTGATAATCCAGCGCACAACCTTTGACGTGACTTCTGCCATGGTCTGCATCAAGTCCTTGGTGTGCTGACTAGCAGTTCGCATCGCTAAGCCAAAGACAACTGCCCATGCTAGGACACTAATGTAGTTAGCTGTCGCTAAAGCATTGATAGGGTTGTCCACCACCTTGAGCAATAAATCATGAAAGACCTCTCCCACTCCTTGTGGTGCTGATAGATTAGACTTGGTTGACTTGGTCAAAACAAGCGTTAGCGGGAAGATATAATTGACCAAAACAGCCACTAAAGCCGCTGCAAATGTCCCAAATATGTAGAGAAAAATGACAGTGCTCATATTGGTCTTTTGACCCGACTGGTGCTGCGAGAGAGCACTAGCAACCAAGGTAAAGACAAGAAGTGGTGCAACCGCCTTGAGTCCACCGACAAACAAATCCCCCAAGATACCAATAGCGCTCACCTTTGGTAGTAATAATCCTAACAAAAGCCCCACAATAACACCTATTGTGATACGCTTGATAAGGCTCGTTTTGTTCCATGTTCGAATAATGCGTTTCATAGTGTCTCCTTACTATTTCAATGTTTTTATGATAGCACATCCAAGAAAAGTCGTCAATCTTATCAAAATTTTCTCATTATTCTTTCTCTTAGTATTTTTTAAAAAGACAAGGCATGAACCTTGTCTTTTGCTTTATTTATGACTCAATTTACGGGTGAGAAAATCGCCCACAAACTGGATAAGGAAAATCAAAATCATAATTAAGAGCGTCGCTACTAGTGTGATGTCCTCACGAGAGTAGTTGTAACCTTTTGCAATT
Organism: Streptococcus hyointestinalis; assembly: GCF_011039275.1. Classification (GTDB taxonomy): domain Bacteria; phylum Bacillota; class Bacilli; order Lactobacillales; family Streptococcaceae; genus Streptococcus; species Streptococcus hyointestinalis_A. Next base: position 1,778,963 of record NZ_JAAKGB010000001.1, read on the forward strand.
GCTACAGAACCTAGACCACCACCGCCGATAGCACCAGCCATAGCTGTTTCACCAACCAGTGAAATCAAGGTCACTGTTGACACACGGATAAGCTCAGGAAGTCCCTCTCTCAGATAGACGAGGATAATATCCCAAAGGGTCGCACCAGAAGCCTGTGCTGCTTCGATAACCCCACTATCAAGCTCTGATAGAACCACCTGAACCTGACGAGCAAAGAACGGAAATACCGCCAGTGACAAAGGCACAAGAGCCGCATCAGACCCTAGCGTCGTTCCCACAATAGCTCGTGTCACAGGTGAGATAAAGGCTAAGAGGATAATGAAAGGAAATGCCCTAAAAACAGAGACAACCTTGTCTAAGATATTAAAGACCAAGCGGTTTTCAATGACACCACGAGGTCCCATCAAAACAAGAAATAGCCCACCGACTAAGCCCATAAAACCACCGATGATAAATGACCAGAAAGTCATGTAAAGTGTCTGTGTGATAGCTGTCTGCCAGCCATAAGGACCGCTCCAGCCCATCTGATACACATAAGGTAAATGTGTCTGAATCCATTCCATCATGCCTTTTGCCCCTCTTTCAATACTGTAATCTGTACATCCATCTCTTCAATGGCAGCACAAGCCGCTTCGACCTTGTCCTTTTCACCAGATAAGACCACAATCATCTCACCAACAGGCACATTATCCAAAATCTCGATGTTACCGTAGAGGATATTTGTCTCAACGTTGAAACGTTTGTAGATACCATTTAACAGTGGCTCGTCTGTGCTGTTTCCAGCGTACTTGAGTAGCACTAAGCGGCTGTTTGCTGATAGGTCTTTGATAATCGATTGTTGCTTAATCTTAGCTAGCGCTTCATCGATACCTGTCGCTGTTTTGATAAAGTCTTGCGTCAGCTCTTCTTTAGGATTTGTAAAGATGTCTAGGACGCTGCCTTCTTCGATGAGATGACCGTTTTGCATGACCGCTACACGGTTTGCGATGTCTTTGACGATTTGCATCTCATGCGTTATAAGGACAATGGTCAAGCCCAACTTTTCATTGAGTTCTTTGAGTAATGCTAAGATCTGCTTAGTTGTCTTAGGGTCAAGCGCAGAGGTGGACTCATCAGAGATGAGGATTTTTGGGTCATTGGCTAGCGCACGTGCAATAGCGACACGCTGTTTTTGCCCACCTGAGAGCTGCGATGGATAATTCTGCGCACGGTCCGACAAGCCAACCAAATCCAAAAGACGAGCGACTTTTTCTTTCTTTTCAGCTTTTGACAAGCCTGAGTGCTTGAGGGCAAAGGCAACATTTTGCTCTGCAGTCATCTGACTCATCAAGTTAAAGTGCTGGAAAATCATCCCGATATCACGGCGTTGCTGACGCAACTGGCTACCGCTTAGCTTGACTTTATTGTCATAGATGACTTGCTTGTCAATAGTGATTGTCCCACGGCTTGGTTCTTGCAATAAATTGACCACACGCACAAGTGTTGACTTTCCTGCTCCAGAATAGCCAACAATCCCGTAAATATCGCCTTTATTGATCTGCAAACTCACATCCTTAACCGCCTCAATTATGCGTTTTTTCTGATGAAAAGTCACATCAATATGACTCAAATCAATCATTACTTCATTACTCATAAGATTTTATCAAAGCCTCCACTAATTCAATATGTGTATAATAATCTGCGATGCTGACATTTTCATCTCCGCCGTGATCACGACTATTGACATTACCAATGCCAAAGGCTGCCATCGGAGCGCCTAGTGCCTCATAAACGGTGTGCATAGGACCCGTTCCAGCCGATGTCGGAAGTACGGAAACACCTTTTTCATAAAACTGCTCTGCCAGTTGGATGACCTTCAGAACTGACGGAGCTGACATGTCACTGCGATAACTCATCTCACCAAGCGTGAACTCCAACTGAACAGCAGAAAAACCTTCTTTGTCTAAATGCGCTCGAATCGCCTCTAAGACTCCTTCTGGCGTCAAGCCAGGAACCAGACGAACCTCTGCTTTACAAGAAGCATGCGCAGGCAGAATGGTCTTGACACCATCGCCTTGGTAGCCAGTGGTGATACCCTCAATCGTCAGAGACGGCTCAAAGAAGAAATAGCGCAGCAACTCTTCTGTATCCGTTTTTAGCATAGGCAATTGCAAGCCATATATTTCTGTCAATGAAGAAGCAGAGCGATTGGCATAGCGCTTGACCAGAGCCAACTCACGCTCATTTGGCGGAATCACCTGATCATAAATACCATCCACTAAAATCTTGCCCTTATCATCTCGTAAGCTAGCTAAGGCTCTCACCAAATACCAAGCAGCCGAGTCAATGACACCGCCAAAAGAAGAGTGAATGTCCACATCAGCCGAGTCTACATGGAGATTAAAGGTGACAATCCCTTTGTTCCCTCCTAAAATCTCAAGCTGATCTTCTTTATTTTTCGAGCCATCCTCCCAGACCAGTAAGTCAGCTCCTTGCAGGCGTTTTTTGTACTTGGCGAGATAGTCCTCAAGATTCATCGAAGCGGACTCTTCAGCCCCCTCCATGATAAAGGTGATATTCACAGGCAAATCATCGCCATGTGCACGCATGTACTTTCTCACTGCAGACAAACGAGCTGTGATATTTCCCTTGTCGTCATTAACACCACGTCCATACATCATACCATAATGCACAGACAAGGTAAATGGATCATCTGTCCAAGGCTGGTCATTGTCAGCTGGTACAGTATCATAGTGATTGTAAAAGATAATGGTCTTAGCGTCTTTTTTTGATGACTTGAACTCAGCGATGACAAATGGCGCTGTATAGCTATCATCTACGATAACATGAGCCCCCGCAGCTGTAAAGACCTCACCGAGATAAGTCGCTACCTCTTTTAGACCCACATTTTGCGCAAAGATAGATTTTTTAGAAATGAGTGTCCTCAGCACTTCAAAATAGTGCTGGCTAATCTCATCCTGTTGAAATTTAGCAAGTTGTTCTTTTTCAGTGGAAAATGACATGCTTTTCTCCTCAATCGTTTAAAGAAGTTGAAACCAAAGTCCCAACTTCTTCTAGTTTATACTCTATAGATACTTACCATTACCATTGTGGAATATCTGATGAGGTATCTTTGATAACTTTCTTCACTTCGTCCGTATGGTAAGCGTCGATGATGGCTTGGATAGCAGCTGCATTCTTTTGTTTCTTCCAGTTTTTACGTGCTGCAATAACGTTGACCCATTGTTTAGAGTTTTTGTCTGACTTTTCAACGTAGATAGCATCATCTGTTGTCAAGTTTGCTTGTTCGATGTAAGTGTTGTTGATAACAGCAGCATCAACGTCTTTTAGCGAACGAGCTGTTTGGCTGGCATCCAACTCTTGGATGTTTAGATTCTTAGGATTTTTAGTGATGTTAGCCACTGTAGCAATCTCAGTTCCTGAGACATTTAGCTTAATCAAACCTGCTGATTGTAAAAGATAAAGGGCACGGCTTTCGTTGGTCGCATCGTTTGGAATAGCGATTGTTCCGTTTTTAGGAATACTTTTCACTTTTTTCACTTTATCAGAGTACAAACGAATAGGAGCAAGATAAGTGTCCGCAATGGCTACAAGATTTTGTTTGTTTTCTTTGTTCCAGTTTTCAAGGAAGTTGTAGTGCTGGAAAGCATTGATGTCAATTTCTTTGTTTGCTACGGCTTCATTGGGTTGTGTATAATCTGTAAACTCTGTAAATTCTATATTAGCTTTATCGCCGACAAGTTCTTTGATTTTGTCCCAGCGTGCTTTTTCAGTGTCAGAGAAGGTCATAACCCCCACTTTAACTGTTTTACTGCTTGACTTGCTTGCTGCTTCTGCATTTTGTGTTGTGTAAGCAGCTAATGACAATGCAGCTGCTGTTGCTAATGCAATTCCTGTAATGACTTTCTTAAACTTCATGGAGACTCCTCTTTCTCTCTTTTTGATATGCATTTATTATCGCATAGATTATTTTATCTTTCAAATTGTTATTTTGATGGGTTAGTTATAGCTAAAAACTATAACTAACCCGCTAAACCTTATAAAAAAACACCTCAAAATCACTTTTGAGATGTTTTGGTAGATTAACTTGCTGAAGGCACTGTCAATTCATCCGCACTTGGGGCGTAATCGCCACCGAGATATTCTTTAGAGAGTTTAGCTAGTGTGCCGTCTTTTTGAAGTTCTTTCAAGCGTTTATTGACAAAGGTTTGAAGGTCTTTTTGGTCTTGACCAAAGATGAAGTAGATATACGGTTTTTCATCTGATGGCAATTCAATAGTTTTAAGATTAGTCAAGCCTTGCTCTTTGATGATAGAGTTTACAGACGGCGCATCAAAAATCTTGAAGTCGTATTTACCACTGTTTAGGTTTCCAAGAATTTGACTGATAGTTTCTTCTGTGTAGTTGATTTTGACGGGGTCACTGCTGTGATCTTTGTTAAAGTTCTCTAGCTGAGTCGCTGTTGATGTCCCTTGCACCACTTGTGTTGAGTGTCCTGCGATGTCGTCATAGGACTTGATATTGCTGTTTTTTGGTACCACTAGAACTGCTGGTGTTGAGCCGATAGGGGTTGAGAAGAGGTACTTGCTAGCACGCTCTGCTGAGAAGCTGATGTTGTTGCCGCCCATTTGGTATTTACCGGCGTCGATGCCGGTAAAGATAGAAGACCACTCTGTTTTCTTGAAGGTTACAGAATATTTGTCGGAACCTTTAAAGACAGCTTTTGCCACCTCGACGTCATAACCTGTCAATTTGCCATCTTTTTCGTATGAGAATGGCTTTGTTGTCCCAACAGTCGCAAAGGTAATTTCTGTTTTACCACTTTTGCTGCTAGATGAGTTACTATCTGACTTTGAGCTGCAAGCCGCTAAAAGCGCTCCAGCAGCCAATGTCAAACCTGCAATACCCAATAATTTCTTCACTTTCATGAGATTATCTCCTTTTTTCTGAAATCAATATGCTTATATGATAGCACGTTTACCTTTATAACACTAATATAAAATTACTATCATGGCGATAACAAATACTTATCACCCTTGATTTTGACACCGTGTCTTTTAATGCTCTATTGCCTTTTGTGGTATTTTCTTATAAAATAGAGTTGGTATTTTATTTTACAGGAGTTATGTCATGAAGAAACTTTTTCTAAGTATCACAGCAGCTCTTTTTATTCTTTTTGGAGGGGTGTCTACAGCTCAAGCTGATGATTACCTCCGTGTAGGGATGGAAGCAGCTTATGCCCCTTTTAACTGGACGCAAAATGATAATAGTAATGGCGCTGTCAAGATTGAAGGGACTAACCAATACGCTAACGGTTATGATGTGCAAATCGCCAAAAAAATCGCTAGCGCTCTTAATAAAAAAGTCCTAGTTGTCAAAACCAAATGGGAAGGACTCGTACCTGCCCTTACTTCTGGTAAGATTGACATGATTATCGCTGGGATGAGCCCTACTGAAGAACGTAAAAAAGAAATCGCCTTCTCAGATGCTTACTATATCTCAGAGCCTACTCTAGTGGTCAATAGCAAAGGCAAATACGCTAACGCTACAAAACTGAGTGACTTCAAGGGAGCAAAGGTCACTGCTCAACAAGGAGTTTACCTCTATGACCTTATCTCTCAAATCAACGGCGTGCAAAAAGAAGTCGCTATGGGGGACTTCACACAACTTCGCCAAGCCGTCGAGTCTGGTATCATCGACGCTTACGTCTCTGAGCGTCCTGACGCCCTATCAGCGCAAAATGCTAATCCTAATCTCAAGATGATTACGCTAAAAGATGGCTTTAACACATCTGAGTCTGATACCAATATCGCTGTTGGTCTTCGTAAGAACGACCCTATCATCACAAAGGTCAACAAGGTTCTTGATGGCATTTCAAAAACCGAGCAAATCAACTTGATGGACGATATGATTTCACGTCAGCCTGCAACGGTTGCTACCGATGAAAAATCATCTTTCTTTAAACAAGTGGTAACCATTTTTAAAGAAAATTGGCAACAATTCCTACGTGGAACAGGAATCACCTTACTTATCTCTATCGTTGGGACAATCGTTGGACTCTTTATCGGTCTTTTAATCGGAGTCTATCGTACAGCCCCTCTCGCAGCAAATCGAGTGCTTGCTATTTTGCAAAAAGCCTTTGGCTGGTTGCTCAATGTCTATATCGAAATCTTCCGTGGAACACCGATGATTGTACAAGCTATGGTTATCTACTACGGAACGGCTCAAGCCTTTGGTATCTCGCTTGACCGTACATTAGCTGCGATTTTCATCGTCTCTATCAACACAGGTGCTTACATGAGTGAGATTGTGCGTGGTGGTATCTTCGCTGTTGACAAAGGACAGTTTGAAGCCGCTACTGCTCTTGGCTTTACGCATAACCAGACCATGCGTAAAATCGTCCTACCACAGGTTATCCGCAACATCCTTCCAGCAACTGGTAATGAATTTGTCATCAACATCAAGGATACGTCTGTCTTGAACGTTATCTCCGTTGTTGAGCTCTACTTCTCAGGAAATACTGTGGCTACACAGACCTACCAATATTTCCAAACCTTCTTTATCATCGCTGTCATCTACTTCATTTTGACCTTTACGGTAACACGTATCCTTCGCTACATTGAAAAGCGTTTTGACTCAGACGACTACACGACTGGCGCAAACCAAATGCAAACAAAGGTGGTAAACTAATGACACAAACAATTCTTGAGATTAAACATCTAAAAAAATCCTTTGGAGCAAATGAAGTTTTAAAAGACATTTCTCTGTCTGTCAATAAAGGTGAGGTCATCTCTATTATTGGCTCATCTGGTTCTGGGAAGTCAACCTTTTTACGCTCTATCAACTTACTGGAAGAGCCAACTGCTGGTGAGATTCTCTTTCACGGACAAAACGTCCTTGAAAAAGGGTATGATTTGACCGCTTATCGTGAAAAACTCGGCATGGTTTTCCAATCCTTTAACCTTTTTGAAAACCTCAACGTCCTTGACAATGCTATTGTCGCACAAACGACTGTCCTAAAACGCAGTTACGAAGAAGCAAAAGCCATTGCCCAAAATAATCTAAATGCTGTCGGTATGACAGAGCAATATTGGAAAGCCAAACCTAAACAACTATCTGGTGGGCAAAAGCAACGTGTCGCTATCGCACGTGCTCTGTCTGTCAATCCAGAAGCTATGCTCTTTGACGAGCCTACCTCTGCTCTTGACCCTGAGATGGTCGGAGAGGTACTCAAAACCATGCAAGAACTCGCCAAATCTGGTCTTACAATGATTATTGTAACCCATGAGATGGAATTTGCACGTGACGTTTCTGACCGTGTCATTTTCATGGATAAAGGGGTTATCGCCGAGCAAGGCACGCCTCAGCAAATCTTTGAGAATCCACAGGAAGAACGTACCAAAGAGTTCTTACAACGCTTCTTAGGTTAACCCAAAAGGAAATGGCAAAACAATCTGCCATTTCCTTTTTTAGTTTTCTTTAAGACTATTGACAAGCTGTCATAAAACTTGTTATAATAATTGTCATACAATTACATTCAATTTTATACAATTAGGAGGTCCTATGCGTCACAAATCAACTTACTGGATTGTTGGTCTCATGCTTTTTGCGCTCTTTTTTGGAGCTGCCAATCTCATTTACCCAGCGCTGCTTGGGATTTACTCAGGTAAAAACCTCTGGCAGTCCATCCTAGGCTTTATCATTACAGGCGTTACCTTGCCACTTCTTGGTGTGGTTGCTGTCGCTTATTCTGGTAAAAACGATATTGAGAGCATTACTCAGCCTGCTTCAAAGTCTTACGCTCGCTTTTTTGCGATTGCTCTCTACCTCTCTATTGGTCCTTTCTTTGCCATTCCAAGAACAGGAGCCACCTCTTACTCTGTCGGTATTGCCCCTATTTTTGGAAATGGTTTGGCTATCAAAATCACCTACGGGCTCTTTTTCTTTGGCTTATCATACATTCTAGCCATTCGTCCTAGCAAAATCGCTGACCGTATCGGTAAGTATCTGACACCGACGCTACTCATCATCCTTGCCATTTTGATTATTGCTTCCTTCGTCTCTCCAGCAGGACATTTGGGGCAAGCTGTTAATGCTAGTGCCAGCGTTAGTGATAGTTTTCATGATTTACCTTTTGTGGCTGGACTTATCCAAGGTTATGGAACAATGGACGCTCTGGCAGCGCTTGCCTTTGCCATTTTAGTCATCGAGTCTGCCAAAGGCTATGGAGCTAAGACTCCCAAAGCTATCGCACAATTAACCTTAAAATCTGGTATCATCGCAGCTGTTCTCCTTGCTGCTATCTATATCTTTATCGCACGTATCGGAGCTACTTCTCAGTCCCTTTTCACTTTCGCAAATGGTGCCTTCCAGCTCAATGGTAAACCGATTGACGGAGGAAATGTCCTGAGTCAGTCTGCCGCCTACTACATGGGGACAATCGGTCAAGCGATTTTAGCCATGGCAATTTTCCTCGCCTGCTTGACAACATCAACTGGGCTTATCACTGCCTGTGCTGAGTATTTCCACAAGACTTTCCCAAAACTGTCTCACGTCACATGGGCAACACTCTTTACCCTTATCGCTACTGTTTTTTACTTTGGCGGTTTGTCAGAGTTGATTAAATGGTCACTTCCTGTCCTCTATCTTCTCTACCCATTGACCATGGTGATTATTATTCTGGTTTTCCTAAAACCTTTTATCGCAGAGAGCCCGCTGGTTTATAAGACGACAATTGCCTTTACAGCCATTCCAGCGTTTTATGATGCGATGAGTACCCTAGCTGGTCAAACGCAGCTCTTTACCATTCCTCAGTCCATCTCGCATTTCTTTACTAGCGTCGTGCCACTTGGTAGCTACAATATGGGCTATATCAGCTTTGCTCTTTTAGGATTTATCATTAGCTTTATTCTTTATAAGATTTTACCGCAAAAAGCTTAACAGAAATACACCAAAACCTCCGTATGAATCTTTCATACGGAGGTTATTTGTTGGGCTAGGATTTAACTTTCAAAGCGGATAAAACTTGTGTGCGAATATCCTCCACACCCTCTGGGCTGTTAGGTAAAAATAGTGTCTGATTGCCGTTATCAGCAAAGTTATTGAGGGTATCCAGATATTGATTGGTCAGCAAAATAGCCATAATCTGCTCTTCGGTTAAGCCGACATTCGCCTCTTTGAGCTCTTGGATAGACTGCGCCAAACCATCGACGATAGCCTTACGCTGCTGGGCAATTCCGACACCGTGCAGGCGGTCTTTTTCAGCTTCGGCTTCTGCTGCAGTGACAATCTTAATCTTGTCTGCTTCTGCAAGCTCTTGAGCAGCTACACGCTTGCGTTGAGCAGCGTTGATTTCATTCATGGATTGCTTGACCTCGGCGTCTGGCTCCACTTTTGTAATCAAGGTCTTGACAATAATGTAACCATACGTAGACATTTCCTCTGCCACTTGATGTTGTACTTCAAGGGCTATCTCGTCTTTTTTCTCAAAAAGCTCATCAAGCGTCAATTTAGGTACAGAAGAGCGCAGTGCATCCTCGATATATGACTTAATCTGTGCTTCGGGCTTCATCAGTTTGTAGTAGGCATCTGTGACATTTTGCTCATTAACACGATACTGAGTCGCCACATTTAGCGTTACAAAGACATTGTCCTTAGTCTTTGTCTCAACAACAATCTCACTTTGTAAGAGTCTTAGCTGTACACGGGCTGCAATCTTATCAATGCCTAAAGGCAAACGCAGATGAATACCGCTTGTCGCTGTTTTCTGGTATTTCCCAAAGCGCTCAATAATAGCAACCGACTGCTGCCTGACGACATACAAACTGCTAGCCACCACACCAATAACCATGAGAAGCAAAAGACATAAAACAATCAGCGCTGCAATAACCATAGCATACTCCTCTCAAAAATTCCTTTTTACTCTATTACTGACACTATAGCGCTTTTTGAAATCGCTGTCAAGTAAAAATCAGCCCTCAAACAAGCATATTGTAAAGACTTTCGTTTCCGTGCAAGTTGATATAATTGGGGTCAAACTGAGCTAGACGCTCCAGCAAGGCAGCGTAATCATTTTTATCATCCAAGGTAATCCCTATCAAAACTGGTCCCTTTCCTTTATTGGCACGTTTGATGTACTCAAAACGTGTGATGTCATCCTTTGGTCCTAAAATGTCATTAACAAATTCTCTAAGAGCACCTGGACGTTGTGGGAAATTCACCACAAAATAATGTTTGACACCATCGTAGATGAGCGCACGCTCTTCCATTTCCTGCATACGGTTGATGTCGTTATTTCCACCTGAGATGATGCAGACAACCGTTTTTCCTTTGATATCGTCCTTCATCACCTCAAGTGCTGCAATCGAAGCTGCACCAGCTGGCTCAGCGATAATCCCCTGCTTAGAGTACATATCAATCAAGGTTTCAGAAATCAAACCTTCATCAACGCCGATGAGCTTATCCACATATTTTCTAGCCACTTCATAAGTGCGTTGACCGACTTTCTGAACAGCGATACCATCAGCAAACTTATCGATATTCTCCAGTTTGACTGGATAGCCCTTATCAAAAGCAGCACGCATGCTACGAGCACCGCTAGCTTCGACACCAATGACCTCGATTTCTGGCGACACATCCTTGATATAAGCTGAAACCCCAGAAATCAAACCGCCACCACCAACAGGGACAAAAATCTGGTCAAAAGAGACCCCTTCTTCTTGTGCTTGCTCGTAAATTTCATAGGCGACCGTTCCTTGCCCTGCTTGGACATTGTCGTCATCAAAAGGATCGATAAAGGTCATACCTTCTGCCTTTGTAAAATCCTGCGCTGCTTGTGCAGACGCATCAAAGGTATCTCCCACCAATTGGATATTGACAAACGAGCCACCAAAAAACTGGACCTGTCCGATTTTTTGCTGCGGAGTGGTTACTGGCATGAAAATAGTTGCAGGGATTTTCATCTCATTGCAGGTATAAGCCACACCTTGGGCATGATTTCCCGCACTGGCACAGACGACACCACGTTTTTTCTCCTCGTCTGACAACTGTGAAATGGCATAGTAAGCCCCACGAATTTTAAAAGAGCGCACTTTTTGCATATTTTCACGTTTTAAATAAATAGTTGCTCCGTATTTTTCTGACAAATAGCGGTCAAAATCAAGTGGTGTTTTCTCAACAACTGATTTCAAGACCTTGTGAGCATCGACAATATTTTTTGCTGTTATCATTTTTCACCTTTTCTAGTCTTATCGCAATGTTTCAAACCTCTAAAAGAAAAGAGCCAGTAGGCTCTATTTCTCCACTAATCCTTGAATTAGTTGTAAATCTTGAAAGCATCGTCATCGTTTTGACCAACAAATGGCATTGCTTTACGAAGCTCAGCACCGACTTTTTCAATTTCAAGGTCAGCAGCTTCTTTACGATAAGCTTCCAAACGTGGACGACCGTTCTTGTAGTCTGTTACAAACTCATCTGCAAATTTACCAGATTGGATATCAGCAAGAACAGCTTTCATGTTTTCTTTTACTTGGTCAGTGATAACACGTGGTCCTGACACATAGTCACCAAACTCGGCAGTGTTTGAAATAGATTGACGCATTTTCTTGAAGCCACCTTCGTAGATAAGGTCAACAATCAATTTCATTTCGTGAAGCACTTCAAAGTAAGCCAACTCTGGAGCATATCCAGCTTCTGTCAATACTTCAAAACCAGCTTCGATAAGGGCAGTCAAACCACCACAAAGAACAGCCTGTTCACCAAACAAATCTTCTTCCGTTTCTTCTTTGAAGGTTGTTTCAAGAAGACCAACACGTGCTGCACCGACACCTTTTGCCCATGCCATTGCAATGTCTTTCGCATTACCAGTTGGATTTTGATAAACAGCGTAAAGTGCAGGAACACCAAAACCTTCTGTATAAGTACGTCTTACCAAATGTCCTGGTCCTTTAGGCGCACACATAAAGACGTCAACATCACTAGGCGCTTTGATGTATTCAAAACGAATGTTGAAACCATGTGCAAAACCAAGAGCATTACCTGCTTCTAAGTTTGGTGCAATTTCATTTGCGTAAAGGTCAGCTTGGATTTCGTCTGGTGCCAAAATCATGATAACGTCAGCCAATTTTGTCGCTTCAGCTACTGGGTAAGTGTCAAAGCCGTCTTCTTTAGCCTTGTCAAATGATTTCCCTGGACGCACACCAATGATGACATCTTGTCCAGAGTCACGCAAGTTTTGCGCATGTGCATGTCCCTGTGAACCATAACCGATAACGGCAATTTTTTTACCGTCAAGTGCTGCTACTTTTACATCGTTTTCGTATTCCATTTTTACTGCCATGTTATTTTCTCTTTTCTAAATTATTTTATATCATTTTGTTGTCAAAGATTTTTAGGAAAAATCTCTTGAAAAACCTGTCGCACCTGTCCGTGCAACATTTTGAATGCCATACGGTCGAATGACACGCAAGAGCGCTTCAATCTTCTCGCTATCACCTGACATTTGAATAGTGATGGATTTCGGTGCGACATCAACGACACTCGCTCTAAAAGGCTGAATAATCGCTAGTATCTCTGCTCGTTTAGCTGGAGGAGCAGAGAGCTTGACGAGGATAACCTCACGCTCCAGATGGGGAATATCCGTAATATCACGAACACGCACCACGTCTATCAAGCGATTAAGCTGCTTGATAATAAGCTCAGACTCTTCCAAAGTCTCCACATCAATGATAATCGTGATACGAGAGATTTCAGGCTCATCTGTATGTCCGACAGAAATTGACTCAATATTGACCTGACGACGAGATAAGACACCAGTGAAACGATTGAGGACACCCGTTGAATTTTTGAGCTTTGCGGTTAACATTCTACGCATTAAAGACCACCCCCAACATCTCACTATTACTCTTGCCTGTCGGCACCATTGGATAAACGTGCTCACGATTAGAAATATTTATCTCAATAAGCATTGGTCGATTTTCCGTAATCACTTCCAAATCTTTTTCTAGGGTATTTGGATCTGAAAACTTGTAATGTGCAATGCCATAAGCTTCTGCTAACAGCTGGAAATTCGGCTCGTCATCAAAGGTAGACTCACTGCGATGTTCATCGTAGAAGGACTCTTGCCACTGACGAACCATCCCAAGAGAGTGGTTATTGATGAGCACAACCTTGATTGGAACACCATATCCATTTAAAATAGCCAATTCTTGGTTGGTCATCTGAAAACCACCATCACCAACAAATAAAATAACTTCTTTGTCTGGATTAGCCAGTTTAGCACCGATAGCTGCAGGAATACCAAATCCCATCGTTCCAAGACCACCAGACGTGATAATCTGACGTTCATTCTTGAAAGGGTAAAATTGAGCTGTCCACATCTGATGTTGTCCAACATCCGTCACCACAATGGCGTCGCCACGTGTCAATTTTCCGATGGTTTCAATCGCATGTTGAGGCTTGATGATCGCTTCATCAAATTTATAACTAAAAGGTGCTCTCGCTTTATTGCCTAGCACTTTTTCTGTCCAAGCACTAAAATCTGTCTCAACCGTCTCAGACTCAAGCAAAATCTCTAAGGCTCTCTTAGCATCGCCAACAATTGGAATCTGTGTCGTGACCACTTTACCAATCTCTGCTGGATCGATATCAATGTGAGCAACAACCGCCTTTTTAGCAAAAGTTGCAGGATTTCCAGTCAGACGGTCTGCAAAACGAGAACCAAAGTTAATCATAAAATCACATTGGGACAGTGCCATGTTAGAAGCATAAGAACCGTGCATGCCTCCCATACCAAGTGATAGCGGATGCTCAATTGGCATAACCCCTAAGCTTAATAGGGTTGATACGACAGGAATCTGGTAACGCTCAGCAAATGCGACTAACTCATTAGCCCCTTTTGCGTAATTGACACCACCACCAGCGACAATCAACGGCTTTTTAGCTTTTTTAAGCTGCTCCAAGATTTTCTTGACCTGCAAACCATTTGGCTCAACAGTCGGTTGATAACTAGGAAGATGAACCGTCGGATCGTAGTAAAAGTCCGTCTCATCTTCTGAGATATTCTTTGGGAAATCAATGACAACCGGACCAGGTCTACCAGTTGTTGCTATATGAACTGCCTCTGTCACAATCCTTGGAATATCCGCCACATCACGCACTTGGTAGTTATACTTGGTAATAGGCATGGTAATACCAATAATATCAGCCTCCTGAAAGGCATCCTTACCAATACCTCCTGTTCCAACCTGACCAGTAAAGACCAACATCGGAACACTATCACTCATACCATCAGCAATACCTGTGATGGCATTAGTCGCTCCAGGTCCACTGGTAACAACTGCCACACCTAATTGACCTGTTGATTTTGCAAAACCTTCTGCTGCATGGAGGGCACCTTGCTCATGTCTCGCTAGAATATGACGAATACCATCAAAATTATAAATAGCATCATACAAAGGCAAAACAGCTCCACCAGGATAACCAAAAATGGTCTCAACACCTAGGTTTACTAAGGTTTCAAGAACAAGTTCTGAACCTTTTTTACGCTTTTCTAGTTTGATTTTTTTCACAAGTTCCTCCTTTAACATTTTTCTTATCCGAATTTTCTAAAAATTCAAAGTCTTATATATTATGATAACACTTTATTTAAAAAATTCAAGCCCCATAAGTCATTTTAAATGATTTCTTATAAAACTTTTGTCAACTTTCCTAAGACATCCCTTAAAAATAGGATTTCTATCGGCTTAATGAGTCAACATACTTTAAATAGTAACATTTTTACGACAATTGTCAATAATTATCTGAAAACTTTGTAAGATAGTCAAAAAAAGAACACCTGCTCATATCAATGAACAAGTGTTTGTCTATTATTCAACGCTCATCAAATAAGGATAAACAGGCTGCTTACCATCATGAATTTCAACTTCTACATCTTCGTAAGTCTCTTCCAGATCATCAGCTAAAGACTCAGCAAAAGCCATATCCCCATCCTCACCAACAAAAATAGTAATAATCTCACTATCTTCATCAATCATCTGAGCAAATGTATCTTTCAACGTTTTCTCGACATCTGGGTTAGAGACAACAATTTTGCCATCTACCATACCAAGATAATCATTTTCATGGATAGCCAAGCCATCAATAGTCGTATCACGGACAGCTAGTGTAATGCTTCCGCTAACAACATCCTCAAGACTTGATGACATAGCTTCTTTATTATCCTCTAAAGTCTTTGTTGTATCAAAAGCTAGGAGAGACGTTAGACCTTGTGGAATGGTTTTTGTCTCAATAACTGCTGCTGGTTTATCAACCACCTGTGCAGCACTTTGTGCAGCCATGAAGATATTTTTGTTGTTTGGCAAGATAATGACATTTTTAGCATTCACAGACTCAATCGCTTTTACGATATCTTCTGTTGATGGATTCATCGTTTGACCACCTGAGATGATATAGTCTGCTCCTTGCGCCTTAAAGATTTCTGCCAAGCCATCACCTGCAACAACTGCAATAATACCAAATTCTTTTTCTTCTTGGCTAACTTCTTCGTCAGCTTCTTTTTGCACTTGCGCTTCGTGTTGGTTACGCATATTATCCACTTTAACTTTGACAAGTGAACCGTATTTCAAACCTTCTTGAAGCACCAACCCTGGATCTTCCGTATGTACATGGACTTTGACAATTTCATCATCATTGACGACAAGAAGAGAATCACCTAAGTTACTTAAATACCCTTGAAATTCCTCGTAGTTAAACTCTTTAACGTAGGTAGGACCTTGTTTAAGAGCAACCATGATTTCAGTACAATAACCATAAGTAATGTCTTCAGTTGCCATATGACTAGCAACAGACTTATGATGTTCAGCGTTAATCATCTCGGTCATGGTCGCAGGAGTCGCTTTGAACTCCTCAGAAGCGATATATTCACCTGTCAAGGCTGCTAAAAATCCTTCATAGATAAAGACTAATCCTTGTCCACCAGAGTCAACAACACCTACTTCTTTAAGTACAGGCAACATTTCTGGAGTTTTTGCTAAGGCATTTTTAGCACCCTCAAGGGCTGCACGCATGACTTCAACAGCATCATTGGTCTCTTCAGCTTGCTTTAGGGCTGCAATCGCTGCACCACGTGAAACAGTCAAAATAGTCCCTTCAACAGGTTTCATAACTGCCTTGTAAGCAACCTCTACCCCAGCTTGAAAGGCATGCGCTAAATCAAGACCATCCAGTTCTTCTTTGTCTTTGATGCTTTGACCAAACCCACGGAAAAGTTGTGATGTGATAACACCAGAGTTTCCTCTAGCTCCCATCAACAGACCTTTAGCTAAGATTTGACCAACTTCGCCAACAGTTGCAGCTGGTTTATCAGAAACCTCCTTAGCTCCGTTTTCCATTGTCATACTCATATTTGTTCCTGTATCGCCATCTGGAACAGGAAAAACATTGAGTGAGTTCACATATTCTGCTTGATTTCCAAGTCTGGTACTTCCTGATTGGACCATTTCTTGGAATAAACTTGTTGTTATATTTGACACTAACCTTCTCCTACGACTTTGATATTTTGCACATAAACAGTAACCGCATCAACACTTAAACCTAGCTGTTGTTCTAGGTTAAATTTGACACGCTCTTGAATATTTTTAGAAACTTCGCTAATCTTAACACCATAGCTCATCACTGTGTAAACATCAACAGTAATACCGGCTTCTGTTGACTTGACAACAACACCTTTAGCAAAGTTTTCACGACGTAATAAAGCTTGAAAATTATCTTTAAATGCGCTCTTGCTAGCCATACCTACAACACCAAATATTTCCGTTGCAGCACCGCCAACAACCGTAGCAATAACGTCATCAGACAGTTCAATTTGCCCATCTTTTGTATTAATTTTTACAGTCATATTATTACCTCAAAAAGTTTCTATCACCTTATTTTACCACAGTTTAGGTGACTTGTAAAAACTTAAATATAGAGACTACGACTGAATGGCAATTAAAAAAGCTCCAACGGAGCTTTGATCAATTGAAATTAAACGCGTTCAACTTTACCAGATTTAAGCGCACGAGCTGAAGCCCAAACTTTTTTTGGTTTACCATCAATAAGTACTGTAACTTTTTGGAGGTTAGGTTTAACGCTACGTTTTGTTTTATTCATTGCGTGTGAACGGTTGTTTCCTGATACCGTTTTACGACCTGTAAAATAGCAAACTTTAGCCATGATTTTCCCTTCCTTTTGATTTATTACGGATGTGCTAGCACCACATACCTTACTAGTATATCATAGCTAACCAAGAATTGCAATACCTTCTTGAAAATATTATCCACTTTACAATTACTTCTGCCGATTGCAGGGCTCGAACCTGTGACCTACGCGTTACGAGTGCGTTGCTCTACCAACTGAGCTAAATCGGCTTTTTACTTGATGTCATCTTATCACAATAGCCTAGCTCCGTCAAGCTATACCAATCAAAAATTTTAAAATAAAGATTACTCCTCTCTAAAGGGCTTCTAATCTCTTACAATCACGACTAAAACAACACAAAAAGCCCTTAAATGACAAAAAGACTAGAAATTTTTTCAATTTGTGATATAATTTACTATGTAAATGGGATAATTCCCAAAAAAATAATTAGGAGGCCTTAAAATGGCAATCGTTTCAGCTGAAAAATTTGTCCAAGCTGCTCGTGATAACGGCTATGCAGTTGGTGGATTTAACACAAACAACCTTGAATGGACTCAAGCAATTTTGCGTGCTGCAGAAGCTAAAAAAGCTCCTGTACTTATCCAAACTTCAATGGGTGCTGCTAAATACATGGGTGGTTACAAACTTTGTAAAGCACTTATTGAAAACTTAGTAGAATCAATGGGAATCACTGTTCCTGTTGCTATTCACCTTGACCACGGTCACTACGAAGACGTTCTTGAATGTATCGAAGTTGGTTACACTTCAGTTATGTTTGACGGTTCTCACCTTCCAATTGAAGAAAACCTTGAAAAAGCTCGTGTAGTTGTTGAAAAAGCACATGCTAAAGGTATCTCAGTTGAAGCTGAAGTTGGTACTATCGGTGGTGAAGAAGACGGTATCATCGGTGACGGTGAATTGGCACCAATCGAAGATGCTAAAGCAATGGTTGAAACTGGAATCGACTTCTTGGCTGCAGGTATCGGTAACATCCACGGACCATACCCAGCAAACTGGAACGGTCTTCACCTTGACCACCTTGAAAAAATTACAGCTGCTATCCCAGGAACTCCAATCGTTCTTCACGGTGGTTCTGGTATCCCTGATGATCAAATCCAAGCAGCTATCAAACTTGGTGTTGCTAAAGTTAACGTAAACACTGAGTGCCAAATCGCATTTGCAAACGCTACACGTCAATTTGTACGTGAATACGATGCAAACGAAGCTGAATACGATAAGAAGAAACTCTTCGATCCACGTAAATTCTTGAAACCAGGATTCGAAGCTATCACTGCAGCAGTTGAAGAACGTATCGACGTTTTCGGCTCAGCTAACAAAGCTTAATACGCCTGCTTGTAAAACGAAAATACTCTACTAAACTAGTAGAGTATTTTTTATTCTTTTTCTTGATGGATATTTTCCAAAATACTTGTAAGAACAACATTTTTTTATGGAGGCCCGCATGTACGCATAGTATCTTTGGATAAAACAATACTATGAATATACTTGGATAAAATATTTTTTTACATAAGGAACCTATGTTTCATGATGTATCATTCCCTAAAAAATTGCCAAATTCACAATACCCATATCACTATTATTTTAGCGATCCATGAATCAAAATAAGAATTTCATGTTTTGTTAAACCTCTAGCTAGCATAACCCTTTTATCCATAGAATACGACTTCCTATAGCTGTATGAGTTTACTAACTAGACTGTTGAGAGATTTTCTTACTACCAATCTGAACATGTTTTATTTTCCTGCCATAAACTCTCTCTTCACCGCCCAGATATAATAACGATAGAAACGTTCCTTGTCCTCCAACAACTCTGGATATTGTTGCACCAATCGGTAGAACAACAACTTGCTCTCTCTCAGGATATCTTCTCTTCTTTCCTCATCACACCCCACCTGCAGTTGACAAATCAGCGGCTTAACAACCCAAAACAAATAATCAAAATCTAAAGTATTCATTACTAACTCCTTCGTTATATTTGATAAATCTATTATAGCGTCTCCCCTAAAAAAAGAACATGACATTTTTGTCATGTTCTTTTTAACGAAAATAGTGTAGATACAGAAGTATAGTACAAAAAAAGAGGTAAACACCTCTCATTTGTTTATCAACTCCGCCAGTAGGACTCGAACCTACGACATCATGATTAACAGTCATGCGCTACTACCAACTGAGCTATGGCGGATAAGAGCCAAGCGACTACCATATCTAACAGGGGGCAACCCCCAACTACATCAGGCGTTCTAGGGCTTAACTACTGTGTTCGGCATGGGAACAGGTGTATCTCCTAGGCTATCGTCACTTAACTATTGAATAGATCTCTTGTCTACTCAAAATTGAATAACTATCTAAACAAGTTAACCTTACGCTACTTCTTTATGACTCTTTGGATAAGTCCTCGAGCTATTAGTATTAGTCCGCTACATGTGTCACCACACTTACACTCCTAACCTATCTACCTGATCATCTCTCAGGGCTCTTACTGATATAAAATCATGGGAAATCTCATCTTGAGGTGGGCTTCACACTTAGATGCTTTCAGCGTTTATCCCTTCCCTACATAGCTACCCAGCGATGCCCTTGGCAGGACAACTGGTACACCAGCGGTAAGTCCACTCTGGTCCTCTCGTACTAGGAGCAGATCCTCTCAAATTTCCTACGCCCGCGACGGATAGGGACCGAACTGTCTCACGACGTTCTGAACCCAGCTCGCGTGCCGCTTTAATGGGCGAACAGCCCAACCCTTGGGACCGACTACAGCCCCAGGATGCGACGAGCCGACATCGAGGTGCCAAACCTCCCCGTCGATGTGAACTCTTGGGGGAGATAAGCCTGTTATCCCCAGGGTAGCTTTTATCCGTTGAGCGATGGCCCTTCCATACGGAACCACCGGATCACTAAGCCCGACTTTCGTCCCTGCTCGAGTTGTAGCTCTCGCAGTCAAGCTCCCTTATACCTTTACACTCTGCGAATGATTTCCAACCATTCTGAGGGAACCTTTGGGCGCCTCCGTTACCTTTTAGGAGGCGACCGCCCCAGTCAAACTGCCCGTCAGACACTGTCTCCGATAGGGATAACCTATCTAGGTTAGAGTAGCCATAACACAAGGGTAGTATCCCAACAACGCCTCCATTGAGACTGGCGTCCCAATTTCATAGGCTCCTACCTATCCTGTACATGTGGTACAGATACTCAATATCAAACTGCAGTAAAGCTCCATGGGGTCTTTCCGTCCTGTCGCGGGTAACCTGCATCTTCACAGGTACTAAAATTTCACCGAGTCTCTCGTTGAGACAGTGCCCAAATCATTACGCCTTTCGTGCGGGTCGGAACTTACCCGACAAGGAATTTCGCTACCTTAGGACCGTTATAGTTACGGCCGCCGTTTACTGGGGCTTCAATTCAGATCTTCGCTAAAAGCTAAACCCTCCTCTTAACCTTCCAGCACCGGGCAGGCGTCACCCCCTATACATCATCTTACGATTTAGCAGAGAGCTGTGTTTTTGATAAACAGTTGCTTGGGCCTATTCACTGCGGCTGACTTAAAGCCAGCGCCCCTTCTCCCGAAGTTACGGGGCCATTTTGCCGAGTTCCTTAACGAGAGTTCTCTCGCTCACCTGAGGCTACTCGCCTCGACTACCTGTGTCGGTTTGCGGTACGGGTAGTGTATGATTAACGCTAGAAGCTTTTCTTGGCAGTGTGACATCACTCACTTCGCTACTAAACTTCGCTCCCCATCACAGCTTGGTGTTATAGATATAAGCATTTGACTCATATCACACCTCACTGCTTAGCCCAGCACTTCCAATCGCTGGGACAAGTTAGCCTACTGCGTCCCTCCATCACTTCATACACTAGTACAGGAATATCAACCTGTTGGCCATCGGATACACCTTTCGGTCTCTCCTTAGGTCCCGACTAACCCAGGGCGGACGAGCCTTCCCCTGGAAACCTTAGTCTTACGGTGGATGGGATTCTCACCCATCTTTCGCTACTCATACCGGCATTCTCACTTCTATGCGTTCCAGCGCTCCTCACGGTACACCTTCAACACACATAGAACGCTCTCCTACCATCCCCTAAGGGATCCACAGCTTCGGTAAATTGTTTTAGCCCCGGTACATTTTCGGCGCAGGGTCACTCGACTAGTGAGCTATTACGCACTCTTTGAATGAATAGCTGCTTCTAAGCTAACATCCTAGTTGTCTGTGCAACCCCACATCCTTTTCCACTTAACAATTATTTTGGGACCTTAGCTGGTGGTCTGGGCTGTTTCCCTTTCGACTACGGATCTTAGCACTCGCAGTCTGACTGCCGATTATATCTCATTGGCATTCGGAGTTTATCTGAGATTGGTAATCCGGGATGGACCCCTCACCCAAACAGTGCTCTACCTCCAAGAGACTTAACATCGACGCTAGCCCTAAAGCTATTTCGGAGAGAACCAGCTATCTCCAAGTTCGTTTGGAATTTCTCCGCTACCCACAAGTCATCCAAGCACTTTTCAACGTGCCCTGGTTCGGGCCTCCAGTGAGTTTTACCTCACCTTCACCCTGCTCATGGGTAGGTCACATGGTTTCGGGTCTACGACATGATACTAAGTCGCCCTATTAAGACTCGGTTTCCCTACGGCTCCGTCTCTTCAACTTAACCTCGCATCATATCGTAACTCGCCGGTTCATTCTACAAAAGGCACGCTCTCACCCATTAACGGGCTCGAACTTGTTGTAGGCACACGGTTTCAGGTTCTATTTCACTCCCCTTCCGGGGTACTTTTCACCTTTCCCTCACGGTACTGGTTCACTATCGGTCACTAGAGAGTATTTAGGGTTAGGAGATGGTCCTCCCAGATTCCGACGGGATTTCTCGTGTCCCGCCGTACTCAGGATACTGCTAGGTATAATCACTATTTCGACTACGAGGCTTTTACTCTCTTTGGCTCATCTTTCCAGATGACTCGTCTATAATCATTAAGTCCACATTGCAGTCCTACAACCCCAAAGAGTAAACTCTTTGGTTTGCCCTCTTACCGTTTCGCTCGCCGCTACTAAGGCAATCGCTTTTGCTTTCTCTTCCTGCAGCTACTTAGATGTTTCAGTTCACTGCGTCTTCCCTCCTACACCTTAACAGTGTAGGATACTAACCATTAGTTAGTGGGTTCCCCCATTCGGACATCCCTGGATCAGCGCTTACTTACAGCTCCCCAAAGCATTTCGTCGTTAGTCACGTCCTTCATCGGCTTCTAGTGCCAAGGCATCCACCGTGCGCCCTTATTAACTTAACCTTATTTGGTCTATTGACCTTAAACTCATTAAATCACAGCGTTTCGGTTTATTTTCTTGTTGCTATTTGATAGTTATTCAATTTTCAATGGACAATCTAGAATCTTACGATTCTATGGAGCCTAGCGGGATCGAACCGCTGACCTCCTGCGTGCAAAGCAGGCGCTCTCCCAGCTGAGCTAAGGCCCCACAAGACCTCTCAAAACTAAACAAGACAATGTACAGTTCCGTTTTTTCCTTAGAAAGGAGGTGATCCAGCCGCACCTTCCGATACGGCTACCTTGTTACGACTTCACCCCAATCATCTATCCCACCTTAGGCGGCTGGCTCCTAAAAGGTTACCTCACCGACTTCGGGTGTTACAAACTCTCGTGGTGTGACGGGCGGTGTGTACAAGGCCCGGGAACGTATTCACCGCGGCGTGCTGATCCGCGATTACTAGCGATTCCGACTTCATGTAGGCGAGTTGCAGCCTACAATCCGAACTGAGACTGGCTTTAAGAGATTAGCTTGCCGTCACCGACTTGCGACTCGTTGTACCAGCCATTGTAGCACGTGTGTAGCCCAGGTCATAAGGGGCATGATGATTTGACGTCATCCCCACCTTCCTCCGGTTTATTACCGGCAGTCTCGCTAGAGTGCCCAACTGAATGATGGCAACTAACAATAAGGGTTGCGCTCGTTGCGGGACTTAACCCAACATCTCACGACACGAGCTGACGACAACCATGCACCACCTGTCACCGGTGTGCCGAAGCAAAATCCTATCTCTAGGACGGGCACCGGGATGTCAAGACCTGGTAAGGTTCTTCGCGTTGCTTCGAATTAAACCACATGCTCCACCGCTTGTGCGGGCCCCCGTCAATTCCTTTGAGTTTCAACCTTGCGGTCGTACTCCCCAGGCGGAGTGCTTAATGCGTTAGCTGCGGCACTGAGTCCCGGAAAGGACCCAACACCTAGCACTCATCGTTTACGGCGTGGACTACCAGGGTATCTAATCCTGTTTGCTCCCCACGCTTTCGAGCCTCAGCGTCAGTTACAGACCAGAGAGCCGCTTTCGCCACCGGTGTTCCTCCATATATCTACGCATTTCACCGCTACACATGGAATTCCACTCTCCCCTTCTGCACTCAAGTCTCACAGTTTCCAAAGCGTACAATGGTTAAGCCACTGCCTTTAACTTCAGACTTATGAAACCGCCTGCGCTCGCTTTACGCCCAATAAATCCGGACAACGCTCGGGACCTACGTATTACCGCGGCTGCTGGCACGTAGTTAGCCGTCCCTTTCTGGTAAGATACCGTCACGACATGGATTTTCCACTCCCACATCCGTTCTTCTCTTACAACAGAGCTTTACGATCCGAAAACCTTCTTCACTCACGCGGCGTTGCTCGGTCAGGGTTGCCCCCATTGCCGAAGATTCCCTACTGCTGCCTCCCGTAGGAGTCTGGGCCGTGTCTCAGTCCCAGTGTGGCCGATCACCCTCTCAGGTCGGCTATGTATCGTCGCCTTGGTAAGCCGTTACCTTACCAACTAGCTAATACAACGCAGGTCCATCTGATAGTGGAGCAATTGCCCCTTTTAAACTAATAACATGTGTTATTACCTCTTATGCGGTATTAGCTATCGTTTCCAATAGTTATCCCCCGCTATCAGGCAGGTTACCTACGCGTTACTCACCCGTTCGCAACTCATCCAGAAGAAGCAAGCTTCTCCCTTCAGCGTTCTACTTGCATGTATTAGGCACGCCGCCAGCGTTCGTCCTGAGCCAGGATCAAACTCTCATTTAAATCATGATTTGTTTGAGTCTTCACTCATTCTGTTCTCTGACAGATTTATTTTTGACTTCTTTAAGAAGCCCTGCACATCGTCTTGTTCAGTTCTCAAAGGTCTTTGTCTCTCAAGAGACAACTTCTATATTCTATCAAACTTTTAATAGCTTGTCAACACTTTTTTTGAAGTTTTTTCAACCTCTCGTGTTAACGTCCTCTCGTTTGACAGCTATATTAGTTTATCAAACTTCATCTACACTGTCAATAACTTTTTTAATCTTTTTTATAAAAAAATGAAAAAAGGCCCTAAGGTCTTTTCTCTTAGTCTATCGCGATATAGCGGCGAGCCCCAGAATAACTGATATAGGAAAGCCACTCATAGCCGTCTGAGATGACCGTTTTATCATAGCGGACACTGCTGCCGGCATCGTAATAGGCGATATCGCTGCTGGATTGTTGGGGTGCGTTCTTGATCCCGTGGCGGCTAGTGAAGGTGTAGGTGCCGCTGGTTGAGAGTGTACTTGATGGTGATGGGGTTGACTGCACAGATGGGGATGAGGTTACGGTGCTTGCCCCCAGGTCCTTGAAGTGGATGTAGCCGGACACTTGGCTTTTATGGAAGCTGCGGCGGTAGTATTTCTCGGGACCTTGGCCGCAATCGTAGTTGTACTCCTCAATGGTGACAGTATCGCCATTGACTTCTGCCACCCAGGCCACATGTCCATAGCCTCCTGCGCCGTTAACGCCAGCTGAGAACCAAGCGACGGAACCGACAGCGGGAGTCATGTCTACGCGGTAGCCTTGGCTTCTAGCCACACTGCCCCAACTGATGGCATTGCCATACCCGCCAGGGAGGCTAAAGCCATTAGCGCTGCTTAGTCTGAAGGCGACGAAGGATGTACACTGTCTTAGGTACATGCCCCAGCTATCGGCGCCGTAGCCACTCTTCCACTGGTTCGGGTAGTTATCACCCAGCACTGCGGCTTCGCTAGTAGTGTTTAGGGCTAGGCTACCGCCTAGCAGGCTTAGTAATAATAGGCTTTTGTATTTTGCTTTCATATATCCTCCTCGTATTACTTATTCGAAAAGGAATAGGAAACATAAAGGAAAACACATAAAAAAGCCAACCTAGAGGGTGGCTTTTTAGGATTAGTCTTCGTTCACGAAAGGCATAAGTGCCATAACACGTGCACGTTTAATAGCAGTTGTAACTTTACGTTGATTTTTAGCTGAAGTACCAGTTACACGACGTGGTAAAATTTTACCACGTTCTGATACAAAACGGCTAAGCAATTCTGTATCTTTGTAATCAACATATTCAATCTTATTAGCTGCAATATAATCAACTTTTTTACGGCGTTTGAATCCGCCACGACGTGGTTGAGCCATGTTTTTTCTCCTTTATATTATTAAAATGGTAAATCATCGTCAGAGATGTCCATTGGGCTTGAATTGCCAAATGGAGCATTGTTATCTCTAGCAAAATTTGGTGTTCCTTGCGATGGACTAGAATAGCCAGCTGTTGAGCTAGGAGTATCAAATCCACCACTGTAGTTACCAGTATGGCTCTCACGTGCTGCACGGCTTTCCAAAATTTGGAAATTATCAGCAACAACTTCTGTGACATAGACACGTTGACCTTGTTGATTTTCATAATTTCTAGTCTGAATACGGCCAGTCACACCAATCAACGTACCTTTTTTAGCCCAGTTTGCAAGATTTTCAGCTTGCTGACGCCAGATAACCACATTAATAAAGTCTGCCTCACGCTCACCATTTTGATTTTTAAAATTACGATTAACAGCCAAAGTAAATGTCGCTACAGCTTGATTACTTGGTGTGTAACGAAGCTCTGCGTCACGGGTCATACGACCTACTAGCACTACATTATTTATCATGAGGACACCTCTTATGCGTCAAGTTTAACAATCATGTGACGAAGAATGTCAGTATTGATTTTTGACAGACGGTCAAATTCGTTAAGAGCTACATCATTGTCAGCTTCAACGTTAACGATGTGGTAAAGACCTTCACGAAAGTCTTGGATTTCATAAGCAAGACGACGTTTTTCCCAGTCTTTTGATTCAACAATAGTTGCACCATTGTCTGTCAAGATAGCATCAAAGCGTGCTACCAAAGCGTTTTTAGCTTCTTCCTCAATGTTTGGACGAATAATATAAAGAATTTCGTATTTAGCCATTGATAGTTTTCCTCCTTTTGGTCTAATGACCCCAAGACTAGCAAGGGGTAAGTGAGGTACACTCACAATTTAGTATTATATCGTTTTTTAGAGACAAATGCAAGCACTTTTAGTTATTTATGTTCTCAGCAAATGTTGCCCCATTTTCTTCTTTGATAGCTACGTGGCAATTAAAAACCCATAACCACGTCTGGTTATGGGCTAAAAAATATTATTGTCATATCATAAGGAGGGAAGTTAGTTATCACCATTTTTATAGCGTTTGATATTTAATTTTAGCATAAGATTAAGCTCCTTATTTTTCACAACTTCTAAGATAATGCTTACCTCTTACTCAAAAAGACATTCTTCACATTAACAGCGACTGTTCCGTTATATACTCTCTCGAACTGTCTTAATCTCCGTTTTTATACCTATTAAGTGTCATTTGTAACATAAGCCACCTCGCTCCCATAACAAGATTAGCTAAAAACAACTGTCTTTTTACATTGGAGACACCTCCTAAACTATTTTATGCGACTAGCTTTTTTGTCTCCATTTTTATACCGTGATACATGTAACATAGCCATTCCTCCATCTCACTTTATAAACAGCGCCTTATCACCGTTGCGATAACGCCCTATGTTTAACATCAACATAAGTGTCACCTCCTATAAAGCAACATCTGCCTACCGGTTCCTGAACGACATCATTAACATTTTGTAAAGTCTCTTGTTTTGCCTACCTTAAATGGAATCACCATTTTTATACCGAGACTTGTTTTGATTCATCATAGAAGTTTCCTCCTTTGATTATCTTTATTTTTTATACTTTAATTATAATGTAAGCGTTTCCTTTTGTCAAGGATTTTGATGCGAAAAAGTCAAAAAACTTTTTTGGTGAAATCTTTGCTATAATAACACTATGATTGATTTTAAACAATATGGTATTGATATGTGGGATACCGACAAAATTGACAGTTTTAGGAAAACTCTCCTTGCTTGGTATGACAGGGAAAAGCGTGATTTGCCTTGGCGTCATACGAAAAATCCTTATCCTATTTGGATTTCTGAGATTATGCTGCAGCAAACACAGGTCGCGACCGTCATTCCTTATTATGAGCGTTTTTTGGAGTGGTTTCCAACCATAGCTGACCTCGCTAACGCAGACGAGGAAAGACTGCTCAAAGCTTGGGAGGGACTAGGCTACTACTCTCGAGTTCGTAATATGCAAATCGCAGCGCAGCAGATTATAACCGACTTTGGTGGGCATTTCCCAGAGACTTACGCTGAGATTGCTCAGCTAAAAGGGATTGGTCCTTACACTGCTGGTGCTATTGCTAGTATCGCTTTTGACTTGGTCGAGCCTGCTGTAGATGGCAATGTCATGCGGGTAATGGCACGTTTATTTGAGGTGAATTACGATATCGGTGACCCCAAGAATAGAAAAATCTTTCAAGCTATCTGTGAGGTCTTGATTGATCCCAAAAGACCTGGAGATTTTAATCAAGCGCTTATGGACTTGGGTGCTGACATCGAATCCGCTAAAAATCCACGTCCAGAGGAAAGCCCCATTCGCTTTTTCAGTGCTGCTTATCTCCATAACACCATGGACAAATACCCTATCAAGGAGCCAAAGAAAAAGCCAAAACCAATACAGATTCAAGCTTTTGTTATCACAAATAGCAAGGGAGAGTTCTTGCTTGAAAAAAATGATAGCGAGCGTCTTTTAGCTGGTTTCTGGTCTTTTCCGCTTTTAGAGACGCAAATAGTAGCACAGCAACTTTCCCTATTTGAGGCAGACAGCAAGGAATCTCCTACAATCTCGCAAAAAACAGTCTTTGAAAAGGACTACCACTTGCAGCCTGTCTGGTCAGACCAAACCTTTCCACTTGTCAAACACACCTTTAGCCACAGAAGGTGGCTGATGGACATCATAGCAGGTATGGTTCTTGATGACAGGCTAGCTGATGATAAGACTCTTGCTTGGGTGAAAAAAGAGGACTTAGACAATTACCCCCTTGCAACGCCACAGAAAAAGCTAATGGCAGGCTACTTTAAGGCAAATCCTCTCTAATCAGGTCTAACATCTGCTCCAGCCTATCAGCACTAGAAACTTGCACGACACGCTGTGCTTTTGAATTGACATAAAAGTCTGACAAAGGCTCTGACAGACGAAGAAGCTTGGACAACTTATTTTTCTTAAAAGCTGACACGTCCAGCAAAACATGATGATAGCGGATACTGTGTGGTGGGAGCGTAGACTTATGTGCAACAAGGGCTTCTCCCTCTTCGACTTGCTTGTGGTAGCGCTCTTTTAGATAGTGGGTGTTTTTAGCATACATGCCATTATTGATGTAAAGCGCCAAAGCTTTTTGTAAAATCAAGTGAGTATCATAATCCATGAGTTTCTTATAATCAATAAAAGCCTGCTTGAGACATGTGGGGAGACAAACAACCGCTAAACGAAGCGCTGGAAAAATGGTGCTTGAAAACGACTTGAGGTAGATAACACGCTCAAAGGTATCATAATAATGTAGCGGTGCTTTTTCAGCAAAATCAGACATATAATCATCCTCAACTAAATAGACATCGTACTTTTCTGCTAAAAATACCAAACGCTCCATCTCCTCGGGCGTATAGGAAGTCCCCAAGGGATTGTGAAGTCTTGGCATGAGGTAAAAAAACTTAATAGAGCTTTTTTGAAAAATCGCTTCTAACTCATCAAAGTCGATACCATCTATCTTTCTTGAGATGGTTTGGTAAGGCAGCGACAGCTGACCAACCAAGTCAACCATCCTGTCATAAGTCGGCTGCTCTAGTAAAATATCTGTTTTCCCATTTGGAAAATCTAGCTGCGTGAGAATATAGAGCGCTTGTTGCGTCCCAGCTGTAATGACAAGCTGCTCACGCTTACTATAGACGTCTCCCTCAAGGAGCAATTGATGTGCTACATCTATCAACTCGGGCAAGCCTTCTTGCTTATGAAAATAGTTAAACAAATAACTCTCACGTCCAATCAAGGTTTCATTGAGACAGAGCCTAAAATCTTCGTAGGCTAGATTGGCAATTTCAGAATCAGGTAAGTCTAGAGTCTCCACCTCTTGATGAGGATTTTCAAAAACATAATAGCCCGACTTTTCAATGGCATGGATGTAATGCTCATAGCGCAAATCTAAAAGCGCCTTTTGCACGGTGTCTTTGTTGCAGGAAAAATCGTTAGCCAGCTTTCGTATAGAGGGTAGTTTGTCACCTGCTTTTAAGTCTCCTTTTTTGATTTCTGCGATGATATAGGACTTTATCGCCTCAACTTTTGTCATATCTGTCCCCCTACACTTTCTTTTTTTCTCTATTGTACTTTATTTATGATTCCTTTACAATCAAATCATAACAGATTGTGGAGGGATTTATGACATCTAGCCGTACACGAACATTGACTTTACTTGCTATTCTCACTGCCTTATCGGTTGTTTTAGGACGCTTTATCATGATACCAACGCCAACAGGCTTTCTGACACTTCTTGACGCTGGCATTTACTTTACCAGTTTTTATCTAGGGAGCAAAGCTGGCGCTGTTGTTGGTGGCTTATCTGGTTTTCTGATTGACCTTTTAGCAGGCTATCCTCAATGGATGATTCACAGCCTTATCGCTCACGGTGCGCAGGGTTACTTTGCTGGCTGGACAGGCAAAAAGCGCATTCTTGGCTTAGCTCTTGCCAGCCTTATCATGGTGGGCTGGTATGTTGTAGGCTCTGTAGTGCTTGGACAAGGCTGGGGCGCTGCTCTTGCTAGCGTCTGGGGCAATCTTGCTCAAAACTTCTTTGGCATGCTGGTGGGTTATTTAACTTATAGAGTGGTCACAAGAAAAGGATAAGCAAAAGCTTATCCTTTTTAAACACCAAGAAGGGCAACAACAATTGGAATCACAACAACAAACAAGAGTGTTGAGGTTGTAACGATGTTGGTTGCATATTCGACATCACCGCCACCTTCGTTAGCAAGAATAGGTAGAACAGCCAGCGCCGGCACAGAAGCTTGTACGACATAGGTCTTGTACTCATCTGCTGGAAGTCCTTTACCAAACAACCATAAGATAAGGACAGTCACGACAGGTAAGACAATGTAGCGTCCAATTAAAGCTAGAATCGTATCACGGTCAAACTTGATACTAGAAAGACCAGCTTTAGCGAGCACAATCCCAATGTAAATCAATGATAAAGGCGTTACCAAATTCCCTAGATAAGTCAGCGTGTTGGTCGCAAAGTCAGGCACTGGAATGCTAAAGAGCAAGAAAACAAGTGCTACTAAAAAACCAATCAGCGGTGCAGGGAGCAGTTTTTTCCAGTTGAAACCACCTGTTTGCTTAGCCTGACCATCCTTACTATCACGTGCAATCAACAAAGCCCCAAACGCCCATGTTGAAACGGTATTTGTGATATAGTAAACCAAGAAATAAGGCAGCGCTTTATCACCAAACAGAGCGATATTTAAA
Source organism: Streptococcus hyointestinalis (assembly GCF_011039275.1). Lineage (GTDB taxonomy): Bacteria > Bacillota > Bacilli > Lactobacillales > Streptococcaceae > Streptococcus > Streptococcus hyointestinalis_A. The sequence continues at coordinate 1,809,881 of NZ_JAAKGB010000001.1, forward strand.
GGCAAACCAATAAAAATTGTATTGGCATTAGCTACCGTGTTGATAAAGACCCCACGACGCCCTGGGCGAATCTTAAAGAGCTTAACTGCGATAAATGCGATAATGTAGCCGACAATGACTGACCCAAAGGTATAAAGAAGCCCTGGAGCGACTTGGATGAGCTTATCTAAGGTCAGATACTTGAGCACTGAGACAAAGATAGAAGCAGGCAAGGCGACATTCATGATGAGCTTTGAGATATTGCCTGCAAAAGTCTCTCCAAACCAGTTTTTTTGATAAAGGTAAAACCCAAGAGCGATTAAAAACACTATTGGAATGATACTTTCAATAGATGTTAATAAAATCATCTAATAACTCTCCTTATTGTTAATGTTACATATATCACTATATTATACAACAAGTTTTCACGATGTCAATAGGGCTACTTTTCAATGAAATTGAAATTGTCCTCAATATCTAGTATAATAGAAGTGAAACTAGATAGGAAAAGGAATATTCATGTCAAATAAACAACAAACAACAAACACGGACACGGAGCATTTAGAAAATGGGATGGTGCGTGGACTTCAAAACCGCCACGTCCAGCTCATTGCCATCGCAGGAACGATTGGAACTGGGCTTTTCTTGGGAGCGGGAAATTCCATTGCCCTGACTGGACCGTCTATCTTACTGGTCTATCTCATCACTGGCGTCTTTATGTTCTTTATGATGCGAGCAATGGGAGAGATGCTCTATCAAGACCCTGATCAGCACACCTTTATCAACTTTATCACACGCTATTTAGGACAAGGCTGGGGCTATTTTGCTGGCTGGTCTTACTGGGTCTCACTGATTTTCCTTGGGATGGCAGAGATTACAGCCGTTGCCAAGTACATGCAGTATTGGTTTCCGACTTGGCCGTCTTGGATTATTCAGATTGTCTTTTTGGTGCTGTTAGCTTCTGTCAATCTCATCGCTGTTAAGGTCTTTGGAGAAACCGAGTTTTGGTTTGCCATGATTAAGATTATCGCTATTCTAGCTTTGATTGCAACGGCTATTATCATGCTGGTGACTGGTTTTAAAACACCTGAAGGTCCTGTTAGTCTTAACAATATCTTCCATAACTTTGAATGGTTTCCAAATGGTTGGATGAAGTTCTTGGTGTCTTTCCAGATGGTTTTCTTTGCTTATCAAGCGATTGAGTTTGTCGGAATCACTGTCTCTGAAACAGCCAATCCACGAACTGTTCTTCCAAAAGCCATCCAAGAAATTCCTATGCGTATCGTTATCTTTTATGTCGGTGCTTTGGTTGCCATTATGACCATCATTCCTTGGCGAGCTTTTTCTGGCGGTGGTAGCAGCCTTGAAAATTCACCTTTTGTTATGGTCTTTCAATTAGCAGGCTTTAAATGGGCGGCAGCTCTTATTAACTTTGTCGTCCTCACATCAGCAGCTTCTGCTCTGAACTCTACGCTCTACTCAACTGGACGCCATCTTTATCAGTTAGCCAACGAAGCCCCTACAAAATGGATGAACAAGGCTAAAATCAACACCCTATCACGCTCTGGTGTACCAAGTAAATCCATTATCTTCTCAGCTATTGTCATCGCAGCTTCAGCGCTTATCAGCATGATTCCTGCTATCAAAAATACCTTTACACTGATTACCGCTTCTTCATCAGGGGTTTATATCGCTATCTACATCCTGACTATGATTGCTCACCTCAAATACCGCAAGTCCGATGACTTTATGACAGACGGCTACCTCATGCCAGCCTACAAAATCCTAAATCCGCTCACTATCGCCTTTATGCTCTTTGTCTATGCCATTCTCTTTATGCAAGCAGACACCGTTGTCGGAGCAATTGGCTCACTCATTTGGATTGTAGTCTTTGGCATTTACAGTCAATTGAAATTTAGAAAAACGACTTAAAAGTAGTGACTATTCACTACTTTTTTTGATTTGAACTTTGACTAAGCACATTGTATAATAAAGCTGATATAAAAACACATTGCAGTTGGTAGTCTGCAAGCATCTTTGATGTCAGTAACCTTCCCTGCGGGTCGTCCATTATCCTTGATTTTTACTTGAGGAGGGGACTTTCATGAAGCCGATATTATCACATTTATTGGTAAAGATTTAACCATTTGGATGAAAAAGCAGGAAGAAATCAGCCCTGCAACTTCTATCCTTAAAATACAGAGCAGTCCTAAAAAGAAAAATCCAAAGCGCATGCAACGTGAATTAAACCGTGCCAAGAAACAACCAATTGTTTTGACAAAGGCACAGCTGGCATTACAAAAAACACATGATTTAGTTAAGCAAAAGCGAAAAACAGCTAAAAAGAAAAAACAGCGTGCTTTAACCACCTACAAATACCAGCTCAAACAAGAAAAACGCCACCAAAAAAAGAAAGGGTATTAAGCCCAAAAAGAGACTAGCTTCATAGAAGCTAGTCTCTTTTTAATGATAATAACTAAGCATTTATTTCATTAATAATCGCTTTTAGTTGTTCTTTGGTGTGCACACCTGCGACTTGCTTGACGACTTGACCGTCTTTTTTGAACATCAATGTCGGAATAGACATAATGCCAAAGCTGCGTGCCGTTTCTGGATTTTCATCCACATCGATTTTGACAATCTTGAGGTCATCTTCATCAAATTCTGCTTCTAATTGCTCAAGAATAGGTGCCTGCATACGACATGGACCACACCATGTTGCCCAAAAATCAATAAGGACGAGACCTTCTTTTGTCTCTTGTTCAAATGTTGCATCTGTAATTGCGTAAGCCATAATAAGCCTCCTATCTAATCATGGTCTTATTCTACACAAAAATAAGAACATTTTCCACTAATTGCTACACCAAAAAGAGGAGGAGACCAAATGAGAAGCCTAAAACATAGCCAATCAAAACATCCTTGGGATAATGCACACCGCCAAGCACACGGCAAAATGCTAAGATGAGTGAAAAGCCTAACAGCATAAGCCCAAAGGGAAAAGATAAGCGTAAAGCACACATGCTAACCATGCTCGCTGAAAAAACATGGCGACTTGGCATTGATTTGCCTTGGCTAGTTTTGATAATCAAGGGACTGAAATCCCACGTTTCGTAGGGACGAGGTTGATTGTAAAGATGACGAAAAAGAGACACCAAACTAAAACTAATGGCTGGAACAAGAACCAAAATCCCTAAAAGCAGTGAGAACCCTTGGTCCATATACACAAGTACCAGCAAAATAGGGTAGATGATGTACATGGCATGTGTCAAAAAATGATTGGCTAAACTCAACAATGAGACAAGCATCGGATAGCGCCTAAAAGGCACTGTCCAGCTGTCATAGCGTCTTTGATAATCAAACATACAAAACTCCTTCATATTAAGCTAGCTTAGCCCAAGGTAACAATTGTTGCCCCGGAACCGCCAGCATTTTGAGGGGCATAACCAAAGTTCTTGACATGTTTATTACGGCGCAGATACTTGGTAACCCCCTCACGGATGACACCTGTACCGATACCATGGATAATGTCGACTTGTGCCATGTTATTAAGCAACGCTTGGTCAATAAAGCGGTCTAGCTCCTGCATAGCCTCTTCATAGCGCATGCCTCTTAGGTCAAGACGTGCTCGTGGACCAGTTTGACTCACTTTTTTAACGACTTTCACTTGTTTAGCACGTTTTGGTTTTGGCGTTTCTTTTTGAGCACGCACTAAAGTAAACTCATCTGGCTTTAGCGTCATCTTAATCAAACCAACTTGCGCCTCAAAACGCCCGTCCTTGAGTTGGTTGATAAGGGTACCATGTTGACCATAGCGGGTTACGATGATGTCATCGCCCACACGAGCTGCCCTTTGTGCCTTAGCTTTCTTCGCCTTTCTAAGCACTTTATTTTTGGATAAATCAGGCTCTTTGACTAAACTGTCAAGCTCTTTTTTGGCACCAATAACTTCGTGCGGTTTTAGCTGGCTTTTAGCTGTCAGCGTCTTTAAAATTTCATCACTCTTCTCTTTTGCCTCATCAATAATAGCTTGCGCTTCTTGATAAGCCTTTTCAAGCTCTTTATCACGTGCGTGTGAAAATTCATTGTAGAGCTTTTTGACCGCTCGGTTAAACTTCAGATTTTCTTTTTCAACCTCACGAATGCGCTCTAAACGTTTACGGCTCTCAAGCGTTTGTTCTTCCAAGCGCTCAATGATACGGTTGACATCGCTCTCCTTATCCGTCTGACTTTCAGCATCAGCCACGATAATCTCAGGCAAGCCTAAGCGCCTTGCAATTTCAAAAGCATTTGAACGACCAGGGACACCCTGCATAAAGCGATAAGTCGGACTAAGCGTTGTCGTGTCAAACTCCATGCTAGCATTTTCAACAAAAGCAGTCTCAATCCCATAAGCTTTTAGCTCTGGATAATGAGTGGTGACCATATTTTTAATACCACTTAGACGCAAATGCTCAAGGATAGCCATAGCAAGACTGGCTCCTTCTTGAGGGTCTGTCCCAGCACCGAGCTCATCAAAGAGAACCAAACTATCCTCATTAGCATTCTCTAAAATAGAGACAATCTGTGTCATGTGACTAGAGAAGGTCGATAAGCTCTGCTCAATGGACTGCTCGTCTCCGATATCTGCAAAAATCTCTGTAAAGATAGCTACTTTACTGCCCTTGTCTGCCAAAATCGGCAGACCTGACTGTGCCATCAGCTGCGCTAGACCAAGCGTTTTAAGCATAATGGTCTTACCACCTGTATTGGGTCCAGTGATAACAATACTGGTCAATTCTTCACCAAAGTAGAGGCTATTAGAAACAGGATGGGCTAGCAAAGGGTGACGCATATTTAGCAATTGAATGGTCTTGTTTTCTGAGAGTTTAGGGATAACAGCAGAGTAGTCTCGCATAAAGAGATACTTAGCACGCACAAAATCCAAATGCCCCAAAATCCAAGCATTATTGCGAATGCTATTAGTCTGTGGACGCAATAAATCAGACAACTCATGCAGAATGCGTGCCACCTCATAGCGCTCATCTGCACGCAACTGCGTAATCAGCTCATTTAAAGAAACAACCGCACGTGGCTCGATATAAACCGTGCTACCTGAAGCAGAGATGTCATGTACAATCCCAGAAATCCGATTGCGATAAGTATTTTTAACCGGTAAAACACTACGCCCAGCACGGCTGACAATCAGCTGCTCAGACAGCATATCCCCACGCTTTTTCACAATATCCTGTAGTGTCTCACGAATCTCACGCTCACTCTCTGCAATCTTTCTACGAATACGAGTCAGCTCAGGACTGGCAAAATCCTCCACAAAACCACCATCATTGATAGCCTGCAAAGCCCCCTGCAACTGTGGAAAAATGTCTATCTTTTCAAATAAAGGTCGCAGATAATCCACAGTTATATTTTCAAGATCATCATAAAAACGCTTGGTTTCACTAGATACCAGTAGCACACGCTTTAGTGCCTGCAGCTCTGCCACATTCAAATCAGCAGACAACTCTAAGCGACGTAAACTCTCTGATATATCCTGCAACTCTCCTAGAGCAAAGCCATGCGACTGGATAAAAATCTGTGACATGTCGTCAACCTCAGCAAGACTTGACGTGATACGACGATAGTCCGTCATGGGTCTTAGCTGAGCTAACTCTGCCTTTCCTTGCATCGTCTGTAAATACGGTGTTAGCAAGTCTATGACTTTATCAAATTCTAACTGTTCTAAAATCTTAGTATTCATACCTTCTATTATATCGCAAATCGTAGTAAATTGGGCATCTGAACTCAAAAACGCCACAAGATAACTTGTAGCGTTTTAGCAGATTTCAAAATGACTTTATTAGTCAAATTGGACATAGCGACGTTGTCCACTGCGGCTAACATAGCTCATCCAACGGTGACCGTCTGCATTGAGCACTTTGTCATAGTTAACTTTGTAACCTTTATCGAGGTAGAAAGCAACAGCACTAGCTGCAGTTGGTTCGTTTTTCACATTAACACGGTTGTCAAAAGTGTAAGAACCTGAACTTGGAAGGTCTGTTTTTGTTTCAGCTGGTGCACTGGCAGGTGTAGCAGGTGTTGCTTTTCCAACAGAGATGTAGCGACGATTACCGCTACGGCTGATATAAGAAATCCAATTTTGGTTATCTGCCACTAGGGTTTTGTCGTAGTTGACAGAATCACCAGCATTGTAGTAAGCAAGCGCTGGGCTTGAAGTTTTTGGTTCATTTTTGATATCTGCTCGTTCTGTAAAGCGATAAGTGCCTGAACTTGGAAGAGTTGATACAGCTTCTGATTTAGCTGGAGTTGCTGGTTTGGTTTCTTCTTTTTGTGGAGTTTCAACTGTAGTATTTTCAACTTTGTTGAGAGCAATGTAGCGACGTGTGCCACTGTAGCTAACGTAAGAAATCCAGTTGTAGTCGTCGGCTGTCAACACTTTATCATAGTTGACATACTCTCCCTTTTTAAACTCAAATTGTACTGGGCTTGAGAGTTTAGCGTCATTACGTACTTCTACTGTATCTGTAAAGGTGTATTTGCCACTTGCTGGGAGATTTGGTGTTTCTGATTTTGCTTGTGTGCTTGCTTCTGCTTCAACTGTCGTTTTTGTCGCAGCAACACCTTTTAAGCTGCCATCGTTTTGGACATAATACAAGTGAGCATTGTATTCACCAGTATTATTTTTGTGGTCGCTAATCTTAACAGCCACCTTGTAATCACCAGAGCTTTGTTTAGTAGCGTCGTACCAGATGATGTCATCTTGTCCATTTTGGCTTGTCCAAACAGGCACTTTCACCGCTTTGACACCTTGGGTGTCAGAGACATTGCTGACAACAACGTCAAAGCCTTTAGCAGTCACATTTTCCACCTTGATGTCTCCTGTTACAACACTAGGTTTAGATGTAGTTGCTGCTGTTTCGACTTTGCTGAGTGCAACGTAGCGACGAGTTCCGCTATTACTCATATAAGATAGCCAGTTGTAGTTATCAGCTGTCAACACTTTGTCGTAGTAGATTTGGTCGCCTTTTCGGAATTCAAACTGTACTGGACTTGAGAGTTTGGCTTCGTTGTGCACTTGAACAGTATTTGTAAAAACATAGTTACCACTTGCTGGCAAGTTCAAGCTTGCTGGTTTGGTTTCTTCTTTTTGTTGTGTTTGTGTTTTTGTAGTATCAGCTGTTGCTTTTTCGACTTTGTCAAGTGCTACATAACGACGTGTTCCGCTGTAGCTGACATAAGAAATCCAGTTGTAGTCATCTGCGGTCAATACTTTATCATAATTGACAGTTTCACCTTTTGTAAACTCAAACTCAACTGGGCTTGAAAGTTTAGCGTCATTGCGGACTTGTGCTGTGTCTTGGAAAACATAGGTTCCCTTAGCAGCTTGAGGTTTGCGGTTTTTGCTTGTTTCAGTGCTTTCAGCGTCTGTCACTTCTTCAAGAACCTTAGTGAGTTCTCCTACCTTAGCGTAACGGCGGATACCACTGTAGCTGACGTAAGAAATCCAGCGAGCATTTTCAGCGTCTAAGACCTTGTCATAGTTGACATATTCCCCCTTGTTGTAGTAGAAAGAAACGCTACTGTTGGTGCTTGGTGTGGTGTAAACGGCTGTCTTTTCAGTGAAGGTATAGCGACCACTAGCTGGTAATTCTGGACCAGTTATAACTTCTTTGACAACTTTGTCTTTAGCTGGTGCTTCGGCAGGTTTGCTTTCTTCCTTAGAAGTATCATCTTTAGTCGCTGCAGTTGGTGTTTCAGCCTTTTCAGGTGTTTTTACTGTTTCAGGATCACTTGGTTTAGTAGTTGTTGGAGTAGTTACTGGTGTTTCTGTTGGTTTTGCAGGTTCTGCGACAGTATCAGTTGTACTTGGTTTAGTTGCTGTAGGCGTAGTCGCAGGTGTTTCTGTTTTTGGAGCAGAGTCATCTTTATAGCTAAAGGTTGTACCTGCTGGTAGACTGTCTTTGTTGGTAATGAAGAAATCTGCGGTTGGTGTTTGTCCTTGGCGGACTGTTTGTGTGCGAACAGTTGGTTCATTCTTATCAGCGTCTGTTTGTCCAGCGACGGTGTAGTTAACTTTGACTTCGTCTGTTGAGCCGTCTGGGTAAGTGACGACAACTGTTGCTTCTTTGGTGACGTTAGTAGATGTTTGTGCTGTAGATGTAGCAGCTGGTTGTGTTGCAACATTGCTAGTTGATGTTGCTGCTTCTGATGGTGTAGTTGTGTTTTCTTTAGTTGTTGCTGTTGGTTGCGCTGGTGTAGCTGTACTTGCAGCTGGTGTGCTTGATACAGCTTGTGCTTGGGTATTGTCAACGACGTTTGTATTTGCCCAAGCTGAGCCTTTAGTTGTCAAATTATCAAAAGTGACGGTGTTGTCTGGTTGTGTGGATTTGTCAACTACAATTGTTCCACTGTTTTCAACGACAGTTTTTGCGACTGCTGAGTCACTTGCTGTTGTTTGGTCAGCCTTTGCGACTTGAGCATTTGCCATGTAGGCACAGCCAATCAAGACAGATGCTGCACCAAAGGCGTATTTGCGAATTGAGTAGCGTTGTTTTTCATTAACTCCATATTTCATTGTTCTTCTCCTCTATCTGTTAATAAATTGCTGTTACCATACAACGATTAACATCTTTTTCACCTTTATTTTACCTCTCTTTGTAACACATGTCAACACTTATTGTAATAAAGATGAAATATTTTTAATCAACATGATATTTTACCTTTCATCTATTTATTCGTAAAAGAAACTAAAAACGTGAACTTTTTTTGAAAAAAAACAACTTTCTACGGTAAGAAAGTTGTTTTTCATGTTATTTGCCAGATAATTTGGAGGCAAAACTCTTCGTCTGTAGCGTCTAAATGCAGTACGCCTCCTAGCTCTCTTGCAAAACGCTCGACGATAAATAATCCTAAACCGCTTGAAGTGGATGTCTTTGATAGATCTTCCGAATAAAAGCGCTCCGTTAACCGCTCAATATGAGTAATGGGTGCCTTTAAACCGTTTTTGACAGAAAGGCTAATCTCTTGTGTATTTTTTGAGAGCTCGACTGTGAGAAAATCTTGCCCGTGGTTAAGAACATTACCAAAGATATTTTGCAAAAGTCTCTGTAAAACCGCCTGATCAACCATCAACTGGATGTTTTCTTCAATAACAAGGTGAACTTCTAGACACTTTTCCTCTATGGCACTCTCATACATCAGTAAAGTCTGTAGAATCATCTCACTCACATTTGTCAAGATAGGCTCTAATTGCAAAGTTCCCTGTAATATACGATAATAATCCATCAGCAAAGTGAGACGCTTGTTGACCGTCTCTAACTGCTGCAAGGTAAAGGTGAACTTATCTCTAGCGTCTGTATCTAAAAATTCAGTTTTATAGGACAATTGCTGCACGTAACCACTAGCAACTGTCAGAGGTGTACGCAAGTCATGGGTGATATTTTGGATAGCGATTTGTAGCTCTTTTTGCTGAGCATGCAATTGCTTTTGCTTGCTTTCTTGATCTTCAAATAATTCATTGACTTGCTCAACTAAAGTTTGAAACTCTGGCATTTGCTCATGTGTTGTCAAGGTCAATAGCGATTGTGTTTCTCTTTTTTCTAAAATATCTGTATACAGTGTCCTAGTCGCTTGCTTAAAATATCTGTATCTAAACACGAAATAGCTAAGGCAGAGCACCAAGACTAAAATGACAAGCCACTCTATCATAGATCACGACTTTCTGTTAGACGCACACCAATCCCCCAAACAGTTTTGATATACTCTTGTGTCGGGTCTAGCTGATGCAGTTTTTTACGCAGATTACTAAGTTGGGTATTAGGCACATGCTCTTCTGCAAGAAAAGGTTCTTTCCATACGTTTTCATAGAGTTGGGCTTTGGTAAACACTTTTTGAGGATTTTCGAGTAAAAGCTTAAAAATGTCAAACTCTTTTTTACTCAGAGAGAGACTGACAGCTTCCGATCTTATCTCAAATGTCTGAAGATCAAGAGTGATGTTGAGATGTTTTAAGGTATCAGTAGGCTTGTCTGTGCTTGTGTGCGCTAGGCGCAGCTGAACAGCGATACGAGCACGCAATTCATTCAAATCAAAGGGTTTTGTCACATAGTCATTAGCTCCTGAGAGCAAATATTGACTCACCATTGCTTTATCATCCAGCGCCGTTACCATGATGATAGGGACATCAGAGAACTGACGAGCTTGCTCTAGCACCTCCTGTCCGCTAAGCCCTGGTAACATAATATCAAGCAAAACCAAATCAGGCTTTTCTGTCTTTAGATACAATAGTCCTTCTGTTCCTGAGTAAGCCTGAAGTACCTGATAATCGGTGGATAACTCTTCGCATAATAATCGCTGAATATCATTATGGTCTTCAATGATGAGAATAGTTGCTGTCATAATCTCCCCTACAATGATTGCCGTTTGAAAATCTGAATACTTGCTAAGAAACCAACGATAAACAAACCAAACTGCACACCAAGTGTTTTAGCCAACAGAGTGTTATTTGCTAAAATAGACTGGACATTTGATAAAATGGCGTCTACACTGACGAACATAATCAAATCATTTTTCAAAAAGAGATAGAGTATAGTGATGATGATAGACCATGTAAAGACAAATACAGTCACTAAAACCGTTGATTTCGTAGCCACCAACACAACCAAAGCTAGTGTGTAGGCAATCTGGATAACCGCTACTTGTAGTAAAAAGCCTAAAAAGAGATTCAGCCAAGCATCAGTGGATAAATGTCCCAGCGGCAAGTGGAGACTCGCAATTCCAAAGCTCACTCCGTAGATGAGTAAGCTCTCTACGATATTCAGCAAGAGAAACTCCACCCACTTTGTCACAACCAAAAGACCTCTTGAAACTCCGATAGTGATAGTGTTTTTGTATAATTTCTTAGTAAAATCAGTTGCTACAATTATAACAAAAAATGGCAGGTATAAAAAGTAATAGTTGCTAAAGTTATGGCTGGCGTAAAGCATGGTATCATAAGCCGTTCTTAGGACTACTTGAGGGCTTTCTTCTGCGACACTTGCTCCGATACTAAATTGTCCACCGCTTGCTGTAAGATAGACAACTCCCAAAATCAAGAGTTGAGCTATCCAGAAACCACGAGAGCGAAAAATTCTAAAATAATCTGCTTTTATCAATGCTAACATATCAAACCTCCTATGCTTTTTCATGAACAATATCGTTAAAGTAAGCCTCTAAATCTTGGCGATGGTAGTAAAGCCCATCAAAATCCAGATTATCTGAAAGCAACCAGGCAGCAATCGTCTTAATAGAAATATCTGCTGTAAAGATATTGACAACCTCTTCATTAACCACTTTAAAATCATGAATACCTTTTTGCTCAAGAAGATACGTTATAGCAGCTGTATTGCTTGACTCAACAACGATATATTCTTGGTTCATGCGGTTAAACTCTTCTTTGGTGAAAGTTCTCTTAACCTCTCCATCATGGATAATACCAAACTTTGTCGCCACCAAAAACAACTCAGAGAGGATATGGCTAGAGATGATAAAGGTAATACCTAACTCCTCATTGAGCTTTAAGATGAGTTTACGCAGGTCAATGATAGCAATAGGGTCTAAACCGTTTAGTGGCTCGTCTAAAATAACAAGGTCTGGTTTAGACAACAATGCGATAGCCAAGCCTAGTTTTTGCTTCATTCCAAGAGAAAACTTTTTATAAGGTTTTCTTCCTGTATCTTTTAGCCCAACTAAGTCTAAAGTTTCTTGAATGACTTTTGGTGCATTGACGATACCACGCAATTTGCAATAATACAAGAGATTGTCCTTAGCGCTTAGGTGGTCAAAAGCGACAGGCATTTCAATCATAGAGCTTGTTCGCTTGAGCGCTTTATTGTACTGGCTACCTTTTTCCTGTGAAAAGAGGAGGACTTGCCCTGAATCTGCCTGTATCAAATCTGTGATGATTTTTAAAGTCGTTGTTTTTCCCGCACCATTACGACCAACTAAACCATAAATATCTCCTTTATCAACACGGAGGGAAACATCATGAAGAATGGTTTGATGTCCAAATGTTTTTCTGACCTGTTTTAACTCTAGTAGTGCCATATTTTCCTCTTTCCTTAGCTTTTAATGCTATAACGTTTTCTTTTTATACTTCTATCTTACCCTATAAACGTCAGAAAACCCTCTACTATTTCTAAAATATTTCTAAAGTTTTTTGCACTGACGTCTCAATTCGCAAAAAAGACCACGCTCTAAGAACATGATCTTTTCGTCATTATCATCATTATAGCCAGCTGCTTGTCACTAGAGAGGCAATCTGGATGAGAAGGCGGGCTAGGCTGCTAGCTGAGAGGTGATTTTGCAGGCTTGTCATAGGCACTGTCGCCAAGACAGAAAGCAAAAGCCCCAAGCTTAAAGCACTGACACCTACTGATAAGACACCTCCAGTAATAGCAAAAGGTCTGCTATCAAGGCGCTCAAAAGAAAAGAGGTGCATAAAAATCCCAAGCAAGCGCCCAATGCCGTAAACCAGCGCATAAATGCCTACAAAAGCAACCCCAGCGTAATAGACATGGTCTAAGTCAAAGATATTGACGGACTTAAAAAAAGCAACGCTGGAGTCTTGAGTAGGATTTGAATAGGGCACCCACAAGGTCAAATGAGACGCTAAATCCTTAAAGCTCACACTGGCAATAATAAGCGCTAGCAAGCAGACAAAGGTGTAAAAAGCTTGAAGCCCAATCCCTCGGCTATAGCCAATGTAGAATGCCCACACTAAAATCAAAAAGAGAAAAACTGTCAGCATGCTTATTCTCCATCAGTTTCTTTTGGATTAGCCAGCAGTTTTTGACGTAATTCTTCATTTTCAGCCTTTAGAGTATCGTAGGCAACCTCACGCTCTAGCTGCATGGATAAAGAATTGATAGCCATTAAAATCGCAATGGTTTCACCGTCTGCTGACGGGAGTTTTTGCTTAATGTCCTCATACTTTTCCTGAGCGAGATGCTCAACTTCTTCCATAAAAAGGTTGTCTTTTTCTGTGGTTAAGGTGAGTGGCTTATCCCCAAAAACAAATTTATAACGATTTTTTCCTGTTTGTTTACTTGTCATAGTCATTACCTCTTATTTATTATACCCTAAAACAGGCTTTTCGTAAATTATTCTCATAAGGAAAGGAGAGATTATCCAACGTTCCTATACGGATAATCTAGGGGAACAATGCACCTACCAATGCATTGCTCCAGCTCTGCATGGTGGTATCACTTTCCTAGAAACCAAGGAAGCCGCTCTTAAACGAAAACAAAAATAAGCAGCACCTCAGCTATCTACACAAGCTCAACAAAATTATCCAGAGCCCATGGATGCAGACGAACCCTTTTAGTTTAAAGTGAAGTATTCAAAAAAACAGCGCATGAACTATCATGTGCTGGTTTTTGTTATAGCATAAGTATATACTAGTCTATCATATTAGTCATCTTGAAAATCGTTTTTCGTACTTTTTATTAAACAACCACTGCAAATTGACTTTAGGTTGCTTTTCGAGTTTGGCTGCCACTGGTTTGATGATTTCATCAACATAGCCTTGTGCTTCTTTCCGACGTTGCTCTGAACTGTCACTAAGATCCTTATGTCCCCCTATTTTTTTGTAGAAGTAGCTAATAAACTTTCCGCTACTTGAAAATAAATAGTAACTATATTGTTCACCTTTTCGTCCCCATATGATGGAAACCTCATATCTTCCTCCATTATCTTCATAAGTTTGTCTAACTGCCACAGAATTATCTTTTATAATACTATTATTCCCATCGATATTATATCTTATACCTTTAATCTCAGGCTCTTCTGAAAAATCTAAACCATCTAGTATAACCGCCATTTCAGGGTTTGTCCCCTTGGCATGAGGCATGTGCTTGGCATAGTAAAGCTGATAGGTAGCTAAATTATAACTAATATAGATAAATCCTACCAAAAATAGAACAAATAAAGTTATCAAAGTAAAGAATAGTGATTTTAAAATAGTCTGTTTTTTCATCCCTTTTATCTCCTACGTTTTCGGCTGCCTTTTTTCCGAGGTTTGATTGCTTTCTTAACAGAGTTAAAGACTTTTTTTACAAAAGAGGTCACTCGTTTCACGACTCTCTGTACAGGTTTGACAATTGGTCTAAACACCTTTTTAATCGTTTTTTTAACAGGTCTAGGAATCACCTTTCTCACAGCAGTATAGGCTTTCTTGACGACAGAGACCGTTTTCTTGACGCTAAAGGCAACAGCTCTAGGGATAGTCTTTGTGACAAAGTTGGTTACTGTTGTCGCAGCCTTTTTAATGACTTTTGGCACTGTTTTTGTGACAAAATGACTGACCTTTGAGACGACCTTTTTAGTAACATTGACAATAGGTTTCACAACCTTAGTGTTTATTGCCTGAATAGCCTTTGCCGCTGGCTTAATGATTCTTTTATCAACTGTTTTACCAATAAAGCTAGCAGTCGTCTTAAAAGGATGTTTCCGAAATTTATCAATATTTCCGTCATAAAGAACAGTATCTAAGGTCTTGATATTTTTCCCAATATTTTTATGTTTTCCAGTAGCTACCGAGTAAACTAATGCTCCTATACCTCCAACAGTTAATAAGTTGTAAATAATGTCCATAAAGGACGATAATTGGGCTTCTCCTTTATCAGCCATCTTTCCTTTACCATAAACTTGAAGAAAAAGCTCTTTGCGTTTCTTATCTAGGTCCTTTTGCCCGTAATATTTCAAGATACGCTCATCAAGTGGCAAATCTTTATAATCTGGATGTTTCGCTAAAATAATAGCATCCATGTCGGTATAGACATCAGAGGTAGGCATTGTGGTCAATAAATCACCAATAAGAGAATTTTGTTGCAAAATAGCAGTTCTCTGATTTGTATTATTGATAGTATCTCTGAACAGAGAGGAGTCAGTAAACAGAGGGAGAACGAGTGAGCGAGAAGCATAATGCTTAGTGGTTTCATCAGTAAAACTCTGCTCTTCTAAAGAAGCTAGCGTTGTCATGACATGTGCAAAGTCAATCTTACCGTCGTCATGATTACTTCTTATTGTTTCTTTTATATTACTCGGCACTGTGTAGGTGGAACCATTATAAGTGTTGTAGAGATTCTGTAGAAAGTCTGTGCTATAAGATGGCGATGCTAAGGTTAAAGCAATTTCTTTATTGATAGCACTTTTATTGTTACCGTACTTTTTCTTAGCTTTCTTACCAATTTCCTTGATAAACTTAATTAACTCATTCTTTTCTACACTATCCGTAATCCCTGTGTTAATACCGAACCAGTCTGTTTTAGAAGAAGTTATCTCCTTCTTCTGAATAGGCTTATTCTGTTTGGTAGGCGTAGGCGGACTAACCACTATTTGTTTCGTTGGAGAAAGAGGAACATAGGTTGGAACAGTTGTTCCAATGCTTGTCTGGATTGATTTCGTCGGTTTAGCATAGGTGTAAATGATGGTGATTGGGTGAGCAACTTGAGGGGTTACAGGCGTTACCTTAACTGTTGGTGTTTGTTGAAGAGTCACCGTCTTTTTAGGAGTCACTGGTTTAGGTACAACCTTATTGCGATGATAAAGGATAATCGGAGTCAGGATAGCCTGTGGTTCTTGAACTTCCTTAGGTTTTACAGGGCGACTCATGAATGTAGGAGCTATTGGTGGGGTTGGAGGATTTAAAATTCCACCCTTAACCTTTATATCTGAATTAAAGGCAAACCAATCTGCAAATCCGTTGGTATTACCGAAGGTAAAGCGGATACGTTCCGTCGATTTTCCGACAATTGCCCCAATATAGGCGTCAGGACTTGTTTCACTATCCCAATCAGCGACTAATGCTTCTTGATGCGTGTTACTATGGTTGAGGGCATAATCATTTTGAACCGTAATGGTTGAGCCATTGATAGGAAGAAAAGTACCATTATATTTTCCAACAAACTCTCCTTGACCCTCAAAAGAGTTAATACTAGCAAAGCTTGTCAGCGCATAGTTCTCAGCTGTAGGAATGAGTTCCTTTCCACTAGCATCAAAAAATTGCACGGTCATTTCCATCTCAAAGGAACTTTGCGTTTTGCCGTCCTTATTGTAGATATGTGTGTAAGAAGTGACAGTTGGGTCAGCGATAGCTTGGAAAATAACCTTACCAGAATAGTGGGTGGTTGCTAATAGTTTGTAGGTATAGCGAACTTTCTTTAGCTGATAACCAGAAAAACTGGAGTTCTCTAAATCGGTGTAGTCTACAATAACCGTGTCCCCTACAGCCATTAAAGCACTATTCCAAGTTCCTTTAGTAGTCACGGTTTGCTTCGTCAGAGGTGCTGTTACCGTTCCAGGATCCATCCAGCCATTGCTATCCTTAACGACCGTGTTAAGAATAGCATCAGGAATAACAGTTCCAGTAAAGGTTTGCGTGGCATTTGGCTCAGAGCGAAAAATGAGATTCTGAGCAAGAACTTCAGGTTAATAACCAGCTTTATCTGTGTTTCCTAAGGCGGTTTGATAGTCCTCATCGTAACGAGCTTTAGCTAAACGATAAGTCGTCTTTAAATCAACTTGATATTGTTGCTCCTTTTTCTGGTAATCTTGGTATTGAACAAGGTCTTGTTGATAGGTTTCAACTTGTTTTAGATACTCTTGATGAGCTTTTTCAGCAGTTTGATAGTTACGTTTCGCTTCTTGATAATTTTGGGTCACTTCAATGACGGTCTGGGTTTGTTGAGAATAGTTCTCTTGAGATTCTTGGGCGGTTTCAAAGCTTTCTGCTTCTGTTTTAACCGTCATAATCCCTTCAGCTTTAGCTTGTGAAATAGCTTGATTCAGCTGAGAGTTATCAGTGTAAGCTTCAGTCGTAGGAGATGTAGCTGTTGAATTGGAGTCGGTTTCAATTTGGTCAGAAGTTATATTTTCTTCTGCTAATGCATGAGGAGCTGCTAGCAAACAGTCCTATTCCTAAACGTCGGTAATGTTTCGTCTTCATAAATCTCCTGAATAGTATTAGTTTAGCAGGCAAAAAAATCCAATTTTATTATATCAGTATTTATCATTTTAGAAAAGAGTAGATAGCTAAAAAAGTTACTTAATGAGGCTTTTCAGTTACAGGCTTATCTTTTTATGATATAATGCTAATTATGAATACAGTCGTTATGTCTTCTGATTTAGCCTTGCAAAAACAAGTGATGAAGCGTTTAAAAGCCTATCAAGTGCCTAATAAAAACCCACATCTTGCTTTTTTTGCAAAGATGGATGGCTGCAGCGTCTCACTCTACCATTCTGGAAAACTCGTTTTCCAAGGGAAAAGCGCTTCAAGCCTAGCACAGACTTTTGGCTACGCCAAAGAAATCACAACAAACGCAGCGCTCAATCAGCAAACACAAGCACTGATTGGCTCTGATGAAGTGGGAAACGGCTCTTACTTTGGTGGGTTGGCTGTCGTGGCTTCTTTTGTCACACCTGATGATTTTTCTTTCTTGAGAGAGCTAGGTGTCGCCGACTCCAAGACTCTGACAGATGACAAAATTTGCCAGATAGCTCCTCTCCTAAAGGAAAAGATTCCTCACAAGAGCTTGCTTTTATCACCTCGAAAGTACAATGAAGTCGTCGGGGCAGGGAAACCTTACAATGCTGTTTCTGTCAAGGTGGCGCTTCACAATCAGGCTATTTTTTTACTCCTGCAGGAGGGAGTGCGACCTGACGGCATTGTTATCGATGCTTTCACCAGTCAAAAAAACTATCTCAACTACCTCAAGCAGGAAAAAAATCACTTTGATGAAGCATTTTCTCTTGTGGAAAAAGCAGAGAGTCAGTTTTTAGCCGTTGCAGTTAGCTCTGTCATTGCTCGCCAGCTCTTTTTAGAAAATCTCCAGCAGCTTAGCCAAAAAGTCGGCATGCAACTACCAAGTGGTGCTGGTGCAAAATCTGATAAGGTCGCTAGTCAGCTTTTGAAAACACAGGGCATGTCTGCACTTGAGGAAACCGCTAAATTGCACTTTGCTAATACTCAAAAAGCCATCAAGCTTTTACACTCTTAGGAAAAAAAGGAACATTTATGAAGAAATTTATGAAAGAATGGGGACTTTTTATCTTCATTTTCGCTGTTATTGGACTTAGTCGACTTTTCTTGTGGCAGTTTGTCCGAGTAGATGGGCACTCAATGGACCCTACTCTTGCCAACAACGAAAGGCTCTTGGTGCTTTCACACACCTCTATTGACCGCTCTGATATTGTGGTCGCTTCTGAGGAGGAAGATGGTAAAAAGAAAATTATCGTTAAGCGTGTTATCGGGCTTCCTGGTGACACTATCAGCTATAAAAACGATGTCTTAAAAGTCAATGGTAAAGTCGTCAAAGAGCCTTATCTTGAGACTTACCAAAAGCTGTTTAAAAAGGATAAATTGCAAAGCACCTACTCTTACAATGCTCTGTTTCAAGGCTTAGCTGAAAAAGCAACAGCCTTTACAACGGATGCTAATGGTAGTGCTGACTTTACTATAACCGTTCCAAAAGGGCAGTATTATCTTCTTGGTGATGACCGTATCGTCTCTAGAGACAGTCGTGAGGTTGGTACCTTTAAAAAGAAAGATATCATCGGAGAAGTGAAGTTCCGTATCTGGCCATTTAACCGCATAGGAACTGTTCAATAAAAAATAAGAGGGAGATGTGATCGACCTCTTATTTTAACACTCATAAATAGGACAATATCATGGAATACTTTTTCACAGGCAGTATTGAGCGCATTATCTTTGAAAATGCCAGCAATTTTTTCAAAATTTTACTCCTCAATATCGAAGATACGGATAGTTCTTTTGATGATTTTGAGATTATCGTCACAGGTATCATGGCAGAGGTCATAGAGGGAGAGACCTATACTTTTTGGGGCGAGCTGGTCGAGCACCCAAAGTACGGCGAGCAGTTGAGCGCTAGTCGGTACGAGCGCCAAAAGCCGACTGCTTCAGGTTTGATTAACTATTTTTCCAGCAGCCAGTTTAAGGGCATTGGTAAAAAAACAGCTGAGAAAATCGTGACCCTTTATGGCAATGACCCTATTGATGCGATTTTAGAAGACCCAAGTAAGCTGGATACTATCTCTGGTCTGTCAAAAGTCAAAAAAGAGCAATTTATCGCTAAACTCAGACTCAACTACGGTAGCGAGCAAATCCTCTCAAAACTAGCAGAATACGGTATCTCTAACCGCTATGCTATGCAGATTTTTGACCATTACAAGGAGACAACGCTCGATGTTATCACGGACAATCCTTATCAATTGGTCGAGGATATTCAAGGGATTGGCTTTAAAATCGCTGACCAGCTAGCCGAGCAGCTAGGAATTGCAGATGACTCCCCCAAGCGCTTTCGGGCTGCACTCCTTCATTGCCTTTTGAATATCTGCATGAATAGTGGAGATACTTATGTTGAGGCACGGCGCTTGCTTGAGGAGACCTTGACACTTCTCGAGCAATCACGGCAAATTGAGATTGACCCTGCACTCGTTGCAAACGAGCTGACACAGCTCATCAACGACGAGAAAATCCAGCATGTGGAAACAAAGATTTTTGATAACAGTCTTTATTTTTCAGAAGCTGGTATCCAAAAACAGCTTCACCGTATCCTTAACTTTGAACTCAAAAATCGAGCTAGCGATGAGCGTATTGAAAAGAAACTCCAAAAAGTCGAGAAAGAACTGGGGATTAGCTACGACTCCATCCAAAGACAAGCCATTCGTGACGCCCTCAGCTCCAAGGTCTTTATCCTAACAGGTGGACCAGGAACGGGAAAGACAACTGTTATTAACGGTATCATTCAGACCTATGCTGAGCTCCATACGATTGACTTAAAAAAGACAAAGGATTTGCCTATTGTCTTGGCAGCGCCGACTGGAAGAGCTAGCCGCAGGATGAATGAGCTGACAGGACTTCCGAGTGCTACCATTCACCGTCATCTAGGCTTAAACCGTGACCAAGAGTTTCAGCTTTTAGATGATGAGTTGGATTGTGACTTGATTATCATTGATGAGTTTTCAATGGTGGATACTTGGCTTGCCCACAAGCTTTTTTTAGCTCTGCCCTCGCACGCACAGGTCATTATCGTTGGCGATAGCGACCAGCTCCCTTCTGTCGGACCGGGGCAGGTCCTTGCAGATTTGCTCAAAATCCCTGAGCTTCCAAAAGTCTGCCTTGAAAAAATCTTTAGACAGTCTGAAGACTCTACTATCGTCACACTGGCAAGTCAGATAAGACAAGGGCTTTTGCCAGCTGACTTTACGGCTAAAAAGCCTGACCGCTCTTACTTTGAAGCGCAAGCCAATTACATCCCAGATATGGTGGTCAAGATTGTTGCGTCTGCACTTCGAAATGGTATTAAGGCTCAAGACGTTCAAGTCCTCGCCCCCATGTATCGTGGACAGGCTGGTATCAACAACCTCAATACACTGCTTCAAGAACTACTCAATCCCGAAAAAGACCTCTCCTTTACCTTTAACGATATGACCTTTCGTAAGGGTGACAAGGTCCTCCACCTCATCAATGACGCTGAACACAACGTCTTTAACGGCGATATTGGTTACATCACAGACCTCATCCCTGCCAAGTACACAGAGTCTAAGCAAGATGAACTCTTTATTAACTTTGACGGGCAAGAGGTTATCTATGCCAGAAAAGACTGGATGAGAATAACCCTCGCTTATGCCATGTCCATCCACAAATCACAAGGGAGTGAATTTCCTGTGGTTATCCTGCCTATCACACAGCAAAGCAGACGTATGCTAGAGCGTAATCTCATCTACACTGCCATCACACGTGCTAAGAGTAAGCTCATCCTACTCGGAGAGATCAGTGCATTTGACTATGCCATCCACACACAAGGCACCAAGAGACACACCTATCTCATCGAGCGCTTTTTGGAGCAAGACCTCCCTGCAAGCGAGAAAGCTAACGACAACTCTAGCGACAAGGAGACAAACCAATACCGCTTGACAGAGGAAAATATCACCACGATTGACCCCATGATTGGGCTTAGCCAAGAAGAGATTGATTTCTTTTTCAAATCTTAAAGAAAACGTTGACATTCTGTCAATTCGTATTATAATAAACGTAACATCATATTTTTTAGGAGGTTTATTATGATTTCATATGAAAAAGTGCGTCGGTCGCTAAAATCTTGGAATAGCTTTATCGCATGGGTAAACACCCTTGGTGCAGTCTTTAAGGTTTATCTCATCGCAAGCTACTTTTTTCTCTTGAACAATCTGGCTGAGATTAAAAAGATGTATTCTGCTAGCCAGTATCAAGCGATTCTCGCCTCAACGCATATCAGTGTACTTGTTCTTACGATTATAGGATTGGTGGCAAACATCACCATTGCTTACTTGGCATTTCGCAATCGTAGTCAAATAGTAGACAGTGAGCCTGACTTGTCGCCTTATCTGATTGGTATCATCTATACTGTTGGCTACAATGTCCTCTCTATTATTATGTCTATCTCTCTAGGTGGCTCTTTTGTGCCGACATCACTGATTGTACCACTGCTCTTTTTAGCTTTGTATGTCTACGTCTATCGCAAAGCTCAAACATTACTTGCTAAAGAAGACTAAAAAAGCACTCAACTTGAGTGCTTTTCATCATAATCAAACAGTTGCAAACGCTGATAAGCATCGTCAAGCCCTGTCACTGTCACCCCAAGCAGACGAATGCCAGCTTTATTTTCCTCCAAGCTATCATAAATCGCTTGAGCTGTCTGCTCAATCAGCTCTAGGTCACTAGTCAGGTCATCCAGAGTCACACGCTTGGTCAAGGTCGAAAAATCTGCATAGCGTACTTTCAAAACAATGGTGCGCCCGAGTTTGTGGTTCTTCTCAAGGGTCTCAGCGACACGTCTAGCATTGTTGCTAATCTCAGCCTTGATGTCCTCATCAGCAAACAAAAGCTTACGATAAGTGCGCTCGCTGCCAATGGACTTGCGCTCACGATTAGGCTTGACAGGAGAATTACTAATACCTCGTGCCTTACGATACAGGTCATAACCAAAGCGCCCAAAGCGGTCAATCAGCTCCATCTCAGGCACCTGTTGCAAGTCAGCTCCAGTGTAGACAGACATGGCATGCAATTTCTCAACGGTCTTTTTACCCACACCGTGGAATTTCTCGATAGGAAGTTTCGCTAGAAAATCCTCAGCGTCCTCTGGTAAAATAAGCGTAAGCCCTCTTGGCTTTTCATAGTCAGACGCCAGTTTGGCTAAAAATTTATTAAAGGACACGCCAGCAGAGCAAGTGAGATGTAGCTCCTGCCAAATATCGTGTTGGATGAGTTTAGCGATTTTAATGGCTGACTTGCTATTGATTTTATTTTCCGTGACATCTAGATAAGCCTCATCAATAGACATGGGCTCCACAAGGTCAGTATAGCGCTTAAAAATCTCACGCACCTGCATACCAATAGCACGGTATTTAGCGTGATTGCCCCTGATAAAGACAGCCTGTGGGCAGCGCTCATAAGCTTCTTTTGAGGACATGGCAGAGTGGATACCGTATTTTCTCGCCTCGTAGTTACAGGTCGAGACAACACCTCGACCACCTGTCAATCTGGGGTCAGATCCGATAACGACAGGTTTGCCTTTTAGGCTGGGGTCATCTCGCATCTCAACGGCAGCAAAAAAAGCATCCATGTCAATGTGGATAATTTTTCGTGATGTGTCATTGACTAAAGGAAAAATAAGCATACCCACCTCCTGTTTTTCTTCTCCTATTATACAATTTTCAAGCCAAGTTGACTGTTTTGGGATATTTATAATACAGTTAAGGTTTATTTAGTATACTGTATTATAAAAGAAACTTTTAGAAAACGCTTCTTTTGATTTAGAAAACGCTTACTATATGGTACAATAAATTTGTAAATGTAACAGATAGTGTTACTAGAATAAGGAGAACATAACATTATGGCAACAGTAAAAACGAACACTGACGTCTTTGAAAAGGCTTGGGAAGGCTTCAAAGGAAATGATTGGAAGGAAAAGGCTAGCGTTTCACGTTTCGTGCAAGCAAACTACACCCCTTATGATGGTGATGAAAGTTTCTTAGCAGGACCGACTGAGCGCTCTTTGCATATTAAAAAAATCATCGAAGAAACAAAAGCAGGCTACGAAGCAGCAGGTCGCTTCCCTATGGACACTCGTGCGACTTCTATTGCTGACATCCCAGCTGGTTTCATTGACAAAGAAAACGAACTCATCTATGGTATTCAAAATGATGAATTGTTCAAATTGAATTTCATGCCAAAAGGTGGTATTCGTATGGCTGAGACAGCCCTCAAAGAACACGGATACGAACCAGACCCAGCTGTGCATGAAATCTTCACAAAATATGCAACAACTGTGAATGACGGTATCTTTCGTGCCTATACTTCAAACATTCGTCGTGCTCGTCACGCACACACTGTAACTGGTTTGCCTGATGCTTACTCACGTGGTCGTATCATCGGGGTTTATGCCCGCCTTGCTCTTTACGGTGCTGACTACCTCATGCAAGAAAAAGTCAACGACTGGAATGCGCTTACTGACATCGACGAAGAAACTATCCGTCTGCGTGAAGAAATCAATCTTCAATACCAAGCACTCGGTGAAGTGGTTAGACTTGGTGACCTCTACGGAGTTGATGTGCGTAAGCCTGCTATGAACACCAAAGAAGCTATCCAATGGGTTAACATTGCTTTCATGGCTGTCTGTCGTGTCATCAACGGTGCTGCAACTTCTCTTGGACGTGTGCCAATCGTTCTTGATATCTTTGCTGAACGTGACCTTGCTCGTGGTACTTTCACTGAAAGCGAAATCCAAGAGTTTGTTGATGACTTCGTCCTTAAACTTCGTACTGTAAAATTCGCTCGTACCAAAGCTTACGATGAACTTTACTCAGGAGACCCTACTTTCATCACCACTTCTATGGCTGGTATGGGAGCTGATGGACGCCACCGTGTCACTAAGATGGACTACCGTTTCCTAAACACACTGGACAATATCGGAAACGCTCCAGAACCAAACTTGACCGTTCTTTGGTCAGATAAATTGCCTTATGCTTTCCGTAGATACTGTAT
Source organism: Streptococcus hyointestinalis (assembly GCF_011039275.1). GTDB lineage: Bacteria > Bacillota > Bacilli > Lactobacillales > Streptococcaceae > Streptococcus > Streptococcus hyointestinalis_A. The sequence continues at coordinate 1,833,935 of NZ_JAAKGB010000001.1, forward strand.
GGCAATGAGTCACAAACACTCTTCTATCCAATATGAAGGTGTCACAACTATGGCTAAAGAAGGCTATGGTGAAATGAGCTGTATCTCATGCTGTGTGTCACCACTTGACCCTGAAAATGAAGAACAACGTCACAACCTCCAATACTTCGGTGCACGTGTTAACGTTTTGAAAGCCCTTCTTACAGGTCTTAACGGTGGTTATGATGATGTGCATAAAGACTACAAAGTCTTTGACGTAGAGCCTGTTCGTGACGAAGTGCTTGACTTTGAAACCGTCAAAGCAAACTTTGAAAAATCTCTTGATTGGTTGACAGACACTTATGTCGATGCCATGAATATCATCCACTACATGACAGACAAGTACAACTACGAAGCTGTTCAAATGGCATTCTTGCCTACACGTGTTCGTGCTAACATGGGATTTGGTATCTGTGGTTTTGCAAATACTGTAGACTCTCTATCTGCTATCAAGTACGCTACTGTTAAACCTATCCGTGACGAAGATGGCTACATCTACGACTATGAAACAATCGGTGACTACCCACGTTACGGTGAAGATGATGACCGTGTAGACTCAATCGCTGAATGGTTGCTAGAAGCCTTCCACGGACGTCTTGCAAAACACAAACTCTACAAAGACGCTGAAGCGACTGTATCACTACTTACCATCACATCAAACGTTGCCTACTCTAAACAAACAGGTAACTCTCCAGTCCACAAGGGTGTTTACCTCAATGAGGATGGTACTGTCAACCTTTCTAAGTTGGAATTCTTCTCACCAGGTGCTAACCCATCTAACAAGGCTAAAGGTGGCTGGTTGCAAAACTTGAACTCACTTGCAAAACTGGATTTTGCACACGCAAATGATGGTATCTCACTCACCACTCAAGTATCTCCACGTGCACTTGGTAAGACCTTTGATGAACAAGTGGCGAACCTTGTCACTATCCTTGATGGTTACTTTGAAAACGGTGGACAACACGTCAACTTGAACGTTATGGACCTTAAAGATGTCTACGATAAGATTATGAATGGTGAAGATGTTATCGTTCGTATCTCAGGTTACTGTGTCAACACCAAGTACCTCACTAAAGAACAAAAAACTGAACTCACACAACGTGTCTTCCACGAAGTTCTCTCAATGGATGACGCTGTTCAAGATTTAGTTTAATAAACTCTAAAAGCTCTTGTTTCAAACAAGAGCTTTTGTTATAATGGCAGCATGATTATCCGATACACACGAAATACCTTGTCAGACACTTACCTTGATGCCTTGCGTATCAGACAGGCAGTCTTTGTAAAAGAGCAAAAAATACCACATACCGTTGAAATCGACGGTAATGAAGCCTACTGTCTGCACTTTGTCTACTATGATGACGCCAATCAGGCTCTAGCGACCTGTAGACTTTTGCCCAATAAAGACAAAACAGAAGTCACTTTACAGCGCATGGCAACGCTAGCAGACTATCGCCAGCACGGCATTGGACGACAACTCCTCCAATACGTCATCGACTTTAGCAAAGAACAGGGCTTTGAAGCCATGTCTTTACATGCTCAACTGCCAGCTGTATCCTTTTACGAAAGCCTTGGCCTTACCACTGTTGGTGAATCTTTCAAAGAGGCTGGTATTGAGCATATCCATATGAAAAAGAAACTCTAGTCGAGTTTCTTTTTAGTTTATACTTTGCTCCATAAAGGAGATATTGTCATAGGAGAGTTGTACCTTGAGCAGGCGCTTAATCAGACTTTTCTGGTCGGCATCAAGAGCGCCAGAGCTTGTCACCACGACATCTAGAGTTTGACGTTGCTGACTAGAGCTCTTATCCCAAGCGGTGAGGTAGCCAATCTTGACATTCTCAACTTTTGGTGCGATGACTTGTAGCTGCTTAGTGATACTTTCTACATCAAATGTCGTATTGGTCACTTGGCTAGCACCAGCAGCTACCTGTGTTTTATTTTCAACTTCTTGGTGGATAAGCCCAACAGCAAAGAAGATACTTGGTATGGTCATTAGGATGGAATAGAGGACAATCCTACGGACATTCTTTTTATGCGTCACGGGGTCAATCTTTTCTGCCATAGGAACACGCATGATGTAAAATCCAACAATGGTCGCAAGGCAAATAAAGAAGACGTTAATCAAAAAAAGATAGCTAGAGCCAATAAAATAGGTCAAACTCCCCACTGAAATGCTGTAGCCGACTGTACACAGAGGTGGCATGAGCGCCGTTGCAATGGCAACACCAGGGATGACATTGGAGTACTCCCCTTTACGAGTTGTGGCGATGATACCTGCTAGACCACCTGAAAAGGCAATCAACACATCCCATATGGTCGGAGAGGTTCTAGCAATCAACTCTGAAGACGCCGTTGAAATTGGAGAGAGCGAGAAGTACAGGGTAGACACCACAAGCGAAAACACCACTTGCAGGGCAAAACCGAGACTGCTGCGCTTGACGATTTCAGTGTCATTGGTCGCAAAACCATAGCCGATCGCCATGATAGAGCCCATCAAGGGCGAGATAAGCATAGCACCGATAACAGTCGCTGTCGAGTTCATATTGAGCCCAATAGAGGCAATCAAAATGGCTAAAATCAGAATAATAAAGTTGGCACCACCAATATTGGCACCGCTGATAATACGTCCTCGAATCTCACTGTAACTCGCACGCTCGACGTTAAACAAACTGCGTAAGCGCTTCATGTTTTTCTCCCCTTTCAATTTTTCAAATTCTCTTTAATCACTTCAATCAGCTGATTGCGGTCTTTAATCCACTGATCTCTCTCATCCTTGTCATAAGTCCGATTGGATAAAAAGATAACAGCCTGCTTATTAGCTTGATTGACCATCACAAAAGTCCCTGTATAGCCTGTGTGAAGAAGCCAATCACCATCCAAGTCCCAAGCAATAGCCCGCTTTTTCTCACCAACAGCAACGTTTGTCGTTAAGTTCTTAGCAAAAGCATCTGTCAAATAATGCTCAGCATATTTTTCCAAGTCAGAAAGGGTTGAAAATAACCCAGCCGACCCTGTATGAACACCCAAGACTCTTGCCTTAGGGTCATGAACAAGCCCAGCCTTTACCCCTTTTTGGGTAGGAACTGCCTGCTTAACAGGTCCAAAGCTCGTCTCTGTCATTCCAAAAGGAATAAACACCTCTTGCTCAAAAAGGGTGTCTAAGCTCTCTTTAAAGTAAGCTTCTAACATAAAGCCTAACAAAAGAAAGTTAATATCCGTGTAGAAAAAGCTCTTATCCTCTGTCACTCTAATCTGGTCGATGGCTTCTTTGAGTTCCTTGGCATTCAGCTGATGACGATTTTTGATAAAGGGATCAATCCCAGACGTATGCGTCAGCAACTGTCTAAGCGTCACGGTCTTATCATGAAAATCTGGATAATAGGTGACAAGACGATCGTCAAGTGCCATCTCACCAGAAGACAAGAGCTTAATCATGACAGTCCCCACACCGACAACCTTTGACACACTCGCTAAATCGTAAACCAAATCAGGAACAACAGTTTTTTCACCATCCAAAGTGCCAAGATAAAACTCTGACCAAGTCCCTTTATCAAAGATAGCCAAACTAGCGCCACGATAAATCCCGTCTGCTATCTGCTTTTTGACATACTCTATCATAGGCTCTTACTTATCCAAATCTCAATGCGACTGGTATCAGATACGACGAGTAACTTTTCTTTGGGATCCAGATAAACATCTAAATCATAAGACAGCAAATGTTGGTACAGTGCTCTTAGGTCATAGGACGCTGACACTTGAAACTCTAAAATCTCTAAATCCCACGTTTTCTCAGGACTGACTTGCAAGTCTGGACCATCTGCCTCGACAAAAGCTAGCGATAAAGGCAAAATTCCCTCAAGAATGTCCTCATAAAAGGCACGAGCGACAGCTTTATCTGGCACTGCTAGGGCGATAGCTTCTACTAAGAAGTCGCTAACCCCCTCAAAGTCCTCAATGACTGGCAACTCAGGATAATCTACCTGCGCTAGGCACTCAACATTGTCCTCAGCATGCACCAAAAAGCTAGCCCCTTCTGGTGAGGTCGCTCTAAAAGCATAGTGTTTTCCCTTTAAGACACTGTCAACCTCTATCTTCTTAGACAAAAGCGCCAAAATATCATCACTAGGCACCTTCAAGACAATCTCTTGGAGCTTGTGTGTACCCTTGACAGCACGTGTGCGGTCTGCAGGCGACTCCTCAATCGTAAAGCGTGCTTTATCATTTTGGTAGGCGGTAAAAATAGTTAAGGCATTTTCCTCACGTAGACGTTTCATCCCCAAAACTTTTTCATAGAAATCAATATTTTCTTGGCGATTATTCACACGAAGGATAGGTTGTTGAAATAAAACGGATTCTTTACTTATCATCTCGAATTCCCTCCTTTTACATTCTAAAAAAATTTAAAGCATTTGACAAGAAAGTTTGTGCAATCTGTCCAACAAAATGTTTGTCTGTTATTTTATTCTTATTTTTGTAAAAAGCAAAATATTCAAACAAGTACAAATTAACACATCTTTTTATTATTTTTTGAAAATAATTTTTATTTTTATATATTGAAAATGATATTTATACCTAGACGCAGTGTCTAAATAGCTTCGTTTTCTTGAACAAAACGATACCGTTGACAGGTGTTGAATTTTCTTGTATAGTAATTGTCATGACGGAAACTTTATTATTGCGTGGTATTCAGCTTATCTTGGTTCTTGCCATGATTAGTATTTCTTTATACCTCATCTACTATATCAAAAAAAATCGGATAAATCCTTTTAAACGTTTCTTTACAGGACTTTGGATTGGGTTTGTCACAGATGCACTGGATACTGTGGGGATTGGTTCATTTGCGACATCAACGACTTTGTTTAAACTGACAAAGCTGGTTGAGGATGACCGTAAGCTGCCAGCTACTATGACAGTAGCGCATGTTCTGCCTGTTCTTCTTCAGTCGCTTTGCTTTATCTTAGTTGTCAAGGTAGAGCCTATGACACTAATTGCCATGGCGTCTGCGGCATTTATCGGAGCTTTCTTTGGAAGTCGTATCACAAAAAACTGGCATGCACCGACTGTCCAGCGTATATTAGGAAGTCTTCTTATCATCGCTGCTATCATCATGGTGTTTCGGATGGTGACAAATCCTGGAAGCGACATTACAAATAGTTCTCATGGACTGCATGGCATTTGGCTTGTTTTAGGGATTGCTTTCAATTTTGTCATCGGTGTCTTGATGACTATGGGACTTGGAAATTATGCTCCTGAGCTTATCTTCTTTTCTCTCATGGGACTTAGTCCAACGGTAGCTATGCCTGTTATGATGTTAGACGCAGCTATGATTATGACCGCCTCTAGCACTCAATTTATTAAAAGCGGGCGTGTCAATTGGGATGGCTTTTTAGGCTTGGTTGTTGGCGGTATCATAGGTGTTATTGTGGCTGTCTTGTTCTTGACCAATCTTAATCTCAATAGCCTGAAGCTCTTGGTTGTCTTTATCGTCCTCTTTACAGGAGGTATGCTTATTCGCTCTTCCTTTAAAAAGACCTTAGAGCCTAGTCACAGCAGGCACTAACACACAACTCAATCATAACCACCCGTCTAACGGGTGGTTTGAACAGGGGCTATAAGCCCATAACACTAGCCAGCGCCTAAAGACGCTGGCTTTCACTTTGTTCAAGCCTTATTGCTCTTGACTCGTCACTAGCCTCTCAAAGAGGCATTAGTACTACTTACCATTATCCCTAAAGGGATCTTCATACTCTTTCACACTCAATTTATCTAGTGCAATGTCATGATTCTCCTGTTCTTGAATATATTTTTTAATGGTGGCTTCGTTAAGTCCCACCGTACTCACATAATAACCCTCTGCCCAAAAATGGCGGTTACCAAACTTATATTTGAGATTGGCGTGTTTGTCAAACATCATAAGAGCACTTTTGCCTTTCAAGTAGCCCATAAAACTCGAAACGCTTATCCTCGGTGGGATACTCACCAACATGTGAACATGATCTGGCATAAGATGTCCTTCGAGAATCTCAACACCTTTGTAACTACATAATCGGCGGAATATTTCACCCAAGCTACTTCTATATTGATTATAGATAATTTTTCGTCTATACTTAGGGGTGAACACAATGTGATATTTACAATTCCATTTTGTGTGTGATAAACTATGTGCTTTTTGAGCCATACTTTTCTCCTTTCGCTTTACAATAGGCTTGAACACCTTTATTGTATCGCGTTTGGAGTTTTTTTGTATAACCTGCGATGCGCACCCGCATAGCGGGTGGTTTATTTGTCTCGCACCTTCGGAGCGAGACGGACTAAAGTCACATAATTCAAAATAAAAAGAGGTAAACCACCTCTTTTTATTATGCATAAAGTAGTTTATAAAGGGCTACCGCACAGATAGCTGCTACAATTGGAGCGACAACTGGAACCCAAGAATACCACCATTTTGAATCCCCTTTGTGCTCGCCAAGAATTGATTTTGGTAAGAAGAAGTGAACAAGACGTGGACCCAAGTCACGTGCTGGGTTAAGTCCAGGACCAGTAGGTCCACCTAGTGATGCTACAAGAGCTAGAACAAGGAAACCAAGTGCCATGTGGGCTACAGATTGACCAGCATTTGTGTAAGATCCGATTTGGATTTTACCAGCAACTTCTGTGATGTCAATACCATTGCTTGTTGCATAGCTTGCAATTTCAGCACCAAAGTAGTTCTTTGTCAATGCCATCGCACCAAAGAAAAGGACAAATGAACCAAAGAATTCATTCAAGAAACCGTTAATTTGAGCGGCTTTGCGTGTTTCTGGTTTGTTGTTATCCAAGCTAACGATTGTTGAGAAAGTTCCCAAAATAGCATTTGGATTTTCAGTTTGCAAGTAGTATGGTTTGTGTGTTGCCACAACAACAAGCTGACCACAAATCGCACCAAGGAATTGAGCGATGATATAGTAAGGAACTTGTGCCCAAGGGAAGTAGCCTGATACTGCAAGTCCTAGTGTAAAGGCAGGGTTGATGTGGTTACCTGAAACATTCCCAAACATAAGCGCAGGAATCATAACCCCCATACCGTAACCGATAGCAATAGTCAACCAACCGCTGGCATGACCTTTAGTTCCTTTAAGTTCAACGTTAGCAACAGCTCCGTTTCCTAAGATAATCAGGAAAGCCGTCCCTAAAAACTCTGTGATATATTTCACAGTCCATGTAACATCCATGAGTCTTTGTATCCTCCAACATTTATTATTTAGACATGTACTATTTTATCAAGTATAATAGATAATGTAAAGCTGTTCTAAAAATAAAAATACTTCTGTAAGAAAGGATGCTTATGCGTTATAATCAATTCAGCTATATTCCTGTAGATACTAAGATAGCACTTCGTGAGATGAATTCTCTTGGTTTTTCACTCTCTGATACTTTTGAGGATAAGAAAAACCTTGAGCTTTTTATACGACAAACACTCTTTCACTATCACGACACCGACTATGCTCTTAGTCTTATGATTGCAGATAATGACCATGACTTGCTGGCGTTTTTCACTTCTAGCTTAGACTTGACTCGTGAGCGTTTTGCTATGATTGCTCTGCAGTTGCTTGGTTTTATTCCAAATGTCGACTTTACAAACAGTCTTGATTTTGTGGATCAGATTGGCTTAGATATAGAAGAAGAGAGCTTCATCCAAACACTTTACCACCTGCTAGCTTGTCGCACCAAGTCAGGCAATACTTTGATAGATGACTTGGTCAGTAAAGGGCTTCTTGCAGCTGATAACCACTACCACTTCTTTAACGGCAAGAGTCTTGCAACCTTTGACACAAACGACCTCATCAAAGAAGTTGTCTATGTTGAAGCGCCCCTTGATAGTGATAAGGACGGCAAACTGGACTTGGTCAAGGTGAACATCATCCGTCCACGTGTGGATACGCCACTTCCTACCATGATGACAGCAAGCCCTTATCATCAAGGTACCAATGAAGTCGCAAACGACAAAAAACTCCACAAGATGGAAGGTGATTTAGCTGTCAAACCAGCTCACACTATCTCTGTTGAAAACCAAAGTTTTACACCGCTCGAGGGAAACTACGAGGACTTGCCAACTGGAGAGGCTGAGGAGACTTTTTCTTATATCGACAGCTACACACTAAACGATTATTTTTTAGCCCGTGGATTTGCTAATATCTACGTTTCTGGTATCGGAACGGCTGGTTCTGACGGCTTTATGACTAGCGGTGATTATACCCAAATCCACTCTTTTAAAGCTGTCATTGACTGGCTAAATGGACGGGCTAGAGCCTATAGTAGCCACCGCCGTGACCAGCTTGTTCTTGCCTCTTGGGCAAATGGCTTAGTGGCAACTACTGGTAAGTCCTATCTTGGTACTATGTCAACTGGGCTTGCCACTACTGGTGTTGCGGGGCTTGAGGTCATCATCGCTGAAGCAGCCATCTCCTCTTGGTATGATTATTACCGTGAGGGCGGGTTGGTCTCAAGCCCTGGTGGCTATCCTGGTGAGGACCTTGATGTTCTGACCGAGTTGACCTACTCTAAAAATCTCCTAGCTGGTGATTATCTGCGCCATAACAAAACTTATCAAGCCTTGCTCACAGAACAATCGGCTGCTCTTGAGCGTGAGACTGGTGATTACAATCAATTTTGGCATGACAGAAACTATCTCCCTCATGCGCCCAAAGTCTCCTGTGAAGTCGTCTTCACACATGGTCTTCAAGACTGGAACGTCACACCTAAACAAGTCTACCAAATCTTCAACGCACTGCCAGATCATGTCAACAAACACCTCTTTTTACATCATGGACAGCACGTCTATATGCACAACTGGCAGTCTATTGATTTTAGAGAAAGCATGAACGCTCTCTTGACACAAAAGTTGCTCAAAGTTGACAATAACTTTACACTAGATACTGTCATCTGGCAAGACAATCAGATTGAACAAAGCTGGAGGACACTAGATACCTTTGGCAGTCAAAAACAAAAAACAATCGCACTCTCTGGTGGCGTCAAAACAGTCGAAAACCGCTACGATGGCACTACTTTTGAGCGTTATTGCAAGCAATTCAATCACTTCAAAGTGGATTTATTTGCCGGAAAAGCGCAACAAATTGTCCTTGATATTCCAATTAAAGAAAATCTACTGATCAACGGAACCTGTCAACTAAACTTGACGGTTAGATCAAGCACTTGTAAAGGTATCCTGTCTGCGCAGCTTCTTGACTTTGGTACTAAAAAACGTTTTTCAGATACCCCTGCTATTCTCAGTCTCCATAGCCTTGATAATGGTCAAAACTTCTCTCGTGAGGCGCTGCGTGAGTTGCCTTTCAAGGAAAGCCCGTTTCGTGTCGTGACAAAAGCAAGACTCAATCTCCAAAATAGAAAAGACCTTTTAGACATCTCACCAGTTACTCCTAACGAATGGATGACCGTGCAACTGGTACTACAGCCAACTATTTATAGACTAGAAAAGGGAGATACTCTGAGACTGCTCCTGTATACGACAGACTTTGAGCACACTATCCGTGACAACAGCGACTATCACCTCAGCATTGACCTTGAGAAGTCCCAGCTTATCCTGCCTTATGATTAAGAAAAATACCTTGACTTAGGTCAAGGTATTATTTTTTGCGTTTAAATTTTGCAACGATTGTTTGCAAGAGAGTGGGTAAGCGGACAACCTTTTCATCACCAATGTGCTGTCTTGCTATCTTTAAAATCTTACCAGAGTCTTTTGAGGCAAATAAGAACTTGCCCTGCGCTGTATAAACCTCAAAGTGACGACTAATTTTCCGTCCTGTGATATTTGCCCCCATCTTATCAATGCTATCCCATGGGATTTGGATATAGTCGTTGACGTTTTTATCATTGTAAAACTCAAAGCCTTTATTTCCTAATAGAAACTTACCGACTTTATTACCACCTATAGCAAGATAGGAAACACCTGTTGTTGTCAGCTCAACCGTACTATTTAATGATTGGACCATAGTTTCTCCTTTAGTAGTATACCTTCATTATAACATAAAAGAAGGCTTTAGCCTTCTTTTAGTCTTATCGTATATACTTACATCAAACCAATCACGTGTGCAACGATACCCACGATGAAAAGTCCGATAATCATCACGATTGGAGAAACTTTCTTCTTGAGCAACCACATACATAGGAAAGTAAGAAGAAGTCCCATCAATCCCGGAATCAAGGAATCTAATTGTCCTTGCAGAGTGTTTGCTTTTTCTTGCGTCAAGCTAAGACCGCTCTGAACTTGTCCAAGGATTTCTTGCAATTTACCACCTGTGACAGCTCCGTTTGGAAACTCGATATAAGCTCCTTTTGAGAGTTGAGTCGATGGCAGACTTAATGTGAAGGTCACATTTACCCAACGCTCAACCAAGGCTGCAAGGATGAACATACCAAGGATAGAAGCTCCTTTGGTAATCTTTTGAAGAAGACCACCTGAGAGGTCTTTTGTGATTTCAGAACCTGCTTTGTAACCAAACTCTTGAGTGTACCATAGGAATGCCATACGGATGATGTTCCAACCAAAGAAGAAGATAAGTGGACCAACGATATTTCCAGCAGAGGCAAGTGAAGCTCCAAGTGCTCCCAAGATAGGACGAACAATAAACCAGAAGACTGGGTCACCAATACCTGCAAGAGGTCCCATCATACCGATTTTAACCCCTTGGATAGCAGTGTCATCAATTTCTGCACCGTTTGCTTTTTCTTCCTCAAGCGCTAATGTAACCCCCATGATAGGTGCTGCTACGTATGGGTGCGTATTGAAGAACTCAAGGTGACGCTCAAGCGCTGCTGCACGGTCTTCTTTAGTTGTGTATAATTTTTTAATTGCTGGGATAAGTGAGTATGCCCAACCAAGGTTTTGCATACGTTCATAGTTCCAAGACCCTTGTAAGAAGGTAGAACGCCACCATACTTTACGACGGTCTGATTTTGTTAATTGAATCTTTTCAGCCATTATAATTCTCCCTCTCTAGTAATCTTCTAAGATGTCTCCAATTGGATCACCTGAGCCACCACCAGCATTGCCGCCAGTTCCAGAACCACCTTTTTCTGAAAGGTTAAGGTAGATAAGGGCAATAGCAACACCGATAGTACCAAGAGCGATAAGTGTGAAGTCTCCGACAGCTGCAAAGACAAAACCAAGAGCAAAGAATGGCCATGTTTCACGTGTTGCCATCATGTTGATAACCATTGCGTAACCAACGGCAACGACCATACCACCACCGATAGTCATACCGTCTTTTAGCCAAGCTGGGATAGCATTAAGCATTGCTTGAACGGTTTCGGTTGGAAGGGCAAGCAAAAGTGCGATTGGAAGCATGATACGAAGCCCTTGTAAGATAAGTGCAGTGAAGTGAGCTGTTTCAACAGCACGGATATTACCATTTTTAGCGGCACTATCAGCACCGTGAACGATGGCAACTGAGATTGTACGCACAATCATAGTAAGGGCAAGACCTGCAACGGCAAGTGGGATAGCTACGGCTTGGGCAACCCCAACACCAGTTTTGGTGAAGTCGCCACCTTTAATCATGATAACAGACGCTGCTGTAGCGGCTAGGGCGATATCTGGTGCTACCGCTGCTCCGATATTTGCCCAACCAAGAGCGATCATTTGAAGCGCACCACCAAGCATAAGCCCTGCTTCTAAGTGACCAGTTACCAAACCAATCAAAGTACATGATACCAATGGTTGATGGAACTGGAATTGGTCAAGGATACCATCAAGACCTGCAAGAAAGGCGATGATGAGCACCAAAATAATAGAAATAACTGACATTATTCTAAATCCTTTCGTAAAATACCTAAGTCAAATCAAGCTTAGGTGAGCTAATAAGACATGTGACACATGCTTACCTTTTGTGCCTGTACACTTATTGTACGTTTGCTTTTTTGATCAAGTCAAACAGGTTTTTAGGAGAGTCATTTGGTACTTTACGTACGTCAAATGATACGCCTAAGTCACGCAATTTTTCAAAGGTTTCAACGTCTGCTTTATCCATAGAAAGAACGTTGTTAACCATTGTTTTACCTGTTGAGTGTGCCATAGAGCCGACGTTGAGTTCTTTGATTGGCACACCACCCTCGATAGCACGAAGGGCGTCTTGAGGTGTTTCAAAGAGAATAAGCGCATGTGTGTTTCCAAAACGTGGGTCTTTTGAAACAGCGATTAACTTGTCAATTGGTACGACATTAGCTCTTACACCAGCAGGGGCTGCTTGTTTAATCAAGCCCTTACGCAATTCATCTTTAGCAACAGTATCAGATGCGACAATGATACGGTCTGCTTTTGATGCAGGTGTCCAACCTGTTGCGACTTGTCCATGAAGCAAGCGTGTGTCAATACGAGCAAGATTGATTTTCAACTTACCATCGCCAATAACTGTTCCTTCTGGAATAGCTTCTTGTGGTGCGCTAGCTGTCTCGCCTGCTGCACTAGCTTCTTCCTTAGGATTAAGCTCTTCTGGCAATGCTTTGATACCATCTTTTGCTTCTTTGATGATATTTGCAGCGACACTCTCTACACCAGCGTTTGCATCCATCATACGCTCAGTGTAAGCTTGAATCAACATTGGCAAGTTAAGACCGGTGATGATAGCCATTTTACGATCAGGATTTTCTCCTTGAATACGGCTTGCTTGGTTAAATGGTGACCCACTCCAAAGGTCAGCCAATACAAGAATCTCATCATCGGCATCAAATTGCCCAATAGCATTGTTGAAGTGTTCATAGAGGTCGTCTGGACCTTCGTTTGGCATGAAAGTCACCACTTGAACTTTCTCTTGCTCACCGAAAATCATCGAACCTGACTGATGAATACCTTCAGCAAATTTACCGTGGCTGGCAATAATAATACCAATACCCATGTGTTCTCCTCCTTTATATTTTTCTTAAAAGCCAATTTACTCCTCTCCCTCTTAGAAAAGATTAAGTTGTTTTTAAAGAAATTTTTAGAACTAATTCATTGTAACCCTTTTCACGTATCTTTTCAAGTATTTTTACAAGATTTTTTTGTTTTTTTTAATTGACAATTTTAATAATTTTATATTCTATTTTTATTTATTATAAAATTATTAAGACAACGATTGACTCAGCTCGTAATTGATTGAATATTCTTTCTATTGTAGCTCTTTTGCACAGCTTTTTGACAGGAAAAAGTAAGCTGTCTTTTTAGCACACACTTTTTTTGACAAAAAAATAGAGCAGAGATAAACTCTGCTCTATTTAATCTGCTTGATAGCCACAAGTGCCATCAACATAAGTCGCTTTGAGGTTAAAGTCCTCATCAAGCACAATGAAATCTGCTGCTCTGCCTTTTTCTAAACGCCCACAATAAGCGTCAATCTTGGCAGATTTGGCTGCCACCTGAGTCGCCATCTGAATCGCTTCATGTGGAGTGGCAATGCCCCAGTTGATGATATTTTGGACAGCGTCTTTAAGCTCTAAAATAGAACCAGCTAGATTGCCACCGTCTTTTAGGCGCACAGTGCCATCCTTAACAACAACAGGAAACTCACCTAGCATGTAGTCGCCATTTTCTCTACCACCAGCACTCATGCAGTCCGTGATAAGAGCGACATGGTCACACCCCTTATGCTGCATGAGGATATGACAAGCTGCTGGGTGCACATGGTGCCCATCACAAATCAGCTCCGCATAAGTCCCATCTAAATCAAGCACAGCACCAACCATACCAGGCTCACGGTGATTGAGCCCACGCATGCCGTTGTAAGCATGCACCCAGACATCTGCTCCAGCGTCAACGGCTGCTTTTGCTTCAGCATAGGTAGCATTGGAGTGTCCAAGAGCCACAACTACGCCTTGCTTGGTCAGCTCACTGATAAAGTGCGACACACCCTCACGCTCTGGAGCAACTGCAATCTTGGTCAAGAGCCCACCAGCTGCCTTTTGCCAAGTAGCAAACTCTTCTAAACTAGGGTCTCGCATATAGTCTGGATTTTGAGCGCCCTTGTGCTCTTCTGTAAAGAAAGGACCTTCAAAGAAAATCCCTTGAATTTTAGCACCAGCTTCGCTCCCTTTGACGCTGGCAATAGTACGGCAAATATCCTCTAGCGTCTCAAAAGAAGCGGTCAGCGCTGTCGGTAGAAACGACGTCACACCTGTAGATAGCAGCGCCTTACTCATTTCTTTTAGCCCTTCAGCCGAATTGTCCATGACATCATGCCCAGCAAATCCGTGGATGTGCGTGTCCACTAGGCCAGGAGCGATACTCATCCCTGTGTAGTCAAGGACCTCTTTGCCTTCTTCAATGCTATCTACCCACTCACCAAAACAGCCATTTTGAACTTGCAAATAGCCTGCTGGTTTGACCTCTGTTGGATAGTAAAATGCATCTGCTTTAATGTAATACATAAGAAAACCTCTCATTTTTAGCATTCATCGCAAACTTCTTGACACTCTCAAATCTCCGAAAAGGTTTTGAAAACCCATACATCATTTTATTATACGCTTTTCTCATTTTTGAGACAAGAAAAAAAGAGACACTTGGTCTCTTTTTGTGTTTCTTTTGGATAGGATTAGTCAAAAATGGAGTGTTCTTTGAGATTTTTGAGAACCATCTGCCATTCTTTTTCTTTGTCCCAGTTTGGTTGGCTGACGATTTGACTAGCCACTCGGCGAGCCTCCTCCAAGATAGCGTAATCTTCGATGATGTCTGCCACTCTAAATTCTGGAATACCTGACTGTCTGGTGCCAAAAATCTCACCTGAGCCCCGCATTTTGAGGTCCGCTTCAGCTAGAACAAAGCCGTCTGTGGTTTCTGTCATGATTTTCATGCGCTCTTTTCCGCTGTCCGTCTTGGGATTGGCGACTAAAATAGCATAGGACTGCTTATCGCCACGTCCGACACGTCCTCTGAGCTGGTGCAGCTGGCTAAGCCCAAAGCGGTCAGCGTCCATGATGAGCATGATGGTAGCATTGGGCACATTGACCCCTACTTCGATGACCGTTGTGGAGACTAGAACTTGACTTTTTTGCTCCTTAAACGCCTGCATGATACTGTCCTTTTCCTCAGCTGACATGCGCCCGTGCATGAGAGAAACCTCGGCGCTATCTTTGAAATAATGACTCAATTCTTCATACAAAGCCGTTGCATTTTTCAAATCAAGCGACTCAGACTCCTCAATCAGTGGCGAGATGACGTAGGCTTGTGCGCCTTTTTCCAGCTCTTTTTTGAGCCAAGAGAGAAAGGTATCTAACTGCTGATGTTTGACCCAGCGGGTGATGATGGGTTTGCGCCCTGCTGGCAATTCATCAATAATCGATACATCCATCTCACCAAAGGCAGTGATGGCAAGCGTCCGTGGGATGGGAGTCGCTGTCATCATCAAGACATCTGGATTTTCCCCCTTTTCACGCAGAACACGACGTTGATTGACCCCAAAGCGGTGCTGCTCATCGGTAATGACAAGCCCTAGCTTATGGTAAGCGACATTTTCTTGAATGAGGGCGTGAGTACCGACAATCATCTGCACGCTGCCCTCTCTAATCTGCTCAAGGGCGGTGTCCTTGGCTGCCTTTTTCATCCCAGAGGTCAAAATAGCAATCGAAAGCTCTGGAAAAAGCTGCGTCAAGCTCTCGTAATGCTGCTCTGCTAAAATTTCCGTTGGAACCATGAGAGCAGACTGAAAGCCAGCGCTGTATGCTGCATACATAGCAAGACTAGCAACGGCAGTCTTGCCCGAGCCGACATCTCCCTGCAAGAGACGATTCATGTGGCTTTGTGAGCGCATATCCTGCAAAATCTCATCTAAACTGCGCTTTTGGGCACCCGTTAGTGAAAAAGGTAGAGACGCTTCTTTAGCCGCTAACTTTTCCTCGTCATAGGCAATAGCCAAGCCATGCTGGTCGGACTTGCGCCGTGCTTTTAACACTTGCAAGTTCATCTGGAAATAAAAGAGCTCTTCAAACTTGACACGCCTTAGCGCCTGCTTGTACTCTGCTAAGTCTTTTGGAAAATGCATGGCAGTGATAGCCTCTTTGCGTGAGAAGAGACGGTATTTGTCGATGAGCAGTTGAGGTAGGGTCTCTGGTAAACGCTCCAAAACGCCGCTCTCAAAGGCTGTTTTTATCGCCTTCACGAGACTCACCTGCGTGACACCCTGTGTGAGACGATAGACAGGCTGCATATCCTCTTGCACTTGCGCCAATAGCTTGATACCCGTCAGCGCCGTTTTTTTACTGTCCCATTTGCCGAAAATAGCCAGCTCGCTGCCTAGCTGCAGCTTGTCCTTGAGGTAGGGTTGGTTGAAAAAGCTGACGCTAATCACCACCTCACCCTGCTTTAGCTTAAAGCTCAAGCGATTTTTGTGACGTCCATAATATTGGAGATTGGCTGGTGTGACCAAGGTTCCTGTCACCACTGCCTTTTCACCATCTTGAAGCTCAAAAACCGAGCGTGCCTTGTAGTCCTCATAGCGAAAAGGAAAATAAAGCAAGAGGTCTGCCACGGTGAAAATCCCCAACTGCTGAAACTTCTCAGCGGACTTAGGTCCGATACCTTTGAGCTCAGTTAGAGGAGAGTTTTCACTTAACATGAGTCTCACCCTTATAAAAGCGTGGAATACGGTCACTCAAGAGACACAGCACCTCATAATTGATGGTCTGGCGCTTGTCAGCTACATCTGTAGCTGTGATTTCCTCAGAACCATTGCGCCCGATAAGCGTCACTGAAGTCCCTAGAGGGTAGGCTTTTGGCAGGCGAATGGTCAGCTGATCCATAGACACACGACCGACAATCTCGCACCGCTGACCATCTACAAGCACCTCAAAGCCCTGCATATCACGTGTCCAGCCGTCCGCATAACCAATAGGAATAGTGGCAATCACTTCTTTTTCTTGACTGCGATAGGTCGCACCGTAGCCAACGGCAGCATTTGCCTCAAGCTCCTTGACATGGATGATACTAGAGGTCAACTCCAGTGCTGGCTTCAGGCGATAAGGAAGCGCAAGTTCTCTGCCACTTGGATTGAGCCCATAGATGACAATACCTAAGCGCACCGCTGAAAAAATCGTCTCGCTATGCCACAGACTCGTCGCTGAGTTACTAGCATGCACACGCTTAGGGCAATCACTCAATTCAGACACTATCTTCTTAAAGGTCGCTAGTTGCTCCTCAAAGTGCTGAGTATCTGCCTCATCAGCCGTTGCAAAGTGGGTAAAGACACCCTCCACCAAAGCACCAGCTGCTTTTAAGGAACTGATAAGCTGATTAGCGTCCGCACTTGTACGTACACCAATACGCCCCATGCCAGAGTCAATCTTGATGTGACAGCGTAAGCCGTCAAGTGACACACCCTCACGCTCAGCTAGAGCTAGCCAGTCAAGACTGGCTATTGTCAGCACGATGTCGTATTCTTTAGCATAGTCGAGCTGATTGGGCATGACGACACCAAGCACCAGGATTTCCTTGGTGATACCTGCTTGTCTCAACTCCACTGCCTCATCGATATTGGACACGCAAAAACCATCCACACGAGCTTCAACTGAGCGTGCAACAGCCACAGCACCGTGTCCGTAGGCATTTGCCTTGACCACAGCGTAGACAAAGGTTTCACTTGGAATATTCTCTTTTACAGCTGCGATATTCTGCCCAATCGCTTCTAAATCAATAACAGCTTGCGTTGGTCTATGAATACTTGAAATCATTTTACATCCTCCAAAATAACACTTGCTTGTACAAAAGATCCGCTATGAGAGATCGAGAGCCAAGCCTTTCCAGAAAAGGGAGATTTAGCAATATAGGGGGCACCCAAGCTGTCATTTAAGACCTCAATGTCCTGAAAGGTCACCTGCCCGATACCTGTCCCCATGGCCTTGGCAAAGGCTTCTTTTGCCGCCCAACGCCCTGCCAAATACTCCGCTTGACGCTTTTGTGAGGTTAGCTTTTCAAAGCGCTCCAGCTCTTTTTTGGTCAAAACTTTAGAGGCAAAGCGCTCTCTACGCTCATAGGCCTGCCACACTGCGCTAATCTCCTGTAAATCAATACCATGTCCAACTATCATGACATTTACCACCTTTTTATTTGCTACCCAGCAAGCAATAAAGGCTAAATCACCTCTTTACTAGGGGACTTAGCCTTTTCTTATCTCTTACACAAACACTTAGAAAATCAACTCTTCAAATGAATCATGGCTAAGCGTTGCATGAATTTCACGGATGAGTTTTTCCGTTTTATCCCAGCCTAGGCAAGGGTCTGTGATGGATTTTCCAAAGACCTCTGGCTGATCTTGACGCCCATCTTCTAGGTAAGACTCAATCATGAAACCACGGACATAGCGATTGATTTTCGCATTCCAGTCACGGTTGATCAGCGTCTGACGCACGATACGGATTTGCTCCAAGTAGTGCTTACCAGAATTGTCATGGTTAGTGTCAATAACGATGAACGGATTCTCTAGCCCCATATCCTCATATTTTGCGATTGCCTTGAGCAAATCGTCATAGTAATAGTTTGGAATATTGTCACCGTGCTCATCAAGAGCACCACGCAAGATGACGTGAGCTAGAGGGTTGCCGTCTGTTTCGACTTCAGCATTTTGATAAATGAAGTTCTGCGCATTTTGTGCGGCATAGACAGCATTAAACATGACATTGAGATTACCAGACGTTGGGTTTTTCATCCCTGTCGGTACATCAATCCCTGACGCTACAAAGCGGTGTTCTTGGTCCTCAACAGAACGTGCTCCAATCGCATGGTAAGACACCAAATCGTCCACAAGACCAAGGTTAGAAGGGTAGAGCATCTCATCAGCCGTTGTCAAGCCAGTCTCTGTGATGACACGGTAGTGCAGATGACGAACAGCCGCCACACCATTGATAAGGTCAGGCAGCTTAGACGTGTCTGGCTGGTGCATAAGCCCCTTGTAGCCGTCACCATTGGTGCGAGGTTTTGCCGTATAGACACGCATGACGATGAAAATCTTGTCCTTGACCTCGTCTTGCAATTTGGCTAAGCGCTTCGCGTACTCAAGCACAGCTTCTTCATTGTCAGACGAGCATGGTCCAATAACTAGCAGTAAGCGCTCATCTTCGCCTTTGATGATGTTTGCAAGCTCCTTGTCACGAGCTTCTTTGCGGGCTAAAAATTCCCCTTCAAGTTTTGATAATTCTTTGACTTGTGCGATGTCAATGGTCGCACTTTTTTGATGTATTCCCATTCCTCTACTTGCTTTCTAAGGTTGTGTAAATTTCACGAACCAAGGCTTCTGTATTGTCCCAACCAAGGCAAGGGTCTGTGATAGATTTTCCAAAGACCTCTGGTTGGTCTTGACGTCCGTCCTCTAGGTAAGACTCAATCATAAAGCCACGAACGTAGCGTCTGATTGTGTCATTCCAGTCACGATTGATAAGGGTTTGACGGACGATACGGATTTGCTCTAGGTATTGCTTACCTGAGTTATCATGATTGGTATCAATCACGATAAAAGGATTTTCAAGCCCTTGTTGATTGTACAAATCAATCGCTTCTAAAAGGTTATCGTAATAATAATTTGGGATGTTCTTGCCATTTTCGTCAAGTGCCCCACGTAAAATCGCATGCGCTACAGGGTTGCCGCTGGTTTCAACTTCCTCGTTGTTGTAGAGGAAGGTTTGCTTGTTTTGCGCAGCATAAATCCCGTTATACATCACTTTGAGGTTGCCTGATGTTGGATTTTTCATACCAGTTGGTACGTCAAAACCAGACGCCACAAAGCGGTGCTGTTGGTCCTCAACAGAGCGTGCACCAATAGCTACGTAAGACACTAAATCCTCAACCAAAGGCCAGTTTTCTGGATAGAGCATCTCATCAGCAGTCGTCATCCCTGTCTCTGTGATGACACGATAGTGGAGGTTACGCACTGCCTTGATACCGTTAATCAAGCTAGGTGCTGCATCGGTATCTGGCTGGTGCATAAGCCCCTTGTAGCCGTCACCATTGGTACGAGGTTTTGCCGTATAGACACGCATAACCATAAAGACACGGTCTTTGACTTCTTCTTGCAGCTTAGCTAGGCGCTTAGCATACTCAAGGACAGCTTCTTCATTGTCAGACGAGCATGGTCCAATGACTAAAAGCAAGCGGTCGTCTTCGCCTTTGATGATAGCTTCTAACTCACGGTCACGCTGTTCTTTTTTCGCTAAAGCTTCTTGACTAAGTTTTGAGACGCTACGCACCTCATTGACATCGATTTTAGGACTGAGTGATTTAAATGACATAGAAACTCCTCTAATTATTACTTTTGTAAAGTGTTTTTTATTATACCATTTTTAGAAGGAGTTTTGGATAAATTTTCAGAATTTTCTGCAACTCCCTAAAATTGTTTGCGTCCATGACAATTTTTGTATTTTTTCCCTGAACCACATGGACATGGATCATTACGCTTGACGTTAGTAAAATCAAGCTTTTCAACAGGAACATTTGCTGCACCTGGTGCTTTCGCAGCGATATTAGCTGCCGCAGTTGTTGTTGCATGCGCTTCAGCACGCTCACGCTCTTGCTCATGAATTTGTGCTTTCATCATGGTACGTGTCACGTCAAACTCGATTGAGCCAATCATATCTTGGAACATACGGAAACCTTCTGATTGGTATTCGACAATCGGGTTATTTTGAGCGTAACCACGCAGACCAACGGCATTACGCAATTGATCCAGCGCATCAATATGCTCTGTCCACTTGTTGTCAACAACCATCAAGATGAGTACTTTTTGGAACTCTAGGATGGCGTCTGGTGTGGAAAGTTTTGAGATTTGTGCATTGTAGACCTTCATCGCACGATTATAAAGGGTCTTTTTAATATCGTCATCCTTGAGATTACGCAAATCAGAAACGGAAATAGACGTTTCTGGTACCAAGGCAGAGCGAGCAAAGTTGACAATCGCTTCAAGCGCTTCGTTGCGGCTATTACTTGCTCGGCTGTGACTATCAACAGCACGGTTGATAGTACGCTCAATCATAGCTTGAATCTCTGGGGTCAGATCATGGTCAGCCACGATGACATTGTAGCGGTCACCGTAGATAATCTCACGCTGCTCACGCATGACATCATCGTACTGGAGGACTTGCTTACGGGTGTCGTAGTTGTTTCCTTCGACACGTTTTTGAGCAGACTCAACCTGACGTGTTAGCATACGAGACTTGATAACCGTATCGTCGTCGTTCATATTCATGCGCTCAAGGACAGCCTTGATACGGTCAGACCCAAAGCGACGCATGAGCTCATCCTCAAGGGAGAGGTAAAATTGAGACTCACCTGGGTCCCCTTGACGCCCAGAACGTCCACGCAGCTGGTTGTCGATACGACGGCTCTCGTGGCGCTCAGTTCCGATAACGCAAAGCCCACCGAGCTCACGCACACCTTCACCGAGCTTAATGTCGGTACCACGTCCCGCCATGTTGGTCGCAATGGTCACTGCACCACGTTGCCCAGCATTCATGATGATTTGCGCTTCTTTGAAGTGGTTTTTGGCATTGAGCACTTCGTGTGGAACACCTGCTTGCACCAGCTTTTTAGAAATCAAATCACTGGTTTCAACAGCAACTGTACCAACCAAGACAGGCTGACCTTTTTCGTGACGAGCACGAACATCCTCAACCACGGCATTGAACTTAGCTTGTAAGTTTGGATAGAGAAGGTCTGGATGGTCGATACGAGCGACTGGACGGTTGGTTGGAATGGGAATCACACGCATGTTGTAAATTTCACGGAATTCCTCTTCCTCTGTCTTCCCTGTACCGGTCATCCCAGAGAGCTTACGGTACATACGGAACATATTTTGGTAAGTGATAGAAGCGCTAGTTTTAGACTCTTCTTGGATAGGCACAGCTTCTTTTGCTTCGATGGCTTGGTGAAGCCCATCAGAGAAGCGACGTCCCTCCATGGTACGCCCTGTAAACTGGTCGACAATCAAAATCTCTTGGTCTTCGCTGACAACGTAGTCAATATCCAAAAGCATGATATAGTTTGCACGAAGCGCATTGTCAATATAGTGCGTCAGAGCAACATTGTCAATATCATAGAGGTTGTTGAGGTTAAAGTAAGCTTCTGCCTTGTCAATCCCTGAGTCTGACAGACCAATAGTTTTGGTTGGCACATCAATGATGTAGTCGTCTTGATTAAGGGTCTTGACAAACTTGTCTGCTCGAATATAGAGCTGATTAGTCTCAGAGCTAACTGGACCTGAGACGATGAGTGGTGTTCTCGCCTCGTCAATAAGAACAGAGTCCACCTCATCGACAAGAGCGTAGTTGAGCGGACGTTGCACCATATCTTCTTGACGAACCACCATGTTGTCACGAAGATAGTCAAAACCGATTTCTGAGTTGGTTGAGTAGGTGATGTCACAGTTATAAGCTTCACGCTTTTCAAATGGTGACTTGGCTGCAAGGTTAATCCCTACAGATAGACCAAGCCAGCTGTAAACCTCACCCATCTCTGTCGCATCACGCTCTGATAGGTATTCATTGACCGTGATAACGTGAACACCCTCACCTGATAGAGCATTGAGATAAACGGGCATGGTCGCTGTCAGTGTTTTTCCTTCTCCTGTACGCATCTCTGGAATGTCTCCGTGGTGAAGAACAATTCCCCCCATAATCTGTACACGATAAGGAAAAAGCCCTAAAACACGCTTAGCTGCCTCACGCACCACCGCAAAAGCTTCTGGCAAGAGAGCATCTAAACTTTCTCCATTTTGGTAACGTTCCTTAAATTCTGGCGTTTTTGCTTGTAATTCTTCGTCTGAGAGGGCACTCATTGCATCCGCATAAGATTCTACTTTCTTAGCTGTTTTTTCGAGTTTACGCAATTCACCCTTGTCATTTTCGACGATACTTCGTAGAAGATTTGCCATTCCTTTTCCTTTCGATAACTATACTTAATCACTCAATTTTATCACAATTTATAAGGCTTTTCAAGAAAGCAATGGGGTTCTTTAGAAAAGAAGGCTAGAGCTTACTCTAACCTTCTCTTTTATTAACGCTTGTATTGTTGTAAAAAGCGTGTGAGTTTTTCCTGCAAGACACTGAGCTCATCCACTCGTGGCAGATAAACGATTCTAAAGTGGTCTGGTGTTGCCATATTAAAGCCTCGACCGTGTGTCAAAAGTACCTTTTCTTGTTTCAAGAAATTAAGCACAAAATCCTCATCATCCTCGACACGGTACATGTTGGTGTCAATCTTAGGGAAGATATAGAGCCCTGCATTTGGCTTGACAGCAGACAAACCTGGAATATCCTTAATCGCATCGTAGATAAAGTTACGTTGCTCATAGAGACGCCCACCTGGCAATAACAGCTCATCAGAGGACTGATAGCCACCAAGAGAGGTTTGGATGACCTGCTGAGCGAGGACGTTTGAGCACAAACGCATGTTTGAGAGCATATTGAGCCCTTCGATGTAGCCTTTGACATTGCGCTTAGGACCAGCGAGCACCATCCAGCCGACACGAAAACCACAGATACGGTGCGACTTGGACAAGCCAGACATGGTCACTGTAAAGACATCATCGGCGATAGAGGCAATAGGAATATGCTTCTTACCATCCATGACCAGACGGTCATAGACCTCATCTGAAAAGATAATCAAATCATTCTGACGAGCAATGTCCACAATCTCCTCTAGGAGTTCACGAGGATAGACCGCTCCTGTTGGGTTATTAGGATTGATGAGGACAATAGCCTTTGTGTTAGATGTGATTTTAGACTTGATGTCCTGAATATCAGGGAACCAGCCTGCCTGCTCGTCACAGATATAGTGCACGGCATTGCCACCTGCTAGACTGATACAAGCTGTCCACAAAGGATAGTCAGGCATAGGCACTAAGACCTCATCGCCATTGTCAAGAAGAGCCTGCATGGACATGGAGATTCCTTCACTAACCCCATTGACAACATAAATATCATCAATGTCCACATGGACACCCTGCAGTTGGTAATACTGCATAATCGCCTTACGGGCTGAAAAAATCCCCTTAGAGTCTGAATACCCTTCAGAGTCTCTCGCATTGCGAATCAAATCACGAATGACCTCATCTGGTGCTTCTAAGCCAAACTCGGCAGGATTTCCTGTGTTTAGTCGGAGAATTTTCTCTCCGTTTGCTCGCATGCGGTTGGCTTCTTCAAGCACGGGACCACGAATGTCATAGGCAACATGTTCTAATTTAGATGATTTATCAAATTGTTTCATACCTTCACCTCATTTCCCCTATTATAACCTAAATCCTCCAAAAAGAGAATTATTTTTAATAAACTGTCCAACTGAGCATTTTGTCAGACCTTTTAAAAATTTCAGAAATATTGCATAAATCGCTTTCAAGATTTTCCAAAAAGGAGTATAATAAACATACAAAGTAAAGTTAAGGAGAAAAGATTATGTCTCATCATTATCAACATATCATGGTTGCCATTGACGGTTCTTATGAATCTGAATTGGCATTTGAAAAAGGGGTTAACGTCGCTCTTAGAAACGGCGCTGAGCTGATTTTGACACACGTTGTGGACACACGTGCTCTACAAAGCGTAGCAACTTTTGATACCTACATTTATGAAAAATTAGAGCAGGAAGCTAAAGACGTCCTAGCAGATTATGAAAAACAAGCACGTGAGAGAGGGCTTGATAACATCAAGCAAGTCATCGAGTTTGGTAATCCAAAGACTCTTCTTGCTCGTGACATTCCTGACAAGGAAAATGTCGACCTTATCATGGTCGGAGCAACAGGGCTCAACACCTTTGAGCGCTTGCTTATCGGCTCATCATCTGAGTACATCCTAAGACACGCTAAGGTGGATTTGCTCATCGTGCGTGATAGCGAAAAGACATTCTAATCTATTGTGTTCCCACTTTAAAACCAGCTGCTCATGGGCAGCTGGTTTCTTTTTTTAGGATTGTAGCGTTTTTTCTTGTTTTTCTTTTTGCATTTTCTTGGCGGTTGTCATCATCAAGCGAATGCGGTTGAGTTGGTTGACCTCTGATGAGCCTGGATCGTAGTCCACAGCAGCGATATTAGCACCGTGGTACTGGCGGCGTAGCTCTTTCATCATACCTTTTCCGACGATATGGTTTGGCAGGCAACCAAACGGTTGCAGACAGACGATATTTTTGACGTCGTTATTGAGCAACTCAATCATCTCACCCGTCAAGAACCAGCCCTCACCTGTGTGATTTCCGATAGAGAGGATTTTTGAGGCACCCTCTGCGATGTCATAGATTGACTCGATTCCCTCAAAGCGCTCAGACTTTTCAAGCGCCTTGTTCATCGGTTTTTCTAGGATATTGATGACATCAATGGCGAGTTTGGCAAAGCGTTTGGATTTTTGGCTCATGTTGAGCTCATCGGCTTTCCAAATTTGATTGAACAAGGAGTAGTTCATAAAGCCAATCAAGTCAGGCACGACAGCTTCGCCACCTTCTGCCTCGATGATACCGACGATGTCGTTATTAGCTGTTGGGGCGTATTTAACCAAAATCTCACCGACCACACCGACACGTGGCTTGCTGTCAAAGTCAATGGTTTCAAGAGTGTCAAAATCACGGATAATACGCTTCATATTGCGGTTAAACTCAAAGTAAGAACCATTTTTGACATTGTGTCTTGCTTTTTCCAGCCACTTTTCATAAAGAGCGTTGGCAGAGCCTTCTTCCGCCTCGTAAGGACGGACACGATAGAGGACACGCTCAAAGAGATCTCCATAGAGAACACTGATAAAGAGACGTTTGACAAAGCCATAGTTGAGGCTAAAGCCTGGGGTTGACTCCGTTCCTTGATTGCCCATAGAAATGGAGACGACAGGAACTTGAGCAAAGCCAGCGTCTTTGAGCGCTTTTCTAAGGAGTGGGATGTAGTTGGTCGCACGACAGCCACCACCAGTCTGTGTCATCATAACACTGGTATTGTCAAGGTCGTAGTCACCACTCTCAAGCGCCTCAACCAGCTGACCGATAGAGATGATAGCTGGGTAGCAGGCGTCATTGTGGACATACTTGAGTCCGACATCTACAGCGCCCTTGTCCATAGAAGGCAGCACCACCACATTGTAGCCACTTTCTTTGAAGGCTTCTTCAATGAGACCGTTTTGGTGAATAGGAGAGAGCACTGGCATGAGAAGCGTGTGCGTTTTTTTCATCTCCTTGGTAAAGACAGGCTCCTGCTTTGTCGTCTCCATATCTTGTTGGCTATCGTATTGAGGAGCTTGGTTAAAGATATGGTCAAGCTTAGCTTTTTTGAGCTTTTGATCACGCTCTTTCACCGCTGCTTTCAGAGAACGCAGGCGAATGCGAATAGCACCGAGGTTGCTTCCCTCATCAATCTTGAGAACGGTGTAGAGTTTATTGTGTCCACGCATGATTTCTTCGACTTGGTCTGTCGTTACAGCGTCAAGCCCACAGCCAAAGCTGTTGAGTTGCACCAGCTCGAGGTTTGGATTTTTAGCGACAATCTTCGCCGCAGCGTACAAGCGAGAATGGTAAACCCATTGATTGACCACACGTAGACCGCCTACCTCCTCAAGTCCAGACACCATGTCCTCTGTCAAGACATGAAAGCCTTCTTGCGTGATGATATTGGCAATACCGTGATTGATTTCAGGGTCGAGGTGGTAAGGACGCCCAGAGAGGACAATCGCCTTTTCACCATTGATGGAAAGACTAGTCAAAAGCTCATCTGCTTTGTCCTGCAAGTCTTTCTTGAAATCAGCAAGCACCTGGTAGCCATGCTCAACAGCCTGCGTGATGTCCTCAATAGTCATGTCCTCATAGTCAGCAAAGGCTTTGGCTAGAGACTTGACCACACTGTCATGGTCAGCCAGATTGACAAAAGGATGGAAATACTTGACCTCACCATCACGGATAGGGTCCATATTCTTTTCAATCACTTCTGGATAGGACTGAACGATAGGACAGTTGAAATGGTTGGGCGCTTTGCTATTTTCCACTTGCTCGTAGATAACACTTGGGTAGAAAATAGCGTCTACCTTGCGGTCAATGAGCGACTGGATGTGCCCGTGCACCATTTTAGCTGGGTAGCAGACCGTGTCACTAGGAATGGTTTCAATCCCTTTTTCATAGAGCTTTTTGTCTGATTTTGGGGAAATCTGAACACGAAAACCAAGGTCAGTCAGCACCGTGTGCCAGAGAGGATAGTTTTCGTACATGTTGAGCACACGTGGCAGACCAATGACACCGTGTTTTGCTTCACGTTTTGAGAGAGATTTGAACTTGAAGAGTTTTTTGTATTTGTAGTCGACCAGATTTTCTTTTTTGTCTTTCTTGTCAAACTTAATCTTGGTGACTTTTTCAGCACCACGTTCACAGCGATTACCCGTGACAAACTTGGAGCCGTCATTGAAAATCGTCACGGTCAGCGCACAGTTATTTTCACAAAGCCCACAGCGTGTAAATTCTTTCTCAGAAGTAAAAGCGTCAAGCTCATCCAGTGCCATAAGGCTTGACGGTGCTTCCTTTTCCTCGTATTTTTCCTGAGCGATGAGGGCACAGCCGTAAGCTCCCATGAGTCCAGCGATACTTGGACGCACCACCTTGCGACCACTAACCAGCTCAAAAGCACGTAGAACGGCTTCGTTGTAGAAAGTCCCTCCTTGAACAACGATTTTTTCGCCTAGATCTTCTGGGCGTTTGACCTTGATAACCTTGTAGAGGGCATTTTTGATGACTGAGTAAGACAATCCTGCTGAGATGTCAGCAACCGTTGCACCTTCTTTTTGTACCTGCTTGACCTTGGAGTTCATGAAAACGGTACATTTTGAGCCTAGGTCAACAGGATTTTTGGCTAGAAGGGCGACTTGGGCAAAGTCTTTGACGTCGTATTTCAGAGATTTGGCAAAGGTCTCAATGAAAGAGCCACAACCTGAAGAGCAAGCTTCGTTGAGCTGAATACTTGATAACGCTCCGTCTTGGATACGCATGGCTTTCATATCCTGACCACCAATATCTAGGATAAAGTCACAGCCTGGGTTGAAATAATTGGCAGCCTTGTAGTGAGCCACGGTCTCAACCTCGCCATTATCCACATGCAGAGCTGCCTTTATCAAGTGCTCACCATAGCCTGTGATACAGGAATTAGCGATAAAAGCTTCTTCTGGCAATTGCTGATAGACTTCCTTTAGGATGTCGATGACATTTTCCAAAGGCTGTCCTTGGTTATTGCCATAATGCTCAAAGAGAATGTGACCATCTGGGTCGGTCACAATGACCTTAGACGTGGTAGAGCCAGCGTCGATACCCAAGAAAACAGGTCCACGAGCCTTCTTGATGTCCTCATATTCAGCGCTAGCTGCATTGTGGCGTGCTCGCCAAGCTGCTAGCTCGTTCTCGTCATGAAAGAGCACATCTAGGGTATTTTTAGGCACAAGGCTACTTGCGCTATTGTCTTTGAGATTTGTGATAATGTCGCTAAAGGTCAGCTGTGTTTGATTGTCATCAAGAGCTGCTCCCATCGCCACAAAGAGCTGTGGATTTTCTGGGAAGATGACATTTTCTGGCTGAATATCCAAGGTTTCAATGAAACGCTTGCGCAGCTCACTCATGAAATAGAGCGGACCACCAAGAAAGGCGACATTTCCTGTAATCTTGCGCCCCGAAGCTAGTCCCGCAATGGTCTGGTTGACCACCGCTTGAAAGATAGAAGCTGCGATGTCTTCCTTACGTGCTCCTTCATTGATGAGTGGCTGCACATCCGTTTTGGCAAAAACACCGCAACGACTGGCAATGGGATAGATGGTCTCATAGTTTTTAGCCAGCTCATTGACCCCATTAGCGTCGGTCTTTAACAGCTCTGCCATTTGGTCGATAAAGGCACCTGTACCACCTGCACAGGTCCCATTCATCCGCTGCTCAAGCGCCTCGCCAAAGAAAGTCATCTTGGCATCCTCACCACCCAGCTCAATGACAACATCTGTCTGCGGGATAAACTTTTCAACGGTCGTTGTCGCTGCAATCACCTCTTGGACAAAAGGAATATGCGCTGCGTCTGACAACCCCATCCCACCAGAACCTGTGATGGCAATACTCACCTCATGCTCACCAATCTCATCAATCGCCTCTTGCATGACCTTGATGGTTGCCGCTTTGACATCTGAAAAATGACGCTCATAGCGAGCAAACAACAACTGATATTCTTCATCAAAGACAACAACCTTAACCGTCGTTGAGCCTACGTCAATACCTGCTCTATACATAACTTCTCCTCTTCTAGAAAGCAGCTACTTTCTCTTGTGCCTTAGAAGACTAAGGCTATCCTATTTTTTCATACGAACAACAATCTGTTGCTTATTAAACAACTCGTTTGTTATAATAGTATTATAAAATGATTATCTTCAAAATCAACCGTTAATTTTGACAAAAGTGTTTGTTAAGCAACATTGACCAACAATGTGTTGCTTATCTTGGAGGCTGTTATGAAAAGGACAGACATTCGCTATCTACGAACTGAAAAAATGATTTTTGATGCACTGACGGATTTATTGAGTGAAAAGCCTTATGACAAAATCACTGTGCAGGACATCGCTGATCGGGCTATGATTAACCGTGCGACTTTTTACGCACATTATGCCGACAAGGACGAGCTCTACCATTTCATCATCACGCACATCCTAGAGGAGCTCTCAGAGATGATTGACAAGGCGCAAGCCACAACACCCAACTCTGTCGAGGTCAAAAAGGCTGAAAAAATGCTCTACAGCTACTACAATAACCTCAAAAAGCACTCTGCCATCGCAAAAATTGTCTCAAAGAGCAGCTCACGTGAGGAGTTGCAGCATAACTTTGCTAGGCTCTTGCATGAAAAATACGACGATTTGTTTGACAAGGTGCAGGTGACAGAGTCTGGAATGCCTGTTCCGACGGACTTTATCGTGGCTTATCTGGCGAGTATCTTTGTTGGGACTCTTCTTTGGTGGATTGAGTCGGACTTTGCTATGGACTCTAGAGACTTGGCAAGGCTCGTTATCAAGCTCATCAGTAACGGTCATCTCACTGTCATGGGTATCAATATCAATCGTGATTAAGAGGACAAAAAACGCTTCTGCTGCTTGCAGAGGCGTTTTATCATGTTTATTTAGAAGAGCGGTTTTGGCTGCGGTTGAGTGCTTTTTGTAGCTGACGGTCTAGCTCTCGCTTAATCTTAGGCTCTGGCGCAAAGCGCTCCTCCCAGTCGTCTGGTTTTAGGACTTTATGTGTCACAGGGTCAAAGTGAGCCTTGCCATCAGGGAAGATTTTTCCCATATTTGCCTCATGAACGGTATCAAAAAAGGGCTTAGGGTCGACACCCATGAGAACAAAAGAACCATAAGTCAGATAGAGCAAATCCACCAAGGCGTCCACTTCGCCAACCAAGGGCGTCTCTGGGTGCTCTTTGGCTTGAACTTTGCTCGCTGCTTTATCCACAGCCGCATGCAAGTCTAGGACAGACTGGGTAAAGGTCTTTTTGTCGCCTTGGCTCGCTGCATAGAGGAACTCTACGATTTCTTCTACCTTGAAATCTGCTCTATGCCCAGCTTCCTTAGAAGCGTAGAGTCTTGGTGTTTCATTGGTTTCACCATCCATGAGCTCATGGAAATCTTTGACCTTGTTAAAGTTACTATCTCGACTATCAAAGCGGGCTTCATTGTCCAGATGAATGAGCCCGTAGTGCGACAGGGCTTTTGCGATACCGTCGCTGTTGTTGGTCGCTGTCGTGTAATCAGCTGAAGCTTTAATCTTGTCATCTGCATTGCCCATAGCAACGCCTAAGCCAACACCAGACAACATCTCAAGGTCATTTTCAGAATCGCCAAATGCCATGACCTCAGACAGGTCAAAGCCAAAGTAGCTACCAGCTGTCTCAATCCCCCTTATCTTAGACTGCCCTTGGCAGATAAGATCTGCAGAGTATGGGCTACTCCTTGTCACCTGAAGGCTTGGAAACTTTGCCTTTATCTTTTCCGTGTCCTCTTCTGTCGCCACCATGACAATCTGATAAATGGGCTCTCTCAAGAGTGTAAAGAGAGCCTTGGTGTTTTGCGGCTTCAACCGCCTAATCAAATGCTTAAAGCTCCGCCCAACCGTTCCTGTCATGCGACGCGGGACAAGGCTGCTCACCCATTGCCCAAAGCGACTCGTCCCAAGCCCAATAATGCCAGAGCCGATAAGCCCAGACGCTGTACCTAGCGAAATGTCACGGCGTTTCTCACTGGCGTAGCGAATCACACGGTAAACCAGCGCACGAGGAAGCTGCTCCGTTGCTACGACCTTATCTCTAGTGTAGATATACTGACCGTTGTAGGTGATGGCTATATCAAGCCCTAAATTCTCCAAATACGGCTGCACAAAGCTAGGTCCTCGCCCTGTCGCAACCCCCACTACAATCCCTTGCTCCTTTAAACTTGTAATAGCTCGCCGTGTGGACTTTTGTACATTTTTACGGTCATTGAGAAGAGTCCCGTCAATATCAAAAAATACTGCTTTAATTGCCAAAATGTTTACGCTCTTTTCTTATTCTTCAATTCAACACATACCATATCTTTATGCTATTATACCCTCTCCTTGAGCTTTTGTCACCTTTACAAACCTAAAAACCTAGGTCAGCTGACCTAGATTTTTGCTAAATAACAAGTTCTTGCTTTTCATCTGGGATATTGCTAATCTTGATGATAGCGTGGTAGAAGAGCGCATAGCCAACAGTAGCCAAAATCGCACTGGAGTTTGGAACGTCCTCAAAAGGAGAGTTGAGAACAAAGTGTAAAAAGACTGGAAAGACAAGCCAGAAAATAGCTTGCGCTTTGGAGACAGCCTTGCACCTACCAAGCAGAGACACCAAACCTAGGGCAAACAATGACGCAAAGAGCCAGTGTGATACTGTCGCTGACGCCACACGGTCAATCGCCGTTGCAAAACCAGACTCGTGGAATTGGAAAACAGACTGAAAGACATAGATGACGTCCTCAACAATCTCAAAGCCAACCCCTACAATGATACCAATGGTCAAACCTTGCTTGAGATTAAGACGACGGCAGAGCAAAACAACCAGCAAAACAGCAAAACCTTTTGAGAGCTCCTCAGTAAACGGTGCCGTTAGGGCTGCTCCCCAAGCGCTCAAAAAATCTTTAGACAGCTTCATCTCAATCAACAGTTTTGAGAGCTGCATATTGCCTAAAATCCCTAGATAAGTCGAGATGAAAGCCCCTGTCAGAGCGCTTAGGATGACCTCTTTTTTAGAGAGTTGCACTTTTTGGACGATTTTTCGGATAATCAGCACAAAAGGTACAAAGTAGATGAGCAGCAAAGAGCTGGCTAAAAGAAAGTTCTGATAGAGGTCATTGGCGCCCTTTTTAACCATAAGCGTCTGGCAGAGATAACTAATGCCCGCTACGACTAAAAAGACCAGAACCAGCATGACCAGCTTGTCACGAAGTGTTGGGATATCTTTTTTCACGATATGCCTCCTTTTTTAATGGTGTTATCATTATATATTTGTATTATATAACTAAGTCAATAGTTTGTCAAGATATTTTGACTATCAAAGGACTAAAAAATGAGACGAGGGCATGTTTTTTGACAAATGAAGGCTTTGCTCATTTTCTTTCTATGGTAAAATAGTAGGTACTAGGAAAGGATAAATCATCATGAAACACATTCTCGTCCTCCACACAGGAGGTACTATTTCCATGCAGGCGGACACCAACGGTCATGTCACGCCCGAAAATGACAATCCCATGAACCATGTCACGGTGGATTTGGAGCACATCACAGTCACGGCAAAAGACTTTCTCAACCTGCCAAGCCCACACATCACACCTAAGCACATGCTAGCACTCTACCACGAAATCAGACAAAATGCTAATAGCTATGACGGCGTGGTCATCACACACGGCACCGACACGCTAGAAGAGACCGCTTATTTTCTAGATACCATGACGCTACCTGACATTCCTGTCGTTCTCACAGGCGCTATGCGCAGTTCTAATGAACTAGGTAGCGACGGTGTCTACAACTACCTCTCTGCTCTTCGTGTCGCAAGCCACAAGCAAGCTAAAGGCAAGGGCGTGCTGGTTGTGATGAATGATGAGATTCACGCTGCTAAGTACGTCACCAAGACCCACACGACAAACGTCTCTACCTTTCAAACGCCGACTCACGGACCGCTTGGTATCATCATGAAGCACGAGATCCTTTTTTTCAAAAGGGCTGAAAAGCGTGTGCGCTTTGACCTAGAGGCTATCTCTGGAACCGTCCCTATCGTCAAAGCTTACGCAGGGATGGGCGATAGCGGGATTATTAGCTTTTTATCCCCTGACAATATCGACGGGCTGGTCGTTGAAGCGCTCGGCGCTGGCAATATGCCACCAAAAGCAGCTGCGGAGATAGAAGCTCTCACAGCCAAAGGTGTGCCTGTTGTTCTGGTTTCTCGCTGCTTTAACGGCATTGCTGAGCCTGTCTATGCCTATGAGGGCGGTGGTGTGAGACTACAAGAGGCAGGTGTCATGTTTGTCAAAGAGCTAAACGCCCCAAAAGCCAGACTAAAACTCCTCATCGCCCTCAACGCTGGTCTCAAAGGACAAGCTTTGAAAGAGTATATCGAAGGTTAAACGCAAAAAGACTAGGTTACCCTAGTCTTTTTTCTTCTGTTTTATCACCTTAGCGCTCTGACACTTTTTTGGCGAGTGCAAAGTTACCAAGCGTAGCTGAGCCATTTTCAGCAATAGCAGGTGTCACGATATAGTCACGCACATCTGGCGTAGGAAGGTAGTCATTCATCAAACCTTCAAACTTCTCACGCACACGGTTAAGCATGTGCTCTTGCGCCATAACGCCACCACCAAAGACGATGACTTGTGGGCGATAGAGAAGCGTTGCTTGAACCGCTGCTTGAGCGATATAGTAGGCTTGAACATCCCAAACCGTTGAATTTTGCTCAATCAACTCACCACGAGTGCCTGTGCGGGCTTCTAAGCTTGGTCCTGCTGCTAGACCCTCTAGGCAGCCATTGTGAAATGGGCAAGTGCCGACAAAGTCATTAGCACGGTCTTGTGGGTGAACCGCTACATAAGTGTGCCCAGCCTCGGTGTGTCCTGTACCACCGATAAACTCACCACGCTGAATAGCGCCAGCACCGATACCAGTCCCAATCGTGTAATAAACAAGACTGTCAACACCTGTGCGCACCATAGCCTCACCATAAGCAGAGCTATTGACATCAGTCGTAAAGTAAAACGGCACCTTAAACTCTTTTGAGATCAGACCAACAAGGTCAACATTTGACCAGTGCTCTTTTGGTGTTTTGGTGATGTAGCCATAAGTCGTTGAGTTTTGGTCAATGTCAATCGGACCAAAAGACCCGATAGCAACACCTGCCAAGTCCTCCTCAAAACGCTTGAAAAAGGCTACTGTACGCTCAATCGTCTCATAAGGCGTTGTCGTTGGAAACTGCACTTTCTCGACAATTTGAAAATCCTCATCTCCTACAGCACAGACAAACTTTGTCCCGCCTGCCTCGACACTACCGTATAATTTTGCCATATTATTCCTCAAATCTTCTAACTTTTTATTGTCCTTACGCTTATTATAATGAAAATATAAGCATAAAGCAAGAACTCTCTAGTCCCAAAAAGAGTTTGGGATAAACTATCTCAAACTCTTATCTTTTATCTCATCACAGACGAGATTACTTTACTGAAAGAAGGTCGTCTCCTACAGCTACTGTTCCATCAGCCACTGGAGTTACTTCTGCGTAGTCAGCTGTGTTTGTCACGATCACCATCGTTGTGTCATCAAGTCCAGCTGCCTTAATCTTAGCAGAGTCAAAGGTTCCAAGAACATCACCTTTTTTGACTTTTTGCTCTGCTTTTACTTTTTGATCGAAACCTTCACCGTCCATTGACACCGTATCGATACCAACGTGGATAAGGATTTCAGCACCGTCGTCTGATTTCAATCCGTAAGCATGCCCTGTTTCAAAGGCGATTTGTACTGTCCCGTCAACAGGAGCGTAAACAGTGTTGCCGCTTGGTTTAATAGCGATTCCTTTACCCATAGCCTCTGATGAGAAGACTGGGTCATTAACAGAAGTAAGAGCAACTGTTTCACCATCAAGTGGGCTGACAATTGTTTCTGCTTTAGCAGGTGTTTTTTCAGCAGGAGCGGCTACAGATTGTTGAGATGTTGTGTCTGTTACTGTTGCCTCTGCCGCAGCTGCGTCCGCTGCTTCTGCTGCAAATACGTTAGCAGCTTTTGTTTTACCGTAAGAGTATGTGAACGCAAAGGCAAGAACAAATGTAATCAACTCAGCAACAACATACATTGGAATAGAGCTTGCATTGATAGAAAGGAAACCAAGGAAACCAGCTGAACCGAGGGAAACGGCTGCAACTTTTGTCAAACCTGCAAAGGCTGCACCAACAGCTGAAGCTGCAAGGGCACAGAAGAATGGGAAGCGGTATTTCAAGTTAACCCCAAAGAGGGCAGGTTCTGTAATACCTAGAAGGGCTGATACACCTGAAGATGATGTCAAACCTTTCATCTTCTTGTTCTTTGTCAAGAAGTAAATCGCAAAAGTAGCTGCACCTTGTGCAACGTTTGCCATTGAAGCAACAACAAAGATAAAGTCTCCGTTACCTGTTCCTTCTCTCCAAGCTGACAGCAATTGTGTTTCAATAGCTGGGAACGATTGGTGAAGACCAGTCATGACAATTAGTGAGTAAGTTCCACCAAAAATAGCCATACCGATAAATCCAGTTGTGTTGTACAACCATACAATCGCATCTGTAATACCATTTGAAATAAGCAACATCACAGGTCCGACCACAGTAAAGGTCAAGAAGCCAGTAATCATTACTGATAGCAATGGTGTAAATGTAAAGTCAACAGCTGATGGCAATTTCTTGTGGAAGAATTTCTCAAGATGAGCCAAGATATAAACAGCTGCCAGAACTGGGATAACTTGATAAGCGTAATTTGTTTGACTAACGTGTAATCCAAAGATGTTCCAATATTCGGCAGAAGCACCAAGGTCACGTGTCGTCATAATCATACCAATAGCTGCTCCAAGGAACTGGTTAGCTCCAAAGCGCTTAGCCGCTGAAATACCTACCAATACTGGAAGATAGATAAACGGTGCTGCTGACATGACTTGAATCATATTTGAGATACCCTCAATAGCTGGGTATTGCTCAACAAGAGATTTAGCACCAAACAAACCTGCAGAAGTCAGGAAGTTATTAAGTGCCATCAAAAGACCACCTGCAACAAGGGCAGGGATAATAGGAACAAAGATATCAGACAAAAGTTTGATGAAAGCCATCAACGGATTTGTCTTTTGACCTTCAGCAGCGATTTTTTTCAAATCATCTGTTGAAACTTCTTTAAGACCTGTTTCTTTGATCAACTCAGCATAAACAAAGTTAACATCACCTGGTCCAATGATAACTTGGTATTGACCATCTGTCTTAAATGTTCCTTTGACATCATCATTTGCATCAAGAGCAGCTTGGTCGACTTTGCTGTCGTCTTTTAGGACAAGACGTAAACGAGTCGCACAGTGTGCTGCTGCAACGAGATTATCCTTACCAACGGCAGCGATAACCTCTTTGGCTACTTTAGGGTAATCCATTTGGTATCTCCTTAAAAATTTTTCCTTTCGCCGTGAAAGCGTTTCACGACTTTACTCTTTTATTTTATCATCTTTTAAGGATATGTCAAGCGTTTTGCAGAAATTTATTTTTTTAGCAGTAAAATGTTGATTTTTTAGGCGAAAACGTTTACTATAAGCATATAAGATTTTGATTTTTTGGAGAATGACTTATGAATTTACCAACAGAGGTTCGCTATCGTCCTTATGCGGACTGGACAGACGCAGAAATGGCAGCTATAAAGGAAAATATGGCAAAATCACCTTGGCATGCCACCTATCATATTGAGCCAAAGACTGGGCTTTTAAACGACCCAAATGGTTTTTCTTACTTTAATGGTAAGTACCATCTTTTCTATCAAAACTGGCCTTATGGCCCTGCTCACGGTCTCAAACAGTGGGTACACACTGAAAGTGACGACTTGGTACACTTTAGAGAAACAGGTGTTACACTCAAGCCCGATACAGCTCACGATAGCCACGGTGCTTACTCTGGTAGCGCTTATCCTATCGGAGACGAGCTTTTCCTCTTTTATACCGGAAATGTCCGTGACGAAAACTGGGTGCGTGACCCGCTGCAAATCGGCGCTTTCATGGATAAAGAGGGCAATATCACAAAATTCAAAGATGTCCTCATCCAACAACCTGCTGACGTCACCGAGCACTTCCGTGACCCACAGGTCTTTAACTACAAGGGACAGCTCTACGCTATCGTTGGCGCTCAAAGCCTTGACAAGAAAGGCTTCATCAAACTTTACAAGGCCAATAACAACGATGTGCATGACTGGGCATTTGTTGGCAATCTAGACTTTGCTGGTACTGGCAGCGAGTACATGATTGAGTGTCCAAACCTTGTCTTTGTAGAGGATAAGCCTGTACTTATCTACAGCCCACAAGGACTAGATAAGGCTGAGCTGGCTTATGACAATATCTATCCAAACACTTATAAAATCGCAGATAGCTTTGACCCTGAACAGGCTAAACTCATCAATCCTTCTGCTATCCACAACCTAGACTACGGTTTTGAAGCCTATGCGACCCAAGGCTTTAATACACCAGACGGGCGTGCCTTTATCGTTAGCTGGATTGGGCTTCCTGATGTGGATTATCCAAGCGACAAATACGACTATCAAGGGGCTATGAGTCTAGTCAAAGAGCTCACGATCAAAGACGGCAAACTCTACCAGTACCCAGTCGCTGCTATGGCAGATCTTAGACAAAGCGAAGAAGCCTTTGCGGATAAAACTGCAACCAATAACACCTACGAGCTTGAACTTGAAGTAGCAGAGAATACGCAAGCTGAAATCGTCCTCTTTGCTGATGAAAATCAAAAAGGACTTCGTCTTCATATCGATACAGCAGCTGGTTGCTTTGAGCTTGACCGCTCAGAAGCTGGTGAACAATACGCTACAGACTTTGGTGTGACACGCACCTGCCCTATCCCTCAAAAGGCATGCACACTTAACATCTTTGTCGATAAATCCATCGTTGAAATCTTTATCAACAAAGGCGAGGAAGTGCTAACCAGCCGTGTCTATCCTTTTGATGGGCAAACAGGTATCGCTCTTACAAAAGGCAATGTTTCTGGAAAATATTTTGAGCTTCACAACTAGAATGGGGCAAACATGGTTGCAAAATTAACCGACGTCGCAAAACTGGCTGGGGTTAGCCCTACGACAGTTTCACGTGTCATCAACAACAAGGGCTATCTCTCTGAAAAGACCATTCAAAAAGTCAGAGCAGCCATGCGAGAGTTAGGCTATAAGCCTAACAATCTCGCTCGTAGCTTGCAAGGAAAGTCTGCCCAGCTGGTGGGGCTTATCTTTCCCAACATCAGCAATATCTTTTATGCGGAGCTGATTGAGCACTTAGAAATCGAGCTCTTTAAGCGAGGCTATAAAACCATTATCTGTAATAGTGAAAGCGACCCTAAAAAGGAGCGTGAGTATTTGGAGATGTTAGAAGCCAATCAAGTGGACGGTATCATCTCAAGTAGCCACAACCTAGGCATTGACGACTACGAAAAGGTCGAAGCGCCTATCGTCGCCTTTGACCGCAACCTTGCGCCAAATGTCCCTATTGTTGCTTCTGACAACTTTGAAGGGGGCATTCTCGCTGCTAAAACCTTACAAAAAAATGGTTGCCAGAAGATTATCATGATTTCTGGAAATGACAACTCCGACTCTCCAACAGGTCTACGTCAGCTTGGCTTTTCCTACCACCTCAAAAAGCAAGCTGAGGTGATTCGTATCCCACGAGATTTATCCACTATCAGACGGGAAATGCAGCTCAAGTCAGCCCTTACAAAATACCAACCTGACGGTGTCTTTGCCTCAGATGATTTGACCGCTATGGTACTCATCAAGGTCGCAGAACAGCTGGGTTTGAGCATTCCGCAGGACTTGAAAATCATCGGCTACGATGGCACGCAGTTCATCCAAGACTACTACCCTAGACTCACAACGATTAAACAACCTATCAAGGAAATCGCTGAGCTTTGTGTCGAGGTCTTGCTGAAAAAAATGGCAAAAGAAAAAACCGCCAAAGACTACGTACTGCCTATCACGCTACATGCTGGCTCCAGCAGTTAAAAAACTCGCTACTTGTAAGTAGCGAGTTTTTGTGTGCACAAAAAGACAAGGACAACCTTGTCTTTATGCTTCGTCTGTTACAAATTGGCTGAGAACACCGTTGATAAACTTGGCGGATGTATCATCAGCGTATTTTTTAGCAATCTCAATCACTTCATTGACAGCGACACGATCTGGTGTTTCTTCAAAATAGCTGATTTCAAACAAACCGAGGCGTAAAAGCGTCTTGTCCACAAGACTCAAACGCTCAAGCGACCAGCCAGTCTTTAGCTTTTCAGAGATAGCTTGATCAATCGCTGCACGCTCATCCAAAGTTCCCTTGATGAGATTCATCAAGAAAGCTGGCAAGTTGACCTCAGTCTCTTCGCTAATAGCCTTGTCATAAGTGTAAGCAAAATGAGCTGCTTCTAGCATATTGCCCTCAAACTCTAGGCTAAAGAGAGCTTGAAAGGCACGCTCACGCAAATCACGTCTTGAATCGATAAATCCATTTTTAGTCATCCAAGAAATCCTCATCAAATAGTGATTTCATGTCAGGTTTTGGTGTCTTTTCTGGGACGATACCTTCAACATGGATATTAACCTCAGCAATCACAACTTCTGCCATGTCATAAACAGCAGATTTGACGGCTTGTTGGATAGCCATTGAGACGGCAGGAACATTGACACCGTACTGCAGATACACATAAATATCTGCAATGACGTTGCCTGCTTCATCCGTTGTGAGGTAGACACCTCGGCTGAGGGTTGATTTGCTAAGGCTATCTGCAACGCCTTTGTTACGAAGTGAGTGAACACCGTCAACCTTAGTGGCTGAAATACCTGTTATAACTTCTAAGACACGTGGTGAGATAACAATATCACCGATAGTTTCAGTTGTCATAGCCTATCCTTTCCTTTCTAAAATGATACTTAGGGTTTAGGCACGTGAAACGTATGTGCCTTCTTGTGTGTTGATAACGAGTTTTTGACCCGCTTCGATAAAGTCTGGAACGTTGACCACAAGACCTGTTTCAAGAGTCGCAGGTTTCCCTGAACCTGTTACTGTAGCGCCTTTGATAGATGGTTGTGTTTCTGTTACAGTCAACTCAACAGTTGTTGGAACAGTCACACCGATAACCTCTGTACCGTAGAATTGGATTTTCACTTCAGCGTTTTCAAGGATATAGAGCAATTCTTGCTCAACGTTGGCTACTGGAATTTCGTATTGTTCGTAGTTTTCAGTATCCATGAAATAAGCTGTGCCGTCCATTTGGTAAAGGTATTGTGCTGGACGTGTTTCGATGATAGCTTGTTCAAATTTTTCTTCTGGACGGTAAGTCGTATCAAAAGTTGAACCTGTACGCACGTCACGCAATTTCATACGCATAACAGTGTTTCCTTTACCTGGTTTGTGGTGGCTGGCTTCAAGGACTTTAATCAATTTGCCATCAGCTGTTTCAAAAGTCATACCAGCTCTAAGTTTACTTGCTTCAATCATTATTATTACCTCTTTGTTAAATCTTAATCACTTCATTCTATCATAAATAGCCTGTATTCTCAAATATTTTTTGCGTGCTAAAGGCTTCTTGCCACTAAAAAATCAAGCCATTTTGGCTTGATTCGTCTCATTGATGATAAGTTCTCACTCCTAACTGTCATCGCCCAAGTGCACATGGGGAACGTCGTGCTGTGTATAGGTGACACCTTTTTTCTCAAGCAGTTCGATAGCAAAAGGATGAGGACGGTAAGCCGTCTTGTAGGTTATCTTTGTGATACCAGCCTGCAATAGCGCCTTGGTGCAGTTGATACAGGGAAAGTGCGTCACGTAGATTTCAGTATTATTTGTGGAAATGCCTTCTTTTGCGCACTGGATGAGGGCATTCATCTCAGCGTGAACGGTGCGAATGCAGTGCCCATCCTCCATCTCATGCCCCACCTCGCTACAGTTTTCAAGGCTTGACACCCCACCGTTGTAGCCCGTTGCGATGATACGATTGTCCTTGACGAGAACCGCACCCACAAAAGCTCGATCGCAGGTAGAGCGCTTTGAAATCAGCTCTGCATTTGCCATAAAATAATCTTGCCATGATAGACGATCTGTCATAGTAACCTCCTAGATGATGAGCAGCTCTTTTGGCGCAAGCGTCAACAGCTCACAGCCATCCTCAGTGACCAAAAGGTCATCCTCAATCCGCACACCGTACTTACCATCAATGTAAATCCCAGGCTCATCTGTAAGCGTCATGCCTGCTTGAATCTTCTCATCAGACTTGCCAAAGTAAGGGATCTCGTGGATGTCTAAGCCAATGCCGTGCCCGATACCGTGCGTAAAGTAAGCACCGTAACCCGCCTCATCAATCACCTGACGAGCGACCCTGTCATAGTCTCGGTAGGTCATACCTGCCTTAGCCACGTCCAGCAGGGCTTGGTTACCAGCAAGGACGGTCTCGTAGATGTGCTTTTCCTCATCACCAGCTGCTCCAACGTGAACGGTGCGTGTCATATCACTGACATAGTGCTGATAATAGCAACCAAAGTCCATGGTCAACATCTCGTTATCTCTAATAACCTTGTGACTAGCGACACCGTGTGGCATACTAGAGCGCTCACCAGAAGCTACGATAAACTCGAAAGAAGGTCCAGACGCCCCCAGCTCACGCATGCGAAAGTCTAGGAAGTTTGCAACCTCTAGCTCGGTAGTGACATTTGGCTTGATAAAGTCTAAAACATCTAAAAAGGCTTGGTCTGAAATCTGGCAGGCTTTCTTAATGATAGCCACCTCATGCGCGTCCTTGACCATGCGCAGGCTCTCGATGACATTGCTGGTCGCCTGCAGTTTGTAGTCCTCAAAGACCTGGGACAAGGTCTGATAGAGACTGTAGCTGACTTCGCTGTCAAAGCCAAGTGTCTCAAGCTTGTCGCCTTTGATACGCTTTGCTATTTCAGATAAAGCATCTCGTGACTCGATAATGTCAAAGCCAGTGATACTCTCCTTGGCAATCAAGCTATATCTAGCATCCGTCACAAATAGACGATGCCTGGGGCTAACAAAAACAGTGCCTGCCGTCCCATGAAAGCCTGTTAAATAATAAACATTGGTGAGATTGGTCACCAAAAGCCCATCGCAGCCAGTCTCACCAAGAGCCTCCACCAACTTATCCACACGTTTCTCAAATACCATCGCAATTACCTCCTTAGATGTGCTTGTATAGCCCTATTTTAGCAGAAAAAGTCCTAAATAAAAACTAAAATCTCATAATAAGCCTCAGTCAAAAATCCTATTGGCATAGTCACCAAGCTATGCTATACTAGACCAAGGTAACAAAGTAAAAGGCGGTTCGCTGTGTCTCTAGTTTGGAGGTGGTGCTTATGTACTTAAGACCAAAATCCAACGGAAAGGAGATAACAGGCGGTGTCTGTTTATGAAGCGTTGTCGCTGATGATAGCATTTGGCGTATTAGTAGCAACAATCATGAACAATAAAAAATGACATTAGAAAAACCGTCCTAACACTTTTAGCGAAGCTCAACGGACGGTTATTTTAATATAACTAAATTTGAGTACGGCTAGCCGTCTTAAACGGCGTTACCATGGGGGGACTGTTGGTAGCAGTCCCTTTTTCTATTTCTATTGTATCGCTAATGCGGCAAAGT
Organism: Streptococcus hyointestinalis; assembly: GCF_011039275.1. Taxonomy (GTDB): domain Bacteria; phylum Bacillota; class Bacilli; order Lactobacillales; family Streptococcaceae; genus Streptococcus; species Streptococcus hyointestinalis_A. The sequence continues at coordinate 1,876,820 of NZ_JAAKGB010000001.1, forward strand.
GTCAATTCATTTGCGTGTAATATGGACGTAAGCGTAAAAGCAAAAAATCCGAAAACTTCGGATTTTTTACATATTCAGTTTATCTTTTAGATATTGTCCTGTGTAGCTGTTTGGATTTTGGGCGACCTCTTCTGGTGTGCCTGTAGCTACGATAGTTCCACCGCCGACACCGCCTTCAGGACCTAGGTCAATCAAATAGTCCGCACTCTTAATCACGTCCAAATTGTGCTCGATGACAAGCACGGTATTGCCATCATCAACAAAGCGCTCAAGAACCTTGAGGAGACGAGCGATGTCGTCTGTATGAAGACCCGTTGTCGGCTCATCAAGGATGTAGAGGCTCTTGCCTGTTGAGCGCTTGTGAAGCTCACTGGCTAACTTCATGCGCTGCGCTTCCCCACCAGAAAGCGTGGTGGCTGGCTGCCCCAAGGTCACATAGCCAAGTCCAACATCCTTGATGGTCTGTAGTTTCCTTGCAATCTTTGGAATAGCGCCAAAGAACTCGACTGCGTCATTGACGGTCATATCAAGCACTTGAGCGATATTTTTCTCCTTATAGTGCACTTCTAGGGTCTCGCTGTTGTAGCGTGTGCCGTGACAGACTTCACAAGGCACATAGACGTCTGGCAAGAAGTGCATCTCAATCTTGATAATCCCATCTCCCGAGCAGGCTTCACAACGTCCACCCTTGACGTTAAAGGAGAAACGCCCCTTTTTGTAGCCACGGATTTTGGCTTCATTGGTCTGAGCGAAAAGGTCACGGATGTCGTCAAACACACCAGTGTAAGTGGCGGGATTGGAGCGTGGGGTGCGCCCGATAGGGCTTTGGTCGATGTCAATCAAACGCTCGATATTTTCAATTCCTGAGATAGACTTGTGCTTGCCGGGCTTGTCAGAGTTGCGGTTGAGCTTTTGCGCCACCGCTTTTTTGAGAATGCTGTTAATCAGTGTTGACTTACCTGAGCCAGACACACCTGTCACAGCAATGAACTTGCCAAGTGGGAACTTAACGTCAAGGTTCTTGAGATTGTTTTCCTTAGCGCCCTTGATTTCGATGAAGTTGCCGTTGCCACTGCGGCGTTCTAGCGGTACTGGGATAGACTTTTTACCAGACAGGTATTGTCCTGTGATAGACTTCTTGCTGCGAGCCACTTGCTTTGGTGTGCCTGAAGCGACAATCTCCCCTCCAAATGCTCCTGCACCAGGACCCACATCAATCAGCCAATCTGCCTGCATCATGGTATCCTCATCATGCTCAACGACAATCAAGGTATTGCCAAGATCACGCATTTTCTTGAGACTAGCGATGAGACGGTCGTTATCTCTCTGGTGAAGCCCGATAGACGGCTCATCAAGGACATAGAGCACACCAGAGAGATTTGAGCCGATTTGTGTCGCAAGGCGAATGCGCTGGCTCTCACCACCAGAAAGAGTACCTGCACTACGAGATAGGGTCAAGTAATTGAGCCCTACATTGTTCAAGAAAGTCAGACGGTCTTTGATTTCTTTGACAATGGGACTTGCGATAGTTTTTTCATTGTCACTAAGGGTGAGGTGACTCAGCAGCTCAAGGTGGTCAGCGATAGAAAGCTCTGAGAGCTGTCCGATATTGAGTCCGTCACGGCCTCCGACACGCACGCTTAGGGCTTGTTCATTGAGGCGGTAGCCGTGGCAGGTCGTACAGGTCAGCTCATTCATGTAGCCACGCATGACATTGCGGGTAAAGTCGCTGCTGGTCTCGTGATAGCGACGGTTGACATTGGTGACAACGCCCTCAAAAGGAATGTCGATATTGCGCTCACCACCAAAGTCATTGACATAGTGAAAATGAAACTCACGCTCACCCGATCCGTACAGCACCAAGTCTTTTTCCGCATCGCTCAGGTCCTTGTAAGGCGTGTCCATATCCACGCCAAAGGCCTCCATAGCTTGCTCCAGCATGGTTGGATAGTAGTTAGAGGAGATAGGATTCCACGGTGCAAGCGCTCCCTCACGAAGCGTCTTCGTATCATCTGGGACAATCATGTCAAGGTCAACCTCTAAGCGACTCCCCAGCCCATCACAGGTCGGACAAGAGCCAAAAGGCGCATTGAAAGAAAAGAGACGTGGCTCAAGCTCTGGCACGGTAAAACCACATACTGGACACGAATAATGCTCTGAAAAGAGCAGTTCATTACCATCCATGGTGTCAATGATGACATAGCCATCCGCTAGACGTAAAGCCGACTCCACCGAGTCAAAGAGACGACTGCGAATGCCGTCTTTATTGACCAAACGGTCAACGACAATCTCAATGGTGTGCATTTTGCTCTTTGAAAGATCTGGCACTTCTGAGATGTCATAGACCTCACCGTCCACACGCACCCGCACATAGCCGTCACGTTGAATCTTCTCAAAAGTGGTCTTGTGCTGCCCTTTTTTCCGACGCACCACTGGCGCTAGGATTTGCATTCGTGTGCGCTCTGGCAAGGCTAGGACACGATCGACAATCTGCTCCACAGACGAGGCTGTGATAGCACCGTGACCATTTGGGCAGTAAGGCACACCGGCCCTAGCGTAGAGCAGACGCAGGTAGTCGTTGATTTCGGTAGCTGTCCCGACCGTTGAGCGGGGATTTTTGCTGGTGGTCTTTTGGTCAATGGAAATAGCTGGGCTTAGCCCATCGATACTATCCACATCTGGCTTTTCCATATTGCCCAAGAATTGTCTGGCATAAGCCGACAAACTCTCGACATAGCGCCTTTGCCCTTCGGCGTAAATCGTGTCAAAGGCAAGGCTTGATTTTCCAGAGCCTGACAAGCCTGTCACCACAACCAGCTTGTCTCGTGGAATTTCCACATCAATATTTTTTAAATTGTGCGCACGTGCACCATGAATGACTAATTTATCTTGCATATTCCTTCCTTTTCAACTTTTTCTGATACTTGTCTACCTATTATAACAAAAAAGCGCTAAAAAGGTGCTGTCAAAAACTGACAGCACGCTTTTCTCCCCAAAATACCCTTAAAAGCATTTCCCAAACGCCCAACTTTTTAGTATAATAGTCTTTGTATGCAAAAAAGGTTAAAGGGGGACGCTATGAAGCAGCTGTTTTTATCAACCGCACTGGATTTCAATGAAATTGATACCTTCGAGCCAGGTGCTTGGATCAATCTGGTGAACCCCTCGCAGGAGGAGTCGGCTCAAGTGGCTGATCGCTTTGGGATTGATATCGCTGACCTTAGAGCCCCTCTTGACGTCGAAGAAACCTCTCGTATCGCTGTTGAGGACGACTACACACTGATTATCGTGGACGTGCCGACCTATGAGGAGCGCAACAACAAGAGCTACTATGTCACCATTCCTCTAGGTATCATCGTCACGGACAATGCTGTCATTACGACCTGCATTGAAAAGCTGACCTTGTTTGACAACTTTTTCAACCACCGTGTGCGTAATTTCTACACCTTCATGAAAACACGCTTTGTTTTTCAAATTCTCTACCGCAATGCAGAGCTCTATCTGACCGCTCTGCGTTCCATTGACCGCCAAAGCGATAAATTGGAAGCTGAGATGGAAAATGCCACACGTAACGAGCAGCTGATTGACATGATGGAGCTTGAAAAATCCATCGTCTATCTAAAAGCTTCCCTCAAGATGAACGAGAGAATCGTCAAAAAACTCTCAGGCAATGCCAGCAGTCTTAAAAAATACATCGAAGACGAGGATTTGCTTGAAGATACCTTGATTGAGACCCAGCAGGCGATTGAGATGGCGACCATTTATGAAAATGTCTTGAATGCCATGACGGAAACCTCTGCTGCTATCATCTCAAACAACCAAAACACCATCATGAAAACCCTAGCTCTGATGACAATGGCGTTGGATATCCCGACCGTTATCTTCTCAGCTTACGGCATGAACTTTCAAAACAACTGGCTACCGCTCAATGACAAGCCCTATGCCTTCTGGTACGTTGTCTTGATTGCAGCTGGGCTTAGCTTGATGGTTGTTGCCTACTTCATCCGCAAAAAATGGTTCTAAACACTATACATCTAAGGAGTTCCTATGAATACTGAAAGCTTATCTCAACTCACCAAAAAAAATCAAGAGTTTATCCACATCGCGACAAAACAACTCACCCAAGACGGCAAATCTCAAGAAGAGATTGACGCTATCTTTGATGAGGTTCTACCAAGTATCCTTGACAATCAAGAAAAAGGTATCCCTGCTAGAAGCTTTCTAGGCGCACCGACGGTTTGGGCAGGCAGCTTTACACCAAAAGAAGAGGATAAAAAACAGCAGAAATCACAAAAGAACACCAATCCTTGGCTCATGTGGCTGGACACTTCCCTTCTTTTCATCGGTATTATCGCCCTTATCAATGGCTTGATGCTCCTTTTCAACTCTAAAGCCACCAACTCAGGTATCTTTTCTATCCTGTCTATCGGTTTTGGGGGTGGGGGTGCGATGTACGCTACTTACTACTTCGTTTATCGCCATCTTGGCAAACCAAAAGGTGAACGTCCTGGCTGGCTCAAGTCCATCGCCATGATTGCACTTGCTATGTTTGCTTGGATCGTCCTTATCACAGTCATCAATCTCATCATCCCAGCTGGGCTCAATAGCAACCTGCCATCTTGGGCACTCTTTGTCATCTCACTAGCAGCCTTTGGTCTACGCTACTACATGCAAAAGAAATACAATGTCCAAAACAGCTTGGCACCTGTACAAAATTAAATGATTCCCTAAAAAGCTAGACTGTGAGCAAGATTGCCCCTAGTTCTAGCTTTTTTATTATCTTGTGTTATAATAATAGTATGAAAAACTCATGGTCAAAAGAAGGACTCACAGCAGCTCAGGTTGAAGAGCAAAAAGCTGCTGGTCATATCAATCAAATTTCAAAACAAGGACAAAATACATACTGGCTTATCTTTAAGCGCAATGTCTTTACATTATTTAATCTCTTAAACCTTTTTATCGTCATTGCACTACTTGCAGTCAAGGCTTGGTCTGACACGGTCTTTTTCAGTGTCATCATCATCAATGCCTGCTCTGGTATCCTCGTTGAGGTACGTGCCAAGTGGATGATTGACAGGCTCAATCTCATCAGTCAAGATCTGGTAGAGGTCATCCGAGACGGCAAAACAGAAAAATTGCCACCAGACCAGCTGGTACTGGGGGATTTGATTACCCTCTCAACGGGAGATCAAGTGCCTAGTGACGCTAGAGTCGTTAATGGCTTTGCTGAACTCAATGAAGCCATGCTGACAGGAGAGAGCGACCTTGTGCCTAAGACAGCAGATAGCGAGATTCTCGCTGGGAGCTTTCTGGTCAGCGGACACATCATGGCTATCGTCCAAAAGGTCGGCGATGACAACTACGCTAGCAAGCTCATGCTAGAAGCCAAAAAAGACAAGGCTGTCGGCTCTCGTATCATCCAAGCCCTCGATCGTGTGGCGTCTTTCACAGGAAAAATCATCCTGCCATTTGGGATTGGACTGCTCCTAGAAGCTCTCTATCTCAAGAGTCTACCAACTAAGATAGCTGTCGTCTACACCTCGACACCACTTCTAGGGATGTTGCCAAAAGGCATTGCTCTCTTGACAATCACAGCTCTGCTGACTGCGGTCATCAAGCTGGGGCGTAAGAAGGTCTTGGTACAGGAGATGTATTCTGTTGAGACCTTAGCGCATGTAGACACGCTCTGCCTTGACAAGACAGGTACCATTACCGAGGGAAAAATGCGACTTGAGCGCACTATTCCTCTAGGGGACACGCCAGTCGAGCTCTTTGAAAATTACCTGTCCACCTACATCACAGCAAGCGAGGACAGCAATCCTACTGCTCGTGCCATTAGACAAGTATACGGCAAGGGTGCCAGTCAACATGTCGTCACCGCTATTCCCTTTTCCAGCCAGAGAAAATGGGGCGCTATCTCTTTTTCAGACATCGGCTCACTCTATCTAGGAGCGCCAGAGCTGTTGATAAGCGAGCAGCCAAGAGCCATGCTAGAAGCGCAAGCTCAAGGCTCAAGGACGCTTGTCCTCTGCCACAGCAAGAAGCCTTTGCGAGCGGATTTTGAGCATCCTGCGGATGACTTGGTGCCGCTTGGGCTCTTGATTATCGCAGACCCTATCCGAAAGGGAGTGACCTCAACGCTTGACTACCTCAAAAGCCAAGATGTTGATTTGCGTATCATCTCTGGAGACAACCCTGTCACCGTCTCCAATATCGCTAGAAAAGCAGGCTTTGACAACTACCAGTCCTATATCGATTGCTCTGTCCTATCAGAGACCGAACTGTCTGCCAAAATCCCTGAGACAACCATTTTTGGGCGAGTCTCACCTGAGCAAAAACGCCAAATCGTCCGTGAGTTAAAAGAGCAAGAACGTACCGTCGCTATGACAGGAGATGGTGTCAACGACATCCTAGCGCTACGTGAGGCAGACTGCTCCATTGCTATGGCTGAGGGTGACCCTGCCACTCGCCAAGTGGCTAATCTCGTGCTCTTAGAGTCTGACTTTAACGACGTGCCAGAGATTTTATTTGAAGGGCGCCGTGTCGTCAACAACATCGCTCGTGTCGCTCCTATCTTTCTAGTTAAAACGGTCTACTCCTTTGCGCTAGCTCTCCTTTGCTTGATTAGTCCTTTGTTTGGCGATGTGATTATTTTTCCATTTACACCACTTCAAGTGACTGTTGTCGACCAGTTTATGGAGGGATTGCCACCGTTTCTTCTCAGCTTTGAGAGAAACAACAAGCTGGTTGAAAAAGATTTCTTACGCTTGGCAGTTCTCAAGGCGATTCCAAGTGGGCTTTTGATTACAGCTGGACTTTTAGTCAGTCGCATTCTAGGGCACTTCTTTTCTTGGAGCTTGCCAGAGCAGGCTGCACTTGCCTACTACATCCTAGGACTTGTGACACTGCTTTCTGTCTTGCGAGCAAGTCTGCCACTCAACCTCTGGCGTGGTCTGCTGCTCTTTTTCTGGTCTTTCCTAGGCTTTATGATTTCAGCTTACTACCTCAGTCCTTTCTTGCAAATCAAGGTCACAAGCCACATCTTTACACCGCTTATCGTCTTTATGGCGGTAGCTAGCCTTATCTTCTTTTGGGCAGATCATTGGCTCAAAAAACACTACACAAGCTAAAAAGCCCTTGACAAGGGCTTTTTTAGGTTATTAAACAAAACGAAAGAGCCCCAGTGCACTAGGACTCTCTCAGGAGATTTATGAAAAAGAAAAGTTTTAGGATGACTATAGTATAGCTAGAACAGCTTAAAGAAACCTTAAAGTATATATTGACAGTTGTTACTTTTTACGAGACATCTTTCTTGACCTTATTAAAAGTGTGTGGTACTATCGGTATAATATTTCTAAATAGAACTTTTTTAGAGAGGAGATTTCATGCCAGCCAGTAAAAAAGGCGGTTATCTAACCTTACACATCCAGCTGTTAAATGCGAGGCTCTTCAACCACCTCTTGGCTGCTGACGGGCGAGCCCTCTATTCAGCAGAGCAGGGGAAAATCCTCTCAAGCCTGTGGGAAAAAGAGCCACAGACAGCAACGGAGCTCGCAGGTCATACAGGACTTGCCAATAACACACTAACAGCCATGCTCAAGCGCTTGATAGACCAAAAGCTCATCCAATGTCTATCACATCCACAGGATAAGCGCAAAAAACTCTACATACTCACAGCCCTTGGAAAAGAACAGGAAATTATCGGCGATAAGGTCAGTCAGCAATTAGCCGACATCTTTTATCAAGGCTTTTCAGAAGAAGAGATTGAGCAGGCAGACGGCTACCTAGAACGTATCCTCCACAACCTAGAGGACGGACTCAAAAGAAAAAAAGGAAAATAAATCACCAAAACTGATAGAAAGAGGATTATATGATTGACTTTTCACACGTAAGTCAACAGTACGGAGAGAGAGTTGTCTTATCGGACATTACACTCCATATCAAGCGGGGCGAGTTTTTTGCGCTGGTAGGTCCTAGCGGTAGCGGAAAAACCACACTTTTAAAAATGCTTAACCGTTTGATTACACCAACTGCTGGCAATATTTTGCGAAACGGCGTTGCTATTGACACCATCAATCTTAGGCAATTACGTCTTGAAACAGGCTATGTCTTACAGCAAATCGCACTCTTTCCAAACCTTACCGTGGCAGAAAATATCGAACTCATCCCAGAGATGAAAGGCTGGGACGCCAAGAGACGCAGGGAAGAAAGCGACATTCTCCTTCAAAAAGTGGGGCTTGCTCCTAGCAAATACCGCCACCGCTATCCAAGTGAGCTCTCTGGTGGCGAGCAGCAGCGTATCGGAATTTTACGGGCTATCATCACCAATCCTGAGTTGCTTTTGATGGACGAGCCTTTTTCAGCGCTTGACCCCATCTCACGCAGGCAACTGCAAGACTTGACCAAGAGCCTACAAAAAGAGCTTGGCATGACGCTTGTCTTTGTCACCCATGATATGAAAGAAGCCATGCGACTGGCTGATCGCATTTGTATCATCAATCAAGGCAAAATCGTCCAAGTAGACAGCCCGCAGGCTATCAAAGAAGCACCGAAAAACGCCTTTGTTGCCCAACTTTTTGAGACGGAGGATTAGACCATGGCTGCACTCATTTCAACATTTACCGACCGTTTTGGGGAGTGGACGACAAGTCTCCTTGAGCATTTGCAAATTTCACTTTTGAGTTTGCTCCTTGCCATGCTGATTGCCATTCCGCTAGGCATTGTCACAAGCAACTATAAGCGCCTAAGCAGCCTTGTCCTGCAAATCACAGGTATCTTTCAGACCATCCCTTCACTTGCCTTACTCGGACTATTTATCCCATTTATGGGAATCGGGACACTGCCTGCAACAGTCGCCCTTGTCCTCTATGCTATCTTTCCGATTTTGCAAAACACCATCACCGCCATCCGGCAGATTGACCCCAATCTGATTGAGGCGGCGACAGCTTTTGGGATGACACGCTGGGAGCGTCTGAAAAAGTTTGAGCTAGCGCTGAGTCTACCTGTCATCGTCTCTGGTGTGCGCACCTCAGTTGTCATGATTATCGGAACCGCAACGCTGGCGAGTCTAGTCGGCGCAGGTGGGCTTGGCTCCTTTATTCTTCTCGGTATCGATCGCAACAACCCCTCGCTCATCCTCATCGGCGCCATCTCATCGGCTCTACTCGCTCTTTTATTTAGCCTTGTCATCGGTCTTTTGGAAAAGGCAAAGCTTAAAACCATTTTGCTATCACTCCTTGTTATGATTGTAGGGCTTGGGGCTTCTTATGCGCCACAGTGGCTGCCGCAGAAAAAACAAGAAACACTAATCGTCGCTGGGAAAATGGGCGTTGAGCCTGATATTCTCATCCATATGTACAAGCTCCTCATCGAGGACAGCACAGACATCAAAGTCACTACAAAACCAAACTTTGGCAAGACCTCCTTTCTCTACGAGGCGCTCAAAGCAGGTGATATTGACATCTATCCAGAGTTTACAGGCACCATCACCTCAAGCCTCTTAAAAAATCCACCACAGGTCGAAAGCGACCCCACAGCCGTCTACAAAGCTGCAAAGACAGGCATTTTAAAGCAGGACAAGCTAGCGCTCCTAAAGCCTATGGCTTACCAAAACACCTATGCCATCGCTGTCAAAAAAAGCTACGCCAAAGAGCACAATCTCAAGACCATCAGTGACCTCAAAAAGGTCGAAAACACCGCAAAAGCTGGCTTTACACTAGAGTTTAACGACCGTGAGGATGGCAATCTAGGGCTCAAAAACCTCTACGGCTTAAACCTCTCGGTCTCCACTATGGAGCCCTCACTCAGATACCAAGCCATCAATGCTAGTGAGGTCCAGATTATCGACGCCTACTCAACAGATAGCGAGTTGATTCAGTATGACCTGACAACGCTAAAAGACGATAAACAGCTCTTTCCGTCCTACCAAGGGGCTCCGCTCATGACAGAGGAAACCCGAAAGAAATACCCACAGGTCGAAAAAGCTCTCAACAAGCTAGCAGGAAAGATTTCCGAAAAAGACATGCAAGAGATGAACTACGCTGTCGCAGTCAAGGGCAAATCTGCCTCCACCGTCGCTAAAAACTACCTCACCAAACACCGACTACTAAGCAAAAACTAAAGGAGACCACTATGACTGCTACACAACTATCCATTGACACACTAGAGCGTGCTAGAGAGCGTTTCTTAGAGACTTTAGAAGAGATGACACTGGATGAGGCAAACACCATGCCACAGCCCCTTATCAAGTCGGTCACTTGGCTCATCTGGCACACCAGCCGCACTATTGACTATCAAATCTCAAACTTAGCTGGTCTTTCTCCTGTCTGGTTTGACGGGCACAAAGAAGCCTTTCGACTTGACCTGCCTGATGATACAGAGGACTGGAAGCACACGCCACAAGAAGCTGCCAAAGTCATCGCACCTAGTAAAGAGATCTTGATAAACTACCTCAACGCTGCTATCACACGTGCTCGCAGCTATCTGGAAAATCTACCAGAAGAAAGCTTATCAGACATCATTGATACCAGCTGGACACCTGCCGTTACACGACAAGTCCGCATCGTCTCTACCATTGATGATGCCGTCATGCACTCTGGACAAGCCGTCTACAGCAAACGACTGGTTTTAGGACACTAAAAGAACTCTTCCTTTTAGGAAGAGCTCTCCTTGTTGCAAGCTCATTGAGCTTGTTTTTTTATCCCCAAAACTGCTTGGCAATGGCTTGACCTTGCTTGATTTTAGCCCATTGCTGGTCGATAGAGAGCTCATTGCCACTATCACATGAGGCAAAGCCACACTGATGAGACAGATAAAGGCGCTCTTTTGGTAAAATACTAGCTGCTTTTTCAAGACTATCTAGGACACGCTTTTCATCATCAAGCCCTGATATCTTACTAGAGAGAAGCCCTAGCACCACTTCTGCGTCCTTATCCTTGAGAACGGAGAGCGCTTCTAAGTCGCCCGCACGCTCATCATCCCACTCAAGGAAGAAACGGTCGTAGTGCTGGTCACGCAGGAACTTCTCTGCGATAGCTTCATAAGTCCCACCAGAGGCTGAGCGGCTCTCGTAGTTGCCACGGCAATTGTGCGTCCAGACCGTCAGACCAAGCTCATGCGCAAAGTCGACCACTTCATTATTGATAGCGATAAAGGCATCCGCCAAGTCCGCAAGGTCGCTATTGCCTTCTTTAAAGAAACTGTCTGGATTGTTCTCATCAAAGAGCTCCCAAAGGCAATCATCAAACTGAACAATCTCACCGCCAGCTGCCCTGTAGTCAGTCAAAAACTCTTTGTAAGCACCAATCACGCCAGCTCGCAATTCCTCTTGTGTCTTGTAGACCTCGTCCTCTCCGTAGAGCCCATCAAAAACAGATAGCTCGGTAAAGGCATGGGCAGGTCCCCAAACCGTAATTTTGCTCGTCGTATCGCCTGCTTGCTCCTTAACGTCCTTGTAAATCTCTAGGAAATGGTGGTTTTTACCAGACAAGGGCTCTGTAATGCGCAGTCCGATGTCCTTACGGGTCTCATATTGACCACCATCATGGTCTTTAAAGGTATAGCCGTTTTCTGCGATGTAGCGCTCAATACCTGTAAAGCCCCAGAGAAAATCAAGGTGCCACATGGACTTAGAGTACTCGCCATCTGTCACAATATCAATGCCATTTGCCTTTTGGTCAGCGATAATCTGGTGAATCGCTTTTTCTTCTGTGTCCTTGTAGCCGTCAAAGTCCTCATAGAAAGGATAGCGGATGTCGTCACTGTGTTCGATTTGTGTTTTATAAGCTTTTAATTCCTCTGGGCGCAAGAGTGAGCCCACCAATTGAAATCTTGATCTTGTCATATCTCTTTCCTCTTTATCTTTATTATGCTTGCTATTCTAACAAAGATAGTGCCACTTGAAAAATAGTTATTTTCATGGTTTTCATATAGATAAGAACTATACCCATAATATGTAAAAATTTTATATAAAATTATTGACATTTCTTATATATAAAAATATAATATATATAAAGATATGATATATCGAAAATTTACATACTACTCAGGAGGTTGACATGGCGCATTTTCCAACATCTGCTGTGGTGATTGAGTTTTTGATTCTAGCCATTGTCGATGAGCAGGACTCCTATGGCTATGAGATTAGCAGGACCATAAAACTCATCGCAGACATCAAAGAGTCCTCACTCTACCCTATTTTAAAAAGACTGGAAAAAGCAGGATTTGTGACGACTTATTCGCAAGAACATCAAGGACGCAAGCGCAAATACTATCGCATAACAGACGCAGGCAAAGACGAGCTGACCTTTCTCAAGAAAGAATGGCAGACTTACACAGAGACGATTTTAGGCATTATCGAAGGGAGTATAAGACATGAGAAAGACTGAATACCTAGCAGAACTAGACCGCTATCTGCGTAAACTACCAGAAGCTGACTACAAGGAGGCGATGGAATATTTTACAGAATATTTTGATGAAGCAGGCGAAGACAAGGAAGAAGAGGTCATCCGTGAGCTAGGCACACCAAAAGAGGCAGCCAGCGAGATTATCCACAATATCCTTGGCAAGACCCTTGCCGAGGACAAACCACGCTCCTACAAGCAAACACTCACGATAGCAGCTTTAGCCATTCTAGCAGCGCCTATCGGACTGCCTCTTGCCATTGCTTTATTGAGCTTTCTTTTAGGAGTTGTTCTCTTTATCCTTGGTATCATGTTAGTTGGTGTGATATTACTGCTTGCGCTCTTTTCTGTAGGTATCTTTTACATGGTTGATGCGGTCAATCTCTGGCAACAGGTCTCGCTATCAGCCGCCAGTATCAGCTTTGGTGGAGGGTTGTTAGCTGTTGGGATTGGGCTGTTAGCCTGTCTCATCCTCTACCAGCTCATCAAACTGTGTGGACGTGGATTGTTACTGCTCATTCACACATTGACTAAAAAAGGAGAAAAAGCATGAAAACAGGAACAAAAGTGGTATTAGGGATTGCGCTGAGCTTTAGTTTATTGGGAATTTTCTTTGGCGTCTTTGGCTATTACACCGGAGGCATTGATGATATTAGAGCTAAGACAGAAGCTTCCACCCAAAAGTACAGTAAGACTTTTGACAAGCTCGATAGTGTTACCTTTTCTGGAGATAGCAACCTTGTCGTCACATCTGGTAATGTTACCAAACCAACGTTGACTTATACCAAAACGACTTATCAAACAGCCTATTATGACACAAACTACAGCTTTAAGGACGGTGTGCTGAGTATCACTAGCCAACTAAAAGACAAGAAAGCACGCATTTCAGGCGGTCTGCTAGACCTAGCAAGTAATACTGTCCTCTTTAATGATGTTGTCACGCTCACCCTACCTAAAAATAACAGCCTAAAATCCATCTCAACGGCAATCAACAACCATTTATATCTTAAAAATTTAAGCCTTAAAGATACGACTGTCGAAACAGAGGACTACCTTGAAGTGACAAATGCTAACCTTGACAATGTCAAACTAACCTCCAACTACAACTCGATCGACATGAGTCAGTCCACACTGACCAACACAAGCATTAGCATCAAGGGAGCGGACTTTGAAGGCAATGGTCTGACCTTTAAGCAAAAAAATAGCATTATCGCAGATGGTATAGACATTTCCCTCAATGACTATAATCTCACCATCACGCACAATGCTGGAGAAGACGATGACATCACAAAGCGCCTAACAGCTTCTAGCGAAAACACACTCAACCTCGTAGCTAGAGACGATGATATTACCGTTCAATAAAAAAGCGAACCTTATAGGTTCGTTTTTTTAAAAGAGTAAACTCAAGAGCGCTAAAATAGCAAGCCCTGCTTGTTTTAGGATGATTTTCTTATCAACAGAGATGGCACCGTAAGCGGCAACTGCAACCACGTAAATCAAAAAGACCGTTACCAGCTCCACACTGTGCGCTCCAAAAAGACCGTAGAGCAAGAAAACACCGATTAAACCATTGTAGACCCCTTGGTTTTTAAAGAGACTGTCAACCGATGGACGGCTGAGCTCTTCCTTATCCGTACTGAAAACACGACTCGTTGCCTCTGATTGAGTCGCAAAAGTCTCTAAGTACATGATGTAAAAATGCTCCAAAGCAACCAATGTTGCCAAAATAACAGTAATAAGTGACATGCTTTTTCTCCTTCAATATAACAAATGTAACATAGCCAAGAACAAGTATATCCTAGCTCACTCAAAAAAGCAACTGACTTGCTCATTTGTCAAGACAAAACGAAAGAGCCCCAGTGCACTAGGACTCTCTCAGGAGATTTATGAAAAAGAAAAGTTTTAGGATGACTATAGTATAGCTAGACTCGCTTAAAGAAACCTTAAACAAATTTAAACTTTAGAGAGTCGCTAGAAATTTTTCCCGCTTTTTGGCTGTTGACTGACCTATACCACCCAAATGTTTCCAAGAAAAGTGCTGGACACCGATTTGTTTGAGGGTGGCTTTGACCGAGCCATTGATACAATTTCCCGCAAAATAACGCAGATAAAAAGTCGGCGACGTTGATGTGGTCACCACTTCAGCTGATGTGATATTGGTCAATAGCCCCTTGACACCAGTTTTAGTTGGACAATAGGCAAAGTTCATCTTTAGCACCTTGTCAAAAAAACCTTTAAGGATAGCAGGGATATTGTTCCACCAAATGGGGCTTACAATGATGAGTTTATCCGTCTTTGTCAGTTGTTCTTGATAGCGGCGCACCAGCGGGTCTAGCGTTTCTCCCGTCTTAAAGAGAGCCAACTCCTCACTGGTATAGACAGGATTAAAACCATCCTTGTACAAGTCAATGACAGCTAGGTCTTCTGTGGCATATTTTGCTAGGAGCTTCTCCAAGATAGCGTGGTTAAAGCTTTTGTCATAAGGATGGGCATAAATGATGGTCGTTTGCATATTAGTCTCCTTCCCCAAAGTAAATGCTAATCATTTGTGCGATATTGTGCTCAATCTGAGCTTGACTAATATCCATAAGGTCAGCTCGAGACACGAGCAGAGCAAGCCCTGTAATGTAGCTCCACAGGTGGATGAGTGCTTGCTGCGTCTCTCTTTTTGCTTCGTGATTGAGCGCTGTGATGGCTTTTTGAAAATAGCTAAGAGCAGGCAGATGAGCACTTTTGTCTGATTCTAGATCAGCTAGATTGACTGGCACCAAAGTGCTATCTAAAAAGAGAGCGTTAAAATAGTGAGGATGGCAAGTAGCAAAAGTAACAAAGTTAGTCCCCATTTGTAACAAACGCTGACGCTCACTAGCAGTCTCAGCAATGCCCTGCAGTAAAGCCTCAGCAAAAATAGCCCTAACCTCAGCAAGCACAGTATCAAGATAATCCTGCTTATTTTTAAAATACTTATAGGGACTACCATGACTGACCTGACATTTTTCCGCAATCAAGCGCAGAGAAATAGTCTCCACACCATGTTGTTCAATATAATTTAGCCCAGTTTGAATCAGCTTTTCTCGCAGTTGTGTTGGTTTTCTTGGCATAAGCTCTCCTTTCACACAATAAGTAGACACTGTAAACTTATTTTAGTAAAATCCTATCCAAATGTCAAGAAACAAAACAACCCTTTAAAACCTTTGCCTTCACCTGTAATCGTGATATAATGAATAAGGGCTTTAGAGACACCTTAACTTAGTAAAACAATAAGGCAAAATCAGACAACAATAAACAAGGTCTCCCCCTTGCTACGAAAGGAACTTATAATCTTATGATGAATATGCAAAACATGATGAAGCAGGCCCAAAAGCTTCAAAAGCAAATGGAAAAAAAGCAAGCGGAGCTTGCTAGTACAACTTTTGTGGGCAAATCCGCCCAAGATTTAGTGACTGCGACCTTTACAGGCGATAAAAAGCTGGTCTCTATTGACTACAAGGAAGCCATCGTCGATCCTGACGATATCGAAACACTCCAAGATATGACAACGCAAGCTATCAACGATGCACTTGCGCAAGTGGATGCGGCAACGCAAAAGACTATGGGCGCTTTTGCTGGTAAATTGCCCTTCTAGGCGAAAAACCTTCTGCGTAATCGCAGAAGGTTTTTTTTTATTTGGCTTCATCTGCTCTTGCAATCTCAAGGCAGTAGGATTTGTGATGGCAATGTGGACAGGTGAGACGTCTCGTTTTTGGAGTGTGCGCTGCTAAGCTAAAGGCTCTAAAGGTCGGCACAAAGGACTGATGACAATGCGGACAGAGATAAGCCACCTTTTGATAATAGCGATAAACCATCCATAGAAGCGCTAGAAGAAATAGCAGAGCCAACATACAACCAAGCACTTGCGCCCATAATTGCCCCTCAAAATAGTAACCAAGCACATACACCACTCCTATAAAGAGAAAGGTTAGAAGAGCAAGCTTTACCCAGCTAGATACAAAGTTTTTACGCCAAAGACTGTGATTTTTCATGACTAAGGAGAGATCTGTCCATTGCTCTAAAGGCATATCAGGCTGTTTTTTGAGACTGTCAAGCAAGTTGACAGCTATGTCAACCTGTTCCTTTTTATGGTGAATATCCTGGTTTAGGTGAGTGATATGATCTACCAGCAACAACTGCAAGGTCTCACTAGCATTATCCTCTGCGAGCAGCCTCTTGATCTGCTCAATGGAGAAATCAAGCTCACGTAAAAAGCAAATTTGCTTTAGCACATGCAAGTCAGACTCGGTGTAAACCCTGCGCCCACCCTCACTAAGAGAAGTCGGTGGCAGGATACCACACTTATCGTAATACTGCACGGTTCTAACTGAAACCTTAGCCAGCCTTGCCAGCTCACCTGTCGAGTAAGTGACAGACACTCTCTTCACCTCACTTTCATTATAAATAGTTGTCAAGATAAGGAGGCCTCGTCTCACTCCTTAGGAGTGCTCTTATCTTGTAAGTCTATCATAGCTCATGACCTTAGGTCACATGCAAGCCCTAACCTTAGGGGATTTTTTACTATTCATCAAAAAAATGGGAAAGTCCGCTGAGACTGGCAAATGGATTAGTCGTATCTTGTGGTTCTTGCTGCGTGAAAAAGGCTTTATTGTCATCAAACTCAAGAAATCTCTCATAGACAAGAGCTGTCATACGAGCGTCCTCTAGACTGTCATGACTTTTGCCATCAATCTCTAAAAACTTAGCCACAGTGTGCAATTTCAGATTTGCAATGCCATTTAAGTCACTACTTCTGCGCTCATAAGCTTCATCAAAAACATCAAGCGCATACTGACTTGACAAATCCAGCCCATAACTGTCAAGAAGTGGTAAATCACTCTTTAGCGCATTGTAGCCTATCAAAGGACTATCGCCGACAAAAGTTTTAAAGTCAGCAAGCACCTCTTCTAACTTCGGTGCGTCTCTCAGCTTGTCAGCAGTAATACCTGTCAAGCCGTTGATAAAGGACTGCAAGGGCACATCACTGTAAACATAAGTGTCAAAGCTGTCAATCTCCTTATGGTCACAAAACTTAACAGCAGACACTTGTATGATATGGCTGACATCCTTGACTGTATTAAACTCCAAATCAAAGGCAATGTAATTGCTTAATGCTTTCATTTTATCCTCCTAACAAAACAAAAAAGAGGGCAAGTTGCAGTCTCCTCCCTCTTAGCTATTTACTCGTTGCTACCAAAAAGTCGAGCAAAGAAGCCTTTTTTGACCTCATTTTTTGTTTCTTGCTCTTCATCTTGTTTGGTTTGAATCTCTTCGACCTCAGCCTTAGCCTCGTCTAGCTCCAATTGCAGACGCTTGGTATCTTCCATAGCGGCTAGAGTCAACTGCTGTTGCTGGTCTAGTTGCTTGTCTTTTTCTGCAATTTGCACATCCTTGACACGCAACTGCTCATCTTTAGAGTTGAGCTGAACATCTTTTGCTTTTAGTTGCTCATAGAGACGTGTAATTTCTGTGTTTTTTTCATCAACAAGAATTTCTAATAACTCACGTTTTTGTGTTTCTTCATCGATGGGGTCATCTTCAAAAATCGTCTTTTTATAGATTTCTTCTAGTTTTTCTAATCCTTCACGATTGACAACGGTCACACCCTTTTCATTTTTAGAGACAAACTCCTCTGGAAATGACTTGACACGATTGTTAACCGCTTGACGACTGACACCCAAGATTTCAGCGATTTCGCTGACTGTCTTTTCTATTGCCATATCGATCCTCTTTTTGTGATATCGTTCTTAAAAATAGTATCACATTACGTCCATTCTGTCAATGAATGCTAGATATCACAAGCCACAACTACCAAATTGACAGGCTTTGTGCTATGATAAGATTATGACTTATTTTGACACTATTATCATCGGAGGCGGTCCTGCTGGTATGATGGCAGCCATCTCCTCTTCCTTTTACGGGCAAAAGACCCTACTCATCGAGAAAAATCGCAAGCTTGGTAAAAAATTAGCTGGCACTGGCGGTGGGCGCTGCAATGTCACAAACAGCGGGACGCTGGAGGATGTGATGGCAGGTATCCCTGGCAACGGGCGCTTTCTCTACAGCGTTTTTTCTCAGTTTGATAACCATGATATTATCGCTTTTTTTGAGGACAATGGTGTTGCTCTAAAAGAAGAAGACCACGGCAGAGTCTTTCCAAAAACAGACAAATCCAAAACCATCATCCAAGCCCTAGAGAAAAAGATTGCAGAGCTTGGTGGACAAGTCCTCACACAGACTGAGGTCGTCTCCGTCAAAAAAAGAGACGGTCTCTTTGACGTCAAGTCACAAACAGAGAGCTTTACAGCAGCAAAACTCATCGTCACAACTGGCGGAAAGTCCTATCCTTCAACAGGATCTACAGGCTTTGGCTACGAGATTGCTAGACACTTCAAGCTCCATGTCACAGACCTAGAAGCAGCTGAAAGTCCACTGCTGACTGACTTTCCCCACAAGGCACTTCAGGGTATCTCACTGACAGATGTCGCCTTGTCTTGTGGCAAACATCATATCACGCACGATTTACTTTTTACACACTTTGGTCTGTCTGGACCTGCTGCTCTTAGGATGTCGAGTTTTGTTTCTGGTGGTGAGGTGATTGAGCTTGATCTCTTGCCCGAGACTTCTCGTGATGAATTGCTTGTTCTTTTTGAGGAAAATCGGGACAAGGCGATCAAAAATGTCCTCAAGACACTCATGCCAGAGCGTTTAGCAGACTTTATCGCACAGCCATTTCCACAAAAAATCAAACAAGTCCCTAAGCACCAAATCACAGAGCTCATCGAGAAAGTCAAGGCAATGCCAATCCCAGTGACTGGGAAAATGTCGCTGGCAAAATCATTTGTCACGAAGGGCGGGGTCGACCTCAAGGAAATCAATCCCAAGACGCTTGAAAGTAAAAAAGTGAGTGGTCTTTACTTTGCTGGTGAGGTCCTAGACATCAACGCCCACACAGGTGGCTTTAACATCACATCTGCACTTTGCACGGGCTGGGTAGCTGGAGTTGTGCATTATTAGTCATATACCATAAACCTCACAAAACATCCCCGAAGAATTCAGTTCCTCGGGGATATTATTATAACTAATCAACTTTAACAAGTCTGACATTATCGATGTTTAACCATTTATTAGCAGAGGCGTTGACGTAAATACCGATTTCACATTGTCTGTTTGTAATTTGGATGTTATCAATCGTGTACGTTTTCCATGTGCTAGAGTCTTTAAGGGAGATGTTTTGCTCACTGCCGCCATAGTTTTTGATATAAAGCTGAGCAGTCTCAAGGCTAGTGTCCCCCATGGCGTCAATGCTTAATTTGTAAGTACCTGAGCCGATGTTGCTAATCGTTTGATAAATGGAACTTTCAAAAGCTGTGTCTGACCAGAAAGTGAGCTTGTAACGTGTATCGTCGTAAACTTCTGTCTTGATACCTGCATTTTGACTGTTGGTCCATTTGTTCCAAGAAGATGGGGCTTCGGTATAACCGTCCCATTCAAAACTGTTATTAGCAACAACGTTTGTTAGGTTAGCGTAATTAAAGGCTTTGACGGCGCGTAGAGCATTTCCTGAGAAATCAAAGACTGCTTGATTTTCCCATTCATTACCCGTCACATCTGAAACACCAAGATATGACATACCTGCTTGTGTTGCCCATGAGACGTTGCCGTTATACCAAAGTGGTTCCCAATAGAAGAAACCGAGACCGTTGTTATTTTTAACGTCTTTAATTTTATCAACCAAGTCTGTCAAAAATTCATACTGACCGTCTTGGCTAGCTTTGTAACCACCAGCAGTCTCTTCTGTTGCCGTAAAGGCATTTGTTTTCTGGTCAGCATTATCAAGGGTATTTGCATAAGCTGTTTCAACCACAACAACTTTTTTGTTATAACGTTCGCTGATATTATTCATATTTTCAGAGAGTTCTGCTAATGTGCCATGCCAGTATGGGTAATAGGAAATGCCGACAATATCAAAATCAACGGATTGATTGGTAATTTCATCAAGCCACCATTGGAAAGCTGCTTTGTCACCACCGTCTGCTAAATGGAGCATGATAGGTGTATTACTTGTCTGCGTATCTTTCACAGCTTGAACACCAGATTTTAGGAAAGTTGCTAGGCGAGTGAATTCTTGACCATCACCACCCCAGCTTTTCCCGTAAGGCCAAAGCATACCGCTGTTTAATTCGTTTCCGATTTGCACCATATCAGGGTAAGTGCCTTGTGATTTCATCTGATTAAGGACATCAGCCGTGTAAGAATACACTGTTGAATTTAATTGTTCAAAGGATTGATTCTGCCAAGCTTTGGGAAGATTTTGTTTTCCAGGGTCAACCCAGAAATCGCTGTAATGAAAATCGAGTAAGACTTTCAAGCCTTTATCTTTAGCACGTTTAGCTAATTTGAGTGTTCTGTTTAAGTCATTGGTCCCTGCACCGTAAGCATTACCATTTGCATCATAGGGGTCAGCCCAGAGTCGCAAACGAACGTAGTTAACACCATTTTCTTTCAAAATGGTCAGCGGGTCTTTTTGAGTACCATTGCTCTTGTAAATCGCTCCGCTTTGTTCCATTTCATCAAGAATCGAAATATCAGCTCCGTTGATGAACTCATCTGCTTTAGTCACGGTATTTCCAAGCGCAGCAAGACCAATAAGTGCAACAGTCGTCAAAAAAATCTTTTTTAGTATTTTCATAATCTTTCTCCCTAGCTTTTCTAGAATAGATTAGGCAAAGTAAGACATTACAAAGGCTACGCCACCTTCTGGGTCACGTGTTAATTTAATGTATTCAGCACCTTTTGTAGCTGCTAACTTGATACCAAGCGCGTCAGTATCTTTCTTAATATCTTCGTAGAATGAGTTAACTTGCGGAGCAAGCACAATCATATCAAAATCTTTCATAATCTCATAATGTGAACCGTAAGCACCTGCTGACGCTGTGATGTTTGCACCTGTGGCAGCGGCACCTTCAGTAAGAGCATTAGCAAGCATAGCACTTGTACCAGCACCCGCACAAAGGACCAAAACGTTAATTGGTTTGTCAGTTGTGACTTTGACAGCTGGTTTTTCCTCAACAACTTTTTCAGCTGCTGCTTTTACTGGAGTTGCACTTTCAGCAGCAGTTTCTTGCGCAGCAATTTCAGCTTCTTCTTCAAGAAGTGATGCGTCATAAGCTTTAATGAATGGGAAGTAGATAATCGCATCAACAACGATTAAAACAAGGACAAGAACAACAGCTAGAAGGCTAACGCCTGTACCAAGAATAAGTCCGATTGGCGCTGGTGTTGCCCAAGGAAGAACATACATGAAGCTATTCATCTGAAGCACATCAACAAAGAATTTGAAAATCCAAACGTTGGCAATTGGTGCCAAAATGAATGGAACAAAGAAATAAGGGTTAAGAATAATTGGTGTTGCAAAAAGCAAAGGTTCGTTAACGGCGAAGCTGACTGGGATAAATGAAGCTTTACCAACAGCTTTCAATTGTTTTGATTTGGCAAATAGCAAGAAGAGGTATGGAACGACAAGTGTTGCACCAGTACCACCCATAGTACCAACGAAGTTACCAAGACCAACAGTCAAAACGTTTGAAGCATGTTCACCAGCTTTGAATAATTGAAGGTTCGTTTCAACATTAGCATAGATAATAGCTGCGATAGCTGGCTCTACAATTGACGGACCATGCACACCAACGAACCAGAAGAGCGCCATAGCACCCCAGATAATAGCAATTCCAAGATAACCGTCTGCTGCTGTAAACAATGGTTGAAGAAGTGTAATAACAGCTTCCGCAAATGATGTGCCAAAAAAATGACGAATGACCGTATCAATGACAACAGCTGCAAACACAGCAAATGAAAATGGGAAGATATCACGGAATGTTTGCGAAATCGTTCCTGGTACTTCTTTTGGCATCTTGATAGTGATATCACGAATAACACAGAATTTGTAAACATTAACAGTGATAAAGGCTGCTACAAAGGCTGCGAGGATACCTTTTGTCCCCATATAACCACTAGCAAGACCACCGTCAAGCTCATCAGCACTCAACATCAAGAAGCTGACAACTGAGGCAAGCATAACAGAAACCGCATTGATTTTCTTATTACCTGGCATCTTACGGTTAACAGATTCTGCCAAGCAACGTGCAGTTGTTGCTGAAACCAGAAGCGCAACGACACCCATTGAGTAGTTATAAATCTTCCAAAGCCAATTTGAGAAATCTTCTGGCAAAGTCACTCCGAACACATCTGGAATTGATGCAATCAAGATAAAGATACTAGAAAAGAGAATCGCTGGCATTGCCGCAAGGAAACCATCACGAATGGCACCTAAATAAATGTTACGAGAAACTTTTTCAAAAAAAGGTTTCCCTTTTTCAATTTGTTGAATGAGTTTGTTCATGATACAACTCCCTAAGAACCTAGGCTTGGCTAGCCATCTCTACTACGTCTTAAGAGTAAGCAAAACCTGTCAGAAATGACTATTGAGAATAAGGATACTCACTGAAAATCAAAGTCAGGCTAGGCGACGCTGATGCAGATTGAACCGAAGTTCATCAAATCAAGTCAACAACGCCTGCATTTGATTTTCAAAGAGTGTAAGCTTTTACCAAGCTATGTTCCGTCCTTTCTTTTTTCAAAAATTAGCGATTTTTATATAATTCAATAAAATCCGTAATGAGGTCACGTAGCAACAAGGTTGTCATCAAGTGGTCTTGACCGTGAACAAAGATGAAACCAAGTTCCAAATCTTCACCGCCTGCTTCTTGTGCCAATAATTGTGTTTGCGCATTGTGAGCTTTAGCCAAATTTTCGTCAGCATCTTTAATCGCTTTATCAACATTATCAAAGTTGCCAGAGCGAACTTCCTTGAGCAATTGAAGAAGTGTGCTTCTTGCATCACCTGAGTAAGCCACAATTTCAAAACCTAACATTTGTAATTCTTTTTTATCCATTTTCTAAATCCCCTATTCTACAATTTTTGTATCGCTAATGTGTTTGTACCAATACGCTGATGCTTTTGGATAGCGTTTTTGAGTTTCAAAGTCCACATAGAACAAACCATAGCGTTTATTATAACCATTTGACCATGAGAACAAATCCATCAATGACCAAAGGAAATAGCCTTTAACATTAACCCCAGCATCAATTGCTTTGGCAAGAGATTGCAGGTAAACTTTCAAATAATCAATACGCGGTTGGTCCATGATGACACCATCATCGAAGTTATCCTTGTACCCCATACCATTTTCTGTGATATAGATTTTATTGTAATGTGGGTAATCTGCTTTGATACGAAGAAGCAAATCATACAGACCTTCTGGGTAAATAATCCAATCCCAGTCCGTTCTTGGAATACCTTCTTTGTAAATGCGTTCGCCAATACCTTTAACTTTGTAAACAGATGTTCCTTTGTCACCTGTACCGTTGTGATGAATAGCATTTTCGCCATTGTAGGCTTTAACAAAGTGACATTGGTAATGATTGATACCAAGATAATCGTTGCGGTGGCTGGCTTTTTTCATTTCCTCAAAGTCACTATCAAGGAAGTCGTAGCTAGCATTGTTAGCTGCGCAGATTTCGTTAAGCGCTTCCATTGTTTCGTTTGAATAATAACCTAAATAAGTTGCATCCAGTAAAAATCGAATAGAAAGAGCATCATCTAAGAAAGCAGCATGTTTATCTTCTTCACTATCTGTTGCTGGGTATTTTGTTTCAAGAGAATGTACCACACCGATTTCACCTTGGTAGCCACCGTCTTTGAACAAATTCACCACACGCGCATGCGCATACATCATATTGTGCAGACATTGAATGACTTTTGACAGGTCATATTTGATTCCTGGTGGGAAAATACCAAGCAAATATTGGTTGGTTGCTACTGGGTAAATTTCATTGAATGTACTCCAATGACGAACTTCTGTAAATTCTTTAAAACAGAATTTTGCATAGTTAACAAAAGCTTCAATCGTATCACGGTTTAAAAAATCACCATTGTCAAACAAAACTTTTGGCGTGTCAAAGTGATGAAGCGTGACAAAGGCTGTGATGTTGCGTTTTTGACATTCCGCAAACACTTTGTGGTAATAATCAACTCCTTCTTGGTTGACCTCACCAGTACCATTTGGGAAGATACGGCTCCAAGCAATGGATAACCGAAGTCCGTTGACACCAAATTTTTCACAAAGTTCAATATCTTGTGGGTATTTATGATAAAAATCACTAGCAGGATCTGGACTGAAACGCCCTTGTTCTGCTAAGAAATCATCCCAAGCTACTGGACCTTTACCGCCTTCTTTAGTAGCTCCTTCAACTTGATAGGCTGCTGTTGCACCGCCAAAAATAAAATCTTCTGGTAATTGATACATAATTTTCTCCTTATTTCAATAAGCGTTGAATGTGAATCACAAGGTAAACACGTTCACTACGCGATAAATCTATTTTTAATTCTTCTTCAATCAAATCATAAATGGCCTGCCCAATTTGATAGGCTTGCGGATAATCTGATTTCACATATTCTTCCAAATTAATCAACGATGCATTGTCTTGCTGGTTCATCTGCAATCGATTAATGAGGTAGGCTAAATGAATCATCAAACGGTCGTAAAGATTACTATTTTCTGCGCTCCGCTTGATGTTATTTTTGGCCAATTCGTTCTCAATCAAAGCTAGCACTTTTTTAGTTGCATCCTCTTTGTTATTATCAGAAACTTCGTAATCACCTTTGGCATTAATGAAATGCAGAGCCATTCGTCCGACTTCATCATCTGGAAAAGTTACTGACAACTTTCGACTTAAAATAGCAACAGCTTCTTGCGCCATTTGAAACTCCGTAACATACGCCGCTGAAATATCTGGTAAATGACTTTCCTGATAAGCTCCCTTTAAAAGCTTTTGATATACCGAATACACGTGGTCAGTAAGAGTTACATATAGATATTCCTGAATAGGAAAATGATATTTGGCCACCAAATCATCAATTATGTTATAAGTCACCGTTAAAATATCAAGCGGAATATTTTTCAAAAGGGCTAAAAAGTTTTCTTTTGACTCCTCTGTTTTCAAAAGGAAAATTTTTTCAACTTTGTTTGGAGTGATTAAATCACCTTTTTTCTTTTGAAATACTATTCCTAGACCCATGATAACAGCTTGTTCATCATGTTCATTTTTGACCAGAGCAACATTATTATTGAGCGCTTGCACAATCCGAAACATTATACTCTCCTCACGTAGTTCTTAATTCTTAAACAAATAAAAACCGCAAACAAACTAGGATTTTCCACCCTAGATCGTTTGCGGTTTTGCCTAATGTCTTAGTTACAATCCACTCTATTAATCTCTATAGGTCTATTGTATCACATATTTTATTTTTGTAAACCCTTTCTTGTTATTTTGTATGTGTCTGAATTTTTGGGAAAGCTCAATTATCCCTTATAACTTAAGAAAACACACTTACTTTATCCGAAAAAAAGACTGAAACAAAGTTTTCCTCTGCTTCAGTCTTGACGATAGTGTTCACTGTGTGGTACAATCTCCTTAGACTGATTAAGCAAAGTTGCGTTTTGTCTTAATCGGTGGTGTAGGAGTTTGCCCTCCTACACCTTTTTTCGTTTCTATTTGTAACTATTGTACCACGAATTACACAAAAACGCAAGCATTTTCGACTTAAAACAGGCTAAAAACTCCCCTAAAATTAAGCTTTTTAGCAGGTTTTCTTTATTTTAATCATATGTAACTAACGTTTAATAATAACGGCCTTATGCGGATAATGGTTAATCAGGTGACCAGCACTTAAACGATTCCCTTGATAATACTGGTACTGCTTGCGCCAATCGCCAAAGAACAGCTCTTCCAGCTGATCTAGTCGTTCTAAAAGAATCAGTCTAGCCATAGTACAAGCCCCTCTTAAAGACCAATACATACCTCGATGTTTCATGCGATAGGTCATTTTTCGGTGTTGGCTTTCCATCACACCGATACCGTGGGAGGATAAACCTCTTAGTTTTGGTGGCTTGGTCTCTTTAAAATGTCTAAAGAGTTTCTGGCGGAAAGCGACATAGACCTCGTATGCTTCATCTGTGTCAATGACACTTTCTATAGTGTCAAATACGGTTACAAGTAGCGATCTTTGATGCGTCTGAATAGCCTTAAAGACCATTTCTTCCAATACTTTGGGATAAGACTTAAAGAATTGTTTTATCTGTTCGTTGACGTGATAAGCATCCCAAAAATGCTCATGACGCTTAATACCCAGCGCTTTCTTAATGTTATGAAAGGTACGTTTGGTATAGCCTGTCCCATTATCTGAATTGCTAATGAGAATGGTTTTGTCGCTTATCTCAAAATGATTATAGAGGTAATCTAAAAGCTCATCACGTGCTTTTTCGTAATCTGTGTTAATGATCTCATGTTTATTGAGCAGCGTGTAACGTCCTTTACCAACCTTCTTTGTTCCCGTATGAATGAGAAAATGCGCTAAATCTGTATAGTGCCGTTCATCTCCTCCAGAAGTCGTCTTGACCATCACCCCATCTCCTTCCAAGTAGATTTTATCTGCTTGGATTTTTGGTGGGTCTTCTTCCACTAATAACCGATAGCGGTCTCTGTCTGAAAAGAGACTACCGACCCGCTTAACAGCTTTTAAGACGGCGTCTTTAGTGATGTCTAAACGGTAAGTCTCTTTGACCGTTCGACACACCTCCCTGTAGGATAACTTAGAAGCTAGTTTAGCTAAGTGAAGAAGAAGTTCCGGAGAATAGCGCATATAAGGTTTTAAACCTAGCCACTCATCAACAGGGTAGCGTGTCTCTTTTTCATTACGCCACCTGTTCCGTGAAAAAGTTATTTCTCCAAACGTAAAAAGAACTGTTCGCTCACTGCTATCCACCCGCTTATAACCGTGTTGACGCATGGTAGAAGCTATTTGTTCATCGTAACTGTAGATACGTTTAAGAAATTCTTTTTCATGTAATGCTGACATCTCCATTATAAACATTTTTTCATCAAATCCTGTCATAAGATTATTATACTGAAAATTGGTGAGATAGTTTCAGAAAATGATTGCTTTGTTCACTAAATGGACATGATGATTTGTCTTTTTGAAAGAACATCAAGAAGTTAAAGTGATTTTTCAGTCTCTTGAGTTTTAGTTTCACGAGAGCGGACAGTCTCTTTGATTTCTTGATAGGTTGTATAGGTCTTCAGCGTATCATCAAAAAATTCTTGAAGGGCATCCTTCTCTACTTCAAATTGTTGAAGGAGTTGGGTCACGTCTTCAAGACTCATGTCTTTAGGAACTCTAAATTCCTCTAATAACTGTAATGCTGACAAACTGTTTTCTGGTGTCTGCTCCAGACTAAGCAAAGCACCTTCAATTTTATGATAGCGAGCAAGTCGTTCATCTAAAGAGCGCAACTCTTGATGTGTCGCATCAATCTTTTCATTGAACCGCTCTTCCAATTCTTGAAACTGAGTACCATCTGTTATATTGTATTGCACTAAAAAATTATACTCCTTTATCAATTCACGCATGGATGAAATATAAGGATTTTTAGTAATCAGTAACTCACCATTTTGTTTAGCAAGTTGTCTAGCGACGGTCGCTCCCATCATGTAACGATTTTTTTGTGATTGATCAGGATTGAGAAAATAAAAGTAATCTTTTTCCTTGATATAGATGGTATAAGTGCCATCTTCTTTTTTATCCACTTTGTGAGCAGGGATTAAAATCGTTCCACTATTTAGCGCTCCATAATCCAGTTGAAGATAGATACCCTGTTTACTTTCTTGTTCCACCTGCCAGCTAGCTACCTCTAATTTTAATTCAAAATCGTTCTCTTCTTGAGCTTGTGTTTCTTGGTAGCGTTCTTTGATTTCAGAGACTTCATAGACTAATTGATTTTTATCAACACGTTCTTTAATATGCTCAAGTGAGTAAATACCTTTCTTTGACAAGGTATCGTCTCTGACTCGTCTTTTTTGAGGTTGATCCGTCAACTGATACTTAACAAATTTTCCAGAAAAATCAATTTGAAGGTTTAGTGCCTGCGCTTTTTCTTTGAAATCTTCTAAAGAAATGGACTGTTTTAAAAGAAAATTTAAACGCCGCTTAATTTCAAAACGATAATTATTCTGCCTGCGCCAAGCGGAGTATTTGGTGTAAGAGTTCCTCATGCTTGGCTCAATAATTTTAGCGCCATATTTAGTAGCTTGTTTATCAGAAATAGCTCGTAAATTTTTAAGAGTGTTCTTTTGCCAGCGTAGTTTTTTGAGCGTTGAACTATTTGTTGTGTTTAAAATCACATGGTTGTGCAGGTGATCTTTATCAACGTGTGTCGCAATAATAAATTCATAGTCACCACCTGTGAACTCTAGCATAGTTTGTCTGCCAATTTCATGAACCTGCTCAGGTGTTAAATTATCTTCTGGTGAAAAAGATTGGATAATATGATGAGCTAAAACCTGTTTTCCTGAAGATAATTCTTTAAGGTCATCGTCTCCTTTTTTGAAAGCAGCTGCTAATTTAGTCATTACCATTTCTTCATTGGCAACACTGACATCTTCAATCCCATGACCAGATACTAGCTTAAGATTCATCTTTCCATTATGGTAAATAAGTGGAAAATCCGTGTCCGTTTCTTTAGTTTCTTGAACTAGAGTTTTCGCTTCATTCAAAATATAATTAACAGCTCGTTTAAGGCTACCTGTTGTCTTAATTTGTATGGGTGGTTTAATAGCTACCATTCTTCAATATCCGTCCTTACTGTCCGTTTTCTTTCTAACAAACTACGTTTTTCCTCATTGGAAAGTTTCGTAGCAACCAGCTCTTTTACCTCTGAAAGTAACGCTAATACTTGAGCCAGCTCTTCGGAGGTGATGGACTGATTTTCATTAGCGTGTTTAGCAATCTGGTTAATGTTTCCACCAATCCGATTAACCGCTATCCGTAAATTTTTTAGCTCTGAAAAATCAATCTGAACAATTTTTCCCTGGATCAATTGGTTCTTTGCGTAGTATTGAAAAGTTGGTGCTTGCATCTGCTGCATCACATGCTGTACCTGTTTATATTCTTGTTCTGTGAAATAAACTTCTTTGCGAATATTTCTCTTGCGATTAGATGTGTTTTGAGGCATCTCCTCTGCTCCTTTCCTTCCGGCAAGCGTAGCATTTGCCCGGGCAAATGCGAAATTAAAAAAGGTCAAAGAAGGTCAATCTTGCGATTTTCCTCCTTACCTTTTTCATTGTTGGGGAAATCCCCAAGCCCCTAGAGCCTCTCTTTTAAAAGAGCGAACTCCTTTATTTTTACTCAGACCTTTAGCGTAGTTGTTTGAAAATCTGTCTCAAGCGTGAGGTCTTTTTTGTTGTCTTTTCATCAGCTTGTAGCTGTTTTTGGGAATCTGTTTTCCTCTTTGGGTTGATTTGTTCAGCTAAGTAGTCTAACTGTTTTTCACTAAGCGGTTGAAAAAGAGACTGACCTATTTGTATCTCCGTCAACACTATTTTTTCCTTGACAACTGCTTGAAAATCGTCATCACTGATTGCCTGTAAAAGCTCAATATTCTCTTCTTGCCAACTCATGAGTAAAGTGTCTTTTTTATCCAACAGTTCCTTATCCGCTTTTAACTGTTCCAAAACCTGATGCCTCGTTATATTTTTAGCTTCAGGAGAAATGCCTTGAACAATATCCCCATCCATCAGTGGGATAAAGTCAGATAGAAGAATGAGTAATTGATTTTCTTGTTGCTCGTTCATGTGTGTTGTCCTCCTTGTGGTGGGTTTGTTTTGAGTTTGACCTTAGGGGATTTTTGAGTATCTCGTTCGGTCATTTCGAGAGCCCCTTTTCTTTTTTTGACTGGGCTTCCTGTTTCATTTCTTGCTTATGTTCTTCTACAGCTTGCTTCGTTTGGTTTTTAAATTTTTGAAGCTTTTGTTCAAACTGATGTTTAGTTTGTTTTTCTTGAACTAAACGCAACTGCTCCAATTGTTGTTCCATCCGAACCATTAAACTTTTGGCTTCTTGCTGGACAATATCTAGCTGCGCTTCTAGATCCGCTAACGTTTGTTTATCATCAGACCATGTAGCCAAGTAACCAAAGGAATACTCTGATGTGTCCATCCCATAATAGGAAGCAACGACATAAGCGACACTTTCTGCCTGTAGTTCTGCTGTACTTCGAGTGAGTTTCTCTCTTTGAGGATTGTTAGCATAATGCAACTCAGAGTGTGCCGTTTCGTGTAAGAAAGTCTTAATCAGTTGTGACTTATTCATCCCATGATTACGTAAAACAATCTGATGATCTGTTGGGCTATAATATCCTTTCGTTTCTCCTGCTAACTCTTCAAAACGAACAGACACATCATTGCTTTTAGCAATCCCCATCAGAGCACGATAAAGATTAGCGTAGTCTAAATCTGTGAGCTGTTCTTTGACTTCTGAAATAGCTTTTGGTAACTCTTTTCCTTCTGTCTGACTCACATCAAAAACAGGAACAAGACCAAAGAACGTGACCGTTTCTGGCTTGCCATTTTTATCCAAGATGGGTTGATTGTTCTCGTCCTTCTTGAGTTTTGTCATTGGGGCAAAAATACGAATGGACTTCTCTCCTTTTTTCACATGGCGACCAAACGTTTCTTTCCATTGCTTAAACGAAGCGACAAAAGTAGCTTCAGGATTTTGCCCCAGAATGAGCCGTAAGTTACGGCTAGAGTAATTATTGAGCTGGCTCATTTTGGTTAAGTAGTCTTTGTATCTATCTGAGTTCAAATACTCTTTGATACCTGCCTTAAGGTGACGATTGAGACCAGCAATATCTTTGTTTTTAATAAAATCTGCGACACTCACACGACTACTCTCAAGAGCGGTTTTCTCAGGAAGAATGGTCATTTCTTCTGTCACTTTAGAGCTTGGAGTTGATCTAAAATCATAGGGATTGGTTCCTTGCTTAAGCTCTTCTTCATCAGAAATGCCATCGCCATCTGAGTCTCGTTTAAAAGAAAGTTGCTCTGTTTTCTCCTTGTAAAGGTCTTCTTGATAACGTTCAAACTCACTGTTTTTTAGAATTTCTTCAAACCGTTTCCCTCCATCTTTGACATAATCTTCATTGATAGACACTTGGTCTAATTTCCCATTGCGATGACGATAAACGGCAAGAACAATATTTTCTTTTCCCTGAAGACTTGAGGATAATTTTTCTTTCATCCGCATCACTGAAGCAGGGATACCCACTCCATCTACATCCCTAATAGCTAACAATAAATCCTCATCATTCGTTTTAATGGCTTGGGATAAGTCAATCCGATTAAACTTTTCTACCTCTGATAAATCTTTAAAAACAAAGGACTGAGACGATAGAATATCTGGTAGTAGCGGAAGAACCATTGATTTATCTTTAATAGCATGGGATACTTGGATATTGCCATAATCACCAACTCCTTGTGCAAAATCGTAGACCACTTGTTTCATCTCAACACCTTTTGGTGAGATACCCGTTAAGTGAGCGAAGTTTTCATCAGAAAACTGGACACTTAATTTACCTAACGCTTCTCCGTCCTGATACAAGTACGAGATGGTACTTCCTGATAGCTCTTGTAAATACCATTGAGCCGTCGACTGAAGCCCAGGAGCAAATTTATTAAGCCTATTCAATTCACCGCTAGTAATAACGTGATAACCTGGCTTTATAGTTGACATTTTCTCCCCTTTAGTGGTAAACTTGAGGTGAGCAATGACAGGAAAATCAGGTTGTGGTTCGTCCACAACGGGCTTCGATGCTGCCTCTGGAGATAAGTCTCCGAAAGAATCGGGATTGCGATGTGAATCGCCCGCATTGCTATATAGCTCTTGACTTCGGTCAGGAGCTTTTTCTTTTTGTTCTGTTGCTGCTATTAGCTTCTGCTCCTTTTCTGATTGCATTTGTAAATACTCATTCCAATCCATCTTCTCTTGATTTTCTCCTTTAGGAGGACGTGCATCAACAACTGGAATGCCCTTTTCCTGTAGACTTTCTAAGAAGTCTGTTCCCGCTTTGTCATGATCAACTGCAAGTGTAATAAGATTATCGTACTGATGATTTTGAAAGAAGGTTGATGTTTGAGCAGCTATTTCTAAAAATCGAGAGGTTTTGGTCAAATCGCTAACCTTAGTATAGTCTCTCTCGCTCTCTTGGATAACACCCTGTTCTTGCAAAACCTCCATAGCATAACGAGACAGGACCCCTTCTTTTAGGCCATCCATAGCCACCAGTCTCACGTCCTCCAAATCGTCCTTATAGAGTTCGTAGTAACTCATAAGATCGATAGGAGCCTCTGCTACAATAAGACGCTTAGGAGAGCCAATAGCAACGTTTAGCCCTGCAATTCCTTCTGATTGATACAGGGCTTTCTTAAGGTAGCCCTTTCCTTCGTAGCGTTCTGGATAAGGAGACAAGCCCTGAAGGCTAGCCCCAACGATATTTTGGTTTTTATCCAGATATTTAAAGACCAGAGCATCTTCTATAAAACCATCACGGTCACGTCGTTTGGCTTGAGCTAAGACCCCTTTCTCTAAGAAAAAGTCTATGGTAGCATCAGACAAACCGCGCTGTTTCCTTAGGTATTGTCTCGCTTCCTTAAAAGGCTGTTCATAAGGAGCTAATGAATATTTAAAGGGTTGGCGGACGTCTTCCATAGGTTTTGCTTCAGAAAAGGTTCCTGTTTCTAGGTAATGCATAGCCTCCCTATAATTAACCCCCTTCATTTCCTGTACTAGGTTAATGGTATCCCCATATTTGTCCGTACGAGAATACCAATGCCAGGTATTCTTATTGATATCAATCACAAAAGAATCGTGCTCCGTCCAACGGTATTCCTTATGAGAGCTACGTTTCATCTCCATTCCTAGGCTTCTAGCTACCTCTAGGATAGATAGTGACTTGGCTTGTGCTTTTGTTAAAACCATTTATTGTCCCCCTTTATCAATTTTTTGAAACGCTCGTAGCCTTCTGGCGTGGGCTCAAGCTCTTCGGCAAGTAAAGGCTCTTTTTGAAGTGTGGTCACAAAGAGATGAGGGGCAAGACGATAAAAGGTTGCTTCATCAGCCTGTTCTAAAACCTGCCAAATAGCTGGGTGTTCTGTAACCAAATGTTCTGTTTTCAAGGCTAACACCTGGCTAATCGTTTCTAAGTAGCCAAGTTGTGGTTTTGATTTTTCTGTTGTCATCATAAGTAGTGTCCTTTCTTATCAGGTTAAGCCGCAAAGAGGGCTTTAAATTCAGGAGTGAGATCGTCGCTGTAGAGCAATAAGCCATCAATATCTGTTCCTAGGCGTTGATAATCATACCAAGTCTCGTCTTCAGGAGAATGGGCAATTTCCGCTTGTCTAGGATGGTCATAGACACTGGCTTTTTTGTCTTTAAAGACATTTTGTTTGGAGATAAAGACTAGACCTTCTTCTACACCAATTCTGGCAACTTCATCTGGTGTTAAGAGTGGGCGACCTTGAACCTGCTTATTTTCACTAGAGGAACCGTTACGGTAACTATGTGATTTTGAGGTTGAACGGGTACGAATGGTTTGTTTTCCTGAACGGGTAGAGTAATACTCCATCGTATCCTTATCATTGGTTCCTAGAAAAAGGTGGGTAGCACAGTTATTAAAGATCGTTTTCCAGTCACTCTTATAAAGAGATTCCAACTGGTTAACCGCTTGGATAATGATTTTAATAGACATTTCACGGCTACGGATAGAGGATAAGACTTGCGTAAAGTTTGGGATACGCCCAATTTGCGCAAACTCATCTAAAATAAATTGGATATGTCTCAGATTTCGTCTGCTATAACCAGGAACTTTCCCTTGGAGAATAGCGTCAGCTCGGTGTGTCAACACTTCAAAGCTAATGGCAAAAAGGATAGAGGATAGGAAGTTGAAGGCGTTATTGGTTTCAGGGATGGCAATAAAGACAGCCGTTTTCTTGGTGTTCCAAGTATCCATTTCCATCGTATCCTCACTAATGAGTTGTCGCACATCGTCATGGTCAAAAATAGAGTAACGGGAGGAAAGAATAGCAACAACACTGTTTCTCGTTTCTCCTTTGAAGTTTTGGAAAAGTTTCCATTGTTTATAAGCATAGTTCCCTGGTTGTCGCTCTTCTAGCTCTTCAAACATCTGCTCTACTGAACTAGGAAGGTCTGGATCTTCACGATAAATATTGCGTAAGAGGTCTGCTACATGACCGAGATTAGGCTTGTAGAGCTGTGCCCCTGTTTCAGGATCTTTGGAGTCAAAGTAAAGGTAGCCAATAAGGGCTCGCTGTAACATGAGTTCTGCCTGTACCCAAAAATCTTCTCCCATGTGCTCACTTTTCTTTGTCCCCTCTGTGATGGCTTCAGAGATACGGTCAATGTCTAATTCAGAGGTCATGTAATGAAAAGGGTTAAAACGGTCAGAGTTTTTGAGATGGATAAGGTCAAAGACTTTGACGGCATACCCATGCTTTTCCAGCATCTTACCAGTTTCATGAACCAGGTTTCCTTTGGGGTCTGTGATAACAAAATTGGAATTTAATTGCATGAGATTAGGCAAAACAAAAGTAAAAGTCTTCCCGTCCCCAGGAAGACCAACCACAATCACATTTTTATTGAGTTGGACATTGTAGGCCAACCTAAAATTAAAGAGCCCCATTTTGACCTGCTTAGTAAAGATCATATTCTTATCACTCTCTTTATCCTCAAAACGCTTCATTTCTCGTAATGTCGCAAAACGAGCACTCCCTTGTTCTTCTCCATTACGATAAGTACCTTTATCTCCAGAAGCATAGGCGAGTAAGGGAAGACCAAAGCCGATGAAACCTGCCATTAAACTCCCCTGATCCAAAGATAATCCGATTGAGAAATACTGAAGATGCTCTAGCAACCAAGTCAACCGCAAGAGCCCCATAAAGGGAACAGCTTGCATTGATAGCTGGTAGTAGTTATAAAGAGATTGACTCAAGAGGAAACACAATAACCCTACCAGAAGGTAGGGCCAAATGGACTTTCTTGTCATCGTTCTTTTTCCTTTCCAAATGTTTTAGTAACCGTAGGACGTAGTCCTTGATAGACATCATGTGTCTTGTAATAGGCAATTTTTTCTTCAGGAGTCATTTCATGAGGTTTCTTCAAGACCTTTTTTGAAAAATGTTGGAGTTTTTCAGGGCTCTTTGTCATATCTGAAAGCATTTTTTGAATTGCCTTTTCCGCTAAGAGACGGTTTTTACTTTCAAAAAAGAGATAGGTGGTCTCGCCTTTTTGGTGGTAAGTAAACCCCACTTTCACCTCTTCGAGATAATGTTTGAGTTTTTCAAGATGCACTTCACTACTTAAGAGCTGCTCCATATCTTTTTGAGAGCTCGTTGCCATAAAGTCATTGAAACGTGTTTCTCCTTCAAACACTTGGTGATCTCGTTTATATTGTTGATGGTCATGATAGGCTTTTGCTAGAGTATACAGTGCCTGAAGCGTCATTTCTAAAGTTATTTTTCCTTTTAAAGTCAAGGAATGGCTGGTTTTTTCTTGATCCATAGCAGCGTCCTTTCTATTTGGGGTAAGTTGTTTGTTTGGGTTCTGTAATCACCTGATAACCATAAAGCGCTGAAGCAACTTCTTCAATGGTTAGTGTGAGCCGTTTTTGTGTTCTGTTCTCCCCATCTTTAATCGCTAAAACATAGGTGAGTTGATAAGTCTTATCCCTTGCCTGAGAAGCAGTCTCTAAGATGACTGACTGCAATTGACCAGAAGGATGGTTTAGAGCCAGTTTTGAAGACACAAAGTTGCTTAATTCTCCTTGTTCTGAATAGTAATGTGACAGAAAATAGCGACCAAAAGCATCTAGTTTACCTGTCTCTGACTGCAATTTTTCGATTTGTTTCACTTGTCGAGTTAGACTCACTACTTGTTTGCTTTGAGTGATGACAAGTAGTGTTGAAAGTCCCGCTAAAGCTAAACTAGCGAGCATAAGCAGCCCCATTCCCCATTGACACAACCTCTTCAAAAAAGAAGGTGTGTCTGAGAGAGACTTTCTACGCTCTTGTTTCTCTGTTGAGATAAATTCTTGGTCGTTAACAGTCTCAGAACGCTTAGATGAATGCTGTTGTTTTTCAGCTAACTTGGACGTATGTCCGTTTTGTAAAAAGAGACTCTCAGGAACCCCTTCAAAAGGAAGAAGTATCTCTTCTTGAGAAATAACAACTCCTTTTTTATCCAGTTCTTCCACCAATAAAAGTCCCTCTGCTTCCTGGTGTTTGACTTTGGCATTTTCCCGCTCTAACGCTTGATAAACCAAGTCTTTATTCTTATAAGTCGTTGTTGTGTCTAGTGTCAGATTGATTAAACGATACATGGCTTTGTTCTCCTTTCAATTTGCCTTCAGCAAGAGCTTTTTCAATATCCGCCCAGGTGAGGTTATGTTTTGCTAGATATTCTGAGCGTTCCTCGTGTTTTGCTAGGATGATTTGCGTCTCAAGGTCTTTGAGGCGCTCTTCTTCCTTTTTAACTTTAGCTTGATAATCCTCAAGTCTTGCTTGAGCTTTGTTGCGTTGTGCTTGTAGGGTTTCGAGTTTTGTCATAATTAGTTATCTCCTTGAGTTGATG
Organism: Streptococcus hyointestinalis; assembly: GCF_011039275.1. GTDB lineage: Bacteria > Bacillota > Bacilli > Lactobacillales > Streptococcaceae > Streptococcus > Streptococcus hyointestinalis_A. Next base: position 1,913,852 of record NZ_JAAKGB010000001.1, read on the forward strand.
TTTCGGTATTGGGTTGGCTAAGTGTAGACAGAGAAGCCTCTTGACCAGCTGTTAAGCTATCCACAATCAAAATCGGTTCAATGTGATTCACTAAGTATTTCTTGTCTTGCTTTGTATAGGTAATACGAATAGTACTATTGGACAGCACATCTTTTTGGGCATTAGTATAGTCTTTCTTTTTCTGTAGCTGCGTTTGCGTATAAGTGACTTGTGCTAAAGCTACGTGGTTCTCTTCATCGATATAAATAGTGGCTGATTTCAGCTTTGTATCCACCACATAGCCTTTATAGGCTTGTGTAGCAGGTTCTTCCTCACTATTAACCTCTTGTTGGTAAGCCCCCTCTGTCATAAAGGGCAGGTAACGGTTACGGTTTTCTCCCAAATCTTTTTTAGTAAAGTAAGCTGTGAGAAAGTCTTTGACGTAGGCAGGTGTTACTGCAGTTCCTTCCACTTTTTTAGTTTGTTTCGTTGTCGATGTCCCCTTGTTTGGAGTTTGAGCGTTTTTGGTAGTAGCTAGACTAAACCAAAAGACCAAGCCTAAAACAAGGATAGCAGCAAGGGCAAGCCCTGCTAACTTTAAGCGTTTGAGTTTTTCAGTATCAAGCATTTTCATGCCTCCTTTTTTCTTTAATGGGGTAGAGCAAAACTATAATAGGCTGCAGGAGAGCACACACGCCAGTGGATGCGATCTTGAACACCATTATAGTTACATTCTGAAACGAGAAATGAACCGTCTGAATTGACAACTTCCACAATACCAACATGTCCATACTGTGCAAAGGTGCCATCAAAACCACCTGCTGTAGAAACAACGGCGCCTTTAGCGGGTGTTGAGCTATACCGCCAGCCCTTAGCTACTAGATTTCTAACCCAATCTTGACCATTGCCTAGGTGTCCATAGCTACCAGACAGGTCTGTGATAGCGCCCAATTCCACTAAGCGATTATAAGCGTACCAGGTACATTGACCAACTGGGTAGCCACTTCCTGCTTGAGTCGTCATAGCTGCTTGCGTTGGTGGATTGTCTATTTTTGAGCGATAAGCTTCAGGAAAATTCCAAGAAGAAGCCAGCGTGCCACCGCCCGATAATGTCGGCTGATGAAACCACAAAAGCGCTTGTCTTGCAATCTTTTGACGCTCAGAGAGTTTATTGCCTGGAACACCTTCCCATTTTGAGAGAAACTCAGCGGTCAGACTATCCACATCGCCACTACTATCTAAAATCCGCTTGAGAATAGTAATGTAGTAAGGACTATCACCTTCTAACATAAACTGAACTTGAAGTTCCAAATCGTACCACTTTTTCCCTTTACTTTTGGCAAAGTTTCTTAAAAGCGTATGGCGTGTCGCACCATCGGTAGTATCTGTCCATTGTCCTAAACCTAGGCCACGGTGTAAGATATTAGCGTAACCGCCACCATAAATCGCAGGACCGCCTAAGCTCAACCAGGCGTCATCCTCCCAAGAAGATTCTGAAGCACCCACTGGTGGGCTAAGATAATCACCCTCAGCCCGTTTAGGATTAATGCTAGACTCTACACCAAAGCAACCCGCTGCAGCCGCAATACCATTGTCTTTGGCATTTGGGTAATACTTTTTAATATAATCGTAGAACTGCTTGGCTCGACCGCTCATCTCAGAGGACGTTGTTGTGACCGTTGTGGTCTGGGAGTAGGTCACAAAGGGAAAGTAAAAACCAGGATTGACTGCCGTCCACTTGGCTTTCTTTTCTTTTGTTTCTTTTTCTTCTAGCTTTTGATATTGTATGGTTTGGTAGCCATTCGTCGTGACTTTTCCTATTTCATCGCCAGCGCTCACTTTAGCGCCATCTGTGACCCTAATACTACCGACCTTATAAAAGGTAAAGACCGCCTCATCGGTCTGTATACTCAAGCTATCCTCTTTGAGGCTCACTTTCCCCGACAAAGGCGCTCGTAGCGTTTGCCCTGTTGTTGCCTTGAGCTGTGTTTTATCATAGATGTCTTTCGTTGACGTGTAGCCAAACCGTTTCAGAATAACCAAGGGATTGTTGTAGGAGGATTCCTCTTCCTTGTAGAAGGGATTATCCAGTTCCTGATAAGCTGGGTACCGCCCAACTTCCTGACTCACGTTCAGTAGCTCCTTGTACTCCTCTAGTTCCTCTTTATCCAGTTTGGCCCATTTTAAAGAAGACGAGGAGCCATAAAGGTCAGCCATCGTTTTAAGGTGATTGATATCATCATTCAAGTGATTCCATAGGTCATTTAAGGCATCTGAATAGTGATTAAATCCCAGGGTTCCAGCTAATGATCCGCCAGTCCCGTCTTGCCAATTACTGTCTGGGCTCCACTCTCCTCCATAACGATAGTTCATAAAAAAGAGAATATCATCAATATTCGTCCAGTAGTCCACCTTATCATTTGACTTTTCACGATCACGTTTACTGATCTGAAGCCAGGACTGGTTCAGATCAAATTCATTCTGTTGAACAGGACCACTACCACCTAAAATCCCCATAAAAAGAGCTAAGACGCCAAAAATGAGAAACATCAGGAAATAGGACTTGACCGCTAAGGGATTCGCAAGAACTGAGCGGATGGGCTTCGTCGTCACCTTGACAGCCTCCCCTGTACCTTTAGCCACTTTTCCCGCTTTTGTGTTAGCTACTCGTTGCTTCATCTGTCGCATTTTTTTGGTCAGTTTTCCCTCCCAAGAAAAGGCTTTAGGGGTTCTGGTAAAGCCACGACCTCGAGTAAAGTTGTAAGCACGATTGACTTGACCATAACTGTGTTTGATAGTGTACTTAGATAGTTTTCCACCTGCTCTTAGCGCACGCTTAGAAGCATTCTTTTGATAATGAAACTGACGGATATCCTGTCTTGCCTTCACCCAGTCTCCTAGAATATCATTATCTTGCAAAGTTCGTTCGGTATCCTGCCTTACTTTCATCCTAGCACCTTGTTTGGTACGTTTCTTCAGGCGGTTAGGAATATAGGTATCATCAGCTTTTTTGGCTCGCTTATAGACCGTTTTGGCGACCCGTTTATTGAGCTTTGCTTTATCTTGTCGTTGCTTAAAGAAGAGAGCTTTGGCCGTTGGTTTGGGTTTCTTATGGAGAACATAGTCTTTTTGAGCAAGACGATACTCTTTCTTAGCCCCTTTGTAAGCCATTCTGGACTCCAGGCGAGCTTCTTTAGGGATTTTATTTTGATTAGCTTTAACGCCTGCTTTAATCCGTTGTCTTCGCTCTTGTCTTGCTTGTTTCGGATCTGTCTCATACATCAGCTATCACCTCTCTTTCTTTATTCTTTTGGTTCTGCTTAACCATCCGTTGCGACCAATTGATAGAGTTTCGTCTCTTTAGGGATTGGATTTTCAAAGGGAACAATAGTATCACCTGCTACAATCAAACCTGTTCCTTTGGCTTTAGGACGTAAGACAAAACGTTCTAAAGAAGGTGTGAGAGGAGTCACTTGAGACAGCGCCTCTAAATCGGTACGCTTAAGCTTCAGCAGAACCATAAATTCACAGTTGGCGACGAGTTTGCGTCCTTCTTCCGTAGATAAAACCGTTTCAGGATTTTGGGTGATACCTGTTGAGATTGCCCCATACTTACGAATACGAGAGTAGAGCTCTGTAAAGAACGTCGCCTGCAGTTTATTTTTGAAGTAGAGTTGCAATTCATCAAAATAAAGCCATGTTGTCAATTTTCCTTGGTGATTAACCACTTGGTTCCAGATGTAATCTTGGATAACAAGAAGTGCAAAAGGTTTCAGTTTCCCGCTTAATTGCTTAAGGTTAAAGATGATAAAGCGGTTATCCATATTGACATTGGTTGGATGGGCAAAAATATCGTTAGAACCTCTGGTGTAAGGTTCTGCTTTCAAGGCTAACATTTGTGCCACCTCTTCAGGTTGTTGCTCAAGGATAGTTTGCCACTCCTTAAAGGTAGGCTGACTATAGGCTTCATAGGTTTTTCTGGTTACTCGGTCAATCATCGCAAACTCATCATCAGACACTTCAGAGAAAATATTTTCAAAGAGAGTGGATAAAAGGTTGGATTTTTGACCGACAGGATCGCTATCTTCTGCTTGTAGCTTGTCCTTATCTGGCAGATCTAGCAGATTAAAGTGATGGGGAGAGCCTGGGGCTATGGTAATCACTTCTGCCTGAAATTCGTGACCAATATCGGTGTACTCTGCTTCTGGGTCAACAATAATAATCTGGTCTTTAGTATGACGTAAGAGTGTTGGAATAATCTCTCCACCTTTAGCTAAAACAGACTTCCCTGAGCCTGAAATCCCAAAGATGGCACCTGAGCCTGTATTAAGGTCTCTTTTGCGGTCAACTGTAATCACATTTTTTGAGAGTTGATTTTGCCCATAATGGACGGCACGGGGACTGTTTGAGCGTAAGTCTACGTTGGTGAAAGGCACTTGTGTAGCAAGGTTACTAGTGGTCATATCTCGCATAAAACGGCGTTTGACGTTGATAAAGGGAACGCCAATGGGCAAAATGGTATTGAGCGCTTCTTCCTGATAAAGGTAACACTTATCTAGCTCAACAGTATTCTTACGAACAGAGCGCTGCACCTGTTCCGTATAGTTATTGAGCTCTTCTAGGCTATCTGCCATCAGGTAAATCGTCATAACACCCGAGAACATCTTTTGGTCATTATCTTGAAGCTCCTCGGTCCACTTTTCGGTTTCCTTTGAGGTTTCGCTGGCTTTACCTCCTACTACCAAATGAGCTGAAATTCCATCTTTAGCGGCTGCTTTTTGACTTTTAATCATTTCCCTACGGACGCTCGATTGTACTGTTTTGATTTTCTTAATCGCTGCAGCAGTATCATAAGGTTTAGCATGTAAGCTAATCGCTAACTCAATGCCGGTATCCAAGATATTCTTAATCAACTTGTCATTTAGGAAAGTTGGGTACTGTTTAACATAGAGAACCCTTGCGTAATAGTCATCAATCTGCAGGTGGTCCTTCTCAAACTTCAGGTAATTAGGAGCAATAAAATCTCTTGTAGACAAACCAGAAAGAGCAATATCTTCATAGTTGAAGTCCAAGAAAGCTTCTTTTCTTAAGAGTTTCCGGAAGACAAGAAGTCTGTCTAAGCCATCCATTTCCGCAAAAGAAATACCTAGACCACTATACTGACTTTCAATGACATTAGCGGTATCATCTAAGATACGCTTTGCTTGACTGGCTTGGTCGGCTTGCGCTGTGAGGGTCAAGTATTTCTCTACCTTAAAAGTGTTTTGATCCTGGGAAAAGCGCTCCTTAATCATAGCGTTATACTCATTGCGATAGTCATCATAGCCATCATGGGCAAGTTCATAGCGGATAGTAGATAAACTTGTACTCTCAACACGTCGGTTGAGGATAAGCAACTGCATATCATTATCAATATCCAAAGAATTGAAAATATCCGCATTGGTTTCAATGACATCAATACGTTCATCGTCCGTTGCGGTGATATAGCTGGTATCCCCTAGTCGATAGGTTTTAGAGTAGGTATCGTTTGTAATGGTCATCAGACCGTCAGGTGTTAAGGTTTGGTAATTTAAGCTATTTTGTGTCGAAGCGGTCATGGTACGTCGCAGACGCTTTGCCCGCTCTTTTTCAGCTTTGGAGTGTTTCAGGGTTGTCTTTCGGGCGAGTAAAGTCATTTTTAGTGTATTCCTTTCTGTCATAATCGGTTTGGTAAGTACGTTCTTGTTTGGTTAAAAAGAAACGTAACTCATCTTTTATTTTTTCATCTATGTGACACCCAAAAATCACAAAAGGCGCTAGTACAAGAAGACTAACGCCATAGAGGATAATGTCAGGTGTTTTCAACCAAAAAAGTATGGACATGACAATAACTGTCAATCCAATTCCAAAAAGCAGAATCCACTGCCTTAAGGTCATATAGCCCAAAAATGGACGTTCATAGCTGTCCAGGGCTTTTAAAAATTCACTTCCTAAACGTGTCATCATTTTCCTCCCTATTTATCTTTATTTTTTATCAAAAAAACAGCCTAAAAAGCTGTTCCTTCATCATGATTGTGAGCTTCCGATAATAGCCAATCCCCCTATAGCATAAATAAGAAAAACTGCGATAATAATCGGACTGAAAAGCGCTTTTGCAAGGGAAATAGCGATTATGAGGTTAATCACAAATATCACCATAATAACCATCCAAATAGTTGCCTTGTCTTCTTCTTTTCTGTAACTTGATTTATTAATTAAAAAAAATACTATAGGGATAGCAATACTAATAAGAATGAGGGTCATTCCCCAAAGCAAGTAATCCCAAGGGCTATTATTTCTAAATGCCATCACATCTGTTGCAATCGCCACATCTTTCTGTGTTACCATCCTGTCAACATCAAAATTTTGATTCAGTAGCCTATTTATGTTAGCAAGTTTGATATAAAAAACAATAGTTGCAATAACATAAACAAGTTCCACAACAACATAAGGGGTATAAGGTTTTTCCAATAATTCAAAAAAGCGTTCTCTACTCACTCTCTGCTCCTACTATTAGATTTTATGTTCTTCTAAATAACGCTTCAAAATAAGATAGCGTCTTAATATTAAGGAATAGCTAAAATTATATAAGACGATAGTCAGCAACAAAAGGACAATCAATAAGGCTACAACAAGACTCATCAATACACTTTCTTGTAAATCTTTTGTAGTAACGCCTGCCCATGGAGCAAAAATAATCGCTAAAAGGCGTTTGAGATCATCTGAAAAAATAACTGTTAACACTAATCCTAGCAAAAGTTCCCATCTACGAGAACTCTTCTCTTTCTTCACTTCTAACTCTACCCATTCAGCTAATAAGGCTTCTTTAGTCTGCTCGTCATAGTAATTTTGTGCCTCCTTGTAGTAACGTTCAAAACGTCCTGTCCACCATTTATATAGTTGTGTTACAATAGCTGTCATGGACTTCTGAACTCCTTTCATTCACGGTACATTCTCTTTTTATTATATCATAAAGAAAGCATTGGGTATCAAACGGTATGAGCATTTTTGAAAAGTATTTTTCTGTCATCATTCCCTCCTCTAATTCACTTGCATAATGTTCTTAGCCATGCGTTGGCTGCCAAAGAGCATGATGATATAGATAATCCCTTTGGCAATGGCCATAAGGGAACTGGTCCAGGCTCCTGTCTTTGCGACAGTTAACAGATCGTTGGTCACAATGGCTGGATAAAGCATGATAACGACCACCAAAATCAATCCCTGAAGCACAGCAGCAATATAAAGTTTGAAAAAGCCAAAACAAATGGGGCGTAGGCTCTCCATCATGTAGCAGGCTACAATGATTTTGGCAATCCCCTTGTAAGTGTAGAGCGTAAAAGAACGCAAGAGGATCAATAATTTTGTGGAGATTTGACCGATAAAGTCAGTAACAACATAAACACCTTGAAAGAAACCTTTCAGAATCCAACTTAATCCTTTATAATCAGGTGCTTTAGAACTAAAGGGTTCAAGTCCACTTTTGGCAACCAACTTGATAATGACGTTAAAGAGCCAAGAGAGGCTATCAAAAATCTCATCGACATAGAGAATCAGAAAAAGACCGATAGCGTATTTGAGGATTTCTTCAATCCAGAGCTGTAAAGTCATCTCCCCACCATTGCTTTTTAATTGTTGGTTCCAGTTCATGAGGTTAATGCCCATAAAAAGCAAAAGTAGTAAGACCGCTACTTTCTCCATAGAACTTGAAACGGTTTCCATCAGCTGGTAAGCTGTCGGGTTGTAGGCTTTAAGGCTCATGGTTAGCTGGTTTAGCGTGGATTGGTTCATAACCACCACCTCCTTGTCTTACCCAATACTAGACAGTCCTGCAGCTAGGGCTGAAAAAAGGGTTTTTAGAACCGTTCCTAGAAGGGCTCCTAGAATAACACTCTGAATTCCCTTATCCTTCTTATCGTCGAGTTCTCGACGAATACCAATAGCTAAATCCCAGGCACCCCAAGCAGCCCAGCCGAGACCAACAAAGCCTCCAATAGTTCCGATTTGATTGATAAAATTGACAACTGTTTGCATAGATGTATATCTCACTTTCTATTTTCTAAAAATAAAAGACACCAAGAACAAATTCTTAGTGTCTCACGTTTATGATGAGGAAGAGATTTACTCTTCGTTTGGATGGAAGGTTAGAGAGAGGGCAGTAATGACGGCTAGGACAACAATGATGGTTGTTTCCCACCAGTAGTAAATAGGAACTCCGTGAGGCCAGACAAAACTCGAAAAAAGATTGTCCAACCAATTACCAAAATTGTCTGCAACGGCTCGTTTAGCTAAACTTTCATATATATCAAAAGTCAATGCAATTCCAAGCATTACAACGAACTTAAATACAACCCATGCAATGGTTGTTCCTAATAAGCACTTCAGGAAGTTGAAGATAAAGAGCACAATCATGAGGGGCGTTGTGACCATGAGGATAGCCGCTTTCATGATGAGACCTGGAAGGTTCCTCACGCCTGCTAAAAGGGCTTGTCTCAGCCACTTAACTCCCTTCTTCCACTTGCTTTCTTTAGCTTCTGGAGGAACTGCTTGAGTGGGTTTGGTCGGCGTATAGTAAGTATAGCCGTTTTTTGTCACATGTGTTTCCATTTTCGCATCCTTTCTCATTGTACCCCTCCTAGCTTTGTTAGCTTAAGTATACCACATTTCGCTAGGAAACTCTAGACCTTCACGAGGTCTTATTGTGTACTCACTGCTATATTCATCAACGATTCCTTCTTTCTATTTTTAAAATCAAAAAGGCTGCAAGCGTCTTATCGGTGTTTTGGTTTCTTGCAGCCTGATTAGTTCAAAAACACTAAAAGCCCAGCACAAGTGTCCTAGACTTCTAGCGTGTTAAAGCATAGTTGATTAACGTTTATTAGTTTTGTTTTTTACGACGGATTCCAATTAAGCCTGCTCCACTGAGGAAAAGACCTGCTAAGATAGCTAGGAACGAGTCATTTTCTCCAGTCGTTGGGAGCGCTGCTTGTTTAGCCACTGGTGCTTGAGCTTGTGGTTTAGCTGGTGTTGGCGTTTCAGGTGATGGAGTCGTTGTCATCTTGTAATAGTGAACCTCTACCTCAATTGGTGCAGGGGCTTCTGGTGCCTCTGGTGCTGTTACTGTTGCTTTTTGAACTGTCACAGCAATTGGTTTTGGTGCTTCTGGTGCTGCTGGAGCATTAACCGTCGCTTTAGTTGCGGTAAGCTCTGGTTTCTTAGGCTCTTTTGGCTTTTCACTGGCTACCCCAAAGATACCCCCAACAATTGAAGTATTCTTACCATCCACGGAGTGAACAACTGTAAAATCTTGTTTCTTAGCAGTGTCAAAAGTCCATCCCACACCGTTAGAATCTAGGACACCTGCAGAGGCTTGGGACTTATCCCCTGCGCCAGAACTGTAAGTGGTCCCTGAACCTGTGACATTCTTTCCGGTTTCAATAGCGGCACCATCCAGTCCAGAAACATTGATGGTTTGTTTGTTATCGATGTCGTTGAAGGTCACCACAGAGACATCGTTAGAAGTAACTGCTTGCACTTTGTAAGCATAGACGTAGTTAAGGATACGTCCTCCGATGCCAGAACCGCTACCGGATGCAGACTCACCAGCGCCTCCTTGAGCAGCTCCGCTATAGAGGGCAAAGACAGACCAAGCGATGCCACCATTATCGTCACCCCAGATAGCCACATAGGTTCCTGTATTGTAAGGGCTATTGATTTCTGAGAAGGTCAAGGTCACATCCCCATTAGTCGTGTTCTTGACAAGGATAGTACCTGTCCCATCAATTTTAAAGATGTTCTCGAAGTTGGCATCTGTATTTTGGTCTAGATTATTACCTTGTGTCGCATACATGGCTGCCGCTTTAAGACTGCCATCCGCAAAGCTAACCACATTCTCAGCACCTGTCATCTTAGTAGCACCAGGACCGGCTTCTAAGATAACACCATTTTGCCATTTAAGACCTGTGTTTGTGCCAATACCTTTTTGATAATCGGCAAGAGCTGCCGCATAAGCATCAATTTGTTTTTTCATATCAGACGTTGAGAAATTCATAGCATCTGCAGCTGCTTTGACGGCTGCCGTATAGAGTTTGAGATTCTCAGCCATCGCTGCTCGTAGAGCGTCTCCTGTCAAACCTTTAAGATTTTTGTAACTTGGTGTTTTATCAGAAGTGGCTGTTGTTACAGCTAACTCATATTTCTTCGCAATAGCAAGTTGTTCGTCTAAAGCTGCCGTTGCTTTTTTGAGAGTGGACTGGCCTTCTGAAACAGCTAAATCACGACTTGTCTTCGTTTCGGTATAAGCCTTTTGATTGGCTTGATAGAGAGCAAGAGCTTGTTTCAATTCCTCAACGGATTTTCCTTGGATAGCGAGTCCTGCTGCAATGGCTTCCTTGTAGAGCTTGAGGTTGCCAGCCATCGCTTGACGTAGCTCATCACCTGTGAGACCCTTGAGGTCTTTATAGGTTGGTGTTTGATCTGTTGTAGTATCTGTGACAATCAATCCTGCTTGTTTAGCCTGTTCAATCAATTGCTCTACCTCAGCGGTTGACTTGTCTAAGGCCTCTTGCCCTTCTTTGGTTACCGCTTCATGTTCAGCACTGGTTTCTTCGTAGGCTTTTTGATTATCCGCTTGTTTAGCGGTCGCTTCTTTAACAGCTTGATCTTGCTTATTGAGGTCAGCTAGCACTTCAGAGGTTTTATCAGCTGCGTTGTTATCATTGATGACAACCTCCTGTGTGTCTCCCTCTTTGACCACAACACCCGTTTCTTGTGCCGTTGCCACGTTATCCTTAAGGGTTTCTTGTGCCTTATCAACCGCTGTTACGGCTTGGTCTTGGGGCGTATTAGCTGGGACAGAAGTTGGAATGTCACTGGTAACAGCTGTTTGTGGCTGGGCTGTGCTTCCTGTAGTCGTAGCTGCAGCAGTAGCTGGGCTAACTTGCTCAGTTGTTGCTTGGGCTGGTGTGCTTGTTAGCTCATCAGCTGAGGCAGCACCTGCTCCCATAAGGGCTACAGTCGTAGCTAGGACAATACCATACTTAGCAATTAAAGCTGAGTGAGTGCCTGTTTTGAATTTGCGGATTGAGAAAATGTTTTTGTTATTTTGAACCATGAGGGATTCTCCTTTTTCTTTTAAAATTTTAGTTTAAGGACATTACGGTCACATCCTGAGTTTTGATTGCCTTTAGGCTTATTTTTTACGAAAGAGCCAAGCCGCAGCTCCTAATAAAACACCACCAAGAACCGCTAAGCTACTACCAGCTTCTCCTGCTTCGGGAAGTGTTGCCTTCGTCCCGTCAGCTTTCGTGACGGTGATGGTTTTATCACTGTTAATTGTTGCCCCAACCGTTTCTGGAGTCACTGTAGAGCCATCTGACAGAACCAATTGACCGTCTTTTGTACTCACAATGGTAGCGCCACTATTAGTGACTACTGGGGCTTGTGCGGTCACGTTTTGAACTATTTGACCAGTCACTGTTGAGGTTGTCCCTACTTGTGAAGCACCAGCCTTGGTAGCTGTATCAGCTGATACACTTGGGTTATTGATTGGCACTGTTTTGTCAGGGGTCACTTGTGCAGTACCGCCGTCCGTGGTTGGGACAGTGGTATTGCCTGTATTAGGATCAACCTGCTCACCTGCGTTGTCCTTACCTTGATTGTCTGGAGCGGGTTGGGGATCAACGTTTTCACCTGCGTTGTCTTTGCCTTGGCTTTCAGAGCCTGGGACGGTGACATTCTCACCAGCATTATCTTTACCTTGATCTGTCGAAGGTGTTGTTGGGTCTACTGGAACCGTTGGAGTCGTTGTTGAGCCACTGTCGCTAGGTGTTGTCGCTGGCGTTTCTGTAGAAGGTGTTGTAACGTCTGTTGACGCTTCTGTTCCTGTTGACGGTGTCACCACTTCTGTAGAGGGTGCTGTTGGGTCAACTGGTGTCACTTCATCAGCTAGAGCAACTCCAGTAGAAGATAGCAAAAGCGTTGAGGTTGCAAGAGTTGCGAGTAATTGTTTTTTTGTCATGATATGAACCCTTTCTTTTTTGGTGTTTGAGGGGAATAAGGTCGATAACCTTTCCCAGTTAAACGAAGCTCAACTTTAGAAGAACTTCTAACTTTTCTGGCCACGATGTGACCATCTCTTTTAATGGTGCGAATACGGTCGTAAATACTTTTGTATCTGAGGTGAAATTCGACATCTCTTAGGACACCGTCAACATAACCCCTTGCTTGTTTAACCGCATAATCAGGCTTCAGGATGAGGTCTGTCCCATCATCCAAACGTGCCGTAGCACCACCTTGTTTCCCTAAGTTTCTTAAGTCCCTTAGGCGAACTGTTTGTTTTTCATCTGTCATAGATTTCTCCTTGAAGTTGAAAGGCGATTCACGCCGTGCTGGATAGATTCGTAAACCTATCTCGGTGTTTTATACGCTGGGTTTATAGTCTAGGAACCTCTACTCCTTCAGCTTATGATTTTTGATAAAATCATGCTTTTTCGTTACGGTGACTGGGCTAGATATTCTTTTCTAGCTAGCTACTCGCCCTCATTTCTTTTTTATCCATAGTCACGCTGTATCAGGGCAAGCCTTGTATTGAGTTGTCAAAGGTCTATTAGTTTTATGACATCACGGTCAATTGTGTTTTAGAGAAAAGAGTCAGATTCATCCTCTCGCTTAAGTAGTTCCTCGATTGGGACTTGAAATAGCTGTGATAATTTTGCAATGTTAGCTAGACTGATATGATTCTTTCCTGTTTCCCAATTGGATACTGTTTCACGCTTTACGCCAAGTTGATCTGATAACTCCTGTTGAGTAAAATTAGCTTGTTTACGAAGCTCTTTTACTCGATTTTGAAGTACCTTTGTCACATGGAATCACCTCCCTTCACTTTGTAAGTGATCTTCTTAATCCATCGTGGATTAAGGGACAAAGGTGGGGTAGCTTCAGGAAAGTTCATACTAGCATTCGCTGCTCCTAGAGATAGAGAGATTTGTTGTTGAAGCTCTTCTAAATTATGAATTAGTAAAATAGTTTCACTCGTTTGGTCAAAATACTCAATCACCATTTCAATTTCTTGGACAGGTTTAAGCTCTGACTGCATTTGAACCGTATGTTTTTGAATATCTGGTTTATTAAATAATCCCATTGTTAGTTGCCTCCTTCTTTAAAGTTCTCCATATCTTCCTCCAGCTCCTTAAGAGCTTTATTTTTTTCTTCAGGTGGTTGCTCAAAAACAGCTTTGGGAACAGTAATAAACACTTCTTTTGGACTTCTACCAAAGTTTAGTAATCCACGTGGAAACTGTTTAAATTCATCTTCTAGCATTTGGAATCCTCCTCTAGTTCTCCGTATTTCATCCTAGCTTGTCTATGAGCTACGATTTTAGCTTCTAAGCGCCGTTCTTCTTTAAGATTTTCTAAACTACGCATCAAGTAGGCTAAAGGCGATTGACAGTCATACGGCATGCGATTGATAAGATTAAGCACTTCTTTACTTGTCACGTAACCTTCTGCTAAGAATTGTCCAATCATCATTTTTTGCTTATGTGTTAAACTATAGTTTTGAAATTCACCAGTAAATAAGTCTTGTTGACAGAATTTACCGTTGTATTCATCTGCAATAACAGCTAAGAGAGAATAATACTGTGGTGGAATATATTTTTCAGCTTTTTCTTTGGATGATATATCGTCAGTTCCAAGGGAGGGAGAAAATTCTTCCGAATTTTTCTCGCTCTTTCTAGAACTATTAATATATTTATTCTCAGTCTGACTTATATTAGTATTACTTGGGTTCAAATCTTGCACCTCGTGAGGCTCAAAATTTGGACCACCCTTTGGAGGTTCATTTTTTGAACTTCCGCTTATATCAACCATTTGCGTCTCTTCTGTGGATAACTCTTGTTTCTCATAAAGAATATTCCCAAAATAATCAAATCGTTTAAGGAGAACATTATTTTCGTCATAATACTCTGTCATTTGAGAAGTTGCATCAACATTTTGAAGATAGAGACGATTGGGTTGATTTTTCCCTTGACGGACTTCCCGAAGAAGACCGAGTGAAATCAATTCTTTCTTGATTTTTAAAACGGTATTTTTAGATTTATCTAATACTTTCATCAAATCTTGAACCGTATAAAACATAAAGACCGCATCGTTTTCATCAACATAATCTTTATTCCCTTGTTGATAGGAATAAATACTTAATTGGCAACGATCAAGAAAGATACCATAAGCCAACTTAGCATCCGATGACATTTTCACATAAGGACTGGTGTAACAAATTTCAATCAAACACTTGTTCTTTGAATCCCACTTACGCTCAATACGTCTCGAAAAAAGCTGAGGTACTTGATGAAATTTCTGGGTTTCCAATTGATGGATTGTAATATCTCTACTGACAGACATCTAATTCACCTCCACATTCGTCCTTATCCTTAAGCCGCCTTGGCTAGGAAAATGAACGAGACGGATTCTCTCTAATTCTTCGATAGCGGCAACTGCTCTATCTCTTGTCCAGCCTGTTTGTTTCATGAGGTCTATAATCATCATGTTCTTTGTCAGCTGCGACACTGAGCTTCTTGTTTGTTTTTCTCTCATCCAATGTTCCTTTCCGCTTTTGAGTGTTGTATCATTGTTTGATAGTCGCTCTTTAATTCACTATCATAACCATTTTGAAAACGTATTTGATGGCTACAGCAGAGCCAGCTAATGGTAAATACGCTCCCTACTAAAATAATGAGTAAACCTGCTGTCATTAGTATTGTCATCATAAATGTGTGTCCTTGTTTTTAATTATTTTCTTATTTGGAAATACTTGTTTCATATATGTAGTTCCTCTCCTAACCATATTTCAGCAGCTAAAGGTACCATCTCTAGCATGTATGCGATAGGAATAAATCCCATGTTTATTTTCAAGACTTAGAGCTTGGACGATATCGTCCTTAACAACTTTCCACAAAAAGCAAGAGTATTTATAATAATAGCTATTTCCAAGATAGATATTGTCTAAGTCATCATGTGGAATGGACTGTTTCTCTTCAGAAGCGTCTTCTTCAGCTGTATTAACATTATCCTGCTCATCTAAATCGATCACTTCAAAGATTTCTAAAGTATCAATATCCATGACAATTTCTAGATTATTTAACATTGTTTTATGCCCTTTCATTGGTTTTAGGCAACGAAAAAAGAGAACGATGATCGTTCTCTTAAGTTACAAGATATTTAATTTTACTTTTCCCGAAACTCTAGACACTTACTTGTTATTTTTTTACCTTTTTGTTCATTTCAAACCGTTTTAAAAAATATAACAATAAGGAGTTTTCCCTTATTTAACGCTATCAATAAAAGTGCTTTGATACCTACTTTCTGAATATCACTTTCTTCAAATAACGTTGACAGCCCAACTTCATGATTCTAAAGTAATAAAAAAATTTTATTGATGGTTAATAACAAAGTCAAATAATAATGTTTATCTGAATGACCATATTTCAATAAATAAAAGAAGTTTGATACATTATATTAAACAATACTCAATTCTACAACTTTCTCACTCCATGATTTGGCTGTTTGGGTAAGGGTTTCATTAAGTTCTTCAATGTTTTTACGTCCTTGTGTTCTTAGCCATTCACGCGCCGCAGCTTCGCCTTTTTCAATGTAAACTTGTACAGAACCTGCCCAAGTAGCACGTCCACAAAGGACACCGTTAAACTTGGCACCTGATTCAGCCGCAAATACTAAAGTTTCTTGGAAAAGCTTTGCTGAAACACCTGCGCTAAGATAGATATATGGCAAGTGACTTGCAGCTTCTTGGTCTTTGAAAGCTTTAGCAGCTTCTTCTTTTGTATAAACCACTTCACCGTCTGTGAATCCTTCAACATATTTCATATTAACTGGGATTTCAACTTTGAGCACATCAATACCAAAGCGATCATCAGAGAAAACTTTCATTGCTTCATTAACTTTGTGTGGTTTTACTTTGGCAAATGCTACACTTTCATTATCAATGATGTTTTCGTCATATGTCAAAATTTCAAGGAAGAATGGCATACTTTCTGCTTTACACTCCGCACCAATGCGTTCAATGTAAGTTTGTTTTTGAAAATTAACGTATTCGTCACCATCAACGTCATAGTAAAGTAAAAATTTTACTGCATCTGCACCTTCTTCTTTAAGACGTTTTGCCGACCATTCTACCAAGCAATCTGGTAAGCGACTTACCGTTGTGGCATCATAGCCTGTTCTTTCATAAGCGAGCAAAAGCCCTGCATTGTCACGAACTTTGCTAGCAGGTAGACCGTATTCAGGGTCAAGAAGAATAGATGACGCATATGGTGTCAATTCTTCTGAAACCAATACTTTTAATTGTTCGATTTGTTCAACGCTTGGTTCTTCTGTTTGATAGTTTGCCATCATACGTTTAAGCGCTCCACGTTGGTCAAATGCCAAAGCAGAAATCACACCATCACAGCTAAGTTTCTCAAGTAGTCTACGTTTTTCTTGTGTTAATACCATTTTTTCTTATACCTCTTCTACCTGAATTTGATTAAATAAATTTTCGTAATTTGCCATGTTAACATGACCTGTCATTTTTTCTTGAGCATTTAGCATGCCAAGAGCATTAGCATGACGTAAGAAATCTTCATCGGAAAGATTATGGATAATCGCTGACGCAATACCAGCCACCGTTGAATCACCAGACCCGACAGGATTGACCACATCGATTTTTGGAATGGTCACACGATAAAATTTATCTCCGTGTTTCGCAAAAGTACCTCTGCTCCCCAGTGAGGCAACCACCCACTCAATCCCTGCAAATAACTCATCTTGCAAGATTTCTTTTAACTCATTCACATCATCAGTCACTTCTTTTCCGACAAGTTGTGATAATTCTTCTGTATTTGGCTTAATGACAAACGGCTTGTCACCACTTGTTAAAACAGCTTCCAAAGCCTTACCAGAACAATCTAAAACCACTTTCTTGCCTTGCGAATTCGCAAGTTCAATGATTTTTTGATAATAGTCATTTTCAAGACCTGCTGGAAGACTTCCTGAAATCGTAATGACATCATGGGATGGGCAAAGATAGCGAAAATGATTAAGAAAACCATCTGCCTCATCTTTATCTATCATCGGACCTGCTTCCAAAATCTCCGTTTGCAATCCTTCATGCAAAATTGCAATACAGTTGCGGGTTTCGCCATGAATTTTGAAAAAACGATGTTGAATGTCATTTTGATCAAGGCTACTCGTTAAAAAGTCGCCCAACTTGCCACCGACAAAGCCTGTCGCAGTTACATTATCACCAATTTCTGACAGTACACGTGTGACATTTAAGCCCTTACCACCTGCTGTTTTCTTAACTTCAGAAACACGATTGACCGTATCCCAAATTAGCTCATCAAGCGGATAAGAAATATCAATTGACGGATTCAATGTTACGGTAAGAATCATCTCTTTTTCTCCTAGTCGTGATATTCGCCACGGTCCCATTTTTCAAGAAATTCATCAAAGAAATCTGGTGATGATTGGTTTTCATTAACCGTTTCGACTTGTGAAATTTTTTCAATCAAAGCTTTATTTTCTGCTGTTGGTTTGTACTCAGCTTTGATAAAGGCTTCGATAATATCACACATAAGCAATTCACCTGTGATTTTTCCTCCAAAACCGATGACATTGGCATTTAACTCTTCTTTGGCATAAATAGCCGTTGTCATATCGCGGACCAAAGCTGAGCGAATGCCTGGGACTTTATTGACGGAGTTGTTAATACCAACTCCCGTACCACAGATACAAACACCTAATTCAGCCTGATCACTTGTTACAGCTTCGCCGACTTTTTTACCAAAGATAGGATAATGCGTACGTGTATGGTCATAAGTCCCGCAGTCAATAACTTCATAGCCTTTTGATTTCAAGAAATCTGACACTGCCATTTTTTCAGTCGTTACGATATGGTCACATCCAATTGCAATTTTCATGTTATCTTCCTCGCTCCTAACACATTTTATTCAACATATCAACACGGATTTGGTGACGACCACCGTCATAGCAACCTTCCAAGAATCCTTTAGCAATATTTTTAGCTAATTCAACACCAACAATTTCTGCACCCATAGTAATCATGCGAGCATTGTTATGTGCACGTGTCATATAAGCAGAGCGTTCATCTGAAACTTCGGCAGCAACCATACCTTTGATTTTTGTCGCAGTCATGAAACTTCCTGCACCATAAGCGTCAATCATAATACCAAGATTACCTTCAGCCGCATTAACACCAGCGGCTACAGCAAGCGTATTATCAACAAAATCTTTAGTTACATCCGTTACATCATTAACATCATAATCATTTGAAAGCAAGTAATCTTTGATGATATTTTTCAAAGTTTCACCTGCGGCATCTGAACCAAGAATAACTATCATTTTAATACCTCAAAATTTTTCTTTTTTACCTAGATAAATTCTTAAAAACGTTTTTATGTTTATATAATAACACCATAAACAAACATTTGTCAACACATTGTCGTTTGCTTTTTGTTGTTTTTTCGTTTTTAGACTATTTTTGGCATTAATATAAACATTTTTGCTAAAAACATGTTCGCTTTCGTTCTTTTTTGTATGTTGAGATTGCCTTTTTTTTATGATAATATGAAAGTTAAGATGACATTATAAAGATGGGAGATTATCTATGATAAAAAAAGAACGCTTGCAATGGATTCTTGAAGAAGTCAATACTAAAGGTATCATTACAGTTACTGATATCATTAAAAAGTTAAACGTTTCAGATATGACTGTTCGACGTGACCTAGATGAACTCGATAAAGACGGATTACTTATTCGCATTCACGGTGGTGCACAAAGTATCAATAGTCCAAAAGTTAAAATTAAATACGAAAAATCAAATACTGAAAAGCAAGAACTTCAAATCAAGGAAAAACGCGCTATTGCAAAACTTTCTAGCTCATTTATTCAAGAAGGTGAGACAATCTTTATTGGACCGGGAACTACACTTGAACATTTTGCCAACGAATTAGTTTCTAAAAACATTAGAGTTATAACAAATAGTCTGCCTGTTTTTAATATTTTGAACAAACATAAAAACATTGATCTAATCTTAACGGGTGGAGAATATCGTGATATTACAGGTGCTTTTGTTGGATCCTTAACTGCTAACTACTTACAAAATCTTAAATTCTCAAAAGCTTTCGTTAGTGCTAACGGTATCTTCGGTAATTCTATAGCCACATATAGCGAAAACGAAGGGAAAATTCAACACATTGCCCTTGATAACGCTATTGAAACTTTTTTACTAATTGACCATAAAAAATTTGATAAGTACGACTTTTACGATTTTTATAGTATCAGCAATATTAATCACATAATAACTGATTTTGCTGTAGCAAATGAAAACAAAGACAAATTTTCTCGGCTAACAGATGTTATAGTGGCACAAGAGTACTAATCACAACCAAAATATAAACTATTGTTATGTGACAATAACTTTTCAAATCTATCAAAGGCTTTCTGATATTTTATACAAATTAGTTCAAAATTTTTTTAGAATGTGTTTTAAAATGATTTACATGAAGCCTATTGTGTTACTCGCCTATGCTGTCCCACGATAATTAAAATCAACGTTTGAATAGATTTCTAAAAACCCAATGTGAGTTAATGTGAACTAATTTCAATCAAATAAGGTGAATTTTCTATCAAAACAGGCAAAAATTGAACCATAATTATCAAAATTTATCTTATTGATTGTCATTACAAAACAACGTGTATATCCTTTTATTTTCGGTATATCTATTACATATGTATCTATAAATACAGGAAGTATATACTATGAATATCGTTCTTCATAAAGCCAGAAATAGCGCTGTGATTACTATCTCTAATGCTGTCAAAGAAGCCCTTGGCTCTGAAATTGAGGAAAAAACTGAATTTGTCACTTCAGGCATAACGTAATCATCCGAAAGGCTGAATCAAAATTTGATTTCGATAAGGAATTAGAAAAAGCCATGAACCAATACGATGAATTACTGAAAGAGCTAATGGATAAATGAAATACCTATCTGCTGAAGATATCATCAAAATCAATGTTATGGTTATTGGCAAGTATTCCCCAAAAGGACCCGTAGGCATAGCTGACCCAAACAGCCTCAAAATGATAGTTGAGCAACCAAAGCAAGAGAGATTTGGAAAAGTGCTTTACCCTGCTATTTACAGCAAGGCTACTATCATTTAGATAAATCTGATTAAAAAGCACCCTTTTTATAACGCCAACAAATGAACATCAGTGCTCGCTCTTCACATGTTTCTACCTATGAACGGCTATCATTCCAATCTCTCGCTCAGCAATGGGCTTGGAATGACAATTAAATTGCTACTTTTCAGGGAAATTTCGAGGCACTAAAAGACAATGTCGTTACATTTCTAAAAAACGGAAATCGGGTTAGTAAAGAATAGTTGAAACATAAAATATCACCATCTCAACTAAGACAAAACTATCCTGTACCAATGTGATAAAAAGCTTTTGTGTAATCTTCGTGACACACCTAGCGAGGTTTTACTGATTATTAACACCAAAAAAAAGCTGATCAACCAGCTTTTTTGACTTTATAAAATCGCCTTTAGTGCGTCAATGTCTTCTTGTGTGGTTGACCAGCTGACAGCTAGACGGATAACGGTGTGATTGTCGTCGTACTTTTCCCAGAAGCTATAGGCGACTTGCTTTGCTAAGCTTTCTAGCTTGTGGTTTTCGATGATGATGAACTGTTGATTGGTTGGAGACTCCAAGTAAAAGCGGTAGCCTTTTTCTTTTAAAATGGCTTTTAGTTGCTCGGCAAGTGCCAAGGTCTCACGTCCAATCTCTAAATACAAATCATCTGTAAAGAAAGCGTCAAACTGCACACCACACAAACGCCCTTTAGCTAGCAGGGCACCGTGCTGCTTGACAATGGTGGTAAAATGCTTAGGCTGGTTGGACTTGGTAAAGACAACTGCCTCTCCCATAAGAGCACCTAGCTTTGTCCCTCCGATGTAAAAGACGTCTGTCAACTCTGCTATTGCCTTCAAATCAAGGTCGCTCTCCCTGCTGGCTAAACCATAGCCTAAGCGTGCGCCGTCCAAAAAGAGGGGAATGGAGTAGGCACGACATACTTTAGAGAGGGCTTCAAGTTCCTCCTTGCTGTAGAGCGTTCCGTACTCTGTCGGATGAGAGATATAAACCATGCCTGGAAAGACCATGTGCTCATGGTTGCCATCCGCATAAAAATCACTGATATAGCGCTCAAGCTGGCTGCTGTGAATCTTGCCATCCTCCGTTGGAAGTGTCAAGACCTTGTGCCCTGTAAACTCAATGGCACCTGCCTCATGCACGGCAACATGCCCACTCTCTGCTGCGATGACCCCCTCATAAGAGGACAGCATGCTGTCAATCACCACTTGATTGGTCTGGGTGCCACCTGTTAGGAAAGTCACCTCGGCTTGCGGGCAAGCACAGGCTTGCTTGATTTTCTGCGCTGCCTGTTGGCTGTACTAGTCCATGCCATAGCCTGCTTGGGCTTGATTATTGGTCTCAACTAAAGCTTGTAGTAATTTTGGGTGGGCTCCTTTATTGTAGTCATTTTCAAAATGTAGCATGTCTCTCTCCTTTTTGTTGTATTTACAATATATTATAACACATTTTATTGCAAAAGCAATCTTTTTTTGATAAACTAAAGAAAAAAGAGGACTTATGTTTACAACCATTCGTACTATAGGGGCAATTACACGCACCATCCAGATGGACTCCAATCGCTATTTTAAAGAAATGGGGCTCAATAACAATCTTTTCATCTACATCATCCGTATCTGTGAAACACCAGGGCTCTTTTTAAATGAGCTGGCAGATAGCATTCAAATTGACCGAACAACTAGCTTTCGTGCCGTGCAAAAATTGGTCAAGCAGGGCTATTTGACTCTTGAAAAGGACGCTCACAATCAGAAAATCAAGCGTATCTACCCCACACAAAAGAGCCTAGACATCTATCCGAAGCTCCACGCCTATGAACAGCAGCAGTCTGATAAGCTGCTCAGCCATTTGACGGATGAGGAAAAAGAAGCCCTCGAGCTTCTCCTTGCAAAGTTAACCTATTAACCGCAAAAGTGCCATGGCAAGCACACCGACAAGGACGGATAAGAGGATGTTTTTATAGCGAACTGCCACCCACAAGGTGGGAATAACCGCTAGAAAAGTCAGTATATCAAGACTAGGCAATTGCCCGACCTTCTCAGTCATGACACTTGAGAGCAGCAAGGCAAAGATGATAGAAATCGGCAGATAATCTAGAAAGCGAATAAGGCTATCTGGCAACTTTTGATACTTGGTCAATAGAAAGGGCGCTACTCTCGGCAACCAGGTGACCACTGCTGATAAGAGAATAACGACTAAAACCTCACTCGACACGCTCATGATAAGACACCCCCACAAAACAACCAATCAAGGTCGCTAAAAGAACAGCCATGGACTCAGACACCAGACTGGCTAAGATAAAGTAAGAAAGCGCAACAGCACCTAAAACAGCTACAATCTTTTTGATCGTCGTCGTGATAACGATGGCTTCAAACTGTGCAGCAAAGATTGCCACAAACATGGCAACTAAGGCAAAGTCTAGCCCAAACTGCTCTGGATTTGGGATGTATTGTCCCAAAATCGTGCTGATAAAAACAGACAAGACCCAAGTGATGTAGCCCGTCACATTGTTGCCGTGCATCCAGATAGGCGCTATGCGTTTTTGGTGCGTGTAAGTATTGAGCAGAACCCCGTAGCTCTCATCTGTTATCAAAGAGCCGATAAAGATACCGTCTAGTAGCGAGGCTTTCTCAAAAATCGTCGTCGCATGAAGGCTCATGAGAAAATTGCGCAGATTAACCAAAAAAACGGTCAAGACGATAGAGGACACCGGGGCATGTGCTGCAAGCAGTGCGCACATGATGAACTGCGCACTCCCTCCATAAACGAGAGCGCTCATCAAGCCCATCTCAAGCGGGCTTATACCAGAGCTAGCGCCTACAACACCACAAGCTATCCCAATACTCACATAGCCTAAAGCCGTTGGAAGAGACGCTTTCACACCTTGATTGAACGTTAATGCTTCCATTTCTTTCCTTTCTCAGAATATTTCGTCTATTATAACATAGAGTGTTACTGATGTAAACACGCTAAAAGCCCTTTCACCTAAATGTGAAGGGCTTTCGTCTTTAGTCTAGGCGCTCAAAGGTCAAACTTGGTTTAGCATTGAGAGAAAGGGGGGCAAGATTTCCTTTCTTGTACTCAACAGCAGCTGCTAGGGCAATCATGCCAGCATTGTCCCCACAGAGTCGCAGCGGAGGAATGACGACATCAATATCTGTTATCTCTTGCGCTAGGCGCTCTCTCAAGCCTTGATTGGCAGCGACACCACCAGCAACCACCAAGGTTTTAACAGGATAATCCTGCAGCGCTTTCTTAGTCTTTGCCATCAAAATATCAAGCACAGCTGCTTGAAATGAGGCTGCTAAGTCTTCTTTAGAGAGCTCCTCACCTTTTTGGCTAGCATTGTGATGGAGATTGATAAAAGCTGACTTGAGCCCAGAAAAGGAAAAGTCAAGATTATTTTCTTTAAGCATAGCACGTGGAAAATCATACCTGTCCACGCCTTGATGAGCTAACTGGTCAATCTCACGTCCTGCGGGATAAGTCAGCCCCATGACACGACCAACCTTGTCATAAGCCTCACCAACCGCATCGTCACGTGTCTCACCGACAATCTTGTAGTCACCCTCACGCTCGACATAGACAAGCTCGGTGTGCCCGCCACTCACAAGGAGCGCTAGAAGCGGATAACTAAGCTCTTTTTCGACTCTTGCTGCCATGAGATGTCCAGCCATGTGATTGACAGGAATCAGTGGCAGATGATTTGCCCAAGCAAAAGCCTTGGCAGCTGACAAGCCCACAAGGAGAGCCCCCACAAGCCCCGGTCCATAAGTCACAGCAACCGCATCCAAGTCACAAGCTCTAAGCCCAGCCTCACTCAAAGCGTCTTGAAAACAAGTGGTGATGACCTCGACATGATGACGACTCGCCACCTCAGGCACGACCCCACCAAAGCGCTTATGACTCTCCACTTGACTGGCAATAATGTTACTTAACAGCTCAGTGTCATTTTTGATCACCGCAACGCTAGTCTCGTCACAAGAACTCTCAACAGCTAAAATATAGCGATCTTTACGCATGTTTTCTCCTCATCGTTTCATAATAATAGCGTCTTCAACTGGATTATGATAATAGTTGCGACGCTTGCCAATCACCTCAAAACCTGCCTTCTGGTACAAGGCTTGTGCACGGCTATTCGATGCACGCACTTCTAAAAATATCGGGCAGGCAACGTTAGCTAGTTTTTCCAGCAAGAGCTTGCCATAGCCCTTTTTTTGATAGGCTTTTTTGATGGCAATATTGGTCAACTCGCACTCACCCACCAACTGCTGTAGCGACAAAAAACCAACGATTACCTTGTCTTCATAAACAAAAAAATAATCCGTGTCAGGCTTTGTCATATCTGCTAGAACCTGCTCATAAGTCCAAGGTGAGCTGTCGTAAACGTCTGTTAGCACCTCAAAGACAGCTCTAGCTCTTTCTTCCTTACACACGTTTGACATAGTGGGTGTTCTCTGATTCTGTGTGGTCTTTGAGCCAATTTTCCTCAGCTTCGACACGTTTCAGGTACTGTGGGACAAAGGCATCCACATCAACGGGTGAGAGCTGACTGCCTAAACGTCCAATCAAAACAGCTGACGGCAAGGTCTCTGTTATTTGCGCTTCTGGAAGAGCTTTTGCTATCTGCTCTCTAAAGGCGTCGACTTCCCCTACAAAGTGCACTTTTTCCTCGTCTTTTAGACTTGAGAGCACATCGCTAAAGGACATGTAGGCATCTTCTCTTTGCGCTTTGCCATTGCGGTAAAAGCCTGCATAGACATGCTGACGTCTCGCATCTATGATAGGCACGATAAGCTCATCTGCCTTCCCACAAGCCGTAAGCGCATAAAGACTAGACACTCCAACTAACTCAATACCTAGCGTATAAGCCAGCGTTTTAGCGGTTGCAACAGCCACACGTAAGCCCGTATAAGACCCAGGACCCTCTGCCACAACGATACGCTCCAAATCTTGCGGCTCTAGACCTACAGACGCCATTAAAAAATCGATGGTCGGCATGAGGCTGATACTATGATTTTTTTTGATGTTGATAGTCGTCTCTGCCAGCATGGACTCATTGTCCAAAATAGCGACAGATAAAGCTTTATTAGAGCTATCAAAGGATAAAACTTTCATGATTAACTTCCCTTACACTTGATTGTCTCTATTATTTTATGATATAATTGGGATAATTGCAACGAATCAAGGTGAAATCAACTACTCCATTTCTTTATTTTATAGATAGCTATCAAGTCCCTCTTGGGGCTTGATAGATTTGTAGTAGCTTGATGAACCGTTTTGATATTAGAAAGGATTGACATGATTTACAAAGTTTTTTATCAAGAGTCAAAAGACCGCAGCCCACGTCGTGAGCAAACAAAAGCCCTTTACTTGGACATTGATGCTTCAAGCGAACTTGAAGGACGTATCATCGCTCGCAAACGTATCGAAGAAAACACTTCTTACAACGTCGAGTTTATCGAATTATTGTCTGACAAACATTTAGAATACGAAAAAGAAACCGGCGTTTTTCAAATAACGGAGCTCTAATATGTCACAAATACATTTAAAACCAGAGGAGGTCGGAGTCTACGCCATTGGTGGTCTAGGGGAAATCGGTAAAAACACCTACGGCATTGAGTATCAAGATGAGATTATCATCGTAGACGCTGGTATCAAATTCCCAGAAGATGACCTCCTTGGGATTGACTATGTCATCCCGGATTACTCATATATCGTTGAAAACCAAGACCGTATCAAGGCTCTTGTCATCACGCACGGTCACGAGGATCACATCGGTGGTATTCCATTTTTACTCAAGCAAGCTAATATCCCTGTCTATGCTGGACCGCTAGCGCTAGCGCTTATCCGTGGTAAGCTAGAAGAGCATGGGCTTTTGCGTGACGCTAAGCTCTATGAAATCAACGCCAATACTGAGTTGACCTTTAAAAACTTGAGCGTTACTTTCTTTAGAACGACCCACTCTATCCCAGAGCCTTTGGGTATCGTGATTGACACGCCTCAAGGAAAAATCGTCTGTACAGGTGACTTCAAGTTTGACTTTACACCAGTTGGTGAGCCAGCTGATCTTCACAAAATGGCTGCGCTGGGCGAGGAAGGCGTCCTCTGTCTCCTATCAGACTCGACCAACGCTGAGATTCCAACCTTTACCAATTCGGAAAAAGTCGTTGGACAGTCCATTATGAAAATCATCGAGGGCATCCACGGGCGTATCATCTTTGCCTCTTTTGCGTCAAACATCTTCCGCTTGCAGCAAGCCGCTGACGCTGCGGTCAAGACAGGACGTAAAATTGCTGTCTTTGGACGCTCTATGGAAAAGGCGATTGTCAATGGTATTGAGCTTGGTTACATCAAAGTGCCAAAAGGGACTTTCATCGAGCCAAGTGAGCTTAAAAATTACCACGCCAGCGAAGTGATGATTATGTGTACCGGTAGCCAAGGGGAGCCGATGGCAGCTCTTGCCCGTATCGCAAACGGCATGCACCGCCAAGTCTCACTACAGCCTGGGGACACGGTTATCTTCTCATCTAGCCCTATCCCAGGAAATACTACAAGTGTCAACAAACTTATCAACACCATCCAAGAAGCAGGTGTTGAGGTTATCCACGGTAAGATTAACAACATCCACACCTCTGGACACGGTGGTCAGCAAGAGCAAAAACTCATGCTGCGCTTGATTAAGCCAAAATACTTCATGCCTGTTCACGGTGAGTACCGCATGCAAAAGATTCATGCCAGCCTCGCTCAAGACGTCGGTGTGCCAAAGGATAATATCTTTATCATGGAAAATGGTGACGTGCTTGCCCTCACTAAAGATAGCGCACGCCGTGCTGGGCATTTCAACGCCCAAGACATCTATGTTGATGGTAATGGTATCGGTGATATCGGAGCTGCTGTCTTGCGTGATCGCCGTGATTTATCAGAAGATGGTGTCGTTTTAGCGGTTGCTACTGTCGACTTCAAGTCTAAGATGATTTTAGCAGGTCCTGACATTCTCAGCCGTGGTTTCATCTACATGCGTGAGTCTGGAAGCCTCATCAGAGAAAGCCAACGCATCCTCTTTAATGCCATTCGGATTGCTCTTAAAAATAAAGAAGCCAGCATCCAATCGGTCAACGGTGCCATTGTCAATGCTCTACGTCCCTTCCTTTACGAACGTACAGAGCGTGAGCCTATTATCATTCCTATGGTATTGACACCAGATAAACCACAACCACAAAAAAAGACCTCAAAACCACATAAAAAAGCAAATAAGAAAAAACAAAAATAGCAAGAATTACTTGCTATTTTTTTGAACCTAGATATAAAATCCTGTCACAAGCACTAGCAATTTCCAAGTCATGCGTAACCAGTACAATGGTTTTTCCTTGTTCTTGCAAGGTCTTTAACAAAGACATAACCAAGTGTTTATTGTCCTCATCTAAAGAACCTGTTGGCTCATCCGCTAAAATCAATTGACTCGGTTTAATCATAGCACGTGCAATAGCGACTCTCTGTTGTTCTCCTCCAGATAATGTCGCTACAAAATCTTTTTCTCGATTAGGTAATCCAACTTTATCAAGTGCTTGGGCAATTCTTTCTTGTTTTTGACTTTGAGATAACTTTTCGTATCTCAGAGCCAATTCCAAATTTTTCTTTATAGTCGCATTATCCATCAAGGCAAAATTTTGAAAAAGATAACTAATATCATAGCGTATTATTTTTTGAGCACGCATGGTATTGGCTTTGATATTTGTCATTTGCTTAAAAGTATAATTTCCCATATAGTCACTATCTATAAGCCCTAAAATATTAAGCAAACTTGTTTTTCCACAACCACTAGGTCCAACTATTGCCAACATTTCTCCAGATGTAATAGTAAAAGATAGGTCATCAATAACTGTTCTTGTGCCATAACGCTTTGTTAAATGTTCAACTGTTATCATATTACACCTCTCTTTAGATTATCTGCTAACTGTTTTTTCTCACTGCGACTTATTAGTAAAATAAGGACAATAAAATCAAAAATACTATAAAGTCCAAATAATTCTACAACTGCAAAACTTGGCGACAGGAATAATAAAGCACAGATAGGAATACAATAACTCGTTATAAGTATTGTGATTAAAAGTTTGAACCTATCATAAAGTCGCCATCCCAATAAACGTGTTGTATTGAGATATTGGTGCTTGCACCGCAATAAAATAGTTGTTAGGAAATAGGAAACAACTAGGTTTAAAGCGACAAAAATACTAGCTAAGCCCAAAAGATTTTTCAGACCATCTTCCAATGCTGAAATATTTGTCTGTGCAATACTTGATAGAGAAGACCACTTAATATCAGTCCCATCATTTATAGATGTGACTATATGTTTAGCTTTAGCAATATTTTGACTGCTACTTGTAAACTTGATAGGACTGTTAAGACCAGTTGTTGACAAATAGGCTGCCTCTTCATACGCTAAATTATCAGTAACTAACAAGAAAATCGGATTGGTAACTTGTTGATTAGATAAATCATTAAAAGAAAAGACTTTCTTTTGCTGTGCATAATAGTCTATCTTCACAGATACACTTGCTTTTTCCTGTTGCTCATAAGCTAACAAGGAAACTGCATATTGGCTCAATTGTTTTTTGATATTCTCTTCTTGTGATTTAAGACTTTCTGGGAGTAAAAAAACTCTTGTATCTGTTTTATCATTATCTACAGATAGGCCAATATGTTGTAAATAATTTTTATTAACAGACATGATAGGAAGCTTTGACGAAGATAACTCATCATAGCGAATATAGTAAGCACCTACCTCTTTTTCTAGCGTCTTATAAAGTTCTGCAAAGTAACTGTTAAACACTTCTTCGTTACTCATCATCGCATTATTCAACTGGTCGCTTAACTTATAAGCGTCTATCGTTACAAGGTTAGACGCATACTGATGCCAAACAGTATACTTATCTCGTGCAGACTTTAGGTCTTTTAGGGTTGGGATAGCTATCAAACTAGAGAAAGCAACAACGCCAATCATAAACAGTTTAACAGCATAGCCAACATATTCTCCAACTTTATAACCATTAAAACCACTTAACATAGCAGAGATTGTGATGGTTTGAATAAAGGAGAATACAAGTAAGGTCAGTAAAGCGAATAAAAGAAGCACTATAAATTGACTCCATATTAAGCCCATCATATAATATTGTGGCTTTGCTTTTAGAAAACTACAACAAAAGTCAATAACAAGGCTTGTTAGAATCAAGGTTAACACTTGTGGCTTAAGATAATCAATGAAGATACCAAGATTACTATAACCAAGTGTTTTCATAATCCCAATGGCTTTCATTTGCGTTAAAGGATAGATAAAAATACCAAGTAAAAGAACAACACCTAAAATGACCAAAATGATGACGGTGATAATCACTTGTTGATTAACATAACCCACTTTTATAAAGGTTCTTTGTTCAGTCAACTCCTTAGTAGTCACTCCTAAAAAAGTTGAAATATCATTTAAAATATCTTCTTTAGAGTAGGATGACGTCGAAGTTATGGTGTAACTCCCATTAGTAGAGTTGGCTTGATTCTTGAAATAAGATGACAATTGCTGAAGTCGAACTTTCTTGGCATCTAGAAAAACAGAAATAGTGCCTATGCGCCTTTTTAGTGGTTCATTGGTGTAAATGCCATCAGGATATTTATCAAAGTCAAGATGAGTTAGCCCAAAATTAGATACAGGAAAAGTCGCCTCATCAAAAACACCCGATTTAATAACAGTATCCTCTTGACTATCTGTTTTGACAATTGACACATGATAACGTTTAGCTAATTGCTCAAAAAAAGTTAATAACTCTTCTTGAGATTTACCACTATCTCGAATATAGAAAGACGTTGTATAAAGTGTTGATTCAATAGCATTAACACGTACCATCTCTTGCGTTTTGAAAAAGTTAGTCACTAAAAAACTAAGGCAAGCCATAATGGTTGCTAAGATAAGAAGTAAGGCTTTCTTCATCGCTCCCCTCCTTAGATAGTCTAAAAAGTCACCTCACTATTAACACTCACTTTTAAATCCCTGTGTTAATGGAGGTGACTTTGCTTTTAACCTATCTGATTATTGATTTTAAAATCCATAAAAGTATTCCAAGCCTGTTGGTGGGATTTTACTAAGTGAAGAGCGTGCCCAGTTGCCAGCAGCTGCACGTTGACTATTGATATAACCTGATTGACTGTTACGAACACTCGCCTTATGTGAACGGCTAGGATGATGGTAGTCTGAAAAACCAAAGGTTCCATTCCAACCAACACCATAATAAACATCCTTTTTTTAAAATATTATACATCAAAGAAAATAAAAATATTTAAACATCAACAGTGAATTTTGGAAAAACCTCCTCTTAACACCTTCATTATATCATGAAAACGCTTTTTGTAAAGTTTTTTTAAGAAATAATATCAAAAAAAGATTGAAGCCTTTGATTCAATCTTTTGTATTTTAATACAAGTCTAAATAGTTATCGATTTCCCATTGTGAGACAAAGGCAGCGTAGCTTGCCCACTCGATACGTTTTGCTTCAAGGAAGTTGGTTGTGATGTGGTTACCAAGTGCAGCTTTAACCACTTCGTCTTCCTCAAGAGCTTTAAGAGCGTTGTGAAGTGTTGATGGGAGGTCTACGACACCAGCAGCTTTACGCTCAGCAGGTGACATCACGTAGATGTTAGACTCAACTGGAGCTGGCGCTTCAATTTTATTTTTAATACCATCTAGTCCAGCTTCAAGCAAAACAGCAAGCGCTAGGTATGGGTTAGCTGTTGGGTCAACTGAGCGCAACTCAAGACGTGTTCCCATGCCACGAGAAGCAGGTACTCGGATAAGTGGTGAACGGTTACGTCCTGCCCATGCGATGTAAACAGGGGCTTCATAGCCAGGAACCAAACGTTTGTAAGAGTTAACCGTTGGGTTCATGATAGCTGTAAAGCTGTAAGCATGCGCCATCAAACCACCCAAGAAAGCGTAAGCTGTCTCAGACAATTGCATACCACGAGGATCCTCAGGATCGTAAAAAGCATTGTTGCCTTCTTGGTCAAAGAGAGACATGTTACAGTGCATACCTGAACCGTTGATACCAAATTTTGGTTTTGCCATAAAGGTTGCATACAAACCGTGTTTACGAGCGATAGTCTTAACAACCAGCTTAAAGATTTGGATATTGTCACAAGCCTTCAAAACATCAGCATACTTAAAGTCAATCTCGTGTTGACCGACAGCCACTTCGTGGTGACTTGCTTCCACTTCAAAGCCCATTTCTGTCAAGACATTAACAATCTCACGACGTGTGTTGTCCGCAAGGTCAGTTGGTGCCAAGTCAAAGTAACCACCTCTGTCGTTCACTTCAAGCGTTGGTTCACCTTTTTCATCCAATTTAAAGAGGAAAAACTCTGGCTCTGGACCAAGGTTAAAGGATTTGAAACCAACTTCTTCCATGTGTTTAAGGGCACGTTTGAGGTTTCCACGAGGGTCTCCTGCAAATGGCTCACCCTCTGCTGTGTAAATATCACAAATCAAGCCTGCCACAGCACCATTTTCACCACCCCAAGGAAAGACTGTCCATGTGTCCAAGTCAGGGTAGAGGTACATGTCAGATTCGTTGATACGAACGAACCCTTCGATAGAAGAGCCATCAAACATAGCTTTGTTTGACAAGACCTTATCTAGTTGCTCTTGTGTTGCTGGAATTTCAACATTTTTAAGTGTTCCTGCAATATCTGAAAACATCAAACGCAAAAAGGTTACGTTTTTTTCTTTTACTTCACGACGAATGTCTGCTGCTGTGATTGCCATCTTCTCTCCTTAGATTTACTGCACTAACGCCTAAAAGCGGCCTTTACCAATGGTTTGTGAAGGAGTCGCAAAGCGACCTTGATTTTGGAGTTCATCACGTAAGATACGTCTGACGTCCTCGTCTGTCAGAGCCTGTTGCTTTTGCAAATTGCGATCCTTGCGGTCAGCATACTCCCGCTTGATTGCTGCAATATTAAGCCCCTCATCCAGAAAGTCTTTGATCTCTAGCAGACGATCCATGTCATTTAATGAGAACATGCGGCGATTTCCAGACGTTCTCTCTGGGGAAATCAAACCCTGATCCTCATAGTAACGAATCTGCCTAGCCGATAAATCTGTTAACTTCATGACAGCACCAATGGAGAAAACTGCCATACTACGACGTAATTCCTTACCTTTCATGATGTCCTCCTTTCACTACTTCATTATAAAACCTTTATGGCATTCTGTCAAGACTTTATGTTATATTTTATAACATCATTTTTCTTTGGTTTTCTTTTTGAGAAATCGCTGGCGCAACCAGTCCACATCGGTATTGACCAAAGTAGCAATAAAAACCCCACAGAAGGTCTCAAAGACCCTCGCAAAAACGTATAAAATGGTATTCCCCGTTGGAATAGAAAGTGTGATGATGAGTAGAGCAGCTACTGCTCCGATGACACCAGATTTATTGTCAATAGCGACATTGATCATGATACAGAGCATGGTTAGTATCGGGACAAAAAAGAGCGTCACCCAGAAAGCTTCGTGAAACCAAATCTTGAGGAGAAAAAAGATTAAAGCCAAAAGACCACCAATGCTATTGCCAACGATACGGGACACTCCAAAGTGAATGCTCTTATCAAAATCCTCACGCAAGCTAAAAACAGCCGTCAGAGCACCAATTTGCAAGCCCTCCCAATCAAAGAGATGAAAGACCAACAGAACAATAAAAACAGCAAGTCCAGTCTTGACCGTCCGCATGCCTAGATGAAACTTATCAGGAGAAAACTTGTATTTTTTTAACATAAATAATCCTAACCTTTTTGATTAGTTCTATTCTAACATAACTTGACCAAAACAAAAAGGCTATTTCCCACAAGAAAAAGAGTTGCATAAGCAACTCTTTTAACTTATCTTATTTGTCTGTAAGGGCAGCAAGACCTGGAAGTTCTTTACCTTCAAGGAGTTCCATAGAAGCACCACCACCAGTAGAGATCCATGAGAACTTATCTGCACGACCAAGGTTGATAGCAGCTGCAGCTGAATCACCACCACCGATGATTGATTTTACGCCTGGTTGTTTAACGATAGCGTCCATCACACCGATAGTACCAGCTTGGAAATCAGGGTTTTCAAAGACACCCATAGGACCATTCCAAACAACTGTTTTAGCACCAGTCAATTCTTGGTCAAATTTAGCGATTGATTTTGGACCGATATCAAGACCAAGGAAACCTGGGTCAACAGCTTCGCCTTCAGTATCTTTCACTTCAGTGTAGTCTGCAAAAGCGTTTGCTTCTTTAGAGTCTACTGGCAAGATCAATTTACCGTTTGCTTTTTCAAGAAGAGACTTAGCCACATCAAGTTTGTCTTCTTCAACAAGAGAGTTACCAATTTCGATACCTTGTGCTTTGAAGAAAGTATAAGTCATACCACCACCGATAAGGACTTTATCAGCTTTTTCAAGCAAGTTTTCGATAACACCGATCTTGTCTGAAACTTTTGAACCACCAAGGATCGCAATAAATGGACGAACTGGGTTTTCAACAGCTTCTTTGATGTATGCAATTTCGTTTTCAAGAAGGAAACCAGCTACTGCTTTATCAACGTTAGCTGAGATACCTACGTTTGAAGCGTGTGCACGGTGAGCTGTACCAAATGCGTCGTTAACAAAGATACCATCACCAAGGCTTGCCCAGTATTTACCAAGTTCTGGGTCGTTCTTAGATTCTTTCTTGCCATCAACATCTTCAAAACGAGTGTTTTCAACAAGAAGAACATCGCCATCTTTCATGTCAGCGATAGCAGCTTCTAATTTTTCACCACGTGTAACACCTGGGAAGATAACTTCTTGACCAAGTTTTTCTGACAAGTCAGCAGCTACAGGTGCCAAAGATTTACCTGCTTTGTCTGCTTCTTCTTTAACACGTCCAAGGTGTGAGAAAAGAATAGCACGTCCACCATGCTCAACAATGTATTTGATTGTTGGAAGAGCAGCTGTGATACGGTTATCGTTAGTAATAACGCCATCTTTCAAAGGAACGTTAAAGTCAACACGAACGAGGACTTTCTTACCTTTCAAATCCACGTCTTTAACAGTTAATTTAGCCATTAGTAAAGACTCCTTATAATTTTTTCTACCGTTTTATTATACCATATTTTTCACAAAGTTTCTAAAAAGAATATAGAATAAAAAAAGAAACCAGAGAAAATCTCTGGCTTCTGCTACTAGCAAAAATTATTTAGCGATTTTTGCGAAGTATTCAAGTGTACGAACAAGTTGTGAAGTGTATGACATTTCGTTGTCGTACCATGAAACAACTTTAACCAATTGGTGTCCGTCAACAGTTTGAACTTTAGTTTGAGTAGCGTCAAACAATGAACCGTATGAAATACCAACGATATCAGAAGATACGATTTGGTCTTCGTTGTAACCGTAAGATTCGTTTGAAGCTGCTTTCATAGCTGCGTTCACTTCTTCAGCAGTAACTTCTTTGTCAAGAACTGCTACCAATTCAGTAACTGATCCAGATGGAACAGGAACACGTTGTGCAGCACCGTCAAGTTTACCGTTCAATTCTGGGATAACAAGACCGATAGCTTTAGCAGCACCTGTTGAGTTAGGTACGATGTTTTCTGCAGCAGCACGTGCACGACGAAGGTCACCACCACGGTGTGGACCGTCAAGAGTCATTTGGTCACCAGTGTAAGCGTGGATAGTAGTCATCAAACCTTGTTTGATACCAAATGCATCGTTCAAAGCTTTAGCCATTGGTGCAAGACAGTTTGTAGTACATGAAGCACCTGAGATTACTGTTTCAGTACCATCAAGGATGTCGTGGTTAGTGTTGAAAACGATAGTTTTAACATCGTTACCACCTGGCGCTGTAATAACAACTTTTTTAGCACCGTTTGCGTGCAAGTGTTTTTCAGCTTTTTCTTTAGAAGCAAAGAAACCTGTAGCTTCAAGAACGATTTCTACACCGTCAGTTGCCCAGTCGATTTGTTCTGGATCACGTTCAGCAGAAACTTTAACGAATTTACCGTTAACTTCGAATCCACCTTCTTTAACTTCAACAGTACCGTCGAAACGACCTTGAGTTGTATCGTATTTCAACAAGTGTGCAAGCATTGCTGGATCTGTAAGGTCGTTGATACGAGTTACTTCAACACCTTCAACGTTTTGGATACGACGGAAAGCAAGACGACCGATACGACCGAAACCGTTAATACCAACTTTAACTACCATTAGTGATTTCCTCCTTATGAAAATCAATTAAATAATATTTTTAAGAGAGATGAACTCTCAGACAATGTGAAAAGATTAACTTGACTGGTTATGCAAGTCCTTTCAACAATTCATATTATATACTTATTTCGCTGAAATTGCAATCTTTTTGCTGATATAAGTGAAAAAAGTAAGTCTTGCTATTTTTGATTTGAAATTTATGAGATAAAAAATAAGAAGCACTCTCGTGCTTCTTATTCCACTTGTGATTATTCACCGTTGTTTTTCTTAATGATTTCTTCTTGAACAGACTTAGGAACATCTTCGTAGTGGTCAAATACCATCATGAAAGTACCACGTCCTTGAGTAGCTGAACGAAGAACAGTTGCGTAACCAAACATTTCTGCAAGTGGTACGTAAGCACGAACGACTTGAGTGTTACCACGAGCTTCCATACCGTCAACACGTCCACGACGAGCTGTTACGTGACCCATAACGTCACCAAGGTTTTCTTCTGGTGCTGTGATGGTTACAAGCATCATTGGCTCAAGAATAACTGGTTGTGCAGTCTTAGCAGCTTCTTTAAGGGCAAGAGATGCAGCAATCTTGAAGGCAGTTTCAGATGAGTCGACATCGTGGTATGAACCATCATAAAGTTTAGCTTTGATGTCAACCATTGGGTAACCAGCAAGGACACCGTTCGCCATAGATTCTTCCAAACCTTTTTCAACCGCTGGGATGAATTCACGTGGAACCACACCACCGACGATAGCATTTTCAAACTCGAATCCTTTACCTTCTTCGTTTGGAGTGAATTCAATCCAAACATCACCAAATTGACCTTTACCACCTGATTGACGTTTGAAGAATCCACGTGCTTGTGTAGCAGCACGGAATGTTTCACGGTAAGATACTTGAGGAGCACCTACGTTTGCTTCAACCTTGAATTCACGTTTCATACGGTCAACAAGGACGTCCAAGTGAAGCTCACCCATACCAGAGATAACTGTTTCACCAGTTTCAACGTTTGTTTCAACACGGAATGTTGGGTCTTCTTCAGCAAGTTTTTGAAGGGCGATACCCATCTTATCTTGGTCAGCTTTAGATTTTGGCTCAACCATCAATTGGATAACTGGTTCTGGAACTTCGATTGACTCAAGGATAACTTTAGCTTTTTCATCAGTCAATGAGTCACCAGTTGTTGTATCTTTCAAACCAACAGCAGCGGCGATGTCACCAGAGTAAACTGTTTCGATCTCTTTACGAGTGTTGGCGTGCATTTGAAGGATACGTCCGATACGTTCACGTTTACCTTTAGTTGTGTTAAGCACGTAAGAACCTGAGTTCAAGACACCTGAGTAAACACGGAAGAAAGTCAAACGACCTACGAATGGGTCTGTCATGATCTTGAAGGCAAGCGCTGCAAATGGCTCATCATCAGAAGCTGGACGAGTTTCTTCTTCGTCTGTATCTGGGTTGATACCTTTGATAGCAGGGATATCAAGTGGGCTTGGAAGGTAGTCAAGAACTGCGTCAAGCATCAATTGAACACCTTTGTTTTTGAAGGCTGAACCACAAAGAACTGGGTAGAATTCAACATTGATAGTTGCTTTACGGATAGCAGCTTTCAACTCTTCGTTTGTGATTTCTTCACCTTCAAGGTATTTCATCATAAGGTCTTCGTCAGTTTCTGCAACTGCTTCAACCAATTTTTCACGGTATTCTTGTGCTTGATCAAGGTATTCTGCAGGAATATCTTCTTCAAGAATATCTGTACCAAGGTCGTTTGTGTAGATTTCAGCTTTCATCTTGATAAGGTCGATGATACCACGGAAATCATCTTCTGAACCGATTGGCAATTGGATTGGGTGAGCATTTGCTTGAAGACGGTCGTGAAGTGTAGATACTGAGTAAAGGAAATCTGCACCGATTTTGTCCATTTTGTTAGCAAATACAATACGAGGAACACCGTACTCAGTTGCTTGACGCCATACAGTTTCTGTTTGAGGTTCAACACCTGATTGTGCATCAAGAACAGTTACCGCACCGTCAAGAACACGAAGAGAACGTTGTACTTCGATAGTGAAGTCCACGTGTCCTGGTGTGTCGATAATGTTTACACGTGTGTCTTTCCATTGCGCTGTTGTCGCAGCAGATGTGATAGTGATACCACGTTCTTGCTCTTGCTCCATCCAGTCCATTTGAGACGCACCTTCGTGAGTTTCACCGATTTTGTGGATTTTACCAGTGTAGTAAAGGATACGCTCTGTTGTAGTAGTTTTACCAGCATCAACGTGAGCCATGATACCGATATTACGAGTTTTTTCAAGTGAAAATTCGCGTGCCATTGTTTTCTCCTATAAATTTTTAGTTTACTTTTCTATTATACCATTATTTGTAAAAAACGGATAGGCAGGACCTACCCGTTTTTCTCATCATTTATAAAATGTGAACTAATCTTTTTGTAAATAGTTACATCCTATGAAATAAAGTTCAGCCTACAAATGTCTGCATATTTTAACTGAACTCGGGCTAAGTGTCTGGCAAAAAAGATAAATTCTCCTAGAGTCAAAAGACTCTTCGTCGCATTTCCTATTTTTGCTAGATACTTTATACGCCCTCGTATCTTATGTAGTAGAGTTCAGCCTAAAAGTTCGAGAAAAAAGATAAATCTTTTTTGAACGTCTCAACGTTCTGCAAAGATTTCCTATTTTTCCTTGAACTTTCTTAACGGCTTCACATCCTATCTTACCAGCGGAAGTGTGCGAATGCACGGTTAGCTTCAGCCATACGGTGAGTGTCTTCACGTTTCTTAACAGATGCACCTGTGTTGTTTGCTGCATCCATGATTTCTTTTGCAAGACGGTCTTTCATAGTGTGTTCACCACGAGCACGTGAAGCATTTACCAACCAGCGAAGTCCAAGTGTTGTACGACGTTCTGGACGCACTTCAACTGGGACTTGGTAGTTAGAACCACCGACACGGCGTGCACGTACTTCAAGTACAGGCATGATGTTTTCCATAGCTGTTTCAAACACTTCAAGAGCGTCGTTTCCTGTAGTTTCTTTGATTTGCTCAAAAGCATCGTAAACGATAGTAGCAGCTGTACCACGTTTACCATCAAGCATAACACGGTTGATAAGACGTGTTACGATTTTTGAATTGTATAATGGATCTGGTAATACTTCGCGTTTTGGCGCTTGGTTTTTACGACTCATTTTCTCTTACCCTCCTATTTTCTTACCCTTTAGGGCGTTTTGCACCGTATTTAGAACGGCTTTGTTTACGGTCAGCAACACCTGCAGTATCAAGTGCACCACGAACGATATGGTAACGTACCCCTGGAAGGTCTTTTACACGTCCACCACGGATAAGCACAACACTGTGTTCTTGAAGGTTGTGTCCGATACCTGGGATGTAAGCTGTTACTTCGATAAGGTTACTCAAACGTACACGAGCAAATTTACGAAGGGCAGAGTTAGGCTTTTTAGGTGTCATAGTACCAACACGAGTCGCAACACCACGTTTTTGAGGTGATGAGATATTTGTTGGAACTTTT
The DNA here is from genome assembly GCF_011039275.1 of Streptococcus hyointestinalis. Lineage (GTDB taxonomy): Bacteria > Bacillota > Bacilli > Lactobacillales > Streptococcaceae > Streptococcus > Streptococcus hyointestinalis_A. The sequence continues at coordinate 1,952,868 of NZ_JAAKGB010000001.1, forward strand.
TTGTGACTGTTGTAACCAACGTTAAGCGCTGGTGATTTAGATTTTTCTACTTTAGATTTACGTGGTTTACGAACCAACTGGTTAATTGTAGGCATCTACATTCTCCTGTTTTTTTAGTTTTGGTTGATGATACACTTGGTGACAGCTATCATCTGTGTGTACTTTGCAACTATTGTCAGCACGTCTCTGTACACTTTTGAGAGACCAAAAGTAAAAAGTACCGTCTACTATAGTAACATGTTTCACTTTTTTCGTCAATGGATTTTTCGTTCTTTTTTGCGATACAGATTCTAGCGTTGCTTTGTATCAAGGATGATGGTAACGGGTCCATCATTTTCAAGTGTGACCTGCATATCTGCTCCGAAGATACCCGTTTCTACCGGCACACTTTGTGCTAGCTTGTCATTAAACTGCTCATAATAGTCTTTAGCAAGAGTGGGGTTGGCTGCACCTGTAAAGGCGGGGCGATTGCCCTTTTTCGTCTCAGCAAAGAGAGTAAACTGTGACACGGACAGAATGCTCCCTTTGATGTCCTTGATAGACATGTTCATCTTTCCTGCCTCGTCTGAGAAGATACGCATGTTGACAATCTTACGACAAGCATAGTCCAAATCTTCTTGCGTGTCATCAGGCGCTACACCGACTAGAAGCAAGAGCCCATCACTAATCTCTGCAATGACCTCATCTGCTACAGCAACTTGTGCTGTCTTTACTCGTTGAATAATAACTCGCATGCTGTCTCCTTAGCCGTTTGTGCGTTTAACAGAGTAAACGTCGGGGATGATTTTTATCTTGTCAACAACTGTGGTCAGGTGAGACAGGTTTGGAATACCAAAGCTGACATGGATATTGGCAAATTTCATGTCCTTAGTTGGCTGAGCATTGACCGTAGAGATACTCTTTGTAGCGTTGCTCAGCGTCTGAAGCACATCATTTAGCAAGCCGCTGCGATTGAGTCCGTAAATGTCAATCTCTGCCATATATTCTTTGCTGTCGTTTGTGGTCGTATCCCACTCAACATCAACCAAACGCTGCTCATAGTTTTCTTGGCTTTTCAGATTGTGGCAATCCGCACGGTGAATGGCTACCCCACGTCCCTTGGTGATGTAACCTTCGATGGCGTCTCCTGGGACAGGATTACAGCATTTAGCGATACGCATGAGAAGCCCAGACGCTCCTTGGATGATAACGCCATTTTCGCTGCGGACTTTGAGAACTTCTTTTTTCTCTTTTTTAACCTCGCCGCCGTTCATGAGCTCTTCTGCTTCTGCCTTGGCTTTAGCACGCTCTTCCTCACGGCGTTCTTTTTCGGTCAAGCGGTTAAAGACCGTCACAGGACTCAAATCACCAAAACCAACTGCTGCATAGAGAGCTTCCTCACTGCGCACGCTTAGCCGTGGCAAAATGGCATCAATATGCTTTTTATCCAGATATTTGTTGGCAACATAGCCCTGCTCTTGGAAATAAGACACCAGCATGTCGCGTCCTTTGCTGACAGAGAGCTCCTTGTCTTGATTTTTAAAGAATTGACGGATTTTGTTGCGAGCTTTATTGGTCTTGACAATCTTAATCCAATCTCTGCTTGGTCCAAAAGAATTGGGATTGGTGATGATTTCAACGACATCACCAGTCTTTAACTTAGCGGTCAAAGGCACCATGCGTCCATTGACACGAGCGCCGGTCGCTTTTTCACCGACCTGTGTGTGAATGGCGTAGGCAAAATCAATCGGTCCTGAGTCCTTTGGCAACTCCTGCACGGCACCAGTCGGTGTAAAGACATAGATACGCTCTGTAAAGATGTCTTCCTTGACAGAGTCGACAAATTCCTTGGCGTCGCCACCTGAGTCTGCTTGCAGCTCAACCAGCTCTTTTATCCAGTTCATGCCGAGCGCTTGCTCTTGCGAGTTGACCTTACCTTTGATACCTTTTTTATAAGCCCAGTGCGCAGCGACCCCGTATTCAGCGACTTCGTGCATTTCCTTGGTACGGATTTGAATCTCGATAGGACCTTTAGGACCGTAGACCGTCGTGTGGATAGACTGGTAGCCATTTGCCTTTGGCGCTGCAATGTAGTCCTTGAAACGCCCTGGCATTGGACGCCAGAGCTCATGGATGTAGCCGACCATAGCGTAGACATCACTTGGACTCTCCATGATACAGCGAATGGCAATCAAGTCGTAAATCTGATCAAAGCGTTTTTTCTTGTCCCGCATTTTGCGATAAATCGAGTAGATGTGCTTAGGACGTCCGTAAACATCACCGTAGAGCCCTTGCTCTTCGGTGTAGTCCTTGATTTTTTTGACAATCTCATCCACCAAGGCTTCTCGCTCACGGCGCTTCTCACTCATCATGTGTGAAATCTTGTAAAACTCGACTTCATTGAGATAGCGAAACGATAAATCCTCTAGCTCCCACTTGATACGACTAATCCCCAAACGGTGCGCTAGCGGTGCGTAAATCTCCATGGTTTCACGTGAGATACGCTCTTGCTTGTCTTTTCGTAGGTGCTTGAGGGTACGCATATTGTGCAGGCGGTCAGCTAACTTGACCAAAATCACACGGATGTCTTTTGACATTGCCATGAGCATTTTGCGGTGATTTTCAGCCAGCTGTTCCTCGTGGCTCTTGTACTCCACTTTACCCAGCTTTGTCACGCCATCAACAATATCACGCGCATCCTTGCCAAAATTTTCCTCAATATCGTCAAGCGTCCGATCAGTATCCTCCACCACATCGTGTAAAAAACCACACGCTACTGTCACCGCATCCAGCTGCAGGTCTGCTAAAATCCCAGCCACTTGGATAGGGTGAATAATATAAGGCTCTCCTGACTTTCTCACTTGTGTGATGTGCGCTTCTGTCGCATAATCAAGCGCTTTTTTGACATAAGCCACATCAGAGTCATTCATATACTTTTGGGTGAGTGCTACGACCTCATCCCCCGTTAAATTTACAATTTTTGCCATACATTTCCTCGTCCGAATTGTCTTTTTCCTATTGTACCACTTTTAGGGCAAAAAGAAAAAGCCCTAGACCTTGTAAAGCTCTTCTTGCCGATTTCTTGCAAGGCGGATGACATTTTGTTACACTACTATACGACTAGGAGGAATCATGACTATTACGATTATCTATATTAGCCTGAGCGGCAATACCGAGAGTTTTGTCAAGCGTCTGTCAAGCTATCTCAAAACCTGGCATCAAATAGACACCAAGCTCATCAATATCAAAGAACTTGACCACACGACCTTTCCTGTGACAGAGCCTTTTGTCGCTATGCTGCCGACTTATCTCGAGGGGGGAAATGGTGTTGATAACGGCGATGTCGAGATTTTGACGACACCTCTTGGTGACTTTATCGCTGCTCATGGCAACTACAAGTACTGCTATGGTATCGTAGGCTCTGGCAATCGCAACTTCAACCATCAATTTTGCCTAACTGCTAAGCAATACGCTAAGCGCTTTGGCTTTCCTGTCCTAGATGAGTTTGAATTGCGTGGCACATCTAGTGATATTGAGCGTATCGCAGGTAAAATCATTGCTGCCCAAGAGGCTTTTCATACATAGAAAAATGAGGCTGACAATTGAGCTGTTCCAAGGTTAGACGACAATCTAATACTTCGAAACAGGGCAATCATCAAGCCTCTTTTATTTTTCTGCCCAACTCATAAAGCAGAGAACTAATCTGTCACCAGTGCTTTTAGTCCTAACTGTTTCCATAGCCAATAAGCAATGGCAAAGTCTACCATACCATGGATAATCGTACCAATACCAATGAGGACATTGAGCATAAACCAATAATTGGCTGTAGCTCCAGTCCCTGCTGTCATCATATAAACCACGACGACCTCACCAATAGCATGTAGGACATTGAGCACAAGGGCAAAACCTAGCATAGCTGTTAAACTATCCCATAGAGCAGGCTTTTTCTGCAACCAGTAAGCACCTACCACCGCAAAAATGACATGACTGAGCGCACGTAAAACAATGACAATCGGAAAACCTGCGATTAAAAAGCCCAGCGTCGTTCCCAAGGTCACCATCAAGGCAGAAAAGGGAGAGATAAACATGGCTAGTAGAATGGGAACATGGCTAGCTAAGGTATAGGAGGCAGGTCCAATGACAATCTTAGCAGGCATAACAAGCGGAATCAAAATCCCTAGCGCAGTGAGGATAGCAGACAGCGACAACACTTTAGCAACTCGCTGTGAAGACGTAACGTTCATAATAACTCCTTAAAAATGATTTTCTTTATTTTATCATATGTCATGACACATGTACATATATTTTGACGCTTATTTTTAGAATTTTTAAGAAATACAAAAAAATAAACCGCTAATAGCAAACTAAAAACAATTGTCATCAAAAAAAGAGAACCAGACTGGTTCTCTCTTGCTGCTATTCACAGTGCGATGTTAGCTTCTTCTAATGCTGTGCGGATGTTATCAAACTGATCTTTTGTCTCACAGGCAATGGTATGGACATGGATACCTTGCGTGAGTGAGCTCAAAAGAGCGTCCTCATAACTTTCTAGGCTGGTCATAAAATGCTGGACATCATCCTGTGTCCCAATTTGTAAAGGGGCTGATAGTGTGCCGTAGATAGGATGGTCAACCTCAACAGTCATAACCTTACCACCCAGCTCAATGACCAGCGCCAGCTCTTTTTCAACAGCGTCTGCGCCGTGCTGGCAGGCAATCTTGCCGATGTACTGCGCTTGGGAGGAGAGATTTTTCTCTAAGAGATAACCTCTGTGCGTCGATAAAATGCCATGGTGATTTGCTCGTAATAGTGCCACATCTCCAACAATCGCCTGCCGACTAACCCCTAGTTCCTTGGCTAGGTAACTGGCTGATAGAGGCTTCTGGGTCTGATCGAGTCTCTCTAATATCAACTGTCTACGCTCTGCTGCTTTCATATACCCTCCACATACCTATATACTTCAACCTATTATAGCATATCATCAGCAGTTAGACCTATCCTTTTATTGTGCCAAGTCCTTTTTTGCTGCTTCGATCTGCCATTTGACTTGGTCAAAGCCTGTTCCGCCAAGCGAATGACGGCGCTTGACAGCATTGTAAGGGTCTAAGACGGTGTAGATATCATTGTCAATGACATCAGAGAGTTCTTGGTAGCTCTCTAAGCTGACATCCTGCAAGTAAATGCCTTTCTTGCCGCACTCAAGTACTAACTTTCCAACGATTTCATGCGCTTTTCTAAAAGGCACACCCTTACTAGCTAGATAATCCGCAAGCTCTGTGGCATTTGAGAAATCCTTTTGCGTGGATGACTTCATGCGTTCTTTATTGACCGTCATGCTATCAAGCATACCAGCAAGGATGTCAATCGCTATCGTGGTGGTTTCTGCGGTGTCAAACATGCCTTCTTTATCTTCTTGTAAATCTTTATTGTAAGCCAGAGGAAGGGACTTCATAACTGTCAGTAAACCGATGAGGTTGCCATAGACCCGCCCAGACTTGCCACGAATGAGCTCTGCCATGTCAGGGTTTTTCTTTTGTGGCATGATGGATGAGCCTGTCGAGAAGGTATCAGACAAGGTGACAAACTGATACTCGTGGCTACACCAGTTGATGATTTCCTCACAAAAACGACTCATGTGCATCATGAGGATACTAGCATTGGAGAGAAATTCCAAGATAAAATCACGGTCTGACACGGCGTCAAGGGAATTGCGATAAGGCGTAGAAAAGCTCATCAAGTCAGCTGTTAAGCTCCTGTCAATGGGAAAAGTCGTTCCAGCTAGAGCCGCAGCCCCAAGAGGCGAGAGGTCAGCGTGCTTGACGTTAAAGTTAAAGCGCTCACTGTCTCGTGTAAACATACTATAGTAAGCCATGAGATGATGTCCAAAAGAGATGGGCTGTGCGTGCTGTAAGTGCGTGTAACCTGGCATGATGGTCTCGATGTTATCCTCAGCAAGCTTGACGATAACACGGCGTAGGTTTTCGAGCTTTTCTATGACCTCAGCAAGCTTCGCCTTTAAATACAAGTGCATATCTGTTGCCACTTGGTCGTTACGTGAGCGGGCGGTATGCAGTTTTCCTGCAACACTGCCAATCTCGTCTGTCAACAACTGCTCGATATTCATGTGAATATCTTCGTTGGTGACATCAAAAGTCAGCTCTCCTACCTTGTACTTTCTAAGCAAAGTCTCAAGCCCTGCCTTAATCATATTGGCTTCGTCTTTTGAGATGATACCTGTCTCACCCAGCATAGTGACGTGAGCGATGGAGCCTTCGATGTCGTACTGTGCCATTTTCTGGTCAAAGGAGATGGAGGCTCCAAACTCCTCGACCCATTTCTCAAGGCTGGCTTCAAAGCGTCCACCCCATAATTTATGATTTTCTGTCATAATCTCTCCTCTTTGTCGTTTGCGTAGCCAAGAGCTTAGTCATCCAGTTCAGGGGGATTGACTTGGCTGTTGACCTGTGTTGGTAATCCCCAGAGTTTGATAAAGCCTACAGCTGCTTCTTGGTCAAAGCTATCTGCTGCTGTGTAAGTGGCTAGATTTTCATCGTAGAGGGAATTGTCTGATTGACGAGCAACCACTACAGCTGAGCCTTTGTAGAGTTTGACCTTAGCCGTACCATTGACCACCTTTTGCGTTTCTTTGATGTAGGCAATAATCGCCTTGGTCGCTGGGCTAAACCAGAGAGCGTTGTAGATGAGATTTGAGAGCTCGTTTTCTAAAATAGGCTTGAAGTGAGACACCTCACGCACCAGCGTAATATCCTCAATCTCCTTGTGAGCAGCCAGCAAAGTCACAGCACCAGGGCACTCGTAAATCTCACGTGATTTGATACCGACAAGACGGTTTTCAACGTGGTCAATACGTCCCACACCGTGCTTTCCTGCTTGGGCATTGAGTGCTTGGATGAGGTCTGCTAGCTTCATCTCCTTGCCATCTAGCGCAACAGGCACACCCTCTTTAAAGGTGATGTCCACATACTCTGGGGTATCAGGAGCGTCCTCTGCTGCATTTGTAATACCAAAGGCATCCTCAGGCGCTTGATTCCACGGATTTTCGAGGATACCACATTCATTGGCACGTCCCCAGAGGTTTTGGTCAACAGAGTATGGATTGTCAAGATCCGCTGGAACAGGCACACCGTTTTCCTTGGCATAGGTGATTTCCTCTTCACGTGACCATTTCCACTCACGCACAGGAGCGATGACTTTTAGGCTTGGGTCAAGCGCAGCGATTGCCACCTCAAAACGCACTTGGTCGTTTCCCTTACCCGTACAGCCGTGGGCAATGGTTGTGGCACCAGTCTTATGGGCAATCTCAACCAACTTTTTAGAGATAATAGGACGGCTAAGCGCAGAAACGAGTGGGTACTTTTGCTCATACATGGCATGGGCTTGCAGAGCAGGAAGAACGTAGTTTTCAGCAAACTCGTCCTTAACGTCAAGGACATAAGATTCAAGCGCACCCACCTTTAGCGCCTTGTCATGAATGAAATCCAAATCCTTGCCCTCACCAACGTCCATGCAGACCGCTATCACATCATAATCTTTTTTGAGCCAAGTAATGGCAACAGAGGTATCCAGTCCACCGGAATAGGCTAAAATTACTTTTTCTTTTGTCATCGCAGGTTCTCTTTTCTTTATAAATATTACCACCATTTACGGTTTGTACGCATAATTATACGACTACTTATTCTCCCTGTCAAGACTTTTTTGCAAAAAAATGCGATTATTTTAAAAATATTCGTATATACAAAAAATCTGATAACCCCAAAAGGTTATCAGATTGTGATTAGCTAATCAATTCAAGCACGTTTGAGAGGTGTTGGATAGACTTCTCACGTCCAAGCAGATAGATGGTATCTGGCAGTTCTGGTCCGTGCATTTCGCCTGAGACGGCAACACGAATTGGCATAAAGAGGTTTTTGCCTTTAATACCTGTTTCTTTTTGGACTGCCTTGATTTGTGGGAAGATATTGTCCACCACAAAGTCCTCATCAGAGAGATTTTCCAGTTTTTCCTTGAAGGCAGCAAGCACTGTCGGCACGGTTTCCCCTTTTAGCACCTCGATAGCATCTTTGCTCAAGACTGGGTAGTCGGAGAAGAAGAGGTCTGTCAATGGCACAATCTCGTCAGCTGACTTCATTTGAGGTTGGTAGAGTTTGACCAATTTCTCTGCTTTTTCCTTGTCCTCTAAGCGTCCAGCTTCTGCTAAGAATGGCTCACAAAGAGCAAAAATCGTCTCAAAGTCCGCATGCTTGATGTAGTCATTGCTCATCCAGTCCAATTTTTTCTGGTCAAAAGCTGCTGGTGACTTGCTGAGGCGTTTTTCATCAAAGAGCTTGATGAGCTCTTCACGAGAGAAAATCTCGTCCTCACCACCTGGATTCCAACCAAGAAGAGCGATGAAGTTAAAGACGGCTTCTGGCAGATAGCCTTTCTTGCGGTAGTCCTCGATGAATTGCAGCGTGTTGGTGTCACGTTTTGAAAGTTTTTTACCTGTTTCAGAGTTGATGATAAGGGTCATGTGCCCAAACTCTGGCGCTTCCCAGCCTAGTGCTTCATAGACCATGAGCTGTTTTGGAGTGTTTGCGATGTGGTCGTCTCCACGGATAACGTGAGAAATTTCCATGAGGTGGTCGTCCACAACCACGGCAAAGTTATAAGTTGGATAGCCGTCACGCTTTTGGATAACCCAGTCGCCACCGATATTGCCACCTTCAAACTCGATGTCGCCTTTGACCATGTCGTTCCACTTGTAGATACCCGCTTCATTGACCGCTAAACGCACCGTTGGGGTAATGCCAGCTGCCTCACGCTCAGCGATATAGGCTGCCTTTTCGTCCTCGCTCATGCCGAGGTATTCGTTGATGTAGCGAGGTGTCTCACCTGCTGCCTCTTGACGTTCACGCTCCGCAGCCAACTCTTCCTCAGTCACATAAGACTTGTAGGCTTTGCCTTCTGCCAAAAGCTGGTCGATGTAGCCTTGGTAAAGCTCTAAGCGCTCAGACTGACGATACTTGTCATGCGTTTCTGGGCTTTCATCCCAGTCAATCCCTAGCCAACGCAAGTTTTCAAGCTGTGAACGCTCCCCGTCCTCCACATGACGCTTGCGGTCTGTATCTTCGATACGAATGACAAAAGTACCACCATAATGACGGGCATAGAGATAGTTAAACAGTGCCGTACGGGCATTTCCGATATGTAGTAGTCCTGTTGGACTTGGTGCGTAACGCACACGAATTTGCTTAGACATAGCATTCTCCTATACAATTTTCAATCGTTCCTATTATAGCACAAAAATAAGGCAGGGACAAAATTCCCTAGACCTTATTTGTTTTTTCTTGGGTTTACCAAAAATCAGAGCAGCAATTAGCCATCTGACAGAGGTAAAAAGCTCTCTAGGCTGTGGGCAAAGGTTTCGAGATTAAGGCTCTGTACATAAACCTCACCTGTGCCACGGAAGGTATTGACCACACCTTCGCCTGTTCCGATGGATTGGACAAAGCCATTTTCCAAGTGAATGTTGTAGTCAAGCTCGGTGCTCCATGCGACAACATGGGCATTGTCAATCGTCATCTCATCACCCTGAAGCTCGATTTTTTTGATAGAGCCAAAGGCGTTAGCTAGAAGCGTGCCGACGCCTTCAGTTGTCATGACAAAGAAGCCACCTTGTCCGCCAAAAAGCGCACGCCCAACAGACTGACGCTCCATGCGGTATTGAGCAGAGCCGTCCAAAGCTAGAAAGGCACCATCGTTGAGGCGGTATTGCTTACTACCTAGCTCAAGAGCTACAACTTGACCAGGTGTATTTGGTGCTAGGGCGAGCTTGCCATTGTCAGCGTTAGACACGGCTTGGGTAATCAACATGGACTCGCCTGAAGTCATCGAGCGTCCAATGGCTCCCATGAGCTTACCTAGACCGCTCCCACGACCGTTGAGCTTGGTGTTTAGGCTGACGCTAGGCGTGTGGTAAACCATACTACCACGCTGGATATAAACATGCTCACCACGCTCAAGCGTCACCTCAACTAGCGGAAATTGCATACTACTGTCAATTGAAAAAGCCATTTCTTATTCTCCTTTTTTGTATCGCTGTTTTGATACAATTATAGCATTTAGCAAAGAAGTTTGCAAGCCTTTTCAAGGATAATCGCTGCTTTATTAAGCTTTGACCTCACTCATACGCCCTGTGTCAACGTCATAGACTGCTCCAGAAATCTCGACATCGTCTGGAATGAGCGGAGATTGTCGCAAGAGCGCCATGTCCTCACGCACACTCTCCTCCACATCTGTAAAGGGCAGAAAGTCCTTGTCATGCACATCAACGCCCAAATCACGCTCAAGCTGTTGTGTAAAGGCAGCATTTTCAAAAGTCTGGGCTCCGCAGTCGGTGTGGTGAATAACGATAATCTCACGAGTACCTAGCTGCTGCTGCGAGATAACTAGCGAGCGAATCATATCATCTGTCACACGCCCACCAGCATTACGCAGGATATGCGCATCCCCAAGCGCCAAGCCTAAGGCTTGCGCCACGTGTAACCTCGAGTCCATGCAGGTCACAATCGCCACACGGGTCTTTGGGTGAATAGGCAAGTGCGCTGTCCCATGCAGGTCAACGTAAGCCTGATTGGCTTTCATAAATTGCTCAAAATATGACATAACTTCTCCTTAATGTGCAAACACTTTCTTTAAAACATCACTCACGGTTGAAACGCCGATAACCTCAATGCCGTCTGGCAAAGAAAGCCCAGCGAGGGCATTTTTAGGGGCGTAGATTTTTTTGAAGCCTAGTTTTGCCGCTTCGTTGATACGTTGTTCGATACGATTGACCCGTCTAATCTCACCGGTCAAGCCAATCTCGCCGATAAAGGCGTCCTGCGGATTGGTGGGCTGTTCTTTGTAGCTGGAGGTGATAGCGACAGCAACGGCAAGGTCAATGGCTGGCTCATCCAGCTTGACACCGCCCGCTGACTTGAGGTAGGCGTCTTGATTTTGTAATAATAGTCCGCAACGCTTTTCTAAAACCGCCATGATAAGGCTGACTCGGTTAAAGTCAAGCCCTGTCGTTGTCCGCTTGGCATTGCCAAAGACGCTAGGCGTTACTAGCGCCTGCACCTCAGCTAGGATAGGACGTGTCCCCTCCATGGTCACGACAATAGCAGAGCCTGTCGCCCCATCCAAGCGCTCCTCTAGGAAAACTTCGCTAGGATTGGTCACCTCAACCAAGCCAGCTGACTGCATCTCAAAGATACCGATTTCGTTGGTAGAGCCAAAACGGTTTTTCACCGCTCGTAAAATCCTAAAGGTGTGATGGCGCTCGCCCTCAAAGTAGAGCACCGTGTCCACCATGTGCTCTAGCATCCGTGGTCCTGCCAAAGTCCCTTCCTTGGTCACATGCCCCACGATAAAGGTGGCGATATTGTTGCTCTTAGCCAGCTGCATGAGCTCTGCTGTCACCTCACGCACTTGACTGACCGACCCTTGGACACTAGAAATCTCTGGGCTCATAATGGTCTGAATGGAGTCAATAATCAGAAAATCAGGCTGCAATTTCTCTATCTCCGCTCGTATGCTCTGCATATTGGTCTCAGCATAGAGATAAAACGCATTGTCAATATCGCCAAGGCGCTCGCTACGCAGCTTAATCTGCTCAGCAGACTCCTCACCCGACACATAAAGTACCGTTCCCTTATTTGCCAGCTGAGTAGAGACCTGCAGGAGCAGCGTCGACTTCCCGATCCCAGGGTCTCCTCCAATGAGAACAAGACTGCCTGGAACAACGCCACCACCTAGGACACGGTTAAACTCCTCCATGTCGGTCTGTGTGCGATTGACGTTGATGGAGCTAACTTCGCTCAGCTTGACAGGACGAGTCTTCTCACCAGTTAGGCTGACTCTGGCATTTTTAACCTCGGTGACGTCCACTTCCTCCACAAAAGAGGTCCAAGACGAGCAACTGGGACAACGCCCTAGATATTTTGAAGAATGGTAACCACATTCTTGACAAACAAATGTCTTTTTCGTTTTAGCGATGATAAACCTCCCACTTATAAATCTACTGTTATCGTCTCACCATAGGCTATTTCTTTCTGAGAGACAAATTGGCGCATGAGCATGCTGTGTGTCACGATAATAACCGTGTCATAGCCACGGTACTTTTCCGAGGCGGCTAAAAAACGTTGTTTAACCTGTTCTGCCGTTTCATACCGATGAGACGGATTTTCTGGTAACTTGCCATCATTTTCCCAAAAAGTCTGATAAGCTTTCGCAACCGCTTCTCCTGTATAATTTAAATTATCTAAGTCAGGTCGCCACTCATGAAAGAAAGGCTCAACTAAAAGCGCAAGACCAGTCTCACAGGCGATATAGGTTGCCGTCTCAAGCGCTCGCGTTATCGAGGATGAGATGATGACGTCAGCCGATTGAAAGCTTTCTTTTTTAGCAAGCTTTCGTGCCAAATAGCGACCATGTTCGCTCAAAGGTGCCAAATCACGTCCAAAACCACTATAGTTTTCAGGATGCTCACATCCATCTAACATGGAATAGTCTGGCTCAGAATGGCGAACAAAAATGACTCTCATAAAAATCTCCTAGTCCATTCGCAAAGGTCACTTAGTTTCCTGTACTTCCAAAACCACCTGTACGCACCCCTGTTGCCTCGTCGCCGTCAGCAACCAAGAAAGGTGCAAAGACACCTTGGACAATGCGCTCACCCACTTCAAGCGTGACGGGCTGGTCGGTGATATTTTGCATTTGAGCAAAGATATGCCCTTCATTTGCGGGATTGCCATAGTAATCCCCATCAATGACACCTACCGAGTTAATCAGAACCAAGCCTTTTTTTCTCGGATTTGACGAACGGTCGTAGAGATAGAGCACCTCACCAGCCTGCATATAAGCCTTGACGCCTGTTGGCACAAGGACAATCTCACCTGGCTCAATCACCACACGCTCAGCCACTTTCAAATCATAACCAGCCGCATGCGCTGTTTCACGCTTTGGCAGCAAAGTCTCGTCAGTATAGCTTGACACCAACTCAAAACCACGGATTTTCATCACATTTTTCCTCCAAGATATTATTTCTTTATTATAATCTATTCGTTTACGAAAAGCAAAATTCTAAGATATTATCGGCTCAAGTCAGACAAGCGACTTGTGACTATGGTATAATGAACAAGATACTAGACTAAATTTAGCAAAGGAAAGAGGAAGAAAATGGCTAAGCAAACTGTTGCAGTCCTAGGACCAGGGTCTTGGGGAACTGCTCTAGCTCAAGTCCTAAACGACAACGGACACGACGTGCGTCTTTGGGGCAATATTCCAGAACAAATCGACGAAATCAATAACCAACACACCAATACCCGCTACTTTAAAGACGTTGTCCTCTCAAGCGACATCAAGGCTTATACCGATTTAAAGGCTGCGCTTGACGGCGTGGACGCTGTTTTATTTGTCGTTCCGACAAAAGTGACACGCCTTGTCGCAAAACAAGTAGCTGAAGTCCTTGACCACAAAGTCACGGTCATGCACGCCTCAAAAGGCTTAGAGCCTGGCACACATGAGCGCTTGTCTACTATCCTTGAAGAGGAAATTCCTGAGGACTTGCGTAGTGAGATTGTCGTGGTCTCAGGACCAAGCCACGCTGAGGAAACCATTGTGCGTGACATCACTCTCATCACAGCTGCGTCAAAAGATACCGAAGCTGCCAAGTACGCTCAAAAGCTCTTTAGCAACAACTACTTCCGCCTCTACACCAATACAGACGTTATCGGAGTCGAGACAGCTGGGGCGCTCAAAAACATCATCGCTGTTGGTGCTGGTGCGCTTCACGGTCTTGGCTACGGTGACAATGCCAAAGCTGCCATCATCACACGTGGACTGGCTGAAATCACCCGCCTCGGTGTCAAGCTAGGGGCTGACCCATTGACTTATAGCGGACTGTCTGGTGTTGGTGACTTGATTGTCACAGGGACATCTGTTCACTCCCGCAATTGGCGTGCTGGGGACGCTCTTGGACGTGGTGAAAAGCTAGAGGACGTTGAGAAAAATATGGGCATGGTCATCGAGGGTATCTCAACGACCAAGGTTGCCTATGAGCTGGCTCAAGACCTCGATGTTTACATGCCAATCACGACAGCTATCTACCGTGGTATCTACAAAGGTGCTGACATTCGTGAGAGTATCCTTAGCATGATGACCAATGAACTTCGCGCTGAAAACGAATGGCGATAGGTCTAGCCTTTTGCTTTCCAATATGATAAAATGTAGTAAATACGCTTACATATAGAAGGGAAAAGTTATGACTAAAGTAAGAAAAGCAGTTATCCCAGCGGCAGGACTTGGGACACGTTTCTTGCCAGCTACCAAGGCACTCGCTAAAGAAATGTTGCCTATCGTTGACAAACCAACCATCCAATTCATCGTTGAAGAAGCTCTAAAATCTGGTATCGAGGATATCCTTGTCGTTACAGGGAAGTCAAAACGCTCTATCGAGGACCATTTTGACTCAAACTTTGAGTTGGAATACAACCTCAAAGAAAAGGGCAAACACGACCTCTTAAAACTGGTTGATGAAACAACAGGGATTCGTTTGCATTTCATCCGTCAGAGTCACCCACGTGGACTTGGCGACGCTGTTTTACAAGCCAAAGCCTTTGTGGGCAATGAACCGTTTGTTGTTATGCTTGGTGATGACCTCATGGATATTACCAATCCAAAGGCAACGCCGCTCACCAAACAGCTCATCAATGACTATGAGAAAACGCATGCTTCAACCATCGCTGTCATGGAAGTCCCTCATGAGGATGTGTCTAGCTACGGCGTGATTGCACCTCAAGGTGAAGGCGAGCACGGGCTTTACAGTGTGGAAACCTTCGTTGAAAAGCCTGCACCAGAAGACGCACCTAGTGACCTTGCCATTATCGGACGCTATCTCTTGACACCTGAGATTTTTGCTATCCTTGAGACTCAAGAGCCAGGCGCAGGCAATGAAATCCAGCTGACAGACGCTATTGACACGCTCAATAAAACACAACGTGTCTTTGCCCGTCAGTTCACAGGTGACCGCTATGATGTGGGCGATAAGTTTGGTTTCTTAAAGACAACCATTGACTATGCCCTACAGCACCCACAAGTCAAAAATGAGATGAAAGACTATCTCATCACTCTTGGTAAAGAGCTGGAACAAGCTGAACCAAAAAGCAAAGACTAAAAATTAAAAGAAGAGAACGCTGTTCTCTTCTTTTTTTAATTTAAGCTAAAGCAAGAAAAACCAAAATCACTACAATCAGCACATAAAGACCAGCGGCTAAGGCTCGGTATTTTCGGCTAAAAAGATGTGGCTCAAAGAGTGTTGGCAAGGAAACAGCCATCAAGGCACCGCCAAGAAGCCCACCAAGGTGTCCAGCGAGACTAATCCCCGGTGTAAAGAGATTAAAAATCAAGTTAATAGCAATCAAGGCTTGATAAGAACGCCCCAGTTGCTTGAGCTGGACATTATGACCATAGTAGCCAACCAAAATCACCGCTGCAAAGAGACCAAAGATAGAAGTTGACGCTCCAGCAGCCACGACATTTGGTGTAAAAAACAAGGTCACAGCATTTCCCATGATACCTGACAAGACGTAAAGGAGCAAGAATCGGCGTGAGCCCCAAATGGTCTCAGCCATCTGCCCTAAAAAGTAAACAGTCAGCATATTGATGAGAAAATGCTCCCAGCCAAAGTGGACAAAGATAGGCGTAACCAAGCGCCAGAGCTGAATGGGACTTGCCTTGACCAACTCACCGTACATAGCCCCAAACTGGATACCTGCTATACTGGTCTCCGCATAGCTGCCATAAGTCAGCTGCATAGCAAGAAAAATAAGCGTCGTCAGTACCAAGATAAGCATGGTAACAGGGTATTTTTTGAACTCTCTCATCGCACAAAAACCTCTCTCACAGCCACATCATGACTTTCCTCCTCAAAACTATAGCGCTGAAAATCATAAATCGTACTCACTGTAGCTCCCGAAAAATCAGCCAAATAACGGTCATAATAACCGGCACCATAGCCAACACGAAAGCCTTTGTCATTAAAGGCGACCCCTGGCACATGGATGAGGTCAATCTTATCCTTAGGAAAAGCGAGCTCGCTTTTTGGCTCTAAAAGCCCAAAGGTTGTTCTCATCAGCTCTTCTTTTTTGTACTCACCAAAAATCATGCGTCCTTTGGAATAGGTCTTTGGAATCAGCACCGTCTTACCATCTAAAATCGCCTGCTCAATCAAAGGCAACGTCGCAAACTCATGCCCAAAAGCCATATAAGTAGCAATGACCTGAGCGTCCTTGTAAGCAGGATTCTTTAGCACATCCAAAAGCAGCTGTTTATCACGCTGCTCTTTTAGCTGCCTATCCTGCTCTGCCATTTTGGCAATTATCATTTTTCGTATCTCTTTTTTTTCCATAGTCCTATCATATCAAAAAATAGCTTTTTATGCTTTTATTAAGGTTTTTAAGAAATCTTTAAGCTTACTCACATATAATTAAAACATCCTAATTAAAGCGGTTGTACAACCGTTTTGGAGAATACTCTCTCCTAAATTATTTTCCTTTTTCATAATCCTAGCTTTTGTCAGATTGTTAGGATAAATCTCCTAAAAAGGCGCCCCTCCCAAGGCGCCTTTTCCTTTTTGTCTAATTAGCTTTATCGTTCAAAAAACGGCTGATGGCATTGACACCAAAGCTTATAGCCTTCTCATCTGGTGACATTTTAGGGTGGTGTAGAGCATATGGGCTATCAACGCCTAGCCAAAACATGACACCTGGCACTTGGTGTAAGAGATAGCCAAAGTCCTCGCCGGTCATGGATGGCAAGCAATCCACCAGTGTGACCTCCTCATCCTTATCAAAGAAAGCCATCAATTCAGCTGCTAACTCAGGATTATTTTCCACAGGGAGATAGCCACCTTGCTTGAGGTTAATCTCAACACTGAGTCCAAAGGACTTGGCAATGCCGTCAGAAAGGTCACGGAGTCGCTGCTGGATGAGGAGACTCATCTCCTGCGTCAGCGTGCGCACGGTGCCGTGAAGGGTCGCTGTCTCTGCGATGACGTTGTTGGTCGTCCCTGCGTGCATAGAGCCAAAAGTCACCACCCCACCCTCGATCGGGTCGACATTGCGACTGACAATAGTCTGAGCCTGTGTGACAAAGTAAGAGGCAGCAACCAAGGCGTCATTTGCCTCGTGTGGGAAGGCAGCGTGTCCGCCCTTTCCTGTAAAGGTGATGAAGACCTCACAAGTCCCTGCAAATAAAGTGCCTGTGTTGGTTGCAATAGTCCCTACAGGAAAGTCTGGTCGCACGTGTAAGCCATAAAAAATATCTGGCAACCAATCACCAAAAGCGCCGTCTTGGTACATGAGCATACCACCAGCTTCGTTTTCCTCCGCTGGTTGAAATAAAAAGAGTAGGTTGTTCTTAGGCTGTCTTGCTGTCATTTTTTCTAGCAAACCAAGCGCCACGGTCATGTGAATGTCATGCCCACAAGCGTGCATGCGCCCCTCGTGCTGACTTGAAAAAGGCAGACCTGTCTGCTCTACGACTGGCAATCCGTCAATGTCTGTGCGCCAGCCAATGGTTTTTTCTGGCGCAGTTCCTTTGATAAAGACCAGAATCCCTGTCCGCCAAGTGCGGTACTGGATAAAAGGCTTGTCCTTGATTAGCGTCTCAATCTGGTCTAGCAAGTAAGCCTGCGTCTCAAACTCCTCTAAGCCAATCTCAGGAATCTGGTGCAAGCTTCTGCGTATCTGAATCAAATCTAGTGTCATCTTCTCCTCCTTGTCACATCTAGTCAAAAGGTCTAAAACACTTGTTTTAGACCCATTAGCATTAGAGTTGGCGCAGTGCTTCTTCAAGGGCTGTTTTTTGCTGCGTCTTTTCATCAATAGTCTTGATGACACGAGCTGGCACACCTGCGACAACCACATTTTCAGGGACATCCTGAGTCACGATAGCTCCCGCTGCGATGACAGCATTATCGCCCACTTGAACACCCTCGATAACAACGGCGTTGGCTCCGACAAGGACATTGTCTCCGATACGGACGGGCTCAGCTGACGCCGGCTCAATCACACCGGCAAGCACCGCACCTGCTCCGATGTGGCTATTTTTCCCGACAATAGCACGCCCACCAAGGACAGCCCCCATATCAATCATAGTACCGCTGCCGATTTCAGCGCCGATATTGATCACAGCGCCCATCATCACAACAGCGTTATCTTCGATAGTGACTTGGTCACGGATAATCGCACCTGGCTCGATTCTAGCGTTGATGTTGCGTGTATCAAGCAGAGGAACAGCAGAGTTGCGCCCATCCTGCTCAACGACGTAGTCTTTATTTTCCGTCAAGTTAGCCAGCAAAAGCTCAACATCTTTCCAATCTCCAAAGAGGACATTGCCAAGCTTGGTCACGCTCTCTGGAACGCTACCAGCCAATTCCCCCTCAAAAGTCACCTTGACTGGTGTTTTTTTCGGACTATTTGCAATAAAGGCAATAATCTCTTGTGCCGACATTTTCTGTGCTGTCATAAGGTTATCTCCAATCGTTTTTTTCTATTATAACAGAATTTTCCAAACATTGTTATATCAATCTTTAGAAAAGTTCATCCACGACAAAACTACGACCTATGGACAAGGTCTTTTTTGGTTTTACCGATATATCTAAATTTTTAATTTAGTAGCTAGTAATCTCCGCTATCACACTTTCTAGCTTTTCAACGCTCACAGTTTCGTGTGGTTGTATCTCTTCGCCGTCAAGGACAAAGTCATAAATTTTGCCGTCTTTGCGAACGACTTTCGCTGTTCCTTGATAGTCCAATTGTCCAAGTGCAATCGCTTCAATAAAATTGTATAATGTATTATTCATATTTACCACCTTTCAACACTAGTCTATCACAAAACAAAAAATACCAACATGACATTTATGTCATGTTGATTCAATTAAACCCTATTCTATGTTGTCACAAGGCAACAAACTTTTACCAATTATAATGCTGTATAAGAATCGCTAATACCGCTGAGCACAACAAACTAAACAAAACAACACTCAAATAAAATCGATGTCTTCCGTAGATATGAAAAATATTATTGCAACGCCCAAGACAATCACAACTTTTGTCCACTATAGATTTTCCAGATACTTTTGAAGTCCACAACAACAAAGCATATACGATGGTAAAAATGAAACCAATAAGGATACTAGCTATCATTAAAGTCCTACCTAAAGACACTTCTTTAGCACCTAAATTATCTAAAATCTCTGATAAACTAGAGAAGCCTCCAAACATAACAAAAACAAAAGCTGAGAACACCCCAAGAATACCAATAATTTCTCCGTACATATTATTGATTTTTTCAGGTATATTTTCGTTCAGTTCATTTTGTAAGCCTGCTAACCTTTCATAAGACGCATTGATCTCTCGCGTTAATCGTTGATTTTCTTGTTCTAACGACATATAAGTGTTATGTAATTCACTCTGCAAAGAATTATAAAGCTCACTTTTTTGAACTTGAGATAACTCTGCTTGGTTTAACATCTTTTTTAGTGTGACAACAGGCTTTTCATCGTAATTTTCTTCCAAGTCTTGTAATACAATTTTTACTTTTTGGAAAAAACTTGTAAATTCAGCATACTGACTAGTATAAACTTTTCTTGCTACAAACTGATAATCAATAATCACTGTATCAGTTGTCGGAATTTTATCTAGTAAAGCTTTTATATCATCTTCTAACTCTGCAGAATCAACAGTGTCAGCAGGAGGAGTTACAGAATCTAGTTCATCTACAATATTAGACTGGCTTGCAGAACTATAACTATTATTGCTTTCCTTATCAAGAATTTGTAAAAAAGCCCCTAAATAATCAGTTTGTTGTTCCATCTCTTAATACCTCATCAAGTGGATAACTTATATCGCTACGGCCATAGACAATAGCTTCTTGGTTATTTTTCCAAAAGTGGTGAGTATGGCTTGCGCTAACCATTCTAAATGGTGCAACATCTAGAAATTTATCTATTAAAGGATTTAGTTTTTCATAACGTTGATTAGCTTGATACTCCCCTACTATCTCAGAGGACCCAAAGATATTGAAGCGATTATATTCCGATTCAACTACTGGACCATACCGCCATACTAAAAATGGTTCAGAATATATCTCTTCTTGCTCGTCTCGAGTCAATATCTGTGATGAGTTGCGTAAAACAAAGTACATAATTTTTTGCAAGGATAAATTAGTGACGGGATGTTTTGTTTCTTGCGCTCTAGCCAGTATGTGGTCTGCAAACTCTCTCATTGTCATTAGTCTTTCCTCCCTAACTTACACAAAAAAACACAGTGTCACATCTGTCACCTGTGCTATTTTTAAAATTATATTACCAACTTATATGCACTTGTTTCTAACAGATGGTCTGTTTTGAACAGATTTTCTGTTAACACTAAAATAAGTGTATTATATTTTTGTTTTTTTGTCAATTACCTATTTCGCTATTTAGCTATTTCACTATTTCACTATTTAAACTTCTCCAAAGACACACAAAAAGCCCCTCTGGTCTCAACCAAAGGGGCTTTACTGCGTTCGCTACTTCGTCTTTAGCCACTGACGATAGGTGGGCAAAAGGAGGTTCCTCGATTCTGTTTATTTTTGGCGTAGCTTACGTTGTGTACCAAATTTTATTATACCACATTAAGGCTTATAGTAGTTGACTAAATCGTCTTTATCCCAAGCGCTGAGCCATACTGGACCATATTGTCCAAACTCAAACTTACGCCAGTAGTAACCGCCGTAGTAGCCACCCTCTCCAGTATCTCGGATGTTGTTCTCGTCAATTTCAAAACTGAAATACATACCAGCCTTGAAATCCTTATCAGCACCGTCCTTGACGTTATTGCCATTCTCGTCTACCCAGTTAACCATCGCCACGGGGATACCGTTCTCAAGCCAATCAAAGCCAATCGGCGCAAGATAATCACACTTGATTTGGTGGATACCGTGGATGAACTTCACTTCATTTGCGAGGTAGTAGGCTTTTCCGTCTGGCTTGCGCACCGCAGGCTGTGGCGCACTCGCATTTGTCACTGCACCATTATAGCGCCATACCTCGATATAGCGAGGGGTATTTCTTGCGTAGTAGTTGTTCCACTTGTGCGTAGAGACAGCCGTTCCAGCTTGTCCGCCAGTGGAGTAGTCCACACTGATAAAGTCCTCGCCGTTCATCATCACGCCAACGTGACCGCCAGCACCGCCAGATGTTGACATATCAGCGCCCCAGCTCATGAGGACAATGTCGCCACGCTTAGCGTCCCAGTCCTGATTGGCAGATACACGATAAAAGCCGTTCTTAGCCAATTGACTGCCAAGTGTCACTGTGGACGGCAAGCCTTGGATAGGGATGCCAGCTTCTTTGAGAGCTTGCGAGATTGAGCCAGAACAATCCGCCGTGCCATCGTTACCGTTACGACTACCGTACATAGAGTAAGTGAGTTTGCCACGACGAGCAACAAACCAGTTAATAAGTGTGTCAATATTCATATATCTTTCTCCTATTCTTCTGGATCAATAGTTTCTTTCACCTTTTCCAAACGTTTCACGACAAATTTAGGAATTGGCATTCCTAGTACAACACAGTTCTCGATGATAGAGATAGCATAAGTCACCGCAATCAGTGCCAGCATTGCCCACGCTGCCTCTTCAAAGGTCAGGTACACCATAATTGGATAAACAAAAATGCTGAACAAAATCACTGTAAAGTGCTTGCCTAAACCTTTGATACCTATACTTGAGTTGATAACCTTAGTGACCCACGCCTTAATCAGACCTGTGGCAATATCCAAAAAAACCATCCCAATCGCCACCCAAATCCAAATGTCAGACTGGTAAATGTAAAAGAAACGCATTATGTCAATTGTTGTTGGAATATGTTCCATCTTTTCCTCACTTTCTTAATTAAAAAACATAAAATTTCCTGTAGCTTTGGCATAGGCCTCTGTATTTCCTTGTGAAAATAGGGTTAATTTGTGTGCTGTATCCACACGACAAGCTAAGGGGGTGTATAGTGAATTCCCTCTAAATCCAGCCACTTGAAAAATCATTTGTTTACCAGACGTATTGAGACAGCCTTCTGGCAAAGTTCCGAATTCTCCTGTGACTGTACCTGATTTTGAAATATCAAGATTGACCTCAACCAAATTTAAGACACCAGTATTAACAACTCGTGCTCTAGCCGTTCCGGACCAACCTGCATTGAGGTTAATATTTTGCCAACCTCCTTCTTTCCACCCTGTGTCAATAGTTGAATAAATGGTGCGTATATAGGTTTTGTTAGCAGATAGCCATGTGAACTCAATTTGTTTAAATTGACCCCCTCCTGCCCCTGTTATTTTCACTAATACTAAACTACCATCAACAGAAGATGGCGCATTGACAAGACTACGGCCAACATAAACTCCCATATCTAAACCCAAAATGTCAGTACCATTCTCAACCGTTTTAGCATATCGTCCTTTCCAATCTAGATGCTTCTTATCTGTCGAGGATAAAAAGCCATCACGCTCTGTTGTGGCGGGTAGGTGAATTCCTGTGCCGTTAGATCCTACATGTTCGTTGATTTGACCGATTGTCTTAGAAACAGCTTCTGCTAATTTTGTTCCTTTTAGTACATTTGCCATAAATTTCTCCTTTTCTAATATGTAAACTGACGATTGCTCCCATAGCCAAACCGACGAATAGATACACTTCTTCGAGTTGTATCAATCATAAATACATCCCAAGCGTCCTCACTGCTAGTATCTTTAGTCCGTCCAATACCATGACAGAGACTTGCTGCTGTTTCGATATTCTTAAAACCAGCAAAATCAATAATATTATCGTTATGATGATGTCCGCTGACAACACCTACAATAACACCAGGTCCTTGACTAGAGTAATCAACGGATAAACTAACTGGTAGTTCATTATTGCTAGCACTCAACGTCAGCATCTCACCTTTTTGGAATGAATTTAAAATTTTCAGTAGTTCTGCTGTATTATACTGCATGATAGTGTCTAAACCACCCGAGATACAAGCATGCGTAAAAATAATGACATGCCAAGAATTATCTGGCAGGATTAAAGCTTCCTCAGCTAGCCATTTCAACTGTTTCCCACTAAAACCAGATTGTTCCAAAAAATTATACTTGTAAGTACCATCATTATTCAAAGTTTCTGGCAAGTCAAAAGAATCAAGAATAATCATACGCAGCTTTTGTTTAGCATAATCTTTGTAACAATAAAGGCTGTCTCCTTGGCGAACCTCGTCATAGATGAGAGAACTCGTTTGATAAAAATTCTTAACTTCAGCTACTGATAAAGCTGTACCTGGTTTATTTTTCCCATTTTGACCAATTCCAGTATCATGATTCCCCATTGCGAAGAAAACATCAGTTTGAGCTGCAGCACGATTAAAAAGTGTGCTTGTGACTTGTCGCATTTCTATTAAAATCTGATTTCTATCATAGTAACCATTGATATTATCGCCTCCAGCTACAATAGCATCTAATTTACCCAAACGTGACAATTTAGCGATATAGCTATAATGTCTTAACGAATTTGGAGCGTAACTTGTTAGTTGATGGTGATTATCGGTAATAAAACCAATATTTACCGTAGATGACCTTAAATCTCCAGCTAAGCCTTTAAGAGCACTCTCTGCGTAGTCTGGAAATATTCCTCCAACTTCAGTACTATTATCCTTTACATAGGCTTCAATCTTCCGATTATTAGTAAAATCAATTGCATTCATACGTTCTCCTAGTAAATTAAAATTTCCCCGAGCATCAATAATTTCATTCAAATCCGTATTACCTGCAATCTGTGCCTCATACCGATTAACGAAATTCTTTTGACTCTCGACAATACTTTCGTATTCAACTTTCATGCCTGTTACTTGTACAGAAATCCATTCAATGAATCGTGCTATTGCTTCCCGCACATCAATACCATATTTCTTTTGGCGTACCCATTGAGCCAACTTTGTCGACAATGAATCACGTTTTCCGTTTGCAATCTCATCTTCAATAGTCGTTACATGGTTAGGGTCACGATAATAATTATCATTATTTTGGGCTTCTTCTCCTACAAGTGCCTTTAAATCTTTAAAATCGTATTTTGTCAATTGTTCCCCTCCAATTTACCTAATTTAGTATTGATCTCATTGATGACCACCTTGTAATTATCAATGCGTGTCTGTGATGTCGTTAGCTGTACTTGCAAGAGAGCAATGCTAGACTCATAATTCCCCTCCATCGACTGATAGCGTTCCAGTTCTGATGTAAGCGTCTGATGGTTTTGTTCTTCAGCAGACAGCAAGGTTTTAGTTTGGCTCAGACTAGCCTCTAAAGCAGTCCTTGTCGTTGCTTTGCTGACCTCTACCATTTGCTTTCCCAGCTCTTTTTGCGCTTCTGCCAGCTTTTGTTCTGCTTGTTTACGCTCAGCCAACTGATTCTGTAAGAGGGCTTCCATCGACTTTTTAGCAGCTTGCTGTTGCAAGTTAAAGCTAGACATAGTAAGCTTGTCAGCGCCTATGGTCAGCTCGACACTTTGAGGATTGAGAATATCAATCTCTTTTTCGATAATCTGCAACTCTTCGATACCAGACAGTGGCGCATTGATGATGGGGTGGTAATTATTGAGTTCAAACTTTTCGTAGCGTTTGTCAATCAAAGACCTATCAACCACTGATACTTTCCAGTTGGCTAGCGCTACTTTTTGCGTTTTGAGGTACTGCTCGCCACGAGATTTTAAGATAGCAGGGTCTGTGATACCCGACCAAACAACGACCTTGCGAATAATGCCAAATTGAGCTATCAAGTCATTGTCTGACAAGCTCATTGCCCCACCATTAACTGGACCAATGTTGACCTGCGGTCTAATAATGTCTGTGGACGAGCTTTCTTCCTCCTGCTGCGTATCTAAGTCACCTCCAATTGGCACAATTTGGGTCATCATATCTGCTAGGGAAATGTTCCGAGTAGCGGACTTAATGTTTTTACCAAGTTGGATAGGTGAGGTCTTGTGCTCACCGACTTCTTTAAGATAGTCAATATAATTCCCACGTTCGGTCTGTCTTAGCACAATATAACCACCATACTTATCAATCAAGCGGTTCTTAATAGCCTCCCATGTGCTCTCATAGGTTGTATAGAGGTAAGGAGCGTCTGACCCATCCTCCTTGTTCATCGTCACAGTACCAATGTGAAACTTTTTGTGTTGCGGAACACGGCTATTATGAAAAGAGATGATGTGCCTGAGATACTCCCCTGGTCCATTATTAACCCTTTTCTCGAAAGCAAGAGTCATATCGTTTAAATAGCCCAAATCGCTCTCACAAGTCACCTCTTGATAAAAGAGTCCAGCGCTTGACATCTCGCCCGAAATCTCTAAGATACGTCCTCTAAACTCAATAGAGCCATCAAAGATATTCTCCACCTCGATAATGCCAACAATGACTTGCAACTTTTGATAATAGCTGTTTTGCGTGGAGATTTTAAAGGTAAAAGTATCCGCTGCATTTTGCGCATGACTGATTTTACCACTGGACAGCTTATCGGATTTACTTGTCAAGGGCTCATGTAATATTTTGGGCGTCCTGTCATCAACGCTATCCCAATAGCGCACACGATAACCTGCTCTAACAGTTCTCATCCCATCACCTCCGCATTCCATCGAATAGACACAGTGCCGTTACCGGTCACTTTGATTTTATTGATACCAGGCTTTAGTCCCATGACAAAGTGTGTCGCTGTGCCTTTTAAGAAGTCATAGCTAGACCCATCAAGTTCCAGCGTCATAGCACTAGACACTGCAACTTCTGGGGCTACAGTGTTGTCACTGGTATTGATAAGAGTCAGCTCCTTTGAGCCGTTGATAGTGTACTTGGTAAAACCTGCGATACCGTCGTCAAAGTCAAAACTATCCCACACATCATCAAAGTAATTACTCAAGGTAAACATGAAAGGATAGACTGTGAATATGATAGTGGCGATAAAGTTGCGCTTGCCCGGATCGTGTTTGACAGAGACAGACTTGCACTTTCCTAGCCAAAAATAGCCATTATCATGCGTATCATAGAGCTTCTGCTCACCAAACGACATGAGTAACTGCTTAATACGGCGCTCCACCACTTTCCTCTCTTCGTAAGCAGTGTTTGGTAGCTTGAACTCATACTCAATCTCTCGTGTCTTAAAAATCCGCTCACCCAAAATCATAGAGAAGTCAAGGACGCCCTGTAATAAAGGGATGTCCTCAATAATCTCTTTTTCTTCAGGTGTTGGCGCATTACGACTCTCCAGATAAAGCCCATAGTCTTTTGTGTTAAAGTGACCAAACTCGATGTACTCTTTGATTGGTGTTATCACAATGAGCGTCTCCTTTCCATGTCTAAACGTTGTCCTAACGCCACATCCATATCAGCGGACGTTGCGCCTACTAGCGCTCCAGTATCCATCATAATGACTTGACCAGCTTCTACCGCCTCTTGCAGTCTGTCAAACTTATCCAGCATGTCCTGTAATAAGCCGATATTTTGAGCGTTAAAGGTGTTTTGCGTTTTGTTTTGAGCAGCTTGTGGGATTTTGGTGCGGACAGCTTCTAGCTTGATTTGGCTAGAGAGTTGCGCCGTTGAAGCACCCAAAACGTCATTGATGCGTAAATTAAAGCCATTGACCTGCTCACGAATGAAATCAAGACTAGCATTGACCTCTTTGGATCTGTTATCAATACCTTTAGCGATACCAGCACCAATCCAAAAGCCGACCTCATCACGAAACAGATGAGATGGCGAGTTGATTTTAGCTTTTGCTTTGGCTGCTTTTTCTGCTTGAGCGACAAGCTCATTAGCTGCTCGAGTGACCTCACTAAGAGCAGAGCGCATACCGACAGCGAGACCTTGCGCCATGTACTGACCAGCGGACTGCATAGCACTGCGTCCGTTACGAACAGCACTGACTGTTTGATTAACCATAGATTGCGCCGTTGTAACCATTTGTGCCCCAGCAGAGCGTAGAGCTGACACCATCTGACTAGCACCATTTCGAACAGCACTAGAAGCGTTTGTCATACCATTACGCACCACAGTCACAATGCGGTTCATGCTGGCTTGCATGACCGTCACCATCCTATTCCCTGCAGAGGTTACTGTCGTAACCACAGCTGACAGAGAGCCACTGATACCAGCGCTCATGCCAGCCATTGCGCTAGCGGCTGCACTGGCACTAGCTCCCAGAGAGGACATGCTAGACACAACAACTCTGACCTCACCACCAAAAGCAGACATGCTTGCCGTAGCCACACCAAGCGAGCCAGAGATAACGCCTAGACTAGCTTGAAAGACACCAGACACAGACGTCAGCATGCTAAAGCCTGCCAGCGAGCTTGTCACAGAGCTTGAAAAGACCATGAAGCTAGCTGTCACTGTGGTAAGCGTGGCTGGGATGGTAGCAAATGCCAAGGCTAGTGAAGCGCCAAAAGTTGTGAAGCTATTTGTGATAGTTGAAAGCTGAGCTGGTATAGTGGTAAGCGATGCACTAAACACCGTGAGAGCCGTTGGCAAGGTCATCATAGCTAGACTAGCCTGCTGGGCAGACTGCGCTATCAGACGTAGACCTTGACCAGCCTGCTGTAAACCAGGTCCCGCACTAACGATACCAGAAGCAGCAATAGCACCAAGACCACCTGCGACTGCTGCTAATGTTCCAATCAAGTCACCTAAGTTTAAATCCACAAGGATTTTCACCCCTTGCGCCATGAGCTTAACCCCTTGACCTGCATTTTTAGCAGCATTTCCGATACTATCAAAGATACCAGCCACACCATCAAGGACATTGCGAATAGCGCCTCCAAAGCTTTCAATCACACCACGAGCACTATCTAGAATAGAGCTTATCTGCTCACCAAGCGTCTTGAAGAGATTAGAGATACTGTCAATAATCGGCGAAATTTGACTGATGAGATTGTTAAAGGCGTCCACGATACCAGTCAAGACTGGAGCTGTCGCCTGCACCATCTGTGTCACCGCTGGAATGAAAGGCGCTAGGGCTTGCACAATTTGCACAATAGCCCCTGCCACGACAGGCACAACCGCCACAAAAGCATTGGCGATAATTTGGATAATCGGCGTCACCGCCGTTACAATCTGAGCCACACCCGAGCTAATAGCTGTAATAACTTGACTTAGTGCTGTACCCAGCGCTGTGATAACAGGTGCTAAACTACTAAAGGAGCTGATAATCATGCTAATAGCCACACCAGCTGCCATCACTAAGGGCGACAGCATAGCAAAAGACTGCGCTATTATAGGTAAAACTGGTGCCACAATTACCAAAGCGTTGGCTAAACCTTGTATAGCCATGTTCAAGATAGTTCCGATAGCTGTACCAACACTGATTACTACACTACCTACACCTTGCAGAATTGTGGCTATGCCTTGTCCTTGCATGCCCATAAGTGCGAAGGCTGCTCCAAGTGCCAAAATAGGAGCCGCTAAAGCTGCAATTGTAACAGGATTGACCATAGCGAGACCTTGACCAATACCACGAAAAGCGGAGGCAAGACCTGAACCTATGCCCTTAGCAGCAGTTGCAACGCTTTTCCCCAAACTTTTAACAATAGAGACCATGCCACTACCTGCTGACTTAACAGCTGAGCTAGCACCACTGACACCACTCGTTGCATTCTTTTTGAAAAGACTAAACGGGTTAAACGACTTCAAGAAATTGAAAGCCTTAAAGCCTGCTACTAAACCAACTAAGCCAGTGGTCAGTGTGGAAATAACGCCAGATGGCAGACTAGCTACAAAGTTCCCAAAGGCAGTAACTGCCTTAGAAATCCATGTTACAACCGTTCCAATGACTGTCCCGAGCATAGACCAAGCAGATGACTGCGTGATACTGTTGATGACGTTGGTATAAGCGTAAACTAAGCTATCAAAAGCTGCTTTCAACGCCTTAACTGCTCCTGTCTGCGTGAATGAAGTCAAGAATTTTTGGAAAATCTGATTACCTGCAGAAATAGTATTTAAAACTGCTCCTATCACATTAGAAATTGTCAAAAAGATAGCTGTACTACCACCTGCCGATTGTAGAGCATCACCGATAGAGCCAATAGCTCCCTTAACACTATCTAGAGCAGACTGAAATTTCACTAACAACAGTGGATTAAAGACCGTTTTGAAGGCTTGTTGGATGTTTTCAATTCCTTTTGCAACATCTATCTTGCCTAGAAAATCGCCTAGATTAGACGCCAACTTGTCAAAGTTAATCTTTTCCAAAGCATCACTAATCGCTACAACCGCTTTGATGCCAAATTTATTGAGCTGTTCAAAGGCAGGCATCAAGCTATTAGATAGACTTTCCTTAGCACCATCAATAGCTTGGTCAACCGTCTTAAACTCTGTCGCCATCTTTTGAAAAGCGTCAGAGTTCCCTGCACGGTTCATAGCATCGAAAAAATCTTCGGTGTTGACCTTACCATCCTGTACCGCTGACACCAACTCAGCCGTTGACATGCCCATTTCTTTAGCAACTGCCGCCATACCAGCTGGTGCTTGTTCCATCATGATTTTAAAGTCCATCCAAGCGATTTTTGGCTTACTTGCCATTTGTGTTGCTTGGGTTGATAGAGATTTCATCGCCTGTGCTGGATTTTCAGCAGAAGCAGCAAGACCACCAAAGGCTTTGACAAGACTACCCACATTTTTAGTACCCACAGCATCCAACTGTGAGTAAGTACTCGCCATATCAGAGGCAGAGTAAATAGTCTTAGTCGCAAAATCCTGCATCTCCGTCTTTGCCGCATTGATTTCATCGGCAGACCGACCGAAAGCTTGTAAGTTGCCCTCAAAGGTTTTCCAAGCCTTTTGCGAGCTATTCAGCTCGCTCATCATGTCACGTACGCCATTTGTAACTGTACTAACGCCAGTCGTCAGAGCTGAAGAAATCAAGTTGGCTCCAAGGACAGACTTAAAAACAGACCCAACCTTTGAGCCTGCTCCTTCTAGTCCATTTAACGAATGCTTTAATCTACTGACACCTGATTGAGCGTCAGAACCATCTAAATCAACTTTGATGGTAACAGAACCATCTGCCATTTCTCCACCTCCTTCTAATCATCTGGCAAGCGGTACTCTTCTTGCAGTTCCTTCATTTCATCAATGTGGCGCTGCGTATCCCCTTTTTGTGGCTCATAAGAGCGAATTTTGATGACCTCGATAAGCTTAGTCCCTTCTGGTAAACCTGCTAACAAAGCATTGAACTTCTTCCAGTGCAGTTTATTTTGCTGCTCAAATAAATCTATCTTATAAGCCTGCATAAAAGACGCATAGATGTACTCGCCGTCATATTTGAGACTATAAACACGCTTCTTTTTAGTGCTAGTCCCAGCTTTAACAGGTTTCATGACATTACCTGCCAAATCATACTCAGGCACTTCTTCAATCGCTTTCTTAATCTGAATATGCTCATCAAAGACTTGTTCAAACACATCCATAGCCTCTTGAGCTGTCAATTGTTCAAACTTTTCACCCGTCAATATCCTCAAAGCAAAATGAGGTTTGACATAATCTGGCACCTCATCATCCTCCCACATGTCAAACATACGCAGCACTTTGTTAAAAGACAAATTAAGAGGATAGGTCACATCATCAAGGACTAGCTCATCAACTAATTTCCTTGATAAATCTAACATAGGCTAATCTTCCAAATATTTCTTAATAACATCTGCAGAGTTGCGGGACTCATATTCTTTAGGGATACCAATCAACGTCTGCATGAGATAATCAAGAGTAATGACACTGTCATCACCGGCCAAGGCATAAACTTTTGCAAATGCTTCTTCACCAAACAAATCAACCCAATTTTTCTTGACAAGGTCATAACCCGCTTTTTGTGCTTCTTTATCTGGTAATTTTTGGATATTGTCCCATTCTTTTTTGAGGTTCTCTGTGTACTTTTCAAGGTTATTAACACCTTTATCATTGACATTGTACTCAAGTTGAAACTCTCCAAAATCAATCGGAATAATATTGCTACGTTTTTTAATGACTACCATATTTTCATACCTCTTCTTTACAAAAATAAAAGCTGGCATTTAGCCAGCTTGCTTATTAGGTTGCAGATACAACTGCTTTTTTCGTTGGTTTTTTAATCCAAGTAATCTTAAATTTGATACTTTCAAATTCAGACGCCTCACCATCACCGATTTCAATTTCAGAGAGACGAGCTGGACCTTCTTTAAGTTGTTTGCCATCAGCTTGAACTTCCTTGTACCAGCAGAGCAGTTCATCACCGATTGCATCTTCCAAATCAGCCACATAATTTTGAGCTGCGTCACTGTAGTCTCGATGACCTTCAAAAGAGCGCCCGCGGCGTTTACTAACGACGATTTCTTCAGATGTACCATCTCCATCAAAGTAAGCAGCGTCATCTGTATCTTCATCAATTTCTGGCGCAGATTCTTTCAGACCTTTAGCAAGCCAAAGATAAGCACTTTCTTCTGGCACAGTATCTGGATGTTCTGGATCATATGGTGCAATGTAGTGTTTGCGTAGTGCATTTTTCTTTTTAGACATATGTTATTTCCTTTCAATTTCTAAACGTGCAGTCACATCAAGCAGATAGACATAGAAACCCTGTTCATCCAAGTCATTTAGCGATGGTGCCTCCACCGTCAAATTCAAAAAAGTGTATGAACCATTGGAGCTATCAAGGTTTAAGTCAAAGCTGGATAGTGCTGCGTTGATTTGCCATAAGATGACATTATTTAAGGCTTGGTCTTGTGATTTAATAGCTATCTCATAAGGCAAGCTGACTGTTTGAGTACCAGCTAAGTCCTCGTCCTCAACTTTTCCCCCAGGAAGAGCATAAATCACTAATCCTTCTTTTTCATCAAGATAATCTAGTCTTGCTTCAATGGCTAAGTCAAGAGCATTTATCTTATCTCTAAGACGCTCTATAAAGTCAATGTTTTTCATTATTTTACTCCCATAGCTTTTAGACCGACCCGCTCCCAGTCTTTCAAGTGTTTAGCGCTGGCCTTCAAATCCCACCGCTTGCCAGTTCCAGGCGTGGTGTACTTCTTAAAGACAAAGCTCCGCTTTTTATTATAGCTAGAGCCGTAAAACTGTGCTCTAGCATAGGGACCAGGATACTTGACGCCATCACGACTGACCTGACCGCTACCGCTCAACTCTCCGCTTTTTCGTGGAATAAAAGGCTGCATATCCATCTTCATTTGACTAGCAATAGCAAGCTGTCCTTTTGCAAAAGCTTGCGGACTGACTTTTTTCTCAATTCCTTTGAGGTCAATTTTAACCGATACAGTCGTTCCCATTAGACACACTCCACTTCATAACAAAAGATTTTCTGCTTGTGTGGGTAACTGACAGGAATGATAGAGGTCACTTTGTAGTCACGTTTGCCATCGTTGACAATGGCATTCTCAAAACTATCATCTAGTACCACAGGGCAGTATTTGGGATAGACAAACAAGACACTAGGTTTCGATTCCTTACGGTTATTTTGCGTACCTTGGACACTGAACTGCCTGTCAAAGCGGACAGGGCTAAGTGTGATTTTGTCTGCTAAAACGACCTTACCCCAGCTGTCTTTCTGGTCTGATGGCTTTTGGATAGTCACTGTGTCGATGAGTGTTCGCTTATCTATCATAGCTGACCCCCTTGTAGCCAAATCCAGCGCTTCTAAGAGCGTTTAGGGCGTCCAGCGATAGATTATACCGAGCACTCTCCAAATCGCTGTGAGCGCTGTTTTGATAGCTGACAGACGTTCGCCCTAGAGACACACTAGACAGCGACTGTTTATCGTCCGCTGTCATGATGCCACTAACATCCAGATAAGCCACTTGAAAAGCAGTCGCTAGCTTTACAGCTTTCTTTCTGTGCTCAATCTCTTTCTCAAAGTCTACAAAGTCGTAAAAACCATTTAAAAAGAGATTGATGGCAATCTCAGCTCGTTTTTCCAGTTTGTCAAAATCCTCAACCTCATCAAAGCCCAAGTCTAAAAACTCATCTTTGGTTAAATAGACGATAACAACCACCTCCAATCAAAAAGGCGGTGTTATTCATCCGCCTTGGTTTTCTTTTCATCTTTGTCAGTACGAACAAGGAAAGGGCTGAGTTCAGGGTGCGTCACTTTCCCTTTGGCGTTCAGTTTATCAGCCATCTTAACTTCCATATCGTACTCAACATTTTCGTCAAATGCTGTTTCTTTACCGTCAATAATAAAGACAACATTTGACCTTGCTCTGTATTTTGCCATTGCCTACTCCTCCACTTCATAGCCTTGATTTTTAAAAGCCGAAATCATGATGGGGTTAGACAATTCAAATGTCACCCCATTTTTAGAAAGCGTGACAGAGTTCCGAACAGCGACGGACTCTACCACTTCTTCAGATTTTTTTCTAGGCATTGTTTACCTCCTAAGCAGACTTATGCACATAGATAGCTTTTTTCTTATTGTCAAGAACAAAAGCATCGTAGCGAATACGACCTTCAACGAGTTGACCGTTAATACCTGGTGGGTTATCGTGCACTTTGTAGTCCTCGAGTTTAACAGGTGATGTGGTAGCTGCTGGATGAGCAATCAAGAACTCTACACCTTTTGGCAAACGTGATGACGGCGTTAGCACCACTGGCAAACCGTCAATCATACCCACTTGACCATTGATAGTGATGTCTTGACCAAGGTCAGAATTTTTGACAAATGTTGGGTCAAGTTTAATGAGCTTGTAAAAAGTAGGCGATACATGCAGTACACGACCAGCGACAGGAACAAGAGCGTCTGTCAAAGCTACTTGACCATCCAAGATAGCTTCATAAGCATTTTCTTTTGTGATCGCTTCAGTCTTGATGTGTTCAGGAGCTGCGCCTGCCACCACCGTAGCGAAACGGTAAGTATCAATTTCAGGAATAACGACCTCAGACAATTGGCGAGCAAGAGCTTTACCAGCTTCCATGACACCATTTGTATCTTGTTGAGAGCGTTTATCAATAGTGAATGTGAAAGAACGGTCCTTTTTTAGCACCATTGTTTGAACGGTGTTACCCAGCTCTTCTGCAGTACCATAGCGATTTTGACCACTAAGTTGGTAGTCATTCATGCCTGTCGTTGGCACAGAGTACACTTTTACTGTATCAACGCCAGTAAAGTCAAAGTATTGGTTAATAATACCAGTTGAGAGGGCTTCTTTGGTAAAGCGCTCATCTACTTTAGTATCAAATTTAGCTGCATAGTTTACGACCATGTGAGTTACCTCTTTTCTTTATTTTGAATTACACACTATCAAAGCCTGCAAATAAGGCTTTATCTTCTGCACTGAGGTTATCTCCGCTATCAGCGGCTGGGTTACCTCCTACAGAAATTTTAGGGTTGGGCTGCGGCTCATCTTGCGATTGGAATAAGTAAGGACTAGACTCCTTGAGACTATTGATGGTCTCGTCAAGCATGGGCTTGCCATCTTCGCCTAGCTCAATCTTGTCTAGGTCGATAAACTTCATCAAGTCCTCTGAGTTGTGCGCCCCTACATCTTTCAAAGCAAGCGCCACAGCGTTTGTTTTTTGCACTTGAGCAAGCTTAGACTCACTATCTGTCTTGTAGGTGTCAAATTGGGTCTTGATGTCCTCTAGCTGCTGCTTCAGTTCAGCACTGACCCCCTCCTTGTCCTGCAAGTCCTTGATAGTCTGTGTTTGTTGCTCAAGCTGTTCTTTTAAGCTGTTGTTTTCTGCCTGTAGCTCAGACTTAGCCTGTGACTTAGCATTTTCAATACCTGCACCGTACGCTTGCATGATATTATCCAGCACAGTATTATCTGTGATACCAGCGTCAACCAACATCTCACGTTTAAGACTCATGCCTTAACTCCTTTGTTTTACGTCACGAGGGACTGAAATACAGACACTTTTACGCCATATCCAGGGCAAAGAAAAAGCACTCGATAACTCGAATGCTTAATATAAATTTTGATGATTTTTGAATTAAGAAAAGCACCTAGTCTATACTAAGTGCTGATAACTTCAATTTGCTTAATACTACTTTCTGGATATGAGTAGTCTTCTATGACGATTTCATCATCACCATCTAAATCAACTCCATCATACCAATCAAGCACCTTTCCAATGACAGAGGTGCCATCAACTAATACTAGGCGGACTGTTTTATTTACATATTCCCATAATTTCATTGAGTACCTCCCTCTTTGTTGTCGCTTGGCATTTTTGGCACTAGGTGAGTAGTAGCTTTGGAAATGTGAATAGTAAACTCATCTGTCTCTGTTGGATAAGCTCCAGCTAGGTCTGAGCGACTATATGCAACACCACTCTTAGTGTCAATCTTGATAATAGAGCTATACTGCCCTTTCTGACGCTTGACTATGGTACCGTCCAGGTAATTGTCATTGATAATCTTCTGGACAGTATCATTGTCTACTGTGATATAACCAGGTATCGGCTTATTTTTGCTCTTATTGCTTGAGACATAATCAGCATAGGCCTTGTGGTTCTTGGCGTGTCTATTTTGCTTGTCCTGATTGATAACCAAAGATAGCTCGCCGTTGTTGATTTGTTCCTGCAAGTCAGACTTGAGCAATACTTGCCTGTACCCTCTAGTGTTATTATATCCCATTTTCTTAAATTCTGACAATGATTTTGGTGCTTTTTCCCCTAAAAGTTCCTTGGCTCGCTCATATTCCTTGGTCACTTTTTCCTGACGTACCCTAAGCTCAACCTCTTTCTTAGCTTGATTATAAGGGTCGGTATAATACTTCTCCCTCGCATAATCACGGTGGAGAAACGGGTGCTGTTTGAGGTAGTCTCGCATAGCGCCCTGCTGTATTCTGACCTTGTGCTTGTACTTGTCGATAAGCTCCGTGTCACCCAGTTTTTCAGCTACATGTAAAAACTCCTTGGACTGTCTGATAGACCGCTCTAGAGCTCTTTGCTTAGCCTGTACGTTGGCATTTTCGATAGCCTGCTCAGGTGTTAAGTTTTTTAGTTCATCGGGTAAATCAGGCTTATAGTTTGCACCAACGACAAAAGGCGTGACTTCATGCGTGCAGTTGATACCTAGACAACCTCCAGCTGTGCCGTATCCGTAATCAGATAGCGCATAAATACGCTCGCCGTGCTCCGTCCTAGCAACGCCTGTAGTGACTATCCTATGCTGCAATGGCGCACACATCTCACGAGCTGTCGCTTTCTTAGAGTAGTAAAAGGTATCTATACCAAGTTCTTCAGCTGCAGACATTCTGACCTCACGATAGACACGCCAAGCCGTGGACTTGATGACCTGCCTAGCGTAGGTATCTGCTCGCCAGTGCTTGCCTTGGCTATCTGTAAAGCCATAAAAGCCTTTTTTAGCCCATTTCATGACCGTATCAGAAATAGCCTTGTCTGACGTTGCTAGCCCCGTTATCACCTTTGCTGTAGCTTCCTCGATGATGGACTGATAAGCTCCTAACACACTCTTAGGCAGAGTGGTGTTGATGAGGTTATTTATATCTCCCATAGTCTGATTGACATAAGCAGCAAGATTGGTCTGAATGAGGGAGTTATGAACAAACTCTCCGCCTTTAGTCGCTTCTAGAAGCTGTTGCTTAGTGTCTGTGTAGACCTTATAGCCCTCGTTTTGGATGACATATCTGAGCTGCTCTTCAGCTATCCCAGAACGCTCCGCAATGAGCTTGAGATTAGCGTCATTGAGCAAGCCCATTTCGTTCATCTTCTCCAGTTGCCAGATGTAGGGGTTATCGTCAAGACTAGCAGAGCCACGTTCTTTCAAGCGGTCTACGACTTGGTCAAATAAGTCAAGCGTCAGCTGATGATAGATGTCTGCCACTTGGCTAGCATCAAGCATAAGCTGCTCATCGTTGAGCTTGATTGGTTTCTTCTTGTCATCAGCCATCTAGCTACTCTCCATACACTTCTACGTCATCATCGCTACGCTCATCGTTGCTACTGTCAAGCACATCACCACTGATTTGAGCCTTGATTTCTTTGGCTTCCTCTGGTGTCACATTGAGCACCTTTTCAATTGCCATCACGTCAGGCGCAAAACCGGCCGTTACCACCTTGACCCAGTAGTCCAGCTCTGCGTTTCGGTCTGTAAAGACCCCATCATCAAGGTTAATGCTAATAGTACTCATGTCTGGAATATTGCCCTTGTAGAGACCGTAGGCTTTACCAAGCTCGCACATAGAAACAACCAGCTCTTTTAGTGACTGTTCGACTAAACTAACAATGCTGTTACGCATTTGATAAGTGTCGCTGTTTTCAGAGACAATCTCGGTCGCTGTCTTCATGCTCTTACCGTCAAAGGTAAACATGCCAGCAGACACACCAATCTGCATTTCAAAAAGACTTAGCCCTTTATTGATAGCCGTGATGTAGTCATCAGAGCGGATAGGGGTTGTTAGGTCTGTGATAGTGACATGGCTGTCCTCACCGCCAAGCATTTGATAGACATTCTGCTCAGACTCAAAGCGCTTGATGAACTTGACGTCACCACCCTCGCCCTGCACACTCATCCGTATCATGCTATCAGGCACCGCAACACGTCTCTGCCCCATCTTGACCTCCCACATAAACTCGTCATAAGTTGTATTGATAAAGTCAATGGTAGACGTCGCATTGTCAAAGATAGACAGTCCTAAAGGGCTATTGATGTCCTTGTTGTTCATGCCTGGGGTCTTGAGATAGGTGAAGAGAGGACGACTCATGTCTGTCAGCTCCGCCACTTCTTCCAAGTCCTCGTAGAGTTCAGCAAGTGGTACTCTGTCACCCACCACATTCTGACTACTAGACTTGTAGAGCTCGTTTGTCACGATGTACTTATCATCCTTGTCCCACTCGTGAAACTCGATGAGGGTGTAGTATTTGTTCTTGTTGCCCTCGCTTTTGACTGTCTTAGTCACAATAGCCGCACTAGACACGTCCTGAGTGTTGGACTGCAGAGGGAAAAAGACTGGCGCTTGAATGAAAGCTACACGAACTTTATCACCGTCAACGTAAGGACGCATAGCAAGCCCACCCAGAGCTAAACAACTCTCAAGGTAGCGCTCAAAATTCTTGATGAAGCGGTCGTTTTGCAACTGCTCTTGGATAATAGCGTCAGCTTTCTCATCATCAACCTTGATTTCAGCCTGTTCGTTAAAAACCAGACTAGCAATCTTTTTCGCAGCTGTTCGCCCAATCGGCAAATGATTGCGTTTGCGCTTCTTGGTCTCGCCCTCCGTGTTCAGATACTTAATATCATCCCATTTGCTCTGATAATAGCGCAGGTTCTCCAAAATGCGGTGATATTCTTCAGACGTGATAGCGATTTTAGGGTGGTCTGTAATCACCGATAAATGCTGTGCAGTCATGACGTACTTACTCCTTGTAAAGAAATTCTTAATCGTTTGGATAACTCCCATCTCTAGCTCCTAAATAAAGTTGATGTACCTAGTCACAAAGACATTGACACTGTAGCGAAACTCATCCATAGCGTGGTTATCCTTATCTATGGGCTTGCCCTTATCATCACGACTATAGAGACCAATTTCTTTCAAGAAATGATAGTGGTCATACTCCTCTTCGCTGTGATTGACAAGAACAAAGCGCCCGTCAGAGATGATATTCTGCCCACGCTCAATCCCCACCTCGATACCCTTGGACTTGCTGTTAACATCATGAGCGTTGTTCATGGCTTTTCTGGTCATGATACCAATCTTATGCAATTCCTCACGCAGCGATTTACAGGCAGGGTCGACCCAGACATCGGTATAGCGCAGCTGATACTTTTTGGTGCACCAGTCCATGAACTGCTTAAGTTCAGGAGCGTAGGTTGACATGGCTTTGATTTGCCCAGTCTCTGCTCCACTGTGGTAATAATGCGCCACTCGATTGAGCCTGAAGGTCACCTTGCCATTCTCTCGTATCCTTGTGACGATATTACAGCTCATAGATGTTGCGTCTGACTGCCCACCATCCGCTGTAAAATACATCTCGATAGGCTCACCAAGGAGACTGTCCTTGATGTTGCGCTCCATATCAAACAAGCCGTAGATGACCCCCTGTGGCATGACACGCTGCCCCAGCACATCACGCTTGTAGAGATAAGGGTTCTTCTTTAAGCTCGTGATGATGTCACGCTTACGCTTTTCCGTCAAGATAGGATTGTCATCCATGGTCCAATGTGTCCAGCGGGTGTTTTGCACGTCAAAGACTTCTTTGATGACTGGATGTTGAGGCGCTGGCGGATTGAGGTCTGCTAAGTGATAACGTAGCTTTGCCGCCCATGTCCGTCTAAAGCACTCTTGGATAAAATCCATGTGGAGCAGATTGATCTCACAAAAGACAACCGAACCCAGCGACATCCCTGTGATAGCACCGACACTATTGACCTTGCCACCACCCTTGTAGTAAACACGCTTAGTCCCTTTAGGTGTCTCAATCAGCAAATGATCGCCATGCTCATCATGCCTAATCTGACAGTTGCCATCAAAGATGTGCATGAGACCTGTCCCATCACCATCGATAAAAAGACGATAAGCCTGTTCTTGGTTGTAAGCTGACACCAGATGATTTTCGTCCTCAGACTCAATCAAGTACCTAGTATAACGAAAATGACCAGCCGTTGTTTTTCCACTTCGGGGAGTGCCTTCATTGACCTCCAGCTCATAATTAAAAGGACGTCTGATGATGTCCTTCTGTTTGCTTGAAAAAACAATATTCATAGCTATTTGTCATCTCCTTCCACTGCATTGAGCAATGCTTCCATAAGTCTTGTATCTGGTTTAGAACCCTTGATAGCGTCCAACTTAGCCTGTAAGAGTTCAATCTCACGCACCAGCTTCTTATCCTCAAGTTCAAGCTCTTTAAACGCCATGTTGTTCATACCATCCACAGCAGCTAAAAAGGCGTTAGCATTTGCCTGCTTAACACCTTCGTTTTCAATCGCTTGTTTTGCCTTGTTTTTCAGCCACTCATACTCATTGAAAGCCTGCTCTCGTGACCAGAGAGACATGTTTGAGAACTGTTTGAGCAACTCACGATACCTTGCTAAAACCTTGCTGTTTTGAAGTAAACGTGAAGCATTGCTATCAACAGTCTCATCTTTCATCTTATCAGCTTTGTAGGCTTTCCTGTATGCTTGCCGTTGAGATAGTCCAGCGATTATCCCTTGGACAAACAACTCTTGCTTTGGGGTTAATTTAGCCACTCACTAGACCACCTCCTCTGACACAAAAAAGTAAGACGCCCATGTGCCTTACTTTCATTTTTTTTGATGATACTATAATAACACTTTGCAATGTGTTGATTAGTGTTAATTAGTGTTAATTAGTGTTAATTTGTACCACCTAGTAAAATCTCGTCTAGCATTTTGATACCACCTTTTTTCAGTTGATAGTACCTATTGCGACCAATACGCAATCGGTCTCGGATTTCATATTCACTGTACCTGTTAATAAACGCCATTCTCAAGACCAACCCTTCTTCATGCGGTAATTGCTTAAGTAATCCAGTCAGCTCTCGTTTACGTTTGAGCGCTGCTTCAAGTTCCTCATCAATGCCAAGCATACTAATGTATGAATCATCAACGTTGCGCTTAATACCGCCTGCGACTTTCATATCGCTGATTTTTGGACTGGTCAAGAGTGACGCTCTCAACTGCTCACGCTCATCTTCCAAACTTTGAATATACGGCGTCAGCATTTTGAGTTCGTTTAAAATATCGTACGCTTTGCTCATGATTACCCTTTCATGTTATAATAATATGAAAGATATGCTTTAACATTGTCGTGAGTAATCACGGCTTTTTTAGTTTGCCCCTTTCCTAAGGTCTTGAAATGCCGTAATACTCGTACCCGCAAGTATCGCAGCAAAATCCATAGCTGTTGAAATAACTGTCGAATAAGCCCATATTGCCCTTACACACGGGGCAATGTGTCCGCTCATATCGTTCTTCACGGCTCAAGCCCTTTAAAAGGTGCTTTTTCTTTTGACGCTTATTCATTTTCAGTTACCTCCTCAAAATTTACTATCAATATATTCTTCCTCCAAGAAATCAACATATACAGAAATTAAATTACGAAAATTCTCTACTTCTTCCTTGCTATATTGCGGATCTTGAAGAGCAAGAACTGTAATAGACATAACCATACCTGTAAGACTTGTATTAACAGCTTTAGACAAACTACTAAACTCTTTAAGGTTCATGTTTCTAATATCTTCTTTGGTTAATTTTGCACTCTCTGTCATCTATTAACTCCACCTTTCAAATACTCTGGTACATCATCGCCAACGTTGATGCTGTCATACTGTTCTTTTGTGACCAGAAACTTTCCGTAAGCGCCGGCGGTCACTGTGTAATAGCCATCAATGACCTGTTTACCGGTCACTTTGCCGACTAGAGAGCCACCTACATTATCAGTCTGATAGATGATGGTGGACTTGTTGGCTTTGAGGTGCTTTACTTGCTTTTGCAAAGCGACAACCTGCGGCTTATAATACTGCTTTGATACTAGCATCCCCAAGTTGAATGTTGATAGGGATAAAGCTAGGACTGACAGCACTAAGCCGACTAACTTTTTATCAGTCATGTCACCACCTCACTTATTGATATGCAAAAGTTCAGAATGCACTTGCAAGGTTTTTCTAAAGCGTTCCGCTTCTTCTTTGGTCTCAAATTTGTAGCTTTCATAGGTCAATAGACCTTTTTCAGAGTATTTCTGTATCTGCACAAGCCACCCCATCTACTCATCCTCCAGTTTTTTAGTGAGTTGGTTCAAAGCAGAGGCAAGCTGCTTTTTCAGTTCTGGTTTTTCGATGTTCTCGATACCCTGGAAATCGCCTGTTTTAAGGTTTAAAGCGATTGCACCAACAACAGCGTCAGCCTCTTCATCTTCAAAGATACGCTCAAGCGCCTCTTCTGCTGTTTTTCCTTTTAAGATGTCAATCAAGCCATGAGAAACATTATGAATAACATTTGCCAACTCAAAAGTTTCTTTATCTTTGTTCATCAGACTTTTGCGCATCTCATTCTTTGCCATGTGGTGTAACTCGATGGTAAACTCTTCTAAGTTCTGTTTTACAAATACTGCTGGTACTGGTTTATTTCCTTTAGTCATTATGTTTGTCCTCCAAAAAATCGTATATTGTTGTTTGATAGTCATTGTTTTTAAAATAAACTGACTTGAAATGTTGATAACATCTGGTCTTGCGCTTTACGATAAAAGTCCTTTTTAATTTCAAAGCCATAGGCATTTCTGTTCATCTCAATAGCTGCTCTTAACGTTGAGCCAGAGCCTGCCACTGGATCAATCACAACATCACCCTCATCCGTAAAAATTTCAATCAGCCGTTTTAAAACTGGTATCGGTTTTTGTGTGGGGTGGATTGTGGGGTAAGAGCTATCTTTTTCCCAAGGTGCGTGATTGAGCACCATAGCCCCACCGTTGTTGAATTTTGGCAACTTATCACGATATAAGACCGTCGCCTCCTCAACCGCTCCCACAATTTTCATGTTAGCTTTTAAAACTTGCGGGCTTGATTTCTTTGTGAAATATAGCGGATAAGCGTTGTTAAATCCGTGCCTTTTTCCACATTCAATCACCATGTCCCGCTGCTGCCAAGCGTGAAAAACTATCATCGCTGGCGCTTGTCCTTTGGCTTTAGGTTCTTTCTTGAGCAAGCGACTACAGAAATCAAAGAAATTATTGATTTTAAAGTCATTGTCCGTATCAAAGAACGACTTACCCGCGAGCTTACTCTCACCATTTTTATTGTCGCCGTCTTTGTACCAGCGAGGGTCACTCGCATAGGCGTTGTTACCGAGATTATAAGGGATGTCAGCAATAATCAGCTGTGCTCTGGGGATGTTATACCGCTTTGCATTCTCAAAGTGGTCATTGTATAGTTCACATTTCATAAACCACCTCATCAGTTCAGCTCAAGCGTTGTCTGGTTATTGGCGTTTTCAATCTCAATTCTTAGATTGGTTGATGGTTGCCATTTTCCCCAGTATTCATAAGCACGCTCTACATCTTTCTTTTTGAGTAAGTCATAGCGTGGCACTTTGAATAAGTCTTTAAACTCTCGCATAGCTTGACTAAAGACTTTGCGGCGTAACTTGTCATCTTGATAAGCAGGCGCATCATAACCACCCATACAGCGTATAATCGTTTTATTGCGCTCTTTGGTGAGGTCATGGTTGATGTTGGGATTAACAGGCTGCTCATCTTTTAAGTAAACTAAGTCATTTTTCATAGCTTGCTGTTCTTGCTTTATCTCTTTTTGCGTTTGAAAGAGCTGAATAAAAGCGTCCTCTGTTGTCAATGACATGTTGCTTGGCACAACATAGCTGCCATGATTTCTGATAGCTGGTAAAACGTCATTAGTCACCCAGTGTTTAAATGCTTTGGCTTGTGGCAACTTACTAGACAGGATGAGAGAGTAGAGACCTGACTCGTTGATAATTGTTAGATTTTGCTTTCCGCCAAGGGTATAACGTTTCGTTACTCCCTTATCCTCGTCGTCAACATGATCCTTTAATGCTTTGCTTGTGTTTGAATACCCCAACACCTCCGCCACATCTCTACCAACGAACCAAGGCTGACCATCAATTTCAAGCGTTCTAATTTCTCCAAACTCTGCATTAGCAAAAACTTGTAAATCCATCATCTAAACACCTCCCCGCCATTTTTAAACCAGTCGTTTTCAATGACGTGTTGAGCAATCCTGTATTGAGTATCACGCCTTTGATAATATGCTACCTTCGCTTTTGCTTTCTTGACTTGATTGATAGCACATACTGTAATGATGCCCGCCCATGTAACGGCAAGACAAACTAGTAGTAATAAAATAATGTTAAGTGTTGTCATCTTGTATATCCTTTTCAAATTGTTTCAGCACGGTCTGGAAAATATCTAACAATAACTTTTGTGGGATATTTGACCGCTCGTTATACAACTTAGAGAAACGCCCCCACTCGACTTCTGCTGGCTTAATCTCATTGTTGAGATTGAGAAAGATGTTACTAGCAAACTTAGTAGGTTTTTGTAAGGGGTAATCATAGTTGTTGTATCGCGTGGGGTTCTTGTGCGGCAAGTGAAAACCGATAATCTGCTCTATATACTTCCACAACCTCCCAGATGCTGGATTTTCAATTATCCAATAGCTTGGCTGATAGCGCTTGACGATTTCTATTGTGTTGAAAGCACAAAGCTCACCATTGACACGCTTCATAAATTGCCTGTCATACTGATAATTGTGATAAGCTAACTCATAGTCCTTATTTGACCTAATCGTAAACATACTAGGCGGTGTCTGTGGCTGAAACAAGCTATCTGATAAATCTTCCTGTTTCCAACAAGCATTACCATCTGCCATTGCACTAGCATTAGACCAACTTTCACAAG
The DNA here is from genome assembly GCF_011039275.1 of Streptococcus hyointestinalis. Classification (GTDB taxonomy): domain Bacteria; phylum Bacillota; class Bacilli; order Lactobacillales; family Streptococcaceae; genus Streptococcus; species Streptococcus hyointestinalis_A. The sequence goes on from NZ_JAAKGB010000001.1 coordinate 1,997,322, forward strand.
GTGGACTAGCTATTACAAGGTCTGGATGTGGTAGCTTGTCAAGCGTATCAAATAGCTTATTATCGCCAAAAATCCGTGAGTAATCAGCAAGATTGAGCGGTATAAAGTGATTGTTCTTGTTTTCAATGTCAAGCCCTATGGGATAGACCTCAATCTTCGCTCCCCCCGAACTATTGAGCGTGTTGATAGCCTTGGTGTACGAACCATTACCGCTATCAAACAGCGCCCAGACAATCATTTTACGCACTCTATCACTCCTTTAGCCTTTGTCTGATGGTAAACCCTCTTGGTTTAAAATCGTCCTCATCCTCAAAAGCCTCTTCAAACTCTTGATTGATTTTGTTTAGTGCAAAAGGCTCATGAGCATGGAAATAATAACCATACTTATCAACGTAACCCTCAACACCAGTCGCCCATCTTAAAAAGATAACTTGGCGGCATGCTGGGCACTTGATACCTTTTCTGTGCGGCGCTGTTTTTAAAATCTTGCAAAATCCACAAAAGGGACATTGTAAATCTACTTTGACTTTTTTCATCTAGTCGCTCCTGTTCTAAAATGGAAGATCATCATCTGAAATATCCACAGGGTTCGTGGTTTGTCCGTGGAAAAATGACCCTTGCTGTGGCTCTCTACCAAAGTTTGGAGCTTGTTGCTGATTGTCATACTGTGATTGATAACCTTGATTGTTTCCGTTTTGGAAATTACCTTGATTACCATAATTTCCTTGATTTTGAGGCTGACCACCCTGTTGACTGTTGCGACTTTCCAGAATTTGAAAATTGTTTGCAATAACCTCTGTCACATAGACACGCTGACCTTGCTGATTTTCATAGTTTCTAGTCTGAATGCGACCAGTTACACCAATCAACGTCCCTTTTTGCGACCAGTTTGCAAGATTTTCAGCTGGCTGATGCCATAAAATACAGTTGATAAAATCTGCCTCACGCTCACCGTTTTGATTTTTAAAGTTGCGGTTGACTGCTAAAGTGAATGTCGCTACAGCTTTATTTTGTGGCGTATAGCGTAACTCTGGATCACGAGTCAAACGACCAACTAAAACAACATTGTTAATCATATCGCTTCTCCTCAATATCTGTAATAGTTATGTCACACCGCTCTAAGCCATAATCATCAGTTAAAACTTCAAGCCCATAAATAACTGCCATATATTCATTGGGTGCCTCAACAGTAAGACCGATATCAAGATTATTAAGTTCAGCCGATACATAGTATTTTTTATCTCCCGACATCTTCCAAATCCTCCTGTTTCACAAAGACACCGTTGACCATTTTGCCTTGACGGCTCTTGATTTCATTCCATGCCAGCTCAAAGCACGTCTCAATGTCTGTACCCTCGTTGATAGCCAGCTTGTGCAAGATACCTGTTAGGTTGCGGATATGAAATTGAATTTGTGTCCTAGTATTGATAACGCCTGGATTGTAAATCAGCTCAAGCCACTTACTAGCAATCAAGCCAATTTCTTTAGTGCCATAGAGTAGCAGCAAATCTGTTGATACATCATTTTTGGTATAGTGACCAAAACCTGTCAGCTCTGGGTTAATCAAGCGCTCAATCTTATCAAATTGCATTTGTTGAGCCATGATAGTCAGCACCACCAAGACATCACCCACGCTGTCCTTGAGCTTGTCTTGATCAGCTTTTGCTTTACCAGCGTTAAGCTCGCCCCATTCCTCGTTAAGTTTCTGGGTTTGTTTTATCGGGCTAGCTGTGTCAAGCTCTCTAGCCACTGACCAAGCCTTGACATTTTCAATCAGTTCATTAAAAGACATTTGCTGTACCTCCTGTGAGTTCTGCCATTGTTTTACCTTGTAAGAGCGTTTCAAAAGTGACCCCGTTAGCCTCTAGCCATTCTTTAAATAGTTTTGCTTGTGGGTTGCCAAGTGGAAAGGTCAGACGTAAGTCATAGCTCACTGGCTCGCTAGGCTCAAATTTGGGCACTTCTGGGCTCGTTTCGGGTTGTGGTGGTACATTTATACCCTCATCACTTTCAAGTGGCTCATTTTCGATTATTTCGCCTGTCTCGGCGTTGTATGCTTTGATAGTTGCATTAGCTTCCTCTTGAGCCATGCGCTCAATCTCTGCTTGGCGCTCCGCCTCCGCTTTTTCTCGTGCCTCTTGTTGCTGTTTGAGCAGCTCTTTTTGATCACGGTCTGACTTCATAAGCTGCAAGACATCCACAAGGCTCTTACCATCCTCTATATGTCTGATATAGCCGTCTGGTAACAGGTCATAGTCTTGTGCTTGGTCATAGATAGCCTGCTTGTTAGCCTTGTATTGCTCCAGAGCATCAAATTCAGCTAATACCAGCGCATCCATTTCCTCAAGTATCGCCTTTTTCAGCTCCATCTTGCCAGCTTTAAAGTATTTCTTGAGACTGTACTCATCGTATTTGTCCTCAAAAGTGGATTTTTCAAGACTAGCCACGGCACATTTTTCCTCAAAAGTGGCACGAATGAAATCCACACGCATCAAGCGCTCATGTTCATCAATAGCATTCAGCCCCTCTGTGATATGATTGATAACCTCATCAAGCGGTTTAACAGTCTGGTCATACCACTTTTTAAACTCTTTGTAAGGCTCACTGATGACAGCATTGATTTCTTTGCGGCGTTGCTCAAGAGCTTGTTTTAGCTTATTTAGCCGTGTCCGCTCATCATAGTCTGCCTTGTAAGTTTCAGCGGTCACCTCATAATCTTTATATCGAGATACAACCTCATTCAGTTGTTTTTCAACAGCATCATAATCAACCTTGATTGTCGCTGGTGTAAAATCTACTTTGATTTCTGTCAAAGTGCTGTTTGTTACGTCTTTTGTCATGTCTTACTCCTATAAGTTATTAAAATCATTCATGCCTTGAGCTTTAGCCATTGAGGCTTGTAAATAGCTCATCACCGTTTGAAAATGCTCAACAGGCACTTGATGGAAATCTTGAATACCATAATGTTGAGCCACATTATTGATAATCTCATCAAACGGTCTACCCGCCAAGTTAGCCAGCTGCTTGATGCCGTTCAAAATCTGATTATACTGCTCATTGCTGATAAGCTGTACTTGATTTTGTTGGGCTTGTTGATTAGTCGCTTGTGACTGCTGCTGGTTATTTGGCGTTGCTGCTTGATTTTCATCTACTGGATGCTCATCAACATCCTCACCACCAATAGCAAATAACCCCTGCAAAGCGTATTTTCGAGCATAAGAGCAAACAGCCCCTGTCCATTGCGGATCTTGCATCTGTTTCACCGCTCCTTTTTGAGTGTTGAAAACAGGTACATCTTCTTCTCGAGCCCAGCCAATACCCGTCTGAATAGAGCCATCACTTTCTCTTTTAGCAACAGCCTTTGCCTTGTAATAAATCTTATCCTTGATAACCAGTACATCATCCTCTGGAAAAGAAATACTCCAACCGCTATCTAGCTTTTTGAATTTGTTGTAAATATCCTCTGCTGTACGAAAAGGATACTTAACACCTTTCTTTGTCTCTTTTTCAAGCTGCATTTTTTGTTGCAACTCTGGAAATGTTAAATCTGACATATCTCCCTCCTAAACTGTGGATAACTCTGTTATCCCTCTTTATTATTCTATAAGTACTAGTTTGTTAATTATTAGTCCTTATTATGAGTTTGTGCCGTAAGGCTCAAGATTGTTATTAGTTGGTGTGCGTCAGCACTATATTGTTATTTATATTAGTTAGTCAGCAAACCAACAGCTCCATTACTCAAAGTTTCATCTTGGGCATAGGCATTATTAAGTTTTGTGTAATTATCGTTGTTATCCCTGAAAGATAAAATTCATATCCATTTCTGTCATTCACGCCCCTCCCATCTAAAATTTAATGCTCGTTGCTTTCTAGCTATAGCCAGAATAGCAAGCGTGTCAGCAACCGTTAGACCGACCAGACTAGTGATTAAGACGTCACTTAGCTGGTAATATTTGCGTTGCTAATTGCTGATCAGTAGTTGTTGTACAGTAGTTAGTTCATCCATACCATACTCCTATGCGACCTTGTCCAGAAGTCGTTATTAGTATTGTTTTTTGAGCCATTTAATAATGGCGTAGCGTGACCAGCGTTTGGCTGGTAACTCCTTTGGAAAGCCTGCTTTATAGCGATAGTGCTCCTCAAAGCAACTAGTTGAAATCCCTAGAAACTCACAAGTTTCCTTGATATTCATTAAACCGTTGCCCTCCTTAGCACGCTCTAAATCCAGCAATTCCTTAATAGCTGCTTTTACAGTCTGCTTTATCCATTCAGACAAACTTTCTAAAAACTTCCCCATAGCAGCCTCCTTTTGTGGTATAATTTAGTTAAGTATTTTGGTAAATCACTGATTTTTCAGTGGCTTTTTTGCTATAATAGGGTTAAATTAAGCAAAGAGGTATAACTTATGGAAATCGTTTCAAAACAAGCCAGAAGGCTATTACAGGCTATGATGAAAGTTAGAAATAACCAAGATTACATCATTCATGGCGATCATCCTAAGCTATTTGAGAAAGATAACGTTGCCATGCTAGAATTACAGAAGCTCAACCTTATCAAGGGAGATTATCAAGCATTTTTAGAATTACTAATGACGGCTTAATTTATCTCCGCCAATATAAAACCTTTATCCGCCAAGAATGGTTCACTAGCTTCTGGGTACCTCTTGCTGTGTCAATCATCGGTACAACTGTTACATTGATGATTGAGTATTATTTACTGAAAAAATAACATGAAAATCAACGTACCACCGACAACCCCAATGACACCACCGATAATGGCAAGTGCCACATCATAACCGTCTAGATTGTCTGTAAAAATGTTTTTTAGAAGAAGTTTTTTTAGTCTTTTCATGTTGTGCTCCTATTCATCAATTTTCAATTGTTTCCTTTTCGTCCTGTGCTAGGACGTCCATATTTTGGCATATTGTTTTCCTTTCAAATTATTTAATATTGTTCCCGTTTTGGTGACTTTCTTGGTAAAAAAATTTCTTGGAGGTTTTTGTTAAAGAATTTACTCAAAAAGAACATTTCATCTTGAGTAAACTCTTTGATACCTCGCTCTTTATCACCATAGCTAGTAGTAGAAATGCCTAGCAAGTTCGCTAGTTCAGCTTGTGTTAAGCCAGCTTCTTTTCTAGCTTGTAACAAATAGATTTGCACACGACCTCACCTCCTTATAAATTCGTCTAGGCTGACGTCTAATGCGTCAGCAAGTTTACTCCAGTTCCCCAGCAACATATCCCGCTTTTTACCAGATTTCAGTTCTGCTAACATCGTATAATTGACACCTGACCGTCTAGCAAGCTCAGCCACTGACCAGCCACGCTCATCAAGTAATACTTGAATTTTATCCCACATCTTGCACCTCCATACTATATCTTGTGTTTTATAGGGCTTAAGACCGATTTTTTCCTAAAATATAGATTTTTCTATAAAATTTGACTATAATATAGTTATGATAACGATTACATAAGACCTCTTGACTACTTATAAAAATCGCTTGTCAACAGGAGAAAGGAGACAAACTATGGCTTACAAGCAAGAATTAGCTCAGAAGATGATTGAGGCTTACAAACTGGAGCCGACCATCCCGGCTGGAAACTCCCATGATTTTCGAGCTGACGATTTTGACGAAGATGATTTTAAAGATACTGCTAAGAAACTTATTTCATCCGGTCAAATAACCGCCAATATTCAAAATGATTATGCGGGGTTATACCTCGCTTTCAGAGACTAAAGTCTGAATACTAGCCGCTGTTACCTCAATATCCACAATATCTGGATTAAAGGTAATGGTGGCTTTTGGTTTCTTACCAGCTGGCATTTCCAATGTAAAATCAGTAACTCCTCTACCAAGCTCCCAATCATTGATTTTGACACTGTAACCTGCCGAGCGTAGAGCTTGCCCATCTGCAGGCTCAAATTTTGGTTTGACACTTACTTTTAGTTGCTTCATTGATTTACTCCTCGTAACATTTTCACCAGATAGCTATTGTAATAATAATAGCTAAGATAGTTAGGGCAATAATAGACCAAAACAAAAATTGATAAGTTTTATCTTTCATCTTCTGCCACCTTTTGATATAATGAGAATACATAGTTAGCCTTGGGGCTTGCGCCCCTCAACTAACGTGTAAACCTTAGAACTTCTCTAAGATTTTTTCGAGCAAGCTTAGTAGTGCGATGACTAGATTGATGAGTGCAATCATCAATGTCACCTTTTTCTCACTGCTGAGCTTTTTTCGTTTTTTAGGATGTTTTCCCATTATGTGAGTTCCTTTCTACTAGTTTCCTTGTCTAAGATTGCCTTTCTCAACCTTACGAGTATATTATATCACCATTTTGGTGACTAGTCAACACTTTTTTTGAGAAATACCAAAAAAGTTGCTTTTTTGGTGACTTTTTTTGATTTTTATTTTATAATATATATAAAGTTAGATAACTAATGAAAGGCAAAATCATCATGGAACTAAAAAACTATATTGGTGAAAAGATAAAGTATCTTCGCAAATCAGCGAAAATGACCCAAAATGATTTAGCTAAAATTTTAGGAACTACAAAGCAAACCATTAGCCGTTATGAAAAAGGAGAGAGAAAAGCTAATCAAGACATCTTATTTACTCTATGTGACGTCTTTAACGTCTCTATTGATGACTTCTTCCCACCAATTTCTACTAAAGAAGCTCCAGAAACCGCACAGAATGACCGTGACGAGCTTTTGGAACAGTTAACAGATAATTATATCCAGCTAGACGATATACGCAAAAACAAGCTCGTAGACACTTCTAGGGAGCTTGTGGAGGAGATGACCGCAAGCGTTGAGGAAGAACTCTTTGAGTATCACGTCTATGAAAAGCTATCTGCTGGTATCGGAACAGCTTACTTTGAGGATAGAAACTACGATACCGTCTACTTTGACGAAGAGATAGACCACGACCTAGCCTCTTGGGTCTACGGTGACTCTATGGAACCCGACTATCTTAACGGCTCTGTCGCCCTCATCAAAGGCACAGGATTTGACTATGACGGCGCCATCTACGCCGTTGACTGGGACGGACAAAGTTACATCAAAAAAGTTTACAAGGAAAAAGACGGCTTACGCCTCGTTTCTCTCAATAAAAAGTATGCTGACAAATTTGCCCCCTACGACGAAGACCCCCGTATCATCGGCAAAATTGTTGGCAATTTTATGCCAATGGAAACTTAGAAAACCAATATGTGCAACCACTGAAACACAATAAAAATTGAAAATGGAGCTTACCTTATTATGAAAGATAATGAAAAAAAAGGTTGGGGTATTTTCGCTATTATCTTAGGTGGAGTTGCCTTACTGGAGTTATGGATACCCTTTTTAAGTCATTGGACGTTCCTCCTTGCAATTGTAGGGCTGATTTTAGGGGCTATTGGTGTATTTGTTAACCGAAAAAATACTAAATTTTTTGCCCTTATTGGCATGCTACTCTCACTCGAGATTGTTATTGTCGGCTTATATACAGATTTTGTTCGTGCTAAAACAATCAACCACACACAAAAGATTAATCATACTGTCAAACAATCTCATAGTAAATCATCCTCGAAAAAACCTACCAAAGCAAATACAGCAGGTACAAATTTCAAATGGACTGCTACTTATTTTGATAGCATTGTTGATGGCGTTACAACTTACGATGAAATTGTAACCAATGTGGGTGACCCAGATAAAACTTCTGATGGAAGAGAGTACGATTCTCAAAGTAAAAAAGATGTCTCCACAGAATATTGTGACTGGTATTTAAAGGACAGCTCACACAAAGCAAGTGTATCTATCCAGTTTATAAAAAAGCATGGAACTTATATAGCAAACTACAAGGTTAGTTCAGGGCTCAAATAGTTCTACTTTTAGGATACTATTAACTAAATAACAATATGTGCAATCACTGAAACACAGTAAAAGCTGATATACAGGAGGAAAAAGAAAATGGGAATGTTTGCTAAGCGCTGTCCATATTGCAGAAGCACTAATATTCAGTTTATGAATCAGGACAGAAAAAATTTCAACGGTTGCGTAGGATGCATTGGCTTTTTAATTGCTTGGCCACTTGTGCTGCTTGGACTTGTCGGCAAGGATGGAAAAAACAATTGGCACTGTAATAACTGCGGTAGAACCTTTAAAAGTAAATAAAGGGTAAAGTTATGAAAAGGGATTTAAAAGAGCTTATCCAAGAACTACTTGAACATATCGATAACAATCCATTGACTGATGAACAGTTAGAAAAAATCGAAAAGTGGGTTGAGGAGAATAAAACAAGATAAAAACTTATATTTTTCATCACTAAATTAGAAAACTTACTAAATAAATGAATAAAAGGAGAGAATACATGAAAAAATGTTTGAGATGCAAACATAATAATAATGATGAAAATAATTATTGCATAAAATGCGGTGCACCATTAAAAAATGTTTGTACTAATGTACGTTGTCCCAATTGGGAAAATAACAACCAATTACCTGACGAAGCTGCATTTTGCCCTCTTTGTGGCTCCGAAACCCTTTTTAAAACATATGGTTTAGCATCCTCATCACTAGATATTAAAGATGAGGACTTACCATTCTGATGTATCTTCTATACATTGATGAATCCGGGACAAAGGATTTACATCGTGGCGAAAAGAACAAAGAGGGAAACTCAGAATTTTTTGTTATGGGAGCTGTTCTAATAAAGGCTGAAGATTTAAGTGATATTGAAGATAAAATTCAAAATATAAAATCAGATTACTTAAAAGACCCATATTTAGAATTAAAATCTACTATCAAAGCAAGGTCACTCAAAGAATCTAAAAATAGAAATGATTTTTTAGATGAAGTTCATAAAACTATAGTTGAATCAAATTGTTATTGTTTTGGTGCTCAAGTGCATAAACCATCTTTGCAACAAAGAGGAATTTTAGAAAATAAAGATCAAATCTATAAAATTTGTTTTTTGCATATTCTATCATCTGTTAATAGTTTTTTAAAATATGAAAATATCAATGAATCGGTAACAGTTTTCATTGATAGAGTTGATGCAGCTAACAACAAAAAAGTTTACGTTGCATATAAATCAGCTTTAGAAAGTAAGTCAATCGATTTTATAGGCTTTGACTCACGTCACTTTTCTCCTTCTATCAATTTTGTTGACTCCGAATTTACTATTGGTGTCCAAATTGCTGATACAGTCGCAGGAGCTTTATGGCGTGGCGTAGAAAAAAATAAAAAAACATACTCTAGAATGCTTATCCCTCGATTTCCGAGAGATAGCAATCAAAAGTACGTTGACTATAGTTATCAAATTTGCACAGACTGGAAAGAATAAAAAAAAAACGAACAGGGTAGCAGTAATTTCAACTGCAAGTTGATAAGACATTTCACTCTTATCACCCAGGCTATTCGGACCTAGACCACTGTTCTTCCGTTAGGCTAATTATACAATATTAACTGTTGCTATGTCAATAAAAACCCTTACACTCCCCGTCGCCAAGTTTGAGTGTGAGACTTATCCACTAAATAGAAACCAAGGTACTCCTGTACCTCTGTTTTTCTATACTCTATTTTACCATGAAAGGAGGTGATGTAAACCATTCTCCCTTAAAAGACCTTGTCCAGAAGTCACTTTTAAAAGGAGAAAGACAATGAAATACATCAAAACAAAATACCCAAATATTTTCACTTACACTAACACAAAAGGCAAATTCTACTATATTAGAAAGACTATTATTATTCAGGGCAAGAAAAAAGAGATTACCAAAAGCGGACTAAAGACACTTTCTCAAGCACGCTCTGTACTCTCTGATATTGAGCAAAAAGCTAAAAACAATGAATATGTGATTGACAAAAACCTAACAGTAGATACTTACTGGAAGATGTACAGTGAAAGTCGCATCAAGACAGGTAGATGGGCACCAGACACCATCTCTAATAAAGACAAGACTTATACTCACCGCTTTAAAGAGCGATATGGTAAAGTCAAAATGAAAGATGTCTCACGTCATGAGTATGAAATGTACATTAACGATCTTTTAAAACGTTTTACTTTCCATACCGTTAAGCAAGCTCATGGTATTTTCAACGCCATGTTTAACGATGCTGTCACAAATAAATACCTTGATGACAATCCTATCGATGGCATCTACATTGGTAAAAGTAGTAAACCCGCTAAAAATAAGCGCTTGTCTTTAGACGAGTTTAAAGCATGGGATGAAAAAGCACGCTATATATTATCTAATTATCAATATGCCATGATCAGAATGACTTATTTAGGTTTACGCCGTAGCGAGGTTGCTGGGCTTAAGTTTTCTGATTTCATTAAGCGCACCGATGGGCTATACACCATCACGATCACAGAAAGCCGTACACTAAGACGTAAAAACGGCAAAGCCCTCAAAACACAGTCATCAAGACGTACTCTAATAGCAGATGACCAAACATCATCTTTTATTGACTACGCTATCAAGCAATCTTATCAGATTGGCAAACAGTGCAACCAGATTTTATCAAAAGAGGATTTTCTTTTCCGTGTCGCTTATGAAACACACAAACGTTTCGGTGAGCCTGTTCCAGTGGGACACTTGCAATATCTCTTTGATAAAGTTAACGAGCAGCTAGGCAGCAAAGTATCGCCGCACATGATGAGACACTTCTTTGCTACACAAGGGGTTATTGCTGGTGTACCAATTGCACACATGGCTGCCGCTCTGGGGCACTCTACTCATTACATGACTGAAAAGTACACTCACATCAAAGATGAGGTGGCTAGCAGCGTTACACAAACTATCATGCAAGCCATCAATTAACAGCAAAAAATCCCCACTAATTTCCCCGACTAGTTCCCAAAATCCACACCTATTCACAAGTTCGCTCTAAAAAGCAAAACCCTAAAAACCTTGATTTAAAGCCTTTTTATACCTTTCAAATCCCTTGAAAATTTATATTAGCGTTTATAACAGAATTTTCCAAATATTGTAGTCTTAATTCTCATAAAAGCGTATTCTAGGCAAAATAGCAACCTCAATAAAAGAACTCTAGTTGTGTAACTAGAGTCCTCTTTTTATTTCAGCTTGTCCTTAATGCTGTCAACAACACCTTCTACTGTTTCTTTGGCGTCACCTGCCAGCTCTTTACCTTTAGCAACTGTCTTGTCAACAAAGCCTTCGGCTTCTAACTTCTTGTCACCTGTGACCTTGCCCACTTTTTCTTTTAAGCTACCAGCGGCTTGGTCCAGTTTGGCTTTTAATTTTTCTTCTGACATAGGAATGCCTCCTTTTGTGATATGCTCTATCATCTCACTTTTTGAAAGCGTTGTCAAATGTTATGTGTTTTGGAGCAAAAAAGAGTCTCTATGAACACTAACTTTTAGCATGCGTTCATAGAGACTTGTATATTATTTGTTATTTGATTTTTTCCATTTCAAATATTCTTGGAACTCTTGAAATTCCTTATAATCCTCTTCACTCAATTCCTGATGGTCAGCTTCGCTTACTTCACTATCATCACTGTTTTCAGTTGATGGGGATATAAACTCAGCGATACCATTAACTAGTGAACTCTTAGTTTTTACCTGACGTTTTTTAAACGTTTTACCTGATTTAACAGCGGCGTCTGCATTAATCTTATTATTTAGGACATTTCCTGCAATCGCACCCAAACCAAGCCACTTGCCTGCTTTGATGCTTTCACTAATTGCATCGGATGCCATGATAAGTATGATAAGTATAAAGAGTGGACTTATCATTAAAAGTGGTAGAAATACGAGGTCAAACATCTTTCCAAAAACAAATCGTAAAACCACTATAGCGAGTAAGCCAAGGATTATCGTTCCTAAACAGCCTTTTGTTCTCGATGTCATTTTTCACCACTTCCTTATTGCAATGCTGAACTCATTTGTGCTACGTACGCACTTAACTCATCTCTATAATCTTTTAAAAATTGAACTAAATCCGACTTCCCAACGATAGGCGATTTTCTCATAGCACCGTAGGCTTGTTTTTGTTGCGCAATGCCTTCTTCAACGCCATCTCTCATTGACTGGAATGTCGTAGCATCTGTGAGACCATATTGTGCCATAGCTGCTTCGTAATTGCTCAAATACTCATTGACGATTAACTGATACATTGTGAGATAGTCATCATAGGTTGCGATACTCTCGATTGTAGCATCCGAAGTATCCACTGGATTAAAACTACTCACCACAGTAGCACTACTCTCTGCTGTCGTACTTTCAGCAGTTGAGGCACTACTAGAAGTGCTGGATGTACTGCTAGACGTAGATGACTCCTCCGTACTACTTGAAGAACTCGAAGAAGTGGCTGTCACTTTTGTTTCTTCTTGCGTCTTAGACGAATTACCTCCTAATTTGCCTACATAGGCAAGTAGTGCAATGACCAAGAGCCAAAACCAAATGCGTTTGTAGATTGGGTTTTTCGATGATTTTCCATTTTTTGCCATAAAGATTCTCCAAACCTTAAATTTTCCTTAAAATAATTATATATATATATATTGTCAAGCGGTTTCAAAAAGTTTTTTCAAAAAAATGACACCTAGGAAACTTTTTTAATGGATTTCATATTGTCATGGCTAGCAGAAAGTGGTAGAATGAATTTGTAAGCGCTTAACGGTATATAATATCAGCCTGTTTATCGACTGAAAGGAAAGGAGATTATCCTATGGCAAACACGCAAACAGCTGACACACACAGATACCTCAAATGGTATGATATTTTAGTGGTCACTCTTATTTTATTTGGTTGGTTTATTTTCAAATCCAACGCTATCTTACTCGGTTTTATCAAGACTGGCGACTCGGGCTCTGTCGGAGCGGCGGTTGATTATCTACCAAACTTTATCTTTCAAAGCTGTATGCTCGTCTTGACCTTTGTCTACCTCAAGTTTCGTCATTTTGACTTCAAGAGTCTGCCTATCCGTCTGTCTTGGTCTGTGCTCTTGTGGGTGCCCCTTGTCTTTGCAGCTATGGGCTTGATTTCAGACGTGTTTTACAGCGTCACAGGCTACTACAACTACTTTGACCCTAAAATTTTAGGCGCTATTGATTGGAGCTTTGGGGCTGTTGTCACTAAGATCTTGGCCCTCTCACCCATGCTCATCCTCTATAGCCTCTTAAACGGCTTTTACGAAGAGTTCTTCTTCCTTGGGCTACTAACGAGCGTCAAGGACGAGCATAAGTGGCTGGTTCTCGTCTACTCCACTATCATCCGTATCTCATTTCACACCTACCAAGGCATGACCTCAGCTCTCATCATTGGTGTAGTGGTCGGACTTTTCTACTACTTCGTCTACAAATATCTGGTCAAAAATCTCCTGCCATTCTTCTTGGTACATGCTCTTGCCGACATGTTTGGCTCCAGCTTGATTTACCTTCTGGTCAATTGGGGGTAAGACACAAAAAAAGCTCTCGAAGGAGAGCTTTTTTATGATTAGAGACGAGCGTTAAGTTCAGCGCTAAGGTCTTCAAATCCTGGTTTACCAAGAAGGGCAAACATATTTCTCTTGTAAGCTTCAACACCTGGTTGGTCAAATGGGTTGACGCTGTTAAGGTAACCTGAAACAGCAATGGCAAGCTCAAAGAAGTAGATAAGGTAACCTAGAGTAAACTCATCTTGTTCTGGGATAGTGATGAATGTGTTTGGCACACCACCGTCAGTATGGGCAAGAAGCACACCGTCTGTTGCTTTTTTGTTAACAAAGTCAACGTCTTTTCCTTGAAGGTAACCAAGTCCGTCAAGATCCTCGTCAAGTTCAGGGATAATCACGTTTTTGCGTGGTTTGTCAACACGAACAACTGTTTCAAAGAGGTTGCGTGTCCCTTCTTGGATGAATTGACCAAGTGAGTGAAGGTCAGTTGAGAAGTTTGCTGATGTTGGGTAAATCCCTTTTTGGTCTTTACCTTCTGACTCACCAGCTAGTTGTTTCCACCATTCTGCAAAGTATTGAAGAGATGGCTCATAGTTAGCAAAGATTTCAGTTGTGTAGCCTTTGCGGTAAAGAGCGTTACGAACAGCAGCGTATTGGTAAGCGATGTTTTCTGAAATCTTGTCTGATGACAAATCTTTACGAGCAGCGTTTGCTCCAGCCATCAATTGGTTCAAGTCAGCACCTGAGGCTGCGATTGGAAGAAGTCCTACAGCTGTAAGCACTGAGAAACGTCCACCAACGTTATCTGGAACGACAAATGTTTCCCAGTTGTTAGCGTCAGCTTCAACCTTGACAGCACCTTTGACACGGTCAGTTGTAGCGTAGATACGTTTGTTTGCTTCTTCTTGACCGTATTTGTTCACCAAAAGCTCTTTGAAAACACGAAAGGCGATGGCTGGTTCTGTTGTTGTCCCTGATTTTGAGATAACGTTAACAGAGAACTCTTTGTCCTGTACGTACTCAACAAGGTCTGCTAGGTAAGTTGAAGAGATAGAGTTTCCAGCATAAAGGATTTGTGGTGCTTTGCGTTCTTCGGCAGTTTGAAGGTTAGCAAAGTGATTGTTCAAGAAATCAATGGCTGCTTTTGCTCCAAGGTAAGAACCACCAATACCGATAACCACCAAGACTTCGCTGTCTGATTTAATCTTTTCAGCAGCTTTTAGGATACGGTCAAATTCTTCTTTATCGTAGTTTTCAGGAAGGTCAAGCCAGCCTAGGAAATCTGCACCAGGTCCAGTACCGTTACGAAGCATGCTGTCTGCAATGCTAACTTGTGGTTGGAAATACTCGACCTCGTGAGGTGCGACAAACTTGTCCAATACTTTAGAATAATCAAATGAAATATGTGACATCATATTCTCCTTATTAAAAAACAATTCACCTTTTATCTTACTCTTTTTCAGCTTTTTTTTCAATGGTTTTGCTGTGCTTTTTCAAAAGAAAATAAACCGCTACCATAAAGCTTAGATAAAACACTTTTTAGTGGAGGGATTTGATGATTTCCACACGGGTAATCACACCATTTTTGACACTATCCACACGCAGGGCGACATCGTTAAAATAAACCGAAGCGCCAATAGATATAGTCTTGTCCTCTGCTTTTAAGTGCCGTGCAACAAAGTCACGCAGCAACTCGCCATCACGTCCCTTGAGATTGACACGAGCGATGATATTGGCAATCTTGACCTTTTGACTACCTCGCACAATAATGTTGTTGGAGTCGTCAAAGTCTGAAAAGAGGTACTTGCGTGTGGCAAAGAGCGCTGCTATGGCAATCACACCAAGCAGCATGTCAAGTGTGGAGCTGTGCGACACCACAATCTGACGAGCCACCGCAAAAAGCAGTACCTCAATAATAGTGCCTGATGTGTGCTTACTGAGCATTTTAATCAACTCAACACCGATAGCGATACTCATGGCTTGATTGATAAAACTTTGCAGATAGTCCTCAATGCTAGCGCTGCTGGTGTAGATACTGGATACCTCCAGCACCAAGCGCCCTGTAAGGAGCAGCAAGACCAAAACTAAAATAATCGAAACCAAAATCTCCACATAAAAGGAGAGCTCATAGAGCAGTGTTTGTAAGAATTTGCGCATCCCATCTCCTTTAGAAAGCGTTTTTACTATTATAGCCTATTTTAGACAATTTGGCTAGAGGTGTTTACTAAAACGCTTTATTTGGCGCACAAAAAAAGAGCACACGCTCTACATCGCTTAGGGCTGCTGGATTCCTCCCCTGACCCACTTCACGCAAGACCGTTGCTCCATAAATATTATAGCATGAAATGAAAAATAGTGCAAATCTAGATCTTATTTTCTGCTTTTGCTGCTTTTTGCAGGGCTCTTTTATGCTTGAAAAAGGTCTGCAACAACTCTGCGCACTCTTTTTCTAAGACACCACTTTCGACCTCTACACGGTGGTTGAGCCGCTCATCTGTCAAAATCTGATAAAGACTCTCAGCGCCACCAAACTTAGCATTTTTAGCGCCATAGATGACCTGTGGAATGCGAGCAAGCCCAATCGCTCCGCTACACATGACACAAGGCTCAATGGTCACAAAAAGCGTCGTATCCAGCAAGCGCCAATTACCCTCAAAGCTGTTGGCTTGATTGATTGCCATGACCTCTGCATGGAGGATAGCCTGCTGCTTTTCCTCACGTGCATTGTGCCCTCGTCCGATAATCTCGCCATCCTTGACGATAACACAGCCAATGGGAATCTCGTTTTTAGCCAGCGACTTTTGCGCTTCAAGTAGCGCCTGCTCCATGTAGTAGGATTTTTCTTGCTCTGAAAATGTCGCCATTAGAGCGCTCCTAGATCCCATGATTTATGTGGGCTAGCAAGGTCAACTGGAATACCCTTACTGTAGTGTTCAGCCTGCTCACGTAGCACTTCTAGATAGTTCTCCTCTGGGATACCTTTTCCTGGAAATTGTGGGACGTGCGTAAGCACCAGTTTTTTGACCTTGGCTTTGCTGGCAATCTCACCTGCTTCTTTTGAGGTTAGGTGAGCAGGGTGATTTTCATTTCCCTCAAAGAGATAGACATCTGCTAAGAACAAGTCCGCTCCCTTTGTAAAAGGCGCTAACTTGTCAAAATAGCCTGTATCGCCTGTAAAGACAAGGGTTTGTCCTGTCTCACGCTCTACGATACGCATAGCATAGCAGACAACAGGGTGCACCGTTTTGATAAAGGTAACATCAAAAGGACCAATCTGCTCAACACCCGCCGTATGGTAAGCAATCCCCTTTGCCACATCAGGCAAAGTCAATTTTGAAAACTCATAGCTGTCCTCGTCATGTCCATAGACTGGAAGCACCTTTGGACTCCAGAGATGTTTTGGGTAGAGCTGGCGGTAGTGAAAGAGCACGCCCAAGTCTGCGATGTGGTCTGGATGGTAGTGGCTGATAATGACAGCATCCACATCCAGCGGGCTGATTTCTTTTTCTAACTCATTGACCGCACGGCTCCCCACGTCCATAAGCAGTTGAAAACCATTGTCAGCGGTGATGAGGTAGCTGGTTGTGCCAGCGTCTTTATAAGGATAGCCTCCCCAGCAGCCGATTGTTGTTAATTTCATACGAACACCTTCTTTTGTTTAGATACTTCAATTATATCAAATTACAGCAAAACTGCCTTGGATAGAGCTGCTCCTAGACTAAAAATGTTAGCTCTATTAGAAATTGCGTTTAGAGTGATTGTAGCCGTAGCGCTCCACAAAGTCCTCACGAAACTCTAAGAGATTGTCGTCCATGATAGCTTGTCGGACTTGTTTCATGAGATTGACAAGGAAGTAGAGATTGTGGTAGCTGGTTAGGCGAAGGCCAAAGGTCTCATCTGCCTTGATGAGATGGCGAATGTAGGCTCTGGTGTAGTTGGTACAGGTGTAGCAATCACAGTTAGGGTCAAGTGGGGTAAAGTCCTCAGCGTACTGAGCATTTTTAACCACGAGACGCCCCATGCTGGTCATACAAGTTCCGTTTCGTGCGATACGAGTCGGTAGCACACAGTCAAACATGTCAATCCCACGAATGACACCGTCAATCAGACTATCTGGCGCTCCAACGCCCATGAGATAGCGAGGCTTATCTTGTGGCAACATCGGCACGGTAAAGTCAAGCACAGCATTCATCTCCTCGTGAGACTCCCCAACAGCGAGCCCTCCGATAGAGTAGCCAGGAAAATCCATAGAGACAAGGTCTTGCGCTGACTGGCGACGTAGATCTTCAAAGCCAGCGCCTTGCACGATACCAAAGAGCCCTTGGTCATGCGGACGACGGTGCGCTTTAAGCCCACGCTCTGCCCAACGGCTGGTGCGCTCAATAGATTTTTTGACATAGTCATAAGGCTGGTAGAACTGCGGACACTCATCAAAACTCATCATGATGTCAGAGCCGAGGTTGTTTTGGATAGAGATAGCTTTCTCAGGAGATAAAAACATCTTGGCACCGTTGAGGTGGTTTTTAAAGGTCACCCCTTCTTCGGTGATATTGCGGTTTTCAGCCAAGGAATAGACTTGAAAACCACCGCTGTCGGTGAGAATAGCTTGGTCCCAGTTCATAAACTTATGAAGCCCCCCTGCACGGGCAATCAACTCATCCCCAGGGCGCAACCAGAGGTGGTAGGTATTGGATAAAATAATACCGCTACCCATTTCCTTGAGTTCTTCAGGCGATTGGGTCTTGACGGTGGCTTGTGTGCCGACTGGCATAAACATAGGCGTTGGAAATGTGCCGTGCGGCGTGATAATCTCTCCCAGACGAGCTCCTGTATGTTTTTCCTTCTTGATTAAGCGGTATTTGATTGGATGTTCTGTCACTGTTATTCTCCGTATTCTTCATTTCGGCTGGTGCCGATGACTCTAGCGTAAGGCAAGACACGCCTAAGCTAGGATAACCTTATTGATTGTACCAAAAAAAGAGAAGCTTGTCATGAGGCATTCGCCTAACCATAGAATATGGTATAATAGAGCTAACGACGACATAGTGTAAAGGAGAATTATGCGCATTTCTGACATCAAAACTACCGCAAGACGCCTGATTGCAGGCACCAAGGGCAGCTACGCTCTGTATGCTATCGCTATCATGCTGGTCTATGCTTCGCTACTGCTAGGCTTTACACCAAGTGAGACAGGCGTTGGCTTTAATCTTACTAGCCTGTTGATTAGCCTTTTGACCTTGTTTTTCACTTTATCAGCGAACTTTACCATGCTGTTAGTCGCAAGAAATCAAAAACAGTCCGTGCAGTTTTCAGACAATCAGCTCGCTTTTTCAAAGCATTACGTCTGGCGTTTGCTACTGCTTTACATCGTGCAAGGTATCTTTTTAATGCTTCTCTTAGGGGTGGCGCTTTTAGGGATTAGTCTCATTATTCTTGGGAACTACTTGGTCACGATTGATACGACCAGCTACTATCCTCTGGCTTTCACTTGCTTAGGTTGGATTTTTAGCGTGTATGGTGTTATCGCTGTCGTTCGCTACTACTTTGCCTATCGCATGACAGCTTACATCGCTTTTGATAGGATTAACCGTGACCCTGACAACTACCCTGGCACGCTTGCCATTATCAAGGACAGCATTGCTCTTATGAAAGGATACAAGTGGCGATTATTTCTGCTGGATCTGAGCTTTATCCTTTGGTATCTGCTGATTTTGATGACCTTTGGTCTCGCCTACATCTACGTCCTCCCCTACACCAACGCAAGCGAAGTTATCTTTTATCAACAATTGAAAAAAGCTTAAAACCACTGCTCGCAGTGGTTTTTATGTGTTCTTATCCTCACCTGTGACAAACATGGTAAAAGTCGCTTTGACGATGAGTTCGCCAGCTTGATTGGTGATGGTCGTCTCAACAATCTTAGTAGACTTGCCATCGTGCAGACAACGTCCTTCAATGGTCAAACAATCCTCCAGCTGACCTGCTTTTAGGTAGTTGATACTGGATTGCATAGTGACAGCATTGTAACCTAGCGACCTTGCTACTAGACCACTGACTTGGTCACACAGGGTAAAGAGATAGCCACCGTGAGCATGCCCGTAGTAATTGAGCGAATGCGGCACCACCTTGGTCATCACTACAACATGCCCCGCTTCAAACGCAAGCAACTCATAATTTTCAAAAACACGTATCTCATGTAAATAATCTGTCATCACAAGACCTCCTTAATTTTCTTAATGTAAAAAAGTTGGCAAAGCCAACTTTTTATTATTTCACCACGATATTAACTAGTTTATTTGGTACAGCAATGACCTTGATAATCTCTTTCCCAGCGATTTCGGCTTGGATTTTGTCGTTTTCAAGCGCCACTTTTTGCAGGTCTTCACGCGAAAGGTCTTTTGCGACCATGAGTTTGGCACGGACTTTGCCCTTGATTTGGACGACGATTTCAATCTCGTCTTCGATGAGCTTGCTTTCATCCCAAGTTGGCCAAGCCACATAAGAGATAGACTCGCCTGATTCGGTCAAGACTTGCCAGAGCTCTTCAGACAAGTGCGGTGCAAATGGTGCAAGCAGCTGCACGAAGCCTTTAGCGTAGTCAGCGTAGAGGGCATCTTCTTTATTGGCACTATTGACAAAGACCATAAGCTGAGCAATTGCCGTGTTGAACTTGAGCTGCTCGATTTGCTCAGTGACAGACTTAACGGTTTCATTGTAAACCTTGTCAAGATTGCCCTTATTTTCAGTAGTGATAGGCTTAGTCGTGATAAGGCGGTAGACACGGTCAAGGAACTTGCGGCTACCTTCTAGACCTTCTTCGCTCCAAGCGATAGAAGCGTCAAGCGGCCCCATAAACATCTCGTAAACACGCAAAGTATCTGCCCCGTACTGCTCAACCACATCGTCTGGATTGACCACATTTTTAAGCGACTTAGACATCTTAGCTGGTGCTTGCTCCAGCTCTTCGCCAGTCTCGATATGGAAATACTTGCCATCACGCTTCTCAACCTTATCGGTCGCAACCAGCGCCCCACGGCTATCACGGTAGCTAGTGCCCAAAATCATCCCTTGGTTAAAGAGTTTTTGGAAAGGCTCCTTGGTTGGCACGACACCAATATCATAGAGGAACTTATGCCAGAAGCGAGCGTAGAGCAGGTGAAGCACGGCGTGCTCCGCTCCACCGATATAGATGTCCACTGGCAACCAAGCCTTGAGCAGATCCTCATCAGCCAGCTTTTCCTTGTTTTTCGGATCGATATAGCGCAGGTAATACCAGCTAGAGCCAGCCCACTGTGGCATGGTGTTGGTCTCACGGCGTCCCTTGACCCCGTCCTCACGAGTAACTGTCAACCAGTCTGTCAAGTTGGCGAGGGGACTTTCACCTGTACCAGACGGCTTGATGTTGTCTGTCTTTGGCAGAACCAAAGGCAATTCACTCTCTGGCACAGCTGTTGATGTGCCATCCTCCCAATGGATAATCGGAATTGGCTCACCCCAGTAGCGTTGACGGCTAAAGAGCCAGTCACGCAGGCGATAGTTGACCTGCTTTTGACCAAACCCCTTGTCCTCAAGGAAGGCAACCATCTTGTCAATGGCTGCTTCCTTATCAAGACCATCGAGAAACTCTGAGTTGATGTGTGGTCCGTCCTCGGTGTAGGCTTCTTTTTCCACATCGCCACCAGCCAAGACTGGGATAATCTCAAGCCCAAAGGTCTTAGCAAACTCCCAGTCACGGGTATCGTGGGCAGGTACCGCCATAATGGCACCTGTGCCGTAGCTAGAAAGCACGTAGTCAGCAATCCAGATTGGAATTTCACGACCGTTGACAGGGTTGATGGCATAAGCGCCAGTCCAGACGCCAGTCTTTTCCTTAGCAAGATCTGTACGAGCAAGGTCAGACTTGAGGCTGGCTTGGTGCTTGTAGTCCGCAACTGCCTCAGCCTGCTCAGGACTAGTAATCGCGTCTACCAGCTCATGCTCAGGCGCAAGCACGGCATAGGTAGCACCAAAGAGCGTGTCAGGGCGAGTGGTGTAGACGGTGAAGGTCTTGTCGGTGCCAGCGACTTTGAAGTCCACATGCGCACCTGTTGACTTGCCAATCCAGTTGCGCTGCATATCCTTGATAGACTCTGGCCAGTCAAGCTCGTCAAGGTCATTGAGGAGACGCTCAGCGTAGGCTGTGATTTTCAGCATCCATTGGTGCATGGGCTTGCGCACGACTGGATAGCCACCACGCTCAGAGGTACCGTCAGGCAGCACTTCTTCGTTGGCGATGGCTGTTCCCAGCTCCTCAACCCAGTTGACCGGTACTTCTGCCTCGTAGGCAAGCCCTTTTTCGTAGAGCTTGGTGAAAATCCACTGTGTCCACTTGTAGTAGTCTGGGTCTGTGGTGTTGATTTCACGGTCCCAATCGTAGGAGAAGCCTAGAGCATTGATTTGGCGCTTGAAGTTAGCGATATTTTCTGCAGTAAATTCAGCTGGGTCATTGCCCGTATCCATAGCATACTGCTCTGCAGGTAGACCAAAAGCGTCCCAGCCCATAGGATGGAGGACATTGTAGCCCTGGGCACGCTTGTAACGACTGAGAATGTCTGTCGCTGTGTAGCCCTCTGGGTGCCCTACGTGAAGCCCTGCACCTGATGGATAAGGGAACATATCTAGCGCATAGAAGTTGGGTTTTGTGCTGTCTGTCCCCGTTTTGAAGGTGTGATTGTCCGCCCAAAAAGCCTGCCATTTGGGCTCGATATCTTTGTGATTGTAGTAGGTCATATCTTTCTCCAAATCTTGTAGTTCTCTCTATTATACCCTTTTTTAGGGATTTTTGAAATAGCTGAGTAAGGGATAAGATAGAGAAAGTTTTTAGAAAACTAAGACAGCTTTTTCAAGAAAAACTGACTCACAGCTGCGCTTTCTTGAGCGACATAGTCTGGTTTCCAGTAGGTTTCGATATGATTAGCGCCTTTTATCAATACCAGCTCTTTGTCTAGCGTGCCTGTAGCTTTCTCAAAGACAGCGTCTGTCATGTAGCGTGTATCAGAAATATCCCCAGCCACCATCAAGAGCGGCTGATCTATCAAGTCCACTTGATTTTCAGCGTCCCAAGCCATCAAATCAAGCAAACTCATAGCCGTATAGCGGCTTTGGGAGTTAGGATGATAGTGCGTATCGCTATAATACTGAGTTCCATCACGATAAAGCCCGCAGGAATCTTTTCTAGCTCCTCCTGCGTGTAGTGCGTCTGATGAGTGAGGAGTTCACCGATATAATCCACCTGACCGGTTTTAGCATAGTGTGCTCGTGCTTGACTAGCTGCTTGCAAACGCTCAGCCACGCTATCAAGCAACCTTTTTACTGTCTCTTTTCAAAGACATGATAAGCATAAGCTGGCAAGTCCATTTCTTTTTTCAATGTTTCACAAGAAACGTCTTGCCCAAGGTCGAGTTCTTGCCAGTTATTTTCTAAAATGCTGTCTGGCAATGTCACAGAGGCTGTGTGCTTGGTTAGATTGACCAGTACCAACAGCTCCTCGTTACCTAGTACACGCTGGTAGGCAAAAACGGCTGCATTTCCCTCATCAACAGGATAATAATGCCCCTCTGCTATCAGCTTGCTCTCATGCCGTAGCGCGATGAGTTTCTGGTAGAGATAGAAGGTCGAGTTTTTATCAGACAGAGCTTTCTTAACATTACGCTCAGCGTAGTTACTACTTAGTATCAGCCAAGGCTGAGCTTTGCTAAAGCCCGCTTGAGGGCTATCATCCCACTGCATGGGGCTTCTAGCATGGTCTCGTGACCAAGCGCTGACCTTATCAAGCGCCTCCTGTGGCGTAAGTCCCTTTTCTATATAGTCCTCATAAGCCTTGACATCACGCACCGTTACACTATCCATCTGGCTAAGCTCCGTGAAATGAAGCCCAGACATGGCAATCTCCTGCCCTTGGTAGATAAAGGGTGTCCCTCGCAGGAGAAAATAAGCCACAGCAAAGGCTTTGCTAGCTGCCACAGACCCATCCCCAAAGGACTGGACGATACGAGGAATGTCATGATTTTCTAGATAAAGCCCGCACCAACCGTCAGGATCCATGTCCTTTTGCCAGCGATTGAGAACAGCCATAAAGTCAGGGACACTACCACGATTGTCAGCGTCTCTGGCATTATGCTCCCACTCAAAAATCATGGTCATATAACCGCCATCGCCTGTCCAGCTGCTAGCTTCTGGACTGCGCACACCACTTGCCTCACCGACCGTCAGAGCACCATTTGCATCAAAAATTGCCTTAAGCTCTGTCATGTAAGTCTTGATTCCCTCGACATTCATAAAAGGTGCCCAAGGACCATCTCCCTCCCAGTCAGTCACTTGTGTGTCATAGGCTGCCTTTTGCAGATGACTAATGGCATCCAAGCGAAAACCGTCAATGCCAAGGTCAAACCAAAACTGAATCATGTCATAAATTGCCTGTCTGAGCTTGGGATTTTTCCAGTTGAGGTCTGGCTGACTCTTATCAAAGATATGCAGGTAATAGCTCTGCGTCGCTTCATCATAAGTCCAAGCTGACTCGCCCTTAAAGGACTTCCAGTTATTGGGCGGACAGTCCTTTTTGCCCTCCACCCAATGGTAAAAGTCACGGTAGGGATTGTCCTTAGACGAGCGTGACGCACAAAACCAAGGGTGCTTGTCAGACGTGTGATTGACCACAAGGTCAAAGAGAACCTTAAGGCCAAGCGCATGCGCCTTATCCACTAACTCACGCACATCCGCAAGCGTCCCGTACTCTGGATTGATGTCCTGATAGTCTGAGATGTCGTAGCCGTTGTCCTTATTGGGCGATTTAAAGACAGGATTGAGCCAGATAAAGTCCACCCCTAGTTTTCTGAGATAAGGCAGTTTTGCAATCACTCCTTGAATATCCCCGATACCATCCCCATTGGTATCTAGGAAACTGCGTGGGTAAATCTGATAACCCGTTGCGTATTTGTACCAGTCAGCTGTCATCTTTTCCTCCTTCTTAAAGCGCTTACACCGTCCCTTTGACAAAAAAGCCTAAACAGGCTTTTTATTAAAGTTCTGCAATTTGGTAGAGTTCCACTTCAGCTTGTGTTTCTGAGCCGAACATACTAATCATCAATTTGACCTTGTTGCCATCAATCTCAACAACACGTCCTTCTTGACCAGTGAAAGCTCCATCGACGATTTGCACCACATCCCCCTCTTTGATATTGGTGTCAAAGACATCAACGGTTTGACCCATTGAGATGAGGATAGAGCGGATTTCTTCTTCCAAGAGTGGTGTTGGTTTGGAACGGTTCCCGTGTGAGCCGACAAATCCTGTAACGTTTGGTGTGTTACGCACAACAAACCAAGCTTCATCGGTCATGACCATCTCAACCAAGACATAACCTGGAAAACGGTTTTCCTCAACTTCTTTGACTTTACCATTTTTTTCCACATTGACCGTTTGCGTTGGGATTTCCACACGCAAGATGTTGTCCATCATGTTGTAGGTTTGTGCACGTTGGAGGAGGTTTTCTTTGACTTTATTTTCATATCCTGAGTAAGTTTGCAAAACAAACCAGCCCTTATCAAAACTATCTAGCATACTGTGTCCTTTCCTTAATAAAAAAGCCTAGACGGCTCCAGTTCTTTTCTTTCATTATAGTAAAAGTCCCTCGTCTTGTCAATGACAAAAAGAACTACAGCTGATAAACTGTAGTTCCTATCCATTATCTGAAAAACTCGAGTAACTTCATCAAGCCTAGCTGTAAAAGCTTGTCAAAGATATAGATGATAACTGCGAAAAAGGCAGTGTATTCTAAGATGGCGATGAAGTCTGTCCAACGTTGCTTACGATTTGGCCAAGTCGTATCACGCAAGACTCTAAATGTCCCTGTAATAAACTTCACAATTCTCCTCCTAACTAGCGTGTTTCCTTGTGTAGGGTGTACTGTTTACAATGTTTACAAAATTTATTAACCTCTAGTCGTGTGGGTTTTGGATTGCTGCTGACAGCAATAGAGTAATTGCGGCTACCGCAATCAACACACGCTAGACTTGCTTTTTTCTGTACCATAGTGCCTCCGTATGTGCTATTTTATCATGAAATGCTAGAGCTTGCAAGTTATCTGAAGAAATCAACGACACTATCCCAGAGATTCTTAGCTTTCTCGCCTAGATTAGCGTCTTCGACGGCTTTTGTGATAGATTCAGCAGCGTTGCTAGCTGATTCTTTGATACTGTCGATGATAGACTGAGACTGGCTGTTGTTGTCAGAGCTGGTATCGCTACTGCTATAAGTCGCAGCAATACCATTTTCAGCGTAAGCATTTTTCACATCAAACTTAGTCCCTTCGGTGTAAGGCAGGATATAAGACGCCTGCGTGCTAAAGATGGTCGAGGCAGTGCCTGAGCTAGAGTCGGACAGGTAGTGGTTTTCATCGGTTTTGTTAAAGCCGAGCCACTGACTGATGACAACGTCTGGCGTGTAGCCGATAACCCACTGGTCACTAGCAAGGTCAGCGTTAAAGTCCGTCTCTGTTGTCCCTGTCTTACCTGCCAAGGTATAACCGTAGACATTGGCATTGACTGCCGTTCCGTTTGAAAATGTCCCAAGCATCATGCTGGTCATTTTATTGGCGACAGACTGGCTGATGACACGCTTAGCATTGTCCGTAAATTTCTTGACAACCTCTCCACTTGCCGTCTCGATACGTGTAATCAAATGCGCCTTATGCATGACACCGCCATTAGCAAAGGCAGAGTAGGCTTGCGCCATCTCAAGCGGATTGGTCGTGACACCCCCACCAAGGGCAACGCCCAATTCTTTTTTGGTGTTGTCCATGTTCAAGCCAAACTTTTCACCGTAGGTAAAAGCTTTATTGATACCGAGCTTATTAAGCGTGTAGACAGCTGGGATGTTGTAGGAGTTTGCCAGCGCCTGATACATCGGCACATCCTCACTCTCATAGTTGCCATAGTTGTGCGGCTGATAGCCGTTAAAGTTTGTCGACTGGTTAGGCAGTTCTGTCTCAATAGACCAGCCAGCAGCCACAGCAGGCGCATAAACAACCAAAGGCTTGATGGTAGAGCCTGGGCTTCTAGCAGATTGTGTCGCATAGTTGAAACTTCTAAAGGTGACGTTTTCGGTACTATTGACACGCCCCACTAAACCACGCACACCACCCGTCTTAGGGTCAAGAGCGACACTAGCAGACTCTGCATAAGTATTGTCATAATAAGACACTGGAAAGAGGCTCGTATCCGCATAGGTCGTCTGCATACCAGTCTGATAGTTTTGGTCAAGCTCGGTATAGATTTTATAGCCGTTGTTGACGATGTCCTTCTCAGACAGTCCATAAGTGCTGATAGCCTCGTTGATAACCGCATCAAAGTAGGATGGGTATTTGTAGTCATCTGACTTGCTGACATAGGTATCACTTAGGCGATTGCCCATGCCAACTGCTACCGCTTCTTTTGCCTGACTTTCGCTGATTTTACCAGCGTCCACCATGGCGTAGAGGACTGTGTTTCTCCGATTGGTCGCATTTTTGATGGAATAGTATGGATTGTAAACCTCAGGTCCTTTAAGCATACCAGCCAGCGTCGCTGCTTCATCCAGCGTCAGATTGGCTGCGCTTGTCCCAAAATACTTTTGACTAGCGTCCTCAACGCCCCACACCCCATTACCAAAGTAGGAGTTGTTGAGATACATGGTCAAGATTTCTTTCTTGCTGTACTTTTTGGTCAGCTCCAGCGCTAAAAAGAACTCCCGAGCCTTACGCTTAATGGTCTGGTCTTGGGTCAGATAGGCATTTTTCGCCAGCTGCTGGGTAATGGTAGAGCCACCACCAAACCTCCCCAGGGTCACAACCGCAAGTAGAAAACGTGAGAGATTTATCCCGTTATTTTGGTAAAAGGTGCGGTCCTCTGTTGCGATAACAGCATTTTCCAAATCATCAGAGATGGCATCTAGCTCCACATAAGTTCCCTTTTGCCCCGAAAGACTGCCTGCGTACTCGCTATTTTTATCGTAGATTTGCGTGGTCGCCTTGAGCGCATTTTGCAAATCCGACACCTTAGCTGTCTTTGACAGGTAAAAGAGATAAGAGCCAGTCGCTAAAACTACGATGGACAAGGTAATCAGCAAAATCTTTCCGATATTGTAGCGCCGCCAAAAGCGCCGGATGGGATTTTCCGGAGAAGGCACAAACTTTGAGAGCGTCTTAACCCACTTGGGGCGATTTTTTTCACTCTCTTTGCGAGCACGACTGCGCTGGTAGACCGACTGACGCTCAACTGGAGCCTCCTCCACCTCAGGCTCGACGTCTTTTACCTCGTCAGCCTTTTTGTGAAACGATAATTGCTTGACCTTATCCAAGGTCTTCTTCAAAGATTCAAGTAATTTCATACAGTCATTGTACCAAAAAAAACTTAAAATCCAGCGGAAAAACCTCATTTCCACAGCCAACATGGTATAATAAGCCTATGACATTTCAAGTACATTTTCAAAACCCTTACCCAAAACTCTCTGTCAAAGAATTGCTTGAGGACAGGCTACTTATACCCAGAAAAATCCGCCATTTCCTGCGCATTAAAAAGCATGTGCTCATCAATAACCAGCCTATCAATTGGCAAAGCAGCGTTGAACATGGAGATGATGTCACCCTAATATTTGATGACGAGGATTATCCCGCTAAGACTATTTTATTTGGTAACAAACAGCTGGTCCAGCCTGTATATGAGGACGAGCACCTCATCATTGTCAATAAACCCGAAGGCATGAAAACCCATGCCAATCAGCCAAACGAGCTAGCACTTCTCAATCACGTCTCTGCTTATGTCGGACAGACCTGCTATGTCGTCCATAGACTTGACAAGGAAACCAGCGGACTTGTCCTCTTTGCCAAAAATCCTTTTATCCTCCCGATTCTCAATCGTATGCTAGAAAAAAAGGCGATTAAGCGCTATTATTGGGCGCTTGTGGATGGAAAAACACTGCCTAAAACCATCACCTACAGGGATAAAATCGGACGACACCGCCACGACCGTAGAAAACGCGTTGTTGACAACAAACACGGACAAACTGCCATCACACACCTAAAGCGCCTCAAAACCTACCCCAAAAACCAGCTTGTAGAATGCCAACTAGATACAGGACGCACCCATCAGATACGTGTACACCTCTCCTATCATGGGCATCCTATTATCGGAGATCCCCTTTACCATCCTCACCCCAAAGGACGTCTCATGCTACACGCCTATAAGCTCACACTGACACACCCTCTGACAGGACAGCAACTTTCTTTTCAAGCAAAATCAGATAGTTTTGAGCAAAAACTAAACACCCAAGCTTAGTAAAAGCTGGGTGTTTTTATATCCACATAAAAACAAGAAAAACTTGCTTACGATAAGTTTTTAAGGCTAAAGACCTATCGTAAACAAGCCTTGCTTGTTACTATCATTATGATGAGTGTTCCCGCTAAAGGAGTTCTCCTTTAGCGGTAGACCAGAGCTAGACTAAGGTATCACACGTGACACCCATCATCATAACACTCAACAAAATTGATGATTTAAACTAATTCAATGATAGCCATTGGTGCTGCATCACCACGACGTGGTTCTGTCTTAAGGATACGAGTGTATCCACCGTTGCGTTCAGCATAACGAGGTGCAATATCATCGAACAATTTTTGAAGTGCTGTAGTAGCAGTGTACTTATCAGTTGCTTCATCATAGTTTTCGCTTGCGATTTCGTTACGAACAAAAGCAGCAGCTTGACGACGAGCGTGCAAATCACCACGTTTACCAAGAGTAATCATCTTTTCAACTGTTTTACGGATTTCTTTAGCACGAGCTTCAGTTGTAACGATTGATTCATTGATAAGAAGATCAGTTGTCAAATCACGAAGCATTGCTTTACGTTGTGAGCTAGTACGTCCTAGTTTACGGTAAGCCATGAGTTCCTCCTCTTTTAATTTTTATTTATCGTTTTTGAGTCCGAGACCTAGTTCAGCCAATTTCACTTTGACTTCTTCAAGACTCTTACGTCCAAGGTTACGGACTTTCATCATCTCAGGTTCAGTCTTTTCTGTCAAATCAAGCACGGTATTGATACCAGCACGTTTGAGACAGTTGTAAGAACGAACTGACAAATCAAGCTCTTCGATTGTACGGTCAAGCACTTTTTCATCATTGACTTGCTCTGCTTCTTTCATGACTTCAGTTGTTTTAGCCACTTCTGTCAAGTCAGTAAAGAGATTCAAGTGTTCGATAAGGATACGTGCTGAAAGACCGAGAGCATCTTCAGGAATGATTGTGCCATTTGTCATGATTTCAACAGTTAATTTATCAAAGCCATCATTGCTTCCGACACGAGCCGGTTCAACTTGATAATTAACTTTTTTGACTGGAGTGTAGATAGAATCAACAGCCAAAGTTCCCACTGGTGCATCGTCTTTTTTATTGCCTTCAGCTGGCACATAACCACGGTTTTTAGCCACAGTCATTGTCGCTTTAAGAGAATGTCCCTCAGCAATTGTAAAAAGATAATGATCAGGGTTAACAATTTCAATATCACTATCTGTCAAAATGTCACCTGCAGTTACTTCTGCTGGACCTTCGACATCAAGTTCAATCATCTTTTCGTCTTCGACGTAAGACTTTACAGCAAGTCCTTTTACATTAAGGATAATTTGCATGACATCTTCACGGACACCTGGGATAGTATCAAACTCGTGTAAAACACCATCAATTTTGATAGATGTTACTGCCGCACCTGGAAGTGAGGACAAGAGAACACGACGAAGAGAATTTCCCAAAGTTGTTCCGTAACCACGTTCAAGTGGTTCGATAACAAATTTGCCGTAATCTTTATTTTCATCAATTTTTGTTATCAATGGTTTTTCAAACTCAATCATTTGGTTGCTCCCTCTTAAACGAAAAGTTGTGTACGACTATTGTTACGATTATACACGACGACGTTTTGGAGGACGAGCACCATTGTGTGGTACAGGTGTTACATCACGGATTGATGTTACTTCAAGACCAGCTGCTGCAAGAGCACGAATAGCAGATTCACGACCTGAACCAGGACCTTTTACAGTAACTTCAACTGTTTTTACACCATGTTCTTGTGCTGATTTAGCGGCAGCTTCAGCAGCCATTTGGGCAGCAAATGGTGTAGATTTACGTGATCCTTTAAAACCAAGTGCACCAGCTGATGACCATGCAAGAGCGTTACCATGCACATCTGTAATCATAACAATTGTGTTATTGAATGTAGCGTGAATATGTGCAACACCAGATTCGATGTTCTTTTTCACACGACGTTTACGTGTTGGTTTAGCCAATTTTTTTACCTCCTATTTTATTTTTTCTTACCTGCAATCGCAACAGCTTTACCTTTACGAGTGCGAGCATTGTTTTTAGTGTTTTGTCCACGGACAGGAAGCCCACGACGGTGACGAATTCCACGATATGAACCGATTTCCATCAAACGTTTGATGTTCAAGTTCACTTCACGACGAAGGTCACCTTCAACTTTGATGGCATCCACTTCACGACGGATTGCGTCTTCTTGGTCAGATGTCAAATCTTTCACACGGATGTCTTCAGATACACCAGCTGCTGCCAAGATTTTTTTAGATGTTGCAAGTCCGATACCATAAACATAAGTTAATGAAATTACTACACGTTTGTCATTTGGAATATCAACTCCAGCAATACGAGCCATTTTTTCTCCTTTCTATTTTATCCTTGACGTTGTTTGTGTTTTGGATTTGATGGACAAATTACCATAACACGACCGTTACGACGAATAACTTTGCAGTATTCGCAAATTGGTTTAACCGATGGTCTTACCTTCATTTTTTAATCCCTCCAAGTATTTCGATTATTTAAAGCGGTATGTGATACGACCACGAGTAAGATCATAAGGACTCATCTCAACTGTAACTCGGTCACCTACTAAAATACGAATATAGTTTTTACGGATTTTTCCTGATACGGTTGCTAAAATCTGATGTCCATTTTCCAACTCGACAGTAAACATAGCATTAGGCATCGTTTCAACGACTTTGCCTTCAATTTCAATCACATCTTCTTTTGCCACGCAAAAGTACCCCCTAAAATTTCGATTAGATAGCCTCTGAAAACAGAGGTAACAATTATAAGTCAGACTAGTCTAGTATATCACGACTTGCCTAACTTATCAAGTATTATAGATAAAATTATTTCATCGCTGCGATAGCTTTTTCAATATCTGCAAAAACAGCATCGATTTCTTGATTACCTTGAATGTCTGAGACGATACCAGCTTTGCGATAGTGTTCAATAATCGGTGCTCCTTGAGCAATATTAACATCCAAGCGACGTTTTACAGTCTCAGGTTTGTCATCCTCACGTTGGTAGTAATCGTCTTCATTGTAGTCCCCTACTGGTGGATTGAAGACTTTGTGGAAAGTTTCGCCTGTTTTCTTGTGAATAATACGTCCACTCAAACGCTCAACCAAGCTGTCTGGATTCACTTCGATATTGATGACACCATCCAGTTTAAGACCTAGCGCTTTAAGTGTTTCATCAAGCGCATAAGCTTGCTCAATAGTACGTGGGTAACCATCCAGCAAGAAGCCTTTTTCAGCGATGTCAGACTCAGCAAGACGCTCTTTGACAATACCATTTGTCACTTCATCAGGAACAAGCTCGCCCTTGTCGATATAGCTTTTTGCAAGCACACCCATTTCAGTCTTGTTTGCCATTGCTGCACGGAACATATCCCCTGTCGAAATATGCGCCACACCAAATTCCTCAACAATTTTTGCTGCCTGAGTCCCTTTACCAGCACCTGGTAGCCCCATGATTAAAAGATTCATGACTTTCTCCTTATTTTGTTTTTAAATAAATCCAACACTCTAAGGCAGTGCTAAATTTATTTAAAAACAAAATAGAAAGGGTTAGTTGCCTAACCTCTCTATTTCATTTTGCTAACATCCTTTGCGAAATGCTAGTTAACATCAGTATTCATAAAGCCAGCATACTTTCTCTTAAGAAGATAACCTTCCAATTGTTTCATACTTTCAATACCAGTAGAAATCAAGATAAGAAGACTTGTTCCTCCAAGAGCGATACCAGACGATAGCTCAAAGATTTGCTGTGCTGCAATTGGGGTCAAAGAAATGAAAGCGAGAAAGACTGACCCAACTGTTGCTAGCTTCTTCAGAAGTGATGACATATACTGCTCTGTTTCACGTCCTGGACGAACACTTGGAATATAGGAACCATTTTTCTGTAAGTTTTCCGCTGTCTTTTCAGGATTGACTTGGACAAACGTGTAGAAGAATGAGAACAGAACAATCAGCACGGCATAGATAAGCATACCTGTTGGTGATTGGAAATTAAGGATTTCTTGAAGTTTTACTAACCAAGGAATATCTCGACCATTTTCAAAGAATGGAATAATGGTACTTGGGATTGTTGTAATCGAGCTAGCAAAGATAACGGGAATAACGCCGGCTGGATTAACTTTCAGTGGCAAGTAAGAACTTGTCGGAGCACCTTGTGCCAATTTGGTATATTGGATTGGAATTTTGTATTCTGCCTGTTGGACAAAAGTCGTAAAGAAGATAATTGCCAACACTGCAAGAACCAATAAACCTACGATGATGTAAGACTGTGTCAACTGACTACTTCGTACATTGACAAAGAAGTCTTCGTAGATAGATGTGAGTGAATCAGGTATTGATGAGATGATCCCTGCAAAGATGATCATGGAAACACCATTCCCAAAACCTTTATCAGTAATTTGATCTCCCAGCCATGTCACAATGACACTACCTGCTGTCATTATCGCACCAATCAAAAGAAAGGTGCTTGGACTTGGTGATTTGACAATCCCAACTGAGGACAAACGATCAAAACTATAGGTAATTCCGATAGATTGGATAAATGCAAATACCACCGAAATATAGCGTGTCGCTTGGTTTAGCTTTCTTCGACCAACTTCACCTTGCTTGCCCCATTCGACAAACTTAGGATAGATATCCATTTGCAAGAGCTGAACGATAATGGATGCGGTAATGTAAGGGCTAACCCCCATTGAGAAAACTGAGAAGTTTTTCAAAGCATTACCACTGACCAGATTAAGCATATTTAGAAATGGTAAATCTCGCAGTTGGTCTAAGTTTCTAGCATTGATACTAGGAACCGTGATTGTCGTTCCAAGTCTAAAAACAAAGATGATAAAGATTGTAAACAAAATCTTCTTGCGAACATTTTTAACCTTAAATGCATCTTTAAGCAGTTTAAAGAACATAATGAGTTACCTCTCATTAAATGACTTCGATTGAACCACCCTTAGCAGTAATCGCTGCTTCCGCAGATTTTGAGAATTTAGCTGCTTTAACAGTTAATTTTTTAGTTAATTC
This sequence comes from Streptococcus hyointestinalis, assembly GCF_011039275.1. GTDB lineage: Bacteria > Bacillota > Bacilli > Lactobacillales > Streptococcaceae > Streptococcus > Streptococcus hyointestinalis_A. Next base: position 2,031,114 of record NZ_JAAKGB010000001.1, read on the forward strand.
ACCATTCCCAAGAACTTTAACACCTGATTTGAAGTTACGAACGATACCTGCTTCTTTAAGAAGAGCTGGTGTTACTTCAGTACCATCTTCAAAGACGTTAAGTTGATCAAGATTTACAAGTGCGTATTCTTTAGCGTTTACGTTAGTAAATCCACGTTTTGGCAAACGACGGAAAAGAGGAGTTTGTCCACCTTCAAATCCTGGGCGTACGCCACCACCGCTACGTGCTTTTTGACCTTTTTGACCGCGACCAGATGTTTTACCGTTACCTGATGATGTTCCGCGACCAACACGATTACGAACTTTGCGTGAACCTTGAGCAGGTTTCAATTCATGAAGTTTCATTATTTTTCTCCTTATTATACATGCTAACGCCTTATGGATGGTTAAAGGATTAAGCCATCCATATGACTCGCTTTTTATATTGTCTTAAATCGCACCAACTTCATTAGTGCGATTAGACATCTTTAATTATGCTTCTTCAACAGTTACCAAGTGTGATACTGCATTAACCATACCACGGATAGCTGGAGTATCTTCTTTAACAACTGAAGAGTTCAATTTACCAAGTCCAAGGGCAACAACTGTTTTACGTTGTTCTGGTTTGCGTCCGATTGGAGACTTAGTCAAAGTAATTTTAATTTGAGCCATGATAATCTCCTTTCTTAAGCCAAGTCAGAAACTGAGATGCCACGAAGAGCAGCAACTTCTTCAGCACGTTTCAATTGTTTCAATCCTTCAACAGTTGCACGAACAATGTTGATTGGAGTGTTTGAACCTAATGATTTTGAAGTAATGTCTGCAACACCTGCCAATTCGATGACGGCACGAACCGCACCACCAGCAGCTACCCCAGAACCTTCAGCAGCTGGTTTCAACAATACACGAGCGCCACCAAACTCAGAGCGTACTTCGTGAGGAATTGTTGTCCCAACCATTGGCACTTCAATCATATTTTTCTTAGCAGCGTCAACTGCTTTACGAATAGCTTCAGGTACTTCTTGAGCTTTACCAGTACCGAAACCAACACGACCATTACGATCACCAACAACTACAAGCGCTGCAAAACGAAGACGACGTCCACCTTTAACAACTTTTGTAACACGGTTAATCGCAACAACGCGTTCTTCAATTTCTACTGCATTGTCTTTAAATGCCATTATCTAGTGTCCTCCCTATTAGAATTTCAATCCGTTTTCACGAGCTGAGTCAGCCAAAGCTTTTACACGTCCGTGATAGAGATATCCACCGCGGTCAAACACCACTTCAGAAATACCTTTAGCTACTGCACGTTCAGCAACAAGTTTACCGACTACAACGGCTTGTTCTGTTTTAGTTCCTTTTGAAACTTTCTTGTCAAGAGTTGATGCACTTGCGAGCGTTACACCCGCTACGTCATCAATTACTTGAGCGTAGATGCCTGTATTAGAACGGAATACGTTCAAACGTGGGCGATCAGCAGTTCCAGAGAGTTTACCGCGAACGCGTTTGTGGCGTTTTTGGCGGATTTTATTTTTATCTGGTTTCGAAATCACAATTTTCACCTCTTAATTTATTGATACTATCACAAGGACAGCTTATAAGTAAACCTGTCATTGGCTAGAAAAACTAACCAATCAACAAGATTATTTACCAGTTTTACCTTCTTTGCGGCGTACGTATTCACCAACGTAGCGGATACCTTTACCTTTGTAAGGTTCTGGAGCACGAAGGCTACGGATGTAAGCTGCTGTTTGTCCAACAACTTCTTTGTTGATACCTAATACATTGATTGTTGTAGGTGTTGGAACTTCAAAAGTGATGCCTTCTGGAGCAACAACTTCGTCTTGGTGAGATTTACCAACTGAAAGAACTAATTTGCTACCTTGAAGTTGAGCACGATATCCGACACCGCGCATTTCAAGTTCTTTTTTGAACCCTTCAGAAACACCAACAACCATGTTGTTCAAGTTTGCACGAGTTGTACCATGGATTGTTTTCATTTCTTTAGAGTCGTTTGGACGGTGAAGAGAAACTTCATTACCTTCAACTTTGATTTCAATGTTTTTGTTGAACTCACGAGTAAGTTCACCTTTAGGACCTTTTACAGTAACAACATTGTCATTGTTAGTGATTTCAACACCAGCAGGCAATGTGATTACTTTATTACCAATACGTGACATAGTTTTATTTTCTCCTGTTAGATTATCAAGCCGCTTGTGCGACGAGTTTTCACGGGGTTGTTCAAATCATTTTCTACCAGTTGGTAGATGGGCTAAACAGTGCCAAAAAAGAAATTTCCGACTTGCTTTGCCCCTTTTTATGATTTTACCAAACGTAAGCGATAACTTCTCCACCAACGTTCTTTTGACGAGCTTCTTTATCTGTCAAAAGACCTTCTGAAGTAGATACGATCGCAATACCAAGTCCGTTAAGAACTTTTGGCATGTCTTCACGTTTTGTGTAAACACGAAGACCTGGTTTTGAAACACGTTTAAGGTTTGTGATAACGCGTTCACCGTTTTGTCCATATTTAAGGAAGACACGGATGATACCTTGTTTGTTATCTTCGATCACTTCAACGTTTTTTACAAAACCTTCACGTTTAAGGATTTCTGCAATTCCTTTTTTGATGTTTGATGCAGGCACTTCAAGCACTTCGTGTTTTGCTTGGTTAGCATTACGAATACGTGTTAAAAAGTCTGCAATTGGGTCTGTCATAACCATTTTTTATTTTCTCCTCTTACTAGTAGTTTGATAACTCACTTGCTAGTTAATGCATCAATGCTTCACTAGATGTCTCTAACGAAGTATTATTTATTCAAATTGAGTTTGAGCACAGACAAAAAGACAAATTCACCTTTGCTTTATCTGCCCATCCTCACAGCTTATTTTACCAAGAAGCTTTGGTAACGCCTGGAATTTGACCTTTGTAAGCTAATTCACGGAAGCAAACACGGCAAAGTTTAAACTTGCGGTAAACTGAGTGTGGACGACCACAACGTTCGCAACGAGTATAAGCTTGCGTAGAGAACTTCGCAGGGCGTTTGTTCTTAGCAATCATTGATTTTTTAGCCAATCTATTTACCTCCTAGATTATTTTGCAAAAGGCATTCCAAGACCTTTAAGCAATTCACGTGATTCTTCGTCAGTATTTGCTGTTGTTACGATAACGATGTCAAGACCGCGTACTTTGTCAACATCATCAAAGTTGATTTCTGGGAAAATCAATTGCTCTTTCACACCAAGTGTGTAGTTACCACGTCCATCAAATGATTTTGTTGGAACACCGTGGAAGTCACGAACACGTGGAAGTGAAACAGTCACTAATTTATCCAAAAATTCGTACATACGTTCACCACGAAGAGTGACTTTTGCACCGATCGCAACACCTTCACGAAGACGGAAGCCAGCGATTGATTTCTTAGCTTTAGTGATAAGTGGTTTTTGACCTGAAATAAGTGCCAATTCAGCAGCAGCTTTTTCAAGGTTTTTAGCATTGTTTACAGCGTCACCAACACCCATGTTAAGAACGATTTTCTCAACTTTTGGCACAGCCATTACAGATGAGTAGTTGAATTTTTCTGTCAATGCAGGAACAACTTCATTAGTGTATTTTTCTTTTAAGCGATTTGCCATTATGCTTCTCCTTTCCTTCGTGATTAATCAAGCACTTCGCCTGATTTTTTGTTGTAACGAACTTTTTTGCCGTCAACAACTTTGTAACCAACACGACCTGCTACACCATTTTTGTCAAGCACTTGTACGTTTGACACATGGATTGGTGCTTCTTTTTCCACGATAGCACCTTGAGGGTTTTCGCTATTTGGTTTTTGGTGTTTTTTGACGATAGCTACGCCTTCAACAACAACTTTATTTACTTTTGGAAGAGCTTTAAGAACAACTGCTTCAACGCCTTTGTCCTTACCAGCAATTACGCGAACCTTGTCGCCTTTTTTTACAAACATTTGGTATTTCTCCTCTATATTTCTTACGCCCTAATGGGCACCCTAGGAAAACCTAGGGGACTACGTTTGTTTTTGATTAAAGTACTTCTGGTGCCAATGAAACGATACGCATGTAGCCACCTTCACGTAATTCACGTGCTACAGGGCCAAAGATACGTGTTCCACGAGGTGTTTTGTCATCACGGATGATAACAGCAGCGTTGTCGTCAAATTTGATGTATGAACCGTCTGGACGGCGTGCACCTGATTTTGTACGAACAACAACGGCTTTGACAACATCACCTTTTTTAACAGCTCCACCAGGGATAGCTTGCTTAACAGAAGCAACGATAACGTCACCGATGTTAGCGAATTTACGTCCTGAACCACCAAGAACTTTGATAGTCAAGATTTCGCGAGCACCGCTATTATCAGCAACTTTTAAGCGAGTTTCTTGTTGAATCATTAGAATTTTCTCCTTTTAGTTTATTAGATAATAACAGCTTCTTCGACAACTTCTACAAGACGGAAACGTTTTGTAGCTGAAAGTGGACGAGTTTCCATGATACGAACGATATCGCCTTCTTTAGCGATGTTGTTTTCATCATGTGCTTTGTATTTTTTAGAATAGTTGATACGTTTACCATAGACTGGGTGGTTACGTTTTGTTTCAACTATAACTGTGATAGTTTTGTCCATTTTATCAGACACAACACGTCCAACAAGGGTTTTACGTTGATTACGTTCCATTATTAGAATTCTCCTTTCCCAATCTATTATTTAGTTTCAGATTGCACGGTTTTAACACGAGCAATTTGTTTTTTCACTTCGTCAAGGCGAGCAGTTTGTTCTAATTGTCCTGCTGCAGCTTGGAAACGAAGTTCAAACAATTCTTTTTTGAGTTCGTTTTCTTTTTGAGCAAGCTCTTCTTGAGACAAGCCACGAAGCTCTTTAACAAAATCTTTAATTTCTTGAAGTTTCATGTCTTCTCCTTATTCTGCTTCACGTTTTACGAATTTAGTCTTAACTGGCAATTTGTGGCTTGCAAGACGAAGAGCTTCGCGAGCAACTTCTTCTGATACACCAGCGATTTCAAACATCACTTTACCACGTTTAACTGGTGCTACCCAACCTTCAGGTGCCCCTTTACCAGAACCCATACGTACACCGATAGCTTTAGCAGTGTATGATTTGTGTGGGAAGATTTTAATCCAAACTTTACCACCACGTTTCATGTAACGCGTCATAGCGATACGGGCAGCTTCGATTTGGCGGTTTGTAATCCAGTGGCTAGTTGTTGCTTGAAGACCGTATTCTCCAAATGTTACTTCTTTACCACCTTTAGCTTCACCGCGCATTTTTCCACGGAATTCGCGACGGTGTTTAACACGTTTAGGTACTAACATCTGTTATTTGCCTCCTTTAGTGTTTTTACGAGCTGGAAGCACTTCTCCACGGTAGATCCAAACTTTAACACCAAGTTTACCGTAAGTTGTGTCAGCTTCTTCCCAAGCGTAATCAATATCTGCACGAAGTGTGTGAAGTGGAACAGTTCCTTCTGAGTAACCTTCGCTACGGGCAATATCAGCACCGTTCAAACGACCAGAAACTTGAGTTTTGATTCCTTTTGCTCCAGCACGCATTGTACGTTGGATAGCTTGTTTTTGTGCACGACGGAAAGCAACACGTTGTTCCAATTGACGAGCAATGTTTTCACCAACAAGGTGAGCATCAAGATCAGGTTGTTTGATTTCGATGATGTTGATGTGAACTTGTTTACCAGTCAATTTGTTAAGTTTTGCACGAAGTGCATCAACGTTACTTCCACCTTTACCGATAACCATACCTGGTTTAGCAGTGTGGAGAGAAACGATAACTTTGTTAACAGCACGTTCGATTTCGATAGTTGAAACAGAAGCGTCTGCCAATTCTTTATTGATGAAGTTGCGGATTGCTAAATCTTCATGAAGGTAATCCGCGTATTCTTTTTCAGCATACCATTTTGCATCCCAATCACGGATGATGCCGACACGCATTCCAATTGGATGTACTTTTTGACCCACGATTTTACCTCCTTATTTTTCTGCGACAACTACTGTCACGTGAGTTGTGCGTTTGTTAATTGGTGAAGCTGAACCTTTCGCACGTGGACGGAAACGTTTCATTGTTGGTCCTTCGTTTGCAAATGTTTCAGATACCACCAAATTAGCTTTTTCCAAACCAAAGTTGTTTTCTGCGTTAGCGATAGCAGAGTTAAGAGTTTGCTCAACAACGCGTGCAGCTTTGTTTGGAGTGAATTTCAAGATTGCGATTGCGTCCGCAACGTTTTTACCACGGATAAGATCAAGTACAAGACGTGTTTTACGAGGTGAAACACGGACTGTACGAGCCATTGCTTTAGCTGAAGTAATTTCTGCCATTGTGTCCTCCTCCTATTAACGACGTGTTTTCTTATCGTCTGCAGCGTGACCTTTGTAAGTACGTGTTGGTGCAAATTCACCAAGTTTGTGACCTACCATGTCTTCTTGGATGTAAACAGGAACGTGTTTACGTCCATCATAAACTGCGATTGTATATCCGATGAAACTTGGGAAGATCGTAGAACGACGTGACCAAGTTTTGATTACTTTTTTCTTTTCGTCATTAGCTTGAGCTTCAACTTTTTTCATCAAATGCTCATCGACGAAAGGTCCTTTTTTAAGACTGCGTCCCATTTAGTGTGTTCTCCTTTAAAATTGTTACCACAACGGCTTGCGCCCATAGGGCGCTACCGAGCTGGCGGAATGAAATGTTATCTTAAGCGACTTTTAGCTTATTTTTCGTTACGACGACGAACGATAAGTTTGTCTGATTTCGCTTTTTTGTTACGTGTTTTAAGACCAAGTGCTGGTTTGCCCCATGGTGTAGATGGTGCTTTACGACCAACTGGTGCTTTACCTTCACCACCACCGTGTGGGTGATCGTTAGGGTTCATTACAGAACCACGAACTGTTGGGCGGATACCTTTCCAACGGCTACGTCCTGCTTTACCAATGTTAACAAGTGATTGTTGTTCGTTACCAACTGTACCGATAGTAGCACGGCAAGTTCCAAGAATCATACGAACTTCACCTGATTGAAGACGAACAAGAACGTATTTACCTTCTTGACCAAGTACTTGTGCAGAAGCACCAGCCGCACGGATAAGCTCAGCACCTTTACCAGGTTGCAATTCGATATTGTGGATAACAGTACCGACTGGAATGTTTGCAAGTGGAAGTGCGTTACCAACTTTGATGTCGGCGTCTGGACCCGAAACGATACGTTGACCAACTTCAAGACCTTTAGGTGCGATGATGTAAGCTTTCACACCGTCAGTGTAGTGTACAAGAGCGATGTTAGCTGTACGGTTTGGATCGTACTCGATTGTTTTAACAACTGCTTCAACGCCGTCTTTGTTACGTTTGAAGTCAATCAAACGGTAGTGGCGTTTGTGTCCACCACCATGGTGGCGAACAGTGATACGACCGTTGTTGTTACGTCCTGCTGTTTTCTTTAATGAAACAAGCAATGATTTCTCAGGAGTAGATGTTGTGATTTCAGCAAAGTCCAAAGAAGTCATATTACGACGGCCATTTGTCGTTGGTTTATAAACTTTAATACCCACGTGATTTCCTCCTTTGATTATTCAGCTTCAGCAGCAAAGATTTCGATTGCTGGTGAATCAGCTGTCAATGTGATGATAGCTTTTTTCACTTTACTTGTGTAACCTACGTAACGTCCAACACGTTTTTGTTTAGGTTTCACTGTGATTGTGTTGACATTAGCAACTTTAACACCTTCAAACGCAGCTTCAACAGCTTGTTTGATCAAAAGTTTGTGTGCACGAGTGTCAACTTCAAATACGTATTTTCCTGCTTCAAGCTTCGCCATTGAATCTTCAGTGATAACAGGTTTTTTGATTACGTCGTACAAATTCATTATGCAAGAACCTCCTCGATTGTAGAGATTGCTTCTTTTGTTACAAGAAGTTTGTCTGCGTTTACGATATCAAGAACACTTGCTGTTGCTGCAGTTGCAACTTTAACGTTTGGAAGGTTACGTGCTGACAATTCAGCAAATTTGTTTCCTTCTTCAAGAATAACAAGCACTTTTGAATCAATGTTCAATGCTGAAAGAACAGAAGCAAATTCAGCTGTTTTTGGTGCTGCAAATGAAAGTCCTTCTACAGCAACCAATTTTTCTTCAGCAACTTTTGCTGAGTAAACAGATTTCAATGCTAAGCGACGCACTTTTTGTGGAAGTTTGTAAGCATATGAACGTGGAGTTGGTCCAAAGACAACACCACCACCACGCCATTGAGGTGCACGGATAGAACCTTGACGAGCACGTCCAGTTCCTTTTTGGCGCCATGGTTTACGACCACCACCTGATACTGCTGAACGGTTTTTAACCGCATGAGTACCTTGGCGAAGGCTAGCGCGTTGGCTGATAACGACTTCAAATACTACTGATTCGTTTGGTTCGATACCGAAGACAGCGTCGTTAAGTTCAACTGTGCTAACTTCTTTCCCAGTTTGGTCAAATAGTTTTACATTTGCCATTTTAACTATTTTCTCCTTCCTTCTTATTTAGCAGCTTTAACTGCAGATTTGATGGTGATAAGAGATTTCTTAGCACCTGGTACGTTACCTTTGATAAGGATAACGTTCTTTTCTGGAACAACTTGTACGACTTCAAGATTTTGGATAGTCACACGGTTGCCACCCATACGTCCTGCCAAGTGTTTGTTTTTAAACACACGGTTTGGCGCAACAGGTCCCATAGAACCTGGACGACGGTGGTAACGAGAACCGTGAGCCATAGGACCACGTGATTGACCGTGGCGTTTGATAACACCTTGGAAACCTTTACCTTTAGTTGTTCCTGTGACGTCAACAACATCTCCAGCTTCAAATTGTTCAACAGTAAGTTCGCCACCTACTTCTACGCCTTCGATGTTTTTGAATTCACGAATGAAGCGCTTAGGAGCAGTGTTGGCTTTAGCAACATGGCCTTTGGCAGGTTTGTTACTCAATACTTCACGTTTGTCATCAAAACCAACTTGAACAGCTTCGTAACCGTCTGTTTCAACAGTTTTCACTTGAAGAACAACGTTTGGAGTTGCTTCAATGACAGTAACAGGGATGAATTCACCAGATTCAGTGAAGATTTGAGTCATTCCCACTTTTTTCCCTAAGATTCCTTTTGTCATGAGAAAATAATTCCTTTACTTTATTTTTTTGTTTAAAAAGTTTTTAACGAGCGTTTTTTGTGCTCTGAAATCAATTAAAGTTTGATTTCAACGTTGACACCACTTGGCAAATCAAGTTTCATCAATGCATCAACTGTTTTTTGAGTTGGGTTGATGATGTCGATAAGACGTTTGTGTGTACGCATTTCAAATTGTTCGCGAGAATCTTTGTATTTGTGAGTCGCACGAATAATTGTGTAGAGGCTACGTTCAGTTGGAAGTGGAACTGGTCCAGCAACTGTAGCGCCTGTGCGTGTTGCAGTTTCAACGATTTTTTCTGCCGCTGTATCAAGTGTACGGTGTTCGTACGCTTTCAAACGGATACGGATTTTTTTGTTTGCCATCTTTTCTCCTCTCGTCTATTTACGATAATAGGCTAGCTCCTCAAGAAAACCAACACGTGCCGCGTGGCAATGCAGCCGAGCGTGTCGCAACCTCTTGTATCATAGCTAAAGCTGTTCATTTTTACAGCACCATAAAATAATACCAAATTTCCCTAGGGAATGCAAGGCTTTTTGCCTTTTTTTCTCAAAAAAATAATAGAAAGAGCTTTCGCTCTCTCTATTATTAAAAACCTTCATCCTGCAGAGCATCTGACAGTCTGGCAAAATCAGCAATAGACAGGGCTTCACCACGCACGCTAGGCTTGATGTCAGCCTGCTCTAAAGCTCGTGTCAGTCGTTCCTTGACCTCTTCAGATTTGCCAAAAGCGCCTGTGAGGTTGTTCCAGAGAGTTTTTCTGCGGTGCACAAAACTAAGGCGTGCCACCTTGAAGAAAAAGTCCTCATCCTTAGCAGTGACTAGTGGCTCGCTTCTACGCACCATTTTGAGGATGGCTGAGTCCACATTTGGCGCAGGGACAAAGACCGTACGAGGCACGACGAAAGCGACCTTGGCTGTCATGTAGTACTGAACAGCGATGGATAGACTGCCATAAGCCTTGGTGTTTGGCTGGGCGGAGATGCGGTCTGCTACTTCCTTTTGCATCATGACGACAAACTCGCTAAAAGGAATCTTGCTCTCAATCAAGTGCATGAGAATAGGCGTCGTGATATAGTAAGGCAGGTTAGCCACAACCTTAATTGGCAGCTCTGGATTTTTGAAGTTCTGGATATGCGCCTGCAAGTCTGCCTTTAAAATGTCTTCATTGACCACGGTGACATTGTCAAAGTCACGCAAGGTATCGGCTAAGATGGGCACCAAGCGATCGTCAATCTCAAAAGCCATAACCTCAGCAGCATTTTCTGCCAAAAACTCCGTCAGAGCGCCAATCCCCGGTCCAATCTCGATGACGTTGACCTTCTTGTCAAGCTCTGCCGTATCTACAATTTTCTGCAAAATATTGGTATCAGTCAGGAAATTCTGACCAAAAGATTTCTTAAACGTGAACCCATGACGCTCCAAAATCGCACGGGTCACGCTGTAGTCTGCTATTTTCATGTTTTGTTCTTTCTATATTAGGAGTCAAAAAGAGATAATTGTAAATTATTATCGCTACTAAATACTTCTTCGTTGATTTTAGATAAAAAATTGGGATACACTATTTTTAAAAACTTTTCTTTATTTGACAAAGCTTCCTCTAAATGGTTGCTACTTTTCAAAAAAACATATATAGCACATGCCTCAGCTTGACAGTTTACTGATTTTTTAGGGTTAAACTCAATATCAGAAAAGGCATTATACTTCATAATCTTTTTAGATAACACGTAATTTTTGTGTAAAGCATTCACATACAACCAGTTATAGAAGTACGTTTTAGGTTCTAATGGAAATTTTTGCCCAAAACTATTAAACCCAATTAATTTATCACTTCTATGAATGGTTTTTACAATTTTTTTCATCGTTTTGGAATCATATCGTTCTAAAAGACCAATCTGACATCCATTTTCATTGAATACCTTACTTCCTTGAAAAATCTGCTCTACAGAATATTTTTTACCTGATATCATCTGCACCATTAAATTAAAAGCACTAGCTTTTATACCAACTTTAGATGGTGATCTAGACGAAATTTCCAAAATTTTCAGTTTTGGATACTTTTCTAATGTACACTCGTGCAAAGAACTTATTGACTTTTGTTTTTGTGAAGCTGAGAACCCTGAAAAAAATTCAAATTCTATCATCTCAGACCTATAACCTTCATTATTACTAAAAAAAACGGGTCTCTTTGCCATACTTTAGCTCCAATCCAATGAGAAATCATAAGGATAACATCCACGATTCAGCCAATAATCACATTTTTCAAAGAGATCTTTTGACTTTCTTAACCTTATATGACTCGGAACAATAATATCTTTTAATATATTCTCTATGATACAATTTTCATGAAAAATTATTCCTTTAATTTTTTCTACTGTAATTTTATCAAATATTAACACTTCTGCTTGCAGATTAGTTGGAGCATTTTTTACCCACTTGGAATTACGTTTTTTTATTTTTCCAAATTCAAGATACTCTGAAAAAATCATTTTAAAACTCTCTACACCTTTACTGACATACCGCCCACTGTCTTGAGCAGCGTTAACATAACAAAAGTTCGTAGTATCATTTATTATATTAGGGTCTACCTCCAATATAACAAAATCTTCCATCTTCAAATTTTGTCTTTTAATAATATCACGTAAACAATACACATTCGGATACTGAATTGACGTACATACATAATCCAAATACCCATCCGCTCTATCTAAATCATTCCTATTAATATTAGGATATTTGCTAGAAAGTATCCCCTCTGATAAAATTTTCCCTAAATTATTACAATGAGTAAAATGACATAAACGGTCAATTCCCTTTTCCCTTATTATCTCACTATATGTATTCATTTACAACCCAACTTCCTTTTTTCTATTCAATAAATTATGCAAATTGCTACAGATCATACTTTTTCATAACTTCCTCCACCTCCGCTAAGGTCACACCAAATAGGCGTAGACGCTTGAGGAGTTGCTTGCCGTTGGTGTAGCCGATACGAAGTTCTTCGCCTAGATACTCACGGCGCTGTCTGCTGTCAGTCCCCATGGTCAATCCTAGGCGCATGAGGTCACTTGCCGTAATGTCAAAGGTTTCCTCGCCATCATAGTAGCCCATAACGCTTGACAGAGCTTTCTCCAAGTCCTCGTAGCTAGCGTGCTCCACACCGAGCGAGCGCCCCTTGGTCTTGGACTTGGGCACTGCCTCGCCACGGTTGAGAAAGGCATGCTTTGCGGTGGGCACTGCCTGCATGATGAGCTTACGAATGCGCTCTCCATTGTAGTCTGGGTCGGTAAAGACGATGACACCTCGAAGGTTATTTAGTCTATCAATCCTTGCTAAGTCCTCATCTGAGATGGCAGACCCCCTGGTCTCATAGGTGTCAACTTCATAAAAACGTTTGAGATTTGCCGTGTCGTCCTTGCCCTCAACGACCACAACTTCGTAGATTTTTTTCTTAGTCAAGACCAAACACCCTCACTGCATTGTCATAGGTTGCTTGGGCGACTTCTTCAACTGGAAGTCCACGGAGTTCTGCGATTTTCTCCACGACATAGCGGGTGTAGGCTGGTTTATTTTCACGACCACGCTTAGGCACTGGGGCAAGGTAGGGTGCGTCTGTCTCTACTAATATCTTATCCAAAGGCAGGTGAGTCGCAGCTTCCTGTACATCCAAGGCTTTTTTGAAAGTCACCACGCCTGAAAAGGAAATAGCCATGCCAAGGTCGATGAAACGCTCTGCCATTTCCAAAGAGCCTGAGTAAGAGTGCATAATGCCCCCACGAGGTCCGACGCCTTCTGCCTCGATGAGGTCATAAGTGTCCTCTAAAGCGTCTCTGGTGTGGACAACAAAGGGAAGGTCAAGTTTTTTCGCCAGCTTCATCTGACGGCGAAAAACATCTGCCTGCACTTCCTTTGGTGCTGTCATCCAGTGATAGTCTAGCCCAATCTCACCAAGTGCAACGACCTTGGGGTGTTTGAGCTTTTCAAGTAGCCAAGCCTCCACCTCATCCGTGTAAGTGCCAGCCTCAGTCGGGTGCCAGCCAATGGTCGCATAGAGGTTGTCATAAGTCTCTATCAACTCCAAGGCACGCTCAATGGTCGGCTTATCAAAGCCCACGATATTCATCTTGGTCACGCCAAGCTCACGTGCCAGATCTATTTCTTCTTTTTCTTTGCCCTCAAAGTTTTCTACGTTGAGGTGAGTATGCGTATCAAAAATCTGCATTATTTATCCTCCGGTTTGTCTCTTTTATTATACCATAAGACGATATGCAAAAACAGAAATCCTAAGATTTCTGTTTTTAAGTTATTTACTTGTAAAATCTTGCGGTTGACCGGTGTAGTTTGCCCAAGATTTTGATAAAAAGGTGTTGTTTAGGTGATAGTGTGGTGTGGCTTGCTTTTCTTCGAGAAATGGCGCAACTGCTTTGTCAAAAGCGAGCCAACCGTTCCAACCCATGTGAATAGTATCCTGCATGAAGTAGGCTTTATCACCGTCTTTTGAAAAGTCAGCGATATTGGTAAAACCTTGACTCTCTAGCTGATACTTAATCTTGGCAACAGCCTTTTGGTACATGTCCTCACTAAGCCCCGTGTAGGCAATCCACTTGCTATTGACCGGTGGAATGACAAAGATAACCTGCGTCTTGCTTTTAGCAAACTGGCTCAAAACCAGCTGTAAGTCGTTGTACTCAGGAGATTTAAGATAAGAAATCTTTTTCTGTGCTCCCTTGAGGTGCTTAATCTGAAAACTCACACGCTGTGTGTAAAAGTTGTTATCAATGTTAAAAGGATTGTTGGTTGTTGCCTTTTTAGCTGTGCTAGTCGCAAGCTCCCCTAAGGTTTGATAAGAGAAAGGCTGTGGCAGTTTGCTAGCTTTTTTGACAATCTTGTCCTCATAAGAATTTGAAAACGACAACTGGCTAAAGAGAGCGTCCTCTTTAAGCGCTAGAAAACGCTTGAAGCTCAAAATTCCCTCATCAAAGCTCGACAGAGACTCACCCTTTGCTACCTTTTCAGCCAGCTGGTGAAGTGTTCCTTTTGGATAGAGCTTCAAAAAGCGCTTAGCGGCGTATTGGTCGTAGACTGTTCCCGTTTGATTTTCCAAGAAACTAATCATCTGGTCGCTTGAAAAATAATTCTGAAAAGCGGACGCATTAGCGCCGTTTTTGACAAACCATTGAGGTGAGATAAAGTAGACCGCTTTTTTATTAGTCATTTGGCTGGTAATCTGTTGCATGCCAAAATATTGCGTCAGAGACGCCGCACCTTTTTGCCCTAGCAAATATGGCGTGTAGCTGCGATTATAGGCTTCTGCCAGCATGGACGGGTGAAAACTGTCCATACGATTCCACTCACTAGAGCCAAAAAAAGGCACAAAGTTCTGGCTTTTATCGCTCAGCGCTCGGATTTTTTTTGCTCGACTCTTGAAGCTGATGTGAGTCAGCGCCACAGCGTCATTTTTTTCTTCCTCGGCAGAGTGCTTTAGCTTATTAGGATAGATGGCAAGTAGCGCTACAAGTAAAAGGGCAGCGCAAATGACAGGTCCTAAAATCTGCCAAAGACGCCTAAGCATTGCGCAACTCCGCTATCCCAGCGACAATCTTGTTGGCGGTGTTCCAGTCGTCACGTCCAAATTCAGACACTGGAACGGTGATGTCAAAGCGACTCTCAATCTCAACAATCAACTCAACTGTTCCCATGCTATCAAGCACGCCAGCGTCAAACAAATCCTCATCCATCATGTCAGAAACATCTTCCATGAAAAGCTCGTCAATAATGTCAATAACTTCTGATTTAATATCCATTTGTTTACTCCTTTATGTTATTGTGGATGTTTTGGAAACCACAGTTGGTCTAAAAAGCCTGAAAATAGTAAGAATGACACCATCACGACGTTAAACGTGATGACAATACTCAAGGCTCTTGTGAATCGATTTTCAGGAAGATTAGGCTTGCCTGCGGCTTTTCGTTCTTTATTGATTTTTTTCTTCTTACGTAGCCAAGCATCGTTGATAATAAGACCGATACCGTGAAACAGCCCGTAAGCAATGTAATACCAAGTCACACCGTGCCAAAAGCCCATAAGAAGCATATTAACCAAATAAGCGACACTGGATGTGGTATTACGGTTTTTAAAGACTTTATTTTTGACCAAGACCTTTACCAAGCGCATGAACACAAAGTCACGGAACCAAAAAGACAAACTCATGTGCCAACGGTTCCAAAATTCCTTGAGGTCATGTGAGATAAAGGGTTTGTTAAAGTTTATCGGACTCTTGATTCCCATGAGATTGGACACGGCTAGCGCAAAAAGGGTATAGCCTGCAAAGTCAAAGAAGAGGTCAAGCCCAAAAGCATACATGACACCTATGGTCGGGAGGTTGATAATCCCACCGTGCGCTAGAGCAAGCTCTTTGAGTGGTGGTAAAAGCACCTGCCCAAAGAAATAAGCAATGATAAACTTATAGAGAAAACCTAGCATGAGATACCAGATAGACTTCTCCAGCATATCAAGCAACTCATCACGCTCTGGGATATTCTCATAATCATCGTTGAAACGCTTAAAGCGATCAATCGGACCACTGGAGAAAGTCGGCAGAAACATCAAAAAGCGTAAAAACTGCCAAAGCGTAAACTCCGTTAGCACCCCGTCACGCATCTCAATAATCATCCCCACCGCACGGAAAGTCAGATAGGAAATTCCCAGGAAACCAAACAAGCTCTGATTGGCTGCTATAATCGGCGCCACCTTGACAAAAGCAAGAGGCAAGACAGACAAGAGACACCACAGGTAAAAGAGCCATTTATTATTGTGGTTACGTCTGTAAATCTTGTAAGAAAAGACCAGAATCGTCTCCCAAATGACATAGGCTAGTAGTGATTTGAGTTGCAACTGCCCCTTGCCTGTCAACATCAAGATGATAAAGGAAAAGCTAAATAGCGCCTCGTAGATAGGAAAACGCTTTTTAAAAAAGAGTCCTATGAAAATCGGCAACACCGCTAGTAGAAGATAAAAGAAATACTGCGGATTACCATAAACCTCCATGTGAGGAAGAGCATTCCAAAATTGCATCATGAACGATTGACCTCACTTATCAAGCGTTTAATGTCAATCTTACCATTTGGTGTCATCGGCAACTCGTCTTTATAGAGGAATTTGGATGGCATCATGTAGTCCATCATGATTTCTTTGAGTTCCTCTTTTATCGCCTTGGTAACATCCAAGTCACGCTCAAACTGCTCACGGACACCTGCTTTTAAGACGATGTAAGCCAAAAGATTTTGCACTTTGTGATCTTTATTGTAGCGAGGAACGGCAACGGCTGACTCAACATAGCAAGATTTTAGCAAGTTTTGTGCTACGTCTTCTAGCTCGATACGGTAGCCGTTAAACTTAATCTGAAAGTCCTTGCGACCACCATAAAGCAAAAGCCCCTCGTCGGTCATTTGCCCCAAGTCACCCGTATGGTAAGCAGGTTGCCCCTTGAAAGTAAAGAAGGCTTCTGCTGTCTTTTCGGGATTGTTGAGATAGCCCTTTGATACAGCTGGACCTGTGACGATAATTTCACCTTGCTGTCCGTTTGCGACAACCTCACCCCCATCATCCACGATAAAGGTTGGCGAGTCTGGTTTCGGATAACCAATCGGCAGACGCTTGTAGTCTTCTAGCATATCGTCTGTGATAGCAACTGCTGACAAGGCAACTGTCGCTTCTGTTGGACCGTAGGCATTGACAATGCGGGCATGTGGGAAACGCTGACGCAATTTCTTAGCGGTCTTAACCGTCAACTCCTCACCATCAAAGTAAAAATGCGTGAGTTTTGGTAAATGCTCCTCAGAGAAAGTATCTGAGAGCAATGCCATATCAGCAAATGACGGTGTTGATGTCCAGACTTGGATAGGCAAGCTCGCAATGGTTGTAAAGAGCTTTTTGAAATCACCGATGATTTCCTTTGGCAGAGCGTAGAGTGTACCACCCATGGCAAGCGTGGGCGCCCAGTACATGACAGACAAGTCAAAGGAATAAGGCGGCTGCGCTAGCATTTGAGGACGTTCTGGAACTGAGAAAGTCTCCTGACCAATCATCCAGTTGGTAAAGCTCAAAAGATTGTCATGCGAGATTTGCACGCCCTTAGGCTGACCAGTTGTCCCAGAGGTAAAGATAATATAGTAATTATCATCTCCCTTGACAGGGTGTGTCAAGCTGTAAGAGCTCTTCTTCTCAAAGATAGAGTGCAATTGCGCTAGGTCAATCACCTCGACATCTGACAGCTCCAGCGGAAAGTCCCCGACACTAATCACAAGACTAGGCTGTGCAATGGCAACAATCGCCTCAACACGGTCAAGCGCCGAATGCTGGTCAACAGGGATGTAAGCATGACCAGACTTTGTCGCTCCAACGAAAGTTGCTAACATCTCATACTCCTGCCCACCAAAGACAAGAATCGGCGACTTTGCTGCTAAAGCTAGACTATCGATATAAGAAGCCAAACTGTCAGAGTCACTTTTTAGCTGCGCATAACTATAAGTCTTTCCCAAAATGTCATAGACAGGGAAATCAGGCTGCTTGAGGGCAAACCCATCAATCGTTTCAATCATATCTCGTATCATAGACAACTCCTAGAATTCATTGTAGATAAAACTTCCCTGACCACGACCAAGGTAGCTAAAAAAGTAGAGTAACATTACAAAGATAACAAAGAAAAACAGCGTTTTTAGTAAAAATTGAAGATGCTTATTCATCCTGTACCTTCTCTCAAATTGTATTAAGCCCTTACATTTTAAAAATAGAAAACTAAAGGGCTTTCTTTCTTAACGCTAATAAAACAAGAGGGAAACCTCTACATTTTCTCATATTATTGTACTATGATTACACCAAGAATACAAGAAAAAACCGACAGCTTCCATAAATAATCACTTGGAATGCAAAAAAAGCCAACAGTCTCGAGTTCCTGTTGGCTTTCCTCTTATAAATCGTCTGATTAAGCTGACAATACTTTACGTCCTTTACGACGACGGCTTGCAAGCACACGACGTCCGTTCTTAGTTGACATACGGTGACGGAATCCGTGTTTACGTTGACGACGGATCTTACTTGGTTGATAAGTACGTTTCACTTTTAGTACCTCCTCATAGATTTCGTATTCGTTTAGCCGGCTATATTTGATCAGTTACTAAACATACCATATTATTTTACATCATCTGTTGTTTACTTGTCAAGTGCTTTTTGAGGATAAGCTCATTAGTTTTTCACAGTGACCACAACGTAGCGATTTGGATCGCTACCTTCAGAGTAGCTATCCACGCCATCAATATGCGAAATGGCTTTGTGGACAATCTTGCGCTCGCTGTTACTCATCGGATCCATCCTAAAATCTTGACCACTGGCTAGCACACGGCTGGCAATCTTTTGACTAAAGTCAATCAGGGTTTCTGTGCGATGTTCCACATAATCATGGACATTGACCGACACCGAAAAAGCCTTTGAATAATGGTCATACAGATAATTCTGCGCTAACAACTGGAGCGATTTTAAAACCTTGCCATGATAGCCGATAATACGACCAGGCTCTGGTGTTTCAATCTGCAAATTGATTTGACGGCGCTTGGTAGTTGTCTCAATGCTAGCTTCCAAGTCCATCTCGTAGATAATGCGCTCCACATAGTTTTTGACCTGAGTTGCTGCTTCTGTGATGTCTATAGTTTGCGCTTCGTCTTTGTTATTGTCAAAAGCTGTCGCTACAAAAGCCTCAAAACTATCATCTGCCAAAGGAGCTGGCTCGTCCTCCAGAGGTTTGCTAGAAGCCGTTAGCTCCTCTTTTACCTCTTTAACTTCAGGTTCTAGCTCTTCTTTGGCAGCCGCCTCGCTTTTAGCAGAGGCGGGTTCGTTACTGGTGTCTACAATTGTCACAGACTCACTTTGTTGCATCATGTCACGGTTTAGACGCTCTGTAATACTTGTCACCTTGTGACGTGTCACTGAGGACGTTTTAGCAGTCTTTTCAAGCTCTAAACTTTCGATATCAACTTGAGCAGGTCTTTTTCCAAAACCTAAAAATCCCTTTTTCTCACGTGAAATCACACGGATATGCACTTTTAGGCGAGTCAGTCCCAGCTCATCAAGACCTTTTGAGATAGCCTCTTCTACCGTTCGCCCTGTAAATACTACCATAATAACTCCTTATTTCCGCTTTTTATGTGCTTTTTTCTGGGCACGACGGATACGTGCCTTACGCTCTTTTTCCTCTCTAGCTGCTGCTTCACGTGCTTCAATAATTTTAAAAGGGTTATTGAGCAACATGATTTGAAAGACTTGAAAGGCATTGGATACTGTCCAGTAGAGAGCCACACCGCTGGCAAAGTTCACCCCAAAAATAAAAATCATAATTGGAAAGCCATAGGTCATGACGCTCATCATTGGATTTTTCTCTGGCGCTGCTTTATTGGTTAGCCAAGTGGACAAGAATGTAAACAAAGCCGCTAAAAGAGGTAGGATAAAGTAAGGGTCTGGCTTTGCAAGGTCAAGCCACAAAAAAGTCCCCTCACGCAAAAAGGCAACACGTGTCAGCGCTTGGTACAATGCCCACAAAATCGGCAATTGAATCAGCAAAGGAATGAAGCTAGCGTAAAGGCTGACACCATTTTCTTTGTAAAGCGCCTGCTGCGCTTCTGCCAACTTGAGACGGCTCTCGCTGTCACGTCCAGAGTATTGACGTTGCAACTCTCTTAGCTTTGGCTGCAACTCTTGCATCTTTTGGCTGGACTTCATTTGCTTGCTAAAGAGCGGCATCAAAGCAGTCCGCAAAATAATGGTAAATAAGATAATCCCAATAGCGACGCTTCCACCAAAAGACAACCACTCGATTGCTTTAGCAAAGGCGTAGACAATCTGATCCCAAGCACCTTTTGAGTGACTGCTAACATCACCACGTCCACAAGCAGAAAGCACTAACAGTGCTAAGCTTCCTAATCCTAATAGTTTAACGTTTTTTTTCACCTTCTCTACCTTCCTGATAAATCGCTGCTAACTTCAAGACATGCAGGAGATTTTTCTTCATCTCATGATAATCCAACTGCTCAACACCAGACCTTGCAATCACCACAAAGTCATCTGTTGTAAGCTGCGGCTTCACCTCCTGCAAAATATGGCGAATAGAGCGCTTAATGCGATTGCGTACGACCGCATTGCCTAACTTTTTACTCACCGACAATCCCACACGAAAGTGCTTCTGCTCTACCTTTAGATGATAAATGACAAATTTTCGATTGGCAATACTCTTGCCTTCGTGAAATATCTTCTGAAAATCTTTATCACTCTTTACACGATAAGTTTTCTTCACAGTTCACTCCAAATATTCTATTTCTTTTCATTGTTTCCTTAATAAACACTATCCAAAACCACCACTAACTAAGGGATACATTTCCTTTTAAACCACCCTAATTAGACAAAGTAAACATAAGTACGGTGATTTAAAAGGGTAGTCAAAAAGGTAATTAAATTTTATGAGTTCAGCAGGCAAGCAACTAGCACCCTCTGGGGTGCTTTTTGATTACCTGATAACTTCCCAATATGTCCATTATACCATATATCCCATATTTTGCTTAACTATTTTGTGAAGTAAAAACTCAATAACAAAACGTTATTGGCTGTTCAAGTACAATATACCTGCAGCTGTCTTCTAAGGTAGCGTTTTGTTACCTTAGACTTTCTCCCAATTTTGGAAAAAAGCTGGAGTACCGTTTTGGTACCTCACGCACTAAATCAGTGCATGGGGTAATGAAACGTGACCCCATGCCACCCTATTTTGGGGCGTCATCTCATGCTGGGACGTTTTATCCCGTCATCCCATTCTAGGACTTCATCAACTCGCCAAATTTGATTCAAAGGGATGTCGTGTTTTGCGACTGCCTTAAAAGGTACCGTCAAATCAAAGACCCCTTGAGGGCGTAGCTGTAACTACAAACCTAACGGACGTACCCATAAGTACACCCGTTACAACCGTAGCCCTGACTACACTTGTTTTCAGCCGTCAGAATATGCTTATATTCGCCGTTTTCAGCGCTTAACGGTATCGGTGGTATAAATACCCATGATTATCTTTTTAGCTCGCTGTGCGTGTTCCTGTGGCTCTCTGTGAGCCGTCAGATTGCATGCTGTCCTGTCCTTTAATTTTGATTGAAAGTAATTGACACTACACCTAAATAGCGATACAATGGAGATAGAAAAAGGGAACTGCTGCTAACAGTCCCCTACGGTAACGCCGTCTAAGACGGCTAGCCGTGCCAAAAATTTTAGTTATTAAAATAACCGTCCTTGGCTCTGCTAAAAGTTAGGACGGTCTTTTTAATGTCATTTTTTATTGCTCATGATTGTTGCGACTAATACGCCAAAGGCGATCATCAGCGACAACGTTTCATAAACAGACACCGCCTGTTATCTCCTTTCTGTTGGATTTTTGGTCTTACATACATAAGCACCACCTCCAAACTAGAGACACGGCGAACCGCCTTTTACTTTGTTACCTTGGTCTAGTATAGCATAGCTTGCTAGCTCTGCCAATAGATTTTTTGCCCACGTCCTAGAGCGCTCATATTTGCGTTTTAAGGGCTGTTTTTATTTTGGGGTACATTTACCCACCAAAAACATTAAACGCTCAAAACACCCCCTTAAAATCAATCTGACAGCATTCTAAAACAAAAAGGCTAGGATAATTCCTAGCCTTTTGTGAAATGTCCGAAAAACATGTCCGAAATGAATACAAGATAACTAACAAGAACTAGTTAAGTCTATGTTGGTTACATCTATTACTATACCATATATCTACCTTGAAAGCTACTTATTTTTTTCTTTTTATGGAGTCGGAAATCTCGGGTATATATCACTTATGGAGTCTGAAGAGTAAGGATTCAGCATAAGGTTACTACGGAGTTCGGAAAGTTCGGATAGGGATGTTATGGATAACAAAAATAGGCAGATATGGAGGTCGAAAAGGACGGATAGAAATAAAAGAAGTGATTAACTGCCACTCCTCATCATAGAAATCTGCTCTAAACCAACTAGCCAAAGAGAGCTTCTAGGTCTAATCCTGTATCTGATCCACTCTGTTCATATTGGTCGATAACTTCAAACATCATTTTAATGTCATCACCTTTCAGCTGTGCGTGATAACCACTGATAAAGTCCTTTTCTGGGACAATGATTTTATCTAAGACAGCATAGTTTTTGCCTTTTTTACCGATAACGTAACCAACAACTCCAGTCGCATAAAGTAGCCCAGACGGCTTTTCTTGGATAGCTCGATAGTCCCGGACAAGCGTGATAGTGTGATTGTCACTATTGACCTCAACGGCGTTAGCAAAAGCGATAGCTTCGTTAACTTGGTAGCGTTCCCTCGGGGTGCGTAATAACATACCATCACGCCCAAACTCTGGGACAACGACAGCATTCAAGCCAACTTGTGATTTCTCTAGCCCTTGCTTTTTGCGCTCTGCTTCCATTTTTGTGAGCTCTACATAGTTATCTGCGGTATAGACCTTCTTACCGTCAATCGCTCCGACGGCTTCGATATTGTCAAACTCACCCTTGAAAAAGTCCAGCAGCGTTCCTTTAGGTTTTGCTACTGCGGTCTGTTCTTTCTGTAGGTTGTCAATCTCTTTTAAGATACCTTCTGTCATTTTGCTGTTTCTCCTTGCTTAAATACTAATAACTCTCCTGCGTTAAACCAATAGGCAAAACGTAAGTAAGCACGGTCTCTGACCCTGTAATAGTCGCTTTCGCTGATGTTGTGCTTCATGCTGAAACTTAAGTCTTTTAGGGTCACATCTTTGTGCTTTTCAAAAAAATTGTAGGTCAGCACTGTCTTGTACCTGCCGTCTTTGGCGTCTGCTAGCTCAATCGTTTCTTTGATTTCGTTCAGTAGCTGCCTAGCATAAAATACCTTCATCGACTGCCGTTTATCGTCAAGCCGTCCCCTAGCGATAGACTCCAAAACCAGTACACGTTTTACTAACTCCCTAACCTTGGCGATCGTTTTGCGTTCATCAACTTCACCCCAAAAATCAACACTGAAATCAAATAAAACTTTCTTCCCTGTTAGTTTAGGGTCATTAGCAAGCGTAACGTTATCTTGTGCCATGCTAATCCTCCTTGACTGTCAGCCAATCGCTGTTTGTGTAGATATTGTTGCCTTGGTGTATCTCGCAGGGGCGCCCCTGTTCGCTCAAGGACTTCACAACTGCGATAATATCGGCAAAACTATCAAAGGTTAGGGCTTCATCATTGCCCTTGTGGTCTTTGTAAATCACTGTAGCCGGTTGGCTAAGTTGACCGCTGTATCGTTCCATATTGACCTCCTGTTTAGCTGTGTTATTTCTTTCAAAGTATAACTTTATTATAGCGCTGTATGCTTGTTGTGACCTCTGATATTTCTCCCAAAACAAAAGCCCTAGCTTAAACTAGGACTTTGCTTCATTTTTTATCTTTATAGCGTTTTTTGTACTCATCCGCAATGATACGATTACGTTTAGCCTTGACCTGCTCATCACTTGAACCGAATAGCCAAGGTAAACCAAATAAAAGAAATATAACTACCCAAAAAATAAAATTTTCCATATCATTTCTCCTTGTCATTTAATCTTTCAGCATAATCACATAGCTTACCAGCAATCTTCAACGTCATGTTTTCTAACTTGCTCGTATTGTTGCGATAGCCATCAATAACAGAAATCCTAATCCCTGTTTCCTTTGAGATACGATAAGTCGTTACATCGCTCTCAAATAACTGCTGTATGGTTTTTTCAACTTCTTTAATCATTTAGTCTTCCTTATCAACCTTACAATGACATTATACCTTTTTTTAGGTATATAAGCAAGCGATTTGTGTTTATTATCATCGTTTTTTTGCTATAGAGAGTTTTCCACGCCCTCCAAACAGCAAGGCAGGAGTCAAACCTGCTAGAGCTCTCACGTTGAGCACTTGCTGGATTATTACTTATTAGGCATTTTAGCAGCAATTTTACTTAAGTGTTTTCCCCAGAGCGACAGACACCATAGTACTGCCGATGAGCAAATGATAACACCTCCGCTAATAGCAAATATCCAAAGCAGTATAGTTTTCAATAATTCGACCATCATGTACCTCTTTCTAGTCAAAAGTTAGCAATTCACCGTAATTGTACACTTCAGCAAATTCCAGTAAAGCATGCTCCAGAACCCTATAGAAGTCCGTCTCCTTTTAGTTTATTGATTGAGTACCGTTTATCCTTGATACCAAATGCTTTAAAAGAATTACCCTCCAGCCCTGTTAAGATACGGCTATAATTCCGCTCATTGTAGACCTGCTTTAATTCCTGCCCTGTCAAGTTCGTGTTGATAATGGTGTTCTTGCGATTATTCAAGACGTCAAATAGAAAATCTTGCTCCCAGTCACTTTTTGGCTTGATAGTTGCGTTCTTAGCTCCCAAATCATCAATGATCAGAAAATCAACTGACTGGAGTAATTTCACAGCTTCAAACTCTGTTAGACTTGCACCGCCGCCATAGTTCCAACCCTCCTTGATACGTTTGATAATCTCTGTTAAATTCACAAACAGCACCCTTTTAGGTTCGCCTTTTTCCTTAAAGCCTTCGTTTAAGGCTTTAGCCATTGCAACGCTAAGGTGGCTTTTTCCTATGCCTGTACCGCCTGTTAGCAGCGTGTTGCCGTTCATACCGTTAAGATATTTCTGTACCTGCCCCTTGGCAAAGTCTAACATCTGCTTTTCTTCTGTCGTTTCAGTTGTAAAGTTTTCAAAGGTTGCTTCTTTCAAGTTTTCTGGGATAACACTGTCTCGCATGAGTACGTTGTAAGTCTTTTGATAGACCCTAGCATTAAAACCTTTTTCAACAACACTGCGCTCCTTTTGTTTAATCAACTCTTTGGCGCATATAGGACAGTAAGGGGCTGGCTTCCTTGGCTTGTCCTCACCTGCCATCTTTAGCTCTCTGTCAATCTGGATAAGATTAACCCCATGTATCGGACAAAGCTCATCTAGCTGTTTCAAGTGTTCTAAATTCTCAAAAGGTTGTTGCATATCTGGTTACCTCCTTCTAAAATGGAACGTCTGGAAAAGGGTCGAAAGGTTCATTATCTGCTTCTTGCTGATTAGGCTGTTGCTGTCGCTGATAGTCAGCTTTATTTTGTTTGACCTGCTCAACGGTTCTCAACCCTCGACTCTGCCAATTGTTAAGAATAGCCCTTGTGTACCTAATAGACTTCCCTGCATTCAAGATAGTTTCATCTAGGGCAAATAACACTAAAGCCTGTCCATGAGTTTCTAACAAGTCCTCCACCTCCTCAACAACTCGACCACCTACCGACATTTCACCAAAGGCTTCCTTGAGTTTTTCAAAAATAGGATTTTTGTCGGCAACTTCAGCGGCTCCTTCTTGATTAGTAGTTCTTGATATATCAGTCTTGTTTATTAGTCTTGATATATTAGTCTTGATTCCGTGTAAATTGTTCACGCCCTGTTGTGTACTTTCTACACGCCCATTGTGTAAATTGTTCACGCCCTGTTGTGTACTTTCTACACGCCCATTGTGTAAATTGTTCACGCCCTGTTGGTCTTTCGGAACGCCTAGGTACAGTCTGTTGGGTTTATTTGCCCCTTGAGTAACCTCATTGAGTAATTGATAATCTGATAGCTCCTTTTTCAATTTCACAACGGTTTTATTACTGCAGTTCAAATCAAGCATAAACTGGTCTATCGTATAATACTGATAAGTGTAACCTTGTTCATCAGTCCAGCCGTTTTTGACAGACAAGTCTAACCTGTCAAATAGCAGCATGTACATTGACCTAGCACCAACGCTGAGACCTTGATATTCTTTACTTTCAAAAAGCGCTCTGGGCATTTTGTAAAATTTCATAGCTTGTTTGATTTCTTTGGTTAAAATAAGCACTTTGCTCTATCCCTCCTAATCTAATGTCAAAAAGTTATAAACGTCACTTTTTCGATAATAGATTTTCTTGCTATTCTCAAAAGGTGACTGGTAAGTCTTTAAACCTTGGATCTCCCATTTTCTTAGCGTTGTTGAGCTGATATCTAGTTTCTGGAGTAATTCCGACCTAGAAATTAAATCAAAGTCATCATTATCTTGCTTAGCTAGCTCTAGGCGCTTGGCTAGGTGTTCATCAATCTTGGTTAATAGCTCAAGCTCTGCTTCTTGTGATAATAGCTGCATGGTTCACCCTCCTAATGTCTCTCAATCTGCATAACAGCGCCATAGCGTGCGCCTACGACTTCATCCCTAGAATTCTCCCTAGGTTCTAAAGGCTCGCTATCAAGCGTAAAATAGCTTTCACGGCGTATTGCGACTATCAGCAAGACCATAGCCACCACAAAAAACACCAGGTAACCCATAGGACTTAGGTTCAGTTCATCAATCATTGCAAACCTCCTGTTCCCATCCTGCTTTTTCCAATTGCTCCAAAATATCGGCTGTTTTTTTCTGTATATCTGTCAATCTATCAATAATTAGATTTGTAACACCATAAACCCCAGAGCGGTTAGTAACTAGATAGTTAAATTCTTCTACATCATTTGGGTTCTGTAAAATATAGCATTCAACTATATCCGAAGCGCTCAAAATATCCGCTAAACCTGCATTGATAACGTCTATTTCACTCGTTAGTTCCTGTAATTTCATTTTGTCACCTCTCGTTTTTCTAATCTATTAAACCTTTTTTCTTGCTCTTAATCCGTCAATAGTCCCGAAACGCCAAATACAGGCGGCATATATAGCCCAACTTCTGACGGATGCCAATCCTGCATGGTTGCTTTCAGATAAGCAGGTTTTAGCTTATCCTTAACAGCGCAGTAGTTGACAATCTCTTCAAAGGTTGCCAAACCAATCTCCATGACTTTAGGGCGAATAGAGGGATATACGAAAGCGAGATAGCTTTTTCATATCCGTAGTAGCGTAGCAAGCCATAGATGCCGATTGCAAAATAATCACGCCCTAGCTCATCATCTTTTGGTTGAATAATGATTTCAGCGCTCGCCAAACACTCACGGATATTATTGACAAGGTGGTAAGAATTCGGTTCATCTAGCGACTTGTAACCCGCAAGGACTTTTTTCATTTGCTCGAACTGCTCGATATAGGCTACCTTGTATTCAAGCGCTCGCTGGCCAGTGTAACCCATAACTAAAAGTGTAAAACCCTTTTGGGTCATGTAGTAAATCGGTCGAATTTCACCCTTAGGGTCGGTGTACTCACCTTCCGCAAAATAGCTATCTAATGCGATTTCTGCAACGGGGGCAATTTTGCCCCCGTTAAATTCCAAGTTCTCAAGCTCATCAATTCGCTTGCGAATATCTCGCAAAACTCGCTTATGTTCTTTGTTGAAAACATCTGCTACTGTCAAACTATCAACGACTAATGTATCGTTATGTAAAATAATTCCTAAATCCATATTCCTATTTTTGAGTACACAAAAAGCGCACTCCCTTTCTGTAATTTTTGGTTCACAAAATAGAGTACGCATGTTATAATATAAGCGTATCTCATATTTTGTTTTTAAATATGGGTGCGTGGTTGCCTGAAGCTCAAAATTTGGTCGTGGAGAGCTTCGGGCTTTTCTTTTACCTCAAAGTTTCATCAAGCAATTTAACAGCTTTTAGGACAGTCTCTGTCTTTGACAGACCTGTTTTTTTAGTAACATCATCAATAAGTCTAAACTCATCTTCTGTTACTCGAATTGTAAGCCGTTTTTCTCGCTTGGTATTACCTTTCAAGGGTCGCCCCATTTTTTTAGCCATGTCTACTTCTCTTTTTGCTGGAGAATGTTAGTTACAGCTAAACCAACGATAGTTAGATCATTTAATAAATCAGATAAATCAAAACCATTTGTTAGCGAAACAATAAAGCTCATTACTGTTAAAGCAATAATGACATACATCAGTTTTTGAGTCATGTTGCATTCCCTACAGTACTATGATACAATGTACACGAAACCATCAAGGAGCTTGCGCTCCCTGCGTTTCGCTTTGGTTTTTAGAAGAACTCTTTTGCAATATCGTAGACAAGTTTAGCCAGCGTTGTGACTGCAACGACTAACTCTACTTTATCTTTTGCGGAGAGTTTTTCTTTTTCCTTACGATGCTTCATAGCACCTTTTCCTTTCTACTAGATTTGTGAGATTTCTCAACCTTACATAAACTATTATAACTTATGTACAGCGCTATGTCAATGGTTTTGTACAGCTTTTTTAAAAAAACTTTCGCCACGCACCCATATTCAATTGTCAAAGGACTATCTTTTTCTAGCAATTTATGCTAGAATATAAGCATAAAGACTTTATTAAACCCCTTTAGCCATAGCTTGCCTGCTGTGCTAATGTTGTTTAATTTGTTTTTTCTTCATATCTTCTTAAAGGCTTTTTGAGTTGGGGAGCTCCGATAAGCCTTTTTTTGTTGCGTTCATTTTTGGACACAACTCAACGGTGATTAGTGTAATCAATGTCACCCATCAGCATTGTTGCGAACGTAAACATCTTTCTAAGCTCTGTTAGCTTATTCGCTCTAGTATCAGCGTCTAATAGCGCCTGTGCTAGTCTGTCCAGATAGTCACATTCAGCGTCTACGCTGATACGTGGTTGTGGGGCTTGTGGGGCGTAGGGCAATTGCGTTTGTTGTTCGCCTAACTCCCAAAAAGCATTAATATACTTAGCGGTAAAGATAGCGCCCTTTTCGCCTGTCATCTTGTGCTGGATAAACTCACACCCTTTTTTAGTAATCTGATAACAAGGCTGTGTCTTGCCGTTTTTAGCGGTATAGCTGTCTGCTACCCAAAATTGAGTAGCGGGCAATTTTGCCTTCTTCAAATATTCACTATATCTGCGAATATCTTTCATCAATCTAGAATGTTCTTTACCTGCCATTTCAGCCACTAGACGACTATCTAGACTAATAACTTTTGCTTGTTCTAAATTAACTTGTAAATGTTCCATATTCTTTACCTCTCTATTCTATGTTTTACTGTTTCCCACTGTATCCGCTATACCATAAAATCACCACCTTTCAAGTTCACGCGCTTATGCAAATTCTGCATAAGCTATTAGTCAAAAATGTCTAATAGTCCTCTGCTAGCCATTCCATAACAGCGTTATAGATACGGCGTGGGGCGTCATAGTCGCCACGCTCTACTTTTCTTAGCGTAACGTTGGTAGTGTTCAGCTTCTTAGCTAAATCCTTGGCTGTCATCCGCTCAATAGCTCGCTTTACTCTGACTTGCTCAGCCATCTTTTCTGTAATCAGCATGTTAATAGCTCCTTTCTCTAAAAATAAAGGCAGACAGTGAAAAGTTGAATAGATTGATTGTCTGCTTGTAACTAAAAGGTGATATTTAACGTCACATTATTTAGTTTATGGTGTTATTTTATATCACTATAAACTATTTGTCAACTTTTTTGTGATATTTTATTTCACTTTTTATATACTTGAATGAAAATTAGTGTTATAATCGTAGATGAAAGGTGTTGATAAAATGAATAGATTGAAAGAACTACGCAAAGAAAAAAGCTTGACACAAAAGAACCTAGCAGATGAAATGGGGGTAACGAAGAGAACTATAATAGCTTGGGAAAACGGTGAGCGTGACATTAAATCCGAAAAAGCCCAGCAACTTGCTGACTATTTTGGGGTCAGTGTGGGGTATCTGTTGGGGTATGAAAATGATAAAGAGTTAAGAACTGCTATCACAAGGGATGTTGCTCATTTAAGTCCTTCAGAGTTACTAGACTATCTTAGTAATACGGGAGCACATAAGTTATATTCTAGCACAGAGCGCAGAGATGACCTTGTAGAATCCTCAAAAGAAATAATTGATAATTTACTTTCGGAAGATTTAGAAATAGTCTATGCCATGCTTTACAGAATTTATCATAGCGAAAGGAAAAATATAGACTGATTAATATTCCTACTAGATAAATTAAACGACAAAATAAGGGCATTCTCGTAACCCCTTAACCATGATATACCTTAAACCCTTTTAGCCATAGCTTGCCTGCTGATGTTTTAGAAAGGTTTATCATGAATATCAAAGAATACAAAAAGAAAAACGGTGCTATCGTGTACCGTGCTAGTGTCTATCTCGGCGTTGATGCCATGACTGGCAAGAAAGCTCGTACAACGGTCACGGCTACAACTAAAAAAGCCTGCAAGGTAAAGGCTCGTGAAGCGATTAACAACTTTATCGCCAACGGCTCAACCGTAAAGAAAAAAATAGCGGTTGTGACCTATCAAGAACTGGTTGATTTATGGTGGGATAGCTATAAAAACACCGTCAAGCCCAACACCCGCCAATCTATGAAAGGGCTGATAAGGGTTCATCTCTTGCCTGTTTTTGGTGATTATAAGGTGGATAAGCTCACTACCCCAATCATACAGCAACAAGTCAACAAATGGGCTGACAAGGCAAATAGAGGGCTTAAGGGCGCATTTGCTAACTATTCCTTGCTGCACAACATGAATAAGCGTATCCTAAAGTATGCCGTATCCATGCAAATCATAGGACACAACCCCGCTAATGATGTTATCGTCCCACGTAAGCAGCAGCAAGAAAAGACCAAAATCAAGTACCTAGACAACAAAGAACTGAAACAGTTCCTTGACTATCTGGACACGCTCGACCTATCCAATTATCAAAACCTCTTTGATGTCGTCCTGTACAAGCTATTGTTAGCCACTGGTTGCCGTATCGGTGAAGCGCTCGCCCTTGAGTGGTCTGATATTGACCTAGAAAACGGTATTATCAGCATTACCAAAACGCTCAACCGTCAGCAAGAGGTCAACTCACCCAAATCTAAAGCGGGATACCGTGACATTCCCATAGACAAGGCGACCTTGCTCATGCTGAAACAGTATAAAAAACGTCAGCAAGTGCAATCTTGGCAACTAGGACGCTCTGAAACCGTGGTGTTCTCTGTCTTTACCGAAAAGTACGCCTATGCATCCAAACTTAGAAAGCGCCTTGACAAGCATTTTAAGGCTGCTGGAGTAACCAACGTATGCTTTCACGGTTTTCGTCACACGCACACAACCATGATGTTATACGCCAACACCAGCCCCAAAGATGTACAGTACAGACTAGGGCACGCTAATCTTATGATGACAGAAAACACCTACTGGCACACAAACAAAGACAACGCTAAAAAAGCTGTCTCAAATTATGAAACAGCCATCAATAATCTGTAAAGGGTAGTTAAAAGGGTAACTAAACAGAAAAAAGCACTTTAGAAAACAGCTCTAAAGTGCTTCATATCAAGGTTTTACACCTCGTCAACCTATAAAAATATTATTTCTTTTCATTATAGCATATTTTTCCCATTAAAACAGCCCCGCTGGCGCTTTTCTCATGATAAACTCATAAAAACCAGACAAAGTCTGGTTTTAATCTTCTAAACTAATATCAACCGCAAGTCCGTAGTGGTCACTCACAATCGGCGAATGCCCGCCGTCAAAAGATACGTAGGAAGTATTGACCGTGACGTCACGGCTGACAAAGACATGATCCATCATAAGCTCACGCTCATTGCCATCACTCAGCGTCTCAAGCACTGTAAAGTCTCCTCTACTGTCAGCTGCGATGGCGTGGCAGTCTTGCAAATGCAGAGGACTATTGATGACGAGCTGGTAGCCCTTACTATGCGTAGCTGCATTGAAATTTCCTAAAAGAATATAGGGCTTTGGTTTTTGAGCTAGGGCTTTTTCTAGGCGGTGCCACTCTTCCTCAAAGCCTGTACCTTCTTGGGATAAGTGAACATTGACAAAGGTGATGGTCTTGTTTTCGATAGTCGTTGTAGCAATCAGCACACGTCTGGTGTTGTAGTCATACTCATCGTCTCGGTTTGAAACGAGCAAATCCTGCGCTTCAAAAGGTGTCTTTGATAAAATGGCGACCCCTTCATTATACTCATCATAGCTGATATGATTGTAGACCCAAGACCAGTAGTAAGTCCTGCCGTGTTTTTTGAGGTAATTGACCAAGTACAAAGCGTAGTTGTCCTCATGCACTTTTGGAAAGTCAGACAGCGCTGTAAAGTGGTCTAAGTCACTAGCAACAGCCGTTTCGAGACGTTGGTTAATCTCCTGTAAACAGATAATGTCGTAGTCCACCTCTAGGATGTGCTCTGCTAAGTCAAACAAACGCTTTAGAGGGAGATTTTCCCTAAACGAATGAGCATTCAAGGTCAAACATTTCATATTGAGCTCCTTCTACCAGCTGGCGCTAACACCAAAATGGTCACTAAGAACTGGAGAGTTTTCCCCATCAAAGACGACTTGCGAGCGTTTGATAGAGACATCTAAGTTGGTAAAGATATAATCCACTTTCAGGTCGTGTTCATTGCCTTCCCAGCCATCAATATTGGCTTCGATAGTATGACTGCCTGAGGTTTCTTTGGCTACGGCATGGCTATCTTTCAAACCAAGCTTACTATCAAGTATCATTTGATAGCCCTCGTGTCCGTAAGGGTTGTTAAAATCTCCCATAATGATAACGGGCAAGTCTTTAGCTAGTAAAGCGTCTTCTAATTTTGCCCATTCGCCTTGGAAGCCCTTGTCCCACCATGATAGGTGAACGCTGAGCGCTAAAACAGGCTTTTGATTAAGCTCAGTCTTGACCGCCAAGGCTCTGCGGGTATGGTAGTCCGTCTCCTTATCCACATCCGATACCAAAATGTCAAAGGCTTCAATCGGCTCCTTAGACAAAATCGCAACACCTTCGTGGTACTTGTCATAGCCGATATGATTATAAGCCCAAGACCAATAGTAGGTTTTCCCCTTGTCTAACAGCGCTAAAACGAGTAGTAAAGCGTAGTTGTCCACATGAATAGCCGGTGAGCTGTCAAGTCCTTGATAGTTAGGCACTTTCGTTGCGACTTGACTGGTCATTTCTTGATTGATTTCTTGCAAGCAAATGAGGTCATAGTCGTTTGCTAGGATATCATCTGTCAGCTTTGCTAATTTATCTAGGGGATTGTCTTCCATCCAAGAATGCGTATTGAGAGTTAGAACTTTTGTCATGTCATGTCCTCGCTAATTTATTTACCTTTTATTCTACACCATTAGAGGCCTATCGTCACTTAAAAATAGAAAGAAGAGCCTAGAACAAACTGCTCCAGACTCGACATTCATTATACACTTGATGATTAGAGCTCAACGGTTGCGACTGGTGTTTTCGCTGCTTGTTTACCTTCTTTATCGAGTGTCACGCTCTTAATTTCAGCAGTGTTTGTAAAGGCAACGATGATTGTTGTTTCACGTCCTGCTGCTTTGATGGCGTCAAGGTCAGCCACAAGGAGCAAGTCACCTGCTTCAACACGTTGTCCGTCTGATACTTTAGCAGAGAATGGCGCACCATTTAGCGCAACGGTATCAAGACCAACGTGTACAAGCACTTCAAGACCATTGTCTGTGAGTAAGCCAAGAGCATGTTTTGTTGGGAAGACGCTAGTGACAAGTCCAGAAACTGGTGCGTAGACATTGCCATTTTCAGGCTCAACAGCAAAACCATCACCCATCATTTTTTGTGAGAAGACTGGGTCTTTGACAGCTGTGATAGGGATAACCTCACCATCTGATACAGAGACAACAGTATCTTTCACACCTTTGAATTGGCTAGCTTCAGGAGATTTGTCCTCAACCTTTTCAAGGTCAATCGTTGGGATGTCAACACCTGAGTCAAGAAGGTCTTGGATATCAGATTTCAAAACGTCAGCTTTTGGTCCATAAACCGCTTGGACACCTGAACCTTTGATGATAAGTCCCATAGCACCTGCACGTTTCCATGCGTCCTCGCTACCGACTTTTTCAACATCATTAACCGTTACACGAAGACGTGTCATACATGCGTCAACGTCAGCGATGTTTCCTTTACCACCAAGAAGGTTGATAATAGTGACAACTTGTGAGTTAACAGGAACGTCAACACCAGCAGTGGCAGTGTCAGTTGTAACGTCAGAATCGTCGTAGTTACCGTTACGTCCTGATGTTGCAAGGTTGAATTTCTTAATCATGAAGTTAGAGATGAAGTACATGATAACACCAAAGAGGACTGTTACCCAAATGAAGTTCAAGACATCTCCTAACAAACCAGCTTTAATCGCCATTGGCACACGAGTCAAGAACTCGATATTACCAAATGAGTGAACACGCAAGTGAACGAGATCCGCCATAGCAAAGGCACAACCTTGAACAACGGCGTAAACAAGATAAAGTGGAAGCGCTGCAAACATGAACATGTACTCGATAGGTTCAGTTACCCCTGTCAAGAATGTTGCTACCGCAGCAGAGAGGAACATAGATTTGTATTTACGTTTTTTGTCGTCATCAACATTGCGGTACATAGCAAGGGTAAGTCCCATAAGGATACCAGAAGCACCGATCATTTGACCGACTTTGAAACGAGCTGGAGTGACAGTATGTAAAAGATCATTGTAAGCTGCAGTGTTTCCTGAACCTTTAAGGTTGATAAGGTCAGTTACCCAAGCAAGCCACAATGGGTCTTGACCGAGCACTTGTGTCCCTTTTGCAGCTCCTGTTAGGACGGTGTAAGTACCACCCAACTGCGTATAGTTCATTGGGATTGTCAACATGTGGTGCAATCCAAATGGAAGAAGCAAACGCTCTAGCGTACCATATAGGAATGGTGCCAAGAATGGTGCTGTATCTTGTGAGCTTGCAATCCACATACCAAAGCCGTTGATACCAGCTTGGATAAGTGGCCAAACGATAGCAAGAACAAGCGCTACGATTGTAGAACGTAGGATAACAACGAATGGAACGAAACGTTTCCCATTGAAGAATGAGAGAGCGTCTGGAAGTTTACGGAAGTTGTAGTATTTGTTGTAAGCTGTCGCACCAACAAAACCAGAGATGATACCAACAAAGACACCCATGTTAAGCGCTGGTTGACCAAGCACGTTGATGAAGTAGTCTGAGACGTGCATTGCTTGACCAAAGACATTGTGGACAGTACCTTTACCTGAAGCGATTTGGTCAACGCTAACACCGTAGAAGTGACCTGTAATCAAGTTAATCAAGATAAAGGCAATACCTGCGGCAAAAGCACCACCTGAGCGCTCTTTTGCCCAGCTACCACCGATAGCTAGTGCAAATAAGATGTGCAAGTTGTTGATAATCCCCCAACCGATTTGGGCAATGATGTTACCAACTGTTGCAAGAATTTGTGAGTTAGCATTGATAAGCGGTAGTGAGTTACCGATACTAACCATCAAACCAGCCGCTGGCATAACGGCGATAACGACCATTAAGGCTTTACCAAATTTTTGCCAGAATTCAAAGCTGGTCAAATTTTTGAACAACTGTTTCATAATAGAACTCCTTTTCGGGTTGCGTCTAGTTTATTGTTGTGCAACCGTTTGCATTTCTTGATACTATTTTACCACATTTTTGTAATTTGTAAACCTTTTCGAGGTAAAAAATTGTTATTTTTTAAATTTTTTGACTTGTAATGGATTTTATAACATCAAAAAAAGCCCTTTTTAAGGGCTAAATAAACATTAACGATTGAGTTCTAAAGCGTAGCTGATAGCAGATAGAGCATACAGTGGAGCCGTTTCCGTACGCAGAATACGAGGTCCTAAGCCAACCAGCAAACCACCTACTTTTTGGTAAGCTGCTATCTCATCAGGAGAAATGCCGCCTTCTGGACCAAAAATCAAAAGAACCTTACTATTTGCTTCTAATTGTTGGAGAGCGTTCGCAAATGCCGAGTGCTCTCCTGCCTTTGCAGACTCCTCATAAGCCACCAAAATAAGGTCAAATTGTGCAAGTTCTTGCATAAAATTGTCCTTAGTTGCAAAGAATTGCACACTAGGAAGGTGATTGCGTTTGCTCTGCTCAGCGGCTCCTTGAACAATTTTCTCAAGCTTCTCCTGACGTTTGGTGAGTTTTTTCTTGTCCCATTTGACCACTGACCAGTCTGCTGGATATGCCCAGAGGCTTGCCATGCCGAGCTCTGTCCCTTTTTGAGCGACTAAGTCCAGCTTATCGCCCTTTGGAAAGCCCATAGCAATAGTGACCTCAACAGGCAGCTCAGCATTTTCATCTAAATCCTTGACCAGCTCAAACTGGTGTCGCTCGCTATCGACCACCCTAGCTAGGCGCTTGATACCATCTTCAAAGACCAAAACGACCTCATCATCTGTGCTAAGACGCATGACAGCAAACATGTGTTTGAGCGTTTCCTTGTCTGTGATGGTGATGGGATTTTCTAGCTTCTGCTTGATAAAATACTGCTGCATGCTACCCTCCGATAACGCCAGAGATGTCGTCAGTTTTCTTAAAAACAAGCGCATTCCACTCGCCTTGGATGAGGTGGGTTTCAAGGAAAAAGCCAGCTTCTTGCGTTGCGGCTACAACCATCTCCAGCTTATCAGCGATAATCCCTGACATAATCAAATACCCTTCATCCTTGACCAAGCGATAAGCGTCCTCCACAAGATTAACCAAAATATCAGCTAGGATATTAGCGACAATGACATCAGCCTCTTGTGTAATACCATTTAAAAGGTCGTTTGCTGAGACGTGGATATTGTCTGTATTGCTGTTGAGGTCGATATTTTCCTGCGCAACACGCACAGCAACTTCATCAAGGTCATAGGCGTAAATCTCCTTGGCACCTAAAAGCGAGCTCGCAATCGAGAGCACGCCAGAGCCTGTCCCCACATCAAGCACCGTCTCACCTCCACGCAGAACCTGTGACAGCGCAAAAAGACTCATCTTTGTCGTCGGGTGCGTCCCTGTCCCAAACGCCATACCAGGGTCAAGGCGAATGACCTTCTCACCTGCAGTCGGCTCATAGTCTGTCCAGCTCGGTACAATGGTCAAATCGTGTGTGATACGAGTCGGCTCATAGTATTTCTTCCAATTCTCCGCCCAGTCCTCCTCATCCAAGGTCTGACTACTGAGCATAGCAGAACTTGCTAAGAGCCCCATTCTCTCAAGCTCAGCTAAGCGTTCTTGTAACTGAGAGGTGACTTCTGCTAAATCGAGGGTATCTGGGTAGTAAGCCGTGATAGCAATGGTTTCATTTTGCTCCACTTCTGGGAAAATCTCGCCGTAGCGGTCTTCTTGCCCCACATAGTCTGCGCTATCAGCGATAGCAACCCCTTGACTCCCTAGCTCAATCAAGAGATTTGAGACCAGCTCTTCTGCCTCACGGCTTACCCTAATCGTCACTTCTTGCCATGTTTCCATCTCTATCTACTCCTTTACTCTAATATCTCGGATAAGGATAAAAGTCGGTCTCATCAAGAGCGTTTTTGCCCTCCTCAAAAGCCGCTTCATCCCATGTCATGGTAAACTCTTCCTGACTCTCATCCTCTAGAAAATCTAAAATACCATCCAGCCCTTGGTCAGCTGTTTCTTGTAAAAATGCCGCAAAGTAAGCCAAAAATTCCCTAGAATAGCCTTTTTTAGGCAAAAAAGGAAGAGCCACCAGATAATCAGACGCTTCAAAGCGAGACTTGCTCGGGTCATAAAAGATAACAAACTCCTCTAGAGCAATATCGCCATCCAAAACCTCGCCATCAGCTGTCATGGTCGCAATCTTTTCGGTATTTGCCGCATCAAGGATAAAACTCAACTCCACTGCGTGGTTGCGCTTATCCCAGTTCAGCTCATAATCGTAAGAAAACCCCTTATCCAACTCTTCTTCTAACACTGATAAAAAGCCATATTTAGCCATTGTTGTCCTCAATTCCTTCGTTCTTAACTCTAATTCTACCACAGTTTTT
The DNA here is from genome assembly GCF_011039275.1 of Streptococcus hyointestinalis. GTDB lineage: Bacteria > Bacillota > Bacilli > Lactobacillales > Streptococcaceae > Streptococcus > Streptococcus hyointestinalis_A. The sequence continues at coordinate 2,069,096 of NZ_JAAKGB010000001.1, forward strand.
GTTATAATAGAATATAGAAAGGTCTTTAGTGACTTTTACAAACGCAAAGGACAATAACGTATGCCAAATAATCTTGCACTGCGGATGAGACCTCGCACGATTGATCAGGTGATTGGGCAACAGCACTTGGTTGGTGAGGGGAAGATTATCCGCCGAATGATTGAAGCGAATCGCCTGAGTTCCATGATTCTCTATGGTCCGCCAGGTATCGGCAAAACCTCTATCGCCTCTGCTATCGCAGGAACCAGCGACTATGCTTTTAGAACCTTCAATGCTACGACGGACAATAAAAAACGTCTGCAGGAAATCGCTGAGGAAGCCAAATTTTCTGGCGGCTTGGTGCTGCTGCTTGATGAGATTCACAGGCTTGACAAGACCAAGCAGGACTTTTTGCTGCCACTCCTTGAGAATGGCAATATCATCATGATTGGAGCGACCACTGAAAATCCTTTTTTCTCCGTCACACCCGCTATTCGTAGCCGTGTGCAGATTTTTGAGCTGGAGCCATTGACCGTTGAAGAGGTCAAAACAGCACTCAAAATAGCCCTGTCTGACAAGGAGCGTGGCTTTGACTTTGATATTAGACTAGATGATGAGGCGCTCGACTTCATCGCAACAGCGACCAACGGAGACCTGCGCTCAGCGCTCAATTCTCTTGACCTTGCGGTCATGTCGACTAAGGAGGGTAAGGACGGCACTCGCCACATCACTCTTGACACCGTTGAAAATAGTTTACAGCGTAGCTACATTACCATGGACAAGGACGGGGATGGGCACTATGATGTGCTGTCTGCTCTACAAAAGTCCATCCGTGGCAGCGATGTCAATGCTAGTCTCCACTACGCTGCACGCCTCATTGAAGCAGGGGATTTGCCCAGTCTTGCTCGGCGCTTGATTGTCATCGCTTATGAGGATATCGGTCTTGCCAACCCAGACGCTCAAGTCCACACCGTGACCGCCCTTGAAGCCGCAAAGTCTATTGGTTTTCCCGAAGCCCGTATCTTGATTAGTAATGTCGTTATCGACCTTGCCTTATCACCAAAGTCAAATTCGGCTTATCTAGCCATGGACAAGGCTATCGCTGATTTGCACCAAAGCGGTGCACTGCCTATTCCAAGACATCTTCGCGACGGGCACTATGCTGGTAGCAAAGACCTTGGCAATGCTCAAAACTACAAGTATCCGCACGATTACCCTGAAAAATGGGTGGCTCAGCAGTATTTGCCAGATAAGTTGCAAGGCAAAAACTACTTTGACCCCAACCACACAGGAAAATACGAGCGAGCTCTCGCTGCCAACAAAGAGCGTATCGACCATTTATCAAAGAATGAAAAGGGTAATGCGACTTTTTAGCAATCGTTTTCCAAAAAATAATATTTAGCACTTGAAATTTTCTGAGAAAGTGGTATTATAGAAACATAGAAATCTGCTGTGGCATACGAATTCATATCGAGTGTTGACCGACTATTTTTTGTATTTTCGGGAAACATAAGTCTTCTAACAGTATGCAAGCCGTCTCACACGGAAGCGACTGAAGTTAGAGCGAGTTGCCCACCTGCTTATTCTGTGCGGGTTCAATACAAAACGTGAATCACGGTGCCAATACAGCACCCAGCCTCCTTAGCTCAGTTGGTAGAGCAGTGGACTCTTAATCCATGGGTCACAGGTTCGAGCCCTGTAGGGGGCATATAAAATGCTTTGAAAGCCTTGTTTTAAAGGCTTTTTTCTTTTTTTGAGCTAACGACATGAATGGTAAAAAACTAGCCTCATTAGGAGACTAGTTTTTTCTTCTATTCTTATATTTTCTGTGGCGTCTACGCCAACGGTAGTAGTCTAAGGTTAGGAGGACCTTGTTTTTGATAGGGTAGTCGTGTTGGATGAACTTAGCACTTTCCCAGAAATGCTTGATACCTGGGGTTTGCCAGTTAGATTGGATTAGAAATTGCCCACGACTTCGCTCGTCCTGCTCCTCTCGACTGTAGAAAAATTTGCAAATTTTGGTCAAACGAATCGTTGGCTGAAAGTCATTTTCTGCGGTGTAGGGCTCTGTTGCGATATTGATAAGACCGCCTCGCAAAAGCTCTTGCCAAGCTCCACGGTTGGCGTGAAAATATTGGCGCATTGGCAGTTGCAAATCTCTTGGCAACTGCAAAATACGATGAGTGCCATTGAGCTCTTCAACCTCGACATAAAAGTAGATTTTTCGCTTTGCCATTTTAAGTTTTCTCAACTCTTCCGATATAATTTAGCCAAACCTTTTTCTTTTCGTTTTTTATTATACCATATCTAGCGGGAAATATATTATAATAAAGAAAACGACCTCACAAGGAGTCTTTATGGATTTAGGAGCTACTTTCAAACAACTACGGACATCACGTCATATCACTCTCAAGGAAGCTTGCAAAGACGATTTTTCACCCTCCATGTTATCTAGGTTCGAATCTGGGCAAAATGACCTTTCTGCAGATAAGTTTCTCACTGCACTGGAGCATATCCACACAGATGTCAATGAATTTTTGTACTTAGCTCATGGCTTTACACCATCTGCTTTTGCTGCATTGTTAGAAGCCATTTTCAATCTTGAAACACAGATGGATGTCGCTGGCTTAAGAGCCCTTTATGAGAGGGAAGCTGCTTTATCTTCTCGTGAACACGCTGTCAATGCTCTCGTCATCAAGGCACATCTCAAAGCACTAGACGATGGCGTCACTATGACCGAGAAAGAAAGTCGTTTTTTGCATGACTATCTGTTTGAGACAGAGATTTGGGGAAGATACGAGCTAGAGCTATTTGCCATTAGCACGCCCCTGCTTAGTGTTGAGCTCTTTAGCAGATATACACGGGAAATCTTGCGTAAAACAGATACTCTTGGCGATCTTCCAGAAAATCGTGCCATCATTCACACTATGCTCCTTAATGGCTTTCTACTCTCTATTGACGAGGAGGATTTTGACAATGCCACTTACTTTGACCAGCAGATAAAGAAACGCTTTTATCATGAAAAAGAAGCCTACTTTCGGATTGTCTACCTTTTTGCCCAAGGTTTGTTGACTTATAAAAAAGGGGATAAAGTGAATGGTACAAGGCAAATGCAAAAAGCTATCTCGATACTTGAAACTCTTGATTGCCAAAAGGCTGCAAGCTACTATCAAAGGTCACTAGACCTCTTACTACAGGCAGATAACTGACACCATTTAAAAAGAAGTGGTGTTTTTTTGAACATATGCAACTTTTTTAGCAAGCGTCCTCCCCTCGGCTATAATAAAGGCAAATAGAAAGGAGAGCTTGCCATGCATCTCATCATCAAAAATAAAGTCTACCGTCATTTGCTATTGTCACGTATCTTAGATAACCTCGGAGCTTCTCTCTACAATATCGTCTTTGTCGTTTATGCTGCTACTTGCTTTAAGTCGCAAATCATCGTCAGTATCGCCAATATCACCATGATGATACCCACTTTATTTAGTCTTTTGGTTGGGGTAAGAGCTGATAAAACCAAGCAAAAAGGGCGCTGGCTGATAACATGCGGCTTTGTCCAAGCTAGTCTTTTCACACTTGTTGGCTTTATCATTAACAAGCCAAGTCTTTTGGTCTTTGCCATTGTTTGCTTGGTCAATATCATCAGCGATTGTTTGAGTGACTACGCCAATGGCTTACGCTTGCCGATTTTGCAGAAACAAGTCGCTAAAGAGAACCTGGTTAGTGCCTATGCTAGTAGTCAGTTTGCTATCTATATCTGTAACCTTTTAGGTCAGACACTAGGCATTTGGTTACTAACGATTGCCAATCAACAGTTTGCTTTTATCGCCTTTATCAACGCACTATCCTTTATCCTAGCGTCACTAGTGCTATTTCCTATAAGACAGGACTTAACCTACCAGCATACTGCGCTAAAAGAAGAGATAAGCTCATCACCAAAGCAGGCAAAAGACTTGTTTTTGCAAGTCAAAACGATTTTTCAAGAGCAGGAAAGCGTCCATTTTATCCCGCTACTGCTTAGCATTATGCTGATCAATATGCTCGCTAGCGCTATGACGTCTATTTACAATATCATCTTACTCAAGAAACCCTTGTTAGGGCTTAGCTACAGTCAAGGTGTTTTGATAGTTGAGGTCGCTATGATTGGTGGGCTTTTAGTAGGAAGTCTGTCAACACGAGATTATTTCGCCAAACGCTCACTTAAAACTTTAGTCAGCCTTGCGGGATTTATGCTGCTTCTGACAGGGCTTAGTCAACTCTTTTCTCTACCAGCCATTTTTAGTTTATTATTTCTCTTTATAACTTGCTTTTTATCTGGAAAGGTCAACCCCAAGCTCAATGCGCTGCTATTAAGCCAATTGCCCAGCCAAGTCCTCGCTCGTGTGAGCAGTTTTCTGACCTTACTCTTTACCTTATCAGCTCCACTAGGTGTTGTCATTTTTAGCTTCATCACACCTTTTTCAGAAAAGCTGACTTGGCTCTTGTTTACAGGATTGGCTTTCCTCTCTGTTCTCTTCACCACACAAAAAAAGTTGAGCTAAGCTCAACTTTAACCGAGCACAAGAGCGTCGTCTGTTAGCTCTTGTCCGCTATTTTTGTGGAAGAGTTCCATCAACTGCGCAACGGTTAGGTTCTTTTTCTCCTCGCCAGAGATGTCCACAACGATTTTACCATGATAGAGCATGACAAGGCGGTTACCATAGGTGATGGCGTGCTCCATGTTGTGGGTAATCATGAGACTGGTGAGTTTTTGCTCTTTGACGATTTTATTGGTCAACTGCATAACCATCTCGCTGGTCTTAGGGTCTAGGGCAGCAGTGTGCTCGTCTAAGAGGAGTACTTTTGGTCGGACAAGGGTTGCCATAGACAGCGTCAAGGCTTGACGTTGCCCTCCTGAGAGAAAGGCAGCGTCGGTTTTGAGGCGGTTTTCTAAGCCCAAGCCAAGCTCACTCAGCACGCTCTTAAAGAGCTCACGCTCCTTATCAGTGACGGCATTTTTAAAGAAGCTGCGCTTCTTCCCACGACGAAAGGCTATCGCCATGTTTTCTTCGATGGTGAGATTGGTTGCTGTTCCCATACGAGGGTCTTGGAAAACACGGCTAATCGCTTTAGCACGCTTTTCAACAGAATCTTTTCGGATAGACTTGCCCTCGAGTCTAATATCGCCCTCATCAATGGTGACAAGTCCTGCAATACTGTTTAAAAGCGTTGATTTTCCAGCGCCATTTCCTCCGATAACGGAGATAAAGTCGCCTTCATTGATGGTCAAATCAAGCCCACGAAGGACATGATTTTCATTGACAGTGCCTTTTTCAAAGGTCTTGTGAATACCAGCAAGTTCCAGTAAAGCCATAACTAGTCACCTTCTTTCGTTAATGTTTTTGAGGGGCGCACGCCCAATTTGTTGCGCAACTCTGGGATGTAGAGAATAACCGCTAGAAGTATCGCTGACACCAGCTTAATCATCTGCGCTTCGATGTCGGTCGTTAGGATAAAGACGATAATCAAGCGGTAGATGACAGAGCCAAGCACCAATGACCACAAGCGTTTCCCAAGTGGCAAGTGCTTGATAATGACCTCAGCGAGGATGATTGAGGCTAAGCCGATAACGATAGTACCAACCCCCATGTTGAGGTCAGCATAGCCGTTGTTTTGCGCTAAGAGCGCTCCTGAGAGTGCGATGAGCCCATTTCCAATCATATAGCCTAAAATTTTCATACGGTCGACTTTGATACCGTTAGCCTGTCCCATAGCGACATTGTCTCCCGTCGCACGGAGCGCAAGTCCCAGCTGGGTGTTGAGGAAAAGATAAAGAACTAAAATCACCAAAACGACAAAGACACTACCAATCAGTAAAACCGAGCTGGTTCTATCCAAGCCAAGCTTTGCAACCATAGTCACAATCGTCTCATGTGTCGACAGATAGACGTTTGAGCTGCCTAGGATGAGGAGATTGACCGAATAAAGTCCTGTCAGTGTGATAATCCCTGTCAGAAGAGCTGGAATTTTCATCTTGGTATGCATGATACCTGAGACAAAACCAGCCAACATCCCGCCAAGCATGCCACAGAAAGTCGCTAAGATAGGATTGATGTCGTGCATGATACACAGCGCACAAACCGCAGCTCCCATCGGAAAAGCCCCCTCAGCAGACAAGTCTGCAATATCTAAAATACGAAAGGTGATGAACACCCCGATTGCCATAATGGACCATAACAGCCCTTGCGAAATCCCTGATAATACAATATCTAACATAAACATCCTCTACTTTTATTCTGTAATGTGACTCACGTCAATGCCCAAGAGTTTTGCCATTTTCTTGTTGACCACGACTTTGACGGCTTTAGGGTATTCAGCCGGTATCTCTGCTGGCTTTTTCCCTTTTAAGATCTGAATCGCCATCTTGGCAGTCTGACGTCCAAGGCTCTCATAGTCTGCTCCGTAGGTGAACAAGACCCCCTGCTCCACCACGTCCGCAGAACCTCCGATGACAGGCACTTTCATCTCCTTGGACAGTTCTGTCACGAGATTGATAGAGCTAACAATGGTGTTATCCGTTGGGATAAAGAGCGCATCGCTCTTAGACATGAGGCTCTTTGCCGTGTCTTGTACGTCGTTGGTGGATGAGATACCCTTGACCACTGTTTCGATACCTGCTTTTTTAAAGAGCTTTTTGGCTTGATTGACCTGCACCTCGGAGTTGCGCTCACTCGTGGTGTACATGATACCAACCTTCTTGACATTTGGCAGCACCTCTTTGAGCAACTCCACTTGCTTGGCAATCGGTGCCATATCACTGGTTCCTGTAGCGATACCGCCTGGGTGCTTCATGCTTTTGACAAGACTAGCAGACACAGGATCCGTCACATCGGTAAAGAGAATCGGAACATCCGTTGACAGACTCGCTAGCGACTGCGCAGCCGTTGTGGCAATCCCTAGCACAAGATCATTTTTTCGAATCAGCTTTTCAGAGATAGACTGAAGATTAGACTGATCACCTTGGGCGTTTTTATAGTCAATCACGATGTTTTTACCATTCACATAGCCCTCTTTTTTCAGCTCATCAATAAAGCCCTTTCTAGAAGCCGTCAAAGACGGGTGCTCCACATACTGCAAGATACCTATGTGCTTGGCATCCTTGTCAGCTGTTTTTTCACTCTCTGACGTGCTCGAACAGGCACTAAGCACTAACACAGCAGCACCCAGCGCTAACAATCCCTTTAGGAAACGTTTCATCATTTCTCCCTTTCTAAAATGCTATCAAAAAACCAGCTAGGTAGATAAACTAGCTGGTTAATGCCTATGTTTACATAGCAGTGACAGCCAGTTAGAAAACTTTTATCTAATCGGCTAATCATCACAAAAGGCTTTAGCTTCATAGATACAAACTCACAACGTCTGTACCTCATAGCTACAAACGTCTATCTAGAAACTAAAGTAATATCCCTTGCTCTTTACAATCACTGCTACTCTTGGCATTTCGTCCTCCTCACCTCACGGTGTAAAATGTCTAATAGTTAATATTACTATACCTTTATTTAAGAAACTTGTCAATAGATTTTTAAAGGATAAAACACTAGAAGTCACCTCCTAGTGTTTGTGATGTAGGGCAGCTAGCTTTAGTTGTAAATCGTCAATGACACGATTGACATTTTGTTGCCCTTTATAGATACCATAGCCAAAAAGCAGCATTCCTAGACACCCCACAGCAACTAGACCTATGCCGCTAAAGCGTAAGACTAGAGAGGCTTTTGAGAAATACAGAGCTACCACGCCTAGACCAGCTACAACAAAAAGTAAGCTAAACCAACGCTTGAGATTGTCAATCATGTGTTTTTGATAAGTGATTTCATTTTGATAACCTGATAGTAACTCTTTTTCAGTCATGATAACTCCTTTAGTATTTAAGTCCTGGATTGAAGAATCCTAGCAATACCCCAACAAAGGCAATAACCACTAACAGTAACATGACTTTGTTTGGTGAGATATTTTTCTTAGCCATCAACCACCAGCAAAATACGATAAACGAAGCGGTTAAAAGCCCTGGGTAAACAGCATCCAGTTGGTCTTGGAGAACTAGGAAGGCTTTTCCAGAAGAATTCTTTAATTGAAATGAGGTCTTTACAGATACCCATGTGGCAGCAACACCACCAATAACCATTCCCCCAACAATTCCGATAGCTCTTCTGATCGCTTGACCTTTTGGACCTACTAGAAATTCAACTGCCTTATCCCCTAACTCATAACCTTTGAAATAGGCAAACCGCATTCCAAAGTAAGCAAGCAAGTTCCAGACGATGATGTAGAAAATCGCACCTACGGGTGAGCCACCTGTTGACAGACCTAGGGCAATCCCAAGTAAAACAGGAATGAGTGTCCCTACAACAAGGGAGTCACCAATACCTGCAATAGGACCCATAAGCCCCGCACGCATCCCATTGATGGTCTCATCATCAACACCATCACCATTGGCTCTAGCTTCCTCAAGACCTGCTGTAATCCCTACAACAAGTGTCCCTAGTTGAGGCTCTGTATTGAAGAAAGCGGTATAGGTCTGCATGGCTTTTTTCTGCTCTTCCTTATCCGTGTATAACTCCTCAACGATAGGCAGCATAGAGGTCAGATAGCCAAAGGTTTGCATGTGTTCTTGTGAGAAACAGGTCAAGTGACCATAGTACCAGTGATGAAATGACTTGGCTAGTGTTTTTTTCGTGAGTCTTTTTCTTTCTGCCATCTTAGATATCCTCCTCATCATCTTCAAATGTAAAGCTGTCATCACTGACATTTTCTTTTTTTATCTTGACCATATCAATCTCAAAGAAGATAAGCGCAAAAATCAAGGAAATAACAGCACAAGATACCAAGTTAAGCACCAAAGAAGCAGCCAAGGTAAAGCCGACAAAGAAAGGAACGAAGTCTGTCCACTTTTCGACCAACTGTTTTAGGAGAATCGCAATCCCTACACATGGCAAGAGTGCCCCTACGGTAAACAATGTTTTCATAGGAATGCCGTCCATAGGAAGGGCGTGTTGCAAACTCGTAACCGCTGATGCTCCCCATTTACACATAATCAACGTTGGTAGGAAAGAGAAGAGAAAATGTGAAATCCAAGGGTAACCCCAGTCAACAGCGTATAACTTTTTGAACTTCCCTTCCTCAACCGCCTTCCAGCCGATGTGTTGCCAGACAAGGTTCATAGTAGCCGTTCCGTAGAAGAGAACAGTCCCTATCGTTCCAACTAGTGTCCCCATTGATTTTGCAAGGTCTGAGGCTTCTGATGAGTTTATAGAAATCCCTTGTGATTGGATGGCTACCATAGCAAGTGGAATACCGATATAAGACACAGCACGCACATCAGCAGATACGGTACCACCTGGTGTAACAAGGGCGATGTATACCAACTGCATAGCCACCCCGCAGATGATACCTAGCTTAATATCTCCTAAGATAAGCCCACACACCAATCCTCCAACCAAAGGACGCCCTAAGGTATAATTTCCGATACTAGAGCCACCCATACCAGGCATGGAAGCTAAACTTGCAAATAATCCTAACAAAGCAGCTTGTAACCAAGATATTGTCATTTTAAGCTCCTCTCTAAACGCTTTGTCCTTTTATCTGTTAATAACCAAATTTACTCTTGAAGTCTGACCAATAGCCGATTGAAACATCTGGCAATAACTGAAATTTCACCTTATAGCCTGCTTCTTCAATCGCTTGAAGGGCATCTGCTTCTTCTTGAGTAATAGATTGGTTATTGCCCAGTTTAATAGCACCTGGTCTGTCGTTTGCAGGTCCTACGATAATCTCCTTGACGTCATCTGGAACAAAGCCCTGATCTACCAAAATCTCCTTCATGTCAATAGGATTTTTAGTGATGAGGAAGTAGCGGCTATCAGAGTCTAAAACTTTTTGTGATTTTTGAGCAAAGGCTTCTTTTGTCCAAACAAAGGTCTTTTTATCAGAAGCTCCTTTATAAGCTTGGATTAACACCTTATTTTTAGCAGCAGCATCATTAACGGCAATCAAGCCATCGCAAGGATACTCTTTTGCCCAACGGGTAACGGTTTGTCCGTGAATCATACGGTCATCAATTCTTACAAATGAAACACTCATCTTTGTTCTCCTTTTTCTTTTGACACTTATCAAATATCATCGTCCAGCTCATCTTCACTAGAGACGACATCAAGCTCTCTCAATGCGGCACCTGCTTCGCCTAGGACGGTCTCGACAAATTCTTGCCCATCAAGCATATCCTTCATAACGACTGCGTTTATTGCCATCGGAAGGTTCATCCCTCCTAAAACAATCGCATCCTCCAAGTAGCCCAATTCATCTAGCACCTTGCAAGCTGCAGTCAAAGGACTGCCTCCGATGATGTCTGCAAGGACAATTACACGATCCTCTTCTTTTAGATGAGATAGAGACTGTCTAAAGTGACGTTCAAACTCATCAGTACTCATCCCATCTCTTAGCCCATTTGCAATCACATCACCTATCTTATCCTGTGCAAACATGGCGATGGATGTCTTGAGACCTGCTGCAAACTCACCATGGCTCACTAATAATAGATACCTCATAGCCTTCCTCCTTTAGTAACTTTATTGTACAAAAGAGAAACCGTTTTCTCTATGGAGGATTGTCATTTTCATCAGATGACAAATGTCATAACTTAAAAAATCCTAAAAGCGAATGCTTCTAGGATGAGTTGTCAGTCAATTCTTTTTCAATGGTGATTAAGTCGTTATCAACGGTTTGTTGCTTGAGCGCCTTGGTGATGAGATAGTCAGACTTGGCAAGAATATTTTGATAATCCTTGACCGTCGGCTGAGCCTGTGAATGCTTGAGGATATAATCAAGCGTGCTTGAAGTGACCACATTGGCTCCCAGATGGTCACTTTGAAATAATTGCTGCGTCTCTTTGCTGACCATGACTTTCTTGATGACAGAGGCGCCTTGAGAATACTTGACAAGGGACTGCTGGGTTTCATCTGATGTAAACTCGCTTAATAGCTGACTAGCAAGTCTAGCATGCCTTGTCTTGGCACCAATGGCTAATAAAGAGACCGATAACTGGCTCGCCTTGACATCTGAAGACGCAGCAGGAAGAGGCAAACACGTCCAAGAAAAAGTGGTATACTTGGCACTACGATAAGGATAAGGCTTGTAGGTGCGGTATTGCGCAAGCGTCATCGGCTTAAAGGCAACCTCACCTTGGTCAAAATCATTATCAGTTGCTTCTCTTGTCTCAATGTCTGAAAGCTGGTGAATATAATTGAGCGCTTTTTTCATCTGGGGAGTATTGATAGTGACGTCCCCATCCGCAGTCACAATCTGACCACCATAAGCTGCCAAAGCTGTTTGCCAATCGTATCCCGTCAAAGAATAGAGTTGCAAAGAGCCGTCTGTCGGGGTTAATCGCTTACAAATAGAGAGGAAAGTCGCCAAATCCCAGCCTTTTTGAGAAATGGCAATCCCCTTTTGGGCAAGGATGTCTGTATTGACACAAAGCATGGTAGGATTGCTCTCAAAAGGAAGCGCATATTGCTCCTTAACATAGCGTCCTGCTGCTAAGGCAGAAGGGTAAAAACGGTTGAGAACTCTCTTATCTCCGATGGAAAGACTGGAGAGGTTTTTTAGAGCGCCTATCGAGGCTAAGCGGCTAAAGTCATCATCAGGCACGATAAACACATCTGGCTCATTGCCACTGACGATTTTCTGCGCTAACCAGTCGGCATAATCCTTCTTTCGGATACCCGTTTCATAGACGACCTTGACCTTAGGGTGTTTTTTCTCAAAGCGAGCAATCGCCTCATCAATCACTTTGCTATTAGAAGAAGGCACACCCCAGCTACTATCAGCATAGGTCCCAAGCGTGAGCACTATCGTCTGCCCTTGATATAACCAGTAGCCAAGCACAGACAAGGCTACTAGCACTACACTCGCTACAAAAAGATACAAACGCCGTCTAGTCATCGCCATGCTCCACTTGATAAGAGGTCACACCTGCTTGAGTCGCCCAAATAGCCAGCTGCGTGCGGTCACGCAACTCTAGCTTAGCTAAAATAGCAGACAAGTAATTGCGCACTGTGCCCTCGGATAAAAACAAATCCGCTGCGATTTCTTTATTGGATTTGCCATAGGCGACATCCTTGACAATCTGCCACTCCACATCAGATAAATTCTCGACCTGCTTAGAGTCAACCTGAACAGTAAAGTTTGACTGCGCCATCTGTGAAAAAATCGTGACCACTTTACTTGCAATATCAGGATTGATCATGGCACCTCCACTGTAGACAGTGTGGATAGCCTTGTGCAATTCCTCTGTTGAGACGCCCTTTAGCAAATACCCTGACGCTCCATACTTAAGGGCACTAAAGATAAACTCGTCATCATCAAATGTCGTTAGGATGATAATCTTGATGTCACTGTAGCGCTCCTTGACACGCTTAGTACACAAGACACCATCAAGAACAGGCATTCTGACATCCATCAAAATCACATCTGGACGACTTGTTTTTAGTTTGTCTAAGACCTCCTCACCATCTGAAGCGCTCGCCACAACCTCTATGTCCTCAAATGAGGACAAAATAATGCCAAGCGACTCTCTGATAAGCTCTTGGTCATCAGCAATCAATACCTTAATCATAGTTGCTCTCCTTTTTGCTTTGGAATATCCACAATCGTTTTAAAGCCCTTGTCGTTAGAAAAAGTAACGCCAGCTCCGATAATCGCTAAGCGCTCACGCATCTGCGTCAAACCATAACCAAACTGCAGCGTCTCAAATCCGACACCATCATCTTGGATAATCAAGTGATAATGCTCATCACTAGTCATCTGGATAGTCACATGATGGGCATGCCCGTGACGAAGACTATTGGTGAGGGATTCTTGGATAACTCGAAAGATGATGTCTTCTTTAGTCACCTCTAAATCAACAGCACCCCACTGATAATCTAGTGTAATCTCTAAGTCTGACAACACCTCATAATCACGGATAATCTTCTCTAGCGCTACTTGTAGAGACTGCCCTTCAAGCGCACCTGGTCTTAGCTTTTCAATAGAGCGCCTCACGTCTTTGATACCTTCTCGAACCACTTCTGAGATGTTTTTCAGCTGCTTTTTGGCTCTACTTGGGTCAAGGTCAATCAGAACAAGCACGGCATCTATACCAGCAGAAATCCCTGTCAAAGCATGTCCTAGTGTATCATGTATCTCTCTTGCGATACGCTTTCTCTCCTTGTCCTTAGCGTTTTTCTCACTGATAGCAAGGTAGCTGTGCAGCTCTCTGTTTGCCTGCTCAGCCATGCGTAACTCTTCCTCGATTTTATGCGTTTCGGACACGGAGTAGATGATAGCTAGGATAAGATTGACAATAAAAATCATGACACTAAATGAATAGAGAAAAGACTTGATAAATAGCGTCAGCATGTGGTAGCGAGTCGGTAAAAAACTCAGATAGACCTCTAAGGTCGGTAATTTGACAACCATGGCTAAAATCTGGCTATTGGACAAGAGCAACATAGCAAAACTCAGTACCAAAAAGAGCACCCAGTAGCGCCTCTGCCTAGCCGTGTAAAAATCCGTATAAGTCTGGAAAATATCTAATAAAACCAGAAGAATAACGCCATTATAACTCCCCTGCAAAAAGCTAAAAGTCACTAGCAGCAAGCAAATCTCAAGAAACAAAAGCCACTCCTCATAAATGCTCTTTTCAAACAGAGACTGACGCAGATGGATGAGACCAAGTAAGAGCAAAAACGAGAAGATACTTCCTAAAAAGACCGTCGAAGGTGCTGTAGGAATGACCTCAACCTTATCGAGAAAAGCTTGACTAGCTCCCGTCTCGATGATATAGGTCGTACAGAGCAGGTACAAGGAAGCATGATAGATAACAGCAATAAGTGTTATCACAACAAAGCCTCTCCACAGCAGTGGACGTGATTTTGCATAGGTCATCATTGCCACCCCATCTCTACAGGACTATTGCGATCGTACCAAGACACCTTGATGGTGATGTTTTTGGCTACTTTCTTTCCCTTTACAAGGGAGTAAACAGAAGCTGCAGCACGTTTTCCCATGGTGATAGGCGACTGAGCAACGGTCCCTTTCAAAGCGTTTGTTTGACTGAGCAATTGCTTAAAGTCTCGTGAGCCGTCCACGCTATAAATGGCAACAGAGGTCAATCTATGCGACTGAATCGCAGCAAGGGCACCAAGAGCTGCTCGGTCATTTAGCGACATGACCGTATCAAAACTCACCCCACTTGCAATCACACGCTCAACCTGTGGCATGGCTACTTCTGTTTGCCCTTTTGTCTCTTTTCTTGCCACGATGTGATAGTTAGCATAGGGCGCTAGAGTGTCGACAAAACCTCGCACACGACTGCTGGCAGATACCGTTGTTTTATGCTCTAAAATCAATATCTGAGCACTCTTTTGATCCGCCATCAGATGCTTAGCAATAAGCACTCCTGCCTGATAATTGTCAGATACAATCGTTGTATCCGCTAGCTTTTTATCAGACAATTGCGTGTCAACAACGATGATTTTAATCCCTTTTTGCTTTGCCCTTTTCAAATAGCCTAGCAGCTTCTTGCTATGACTATCAACGGGGTTAATGATAATAGCATCCACTTTTTGCTTGATAAACAGCTCGATTTGCTGACACTGTTTTGTGACACTTAACTGTGGGTCACGTGTATAGACACGATTGCCTTGTCTTTCTAGCTTACGGACAATCTCGTCATTTACCACTTGATAAAAATCATTATTCATCGTCATATAAGTCGTCCCGACAGTCAGCCGATTAGGATTTAGCGCTTTTTGTTGTCCCCAAGCATATATCCCCAAAGTCAATAACACTGTGATACTAGTGATAACTACAGGAAATGATAACACCTTTTTCATACCAGCCTCTCCCCTAAAGCAAATGTCAAAGCGATTCTTGCTCTTATTATATCACAGAGAAAAGCAACTTTTCAGAAAATATCGACTTCTTTTCCATCAAAAAAACTCTTGATTGCTCAAGAGTTTTTGGTTTGATTACATCATACCGCCCATCATGCTAGGGTCCATGGCTGGGGCAGCTGGCGCTTCTGGAGCTGGTTTGTCAGCAACGACAGCTTCGGTTGTTAGGATAAGGCTTGCAACTGAAGCGGCGTTTTGAAGGGCAGAGCGTGTCACTTTGACAGGGTCGATGATACCAGCGTCCACCATATTGACCCACTCACCATTAGCAGCATTAAAGCCTGTACCTAGCTCGCTATTTTTCAAACGTTCAATGACAACAGAGCCTTCGTAGCCAGCGTTGTAGGCAATTTGGCGAACTGGCTCTTCAAGAGCACGAAGAACGATGTTACGTCCTGTCGCTTCATCGCCTGAGAGCTCAAGGCTTGCTACTTTACTAATAACATTGACAAGAGCAGTACCACCACCAGAAACGATACCTTCTTCAACGGCTGCGCGTGTGGCATTCAGAGCGTCTTCAATACGAAGTTTCATTTCTTTAAGTTCGGTTTCAGTGGCTGCACCGACCTTGATGACTGCGACACCACCAGAGAGTTTTGCCAAACGTTCTTGCAGTTTTTCACGGTCAAATTCTGATGTTGTGCTTTCAATTTGTGATTTGATGATATTGACACGGTTAGCGATAGCTTCTGCTTGACCAGCACCTTCAACGATAACAGTGCTATCTTTGTCAACGGTTACTTTAGCTGCTTGACCAAGAACCGCCATAGTCGCATCTTTCAAATCAAGTCCCAAATCTTCAGTGATAACTGCACCACCTGTGAGGATAGCGATATCTTCAAGCATAGCCTTACGACGGTCACCAAATCCTGGTGCTTTAACGGCTACAACATTAAAGGTACCACGGATTTTGTTGAGGACAAGGGTTGGCAGAGCTTCACCATCAACATCGTCAGCGATGATAAGCAGTGGACGGTTGGTTTTCAAAATTTCTTCTAACAATGGAAGCACGTCTTGGATGTTTGAGATTTTCTTATCAGTGATGAGAATGTATGGATTATCAAGGTCTGCTACCATCTTTTCGTTGTCTGTTACCATGTATTGTGAGAGGTAACCACGGTCAAATTGCATTCCTTCAACAACATCAAGCTCTGTCTCCATACCACGAGACTCTTCGATAGTGATGACACCGTCATTGCCAACTTTTTCCATGGCTTCTGAGATGTATTCACCGACTTTTTCAGAGCGAGAGGATACGGCAGCAACTTGGGCGATAGCTTCCTTGCCTGATACTGGTTGAGAGATAGCTTTCAACTCTTCAACAGCTGCTGCTACCGCAGCTTCAATCCCACGGCGAATACCGATTGGATTAGCTCCCGCTGTTACGTTTTTAAGCCCTTCACGCACGATAGCTTGGGTAAGGACAGTCGCTGTAGTTGTTCCGTCACCTGCGATATCGTTGGTTTTTGAAGCCACTTCAGAAACGAGCTTAGCTCCCATATTTTCAAAGTGATCTTCTAGTTCGATTTCCTTAGCGATGGTCACACCGTCATTGGTGATAAGCGGTGAGCCAAAGGATTTTTCAAGGACGACATTACGTCCTTTAGGACCAAGCGTTACCTTGACAGTATCTGCTAGGATGTCCACGCCACGTACCATGGCTGTTCTTGCGTCTGCTGAAAATTTAATATCTTTTGCCATTTTATTTACCTCGATTACATTTCATTTATTTTAGCTCAAAATCGCTAATACATCTGATTCACGGACAATGGCATAAGTGTCATCGCCATCTTTGACTTCTACACTTGAGTAAGGCTCAAATACCACAGTGTCACCAGCTTTTAGGCTAGGAGCAATCAAGTCACCGTTTAAAGTGCGTGTGCCTTCGCCAACAGCGACTACTGTGGCTGTTTTAGTCTTGTCATCGCTTGCGCCAGCAATCACAAAGCCACCAATCTTTTGTTCTTTTTCTTCTGTTACACTAAGAACCACACGGTCTCCTAATGGTTTCAACATAATATTACCTCCAAACATGCTATTTTTAGCACTCTTTATAGGTGAGTGCTAATTCATGATTCTATTTTAACACTTGGTCAGAAATAGTCAAGAGAAAAAGATTAGAATAGAGAAATTTTTACCCCACTTTTTTCACCCCTGTC
This sequence comes from Streptococcus hyointestinalis, assembly GCF_011039275.1. Taxonomy (GTDB): domain Bacteria; phylum Bacillota; class Bacilli; order Lactobacillales; family Streptococcaceae; genus Streptococcus; species Streptococcus hyointestinalis_A. The sequence goes on from NZ_JAAKGB010000001.1 coordinate 2,086,203, forward strand.
GTTTGAGTCTTTTTACCACTTGATAGCAAAAAATAACCACTTAGCGAAAACCCCTTGTTTATGTGCGCTAGGAGCTGATATAATGAAGAGGTCAAGGAGGTTGATAATGAAAATCACAATCGAGCTAGACGATCGTCTAGAGGATGTGGAGGTAGTGATTCGCACCAGTCAGCTGACGCCAGAAATCGAGAGTATCAAGCGCTCATTAGAAAAAGCAGTCGCCCCACCCATTCTCTTTTATCGGGGAAATAATGAATTTTACGTGAAAATTGAGAGTATTCTTTTCTTTGAGACTGACGGCAGTAAAATCTATGCGCACGCTAGAGAGGAAGCCTACGAGGTCAAGCTCAAGCTCTATGAGCTTGAAGAGCAGCTGCCGCACTATTTTTGCCGTATCTCAAAGTCTACTATCGTCAATACCCGAGAGATTTACGCTTTAGAAAAGTCTTTTTCTGGAACAAGCACTGTGCGTTTCTACGACACCAAAAAACAAGTGCATGTCTCCAGACACTACTACCACATGTTAAAGGAAAAATTGCATGACACACGATAAGATACCGTTAGATGATTTAGGAGGATTTTAATATGAAACACACATCACGTCGCATTTTGTCAGGTTTGCTCTTGATTGGGCTGGCGCTTTTACTGGTCCTGCAAGGGCTTTACAATATCTTTTCAGGAAATATCTGGGTGCTGATTTGGATGGGCTTGTTTGTTGTCTTTGGGCTTAGTCGTTTGTTTGATAAAGGTTGGCTCAGTGGACTCGTCTTTTTCTACATCGCCTTTTTGATTGGCAATCAAAGCTACCACTGGGTGCACTTATCACTGTCTATTCTCATCCTTGTTGGTTGGCTCTTTTTCATCGGACTTGCCATGATTTTTCCCTCTTCTCGCAGACACTGGTATAAAAAAAGACATGATGACACCTTTATAGAAAGTACAGATGACCACTACCTGTCCACTTCCTTTGGCTCTAGCAGCCGCTACATCAATGACCCTGATTTTCATTATGCCAAGGCTGAGATCGGATTTGGCAAGCTTAACGTCTATTTTGACAATGCCATCATCCAAGGCGACAGCGCTGAGGTGAATGTCGAGGTCGGATTTGGTAAGCTGGTGCTCTACATTCCTAAAAACTGGATCGTCAAAAGCAACATCGAAACAGGCTTTAGCGGTGTTGACCTTCCACAGACTGCCCCTATCACAGAGGACAGCAAAACCCTCTACCTCAAAGGTGAAGTCGGATTTGGCTCACTCAGTGTCGTTTATCTCTAAAAAAAGTTCCTTGATGATTCAAGGAACTTTTTGTTTTTAATCTACTGTAAAGACCAGCTGGTTTTTACGGCAGCCGATTTTAAGGGTTTTGGCGTCATCTAACTCACCACCAAGGAGCATTTCAGCTAGTTTGTCCTCAACATCTGTCTGCAAGGTACGACGTAGAGGGCGAGCCCCCATCTCTGGGTCGTAGCCTTTTTCAGCTAAGTATCTAAGCGCTGCTGGTTGTACTTTTAGCGTGATACCTTTTTCTGCAAGACGAGCAATCAACGGTTTAATCATAATCTTAACCACTTCCTGCATATCCTCTTGCGTCAAACTATGAAAGACAACCTTTTCATCGATACGGTTTAGAAACTCTGGACGATAAGCACGCTTCAACTCTTCAAAGATACGAGATTGTACCGCTTGGTGAGAGTGAGCTTGTGCCTGCGCTCCAAAGCCAACTGTTTTGTCATCACGAAGGGCTGTCGCTCCTAAGTTGCTAGTCATGATGATAATCGTATTTGAAAAGTCGACTTTTCGTCCCTTGCTGTCGGTCAGAACACCGTCATCTAGCACTTGGAGTAGCAGGTTGAAAATATCAGGGTGCGCCTTTTCCACCTCATCAAAGAGGAGCACAGAGTAAGGTTTGTTGCGGACTTTCTCTGTCAGCTCACCACCCTCATCATAGCCGACATAACCTGGAGGTGCACCGTTTAGACGACTGGCGGCGAATTTCTCCATGTACTCCGACATATCAAAGCGAATAAGCGCTGACTCATCATCAAAGAGCACTTCAGCAAGCGCCTTAGCCAGCTCGGTCTTTCCGACACCTGTCGGACCTAAGAACATAAAGGAGCCAATCGGGCGTTTGCCTGAGCGGATACCAGACTGGTTACGACGAATAGCACGGCTAATACTAGAGACTGCCTCATCCTGACCAATCACACGCTTGTGCAGTTCTTTCTCCAGATTGAGGTATTTCTTGTTGTCAGAAGCGGTCATTTTCTCAACCGGGATACCTGATAGACGGCTCAGGGTCGCAAGGATATGCTCTGGTGTCACGGCTTGGCGTGGTTTTTCTTTTTGACTAGTTGCTTTTTTGAGCAATTTTGTCGCCAAGACCATGTCATCGTTTAAGATGGCTTCATCCACAGGGTTTAAAAAGCCTGTGTCTTCTTTTTTAATCATGGTCTGAACCGTCGCACTCGCCTCATCCAGCAAATCAATAGCAGAGTCTGGCAGTTGCTTGCTGGTGAGGTAACGGTGCGCTGCTGTGACCGCCGTTTTGACCGCCTCATCAGAAATACTCACATGGTGAAAGTCCTCATAGGACCCTTTCAAACCAAGCAAGATGTCATAAGCCTGCTCAACTGTTGGCTCTTCAACCAAAATCTTGGCAAAGCGACGAGACAGCGCTGCATCTTTTTCAATATGCTTTTGGTATTCTTCTTGAGTGGTTGCCCCTACCGTGCGCAAAGTTCCACGAGCAAGAGCGGGTTTGAGGATATTTGCCGCATCTAGCGTGCTATCAATCCCGCTACCTGAGCCCATAATCGTGTGCAGCTCATCAATGAAGAGAATAATATGCCCGTCCTCTTCGATGTCTGAGATGATTTGGTTCATGCGCTCCTCAAAGTCCCCACGAAAACGTGTCCCAGCAATGACACTCATCATATCAAGCTCTAGCACACGCATATCACGCAGCTCATAAGGAATATCACCTGTGGAAATGCGCTGCGCTAAACCGTAGGCAAGAGCTGTCTTTCCGACACCAGCATCACCGACAAGGACAGGATTGTTCTTAGTTTTACGGCTCAGCACCTGAATCATTCTGGCAATCTCTTTGTCCCGACCGATAACAGGCTCTAACTTGCCTGCACGAGCCTGCGCAGTCAAGTCACGTGTGAAGTCTGCCAAGTCTCCAGCTGTACTCTGCGGACGCATCATATCTGAAAAATTGCCCCCAGCTTTTGCTGGCTTAGGACTGCGAAGAGTGTGAATCGCCTTGATATTTTCCTTGGTAAAGCCAGCATTGCGCTCAAGCGACTTTCTGAGATCCAAAAGACGCAAGGAATCACCGTCGTCCTTGTACTTAAAGCCAGCCAGCTCAAGGAGTCTCGTCGCCAGCAAATCTTTATTGACCAAGATAGCAAATAAAACATGCTCTGTCCCTACAGCTTCACTGCCTGTGACTTTTTGGATTTTTTGTGCTAAGTCTAGCACTTCAGACAAAGCTCGTGATTGCGGACGGAAAGTCACCGCTACATTGTCACGAGGAGACCTGTCCATTGCTAAAATCGCAGCACTCTCATAATCCTCAAAGCGCACCTTGTCCTCATACTCTGCAAAGGTCAAGCCCGCAATCGAATCTCTGATACCCACCATAGCCAGCAAGACATGCCAAGTCTCGAGGTAGCTACTGTCATAGCGTGCCGCCTCGTACTGCGCTAAGCTAAATACTTCTTGTAATTTATATGAATAATCGCTCATAAATGAAACCCTTTTCTATCCAATCTTTGGAGCAGTTTGCGTAGCATACGTGCTCGAATCTTAGGAGCGTCCTCTCCTAGCACCTCATCACAGGCGGTCACCAAAAGCAGATGACCCTCACGCTCACTAATCACCTCATCTTCAAACAAAAGCTGGATGATGTCCTCATAGACCTGCTGGCTAATCTGCTCACCAATAGTTGCTTGGAGATTACCCAACATCTGGTGCTTATCTGAGAAGTGAACCTTAGCAATGCGGATATATCCGCCACCGCCACGCTTACTCTCTACAGTATAGCCACGACTCTCAGTAAAGCGTGTCTTTATCACGTAGTTTATCTGACTTGGCACGACTTGAAAGGTATCGGCTAATAGCGAACGCTTGATTTCTGCGATACCAGATTGTGCTAGCAAGTTTTTGATGTAGTCCTCAATATTATCAGAGGTATTTTTTGTAGCCACTAGCGTCTCCTTTCTTCTTTGACTAATACTGACATTTATTATATCAAAAATAAAGCCATTCGCAAACTAAGACCCTTAAAAGACAAGCAAAAGCAGGTTTAGAGTTGTCAATCCCCTAGAGATAAGATAAAATAGAGAAAGTGCTTCTAACAAAGGAGAAAGCACTCTGAATGAAGAAAGGTTATCATTATGAATTACTTGATTACACTGCTCATCTCTATGGTTCCCTTGATTGAATTGCGAGGAGCAGTTCCTTACGCCATTGCTACAGGCATACCTTACTGGCAGGCTCTTGTTATCGGTGTTATTGGCAATATGCTGCCTGTTCCTATTATCTTCTTCTTTGCCAGAAGGGTACTAGAGTGGGGAGCTGATAAGCCTCTTATCGGTGGCTTTTTCACCTGGTGTCTCAAAAAAGGACACAGCGGTGGGCAAAAGCTGGAAAAAGTAGCTGGTGAGCGTGGTATTTTCATTGCCCTCTTGCTCTTTGTAGGGATTCCTATCCCAGGGACTGGCGCTTGGACAGGAACTCTGGCTGCAAGTATCCTTGACTGGGACTTCAAAAAAAGCATCATCGCTGTGATGCTTGGAGTTATCCTAGCAGGTCTCATCATGGGTACCATCGCACTCTTTGGTCTTAAGGCTATTACTGGTTAATAACAAAAAAGCCCCGAGGGGCTTTTTTGTTATGCTTATAGAGCTTAGTTTTCAAGCGCAGCAGCCATAGTTGCAGCAACTTCTGCTTCAAAATCGTTTGCTGCTTTTTCGATACCGTCACCAACTTCAAAACGAACGAAAGCAACTGCTTTAGCGTTTACTGAGTCAAGATAAGCTTCAACTGTCTTGCTGTCATCCATGATGTAAACTTGTGCAAGAAGTGTGTAAGCTTGGTCAACTTGAGTGTTGTCAAGCATGAAGCGAGCCATTTTACCAGGGATGATTTTATCCCAGATTTTTTCTGGTTTACCTTCAGCTGCCAATTCTTCTTTGATAGCTTCTTCAGCTTTAGCGATGACTTCATCTGTCAACTCAGCTTTAGAACCGTATTGCAAGAATGGAAGAGCTGGTTTACCAACCATAGCACGGCTTTCGTTGTCTTGTTCGATCTTGTGGTTCAATTGAGCAAGCTCATCTTTAACGAATTGAGGATCCAATTCTTCGTAAGAAAGAACAGTTGGTTTCATCGCAGCGATGTGCATTGCAACTTGTTTAGCTGTTGCTTCGTCTGTGCCTTCAAGAACAGCAACTACACCGATACGTCCACCGTTGTGTTGGTAAGCACCAAAGACTTGGTCATCAGACTTCTCAACCAAGGCAAAGCGACGGAATGAGATTTTTTCTCCGATAGTAGCAGTTGCAGTAACAAATGCTTGCTCCAAAGTTTCACCTGAAGCAGTTGTCAAAGCAAGAGCTTCAGCGTCGTTTGCTGGTTTACCTTCTGCGATAACTTTTGCAGCTTCGTTAACAAGTGCTACGAATTGGTCGTTTTTCGCAACGAAGTCTGTTTCTGAGTTCACTTCGACAACAGCAGCAACGTTACCGTCAACGTAAACGCCTGTCAAACCTTCTGCAGCGACACGGTCAGCTTTCTTAGCTGCTTTTGCCATTCCTTTTTCACGAAGCAATTCAATTGCTTTATCGATGTCACCATCTGTTTCAACCAATGCTTTTTTAGCGTCCATGACACCAGCACCAGATTTTTCACGCAATTCTTTAACGAGTTTAGCTGTGATTTCTGCCATTTTAACGTCTCCTATGTTTGATTTTTCATATATAAAAACGAGACAGAGCGGTTTGCATCTGCCCCGTTTGACAATTATTAACACTTTTCGTAAAGCTAGTTGACAGTTACTTTACAGACTTGTCAACCTAGGTTAAAAATGCAATTAGTCGTTTGAACCTTCAACAGCTTCAACGATTTCTTCGATTGAGTCAGCTTCTGCAGCTTCTTCAAAAGCAACATCTGCATCTTCACCTTGACGTCCTTCGATAACAGCGTCAGCCAATTTAGAAGTAATCAACTTAACTGCACGGATAGCGTCATCGTTAGCTGGGATGATAACATCGATATCATCTGGATCAGCGTTTGTATCTACCATCGCAACGATTGGGATACCAAGTTTTTTAGCTTCTTTAACAGCGATTTGTTCTTTGTGTGGGTCAACGATGTAGATCACATCTGGAATGCGTGGCATGTCTTCGATACCACCCAAGAATTTTTCAAGACGTGCACGTTGTTTGTTAAGAAGGGCAACTTCTTTTTTAGGAAGGACTTCAAAAGTTCCGTCAGCTTCCATTTGTTTGATTTCTTTCAAACGAGCGATACGTTTTTGGATTGTATCCCAGTTTGTAAGTGTTCCACCCAACCAACGGTGGTTGATGTAGTATTGACCTGCACGAGTAGCTTCTTCAGCGATTGCTTCAGCAGCTTGTTTTTTAGTACCAACAAACAAGATAACAGCGTCGTTTGCAGCTGCATCACGAACGAAGTCGTAAGCTTGGTCAGCCAATTTTACAGTTTGTTGAAGGTCGATAACGTGGATACCGTTACGTTCTGTAAAGATGTATTTAGCCATCTTAGGGTTCCAGCGACGTGTTTGGTGACCAAAGTGAACACCAGCTTCAAGAAGTTGTTTCATTGAAATTACTGCCATGAGTAAATTCTCCTTTATAAAATGTTTTTTAGCCTCTCTCAAACTTCAGCTCGCATGACCACCACAAGGGCAACAGCCAAACGATTGGTTTGAGATGAGTATTTGTTGTAAGATACAACCTCATCATGATACCACAATTAGGCAAAAAAAACAAGTCTTTATCACTATTAGACAAAGGTTTTTTGCTGTAGTATAATATAAGTAAAGCGGTTACAAGTTTTAGGAGGTTTTCTATGGAGTTGATTGTCGATAAGGTCAGTAAAAGTTTTCAAGATAAGGTGGTCTTAAAAGAAGCGAGTGCGGTCTTTGAAGAGGGCAAGATTACAGGCTTACTTGGGCGAAATGGTGCTGGAAAAACGACACTTTTTCGCCTCATAAACCAAGACATTGACCTTGATAGTGGAGAGTGTCGCCTAAGAGACGGCGAGAATGAGCTTCCTCTATCAGCTAGTCATGTCGGTATGGTCATGGCAGAAAACCTACTACCAGAGTTTTTAACAGGCTATGAATTTGTGCAGTTTTTTCTGGATATCAGAGAAAGTCCAAGTACACTAAGTCCTGATGACTATCTGGAGATGGTGGAAATTGATGTGGCAGACAGACATCGGATTATCAAGGGCTACTCTAGCGGTATGCAGAGCAAGCTCTCTATTTTAGCGGTTGTGATTTTGGCGCCTAAGGTAATTTTGCTGGATGAGCCGTTAACGGCTGTAGATGTCCTCGCTGGTATCCAACTCAAAAAACTCCTCAAGACGCTGAAAAAAGATCACATCATTCTCCTGTCCACACACATTTTGCAGCTGGCTTATGATTTATGCGATGAGATTGTTGTACTTAAAGACGGGCAGCTAACACCTCTTGCTATTGATAGGGATGATAGCCAATTTGAGGGTCGGATTGTTCAAGTATTGGCAGGTGAGACAGATGATTAAACTCCTACGTTTTTATGCCTTCTTAACAAGAAGACGCCAGTACAATCAGTTTATCTACCTCTTACAGCGCTTGCCTTTTATCGGCAAATACATCCCAAACACTTGCTATCAAGCAACTCAGCTCAAGACGCTTCTGGTTTATCTAACAGGCATTTGGAAAATCATAATGGCATTTGTCTATCGCACACTCTACTTGGTGGCATTACTGCTACTATCTCATCTGGCAGCTAATTATTTTCAGCCAAAGGTGGAGGCTAGGGCTTATTTTCTTACGTGGCTGGTGCTTTTGAGTGTATTTCTAAGCGGTGTCTTTCGCAGTCAATACTTGACTAAGGATACAGACACCATCATTGCCTTTCGGATTTTTCGCCTGCCTATCAGACGCTATCTTTTTACCAAACAATTGGCTGATGAACTCTTGCTGCGAGTCAGCCTTTGCTTAGTTCTACTGGCTATTTTTGCTTATCTAGGATTGCCACTCTTGTCTGCTGTTTATCTTACCTTGTGTGCTATGGGATTTAGCTTTTTGATGAAGGTCTTGCTGCTTGCCACTTACAAGGCAAAGTCAGACACTCCTGATAAGTTTCTCGTGCCTATCACACTGGGATTAGCTTTGGTCTTTCTAGCATTAACAGTTGGTACGCTCTTTGGCTTTTCTCTGTCTTATCAGCTTTTTTACACTTGGCAGGCTGGCGTCTTAGGGTTTGGGCTAACTCTTATCTGTAGCTATATACTGCTACACTACCCACAGTTTGACAAGCTGGCACGCAAGCTATTGACCTATGAGCAACTCCAAACCTTTGACAAGGTAATGGTTGAGGCGCAAACACAAGGTCTTGATTTGAAGCCAAAGGACATAAACACCACCACGGTAAAGGGACAGCCAGCAGGGGACGGGATTGTTTATCTCAATCAGATTTTTTACAGTCGAGTTGGGCACCACCTCAAGCGCAAGTGCTATCCTAAGCTAGGTTTGTTGCTTGCTTTGCTAGCTGCTCTTTGGGGACTTGCTCTTTTTCACAAGCTATCCTTTTCCATGTCAGCGGTTACGACCATGTGGTTTCCAATGCTTGTCCTTGCTAGCTCTATTATCTTTTCTAGCGAGTTTTACACCAAGTTTTGCTTTTACCATATGGATAGACAGCTTATGCGTTACACTTTTTACCGTGAACCAAGGCATTTGAGCGTGGCACTTCGTATCCGCTTTGCTACCATTTGCCGTCTACATCTACCACTTTTAGGGCTCGCGCTTTTAGGACTTGTGGGAGCTTACCTCTTGTCTAACGGTCACAATCTCCTTGCTCTTATCTGGCTCCTTATCATCCAGTGCATAGCAATGCTCTTTTACAGTCTGCACTTTCTCATTCTTTATTATCTGCTCTCGCCATTTACGGAAAACCTAAAGGTCAAGAATCCTGTTTATCAGATTGCAAATCTTATCTTTTACTCTTGGTCAGCTTATCTCTCTTTTCAACTCGCTCAGCTGACAGCCCATGCTTTTCTTTACTTTATCGGCTTTTGTCTCATCTATATGGTGCTTGGATTTGTAGCTGTTCTCAAGTTTTCCCCTAAGACCTTTCACCTGCGCTAAAAAGTTGCTCAACTTTTCACATTTACCACTTGACGAATCTCAAAAATTAAGATAAAATGTAATCTGTTGTGGCGGTATAGCCAAGTGGTAAGGCACGGCTCTGCAAAAGCTTGATCGTCGGTTCAAATCCGTCTACCGCCTTAATAACCTTAAAAAGCTCACTTTTGTGAGCTTTTTGTGTTAACTACACTTTTCACCCCCACTTTATGCTATAATAAAGCCATTCTACTTTTGGAGGTGTTGAGGATGAAAAAACTAGAAAAAGGCAGTCACATTCGTGTGTTGAGTCCATCTTCGTCTATTGAGCGTTTGGGTGGCTTTGAGGCAAATCTAGCGGCAAAGAAAAAGCTGGAGGAGCTTGGCTTTAGGATCTCTTTTTCCGAGCATTATTTGGAAAATGACCCGCTCTTTTCGGCTTCTATTGAGAGTCGTGTGGCGGATTTGCACGCTGCTTTTTGCGACCCTGATGTGGATGCGATTTTGGCTACTATCGGAGGTTTCAACTCCAATGAGCTGTTGCCTTATCTCGACTATGACCTTATCGCTAAACACCCAAAAATCATCTGTGGTTACTCCGACTCGACGGCTTTTTTAAACGCTATCTTTGCCAAGACCCACCTCATGACCTACATGGGACCTAGCTATTCGAGTTTTAAGATGAATGAAGGGCAAGACTATCAGAGCAAGATGTGGCTGCAAGCCATGACACAGACCAGCTATGAGCTGACTCCAAGTAGCCAGTGGTCGAGTGACGCTTGGTACGATCCGACTCAGCCCCGCCACTTTTTCCCAACAGAGTGGAAAGTTTACACGCACGGCAAGGCTCAAGGAACCCTTATCGGCGGCAATCTCGTCACCTTCAACCTGCTACGTGGGACAGACTATGCCCCTCAGGTGTCGGACTACGTCTTAGTTGCCGAGCAGTCCGAGGAAGACCTCTTTTATGACTTTACCCGCAACTTAGCAGCGCTTTTGCAAAGCTATCCTCACCCTAAGGCGCTTCTTATCGGGCGCTTTCCAAAGGAGACTGAGATGACTGAGTCGCTCCTGCGCCTCATTCTAGACAAGCACCCTATTTTACAGACAATTCCTGTCGTCTACGATATGGACTTTGCACACACACAACCTCTGCTGACCATGACTATTGGTGCGACGATTACCATTTCAACCGAGGATATGACATTTACCATCACAGAAGATTAAAAAAGTTGAGTAGCTTAAGCTACTCAACTTTTTTGTTACCAGATAATCACACGATCCTCTGGTGAGCGCCACATGCCATCTCCTGGATGGACATCAAAGGCTTTATGAAATTCGTCAAAGTTGGTTACAGTCACGTTGGTGCGCCATTTGCCTGGAGCATGGACATCAACGCTTGCCATCATTTGCATGTACTCTGGGCGAGCTTTCATGCGCCAGATAGTGGCAAAGTTGATAAAGAAGTCAGTCACTGAGAAATCGTCATCTTTTTTCGCGGCTTCAAGAGCACAAGCGACACCACCAAGGTCAGCGACATTTTCAGATACGGTGAGTTTTCCATTGACCTTAGCACCGTAAGAGTCTAAGCCGTCAAACTGCTCAACGACCTTATCCGTACGCTCCTTGAAGGCTGCGTAGTCTTGGTCTGTCCACCAGTTGTTAAGGCTTCCGTTTTCGTCAAAGGAAGCACCATTGGTGTCAAAGGCATGTGAAATCTCGTGGGCAATCACAGCTCCGATACCGCCGTAGTTGGCTGATGAGCTTTGCTCAAGCGAGTAAAACGGTGCTTGCAGGATAGCCGCTGGAAAGACGATTTGGTTTTGCTGTGGTGAGTAGTAAGCGTTGACCATATGAGCTGGCATGTGCCACTCGCTACGGTCAACAGGCTTGTTCCACTTGCTCCAGTGGTAAGCGATAGAGATTTTCGCTAGGTTTTCAGCATTTTCAACTAAGCTCAAGGCTGGGTCGATGATTTTTCGAGCATAGGTGTCTGGTAATTTCTCAGGGTAGCCGATGTGAGGGGTGATGACATTGAGTTTTGTAATCGCTTTTTGGCGTGTTGACTCTTCTAGCCAGTCTGCACCCTCTAGACGTGATTTGTAAACCTCAATCATGGTTGCTACCTTAGCTTCCACATCTGCCTTAGCTTCTTTGGAGAATTTTTCACCAGCATACCACAAGCCAAGAGCTTGGGTGTAAGGAGACTGTGCTAGGTAGTAAGCAGCTTTTTTCTTGTCCATGGCTTGCGGTGTGCCTGAGAGAGCACGGCTGTAAGCACCAGAAAGCACACGAATCTCGTCTGTCAAGTAGCTGTTAAAGCTGGTCGCAGCGGAAAGTAGCAAGTCAGCTTTTAGCAAGTCCCAGTTTGCCTCAGAGTAGTACTCCGCTGCAAACTCTGTCCAAAAGCGCTCCTCAGGGACAATGACCTTATCAGGCACTTGACCACCTAGAATAGCAGAAAAGATGTCATCAAGTGGCAACTCTGGCGCAAGCTTTTTAAAGTCTGCCCAGTCATAAGGCTTGTAAAGACTGACATAGTCTGAGCTCTCCTCACGTGAGAGCACGTAGCCAGCAAGCTTTCTGTCAAGCTCCAAGACACGGTCTAAGAGACTAGCAACCTCATCCGCTGAAAAGCCAAACTTAGGTAGCAATTCCTCATACATGGCACGCCATTTAGCAAGCAGCTCTGGCGCTTGTTCATTACCGTCTTGGTAGTAAGTGGTGTCTGGCAAGATAAGCCCTGGTGCTTCTGCCCAGAGGACATTGGTCTGTGCGTCCATAAAGTCTGGAGCTACGCTAAATGGCAGAGCATTAGGCTTTCCAGACAGCTCAAAATCTGCCATCTTATCCGCCAAGTCTTGAAAGGACGTAAGCGCCTTAAATTCTTCAATCAAAGGCAGAGCTGGTGCAACACCAATCTCCTCACGCTTGTCATAGTCAGCCACCATGCGGTGAAAGGCGATAAAGTTTTTGAGCACCGCATCATCAGGCACATCATCCCCAGCTAGCCACTTGTCAGTGGTGTCAAGCATCAAGGCTTCAATCTCGTCTGACAAGTCTGTAAAACCGCCAGTTCTTGGCTTATCATCTGGAATAACGGCTGTCTTTGCCCACTCGCCGTTGACAGCTTCGTAAAAATCATCTTTGTAAGTAACCATAAACGCTCCTTTTTTAGCAATAGTTGTAAACAGTTCCATTCTACCAAAAATAAGGCAGAAAGTCACATTTAGAGCGCTTTTATTAGCCTTCTAGACCTTTAGCGATAGTGTCAAGGTTGTAAGCCATCATGCTGTAGTAACTGTCTCCGGTCTTGCCACTCTTTGCGATAGAGTCTGTAAAGATTTTAGCGTAAATCGGAATACCTGTTTCTTTTGAGATAGACTTCATAGGACGGCTTTCAACACTGCTTTCCACAAAGAGGGATTTGACTTTGCTTGCTTGTAGCTGTGTGACCAAGCGTTTGATTTGCTCTGGTGTGCCTTCTTCTTCGGTGTTGATTTCCCAGATGTAGGCAGACGGTACATTGTAGGCTTTTGAGAAATACTTAAAGCAGCCTTCACTGGTGACGATGAGCTTTTGCTCGCTTGGAATGTTATCAAAGCGGTGTTTGGCACTAGCGTCCAGCTGGCTTAGCTTTTTCAGATAAGCTTTGAGATTTTTCTGATAAGTTGCTTTATTGTCAGGGTCTTTTTTGCTCAATTGCTTAGCGATATTTTTAGCATAAATCATGCCGTTTTCAAGATTTAGCCAAGCGTGGGGGTCTTCCTTGCCCGCTTGATTTTTCCCTTCGAGGTAGATCGGTGTCACACCCTCGCTGACCGCAAAATAATCTTTATTTTCCGTCTTATTGGCGTTTTTCATCAGTTTTGAAAACCAAGCAGAGCCACCCGTTTCGAGATTAAGCCCATTGTAGAAAATGACATCTGCCTGCGAGCTTTTTTTCAAATCCTCTGGCAAAACCTCGTACTCATGCGGGTCTTTTCCGACAGGGACGATACTGTGGAGGTCAATCTTATCGCCAGCGATATTTTTGGTAATATCTGCGATAATCGAGTTTGTCGCAACGACTTTTAACTTCTTGCTTGTGCTTTCTTTCGTAGACGTGCAAGCTACTAAAGAGAGCGCTAAGAGTGCTAGGGCTAAGCCTGTAAACCATTTTTTTATATCTTTCATGAGATAGCCTTCTTTCTAAGAATGCCCTTAGGGGCAATGACAAAACTAATAGCAAAGAGCAGGGTCGCAACCAAGACAATGGTAGACCCTACGGCGATATTGTAGGTATAGCCGATAAAGATACCAGCTAGAGAGGAGAAAACACCAAAGAGACTAGAGAGGAGCATCATCTGCTTGAGGTTATTGACGTAGAGATAGCTACTAGCTGCTGGCGTGATGAGAAGAGCGATAATCAAAATCGTCCCCACACTCTGCATAGCCGTCACCGACACCACAGAAAGCAGCAACATGAGCAGGTAATGATAGCGATTGACCTTCATACCGACACTTTTGGCAAATACAGGGTCAAAGCTCGTGACCAAAAGCTCCTTGTAAAAGAGCCAAATCACAACAAGCACCACAAAAGAGACGACGATAGTCAGGTACTTGTCCACATCCTGCACCGCTAGGATATTCCCAAAAATGATGTGAAAAAGGTCTGTCGAGCTATTAGCGAGACCGATTAAAATCACACCAAGAGCGAGAAAAGCACTGACCGTGATACCGATAGCGGTGTCGCCCTTGATGATACTATTTTCACGGATATAGGTTACCGATACAGCCGCCAGCATGCCAAAGACAACCGCTCCGATAAAAAAGTTCATCCCCAAAAGGTAGGATATCGCAACGCCCGGCAAAACCGCATGGCTAATGGCATCCCCCATCATAGACATGCCACGAAGAACGATAAAACAGCCAATCACGCCAGACACCAATCCTATCACAAGCCCTGTCACTACAGCATTTTGTAAAAAATGGTAGGACATGAGGTCAGCAAAAAAGTTACTAATAGCGCTCATGACAACACCTCCTCAAGTGGCAGTTGATTTTCGTAGGTTTTGGCGAGATTAGATCGATTAAAGACTTGGCTAGTTTTACCATAAGCAATCAAGCGGCGATTGAGCAAAATAATCTCATCAAAGTAATCTGACACCTTACTCAAGTCATGGTGCACCACCAAAATCAGCTTGCCCGCATCTCTCTGACTCTTGAGCAGCTCCATAATCAACTGCTCACTCACCATGTCAATGCCCACAAAAGGCTCATCTAACAAAATCAAATCCGCCTCCTGCACCAAGGCTCTAGCCACCAGCATACGTTGAAATTGACCGCCAGAGAGTTGGCTGATTTGACGCTTGCTAAGTGCTAGCAAACCGACCTTTTCAAGAGCGTCATCCACTTTTTGATAAGCTTGCTTTGGCATGCGCTTAAACAAACCAAGACCGACTTGACACCCCAGCGCCACACAGTCACGCACCGTGATGGGAAAGGTCATGTCAATACTTGATTTTTGAGCAATGTAAGCCACATTTTTGAGCTGTTTAGATAGCTCTTTTTCGCCAAAGACTACCTCACCCGTGTGAGGCAGAAGGTCAATCATGGCTTTCATGAGCGTGGACTTGCCAGCGCCATTCGGTCCGATAATCCCGACAATAGCAGCCTTGGGCAAGCTCAAGCTGATGTCTTTTAAAATAGGCTGCCTGCCATCATAGCTGACACAGATATCTCGCAGCGATAACATAAGGTTCTCCTTTTTATTTTATTAAGCATGCTTAACTTTATATTTAGAGTACCCTTTTTTCTCTTTTCTGTCAATCACTTTTTGAAAATTTTTGTTATAATAAAACATGATCTTAGTTAGAAAGTGAATCCTTATGACACCAAATAAAGAAGATTATGTAAAATGTATTTATGAATTGGGACAACAGTCTGACAAAATCACCAACAAACAAATCGCTGAAAGAATGGAAGTTTCTGCTCCAGCGGCTTCTGAGATGACTAAAAAAATGATTGCCCAAGACCTCATCCAAAAAGATAAGGAAAAAGGCTATGTTTTGCTTTCACAGGGCTTAGACTTGGTAGCAAAACTTTACCGCAAACACCGCTTAATTGAGGTGCTGTTGCTTAACCACCTTAATTACTCAACGGATGAGGTGCATGATGAGGCGGAGGTGCTTGAGCATGTGGTTTCTGACCATTTCATTGACCGCTTGGACAAGATGCTTGGCTACCCAAAGGAATGCCCACACGGGGGATCTATCCCAGCGCCAAATGAACCGCTGGTCGAAGCGCACCAGCAGACACTCAGCCAGATTAGTGAGTTTGGCAGCTACACCTTGGTGCGGGTGCGTGACAGTCGCAATCTCCTTCATTACATGGAGCAGCACCACTTGACGATTGGCATGACACTTCAAGTGCTTGAGCACGATAGCTTTGCTGGTACCTTTACCGTTGTGGCAAATGGCAATACCTTTCAGATGACCGATGTTATCGCTGAGCGCATTTATGTTGAGTAAAAAACACCAAAGTCCATGATGACTTTGGTGTTTTTCATGCTATTGTTAAAAGTTCTCTTTCATATACTCTATTGCCCGTTTGACGCCCTGCTCGTTGTTGCTTGATGTGACAAAGTCTGATACGGCTTTGACCTCTGGGACGGCGTTTTCTACAGCGACAGAGATACCAGCAAACTCAAGCATAGACACATCGTTTTGGGCATTGCCTATGACCATGACCTCGTGCGAGGAGATACCTAGAGACTGGGTGAGACAATCTAAAGCCCTGCCCTTGCCAGCATGAGGGTGCATAAACTCGATAAAATGCGGCTCACTACGGACAATCTCGCAGTAGTTCCCAAAGCGCTCTCTAATCGCAGCTTCATTCTCATCCAAAAGATGACTATCATCTGCAATCATCACATCAAATACATCTAAGTGCTCCACGGTCGTCATGTCCATAAATGGACGCAGTAACATATTGGTGTGGTGGGATTCGTTGACGGTGTAAGGGCTGATAGGGTCGTTAGGCGTATACATATGCTCATGCGTCGACAGGTGAAACCTAAGCCCCTTTTCAAGACAATAGGTCATGATTTCTTTGACTAAGGCACTATCAAGTGGCAAAGCCTTGACAAAACTACTATCCGTTTTAGAAATCAGAGCGCCATTATGGGTAATCACATATTGTTCAGAATCTTTGTGAAAACCCATTTGCTCTAGATAGGCTTGCGCTCCGAGATAAGGGCGTCCTGTACACAGAACGATTCTCACTCCCTTATTAGCCAAATCCGATAGAAGACTGCTGGTAGCTGTGTCGAGTTGCTTTTGGTCATCCACAAGCGTTCCATCAATATCAATGGCAATCAATTTTATCGGCATCAATCACTTCCTCCTCTACTCGCCTCATAATGCGTATCAATCCAAAGCGTATTTTGCACATCGTTAGCAAAGACGGCGCTTGCGCCACGCGCTTTACAGATTGCGACCTGATCTGGAACATCCACTGTCCAGTAACGAATGGCTTTGTCCGTCTTTGGACAAGGGTGGTCTGTATAAGGCAGATGAAGAGCTCTTATCCAATCGCTTGTCAAGCCCTTTTCTAGACTGTTTTCATCACTGACTAGCATGGCGTAGTCAAGCTCTGGCATGACCTCATGCATGCGACCTAAAGACGCATAGGAAAAACTGGAAATCACAAGACTAAAATCAAGACTCAACTCTTCTAACAACTGAGCTAGATGTTTCTCCAAGCCCTCATAGGTGTAGACATCCGTTTTTAATTCAATATTTAAGGTCTTAGAAAAGCCGACCTCCTGAAAGGCTAGCAAAACATCCTTTAAGCGTGGAATGGTCTGCTCCTTGGTCTTTAGTCTGCCTGCCTTTTGGAGCGGATACTGCGTCAGCTCGTCATAGGTCAAGTCTTTAATCAGAGCGTCTACGCCTGTCATACGCTTTAGATTTTCATCATGAAAGACCACAAGCTCGCCATCCTTACTCTGATGAACATCAAGCTCGATACTAACGCCTAGATGAGCCGCTGCTAAGAAAGCGTCCAACGAGTTTTCTAGATAGACATGGCTCCAGCCTCTGTGTGCAAAAATTTCCATTGGTTTTTATCCTCCTTGCTTGCTATTGGCTAAGTTATTTTGTGTGATATAATGATCCATTGACTTTTCCGCTTCACTCAGAGCTTTTTTGACGTCAGCGCCGTTGTAGACCTGCTCCATAGCCGTTTGCAACAAAAGACGTGACTGGTTCATCCCTTGCATAAAGGTCCCTGAGTTGGTTTTATTTGGAACTGTAGTGGCTAATTGCTGTGAGGGAATGGCTAGAGCTGGGTTTTCTTTATACATGTCTAATAGCGTATCAGTGTACTGTGAGCCTTTGTTTAGGGCAAGATAGCCTGTTCCTGCCTGCCAAGTGGCTTGGGATTCGGCTGAGAGCATGTACTTGATAAATGCCCACGCACCCTCTTGTTGGACTTGTGATTTATCATTTGAAATCCACAATGCTGCTCCTCCGATAGACACACCGTTACGCTCTTGTCCATCTGGATGTGGGTAGTAGCAAATGCCAATCTCGTCATCCGTTCCTGTGATGATTTGTTGACTAGCGCTAGATGAGCGCACCATCAAGCCTGTCTTTCCAGATAAAAAGGCTGTTAGTTCATTGGTCATGGCAGTATTTCCAGAGCCATAGTTGGTAAAATAGCCAGCCTTCATCCCTTCTTGAATCCAGCTGAGCGTCTCTTGCATGGCTGTTGAGTTATAAGTCGCTTTTGTCACCGTTCCATCTCGACCGTTGTTGTTATCAACCAGCGTCACACCAGCATTCGCTGCAAACTCTTCGAAGTACCAACTGTAGCCGATAAAGGACATGCCAGACACGCTAGTGCCAGCTTTTTCTTTTAGCTCTTTAGCGACACGGGTCAAATCAGAATAAGTCGGCTCCTTTGGTGGCGGTGTAATCCCATGCTCTTCAAACAAGCTTTTATTGTAGTAAAGCACAGGCTGGCTGGTGTTAAACGGCATGGCAAATAATTCATCATCATAAGAATAGAAATTTCTCGCTACAGGGTAGATTTGCTCGATGTCATAACTCTCCTTATCAACAAAGGTCTGTATCGGTGTAATACAACCACTCTCATACAACTGCGCAACAGAGATATCCGCTGACTGAAAAACAGTCGGTGAAGCGTCGGTTCCATAAGTGTTTAGCACTTTTTGAATCACTTCTTCATAAGTCCCCTGATAATAGGGTACCACTTCATACTTATCTTGACTATTATTAAAGCCGTCGACCAATTGAGCTAAGGTGTCTTTGGTCGAGCCTGTCATCTCGTGCCAAAAGACGATTTTTTCTCTATCATCTGAGCTAGTTGAGACTAGCTGGATAGACAAGGCAAACAGCAGACAAAGCGCAGCAGCGACTGCTGCGGGTATAAGAACACGTTTCTTTTTCATCATTTCACAGCTCCTTCATTGTTGATTTTGGCATGACGCTGACCTAGGAAAAGAACAAGCAAGGTTGGGATGATAATAATCACAGCACTCGCCTGAATCATACCCCAGTCATTAAAGGTTTCTGTCGACTGCAATTGCCTCAGTCCAATCTGAACAGGGCGCACGGTGTCTGTAAAGGTCGCAAGCATTGGCCAAAAGTATTGGTTCCAGCTGCCTAAAAAAGTATAGGAAGCTAGCACGACGATGTTGACCTTGCTATAGGGCAGGACGACTTTGAGAAAGAATTGCAAATGACTGAGTCCTTCGATTTGCGCTTCTTCGTACAGGTCACTTGGGATTTGTAAAAAGGCTTGACGCAGCATAAAAATCCCAAAACCACTCGCCAAAAAAGGAATGATAAGCCCAGCATAGCTGTTGAGTAAATTCATGGATTTCACGGTGATAAAGTTTGGAATAACAATCGCCTCAAATGGAATCATCATGGTCGCTAAAATGAGAGCAAAGACTAGCTTTTTCCCCTTAAACTCCATAAAGGCAAAAGGATAAGCACACAGGGCAGAGACTGCTACAGATCCGACCATAGTAAGCGTTGAAATCAACAAGCTGTTCAAAAAGTAGCGAATGATGGGCGTATCTCGAATAGCAGATATGTAGTTATCTAAGGAGAGGTTGCTAGTAAAGATATTGCCCTGTATAAGATCCTCTGTCGGAAGTAAGCTGGTGTAAATCCCCACAACAAGCGGAGTCATCACGACAAGCGTCATCAAAAGAATCACACTATAGTTCATACAGCGTTGCATAGTTGTCATTTTCATCAATAAGTCACCCGTTTTTCTAAAACTTTAAATTGGAGCATGGTTAAAATACCGATAATAATCGCAAGAACGATGGATTCGGCACTAGCTGTCGCATAATCGCCACTGATAAAAGCGTCTTGGTAAATCTTATAGACTAAAAAGTTAGTCGTATTATCAGGACCACCTGACGTCATCAAATCAATTAAGCCAAAGCCTTTAAAGGCGTCAATAACCGTCACCACCACAACAAAAAACAAAGTGGGCGAAATCATAGGCAAGGTGATATGAAAAAATTGATAACGAGGCGTTAAGCCTTCTATCTCCGCACACTCATACAAATGACTAGGCAAGGACTGTATAGCGCCCAATAAAATGAGAAAGGCAAAACCTAGATTTAACCAAACGGTCGAGATCACCACAGCTAGCATGGCACCGCTGGGAGTACTTAGCACGTTAGACACAGGAAGATTCATCATTGATAGGAGCTGTGCGATAGGTCCTGCTGTTGGGTTAAAGATAAAGAGCCAAAACACTGCACCCACTGAGATAGACACTCCCATAGTGCTTGAAAAAACCGTTTTAAAAAAGCCAGCACCACGTAATTTTTTAGCCGCAAAGTTAGCCATCGCTAGACTCAAAATAATGGTCAGAACGGTCGCAGCAGCTACAAAAACCAAGGTCATGAGCGTACTTTTTTGAAAAGCAGTGTTCTTAAATAGGCTCATATAGTTATCAAATCCCACAAACATGCTGGTCTTGCCACAGACGTCTGTCAAGTGAAAGCTCGTGTAAATCGTCTTGACAATTGGATAAAAGACAAAGACCAATAAAAGAAGCACAGCTGGCGCCAAAAAGGCAACTGTTGAGAGAGTATCTTTCTTTTTCATCAGCTCACTCCTATCCCTTTATAGCGCAGTCGTTTTGGTCAAAAATGTGATGACGACCTGTCAAGCTAACGCTCACTTGATCGTTTAGGCGCCAATCATTGTGCGCTCCTTCTTCTGGCAGTAAAACCGTAATGTTAGAGCCATTTGTCAACTCAAGGTGGCACACGGATTGATTACCCAGATACTCAATATTGGTAATACAAGCGTTTGGCGTTTTGGTCCTTGTGAGCGTCAAATCTTCTGGACGAACACCCACTTCAAAGGCAGAGCTGAATGTCACAATATGTTGCTTAGGCAGCTTGATACTGTCTGCTAGATGAAGTGTTCTCTCTGCGTCTAGGTGAGCGTTAAGGATATTCATCTGTGGGCTTCCTAGAAAACGCCCGACAAAAACATTATTAGGATTGTTGTAGATTTCTGCTGGAGTGCCGACTTGTTGGACGTGATGGTCGTTGAGGACGACGATACGGTCTGCCATGGTCATAGCCTCTACTTGGTCATGTGTGACATAGACCACAGTAAGCCCTAGTTGGCGTTGCAGACGGCGAATGACGGAGCGCATAGAGGTGCGCAATTGAGCATCCAAATTGGACAAAGGCTCATCCATCAAGCAAATCTTAGCTTCGCTAGCAATCGAACGTGCTAAAGCAACACGTTGCCTTTGACCACCAGAGAGAGCACTTGGTTTCTTATCGGCGTAGTCTGTGAGTGCCACTGTTTCAATAGCTTTACTCACTCTCCTTTCAATCTCGTCAGCAGGCAATTTACGTGCTTTGAGACCAAAAGCCACATTTTCCTTGACGGTCAGAAAGGGATAGAGCGCATAATTTTGAAAAACCATGGTCAAATCACGCTCTTTAGGTGGCAAATCGGTCACATCCCTACCGTTGATGTAAACCTTTCCCTCACTCACAGGCACCAAGCCCGCAATCATACGAAGCAGTGTACTCTTACCACAGCCTGATGGTCCCACAATGGCGACAAACTCCCCATCTTCTATGGTCAAGTTAACCTCTCTAAGCACTTCCTCACCATTGTCATAAACTTTTTTGACATCCTGTAGTTGAATGGACATATTCTTCCTCCTTTAATAACTTCATTTCTGTCCTAAACGGCACATCATCATCAATAACAAATATCTTGTCATCATCTGCTAGATCAATCCATAATAACCTCCAAATATCATCTTTTGTTATCTTAGCACCATCATGTAAAGTGTTTATCAAATAGTCATCAAAAATAGAACAAGAAAAAACCTATCCCTGTAAACTACAGAGATAGGTTTCCAAAATGTTTTATGCGTTTTCGATGAGGATAGCTAGGGTTTGATAAGGGTTTAGGGTTAGTTTTTGTGTGAGTTTAGGGGTTGTGTAATTGCTGATAAGCACTTGACCATTGGTGTAAACTTCTGGTAAATCAAGCTCTATCTTTTCAGCACTGAAGTTGTTGAGAACTAGGAGTTTTTGCCCGTCAAGATGACGCTCAAAGGCGTAAACCTGATGGCTGTCTTGATAAGCTGCCTTGTAGTCGCCCTCTGCGATGATGGGGTAGTTTTTACGCAGGGCGATGAGTTTTTGATAGAAGGGGAAGATTTTACCTGACTTCTCATTTGCGACATTGATGTCTTTGTGAGACGCTCCAAGTGTTAGCCAAGGTTTAGCAGTCGAAAATCCTGCATAGGTGCTGTCGTCCCACTGCATAGGCGTTCTTGAGTTGTCACGTGATTTTGCCTTGATAATGGCAAAGGCTTCCTCGTCAGTCTTTCCAGAATCTCTCAGCTCTTTATAGGCATTGATACTTTCAATATCGACATAGTCGTCCATGCTTGTAAAGTCTGGGTCAATCATACCAATCTCCTCACCCATGTAGACATAAGGGGTTCCTCTTGAGAGATGAATGCTGGCTGCTAGCATAGTAGCGCCTTCGTTGCGGAAGTTCTTGACATCTACAAAGCGGTTGAGCGCACGAGGCTGGTCGTGGTTGTTCCAAAAGAGCGCATTCCAGCCGTCGTTTTCACTCATGGCTTCGCCCCAAGTGTGAAAAAGATTTTTAAGACTGTCAAAGTCATAGGCTTTTAGGGTCCATTTTTGCCCATTATCATAGTCCACCTTGAGATGGTGAAAATTAAAGACCATAGATAGCTCATGACGTTCTGGATTGCTATAGTTGACACAATTGTCAATCGTTGTTGAGCTCATCTCACCGACCGTCATGCTGTCGCTATCTTGTCCAAAGGTTGCTTCATTGAGCATTCTGAGGTAGTCATGTGTGATGGGGCGGTCTGTGTAGGCAGGTTTACCGTCATTTACAGGGCAGTCAACTAGGACTTCGTCTTTTCCGATGAGATTGACCACGTCAAAGCGGAAGTGCTTCACGCCCTTATCACGCCAGAAGTTGACAACCTTGAACAGTTCTTCTCGGACATGGGGATTGCGCCAGTTGAGGTCGGCTTGAGTCACATCAAAAAGGTGTAGATAGTATTTTCCAGTATCGCCAAAGGGTGCCCAGGCATTGCCACCAAATTTTGACAGCCAGTCCGTCGGCTTATCTCTTAGGATAAAGAAGTCTTGATAGTAAGCGTCACCTGCAAGTGCCTTTTGAAACCACTCATGCTCCGTTGAGCAATGGTTTAAGACCATATCAAGCATGAGCTCGATGCCGTAGGATTTTGCTGTTGCAACCAAGTCCTCAAAGTCTGCCATTGTCCCAAAAAGTGGGTTGACAGCAGTGTAATCTGAAATGTCATAGCCGTTGTCACGCTGGGGACTAGGATAGAAAGGATTGAGCCAGATGACATCAATGCCTAACTCAGACAGATAGGGGAGCTTTTCCTTGATACCTTGTAAATCTCCGATTCCATTTCCTGTGGTATCTTTATATGATTTGGGGTAAATTTGATAGACAACACTTTTTTTATCAAATGACATAGTAATCCTCACTTTATACTGTTAAATGCGACTTGCGCTTAGAACATCCTCACCACGCACGATAGCAGCTGGCAATTCACCTAGGGTATCGACTTGATAGTCGTTTTGGTTAGTGACAATGACTGGGGTTTCCGTGACATAGCCAGCGTCTGTGATAACAGCCATATCAAAGCTAATCAAAGCATCACCGACCTTGACCTTATCTCCTTGCTGAACATGGGCTTCAAAGCCTTTTCCGTCTAGATTGACCGTATCCATACCAATGTGCATGAGCAACTCAACGCCCTTATCTGAGACGATACCGACAGCGTGTTTACTTGGGAAAAGGACAGACACCACACCGTCAACTGGAGACACCAACTCACCTTCAGACGGTTGGATAAGCACCCCTTGACCCATGACACCTTGGGCAAAGACAGGGTCAACGGCTTCAGAGAGAGGTTTCACCTCACCTGTTAGTGGACTCTTGATGATTTCAAGCGTGCCTTTGTCAATACCGGCTTTACTTTCAGCCTCTTCAAGCGCTTCTACTTGAGGGGCTTTGACCGTTTCATCCTCGACTTTTGTAAAGTAGCCTGCTTTTCTAAAGAAGACTGTCAGAGCAAATGGAACAACAATAGCAACCACCATAACACCTGCAAATGGCAGCATGTATTGTGCCTTGATAGAGAGGATACCAGGGATACCTCCGATACCGATAGCATTGGCTGTGATGTTAAAGGTTGTTGATAGAAGCCCTGCAATACCTGAACCAATCATCCCTGCAACAAATGGATAGACATATTTGACATTGACACCAAAGAGCGCTGGCTCAGTAACACCTAAGTAGGCAGAGATAGTGGCTGGAAGAGCAATCTGCGCTTCACGTTCATCATGACGGTTCATCCAGTAGTAAGCAAGAACTGCTGAACCTTGTGCGATATTTGAGAGAGCAATCATTGGCCAAAGAGCTGTCCCACCAGTGTCTGACACTAACTGGGTATCAATAGCCGTTGTCATGTGATGGAGTCCAGTGATAACAAATGGCGCATATAGAGCTCCAAAAATTGCTCCAAAGAGCCATTTGAAAGAACCAGTAAGTCCCATAAGCACAATGGTTGAAATCCATTGACCGATTGTCCAACCGATTGGACCAAGAACTGTGTGTGCTAGGATAAGCGCTGGGATAAGAGAGAGAAATGGCACAAAAATCATAGACACCACTTCTGGGATGACCTTACGCCAGAAGCGCTCCAAGTAAGCTAGAGATAGACCAGATAGTAGCGCTGGGATGACTTGCGCTTGGTAGCCGATACGCTTAATGGCAAAGAAACCAAAGTCCCATGTCCAGTTTTTAGCAATCTCAGACGCTGATGTATTTGCCACGTCGTAGGCATTGAGCAACTGCGGTGACACCAAGCAGATACCAAGCACAATCCCTAGGATTTGAGACGTTCCCATCTTACGAGTGACAGACCAGACGATACCTACTGGTAAAAAGTGGAAAATCGCTTGCGCTGGCAACCACAAGAAGCTATTGACACCAGACCAGAACTGAGAGACATCGACGATCGTATTGTA
The DNA here is from genome assembly GCF_011039275.1 of Streptococcus hyointestinalis. GTDB lineage: Bacteria > Bacillota > Bacilli > Lactobacillales > Streptococcaceae > Streptococcus > Streptococcus hyointestinalis_A. The sequence goes on from NZ_JAAKGB010000001.1 coordinate 2,111,195, forward strand.
GATCGGTGTGCCGTCTTTGGTAGTTTGCGCAACACCGTCGACAATCTTGCGTCCTAGCCACTCCATCTGAACACCCTCAAGGATGTTTCTAAAACCTAGGATAAGACCACCAACGATAATGGCTGGGATGATAGGTGTGAAAATCTCAGCCAGCAAGGTCATGGTTTGTTGGATGAGGTTTTGATTGCTTTTAGCCGCAGACTTGGCAGCCTCTTTTGAGACACCTTCGATACCAGATACCGCTGTAAAGTCATTGTAGAAAAGCGGCACGTCATTTCCGATGATGACTTGGAACTGACCAGCGTTGGTAAAGGTTCCCTTAACAGACGGAATGTTCTCAATCGTCTTCGTATCTGCTTTTTTATCATCAACGAGAACAAAGCGCATGCGTGTCGCACAGTGTGTTACGGCACTGACATTTTCCTTACCCCCAATCGCTGTGAGCAGGGTTTTGGCATCCTGTTCAAATTTCCCCATAATGTATTTTCCTCCTTCAAGTGTGAACTTGATTTCTTTTTGTGTCTTTATTGTAACCGCTTTTAAAGTTGTCTGCAAGTTATTTTTAGATTTTTTCCAAAATTTTTGTTAAAATAAGGAAGTTGTATGGTTTTTAGAAAACAAATACTTAGAATTTAGAGGATTATAGATGAAAAAATACCAAGTAATCGCAAATGAGCTTGAAAAAGCTATCCAAAACGGCGACTACCCGCCAGACAGTTTTTTGCCAACCGAGGACAGCTTGACTAAACACTATCAGGTCAGTCGTGATACTATCAGACGTGCCCTAAAGCAACTCAGCGAGCAAGGACTCATCAAAAAAAGACGAGGTTCTGGCTCACAAGTCTTAAAGCAAGAACAGATTAACTTTCCCGTCTCTGAATTGACCAGCTATCAAGAGTTGGCTAAGCAGCTCAATGTCCCCTCACAGACCAATGTCATCTCTATAGATAAGCTTATCGTTGATGAGGACTTGGCGCAGCTCACAGGCTTTAAGCCTAGTAGCCTCATCTGGCGCATTGTCAGACAGCGGGTGGTGGACGGGGTAGCTTCTGTCATTGACATCGACTATTTGCGAAAGGATTTGGTGGCTGAGATGAACCGTCAGATAGCTGAGGACTCTCTCTACCACTATCTCGAGGATGAGCTGGGGCTTGACATCGCCTTTGCCCAAAAGGAAATCACCATCGACCAGCTCACAGATATGGACAAGCTCCTCCTAGACATCGGTCAAGAGCACCACGTCGTCTCTGTCAAATCAAAAGTCTTTCTAGCCAGTCAAGAGCAATTTCAATTCACCGAAAGCCGCCACAAGCTGGAAAAATTTAAATTTGTCGATTTTGCCAGACGCAAAAAGCACAAGCTTTAACTTTTTGACTACTATCATCATTATAAGGAGTATCATGTTATTTTTAATTCCCACCGCAAAAGAAATGACACAAGCCAATGCACTTGTGCCATACAACTTACCAACAAAAGTAGAAACGATTAGCAAAACCATGGCTGCTTTTTCACCACAGGAGCTGGAAAAGATTTACCGTATCAAGCCTGAAGCCAGCCAAAAAGAATACCAACGCTGGCAAGACTTTTCCACAGATAGGCTAAAATGCGCACCGGCTCTTGACCTCTACAACGGACTCATGTACCGCAACCTAAAGCAGGAAGCCTTCACCCAGATTGACCGTGACTATCTCAGTCAGCATGTCGCTATCACCTCTAGCCTTTACGGTATCATCTCACCTTTTGAGATGATTTCTGAGCATCGACTGGACTTTAACACGCCTGTCACGATTGAGGAACAGAGCCTCAAAAACTTTTGGCGAGCTGACTACGACCAGTTTCTAGAGGGTAAGAACTGTGTCGTCTCACTACTCTCCAGCGAGTTTGAAGCGGTCTTTTCACCAAAATTACGACAAAAGCTAATCAAAGTCCAGTTTCTCGAGCAGCGTCAAAATGAGCTAAAAACCCACTCAACCATTTCTAAAAAAGCTCGTGGGCAATTCCTCTTTCATGCCATGAGAGAGCATTGTCAAGACCTTGACAGCCTGAAAGAGCTCAGCTGGGACGGCTTTTCCTACCAAGAGCTACTATCCACAGAGCAAAAACTGGTCTTTGTCAAAACTTGCTAATCTTTCCACAGCTATAGCCTGCCTTGACGCACCTGTTAAGGGAGGCTTTTTTGTATCTGTCCTTAAAACTTATCCACAGTTTTCCACATCCTGGGGATAAGTAAGGGGATAAATTGGGGATAAGTTTGTTAAACAGAAAAATAGCATGCATTTTCTTTGACAAGAGAGACTATCTTGTTCAAAAAAGCTGTGGTTTATCTGCTTTTTTGCATTGACAAGTCTTGTCAACGGTTTTACACAGGTTATACACAAGGTGTGGATAAGTCTTGCCGATTTCTGTGGAAAAGTCTGTTCACAGACAAGAAAAAAGGTCGCCTTAGGCGACCTTTTAGATCAAATCGTCACGGCTAACCTGCTCAAAGGTCTTACCATGTCCATCATTGAGCTTGTCCCAGATAACCACTTGCTTGGCAGCCAGTGACTTTTGCACATCGATGATACGCTGGTTAGATGAACCACGAAACTGCAGGGTCAAGTCTTTTTTGCGAATATCAAAGCGCCCATCCACTAGGATATCAATGAGACCAAGCATCTCTAGCTTGTCAGGCGTCTCAAGCATCATCTCTTCCCAAGTGTAGCCTGTCCAAGACCAGATATCTTTTTCAGGTAATTCCCTTCTCACACGCTTGATGAGAGGGATTAAAATCCCTGTGTTTAAAAAGGGCTCTCCACCAAGCAGAGTCAAGCCTTGCACATAAGGCTGTGCTAAGTCCGCCATAATCTGCTCTTCTAACTCCTGTGTATAAGGGACACCCGCCTTAAAAGACCAAGTAGCTGCATTGTAGCAGCCTTTACAGTGAAATTGACAGCCCGATACATAGAGCGAATTGCGGACACCCTCACCATCTACAAAGTTAAATGCTTTGTAGTCAATGATACGCCCTTGGCTAAGCTCCTCACTTTTCCACTCTCCTGGCTTTGGTGTGTTCCAGTTTGTTTCCTCCATATTACTCGCTTTCTAAGTTAGATTGATGATATAACGCTCGATGTTGTCGCTTTTATCCTTGAGACGTCCACCATTTGCAAGGATAACGGCACGACTTGCGCTATTAGTCTCATGACAAGTGACAAGCACTTCCGTGATATTTTTTGCTTTTGCCTCTAAGAGCCCCAAGCGCAGCTGCTCTTTAGCGTAACCCCGACCACGCTCTCTAGGGCGAATAGAATAGCCGATATGCCCACCTTTTTGGTGCAGCTTGCTATTTAGACGCAGGCGTAAGTTTAAAAATCCCAGCGCTTGATTGTTATCATCAAAAGTGACAAATTGGATGTAAGGCACAAAATCTTCTGGGATATTTAGCCCCATCTCAGCATAGGCTAGAGCTTCTAGCCAGTCCTCATAGTCTAGGCTAGATTTGTAAAAGCCACCGTCCATGGCACTATTGTGCTCCTCAAACTCGGCAATCATCTCAAGTACAGCTTCTTTATCGCTTAATCTTGGGCGTCTTAGGTGCATAGTAGTCCTCTTTAGTCTTATGATACGCTAAGAAGCTGGAACAAAAAATTCTCAGTTTCTCATTTTTATAGATATAGGTACAAGACGCAGTGGTTGAGTGGGTTCTAATACGTTGATAAATCAACTTCTAGAACCCTACTCAACTGTGCGAAGGTGGGACTACAAAATCGCATTTCTACGAAATGACCGATTTTTGTCCCACTCTCGTTTTATTTAATGCGACCTGCTTTTTTCAGTAAAGATTGGGCACGTTCTTTTTTGGTGTTAGCAAAGCCTTTCACCTGTTTTTCATGAAAGCGCTCAACTTGCGCTTGTCCTTTATAGTCTAATTGGTATTTTCCCATGATTGCTCCTAATCTTGTTGCTCACCTGCGTACTGAATGGTTGAGCCATTCATGTGTTTAACACGTGCTGCGATTTCTTTGTGACGTCCTTTGACCATTGGACGTGCCTGTGGATTACCAAGATAACCACAAGTACGTTTGACCACATCCACCGTCTTAGGGTCGCTATTGCCACAGTTTGGACACATAAAACCACGCTCTGTCGGTGTAAAGTCCCCTTCAAAACCACAAGCATAGCACTTATCAATCGGTGTGTTAGTACCAAGATAGCCTACACGGTCATAAGCATAGTCCCAAACCGCTTCAAGAGCTTTCGGATTTTGTTGGAGGACAGGATATTCACAATAGTGAATGAAGCCACCAGACGCTCCAGCCTGTGGATAATCTTTTTCAAAATCCAACTTTTCAAAAGGCGTTGGATTTTTGCGGACATCGTAGTGGAAAGAGTTGGTATAGTATTCTTTATCCGTGATGTCTTTGACGATACCAAATTTCTCCGTATCAAGGCGACAGAAGCGGTCTGTCAAGCTCTCAGAAGGGGTTGAGTAAACTGAGAAATGATAATCGTACTCATTAGACCACTCATCGCACAAGCGCTTCATCTGACGAACGATGTCCACTGTGAAAGCCTTGGCTTCTAGATTGTGCTCCCACTCACCGCCGTAAAAGACGCTTGCTACCTCGTAAAGACCGATATAGCCTAGAGATACAGTAGCACGTCTGTGTTTAAAGAGACTGTCAACATTATCGTACTTACCAAGGCGTTTACCAAAGGCTCCGTATTGATAGAGAATTGGGGCATTGGCTGGACTTGCCTCTTTTACACGCTCTACACGGTAGACGAGAGCGTCCTTAGCTACAGCCATACGCTCAGCAAAAAGCTGCCAGAACTTGGTCATATCGCCCTCAGACTCCATAGCAATACGAGGAAGATTGACCGTCACAACGCCTAGATTCATACGTCCAGAGTTGACTTCAACGCCGTTTTCATCCTTCCAGCCTTGTAGGAATGAACGACAGCCCATTGGCACCTTGAAAGAGCCTGTCAGCTCGATAATCTTGTCATAAGACAAGACATCTGGATACATACGCTTAGTTGCACACTCTAGCGCCAGCTCCTTGATGTCGTAGTTTGGCGTTCCAGGCTCTAGGTTCAATCCTCTCTTTAAAGTAAAGATAAGCTTTGGAAAGATAGCTGTGCGGTGCTCTGCACCAAGCCCTTGGATACGAATGTTTAAAATCGCTTTTTGAATTTCACGTTCAAACCAGTTAGTCCCAAGCCCAAAACCAAGTGAGGTGAATGGCGTTTGCCCATTTGAGGTAAAGAGCGTGTTGATTTCATACTCCAAAGACTGCATAGCGTCATAGATGTCCTTTTGCGTCTTGGTCTTAGCATAAGCTTCACGCTTGTCCTCAGCTACCCATTCTTCTGCGTCCTTGAGATGTTTTTGGTAATTCAACTCAGCATAAGGCGCCAGCACTTCATCGATACGGTCAGCTGAGCAGCCTCCGTACTGGCTGGATGCGACATTGGCGATGATTTGCGAGATTTGTGCAGTCGCTGTTTGGATAGAGCGTGGGCTCTCCACCTCGGCATTTCCAATCTTAAAGCCAGAGCCAAGCATGCCCTTAAAGTCAATCAAACAGCAGTTAGTCATCGGTGTATAAGGGCTATAATCCAAGTCATGGTAGTGGATATCTCCCTTTTGGTGCGCATTTGAGACGTGCTTAGGCAACATCTTAAGCCCAATGGATTTGCCAACGATACCTGCTGTCAAGTCACGCTGCGTGTTAAAGACGTCGCTATCTTTATTGGCATTTTCATTGACAACCGTTTGGTCTTTATTGAGCAGTTTCTCGATGGTAAAGTTAATGTCTGTAGCCTGTGAGCGGGCAAAGTCACGCTGCGTACGGTAGTTGATATACTCTTGAGCAATCACGTACTCATTTGCCGCTAGCAGCTCATGTTCTACAATATTTTGAATTTCATAGATTTTGATGTCTTGGCTAAAGCGGCTATAGATTTCTCTCACCACACGCTCAGCAATTTCCTCAAGTTTTGCTTCTACAAGTGGACTCATCTCCACCACTTGATTGCTCGCTTTTAGTAAAGCCTTATATATTTTATTAGCATCAAAACGCACGAGACGACCATCACGTTTGATGACCTTAATTGTTGGATTTTCAGTTACAACTTGTTCTTCTAATGTTAGCATATCTGCCTCCTTTTGACTCCTTTATTATATCACTATAAATTGAAAAATGATATAAAAACAGCAAAAAAAAATCAATATCTTGTATTGATTTTTGTCGTATAACACAAGATATTGATATTTTCATTATTTTTTCTGATAAACTGTAAAGCTTTTTACACCGCTGACAGAGACTGCTTTGTACTCTTTTTTGAGCATGCTAGAGATACTTGCTGGCAGTGTCATGGATTTATTGACCACGATATAGGCTGAGTCAGCCTCCAGCAAACTATCCACTAGATTTTTATGATTGGTTTTATTATGCGTGTTAATCGTTGGCAATGCAAACTGTGAGCCAGTCTTTAGCTTGCTATCGGTATAAATGGTTGCCACCTTATCCCAGACATAGATAGTATCATCACTTGAAGTCTTTTTAGCAACATAGCTCGCCGTCAAAGAACGCTCATGATTGAGCGAAGTCATGGTCACCACACGGTAGCCTAAATGCCCTAGAGCAATAACTACTAACAAGGCTGGCAGATAAAAGCCACGCTTGATATAAGCCGCAATCACCTCAGACATACCTGCATTTTTCGCACGGCGTCGGCTACGGTCACGAAAATTCGCTGCCGTTAAAATCAAACCATACATGGTCAATGGAAGCAAGTGATACAGGCAATAATCGCTAGACAACAAGGCTAAAACAAGGTAAACAACGGTCGTTAGCGCAAGTAAAATAGTGCCTACTTTATTATCTTTTCGCTTAAAGGTTCCAAATAAACCGTATAAAAGCCCAGAGCCCAAAGCCACCACCAATTGCAAGACAAAAGCCAAGATAACATTATCCGACCCCATAGCAGGGCTGGTAAACGGATAGATAAAGGCTTGCTTGATATAAGGCGACAAAATCTGTAAGTTAAAGATGAAGTAACCCGCTGTATAGATAATTAGCAATGTTCCAAAAATTATACAGAGCAATTGATAAAAGCCACGGGCAAAATGCTTATGACTAAGGTTATAGATACCAATCGTCACAAACGATAAAAGCCAAAAAACAACCGATTGCGGATCAAACAAGAGGGCAAAGGCGCTGATAAACCCATAAAGGATAAAGGCTTCATCCTTGACAAGCCCCGCAAAATAGCGCAGCAAAAACCAAATCCCAATCAGAACAAAGGGCATTCCAAACTGGCTTGGATACAGACCACCAAAGCCTAAAACCAGATTCAGCAAATAAAAGATAAAAGCAAAAGCCAGTGTGACATCACGGCGTGTCGAAAGATAGTAAACAATCTTATAGAAATAAACACCAGCCACATAGAAAAAGACAAGCTGAAAAGGTATCAACCAAAGGAGCGACCCCAGCAAATCACTGACCAAAATCAGCAAGTAGTAAAAAAAGCCACCTGTTGCAAAAACATCGCTATAAGGCAGTTGCCCTCTGACCATCATCACCCCAGTATAGAGGTTTTCTGACTGCCAGCCATTAGCATAGCCAGTAAAAAAGGGCAAAGCAATGCTACATAGACTCACCACTAAACTCAACAGCAACAGATAAAAGCGGTGTGATCTTGGCACTCTAAAATTACGATCATGGTTACGTCTCTCACCCACATGATAAGAGCGAGAAAGGCGACTGAGGTTTTCTCTAGTTTGTCCTGAGAGGGTTTCTGATGTATAGCTCACCGTGTTCTCCTGTCATTATAAAGTTTTTCCTATATTACAGTATAGCAAAAACTATTATTTAGTCAATTTCTTTCGGAGTTTGACATAGTAGCGCATCTCTCCAAAAGTGTGTAGTAGCTTGCCTTGATAGGCTTTTAAAAAGTCTTCTTCTTTTTTGCTCAATGTTTTCACGATAGTCTCCTTGTATAGTTATTACCTATTTATTCGTAAAAACACGTCAGACAAAAAGAAAAAGGGTAAAAATCCCCTTATCTCACTTAAGCTTCTTCATCCATAAAACTGTTGAAGACTTCTTCGATCATATCCCACTCAGCGTCAGAGTCTTCTGGGATTGGTTCAAGATTGCCTTCACGACCATCTTCATTTTCAGTAAAGGAATAAGCTTGAATCTCGATTTCACCAGCTTCATCCTCTTCTGCTCCAGCAGGAACAAGCAAAACATAGTTTTTACCAAATTGTTCACGACCATCAATGGTGAGCAAGATTTCAAACAACGTTTCATTGCCTTGTTCGTCTACTAAAGTCACCATTTCGTGTTCATGTCCATGAGTGTGTGCCATTTTTCTCTCCTTTTTATAGCATGACCATTTGGTCTTAAATTGTGCGATCTAGATAATTTTGTAAAATGAGCTGCGCTGCCAGCTTGTCAATCACTTTTTTGCGCTTGCTGCGACTAACGTCTGCCTGCTCAACCAGCATACGCTCAGCTTGAACAGTCGTGAGTCTCTCATCTTGATAGTCAACAGGTAGCTGAAAGAGCTCTTTGATCTTCTCTCCGTAGGACTGACTCGCCTCCACACGAGGACCGCTCGTGTTGTTCATATTTTTAGGCAGTCCAACAACAAACTTATCTACCTTATACTCTTTGACTAACTCAGCCAAACGCTCAAAACCAAACTCTCCAGCTTCTTCATCGATTTTGATGATTTCAACGCCTTGAGCGGTAAAACCTAGCGGGTCACTAATTGCAACACCGACTGTCTTAGACCCAACGTCTAATCCCATTATTCTCATAAATCAATCCCATTTCCTTTGAGATAAAATTTAACCAATTCCTCAACGATTTCGTCACGCTCGTACTTACGTACTTTATTGCGTGCGTCGTTGTAGCGAGGGATATAAGCTGGGTCCCCACTAAGCACATAACCAACAATTTGATTGATAGGATTGTATCCTTTCTCTTCAAGAGAACGGTAGACAGTAGTTAGGGTCTCGCTGATGGCTTGCTTGTTGCCATCATCAAGATTAAAACGGACAGTTTCATCTGTAAAGCCCATACTTACACCTTCTTTCTTCAATGTCTAGTAAGCTTTATTATAGCTTATTTCCAATTTTTTCACAAGCTGAAAGGTAAAAGTAGGCAAAAATATAAGAAGCCAACAAGGGCTTCTCATATTATAGAGCAGCTCGCATGCGAGCTTCTGTATTTTCAACGTCACGAATAGAGCGTGGCAAGAAAGCACGAATATCGTCCTCTTTATAGCCTACTTGTAGACGCTTATCATCAATCAGAATAGGACTCTTCAAGATACGAGGGTTCTCCTGAATCAAATCAATCACTTGACTCAAGCTCAAATCCTCGATATTACAGTTGAGCGCTTTAGCATAGCGGTTTTTGGAAGAGACAATGCTCTCAATACCATCCTCTGTTTTTGATAATATGTCTAAAATTTCTTGCTTTGTTAAAGGTTCTTTCCCAAGATTCTGTTCTTTATAAGGAAGTTGATGAGCATTGAGCCAAGTTTTTGCTTTTTTACAGCTTGTACAACTTGAAATGGTATAAATCTTAATCATGTTCATCCTCACTTTCTATCCTATGATACTAACTATTCTAACACATTCCTTGGAAATAAAACATAGGTCTTTAGACCTATTTTCGAAAAAATAGGCTAAAATAGAGGGTTTTGACGCTACAAACTACTCTTCAATCTCAATAGTATCCTCAAGATCAAGAACTAATTCGTCAGCTCCTTCTTCGTTTTCGATACTTGGTGCCTTGTCGTCTTCAGCTTTTTTTGCCGATTGACTCTTATTTTCCGCTTTCTCAGCTTCCTCTTCTGTAATCATACCGTAGTGAAGACGGACTTTGCGGTCAATCTCTTCAAAGATTTCTGGGTGCTCTGCCAGATATTTCTTGGCATTTTCTGAGCCTTGTCCGATCTTCTCATCGTTGTAAGAATACCATGAGCCTGCTTTTTTGACGATGTCAAGGTCACTAGCGATTTTTAGCAGTTCCCCTGTCTGAGAAATACCCTCGCCATAGATGATTTCAACATTTGCTTCCTTAAACGGTGGTGCCACCTTGTTTTTAACGACTTTGATTTTGGTTTCCTTACCAACATTGGTGTCTTTTTGATCACCTGTTCCTTTGATTTGCGTATTACCACGCACATCAAGACGGACAGAAGCATAGAACTTGAGGGCACGTCCACCAGGAGTCGTCTCTGGATTTCCAAACATAACCCCAACTTTTTCACGCAGTTGGTTGATAAAGATAGCGATGGTCTTTGTTTTGTTGATGGAAGCGCCTAGTTTACGCATGGCTTGGCTCATCATACGTGCTTGAAGTCCGACATGCGAATCCCCAATATCACCGTCAATCTCTGCACGAGGTACCAAGGCAGCAACAGAGTCGACAACCACCAAGTCAATAGCGCCAGAGTCAATCAACTTTTCTGCAATCTCAAGCCCTTGCTCTCCAGAATCTGGCTGAGACAAAAGAAGCTCATCAATATTAACCCCCAAGGCAGCGGCGTATGCTGGATCAAGAGCGTGCTCCGCATCGATAAAGGCAGCGATACCGCCCTCTTTTTGCGCCTGCGCTACAGCGTGCAGTGCCACTGTTGTTTTCCCTGAACTTTCAGGTCCATAGATCTCGATGATACGTCCTTTAGGATAACCACCTGCTCCCAGCGCAATGTCAAGTGCTAATGAGCCTGAACTCATGACCTGCACCTTTTGCTCTGCATGCTCACCCAAGCGCATGATAGCCCCTTTACCAAAATCTTTTTCGATTTTTTTCAGAGCTTCTCCTAAAGCTTTTTCACGTTCTTCGCCAAATTTTTTCTTAATTTCTTCTGGTTTTTTACTTGCTTTCTTAGCCAAATTGTTCTCCTTTATTAGAATAATTGCCTTAAAAAATATACATTACAGTAAACATCATCCCTTGATTTGACAACACTTTATTATACCAAATTTTAGTCATTTAATAAAGATTGACGCACCAGATTAAAGGCATGCAGTGTGCTAATATAGCGCACATCACTTCTTGTACGACCTCCAATCAAAACTTTGAGAGACTGTGTTTTATCTTTTGTGGCGATTGCAATGAAAACTGTCCCCACTGGCTGACCTTCAAGTTCATCTGGTCCAGCAACACCTGTAAGACCAATACCAATGTCAGCACCTGTTAGTCGGCGTGACTGCTCTGCCATCTTTTTGGCTGTAAAGCTGCTGACAACGCCGTGCTTTTGCAAATCACTCAGAGGAATGTCTAGCATTCTCGCTTTTTCCTCGATACTGTAGGTGACATAGCCGCCTTTAAAGACCTGCGATGACCCTGGAAAATCAGCTAAAGTCGCTTGAAATAGCCCAGCTGTCAAGCTTTCTGCCGCTGTAATAGTCTTATCGTGTTCTTTGAGCAGGCTAAAAGCCGTTTTTGCTAAGCTATTGTCGTCTCCGTAGCCATAGAAAAAGTCCTTCAACAAGATACCATCCAAGCTCTTGACAGACATGATTTTCTCTTCTAGAGCATCAAGCTTGCTATCTGCTTCTTCTTGGCTGTGTGCTTTGGTTGACAATCTCAGAGTCACCTCGCCAGTCTTTGCGTAAGGTGCTAGTGTCGGGTCAACTTGCTTGTCAATAAGCGGTGCCAAAACAGTTGCTAACTGACTCTCACCAATTCCAAAGAAGCGCAAGACACGAGAGTAGAGTTGCGTATGACCGTTTGAGATGAGCGGAATCAACTCTTCTGTCACCATCGGTTTTAGCTCGCTTGGCGGACCAGGCAGCACCACATAGCGGACACCATCCACACTCACATAACCACCCACAGCAAGACCTGTTCGATTTTGAAGAGGCGTAGCTCCTTCAATAATCTGTGCTTGGCGCTCGTTATTTGGGGTTCTAGTATGTTTTGGGCGTAGCGCAAAAAAGGCATCCAACTTTTGGCTAGCTTGCTCGTCAAAGATGAGCTTACGTCCTAGAAACTCAGCTAAGGTTTGCTTAGTCAAATCATCCTCAGTTGGACCAAGCCCCCCACATAAGACAACCAAGTCGCTACGTGTTGAGACAAGCTCAATTACTGATAACAAGCGCTTGCGATTATCACCGACAGTCGTTTGGAAAAAGACGTCAATCCCTAGCTCTGCAAATTTCTCAGATAAAAATTGGGCATTAGTGTTTACAATTTGTCCTGTCAGTAGCTCTGTACCGACAGTAATGAGTTCAGCTTTCATATGAACCACCTATCTATTCATTCGTTATTCTCCTTTATTTTAACAAAAAAAGTGACAAAAGCGTCACTTTTACACGATTACTTAAAATCACATTGATTGTCATGGTCATTGATGAGACCAGCTGCCTGTAAAAAAGAATAGATACAAACTGGTCCTACAAACTTAAAGCCTCGCTTTTTCATATCCTTTGAAATAGACTCAGACAGAGGCGTTTTGCTAGGAACAGGGTGTTGTTCATCTACCTGATTGACAATAGGCGTAAAGTCTGTAAAGCTCCAAATGTAGCGCTCAAAGCTACCAAAAGTATCGCAAACAGCTAAAAAAGCTTGCGCATTGGCTCTTGTCGCATAGAGTTTCGCCTTGTGGCGAATAATGTCTGGATTGTCTAAAAGGGCATCCAAGTCACTATCAGACATCTCTGCGACTTTGTCAACATCATACTGGTGAAAAGCCGCTCTAAAGGCAGCACGCTTCTTTAAAACCGTCTCCCAAGAAAGCCCAGCTTGATAGGTCTCTAGACAGAGCAACTCAAACAATTTGCCGTCGTCATGACAGGGAATTCCCCATTCCTCATCATGATAATGGATATACAGTGGATTGGACTCTTTAACCCACGCACAACGCATAGCGTACCTCCTCCTGTTGACAATGGTGTCAACTTATTTCATTAGCATCTTCAAGCTAGACTTGATGTAGTTTTCAGCACTATCAGATGTCCCTTCAAAGAAGGCACGGATTTTCTTGAGCTCACTGGCTTTGTAACCAAGAGCCAGCAAGGCTTCCATGGCTTCGTCCAGCTCTTCATTGCCGGCTGCTTTTGTTTTTGGTGACTTAGCGTCACTCTTGACATCGACAAACTTACCAGCTAGGTCCAGTATCATCTGCTGAGCGGTTTTCTTGCCAATCTTAGGAAACTTCATCAAATACTTGATATCACTGGTATCAATGGCAGCCACAAGCCCGTCATTGTCATCAACAGCTATGATGGCAAGCGCTGTTGTCGGACCGATACCAGACACCGAGATGAGATTGAGAAAAACTTCCTTCTCATCCTCGCTATGAAAGCCATAGAGCACGTGCGCATCGTCACGAATGACCTGATGCAATGGAAGAAGAATCTCCTGCTGCATAGCATTTGAAAAACTGTAAGGATTTGCCACATTGATCTTGTAGCCTATGCCAGAGGCTTCTACGACAATGTAGTTGGCTGTGATTTTAGTGACTGTCCCTTTGATATAATCGTACATGTTGTCCTCGCTTAATATTTGCCCAGCTCACGTAAGCTGGTATGATTTTCCTGTATCCGACGGAACATCTTTTCCATATCCGACTGGCTAAAGTGCACCAAAACCGGACGCCCGTGCGGGCAATTATAAGGATTTTGGCATTGGGATAACTGCACCAGAAGGTTACGTGCAGAATAGTCGTCTAGGTGATGATTTGCCTTGATACTACGTTTACAAGACATCATAATGGCAAGCTCTGCTCGGTAAGTCTTGATAGAGACTTCATTGGTCAAAAGCAGCATATCACACATCTCATAGACGCCTGATTCTATCTCCTCTTCTTTCATCCAGATAGGGTGCTCTCTTAGGATAAAGGTGTTCTCACCATAAGGCTCTAAGTAAATACCCACTTGATTAAGAAGTGTCATTTTTTCCTGCAAGGCAATGAAATCCGCAGATGAAAACTCAAACAAATAAGGCATCAGCAATTGCTGTAAACTACTGTCAACATCTGCTATTTTCTCACGGTAATACTCATACTTAACACGCTCTTGAGCTGCATGCTGATCAATGATAAAGAGCCCATCTCTGCCTTGTGCAAAGAGATAAGTGCCGTGCATTTGCCCAAAATAGTCTAGCTCTGGAAAGGTGGACTTGGTTTCATTTTCCAGTTTATTGAGCAGTTTTTCAACCGTTGCTTTGTTTTGAAAATTCAGGTCTGGGTGTTCACCGTCTTGGGCTGTTTGTGTCTGGCGTTCGGCATATTTTACCGTTACAGATTTCGCCTTGTCATCTTCCTTGACATCATTGTCAACATTCGTTGCCACTGTTAAAGGTTGGCTACTTTCTTCTACTAGGGCTTCTTTCATAAAGAAATCATTTTTTTCTTTATCGTAATACAGCTTGCTAGAGGTTAATGGTAACTTTGTCTGCTCAGCTTTAGGTTTTGTCCTTGTGCTTACCTTGGCGAGATTGTCAAGAGCATCTGGGATGAGGTCTTGCTCTTTAAGAGCCTCTTGTATCGCTTGGCTGATAAGCTGCATGAGCTCACGCTCTTTTGAGATACGGACTTCCTGCTTGGTTGGATGAACATTGACATCCGCTAGATAAGGGTCAATCTGAATGTCAATGACTGCAATCGGAAAGCGCCCAACCATCAGCTTTGAGCCATAGCCATCCAGTATCGCTCGGTTGAGCAAGAAATTTTTGATGTAGCGCCCATTGATGAGAAGGGTGATATAATTGCGATTCGCTCTAGTCAGCTCAGGTAAACTAATATACCCCGACACCTCAAAATCCAAATCAGCAGCAGAAATCTCGATCATCTTCTTAGCCGTCGTAATGCCGTAAATCCCTGCAATTGCCTGCTTCAAATCACCGCTACCACTCGTCTGAATGAGTGTACGCCCATCACTAATCAACTCAAAAGCAATCTGCGGATGAGCCAGACTTTGACGATTTACCACATCAACGATATGAGCCAACTCCGCCTGCAAGCTCTTCATATACTTGAGACGTGCGGGTGTGTTGAAAAACAAATCTTCAACGACAATCTTAGTCCCAACAGGAGTTGACGTAGGCTCTTGTGAGAGGATTTTGCCCCCTTCAGCAATCAAAAGCGTGCCATGAGACTCACTGGCTGACGCTGTCTTGATACTCAAACGGCTGATAGAAGCTATGGACGGTAGCGCCTCACCCCTAAAGCCAAGTGTTCGAATGCGAAACAAATCGCCCTGTTTTTTTATTTTACTCGTTGCGTGACGACGTAAACTAAGCGCCACATCCTCGGACAACATCCCCTCACCATCATCAATGACAGCCATCTTTTTCAAACCAGATTCTTCTATCTCAACGGTAATGTGGCTGCTGCCAGCGTCAATAGCATTTTCGAGTAATTCTTTAATAACGCTGCTAGGACGCTCGATAACCTCACCAGCAGCAATCTGATTGGCTAAAATTTCTGGAAGTTCTATGATATTTGCCATAGCTCTCCTTTCTTTTTGTAAACACAACTTGACAGTTCGTTTACAATTCTTGTTTAAGTGTAAAGAGAAGATTCATCGCCTCCATTGGCGTTAATGTCATCATATCTGTCTCTTTTAGGGTCTTGATAATCTTGTCATAAGAAGGCTCTTCAAAAAGCGATAACTGTTCACCTATAGAAGTGTCTGTTACAGGTTCTTCTTTTTGGTTATTCTCAGTAGTAGTTGATAGTGGCGGTTCAGAAGCGTTTGTCTCTAGCTCTTCTAAGATAACATCTGCCCGCTCTAACAGCTCCTCAGGCAAACCTGCAATCTTAGCAACATGAATACCGTAGGATTTGTCTGCAGGACCTTCTGCAATCTGATGTAGGAAAGTCACCTCACCATCTTTTTCTAAGGTCGCTACATGAACATTGACAAGATGTGTCAACTCTTTTGACAAACTTGTCAACTCGTGGTAATGTGTTGCAAACATGGTTTTAGCTTGAACATGATGGTAAATATACTCAATAATCGCTTGTGCCAGAGCCATCCCATCGTAAGTCGCCGTCCCTCTTCCCAATTCGTCAAAAAGAATCAAGGAATGTTTAGACGCACGCTTTAGAGCATGGTTGGCTTCAGTCATTTCAACCATAAAGGTGGACTGTCCTGAAATCAAGTCGTCTGCTGCACCAATACGTGTAAAAATAGCATCAAAGACAGGAATATCAGCACTTTTAGCTGCGACATAGGCTCCCATCTGTGCCATAATCACTGTCAAGGCCAGCTGACGCATATAGGTTGATTTCCCAGACATATTTGGACCAGTGATGAGCTGTATACTTGTCTCTGTATCAAAGTGGATACTGTTTGGGATATACTCTTGACTGCCCATGACTTTTTCAACAACCGCATGACGTCCGTCAACAATAGCAATCTCATTGTTATCGTTAAAGCTTGGGCGAACGTAATGATTGGTCTCTGCCACAACAGCAAAGCTCTGCAAAACATCAATGGTAGCTATGGTTTTAGCGAGGGCTTGCAGGCGCTTGATATAGTGCTCTACTTGCGTGCGAACACGCATAAAGATGTCATACTCCAAGTCAGCTGAGCGTTCTCTTGCTTCTAGCAATTCACCCTCTATCTTAGCAAGCTCTGCCGTTCCAAACCGCTCTGAGTTTTTGAGAGTTGCTTTTCTAAAGAAATGCTCTGGCACCAGAGCTAGATTGGAGTTAGTGACGTGAAAATAGTAGCCATCCTTACGATTGTAGTCGATTTTTAGATTATGGATACCACTGGCTTCTCTTTCTTTTGCCTCGATTTCAGCAATCCAGCCTGTGCCTTCACGCAGTACCTTACGATAGTTATCCAGCTGCTCATCAAAGCCCGTGCGGATGATATTGCCCTCTGTAATCACTGCTTGCGCTTCTGGGTCAATAGAACAGCGGATAAGCTCCTCTAGCTCAGGAAGTGTATCTATGTTCTTGACAAGACTGTCAAGGGCTGGCTCTTGAAAACTCTCTAAGATTGCCTTGATGACAGGGACTTGTGCTAGGGTCTGTCCTAATTGCAATAGGTCTTTAGGGTTTGCCTTACCAAAAGAGACTCTGCTGGCTAAACGCTCAATGTCGTAAACGCCCTTTAAACTCTCTGTCAAGTCTGTCCGCTCAAAGAAATGCTCCAAAAAGACCTGCACAATAGCTTGTCGCTCAAGGATAGCTTCTTTGTTAATCAAGGGCTTATCAATCCAAGAGCGAAGCATGCGCATACCCATAGCCGTCTTGGTATCATCTAGAAGCCAATATAAGCTCCCATGCTTTTTACCCGTTCTGGTATTTTCAAGCAAATCAAGACTCACTTTGGTGCTATAAGACATCTGCAAATGGTCTTTAATCTCATAATGCCGAACAGGCTGGAGATGACTGAGCTCTCGTTTTTGAGTGACATGCACATACTGCAAAAGTTTTTCAGCCACTTGTTTTTCAAGGGGCGTTAGCTGACTAGGGATAAGAGGAGAAGTGTACTGCTCTTTTTCAGATGACAATAGTAGGTTCATCTGCTTGGTGAAAATCGTACGCTCGTCCGCCGTAAGGTCATAGCCAACTACAAGCTCACGTGCCTTTAAGTTCATAATCTCGCTACGCACCAAACCAAAGTCCGAAAGCTCTGTCACCCAAAACTCACCTGTTGAGACATCCATATAAGACAGACCAAACTGCTGCTCATCACAATCAATAGCGACTAGAAAGTTATTGGCACTGTCTGACTTTGTAGAGTCCATGACAGTCCCTGGTGTGACGACTTGAACAACCTCACGCTTGACCACTCCGACAGCTTTTTTAGGGTCTTCCATTTGTTCAGCAATCGCTACCTTGTAGCCTAAATCAACTAGAGTGTCGATGTATTGCTGAGCAGAGTGATAAGGCACTCCCGCCATAGGTATGGGATTGTCCGCATTACGATTGCGGCTTGTCAGGCTAATCTCCAAAATCTGCGCAGCCTTGACAGCATCCTCGTAAAACAACTCATAAAAATCACCCATCCGAAAAAGCAAAAAAGCATCTGGATAGTCTTTTTTAACATCCAAATACTGCTGCATACCTGGTGAAATTTTACTACTTACCATTTCCCAACTCCTCGTTAATTCTATCTTCTAAGCGCTGCGTCACGTACTGCAATAAATCACTTGCATCCTGCATTTTTTGCCGATAGTCAGCAACAAGCGGGCTTGTCTCTAAAGTTTGACTCAAAACGTCAGCCTTATCACCCGCTTGTTTTGCAGCCTTTTCCTTATGAATTTTTTGATACAGGACAAAAGCTTGCTGGTAAGCTTTCATCTGGACGACATCCTCTTTGAGCTCAGGCAACTCCTCTAGCTGCTCTTCTGCCTTTTGATAAGCTAAAACACTTGGGTGGTGCTGCAATTGACAGGTGAGCTTTTTTGTCGCTCTCTCTAGATCTGTCATTTTTGGGCTCTGATTTCCTTTTCAAGACGAGACGCTACCATCTCATCCTTACAAATCACAAGCAGCGTATCCGCTCCTGCAACTGTACCTAGGATTGTGTCGTTATTTTCAGCATCGATGATATTGGCTAGGACATCAGCTTCACCGAGATTGGTGTGGATGACCAGCATAAAGCCAGCACGCTCTAGCTTTTTGACATAAGAGTAAATCGCTGGATCTAGCTGTGGGTTGGTCTGTGTCGATAGACTATAGTAGAGCTTACCATCGCTATTACGCAGCTTTAGGAGCCCGAGCTCACGCAAATCACGTGACAAGGTCGCCTGTGTGACAGAGATACCATCGTCTTGCAAATAGCGCTTGATTTCTTCTTGTGTGCCGATATTGCCTTCTTGGATGAGCCGTATAATACGCTCTTGTCGATCTTTTTTATTCATGGTTTGTCCTCATTATATACATTTATCTCTAAAATTATACCAAAAATTCCTAACTTTTTCATCTGAAGAGCAAGTTTCTTAAACTCTTCTTTAAACATTTCTCTCAAAGGTCGTTTATTTCCCTAAAATATGATAAAATAGAGGTGAATAACTATACCAATAAGGAGAACTCTATGGATACTAAACAAACTGTCGCACAGAGCATTCATCAAGCCGTTCCTGATTTGACATTAGAACAAATCACTCAATTGTTAGAAACCCCTAAAAACGCCGAAATGGGTGACCTTGCCTTTCCTACTTTTTCACTAGCCAAAGTATTGCGCAAAGCTCCGCAAATGATTGCTAGTGAAATCGTTGAAAAACTGGACACTACTGGCTTTGAAAAGATTGAAGCGGTTGGTCCTTACATTAACTTTTTCCTAGACAAAGCAAGCATCTCTAGCCGTGTGCTTGGCGACGTCATCACAGCGGGTAGCCACTATGCTGAGCAAGACCTAGGTCACGGTCGCAATGTCGCTATTGACATGTCAAGTCCTAACATCGCAAAACCTTTTTCTATCGGACACTTGCGCTCGACCGTTATCGGAGACAGTCTTGCCTTAATCTTTGAAAAACTGGGCTACAAAGCTGTTAAAATCAACCACCTTGGTGACTGGGGTAAACAGTTTGGGATGTTGATTGTGGCTTATCAAAAATGGGGTAACGAAGAAGCCGTCAAAGCACATCCAATTGATGAGCTACTCAAACTCTACGTCCGTATCAATGCCGAAGCTGAAAATGATCCTAGCATTGATGAGGAAGCACGTACTTGGTTCCGTAAACTAGAAGATGGCGACGAGGAAGCTACTCGCCTATGGCAATGGTTCCGTGATGAGAGTCTCGTTGAGTTTAGCCGTCTTTACGATGAGCTTGAAGTGTCCTTTGACAGCTACAACGGTGAAGCTTTCTACAACGACAAGATGGATGAGGTCGTTGACATCCTCACCCAAAAAGGACTTCTTGAAGAATCTCAAGGTGCACAAGTCGTTAACCTTGAAAAATACGGTATCGAACACCCTGCCCTTATCAAGAAATCAGACGGTGCTACACTCTACATCACTCGTGACCTTGCTGCTGCCCTTTACCGCAAGCGTACCTATGACTTTGCAAAAGCTATCTATGTCGTCGGAAATGAGCAGTCTGCTCACTTTAAACAACTAAAAGCCCTTCTCAAAGAGATGGACTACGAGTGGTCTGACGATGTCACACACGTAGCCTTTGGTTTGGTGACAAAAGACGGCAAAAAACTCTCTACTCGTAAAGGAAATGTCATCCTTCTTGAGCCAACTATCGCTGAAGCGGTTAGCCGTGCCAAAGCCCAAATCGAAGCGAAAAACCCAGATTTAGCGCATAAGGACGAAGTTGCACACGCCGTTGGTGTTGGTGCCATCAAGTTCTACGACCTTAAAACTGACCGTCTAAACGGCTACGACTTCAACCTTGAAGCTATGGTATCCTTTGAAGGTGAAACAGGACCTTACGTGCAATACGCTCACGCACGTATCCAGTCTATCCTGAAAAAAGCCAACTTCACACCAGATCCAGAAGCTCACTACAGCCTAAATGACAGCGAAAGCTGGGAAATTATCAAGCTGCTTCAAGATTTCCCACGTATCATCGTTCGTAGTGCGGACAACTTTGAGCCTTCTATCATTGCAAAATTTGCGATTAGTCTGGCACAAAGCTTCAACAAATACTATGCTCACACACGTATCTTAGATGATTCTCCAGAGCGTGACAGCCGCTTAGCTCTCAGCTACGCTACTGCTGTTGTCCTCAAAGAAGCGCTTCGCTTACTCGGTGTTCAAGCGCCTGATGAAATGTAACAAACAAAAGAACAGACAATGTCTGTTCTTTTTATTTATCGTAGTTACGCCGTCTGATCTTAAAATCAGAACTGATAACCTCGTCAACGTCAATAATAGAGATGAAAGCATCTGGGTCTATCTTTGCCATCAATGCCTTGACATCACGCACCTCACTAGGATTGAGCACGACATATAGGACATCCATATCTGTTTTGGAGTAGGCGCCTTGTCCTTTTAAAAAGGTGACACCTCGATTGATTTCCTGCAAAATCGCATCCGCCACCTGATGAGAACATCTAGTGACAATAATCATCCCCCGCACAGTGTAACCACCATTTTGCACAATCGTCAGCACTTGACTGTAAACAAAGCTAGCAATCAAAGTGTAGAGCATGTGCTGCAGGTCAATATAAGTTAGCGAAGCAATCAAGACCAGGGCATCAATAACCAACAAGGTCTGCCCCAGTTTAAAGCCAAGCTTTACCTCTAAGATACGCCCAATAATATCTGTCCCTCCAGTTGTAGCACCATAGCGAAAGACAAGACCGCTACCAGTCCCAGCAATAAGACCAGCTACCACTGATACCAACATCATATCGTCACGAAGAGGAAGCTCCATTGGTATCTGCTGCCACATCCACATAAAGAAAGACATCAAGATAGTCGCATAGAGCGTAAAGGCTAAAGAGCGTTTCCCTAAAATCTTAGCGCCTAGGATAAACAATGGAATATTCAACAACAACGAGGTATAGGCAGGGTCAATGCCGTAAAGCGAGTGAACAATCAAGGTCACCCCTGCAATGCCCCCTTCTGCCAAGTGATTACACATATTGAGCTTGATAAAACCAAAGGTATAAATGGCAATACCAGCTGTAACGACAACTAAACTTTTGACTAGTGCTAATTGTTCTCGCTTGATCACTCAGCTCACCTCCTTACAAGAACAACTAATCGTCATCCACAAATCGTCCAATGATATGAACATTTTCAGCCACCGAGATAAAGGCACTCGGATCTGTTTTTTTCATTAGGTGTTTAAACTCACCGTATTCTTCACGTGTGATAATGGTTAAAAGCACCGCTTTTTTCTCATGGTTATAAGTCCCTTCAGCGTCATTGATACAGGTCACGCCACGGTGCAGGCGTTTATGAATCTTATGGATGACTTTTTCAGGATGACTCGTGACAATCATGGCTTGCATTTTCTTTTGCTTAGTAAAGATAGCGTCTGTCACTCGACTGGAGACAAAGATAGTCACCATAGAGTAGAGAGCATACTTCCAGCCAAACAAAATCCCTGCAAAAATCATGATTATCCCATTAACCATGAGGGAAATCCGCCCAACATCACGTCCTGTTTTCTTGCGGATGGCAAGACTGACAATATCTGTCCCACCGCTTGAAATACGAGACTTCAATCCATAACCAATCCCAACTCCCATAACAAGTCCACCAAAAATAGCGTTGATGAGAGGGTCGGTGGTAAGAGTCACCTGCGGGATAAACTGGATAAAAAGCGAGCTCACCGTTACCGTGATGAAAGTAAACACCGTAAACTTATGCCCAATTTGATACCAAGCTAAAAGCAATAAGGGCAGATTGATAGCGTAAAAGGCAACCGCAATCGGTAGTTCAAAGCCCAAGAAGCGCTCACTCACAGCCGAGATGACCTGCGCTAGACCTGTCGCCCCGCTTGAGTAGACATGCCCCGGCTGAAAGAAGAAATTGACCGCTATACTTGAGAGAAGTCCATAGAGAAGAGACGCTGAGATTTTTTCAGCGTATTTTTCTCTTGAGATACTCTGTAGGGTGTGGAAAAGACCAGCTTTCTTTGCGAGATTGCTAATTTCATACTTGAGTCTTTTCAAAGGGGGAGCTTTTTTTCTTGGCATAACTTTTCTTTTTATTTTAGTCTAAATTCTCTGATGTTGTAATGGCTAGTTCGTCCAGTTGTTTCTTAGAGACAAGGCTAGGCGCTTTTGTCATCGGGTCACTTGCCTTGTTGTTCTTAGGAAAGGCGATGACTTCACGGATATTATCCTTACCTGCTAGTAGCATGACAAAGCGGTCAAGCCCGATAGCAAGTCCACCATGTGGTGGGAAACCATAGTCCATCGCTTCTAGCAAGAAACCAAACTGTTCACTAGCTTCTTCTTCTGAGAAACCAAGCGCTTTAAACATGCGCTCTTGCATGTCCTTGTGGTTGATACGTAGGCTACCACCACCAAGCTCGTAACCGTTTAGGACAATGTCGTAAGCAACTGCACGCACTTTTGAGAGGTCACCCTCAAGCTCATGCGCCGTGTCTTCTTGTGGTAATGTAAAAGGATGGTGAGCACTCATATAGCGTCCTTCCTCCTCAGACCACTCAAACATTGGCCAGTCAACCACCCAGAGGAAGTTAAACTGTGACGTGTCAATCATGTCAAGCTCTTTAGCGATACGAGTACGTAGAGCACCGAGTGTGTTATTTGCAATTTCTAGACTATCTGCTACAAATAGTACCAAGTCACCATTTGCTAGCTGTAAACGTTCTGTCAACTGTTCTTCGATACTTGTCAAGAACTTAGCTACAGGACCAGTAATGGCACCATCAACGTACTTAATCCAAGCAAGACCCTTAGCACCAAATTGCTTAGCCACTTCTGTCATCTTGTCAATATCTTTACGTGAGTAGCTATCCGCCCCACCCTTGACAACGATTGCCTTAACAACAGGCGCTTGTGAGAAGACCTTGAAGTCAATGCCTTTGACAGTTTCTGTAATGTCTTGAAGCAACATATCAAAGCGTGTATCTGGCTTATCAGAACCGTAGTTGTTCATAGCATCATCATAAGCCATACGTGGGAATGGCAAAGTGACCTCAATCCCTTTGGTGTCTTTCATGACACGGGCAATCATGCCTTCAGTAATATCTTGGATATCTTGGTCAGACAAGAAACTAGTCTCTAAGTCGACCTGTGTAAACTCAGGTTGACGGTCCCCACGCAAATCCTCATCACGGAAACATTTGACGATTTGATAATAGCGGTCAAAACCAGCATTCATCAAAAGCTGTTTAGTGATTTGTGGGCTTTGAGGAAGAGCGTAAAAATGCCCTTGACTCACACGACTTGGTACCAGATAATCACGAGCACCTTCTGGCGTTGACTTGGCGAGCATTGGTGTTTCCACATCGATAAAGTCTAGCTCGTCCAAGTAGTTGCGGATAGAATGCGTCACCTTAGCACGTAGTTTAAAGTTTTCAAGCATTTCTGGACGACGAAGATCAAGATAGCGGTAACGCAAGCGTGTTTCATCATTGGCTTCAATGCCGTCTTTAATCTCAAAAGGTGTTGTCTTAGCCGTATTTAAAATAACTAAGTCCTCAACTTGCAATTCCACACTTCCTGTTGCTACCTTGTCATTTGCTTCCTCACGAGCGACAACGACACCAGTCACCTCGATAACAAACTCACTTCTTAGCTTTTCAGCAGTTACCATCACGCTAGCGTCCACTTTTTCAGGATTGATAACAAGCTGCATGATCCCCTCACGGTCACGAAGATCAATAAAAATAAGACCTCCAAGATCACGACGACGTCCAACCCAGCCTTTTAGCGTCAAGGTTTGTCCGATATGCTCCTTGCGGACACTACCCGCATACATACTTCTTTTCATAGTAATACCAAGATACACCAGTGTATCTGCTTCCTTTCCTGCTTAAAATCAATTCATCTCACCTATTATAACAAAAAGACAGCAAAAACCCCACCCATTGGGCAGAGTTTTTTCTATTTGTCTTTGGAATGCTTTAGCTGCCCATCAACTTCTCGGATGACCCGCTTCATCTCCTGTAGCGAAAACCAGTAAATGATAGCGTAAATGATACTAAAAACTATAACAAACAAAAGTGCATTTGCCACGTTTGGATTGTACCAACCTGCTAAAAAGCCAATGCCAAAGAGACCGATGAGCATGGTGATAAAATGGCAAATGGTCATGCGCAAAAGACTCCATTCTTGTTGGAAAAACCAAGTACCGAGAGAAAAGAGACAACCAATCAAAAACCATAAGCCTGCACAAACCGCCATGGTTTGCACATTGGTCAGATGTTGACCGTACCAAATACCCATGATTGAGTAGGGATTTAGAGGACTGTAAACCTCTGAAAATAGAGCAGAAAACACCAGAGAACACACAAGACCAATACTCAAGCCTTGACAACCTGCAACAAATAAATCCTTAACTTTCATCTTACAACGCCTCCTTTAAAATCTTGAGATAGCGACGTGAGGAATAGCTCGTCCTCTCTCCAACCAAACGCAACTCCACCAAACCAGTCTTGGTTATCTTGACACGCTGGACATAGCTGCGATTGATAAGTTCTGACTGTGATATTTGGATAAAGTCAGCACTCAAGATCCTCTTCATATCTCTGAGTGCTTGATGAGACTCAAAGTCGCCCTCTAGCGTGTCAATGATGAGTTTACGATTCTCACGATAAATCCGAACAACAGCTTTTTGCTGCACCTTGTACTGTTCCCTCTCCTTTTTGACTGATAACAATTGCGGTGTTAACAGCTCTTTGATACTCTTTTGAAGGGTTTTAACTTCCTCATCCAACTGATGAGCATAGATGACGACTTCTTCTTTTTCTTGCTTTGCAATCGCTGCTCTAACCTCCATGGCTAAACCTCCTTTACACCTTTATTAAAACACAAGTTGAGCTGCTTTACTAGACTTTTAGTCTATGTGGTTATTCTTCTTGTCTAAACGGCAAAAAACAGTCTCAGATGAGACTGTTTTTTAGAAATTCAGTTGTTTTAAGATACTTGCAAAGTCTGTTTTTATCGCCTCTAAGCTCGCTTTGACTTCTTCACGTGTGTGATTGTTTTTGACGCTGACTTGCTGGCTTTCAAGCTCGCTTGAACCAAGTGTAATAACTGTTTTGGCATTAAAGCTGTCGGCTGCCTTGAACTGCGCTTTTAGTTTGCGCCCTAGGTAATCACGCTCAGCGCTAAAGCCTTGCTGACGAAGTGCTTGAACTAACTGAAGCGCTGCGCTATTGACCTCATCCCCTAAAACAGCGATGTAAGCGTCTAGCGGCTCACAAGAAGGCAAAGCAGCCCCCTGCTTTTCAAGAACTAGAAGCAAGCGCTCAATACCAAGTCCAAAGCCAAAACCAGGGGTCGCTGGTCCATCAAAATACTCAACCAAACCATCATAGCGCCCACCAGCACAGATGGTCAACTCAGAGCCACCAACAGTCGCCATGAACTCAAAAATCGTGTGGTTATAATAATCCAAACCACGCACCATGTTGGTATCAATGACATAAGGAATGCCTAGCGCCTCTAGCATATCACGCACCGCATCAAAGTGCGCTTGACTCTCCTCATCCAAGTAATCAAGAATAGACGGCGCATTCTCAACGGCTGCCTTGTCCTCTTTTTCCTTAGAATCTAGCACACGTAGCGGATTTTCCTCCAAACGACGCTGGCTATCCTTAGAGAGACTGTCATGAAGCGGTGTCAAGTAGTCAATCAAAGCTTGTCTATAGGCAAGACGACTCTCAGTATTCCCAAGGCTGTTAAGGTGCAAAGTCACATCTTTGATACCGAGATTGTCAAAGAGCTGATAAGCCATAGCGATGGTCTCAACATCTGTAGCGGGATTGCTAGAGCCGAAGCACTCGACCCCAATCTGGTGAAACTCACGCAAGCGCCCCGCTTGAGGACGCTCATAGCGAAACATTGAGCCCATATAATACAGCTTGACAGGCTTTTGTACCTCTGGCGCAAAGAGTTTATTTTCGACATAAGAGCGCACCACAGGCGCTGTCCCTTCTGGACGCAGGGTGATGTGACGATCCCCCTTATCGTAAAAATCATACATCTCCTTGGTGACGATATCTGTCGTATCACCGACAGAGCGGCTGATAACCTCGTAGTGCTCAAACATCGGAGTTCTAATCTCAGCATAGCGGTAGTTGGCAAAGGTCTTGCGTGCTACATCTTCTACGTATTGCCATTTGAGCGTATCTTGTGGCAATAAATCCTGTGTTCCTTTGGGTTTTTGTAACTTCATAATCACTCTAGAGTGTCCTTAAAACAAGCAGCTAGCCTAGACACTCTCATCCTTTCTCTAACTGATAAACGTACCTTATTTTACCATATTTTAGGCGTTTATAAAAGGATGGAAAACTAAGTTTCACATGAAACAATCAGTGTCCTGAGGTGACTTTCAGCCCAATGATACCAATCAAAAGCAATAGAGCAAAGAAGAGACGGGCTGCATTTGCAGGTTCTTTAAACATCACGATACCAACAATCACAGCTCCAAGAGCACCAATGCCTGTCCAGATAGCATAAGCCGTTCCTAGCGGCAGCTCCTTTGTCGCCAAGGATAGAAAGTAAAAACTCACAAGCATACCGACAATGGTCAAAATCGTGAATTTTAAAACGGAAAAACCTTCTGACAACTTCATACAGGTTGACCAGAAAACCTCTGCGATGCCTGCTAAAATCAAATAAAACCATACCATAAAATCTACCTCCAAAATAATAAAAAAGGCGCCCACACAAAACATCTCTAAAAGCCTACGGACGTTTTGTCTAAGCGCTTTGGTAACCCGGCAGCTACCAAATTAAGTCCATTCTAGCAAAGAGTGCTAAGGAAGTCAATGCTTTCTCAAAAAAATCTGTCAAGTAACTTTACTTTACAAAAAAGATATGGTATCATAGTGAAGTTGATGAAAATCAAAACTCATATTGAAAGGAAAACATAAACATGGCAGTACCTGCACGTCACACTTCCAAAGCGAAGAAAAACAAACGTCGTACACACTACAAATTGACTGCACCATCAGTACAATTTGACGAAACTACTGGAGATTACTCACGTTCACACCGTGTATCTTTGAAAGGATACTACAAAGGACGTAAAATCGCTAAAGCTGGCAAATAATAGAAGGGAGATATCATGCGCGTAAATATCACACTTGAACACAAAGAATCTGGTGAACGCTTGTACCTTACTTCTAAAAACAAACGTAACACGCCAGACCGTCTTCAATTGAAAAAATACTCACCAAAATTGCGTAAACACGTGATTTTTACAGAAGTTAAATAATTGAACACACTAAAAACCTATGAAACCAGCGTTTCTAGGTTTTTTATTTGCTCAAAATGCGGTTTTATCTGACTAGCGAAAAGAGAGATATGTTATAATACCTTTAGTAATCGTTTTCAATAGGAGAGGAGTAATATTATGAAATCATATCAGGATATAAATAGAGAAACGATTGATAGCTGGGTAGAGGAAGGCTGGGTGTGGGCAATACCTATTTCGCACGAAGAGTATCTAGAAGCACAAAATGGCAAGTGGGAGATTTTGCTGACTCCAACAGTACCTGTACCTCATGAGTGGTTTGGAGAGTTGAAAAATAAAAAAATTCTGGGATTAGCCTCTGGTGGTGGCCAACAAATGCCAATATTTGCTGCACTCGGTGCAACATGTAGTGTGCTGGACTATTCCTCAAAACAAATCGAGTCTGAATTGAAAGTGGCAGAAAGAGAAGGCTATCACATAGAAGCCATAGAGGGAGATATGACAAAAAAACTTCCCTACGAAGATGAGTTTTTTGATATTGTTTTCCATCCTGTATCAAACTGCTATGTTGAGGATGTGCAACACATTTTCAATGAGGTGTACAGAGTCTTGAAAAAGGGTGGCATTTTTCTTGCTGGATTAAATAATGAAATCAACTATATCGTGGATGACGATGAAAAAGAAATCATTTGGAAAATGCCATTCAATCCTTTAAAAGATGAAAAAGCTAGAAGCTACATGGTCAAAGAAAATGCAGGCATGCAGTTTTCTCATAATATGACAGAACAAATAGGCGGACAATTGAAAGCCGGATTCACATTACTTGATTTATACGAGGATACCAACGGCTCCGGAAGGCTCCATGAACTGAACATTAAGACATTTATCGCAACTAAAGCCGTTAAACTATAAAATCAAGGTTTCTGTTAACCTTTGA
Source organism: Streptococcus hyointestinalis (assembly GCF_011039275.1). Taxonomy (GTDB): domain Bacteria; phylum Bacillota; class Bacilli; order Lactobacillales; family Streptococcaceae; genus Streptococcus; species Streptococcus hyointestinalis_A. The sequence continues at coordinate 2,139,919 of NZ_JAAKGB010000001.1, forward strand.
TTTTATAGTTTAACCCTCTTTATAGCTTTTGGTTGATAGTCGGCATAAACTTCTAAAAGCTCTTCTATGACTGGTTTTGAAAAATGTCGCTCTAGTCTATTATTCACAATATCAGTGAAAGTATCGATGGTTACTTGTGTTTCATTTTCCACCAGTTCTAAAAAGATAGTATCTATCGTCCTAGATTCTTCTTGAGATAGGTTGTATTTCAAGATAAAAGTACTCCTGTTTTTAAGTTCCAATTTATCACACAAATCCATCAATACATTTGTCATATGATAACATTTATCGTCTAAATCCATGGCTACCCTCCTCATTTTTTCACACTAACTCTAACACTCATCATCTTTAAAATCAAGACTACTTTTGAAAGCGTTTTTGTGATATAATAAGGTGTTAGAGGTAATATTATAAACAGTGTTTTTTGTGAGGTATGTTATGTCACGAAAGTCATTTAATGTCGTCATGACAGCAGGATTTGTAATCTTTGCTATTTTGGCTATTGCTGCTGACTGGAATTATCGGATAAGCTTAATGGGACTTGGAACTTTACTTGTCCTACTGACTTTAGGCAATGCGCTTTACTACCATTCAGATAAAAAACACCGCCTAAACCACACATCAAGGAGCGTCTGTCATTTATCCTTTTATTGACTTTTTTAGCCTGCGAATTGGCTATCATCGTCACCATGTTTATTTTAGGAGACGGCGCTTCTCTAAGAACTCAAAAGCTTCTTTCTGGCTTATTGTGCGTTGTCCTATTTTGCATGCTCCTTTCTGGTTATAGATATGAGCTTAGTCGTTTTCAAGACAACAAGAGTTTCTCAGAAACAAGAGCCCTTGGTATAGCCATCAATCCCAAACACCCTCTAGGACGTGTCATTTATATCGGTGCTTTTAGTGTCATCATTCTCATCTTTTACCTGCTGCTCTTTTTTTGGTCCGACGGATTAAAACATACAAAAATCACTAAAATCGTATGTTTTAAGCTTTTTTTAAGCAGTGGTCGCTATACTGTAACCATCCTAAAACTTTTCTTTTTCATAAATCTCCTGAGAGAGGCCTGAGTGATCAGGTCTCTTTCGTTTTGCCTTAGTCATAAAAAAGTTCGAGCTTTACTCGAACTTTTTTATTAATCTTCTGTTGGTTTACGGTAAATGAGAAGGGCTAAAATCATAGAACCTACCGTAAAGCCTAGCAATGCCCAGATTTGTCCTGTGATATCTCCTGTTAGGGAAATGGTTTCTCTAAATCCTGAAACAGCGTAAGACATTGGCAAGTATGGTTGCACAGTTTCAAAGAATTTATTACTCAATTGGATAGGGTAAGTTCCTGCGCTCGCTCCTAATTGTAAGAGCAGGATAATCATACTGATGAAGGAACCATATCGTCTGTCCCATCCGACCAAGGCAGTAACAAGTGCCATCATACTCCAAGCAGCTAGAATAGCTATCACAAAAGTTCTACCAACATAGCTTGGGTTGACACCGATTGCCATCACAGCAAATACAAGGATGATTGGAGAAGCTGTGGCAATGATACCATTGATGAGGAGCTTGTTGCCTGCCCATGCAAAGCGGTTCTTAGGTTCTTTACCAGAGAGAGCCTCAGCAAAGATGACATTGGCTGATAAGGCTACAACCATAAGCGCTACTGACATCATGTAAGGCGCCATACCGACACCATTGGTCTTGACATTATCTTTATCTGTGTGAGTCACTTTAAGTGGGTTCGCTACTGCTGTAGCGTTTTTCGGTTTAACAGATACCAGTTTCAATTGATTTTCAGCTTTGCTTAGAGAGCTTAGCAATGTATCTGTACCTGTTGACAAGGTTGTCAAGCCATTTGTCAAGCTTGTGCCACCTTGTGCCAATTGGCTAGAACCTGAAGCAATCTGATCAGCTCCTGAAGCGAGTTGACCTGCACCACTGACAAGCGTTGAAGAATTGCTTGCTAATTGACCTGCACCTGAGACTAACTGAGCGGTACCGCTAGTAAGTGTAGAAGAGTTACCTGCTAATTGTCCTGCACCTGAGAGCAATTGGCTCGTTCCTGATAACAACTGACCGTTGTTGCTTGTTAATTGGTTTGCTCCTGTATCGATTTGGCTGATACCAGACATCAAGCTAGAGTTATTATCCGCTAATTTAGTAGCTCCGCTATTGAGTGCAGAAACGGCATTACTAAAGGTTGTCGCTCCTGACAACAATTGGCTAGAGCCACTTGCAAGTTGGCTTTGCAATGTTGAGATACCAGATGTCAATTGTTGACTTCCTGGAAGTGCTGATTGGCTCACAGCTGTGTGGATGTCTGACATACCACTATCGAGCTGTGTCAAAGCGTCTGTAGCTCCAGTAAGAGCAGTATTGGCTTGGCTAGCAATAGCACTAACTTGTGCTTGGAGATTAGCCAGCTGGCTATTTGTGCTTGTTGATTGCAATTGTGCCAATGCTGTCTTGAGACTAGCAACTGTACTTAAAGCTGGGGAAACGTCTACTGAGCTAGATGAGCTAGAGTTGGTAATCGCAGCTGTTATCTCGCTTTGTTGCTCTGAGCTTAAGCTTTGGTAGGCAGAGGTCGCTTGGACAGCAGCGAGTGAGCTACTAGATGAGCTAGATGATGACTGCAGTGACTGGAGCTGGCTCTCAAGTGTGTTGAGACTCGCTAAGACACCTGAAGTATCAACGCTGCTTCCAGATTGACTGCTCAAACTACTATTCAAGGCTTGAATAGCTTGATTTAACTGTGGTAGACCTGCTTTCAAAGCATCGATATTGGCTTGTTGATCAGCTGATAGTTCTGTCTTAGATGATAAACTTTGTAAACCATCTGTCAACTGTGTTGCCCCATCAACCAGTTTTTGAATGTCTTGGCTACTGCTTGACAGACTTGAGATACCATCAACCAGCTGTTGTGTATTGCTATCGAGCTGATTAAGACCACTTGCCACTTGGCTGACACCATTCGTATAAGTCGTAAGACCGCTTGAGAAAGTGCCCAAACCACTAGCCAAAGTACCGACACCATTCGTATAAGTCGTAAGACCACTTGAGAGAGTGCCTAAACCATTGTACAAAGTACCAACACCATTCGTGTAAGTCGTAAGACCACTTGAGAGTGTGCCTAAGCCACTGTACAAAGTACCAACACCATTGGTATAAGTAATCAAGCCACTACTTAGAGTATTGGCACCAGTAGCAAAGGTTTGACTAGAGCTCGCTAACGTTTGTAGGTTATCGGTCAAAGTTTGACTACCGTCTTTTAGCGTCTTGCTACCGTCTGCTAGCTGTTGCGTTCCATCGACAGCTTGTGTCATTCCGCCTTGTAGTTTTGTCATGCTTTTAAAAACAGCAGAGGTGTACGTTTTTGTGATAGACTGTGATACCTTAGCTTTTAGTTTTGTCATGGCAGACTCACTCATCTTAGAAGCCACAAAACTACGTCCCTTAGTTGTTTGATAGTTAATCGTCAACTGCTTAGGATCATTAGTCATCAGACTAGCTGCATTTTCTGACATATCCTCTGGGAAAGTAATCACCATATAATAGTCACCATCAGCCAAGCCTTCTTCTGCCTTGCTTTTAGAAACAAAATGATAATCTAGCGTCTTGCTTTTTTCAAGACTATCTACCATGTCAGCACCAATGGTTAGCTTTTGGTTGTTAAGTGTTGCTGATTTATCCTCATTGACCACCGCAACGGGTAACTTATCCAGTTTACCATACGGATTCCACATGGAAGATAGGAAGATCACATTGTACATCATGGGGATCAAAGACACCCCAAAGATTGTTACCCATAATTTTGGGCTTTTTAAAATTGCTTTTAATTCCTCTAACATATTTCCCTTTCTACTTGGACAAATTCTTTCTTTTTCTGTTATAATATATTATTATACTGATTTTAATCTATTTTACAACCTTAACGATTTTGTTTTTAGACACCGTGTACAAAGTTGTTTAAAAGGAGTTGCATATGTCACACGATACCCGTAAGGAAAGAACCAAAAAAGCTTTAGAAGATGCTATGGTGGAGCTTTTAAAACAGCAAAATTTTGATGAAATCAGCACCAGCGATCTTGCTAAAACAGCTCATATTAGTCGTTCTAACTTCTACAATCACTACAAGGATAAGTATGAGATGATTGATATTTACCAACAATCTCTCTTTAATAAGTTAGAATATATCTTTGATAAAAACCAATTTGATAAACGGGCTGCTTTCCTGGAAATTTTCGAGTTTTTAGACAGAGAGTCCTTGTTTGCGGCGCTTCTCACGCAAAATGGGACTAGGGAAATCCAGACTTTTATTAGAACAAAGCTCCAAAAAATGATTTCTCAAGACCTACATGAGATTTATCTCGATGGTAAAGCTGAAACCCCTGTCGAGACACTCTATACTAGCGTCTATGTTAGTCATGCAGTCTTTGGTGTTTACCAGATGTGGGTGACCAGAGGTAAGCGTGAAACCCCTCAAGAAATCACAAAACTCTTACTCAACATGCTCGACTAAGAGACAAGGCTAGGTTACCTAGTCTTTTTTAATGCCAAAAAAGCCAATTCTTGTGAACTGGCTTTTGAATAATAATATCTTAAAGTTGTTTGTTGTAGTATTCAACGATAAGAGCTTCGTTGATTTCTGGGTTGATTTCATCACGTTCTGGAAGACGAGAAAGTGTACCTTCAAGCTTTTCAGCATCAAAAGTAACAAATGCTGGACGTCCAACAGTAGCTTCAACTGCTTCAAGGATAGCAGGAACTTTAAGTGATTTTTCACGAACAGAAATCACTTGACCTGGTGTCACACGGTATGAAGGGATATCAACACGTTTACCGTCTACAAGGATGTGACCGTGGTTTACAAATTGACGTGCTTGACGACGTGTAGTTGCGAGACCTAAGCGGTAAACAACGTTGTCCAAACGACGCTCAAGAAGTACCATGAAGTTGAAACCAAGTGTTCCACCTTTGATTTTAGTAGCTTGTACGAACAAGTTACGGAATTGTTTTTCACCCAAACCGTAAGTGAAACGCAATTTTTGTTTTTCAGCCAATTGCAAACCGTATTCTGAAAGTTTGCTGCGGTTGTTAGGTCCGTGTTGACCTGGCACGTAGTTACGACGTGCTAATTCTTTACCTGTACCAGTAAGAGACAAGCCGAGACGGCGAGATTGTTTCCATGATGGTCCTGTATAACGTGACATTTACATGTCCTCCTCTAAAAAATATAAGATTTGGGGAAATAGTCACTTAGACAAACCTAATTCGTGCAGATGCCCTTCGCCTAAACAGCCAAGGTTACTCATCTTTCAAGACATCTGTTGACGAGCTTCATTTTGTCCTGCTGCTATTTCACACAAAGACTAGTATAGCATAGTTTTAGCCAAATTGCAAAATAATTCTACAAAAAAACTAAGTTTTAAAAACTTAGTCAAAATAATGAATGAGGGTCTTCTCCGTTAAAATATCAGAGTAAGTGTAAGACTCAACATAAGTATTGTCCTCGACACCTGGCACGCCAGATTCGTCCTTGTACTCAACGATAAACAGCGATGGGTAGACCTCAATAAGACGTCCTACTTTATTTTTTTCACGTTTACGTCCATTTTCCAGTGTCAACTCAACCAGCTGACCCTCGTGGTTTTTAATGTCTTCTTTGATTTTTTTCATTTTTGCAACGTCTGCAAATGCATCACTCATAGGATTTCCTCTCTATCTTTCTTCAAATTGTGCGATACTTGAAAATTTATTGTACTCTTTTTGGAACATAAGCTTCACGGTCCCACGTGCTCCAGCACGGTTTTTCTCAAGGATAACCTCGATGGTATTGTCATCAATAGCCTCCTCGTCATTGTCACCTTCTCTTCGGTAATAGTCCTCACGGTAAAGAAAAGCAACGATATCGGCATCCTGCTCAATAGACCCTGACTCACGAATGTCTGACAAGACCGGGCGCTTATCCTGACGCTGCTCAACACTACGAGATAGCTGACTGAGAGCAATGACAGGCACTCTCAACTCTTTAGCCAAAATCTTTAATTGACGTGAGATTTCAGACACTTCTTGTTGACGATTTTCTGGGCGTGTCCCTGTAATCAACTGAAGGTAGTCAATCACGATAAGCCCTAAACCACCCGTCTCCTGCGCTAGCTTGCGAGCTCTCGCACGAATCTCGGTAATCTTGATAGAAGCAGTGTCGTCGATATAGATCGGAGCATCCGCTAGCGCACCTTGGGCAATGGTGACATTTGTCCACTCCTGCTCGGTTAGTTGCCCTGTCCTAAGATTTCTAGCGTCAACCATCCCTTCCGAAGCTAGGAAACGATTGACCAAATCTTCTGCACCCATTTCAAGCGAGAAGATAGCAACAGGTTGATTTTGCTTTGTGCCCACATTTTGAGCGATGTTAAGAGCAAAGGCTGTTTTTCCGACCGCAGGACGGGCTGCTAGGATAATCAGCTGATCAGGATGTAAACCAGTTGTTATGCGGTCAAGATCTCGAAAACCTGTCGGCAAACCTGTAATGTCGCTGGTTTGTTTGGAACGTATTTCTAGGTTTTCATAGTTGATTTTCAAAACATCTGAGATACGTCTAAACCCACTGCGGCTATTGTGCTCATTGATGTCAACCAAGGCTTTCTCAGCATTAGCAATAATCTCATCAGACTCGACAGCACCTTCATAAGCAAGGTTGACAGTTTCTGTCAACTTGCTGATAATATTGCGCAGCATTGCCTTTTCAGCGACTATCTTGGCATAAAACTCAGCATTGGCACTAGTTGGCACACTATTAACCAGCTCAACAATGTAGGCAAGTCCACCGATATTTTGTAAATCACCTTGACTATCTAAAATACCACGAACCGTTGTGGCATCAATCACGTCATTGCGGTCGCTAAGCGTAATCATGGCTCTAAAAATAACCTGATGCGAGTATTTGTAAAAATCTTCGGGAGCGATGAACTCACGAACGGTTATGAGCTTATCTGGTGAGATAAAGATAGCCCCTAACACCGATTGTTCAGCCAATAAATCCTGTGGCTGAACACGCATTTCCTGCATTTCTGCCACCTTATGTCACCTTACCTTCCAACGCTTGTCCCACTAGGCTTCTTTGATGTGAAGCTTGATTTCACCAGTAACATCCTTATGCAATTTTACTGGCACTTCAATCAAGCCAATAGCACGAATAGGGTGTTCTAACTCGATATGGCGCTTGTCAACTTTCAGTCCATATTGTTTCAACAGCTCATCTGCAATTTTCTTAGCTGTAATAGAACCAAAAGTACGTCCGTCTGGTCCGACTTTTTCGGTGAACTGCACACGTGTTGCGTCTTCTGACAACTTAGCTTTCACTTTTTGAGCTTCTGCTAGCAGCTCTGCTTGTGCTTTTTCTTCTGATTTTTGTTTGCCTTTTAACTCACCGATAGCTTGATTTGTAGCTTCTTTTGCCAAGTTTTTCTTGATAAGGAAATTTTGAGCATATCCAGTAGGAACCTCTTTGATTTCTCCTTTTTTCCCTTTACCTTTAACGTCTTGTAAAAAAATAACTTTCATGATAGTTCCTCCTGATTGGTTGTTTTGGTTAATTCATTTGTGATGACTTCAAGTAATTTTTCCTTAGCTTCGTTTACAGTCATATCAACTAACTGACAAGCAGCAAAATTAAAGTGACCGCCTCCGCCTAATTTTTCCATAATCAACTGAACGTTGATTGTCTTGTGACTTCTAGCGGATATGGCTACCTTTCCTGTCTGGTTGTGCGTAATAACAAAGCTAGCTTCCATGCCCGACATTGACAATAATGTGTCTGCAGCTTTACTAGCAATGACATTGTTGTAAATCCTATTGTCAGCTCCAGTCGCTACAATAATACCGTTTGCCACACGCTCACCTCTAAGAACCAGCTCGTTGATGGCTCGGTATTCATTGAAGTCTGTTGCTGAGATAGTTTGGATTTCACTGCTATCGCTACCACGTGAGCGTAGGTAACTTGCCACATCAAAGGTCCGACTTGTAACACCCGTTGAGAAGTTCTTGGTATCTAGCATGATACCAGACATCAAGATACTGGCTTGTGTTTTGCTAAGCTTGCGTGAGGACTGTTGGAACTGAATCAGCTCAGTCACTAGCTCACTGGCACTACTAGCCCCACTCTCAATAAAGGAAAGGCTAGCATTTTTAGGGAAATCCTCATCCCGTCTGTGGTGGTCAATAACAATCACCTCATGAAACAGCTGATAAAACTCTTTTGACAAGGTCAAACTAATCTTTGAATGATCCACCATGACCAAGATAGACTGTGGTGTCACCATCTGCTTTGCTTGCTCCAGTGAGATGAGGTTAGTCTTGTCATCCTCGATAAGGTAGTGAACCGCACGCTTAATGTCAATATTCATCTCACGAGGATTATAAACCGCATAGCTACGAGGGAGGATGTTGCTTGCGAAAAATTGCATCCCAACAGAGGCACCTAGCGCATCTAAGTCAAGGTTACGATGCCCAACAACAAAGACATTGTCCACGGTCTTTAGGCGATCTGAAATGGCAGACATCATCGCCCTTGTTCGTGTTCTAGAGTGTTTAATCGTTGAAGCTGTGCCTCCTCCAAAGAAAATAGCTTGTGAGTTGGCGTCATTTTCTCGGATAACGATCTGGTCTCCCCCACGCACGAGAGCCATATTGAGATTTTGCAGTGCTAACTGCCCAATCTGACTATGATTGCCATCCCCAAAGGCGATCCCCATACTTAATGTCAGAGGAAATTCTCGCTCTGCTGTCTGTTTTCTAAACTGATCAAGCACCTTAAACTTAGTGTCCATCAAGTCTTTCAAGATAGCATAGTTCGTAAAGAAATAGAACCGGTCCATGTTGACACGGCGGTAAAAGATATCTCGCTCCTTGGCAAAGTCAGAAATGAAGCTGGCAATAAAACCGTTAATAGTCGCAACCTCAGCGTCTGGTAGATTGTCAGTCATATCGTCATAGTTGTCCACCGAAATAATCCCAATAACAGGGCGTATCATGGCTGCATCTCCCAGTTGACGATTGCCCATCGTGGCATCAAAAAAGTAAAAGACCCCTGTTTTCAAATCAAGGTAGGCTGCGTATTTATTACCACTGACTTCAAATGTCTGACTAGCAGCGCCACTGCGCTTGTTGATGATGATTTCTCTCACTTTATCGTCGTCAAAGAAACCCTCTTCGTCTGTGAAAATCAACTCAGCATAGGGATTGAACCACTCTACTTCATTGGTTTCGATATTAAACTGAATGACACCCACAGGCATCTGATCCAATAAATTTTTAAGTGTAACCTCTGTTTGATCGTTTAAGAGCTCAATTTGCTCCAATTCTGAAATCTCATAGGTTTCTTTTTGATAATAGAGCAAAGCCGTCACCAAGGCAATCACTACAAAAATAATAGCCAACAGAGCCACCTGTGATTGTAGTAGACGCACACTAATCGCTAAAATACCAAATAAAATCAATCCTATGAGCACTAAGTGAATACTTGCAAAGCGAAATCTTTTCATAATTAACCTCTTAAGACCGCATTATACCATAAAACAGCCCTAAAATAAACTTAGGACTGCTTTTTTAACGTTTTTGTTAAGAGTTTTTAGACGCTTTGCGTCTCCCTTCCAAATAAACCATCAAGATACTAATATCTGCTGGGTTGACACCTGAAATACGGCTGGCTTGCCCGATTGTTTCAGGATTGATTTTCTTGAATTTCTGACGGGCTTCTGTCGCAATGGAATCAATATCATCCCAATCAATGGTTGCTGGTATGCGTTTTTCTTCCATGCGTTTCATCTTAGCCACTTGATCTAACGCTTTATTGATGTAGCCTTCGTACTTGATTTCAGTCTCTAAAAGCTCAATGACTTTGCTGTCTAGCTTCTCTTCAGAAGGTCCAATAAAGTCCACAATCGTTGCATAGTCAATCTCTGGACGGCGCATAAACTCTTTGGCTGTCAAGGCATCAGTCAGCGGTTTAAAGCCTAGAGCTGTAATGCGCTCATTTGTTTCCTTGATAGGTTTTAACTTGATAGTTGACAGGCGTGTCAACTCATTGTCAAACTGACGTTTTCTCTCTGTAAAGACACGATAGCGCTCATCGTCGACAAGCCCTACTTGTCGTCCAATTTCAGTAAGGCGCATATCGGCATTGTCATGTCTTAAAATCAAACGGTACTCTGCACGACTGGTTAAGAGACGATAAGGCTCTAGTGTTCCTTTAGTGACTAAGTCATCAATCATGACACCGATGTAAGCATCGCTACGCTTCAAGATCAACTCTGTCTTACCTTGCACTTTAAGCGCAGCATTGATACCTGCTACTAAGCCTTGACCAGCTGCTTCTTCATAGCCAGAGGTTCCGTTAGTTTGACCAGCTGTAAAGAGACCTGATATGGTCTTTGTCTCTAGAGTTGCTCGCAGTTGGTGAGGCAGGACAATATCATACTCAATCGCATAACCTGTGCGCATCATTTCAGCCTGCTCTAAGCCTTTAATCGAGTGTAACAACTCCACTTGAACATCTTCTGGTAGACTCGTTGACAAACCTTGAACATAGACCTCTTCGGTCTCACGCCCTTCAGGCTCTAGAAAGAGTTGATGGCGCTCTTTGTCTGCAAAACGTACGATTTTATCCTCAATTGATGGACAATAACGAGGTCCCACACCCTTGACAATTCCAGAAAACATGGGGGCACGGTAGAGGTTTTTATTGATAATGTCGTGACTGGTTTGGTTGGTGTAGGTCAGCCAGCATGGGACTTGGTCAGTGATGTAATCTTCGTCTTTTGATAAAAAGGAAAAATGATTTGGCTTGCTATCTCCAGGCTGGATTTCTGTTTCATCGTAATTGATTGAAGACGCCTTGACACGAGGAGGTGTTCCTGTTTTAAAACGTCCGATTTCAAGACCTAGCTCTTTTAGATTGTCTGCTAAGGTGATAGAAGCGAGGCTGTTATTAGGACCTGACGAGTATTTTAACTCTCCTAGGATAATCTCACCACGTAGAGCCGTTCCTGTTGTGACCACCACAGCTTTAGCTGAAAAGTATTGATTAGTGGCTGTGCGAACACCAACGACTTTGCCCTCTTCTACCAGAATCTCATCAATCATGGCTTGACGAAGGGTCAGGTTTTCCTGACGTTCAACGGTTTGTTTCATCATGCGAGAGTAAAGCGCCTTGTCCGCTTGTGCACGTAGGGCACGCACAGCAGGACCCTTACCAGTGTTTAGCATCTTCATCTGGATATAGGTCTTGTCAATGTTCTTGCCCATCTCACCGCCTAGAGCGTCAATCTCTCGAACGACAATCCCTTTGGCAGAACCACCAATAGAGGGATTACAGGGCATAAAAGCTAGCATTTCAAGATTGATGGTGGCTAGCATTGTCTTACAGCCCATACGACTGGCAGCAAGACTAGCTTCCACACCAGCATGACCGGCACCAACAACAATTACATCATAATTTTCAGCAAATTCATGTGTCATTTTATTTCTCCTTATCCTTATTTACAAAATGTTTGACTTGACCATCCCAGTTTTTTAGGGCAATTTTTAAAAAGCTTGGATTTAGGTTAATCTTATTGAGTTCTTTATACGAAATCCACTCACACATACGCTTCTGACCTCCTTCATATATCTCTTTATTAAGGTCAGAAAGTGGGTTCACTAAGTAAAGAAATTCAATTTGATGATGTTTTGTGAGATCCAAAGAAAACTGATTTTCGACAACAAAAGCCAACTGTTTAACTTCAATATCAATATTAAGTTCTTCTTTCATTTCGCGTATTATGGCATCTTCAGTTAATTCATTTACTAAGATTGCTCCACCTAACAAATAATATTCATTTTTAGGAGATTTTGCTAAATATATTTTTTCATCTTTAATAATTAAAGCTGATGCTCTAACACCAAAGCTCTGCTCACCAATTCTAGTTCTAAAATCCATTTAAAACTCTCCTTAACTGCACAAAAACAGCCAAAACCCTCGAAAATTGTGCGGTAAAAACGCACAATTCTAATGAGCTTTGACCATCATAGTTGTATTTCCTTTATTTTATCAATTTCTCCAAAAAAAGCAACTTTATTTAAGGGAAAAAGCGCCCTTAATCCCATCAATCAACATCTGAATGCCAATGGTTGTCAATATCAAGCCCATCATACGAGTGATAATCGTCATCATGCCTTGCCCTAACCACTTAGAGATAGTGTCTGCACTAAGCAGCAGAAAATAAGTAATCAGACATAGCAGTGCAAAAGCAATGATTGTGATAATCTGGTACTCTAATTTGCCTTCTGCTAAGGTGATGGAGGTAGCTATTGTCCCTGGTCCTGCAAATAAAGGCATGGCAAGAGGGGATATAGCGACATCCGTCGGATCTTTTTTGTCATTGGGGAGATTTTGAGAATCAGGTGAGTGCACGCCGTTAATCATATTGTAGCCAATAACTGCAACCAAGATACCACCCGCTATACGCAGAGCATCTAGCGTAATCCCAAAAACCTTGAAAATCAGATGTCCACTGAAAACAAAGACGAAGATAATAGCAAAAGCAATGAGAATACTTTTCGTTGCAATTTTGCGTGATATTTTCTTGTCATCTCCTGCCACAATCGCCATATAAGCTGGCAGATTCGAAATGGGATTCATGATGGCAAAAAATGCCATAAACGATAAAATAAATTTTGTAACCATGTGACAACCTTTACAACTCTTATATTTCCATCAAAACTTATCCTTTCCGTAATGATTGGCTTGTATTATTTATCACTTGACACTTCTGTCAACTTCATTTCTGATAGTTTTTCTAGCAATGATGACTGTCTTCCATTAGCCATCATGTAACTGTAAAAACGTTCTCTATGTAGGATTTTGTGAAGGAGTTTGGGGTCCAAGTCGTCTATAATCTCAAGAAAAGTGCGCTTGGTCAGAACTGCTAAGTCCACTAGCAACTGATTTTCCTGACGTTTACGCTTGGCATCTTCTTTTGGATAGCCTACACCAAACTCACCGTCAAATAGCTTATCTAAAGTGTATTGTAAATTGAGCTCACCTGACCAGCCAAAGTTTAAGCCCAAGGGCAAGGACACGACATTGCCATCATTGATACGCCCAAAAAGATAAGCGTCTTGTGGCGTTTGAACAAAACCACAGCGTAATCCAGGTAAGCTATTACAAGCCATCATCATCCCTTGACCAGATGAACAGCCTGTGACGACAAAATCAAGACTATGTGTTTCTATCAGCAAACTTATCATAACAGCGACTTCAACATAGGAGTAAGTCTCTGTCTCATCTGGAAAGACACCGAGATTGACAACATCGTGCTGTCCCTTGACAGCTTTTTGAACGGACTGAAACAACAAATCATTGATACTTGTTCTTGTACTTGCTTGAATGACCCCAATTTTCATCTTATTTTCCTACACAATCTTTTAAATGTATTGACAAGCTTCTCCGTCTTTGTAAGCCATATCGATGAGTCCGCCCCCTAGACATTCTTCACCATCATAAAAAACAACGGCTTGACCTGGAGTGATCGCTCGCTGGGGCTCATCAAAGAGGACCTGTGCCATATCCCCCTTAACCTTGACAGTAACTTTACTATCTGCTTGACGATAACGGAACTTAGCTGTGCACTCTAGTGTGAACTCTTCAGGCATATCACGTGTGAAGTGGATGCTTGAAGCGTCAAGGCTGGTTGACATAAGCGCTTCATGGTAGAAACCTTGTCCGACATAGAGGATATTTTGAGATAAGTCTTTTCCAACAACAAACCAAGGTGCATTGTCACCGCCTTGCTGACCGCCGATACCAAGACCGCCACGTTGGCCAATCGTGTAATACATCAAACCAGCGTGTTCACCCATATCACGACCATCAACAGTCATCATACGACCAGGCTGAGCAGGTAGATAATGGCTTAAAAACTCTTTGAAGTTTTTCTCACCAATAAAGCAAATCCCCGTTGAGTCCTTTTTCTTCGCTGTTGCAAGTCCTGCACGCTCTGCGATTTTGCGCACTTCTGGTTTTTCTAAATGCCCAAGCGGAAACATGACTTTTTGCAATTGTTCTTGTGATAATTGACTTAAAAAGTAGGTTTGGTCTTTATTGTTGTCTGCTCCACGTAGCATGTGAACAGTGCCGTCCTCATCACGCGCTACCTGTGCGTAGTGCCCAGTCGCTACATAATCCGCACCAAGCGTCATAGCGTAATCAAGAAAGGCTTTGAATTTAATTTCTTTATTGCACATCACGTCAGGGTTTGGTGTACGCCCTGCACGATACTCCGCAAGGAAATACTCAAAGACACGGTCCCAATACTCTTTTTCAAAGTTGACAGAGTAATAAGGAATACCGATTTGGTCAGCCACTGCTGCCACGTCCTTGTAGTCTTCGGTTGCCGTACAGACACCAAACTCATCTGTGTCGTCCCAGTTTTTCATAAAGACGCCAATCACATCGTAACCTTGCTCTTTTAAAAGCAGAGCCGTTACAGACGAGTCAACGCCGCCACTCATACCGACAACAACACGTGTTTTTGAATGATCATTTGTCATGATATTTCTCCCATCAAGATATTTTTTAACATAGGCTTGAAGGGCCTAGTTTTCAAAAGTCGATTTGAAGGTCGATTTTGAAGCGCCAAAAGCGCTAATGATTATTATAACAATAATCCCCTGCTTTTTAAAGTCTTAGTCTTTAAATTTTCATTTAGGAAATAGGCGTTTATTTGGTATAATAAAGCAGACTACATTAGAGGATATAAGCATGAAACATTTAAAATTTCAATCTGTTTTTGATATTATTGGTCCGGTTATGATCGGACCATCTAGCAGCCATACGGCTGGTGCTGTTCGTATTGGAAAAATTGTCTCTGCTATTTTTGGCGAGATACCTACTGAGGTTGAGTTTCAACTCTATAATTCCTTTGCTAAAACCTATCGTGGACACGGTACTGACCTTGCCTTAGTCGCTGGGGTTTTGGGCATGGATACTGATGATCCTAATATTCCAAATGCTCTTGAGATTGCGCATCAAAAAGGTATCAAGATTTCTTGGAGAATCAATAAAGAGTCCAATGCACCGCACCCTAATACCACACAAATCATCATGAAAAATGACCACAAGAGCCTCTCAGCTACAGGTATTTCTATCGGTGGTGGCAATATCCAAGTGACCGAGCTCAACGGCTTTGCCGTCAATGTCAACATGAATACACCGACCATTATCATCGTGCACCAAGACGTGCCTGGCATGATTGCCTATGTGACAGACATTTTGTCGTCTTATCGTATCAATATCGCTCAGATGAATGTGACACGGGAAAAAGCTGGTGAAAAGGCGATTATGATTATCGAGGTAGACTCGCATGACTGCGACAAAGCAGTCGATGAGATAGGGCATATCCCTAACCTACACAATGTGCATTTTTTTGATTAGAAGGGAAGATTATGTTTTACAGCGTTGAAGAACTCATCCAACAAGCAGAAAATCGCTATGATGGCAATGTTGCTGAACTGATGATTGCAACCGAAATAGAGCTTAGCGGGCGCAGTCGCTCTGAAATCATCCAGCTTATGACAAAAAACCTAGAAGTCATGAAAGCCTCTGTCCAAAAAGGCTTATCGCCAGAAACATCACGCTCTGGACTGACAGGAGGCGATGCTAAAAAACTAGACGACTACATCAAAAAAGGAAAGACCTTATCTGACCTTACCATTCTCTCTGCTGCTCGCAATGCTATCGCTGTCAATGAACACAATGCCAAGATGGGCTTGGTCTGTGCAACACCAACAGCAGGCTCAGCTGGCTGTCTCCCTGCCGTTCTCACTACAGCTATTGATAAACTAGGACTCACAGAAACAGAGCAGCTACAGTTTTTATTTACCGCTGGTGCTTTTGGCTTAGTTATTGCGAATAACGCCTCTATCTCTGGAGCCGAAGGTGGCTGTCAAGCCGAGGTCGGCTCAGCCTCTGCTATGGCGGCAGCAGCTCTTACAATGGCAGCTGGAGGGACAGCTCAAGAAGCCAGCCAAGCGATTTGCTTTGTCATCAAGAACATGCTAGGTCTCATCTGCGACCCTGTCGCTGGGCTTGTCGAGGTTCCTTGTGTCAAGCGAAACGCCATGGGAGCGAGCTTTGCCTTTGTCGCAGCTGATATGGCGCTAGCTGGTATCACCTCAAAAATCCCTGTTGACGAGGTGATTGACGCCATGTACCAAGTCGGCTCTAGCTTGCCAACTGCCTTTCGTGAAACAGCTGAAGGCGGACTAGCAGCTACACCAACAGGCAGACACTTAGCTAAAGAGATTTTTGGCTAGATATAAAGTTTTAGAAAGAGCTCTATGATGTTAAAATACCTTTTCTTCGACCTTGATGGGACATTAGTTGACTCTAGTAAAGGCATCAAAAATGCTTTTCACTATACTTTTTCAAAGCTTAACATGCCAGTTCCTGATGAAGAAACTTTGTCAACCTTCATCGGACCACCGCTTGAGACCACTTTCTCACATTTCTTTGACAATCTTGCCCAAATTGAGCAGGCAATTGCTTTCTTTCGTGATTATTATCAAGAAAAAGGCATTCACGAGGTTAGACTTTACGATGATATTGCTTTTGCTTTAGAATCACTAAGCCAATCCTACCAGCTCTTTGTCACAACTAGTAAGCATGAGCCCTCTGCTCACCAAATGCTAAAGGCACTTGAAATTGACAGCTACTTTACAGCTATTTACGGCTCTACGCCCCAACGTTTTGTAAAGGAAGACGTGATTGCTGCCTGCCTTGATAAGCACAATATCACACCTGATAAAGCGGCTATCATCGGCGATACAAAGTTTGATATGATTGGTGGAAAAAAGCGTGGCATTGACTGTATCGGTGTCACATGGGGCTTTGGAGAAGAAGATGACCTAGTCCAATATGGTGCCAGCACTATCATCTCATCTCCCAAAGACCTCATCACTCATCTAACATAAAAAATCTTAGACAAATGTCTAAGATTTTTTGTTAATATCCCCAAGCAGATAGCCCTTGAGCATTGTAAGCTTTGATAGCTGCATTGACTTGGTCTTGAACTGTTGCTGTAGAACCCCAACCTGGCATGGTTTGGAAAAGACCTGAGGCACCAGAACCGTTAGCTGCGTTAGGATTTCCGTTTGATTCACGAGCAATGATGTATTCCCAAGTTGACTGTGGAACACCTGTTGCTGCTGCCATTTGAGCAGCGGCTGCTGTGCCGACACTTCCTGCAGTATTACCATTTGATAAACGAGTGGTACTTACAGTTGTTGCTTGCGCTTGACTAGTCTGCACTGGAGCTGTTGTTGTGTCTGTATAGACCTGTGTCGTTGCTTCTTGTGCGACTGGTTGTTGGGTATTAGTGTCTGTCATTTCTGTTGCTGTATCTACACTATCTTGTACTTCTTCGCTTGTACTTGCTAGCGTTTCTTCAGACGATTCACTGGTACTTGTGCTCACTTGGACAAGTGCACTCACTTGACTAGAGCTAGATGCCGTTTTGGCTTTGATTGCTTTATGCGCTTTTGATGATGAAATTTTAGCAGACAGCGTTTCAGTATTAACTTTTGTCGCTGCTAAAGTAAAGAAGAAAACACTGACACTAGCAACGACCACCAAGCCTCCTAAGAGAAGATAAGTCATGCGACGAACCTTTGCTTGACGACGTTCTTCATATCGACGTTTTAGTCTTGTCATATAATCGTTACACCTCATATTTCATTCTTACAATACCTATCATATACTTTGTTTGTTACTTCAAAATTGTTTCCTGATTAAAAATGTTACAAAGATATTGTTTCGACATAAAAAAACGCTAGAATAGCGTTCTTTTAGGGGCTTTTTAAGAGAAATAAGACTAATCCAATGAATAACATGACAAGGATTGTCAAGCTATCTTTACGCTCCCATTTGAGGATACGGTATTTACTGCGACCATCGCCGCCTTGATAACCTCTAGCCTCCATAGCGATAGCAAGGGCATCAGCTCGTTTAAAGCTTGAGGCAAATAGAGGAATGAGAATAGGAATAATCGTTTTGACTTTATTGAGTAGACTACCTTCGCCAAAGTCTACCCCACGAGCTCTTTGTGCATTCATAATGCGAGTCGTGTCATCCATCAAAGTTGGCACAAAGCGTAAACTAAGTGACAACATCAAGCCAATCTCGTGAGCAGGAACCTTAAATCGTGTTAGAGGACGTAAAAGAGACTCAACAGCGTCTGATAAACTAAGTGGTGTCGTGGTCAAGGTCAGCAAGGTTGAAAAAAAGATAATCAAAACAAAGCGCATAAAGATGAGACAGGCTTGACTAAGACCATAAGAAGTAATCGTTATGATACCAAAGTGGAACAGCGTTTTTCCGCCACCTGTAAAGAAAACCTGAAACAACGTGGTAAACAGGATAATCCCAACCATAGGACATAAACCCCGTAAGAAAAAGGATAGTTTTACCTGTGACAAGAGTATTGACAGTACTGTAAAGATGACTAGAATCACGTTGGTCACGAGATTATTTGCCCAAAATACAATGAGAATAAATAAAAACATAGCAATGAGCTTACTTCTAGGATCCAAGCGATGAATCAGAGAATTTCCTGGGATGTAACGTCCTAAAATCAACTTATCCATGGACGCACCTCCTCCATAAATGCCTCCAAAGTAATAGGCAATTTATCAAGCTGTAAACCTTTTTTGACCAAGGCTTGACTGAATTTTGTAATTTTTGGGACACCCAATTGCTTTTCTTCTAAAAAGTCTACTTGCTGAAAAACGTCACACGGAGCTCCTGCTAGCAAGATTTTCCCTGACTCAAGGGCATAAACTGTATCAGCATAATTTGCAACATCATCCATGACATGCGTCACAAGGACAATGGTTTGTCCCTTTTGATGCAAATCATGAAAAAGCGTCATCAACTCCAAGCGCCCTTTGGGGTCAAGACCTGCAGTTGGCTCATCCAGGACCAAAACCTCTGGCTCCATAGCTAAAATACCCGCAATAGCCACTCGTCTCATCTGTCCACCCGAAAGGTCAAATGGATTTTTATCGTGCAACTCTGGAGAAATACCAACCAACTCCAGTTTTTGACGTGCTAAGTCTTCTGCTTTCTCCTTTGATACACCAAAGTTTTGCGGTCCAAAAGCGACGTCTTTTAGCACTGTTTCTTCAAACAACTGACTCTCTGGAAATTGAAAGACGAGTCCAACTTTTTGACGGACAGATTTGATGTCTTTATTTTTTGACGTTGAGGTAATGTGCGTATTGCCAACAATAACCTCCCCCTCCGTCGGCAGATTTAATCCATTTAACAGCTGCATAAGTGTGGATTTTCCAGAGCCTGTGTGCCCAATGATAGCTGTATAGCTCTTCTCCTTGATGGACAAGCTAACATCAAATAAGGCCTGTCGTTCAAACGGCGTGCCTGCTTGATAGGTATAGCTTACATTTTTAAGAGAGAGCTCCATAGCCATTCCTCCAATTCATCCTCTGTCAAATAGTGTGTGTCTATTGGTAGTCCTAAGTCATTCAGGGCTGTTAGGACACTTGTTGTAAAGGGTTTGTCAAGTCCAATACTTTCTAAATCACGGCGTGAAAACAAGTCTCTAGGTGTCGTGCTAGACTCAACTTGTCCTTCTTTTAAGACCAAAACACGGTCACTCAAGGCTATTTCATCCAAATCATGGGTAATTGAGATGACAGTCATCTCGTGTTGCTTGCGAATGGCACTAATCACACGGATAAGTTCTAAGCGTCCTTTAGGGTCTAGCATACTTGTCGCTTCATCCAAGATAATAATCTTAGGCTGCATAGCAATGGCGCCAGCGATGGCCACTCGCTGTTTTTGCCCACCAGATAGACGAGCAGGCTCGCTATTTGCAAAAGCTTCCATGCCGACAACAGTTAAAGCCTCAGACACACGACGGCGCATGTCCTCAAGCGCAACGCCTTTATTTTCTAAGCCGAAAGCTACATCATCCTCAACCGTTGCTCCGACAAACTGATTATCTGGATTTTGAAAAACCATCCCTATCTTGTGGCGAATATCCCAGACGGTCTCCTCACTCATCAGCTGACCGTCAACCATGATGGTTCCAGACTCAGCTGCTAATAAACCATCAAGCAAACGCACCAAGGTTGATTTTCCGGAGCCATTATGCCCTACAATAGACAGCCACTCTCCTTGTTTCACGTGAAACGAGACATCTTTTAGATTGTAATGTTCATTTTGCTCATCATAGCGAAAAGACAAATGGTCCACTTCGATAATATGTGTCATTATTTAAAGGTATCCTTAAACAAATAGCTCGCTCCTTTGAAATAATCGTAACCTGAATACAGGGTGAAAAAGAGCGCAATGTAGAGTAAGATCGTGCCTAGTAGAGACACATGACACAGCAAGAGGATGACAGATAACATCTGTGTCGCTGTTTTTATCTTTCCTGGCATAGCTGCTGCTAAAACAGTACCACCATTTTCCACTAAGAGGAGACGTAGACCTGTCACTGCTAACTCACGGCAAATGATAACAGCCGCCACCCAAGCTGGCACCATGTCAAGTCCAACCAGCATGATAAAAGCACTCATGACAAGCATCTTATCTGCTAGAGGGTCTGCAAACTTACCAAAGTTTGTCACAACATGCCACTTACGTGCCAAGTAGCCATCTAAATAATCTGTAAAGCTAGCTACAGCAAAGACTATAGCAGCAACCACATGCCATAAGAGACTATCTGAAACACCTGTCAATATCAAAAACACAGGAATCATACAAATCCGTAAAATCGTCAGTAAATTGGGAATGTTTTCTTTTTTCACCTTGAATTAGTCTCCTTCCGTTACGTTAAGAGTTGCTGTATTAGCTGCACTTGTAATTGTAGTCATATCTAACTTCTGACCGTTGATGGTAACTGTGACGGCTTCTGGGTAGCCAAAGACAAATTGTGAGCTAGTAGCACCTGCATCTAGAGTCGCTGTCACAGATGGCTGTTGTGCTGTTAAGAGCACGCCCTCACTAGACAGGTCAGTATTTAACATAGACACCCAGCTTGAAGCTTCTCCAGATAAAGACACTTCGATAGTTACAGGTCTTGTAGCTTGCGACAAAGTGACAACGGTAGCACCGTTAGCATCTTGACTGACCGTTAGTCTAGGCGTTTGAGTCGAGCTAGCTGTTGTTGACTGTGACGTCGTTTTTTGACGACTAGTTGCTGTCTGCTTGCTCACTGGAAGTTGGCTAGACTGCTGCCACCATAGCCAAGCAAGAGCCGTCCCAGCTGAAAGAATAAGCACTATGGATATGCCTACTAGCCAGTTTCTAACACTGTAATAGCGTCGTCTGCCAGCACGAGATAAAGAAACCGACTCTGGCTTTTCTCCTTCAGAAACTATTGGCTCATTAACAGTTGTTTTACTATTGTCTGATAATGGCTCTAGTTTTTCTACTGGCAATGCTTGAGGTGAAGTAGCTGGCTCATAAGCAGGCTGCTCTGGTGCTTGGGGTACCGTTTCTTTGACAGTCAAGTTGAGATTGGCATTTTCCTC
This sequence comes from Streptococcus hyointestinalis, assembly GCF_011039275.1. Classification (GTDB taxonomy): domain Bacteria; phylum Bacillota; class Bacilli; order Lactobacillales; family Streptococcaceae; genus Streptococcus; species Streptococcus hyointestinalis_A. The sequence continues at coordinate 2,161,506 of NZ_JAAKGB010000001.1, forward strand.
CTCAGCCAGTGAAACTGCCTTGGCATAAGCGCTAATATAGTGATCCAAATCTTCAACTGGAATCGCATCAAATCGGTTTAACTCTAAGGCTAGTAAATAGTGAAGAGGGATATTGGTTTCTTTTTCAATATCCTTTAAACTGCGGTTCAGCTTAAGTCGCCGGATTCTCAAACGATCGCCAAGTGTTCTTTCTTTCATATGGTTTCCTCTGTACGATTTCTAGTCTCTTCATTATATCAGAAAATGGCGATTATTTCCTGCTTATTTACTTTGGAAGCATGACAATTTCTGCTCTATCGGCTGTTTCAAAAAAAGAAAGCCCTTCTTGTAAAACATCCTCTAAGCTCATATTTTTTAACATATCAGGAATTTCCAAATACTGAGAAAAACGTGTCAACTGCATAGCCACGTCATAAGGGGAGTCCATCTCAGATAAAAAGGCACCATAGCACTCATAAACCACCTGCTGAAAATACTCCTCAGTCACATCAGGCAAATCCTTTATCTGGTTAATAGATTGCTGCAATTTTGTTGCTAAGGCAATCGGCTCACGTGTGTCTGCTGTTATCACTACAAACAACAAAGTGCCATAACACTCCACCTCGATGTCAAAACGGTCATCTATAAGACCAGCATCATACAAACCTTGATAAGATTGTGATGTCCAGCCTAGAAGCATATCTAAGAACAGCTGTAAGATCAACTTTGTGCGTAAGGGGTCTTGATTTTCACTAAGAGGAAGACCACGATAACCAACAGCCACTTTAGGGCTAACAATGTCTTGATAGACGGTCGCCTTTGCAATCACAGGATTGTAAGCAATAGGGATTTTTTCAATTTTCTTGGTTAAAGGAATTGTCAACATCTCCTCTGTGTTATCAATAACCTTGGCTAAATCCTTCGGTGAAAAATCACCAACCACAACCAGCCTACGATTATCCGCTGTGTAAAACAAGTCATGATTTTTCTGTAAATCCTTATAAGAAATAGCGGCTATGCTATCGCTACTGCCTGCAATATCTTGTGCCATTGGAGTAACTGGAAAGAGCTGAGCTAATAATAACTGATACAGCCTATCGTCAGCATCATCCTGATACATGGCGATTTCCTGCTCTATGATACCTTTTTCACGCTCAATAGATTGCTCTGTAAAATGCCTCTCAACAATAAAACTTTGTAATAGCTGTAAACTCTTTTTTACATGACCTGTCGTCGAAAAGAAATAGGACGTTCTATCAAAACTAGTATAAGCATTACTATCAGCACCTAGTTGACTGAACTGTAAAGCAACATCCTCCCCTTGTGCATCCTCAAACAGTTTGTGCTCCAAAAAATGTGCAATACCTGAAGGATAGTGATATGTCTCTCCCCTGTAAGAAAAGTCGGTATCCATAGCGCCAAAGCCAACACTCATCATCGCAACAGTCTCTCTAAACCCTTTTTTAGGAAGTAAAATCAGCTGCAAACCACTAGAAAGTTTAGCAGTATAAAGGGTTTCTCCAAACTGACTATATTCTTTTTGAATCAACTTCACCATCTTAGTCTTTTCCCTCTACAAAATACAAACTCTGTAACTTGATATAGCGTGCTACTCTGCTAATATCTTCTTTACTAACCTTGTCAAGTTCTGTCAACCACTCTTCTAAAGAAAGACGACTGCCTAGATGTTCATTAAGATACAATTCCTCAACGTTATAAGACACTTTATCTGTCATCATCAACTTCGTTGTTTTTAGCAGTGATTTCGTCTGCTCTAGAAGTTCATTTGAAAAGCGACCAAACTTGAGTTTAAAGAGCTGTTTGTTGATGGCATTTAAAACCTGACGACGATTTTTCTTATCAATACCTGCGTAAACATTGAGCAAACCAGTGTAAACATCTAATTGACAACCAATATTATAAGCTATCCCTAAACGCTCTCTGACATCTGTAAACAGCAACGAATGCGAGAAATTACCTAACATGCCTGACAGTAGGACTAGAGCTAAATTATCCTCTTTTGATTGATTGACTTGGCACCTATACCCTAACTGAAGAACAGATTGTTGAACTTGACGCCTGTTTGTCACTATGTTGACAGTGTTTTGTATAGGCTGTTGGTATTTTAATACTACATCGTTAGAACGGTCATCAAATGGCAGTTGACTCAACAGCTGAATCACTCGATAATCATCCACCTCTCCCACAACAAAAATATCAATACAGTCCTGCTGCAGCATCCTCTGAAATTCTTGATAAGCCGAGTAAGGTGTCTCTGCTTCAATGTTACTAATCTCACCATAAGGACTGGCTTTCAAGTCATCATCTTGGTAGTAAAGGCGCTGTAAATCTAATTGACTGCTATAAAATGTATCCTCTTCTTCAGCTTCCAAATAACGTTTTAAGTTGTTTTTTTCTAGGCTAAACACCTTTTGATTATACTGAAAACTACTGACTAATGGCGCATACAACACCTCTTTTAAGACATTTACGATAGACTCTAAGAGAGGTTCTTTATGAAAAGTATAAGCGTCTCTCATAAAACTAATCTCAATATCAACACGGTGCGTCTTTCCTATAGTTGATACATTGGTTGATAGACTAGCTCCATAAAGAGAAGCCAATTTCTTTCTAAATTCTAGGCTCGTTGGGTATTTTTTAGTGGCTGTTGCTAGCATTTGTGCTACTAAGACACGTCTGGTCACTGTTTTTTCAAGATGAGCTCCCGAAAAACGAAAGGTGATATGATTCATTTTGTAACCAGGCTTTTTGATAAAATGGAGATTGACACCTTCTGCAAGTTTCATGATTGGTCCTTTTCTTGAAAATCTTACCTCACATTATACCATTTTTTACCACTTCCTCCTACTGTAAGCGTTGCTTTGACAAGCTTGTCAACCTCCTTGATGGCTAAACATTTCGTTCTTTATCAGCTTATGGTATAATACTACTATCAATACCTGTGAGGAACTTATGCATTATACATTATTTGATGATTATATTACTTTACAATCGCTGTTAAAAGATTTACGCATTATACAAAGTGGCGGAGCTGTTAAAAGTTTTCTACAAGAGACGACAGTTCTCGTTAATGGCGAAAAAGAAACTCGTCGTGGTCGTAAATTGCGACTTTTAGATACCATTGTCATTCCCGATTTAGACATGACCATCACTATCACAGAGCCAAGTGCCGATGAAATCAAAGAACGAGAAGAACTTCTCAGTGAAAAAGAACGGGTCAAAAAGATTGTGCAAAAAATGAACCAAGACAATAAAGCCCAAAAAGCTCGGGCAAACAAGAAACAAAAACCCCGTTTTCCAGGAATGTAGGCTATGTGGATAGAGTCAATGACCCTTCAAAACTATCGTAACTACGATACGTTAGAAGCTCGCTTTTCACCTACGCTCAATATTTTCATTGGACAAAATGCACAGGGAAAGACAAACTTTCTAGAAGCCATTTATTTTTTGGCGCTGACAAGAAGCCACAGGACACGCTCAGACAAAGAGTTGATACAGTTTCAAAAAGATTCTCTGCATGTCTCTGGTTCTCTCGTTCGCACAAATGGTAAAGTGCCTCTTGACATCCATCTCTCTAAGCATGGACGCACAACCAAACTCAACCACTTGAAGCAAGCAAAATTATCCGATTATATCGGAAATATGACCGTCGTCTTATTTGCACCAGAGGATTTACAGTTAGTCAAGGGAGCACCTGCACTTAGACGGAAGTTTATTGATATTGATTTGGGGCAGATTAAGCAACTTTATTTGGCAGATTTATCTCAGTACAATCACGTGCTTAAACAGCGTAATAGCTACTTGAAGACGGCTGAGACGGTGGATAAGGAATATCTCTTTGTACTTGATGAGCAGCTCATCCACTATGGCAGTCGTGTCATCAAGCACCGCTATCAGTTTATCAAAGACTTGTCACAACAAGCAGATAAGCACCATTTCACGATTTCAAATGAGCTTGAGCACCTGTCTATCCAGTATCTCTCGTCTATTTCATTTACAGCTGTTGACGAGATTGAGGAGCAATTCAGAAAACAACTGGAAGCTTCTAGGAAGCGTGACCTGTTCAAAAAAAATACAGGTGTTGGTCCACACCGAGATGACTTGGCTTTTTTCATCAATGAACTGAATGCTTCCTTTGGTAGCCAAGGTCAGCAGCGTAGTCTCATCCTCTCACTAAAGCTAGCAGAGATCGACCTGATTAAGGCGTCAACTAAGGAATCGCCTATCTTGCTGCTTGATGATGTTATGAGTGAGCTTGACTATACTCGCCAAGAAAAACTCCTGCAAGCCATCAAAGACAATAATGTTCAAACCTTTATGACCACAACAAGCATTGACCATTTCAAAGACTTGCCTCAAGAGCTGAAACTCTTTACAATTGAAGCTGGTCACTTACTTGATGAAAAAGAATGACTATTTACAGTTGTGTTTACATATAATTTACATTTATTTACAAGAAAATAAGCTTAATATAGCTTGTTTTCTGTTTTTGATTTACAATAGTGTTGACATATTGTTTACAATAATAAAAAGAGGTTGACACCTCTTTTTATTATTGTACGGAGTAGTTAGGAGCTTCGTTTGTGATTTGAACATCGTGTGGGTGACTTTCTTTCAAACCAGCACCAGACATTTCGATAAATTGGGCATTTTCTCTGAGAGAGTGTAAGTCAGAAGCACCAACATAACCCATACCTGAGCGGATACCACCAAGCATTTGGAAGACGATATCTGCGACTGCGCCTTTATAAGCCACACGTCCTTCGATACCTTCTGGAACGAGTTTGTTAGCTTCATTGACAGAACCTTGGAAGTAACGGTCGCTTGAGCCTTTTTTCATGGCTGCGATTGAACCCATACCACGGTATGTTTTAAACTTACGTCCTTGGAAGATTTCTGTTTCACCAGGAGCTTCATCGGTTCCTGCAAACATAGAACCTAGCATAACGGCATTACCACCGGCTGCTAGAGCTTTGACGATATCTCCAGAGTACTTAATACCACCATCTGCGATGATTGTCTTGCCATACTCACGAGCCACACCTGCTGCATCATAAATCGCCGTGATTTGTGGAACACCGACACCGGCAACGACACGTGTTGTACAGATAGAACCTGGTCCAATACCAACCTTAACAACATCAACACCAGCTTCATAAAGGGCACGTGTACCTTCAGCTGTTGCAACGTTACCTGCGATAAGTGTCTTATCGGGGAAGTGCTCACGAATTTCTGCAATTTTACGAAGAACACCAGCAGAGTGACCGTGTGCTGTATCGATAACAATGGCATCTGCACCTGCTTCAAAGAGGGCTTCTGCACGCTCAAAAGTATCTGAAGTGACACCTACTGCAGCTGCAACCAAAAGACGTCCAAACTCATCCTTAGCAGCATTTGGAAACTCAATAACCTTTTCAATATCCTTGATGGTAATGAGTCCTGACAAGCGCCCCTCTTCACCAACTAGTGGTAATTTCTCAATACGGTGCTCGTGCAAGATACGCTCAGCTGTCTCAAGATCTGTACCGACAGGAGCTGTGACAAGATTTTTACTTGTCATATGTGCTGAGATAGGTTGGTTGTAGTCTGAGATAAAGCGCATATCACGGTTTGTGATGATACCAATCAACTGACGTTTTTCAAGAGTTTCGACGATAGGCACACCGCTGATACGGTAGCGTTGCATAAGGTCTTCAGCTTCTGAGACAGTATTGTCTGGGGTTAGGAAGAATGGGTCGATGATAACACCATTTTCTGAACGTTTTACCTTACGGACTTCTTCAGCTTGTGCCTTGATAGACATGTTTTTGTGGATAATACCAAGTCCACCAGCACGTGCAATCGCAATTGCCATTTGACTTTCAGTAACAGTGTCCATGGCTGCTGTAATAATAGGAATATTCAATGTCAAATTTTTAGCAAGTTTGGTTTGCATATTGACTTCATTTGGAAGTACATGACTTTCCGCAGGGATGAGCAAGACATCATCAAAAGTAAATCCTTTTTTCAAAAATTTAGTGTCCCAATTTGACATTTACAGTTCCTCTTTTCTATTTAGTAACAAGACCTTACAAGCCCTGTCCTAAGGGTTATTGTTACTATCATATCACGCTAAAATCATTTGTCAACTACTTCTATTTTATTTTTTAAAATGATACTCCTTCCACCATTTGTCAGAAAATTTGCAGAAATAAAAACTCTGCTAACAAGTTTTGTTAGCAGAATCTCTCAAATGCTTAGAAATAATTGATACCCATGGCAGCTTTGACTTCAGATAGGGTTTGCGCTGCTGTTTCACGTGCCTTGTCACTTCCTTTTTGCAGCATGTTGAACACTTCTCCCATGTCTTTAGCATACTCCAGGCGACGCTCACGAATAGGGCTCAACTCACGCTCCAAAATCTCAAGAAGATAGCGCTTGGTCTTGACATCCCCAAGTCCACCACGTTGATAGTGCTCTTTCATGGCTGCAATTTCTGCCTTGTCTTCCTCACGTCCAAAGATATCAAGGTAGTGAAAGACCATGTTGCCTTCGATTTGCCCTGGGTCTTCGATACGAATGTGATTAGGGTCAGTGTACATGGACATGACTTTTTTACGAACGGTATCCGCATCGTCTGAAAGGTAAATCCCATTTCCTAGAGATTTTGACATTTTGGCGTTGCCATCAAGCCCCGGAAGACGTCCAGCAGCTTCATTTTGCGGAAAGATCCCTTCAGGTTCCACCAAGACATCTGCTTTATAGGTGTGGTTAAAGGTGCGCACCACTTCACGAGTTTGCTCAATCATAGGCTTTTGGTCGTTACCAACTGGGACAAAATTCGCTTTAAAGGCTGTGATATCCGCTGCCTGTGACACAGGATAGACCAAAAAACCAGACGGAATAGACTCACCAAAGCCTTTTTGAGCAATCTCTGTTTTAACCGTTGGATTGCGCTCAAGTCTCGCTACAGAAACGAGATTGAGGTAGTACATGGTCAACTCTGCCAGCTCTGGAATCTGACTCTGGATGAAAATGGTCACTTTCTCTGGGTCAAGACCTACAGACAGATAGTCTAGAGCGACATTTCCGATAGACTCTTTGATAATAGCCGATTCTTTGGCGTGGTCTGTTAGGGCTTGCTGGTCTGCTAAAAAGACAAACATCTTGTATTTATCTTCATTTTGCAGAAGCACACGATTTTTTAAGCTTCCTACATAATGCCCCAAATGTAATTTTCCTGTCGGGCGATCGCCTGTCAAAATAACTGGTTTTGTCATAATTACTCCATTCTTTTTTTATCTTATTTATCAAAAAAACTCGCACAGCTAGCTGTGCGAGGACGTCTCTATAACGTGGTACCACCTCGATTAAGTAGTGTAACTACTCATCTCACTCTTCAAAGAAGAAGCACGCTAAGGGGTGCTAGTCCTGAAACTTATGTATTTGTTTCACGTCAAACATCAGCCCAAAGTCATCTTGTAATTGCTGGCTTGCAGCACCGCCAACTCTCTATAAATCACTCGTGATAACCCTTCTGAATAACACCTTTATTCTATGTTATTTCCCCTTGTTTGTCAAGTTAGAATAAGGTTCTTGACGTCTTCTAAAGCTTTTGTGATAATAGAGTCATAAGTAAGAAAGAGGACGCAATGACTAAAAAACTTTTTGATTTCTTCTTGGTGACCGTTGGATCACTCATTTCAGCTGTCGGCTTTAACGTCATGTTTTTACACAACCATATCGCCTCAGGTGGGGTTGGGGGATTAGCTGTCAGTTTTGAAAAACTTTTTGGCTGGACTCCTGCGACCTTTGTCATGGCAAGTAACATCCCACTGCTGGTGCTCTGCCTTGTTTTCTTGGGAAGAGGGGTCTTTCTTAAAACCATTTATGGCTCACTGATTTATCCCGTTTTTATCCAGATGACAGCTAACTTTCCAAATGTCACTGACAATCAGCTGCTAGCAGCTCTTTTTGGTGGGGTTATCGTTGGAGCTGGACTTGGGCTTGTTTTTCTTGGCAATTCCTCCACTGGAGGAACAGGTATCATCGTACAAATCCTCCACAAGTACACACCACTGCCTTTTGGTGTTGTCCTTGTGCTCATTGACGGTCTTGTGGTGGGGATTAGTCTTGTTGCCTTTGATGCGGATACTGTGATGTACTCTATTATAGCTCTGATTACTATTTCCTACGTGGTAGAGGTTATCAGTACTGGCTTTAATGCATCTAAAAATATTATGATTATTACCAAAGAAACCAAGCAAGTTCGAGATTATATCACAAACACGCTTGACCGTGGCGTTAGCCAGTGGCCAATCATCGGAGGATTTACAGGTGGGACAAAGGAAATGCTGATGACCACTGTCTCTAGTATCGAGTTTCCTCGCTTGCAAAAAGAAATCCTCAAATACGACGAAACAGCCTTTATCATTGCCATGCCTGCTAGTCAAGTCATGGGGCGTGGCTTTAGTCTGACAAAACAGTACCATAAAGCAACAGACGACATTCTTCCGCCGATGTAGTCCGTTGAAAAATCAACACTTTTTAGGTAAAATGAAGATGCAATAAAAAATGAGGTGAAAGAATTTGCTAACAGTTTCTGACGTGTCGCTACGCTTTAGTGACCGAAAATTATTTGATGATGTCAACATTAACTTTACAGCAGGTAATACCTACGGTCTTATCGGTGCCAACGGTGCAGGAAAATCAACTTTTTTAAAAATCTTAGCAGGTGATATTGAGCCTACAACTGGGCATGTGTCACTAGGACCAGATGAGCGTCTCTCGGTTTTGCGTCAAAATCACTTTGACTACGAGGAAGAGCGTGTCATTGATGTCGTCATCATGGGAAATGAAAAACTCTACAACATCATGAAAGAAAAAGACGCCATCTACATGAAAGAGGACTTCTCTGACGAGGATGGCGTGCGTGCTGCTGAGCTCGAGGGTATCTTTGCTGAGCTAGGTGGTTGGGAAGCTGAGAGTGAGGCTTCACAACTCCTCCAAAACCTCAACATCCCAGAAGACCTCCACTACCAAAACATGAGTGAGCTGGCAAATGGGGACAAGGTCAAAGTCCTCCTTGCAAAAGCGCTCTTTGGTCAGCCTGATGTGCTGCTCCTTGACGAGCCTACTAACGGTCTTGATATCCAGTCTATCACTTGGCTTGAGGACTTCCTCATTGACTTTGAAAATACCGTCATCGTCGTTTCTCACGACCGCCACTTCTTAAATAAAGTCTGCACCCACATGGCAGACCTGGACTTTGGAAAAATCAAGCTCTATGTCGGTAACTACGACTTTTGGAAACAGTCAAGTGAGCTCGCTGCTAAATTGCAAGCAGACCGCAATGCTAAAGCTGAAGAAAAAATCAAGGAACTGCAAGAGTTCGTCGCTCGTTTCTCCGCTAACGCTTCCAAATCCAAACAAGCAACCTCTCGTAAGAAAATGCTGGATAAGATTGAACTCGAAGAAATCGTGCCTTCTAGCCGCAAGTACCCATTTATCAAGTTTGTCTCTGAACGTGAAACTGGAAAAGACTTGCTCACGGTAGAAAATCTCTCTGTGACCATTGATGGTGAGAAGATTTTAGACAATATCAGCTTTATCCTACGTCCAGGTGATAAAACAGCCTTTATCGGACAAAACGACATCCAAACCACAGCTCTTATCCGTGCGCTCATGGATGATATCGACTACGAAGGCACTATCAAATGGGGGGTAACCACAAGTCGTTCTTACCTTCCAAAAGATAACTCTAAAGATTTTGCAACAGATGAGTCTATCCTTGAGTGGCTACGCCAATTTGCAAGTAAAGAAGAAGACGACAATACTTTCTTACGTGGCTTCTTGGGACGTATGCTTTTCTCAGGTGATGAGGTTAACAAGTCTGTCAACGTTCTCTCAGGAGGTGAGAAGGTGCGTGTCATGCTCTCAAAACTCATGCTCCTCAAGTCAAACGTTCTCATCCTTGACGACCCAACCAACCACTTAGACTTGGAGTCTATCTCTAGTCTAAACGACGGACTCAAAGACTTTAAAGAATCTATCATCTTTGCTAGTCACGACCACGAGTTCATCCAGACCCTAGCCAATCACATCATCGTCATCTCAAAAAATGGTGTCATTGACCGTATTGACGAGACTTATGACGAGTTTTTGGACAATGCAGAGGTTCAAGCTAAAGTGGCTGAGCTTTGGAAATCGTAATAAACATTCAGCAAGTCTGGAGCACTAGAGGCTTCAGACTTGATTCTTTTATAGCCCTAGACAAGGAGTGACTATGGCATTCTTGAAAAAATACCAGAAAACCTTTTATTACCTGTGCAGTTTTCTCCTGCCTGTAGCGATTCTAGCTTTTATCTTACTGACACAAAACATCTATTGGAACAGTCCTACAACTATTCTAGCCAGCGATGGCTTTCACCAATATGTGATTTTTGCTCAAAACTTGCGCAATATCTTGCATGGTCAGGACAGTCTTTTTTACACTTTTACAAGTGGGCTAGGATTAAATTTCTATGCGCTTATCAGCTACTATCTTGGAAGTTTCTTGTCACCCTTTGTTTATTTCTTTAATCTTGAGACTATGCCTGACGCCATCTATTTGTTTACCTTGATAAAGGTTGGCTTAATGGGGCTCTCTAGCTACTACATGCTCACAAAGCTTTATGCGAAACTGCATAGAGCCCTTGCTCTAGCACTCTCTTTGTCCTATAGTTTAATGAGTTTTGCTATGAGTCAGATTGAGATTAACATGTGGCTGGATGTCTTTATACTAGCGCCTCTGATTCTTTTAGGGCTAGATCGTCTCATCAAAAACCGAAAAGTCCTCCTCTATTATCTGGCGCTCTCTCTTTTATTCATCCAAAACTATTATTTTGGATTTATGATGGCGATTTTTCTGGTGCTCTACAGCATTACCTTATTCAGTCGATTGACGACTTGGAAGGAACGTCTCCTTAGCTTTGTGCGGTTTGGCCTCATCTCGTTGCTTGCTGCACTGACCAGCTGTGTCATGCTACTTCCGACATATCTTGACTTGTCAACGCATGGCGAGGAGTTGACAAAGTTGACAACTCTCTTTACAGAAGATAGTTGGTATCTTGACTTCTTTGCTAAAAATCTAGTGGGAAGTTATGATACCACTAAATTTGGAGCGCTTCCCATGATTTATGTGGGACTGTTTCCTCTCTTTTTGACACTCATCTTCTTTACTCTAAAGCAAATCAACTGGAAAATACGACTCTCTTATGCTTGTTTATTTGCTTTCTTGATCGCTAGTTTTTATCTACAGCCACTTGACTTATTTTGGCAAGGCATGCATGCCCCAAATATGTTTTTACATCGCTATGCCTGGGTCTTTTCGCTCCTTATGATTGTGGTAGCTGGAGAGACCTTGACCTACCTCAAAGAAAATCAACTGAGACACTCTCTTCTAGGTATAGCTATCCCTAGTCTTGGTTTTATCGCTACTTTTATCGCAAGAAAACACTATCCTTTCTTGACAGGCTACCTCTTTATCTTTACGCTAATCTTTACACTGGTTTACATAGTGCTCATCATCAGCTGGAAAAAAGGCTGGTTTACAAAGTCCATTTTTGTTAGTTTTATCCTACTGTTCACCGTTTTAGAGGTGACCTTTAACACGCACGCTCAGATTACTGGTGTCAAAGACGAATGGGTCTTTCCAACAAGAGAAGGCTACGAACGGCAGCTAACAGAGATTAGTAAACTCGTCGCTCTGAGTAAAGAAAGAACCAAGACCTTTTTCCGAACGGAGCGTAATCTTCCTCAGACAGGAAATGACAGCATGAAGTTTGGCTACAATGGGATTTCACAATTCTCATCTATTCGCAACAGGCTCTCTAGTAGCATGCTTGACCGTTTGGGGTACAAGTCTACCGGTACCAATCTCAACCTGCGCTATCAAAATAATACCTTGATTGCTGATAGTTTGTTTGGTATCAAGTATCTGCTTGCTTCAGAGGATGTTCCTAATAAGTATGGTTTCTCGCTAGTCGCATCTGAAGATGCTGTCAGTCTATATGAAAATAGCAATGCTAGCCAACTCGCCATTCTAACAAACGGTGTTTACAAAGATGTCAAGTTCACTGTCAACACACTGGACAATCAAACTGCCCTTCTCAATCAGCTTACTGGGCTTCATGACAGCTATTTTTCCCGCTTATCATCTCAATTGGTCAGTGGAGCTAGTCAGCTTGACAAGACAGTAACAACGCAACAAGTAGACAATGGCACCGCTTCTGTCACTTACAGCTTTAAGACAACAGAGAAAAGCCAAGTCTACCTCAGCATGCCAAATATCCTATTTTCAAATACCAATCAAGAAAATGTTGCTATCGCCATCAACGGTAAAACGGTTCATTACACCACAGACGATGCCTATACCTTCTTTGATTTGGGAGAATTTGACGCCAATGAGAATATCACAGCTACCATCACCTTCCCAGAAAATCAGCGTGTCAGCTTCCAAGAACCACACTTCTATGGTCTGAATATTGCCAATTACCAAAAAGCAATGACGATTATAAACCAAAAAGATGTTTCTGTTAGCACCCACAGCAATCACGTCACCGCTCACTATCAAGCGGACAAAGCAAGTTCTCTCTTCTTTACACTGCCATATGATAGTGGCTGGTCTGCTAAAGTCGACGGAAAAAAAGCGACCATACGCAAAGGGCAAAGCGGTTTTATGATGGTTGATGTTCCTAAAGGAAAACACACAGTAACACTCACCTTTGTGCCAAACGGGCTCACAGCAGGAGTCGGTCTTTCTCTACTTGGTATCAGTGGTTTTCTTGGCTATCTCTACATCCAAAAGAAAAGAGTAAAACATTAAAAGAGACAGGGATCCTGTCTCTTTTTTGATAGCTCATTTTTAAAGCTAAAAAAGAGACGTTATAAAACGTCTCTTAGTTGCCTTATCACTCCGGCAGCAGGACTCGAACCTGCGACATCATGATTAACAGTCATGCGCTACTACCAACTGAGCTATGCCGGATAAATAAAAAACTGCCAAGCAGTTTTACTATAGTCCGTACGGGATTCGAACCCGTGTTACCGCCGTGAAAAGGCGGTGTCTTAACCCCTTGACCAACGGACCAGAAAAGGAACTGTCCTTATTACTCTTACTATTATAGCAGAAAAAAAGTTTTTGTCTAGCACTTTTTTGAAAAAAATTATTTTTTTCATTCTTTTTTTCCAATAATGAAAAAAGAGGTAGCACAAATAGAGAGACCCTAAATGCTGCCACCTTTCTTTTCACGCTGTCAATCTCATTCAAGGCTGCTTCAGAAACAGCCCGATTTTACTAGTCTCAAGCTCGTTGACACTGGTTATCCAATTTGTTACAATGCCCTTGAAAAAGGAGGACCTCTTATGATTGATCATTTCGGTATTAAGGTCAAAGACTTTACAAAAAGCAAGGATTTTTATCAAAAGGTTTTGCGACCTCTAGGCTATCAACTAGCAGCGGATTTTCCGCAAGCTGCTAGCTTTGTAGAGCCTAATGATTGTGACCTCATGGGCGATTTCTGGCTGAACCAAGGGGAAGCTGAGCCTCAGCACATTGCCTTTCATGCAGATACGCATGCTCAGGTCGATGCTTTTTATCAGGCAGGGCTAGCAGCAGGGGCTAAAAGTAATGGTGAGCCTGGCTTGCGTGAAAACTACCACCCTAACTACTATGCTGCCTATCTTATTGACTCTGATGGTAACAACATAGAAGCTGTCTGCCACAAAGAAGAACATTAAACACTTTAAAAGCACCTATGAGCTAGCTCATAGGTGCTTTTTGCTGTCCGTCTATTTAGTTGTAAGCTTATTGACACTAGCGGTCAATTTTGTTAGAATAGTGTTGTTGTGGTTCCATAGCTCAGCTGGATAGAGCATTCGCCTTCTAAGCGAACGGTCGCAGGTTCGAATCCTGCTGGAATCATTTTTTTCTTGCCCTTTATTTGTGATAAGGGCTACCTTGCTGAATCATAAAGGCTCGGTAAATCTGCTCGATAAGAACCAGTCGCATCAATTGATGGGGCAGGGTTAACTTGCCAAAGCTCACCAACTGGTGGGCTCTTTTTTTGACCTCAGGAGCTAAGCCAAGACTTCCTCCAATGATAAATGTAAGGGTCGAGTAGCCGCTTAATGTGGCATTGGCTAATGTTTGACTAAAGGTCTCAGAAGGAAATTGCTGTCCTTCAATCGCAAGCGCCATGACATACTCACGCTCAGAGATTTTGGCTAAGATACGCTCAGCCTCTTTTGCCATGATAGCTGTTTTTTCTGCCTCACTCGCATTATCAGGTGTCTTTTCATCTGGCACCTCAATCAGCTCTAACTTGGTAAAGCGACTGAGACGTTTGCTATACTCTGCGATACCCTCTTTGAGGTATTTTTCTTTTAGTTTTCCGACGGTGATGATTTTTACTTTCATATTTTTATTTTACCATATAAACAGAAAATTAACAGCTTTTCCACAAGTGGAAAAGCATTTTTAGAAGCTAGAAGTAGCGTAAAAGCGTAAGAAATCTTCAAAGGTCATTTATTATCCACAGTCTGTGGATAACTTTTAAGAGAACCTTTAAGGTCTAATTAAGTCTGCTGATATATTGTTAGTAAAAATGAATTGACTAAGGAGTTTTTTATGAAGTCTATCGCAACATTTTTCAAAGGTTGGGGAAAATGGTTGGTCGTGATTATCATCGGATTTATCGGTGGTATTCTAGGAGCGCTTATTATCCTGAAAACCCCTCTTGGTTCTAACTCCAGCTCAAACTCAACAACAGTTGCTGGTAAGGTGGTCTATAATAATTCAAATAGCACTACTAAGGCGGTTGAAAAAGTTCAAGGAGCTGTTGTTTCGGTTATCAATTACCAAAAAACACAAAGTTCAAGCTCTGATTTGTACGGACGACTTTTTGGCGGTGATAGTCAAAATAGCCAAGACAATAGCTCAAGCTCTGATACTACAGATAACGGCTTGTCTGTTTATGGTGAAGGGTCTGGTGTCATCTACAAGAAAGACGGTGATACTGCTTATCTCGTTACCAATAACCACGTTATTGACGGTGCTCAACAAATCGAGATTCAGCTCTCAGATGGCACAAAAGTTGTTGGTGAATTAGTCGGTGCGGATACCTACTCTGACCTTGCTGTCGTTAAGATTAAATCAAGTAAAGTGAAGGATATTACCGTTGCTGAATTTGCTAACTCTTCTACTATCAAGGTCGGTGAAACAGCTATCGCTATCGGAAGCCCTCTTGGTACAGACTATGCCAACTCTGTAACACAAGGTATCGTCTCAAGTCTTAGCCGTACCGTGACAACAACTAATGACAGCGGACAAACCATCTCAACAAACGCTATCCAAACCGATGCCGCTATCAACCCAGGGAACTCTGGTGGTCCTCTCATCAATATCGAAGGACAAGTCATCGGTATCAACTCAAGTAAGATTTCAAGCACATCATCATCTAGTCTATCAAGTGGTGATTCTGTCGAGGGTATGGGATTTGCCATTCCATCAAACGACGTGGTGAAAATCATCAACCAGCTTGAAAAGAACGGTCAAGTGACCCGTCCAGCTCTTGGTATCTCCATGACGGACCTTAGCAGCCTATCAACAAGCGCCATCAGCCAGCTCAACATCCCAACAAGTGTGACAAATGGTGTTGTGGTAGCTTCTGTACAGTCTGGTATGCCTGCTAGTGGCAAGCTTGAAAAATACGATGTCATTACTGAAATTGACGGCGAAGCTGTTACTTCAACAAGTGATCTCCAAAGTCTCCTTTACGACCATAGCATCGGAGATACTATCAAGGTTACCTTCTACCGTGGAACAACTAAGAAAACCGTTGACATTAAACTAACAAAATCAAGTAAAGATTTGACCTCAAGTTCTAGCTCTGCTAGCGAGTGATTTTCTTCTAGTGATTTTGACTCAGATATAGTACAATATTAGCGAGCTCGTCTCGCAAAAAAGGTTGAGAGTTCTCAACCTTTTTATCATACTTTTAATGACTAGGACAATTTATGACGAAAGACAGATTAACAACGATTGCGATCAAAGATATCAGCCCCAACCCTTACCAACCTAGGCTTCATTTTAAACAAGAAGAGTTAGAAGAACTAGCAGCTTCTATTGGGCAAAATGGGATTATTCAACCTATTATCGTGCGTCCATCTGATATTTTTGGCTACGAGCTAGTGGCAGGAGAGCGTAGGCTAAGAGCGTCGCAGTTAGCAGGACTAACAGAAATTCCTGCCATCATAAAACAGCTTGATAACACGCAGAGTATGCAACAAGCCATTATTGAAAATCTACAACGTAGCGATCTTGACCCCATAGAAGAAGCGCTGGCTTACCAGCAACTGATCAGCAAAAAAGAGCTAACCCACGAAGAATTAGCACAATTTATGGGCAAATCACGCCCCTACATCACAAATAGCCTTAGGCTCTTGCAGCTGCCTAAAAGCATCCAAGAAGGCTTAAGAAGAGGTCACATCAGCACTGGGCAAGCCAGGCTTCTATTGACACTAGAAAAAGAGGACACTCAGCTTACATGGTACCAAAGAGTGCTAAAGGAGCAGCTCACTGTCCGTCAGCTAGAAAAGCAACTAAAGGCAAAGGCACCTAGCAAAAAAGAAAGTAAGGATCTCTTTACCAGCCACGAGGAGCGTGCTCTAGCAGAAAAGTTAGGACTTGACGTAAAAATCCACACCAAAAAAGACGGCTCAGGGACGTTGAGTATTACCTATAAGACCTTAGACGATTTAAACAGAGTTATAAACAGTTTTAAATAAGCTGTTTATAACTTCTTTTTTTATATTCACTTTTCCACAAGATAAAAACGTGAAAGCTCTAGAGAAATCTTAGAAAGAAAGTTTTTCACAACCTGTGGATAAGTCAAGTACACACCTGTTGACTCTTTTTGTCCACAGTTGCAACTATTTAGATCTTCTTAGGTTACTTTTTGATGACAAATTTAGCCTTCTTTTTGAGTAAAAATCAGCTAAACACGTGATAATACTGACTTTGTGGATAACTTTTTAAACAAATCTTTTTCTTTTTTGCCTGTGGAAAACTATGTGAACTTATGGTACAATAAAGAAACTGAATTTATCCACAAGAGGACTGCCT